>NZ_JCAXEO010000001.1:0-2572925 GCF_059758475.1 Agromyces sp. GQ35 | reverse complement strand
CCGACCGTCATCAGCCGTGTACTGGAACGACACCGTGCCCGCAGCATCCGGAGCCGGCGTGAACTGCAACGCCCGACCACCATCGATCACTTCGAGCCGACCCGACTCCGCCGCGATCTCACTCACATTCGTCACCGTCAGCACGTCGCCGTCGGGGTCGGTGTCGTTCTCGAGCACCTCGAGCAACGTCGTACGACTCGGCCGCACCCCGAACGTGTCATCCCGCGCCGTCGGCGGCCGGTTCGTCTCACTCCGCTCGGCAAGGGTGTCCTCGAACGTCTGCTGCGACGCCTTCTCATCACCCTCTTCGGCGTCGGTCTCATCAGGCGGCGTGACCTCGTCCCAGTTGTCGACCAACCGCAGGTTCGAATCCACGAGCCAGACGTTGCCGTTCGACAGATTGTTGAGCGCGATCACGTTGCGGTTCACCCGGAACTCCAGCCGCGAACCCCTCGTCGACTGCTCGATCGTCTGCGCCGACGGCTCACCGTCATCACACGCATTCACATACCGACCGAACGCCGCCCACGCCCCATGCGCACACCCGTCGAGCCACACAGGACTCGACACCTCATCAGGCGACGTCGTGGGAGTCTCGATGTCGGCCGGCATCATCTCGATGTCGCCACCGCCCAACGGCACCTGCATCAGGCCGTCACCAGTCGCCAACAGCACCGAATCGTTCTCAGCACCAACCTGCTGCAACTTCAACGCGTTCTCGGGCAACTCCCGCACCGACCGGTCGACGATGAGCGAGTTCCGCTCCGTATCGAGGATCACCGGCTCATCACCGACGACGGTCAGCCGATGTTCACCGATCGACGGCAGCTCGCTCGACTCCGGGTCTGTACCGGGCGACTCGATGCGCGTGAGCCGATCGTCTTTCGCCGAACTCGCGTAGACCACCCCGTCTTTCGACACCGCGACCTGGGCACCCTCGCCGAGCTTGGCCGTCGGCTTCGTGTCGGCGGGATTCAGCTGCAGCTCACCGGCGGCATCGGTGACCCAGAGTTCACCCTTGGGGGAAAGAATGGCGAGTACGTCTCCGCCGTGCGCGACGTCGGAACCGGGGGGCACCGCGACGCCCTGGCCCAGGGTCGTGAACGCGGGATCGATGCGCTCGATCGAGCCGACGCTCTCGTCGTAAAGGAAGACATCGTCGCCGTCCTGCAACACGTCGAACGCGTTCGACGCAGTGTTGACTGCCGCGTTGAGCTCCTCGATCTGGCGATTCAAGCGACCGGCGAGCAACTCCTTGCCGTTCGTGACCCAGACCTCACGTGCCTCGAGATCGACATCGGTCACCGGGAAACCCTGATGCATCACCGCGAACGTCAACGGAACACCAGCGAGCAGCGTGATCGCGACAGTCGATGCAGCAGCCTTGCGCGTGCGCACCCACGACGTGAAGGTACCCAAACCGCCACTCCCTGACCTTGGTCGACCCGTGATCGGCACCGAGCGTCTGGCCCCACACCGGGGTACACGGTAACACGGAGAATCCGACCCGCCGCATGGGGAGGACTGCCCCGTGGCGAGGTCGTCAGTCGTCGGTCGGGCGCTCGGGCGCTCGGTTCGCCGCGTCGAGCAATGCGAGGTCGTCGACCGTGACGAGGCGGGTCGCGACGGCGTACTCGACGAGACGCGCACGGCGATTCGTGGCCAGCTTGCCGCGACCACCGCGCAGGCCGTCGACGCCGATGCGGTCGAGCTTCTCGCACACGTTGTCGAGCTTGCGGTTGAAGGTCGTCATGCTCCACCCGAGGCGCCCCGCCGCCTCGGCCGAACTCGGCACGATCGCACGACCGCCGGCCGGCTGCGACAGCACGTTCTCGGCGAGCGAGACGACGAGCAGCCGCTGACTCGAGGTGAGCGTCACCGGCAGGATCGTGGTGCCGCCGTCGGCCGACGACGCTGTGAGCGAGGTGTTGTAGAAGTCCTCTTCGGCGTGCACGGTGAAGTCGTAGGTCGTCGCGCCGGCGCTGAACATCACATGCACGGTCTGGAAGACGAGCGGCAGCTTCGCCCCGGGTGCAAGCCAAGCCTGCACGCTGCCCGTCGCGTCGGAGATCGTCGCCGACAGGATCTGGCCGACGTTCGAGAGCCACCAGAGGCCGAACTCCGAAGAAAGCGTGAGGAACGTTCGGTGCAGGTACGGGTTGTCATCGATCGTGAGGTCGGATTCTCGCCCGATCGTGAACGGCGCTCCGACATCGACGGTGTACGACTCCCCGCAGTACTCGACGCGAAGCGGCCTCACGGAGTGCACCCCGTGGCCGGATCGGAGACCTTGCTGCCCCGCTGCACCTGCACATCGATGCAGGTGCGCACGCCGGAAGCGACACCCTCGACGGTGATCGTCGTTCCCTCGGAGATCTGCGGGTCGCCGGATCCGTCGGACAGCGTCCACCGGTAGCGATCGCCCTCTTCCCCGTCGCTGTGCGAGACCTGGAAAGCGACGCTCGTGCCATCGGCGCTCGCAACGCCGGTCGAGACGACCGGCTTCGGGATCGACTCGACCACCGCATTCTCACCGCCCGCTCGATCGGTCTCGACGACGGGCGGCGCGCTGAGCGTGCCCGACATCGCGATCGAGACCCCGATCACCGCGGCGACGACGACACCCGCGGTGATGCCGATGATGAGGCCGAGGCGGCTGCGGCGCTGCACCTGCGAATCAGCGGCCGTCGTCGAGTCGCTGGTCGGCAACGCCTGGCGGGCGGGCCGCATGATCGTCGAGTCGCTCGTGACTGCGTCGAAGCCTGGCGCAGCGGATGCCTCGTCGGCGTGACCGACCACGGGGCCGGGCATCGCAGTGGCGGCGCGACCCCGTACCACGGTGCCGTCGTCGAGCACCGAGGCGGCAGCCGGCGCTTGCGCGTTGATCTGCTGCGGCGACCGTGCACGCGTCGCATCGTCACCATCGCCGGTCGGCATCGGTGTCGGTGCCGGCGTCGGTGTCGGTGTCACCGTCGGCGCAACAGGGCGCGGCGCCTGGGCATCGACCGTGCGCACCGAACGCGCTCGCGTTGCATCGTCGCCATCGGGCTCGCTCTCGTCGCGCGCGCTGGCGAGGTTCGGCACCTCGATCGACGTTGCGGCATAGCCGAGCTCGAGTTCGATGCGCTGGAGCGCGCGAGCGAACTCGACCGCGCTCGGGTAGCGGTCTTCACGTCGCGGCGACATGCCCTTGGCGAGCACCGCCGTCAGGCTGCGCGGCACGTCGGCACGATCGATCGGAGTGATCGCGCCGCGTTCGATGCGGCCGATGAGATCGAGCGATCCGTTCGAGCGACCGGCGATCTCGAACGGCGTGCGTCCGGCGACGAGCGTGTGCACCGTGGCCGCGAGGGAGAAGACATCACTACGGGTGTCGGGCTTCGGTTCGTCTTCGAACATCTCGGGCGGCGACCACGGAACGCTCATGCCGACCGCCGATTGGCCCGATCCCGTGGCAGATGAGCCGGTGGTCGCCGTCACCGTGTGCACGGGCAATTCGCCCTCGAGGTTCGACGAGATGCCGAAGTCGGTCAGGGCCGGCCAGCCGTAGTCATTGGTCAGCACGTTCGCCGGTTTGATGTCGCGGTGCAGGATGCCTGCGGCGTGCGCCGTGGCGATCGCACCTGCGAGCCGCACACCGGTGCGCAGTGCGTCATCGATCGGGAGCGGCTGTCGCTTGTAGCGTTCGGCGAGACTCGGCCCGGAGCAGTACTCCATGACGAAGTACGGACGCCCG
Source organism: Agromyces sp. GQ35 (assembly GCF_059758475.1). Lineage (NCBI taxonomy): Bacteria > Bacillati > Actinomycetota > Actinomycetes > Micrococcales > Microbacteriaceae > Agromyces > Agromyces sp. GQ35. The sequence goes on along the minus strand of NZ_JCAXEO010000001.1, from coordinate 2,569,189 downwards.
TCGCCAGAGACGTCGGCGTGGAAGATCGTCACGATGAACGGATGCGCCGACAGCTGCGCCATGAGGTTGGCTTCAGCGACGAACTGCGCCTTGGTGTCGCGCCCCAGCCCTTCGGCGAGCAGCACCTTCACGGCCACCTTGCGCCGTGGCAGCTTCTGCTCGTAGAGGAAGACATCAGCGAAGCCGCCCGATCCGAGCAACCCGAGCGGGGCGTAGCCCGAGAGCTCGGGCGGCGTGGACGGGGCTCGGCGCATCAGCCGTCCACCACCTGGATGGTCCAGCCGCCGCCGAGATCGACGACCGTGCCGGTGAGCACGGGTGTCGGCTCGCCGGAGCGCAGCTTCACCGGGGCCTTGCCGGGAGCGACCACATGGGTGCCGTTGCGCGAATGCAGATCGGTGATGACGACCGTGTCGCCTTCGAGGGCGAGTCGCACGTGGCTGCGGGAGATGTCGGGGTCGCCGAGACCGATCGTGATCAGGCGCGGGATGCGGCCGCCGGACACCTTGCTGACGCTCGGCGCCCTGCCGAGCACGAGTTCGTGCCCGATCGGCTCGAGGGTTCCGTCGGGCATCCTGATGCTCGCGGGCGCGTGTGCTGCAGGTGCCGCCGGCGTGCCCTCGGCCGGCGTCGCCACCGCGCCGCGTGCGGCGCGCTCCTCGCGAAGGCGACGGATGTCGACGCTCGCGACCGTCATGCCGTCGTGGTCACCGTCGACTTCCTGAACCGGGGCGACCGGTTCGAATGCCGCCGCCGATCCGGCGACCGTCTCTTCGTCGGGCACCATGGTGAGCTCGGACGCCGTGACGAGGGGCGGCGTGACGGTGGCTGCGACCGGTGCCGGTGCCGCAGGCTGCGGATCAGGTACCGGGGCGGGAGCAGGGAAGGGAGCAGGAGCAGGCGCGACGATCGGCGCGGGAGGCGGCACCGGAGAGGCGTCGGATGCCGAGTCGACAGCTGCGTCCGGCAGCCGACGTGCGATCGGCTCGACGCCCTCGGAGACGACCGAACGCACCGGCACCACGGCTTCGATGACGGGCAGCGGCCCGGACCCGTCTTCGAGCTCGCTCCCGACGACGACCTCGATGGCCGCCGCTCCGTCGAGCACCCGTTCGACCCAGCTGGACACACCGGCGTCGTGGATCTCGTCGGACGCTGAGCGCACGGTGATGGGCCCCCGCACGACGACTCGAGCAGAACCGGATTCCTCGTCGCGCACGACGAGCGCGAAGGGCGGCGTCGCGGCGAGGCCCTTGGCGGTGAGGCGATCGAGCACGAGCGACGTCGGATCACCCGCATCGAACTCGGGCCAGAGTGCTGAGAGTTCGCCGGTCGCCTCTGCAGGGACGACGAGGATCACCCCACCGCGAACAGCCGCGAACCACGCGCCCTCAGGATCATGCCGGTACGTCGCCATTTCCGCCTCCCGCGGTTCGCGGCCGCGTGTCTTCGGCCGCTCTCGAAAGTCTGCCGCGCCGATCGCGCGTCGTCTCGTCGTCGTCGTCATCGGAGCCGAGTACCGACTCGACGACGATCGCCGTCACGTTGTCTCTGCCTCCGTGGGCGAGTGCAGTGTCGACGAGTTCGCCGGCCAGGCCGGCCGCGTGGCCGGAATCCCCGGCGAGGATGTGCGCGATGGACTGGTCATCGACCTCTTTGGAGAGGCCGTCACTGCACACCAGGAACACCTGCCGCCCTGCCGCGGGGATCAGCCACACATCGGGATCGACGAACTCGTCGGCACCGAGTGCCCTCGTGATGACGTTGCGTTCGGGATGCCGCTCCGCGTCTTCGGCCTGGATGAGGCCGGCATCGACGAGCTCCTGCACGGCCGAGTGATCGACGCTCAGCTGCTCGAGGGTTCGGCCGTCCCACGCATAGACGCGCGAGTCGCCGATGTTGAAGACCATCCAGTGGAAGCCCGCCCCGTCGCCGGCATCGACGAGCGCGACGCCGCAGAGGGTGGTGCCTGCCACCGCTGTGCCCTCTTCTCCGGCTTCACTCAGTGCTCGCACTGCTTCGTTGGAGCTGTGGATCGCGTCGAGGACCTGCTCGGGAGACGACGGCACGCCGAACTCGAGATGGCGCGAGAACGTCTCGATGACGGCCTGGCTCGCGGCGTCACCGCGCGCGTGCCCGCCCATTCCATCGGCGACGAGGTAGATCGGCGCCTCGGCCAGGAACGAGTCCTCGTTGACGCTGCGCACACGCCCGACATCCGTTCGCGCACTGTGCGCGATGAGCGCGGCGCCGCGCGTCAGGGCGACGACGCCCTCGCCATCACCTGACACGGTTCTCCTCGTTCGACTGGGGAAGCGGGTGGCGACCATGACGGTGCGTCTGGTCGCCGACCCTCCACGCTAGCAACTCCGGCGCCGTCACGATGACGTTGTGGAGAGAATCAGCGTCCGTCGGTGTGCGAGTCCTCGGTGAAGTGGGGCACCTCGTCCATGAGTTTGTTTCCGCGAGACTTCGCGTCGAGGCGAGCCTTGACGAGGCTCGCGATCGTTGCAACCGCCATGGCCGCGAGGATCACGCCGAGCGACATCCAGGTCGAGATCTCTGGCGCCCACTCGATGTGCTCGCCCCCGTTGATGAACGGCAGCTCGTTGACGTGCATCGCGTGCAGCACGAGCTTGACCCCGATGAAGGCGAGGATGAACGCGATGCCGTACTTGAGGTACTCGAGGCGTTCGAGCAGGCCGCCGAGCAGGAAGTACAGCTGGCGCAGGCCCATGAGCGCGAACACGTTCGCAGTGAAGACGATGAACGGGCTCTGCGTGATACCGAAGATCGCCGGGATCGAGTCGAGTGCGAACAGCAGGTCGGTCGTGCCGATCGCGACGAAGACGATGAGCATCGGCGTGAAGAACCGCTTGCCGTCGATGACCGTGCGGAGCTTGACGCCGTCGTACACGTCGGTGATCGCGACCCGCCGACGGAGGATTCGCACGACGAAGGTGTCGCTGTCGTCGTCTTCGTGGCTGTCGCGCACCTGCTGGATCGCGGTCCAGACGAGCCACGCGCCGAAGATGTAGAAGATCCACGAGAAGTTCTCGATGAGCGAGGCACCGAGCAGGATGAAGATGCCGCGCAGCACGAGGGCGATGATGATGCCCACCATGAGCACCTCCTGCTGCAGCTTCCGCGGCACCGAGAACTTCGCCATGATGATGACGAACACGAAGAGGTTGTCGATGGAGAGGCTGTACTCCGTCAGCCATCCGGCGAGGAACTGGCCACCGTGCTCCGCATCGCCGAGCACGAACATGAGGCCCGCGAAGATGAGCGCCAGTACGACGTAGAACGCCACCCAGAGCGACGACTCCTTGACCGAGGGCACGTGAGGCCGCTTCAGCACGAGCAAGAGATCGCCGACGAGGATCAGCGTGAGAACGACGAGGGATCCGACTTCGAACCAGATGGGCAGATCGAGCAAGGTTGTGCCTTTCGGACGTACAGGGGACGGCGGAATCCGAAAGTCTCTCCCCCTGTCGCGTTCGCAGGTCCCACGCCCGGAGCGGCGACAACGGCGCTCGTACTGACGATCGTGGGTCGAGGCCTGGCCTCGCGGGATACTCCCCTTCGCTCCGGCGAGTCTAGTCGAAACGAGTGCACCGTAGACTCGAACCCCCGATCCGAGGAGAGACCTTGAGCGCCACGAAGACGCCACCGCCCGCATCGACCACGCAGCGCCGATACCGCAGAACACCGGGCTCGGCCCTCGTCGGGTACGCGATCTTCGCCAGCCGGTGGTTGCAGGCGCCGCTCTACCTCGGACTGATCGTCGCCCAGGCGATCTACGTCGTCGTGTTCGTGGTCGAACTCTGGCATCTCGCCGAGGAGGTCGTCACCGACATCAGCCACCTCGACGAAGCGACGATCATGCTCGCCGTCCTGGGACTCATCGACGTCGTCATGATCGCGAACCTGCTCATCATGGTGATCATCGGCGGCTACGAGACCTTCGTCTCGCGGATCAACATCGACGGCCACCCCGACCAGCCCGAGTGGCTGTCGCACGTGAACGCGAACGTGCTGAAGGTCAAGCTCGCGATGGCCATCATCGGCATCTCGTCGATCCACCTGCTCAAGACCTTCATCGAGGTCGGCGACCTCGGCAGCACGCACGACGCCGAAAACCTGACTGGCGCCACATACACGAGCGAGGGAGTGATGTGGCAGGTCATCATCCACTCGGTCTTCATCCTCTCGGCACTCGCGCTCGCCTGGATCGACCGGATGTCGTACCACAAGGTCGGCCCGCACGAGGTGCACGACGGCGTCGCCGTGCCCTATCCCGACGCGCGACCCGGGCTCGGCACCCCGACCGCACCGGACCTCATCGACACCGAACTCCGTCGCTGACCGACGCAGCGGTGCGACATCGAGCGGATGTCGCACCGCAGCGTCGAACGGATCGCGGCGCCTCTCGGCGCACTCGGCCGGAAACGCCGAATGCCCTCGCAGAAGCGAGGGCATTCGAATGGTTGTCACATGTCACATACGTGACCCCAGCGGGATTTGAACCCGCGCTGCCGCCGTGAGAGGGCGGTGTCCTAGGCCGCTAAACGATGGGGCCGAATTGACAACTTGAAGAGTATGACACAGCTTCGGGGCCGCCGCAAAATCGGCGCCGCAGCGACATCCGCCGGATCGCAGGGCGCGCTGGCGCGAGGAATCAGACGAACACGGACAGTGCCCGCGGCGCGATCTCGACCTCGATCGGCAGCGGTCCGATGCGCTCTCCGTCGGCGTACGCGACGATGTCGTCGGCTTCGATACGCACCTCGCGCGCCGGGACGAACTCGACCGCCGGATGGCCGGAGTGCCGGCCGGCGAAGACCTTCGGAAACACGCGGATGAGTCGCGCCCGCGACAGCGGATGCACGATGAACACGTCGAGCAGGCCATCGGCGAGGTCGGCGTGCGGCACGATGCGCATGCCGCCGCCGAGCGATGGGGTGTTGGCGACGGAGACGAGCATCGCCCGCTGCTCCCGCCGCACCCCGTCGATCGTGATCACGTAGCGGCGAGGGCGGAAGGTGACGAGTTCGCGCACCATGGCGAGCGTGTACCGACTCGCTCCCCTGGGTCGGGTCATCCGATTCGCGCGCTCGTTGACGATGGCGTCGAAGCCGGTCGAGACGACGCAGGCGAACCAGGTGCGCAGCTCTCCGTGCCGGATGATCCCTGCGTCGATCGGCCGCGCCGGCCTGCGCAGCGCTGCCACGAGCGTTTCGGTCGCCGCAGTCGGATCGTCGTGGGGCAAGCCGAGACTCCGCGCGAAATCGTTCCCGGTGCCGGCGGCCACGATACCGAGCGGCACACCGGTACCCGCGAGCAGGTTCACGCCGAGCGAGACCATGCCATCGCCACCGACGACCACGACGCCATCGGTGCCGAGTACGAGAGCCGATTCGACTTCGCGGCGCAACAGCTCGAAGTTCGCCTCGCGGAGTACGGACACCTCGTAGCCCTCGAGCATCAGCCGCTCCGCCACCGCGGGCCCGACGGCGCGATTCCGTCCGAACGAGGCGGCCGGATTGATCGCGACGAGGAGCCGCCTGGGAGCGCTGGACATGGGGAGATTCTGGCAGTCCGCCGGGTTGCGCGCCGACGCCGCGCGGTGTTGGCTCGACGCATGCGCCTCACGAAACTCGAACACGCCGCATTCGTCGTCGAGCACTCCGGCGACAAGCTCTACGTCGACCCGGGCAAGTTCACGACGCCCATCACCGAGTCGGCCGGCGCGGTCGCCGTCGTGATCACGCACCAGCACGACGACCACTGGACCCCTGAGCAACTCGCCCGCATCGTCGATGCGGACCCCGGCGTTCGCATCTTCGGGCCTGCAGGCGTGGCCGCGGCGGCAGCCGACTTCCCAGTCGAAACGGTTGCAGCCGGCGACGAGGTCGAGGTCGGGCCGTTCCGACTGCGATTCTTCGGCGGCCGGCACGCCGTCATCCATCCGTCGATTCCGGTCATCGACAACCTCGGAGTGCTTGTGAACGACGCGCTCTTCTACGGCGGCGACGCCTTCACCGTGCCCGGAGTGCCCGTCGATGTGCTCGCCGCGCCGGCAGGAGCGCCGTGGATGAAGATCAGCGAAGCGATGGACTATGTCGTCGAGGTCGGCCCGAAGCGAGTGTTCCCGACGCACGAGATGGTGCTCTCGCGCGCGGGAAAGGCGCTCTCCGACGCTCGGCTCGGGTGGGCGACCGAGCAGGGTGACGGTGAGTATCTTGCGCTCGAACCCGGCGATACGCTGGACTTCTGAGCGAGTTGCTGCCGTGCGAGACGTCAGCCGTCGCGCCCCGGGGGCCCGTTTCCGTCGGGTCCACCGCCCCTCGGTCCATCGGCCGGCGGCTCGCCCGAGTCGCCTCCGTTCAGCTGCTCGGGCCCGGGGGCGACCGAGTCGGCCGGCGCCGACGTCGGCGGTGCGACCGGCCCCGGACCCGCGACCGTGAACGGATCGCCGCCGTACTTCGCCGCGGCGACCGACATGACCATCGGCCACATGCGGTGGCGCGCGGTCGCCGCCTGACCGCTGTCGAAGGAGATGGCGCGCTGGTTCGCGTCGCCGTTCACGCTCACGACGCCGGCGACCGTTGCGACCTTCGAACTCGCGCCCGCCATCCACGTGTCCTTGTTGCCGTCGGTCGTGCCGGTCTTTCCGATCAGCGGCACGCGGGGGTTCACGCCGCTGTTCGAGGCGGTCGCCGTGCCGCTCGTCATGACGAGCTGCATCGCGTAGTGCATACCCGCAGCCACTTCGGGTGAGACGGCGGGAGTGCACGCCGAGGTCGGGACTGCCACCTCGTTGCCGTCGCGATCGACGATGCGATCGATCGCGACCGGACTGCAGGTGACCCCGTTGTTCGCGATACCCGCGAACGCGACGGCGAGGCTCAACGGTGCCACTTCGTTCGTCCCGATCACCGTCGATGGATATTGCTCGAGCGGCGCACCGTTGGCCCGGTGCATTCCGAACGCCTCGGCGGTCTTGCGGATGCCGCAGAGGTCGAGCTTCTTCGCCATGCCGATGAACCCGGTGTTGATCGAGCCGATCGTCGACTCGAGCGCCGTGTAGTTGGCGCCGGCCTCGTTCGCATCGTTCTTCGGGTTCCATGACCCGGTGTTCTGCGGCCCGTGGCAGCTGTCCTGGAAGGTGCCCCAGTTCGCCTTCGGCCGGGAATCGACACGCTCGCCGAGCGAGTGCCCCTCGTTCAGCCATTGAGCGAGGGTGAAGACCTTGTAGGTCGATCCCGGCTGGAACCCGCTCGAGCCGCCCTGCGCGTAGTCGGTGTTGTAGTTGATGCTCGTGAACTGCGGCCCGCTCTGGAGCACGTTCGGGTCCTGGCTGTACCGCTTGTTCTGCGCCATGGCGAGTACGCGCCCGGTGCCGACCTGCACGCTCGAGATCACGCTCCCGACGTCCCATCCGGGGTAGGTCTGCGGCACGTTCTGGGCGATCGCATTCTCAGCGGCCATCTGGAGGTCGAGGTCGAGGGTCGTATAGACGTCGTAACCTCCGCGGCGGAAGTTCTGCATACGTGTCGCGGCGTCTTCGCCGAAGGTCGGGTCGGTCTGCAGGATGTTCTTCACGTAGTCGCAGAAGTACGCCGATCCGCCGGCGGTCTGGCACCCGGTGCTCGGTTCCGTGATCGCCGGCTGCACCGGCGTTGCCACCGCAACGTCGTATTCCTCTTGCGTGATCTTCTTCTCGTCGAGCATGTGGAACAGGATGTAGTCGCGACGCCCCTGGTTCCTCGCGTAGCCGTTCGCTGCTCCATTGGTCTCGCTGTCGGGCCGGTCGAGCTGGAATTCGACAGGGTTGTTCACGATGGCCATGAGCGAGGCCGCTTGGGCGAGCGTGAGATTCGCTGCCGTGGTGCTGAAGTAGTAGTTCGCTGCTGCCTCGATGCCGTAGACCGTGCCACCGAAGCCCGCGATGTTCAGGTAGCCGAGCAGGATGTCGTTCTTGGAATACCGCTTCTCAACACCGATCGCGAGCCGCATCTCTTTCAGCTTTCGCTCGATGCCCGCATTGCCTTCGGATTCGGTCGCAGCCTCGTAGCACTCGATCTTCTCCTCCTCGACGAGCGCGAATCGCTCATCGGGAGTCAGCGCGGCGACCTCGTCGTCCGTCAGGTCCTCGAGCGCGGTGACATGCGCCTCACCCTCGCATTCCTGCACGCGCACGTTCTTGACGTACTGCTGTGCGATCGACGACCCGCCCTGGGTTTCCCCACCGCCCGCGGTCTTCAGTGCGGCGCGCACGGTGCCCTGCAGGTCGACGCCCCCGTGCTCGTAGAATCGCGGGTCCTCGCCGGCGATCGCAGCGTCCTTCACGTACTGGCTGATGGCGTCCCAGCCGACTTCGACGCGGTTCTGGTCGTAGAACGAGGCGAGGAGCACCGGATTTCCGTCGTTGCCCGTGGCGTAGATGTTGCTCTTCTCCGAGAGTTCATCGATCTCGAGGTAGCCGGGCAGCTTGTCGAAGATGCCGATGGTTCCGGATGCTGCGATACCCACGGTCGCGAGCGCAGGCGTGACTCCGGCCACGACGAGCATGGCGGCGGCGGCGCTCGTCGCGATCAGTCCGATGAAACCGCCGATCACCCCGAGCGGGGTGCGCGTCTCTTCGAAGTCACGATTCCGCAGGTTCCGAGAAACCATGGCTCACCCATTTCCTGCCGGCATCTCACGATCACCATCGAGCCCGTAGGGAGACTCGAACGGTGCCGACACTTCAATGGAAGCGCAGCGCACCCCCGATGTCCAGCCCACAGGCCGACGAGATCCATGCGCGGTCTCGGGAGACAAAAAAGGCCCGGATGACCGGGCCTTCTTCTCGAAAAACTGGCTGGGGTACCTGGACTCGAACCAAGAACAACGGTACCAGAAACCGCCGTGTTGCCAATTACACCATACCCCAAAGGCGGAAACCGAAGTCCCCGGCCGACATGTAACTCTAGCCTACGGCGAGGCGCCCGCCAAACTGAGCAGCGCTCACGCGGCGGGCGCGCGTCGTGGTCAGACGATCAGCGCCGACAGTCGGTCGATGCGCTCGATCGAGTCGATCTTGCCGAGGATCTGCATGGACTCGAACAGGGGCGGCGAGACTCGCCGGCCCGAGATCGCCGTGCGAACCGCACCGAAGGCGACGCGCGGCTTCAGCGCGAGGCCGTCGACGAGTGCGGCACGCAACGCCTCCTCGATCTGCTCATGGGTCCATTCCCCGGCCGGCACCCGATCGAGTGCATTCCGGGCCGCGCTGAGCACCGTGGGTGCATCGGCGGTGAGCGCGGCGACGGCGGCCTCGTCGACCTCGAGCGATGCGGCATCCCTGAACAGGAACCCCAGCATGCCGGGCGCTTCGCCCAGCAGTGCGATGCGCTCCTGCACAAGGGGTGCACCCTCGATGAGCAGGGCCTCTTCACCGGGCGTGATCGGTGTCGAAACGGCGCCGGCGGTTTGGAGGTACGGCACGGTGCGTGCCGCGAAATCCGCGGCGTCGAGCTGGCGGATGTGATCTCCGTTTATCGACTCGGCTTTCTTCAGGTCGAAGCGAGCGGGGTTCGGATTCACATTCTCGACGTCGAAGGCGGCGACGAGTTCGTCTCGGTTGAATACATCCCGATCGGCGGAGTACCCCCAGCCGAGGAGCGCGAGGTAGTTGAGGAGCCCCTCGGGGATGAATCCCCGATCTCGGTGATGGAACAGATTCGACTCGGGGTCGCGCTTGGAGAGCTTCTTGTTGCCATCGCCCATGACGTAGGGCAGGTGGCCGAACCGCGGCACGAATGACGTCACGCCGATGTCGATGAGCGCGTGATAGAGCGCGATCTGGCGGGGCGTCGACGAGAGCAGGTCTTCGCCGCGCAACACGTGCGTGATGCCCATGAGCGCGTCGTCGACGGGATTCACGAGCGTGTAGAGCGGGGCGCCGTTCGGGCGAACGACCACGAAGTCGGTGGTGTTGCCGGCGGGGAAGGTGATCTCACCGCGCACGAGGTCGTCGAAGCCGAGGTCGACCTCGGGCACCCGGAGGCGCAGAGCTGGTTCGCGGCCTTCGGCGCGGAAAACAGCGCGCTGCTCGTCGGTGAGGTCGCGGTCGAAGTTGTCGTAGCCGAGCTGCTTCGGCCGGCCGGCCGCCTCGTTGCGGGCATCGATCTCGTCGGCGGTGGAATAGCTCTCGTAGACGTGCCCGGAAGCCTTCAACCGCCCGATGACCTCGGCGTAGATGTCGGCGCGCTGCGACTGGCGGTAGGGCGCGTGCGGCCCTCCGATGCCGACGCCTTCGTCCCAGTCGAGGCCGAGCCACGTGAGCGCATCGAGAATCTGCTCGTAGCTCTCTTCGCTGTCGCGCGCGGCATCGGTGTCTTCGATGCGGAACACGAACGTTCCCCCGGTGTGCCGGGCATAAGCCCAGTTGAACAGGGCCGTGCGCACGAGGCCGACGTGCGGCGTGCCGGTCGGTGAAGGGCAGAAGCGCACACGGATGTCGCTACCGGTGGCCTGGGTCGTGGGGTGAGCTGTCTCAGACATACCCCTCAATGCTATCGAGCGGCGAGCGTGGCCAGTACGGCGAGGGCGGCTGCCACCGCCGGCACCCGGTCTGCGCCTCGCGCGGTCACGAGATGCAGCGACCGCACGTCGGCTCGCGCGGTCGGCCTCGCGACGACGTCGGCGTGCCGCGGCGACGCTGCGAGTGCGAGCGCCGGCAGCAGGGCGACGCCGAGACCCTGCGCGACCATACCCTCGACCGCGATGAAGTTGTCGGTCTCGAAGGCGATGCGCGGCGCGAAGCCGGCCGCGCCCGCGAGTTCGAGCAGGTGTCCACGGCAGCGGGGACACCCGGCGATCCAGGGTTCGTCGCGCAGCATCTCGAGCTCGACGACTTCGGATGCCGCGGCCGCGTGCCCGATCGGGAGCACGAGCCGCATCGGCTCATCGCCGAAGGCTCGCACGTCGAGACCGCGCGCGCTCGCCCGGTGCGGATCATCGCGGTCGCCCGGGTAGCTGAAGGTGATCGCGAGGTCGGCCTGGTCGGCGCGCACCGCCTGCACAGCCTCGGGCGGCTCGGCCTCGACGTAGGTGACCTCGATTCCGGGGTGGGCGTTGGCGAGTGCCGCGATGAGTCGTGGCACGAGCGTCGCCGAGGCCGACGGGAAGGCGACGAGCCGGACCCGGCCCGCCCGGAGCCCCTGGATCTCGGCCAGCTCGTCGGCGGCCGCCTCGATGGCGCTGGCGACCGCGTGGGCGTGCCGCGCGAGCACCCGCCCCGCTTCGGTCAGGCGGATGCCGCGGCCCACCCGTTCCACGAGGGCGATGCCCGTGCGATCCTCGAATCGTCGCAGCTGCTGGCTCACTGCGGGTTGGCTGTAGCCCAATGCGTCGGCCGCCGCGGTGAGCGAGCCGTGCTCCGCGATCCGGCGCACGACTCGCACCGTCTGCAGGTCGAGTGCAGCGGCGAGGGCGTCGATCGAGGTATTCGGCATGCCCGAATCATAACGAAAAGGCATGCATGCCATCGCGCACTGGCGCTTGTCGAATGAATCGGCCGGGTCGAGACTGGGCAGATGCACCCCTCGCGCACACGATTCGCCGCCGGCCGTGGGTACCTCGCGGCGTGTACCCTCGGCCTGCCGGCCGACGTCACCCGCGATGCCGTACGGCACGATCTCGAGCGCTGGAGCACCGGCACCGCGAGCGGCGCCGACTACTCGACCACCCTCGAGCGGGCACGCACGCACGCGGCGACGCTGCTCGGGCGCAGCCCCGGCGAGATCGCCACCGGCTCGCAGGTCTCCGTGTTCACGGGCATCGTCGCTGCATCCGCCCCCATCGGCGCCGAGATCGTCTGCGTCGAGGGCGACTTCTCATCGGTCGTCGGGCCCTTTCTCGCCCGAGGCGACCTGCGGCTCCGCCACGTGCCGCTCTCCGCCCTCGCGGAGGCCGTGACCGACTCCACGTGGCTCGTCGCCTATTCGCTCGTGCAGTCCGCGACGGGCGAGATCGCCGACGCCGCATCCATCGCCATCGCCGCGCGTGCCGCCGGCGCACTCCTCCTCATCGACACGACGCAGGCGACGGGCTGGATGCCGACCGACGCCCTCGACGCCGACATCGTCATCTGCCATGCCTACAAGTGGCTGTCGGCGCCGAGGGGCGCCGCATTCGCGTCGTTCTCAGCTCGCGCGCTCGACGAGATCACGCCGCACACCGCCGGCTGGTACTCGGGCGCCGACCCGTGGGCGTCGTGCTACGGACCTGATCTGCACCTCGCCGGCGACGCCGGCCGCTTCGATGTCTCCCCCGCGTGGCATGCCTGGGCAGGCGCTGAACCCGCACTCGAATTCGCGGCGTCGCTCGACATGGCGCAGGTGCGCCGCCATGACCTCGGGCTCGCGAACGCGTTCCGCGAGCGACTCGGTCTCCCGGCGTCCGACAGCGCGATCGTCTCCTGGCCCGATGCCGACGGTGCCGCGCTCGCGGCCCTCACGGCCGCGGGGCTCACCGCGTCGGGGCGGGCCGGCCGCGCTCGAGCGGCGTTCCACCTCTGGAATGACGAAGAAGACGTCGAACTCGCCGCGAGCGCCCTCGGGCGCTGACACGCCGGTCGAGCAGCGAGGCGTGTCGCGAGCCCGAAACCGTGGTCTCGATACGGCGCCGGCTCAGCGGCTCGACCGGCGTCAGCTTGCTGAGCGCACCGGGTTCGCAAGGGTTCCGAGACCGGACACACTGACCTCGACGACGTCGCCGTCGACGATCGGTCCGACACCGGCTGGCGTGCCGGTGAGGATCACGTCACCAGGCAGCAGGGTGAAGACGCTCGAGGCATAGGCCACGATCGCGGCAACGGAGTGCACCATGTCGGCGAGACGACCCGACTGCCGCTGCTCGCCGTTGACGCTTGTCTGGATCGTGCCGGACTCGAAGTCGACGTCGGTGTCGATCACCGGCCCGAGCGGGCAGAACGAGTCGAAGCCCTTCGCACGGGCCCATTGCCCGTCACGCTGCTGCAGGTCGCGCGCGGTGACGTCGTTGGCGATCGTGTACCCGAAGATGTAGCTGTCGGCATCGGCCTCCGCGACGTTCTTCGCGATGCGGCCGATGACGACGGCGAGCTCGCCCTCGTGCTCGACGCGCTCGCTCTGCCTCGGCAGAACGATCGCATCACCGGGCCCGACGACCGCGGTGTTCGGCTTCAGGAACAGCAGCGGCTCGGCCGGTGCTTCCCCGCCCATCTCGGCGGCGTGGTCGCGGTAGTTCTTGCCGACCGCGACGACCTTCGAACGCGGAATGACCGGGGCGAGCAGCTTCGCATCGGTGAGCTTCACTCGCGCGCCGGTCGGCTCGTAGCCCGCAAACATGGGGTCGGCCTTCAGCACGACGAGCTCGTGCTCCTCTTCGTCGACGATGCCGAATGCGATGGTGTCGTCGTGACTGAAACGCGCGATCTTCATGCCCTCAGCCTACTGAGCGATACCCGGGGGTTCGCCGAGCGTCGTGCACGTCTGCTTATCCGGCGAGCTGCCTGCGCACCATCTCTGCACTCGATCAGGAGCCTGCTGTATCTCGGCCTCGATCGTGTCGAGCATGGCCGGCAGGTCGAGCGACTCTGGCGACTTCACGATCCGGTCGGCGTTCAGCGCCCAGGCGGCACTGACGACGAGCGGATCCGCGTCGTCGAGCCACGCGAGGCGAAGCGGTTCGGCGTGCGGGCTCTTCTTTCACGACGTAGTTCACGAGCCAGTCGTGGCCCTTGGGCGAGCGCTCTTCACGCATCATGGCGTCGAGTTCGTCGGCGGTGAAGCTCTTCGGGCGGCAGATCAGGATCGCGAGCAGCCGCGAAGCAGTGTCGCCGCTCGCCCAGAGCCCGTGGGCGAGCTCGTGATCGGTCTTGACCGCCTTGGCGAGCCCGCGGAGCTGGGCGAGGTTCACGCCGTGCGGGTCACCACGCCGCTCGTTGGCCTCTCGCGTCTTCGGGTCGTCGAGCGCGGCGAGTTCCGACTGCACTTCGGCGATCGAGTGCGGCACGGTGTTCCTCCTCGGCGGTTCGACCCTCGAGATTCAGCCTACCGAGGCCCGGCCCCGACGGGCAGGCCTGGGTGATCGCCGGAGATGTCGGGAATCAGCCGCTTGCCGAGGCTCACCACCTCGTCGTCTGCGTAGCCGAGCCGCTCATAGAAGGCGATGACCGCCTGGTTCGAGGAGCGCACCTGCAGGTTGAGCTTGGCGCACCCCCGCTCGACCAGCAGCCGCTCGGCCTCTCGCATGAGCGCCCGGCCCAGCCCGGTGCCGCGCCGGGGGTCGGCGACGGCCAGGTAGTTCACCCAGCCTCGATGTCCGTCGTAGCCGATCATCGCGGTACCGATCACGGCTCCGCCGAGCGCTTCGCCGAGCTGAGCATCGTCGGCTGTGGCGACCAGGAACAACTCGGGCTGTACGGTGAGCTTGCGCTCGATGTCGCGGTACGGATTGTTCCACGGTGTCACGAGGCCGGCGTCTCGCCAGAGTTCGACGACGGCCTCAGTCTCGGCGACCTCGAACGGGCGGATTCGGAACCCCGCGTGCCCCGAGCTCACGCGTCGAGTCGGGTCATCCAGCCGTGACGGTCTTCGGCACGGCCGTACTGGATGTCGGTCAGTTCCTGACGCAGTGCGAGCGCGAGAGCGGATGCCTCGGCGCCCGCGTGCACGATCTCGAAGTCGGTGCCGAGCAGGCGCCCGATGGGCACGACCACCGCAGCGGTGCCGCAGGCGAATGCTCCGACGATCTCGCCCGAAGCCGCCCCCGAACGCCACTCGTCGAGTGAGACGTTGCGACGCTCGACCGCGTGGCCACGATCGGTCGCGAGCTGGAGGATCGAGTCGCGTGTGATGCCCTCGAGGATCGAGTCCGACTCGGGCGTGACGAGCGTCCCGTCACGGCGCACGAGCACGATGTTCATGCCGCCGAGCTCTTCGAGATTTCCGGCGTCGTCGAGGAACGCGACCTGCTGGCATCCCTTCGCGTAGGCCTCGGCCTGCGGCAACAGGCTCGACGCGTAGTTGCCACCGGTCTTGGCCGCACCCGTGCCGCCCTTGCCGGCGCGCGCATAGTCCGTCGAGAGCCAGATGCTCACCGGCTCGACGCCGCCCGGGAAGTAGGCGCCCGCCGGGCTCGCGATGACGTAGTACGCGACCTTCTTCGCCGGACGCACCCCGAGGAACGCCTCTTTCGCGAACATGAACGGCCGCAGGTACAGGCTCGTCTCGGGCGCGCTCGGCACCCAGTCGGCGTCGACGGCGATCAGGTGCTTCAAGGACTCGATGAAGATCTCGCTCGGGAGTTCGGGCAGCGCCAGCCGTCGCGCCGAGCGCTGCATGCGAGCGGCGTTCTCGAATGGGCGGAAGGTGCGGATCGAGCCGTCGGCATGACGATACGCCTTCATGCCCTCGAAGATCTCCTGCGCGTAGTGCAGCACCGCGGCGGCCGGGTCGAGCGAGATGGGACCGTAGGGCGAGACGCGCGGGCGGTGCCATCCGCCCTTCTCCGACCAGCAGATGTCGACCATGTGATCGGTGAAGTGGTTGCCGAAGCCGGGATCGGCGAGGACCGCCTCGCGTTCGGCCGGCGACTTCGCCTGCTCGTTGCGGGTGACCTGCCAGATGAGACCGGCGGCGGAGGGAGCCTGGAGCGGGAGGTTGATCGTCATGATGTGTCCTTCGATGCGCTGGATCAGTCGAGTGCGCCGATGCGATCGGCGATGGCATCGCCGACCTCGGAGGTCGATCGCCGACGGTCGCCGCGTTCGGCGATATCGGCGATGACGGCCCGCTGCACCTTCGCCGCGGCATCCGCCCGACCGAGGTGGCCGAGCAGGAGTGCGACGGAGAGGATCGCGGCGGTGGGGTCTGCGATGCCCTTCCCTGCGATGTCGGGGGCGGAACCGTGAACCGGCTCGAACATGCTGGGGAATCGGCCGTCGGGGTTGATGTTGCCCGAGGCTGCGAGGCCGATGCCGCCGCTGATTGCGCCGGCCAGATCGGTGAGGATGTCGCCGAAGAGGTTGTCCGTGACGATGACATCGAATCTAGCAGGATCGGTGACGAGGAAGATCGTCGCGGCGTCGACGTGCAGGTAGTCGACCGTGACGTCGGGGTACTCGGCGGCGACGGCGTCGACCGTGCGCTTCCAGAGCGAGCCCGCGAAGACGAGCACGTTCGTCTTGTGCACGAGCGTGAGCTTCTTGCGCGGGCGAGCGGATGCCGCGGCGAACGCGTACCGCACCACCCGTTCGACTCCGAAGGCGGTGTTGACCGACACTTCGTTGGCGACCTCGTGCGGGGTGCCGGCGCGAATCGCACCGCCGTTTCCGACGTACGGCCCCTCGGTGCCCTCGCGGACGACGACGAAGTCGACGTCTCCGGGGTCCGCGAGCGGGCTGGGAACGCCCGCATACAGCACGGACGGCCGCAGGTTCACGTAGTGGTCGAGCTCGAAGCGCAGCCTCAGCAGCAGGCCGCGCTCGATGTTGGCCCCGGCGAGACGCGGGTCGCCGGGGGCGCCGCCGACCGCGCCGAGGAGGATCGCATCGTGCGCGCCGATGGCCGCGAGGTCGTCGTCGGTGAGCACGTCACCGGTCTCGAGATAGCGCGCGGCGCCGAGCGAGAAGCGGGTCTGCTCGAAGGCGACATCCGTTCCCTCCGTTGCGGCGGCGAGCGCCTTGAGCGCCTCGCCGACCACTTCGGGCCCGATCCCGTCACCGGGAATCACCGCGAGCTTGACCGTGTCCACCATGAATGCTCCTTCGTGCGCCAGCCCTCCCAGCGTACTGGCCGAGCGCGCGAGTGGCACCCGCGGGCGCCCACCGCTCAGTCGTGGCCGGCGACGCCCTTCGGGTTGCGCAGTGCGAGCGCTGCGACGAGGGCGGCAGCGACCATGAGCGCCACGCCGATGAGCGAAGTGATCACGACTCCCTCGTCGAAGGCGAGGGCCGCGGATGCCGCGAGCTGTTCGCCGACCGCAGTGGGCACCTGTTCCGCCACCACGGCGGCTCCGGCGAGGGTCTCGCGTGCGGTCGCCGCCTGTGCTCCGCTGAGCGCCGCCGGCAGTTCGAGAGCCGTGCGATAGTGCGCCGCGAGGATCGAGCCGAGCACCGCCGTGCCGAGTACGGCACCGAGCTCGTAGGCCGTCTCGGAGACCGCCGAGGCGGCACCGGCCTTCTCAGGTGCTGCACTCGAGAGGATCAGTTCGTTCGAGACCGTCTCGGCGGCGCCGATGCCGATGCCGAGTAGCACGAACGCGAGCACGACCGGGGCGATCGATTCGGCTGTCGCGCTGAACGCGATCACCGCGTAGCCCGCGGCGGAGAGCAGCAGGGCCACGGGAACGAGGATGCGGGGGCGCACCCGGCGCGCGATCGGCACCACGACGAGCCCGGCGATGATCATCGCGACGAGACCGGGCACCAGCGCGAGGCCGGCCGCCACCGGGCTGAGGCCGGCGATGAGCTGGAGGTGCTGCGACACGAAGTACAGGAACCCGACGAGTGCGATCACACTGAACAGGTTCACGAGCACCGCGCCGCCGAACGAGCCCTGGCGGAACAGCCGCACGTCGAGCAGGGGCGAGTCCGACGTGAGCTGTCGCCGCACGAACCACACCCCGCAGAACACCCCGAACACGATCGCCTGGATGCCGAAGCCCGAGAAGCCCTCTGTGGCGAGCGACTTGATTCCGTAGACCACCGGTCCCATCGCGGCGAGCGAGAGCAATGTGCTCGGCAGGTCGATGCGGCCCGGAGCAGGGTCGCGGCTCTCGGGGATGAGCAGGGGCACGAGCACGAGCATCGGCACGAGGACGGGAACGGCGAGCAGGAAGACCGAGCCCCAGTGGAAGTGCTCGAGGAGCACTCCGCCGACGAGCGGGCCGAGCGCGCTGCCGGCCGCGAAGCCCGTGGCCCAGATGGCGATCGCGAGGCGGCGCTGCTCGCGATCGACGAAGACCGTTCGCAGCAACGAGAGCGTCGAGGGCATGAGCATCGCACCGAAGAATCCGAGCGCGGCGCGGGCCGCGATGAGCGCTTCGGCCGTGGGAGCGAAGGCGGCGACGATCGAGAGCAGCGCGAAGCCGACCGATCCGATGAGGAGCATCCGACGACGCCCGAAACGGTCGCCGGCACTGCCCATCGCCACGAGGAGGCCGGCGAGGACGAGCGGGTACGCGTCGATGATCCACAGCTGCTGCGCGGCGGTCGGTGCGAGATCGCGGGAGATCGCGGGCAGTGCGAAGCTCAGCACGGTGTTGTCGACCGAGACCAGCAGTACCGGCAGCATCAGCACCGCGAGGGCGACCCAGGCGCGGCGGGGTGCTCGCGACGTTCGAATCACGGATGCCGCGGCATCCGTCGTGCGCATCGTGTCGGTGGAATTCAGGTGAGTGTCGTTCATCATGTCGTTTCCCATTACTTTACCGTCCAGTCGGTATAGTAACAGATGTGACCGCCGCCCACGAAGTAGCATCAGGCTCATGAGTCGACCGCCTGCGGCCCGCGATGCCGTGCTCGATGCGTTCGAGCGCCTCATCATCGCCGACGGCGAACGCGGAGCGACCCTCGAAGCGACGGCACGCGAAGCCGGGGTCTCCAAGGGCGGGCTGCTCTACCACTTCGGTTCGCGGCACGCCCTGATCGCCGGCCTCATCGAACGCCTGCACCGGCTCATCGACGACGACGTCGAACGCATCCACTCCGCCCCCGAGGGCGCGATCTCGTACTTCGTGCGTTCCTCCGTCGACCTCGAATCACCACTCGACCACAGCTTCGTCGCCACCGTGCGCCTCGCCCAGGGCGGCGATCGTGAGGCAGCGCACGCGATCGACGCCGTTCGCTCGCGCTGGCTCACCGAGATCGGTCGTCACGTCGACGACTCCGCGCTCGCACTCGCGATCACGCTCATCGGCGATGGGCTCTACTACCACTCCGCCCTCCGCGCCGAGGTCGTCGCCGAGGCCGGCCAGGTCGGAGGCGACGACATCGGTCCGAAAGAGATGGACGAACTCGTCGACCTGCTCGAACGCATCGCGCGCGAATCGCCGGTCGAGTAACGCGTAGCGCGTATCGAGACCCCGCCTGGCAGGCCTCGATACGCTTCGCTACTCGACCGGCGGAGCGAAGCCGTCGACCAGCGGAGTGACGCCCGTCGACAAGCTCAGGAGTGGCCCCGGCCGATCGCTACTCGGAGATGTCGATCTCGACGAAGACACTCGCGTCGATCGCCACGCGCACCCGCTCGAGCACCTCGGCCGGAACCGGAGAGTCGACCGTGAGCACGCTGAGCGCGCGGCCGCCGGCCTCTCGGCGAGCGATCTGCATGCCCGCGATGTTGATGCCGGCCTCGCCGAACTCCTGGCCGTAGACGGCGACGATGCCCGGACGGTCGGCGTATTCCATGACGATGTGGGTCGTCGCGATCGGCACCTCGAGCTCGTAGCCGTTGACTCCGACGAGCTTCTCGATCTGCTTCGGGCCGGTCAGCGTGCCCGACACCGAGACCTGCGTGCCGTCGGCGAGCGCACCCGTGAGCGTGATCACGTTGCGGTACTCCGGCGATTCGGCCGAGGTGATCAGCCGCACGTCGATGCCGCGCTGCTCGGCGAGCAGCGGCGCGTTGACGTACGACACCGTCTCGCTCACGACGTTCGTGAAGACGCCCTTGAGCGCCGCGAGCTTGAGCGCGCTCACGTCGTAGTCGGCCAGTTCGCCGCGCACCTCGACGTCGAGGCTCGTGAGCGGCCCGTTCGCCACGCCCGCAAACAGCTGGCCGAGCTTCTCGACGAGCGGAATACCGGGGCGGACGTAGGGGTCGATGACGCCACCTGCGACGTTGACCGCATCGGGAACGAGCTCGCCGGCGAGGGCGAGCCGCACCGACTTCGCGACGGACACGCCGGCTTTCTCTTGCGCCTCGTCGGTCGACGCGCCGAGGTGCGGGGTGACGACGATGTTCGGGAGGCCGAGCAGCGGCGAGTCGCGCGGCGGCTCCGAGACGAACACGTCGACCGCTGCACCGGCGATCGTCTTGTTCACGAGCGCGTCGTGCAGCGCATCTTCATCGATCAGCCCACCACGAGCGACGTTCACGACGAACGCCGTGGGCTTCATGCGAGCGAGCTGCTCGGTGCCGATCATGCCCGTGGTCTCTGGCGTCTTCGGCATGTGGATCGTGATGAAGTCGCTCTGCTCGAGCAGCTCGTCGAGGCTCACGGTCTGCACGCCGAGCTGCTGCGCACGAGCGGCCGTGATGTACGGGTCGAACGCGATGACGTTCGTGCCGAACGCCTGCAGACGAGCCGCGATGAGCGCGCCGATGCGGCCGAGACCGATGATGCCCACCGTCTTCTCGTACAACTCGACACCGGTGAAGGCCGACCGCTTCCACTCCCCCTGCGCGAGCGCCGCGTGCGCCGCCGGGATGTGCCGAGCGAGGCTGAGGATGTGGCCGACGGTGAGCTCGGCCGCAGAGATGATGTTCGACGTGGGCGCGTTCACGACCATCACGCCCGCGGTCGTCGCGGCCTTGATGTCGACGTTGTCGAGACCGACGCCGGCACGGGCGACGACCTTGAGCTTCGGAGCTGCGGCGATCGCCTCAGCATCGACCTTGGTCGCCGAACGCACGAGGATCGCGTCGGCGTCGGCCAGCGCCGCGAGCAACGCGGACCGATCGGTACCGTCGACGGACCTGACGTCGAAGTCGGGGCCGAGGGCCTCGACGGTGGCGGGCGAGAGTTCTTCAGCGATCAGCACGACCGGCTTTGACACGAACGATTCCTTCGGGGCGATGCGCACGCTCGACGATGCGACTTGCGGTGGGATGCGCCACACGCCGTCGGGGCGCCTACCCGATCACTCTACTGGAGCCGACGCGCGGCGATCGTTCTGTGACGTTGTGCTCGCAGGCGAGCGGGAACTCACGAGAAGTCGAGGCCGCCGAGCTCGAACAGTGCGGCGATGTCGGCCGAGAGCACCTGGACGACGGCGAACCCCGCGACGAAGAGCAGGACCTGCGGCAGCGGGCCCCGCCGACGGCCGAGCCGGAACACGACGGCATAGACCAGGAAGGGCACGATGAGGCCGACGATGAGGAGCGTGACACCGAACCCGGTGAGCGCGACACCAAGCTCAGCGGCGGAGACGTTGAGGCCGACGAGATTGCCGATCGCCTCCCACACGTCATATGCGAAGAAGACGCCGAACGCCACGGCGATCGTGACCGCGAGCCAGAGCGGCGTCGCCGGGCGAGCGGATGCGGCGGAATCGACGCCGGGCTCGGGGGGAACGGGTGCCTCGGTCATCTCAACCTCGCAACAGGAACGGGACGGGAACGAGCAGCACTGCCCCGGCGATCAGCCAGATGAGGCGTGCCCGGTGTCGACCGGCGGTGAGCCACAGCGCCGCAGCGAACCACAGCGGCGCCGCGGCGACAGCGAGCCACCGCCCGAGCACGTACATGAACTGCGCGACCGGGTCTGCGAGGAGGGGCAGGTCGTCGAGCGCCGCGAACAGCCAGCCGACCGCGTACAGCAGGTAGACGCCGCCGAGCACCCCGAGCAGCACGAGTTCGGCCGAACCGGTCTGCGCGGGGTTCGAATCCTCGGAACGGTCGCCGGCGACCTCATCGTCTTCGAGGGAAGCTTCGGGCGCCGGACCCGTGGGTGCGTCGCCGGCAGCGTGCTCGACGTGCGCCGGCCCACCCACAGCTTTCCAGCCGGGCGCGAGCGTGGGATCTTCGTCGCCCTCCCAGCGCAGCGCGTCGTCGTCGGAATCGCGGGTCATGGACACCACCCTAGCGATCGGCGGGCGCGGTCACGGGTACGCCGGGTGGCGGCGCATCCGTCATCGCCGAGCGATGCCGGCGGCGGCGACGGCGGCCCGCACGAGACCCGGATCGGTGACGTCGAATCCGTCGACGCCGCCGCCCGGCCCGCTCGCCCCGCCCCTGGTCGTCGTGCCGCGCGCCGAGAGGTGCACGGCATCGACCCCTGCGGCGGCGAGTTCGGCGATGTCGGCGATGCGCACCCCGCCGCCGGCCATGATCTCGAGTGCGGTCGCCTCGGAAGCCATCCGTCGCAACGTCTCGATACCCGAACGACACTCGGGGGCTCCGCCCGAGGTGAGCACGCGGCGCACGCCGAGTGCGGCGAGCATCGCGACCGAGGCACGCGGGTCGGAACTCGCATCGACCGCTCGGTGCACCGTCACGTCCCTGCCGGATGCGGCATCGACGAATCGACGGATCACGTCGACGTCGAGATCGCCGGCCTCGGTGAGCGCGCCGACGACGACGCCGTCGGCACCGTGATCGAACGCGGCACGGATGTCGCGCTCGATCGTGTCGAGCTCGTCGGCGTCATAGGCGAAGCCGCCGCCGCGAGGTCGCACGAGCACATGCACGAACGCCGGAACCGCCGCGCTGCGCGCCTCGTCGGCCGCAGCCTCGATGAGCCCGGCCGACGGCGTCAGCCCGCCGAGCGAGAGCGCCTGGCAGAGTTCGACCCGCGTGGCGCCCGCGGTCAGGGCGATGCGCACCCCCGCGACATCCTGAACGGCGATCTCGAGTGAAAGGAGTCCTGGCATTCCCGACACGCTACCCGGTTGCCGCGGCCCCGGCGCACCGACCCCGGCTCGCGATCCGGTCGGCTCGCGCCACCGCGCGACGCGTCGCTCTCCCCCTCACGACGGCGCGTCCAATATGCTCATCGCGGCACCCGAACCCCTTTGGAAGGACGAACGTGGCAGAGCAGCAGAAGAAGAAGGTCGTTCGAGTCGAACCGACCACGGCCTCCGGCAGCGATTCGGCCGCACGATCCGATGCTCCGGTGTGGAAGCCGACACCCGAGGCGAAGAAGCAGGCCACGACGTTCCGCCTCATCGCCGGCGGCCTCTGGCTGCTCGCGATCGCCGGCGAGGCCTTCGCGATCTTCTGGGTGCTTCGGCAGGTGCCCGTGAACATGGTGCTGCTCATCGCGCTGATCGTCGTCATCGGAGCGCTCGCGATCGGCGGATCGTTCCTCTGGAAGAAGGCCAATCGCCTGGACCCTGCGTCGAAGGAGGACTCGGTTCGGTTCTTCGTGCAGAACCAGCTCGGCGCGATCATCGCCGTGATCGCGTTCCTGCCGCTGATCATCCTGGTCTTCACGAACAAGAACATGGACGGCAAGCAGAAGGCACTCGCCGGCATCATCGCGATCGTCATCGGCGGCGGCGCCATCGCGCTGGGCGTCGACTACAACCCGGTTTCGGTCGAGCAGTACACCGAGGAGTCGAACACGATCGAACAGCTGACCGGTCAGGACCTCGTGTACTGGACCAAGTCCGGAACCGTCTTCCACGTCTGCGCCGAGGTGCCGGACGTCAACAAGGAGTCGAAGGACGGCCAGATCTACGAGGGCACGGTGGCCGACGCCCACGCCGCCGGTAAGGACCGCCTCGTGAGCTACTGGGACCGAGAGGCCGTCAACTACTGCGGATACACCCAGGAGCAGGTCGACGCGGTGACGGCCGGCGCAGCGACCGAGGAACCCACCGAGGAGACCGAAGCACCCGAGGAGACCCCCGAGGCCGAGTGACCTCGGCTCGCCCGAAGCAACGACGAAGCCCCGCCCGGATCAGATCCGGGCGAGGCTTCCTCGTCACTCAGGGTCAGCGGTGTCCGCGCGCGACCTCACCATCGGCCTGCACGGACGAAGTCCGGGCAGTATCGGCACAGTGTCGCGCGACGACTGCGTCGACGGTGGGCGTCCGCGCTCTAGCGCGCGACTTCGCCGTCGACGTAGTCGTCGTCGTTCGAGGCGTTCCAGGCGAAGAGCTTGCGGAGCTCGCGGCCCGTGGCCTCGATCGGGTGCGCCTCGCCCTTGGCGCGGAGCTCGAGGAACTCCTGCGCGCCGTTGTCCTGGTCGTCGATGAAGCGCTTCGCGAACGCGCCCGACTGGATGTCGGCGAGCACGGCCTGCATGTTCTCCTTGACGTGCGGGTCGATGACTCGGGGCCCCGAGACGTAGTCGCCGTATTCGGCCGTGTCGGAGACCGACCAGCGCTGCTTGGCGATGCCGCCCTCCCACATGAGGTCGACGATGAGCTTCAGCTCGTGGAGCACCTCGAAGTAGGCGACCTGCGGCTGGTACCCGGCCTCGGTCAGGGTCTCGAAGCCGTACTGCACGAGCTGCGAGACACCGCCGCAGAGCACGGCCTGCTCACCGAACAGGTCGGTCTCGGTCTCTTCGGTGAAGGTCGTCTTGATGCCACCGGCACGCAGGCCGCCGACGGCCTTGGCGTAGCTCAGCACGAGGGGCCAGGCGTTGCCCGAGGCATCCTTCTCGACCGCGACGATCACGGGAACGCCGCGACCCGCCTCGTACTCGCGGCGCACGGTGTGGCCGGGGCCCTTCGGCGCGACCATGACGACGTCGACGCCCTCGGGAGCCTCGATGTAGCCGAAGCGGATGTTGAAGCCGTGACCGAAGACGAGGGTCTTGCCCTCGGCGAGGTTGTCTTTGATGGACTCCGCGTAGATGTGGCGCTGGTACTGGTCGGGAGCGAGGATGACGATGACGTCGGCGGATGCCGCGGCGTCGGCGACGCTCAGCACCTGGAAGCCGGCCTCTTCAGCCTTCGGCTTCGACTTCGAGCCCTCCTTGAGCCCGATGACGACCTCGACACCGGAGTCGCGGAGGTTCTGCGCGTGCGCGTGGCCCTGCGAGCCGTAGCCGATGACCGCGACCTTCTTGCCCTGGATGAGCGCGAGGTCGGCGTCTTTGTCGTAGTAGATCTCAGCCATGATGCTGTTCATTCTCCTTGGTAGTGGTCTGTGCAATTCGTGAAGACGGTCAGTTCTTGAAGACACGCTCGGTGATGGACTTGCCGCCACGGCCGACTGCGAGAAGGCCCGACTGCGCGATCTCTTTGATGCCGTACGGCTCGAGCACCTTGAGGAACGCGGTGGTCTTGCCGGAGTCTCCGGTGATCTCGATCACGAGGGCGTCGGTCGAGACGTCGACGACGCGAGCGCGGAAGAGGTTGACCGCTTCGAGCACCTGCGATCGGGTGGCGTTGTCGACGCGCACCTTGATGAGCAGGTGTTCGCGCTGCACCGACTGCGCCGGGTCGAGCTCGACGATCTTGATGACGTTGATGAGCTTGTTCAGCTGCTTCGTCACCTGCTCGAGCGGCAGATCTTCGACATCGACGACGACCGTGATGCGGCTGAGACCCTCGATTTCGGAGTGACCGACGGCGAGCGACTCGATGTTGAACCCGCGACGGGCGAAGAGCCCGGCGACGCGGGTCAGCAGGCCCGGCTTGTCTTCCACGAGGAGGGAGAGCACGTGTGTCGACATGGTCAGTCCTCCTCGCTGAACGCCGGCGAGTGGTCGCGAGCGTATTGGATGTAGCTGTTCGAGACGCCCTGCGGCACCATCGGCCACACCATGGCCTCTGCCGAGACGACGAAGTCGATCACGACCGGGCGGTCGTTCGTCTCGAGCGCGAGCTTGATCGCGTCGTCGATCTCCTCTTCTTTCGTGACGCGGATGCCGAGCGCGCCGTACGCCTCGGCGAGCGCCACGAAGTCGGGGATGCGCACGGTGTCATGACCCGTGTTCAGGTCGGTGTTCGAGTAGCGGCCGTCGTAGAACAGGGTCTGCCACTGGCGCACCATGCCGAGCGAGGAGTTGTTGATGATCGCGACCTTGATCGGGATCTTGTTCAACGTGCAGGTGGCGAGCTCCTGGTTGGTCATCTGGAAGCAGCCGTCGCCGTCGATCGCCCAGACCACGCGCTCGGGTTCTGCGACCTTCGCGCCCATCGCCGCGGGAACCGCGTAGCCCATGGTGCCGGCGCCACCGGAGTTCAGCCAGGAGTTGGGCCGCTCGTACTTGATGAACTGCGCCGCCCACATCTGATGCTGGCCGACGCCTGCCGCATAGACCGCCTCGGGCCCGGTGAGCTCGCCGATGCGCTGGATGACCTGCTGCGGAGCGAGCAGGCCGTCGGACGGCTTCGAGAAGCCGAGCGGGAACTCCGAACGGAGTCCGTCGAGGGTGGCCCACCACTCGTCGAGATCGGGAGCGGCGGTCTGAGCCGCGACGACGTCGCGGTAGGCCGCTTCGAGGTCGACGAGCACGTCTTTCGCATCGCCGACGATGGGCACGTCGGCGACCCGGATCTTCGAGATCTCTGCCGGGTCGATGTCGACGTGCACGACCTTCGCGTTGGGCGCGAACAGCGCGGCCTTGCCGGTCACGCGGTCGTCGAAGCGAGCGCCGAGCGCGATCAGGAGGTCAGCCTCCTGCAACGCGATGACCGCGGGCACGGTGCCGTGCATGCCCGGCATGCCGAGGTGCTGGGGGTGCGAGTCGGGGAACGCGCCGCGGGCCATGAGCGTGGTGACCACGGGGGCGTTCGTCGTCTCGGCGAGCGTGCGGAGCTCGTCGGATGCGCCGGAGCGGATGACGCCGCCGCCCACGTACAGCACCGGACGCTTCGCCTCGGCGAGCATCTGCGCAGCGGCCGCAACCTGCTTGCCGTGCGCCTTGGTGATCGGCCGGTAGCCCGGCAGGTCGAGCTTCGGCGGCCAGCTGAACATGAACTTGGCCTGCTGCGCGTCTTTCGTGATGTCGACGAGCACCGGGCCGGGGCGGCCGGTCGTCGCGATGTGCACCGCGGCCGCGAGCGTCGCCGGGATCTCAGCGGGGTCTTTCACGAGGAAGGAGTGCTTCGTGATCGGCATGGTGATGCCGACGATGTCGGCCTCTTGGAATGCATCGGTGCCCATGAGGTTCGAGAACACCTGGCCGGTGATCGCGAGCATCGGCACCGAATCCATGTGCGCGTCGGCGATCGCGGTGACGAGGTTCGTCGCGCCGGGGCCGGACGTCGCGATCGCGACACCGAGCTTGCCCGAGGACGACGCGTAACCCTCGGCGGCGTGGCCGGCGCCCTGCTCGTGACGCACGAGGATGTGGCGCAGCTTGCGGCTCTCGAAGAGGGGGTCGTAGACGGGGAGGATCGCGCCGCCCGGCAATCCGAACACATCGGTGATGCCGAGCATCTCGAGCGAGCGGACGACTCCCTCGGCGCCCGTGATCTCCACGGGCGCGCCGGGAGGCACTGGGGCGGGCGATGGCACGGGACTGGATTCCGTGGACATTCGGTTCCTGTTCTGGTGGACGGTGTGTGCGGGAAGCGCAGCACTCAGCCCGTCGTGGCGCCTTCAGCGGCGGAACGCACGAGCTTCGAGTATTTCGCGAGGACGCCACGGGTATAGCGCGGAGGAAGCGGAGCCCAGCCTTCACGGCGGGCAGCCAGCTCGGCATCGTCGACCAGTAGGTCGATGGAACGAGCTGCGATATCGACCCGTATGAGATCACCATCGCGCACGAAGGCGATGGGACCTGCGTCCACCGCTTCGGGTGCCAGATGGCCGATGCAGAGGCCGGTTGTGCCGCCTGAGAATCGACCGTCCGTCAAGAGTAGTACATCTTTTCCGAGGCCGGCGCCCTTGATGGCCGCCGTGATGGCGAGCATCTCGCGCATGCCGGGACCGCCCTTGGGCCCTTCATATCGGATGACGACGACGTCGCCGTGCTTGATCTCTCCGGCGGTGAGGGCGTCCATGGCCGCCCGCTCGCGCTCGAAGACGCGGGCAGGGCCCTCGAATGTCGCGGCGTCGAAGCCCGCGGTCTTCACCACAGCACCCTCGGGGGCGAGCGATCCGTGCAGGATCGTGAGCCCCCCGGTCTCGTGGATCGGGTTGTCGAGGGTGCGCAGCACCTCGCCGTCGAGCGGGGCGATGTCCATCTCGGCGAGGTTCTCAGCGAGGGTCTTGCCGGTGACCGTGAGTGCGTCGCCGTGCATGAGGCCCGCGTCGAGCAGGGCCTTCATGAGCACGGGAAGACCGCCGCGGCGGTCGACATCGTTCATGACGTACTTGCCGAACGGCTTCAGGTCGCCGACGTGCGGCACCTTCGAGCCGATGCGATTGAAGTCGTCGAGCGTGAGGTCGACTTCGGCCTCGTGCGCGATCGCGAGCAGGTGCAGCACGATGTTCGTCGAGCCACCGAGGGCCATGCCCACGGCGATGGCGTTCTCGAACGCCTTCTTCGTGAGGATCTGGCGCGCAGTGATGCCGTGCTTCAACAGGTTCACGACGGCTTCGCCAGAGCGGTGTGCGTAGTAGTCGCGACGGCGGTCGGCGGATGCCGGTGAGGCCGAGCCCGGCAGCGAGAGCCCGAGCGCCTCGGCGACCGAGGCCATCGTGTTCGCGGTGTACATGCCGCCGCAGGCACCCTCGCCCGGGGCGAACGCGCATTCGATGCGTTTCGCATCGGCCTCGCTCATCGTGCCGGCCTTGACCGCGCCGACCGCTTCGAACGAATCGATGATGGTGATGTCTTTCTCGGTGCCGTCGGAGAGGCGCACCCAGCCCGGCGCGATGGAGCCGGCATAGAGGAAGACCGAGGCGAGGTCGAGTCGCGCCGCGGCCATGAGCATGCCGGGGATCGACTTGTCGCAGCCGGCGAGCAGCACCGAACCGTCGAGTCGCTCGGCCTGCATGACGACCTCGACCGAGTCGGCGATGACCTCGCGCGACACGAGGGAGAAGTGCATGCCCTCGTGTCCCATCGAGATGCCGTCGGAGACCGAGACGGTGCCGAACTGCAACGGATACCCGCCGCCGCCGTGCACGCCCTCTTTCGCGGCCTGCGCGAGGCGGGCGAGCGACAGGTTGCAGGGGGTGATCTCGTTCCAGGACGAGGCGATGCCGATCTGCGGCTTGTCCCAATCCGCATCGCCCATGCCCACGGCGCGGAGCATGCCCCGGCTGGTCATGGCTTCGATGCCGTCGGTGACGGTACGGCTACGCGGTTTGGGATCGAACTCCGACATGCATCGAGTCTATGGCCAGCGCGCAGGGCCTCCGCGCGTCGCATCACGCGCATCGGCGAGCCGCTCGAGCAGGTCGGCGACGTCGTCGGGGCTGCGCACACGGTGCGTCGCGAGCGATCGGCCCTGGCCGACCTTCACCCCCATGTCGTCGCTCTCGAGGGAGGCGAAGGCGTCTTCATCGGTGACGTCGTCGCCGACGTACACGACGGCGCTCGCGCCCGAATGCTGCCTGAGCCTCGTGAGCGCCTCGCCCTTGTCACTCGGCCGAACCGAGAATTCGAGCACGCCCTTGCCGCTGCGCACGGTGAGCTCGGGGATCTCGGCGTCCACACGCGCGCGCGCGGCGCGCTGCAGTTCGACCGCGGTGGCGGAGGCCACCTTGCGGGTGTGCAGGGCGAGCCCCGCGGGCTTCCACTCCACCCACGCCCCTTCAGCGCCGGAGGCGACCTCGTCGAGGATGCGGGTGAGGTGTTCGAGCGCCGCGAGCTCGGCGTCCCGCAGGTCGATCGTCACTCCCCCGGTGTCGAGCTGCAGCTCGACGCCGTGCGAACCGCTGAGCAATGCGCCTTGCGGCGGATCGGCGACCTCGCGAAGGCTTGCCAGAGCACGGCCGGAGACGATCGCGACCCGGGTGTCGTCGAGCGCGCCCAGCCGTTCGATGGCCGTGCGGGCACGGTTGGTCGCGCGTGCGTCTTCGGGCCGGTCGACGAGCGGCGCGAGGGTGCCGTCGAAGTCGAGCGCCACGAGCAGACGGTCGGTGTTCGCGATGCGCCCGATTGCGGCATCGAGCCCCTCGGGGACACCCGACGCGATGATGCCGGCGCCGGTCAAAGTCTTCAGGAACGTCGCCGACCACTTCGCCACGTCGTTCTCGCGCACGCGCTTGCGCAGGGCGCGCATGCGGCGGGCGCGCTCCTTGCGCGGCATCCGTGCCGCCTCGACCATCGCGTCTTTCAGCCCCTCGATGTCGTGCGGATTCACGAGGATCGCCTGCCTGAGCTCGTCGGATGCCCCGGTGAACTCGCTCAGCACGAGCACGCCGTCGTCATCGAAGCTGCAGGCGACGAACTCCTTCGCGACGAGGTTCATTCCGTCGCGGAGCGCCGTGACGAGCATGACGTCGGCCGCGAGGTACAGGGCGACCATCTCTTCACGTGGATACCCGTGGTGCAGGTAGGCGATCGCCTGGTGACCGAGCGTCGAGTTGTCGCCGTTCAAGCGGCCGACCATCAGCTCGATCTCGTCGCGCAACTGGCGGTACGTCTCGACGCGTTCTCGCGACGGACTCGCGACCTGCACGAGCGTCACGTCTTCGACCGAGAGCCGGCCGTCGTGCAACAGCTCCCCGTACGCCTTCAGCCGGTGCCGGATGCCCTTCGTGTAGTCGAGTCGGTCGACGCCGAGCATGATCGTCTCGGGATTGCCGAGGCTCTCGCGGATCTCGTGCGCGCGAGCCTGCACCTCGGGCCGGCGCGCCAGCTCCTCGAAGCCGGCCGCGTCGATCGAGATGGGGAAGGCCCGGGCGACGACGTGGCGCACGCCGCCGTCGCCGTCGGGTCCGGGCACGTCGATGACGCTGCCGCGCGTGGAGTAGCCGAAGAGGCGTCGCACGGCTCGCGTGAAGTTGCCGGCGTCGGCGGTGCGCTGGAAACCGATGACATCGGCGCCGAGCAATCCGTCGATGACCTGGCGTCGCCATGGCAGTTGCGAATAGATGCCGTAGGCCGGGAACGGGATGTGGTTGAAGAACCCGATCACGAGGTCGGGGCGGCTCTCACGGAGCATCCGCGGCACCAGCTGCAACTGGTAGTCCTGCACCCAGACGACGGCGCCGTCGGATGCCGCGCGCGCAGCCGCCTCGGCGAACCGCCGATTGACCCGCACGTAGGCGTCCCACCACTCGCGGTGGAACGACGGCGGAGCGATGACGTCGTGGTAGAGCGGCCAGAGGGTGTCGTTCGAGAAACCCTCGTAGTAGTCCTCGAGCTCTGATTCCGACAGCGGCACCGGCACGATGTTGATGCCGTCGTGCTCGAACGGGTCGAACTCGCGGTCGGCCACGCCCGCCCAGCCGATCCAGGCGCCGTCGGCGGCACGCATCACGGGTTCCAGCGCGGTGACGAGACCGCCTGGCGAGCTCTTCCACCGGGTCTCGCCGTCGGGGCCGCGCTCGTAGTCGACCGGCAATCGGTTCGAGACGACGATCATGTCGTAGGCGGCATCGACGAAGAGCTCGTCGCGTTTCGGTTCAGGGGCGTGCATATCGGCGGAAGTCCCTCCTGGCGCTTTCCTCAGGCTAACAGCCGACGGCGGCGCGCCCTGCCGACGGGCACGGGCGCGCGCACCGACGGCACGCCCGTTCGCGCTCAGCCGAGCGCTGCCGCCGCGAACCCGATCGAGCGGATGCCTCGGCGTCTACCGATCACGATGCCGGTGCCGAAGACGCCCACGAGGCCGAAGACCACGAGCACGCCGGCCGCCATCGCCACAGCGCCACCCGAGGCGCCGGCGACGATGAGCTGCATGCCCTGCACCGCCCACGTCAGCGGCAGCAGGGGGCTGATCGCCTGGAACGGACCGCTCAGTACTTCGATCGGGTACAACCCGCCCGTGGCTGTCAGTTGCAGGGCGACGAGCACGAGCGAGACGAGCAGGCCGGCTCGGCCGAGCCACACGGTGAGGAAGGCGTGCAGCGCGGTGAACACGAGGGCGAGGAGCGCGGCGAATGCGAGGGTCTGCGGCAGCAGAGTCCAGGCGACGCCCATCGCGCCGTGCAGGAGCAACACCACGGCGACCGCCTGGGCGAGCGCGAGCAGGCCGGCACGAGCGAGCGTGCGCGAGACGAGTCCGCCCGTCGATGCCGTGCTGCGCAGGGCCTCCCGCCCGAACGGGCGGAAGACGAGGAAGAGCGCCAGCGCACCGAGCCACAGCCCGACCGGCACGAACAGCATGCCGATCACTTCACCGACTCCGCCGATCTCGTGATCGCGGCTGGCGTCGACCGTGACCGGCTCGGCGACCACGTCGGCGGTCGCCGCCCCATCGATATCGCTGAAGGCCTTCGCGCTCTCCGCGCCCGAGGTGAGCCCGCTCGCGAGCGAGCCGGCACCGCCGGCGAGTTCGGTCGCGCCGGTCGCGGCATCCGTGGCACCGCTGGCCAGCTGGCCGAGGCCGATGGCGAGCTCGTCGACGCCGGTGGCGAGGCCGCTCGCGCCGTCGCGCAGTGCGGCCGACCCGCCCGAGAGCTGGGCCGCACCGGCCGCCGACTGCGCAATGCCGCCCTGGACTCCGGCGAGTGCCGTCGAGGCCGAACCGGCGAGCGCAGAGCCCTGCGACCCGAGCTCGGTGAGACCGCCGCCGATGCCCACGACTCCCGCACGCATCGCGCAGAGTGCAGCGAGCTGTTCATCCGCGGGCTCCGGGTCGCAGCTCGCTCCGCCGAGATTCGAATCGATCAGCGCGATCAATCCGGGCTGCAGCGCCGCGTAGTTGCTGTTCAATTCGGCGACTCCCCCGGTGTATCGGGTGATGCCGGTCGACAGCTCACCCAGGCCGGCCGCGCCGGCGTTCAGCTGACCCAGCCCACCGGCGAGCCCGTCGACACCGGTCGTGTACTGGTGCACGCCGTCCGCGTACTGCGACGCACCGCTCGCCGCTTCCGTCGCACCTGACGCCGCCGAGGCGACGCCGTTCGAGAGCGTGCCGAGGCCGCCCGCGAGCGAGCCGGCACCGGTCGAGAGCTGCGTCGCACCCTCGGCTGCCTCGCCGAGCGAATCGCCCATCGTCGCGAGACTCGTATAGAAGCCCTCGAGGTACTGCGCGGTCAGTTCACGACCGAAGGTCGCCGACATCGCATCGCCGACCGACTGCGCGATCGACCCCGCGAGATACCCGTGCGCGTCATCGGTGCGGATGTCGAGGTTCGCCTTGGTCGGCGTCTCGCCCGAGAGCGAGGTCACCGACTCCGAGAAGTCGGCGGGAATCGTCAGGACCGCATAGGCGTCGCCCGAGGCGAGCAGTTCCGTGGCCTCCTCGTCGTTGGAGATCTTCCACTGGAAGCCCGCCATGGCGGGGTCGGTCAATTCGGTGACGAGCTGGCGCCCGGCGAGCACGGGCTGATCGGTGCCGTCGGGCAGGGTCATCGTGACCATCTCGTCGTTGTTCACGACGACCGCCGGGATCTGCTCGAGGTTGTCGCCGGCGCCGCCGAGTGCGCCGGAGACGAGCCCGGAGACGGCGAGCGGCACGGCGATCACCGCCGCCACCAGCACTCCGTATCGCACCCGGCGTTGCGCCGGGGTCGAGCCGAAGAGTCGGGAGAGTCGGGTGCTCATCGCAGGGCCTCCTGGGTGTGCGAGACGGGTTCGAGGGTACGGATGCCGCGTGCGGCGAGTTCGGGCGACGTCTCGGGCGGCACGGCCGAACGGCCGCACCCGACGATGACCGTCACTTGAGCGGGCACGAGCACCGCGAGCGCACGCCAGAGGTCACCACTGGCCGAACCGGGGTCGTCGTCGAGGTCGATGACGACGGCCTTCGGACGTTCGGCGAGTGCAGCGGCGACCGCCACGAGCGTGCGTGCCTCGACGCCGAGCCCGGCGAGCGGCGTCTCGCTGGTGAAGCGGGGGCCGTCGGGGCCGTGTCCGGTCGCGTCGGCCGCGCGGGCGGCCCAGCTGTGCACGAGCGAGCTCGACGGGGCGAGCCGGTACCACGGGCGTGTGGCGTCGAGCCGTCCGGCGATGAGCTCGCCGACCGTGCCGCCCGGCGCGGCATCCGTTGCGACCTCGGCGATCGCCACGCCCCGCATGACCCGGCCGGCGCCGGATGGAAGCGGCGAACCGAGCACGGCGAGTCGCCCGTCGACCGGGTCGAGACGACCGGCCAGGGTTGCGGCGACGACGCGGCGGTCGACCGTCTCGCCCCGCACAGCGAGCACGCCGCCGACCGGCACCTCGACCGTGAGCGGACCGATGGGCCGCTCGGGCAGACCGAACACCGCTGCATCGGCGTTCACCGCGGCGGGCCTCGAGGCCGCCCACGCCTCCTGATCGAGGTGGGCGCGCAGCCCCTCGCCCTCGATGTCGACGTTCGGCAACAGCTTGGCGAGCCACTTCGGCAGCCACCACGCGGCTTTGCCTGCGAGCGCCATCGCAGCGGGCACGAGCGTCATGCGCACGAGGAACGCGTCGAAGGCGACGCCCACCGCGAGCGCGAAGGCGATGCCCTTGATCACGCCCGAACCCTCGGGTACGAAGGCGAAGAAGACGAAGAACATGATGAGCGCGGCCGCGGTGACGACGCGGGCGGCGTGCTGGAAACCGTGCACGACGGCCTTCCGCGGCTCGCCGGTCTTCACGAACTCCTCGCGCATGCCGGAGACGAGGAACACCTCGTAGTCCATCGCGAGGCCGAACAGCACCGCCATGAGCAGAATCGGCAGGAAGCTCAGGATCGGACCGGGCTCGACGTGCAGGAGGTCGGCGAACCAGCCCCACTGGAAGATCGCGACGGTCACGCCGATCGCGCCGAACGCCGACAGCAGGAACCCGAGTGCGGCCTTGACCGGAACGAACACCGAGCGGAACACCATGAGCAGGAGCACGATCGACAGGCCGACGACGATCAGGGCGAACGGGATGAGGGCGTCGGCGAGCCGGTTCGAGATGTCGATCGCCACGGCCGTGTACCCGGTCACCGCGATCGGCGTGCCGAGGTCGGCGGTGATCGAGGGCTCGAGCTCACGGATGCTCTCGACGAGCACCTTGGTCTCAAGTGCATCCGGTGCGCTCTCGGGAATCACCTGGATGATCGCCGTGTCGGCGGTCTCGTTCGGCAGGCCCGCGCCGACGAACGCGACGTCGTCGAGTTGCCCGATGCGATCGCCGATCGCGTCGAGGTCGTCGAAGATGTCGGTGGTCTGCGTGATGTCGACCGTGATGATGAGCGGGCCGTTGTAGCCCGGGCCGAAGCCGTTCTCGATCATCTCGTACGCCTCGCGTTGGCTGGACCCTTCGGTGCCCGACCCGTTCGGCAGGTTCAGGTCGAGGCTCGCGGCCGGCACCGCGGCCGTGCCGAGCAGCCCGATCACGAGCGCCACGAACACGACCGGGGCCTTCAGCACGAGGTCGACCCAGCGACGGCCCATGGTGTGCCTGCCGCTGTCGTCGTCGGCGTTCGCCCGGCGATGCGCACGGCTGCCGGGTTTCGGGATCAGACGGCGGCCGAAGACGCCGAGCAGGGCCGGCAGGAGCGTGACGGCACCGGCCACGGCGATCAGCACCGCGAAGGCCGCGCCGACGCCCATGACGCTGAGGAACGGGATGCCGACGACGAGCAGGCCGAGCAGCGCGATGATCACGGTGAGGCCGGCGAAGACGACGGCGCCGCCCGCGGTGGCGACGGCTTCGGCAGCCGATTCCTCCGGGTCCTGGCCGCGGGCCAGCTGGGTTCGATGACGGGAGAGGATGAAGAGTGCGTAGTCGATGCCGACCGCGAGCCCGATCATCACCGCGAGCATCGGCGCGGTCGACGACACCGTCGTGAACGCCGCCACGATCGAGATGCCACCGAACGCCGCGCCGACACCGACGAGCGCCGTGAGCAACGGCATTCCCGCCGAGAGCAGCGAGCCGAAGGTGATGATGAGCACCACGGCTGCGAAGAGCACGCCGAACACCTCGGTGACCGTCAGCCCGAAGCTCGTCTCCTGGAAGACGTCGCCGCCGAAGGCGACCGTCAGTCCGGCATCACGGCCCGCCTCGCCGGTCGCGATGACGGCCTCGAGGGAGTCCGGATCGACGTCCGTGACGGTGCCGTCGAACTGCAGCTGGATGTACGCGGTGCGGCCGTCGGCCGAGACCTGGTCGCCCGCGTACTCGTCGAACGGCCCCAGCACGCTCGCAATGCCGTCGACCTGTTCGAGGTCGGTCTCCATGGCCGCGATCGCGTCGCGGGACGACTGGGATTCGACGGAGGAGCCGTCGGGCGCCTCGACGACGGCCTTCGCCGATGCGCCTGCGGTCTGGGGGAACACCGCGGCGAGCTGGTCGATCGCGGTCTGCGATTCGGTACCGGGGATCGCGA
The DNA here is from genome assembly GCF_059758475.1 of Agromyces sp. GQ35. NCBI lineage: Bacteria > Bacillati > Actinomycetota > Actinomycetes > Micrococcales > Microbacteriaceae > Agromyces > Agromyces sp. GQ35. Next base: position 2,533,164 of record NZ_JCAXEO010000001.1, on the reverse strand, counting down.
ACGAGTCCTGGAGTTGGCCGCCGAGGCCGAGTCCGGCGCCGAGCAGCGCTCCGAGCGCGAGCACCCAGGCGACGATCACGTACCAGGCGCGACGGAAGGCGAAACGGCCGATGCGGTGGAGGAGGAGTGCCATGGTCGGGCCTCTCAGTTCGGGAGGCCGTCGGCCGTCAGGAGCAGTTCGGAGAGCACGGTGATGAGTGCGTCGCGCACGTCTTCGTCAGCGACCTGCTGGTCGCCGTCGAGGAATGTCGCGCCGGCCACGAGCGTGTACGTCGCGCCGGCGAGGGCGACGCCGAACCGCATCTGCTCGGCGATCGTGGCGTGTTCCTCGCAGATCGAGTCGGCGAGGCCGCGGATGGCCGTGTTCGCGCGTTCGATCACCGGCAGGCCCCGCAACGATTGGCCCTGGTTGACGAAGGTGTGCACCGCCAGCCGGTTGCCGAGCAGGAAGTCGACGAAGCGCTCGATGAAGACCGCGCGTGCGGCCCGACTGCGCCCGCCGGCGACGAAGTCGCTCAACAGGTTCTCGAGCAGGTCGATGCCGGGGCCGATCGCCGCCTCGAGCAGTGCCTCCTTCGAGGCGTAGTGGTAGAGCACGCTCGACTTCGAATAGCCGGCGTGGTCGGCGATGTGCTGCAGCGAGGTCGCGGCGAAGCCGACGGTCGCGAACTGCTCGAGTGCGACCTCGCGCAGCTCGTCACTGGCGCGCACGCGGGCCGGCAGGGAAGCATCGGTGGGCATGACTCCACGCTAGTTGACCGATCGGTCAGCTTCTGCACGATCGGTCAGATTCACGGATGTCTCACAGCACGACGAAACCAGACGGTAGCGTTGCGGCATGCGCAAGTACCTCTTCAGCGGAGCCGTGATCAGTGCCGTCATCAGCGGCATCGCCGTCGCGAAGGCGACGGCGACCGGCCCGCGCGACTGGAGACTGGCGCTCATGTGGGTGTCGTGGGCCGCAAGCCTCGCGATCGCGATCGGCACCGTCTCCGAGGAGACGAAGCACGCCGAGCTCGGCGAATAACCCGGCCGCGCGAGCCTTGCGCGGCGTGTCACGCGCGATCCTCGCCGCCGTGCCCGAAACTGGGACGAACGACCCGAAACGACCTCACGAGAGGGGCCACCGATGTTCCGCCGCTGGCGCCGTGCACGGCTTGCCGCCCAGGCCTCCGCTCATGCTGCCGCCCCGACTCCTCGTCCGTCTGCGGCCGACCTCAGGGGCGAGCACATCTTCGATCTGCTGAACACGAGGCTGTCCGAGTTCATCGGCCCCGGGGGCGGCTGGTCGCTCGTGCGCAAGTCCGACGGCGACACCGACCGAATCTTCCACGCGATGCTCACGCACCAGATCGCCGCCGAGCTCACGCGCGCAATCCTCGACGAACGCGATTCCGTCGCCGTGGTCGTGCCGGCGGGCGAAGAAACACTCGCCCTCGGCTGGGAGCCCGCTCCCCTCATCGTCTGGGCCGAACCCGTCGAGATGACCGCTGCCGTCGAACAGCCGCCGGCCGAGACCGCCGTCGACGTCGAGGCCTCGGAGTTGCCGACCATCGGTGCAGCCACCGCGCTCGAGGCCGCACGCGCCGCCTGATCCCGCTCTTCGAGGCGCCTTGAACGGCGGGTTCGTGCACGGCGATCCAAAATCGCACGGTGATTCTTGTACGGCCGCATCGAGAAGCCGCTCTGCTGCTGCTCGTAGCGTGATTCCCGGGCTACCGCCCGCACGCCACGACGAGGGGAACCCGATGAGCTCCGCCCACAGCACCACGCCGAGCAGCGCCCAGCCGAACTCGACGGCGCCGTCTTCGCAGCGGCCTCGCAGCACTGCACGCGATCTCGCGCAGATCGCCGTCTTCGCGGCGCTGATCGCCGCCCTCGGCCTTCCGGGTGCTCTCTCCATCGGCGGCGCAGCAGTGCCCATCACCTTCCAGACCCTCGGCGTGATGCTCGCGGGCGCCATCCTCGGCGCGCGCAAGGGCTTCCTCGCCGTCCTCCTGCTCCTTGCACTCGTCGCCGTCGGACTGCCGCTGCTCTCGGGCGGCAGGGGCGGCCTCAGCGTCTTCGTCGGCCCTTCGGTCGGCTATCTGCTCGGTTGGCTGCTCGGCGCCGCCGTGATCGGCTGGGCGACCGCTCGCCTGCTTCCGCGCTACCCGATCGCGCCCGCGCTCGCCTGGACCGCACTCGGCGGCATCGTCGCGATCTACCTCATCGGCGTCCCCCTGTTCGCCGTGATCACCGGCACGCCGTTCGGCGCCGCGCTGATCGCGTCGACCGTCTTCCTCCCGGGCGACATCGTCAAGGTCGTCGCGACGGTGCTCGTCGCGAAGGGCGTGCACCGGGCCTGGCCTGGCCTGATCGAGCCGCGTCGGTGGCCGTGGGCGAGCCGGTCAGCCGCCGGGTCTTCCAGCGCAGTGACCCGCGACGCCGCCCAATCGAGCACGACCGCGTGAGCGACTGGCTGCGGGGACCGCGCAACGCACTCGCGCTCACGTTCGGCGGCGACGCCGTGCGGTTCGGCGAGCTCGCAGACGCGGTCGCCTCGGCCCCCCTTCCCGCTGGCGACACGCTCGTCGCCTGTCCGGTCGGCACCGCCCCCGTCACGCTCATCACGCGCGTGCTCGCCTGCCTCGAACGCGGCGTGCCCGTGCTCGTCGGCGGTGACGCCCGCGATGCCGAGCGCATCTCGGCGGCGCTCCCCGTCGGCACCGAACTCGCGGTGCTCACCTCCGGCTCATCGGACCCTGCCGGCACGCCTCGGGCGGTCGCCCGAACGAACGCCTCCTGGCTCGACTCGGCAGAGCCGCTGGCCGAGCTCGCCGGGCTTCGGGCCGATGATCGAGTCGCGGTCACCGGCCCGCTGCACGTCTCGATGCACCTGTACGCGGCGCTGCACGCACTCCGGCTCGGCGCCGCAGTCGGTGACGAGCTGCGCGGGGCGAGCGTCGTCCACGCGACACCCACGCGACTCGCCCGCATGATCGAGGGCCCGGTGCTCCCGCCCGCGGCGATCGTCGCCGGAGGGGTGATGAGCGACCGCCTTCGCACCCAGGCGATGCACCGCGGCATCCGAGTGACCGAGTACTACGGCGCCGCCGAACTCTCCTTCGTCGCTGCCGGGCCCGGCGGGTCGCTCACGCCGTTCCCCGGGGTCGAGGTCGAGCTTCGCCCGACCGCCATGGGCCAGGAAGTGTGGGCCCGCTCCCCTTATCTCGCCCTCGGGGTCGTGGGCGGCGGAATGCTCCGTCGCGACGACCGTGGCTTCGCCTCCGTGGGCGACCTCGCCGAACCCCGCGAGGGCGACACCTTCCGCGTCGTCGGACGCGGCGACGCCGCCATCACGACCGCCGGCGCGACAGTGCTGGCAGAGCACATCGAAGCCCGTCTCGTCGAGCTGCCGGGCGTCGCGGCAGCCGCGGTGGTCGGCGAGCCGCACGAACTGCTCGGCGAACGCGTCGTCGCGGTCGTCGAGCTCGACGGCTCGACGGATGTCGCCGCAGTCGTCGCGGCCGCCCGCGCAACCCTGTCCGCCGCCGAGCTGCCCCGTCGCTGGTTCGTGCGCCCCATTCCCACCACGGCGGCGGGCAAGCCCGCTCGCGGGATGCTCGGTGCCGAACTCGCGGCCGGCACCCTCGGCGTGGAGTCTCCTGCCGCCACTGACCGGGGCGTTGCATGACGACCGAATCGAACTCCCGTTCCGCCCCCGTCATCGTCGCCGCCCGTCGGAGCGCGATCGGCACCGCCGGACGCGGTTTCGCGACCCACACCGTCGACGCGCTCGCCGCCCCGGTGATCGCTGAAGTCGCGCGTGCGGTGGCTGCGAGCGGACTCGCGATCGACGATGTCGTACTCGGCAACTGCATGGGCCCCGGCGGCGACGTCGCGCGCGTCTCCGCTCTGCGAGCGGGCCTCGGCGCCTCGGTGCCCGGAGTCACCGTCGATCGGCAGTGCGGCTCGGGGCTCGACGCCGTTGTGCAGGCTGCATCCCGAATCAGGGCGGGCGACGCTGAGCTCGTCATCGCTGGCGGCGCGGAATCCGCCTCGACGGCGCCGCACCGGCTCTGGGCGCACTCCGGCGAGCGGTACTCGCGTGCCCCCTTCGCACCGGCCGGCTTCCCCGATCCCGACATGGGCCCGGCTGCCGACCGTCTCGCCGCGATCCGCGGCATCTCCCGCGACCGGCAGGATGCCTGGGCGGCCCGATCGCACGCGCTCGCCGCTGCAGCGCAAGCGAACGGCGTCTTCGATGGCGAGATCGTCGAAATCGACGGCGTGACGCTCGACGATCGACCCCGCGCTTCGATGAGTGCGACCCGTCTCACGAGGTTCGCCCCCGCTTTCTCGACGCCGGATGACGTACTGCCCGAAGGGGCGGCGGGTGAATTCGGCACCGTCACGGCCGGAAACTCGTGCGGCTTCTCCGACGGCGCGGCAGCCATGGCAGTGACGACGGAGCGCGTGGCGCGCGAACTCGGACTGCCATCGCTCAGGGTGCGTGCAGCAGCTGTCGCCGGCGGCGATCCCGGGCTGCCCGGTCTCGGTGCAGCGCCGGCAGCTCGTCTCGCACTCGCCCGAGCCGGCATCGCCCCCGCCGCACTCGGCTTCATCGAGATCACCGAGGCGTTCGCCGCCCAGCTCCTCGCGGTGAGCGACGAGCTGGGCCTCGACGAGGCAGTGATCTCCTCCGACGGCGGCGCCATCGCGCTCGGGCATCCCTGGGGCGCCTCGGGAGCGGTGCTGCTCGTACGGCTCGCCGCCCGCATGCTCGCGTCCGATGACGCACGGCCCGGCCTCGCCGCGTGCTCGATCGGTGGCGGACAGGGCATCGCCATGATCGTGGAGCGGGCAGCATGACCGAGATCGTGTTCGACCATGTCAGCCACGACTTCGGGTCGGAACGCGTCGTCGACGACGTCTCGCTCGTCTTGCGCGAACATCGCATCGGCATCGTCGGCGCGAACGGTTCGGGCAAGTCGACGATCGCCCGCATGGTCAACGGCCTCGTCACGCCGACCTCGGGTCGGGTCTCGGTCGGCGGTCTCGACCTCGCCCGCCACGCCCGCGAGGTGCGCCGCACGGTCGGCTTCGTGTTCACCAACGCCGACAATCAGATCGTCATGCCGACGGTGCGCGAAGACGTCGCGTTCACTCTGCGCAGGCACAAGCTCGACCGAGCGGATGCCGCGGCGCGCGTCGACGCCGCGCTCGAGCGTTTCGGGCTGACCGAGCTCGCCGACCGCCCCGCACATCGACTCTCCGGCGGCCAGAAGCAATTGCTCGCCCTCGCCGCCGTGCTGGTCGCGGAACCATCGGTCATCGTGGCCGACGAACCGACGACGCTGCTCGACGCGCGCAATGCCAGGCTCGTGAGCGAGCATTTCGCCGAGCTCCCCCAGCAGCTCATCGTCGTCAGCCATCACCTCGAGCTGCTCGAGGAGTTCGATCGGGTCGTCGTGATGGAAGCCGGACGGATCATCGCCGATGACCGGCCCGGCCCGGCCCTCGACGCGTATCGCACGCTCATCGGGATTCCCCGATGATCGGAGTCTTCCATCCCGGCAGGTCGCTCCTGCATCGAACGCCGGCACTCGTGAAACTCGGCGTTCTCGCCGTGCTCGTCACGGTCATCGCGGTGCAGGGTTCGCTCGCATCGCTCGCCCTGCCGGCGGGATTCGTCGTCGTGCTGTTCCTCGTCGCGTGGATACCATTCCCGCTCGTCTGGCACCAGATCGTTCCGATCCTCTGGCTGCTCGCCTTCGCCGTGCCGATACAGGTCGTGTTCGGCGGCTGGGAAGCCGCGGCGACCATGGCGGTACGACTCGTGCTCGCCGTCGCCCTCGCCGCGCTCTACACGCTGACGACGCCGGTCTCGGCCACCCTCGACGCGATGCAGACGCTCCTCCGACCGTTCCGTCGGTGGATCGACGCCGACCGTGTCGGGCTCATGCTCGCCCTCACGATCCGCTGCGTGCCATTGCTCGCGGAGATCGTCCGCGAGGTGCTCGAAGCCAGGAAGGCCCGCGGCGTCGAGGGATCGATCGTGGCGCTCGCCGTGCCCGTGATCGTTCGAGCGCTGCAGACCGCCGAGCACCTCGGGGATGCGTTGACCGCACGCGGCTTCGACGACTGACCGACGCCGAGCCCGACATGAAAAAGCCCCGAACCCGGCGAGAGGTTCGAGGCTTGATCGTGCACCCCCTGGGACTTGAACCCAGAACCCACTGATTAAGAGTCAGTTGCTCTGCCGATTGAGCTAGAGGTGCGTGCTTTCGCATGTTTCGGCTTGGGTTTTCGACAACCCGAACCGAGGAACCACGTTATCAGGAGAACCCACCGTTGCACCAATCGAGGCGCGATTCGGCGCGTCGTCCATCGTCGTCACGCGCCACGGCGCCCGCGATAGCCTGAACGACGTGACCGCCGACCCCCAGCAGACCCTCGACGCCGACCTCGCACTCGCCCTCGAGCTGGCCGACCTGGCCGATGCCGTTTCGATCGCTCGGTTCCGCGCGATCGATCTCGACGTGCAGACCAAGCCCGATCGATCCCCCGTGACCGAGGCCGATCTCGCCGTCGAACGCGCGATCCGCGAGCACATCACGGCCGCTCGCCCCGACGACGGCATCCTGGGCGAGGAGTTCGGCGTCGACGGCGATTCCGCCCGCCAATGGGTCATCGACCCGATCGACGGCACGGCGAACTTCCTGCGCGGAGTTCCCGTCTGGGGCACGCTCATCGCCCTGACCGTCGACGGCGTGCCGGTGGTCGGCGTGGCATCCTCTCCCGCACTGGGCCGCCGCTGGTGGGCCGCGACGGGTCTCGGGGCCTGGACCACGACGTCGGCCGCCGAAGCCGGCGCGAGCGAGGCGATCACCGAGGTCTCAGCGGGATCCGTCCCGGGCGCTCGCCGCCTGCACGTCTCGGGCGTCGAGTCGCTCGCCGACGCGTCGCTCAGCTTCCAGAGCCTCGCCCAGTGGCGCGATGCCGGTGCACTCGATCGCCTTCTGGCGCTTTCCGAGCGCGTCTGGCGCGATCGCGCCTACGGCGACCTCTGGTCGTACATGCTGCTCGCCGAGGGGCTCATCGACATCACCGGCGAGTTCGACGTGAAGCCCTATGACCTCGCGGCCCTCATCCCGATCGTCGAAGAGGCGGGCGGCCGCTTCACCTCGATCTCGGGTGAGCCCGGCCAGTCGCACGGCAGCGCCCTCGCGACGAACGGGCTCCTGCACGACCAGGTGCTCGCTGCGCTCGGCGAGCAGGCCTGACCGTGGAACTCTGCATCTTCACCGAGCCGCAGCAGGGCGCGAGCTACGACGACCAGCTCGCGCAGGCGATCGCCACGGAGCGGCTCGGCTTCGACGGATGGTTCCGCTCCGACCACTTCCTGGCGATGGGCGCCGGCGACCCGCTCCCCGGGCCGACGGATGCCTGGGTCACGCTCGCCGGACTCGCGCGCGAGACCCGGCGCATCCGGCTCGGCACGCTCGTCTCCTCTGCGACGTTCCGGCACCCGTCGCTGCTGGCGATCCAGGTCGCCCAGGTCGACGCCATGTCGGGCGGGCGCATCGAGCTCGGCCTCGGCACCGGCTGGTTCGCCGAAGAACACGAGGCGTACGGCATCCCGTTCCCGGCGAAGCGCTTCGGACTGCTCGAGGAGCAGCTCGAGATCATCACCGGCCTGTGGTCGACGCCGATCGGCGAACACTTCGACTTCGACGGCGAGCACTACCGTCTGGCGCAGTCACCGGCGCTGCCTAAGCCGGCGCAGTCGCCCGTGCCCGTCATCGTCGGCGGCGCGGGACCACGGCGCACCCCGGCCATCGCCGCCCGTTTCGCGACCGAGTTCAACATCGGGTTCCGCAACGAGCAGGTGATCGCCGACACGTTCGCCGGCGTGCGCAGCGCCTGCGAGCAGATCGGTCGCGACCCGGCGACGATGCGCACCAGTGTGGCGCTGCCGACCGTCGTCGCGAACACCGATGCCGCGTACCGGCGACGCCTCGACGCGATCGGCGCCGATCCCGACGGGTTCGCGGCGGTCAACATCGCGGGCTCTCCCGCCGAAGCGGTCGACAAGCTCCTCCGACTGCGGGAACTCGGCGCGGATCGTGTCTACCTGCAGCTCGTCGATCTGCGCGACCTCGAGCACCTCGAACTCGTCGCCGCGGAAGTGCTGCCTCACCTGCGCTGAAAGCACGCGCGGCGAGTCACCCACTCCCGCTATGCTGACACCGAATCATCCGGATGAGGCGGGGGCGCCGGTCTGCTGTGGCCCTCTCGTGAACATCGATCCCCGAACCGAGAGGCTCCCCCCGTGAACTCTGCCACGCGCCGCACGCTGACGCGCGCACTCGTCGCCCTCGCCGCTGTCGCGGTGGCGATTCCGCTTTCCGGATGCAGCATGATCCGCGACATCGTGGGCGGCCCGGCCCCCCAGCCCGAGCGTGACGACACGACGCAGGAGATCGTCGAGGAGGGTGACGCCGACGTCTTCGCCCTCATGGTCGGCGACTGCATGAACGAGGTGTCCGAAGAGCTCGTCTCCGAGGTGCCCGTCGTTCCCTGCGACCAGCCGCACGACGAAGAGGTGTTCTTCGACTTCACCATCGAGGGCGAGGAGTACCCCGGTGACGACGTCATCCAGACGCAGTCCGACGAGGGGTGCCTCGCCCAGTTCGACGCCTTCGTCGGCCTCGCATACGACTCGTCGACCCTCGACTTCTACGCGTACCGGCCCTCGCAGGAGAGCTGGGAGAGCCTCGACGACCGTGTGGTCTCGTGCGTGATCTACGACCCGGCCGGCCAGGTCACGGGCACCCTCGCGGGCGTCGCGCGCTGATCGACTGAGCAGCGGATGCCGCGTGGCGCGCCTCGGGCGCACCACGCGGCATTTCTCATGCCCGCTGCGGCCGTCGGCGACTCCAGGCCACCCCGGCGAGGCAGAGTGCACCGCCGATCATGCCGAGCACGGTGGGCAGCTCGCCGAGCAGCAGCCACGACAACACGACCACGATCGCCGGAACGGCGAGCGTCGCCGAAGCAGTGGCACCTGCGGGGCTGCGCTTCAGCACGTACGCCCAGAGCAGGAAGGCGACCGCCGTCGGGAACACGCCGAGATACACCACCCCCAGCACGGCCGGCATCGGCGCAGCGCTGAGCTCGACGACCGTCTGCGGAAGGAACGGCAGCAGTGCCACGGCGCCGACGACGCAGCCGATCCACGTCGCACTCAGTGCGTCGGCTTCGCGCAGCGCGACCTTCTGCACGAGCACCCCGGAGGCGTAGAGCGCAGCGGCGAGGATGCCGAGCACGATGCCGATCGGTTCGCTGTGCGCGCCGATGCCGCCGGTCGCGATGATCACCACGCCGGTGAAGGCGATGCCCATGCCCACCATGAGTGGCCTCGGAAATCCCTCCTTCAGCAGCGCACCGGCAGCGAGCGCCACCAGGAGCGGCGCGATGTTCACGAGCATTGCGACCGTGCCCGCATCGAGGTGGCGTTCGGCGATGTTGAGCACGAGCGTGTAGCCGGCGAACCAGAGCACGCCGTAGATCGCGATGAGCGCGAGCGCACGCGGCCGGGGCAGCGGCGGGCGGCGCCAGACGGCGATGGCCACGAGCACGGTGGCGCCGACGAGCTGCCGGCCGAGCGCGAGCGGGCCCGGCGAGATGGCGTCGCCGACCGCTCGGATCGCGATGAACGCCGACGCCCAGAGCACCAGCACGATGACCATCGCGGTGAGCACCTTCCAGCCGATGGCTGCGGGGGGCGCGGTCGACGGCACGGCGCTCGACGGGGCGGTTGCAGGGAGGTTCATTGGTTCAGCCTGACGCCACATTCACCTCAGTACAAGTGAACATTTCTACCGCATCATTCAGTTGCGCTGTATGATCGGTCGAATGGTGGATCCGCATCGACTCCGTGTGTTCCGTGCCGTCGTGCAGACCGGTTCGATCAATCGAGCGGCAGCTCGGCTCGGCTATACGCCCTCAGCGGTCAGTCAGCACGTCAGCACGCTGCAGCGTGAGACGGGACTGACGCTCATCGAGAAGCGCGGTCGCGGCATCGTGCCGACCTCCGCCGGCATCGCGGTCGCCGAACGGGCCGACCGGGTGCTCGATCAACTCGCCGACTTCGACTCGCTGGCCGACGACCTCCGGTCGGGACGCAGCGGCACCCTGCGCATCAACTGCTTCACGTCGGCCAATCGCGCCTGGATGCCGGCCATCGCGGCTGCGCTCGTTCGGGAGTTCCCCGACCTCCGACTCGAGCTCGGGCTCCTCGAACTGCCCGGGCGACAGGTCGGCGAGCCCGATCTCGAGCTCTACGTCGCCGAATCGGTTCGCGGCGACCGAGACCCCGCCGTGGCCGCCGGCAGCATCGACGGCTACGACATCGACCTCCTCCTCACCGAAGGCTATGTCGCCGTCGTGCCGCTCGCCCACCCACTCGCGACCCGACGCTCGGTGAGGCTCGCCGAGCTCGCCGATGAGGCCTGGATCGACAATGACCATGCCCACGGTCCGTGCCGGGAGATCACGCTCTCGGCGTGCGCCACTCGCGGGTTTGCGCCGCAGTTCCGTATCGAAGCGCCCGACTACGCCACCGCCTTCGACTTCGTCGCCCACGACGTCGGCATCAGCGTGCTGCCGACCCTCGGCGTGATCGACCTGCCCGAGGGAGTCGTCGTGCTGCCGATCGACGACCATGACGTGCGGCGACGCATCATGCTGCGAGTGAAACGCTCGATGCGCACGCATCCAGCGGTCGTACGCATCTCCGCGCTGCTTCGCGAGGCCGCCGGTCTCCGCGTCGAACACGCGGCGCTTCGCGCTGTCGCGCAGAGCTGAGCTGAGCTGAGCTGAGCCGACGGGGAAACGACGAAGGCCGCCCTCGGGCGGCCTTCGTAGCTCTGCAGTGTGCGACAACGGCCGATGGTGGAGATGGGGGGAATTGAAATCTAATCCTGTTCCGCACGGTTGTTGGGCACGAGCCTAGGAAGCCCGGAATCACGCGGCCCGATGGATGTCCTCACATCACGTCGGATCACCTCGCATCAGAAAGGAGTGTGGGCAGAACGTGGGCACGGCTTAAGACCGTGCCAACCAGCGTCCTGGGGGCGAGGGGGGTACCCCTGCCGACTTGTCTGCACGAAGCTTGAGGAGACGCTCATCGTCTTCACGGCCTCATCTGAATTCCGAGAATCGTTTCGTCTAACGGAATGCGATTCAAGAGGACCGTTAGTTGAACCTGTTCGGCACCTGTGGACCGGCGACATTCGGATGTGCCTCGAATCCGAAATTCTTCCCCATTGTCCCGAGCACGCCATTTCTGCCTAGCACGGCAACCATCTCCCACCAACGCTCGATCGAATCGGCGATCACATGGTGTAGCCGGTCGACGACTTCGTCGAAATGGGCTTGACTGGTCTCGGCGACGGCCCGAGCGCGAAGACTTCGGATGGCCTCGTCGCTCTGGACTGCCACCGTCTCAGCTTCTTGCCACAGGCTGCGGGGGCTCTCCCACCTCTGGGGCTTCTCGCCGAGTATGTCGAGATAGTAGAAGCGTCCCGACTGGCCATATGCATCTAGTGCGCGCCGGACCACAGGCCACACAGGGTCACTCTCAACGGCCGCGAGGAGATCGCGAACATACTGTGATGCTCCGTTGGTCTCGATAGTGGCATGCATTCGATCACGGAGAAGCGCGTCCATCGCGTCGACACCGTGTCCGTACGACTTCTGCATCGTCGTAACCGAGGGCCACGAGCCACTCTCCGCCAGATCCCAAAGCCCGAGCGCGAGTTTCAAGAGCTTCTCGACACCAATAGAGAGCGACGTGAGGATCGGATCGATCGTGCGTTCGACGTAGGTCGTCTCACGAATCACATTCGTGCCGTGGCGTAGAAGGTAGCGCGCGGAACCCATCTCATAAATGAGCGCCATCTCTTGTTGCTTGGTCAGAGCCATGCAGTCCTCCCCCTTTCCTGCGGGCACTACTCGTTCAGCTCGTCGAACGCTTCGGCGATGAGCTCAGCCATGCCACGGGCTTCAATCAGTTGCGGTGGCAGATGTCGTCATGTGGCGACCCTAGCGAGAATCCCTTTCCTCCCACCGTGACCGCCTCGATTTGCTAGTACGGTTCGCGTAATGGATGACGAACGCGATCTGATGGAGGTCGGCGAGGAGCACAAGCTGGCGTGGGTCAAGGTTGCTCACTCGGCCCGACTCTTCAGCGATGTGCTCTACAACCTCGGCGGCCCAGTCAATCCGTCGCGGGCGTGGCAAGTGGTCGTGGAGTTGCCAGAGGAGCCCGTGTCGATGTGGTGCCGCCAGTTCCTCGCGGCTGCCCTCGAACATATGTTGATGTGGGCGAACTACACGGCGCCTTTGAAGTTCAGTGATGAAGCGATCATCGAACACTCACTTCGCCCAGCTCAAACCCTTGCTCGCGGCGCGTTGGAGGCTGCGTCGCAGGCGGTCTGGGTCATGAGCGCGCCAACACCGGTCGAATGCCTCCGCCGTCACGCCAGCCTCATCATTGACGACCTCGACGAACAGCGGAAGGCCGCCAACCACGCGGCAGGCAAGACGGGTATCCGTGAGCGCCGTGACCTTCTCGTCACCCAGCTCGGTGACCGCTTCACGGCAACCGAACTCCGGTTCCCGGGATACCTCGCGATTGTGACAGCCGCTGCGAAGGAAGTTGCAACGAATGGCTCGAATGATGATGTCCTCGCTGACCCGGAAGAAGTGGTGCGCACATGGCGGGCGTCGGCTGGGTCGGCACACGGGAAGCGCTGGCCCTCCGTCGAACAGACGATCCTGACGCCGGACGGCGAGTTTGTGACGCCCGACCCGGCTGCGATCACCAAGGCGCTCGACCTCGCCGACTCCGTTGTCTCGTACGGCGTGCTTCGCTACGCGGATTTCATTGGTCGGGTCGATGAACTGCCTGCGGTCCTCGACGCCGCGCGAAGCCGCCTCGCAGCAATGGTCCCGCGAAGAGACTCGGCTACCAGTGCTGGTGATATCGCTCAGGATTCCGACTGAATTCGACCACGACCGCGATGCGTTCCTCGCGGTCGGTGCTGAGTTCGAGTGAGATCATCCGACCCGTTCGCGGATGCGGCGCGAATGCCTCATAGAACGGCAACCTCGCGCCGCCCAGGTGCTTCTCGTGTATCTCACCGATGCGAGCACCATCGAAGTACACGGCCCATGACGGCGGCGCGCTCCGCCGTGTTCGCGGCAAGGGCCGCAGTTCCGGTTCACTCACGGTCAAACGCTACGCCGAACCCCTGTCGCTAGAGATCGGTACGCCAGGGTTGTTCGCGGCGGATGATCTCGCGGAGGGCAGCCCGCTCCTGATCCCGCTCAGCATCGCTGACTGGCGCGGTCGGTAGCTTCGGCGGCTCCGGTGCGTACACGACCCGGAACGTTTCCCGTACCCAGTTCTCGTCGTCTCGGTTCAATGAGAGCGCATCGCGAAGATTCATCATGGTCTCCTCTATATAGAAGGTGAGGCCCTACCCGGTTCGGCTCCGGGAGGAGTGTGACCATGCCACGTCGTGCCGAAAGTGCAACAAGCGTACCTCGTGACGGCGACGCTTCCCCGCTCCCGAGCATGTGAGAGCGGGGGCCGCGCGCAGTGCCCAGGGCTAGTGCAGGGATGCACCACGCCCATCCACGAACGGTAAACGTCGCCGCGTGTCCTGCCGTAGTTTCAGGACATCACCATCCTATCGAATATTGGCCTGATCTGCGGTTAAGCTGACGGCATGAATGACAGGAAGCGGACAGCAAGACAGACTCACGGTGACGCCATGCAGCGTGCCGCGAAGGCGTGGCACCTGCGGGTGCTTGGGTTGACCTGGAGTCAGATCGCCCGTGAGGTCGGCTATGCGAACGACGCGAACTGCATTCGAGCCGTTCGTCGGTTCGTGGGTACCCTGCCCGAGCCGAGGTCGGACGAGCTCCGCACGATGTGGCGCTCCCGGATGGAACTGCTCTGGGCGCGGAGCTATAAGGATGTCGTCGAGGGCAAACCCGGTGCTGTCCGTGCCGGTGTCGCCGTCGCCGCTCGCGCTTCCGCTCTCGACGGTCTCGATCGGCCTACCAAGCTCGACATCTACACCCCCGGCCAGGACGAATTGTCCGAGTATGTGCAGCGCCTAGCCATCGCCGCGGGAGTTCAGCCAACTGTCGAGGCCAGTCCCTTCGACGACACCATCGACGCCGAGGTGATCGAGGAAGACACGACCGCTGCCGCCGATCTCCGGGCCTGAGAATCACATGCCGGTGTAGTTGGGCCAACGGACCCTGTAAGCGTCCGAGTCGAGCGCTGGTGCCCGCTCTGCGATTAATCCTGTCTGGTCAGGGATTCCAGGTAGACGAAAGGGGCCGAGGTAGAAGAGCCCTCGACCCCTTTCTGCGATCCGCGACGGGTATGGCGACCCGTCCGATCACTCACCTTCGCCGGTTCCAGACGGCTTACAGTGCCGTAGATCAACTCGACCAGTCGAGCCGCTCCCACTCCGGCAACCCGGCCTCGGCTTCCTGCGCCGCCTTTTCGGCCAGCGCACGTCGCTCTGCGTCGACTTCGGCACGGACAGCCGCCTCCTCTTCCGGTGTCGCGGCGAGGTGCGGGCGTCGTCGCAGGTGTCGCCGTCGAACCTCGGCGAGACGGTCGGGCCGGTACTCGAAAGGGTTCCCGTGCCCTTCCCGGCGCTCAGCTTCTGTAGCGACTTCGGCGAAGAGTCGGTAGCCGAAAGTCTCGGCGAACTCGGGCAGCACGTTCAGCCCAATCCACCGTCGAAGCCCGACGAGTCGCATGCGCTCGATCTCGCTCGGCTCGCCCATCGATTCCCACGTCGCCGTGCACTTCGAGCACATCGCGGCGGGTGAACCGTTCGGCCAGGTGAGTGGGCTGCGGGTCCAGCCAACGCTGACGCCGACGCCACAGACGCCGCATGCGCCGTCGAGGCACCGGCTCGGCCTCGTGCTGGCGAGCACTTGATCGACGGCACGCTTCAGGCCGTCCACGTCCACCCATTCGAACGGGCGCTTCGGCAGCGTCTGTCGCGACACCTCGCGCTCGACTCCGAACCCGTAGTTCATCACGGCGAAGAGTCGCTGACGATCGAGTTCGGAGATCATCTCGCCCTCCCGTGGGGTGATGTCGGCGACGCCGGTCAGACGAGCGATCACCTGGTGGCGTTCGACGCCGCAATCCGCGTGTGCCCGCCGCCACATGTCCACGACAGGCTCGCCCGCCGCCGCTCGTCGCTCGTCGCTCTGCCTTTCGATCCCCACGCTTCGCGCGTCGATCCAGCCTTCAGCAACACGAACACCGGTGCCTGCTGCGACACGGCCACCGCATACCCTGCAGAGAGCCTCGGGCAATTCGACGCGCTTCGCAATCCGCTCGCGCATCTCGGCGAGCGCCTCGGTCCGCGGGCTCATCATGCGCCTCCACGCCGACGGAACGCCTGGGCGATGCGGGTGCGCATGGCCCAAACCCTCACCGCCACCGTGTCGAAGTCACCGGACCCAGACGCGACGAGCGAGCGCCGAAACACACACGCGGCGTGACCGCGAGCCGCGAGCGCAGCCCGCGACACCTCGACTTCTTGACCGCAGATGCGGCATCGCATCACGGCCGTTGTGCTGTTGCTCACGTTGTAGTACCTCCTTCATGCCGGGAACCGCCCGACTCCGGGAACCAGTAGCCGATGAGCCCGACGACGAGGTTTCTCTCGTAAGGCGGATCACCGTGTCGGACGAACACCCCGTGGCCCTCGAGTTCTGCAAGTACCTCCTCGACCCGATCGCCGAGGATCGCGACCACCTCTGGGTGCCCGATGATTGCCCGCCCTTCGAGTTCCTCGGTGAGCGCGTAGTCGAGCAGCGCACGAGCCTGGGGGGTGAGGTCGAGGTTGTCTGACCATGCGGAGATTGCTTCGTTCGTCATCTCAACTCCCTTTCGGAGGTGCTCTTCCACCGTTCCCACGTCACGCTCCCCCTCCTTAAAGAGGGGGGCGAGCGTGGGCTGTGGGTAGCGAGGGCCGCTCGTGGGCCGCGTGTGGATACTTGTGGGCCGGAAACTGGCGGGTT
Organism: Agromyces sp. GQ35; assembly: GCF_059758475.1. NCBI lineage: Bacteria > Bacillati > Actinomycetota > Actinomycetes > Micrococcales > Microbacteriaceae > Agromyces > Agromyces sp. GQ35. Next base: position 2,517,045 of record NZ_JCAXEO010000001.1, on the reverse strand, counting down.
CGTGGGCAGCGTGGTTCATCGCGTGGGCTCACCCTCCGTCGAAGTCGCGTGGTTTACGCGTGGGATAGCCACACCGGCGCTCTCGCTGGGACGAAACACTTGCTGAGCACGGCCTCTCGGAGTGTCGCCCGCCACCTCGTCGACCACGGCCAAGCCGGATTCCACGAGCCGACGGAGTTCGCGGCGAGCCTTCTCGATCTCGTTCGGCTGGGGGCGGTCGCATTCGCAGGCGAGCATCGCGAGCGCCGTTGCCGTTAGCCCACCAGTCCTGACCAGTTCGCCTAGTGGGTCGGCGCGCTCGTACACGGTGACATCGCCGGAGTCGTTGTCGATCAGAACACGGAACTTGGGTATCTCGCCGCTGGGCGACTTCAGGTGCCGGAACTCGACCACGGCGTCTCCGGGCGCGCCCCACAGCAACACGATTGACCCTGCGCCTGATGCGAGCCAGGTGGAGCCGTACACGTCGTTGATGCTGTCGGGAGCGCCACCCGCCGAGCCGGTCTTCTTCTGGTGGTGTAGCTCGATCATCTCGATACCCGCTGCGAGCACCAACTGGCGCGCTCGGTTGTACGAGCCGCCGGTCCCATCCTCCGAAAGTCGCAGGGCAACGTCCTTCACGCTGTCGACGACGATGACGGACGCACCGACGGCCTGCGCGATCTCCAGCAGCATCGATGGGTTGGCGAGCAGGTCATCCATCATCGGGCCGCACTGCACCATGAGCCGCCCCCGGAGCTTCGCCGGATCGATACCACCGAACCTTCGGGCGAGCCCGCGGCGCACCTGCCGAGGCCGGTCCATCGCGAGGTACAACACCGGCCCCGACGCCGGGCGCACCGGGTAGCTGAGTACGTCGCCACGCAGCCCAAGCAGTGCTTCAACGATCACTCCGGCGAGCGTTGTCTTCCCGACACCGGTAGGGGCAACGATCATGAGGGACTCCCCCGGCGACCAAACAACATCGCGCCCACGACCCCAGAGCGGTGCCTCTTCGGCCTCGTCGTTCGCGAACCAGTCGGCCGCGTCAACGATCTTGTAGTTCGGGCCCCATGCGTGCGGGTCGCTGCCGCTGCTATCGAAGGGGTTCGGGCCGATGTCGTAGACCGCGCTCATGTCGCCTCCCCGAAGAAGCGTTCCTCCTCCTCGATGAAGTGCCGGTCGAGGCGGCGTCGCATGATCTCCGCTACCTCCTCGGGGGTGTTGTTCGCGCGGAGGTACCAGTAGTCGGCTGTTCGGTTGGCACGGTCGACTTCGCCCCGAAGGGTGTCGATTTCCGGCTGGCGGGCGTCCCACCCAGTGGAGAAGCAATCGATGCAGCGCTCGTGCATTTCGTCTTCCGCCGGGTAGACGAACCCGTCGAGTTCAGCTGGCTGGTCGTCTAGGGTCGAGGTGTCTGGGAACCCCGCTGTGTCCATCAGCGGGGTTTCTGTCGTTTGCACGGGTTCTACCGCCCCGCCGTTTCAGTGCGGGTACGGCTCAATAGCCATTCCTCAACATCGCTCTCGCGGTAGCGGATCGTCTTCGCTCCCACCTTCACGTAACGCGGGCCGGTGCCTTTGAAACGCATCTGCGCGAGGCTGTTGACTGTCACGCCGAGTCGGGCGGCGAGTTCAGGTGGCGCGTAAAGCTTGGCCTCTACCGCCTGTCTGATCTTGTTGGTCATGTATCGAGCACATCGCTTGGTTGTTAATTAAACAAGCCGTATGATTATCAGCGTGAGTTTCCAAATCTTCCCTGCGACGGTGCTCGTCGCGCACTACCCGGACTGGCTCCGAAACCTAGACGACGGTGAGAACGAGAACCCTGACAGCACACCCCCGCTGTTTCCCGCCTACCGCGAGCGCGCTCACCCGCGCATCGAGCTATCAGGCGTGCACCTCATGGACAAGGAGCACGGCGTCGGATACGAACTCATCGCCGAACGTCGCAACGGTCGGCCCGTACTCCTTCGAAAAACCGTCTTCTCGTACGGAGCCGACACGATCTCAGACGCGTCACAATTCGGCGACGACGACCTCGCCGCGCTCGCCGTTGCCTTTCTCGAAGACGTAGACCCTACAGACTTCGCCGGAATCACCCAGTTTGAGCCAAAGACTCACACGCGACCGTCACGCATTCGTCCGTCCATGGAGCGCATCGTCCAGCTCGCGACCGATGCGGAACGCATCCCGAAACCCGCTCGTCAGCACATCAGAGATGTAGTTCACGTGTCGCTCCCTACCGCCGATCGCTGGCTCCGGGAAGCACGAGACGCCGGGCTACTCCCCCAGCCGGTCGGCAACCGCGGGCGACCGCCCAAGACTACGAAGCCCAACACGAAGGAGACCTGATGGGATCAATCACGCCGTACACAACGGCTAGCGGGAAACGATGGCGGGTGCGCTACCGCAAACCCGACAAGGCCCAAACCGACAAGCGAGGCTTCCGCACCAAGCGCGATGCAGAACTCTTTCTCGCGGGCGTAGAGGTCGCGAAGTCACGTGGCGAATTCGTAGACCCCACTGCTGGCCGTGTAACAGTGGGTGACCTCGCCACGGGCTGGCTCGCGAACAAGCAGCAAGCGCTGAAGCCGTCGTCGTACCATTCGATCGAGGTTGCATGGAGAGTGCACGTCGAGCCGCGATGGGCTTCAACCCCTGTCGGCGCGATCGTCCCAAGCGCCGTCGAACAGTGGGTTCGAGAGCTCGGCGCTGGCATGTCCGTAACGAGCAAGAGTTACGGGAAGACCGTGCCGGTCAAAGAAGCGAAGCCACGTTCGGCGACCGTCGTACTGCGGGCACTCGGTGTTCTCGCCGGTGTCCTCGACATGGCCGTCAGGGACGGGCGAATACCGAAGAACGTCGCACGGGGTGCGGACAACCTGCCACGGAAGGAGACAAAGAAGCAGCGCCGCTACCTCACGCACGCGGAGGTCGTCCGGTTCGCGGAATCGACGGCGAACCCACTCCACGCGACGCTCGTGGTGTTGCTGGCATACAGCGGCCTGAGGTGGGGTGAGGCCATCGGGCTCCGAGTTCGCGATCTCAACATGCTCCGTCGTCGTCTACACGTGAATCAGGCCGCGGTCGAGGTAGACGGGGTGATCCGAGTCGGCCCACCGAAGAACTGGGAGAAGCGTGCCGTGCCGTTCCCGCCGTTCCTCGCCGAACCCCTCGCGCGCCTGTGCGAAGAGAAGGCACCGGATGACCTCGTATTCTCCGACGCGGCAGGCGCGTTCCTCCGGCGTCCGAAGACCAGCGCGGGCACCTCCTCATGGTTCCTGTCGGCACTCACGGAGGCGGGCATCGAACGGCTCACACCGCACGACCTCCGACACACGGCGGCGAGCCTCGCGATCAGTTCAGGCGCACACGTCAAGGCGGTGCAGAGGATGCTCGGTCACAAGTCAGCGGCGATGACGCTCGACACGTACGCCGACCTCTTCGAGGACGATCTCGATGCGGTCGCTGAACGCCTCGAAACCGGTGCTCTCGCAGCGAATGTGGGCAAAGTGTGGGCAAACGCCGCGGTTGCCAATTGAAGAAGGCCCGGTTCACACGAGAACTTCCGCATGATTCCGGGCCTTCAGGCCACACTGTGCAACAACGGCCGATGGTGGAGATGGGGGGAATTGAACCCCCGTCCATCGCTGTAATTCCACGCCTTCTCCGGGCGCAGCCTGTGAAAGCGTTCTGCTCGGCCCCGACCTTTGCCACAGGCGCCTAGGTCGACGAGCCCAGCCTGAAGAAAGTCCCGCGCGTCGCTCAGGCGACGACACGCAGCAAGTTCCCTAAATGACGCCAGCTACCGGGGCAGGAACAGACCCGCGGGCTGACGGACTATCGAGCTCGCTTAAGCAGCGAGGGCGAAGTCAGTGCGCTTTGAATTGGCACTTATTGTTTTCCAGAGATCGTTTACGAGATAACCCTGGATCCTCGGCCCGCTTCTCGTGGGTTCGCAGACGATGTCGAAACCGATCATCCCCATGTCGCGCCGTGGCTGTTCGCTCAGTCGAAACTGAGCCATGAGCCTGGCGGGCCGTTGTCGCACACTGTGGAGTTCTCAATTCCCGGGCACCTGTCGTTGTCACGACCTGTACCCGGCCTTACAGTCTAGAACAGGCGCGGCCGCTCCGCCATTCCCGAGCGGGTCGATCTGGAGGTCCATGTGACAACCGTCATCGCCGTACGCGGCACCGCCGAAGAGCGCATCGCGCCCGAGCTCGGGGCTGTGTCGCTGACCGTCGGCGCATCGGGCGCCGAGCGCGACGCGACCCTTGCCCGCACAGCGGAGGCGCACGAGCGTCTCGTCGAGGGAATCCGCGGGCTCGAGGCATCCGGCGTACTCGACGTGTGGTCTGCCGGCCAGCTCCGCGTTTCATCGCACCGCCCCTGGAACAACGAAGGCAGGCAACTGCCCGTCGTGCACCAGGCCAACGCCGACGTCGAGGTCGTCTTCACCGACCTCGAGCGCCTCGGCGAGTGGGTCAGCACCGTCTCGCTCGGCGAGTTCATCGGGGTCGGCGGCATCGACTGGCGATTGACGGATGCCACGCGCAAGCGCACGCAGGAGCTCGCCCAGCGCGCCGCCGTCGCCGACGCGGTCGCCAAGGCGGCCGTGTACGCCGCGGCGCTCGGACTCGGCGCCCCGGCCCCCGCGGAACTCGCCGACACCGGCCTGCTCACCGCGCAGCCGGTACCGCAGGGGGGCTCCGGCGAACGGATGTACGCCATGCGCGCCTCAGCCGACCTGGCCGGCGGCGGCCCGGCGCAGTTCACGCCGGCGCAACTCGTGATCGCTGCATCGGTCGAGGCGAGGTTCACCGCCGAAGCCGCGTGAGCAGCTCGATCAGCACGAGACCGCCGTGCGGAATCAGCTCGGATCGACGAGCAGGGTCTCGAGTGCGGCGAGTTCAGCGAGGCTGAGTCCCGACGCGAGCAGGTAGTCGCGCACCGAGCCGTGATCGCGCTCGACGATCTCGATGACGCCCTCGATCGCATCGCGGGGGCTGCCTCCCATGAGCGTGCGCAGCCCCGGACTGTCGGGCACGCCGTAGCGCATGACGAGGCCCACCATCTCTTCGAGCCACTCCCCCGCGAGGTTGGCCTCGGTGGAGGCGTAGTCGACGACGACCGATTCGCGGTCGGCGCCGACGGCGAGCAGCGCGAGGGCGACCACGATTCCCGTGCGATCCTTGCCCGCGGTGCAGTGCACCACGACGGCGCGATCGCCGGCACTCGAGATCTCGCGCAACGCCGACACGACGACTGCGGCGTGCTGGGTGACGATGCGCTCGTAGAGCGCCTCGAGGGAGATGCCCGCGGCACCTTGAGATGCGCCGGAACCCTCGAAGACCGGCAGGCGCAGCACCTCGAGATCGAGATCCCCGAGGTCGTCGGGCATCATCGCCGCCTCGTTCTCGTCGCGCAGGTCGATCACGATGCCGATGTCGAGGCCGCGCAGCGCAGCGCGGCCGGATTCACCCAAACGGTGCAGCCCGTCCGAGCGGTAGAGCACGCCGTCGCGTACCGTTCCGTTCTGCGCGGGCAAGCCGCCGACATCGCGGAAGTTGTACGTGCCGGGAACCGGGATGCGTGTCGAGGTCTCCATCGCGACGAGCCTACCCCCGTCGTCGACGCACGACCCCGAGCATCAGTCGCCCAGGTTCCGCCGACTCGCGATCGCCCGATCGGCCTCGCGCTTGTCTTGGCGTTCGCGCAGCGCCTGACGCTTGTCGAATTCGCGCTTGCCCTTGGCGACCGCGATCTCGACCTTGGCGCGACCGTTCGAGAAGTAGATCTGCAACGGCACGAGGGTGTACCCGCCCTGGCTCGTGCGGTGGCTGATCTTCACGATCTCCTGCTTGTGCAGCAGCAACTTGCGCTTGCGCCGCGGAGCGTGGTTGTTCCACGTGCCCTCGGTGTACTCGGGGATGTGCACGGCATCGAGCCACATCTCGCCGCCCTCGAGGAACGCGTACCCATCGACGAGCGACGCCCGGCCCTCGCGCAACGACTTCACCTCGGTGCCGGTCAGGACGATGCCGGCCTCGTAGGTGTCTTCGATCGTGTAGTCGTGGCGCGCCTTGCGGTTGGTCGCCACGACCTTCTGACCGGTCTCCCTGGGCACGAGCAGCTCCTTGCTTCGATAGCGGAGCCCCGGTGCATCCGGGGCAGCCGTTCAGTCTAGCGGATGCCGCGACATCCGTTCGCCGGACTCGGACGTTCGAGACTCGGCTCGTCGGAACTCAGACCTTGAGGTAGCGGGTGATCGCAATCCCGGCGGAAGCCGCCGCCAGCAGCACCCCGACGATGATCAGGAGCGGCACGACGATGAGGGCGTCGGTGAGGTCGACGAAGGTGAACGACAGGTTGTCGGCCAGATAGCCCTGCACGAAGACCTGCACGATGGCCACCACCGCACCGCCCGCGAGCAGCGATCCGATGAGCCCTGCGAACACCCCCTCGAGCACGAAGGGCGTCTGGATGAACCGATTCGATGCGCCGACGAGTCGCATGATGCCGAGCTCGCGCCGCCGCGAGAACGCCGAGAGCCGAATGGTCGTGGCGATCAGCAGCGCCGCCGCGACGAGCATGATCGCCGCGATCGCGATCGCGGTGTAACTCGCGGCGTTCAAGACGTCGAAGATCTGGTCGAGATACCGCCGTTGGTCGACCACTCCCTCGACGCCGGCCATGCCCGCGAGACTCTCGACGAGCACCGCGGCCTGCGACGGGTCGACGAGGTTCACCCAGAACGTCTCGTTGAGCACCTCGGGCGTCACGTAGTCGGCCGCCGGTGTGCCCGCGAACTGCTCCTGGAAGTTGGCGAACGCCTGGTCGTGATCCTCGAAGTAGAACTCGTCGATGTACTTGGCGAGGGTGTCGGAGCTCAGCTGATCTTCGATGGCGGCCTTCTGCTCTTCGCTCGCCTCGCCGTCGGTGCAGCCTGCGGTCGTCGAGACGCCGGTGCAGAGGTAGACGGCGACCTGGGCGCGGTCGTACCAGTAGTTCTTCATCTGGCCGATCTGCAACTGCAGCAGCGCGGCGGTGCCGACGAACGTCAGCGAGATGAAGGTGACGAGCACGACGGAGACCACCATCGAGGCGTTGCGGCGCAGGCCGTTCGCCGCCTCGGAGAGCACGAGACCGATTCTCATTTCGTCGGCCCCACTTCTTGGTCGTGGTCGCCTTCCCGGGGGCCTCCCGGGGCCCTGAGTCCGAGCCGTTCGGCGAGGGTCAGGTGATCGGATGCCGCGGCTCCGCCGCGTTCCTTCGACTTCAGCTGCTCGGGGTCGACCTGAATGGTGCCGGTGGCGGCGGCGGTGATCTCGGCGGCAGCATCGGTGACGGCGTCGGTCGCTTCGGGCTCGACGTAGAGCGGCTCGGCATCGCGCATCACTTCGGCGGTGACCTTCGGAGCGGCCGAGGTGACGGGCTGGGCCGGCTCAGCGGGCTCAGCCGGTTGCCCCTCCTGCTCGGGCACGTACTCCACGTCGCGAACCGTCTGCCCGTCGTACCCGGCGCTGCGCTCGTCGCGCACGATGTCGCCGGCCGAGAGCTCGATCACCCGGCGACGCATCTGGTCGACGATGCCCGCCTCGTGCGTGGCCATCACGACGGTCGTGCCGCTCGAGTTGATGCGCTCGAGCAGGGTCATGATGCCGGCGCTCGTCACCGGGTCGAGGTTGCCGGTCGGCTCGTCGGCGAGCAGGATCTGCGGCTTGTTGACGATGGCTCGGGCGATCGCGACGCGCTGCTGCTCGCCGCCCGAGAGCTCGTGCGGCATGCGCTTGCCCTTGCCGTCGAGGCCGACCAGCTTCAGCGTCTCGGGAACCGCCGACTGCACGTAGCCGCGCGACTTGCCGATCACCCGCAGCGTGAACGCGACGTTCTCGTAGACCGACTTGTTCGGCAGGAGCCGGAAGTCCTGGAAGACGACACCGAGGTCGCGCCGGAAATAGGGCACCTTGCGGCTCGAGATCGACCCGAGGTCTTGTCCGAGCACGTGGATGGCGCCCTTCGACGGCTTCTCCTCTTTGAGGATGAGCCGGAGGAAGCTCGACTTGCCGGAGCCCGAGGCCCCGACGAGGAACACGAACTCGCCGCGGAGGATCTCCACCCCGATGTCGTTGAGGGCGGGCCTCGCCTGGCCGGGGTAGGTCTTGGTGACGGAGTCGAAGCGGATCATCGGAAACGAGCCTAAACAGGGGTCGGGCAAAAGTGGGCAGCGACACCGGAATTCGGTGTCGCCGCCCGCAGGTTCGGGACGAGCGGCCCTACCGGCCGGCGAATCCGGCGATGGGGAGGTCGTTCCCGTTCAGCGCTGCTCCCGGCGTTCGCCGAATGTACTGTGGTGAAATTCGGGCACACGCGAGTCCCGTCTCCGCTCTCCGACGAATCCCCGCGTCGACCACCTCGAAGGAGCCACGTGAGTCCCTCTCCAGCGAAGCGCAGCGCGGGTCGCCCGCGCGCGACCGTGCTGAGCGCCGAGCAGATCGTCGATGCGGCCTTCGCGCTGGCGCGCACGGCGGGACCCGACGGATTCACGATGGCCGCGCTGGCGCGCTCCCTCTCGGTGCATCCGTCGGCGCTGTACCGCTACTTCGCAGGCAAGGCCGATGTGGTGCGCGCGATGCGCGGCCGGGTCGCCGGGCTGCTCGACGTCTCGGGCTTCGACACACCCGAGACCGCGCTCGCCGATGCCGTGCTGCGCTGGGCTCACTCCTACCGCACGGCGCTCGCCACCCACCCCGCGGCGATCGCGCTGCTCGCGACCACGGCGATCGACGGCCAGGAGCAGGCGGTCGCCAACTACGAGTCGATCACTCGTCGATTCGTGCGCGAAGGCTGGCCTGTCGGCGGAGCCGTCGACGCGATCGTCGCCCTCGAATCGTTCATCATCGGCTCGGCGCTCGACGCGATCGCCCCGGCCGACATCATGTCACCGGGCACCGCCGCCCGGCTCGCGCCGGAGTTCAGTCGCGCCGAGGCGCTGCGCAGCGTGAAGGCGGCAGCACGAGGCATCCAGCCCGCCGATCGTTCGTTCGAACTCGGGCTCGCCGCCCTCGTCGGCGGTCTTCCGGCGGCACTCGCCGCGGCCGTCGAGGCCGAGCGCATCTGAACGCGCCGAGTTCCTGCTCGTCTACTCGGCGGGCCGCTTGCGCCACTTGATGCCGGCGGCGATGAAGCCGTCGAGTTCACCGTCGAAGACCTTCGAGGGGTTGCCCTCTTCGTAGTCGGTGCGCAGGTCTTTGACCATCTGGTACGGCGCGAGCACGTAGGAACGCATCTGATCGCCCCAGCTCGCGGTGATGTTGCCCGCGAGCTCCTTCTTCTGGGCGGCTTCCTGTTCTTTCTGCAGCAGCAGGAGTCGCGACTGCAGCACGCGCATGGCAGCGGCGCGGTTCTGGATCTGCGACTTCTCGTTCTGCATCGACACGACGGTGCCGGTCGGCAGGTGGGTGAGGCGCACCGCGGAGTCGGTGGTGTTGACCGACTGGCCGCCCGGGCCGCTCGAGCGGAAGACGTCGACGCGGATGTCGTTCTCGGGGATCTCGACCTCCTGCGCCTCTTCCATGAGCGGGATGACCTCGACCGCGGCGAACGACGTCTGCCGCTTGCCTGCCGCACCGAACGGGCTCATGCGCACGAGCCGGTGCGTGCCCGCCTCGACGCTCAGCGTGCCGAACGCGTAGGGAGCGTCGATCTCGAAGGTCGCCGACTTGATGCCCGCTTCTTCGGCGTAGCTCGTGTCCATGACGGTGGCCTTGTGGCCGTGCTGCTCGGCCCAGCGCAGGTACATGCGCATGAGCATCTCGGCGAAGTCGGCTGCGTCGACGCCGCCGGCACCGGCGCGGATGGTGATGACCGCAGGCCGGTCGTCCCATTCGCCGTCGAGCAGGGTCTGCACCTCGAGGTCGCCGATCGCCTTCTGCAACGAGACGAGTTCGGCGCGTGCCTCTTCGGCGCTGTCTTCGTCGCCCATCTCGTTGGCGAGCTCGATGAGCACCTCGAGGTCGTCGAGCTGCGCATCGATGCGCTTCACCCGCGCGAGCTCGGTCTGGCGGTGGCTGAGCGCGCTCGTCACCTTCTGGGCGTTCTCGGTGTCGTCCCAGAGGTCGGGCGCGCCGGCCTGCTCTGACAATCGCTCGATCTCCGCCTGGAGGCCGTCGACATCGACGACGGAACGGATGTCGCGGAACGTGGATCGCAGCGCGGCGATCTCCTGTGTGAGGTCAAGATCCAACATGGCCTCCCCAGACTACGCGAGTCGCCCCGTCTCCCGCCGACGGCGCCGGCATACGGTGGCGCACCGCGGTAGCGCTGCCGCCGACGGCGCGGGTGTAGCGTCGAAACGATGACCGATTCCGCGCCCCGCTTCTCGTGGCGGTCGACCATCCTGCCGGTGTACCTGCCGACGCTCGTCTTCTCGCTCGGCGAGGGCGCGATCATTCCGATCATCCCGCTCGTGGCGACCGAGCGCGGCGCACCGCTCGCGCTCGCCGGGCTCGTCGCGGCGATGCTCATGGTCGGCGAGCTCGCCGGCGACCTTCCTGCGGGCTGGCTCGTGGCGCGCATCGGCGAGCGCAACGCGATGATCGGCGCGGCACTGCTCGCCGTCGTCGGCGTGCTCATCGCCCTCGTCTCCCCCACTGTCGCGGCGCTCGGCATCGGCGTCTTCCTGCTCGGCCTCGCGACCGCGGTGTTCGGACTCGCCAGACACGCGTTCCTCACGAGCTACGTGCCGGTGCGCATCCGCGCGAGGGCGCTGTCGACGCTCGGCGGCGTGTTCCGTGCGGGTTGGGCGATCGGTCCGTTCGTCGCCGCCGCGATCATCGCGTGGTCGGCGTCGACCGAGACCGTGTTCTGGGTGCTCGTCGCCGCGTGCTTCGCCGTCATCTGCGTGCTGGTGCTGCTGCCCGACCCCGAGCGAGTGTTCGGTGCGGCGAAGCTCGCGCGGGAGGCCTCCGCTGCTTCGGACTCGCCGACGACGGCGACGGATGCCTCGGGCGAGCCGCTCACCGCCGGTGAGCGCGAGGCGGCAGCGAGGTCGTCGGCGAGCGTGTTCCGTGCGATCAGGGAGAACCGCGGCGTGCTCGCCCGCATCGGCACCGGGGTCGGGCTGCTCTCGGCGATCCGCGTGAGCCGCACCGTCATGTTGCCGCTCTGGTCGATCTCGATCGACATGCCGGCCGAACAGGCGGCGCTCGTGATCGGCATCTCGGGCACGCTCGATTTCGCGCTCTTCTACGCGAGCGGGCAGCTCATGGATCGCTTCGGCCGGCTCTGGAGCGCCATTCCCGGCACGCTCGGCATGGCCGCCGGTCACATCGCCCTCGCCTTCACGCACGACCTGCCGTCGAACGTGCTCTGGTTCACGCTGATCGCGGTCTGGCTCGGCCTCGCCAACGGCATCACGAGCGGCATCATCATGACCCTCGGCGCCGACCTCGCGCCGAAGTCGGGCCCTGCGCCGTTCCTGGGCGCCTTCCGCATGATCGCCGACGCCGGCGGGGCGGGCGCGCCGCTCGCGATCGCGGCGGTGACGTCGGTCGTCTCGATCATGGCCGCGAACGTCGTCGTGGGGGTGCTCGGCCTCGTCGGCGCCGCGGTGCTCTGGCGCTGGATCCCGAGATACGTGCCGCACCGGCGGCACGGCTGAGGCAGATTCGCCGCGCACACTCCGTGCACACCGTCGCGCGGCGTGGCCGGCTCAGCCGGTGGTGGTCAGCGACAGCACGACGAGGATGAGCTGCGAGACGAGCACGAAGCCGCCGACCACGACGGCACCGATCCAGAGCCAGCCGGCGACGAGCGTGGGGTCGTTCTTCGTCTCGCGCCGCGCGCGGAGGCCGAGCACGACACCCAGTGCCGATAACGGCAGCGATGCGATCGCCGGCGTGAAGAGTGCGACCGCGACGATCGCGACGGCGATGATGGCCGTCCACGCGTATCGCCGGCCGTCGGCCCGCGACGGACTTCGAGGTGACCTGTCTTCACTCATGGCTCAGCGTCCGTTGACCTTCGCGATGCGCATCACGAGGATGACCCGGTCGGCCTTGTCGGCGGGCGCCTGTTCGTGCGGGTTGCCGTAGCGCTGCCCGAGGTGCACGTAGAAGGCACCTTCGGGGTCGGGGATCACCTCGGCGAGCGCGCCGCGCACCTCGACGTACTTGAGCGGGTTCTCGGGGTCGGTCATCTCGAGGGTCATGCGCGGGTCGGCCTGCAGGTTGCGGAACTTCGCGCGCTTCGAGGTGTGCGTGAACCGGATCGTCTGCGTCTCGGCGTCGAACTCGAACCACATCGGGTTCACCTGCACCTCGCCGTTCGGGCGCACGGTGCCGAGGTGGGCGAACACCGGTGCAGAGAGGATGCGGGTGAAGTGGTCTGAGATCTCGACGGTCATGCCTCCAGTCAATCGCACCCCGCGCGCTCGACGGAACCCGGCCGTGCGCGGCATCAGTGGAACACCGATCGCGCGGTCGCGGTCACTTCGATCGGCACCGACACCGGCAGGAACTCGGTGTGGATCGGCGCGTACCAGACGGCACGCAACGTGACGGTCGCGCTCTGGCCGTCGTCGGATGCCGCGCGAACGAGCGCGACGTCGCGGAGGCTGTGCACGGCGTCTCCGAGGTAGGTGCCGGCCGCCGTGCCGACTTCGGCCGAGTCGAGTGCGAGCGAGAGGTGATCACCGTCGAGTTGCACGGCGTCGAGGCTCCAGGCTTCGGCCGCGGCGAGCGCGGCGCCGTCGGCGAGAGTGAAGAGCCGCTTGCGCTCCAGGTAGAGCGACGTCGCCGAGACGACCACGAGTACGAGTGAGATGCCGAGCACGCAGTAGAAGATCGTGAGAAGCATCGTCGACCCTTGCTCCTCACGGTCGAGGCGGGCTCGCAACCGGGCGATCATCGGCTGCTCGCGGCGGTGAATCTCGACACCGTCTGCGTTGCGCTCGCCTCGAGCGGCACGCTCGTCGCACGATCGAGGGAGAGGAACTCGGGAACGAGCGGCAGCGACACCCTCGCGGCGACCGTGACCCGCACGCGCTCTTCAGCAGCGAGGCAATCGCCTGACGGCGTGCACGAGACGACGACGGATGCCGCGTCGGCATCCAGGCCGTAGTCGTCGAGGGTCACTCGCACGGCCCGTTCGACCGCGGCATCCGCAGCGCCGGCATCGATCGCCAGCACCGCGACGCGAGCAGCCTGGCGGGCCGCCCCCTCCACCGCGAGCGCGCCGCCCTGGATCGAGGACATCGCGAGTACGAGGTAGACGAGCGGCACCAACAGGATGATGCCGACCGTCAAGAACTCGAGCGAGGCCGATCCCGTTTCAATCGACCATCTCGAGCGCCGCATGCCCCGTCACCTCCAGCGTTCGTTCGAGGCCAAGGAGGCCGATGACGGGAAGCGGCGCACGCACTGTGACCGAGACCGTCGGGACACCGCCGACGGATCCGAGTCCAGCGACGATATCGTCGGCATACTCTGCGGCGATGGCCGCGTCGATCAACTCCCGGGTACGGGCGACGCCAGCCATCTCGCTCGACCCGGCGAGGGACGCGTACCGCGCACCTTCTGCGGCTGCGTCGAGCACGGTATTGCGCACGTGCAGCGCGAGTGCCAGCTGCACCACGGCCAGTGCGAGCACCGTGAGCAGGATGCCCACCATGGTGAACTCGGCGACGGTCGAGCCGCGCTCGTCCCGCACGAGCGCACCGGTGCGCGCCAGCAGCGTCGGAAGACTCAGACGCCGCCCAGTACCCGGCTGATCGCCTGGTCGAAGACGCCCGACAGCGCCGGGCCCGCGAGCCCCCAGATGACGATCACGAGTCCCGCGGTCATGAGCGTGATCAGCACCCAACCGGGTACGTCGCCGCGCTCGTTGCCGAGGCGTGCCTGAATCCAATGACGCATGGGAGTTCCCTTCTTCGGTGCGCGGAGTCGCGCGGTCGGTGGCGAGGGCCATCAGAACCCCGCTTGCAGCACGAGGTAGCCGGGGAACAGTGCGAACGCGATGGTCACCGGCAGAATCAGGAAGATCAGCGGCACCAGCATGGCGCTAAGGTACCTTCATGGATTGCGTCATCTACACCCGCGTCAGCCTCGACCGCACCGGCGAGGCGCTGGCCGTTGCGCGCCAGGAGAAGGAATGCCGCGCCCTGGCGAAGAAGCTAGGGCTGCGCGTGGTGAAGGTCTACTCCGACAACGACATCAGCGCCACGAGCGGCAAGGTGCGCCCCGGCTTTGAGGCCATGCTGGACGCTCAGCCCACGGCCATCATCGCGTGGCATCAGGATCGCCTGCTGCGCCTGACCCGAGACCTGGAACGGGTCATCGCGCTGAATGTGCCCGTGTACACCGTGACGGCGGGCACTCTTGACCTGACCACACCGGCAGGGCGTGCGGTGGCGCGCACCGTGGCCGCATGGAGCCAGTACGAGGGCGAGCAGAAGGCCACACGTCAGGTCGCCGCGAACGTGCAGCGGGCAGTGAACGGAGTCCACAGCGGTCGTGCAGGCTACGGCTACCGGCGCGAGGGCGCTGCTGTCGTGCTGGACCCCGATGAGGCCGCGACCATCCGGGGCGCAGTGCAGCGTGTGCTCGATGGTGAGTCGCTGCGGGCGATCTGCAAGGACTTGGACGCTCAGCAGACACCGACCCCAGGGCGGGGCGCGCGCTGGAACTCGACCACGCTGAAGCAGTTGCTGCTACGGCCTAGCTTGGCCGGGTTGACTGTCCACAGGGGCCAGGTCGTAGGCCGCGCCCCTGCCGACTCCCCTCGCGTCATCGACGAGGACACTCACGAACGGATCAAGGCCGTGCTGACTGACCCTGTTCGCCGCACTGCACCGGCAGGCCGCGCGCCCAAGTACCTGCTCGGGGGCATCGCCAGGTGTGGCCGGTGCGGTGGCGTGATGGTGCGCGCGGTGGGCCGCATGACACGCCAGGCCAACGGCAACGCGAAGCGTCAGCCACCGAGCTACGTATGCAGCGAGTGCTACCGCGTGCGCCGCAAACAAGACCTCGTGGACACGCTGGTAGAGGGCATCGTGGTGGGCCGGTTGCAGATGCCTGACGCCGCGCAGTTGTTTAGCCAGGGCGACCCTGCCGCACTGCAACAGGCACGTGACACGATCGACGCACTGGATGCCCGCCTGGCCAACGCTGCCGACATGTTCGCCACGGGTGACATTGACGCGGCGCAGTTGACACGCATCACCGAGCGGCTGCGGGCCGACCGTGCCCAGACTGCTGCTGCCCTTGACGCCGCGCTGCCCCCTGCCGTACCCGCCGAGCTGATCGGACCCAACGCGCGCCAGGTGTGGGATGGGCTGTCCATGGACGTCAAGCGCGCCGTGCTGGACACCCTCGTCACAGTGACGATCATGCCGCGCGGCAGCGGCATGGCGTTCGACCCGGACACGGTGGTGGTTACCTGGCGGTAGCAATTGTTACCGGCCATCCTGAACCGCAGGCTGCTCCGTAAGCTGGGCCCATGCTGCACACGCCTCTGCACCGAGCCCTCGGCGAGCGCCCGGGCCCCCTGACGGACCAGATGATCGACGACGCGGTCGCCCAAGGCATCGGTGAAGACGACGATCTCGACTGGAAGAAGCTGCTCCCGCCAGAGAAGGAGTTTCGCGACTCGGGCATCGTCAAAGATATTGCGGCGTTTGCGAACGCCGGTGGCGGGATCATCGTCTTTGGCGTGACGGAAACAAACAAGGGCGCAGACGGGCGACACGACGCGGGCGAGCTCACCGAAAGCTACGAACGCACCATCCGACAGTTGAGCATGGCGGCCATTACTCCCCCGGTATTCGGCGTCCAAGCTATCGCGATCCCCTCGACGACCGGGACTCGGGCAGTCGCGCTCGTGATCCCAGCGAGTCCGGATGGTCCACACCTGGTGTATCGAAACGACCAGTTCGGTGCGCCGCTGCGTACCGGCGCAGACACCCTGTGGATGAAGGAACGCCAACTGGAAGCCGCGTACCGATCACGCTTCGATGGAGCGCGCCGCGGCGAACAAGCGCTGCAACAGATCTACGATGACATGGCAGCGGCGGCTGGCACGAGTGAACGCGCCGTGCTCGTCGGCGCCGCTCGGCCTCGTGCTCGTGGTTCGCGACACGGCGAGCGAGAGACGGTGACGAGCATCCTCGATCGAGCGACGCTGCTGGCCCGCTGGTGGCATTCGGGGATCGAGAAGTACGGCCCGCTCGAAGACGTCGAACCGTATCGTCACCGTCCAACACTTGGCGGTCAGTACATACCCCCAACCAGTCCCGGCGACTACCGGGAAGCTCACGCAGTCGTCCTTGATGACGGCTCCTTGGGTCTGTCCTGGCGCGCCGGAGGGCATGAGCGCGACAAGTCAGGCAAGCATCACGAACCACATCAGGTCCCCACACTCGCGGTCGAAGCTTTCGCTGCCGCACTTGTGGCACTGATTCATGCCGTCTCCACTGACAGCCCGGCGGGCGATTACGACATCATCCTCGGCGTTGAGCTAGACGACCCCGCCGGTCCGCCGCCCGAGTTTCATGAGTCGAAAGCCGCCCCGCCGC
Organism: Agromyces sp. GQ35; assembly: GCF_059758475.1. NCBI lineage: Bacteria > Bacillati > Actinomycetota > Actinomycetes > Micrococcales > Microbacteriaceae > Agromyces > Agromyces sp. GQ35. Next base: position 2,500,488 of record NZ_JCAXEO010000001.1, on the reverse strand, counting down.
ACGGAGTACACCGATCGCTGAGCGGGCGATTCCGCCCCGTTCAAGCCACCGTCGATCCCTCGGCGGATGACGCCCGCTTCGTCCAAGCCGCCATCGACCTCGCGACCTCAGCTCTCAACCAGGTGGGAATCAGGAAGCCCACCACACTCGACACCATGCTCCCGCCACGTCCTCGAGAATGGGACTGGTGACCCGTACGCGAAACAACTCGATTGCGAGTCAGTTTGCTCGAAGGGTCCCCTTCAGGCACAGAGCGTCCTCCTGCCAGGGGCGGCGAGGGCTCGTTGCGATCCCCGCCGAAACCCCTCCGCTCAGACAATCTCCGGCCTGGAGACATCCTGCTCTCTGGCCTCAGACGCGAGGTAGTAGAGCAGTTGTGCGGGCTGCGTCTCGATGAACTCTTCAAAGAAGGGTCCGTACGGACCTGCCAGGATCTCCAGTAGGTCGACGGGTTGGTACCTCGTCAACGTGCCCAGCCAGAAGAAGAGCGCGTACACGCTCATCCACTGCGGCATCCGTTGTTCGGTCGGCGGAGAGAGGTAGATGTAGAAGCGCCTGAAGGGCGACGTGGAGGTGATCGTCTGCCACGTGCTGCCACGCAGAGTACGAACACTGTTCATGACAACGTCGGACGCACGGTCGGTGTACGGGGTGGGAGTGATCTGCTCAAGTGCGTGCAGGCCGCGGGCTACCGCGTCTGGATCGCTCACCGCGCGAAAGGTGCTGGCGAGCGCTGACTCTCGAAGGGTCTCGGTCAGTGGTCGCCCATGGGATTGAAGGGTGTCACGCCGCACATACAGCTTCAGCCAGATCTCCCGTGCCGTTGTGTCCTCGCGCCATCGGATGTCGTCGAGCGCGAAGAACCTTTCCTTTCGCAGAGTTCCAGTTCCCGCACGCCACATTCGATGGCCCACAACGGACTGCGGCATGAGATCGGCAACTGGTACGTCCTTCCCTGCCATGCGACTGCCCTCGAGAGCTTCGTACAGCTCGCCAACGGCGCTCGGTTTTCCGCCGCCCGACGCTTGGAACACGACCTGGGCCGTGGTGGGTGAGTAACCGAATCGGTCAATCGGAGCGACGCCGTGCGTTACCTTGCCGACCATGTTCGGCCGACCCCGCGAGATGGAGATCGCCTTCCCGAGATTCAAAAACGCGTAGTAGTAGAGCAAGGGCCGCGTTTCCAATGCCCCCGCTCGCTCCGCCGCAGTGAAGTACTCCTTCGCTTGACGTACGAAGGAGAGCGCGCTCTTCGCTTCGGTATCTGGGAGCTTGCGCGCCGCGGCAGCGTCACGGACAGCGCCGCTGATGACAGCCCAGGGCTCGGCCGCATACAGCATCGAGTGCAGACCCCAGCGCCTGTTCGTTCGAAGCATCGGGAAATACGAGAACGGCAGCTCGCGCTTCTTAACGAGGAGCGGTTCGCCGGGGCGTTCGGGCGGTAGCGTCATGCGTCCAGCATGGCCGACTCGCCGCCCGAAGCGTCCGGGAGTTTCAGTCCTCTTCCGCGATCACCTGTTCCGCGAGTGCGTTCATCACGCGCTCACGCTCGTGATGAGGAAGTCGGCGCCACTTGATGAAGAGCTTCTCCTGGTCCGAGATAGACCGCTGGTTCTGCCGCATCCACAGGTACAGCTGACGCTTGTCCTTGCGGCTGCCCCGCGAGGCCTGAGTCAGAACCTCATCTGCGTCGGGCGGGTTATCAGTGTTGTCACGCGCCTCGTCATTGCAACGCTGGCACTCGGCGCGCAGGTTTGAATCGTCGTCTGTGCCGCCGCGCGCGATCGGAACGATGTGCCCGATCGTGAGAGTTGCGCGGCGTCCTGGGGCGTCGGCGAACTCCTCTCCGCCCGCAGTGAAGCACGACTGGCAGACGTGGCCGTCGCGGTCGAGGATTCGGCGGCGCTTCGCCCCGGTGACCGTCTTGCGCTGGAGATCGGGCTTCTCGCCGAGGTCCACCCGCGTTCCGATCGTGCGCAGCAGGTACTGATCGGGAGAGAGGTTCGGGTTGATCTTGTAGTTGTCGATGACCCAACCCATCGAGCGAAGGTCGCGCATTCGGCGGTCGGCCTGAGCCACACCTGGCACTGCCTCGAGCATGGCCAGCTTCGTGAACTTGCCACCCTCGCCCACGCTCGCGACATACGTCGCCACCTTCACAAGCGACGACTGTCGCGGTGCGTCTGTCATTGTTCGGCTCCATCCTGCACCGCGGCCCTCGCCGTGCATTGCCATGCTGACAGCCGAACTTCGCCGTGTCAAGCGCCGGACGTGCCGAACTGTCGCCGCACGCTGCCGCATGGTTCAACCAACTCGCCGAACCCGCCCCGGCGCGCCTAAACTTCCAATGTCGGGCACCCCAGTAGAATCGAAAATGTGTTCGAAAGCTCTAAGGGACTCCGCAGGAGGGACGTGCGCCCAGATTCGGACTACCGTCCAGCCGTCGGCTGTGAGGGCAGCGTTATCGCGGGCGTCACGCTCGCGGGTTCGCTGGAGCTTAGGACCCCAGTAGCCCTGATTGACCGCCGGCTCAGTGCCGTGCACCGGGCACGAGTGCCAGAAGCAGCCGTCGATAAACACCGCAATGCGTCGGCGCGTGAAGACCACATCTGGACGGGCGTATCCGCCCGTGACGGGCATCCGCATGTCCTTCCGGAATCTGTAGCCCGCACGATGGAGAGCCGACCGGAACGCGAGTTCCGGTTTGGTTTCGGAGCGGCGGATTGCGGCCATGTTCCGAGAGCGACCCGCGCTCGGCGGCGTCCCAAACTCATCGGTCATCGTGCGGCCGGTTTCCCTTCGAGAGAGGCAAGAATAGACATGCCCAACGCCCAGCCTTCCACTGGCCAACTGATTCTGGAGCACTGAGGATGAGCAACCTGACATCGGTCGAGATCTGCGCTGGGGCAGGCGGTCAGGCGCTCGGGCTGCACCGAGCGGGCTTCGAGGCTGTTCTCGCAGTGGAACTGGACCCGACAGCAGCTGAAACGCTGCGCTTGAACAGCGGAGGCCGGGTAGAGGTTGGCGACGTTGCCGACCCTGATGTCTGGAGCCCTGCGGACTACGAAGGCGTGGACCTTTTCGCGGGTGGGGTGCCTTGCCCGCCGTTCTCGCTCGCAGGAAAGCAGCTGGGGCCCTCGGACGAGCGCGACCTATTCGCGTGGGCCATCGAGCAGGTTGCCGTAATCCAGCCGCGAGCGCTTCTCCTCGAGAATGTTCGCGGCCTCGCGGCTGCACGCTTCTCCGGCTATCGACAGCGCGTCCTCGACCGGCTGACCCAGCTTGGCTACGTTGCGGATTGGCGGCTGCTCCAGGCCTCCGACTTTGGACTGGCACAGCTCCGGCCCCGGTTCGTGCTGGTGGCGATGAAGCCTGAGGATGCGGTCTATTTCCGGTGGCCTGAGCCGGGGAAAAAGCAGGCGACGGTCGGCGAGGTCCTGCGCGACCTGATGGGCGCGAACGGATGGAAGCACGTCGACGAGTGGGTAGCTCTCGCCAACCGAATCGGCCCCACCATCGTCGGTGGGAGCAAGAAGCACGGCGGCGCTGACCTCGGGCCGACCCGCGCCAAGGCCGCATGGGCAGCGCTCGGTGTCGACGGCAAGGGCGTCGCGGACGAGGCACCCGGTCCGGACGCCCCGCCGCCGTCCGTAAAGCTTCCTCGGCTCACAGTCGAGATGGTTGCTCGGCTGCAAGGTTGGCGCGAGGACGACAACTGGCAATTCGCGGGCCGCAAGACCTCGCAGTACCGCCAGATCGGGAACGCCTTCCCTCCGCCCGTGGCTGAGGCAGTCGGCCGGGCTATTCGTGACGCCCTCGAACACAAGGGCGTTCCTCACGAGATTCCCGAGCTGAAGGCGGACGTGCACGATCCCGTGTACCGCGCTCTCGCGTCTACCAACGATTTTGTCGGCATCGAGCGACTGATCGAAGCACTCAACGAATACAGCGAAGCTTCTGTCGAACGTCGGCTGGCAGTTCTCGCTCAGGACTTCGAGTTGGAAGTGCGAACGACGCCGAAGGGCACTGCCTATCGCCTAGGCGAGTTCAAGGGATTCACCGGCCAGGAGGACCACGGTCGCCACGCTTACTTCGAAGCACACCGAAACAGGGTGAGCTAGTGACCTCTGAGGACTTCGTGGCGGGAGTGGACGCGCTTCTGCCGGTGCTGACCATATTGGCGACTGGTCTCGTTTCAATATTCGTGGCGTGGCTGACGGTGAAGTCGACTCGGAAGACCGAGCAGGCGAGGATCGAGGCAGACAAAGAGCGCGAAAATGCTCGGATCGCGCACGAGAAGTCGATATCCCAGAGCGAGATCGAACGGGCCGAAGCGGCCGCCCGCCAACAGCGGGCTGATGCAGAGGCTGCGGCGCAACGGGCGGCGGCTGAAGAGGAGGCGTCACGTGCCAAGGCCGTCGCCGAAGGGTTTTTCGGCGTGATCCTCTACATCGAGTCGCAGAATCCGGAGCAGGGAGATGACACGCGGTTCGAGAACTACTTCGCAGAGCGATGGCCCGCATTCGAAGTGGACCTCCGCCGAGCCATCGGCGCCCTAAAGGATGGCGAACTGAGGAATCGCCTGATCAACCTGCTGTCCGCCGTAACGGACACTGAGATCGCCTCGTATCACGGTTCGAGCCCCAAGGGCTGGGCGAGTTCGCTCTCTGACATCGCTGCCGACCTCGCGATGACCGCGTCTCGGATGGAGCAACCGGACGCGGAACTCCTCGAACGCTACGACAGATTCTTTGACTCTTTCACCGAGGTGTATAGCTACCGCGATGAGCAGTGGGAGATGCAACGGCAAGCGCGCCAGGACCAGCTTCGAGACATCGCGCAACAAGAGCGCTAGTCGGGCTCGATGGCACTCAGGCGCTTGTGGACCTTCGCGACGGTGTTCGCGGACCATGGCGCTCCAGTCGCAGTTGTGTGGCCTTCGGCGTTGAGCGCGTCGGCCGTGGCGGCGTGGGTGTACGTGGCTCGAAGAGACAGCAGGCGGTCGCCTGTGCTCTGCGGGAGTGCAGACACCCGGCCCATGTGCTTGCCTTGACGCTTGGCGGCTTGCATGGCGGCAGACGTGCGCTCGCCGATCACCTCTCGCTCCCACTCAGCGACGGACATCATGACGTTGGCGACGAGCTTGCCGGTCGGCGTGCTGGTGTCCACACCAAGGTCGATGGCCACGACAGCCCACTTGCGCGCAGTGGCGAGCTTCAAGATGCCCGAGAAGTCGTGCACACTGCGGCTCAGGCGGTCGAGCTTGGCAACGACGACACCGTCCACATCACGGCGCTTCGGAATCACGTGCAGTCGGGCGAGCGCGGCCTGCAACTGCGGGCGGTCGAGGGACTTGGCGCTGAGCCCTTCGTCCACGTACCAGATCACGTCCCAGCCGTGCGCATCGGCGTACCGCTGGATGGTGTCGCGCTGAGCCTCCAGGCCAAGTCCGCTGTGGGCCTGTTCCTCGGTGGACACCCGCAGGTAGCCGATCATGGTGGTCATAGCGCCCGCCCTCCTTCGTAGTTGGCGAACCCCCTGCCGCTGCGGTCGACAGGCAGCAGGGGGCTCAGGTCGTTCAGCGGGTGGCCTTGCGGGCGGGCGCTGCCTTGGTCTTCGCCGGGGTGGGCTTGGCGGCGGGCTTGGCCGCTGCAGTGGCAGCCTTCCGGCAGCCGTCGCAGAAGTCAGCGCCGTGGGTGTAGTAGGCCGCCGACTGCGTCGCGGAGTTGACGATGGTCTTGTGGTCCTCACAGAACGTGATCCACTTGCCGCCCTCGGGGTCAGCGCCGAACTCTTCAGCGGTGGCGACGGTGAGCTTCTCCCCGGTAGCGCGGATGGTGCGAGTGAACATGGTGTGCCTCCTTGGTTGAAGTGGTCGAACGTGTGTTCGAGTAACATGCACTATGCCTGAAGGGGACCCTTCAGGCAAACGCATTGTTCACTCCTGGCGCTTGACACTGCGCAATGTGCTGACTGCGCGGGCCTTGGGCTGGCCGGGTGCCGTGGTGCGTACCCGTCCGCGAGGGCCTCTGAGCGCTCGCTCTCGGACCTAACGGGGCAGGGTGGCCCCACACACGCCAGAGGCCCCCCAGCGCGTGCCAGGGAGCCTCTGAGTGGTTGCGGCAGAATCAGACGTTCGGTGCCGCGAAGGTGATGCTGTTGCTCATGTTGAACGCGGCCCCGCTGGTGTTCGCCTCGACGTAGGCCAGCGCCTCAGCGGACTCCGCCGTCTCCGGGAATGCAGCCTGGTAGGCCTCGGCCACGTCGAGCATCGCGGTGTTCCGGGCCAGGGTGCCGACTGCGTGGGCCATGGACTCGTCGCCGTTGGCAATGGCGTCGTTCAGCACATCCATCGCTTCACGCTTGTCGGCGATCTTGCGGGCACGGTCGGAGGCATCGCGGCGCAGGATGACGCTGTTGGCGTCGCTGGGCTGGTTCCCCCGAAGGTCCCGCTCGACCTTGTCACGCAGCCCCTTGATGAAGGTCGCCTGCTCATCCTTCAGCCCGGCGAGCTTGCTCCGGGTGGCCTGGTCGAGCGCTTCCAGGTTCTGCCTCTTGGCGAGGTCCGAGGACATCGGGTCGTCCTTGATCGCCTGGCGGGCGGAGCGGTGCGCTTCCTTGACGGCAGCGGCGCTTTCCTTGTAGTTGTTCAGCGCCGAGTTCAGCGAGTTCTGGACGGACAGTGCGGTGGTCTTGCTCATGATGGTGATTCCTTCTGTGTGTTGGTTGCCGGGTGGAACCGCCCGGTGCGGTGGTTGATGGGGGTCACTTGTTCCTCTTCGGGGAGTAGGAGCGACCTGCCCAGAAGCCGGAGTCGGCCTTAGCTGCCGTGGCGTATGCGCCGCAGAGGTCAGCGATGGGACAGCGCGCACAGATTGATGAGCACTCCGCCCGTTGCTCGTCGGTCCGAGAATCGGCGGTGTACAGGTCCAGGCCGCTGCACGGCGGGGTGTAGTCCTGCAGCGCTTTGTTCAGCGGCACCCACGCAGCATCAGGCGTCATGAGCGTCCTCCTGTGCGCTGCCATGAATCGCCGTACAGCCGTGGAAGGTGAGTCATGCCTCTGGCGGGATGTCGTCTTGGGTTGATGACATTTGCCTTTCCCCTGCTGGCTGTTATGCGCCCCGCATTTATGCGCGGCACTGCCAACTCAGAGAGATTGGCGTGGGGTACGCATAACCCCAGCGCATAACCCAAATCCCGCGTAATTACGCGGTTCTCTCTCTGCCGGCTGAAGGTTTTATGCGCCAAACCGGACCAGATCGGGCCGCGCATTACTTGTCCCCCCGGCGATAGCGCGCGGCCTTGTTGACGCCGTCCTGCACGACAATGTCCGCCGCGCGAAGCTGCGCGATGGTCGTCCTGTACCGGCTGTCCTTCCAGTCATCCGGCCCCGGCCACGCGGCCTTGAACTCGGCTGCCTTGTGCCACTCGCCGTCACTGAGCACGCTCATGACCGCGTCGCGGTACGGCCCCTCAGCAATCGCCTTCCGTGCCACCACCAGCGCGGGGCCGCTCTCGACCAGCCGGAAGTGATCCAGCGTCACCCGCTCGGCGTTCTTCTGCTTGCCGGGGCTCTTGGTGGAGAGCGCGAAGTAGCCCTTGCGGTCACCGTCGCCAGGCTTGAGCATGATGAGCGTGTCGAGGTTGCCTTCCAAGGCGCTGGCACCGCGGATGCCGCCGGACTTGTTCGTGTGGTGAACGAGGATCACGGTGCTGCCGGGACGGGCCTTCCGAATGCGCAGCGCAGCGCGTACCACGGCAGCCATCTGAGCGTTGTCGTTCTCGTTCTCGATGCCGCCAAGCTGGCTCAGGGTGTCGATGCAGATCACGTCGAACTCTTCGTCAGCGACGATGGTGCACAGCTCATCTACGGCACCCGGGTCCGAGAGGTTGAACCCCTCTTCGATGACCTGGAAGTCCTCATCGTCTACGGCGGTCATGTGGTACTGCGCCCACGCATCCACCCGATCCGCGAAGAACTCGACACCCTCACCCGGCAGGTACAGCACCCGCCCCGGGATCACCTTGTGCTCGTGCCAGTCGGTGTCCGTGGCGATGCTCGCGAGCATGTCAGTGACGACGAACGTCTTGCCCTCATTTGTCGGGCCGACGACGCCAACGAGAGTGCTCTGCGCCACCATGCCCTCGATCCACCACTCAGGCTTCGGACGACTGCGCAGCTCGCTAAGGGTGATGACGTTCAGCCGGGGGCGGTCGGCATCCTGCTCCGCCTGCCGCTGCTGCTCGAACCGGTCCTTGGCGATCTGCTTGATGTAGAGCCGGTCGAACTCATCCCTGACGTCGGCCTCTAGCATCTCCTCGGGCGACGGCTCCCTCACGATCTTCTTCGTGGGCATCTTCGGGGCGGTCACGCGCGCTGCTCCTTACCGGCCGACTCGACTACGCGGCGCGCCTCGCTCGGGTCGATGCCGATGTCCTCGGCGGCGTCAATAAGGCGCTCCAACCCGCGCTCTCTTGCGCCCGCTTCGTGAGCACGCCGCGCCGCCCAGTGCAGACCGTCGTGACGCTCACCCGGCTGCAAGGTGCGAACCCACGTAGCGAGTGCGACCGGGTCGGTGGCCTTCGGGTTGCGGCGGGTGATCCGGGTGCGAGGCAGCATCAACGCGGCAACCTGACGGGGCAGGCGGACAGCCTCGCGGTAGACCCATCGGTACGGCTTGCCGGTGTCCGGATGCACGCTCGGCGGCATCACCATGTAGCCATTGATCTTCAGGTCGATACCCGCGGGGATGTTGCCCCTGTACGGCTGCCTGAACGGACGGAGGAAGTACAGGTGTCGCCCGCCGTCACGCCGACCGCTGGTCACTTCCAGCGTCGGCGGCAGCTCCACCCCGGCGCGCTGCTCCAGGGCTTCGAGTGTTCCGCCGTTGCGGGGGTCCAGATCGAGCACGAGCAAGTTGTCAGGCACCGGGGAGCCGATGTTCCAGTTGCCGGTGTCCCACCAGCGACGGATGGTGCGGGCGTCAGTGCTGGCGTCCAGGTGGCCGTGAGGGGTGATGGGCTTCTTGCCGTCGAGCGGGAGCACCGCCCACCCGGCTTCGGCGAGTTCCAGCGCGGCGCGCAGCATGCGGCTCATCGGGTCACTCCCAGCGGCAGGCGCAGCAGACGCGGGTCGGTGGGGAGCCAGTAGAACACCCCGTGGCACTCGTGATCGTTCAGGTGCCCGTCCACGTCGCGGGTGTACCAGTCGTGGTCACGTCCGAAGAGGGACTGAAGACCCCATGCAAGCTCTTCTGGGGAGTAATACCCAACGACCTCCCACGCGGGCTGAGCACCCCAGTCGCCATGCACGTGGATGTAACCCCACGGGTGCGGAATGCGGGGGGCGACGTGAGCGTGCTCGGCGAAGGGCCGGAACCATTCGAGCAGCGGGCCTGACCTGAGCTCGCGCATCACCTCGGAGCGCGAAAGGAACGTCTTGCCGGGGAGGTCGACCTGGACCAACGGGGCACTCATCGCCGGCCCCCTGTTCGCAGCAGGCCGGTCAGGCGCTTAACCTGAGTAGCGGTGAGTGGCGGCGCAACGGCAAGCGCGCGCTCGATGGCCTCAGCGATCTTGGCTTCTGCCAGGTTGCGGCGGGCGGTGACTTCCCTCTCGGAATCACCGACTCGCACTGCGACAGCGACGTGGGCCGTCGCCTGGTGTGGCGTCATGGACACGGGCACCCCTCAGGGATCACATGCAGCCCGAAAGCTGCGAAAGATCCCCCGCTGAGGGGTTACGGCGGATTGCCGGTTTCGAGTAGGTATGCCTTGATTACGCGCCGCCTACAGGCGCTGTTCAGTTGTTAGTGCGATCGGGAGTACGAGTGTACGACTCGCGTCTTGCCGGCGAGCCTAGCGGATTCGAGCTCGGGGATGAGCATGTCCCAGGTGAGTTCGGGCGTGCGCCCGCATTTGCCGCAGCGCTCCTTGAACCTCGCACCGGGTGCGTTGCTTGCCCACTCGTGAGCATCCGGAAGGTGTCGGGCGTCGGCTGCGTCGTCAAACCGCTCGACACGACGCCACCCGGTAGCCGTGCCATGCTCGAACGTGGCCATAGTCATCCGCGGGTGCCGGTCTGTCCCGGTGCCCTCACATGCGTACTTGACAGCGAATGCCATGTGCACTATTATGCCCCCCGCGCCACCACAGGCCAAGGCTGGCAGGAAAACCCCAGGTCAGAGGGCGGGTTGCGCCTGGCAGACGCGGGCCAGCACGCCCAGCGCCCCGCTGCCGCGTTGGGCTGCCAGGGTAGTACGTGTGCCTAGGCGGGCGCTGCTGGGCCTCCCAGCTAGCGCTCAGAGCCGCTCGCACCGACCCCCGAGCGCCAGGCACGCCCAGCCCCGCCATGCGACAAAGGTACCTTTCCGCAATTGTCTTGGGCACGAGCATGGCGATCTCCTTGCGCCCGGCGAGCTCGATGATCGTGCGCTTGGCTTCTTCACGCGCGTCGCCGGCCTGCGATCGCAGCACCGCCGCAAGCGGCGCACCGCGATCGAGTGCACCGAGAATCTGGTCGAGCGCGCGGGAGAGAGCAGGGTGCTCGAGATCGTCGCGGAGCTGGGCCAGCGCCTGTCCCAGCGGAACTCCTGTGCCGACCGCCCCAACGACCCCGGCGAATTCTCGTGGGAGCTCCCCTGATGCCGAACCGACGCCCGCCAGCCGTCGGATTGCGTCGAGCATGCCCTCACCGGCGGTGAGGCTCAGGGTGAGGAATTCGAGTACGGTCGGCAGCTCCGCCGAAATGCGCGCGAGCCGCCGGCTGGCGGCCCGCTGCAGGAACCAGTCGCGCACCACAACACCGAGTGCTGCAGCGAGAAACGGCATCGCGAGGCGTGCGACCGCCGGCATCGAGCTGAACGCCGGCGAGGTCAGGGCGAGTGCTGACGCGATGACGAATCCGCCCGCGCCCCACGCCAGTTGCTCACCGCGGAATCGCTCGACTGACGATGTGGAACCGGATTGCCGCAGGCGCCTGGCGATCGTGTCGGCGCCTCCGAGCCACTCGGACGCGAGGGTGCGAAGGCTGCGGGCGGCCGGCCCCACGAGGAAGCCCAGCACCGGCGTCGGATCTGCCGGTCGACGCGCGAGCAGGGTGCGCGCCTCGGCCGAGATGTCGGCGACGTACGGCGCCACGCGGTCGATCAGGCGCGCCCGACCCACACGGGGCACGCTCGACATGATCAGCCACAGCCCGAGTCCGAGCACCGCGCCGAGCACGAGCGAGAGCGCTGCGGCGCCGTTCACTGGAACCATCGTCGCTCCTCGGGCAGCCGGCCGAGGGCGACCATCGCCTGATACGCCACGATGGTCACCGCCACCCCGGCGATGATCAGTGCGGCACCCGCGGACGAGTCGTAGGCGGCGATGGTCTCGGGTCGCGAAGCGAGCACCACCAGCAGCAGCCATGGCGCGGCGACCCCGAGGCGTGCTGCATTGCGAATCCAGGACTGCCTGGCGACGACCTCGGCCCGGAGAGCTGCGTCTTCGCGGAGGTACCCCGCCAACCCGCGGAGCACCGCCGTCACGTCGCTGCCACCGACCTCGCGGGCCATGCGCAACGTTTCGAGGATTCGATCTGCCACTGGGTCGGCGAGCGCACTCTTGAGCCGGTCGAGGCATGCCCCGAAGTTGCCGGTGCGCTGGTACTCGTCACCGAACGATGCGAACGCAGCCCGGGTCGATGCGGGACCGAGGTCGGCGAGTGCACCGAGGCTGTCGGGCAGTGACATCCCGGCGCGTACGGAAGCCACGAGATGATCGACGACATCGGGCCATACCGCCCGGTTGACCGCCCGGCGGCGAGTGGCGCGCGCTCGAACGAGGAGCGGCACGAGCGCGGCGCCGAGTATCGATGCGACGACGGTGAGCACTGGCACGTCGAACACCGCCTGCGCGATGGCACCGGTCACGAGGCTCAGCACGGCGACGATGACCACGATCACCGCAGTCGGAACGCCGCCGAGCCCGGCGAGCGTGAGTTCATCGCGAAGCCGACTGCTACCCCGGGCATCAGCGCGTGGATGTTTCGCCGGCCACAAGAACGGCGAGACGGTGAGGAGCACGCCGAGTCCCAGCAGTGCGCCGAGTGCGAGACTCATCGGGGCGCCGCCGCGAGCACGAGATCGGGTTCGAGCCCGACTGCGCGGTACTTCTCGAGTCGCGCGGGCATCGAGCCTGTGGCGACGAGCTCTCGGCCGCGAGTGACGAAGATCGCCTCGGTGTCGACGGCTGCACCGCTGCATCCGCCGGTCGGCGCGCTGATCTCGGCGACTCTTCGGGTGCCATCGCGATCGATGGCGAGGTGCACGACGAGATCGATGCAACTCGCCACGGTCGGCACGACGAACGCCGAGTCGATGTTGCGTCCGGCGAGGAGCGGCAGGGTGCAGAGCTTCGCAAGCGCGTCGCGCGCCGAGTTGGCGTGAATCGTGCACATGCCCGGCAGCCCCGAGTTCAGCGCGATCAGCAGGTCGAGGCTTTCGGCTTCGCGCACCTCGCCGACGATGAGGCGGTCGGGTCGCATGCGGAGAGCCTCTTTGATGAGACGTCGCAGTGTGATCTCGCCTGTGCCCTCGAGGCTCGGCTGGCGGCACTGCAGCGCCACGAGGTCGCGCGCGTCGAGGTCGAGTTCGAAGGTCTCCTCGACGGTCACGACCCGATCGCCGGTGCGGGCACCCGACATGAGCGCGTTGAGCATCGTGGTCTTGCCCGTGTGCGTCGCCCCGGAAACGAGGATGTTCGCCCCCGCGAGCACGCTCATCCGCAGGAACTCCGACGCGTGAGGGGTGATCGAGCCGAGTTCGATGAGCTGCGTGAGCGAACGGATTCGTCGTTGGAACTTGCGGATGTTGACCGACCAGTGCGACCGGGCCACATCGGGAATCGCCACATGGAGCCGCGAGCCGTCGGGGAGCGACGCGTCGACGAAGGGAGACGAGAGGTCGACGCGTCGGCCCGAGTGCTGCAGCATGCGCTCGACGAGTTCGCGCACCTCGCGGTCGGAGAGCACGACCGTCGTCAGCTCGGACACCCCGTGCCGGGCGACGAATACCTTGGTGGGGGCGTTGATCCAGATCTCCTCGACCTCTGGATCGTCGAAATACGGCTGCAGCTGCCCGTAGCCGGTGATCGAGGCGACGACGTCGCGAGTGGTGCCGTGTTCGTCGCCGAGTCCTGCATGCGCGCCGCCGAGCGCCCGCTCACTGTAGCGACGCACCTCTTCGTGCGCATAGCGGGCGGCGGCCGACTCGTCGCGTGTGAGATCGACCCCGTCGCGCAACACTCGGGTGCGCACGCGATCGGCGATGGTGCGCACGGGGTCGGTCATGGCATCCATCATGCGGTGCAGCGGATGACGCACTCCGAAGTTATCCACAAGACCCATTGCAGCCCGCTCCGAACGGCAGCGTGTCGATCGCGGCATCCGCCCGGCCGCTTCGCGGGCGCGCCCCGCGCAGCACCTAAACTGATCGGGCACTCGCGGGAGTGGTGAAATCGGTAGACACGCAGGATTTAGGTTCCTGTGCCTTCGGGCGTGTGGGTTCGAGTCCCACCTTCCGCACCCCCGTCTCGGCGCGCGTCGCGGCGCCGAACGCCGCGTGAACGCCCGGTGGATTCCCTCCCACGATCACCCCCGTTCGGGGTACGCTCCAGAGCGGTCTTCGCGTGTCGACGACGACGTTGAGCGTCTCGACCCGTATCTGCGCACATCCCCCTCGTCAACGGTTGTTGCAGGGCGCCTTCGCGAACTTCTTCCGCGCGCGCTGAACGGCCGCTGAAGACACGCCAGACGAAGCGACTCCCCGATTCTGCGATCGATAGCGTCACTTCTCGGTGCCTCGTTCTCGAGTGCGCCGCGACGAGCTTTCTCCATGTCGAGACCCGAGGACTGCACTGCGATGACCGGTGATACCCAGCAACGACCCGCCCAGCCGCCGAAGCCCAAGCCGAAACGGCGGGGCGCGCTGATCGCCGGAGGCGCGGCGATCGCGATCGCCTTGACCGGCATCGGCAGCGGATTCGCCATGGCCGCCGGTGGCGGCCTGGCCCCGCCGCCCGTGAATCCGGCCACCGTGCATGTCGCGAGTGCCGTGCCCGATCGGGTCATCCTCACGCCGAGCGAGACACCGGCGACCACGCAGAACGTGTCGTGGCGCACCTCGACCGACGTGGTCACGCCGAAGGCGCAGTTCGCCCCGCTGAGCGACGGGCCGATCACCGAGTGGACGACGATCGACGCCACGTCGACGCAGGAGTTCGCAACCGACCTGAAGTACACCATCGGCTACCACACCGCGACGATGACGGGGCTCGCCCAGGATTCAAGCTACGTGTACCGCGTCGGCGACGGGCAGACGTGGAGCGAGTGGTTCGAGTTCCGCACCGCGGCATCCGCTGCAGCACCGTTCAGCTTCATCGTGCAGGGCGACGCCCAGAACGACGTGAAGTCCTACGCATCGCGTGCGTTCCGGGCCGCCTTCGAAGCACGGCCCTATGCGAAGGCCGTCGTGCACCTCGGCGATCTCATCGACACCGATGTGGCCGACGCCGAGTGGGGCGAGTGGTTCTCGGCCGCGGGCTACCAGAACGCCTACATGAACGTCATCGCGACCCCTGGCAACCACGAGTACTACCCGGGCCCGCAGCTCACGAGGTATTGGGGCGCACAGTTCGAGTACCCGAAGAACGGCCCGGCGGATACGGCGGCCATCGAAGCGACGTTCAGCGAGAACACCTACTACGTCGACTATCAGGGTGTGCGATTCGTGTCGCTGAATGCCTCGCAGATCGGCGGCGCAGATCTCGCCGCTCAGACGGCGTGGCTCGACCGCGTGCTCACCGAGAACCCGAACAAGTGGACCGTCGTCTCGTTCCACCAGCCGATCTTCTCCGTCACCTCGGGGCGCGACAACGCGACGATCCGCAACGCCTGGCTGCCGCTGTTCGAGTCGCACGATGTCGATCTCGTGCTGCAGGGCCACGATCACGCCTACGGGCGTGGCAACCTCTTCGCCAATGAAGAGAACCTTCCCGAGGGGGCCGACCCCGAGACGAGCCACACCGGCCCCGTCTACCTCGTGACCGTTGCAGGGCCGAAGATGTACGTTCCCGACGACCCGGCGAACAACAACTGGATCAACAACGATGCGAATCTGCGCGCGATGAACCGCGACACCCAGATGTTCCAGACCGTCGACGTGACCGACGACGAGATCCACCTCGAGAGCCGGGACGTCACAGGAGCGCTGTTCGATGCGTTCACCATCACGAAGACCGACGACGGCGTGAAGCTCGTCACCGACGACGCCGACGGGCGTGAATCGGGTCCCGGCTCCGGACGCGGTGACGGCACTGCGCCCGAGCGGCCCACACCGGTCGTGCCGGGCGCCACGACGCCGCCGACGACACCGCCGACGACCGAGCCGCCGACCACGACTCCGCCGACCACGCAGCCGCCGACGACTCCCCCGACCGCGAACCCCGGCCCGCTCGAGCTGGGAGCCACCGGCGTGGCCGCCGGAGGATCGCTGCCGATGAAGGGGTCGGGCTTCCTCCCGAACGAGGACCTCGAGGTCAGTCTCCACTCGGATCCGATCGTGCTCGGCTTCCCGACCGCCGACGACGACGGAGCCTTCACCTACACTGCGCACATCCCCGCGGGTGTGACGCCAGGTGCGCACACCATCGTGGTGCGCGGACTCGAATCGGGGGCGACCGCGCAGGCGCCCATCACGATCCTCGCTGCCGGTGCACCGAGCACCGGAGTGCGCGACCTCGCGAACACGGGCACTGCATGGGTCGGCACCGGCATCGCGATCGCGGGCGGCGCGCTGCTGCTCGGCCTCGCCGGTCTCGTCGTCGCGCGCCGCCTGCGCTTCCGCAAGGAGGGCGACGCATGAGCGCCATCCTCCCCTCCCCCACCGCACCATCAGAGAAGGGCCGTTCCATGAAGCTGGTGCCCGCACGCCCCCGGCGAACGAGGTTCACCTCCGTCTTCGTTGCGGCCGCGCTCACCGCGGCGTTCATCACGCCGCTGATCGGACCTGCGCCATCCGCCGTCGCTGCGACGGCCACGCCACTCGAGCAGCATGGGCCGTCGCGCATCCCCGACCGCATCGTGCTGACTCCCTCGGGCGACCTCGCGACCTCGCAGGCCGTGACCTGGCGCACGAGCACGGGTGTCACCACCGCCCAGGCGCAGCTTCGCGTCGCGACGGCTGAGCCGTACCGCACCGACCTCACGACGGTGAACGCCGTCGATCACGAGCAGGTCGACACCGCGCACGGCTACTCGGAAGAGTTCCACACCGTGGAGTTCGCCGGGCTGACGCCGGCGACGCAGTACCAGTACCGGGTCGGTGACGGCACGAACTTCAGCGAGTGGCAGCACTTCACGACCGCTGCTGCCGGGCCGGAGGACTTCTCGTTCATCTACCTCGGCGATGTGCAGAACGGCATCAAGTCCGACGCTTCCCGCGTGATTCGCAATGCGTTCCGCGACCGGCCCGATGCGAGCATCGTGCTGCAGGCCGGCGACCTCATCAACGACGCACACGATGACACGCAATGGGGCGAGGTGTTCGACGCGGCGGGCTACCAGTTCGGCACGCAGAACTTCCTCGCGGCAGCCGGAAACCATGAGTACGAGGGCACCGAGCTCTCCAAGCAGTGGCGGGCGCAATTCGCCTACCCCGACAACGGTCCGACCGGCTCGGCCGAGGTCGAAGCGCTGCTCGACGGCACCGTGTACGCGAGCGACTACCAGGGCGTGCGGTTCATCTCGCTGAACTCGAACATCACCGAGGCATCCGCCCTCGCCGTGCAGACCGAGTGGCTGAAGACCACCCTCGAGGACAACCCCAACAAGTGGACGGTCGTCTTCTTCCACCACCCGATCTTCTCGCTCGACGAGGGGCGCAACAATCGGGCGATCCGCGAAGCATGGCTGCCACTCTTCGAGGAGCACAACGTCGACCTCGTGCTGCAAGGCCACGACCACAATTACGGTCGAGGTAACACGGATGCCGCAGAGGAGGGCAACCCGGCAGAGTGGAACGCCGACCTCAACTACGACGGGCCGGTCTACGCGATCTCCGTCGTCGGCTCGAAGATGTACTCGGGCGTCGGGCCGCGCCTCTGGAACGAGAACGGCGCCCACTTGCGCCGGCTCGAAGGCGGCAAGCAGCTCTACCAGCTGATCGACGTCTCGGGCGACGAGCTTCGCTACGAAGCACGTACCGCCGATGGCGAGTACTTCGACGGGCTCACGATCGTGAAGAACGAGTCCGGCAAGGCCGTGACCGATGACGCGCCACCGCAGAAGATCGACCCGGGAACCCAACAGCCGTGCCTCGGCTGCAACCCGAACCCCGACCCCGGGCCCGGCGGGCCCGAGGAACCGACCCAGACGGTCGACTACCGAGTGATCGGCGGCATCGGCTCGGTCAATCGCGAGAACGCGAAGCTGCCTGCGGGTTCGGCGTATTCCGAGTCGAGGGACGTGCTCTACCTGGGCGATCAGAACTCGCGGAAGATCTTCGAGATCGACCCCGAGACCGACGAGGTGCTCAGGGAGATGGAACTGCCCGAGAACATCCGCGACCTCGGCATCGACGATGAAGCGCAACTGCTCTACGTCGGCCAGCAGAACCGCAACTGGGTCGTCGTCTCGATCGCGGATGCCACCTTCGGCCAGGTCGTACGCGGGCCCTTCCCGTTCATCGAATCCAACCGCTCCATCGACGTCGACCCCGTGCGCGGGCTCGTCTACGGCGCGGTGCCATCACGCGGCGTCGAAGTCCTCGACGCCACGACCGGCGCCTCGCTCGGCGTCATCAACGGCACCGCCGACGCCTACTACGTCGCCGCCGACCCCACCGA
Organism: Agromyces sp. GQ35; assembly: GCF_059758475.1. Lineage (NCBI taxonomy): Bacteria > Bacillati > Actinomycetota > Actinomycetes > Micrococcales > Microbacteriaceae > Agromyces > Agromyces sp. GQ35. The sequence continues at coordinate 2,482,601 of NZ_JCAXEO010000001.1, read as the reverse complement.
AGGCATCATCACCACGAGCTACTTCAGCGATGTGCCCGATGCCACCAACCTCGCCGCCTTCGATGTCGACAACGGCTACGCCGCGTTGTGGGAGCAGACGAGCCGGGCGAATCCGCGTCAGCTCGACGTCGACTCGACCAACGGCCTGCTCTACGTCGGATACACGGGAACGGCTGACGGGTCGGGTGGATTCTCCGTGCACGACCCGAAGACCGGGAAGCAGCTCGGCGACTTCGACGACCCCGAGTACGGCAAGGACGGCTACGGCATCTCGGTCGACGAGGAGCATCAGCGGGTGTTCGTCTCCAACCGCGACTTCCGCCTCAACCCGCCCGGCTCCGAACTCGACGCCGTCGCGGTCACGATCAGCGAGCGGGTGCTCGAGGCCGGGTACGAGTACGAGCAGATCTCGTCGCTCGATTCGGTGAACAAGGTGAACGCGAAGCTGCCTGCGGGTTCGGCGTATTCCGAGTCGAGGGACGTGCTCTACCTGGGCGATCAGAACTCGCGGAAGATCTTCGAGATCGACCCCGAGACCGACGAGGTGCTCAGGGAGATGGAACTGCCCGAGAACATCCGCGACCTCGGCATCGACGATGAAGCGCAACTGCTCTACGTCGGCCAGCAGAACCGCAACTGGGTCGTCGTCTCGATCGCGGATGCCACCTTCGGCCAGGTCGTACGCGGGCCCTTCCCGTTCATCGAATCCAACCGCTCCATCGACGTCGACCCCGTGCGCGGGCTCGTCTACGGCGCGGTGCCATCACGCGGCGTCGAAGTCCTCGACGCCACGACCGGCGCCTCGCTCGGCGTCATCAACGGCACCGCCGACGCCTACTACGTCGCCGCCGACCCCACCGAAGGCATCATCACCACGAGCTACTTCAGCGATGTGCCCGATGCCACCAACCTCGCCGCCTTCGATGTCGACAACGGCTACGCCGCGTTGTGGGAGCAGACGAGCCGGGCGAATCCGCGTCAGCTCGACGTCGACTCGACCAACGGCCTGCTCTACGTCGGATACACGGGAACGGCTGACGGGTCGGGTGGATTCTCCGTGCACGACCCGAAGACCGGGAAGCAGCTCGGCGACTTCGACGACCCCGAGTACGGCAAGGACGGCTACGGCATCTCGGTCGACGAGGAGCACCAGCGGGTGTTCGTCTCCAACCGCGACTTCCGCCTCAACCCGCCCGGCTCCGAACTCGACGCCGTCTCGGTGACCGTCAGTCAGCGATTGGGCGCCGGCGGACCGACCGACCCGACGGATCCGACGGACCCGACGGACCCGACGGACCCGACGGACCCGACGGATCCGACCGACCCGACCGACCCGACCGACCCGACGGACCCACCGACCGGGCTCGACTACACCCCGTCGCCGCTCACGGCGATCCCGTCGGCCGAGTCGGCTCCCGACCTCGACGTCAAGCCCGTCGGCTCCGTCGTCGACCCGTCGAACGGGCACCTCTTCGTCGGCAACGAGCAGCGGCCGGCGCGGGTGCTCGAGATCGACCCGGTCACTGATGCCATCGTCGCCACCCACCTGGTGCCCGGCGGCGAGGCGGAGGGTGTTCGAGACGTGGCGATCGACCCCGAGAAGCGCGAGCTGTACGTTGCATACGGCGCGGCTTGGGCGGTGCTGAAGCTCGACGACGCCTCACTGGTGCGAGGCCCGTTCACCTTCCCCTCGGGGAATGTGCGCGGCATCGACGTCGACCTGGCGGGCGGCAGGGTCTTCGGTGCCAGTCGGGCCTCCGGCTTCGATGTCATGGATGCGACGACCGGCTCCGTGCTCACGACCGTCACCACGCCCGGTGCGAACTGGCGATCGCACGGCATCGCCTATGACCCGATCGCGACACGCATCTACGTCAGCAACTCCGACGTGACGGCGGCGACCGCATCCGTTCGCGTGTACGACGGTGCGGACTACTCGCTGATCGCCGAGACGCTCACGTCGCCGTCGCCGGACCTGCGCTCGATCGCGGTCGACCCGATCGCGAATCGGCTCTACCTCGGCCACCAGAGCGACGCCTTCGATGCCAGCGGGGTGCTGGTGCTGAACGCCACCGACCTCGCCATGATCGCCGACTACCCCGCCACGGCGTTCGGCAACAAGGTGTACGGCGTCGCGGTCGATGACGCGAGGGGAATCGTGTACGTCTCGGCACGCGATCGCTTCCCGACCGGCCTGATCAGACTGCAGCGCGCAGCCGGCTGACACCAGGTGATGACGAAGTGAATCGCCCCGCTCCACCGAGCGGGGCGATTCACGCTCTCCCGGCCGCTGAAGGCAGTCGTGCCGCGCAAGCCCTACCGCACCTTCGCGGGACGCGCTAGCGTCGGATCACCGGCAGCCCACGCAGGAGAGGATCAGACCATGACCGATTTCGTCGATCCACTGGAAGAGCCGCTCGATCTCGACCGGGATCCCAATCGCCCACCGTCCCAGTCGCCGGAAATCGACGACGCCTGGATCGAGTACGACGCCGACGGCAACGAGATCACGAAGAACGACTCCTCCGACTGAGCGTTCAGCGCGCGTAGTCGGAGCGGTGCGGGCCTGCGGCAACCGCTTCGATGCCGAACGTCTCGGCCGCTCCGCAGATCGACCGTGCGCGCGCGATGCGGGGCAGGTCGCTCCCATCGCGGATGCCGGAGCGCTCGAGCGTCTCGAGCACGTCGAGCGCCCACGCGAGTTCGTCGCCCGATGGGCTGAGAGCGGCGTTCACCGCATCGATCTGCTCTTCACGGAGGCAGAGCCGACCGGTCATGCCGAGGGATGCCGCGTGCTGCGAGGCATCCGTCAGCACCGTCTCTTCGCGTCGAACGGTCGGCCCGTCGATCGGCCCCGGCAGGCCGGCGGCGCGACTCGTGCTGACGAGTCGCGACCGTGCGTAGAGCAACGCGAGCTGGCCGTCGGCAGCGCCCGTGTCACGGCGGAAGTCACCGCTGCCGAATGCGAGACGCGAGACGCCGGGCGTCTCCGCGATCTCGAGCGCCGCCTCGATGCCGCGCGCGCTCTCGACGAGCGCGACGATCGGCACCGCGCCGTCGAGCGCATCGAGGGTGCGTCGCACGTGATCTGGCGCCTCGACCTTGGCGAGCACAACGCCAGCGACGAGGTCACGGCCGCGCAGGAGCGCGACATCCGTTCGCCACTCATCGGATGCAGCGTCACCGATGCGCACCCACGGCCGAAGCCCGGTCTCGGCAGCCGCAGCGAGGGCGCGACGTGCACGCCCCTTCTCGGCCGCCGCGACGCCGTCTTCGAGGTCGACGACGACGACATCGGCACGGGAGGCGGCCGCCCTGCCCCGGAGGTCGTCCACCGACCCCGGCACGAGCAGCCAGGAGCGGGCGAGCCCGGCGGGCACCGTCGAAACGGTGCCCGCCGGGGCCGCGGCGGCGACGCGAACGTCAGCGGCCACGGCCCTGCCCCGCCTTCTCGTGCTCGAGTTCGCCGACGATCGCGGCGATCGCCTCGGTCGACGGGCGCTGCTCGAGCTCGAGCTCGACCTGCTCGTCGGTCGAGAGGTGGTCGTCGACGCTCATCGTCGTCTCGTCGAAGGGCCGCTCACCGGCGAGCACGCTGCGCAGCTGCTCGCGATCGAGCTCCTTCGTCCAGGTGCCGACGAGCAGGGCGGCCACGGCGTTGCCCGTGAAGTTCGTGAGCGCACGCGCCTCCGACATGAACCGGTCGATGCCGACGATCACGCCGACGCCGTCGACGAGGTCGGGCCGGTGCGCCTGCAGACCGCCGGCGAGCGTCGCGAGGCCCGCGCCGGTCACGCCGGCCGCACCCTTCGAGGCCACCATCATGAAGATCAGCAGGCCGATCTGCTCGCCGAGCGCGAGCGGGGTGCCCATCGCGCTCGCGATGAACAGCGACGCCATCGTGAGGTAGATCGCGGTGCCGTCGAGGTTGAAGGAGTAGCCGGTCGGCACCGTGATTCCGGCGACCGACTTCGAGACGCCGACGTGCTCCATCTTCGCGATCAGGCGAGGCAGCGCGACCTCGCTCGACGACGTCGAGACGATGAGCAGGTACTCGCGGCCGAGGTACTTCATCATGCGGAAGATGTTGACCCGCGCGACCGCCCAGAGCAATGAGCCGAGCACGACGACGATGAAGATCGCGCACGTGATGTAGAACGCGATCATGAGTGTGCCGAGGCTGATGATGGCAGCAACGCCGGTGTTGCCGACGACCGCCGCGATGGCGCCGAACGCGCCGATCGGCGCGACCCACATGATCATCGCGAGGATGCGGAACACGAGGGCCTGGATCTGGCGGATCGCACCGAGGATCGGCGCGCCCTTCGACCCCATCCTCTGCAGCGCGAAGCCCACGAGGAGGGCGACGAACAGCACCTGCAGGATGTTGCCGTCGGTGAGCGACGACAGCATCGACACGGGGATGATCCCGAGGAGGAACTCGGTCGTGGTCTTCGGCTCGAGCGTGCTCGTGTCGTACGATGCGCTGCCGATGTTCAGGCCTTCACCCGGGTGGATGAGGTTGCCGACCACGAGACCGATGCCGAGCGCGAACGTCGACATCACCATGAAGTAGAGCAGCGCGAGCCCGCCGACCTTTCCGACGGTGGCGGCCTTCGCGATCGACCCGACGCCGAGCACGATCGTGCAGAAGATGATCGGGGCGATCATCATCTTGATGAGCAGCACGAAGGCGTCGCCGATCGGCTTCAGCCCGACGGCGAAGTCGGGAACGACGAGTCCCACCGTGACGCCCGCGAGCACGGCCACGATGACCGCGATGTAGAGGTAGTGCGAGGAATCGATCCTCCGTCGGGGCTTCGTGCCCGAGGTCTGAGACTGGAGCGCCATTGCCGTCTGCCTTCCGTGGTCGGTCATCGCCGGTCGGCGATGAGTCGGTATCGACCCAGAATGCGACCACGGATGCCGCGGCATCCGGTTCTGTTCATACTGTTCGCGGCGGCCGAACCCACGCGTGTCTAGAGTGATCTCGAGCGGCGTAGCGAGGTGGATCATGGTGCGGTGGGTTCGGGGCTGGAGCATCGCCGCGAAGCTCTTCGCGCTGCAACTGGTGATGATCGTGACGCTCGCGACGCTCACCGTCGTGTGGATCTGGGCCGACGCTCGCGGCGATGTCGAACGGGACGCTGCCGCGAAGAGCCTCGCCGTCGCCGAGACGCTCGCCGCCGACCCGTTCGTCGAGACCGCCCTCGGCAACTCCGACCCCTCGGCGCGCCTGCAGCCGTACGCACTCGACGTGATGGCGGAGGCGGGCATCGACTTCATCACGATCATGGCGCCCGACCGCGTGCGCTACACGCACCCCGATCCCGAGCAGATCGGGCAGGAGTTCCTCGGCAACATCGACCGCGCCCTCGACGGCGACGAGTTCACCGAGACGTACACGGGCACGCTCGGCCCCTCGGTGCGCGCGGTCGTGCCGGTCGAAGCCGACGACGGCGAGGTGATCGCCCTCGTCGCGGTCGGCGTCACGGTCTCGAACACGCAGGTCGCGCTCGGTGCGCGCATCGCAGCGGTGCTGCTCGCGGCGCTCGCCATGATCGGCGTCGGGGCGATCATCGCGTGGGTGCTGAGCCGCTACCTGCGCCGGGTCACGTGGGGTCGCGGCGCAGAGGAGATGAGTCGCATGTTCTCGTACTACGAGGGCGTGATGCACTCCATCGGCGAGGGACTCGTGCTGCAGGACCGCTCGAACGCCGTGGTGCTCTACAACGACCGCGCCGCCGAGCTGCTCGGCCTGCCGCGGCGCGAACGTCGCGAACACCGCGCGGCCGAGCCGGCACCGGTGCCGCTCGCCGAGCTCGACCTGCCGCCGGCGGTCGCCGAGGTGCTCTCGCGCGCCGATGCCGTCGTCGACGCGATCGCGATCACGCCGACGCACGTGCTCGTGGTCGACCGCGACGTCATCGTCTCGCGCGATCGAGCGCGCGAGCGCCGTCGTGACCGGGGCGCCGGTGGTGCCTCCAGCGGCCGAATCGGCTCGGTCACCACGCTACGCGATCACACCGAGCTGCAGGAGCTGACCGGTGAGCTCGAGACGATGACGACGCTCTCCGACGCCCTGCGCTCGCAAGCGCACGAGTTCGCGAATCGCCTGCACACGATCATCGCCCTCATCGAGCTCGATCGGGCAGCGGATGCCGCGGCGCTCGCGAGCTCCGAACTCGCGCTCAGCCAGGCCCTCGCCGACCGGCTCCTGTCCGCCGTCGAAGAACCGGTGCTGCTCGCCCTGCTCCTCGGCAAGGCCGCGCAGGCGAGCGAACGCGGCATCGCCTTCGAGCTCGAGCTGCCCGACCGGCTCGAGGCCACGTCCGTTTCAGCCCGCGACCTCATCACGATCGTGGGAAACCTCATCGACAACGCCCTCGACGCCGCGGCGATGACCCCGGCACCGCGCGTCGATGTGGCCGTCGACGTCGACCAGGAGGCCGGCGTGCTGCACATCTCGGTGAGTGACACCGGTGGCGGCCCCGATGCCGGCGACCGCGTGTTCGAGCTCGGCGTCACGACGAAGCAGGCCGCCGGCCACGGTATCGGGCTCGCCCTCGTGCGCCAGACCGTCTCACGCCTCGGCGGCGACATCCAGGTGCTCGGCTCGATGTTCGAGGTTCGCCTGCCGATCGTGCTCGCCCCATCTGCCGTCGCGGAGGCGGGCCCCGATGACTGAGCGCGTTCGGGTGCTCGTCGTCGAAGACGACCCGATCACCGCAGATGCCCACGCGGCCTATGTCACGAGGGTCGAGGGGTTCGTCTCCGCCGGCATCGCACACACCGGACACGAGGCGTTCCGGCTGCTCCGAGACGCCCGCGAGGGGCGCACTCCCCCGTTCGACCTCATCCTCCTCGATGTGAACCTTCCCGACACGACAGGCATCGAGCTCTGCCGTTCGCTTCGCGCCGCCGGCATCGAGATCGACGTCATCGCGGTGACCGCGGTGCGCGACGCTGCCGTCGTGCGGTCGGCCGTCTCGCTCGGCATCGTGCAGTACCTGATCAAGCCGTTCGGCTTCGCGGCGTTCGCCGAGAAGATGCACGCCTATCGCGACTACCACGCGCGGGTGGGCTCGGCCGGCGTCACCGACCAGCAGGAGGTGGATGCCTCGTTCGCCGCCCTCCGCACCAGCTCAGGCACCGACCTCCCGAAGGGCCTCACCCGCGAGACCCTCGACCGGGTGCGCGCAGCCGTGCGAGACGCTCCTGCCGGCGCGATGTCGGCCGGCGAGCTCGCTGCGACGCTCGACCTCTCGCGCGTGACCGCCCGCCGCTACCTGGAGCATCTCGCCGACTCCGGCGTCGTCGAGCGCGCCGGCCGGTACGGAACCCCCGGTCGGCCGGAGGTCGAGTACCGCCGTCGCTGAGCACGCCCCGATTCGCGACGGCCTCGTGCCGGCCTCGGGTCTACTGGAGTGGCGGACCTGCGCGGAGTCGTTCGCGCGCGTACTCGGCGACCGCATCGGCCGGAACGCTCCAGTCGGACTCGAGCCACCAGGTGGCGCCCGCGTCTGCCCACGGCTGCACGAGCGCCGCGTCGGCGGCGGCGTCGGTGCCGCTCGTGGTGCCCTCGTGAATGACCTCGAACGGACGGTCGGCGAGCCCCATTGCGGCGCGCTCGGCTCGGATCCACGCGATCGCCTCTGCGGCGATCTCAGGGGTGTAGAGGCTCGCCTGCTCTTCGGGACTCGATGGCGATGCGCCGGGCGGCGCGTAATTCGGAATCCACCCGTCGTACGCGGCCACGCGTCGCATCGATTTCATGCGGGGCCAGAGGCCGACGACCCAGGTCGGAATGCGCGGCTCCTGCACGATCGCAGGCGGCAGCATCGAATCGGCGCGTCGCGCCCGGAAGTGCCGACCTTCGTACTCGAACGGTTCCGCGCGCCAGAGGTGCTGCAGGAGTTCGAGCGATTCGTCGAGCAGCTCTGCGCGGTGCCGCCGCCCGGGATCGTCTTCGAAGATCCAGAACCTCGGCTCGGCCTCGGACACGCCGAGCCCGGCAGCGAGGACGACGCGACCCTTCGAGAGTCGGTCGACGGTCATCGTCTGCCCGGCGAGCTCCCACGGGCGGCGCCGTGGCACCGGCGTGAGCATGGTGCCGAGCCGGATGCGATCGGTCACCATCGCGGCCGCCGCGAGCGTGGCCCACGGGTCGGTCGCCCAGATGCCCTCCCACACGAAGAAGCCCTGCCAGCCGTGCGCTTCGGCGAGCGCCGCGAGCTCGACCGCGAGTTCAGGATCGGTGCCGGTGAAGATGAATCCGTGCTTCATCCGGCAGACGCTACCGCCGGCCTCCGACAACGGGTCCGGTCCACGCGATCTCGTGGTTGTACAGCCAGTCATTGCGAGTGTCGTCGCGCGCCTTCCGCAGGAAGATCGGCAGTATCGCGTCGCGAACGGCGATGCCGAGCCGCGACGTGGTGACCCGCTTCTGCGCGTTGATCGCCTGCGCGTAGCCGACGATCGCTTCGGCCCGAGCCTGTCGCAGCAGCTGGTACTCCGCGAGCGCGGCCGTGTGGTCGGGCTCTTCGCGCAGACACCGTGCGAGCGTGATCGCGTCTTCGAGCGCCAGGGATGCGCCTTGGCCCGCGCTCGGCGAGATGGCGTGCACGGCATCGCCGACGGCGACCAGGCGCCCCCTCGCCCAGTGGGGCACGTGCGGCAGCTCGTCGATCGGGTAGCCGCGGAGCTCTCCCACCGCATGCTCGAGGATCTGCGGCACCGGATGCGGGTCATCTGCGTGCAACTCTCGAAGCTGCGCCAGCCACTGCTCGCCGGTCACGGAGCGCACTGCCGGGCGATCGATCTCGGTGCGCGAGACGTTCGCGAACCAGTAGACCTCTCCGTCGTCGCGCACCAGGTACCCGAAGAACGAGCGCCGCCCGAACACCATGTGCTGCTCGCCGGGCGTGGGCGCGAGCCCCGGCACATGCGCGAAGCCCCCGAGCCCGACGAGGCCGCTGTAGGCGGGTGTCGGGGCATCGGGATCGATCTTGTGGCGCGTCGGCGAGCTGACGCCGTCGGCGCCGATCAGCAGATCGCCGGTCGCGGTGCTGCCATCGGCGAAGGTCGCGCGCACCGAGGCATCCGTCTCGTCGATGTGTTCGAGGCGGGCGCCGAACCGGAATGGGATGCCTGCTGCGGTGACGGCCTCGCGCAGCACCCGATGCAGGATGCCGCGGCGCACCACGACACTCCCGCGCTCGGGTGCACCCGGCGGCCCGTTCGGCACGGTGCCGAGTCGCTTTCCCGTGCTCGACCACATCACCATCTGCGGCGCGCGATGTCCCGCCTCGACGAGCTGCTCCCGAAGTCCGAGCTGGTCGAGCACCGCGAGCCCGTTCGTGGCGAGGTTGAGGAACAGGCCGGCGTAGTCGTCAGGTGCCGTCTTCGCCTCGAAGATCTCGACCTCCCATCCGGCTCGCTGGAGGAACAGGGCGGTTGCGGTGCCGGCGACCCCGCCTCCGACGATGAGCGCGCGTGGCATGGGATGCTCCTTCGGTAGAGCATTGGGCAAGAGTCTCGATAATCGAGTCTCTCGATAATAGAGAGAGTAGCGTTCGATGACCGAACCGTCAACGCGTGCACGCGAGCTCGAGCGGGCCGGCGAGGTGATGCGCGAGTTCATGGCTCGCGCCGTGCTCTTCCAAGACACCGTCGCGAAGTGGGGCGGAGTGAACAGCACCGACCTGCAGTGCGCGGGCCTGCTGCTCGCCGAGGGGCCCGCCACGCCCGGAGAGCTGGCCGAGCGCGCCGGACTCACCGCCGGCGGAGCCATCACGACGGTCATCGACCGACTCGAACGCGAGGGCCTCGTCAGCCGCGACCGAGACCCGAACGACCGGCGCCGGGTCATCGTGACCGCGGATGCCGCGGCGATCTTCGCCCGCTTCGGCGAGGTCTACGGGCGCGTCGGCGCACGCTGGAACGCCTACCTCGACACCCTGACCGACGAACAGCTCGCCTTCGCCAACGAACTCCTCTCGCGAGCCGCCGCGGTGAATCGCGAGGAGATCGAACTACTCCGCGACCGCTGACACTTCCCTCGCGCCCGAACGCCCTCTAGGCTAGTGAGGTAATCCTTACCTAACCCGAAGGGTCGCCTCATCATGACGATCGCTCCCCCCGCTTCGACCCGTTCCGATGCACAGCCGCTCGATGTCGCCGCGCTCGTGCGTGCGGCGTCGGCCGACGATCACCGCGCCGCCGAGTCGCGTGGCTATATCGTGCAGCTCATGGGCGGCGAGCTCTCGCTCGCGGAGTACACGCGGTATCTCGCGCAGTTCGGGTGGGTGTATGAGGCGCTCGAACAACGAGGCAGTCGAGATGGCGACCCTGCCATCTTCGACCCCGAACTCGCACGCATGGCCGCCATCGAGTCCGACCTCGCCGCACTCGGCGCCGCCGACTGGCGCACCACGCACCCGCCGTTGGCGGCCACCGCCGCGTACGCTGCACACCTCCGCGCGATCGCCGACGACGACGTCCGCTACCTCGCGCACCACTACACCCGCTACCTCGGCGACCTCTCCGGCGGCCAGGCGATCGCGCGGCTCGTGGCCCGGCACTACGGCGCAGCGCCCGAGCAGCTCGGCTTCTACCGATTCGAGATCGCCGAAGACGGCGTGGTGCGCTACAAGCGCGGCTACCGCGAAGCCATCAACGACCTCGCCCTGTCGCCCGAGCAGGTCGACGTGCTGGTCGCCGAGGTCCGCGAGTCGTTCCGACTGAACGGCGCGATCTTCGAGGCGCTCGCGGCCTGACCCGGCCCGCGCACCCTTCCTGCAGACCACGGCCAGCGTGCCGGGTCATCCTCCAGTCGGATGTCGCTCGCAAACCGGTCTCGGTAGACTGCAACGAACACCACACCGCTGCTGGCTACGCCTTCTTGGTCGACGCTGCGCCGTGCCCCACGACGACAGGAGATCCCTCCCGTGATCCATACCGCGCTCATTCCGTGGCTCGATCCTGAGACCATCATCGCCGGCGCCGGCCCGTGGGCACTCGTCGTGGTCTGCGCGATCGTCTTCGCCGAGACGGGCCTCCTCGTCGGGTTCCTCCTGCCGGGCGACACGCTGCTCGTCATCTCCGGACTGCTCACGCACACCTCGCTCGTCTTCGGCGTCGACATCTGGTGGGTGTGCCTCGCGATCGGACTCGCCGCGTTCCTCGGCGGCGAGGTGGGGTATCTCATCGGCCACAAGTTCGGTCCGAGCGTGTTCGAACGCAAGGAATCCGGTCTCTTCAGCGTCAAGAACGTCGAACGCACGAACGCGTTCTTCGAGCGATTCGGCGCGCTCGCGATCATCCTCGCCCGATTCGTTCCGATCGTACGCACCTTCGCGCCGGTCGCCGCGGGCGTCGGCCACATGAACTACAAGAAATACACGCTCTACAACTTCATCGGCGCGATCATCTGGGGTGTCGGCCTCACGTACTTCGGATTCCTCATCGGGTACATCCCGCCGATCGCGGACTTCGTGCAGGAGTACATCGATGTCATCCTGCTCGGCGCGGTGGTGCTCACCCTCATCCCGACGCTCTGGCATTACTTCTCGTCGGCGCACAAGGCACGCAAGGCCGCAGCGGCCGGTGCCGATGTGGTCACCGACCACGAAGAGGCCGAGCAGCTCGTGCTCGACCCCGAGGTCTTCGACCGCGGCCCCGACGAGCGGTAGCGCGCAACTCACCGCCATCCGTCGTCGCAGACGCTGTGGCGGCTCACGCAGCTTCGACAGTTGCCGCGGTTCCGATCACGGGTGCTGCCGCTGCTCCAATTCGGCGCGCCCTGCCGGCTCGAGCTGGAACGTCGAGTGCGCGACGTCGAAGTGCTCGCTGAGGCATCCGCCGAGCTCATCGAGCAGTTCCCCCGCGCGACCCGACGCGAACACCTCGGGTTCGACCTCGACGTGCGCACTGAAGACATGCGACCCCGAAGTGATCGCCCACACATGCACGTCGTGCACCGCGACGACCCCGGTCGTGCTCAAGATGTGGGTGCGGATCTCGGCGACGTCGGTATCGGCCGGCGCCGACTGGAAGAGTACCCGCGCCACATCGCGGAGCAGCGAGAGCGCGCGCGGCACGATGAGCGCGGCGATCGCGAGTGAGGCGATCGGGTCGGCCGCATCGAAGCCGGTGAACACGATCACGAGCGCCGCAGCGATGACCAGCACCGAGCCGATGAGATCGCCGAGCACCTCGAGGTATGCGCCCCGCAGGTTGATCGAGTCCTTCGCGCCACCGCGCAGCACCAGCATCGCGGCCACGTTCGCCGCGAGACCGATGGCGGCCACCACGAGCATCGGCACGCCCTGCACCTCGTGCGCCTCACCTTCGGCACCGGTCAGGAGCCGGCCGACGGCGCTGATCGCGACCGAGACCGCGACGACGACGAGGATCACGCCGTTGATGAGCGCGCCGAACACCTCCGCCCGCCGATACCCATAGGTCTGGCGATCGGTCGCCGGCCGAGCGGCGACCACCGCGGCGACGAGGGCGACGACGAGGCCGATCAGGTCACTCGTCATGTGCCCGGCATCGGCGAGCAATGCGAGCGACCCGCTGAAGAACGCCCCGATCAGCTGCACCACCAGGAACGCGCCGATGATGGCGATCGCCACCCAGAGCCGGGTGCGATTCGCCGTCGCGGCGTGGTCGTGATCGTGTGCCATACGGCCCAGCGTATGCCGGGAATCGGCGCGGGGCTCAAGATAGGAATGAGTCGCGTTCTCAGGCCTGGCGCCGGGCCGTCGGTAACCGACGGACGGGCTGCAGGGCGGGCGACTGCACCGGGATCACCCGAGGCCGGTGCGGAACCCGTCTCGCCAGCTCGGCCAGGCCGGCGACCACGCCAACTCGCGCTTGGCCTTCGCGTTCGACGAACCGCGCACCATCGTCATGAAGGACACCCCGTGCTCGCCGATCAGCGGTTTCGCGATCCACACCGGCACGCGCATCGGCGCCTTCGCCCCGACGGCCTCAGCGAGCGCGGGAAGCCATTCCGAGACCGGCGCCGGCTCATCGTCGACGATGTTGTACACCCCGGCGGCGCCACCGGTGACGGCCGCAGCGGTGGCTGATGCTGCGTCGTCGATGTGGCAGAACGAGGTGATGCCGGTGCCGCGACCCACCAGTGGGAGTCTGCCCGCCAAGACCATCCCGACCATCGCACCTCCACGCCCGATGGCCTGCCCGGGGCCGTACAGCGTTCCGTATCGCAGAGCGAGACCGCCGACGGCCGCGGTCGCCGCCTCGACGTACCGGATCGCCGCGATCGTCTTGCGCGAAGCATCCGTCGGGTACGGATCCAACGGATCCTCCTCGGTCTTCACCGGACCGCCCGTGCGCTCATTCGGCCATCCACCGTAGCTCTGGGCGATGAACCTGCCGACTCCCGCCTCGGCGGCTGCCGCGAGCAGGTGATCGGTGCCGCGCGTGCGCAGCTCGTTCGTCGCGGCGAAGGAGCGGTCGAAGTGCTTGAAATCGAGCGGCGGCCCGGCCAGGCCGGTGAGTTCGTGCACGATGACGTCGGGGCGGGCGTCGAGCACGGCAGCACGCACGGATGCAGCGTTGAGGCCATCCATCACCACCCCTCGCACGCCTGTCGCCTCGATCGCCCCCAATCGATCAGCGCTCCTCGAGGTGCCGACCACCTCGTGGCCGGCAGCCGCGAGCAGGGGCGCCAACCTCGATCCGATGGCGCCTGTTGCGCCGGCGATGAACACTCGCATAGTTCGGTCTCCTTCTCTCTCACCCCCTCCGACGAGCGATGCCGTACTTTTGTGACCGCTCGACACTTTTGTGACCGCTCGACGCGATGTGACATTCTCAAGACATGACGATCACTAGCGAGGCGCAGCATGCGCTGCGTCCGCTGATGTTCTCAGTGGCCTACCGCATGCTCGGCAGCGTCGTCGAGGCGGAAGACGTCGTACAAGACGCCTACGTGCGGCTGCAGGAACGGCAGGCAGCCGGTGAGGCCATCCGAAACCCCGACGCCTTCGCGGTCACGGTGACCACACGGCTCGCGATCGACGTGCTGAAGTCGGCGCGTCGCAATCGCGAGATCTACGTCGGCCCCTGGATGCCAGAGCCCCTGCCCGACGACGACGCGGACCCGTCGCACCGCATCGAACGCGACGAGACCCTCTCGTTCGCCTTCCTCGCCGTGCTGGAGCGTCTCGGCCCCGTCGAACGTGCGGTGTTCCTGCTTCGGGAGGTGTTCGCGTTCGACTACCCGGCGATCGCGGAGATCGTCGATCGCGACGCGCCCGCGTGCCGCCAGATCTTCCACCGGGCGAAGGCGCGCATCGCCGATGGGCGCCCGAGATTCGATGGCGCGGCCGACCGCGACACGCTCCTGGCCGACGCGTTCTTCGCCGCGCTCGAGGCCGGTGATATCGATCGCCTCGTCGCGGCGCTCGCCGACGACGTCGTGTTCTACGGCGACGGTGGCGGCAGGGTTCCGGCGATCCGCCAGCCGGTGCACGGCGCGGTGGCCGTCGCCCGATTCCTCACCGGGCTGGTTCGACGCGGCGCTCACCTCGGAATGAGCTTCGAACGCCGATCGACGAACGGCGCCCCGGCGCTGTGGGTGCACGGCCCGGATGGCGCCCTGCTCAGCGTCGTCATGGTGCAGTTCGACGGCGGCTCTGTTCAGGTCATCGGGAACCAGCTGAACCCCGAGAAGCTCGCGCACCTCGGTGAGGTCGGTGACCTCTTCGCTCTCATGGGCGGCAACGGCCGCGCCTGAGTCGCAGGGCGAGCCCCGGGCCACCCGACGCTGAAGCTCCGCGCGCGATCCGCCGGGCGACCGGCAGCCGTCGACCGAGTGTCAGACCGCCGCGATCCAGCGCAACGGCACGTCGATCGTGACCTCGGTGCCGCGGCCGACGACGGTGTGCCAGTCGATCGTTCCGCCGAGCTCGCCCTGGATCAGGGTGCGCACGATCTGCGTGCCGAGTCCTTCACCGACTTTGCCCTCGGGCAGGCCCGAACCGGTGTCGCGCACCTGCACGGTGAGGGTCGTCGGCGAGCGGTCGGCGGTGATCTCGACATCGCCCTCCTGACCGGCCAGACCGTGCTCAACCGCGTTCGTCACGAGCTCGGTGAGGGCGAGGGCGAGCGGCGTCGCGTACTCGCTCGGCAGCACTCCGAACGAACCCGAGCGCTTCGGATGCGCCGTGGTGTTGTGCGCGGAGGCGACCTCGGCGACGAGCAGCAGCGCACGGTCGAAGACCGCATCGAAGTCGACGTTCTGCGTGAGACCCTCGGAGAGCGTGTCGTGCACGACGGCGATCGCGCCCACGCGGCGCATGGCCTGCGTGAGCGCCTCGCGCGCCTCGTTCGAGTGAGTGCGGCGGGCCTGGATGCGCAGCAAGGAGGCGACCGTCTGCAGGTTGTTCTTCACCCGGTGATGGATCTCGCGGATCGTCGCGTCTTTCGTGATGAGTTCCTGCTCCTGGTGGCGGAGCTCGGTGACGTCGCGACTCAGCACGATGGCTCCGATGCGCTCGCCCCGATGACGAATCGGGATGGCGCGAAGCGACACGGTGACACCGCGCGACTCGACGTCGGTGCGCCACGGAGCCCGGCCCGTGACCACGAGCGGGAGCGATTCATCGACGACGAGCTTGCCTGCGAGCAGTCGCGTGGTCACCTCGGCGAGCGATTCGCCCTCGAGCTCGTCATCGAAGCCCATGCGGTTGAAGGCCGAGAGCGCGTTCGGGCTCGCGAAGGTCGTGATGCCGTCGACATCGAGCCGAATGAGGCCGTCGGAGGCGCGTGGAGCGCCGCGGCGAGGCCCCGTCGGGGCTCCGAGATCGGGGAAGTCGCCGGAGGCGATCATCTGGAAGAGCTCTTCGGCGCACTCGTTGAACGTGAGTTCCTGCCGACTCGGCGTACGGGTGGCGCCGAGGTTCGTGTGGCGGGTGATCACGGCCACCGGAGCCGGGGCGACGTTGGTACCCCCTGTGGTGAGCCGCCGCATGACGGGCACGGCCCGCACCCGAGTGGGCATCTCCTCGTACCAGTCGGGGGCGGATGAATCGACGATGCGTGCACTCTCGTACGCCTGGCCGACGAGCTCACGCCACTGGGGCTTGATCTCCTGTCCCACGAAGTCCCGGTAGAACAGCGTCGCGGCGCTCGAGGGCCGCGCATGGGCGACCGCGACGAACGCGTCGTCACCCGATGGAACCCACAGCACGATATCGGCGAACGCGAGATCGGCGAGCAACTGCAGGTCGCCGACGAGCATGTGCAGCCAATCGACGTCGGCCTGACTGCTGCGGCCCTGGGCGAGGACGAGATCACTGAGGGTCGACACCGAACAAGCGTACTGCGGGAAGGCGCTCAGCCTGTCGCAGCCCGGCGCAATGCCGGAAACGCGAAGCCCCGACGCCGCGCCGGCTGCGGCACGGGAAGCAGGCCTTCGAGCGCGTAGTCGCGGATCGCGGCGCGCAACGGGGACCGCGGTGCGGCATCGCGCAGGGTTCGCGCCGTCAGGATCGCAGCATCGGTCGCCTTGGCGTCATGCGGAAGAAGCGTCGCCTCGGAGACGCCCCCGAAGCGGCGAAGCGTCTGGCGCACTTGGGCATGAGCGTCGATGCCGAGCGCGCTGGTGCGCACGCGGTTGATCACGACATCGACCCGTTCGGGCTCGACGATCTCGACCAGCTCACCATGCCCCCGCAGAAGTCGCGAGAGCCCGACGGGGTCGGCCAGGCCCACCGCGATCACTCGATCCGCCGAGGCGAGCGCGGCGAAGGTGGCGGCATTGCGTCTGGGGGCGAACTGATCGCTCGTCAGCTCCTCGTCGTGCTCGAGGCTGAAGCCGGTGTCGACGACGACGTACTCGACCCACGACCGCATCGTGCCCAGCGCCGCCGTGACGCGCTCGCGCGAGAGCTCCGGCCAGCGGCTCGGGCCGACCAGCCCCGTGAAGACGTTGAACGCGGCCCGCGGCGCCGAGTACCGCTGGGCGATGCGTTCGAGTTCTGGGCGATCGAGCGCTTCGGCCCCCGCGAGCCGGCACGCTGAAGCGAACCCGGGCGCCTCGTCGAGCAAGCCCAACGAGGGTGCGATCGCGCCGCCGTACGGGTCGGCGTCGACGAGCGCGACAGTGTGCCCCGTCGCCGCGATCTCAGCGGCGAGGTTCACGGCGAGAGTACTGCGCCCGGGCGCACCGCCCGGGCCCCAGACCGCGATGACGGATGCGGCGCGGTCGCGGCTCACGCGGAGGTCGCCGAGACGCGACGGCACCGGCACGCCGCCGCTCACGAGCGTCTCGATCTCGCTCCATGGCGCTGCGCCATCGACGACTTCGTGCAGGCCCAATTGCGCCGCGTGGCTGCGCTCGGCGTCGCTCGCGGCGAGCGCCACCAGTCTGACGCCGCGCTCGTCGCACGTGGTCAGCAGCTCGGCGCTGAGCGTGCCCCTGCCACCGCCGACGATGGCGACCTCTGGCGCGAGCACATCGAGGCTGTCGAGGAGGTCGCGCCAGCCGACGAGCCGAGCGAGGATCGTGTGACCGTGCTCGACGATGTCGGCGAGGAGGCGATCTTCGGTCGCGCCGTCGAGCGCGAGGGCGAGGCGTGCCACCTCACTCCCCCGTCGAGCGCGCCGGCACGAGATCGATCGCATCGCCCGCGGCCAGCGCTTCGAGCAGGGCAGCGACCTTCTCGCGCGGGATCAGGAGCTCGACCGAGACGCCGTCGGTCGAGACCATGCCCTCGCTCTCGATGATGCCCGCGATCTCTGCGCCCGAGACGAGCACCGAGGGTGGCTCGAATCCTCCGCGTTCGACCTGCTTCGCGGTCCAGACGTCGACCCTCGCCCCGGCGGCGATCTCGGCCGCGAGCGGGCCCCTGCTCGGAACGACGACGGTCGCCAGCCCGGTGCGATCAGCGTCATCGACGGAGGCTTCGGGTACGAGTTCACCGGCGTTGACCGTGCGCGCGACGACGAGGCCCTCGGCCGGAACATCGCCGACGGCGAGATACTGCGCCCCGGTCGAGCCGAGGCGCACCGACTCCGTCGCGAGGTCGCCGACGTGGATGCGCGTGCCTGGCGTGAGCGTGTCGCGAGCGACGTAGACCTCGACACCGTCGTCGAGGCCCGACACGAGGGTCCAGACGCCGAGCGTCGACCCGGCGATGAGCACGATCCCGATGATGAGTCGCGGGTCGAGTCGGAGGGCGCCTCGCTCTCCTCGTTCCTGTCGACGTGCCATCCTGTACGTTCCCTTCAGCGGCGCGCGTGTCGCGCCGGCGTCTATCGTCACCCGAAGCCGGGAGTCTGGCCGGAAGTTATCCACAGTCACCCCGACCGACCCGTGATCGGTCGATAATCGAGTCATGACCTCTCCAGGTTCGGGCGACGAGATCGGCCGCTTCCTCACGCTCGCAGACGCGGCCGAGATTCTCTCCGTCGATGTGGCGACCGTCGACGAGCTGGTTCGCTCCGGCGAGTTGCCGGCGATCCGGGTCGGTACGGCCGGGCCCTGGCGCATCGAGCGCTCGCAGCTCGAGGTCTGGATCGAGCTCCAATACGAAGAGACGCGCAAGCACGCGGCGTGGAACCAGGGCGAATACGCGAACATCGTCGAGCTCTCGGGCGTGCGCAACGGACGCATCCGTCCCATCGATTGACCAGGGCCTTCGCGTATCGGGACGAGCCGTGGCGTGAGGAACTGAGCCGTGGCGGCGTCGACCGTGTCAGCGGAAGTCGACCACGAGCAGCCGCGAGAGCGGCACGATGCGGTAGCCGTGCACCGCGTTCTCACGCCGGCTCGCGCCCGGCTCGTGCAATGCGAGGTCGACATGGTCGCGCGCGACTCGATCGATCGTCCCGTGCGTCACGCCGTCGATGGTGCTCAACCGCACCGGCGTTCGGCGCCGACAGAGGTCTCTCAGCACGAACGGGAGTCCAAGGCGTTCGGCGAGACGTGCTGCTGCCTCCGGCACGGATTCGAGGCTCGGTTCCAGCTGATCTCGAGTCGGCTGCAGCGCTGCGATCGCTGCGATCGGAACCACGCATTGCAGGCTCGCCGGACCGGGGCCGACGGTACGGCCACTCACCCAATCGCGGCCGAAGACCTGAGGCCGGAGCGCGAGGACGCGGCCACCGTGCAGCTCGATGCTGACGAACGCATCGGGGTCGTCGGACGCCGAGCGAGCGATGGCCGCGAGTCGATCGCGAAGCGTCAGACGGCCGAGTCGCAAGCGCTCCTCTTCGATGGCGAGCGCTCGTTCCTCATCGCGCTGGTCTTGGTCGATCTGCGACTCGAGGTCGTCGAACAACAGGTCCCAGCGCATGCAGCGACGCTACAGGCATCGATGAACGGGCAGGAACGTTTTCCACAGGCGCGGAAATCTCTTGACACGGTTCCGGGCCCTCAATACGGTTCATTCAGGGACCCCCGGATGTCCCCCATCCGGGGGTGATCCCATCGCCACGCCGAAGGGCAGGCGAACCCTCCTCCCCGTTGGAGCACAGATGACCGCACGCGACGCGATCGCCATCCGAACCGCAGTGATCCGAGGATCCGCAGCGCACTACCTCGACGATGACGACGAGTACTTCGCGCGCCAACCCGCGCGCCGCACCGAACTGCCCGACCCTGAGCCGATGCTGCGCAACCTCACCCACTGCATCATCGAGGCGTTGTCCGGCGCTCGCGATCTCGAGCAACTCGCGAGGTGGGTGAACGACGACGTCTATCGCAACCTCTCCAAGCGCGTGGTACTCGCGGCACGCGCCCGCCGAGTCAAGGGGCAATCCCCCCAGCGGCCGGCATTCTCAGTCGGCCGCGTGCACATCTGCGAACCCGCCGACGGCGTCGTCGAAGCGGTCGTGATGGTGCACCAGAAGGCGCGGTCGCGAGCGGTCGCCATCCGCATCGAGGGCTTCGATCAGCGCTGGCGTGCCAGCGCCATCGGCGTGCTCTGACCCGCGTCTCCGCGAGCGACGCACTGTACCGACGCGCCCGGGCCACGCGGGCGCGCCGAGCAAATGAGAGTCCCCGGCCCGGTGCACTGCACCGGGCCGGGGCCCCTCGCGTGGGATGAGCCGACGGGTCAGCGACCCTTGCGATCTTGAGCTCGACGCTCGGCACGATTCTTCGGCTCGACCTCGCCGCCGGTGCGCTGCCCGAATGCGCCGCGAGCTTCTTCAGCTGCCGGCGCCTGGCTCTCTGCGACTGCACGGCGCGCACGCTGGGTCGCGGCCTGCTGCACCTGGCCGCGCTGGTTTCGCACCTCGACGCCACCGGCATCACTCGGCGCCGAGTAGCTCAGCTTGTCTTCTGCAGCACCCTGTCGACCGAGACCCTTCGCCTGGATCGTCGCCCCGGCCCCGGCTTGGGGAGCCACCTCGACCTCGAGGTTGAAGAGGAAGCCGACGGTCTCTTCGCGAATCGAGCCCATCATCTGCTGGAACATCGCGTAGCCCTCGCGCTGGTACTCGACGAGCGGGTCGCGCTGCGCCATCGCACGCAGGCCGATGCCGTCTTTCAGGTAGTCCATCTCGTAGAGGTGGTCGCGCCAGCGCCGGTCGATCACCGAGAGCACGACCCGTCGCTCGAGCTCGCGCATGGCGGGCGACCCCAGCTGCTCCTCTCGGCGAGCGTAGGCGACCTTGGCGTCCGAGAGGATCTCGCGACGGATGAAGTCGCGGTTGACTCGACCCTTCTCGCCGGCTTCTGCGACGACCTCGTCGATGGTGATGCCGATCGGGTAGAGGGTTTTGAGCTCGGTCCACAGCGCGTCGAAGTCCCATTCCTCGGGAGTGCCCTCCGCCGTGTGGCTGTCGAGCACCTCGTCGATGACGTCTTCGAGGAACTTCTGCGTGCGCTCGTGCAGGTCGTCACCCTCGAGGATGTGCCGACGATCGCCGTAGATGGCCTCGCGCTGGCGGTTCAGCACATCGTCGTACTTCAGCACGTTCTTGCGGATCTCGGCGTTGCGCGCCTCGACCTGCGACTGCGCCGAACGGATGGCACGTGAGACCACCTTCGACTCGATGGCGACGTCGTCGGGAACACCACGGGACATCAGGCTCTCGGCGGCGCCCGCGTTGAAGAGGCGCATGAGGTCATCGGTGAGCGAGAGGTAGAAGCGGCTCTCTCCGGGATCGCCCTGGCGACCGGAGCGACCGCGCAGCTGGTTGTCGATGCGTCGCGACTCGTGACGCTCAGTGCCGAGCACGTAGAGCCCGCCGGCCTCGAGCACCTTCTCGGCCTCGACGGCGACCTCGGCCTTGACCTTTTCGAACACCTCGTCCCAAGCAGCCTCGTACTCCTCGGGCGTGTCGACCGGGCTGAGGCCACGCTCGTGCATGAGCTGCACAGCCATGAACTCGGCGTTGCCGCCGAGCATGACGTCGGTGCCTCGACCGGCCATGTTCGTCGCGACGGTGACCGCGCCGTGCCGGCCGGCCTGAGCAACGATCGCGGCCTCGCGCGCATGGTTCTTCGCGTTCAGCACCTCGTGCCGGACGCCCTTCTTGGCGAGCAGGCGAGAGAGGTACTCGCTCTTCTCCACGCTGGTGGTACCGACGAGCACCGGCTGGCCCTGCTTGTGCCGCTCCACGATGTCTTCGACGACCTGGGCGAACTTCGCCTCCTCGTTCTTGTAGACGAGGTCGGGCTGATCGATGCGCACCATCGGCTTGTTGGTGGGAATCGCGACCACGCCGAGCTTGTAGGTCGCCATGAACTCGGCGGCCTCGGTCTCGGCGGTACCGGTCATGCCGGAGAGCTTCGAGTACAGGCGGAAGTAGTTCTGCAGCGTGACGGTCGCGAGGGTCTGGTTCTCGGCCTTGACCTGCACACCCTCTTTCGCCTCGATCGCCTGGTGGATGCCCTCGTTGTAGCGGCGGCCGACCAGGATGCGGCCGGTGTGCTCGTCGACGATCAGCACCTCGCCGTTCATGACCACATAGTCCTTGTCGCGCTTGAAGAGTGCGTTGGCCTTGATCGAGTTGTTGAGGAACGAGATGAGCGGCGTATTCGCCGACTCGTACAGGTTGTCGATGCCGAGATAGTCTTCGACCTTCTCGATGCCGGGTTCGAGCACGCCGACGGTGCGCTTCTTCTCGTCGACCTCGAAATCGACATCGGGCACGAGCCGCTTGGCGAGGCCGGCGAACTCGGTGAACCAGCGGTTGGCCTCTCCTGACGCCGGGCCGGAGATGATGAGCGGGGTGCGGGCCTCATCGATGAGGATCGAGTCGACCTCGTCGACGATCGCGAAGTAGTGGCCGCGCTGGACCATGTCGCTCGCCTGCCACGCCATATTGTCGCGCAGGTAGTCGAAGCCGAACTCGTTGTTCGTGCCGTAGGTGATGTCGGCGGCGTACTGCTCGCGACGGACCTGGGGGTTCTGGCCGGCCACGATGCATCCGGTGGTCATGCCGAGCGCGCGGAAGACACGGCCCATGAGCTCGGACTGATAGCTCGCGAGGAAGTCGTTGACCGTGATGATGTGCACGCCGCGGCTCGTGAGCGCATTGAGGTACGCAGCAGTGGTCGCGACGAGGGTCTTGCCCTCACCGGTCTTCATCTCGGAGATGTTGCCGAGGTGCAGGGCGGCGCCGCCCATCAGCTGTACGTCGAAGTGACGCAGGCCGAGAGTACGACGGCTGGCCTCGCGCACCGCGGCGAACGCCTCGGGCAGCAGGTCGTCGAGCGATTCCCCGTTGGAGTAGCGCTCACGCAGCTCGACGGTCTCGCCCCGCAGTTCGTCGTCGCTGAGGGATTTGAATCCGTCTTCGAGGGCGTTGATCGCCGCTGCGTAGTTCTCCAGCCGCTTGAGGGTTCGGCCCTCACCGACGCGGAGGACCCTTTCCAGAATCGAAGCCACGAATGTTCTCCTGTTGTCGTTGGGCGCACGGCCGCGGGTCGAAGCCGGGCACGCCCGTTGCCGCCATGCAGACGGCCATCATAGCCATGCTAGCGGTGAACAGGCCGGGCGCCCTGGCCCGCCGAAGGACCGGCGAAGCCGATGTCCTCCGACGGGCTCAGGACACAGGGGCGGCAGGCTCGGGGCGGCGAACCGTCGAGCCGGCCGCTCAGCGCGCTGGCGTCATGCGCTCGCCCGCTGAAGATCGACGGGCGAGGTCGCGGGCGATCGCTCTTCGGCCTGCTCGTCGATTCCGATCAGACCGTAGTCCCAGCCCTTGCGCCGGTAGACCACGCTCGGCCGACCCGACTCGGCGTCGACGAAGAGGTAGAAGTCGTGCCCGACGAGTTCCATGAAGTACAGGGCGTCGTCGACCGTCATCGGCGTGGAGGCGAACACCTTGCGCCGGATGACGACGGGGCAGTACACCTCGTCTTCCTCAACGTGCGGCTCGGCTTCGTCGACGACCGGAATGCTGCCGGTTCGCACTTGCGCGAGCACTTCGGATGCCGCGGCCTGCACGCCGACGTCGGAGAATCCGCCATCGGTCGCCTCGCGAAGCGAGGTGGGTCGACGAGACCCGCCGCGATGCACCTTGCGGCGGTCCTTCGCCCGCCGGATGCGCTCGAGCAATCGCCCGAGCGCGACGTCGAACGCCGCGTACTTGTCGGAGCCGTCTGCCTCGGCCCGGACCACTGGTCCCTTGCCGACGAGAGTGAGTTCCACGCGGTCGGGGCCGGGGTTGCCGTTCTTCTCGTTGTGACGGCTGAGCTTCACGTCGAGTGAGATCGCGCGTTCGGCCAGATGCGTCACCTTCTCGGACTTCTCCGCCGCGTACGCGCGGAATCGGTCCGTGATCCCCAGGTTTCGTCCGACGATGTTCAGTTCCATGACGACCTCCGTTCACCGACGTGTCACCCGGTTCTGAAGGGTGGATCGACCACGCCTGTCCTGCCACGGTAGCCCCCTTGCGCGGCAAAGTCACGGAACGTTTCCCGTGAGATCCCTGCACGTCGCGGGAACCTCCGCGGCGTCTCGGCGAGCACCGCGATCGCCGCCGTCTCGGCGCCGGCCGTGGCGAGCGCACGCACGGCTTCAGCGAGCGTCGAGCCCGTCGTCACGATGTCGTCGACGAGCACGAAACGGCGCCCTCTGAGGTCGGCGGCCGGTGGTTCCGCGCCGATTGCCGCGTGCAGGCTCCACCTGCGACCGCCCCGGGCGACCAGTCCACCCATCGCGTTCCGCCGTCGGGCATCGACGTCGAGGCCCGCCTGATCGACATGCTCCCGCGCGAGGGCGAGAACCGGCGTCGAGCGGATGCCGCATCGCCCGAGCA
This sequence comes from Agromyces sp. GQ35, assembly GCF_059758475.1. Taxonomy (NCBI): domain Bacteria; kingdom Bacillati; phylum Actinomycetota; class Actinomycetes; order Micrococcales; family Microbacteriaceae; genus Agromyces; species Agromyces sp. GQ35. The sequence goes on along the minus strand of NZ_JCAXEO010000001.1, from coordinate 2,458,346 downwards.
GCACCTCGACGGGGACGTAACCGCGCGAACGCCGCGCGGTGGGCGACGAGGGAATCGTGCACACCTCGATCGGCCGACCGTTCTGAACCTCGGCGAGCGCGGCGAGCAGTGTCGCGTGCAGGGCGGGCGCGAGTGCCCGCGCGGCATCGGTGCGCCCGCCGTCCTTGAACGCGCCGAGGACCGCGGCGACGATGCCGGCGTACTCGAGGCCCGCCCAGATCTCGATGCCGGCGCGCTCCACCCGACGCGGGCGTGCGACGAGCGAGCGGCGGCAGTCGCTGCAGACGCTTCGGTCGGGCTCCCCGCAGCCTGAGCAGGTCACCGGCAACAGGACGGCGACGGCGTCGCGCGCTGCATCGCCGACGGGCCCGCCGAGGTCGAGCAGTCGCGTTCGAACGGTGCGGCGCGCGGCCTCGAGCCCGTGATCCATGGAATGACTCTGGTGCGACCCGAGCGGGCCTGACCTGACCTGCCGCACGCACCGCACGACGGCGCCCGATCGGGTCCTGTGGAGGACGGGTCGGATCAGTCCGGCTGCTGCGCCGCGAGCAGCCGGATGCCGCTCGCCCGCGCCTGCCAGCCGACGCCGCTCGGCGCGTCGAGGTCGCCGTTGCCGAGCAGCACCCGAATGTCGCGCACGCTGTTGCCGCCGTCGATGGCGATGCCGCCCTCGGGCCCCTGCCTCGGCAGGGCGAAGCCACCGAGCTCCTGCGTGATCACTCGCGTGCCGCCGCCGGGGAGCGCCGTGAGCGAAGCGACCGTACGGGCATCGAGCCACGTGACGTCGAGGGGTACGCCCGCGACATCCGCGAGGCCGAGCGTGACCGTGCTCAGGGCGATCGGCACGCCGGCGGCATCGCGCTGAATCGATGCGGCGACGAAGTGCGTGCTCGCGCCGTCGCCGAGCAGGGCGACGAGGCGAGTGGAGTCCCGCGAGATCTCGAGCGCCGCGATCGACGATGCCGTCCACGGCACCGGCATCTGCACGCCCTCTGCCGATCCGTCGGCCGGAAACCAGACCAGCTGATCGGGGTTGGCGGCGGGCACCGACCAGACGTATCCCGCGCCGTCGATGGCCGGCACGATGAGCCCGTCGCGCGGATCGAGCAGCACCGGCTCCTCGCCGGCGCGCACGAGAGAGACCCCCTCGGCGTTGCGCACCGCAGCGGCCTCGCCTCCCGCCCCGAGCGACACGCCGGTGGGCGCGAGCGACTCGACCTGCGGCGAGACGTCGGGGATCTGTTCGATGCCCTCGCTCGACGCAGCGAGATAGCCGAACGTCGTGCCGTCGAAGACTACGGGGCGCGGATCGACGGGCGAATTCCTCAGCGGGGCCGGCGAGAGTTCGGGAACGTCCTGCGCGACACCGTTCAGCGACAGCGCGACCCCGTCAACATTGGGAACGCCATCGAGGCTCTGCTGCAACTGGTACTCCATGCGCTGCACCGTCAAGACGTCGTCGGACGGAGCTCCGGAGAGGTCGACGCTGGCCTCTCGGCCTGCGATCGGCACCGACGCAGAGTCGAGTCGTGCACCGTCGGGGAACGCCGAGACCACCCCGGGGTCGAGCCACTCCGCGGGGCCGGCGAGCAGCGCCCGCACGATGCTCGTTTGCGCCGAATCGCGGCCGGCGAACCAGCGGAGGTCGGGCACCAGGTGGTCGAAACCCTGGTCGAAGAAATAGAGGGCGTAGCTTCGGAAGACTTGGGTGAACGTCGTCTCGTCGATGAGCAGACCCGGCGGCGCCGCCGAGATGCGCCACTGCCCGTCGATCTGCTTGAAGGTGTACGACAACGAGAGCGGCGCGCTGGACTCCGACACGTCGTACTGCCCGCTCTCGGTGAGCGACGCCGCCGGAGTCGCTTCGACGGCCATCGAGGTCTCGCTCACCGTCGTCAACTCGCGGTCGGCCCGCACGTCGATCGTCGTAGCATCACCGGCGCGCCACTCCTCGGAGAACGCCGGCGTCAGGAACTGACGTGCCACCTGGTAGTTGTTACGCGGACTCGCCGCCGCCGCGAAGAACCCCTGCAGGATCTCCTCCTGCGTCGCATCCTTCGCGGGCGGCGGCACGATCGTGTCGAGCTCGGGGGGCTCCTCGTTGGCCGCCGGCCCGCCCGCATTCACTCCGCCCGAGCTCGGTATCGAAACGCAGCCGACGAGCAGCGCCGAGAGGACGAGCACCACGGACGCCCCGATCACACGTCTACGCATCGTGCACCTCCCGCCGGGCATCGGCCCGCCTCGCTGCAGCCGCCCGCCCCGCGGCATCCGTCTCGATCTTCGTCTCCGTCTCGACAGCGCGTACCACCCCGGTCCGCGGCGGTCCATTCGCATCGATGTCATCGGGCTCGAGCGGCAACGGTGAGACCACCTCTGCGTCGGCGGCGTCACGCGGCAGGGTGAGGCGGAACACCGTTCCCGAGCCGCGTCGGGACCACACCTCGAGGGTGCCGCCGTGAGCGACGGCGTCTTCGAGGGCGATCGCGAGGCCGAGGCCGGTGCCGCCGATCGTGCGAGTGCGGCTCGGGTCGGCCCGCCAAAAACGGTCGAACACGCGAGCCGCATCATCGGCGGTCATGCCGAGGCCGTAGTCGCGCACCGAGAGCGCGATGGCGCTCTCGTTGCTGTCGACGGCCACGACGATGGGACGGCCTTCGCCGTGCTCGATGGCGTTGCCGAGCAGATTGCGCACGATCCTGCGGATGCGGCGCGGGTCCACCTTCGCGTCGAGGTGACCGCCGGGGGCATCGAGTCGCAACTCGCTGCCGCGGCTGTGCGCGAGCTCGTGCATCGACTCGATCGCGTCGCCCGCCAGATGCACGAGGTTCGTCGGTTCGGTCGCCAGTTCGATCGAACCCGCGTCGTACCGGCTGATCTCGAGCAGGTCGGAGAGCAGCGTCTCGAACCGCTCGGTCTGCGTGTGCAGCAATTCGACGGTGCGGGAAGTGGGGCCGGGGAAGTCCTCGCGCTGGCCGTAGAGCACGTCTCCGGCGAGCCGGATGGTCGTGAGCGGGGTGCGCAACTCGTGCGACACGTCGGAGACGAACCGCTGCTGCATCACCGAGAGCTCGGCGAGCTCGCGAATGCGCGCCTGCAGGCTGTCGGCCATGCCGTTGAACGAGGCCGCGAGCGTCGCGAGCTCGTCTTCGCCCTTCTCGGGCATGCGCACACCGAGGTCGCCCGCAGCCAGCCGGCGACTCGTGGTCGCCGCGGAGCGGATCGGCTCGATGACCCAGCGCACGACGAGCAGGGTGATCGCGCTGAGGAGCACGAGCAGTGCCGCCGCTCCGATCAGACCGACGAGCTGCATGAACGCCAGCGTCTCTTGCGCCGCCGCGAAGTTGTAGCCGATGAAGAGCTCGTACTCTCCGGCGCCGGGCACGAAGATCGTACTGCCGGCGACGATGCCGGGGTCGCCTGCGCCGTCGTCGCCCTCGAGGGAGACCGACTGCCAGTACTGTGCGCCGTCGCCTGTTCGCACCTGCTCGCGCAGTTCCGGAGTGACGACCTTGCTTAGATTCCGCGCGATGCGGGTCGGCGGCGCGCCGCTCGACGCGTCGTCAGGCCGGAAGTACCCGATCGCGGAGCTGCCCGAGACCGTGCGCACCGAGCTCTCGACCTGCGCCATCACCTGCGGCAGTGAATCGCGATCGGCGGCGTCGGCCGCCTCGAGGATGCTCTCGGCCGCGATGGTCGCATTGTTGGCGTCGTCGAGCGCGTCGTCGAGCTGGGTCTGGAAGAGCCCCGACGCCACGCTGAACGAGATGTAGAGCCCGATCACGAAGATCGAGAGCGATGAGAGCGCCAGCGTGATGACGACGGTGCGGAACTGCAGGGAGCGCCGCCAGAGCTCGGTCACCTGCCGAGGCAGGGCGGCAGCGCGAGCCATCAGCTCGCGCCATGATCCCGTGCTGAAGAAGGCCGGGGCCTCCGCCTGCGACATCCGCTCGCCTAGGTGGTCGCGCCGGCTCGGTAGCCGACGCCGCGCACGGTCATCACGATGCGCGGGTTGTCGGGATCGTGTTCGACCTTCGCGCGGAGTCGCTGCACGTGCACGTTCACGAGGCGCGTGTCGGCCTTGTAGTGATAGCCCCACACCTGCTCGAGCAGCATCTCGCGCGTGAAGACCTGCTGCGGCTTGGAGGCGAGCGTGAGCAGCAGGTCGAACTCGAGCGGCGTGAGGTTGATGCGGGTCTCTCCGCGGAGGACCTCGTGACCAGCAGCGTCGATGGTGAGGTCGCCGATGCCGAGGGTCGCCGCGACCGGATCGGGTGCCGGGCGCAACCGGGTGCGGATGCGGGCGACGAGCTCCTTCGGGTTGAACGGCTTCACCATGTAGTCGTCGGCACCCGATTCGAGTCCCTTGACGACGTCGGCCGTATCGGTCTTCGCGGTGAGCATGATGATCGGCGTGCCCGACTCGGCACGGATGCGCCCGCACACCTCGATGCCGTCGATGCCGGGCAGCATGAGGTCGAGCAGCACGAGGTCTGGCCTCGTCTCGCGGAACGCCGCGAGAGCGCTCGTGCCGTCGCCGCAGAAGAAGGGCTCGAAGCCCTCGGTGCGCAGCACGATGCCGATCATCTCGGCCAGGGCCGTGTCGTCGTCGACGACGAGTACGCGTGGAGTCATCCGTTCATTCCTGTCAGCACTGCCGGCCCGCGGCCGAAACCAGTGCGTCAAGCGTAGTCGGTCACTGCCTGCAGGCTACCCGAGCGCCCGGTGGAGGGGCATCGGCGGCCGGACGAAATGTGCGAGCATGGTGGAATCCGCCGGAAGGAGCCCCATAGGTGTCAGACCACGACTGGCAGGCGCCCGGCGGCGCCTCCGCCCCCAACCCTGGCCCGGCGCAGGCTCCACAGACGCCGATTCCCCAGCCGGCACAGGCGCCGGGCGGTTGGCCTGCTCCCCCGGTGGAGAACTGGGCGGCCCCGGCGCCGCAGTCCGTCGGCACGCTGGGCTGGACGCCCCCGCCGAAGCCCGGTCTCATCCCGCTGCACCCGCTCGGCTTCGGGACGGTGCTCTGGGCGCCGTTCAAGGTGCTCCGCCGCAATCCTGCCGCGACCTTCGGCACCGGTCTCGTGGTGCAGCTCATCTCGGTCGTCGCGACGCTCGCGGTCTTCGTGCCGTTCTCGATCTTCATCATCACCCGCGTCGAGGGAGCCACGAACTCCGACGACGCCGATGCGCTGATGTCGGGCGCGATCGGCGGATTCCTGTTGCTGATGCTCGTGCCGGTGATCGTCTCCCTCATCGCGAGCGCGTTCCTGCAGGGCGTGATGGTCATCGAGGTGGCGAGCGGCACGCTCGGCGAACGGCTTCGATTCGGCGCGCTCTGGAAACGTGCGGCGAAGCGCATCTGGCCACTGCTCGGCTGGACCGCGATGATCACCGCCGCGATCGTCCTCATCTTCGCCGCCTTCGTCGCCATCATCGTGGTCGCGACGTTCTTCGATCCCGTGACGATCATCGTCACGGTCCTCGTGCTGCTGTTCGCCGGGCTGGGCGTGTTCGTCGTCGTGGCGTGGCTCGGCACGAAGCTCTCACTCGTTCCGAGCGTCATCGTGCTCGAGGGTGCCGGCATCGGCACCGCGATGCGCCGTTCCTGGCGCCTGACCGACGGGTTCTTCTGGCGTACGTTCGGCACGCTGCTGCTGGTCGGTTTCATCCTCAACCTCGCCGCCCAGGTCGTCGTGCAACCGGTGTCGCTGATCGGCACCATCGTCGCCGCCATCATCGATCCGACCGGCAACGGCGCGGCCATCGCGATCACCGTCGTGACGCTCGTGGTCACGATGATCCTCTCGCTCCTGATCGGGGCGATCACCGCGGTCGTGCAGGCTGCGCTCATCGCCGTGATCTACATCGACCTGCGCATGCGGAAAGAGGCGCTCGACCTCGAGCTCGTGCGGCACATCGAGCAGCGCGACGCCGGGCATCCGGTGTCGGATCCCTACCGGGCACCGGCCACCGCGGCCACCTACCCGGGCGCTGCTCCCGCGACGACGTGATCCCGACGAGGCTCCGCGGCACGCCGCTCGACCCCGACGCGCCCGAGGCGCGCCGGTGGCTCGAAGACGAGCTCATGAAGCCCGAGTACCAGGCCGCGAAGCCGAATCCGTTCGATCTCGCCATGCAGGCGATCCGTGACTGGTTCTTCGGGCTGTTCGACGGGGCCACAGGGCTGCCGGGTCCGCTCCTCACGCTGCTCCTCGTGCTGCTCGCGATCGCCGTGGTGGTCGTCGGTCTCCTGGTGTTCGGGCTGCCCCGGCTGCGCCGTCGCCGTCGCAGCGACGTGGCGCTCTTCGACGATCACGACCGGCGCGATCTCGAGACACTCCGGCGAGCCGCCGCCGATGCCGCGGCCGCGGCCGACTGGCCGCTCGCGATCGAGGAGCGATTCCGTGCACTCGTTCGCGGCCTCGTCGACCGCGAGGTCGTCACGGTGCACCCCGGCACCACGGCGCGAGGCTTCTCGGTCGCCGCAGCGCGGTCGTTCCCCGACCTCGGCGCCGGTCTCGACTCCGCGGCGGCCGACTTCGACGGCGTTCGCTATCTCGGCCGCGGCGGTTCTGCCGAAGACTACGAGCGAGTGACGACGCTCGAGCGCTCCATCTCGGACGCTCGACCGGCGGGCGCCGAACAGCATGCAGCCGCAGCAGCCCACCGCGAAGATGCCGAGGTCGCTCCATGACCGCGCCCGCGACCGCCGCCCGCGAAGCGGCGACCACGGCTCCTGCGGTGACGCCCACGGTTCGCGCGTTCCTCCGCCGCCGCCGAGCCTGGTTCGTGATCGCCGCCGTGCTCGTGCTCGGCGCATTGCTCGTCATCGCGATCCAGGGCGGGGCGCGACAGCCCGGCGCACCGCTCGCGGCCGACAATCCCGCACCCGCCGGCGCGAAGGCGCTCGTCGAGGTGTTGCGCTCGCACGGCGTCGCGGTCGAACAGGCGCGCACCTTCGAACTCGCCGTCGAGGGCGCCGAGCGCGGTGCCACGGTGCTGCTGTACGACGAGTTCGGCATTCTCGACGATCGGCGACTCGGCGAACTCGCCGCGGCATCCGAGCGCCTCGTCGTGGTCGAGCCCGGCTTCGCCGCACTCGAGGCACTCGCTCCCGGTGTGCGCCTCGCGGGCGCCGCGAGCGGCACGATCGACGACGTCGAGTGCGAGCTCGGCCCGGCGGAGCGCGCGGAAGCGCTCTCCGAGGGGCAGCGCCTGCTCACGATCGACGACGAGGCGGCCGACGACGGCTGGCAGGGCTGTTTCCGTGACGGAGACTTCGGTTTCGCGGTCGTCGCCGGTGCAGGTCCGAACGGCGGCGACCTCACGATCGTCGGTTCCGCCACCCCGTTCACCAACGAGGCCATCGTCGAGTCGGGCAACGCCGCACTCGCCATCGGACTCACCGGCGCATCCGACGAGCTCGTCTGGTACCTGCCGGGCCCGGGCGACGCCGATGCAGCCGATGCCCCCACCATCGGCGAGCTCACGCCCGGCTGGGTGAGCCCCGTCATGGTGCTGGCCATCGTGGTGGTCATCGTCGCCGGTATCTGGCGCGGCCGACGGTTCGGGCCGCTCGTCGTCGAGAACCTGCCCGTGCACGTGCCGGCCGGCGAGACGAGTGCCGGCCGCGCACGCCTCTACGCGCGCACCGCTTCGCGCACCCACGCGCTCGACCAGCTGCGCATCGGCACCATCCGTCGTATCGCACGCGTGCTTCGGCTCCCCCGCTCCGCAGAGCTCGCCGAGGTGACGGATGCCGCAGCACGGGCGACCGGCCGCGACGAGGCATCCGTTCGTCGGCTGCTCGCCGACGCACAGCCGGCCCACGACCGCGAACTCGTGGAGCTCGCGGGCGAACTCGCCCGCCTCGAGGCCGAAGTGCAACGCACGCTCGACCCGCGCAGCTCCGCGCGCTCCGCTACGAGCCCCGACGCACCTCTCGATCGCGACGACCCCACAGGAAGGCGACCATGACCGACCCCATCTCCGCACCGACGGGCGCAGCGACCGACGAAGAGCTCCGCGCCGCGCTCAACCGCGTCCGCACCGAGGTCGGCAAGGCCGTCGTCGGCCAGGACGGCGCCGTGACGGGCCTCATCATCGCCCTGCTCACCCGCGGCCACGTGCTGCTCGAGGGCGTGCCCGGCGTGGCGAAGACGTTGCTCGTACGAACGCTCAGCCGCACCCTGCAGCTCGAGACTCGGCGCGTGCAGTTCACCCCCGACCTGATGCCGGGCGATGTCACCGGCTCGCTCGCGTACGACCCGCGCTCCGGCGACTTCGCGTTCCGCGAGGGACCGGTGTTCACGAACATCCTGCTCGCCGACGAGATCAACCGCACACCGCCGAAGACCCAGTCGGCGCTGCTCGAGGCGATGGAGGAGCGCCAGGTCTCAGCCGACGGGGTGACCCGCCCCCTCCCCGACCCGTTCATGGTCGCCGCCACCCAGAACCCGATCGAATACGAGGGCACGTACACGCTGCCCGAGGCGCAGCTCGACCGGTTCCTGCTGAAGCTCGTGCTCGATGTGCCCGAGCGCGATGCCGAGCTGTCGCTGCTCCGCCGTCATGCCGATGGCTTCGACCCGCACGACCTCGCCGCTGCGGGCGTCACGCCGGTGCTGGGCGCGACCGAACTCGCGGCGGCGCGCGCCGCGGCATCCGCCGTTCGCGTCGAGGACGACGTGCTCGGCTATCTCGTCGATCTCGCGCGCGCGACGCGTCGCAGCCCCTCGATACGTCTCGGAGTGAGCCCGCGCGGCACGACCGGCCTGCTCGCCGCCGCGAAGGCGTGGGCCTGGCTCACCGGCTACGAATCGCTCACCCCCGACCACGTGCAGGCGATGCTCCTGCCCGTCTGGCGGCACCGCGTACAGCTGCGGCCCGAGGCCGAGCTCGAGGGCGTGTCGGTCGATGCGGTGCTGCAGTCCATCGTGCAGCAGGTGCAGGTGCCGCTCTGATATGACGATCTCCGGTCGGTTCGCACTCCTCGTCGCGCTCGGCGTCGTGCCCGTCGTCGTGGCTGGCTCCGTCGGCGCGCCCGAAGGTTGGCTTGCGCTCCTCGGCTGGCTCGTGCTCGCGATCGGCGCCGGCGTGCTCGACCTGTCGCTGGCCGCGTCGCCACGGCGGGTCGCCCTGCGACGTGAAGTGCCCGACCGGGTGCGGCTCGGCGAGACGATCACGGCCGTGCTCAGCGTCGAGAACCTCGGGCAGCGGATGCTCCGGGCCACGGTGCGAGACGGCTGGGAGCCGTCGGCCGGAGTCGCCGGGCGCAACCGCGCGCGACTGCGGGTGCCAGCCGGAGAACGTCGTCGCCTCACTCTCCAGCTGACGCCCTGGCGGCGCGGCGACCGCCGCACCGAGCAGGTGACGCTGCGCTCGGCGGGTCCACTCGGACTCTGGTCGAGACAGGCCACGCTCGCCTCCCCCGGGCGCCTCCGCGTGCTGCCGCCGTTCCACTCCAGAGTGCACCTGCCGTCGCGACTCACGCGCCTGCGTGAACTCGACGGACGCACGCCTCTACTCATCCGAGGCCAAGGCACCGAGTTCGACTCGATCCGCGAGTACGTGCGCGGCGACGACGTGCGCTCGATCGATTGGCGGGCGACCGCGCGTCACACCGACCCCGAGGTGCCGGGCAACATGCGGCTCATGGTGCGCACGTGGCGCCCCGAACGCGATCGACGCATCGTGATCGTCACCGATACGTCACGCACCGCGGCCGCCCGCATCGCCGACGAGCCACGCCTCGATACAGCGTTCGAGGCCTCGTTGCTGCTCGCCGCACTCGCCTCGCACGCCGGCGACCGGGTCGACTTCCTCGCCTGGGATCGCCGCCTGCGGGGTCGCGTGCACGGTGCCAGCGGACCCGAACTCCTGACCCGCATGGTCGACACCATGGCCGGCATCGATGCCGAACTGATCGAAGCGGATTGGGCGTCCGTGCCCGGGCAGGTGCGGCGCATCACGAGCCGGCACGCGCTCGTCGTGCTGCTCACCGCGGCGGATTCGCCCGGAAGTGCGCGAGGGCTGCTCTCGGTGCTCCCGCAGTTGACCGCTCGGCACACGGTGGTCGTGGCATCCGTCGCCGACCCGGCACTCATCGAGGCCGGTCGCGCACGCGACGACCTCGAGCAGGTCTACGTGGCGGCCGCCGCCGAGCGGGGACTGCTCGACGGCGAGCGCGTGGGTGCGGCGATCCGTCGACTGGGCGGGCTCACGGTCACGGCTGCCCCTCAGGAACTGCCACCGGCGCTGGCCGACCTCTACCTCGAGTTGAAGGCATCCGGCAAGCTCTGAGCCGCCTGCCATCGCTGATTCTCGCCTCACGCGCCCGCGCCGGCACCCCGTGAACGCATCGCCGATGCTTCGTCGCGGCCGATCGAGCGCTGCAGGAACTCAGCCGGCCACGATGCGACGCGCGCCGGCGTCGAACTCGACCAGGTCGCCCGTCTCGCCGGCCCGCCACGCCCGGCCGCCGAGCACGAGCATGTACGCGAGGAACCCACCGAGCGCGGCGACGCCGATGCCGATCTTCACCGGCCACGGCCAGGGTGCCGGCGTCACGAAGGCCTCGATGATGCCGGAGACGAACAGGAAGAAGACGAGGCCGAGCGCGACGCTGAAGAGCGACCGGGCGTCTTCGGCCAGGGCGACGCCGCGAGAGCGCGCGCCCGGTGCGACCCATGCCCAGAAGATCCGAAGGCCGGCGGCCGCAGCCACGAAGACGCACGTGAGCTCGAGCAGGCCGTGCGGCGCGAGGTAGAGGAAGAAGGTGTCGGCCTCGTCGTAGGCGAACATCACGGCGGCATTGATGCCGAGGTTCTGTGCATTCTGCAGGATGACCCAGGGCACCCAGACACCGAGGATGCCGAACGCGACGCATTGCGCGGCGATCCACGCGTTGTTCGTCCACACCGCACCCGCGAACGACGCAGCAGGATTCTCGGAGTAGTAGGCGACGAACCCCTCCTCTGCGATCTGGCGGAGCTCCGCCTCGCTGCCGATGGAGGCGAGGGCGCGAGGGTCGCCGCCGAGCCACCATGCGTAGAGCGCAGCGACGGCCACGGTCACCACCGCGACCGCGAGCGTCAGCCATCGCAGCCGGTACAACGCCGCAGGCAGGCTCACGACAGCGAAGCGGGTGAACTGGCGCAGCGGGTTCTCGGGCGCGCCGGTGAAGGCCAGTCGCGCACGAGCCAGCGAGACCGACAGGCGGTCACCCAGGGCGGTCGAACCCGCGGTGGTCTGCACGAGCGAGAGGTCGGATGCGGCGCTCTGGTAGCGCTCGATCAGCTCGTCGGTCTCGTCGCCGGCCAGACGCCGGCGGCGAGCGAGCGCGTCGAGCCGCTCCCAGTCGTCATGTCGGGCGGAGGCGAGCGCATCGAGGTCCATCTGCTTGAATACTACCCATGGCACAAGCCCCCGTCGGCGCACAGCGCATCGCCCGATTCGACGACGAAGGCGTGCTCACCGGCGAAGCCGTCTCCCTCGACATCCGCCCGGCGAGTGCGCTCATCCGAGCCGGCGGCGCGGCCATCGACGTGCTCGTCACGGTGGTTCTGATCATCGGCCTGCTGTTCGCACTCGCGGGTCTCGGCGTCGACCCGACCGGGTTCCAGGCCATTCTCACTGCGGGCATCGTGACCTGCATCGTCATCGTTCCGACCGCGGTCGAGACGTCGAGCCGGGGCCGATCGCTCGGCAAGCTCGCCCTGGGTCTGCGGGTGGTTCGCGATGACGGCGGCGCCATCGGGTTCCGGCACGCCTTCATCCGCGCGCTCACCGGTGTCGTCGAGATCTACCTCACCTTCGGCGGCCTCGCCGTGCTCGTCGGCTTCCTGAACCCGTCGTCGAAGCGCCTCGGCGACCTGCTCGCGGGCACCCATGCCCAGGTGGAGCGCGTGCCGAAGCTCCCGTCGACCGCGTTCGGCGTACCGGCCGAACTCGCCGGGTGGGCCGCCATCGCCGACGTCGGCCGGCTGCCCGACCCGCTCGCACGTCGAGTGGCCTCATTCTTCACGAACGCCGGGCACCTCGTGCCCGACAGTCGCGCACGCGTCGCGGCATCCCTCGCCGTCGAGGTCGCGCCGTTCGTCTCGCCGCTGCCCGATGCCGCACCCGAGCGGTTCCTCGCCGGCGTCGCCGCCCTTCGGCGCGATCGCGACGCCACCGCGCTCGCCCTCGTCGACGCGCGCATGACGGCGCTCGCGCCGGTGCTCACCGCGACGCCACCCGGGTTCCCCGAGCGGTAGGCTCACGCGGTCGGTCGTACATGCCACCGGCCGAACGGATGCCGCGGAATCGCGGCATCCTGCACCGGATCAGTACCGGTAGTGGTCGACCTTGTACGGCCCGTCGACGGGAACGCCGATGTACGCCGCCTGTTCGACGGTGAGCTCGGTGAGTTCGACCCCGAGCGAGTCGAGGTGCAGCCGGGCGACCTTCTCATCGAGGTGCTTCGGCAGCACGTAGACGCCGACCGGGTACTGCTCGGGTCGGGTCCACAGCTCGATCTGCGCGAGCACCTGGTTGGTGAACGAGTTCGACATGACGAACGACGGATGCCCCGTGGCATTGCCGAGGTTCATGAGCCGCCCCTCCGAGAGCACGAGGATCGAGCGCCCGTTCGGCAGCCGCCACTCGTGCACCTGCGGCTTGATCTCGATGCGCTCGGCGCCGGCGAGCGACTCGAGCCCGGCCATGTCGATCTCGTTGTCGAAGTGGCCGACGTTCGCGACGATCGCGAGGTGCTTCATGCCGAGCATGTGCTCGACGAGCACGACGTCTTTGTTGCCGGTGCAGGTGACGAAGATGTCGACATCGCCGACGACGTCGCCGAGTCGAGCGACCTGGTAGCCGTCCATCGCCGCCTGGAGCGCGCAGATCGGGTCGACCTCGGAGACGATGACCCGAGCACCCTGCCCGCGCAGTGCCTCTGCTGCACCCTTGCCGACGTCGCCGTAGCCGACGACGAAAGCGACCTTGCCTCCCATGAGCACGTCGGTGGCGCGGTTCAGGCCATCGGGCAGCGAGTGGCGGATGCCGTACTTGTTGTCGAACTTCGATTTCGTGACCGAGTCGTTGACGTTGATCGCCGGGAAGAGCAGCTCGCCGTTCGCGTGCAGCTCGTAGAGCCGGTGCACGCCGGTCGTGGTTTCTTCGGTGACGCCCTGGAGCTCTGCCGCGATACGGGTCCAGCGGTCGGAGCTGAGCTCGAGCGAGCGGCGGAGCGTATCGAGGACGACCCGGTACTCGTGGCTCGCGTCATCGGCCGCCGCGGGCACGACGCCGGCCGCCTCGAAGTCCCGGCCGTGATGCACGAGCATCGTCGCGTCGCCGCCGTCGTCGAGGATCATGTTCGGGCCGATCCAGTCAGCGCCGGATGCCGCCGCCTCCGCCGACCAGTCGAAGATGCGGTCGGTGCACCACCAGTACTCCTCGAGCGACTCGCCCTTCCACGCGTAGACCGGAACGCCGGCGGGCGCGTCGACGCTGCCATCGGGGCCGACCACGATGGCCGCGGCCGCCTCGTCTTGCGTGGAGAAGATGTTGCAGCTCGCCCAGCGCACCTGCGCGCCGAGCGCGACGAGCGTCTCGATGAGCACCGCGGTCTGCACCGTCATGTGCAGGCTGCCGGCGATTCGGGCTCCGGCGAGTGGCTTCGATTCGCCGAACTCCGCGCGAAGGGCCATCAGGCCCGGCATCTCGTTCTCGGCGAGGCGCAGCTGGTGGCGGCCGGCTTCGGCGAGCGAGAGGTCGGCGACCTTGTACGGGAGGGAGGTGGTGACGGCAGCATCCATGCCGACCATTCTCGCAGGCTCGGGCCGCGCGAGTCGCCCCGCCGATCAGCCGCGGATGAGTGCGAGCACCTCGTCGCGAACCGCCGTCATCGTTGCGGCGTCTCGGCCTTCGGCGTTCAGGCGCAGCAGCGGCTCGGTGTTCGAAGGGCGCACGTTGAACCACCAGAACGGCTCGTCGCCATCGGTCGTGCCCGTGACCGTCAGCCCGTCGAGTTCGTCGAACTCCGCACGGCCGGTGAACGCTTCGACGATGCGCGTGTAGGCCGACGGCACGTCGTCGACGACCGAGTTGATCTCGCCCGACAGCGCGTACGGCGTGAACCGCGTCGACATCTCTGAGAGCGGTGCGAGTTGCGCGCCGAACTCGGCGAGCACGTGCATCGCGGCCAGCATGCCGTTGTCGGCTCCCCAGAAGTCCCGGAAGTAGTAGTGCGCCGAGTGCTCACCACCGAAGACGGCACCCGTCGACCGCATCTGGTCTTTGATGAGCGAGTGCCCGACGCGGGTGCGGACCGGCACGGCACCGGCCTGTTCGATGACCTCGGGTACGAATCGCGAGGTGATGAGGTTGTGGATGACCGAGACATCGCTCTCGCCCGCCGCACGCACCCGAGCGATCTCGCGGAGCGCCACGATGGCTGCGACGGCCGACGGATTCACCGCGCCGCCCTGCTCATCGACGACGAAGCAGCGATCGGCGTCGCCATCGAAGGCGAGTCCGAGATCGGCTCCGTTCTCGACGACGGCACGCTGCAGGTCGACGAGGTTCGCGGGCTCGAGCGGGTTCGCCTCGTGGTTCGGGAACGTGCCGTCGAGCTCGAAGTAGAGCGGCACGATCTCGAGCGGCAGCCCGGGCAGGCCGGCGGCGGTGCCGAGCACGGCTGGAACCGTCAGCCCGCCCATGCCGTTGCCCGCGTCGACGACGATCTTCAACGGACGAACGTCGCTGAGGTCGACGAGCGAACGCAGGTGCGCCGCGTAGTCGGCGAGCACGTCGACGTGCGTGACCGAACCCGGCACCTGAACCGCCGCGATGCCCTGCTCGAGGTAGTCGAGGGCGCGATCGCGGATGGCGGCGAGACCGGTGTCGAGGGAGATGCCCTGGGCTCCGGCTCGCGAGAACTTGATGCCGTTGTATGCGGCGGGGTTGTGGCTCGCGGTGAACATCGCGGCAGGAGCGTCCAGCGACCCGGACGCGAAGTAGCTCTCATCGGTCGAGCAGAGCCCGATGGACACGACGTCGGCTCCGCGCGCCACGGCACCGCGCGCGAACGCCTCGGCGAACCCGGGCGAGGAGTCGCGCATGTCGTGCCCGACGACGACCCGGCCGCCGGCCGCGCCGACCTCGTCGACGAACGCCGCGGCAAGCGCTTCGACCGTCTCAGTGGTGAGCCCCTCGCCGACGATTCCTCGCACGTCGTAGGCTTTCACGATGGCGTCGAGGCGCGCACGAGCGCCCGATGGAGCAGCGGAGTTCATGACTTGAAACCTACCTCACCGAGGCTCACGTGCCGCACGACCTGCCAGCCGACGGGCGCGGAGGTGCGCTCGGCGTGACGGGCGCAGAGGTCGTAGCCGTGCGGCTCCCGGGTGAGCGCGAGCGGCCCGAGCACTGCCATGGAATCGGCATAGTCGAACGTGAGCGTGGCGACCGCTTCGGCGGCGCAGGCGGTGCGCGAACAACGTCTCATGGCTCCACCAGAGTAGCGAGCGCCGCGGCCGTTCGCAGGGAACGACTCAGTACGATGGAGCCATGCCCCGATCTCGTCGTGTCGCCCCCGAGCCGCGCTCGCCCCGGCGACTCGCCCGAGATCGCCATGGCCGAGGTCTTCGTTCAGCCGTGACCGGCCCGCACCTGCCGATGCTGCACAACCGGCTCGACGAGTTCGAGCTCACCGTCGGTACCACCGCTGCCTACCTCAGGGGCCTCTGGCCCGAGCTCGAGGGCGTCGTCTTCGAGGTGGCGCAGGGCCCGGCCGAGGCGATCCACGACGACCACGTCGACCGTTGGAAGGTCTTCCACGACGAACGCCGCATCGTGTTCTACCGTCTGCCGATCGTTCGGTTCCTGCGACTGCAGGAGGGCGAGGAACGCGAAGAGAAGCTGCTCATCGAGAGCTGCGTGTTCCGCGCGATCGCCGATCTGCTCGGCAAAGACCCCTGGGAGCTCGCTCCCGGCCGGTACCGGCACCTCTGAGGCGACCCGCTTACCGCGGGAACACCCGGATCGGCGAGTCCAGCGGTCCGGGCGGCTGCACGCCGAATGACGCGAGCTCTCCCGCGTCGGTGAACGAGACCGAAGCGTGCACGCCCTCGACGCCGGTGAGCCTGATGATCACGCCGGCCTCGACGTCGACGGAAGTCGCGCTGCCCGCCTCGATGTTCACGGTCCGGGTCTCCCCGTCGATCGTGTACTCCACCTGGGCCTCATCGCCGCCGGCGTTCGCCAGATGCAGCGCCGGCGACGGCCCGTCGGGCACGGCGACGACCGCGTCGGCCAGGAGCGGAGTCGTCGACACGGTCCAGGCGAGATCGACGGATCCCGCGGAATCCGGCTGCCCCGGAGCGGGCGCGGCAGCGGGCGTCCCGGTCGTCGCGCGCGCAGCGGCCACGATCGGGCCGTCTGCATCGAGTCGCACGGTGTAGGCGCCGGATTCGAGCACTCCGAGCGGCACATCGGTCGTGCGGCCGGGCTGCAGCGTCACCTCGATCGTGGAACCTCCGGCACCCGAGCCGCCTTCGGGCATGAGACCGATGGAGACGTCGACCGGCTCATCGCCGGTGGCGAGCAACCGGACGGCGGGGAAGTCATCGCCGTCGGCGTGGTCGTCGGCCGGATCGACACCACCGGATTCGGCGACGAGGAAGCCGGGAATCACCTGGCTCGAGGCCGGTGTCGCGGCGGCACCTGTGAACTCGACACCGGCAGGCGCGAGCCCGTCGACGGCCGACTGCTCGAGCGCCGCGGCGATCATGCCACCTGTGCTGGTCACGTGCACGACGGGCGAGGTCAGGTTCGGGGCGAGACCCGCGAGCGACACCACCCGCTGGCTGCCCGCCGGAACGATGATGCCGAGCGAGGACCCCGCCTCGACGGCGCCCGTCTCGCCGATCACGCGCACATCGACGGTGGCGGCGACGTCGGTGGGGTTCGCGAGCGACACGAGGCTCGTTCGCCCGAGCGTCGTCGCTCCCGCCACGAGCCACGACTCGGCACTCGCCTCCGCGCATGCAGTCGCGGCGAATCCGGCGATCGTCTCGGTGCCGGCCGACTGCGACTGCGCACCGGCGAGCATGCCGGCCTCGACGGTTCCCGGCTCGACGCTGATCACCACCGGGGTGCCGTCGCGATCGGCTTGAGGGTTGCCGGGCGCGACGAGCGGCGTCTCGGTGATCTCGACGTCGTCGGGGTCGGCGCCCGCGATGAGCTCGGCCGCGCCGATCGAGGAGACGGTGGTGGCAGCGGCTGCGTCGTCGGCGAGGGTGAGCAAGGGGCCGGCGCAGACGCGCTGCTGCCTGCTCTCGGCAGGCTGCACGACGAGCGACGATGGATCCGCGCGATGCTCCGGCCACGGGACGAGGGCGGCTGCCGCGAGGGCGGCGGCGGCCAGCGCCGCTGCCACGAGGAACCCGGCGGCGCGTCCGCCGATGCGGGCGAGGGTGCGGCGGTCAACGCGCATCGTCGTCTCCCTTCGGATCGCGGGGTTCGGCTGAGGCGGGCGCCGCGGCCGGCGGTGGCTCGGCGGCGATCTCCGCCGAGGCATCGCCGGCATCGGGCTCGGCGTCGTGATCGGCCGGCTCGGCCCGGCTGACCCCCTCGGCCGACTCGGGCTCGTCGGGCGCCCGCGGATCTGCGTCGGCATCGTCCGCAGACGCAGCCTCGACAGGATCGCTCTCTGCAACGCGGTCGACCGGCGGGGTCGCCGGCTCATCGCCCGCGTCGGTGGTCGACTCGGTGTGCACCTCGTCGCCCTGCCCCGCCGCAGGCTTCCCGCGAGGTTTCCGTTGCGGCCGCCGCAGCACGGGTCGGCGACGCGGCGGACGCCGATCCGCCTCGCGACCGGCTCCGGTCGGAATGGACAGCAGCAGGGTCGCGCCGAGCACGATGATCTGCACCGCGGTGATCACCCCCGCGAGCGCACCGCCCGCTCCGGCGGGAATCTTCGCCGCCGGCGCATCCGGTTCCGCGGCGCCGAAGCGCCAGAGCGTGCCGAAGTCGGTCTCCCCGACCGAGACCAGTGCCGCGTTCCCGTCGAGAGCGGTGCGTGCCCGCTCGGTCGTCGCCTCGGCTTCGCGGTCGTCGCCCGCCGGTGCGGTCAGGAGCACGAACGAGACGCCGAACTCGCGAATCGCGGCATCAGGATCGAAGCCGCTGCGGGAGGCGAGATTGCCTGCCACCTCGGCCAGTTCCCGCTCCGAGTCGGTCATCTCCACGCGGGTCTGCTCGAGCGTGGACTGCTCATCGAGTGTCGTGCCGGCACCCCGTTCGAGCGTCGCACGAATACTGCCGTCGGACTCCGGTTGGATGCGCAGTGTCGTCACGCGCGGATCGCCGTCGGCCTCCGCACCGACGAACGCCGGAAGGGTGCGCTCCGCAGCGGGTGCGATCGCCGTCGATGCTGTCGCGATGCCGAGTCCGGTTGGCAGCACGGCGACGAAAGCCGCAACGGCGACGACCCACGGGATGACGGCTCCGCCGCGACGAAGGGAATTCAGAGCGACCACGGCAGCGAAGACGATACCCAGCCAGGCGATACTGAGGCCGCCACCCGGCCAGAGCTGCACCGCTGCGGGACCGGCGAGGGCCACGGCGAGATGGGCCGCCGCGACGGCCGTCGCGAATCCGAGCAGCGCGGTACCGAGGCTGAGCGCCGCCCCCCGGATGCCCGGCGCGAGCACTGCGGCGAGCGCGGTGAGGAGGAGCGGCAGCATGAGCACGGTGACGAGCAGTTTCGGATCCACGGGCGCCGTGTCGGCGAGGAACTCACCCCACCCGCCCCAGGGCGCTCCGGGGAAGCCGAGCGCGAGCTGCCAGACCGAGGGTGCGGTGCTGTCGAGCGGCAGACCAGGGTCGGCGAGCAGGGCGAGCGGCGTTCCGCGGCCGAGCTGGGCGATGACGAGCGGCCCGAAGAGCACCACGGCAGGCAGTGGCAGGCCGGCGAGGCGAACTGCGGCGCGTCCGCTCACGGCGAGCCCGACCAGCCAGGCGACGAGCAGTGCAGGTGCGAGGCTCGGAGCTGCGGCGACCACCGCGGCGAAGAGCAACGACGCCGTCGCGGCGGCAGCCCATGACGTGGCAGCGCCGAACACCGCGAAGGCGAGCCAGCCGAGCAAGACGTGCGCGAGCACGGCGCCCGGCCGGCCGTCGGCGAGCGCAACGAGCAAGGGCGGTGCGAGGCCCCAGAGCAACGCGGCGACAGCTCGCACGGAACCACGCTCGGTGAGTCGCGAAGCTGCGAACCATGCGCCGAGCGTCGCGACCGGCACGGCGAGGAGCCACAGCAGTACCAGGCCGAACGACGGGGCCCAGAACGCGATCGTTCCGAGCACCGCGAGCACGCCGGCGAAGGGGTCGGCAGCGCCGACGAAGCCGACGCCGATGTCGCGCCATCCGTATCCGGCGTTCCGCCAGAGCTCGCCGAGTCCGCTCGACAGGGGCAGGATGCCGCCGCCGCTGAGCCCTCGCGCGCCGAGCAGCCAGGTGAAGAGGCCCACGGATGCCGCGACCGATGCGAGCAGCACCCAGCCGCCGCCCGTTCCGAGGAACTGCAGCTCGTGCTTCCGCCCGCGCGCCCGGGCCCGTCGTGCCTCCGCAGCATGCTGGCGACGGCGCCGTACCTCATCGGGCTGCATCCGCAGTGGCGCGATCGCCGACCAGCCGACCGTGCGTGCCGACTTGAGCGTGCGTCGGGAGCGGGCGATGCGCATGCCGGAGAACATCGTGCCGAACGCGGCGGAGAATTCCCCGGGGATCGCGCCCGGTGACTTCACCAGCAGCAGCCGGATGGATCTGATGATCGCGAGCGGCAGGAAGACCAACCAATGCAGCGGCACCGCGGCGGCGGGCGCGTAGACGAGTCGACGATGCAGTGCAGCGGCGCGGGCAGCCCGCGTTCGACGCCGATGGGCGCGCGCCCGCGGATCGGTCGTCGGCCCGGCGACCCCATCACCTGCGAAGTGCACGTGCGCTTCGGGCACGACCGACACCCGGTGACCGGCGAGACGTGCCCGGATCGAGAAGTCGAGTGCGTCGTCGACGGTGGGCAGGCCAGGGTCGAAGCCGCCGAGCGAGCGCCAGACCGTGTGGCGCACGAGGATCGCCGCAGGATCGAGCCCCAGGACATCGCTCAGTCCGTCGTGCTGGCCCTGGTCGAGCTCGTCGGCGACGAGCGGCACGCTGCGACCGAATCGCGTGATCGTGCGACCGAACGTCGCGATGCGATCGGGATCGTCCCACGTGCGGAGCTTCGGGCCGGCGATCGCCACGGACTTGGCCGTCTCGAGGGTCGCGACGAGGCGCTCCAGCGCATCGGGCGCAGGAGCCGAGTCCTCCGCAAGGAGCCAGAGGGCATCCCCGTCGGACGTCGGCGCGTCGAGCACGCGCTCCGCGGCGCGCAGCGCCTCACCGAACGAGAGCCGCTGCGAGAGTTCGACGATGTGGCTGGGCGACGCAGAGGCGACGAGCTCACGGGCTTCCGAGTCGGCCTCCGTGAGCACGACGATCAGCGCATCGGGCATACGACGCTGAGCGCGGAGCGCTTCGAGGGTGCGTCTGAGGTGGTCGCCACCATGATGTGCGACGAGGACGGCGGTGACTCTGGGGAACATCGGGGTCAGCCTAAGCGGCGCACTCCGCGGCATCCGTCACCGAGCCGGGCGTGGCGTGCCTCGAAACCGCGAGACGCGCCTCGATCGGGTCGAGGCGGCACCCGGCGAGGTCTTGCCACGCCGTGCCGAACGAGTGCGGGGCCGGCCGAAGCAGACCCCGCCACTCAGACCGCTCGTTTGCGGAGCTTGCGACGCTCACGTTCAGACAGACCGCCCCAGATGCCGAAGCGCTCGTCGTTGCCGAGCGCGTACTCGAGGCACTGGTTCCGCACCTCGCATCCGGTGCAGATCTTCTTCGCGTCCCTCGTCGATCCGCCCTTTTCGGGGAAGAACGCCTCAGGATCGGTCTGCGCGCACAACGCGTCGCTCTGCCATGCCAGCTGATTGTCATCGTCTGCGACCGAACGAACCCCCGGAACGCCCAGCCTGACCGGATCGACGAACCAATCGTCAGGTACTCCAGAACGATATTCAGGATTGCCCATATCGTCTCCCACCCAGTTGTACCGACCACCCAGAGGGTGTGTCATGACAATTACACCGGTGTAATTCGTGAGAGTCAAGTCGCAGATCGTAAACCCTCAAGCCCCTGTCGAGGCTTGAAGGCCGCATCGACACGCCGGGTGTTGACCAGACGTTATGAATCGGACGCCGCGCGGCGGGCTCGCCAGGCGCTCTCGACCATCTCGGCGAGCGTGTGCCGCATGCGCCAGTCGAGGTCGCGGGCAGCGAGCTCACCGGATGCGACGATGCGCGCGGGGTCACCCGCTCTGCGCGGCGCGACCTCCGGGGTGAAGGCGATGCCCGTCACCTCGGCGACCGCCTCCATGATCTCTCCGACCGAGACCCCGTCGCCCGAACCGAGGTTGTAGACGGGTTCCAGCGGCTCCCCTGCGTCGAGACGCCGAGCCGCGACGACGTGGGCCTCGGCGAGGTCGGCGACGTGGATGTAGTCGCGCACGCAGGTGCCGTCGGGCGTCGGGTAGTCGTCGCCGTTGATGCGCGGGGTGCGCCCGTCGAGCAGCGCGTCGAAGACGAGGGGGAAGAGGTTGTGCGGGCTCACGTCGAAGACCTCGGGCGTGCCCGACCCGACGACGTTGAAGTAGCGGAGGCTCGTGTGCGCGAGGCCACGGGCCTTCGCCTGGTCGGCCAGCAACCACTCCCCGATCAGCTTCGACTCGCCGTAGGGCGACTGCGGCTGCTTCGCCGTCGATTCGGTTACGAGATCGACGTCGGGAGTTCCGTAGACCGCAGCACTCGACGAGAAGACGATGCGGTCGACGCCCTTGGCTTCCATGGCGGCGAGCAGCGTCGCGGTGCCTGTCACGTTCTGCTGGTAGGTGTGCAGCGGGCGATCGACCGAGACTCCGGCGTACTTGAAGCCCGCGAGGTGCACGACGCCCTGCACCTCGTAGCGATCGATCGCGCGTTCCACGGCGCCGCCATCGAGGATGCTGGCATGGACGATCGGGGTGCCTTCGGGGACGAAATCATGTCGCCCCGAGGAGAGGTCGTCGAGGACGACCGCATCGATGCCCTGCGCGTTGAACGCGCGCACCACGTGCGCCCCGATGTATCCCGCTCCTCCGGTGACCAGCCAGCTCATGTTCCCGCCTCCCGGCGCGGAGTCTCCACACCGGGAACGATCGTATCCGCCGGAGTGCGGGCGCGAGCCTCTCGGCGGCCCCGGGCGATGCAGCAGATACGCCGAGCTCGGCCCGCGGAGTGCTCAGGCCCGGCGCACCTGCTGGTGCTCGACGTGCCGAGTGCGGTCACGGATCTCGGGGCGACCATAGCCGTCGGTGTCGAGTCGGAGCACGGTGGCGAGTACACCCCAGACGGCGAGTCCCGCGAGAACGAGGAAGATGATCGTGGTCATGGCAGTAAATCTATGGCTTGTCAGATCCTGCCGACAGTGGCAGAGTAGCCATCAAACGATCGATTCCTGCCAAACCCGGAGGCACCCATGCTCCAGTCCGTCGCCTGTATCGCCATGCCGCAGATGGCGCCCTTCGAGTTCGGCGTGATCTGCGAGGTCTTCGGCATCGATCGCACCGAGACCGGCGGACCCAACTTCGACTTCAGTGTCGTCGCCGCAGAGCCCGGCCCCATCCCGACGAAACTCGGCTTCGACGTCGTCGTCCACGAGGGGCTCGACGCGGCGTACACCGCCGACCTCGTCGCGGTTCCCGCCTCGCTCATCGGCACCCGGCCAGACGACCGGGTGCTCGACGTCATCCGTCACGCGGTCGAGCGGGGCGCCTGGGTGCTCTCGGTCTGCTCCGGCGCCTTCACCCTCGGCCACGCCGGCGTGCTCGACGGCCGCCGCTCCACCACGCACTGGATGTACACCGACCTGCTCGCAGAGATGTTCCCCGAGACCGTGGTCGACGCCGACGTGCTCTTCGTGCACGACGACAAGATCGTGACGGGCGCCGGCACCGCGGCCGGCATCGACGCGGCACTGCACATCGTGCGCACTGAGCTCGGCGCGAGCGCCGCCAACAACATCGCCCGCCGCATGGTCGTGCCTCCCCAGCGCGACGGGGGCCAGTCGCAGTTCATCCAGACGCCGGTCGTCGAATGCCGCAGCGACTCGTTCGCGAGAATCACCGAGTGGATGATCGAGCACCTCGACGAAGACCTCACCGTCGACCTCCTCGCCCGGAAGGCGCTCATGTCGCCGCGCACCTTCGCCCGGCGGTTCCGAGCCGAGACCGGCACCACGCCGAACGCGTGGCTCAACCGGCAACGCCTGCTTCGCGCACAGCAGCTGCTCGAAGAGACCTCGTTCACGCTCGAGGAGATCGCACGTGACACCGGCTTCGGCGCCGCCGCCGTCATGCGTCACCACTTCGTGAAGGTGCTGCAGACGACGCCGACGGCGTACCGCCGGCTCTTCGGCGTGCGGGTCGCCTCCTAGCCTGCGGGAGTCGCGGTCCCGGTCGTCGCGATCCACGCGATGCCGGGGCCGGTGACCGCGAGAGCACCCTCATCGGGCGTGATGTACGCCG
This sequence comes from Agromyces sp. GQ35, assembly GCF_059758475.1. Classification (NCBI taxonomy): domain Bacteria; kingdom Bacillati; phylum Actinomycetota; class Actinomycetes; order Micrococcales; family Microbacteriaceae; genus Agromyces; species Agromyces sp. GQ35. The sequence goes on along the minus strand of NZ_JCAXEO010000001.1, from coordinate 2,434,696 downwards.
ACTCGCCGCGTGCGAGTCGGGCGACATCGCCGCCCTCGCCCTGCAACGCCACGCCCCCACCCTCCACGAGCACGATCGCGGGGCCCTCGAGCACGACGCGAGAGACATCCGTGCCCGGCTCGACCCGGTAGAGCACGAAGTCGGGCACATCCGGCCGAAAGACGGTGACGCCCGGCGACGGTTCCTCGGGTGCCAGCAGCGGTGGCGCGATCGGGGTGAAGTCGAGCACGTCGATGAGTTCGGTGACGTCGATGTGCTTCGGAGTGAGGCCACCGCGGAGCACGTTGTCGCTCGCCGCCATGAGCTCGATGCCGAGCCCGTCGAGGTAGGCGTGGATGTTGCCCGCGGCGAGGTAGAGCGCCTCGCCGCGCTGCAGGCGTACCCGATTCAACAGGAGCGAGATGACGACGCCCGGGTCTCCGGGGTAGGTTTCGGCGAGCGCGGCGACCGTCTCGAACGACCGGGCGAATCCCGATGCCAGAGCGGTCTCGGACGCCGCGAGAGCGGTGACCCGTTCGATGACCCACGTCGCTTCACCGGTGTCGCCACCGCGCCCGTCTCGGAGCAGCCATTCGACGGTATCGCGCAGGGCGTGCTCCCCCGTGAGGTGACCCTCGAGGAGATCGAGGGCACCGGCCTCCGGCTCCGGTGACGCGGCATCCGCGGCCCGCAGCACCTCGAGCACGCCGCGCACCTCATCGAGCGGGCGGAATCCCGAGAGCGCGTCGAACGTCTCACTCACCGCGACGATCAGCTCGGGTTTGTGGAACTGGTCCTTGTAGTTTCGGTCGTACGCCGTGAGCGGCACGCCGTCCTCTTCCTCGCGGGCGAAGCCAGCACGAGCCTGCTCGGGCGTCGGGTGGGCCTGCAGCGAGAGCGGCTCGGCCGCTGCGAGCAGCTTCAGGAGGAACGGCAAGCGGGCGCCCTGCACCGCGAGCTGCGATCCGAGGGCGGCTTCGGGCGCAGCGGTGATCCACGCGGCGAGGTCGCCGTGACCGACGGATGCCGCGTCGAGCACCTGCGCCGGTGAAGCCGGGTGCGCCCCGAGCCAGAGCTCCGCCTCAGGTCCACCGGACGCCGGGGCGCCACGGAACTCCGCGATCGCCGTCGTAGAGCCCCATGCGTAGTCCCGCGGGGTGTTGCCGATGGCCACAAACATGCTCGGGTGTTCCTCTCGATCGTTTGGGTCAAAACTACCAACGCCGCAGTCGGTCGCCCGGTCGCGACATAGGCTCGGGACATCCGACGACGTACTGGAGCTGTCATGACCTTCGAGCCTCTCGCAAGCGATTTCTACGCCTACGAGTCCCTCCTCAGCGACCGGGAGAAAGCAGCGCTCGCCGAGTTGCGCGCGTGGCTCGAGTCCGACGTGAAGCCCATCATCGGCGACTACTGGGAGCGCGCGGAGTTCCCGATGCAGATCGTGAAGCCCCTCGCCGACCTCGGCACCCTCTCGTACAACTGGGAGGAGACCAGGCCGTTCGAGAACTCGGCCGTCTTCCGCGGCTTCGTCGCGCTCGAACTCGCCCGGGTCGACCCGTCGGTCGCGACCTTCGTCGGCGTGCAGAACGGGCTCGCCACCGGCACGATCAGCGTGTGCGGCTCGAAGGAGCAGCGCGACGAGTGGATCCCGAAGCTCGCGAGCGGCGAGGTGATCGGCGCGTTCGGGCTCACCGAGCCGCTCTCGGGCTCCGACTCGGCGCAGGGCCTGCGCACGACCGCGCGGCGCGACGGCGACACGTGGGTGCTCAACGGCTCCAAGCGCTGGATCGGCAACGCCACGTTCTCGGACATCACGATCATCTGGGCGAAAGACGTCGCCGACGACCAGGTCAAGGGCTTCATCGTGCCGACCGCGACCCTCGGCTACACCGCCACGAAGATCGAGGGCAAGATCAGCCTGCGGGCCGTGCAGAACGCCGACATCACCCTCGAGAACGTCGTCGTGCCCGAGTCGCTCCGCCTCGCGAACGCGAACTCGTTCCGCGACACCGCGAGCGTCCTGCGGCTCACCCGCGCCGAGGTGGCATGGGCGGCCGTCGGCACCTCGATCGGCGCATACGAAGCCGCCGTGAAGTACGCCGGCGAGCGCGTGCAGTTCGGCAAGACGATCGGTTCGCATCAGCTGATCCAAGACCTGCTGGTCAAGTGCCTCGGCAACATCACCGCGTCGATCGGAATGGTCGTACGCGTCTCCGAGATGCTCGACCGGGGCGAGCAGCGCGACGAGCACTCGGCGCTCGCCAAGGCGTATACGACGGCGCGCATGCGCGAGACCGTTGCGTGGGCCCGTGAGGCGGTCGGCGGCAACGGCATCACGCTCGAGTACGACGTCGCCCGCTTCTTCGCCGACGCCGAGGCGCTCTATTCGTACGAGGGAACGCGGGAGATGAACACGCTCATCGTCGGTCGCAAGATCACCGGCAGGGCGGCGTTCGTCTGACGTCGGGCACGGCAGCGGATGCCGCGGCGGGGCGTTCCCGTCACGGCATCCGTCATCTGGTCGCAATGCGCACCGCGATAGCCTGTACCGCATGAGCATCGCCCGACGACGTTGGATCACGGCGTACGCGACGTTCGCGCTGTTCACGGTGCTCGCGGGGCAGTTCTGGCGCAACCTCCTCGGCTGGTGGGGCTTCGGCGTCGTGGTCGTGCTCGTGCTCGTCGGCGCCGTCGCGCTCGTCGCACAGCTCCGCCCGACGTGGGTCTGGCGCCGAGTGCCGAAATCGACGCTCGTCTTCCTGATCTTGGCGACGATCTCGATCGCCTGGTCGTTCTACCCGGGCGCCTCCGCGCTGGGCGTGGGCATCACGCTCGCTACGAGCTTCACTGCTGTTGCACTCGTGCTGTGCCTCGACTGGGCTCGGTTCGTGCGCTGCCTCGGCGGGGCGATCAAGTGGGTGCTCGGACTCTCGCTCGCATTCGAGCTGTGGGTCGCGGTCTTCGTCGGCGGGCCAGTCATCCCGAATTTCCCCGACTTCGAGGTCACCGGCGACAAGATCCCGATGGCGTTCTACTGGTCGCGGGGTCTGCTGTTCGACGGTGGCCCGATCGAGGGGATCGTCGCAAGCCGCAACCTGCTCGGAATGATCGCGCTGCTCGGGCTCATCGTCTTCGGAGCAATGCTTGCCGCAGGCAGTGTGCGCCGGGCATCCGGCATCGGCTGGGTCGTCACCGCCGGAGCAGTCATGCTGCTCACCCGGTCGGCGACGGTGATCCTGGTCGGCGTCCTCGTGCTCGCCGCAGTGGGCTTCGCACTCTGGGCCCGTCGCGTGGGGCCGGATCGACGAGCAGCGGTCTACTGGACGGCGGGCGGCGCGCTCGTGGCATCCGTCGTGCTGCTCATCGCGTTCTGGAGCCGACTTCTCGAGCTCTTCGGCAAGAGTGAAGACCTCACCGGGCGGTTCGACATCTGGAGCGCCGTGACCGGGTTGGCATCGGAACGACCCTGGTTCGGCTGGGGCTGGGTCGGATACTGGGCGCCCTGGGTGGAGCCGTTCGACGGCCTCGCGGTGCGCAAGGGCGTGCAATATCTCCAGGCGCACAACGCATGGCTCGACGTCTGGATGCAGCTCGGGGTCATCGGCGTGATCGCATTCGCCTCGATCGTGATCGGCGCGCTCTGGCGCTCGTGGTTCCTCGCCGTCGACCGACCGATGGATGCCGCTGGGAGGCCGCTCCCCCACTCCGCCGCCGCCCTCGTGCCGCTGCTCGTCCTCATCGCGCTGATCGGGCAGAGCCTCGCCGAGAGCCGCATCCTCGTCGAAAGCGGCTGGTTGCTGCTCATCGCGGTCGCCTGGGCGACGAAACGGCGGCAGTGGGAGCATGAACCACTCCCGGCGGCACCGATGCGGGTTCCGGCATCGCGGATGCCGCCGCCAGAGGTGGCTCGATGATGTGCCCGCCCACCCGCCCGCGCGCGTACTCTCGCCTCGGAGCTGTACGTCGATGAAGGCATTCGACGGGGGAAGCGGACGAGGCGATGACCGCACACCGGCGAGTCGCTCGACGCGCGTCATCGCCGCAGTGCGGGAATTCGCCGGATCCGCACGCTTCGCCCAAGCGCTGACGCTGCTCGCCGTCGGCCTTGCATTCTCGACGCATGCCTTGGGCACGCTCATGGGCACGGCGGGCCTCCTCGCGGCGCTGTTCGGTCTCCTACTGCTGTGCGCAGCGTCATTGGTGGCACGTTGGCGAGCGGTCGAGTGGTACGGCATTCTCCCGCTCACCATCCTCGTCTTCATCGGCTGGTGTGCGGCTTCGGTGATCTGGAGCAATCTGCCGGCCATCACCTCGATCGCCCGACTCGCCTACCTCGTAGCGTTCGCATTCGTCGGTGTGTACGTCGCGCTGATGCGCGACACGATCCAGATCGTGCGCGCCTTCGGTGACGTCATGCGCACCTTGCTGGGCGTCTCACTCGCCCTCGAGGTGCTCTCCGGCATCATCCTCGACCTTCCGATCAGAGCCCTCGGCATCGAAGGCCACATCGCTCAGCTGGGGCCGATCCAGGGGATCTTCGGATCGCGCAACATGCTCGGCTTCGTGGCGCTCATCGCGCTGCTCACCTTCGTGGTCGAATGGCGGACGAAGATAGTGCGGCGCACTCGTGCTGCACTTTCACTGTCGCTCGCTTCGATCTGCCTCGTCTTCTCCGGCTCACCGACCACGTGGTTCGCGCTCGGGGCAGCACTCTTGGCCCTTGCCGCGCTGTACGGCCTGCGCCGCGCCCCTGCCCCGACGAGATGGCGTTGGCAGCTCGCGCTCCTGGTCACCGCCGTCGTCGCACTCGTGACCGCTTGGATCGTGCGTATCCGCATCATCGAGCTGCTCGACGCGCGAGGCGAGTTCGACGTGCGCCTCGATGTCTGGCGGGAACTCTCGCGCTACCTCAGCCTCAATCCCCTGCAGGGGTGGGGCTGGGTCGGCTCTTGGCCCGACGCTGCGCCCTACACGTGGATCGAGCTGGCGACGGGCAGACCCCACGGTTCGGCCCTGAACGCGTACGTCGACGTCTACTTCCAGGTCGGCGTCATCGGCGCGTTGCTCTTCATCGCGCTGCTCGGCGTCGCCCTCGTTCGCGCGTGGCTGCTCGCTTCAACGCGGCGGAGCGTCGTCTACGTCTGGCCAGCGCTCATGCTCGTGGCGATCGCGGTGACCTCATTCGCCGAGAGCTTCGTGCTCGTCGAAGGCGGGTGGATGTTGCTCGTGGTGTGCGCGGTGAAGGCCGCGCGGGACATGAGCTGGCGGGATGCACTCGCGGCAGGGCGTCCTCCGGCCATCGAGTGACGACATGAGTCGGTATCGACCGCAGCATCGCCGCGTTGACCAGTGCAATCCGGGGCTCCGCGTGCGACCATCGACGGAAGCCGGAGGGAGGTGCCATGGGCTTGGACGACCAGACGACATCATCCGGATACACGAAGTGGAAAGGCTGGGGCCTCGCCGACTTCGGACGTATGGCGCGCGGCGACGCCGACTACTTCTCGCGCGAGATTCGCGAGATCGTCCGCCGGAGACCGGTCGTGCGAGTGCTCGAGATCGGGTATGGCAATGGCGCATTCCTGAGTTACTGCCGTTCGCAGGACTGGGAGGTCAGCGGCACTGAGCTACTCCCCGGACTCGTCACGATCGCCCGCACGGCCGGCTTCGACGCGCACCATGCCGATGAACTCCGGCACCTGGGCAGCGGCGAATTCGACTTGATCGTCGCCTTCGACGTCTTCGAGCACATACCGCCCGACCAGAGCGTCGCGTTTCTCCGCATCATCTCCGAAAAGCTCTCCGACAGTGGCGCGGTGCTGCTTCGCTTCCCGAACGTCGACACATGGATCGGCAACCCGCTCCAGTACGGCGACGTCACGCACGTGAACGCCATCGGCGTCTTGAAGATGCAGTACTACGCGGCCGAAGCCGAATTGCAGCTCGTGCAACTCCGTGCGGCGAAGCGACGCGGCTTCCGCACGTCGGCGGTCCACGGGCTGCACCGATACACGGCGGGCATAGCGATCAAAGCGATCGCGGGCGTGGCGAAAATGCTGTACTTCCCCGATCTGCCGGTCGTGCTCTCGTCTCCGGCAATCGTGTGCATACTGTACAAGCAATCGCCCAACGCTTCTGCGTAGTTGTTCGCCGTCAGACTGGTTGCACAAGATCGCGCAATAGATCAGGCAACCCGAGCCCATAGCGAGAGTAGGCGCCGCTGCGCCACTGCCGGAACACCGCACCGATACGCCGCATTCGCGCCGCCGGCAGTGAATCACGCACGCGCTCGTGCTCGAGCTTCGCTCTCGCCGCAAGATCGTTGGCGCCATCGGGAACCAGCTGCGAAATCCGCTCGGCAAGGTCTTCGGCGCGGGCGAACAGTCGCGCATTCCGCGACGTCCGCGGCTCGCGGAGCCGCGCCAGTTTGCCGCCCACTCCGAGCCGTCGGACCCCGATCTGGTTCATGGGGTGTTGACGATAGTCGATGAGTGGCTCTTCGATGATGCCGATTTCACCGATCGCCGCGGCGGTGACGGCGAGCCATTCGTCATGCACCCATGAAGAAGGAAAGGGGGTCGATTGCTCGACAAGGCGGCGGGTGACCATCGAGGTCGCGCCGGTGATGAGATTTCGCTTCAAGAGCGCGTCGAACGCCTTCGAAGATTCGAGTTGTCGCAGTGCGCGAGCATCAACACCCAACGTCTCGAAAAGAGTCGCCTTGAGCGGATCGCCCGACTCATCGACCAGTCTCGCATTGGCGGCCACGAGTTCGAGCGACGGGCGCGCTTCGAATCGCTCGACCGCCCGAGCGATTCGATCGACGTGCCAGAAATCATCCTGATCGCACAGCGCGATGAGCTCACCGGATGCCGCACGCAGCGCCTGTTCGAAGTTGGCCGTGATGCCGAGCGGAGCTTGGTTGCGAAGCACGACGAAGGACGGTACTCGGCGGTGCGTCGATCGCTGTTCATCGACGACCTGCTCGGCGAACTCGACGGTGCCGTCGCTGGATGCGTCGTCTGAGAGCACGATCTCGTGCACCGGCGTCGATTGCGCGATGATGCTCCGCAACTGCTCGGCTATGAACTCTCGGCCGTTTCGAGTTCCGAGCGCGACAGAGATACGGGGGTGGGCTCCTTCGGCGGGCCGTCCAGCGTTCACAGGTTCCGCCTCCGGGCGATTTCAAGCGCGTCCCGATAGGCCTCCACATGTCCTTCGACGCAGGTATCCCAGCTGAACTTCAATGCGTGCTCAACGCCGCGCTGCGACAGCTCAACCCGCCGAGTTCTCGCCTCACGGATGCCGCGCGCGATATCCTCGGGGTCGAGCGGATCGAACAGGATCGCAGCATCGCCGCACACCTCGGGAATCGACCCGGCATTCGAAGCAGCAACAGGACATCCAGACGCCATCGCCTCGAGCGGAGGCAAGCCGAACCCCTCATAGAGACTCGGGAACACGACGACGGCCGCCCGACGGTACAAAGAACGCAGCTCCTCGATCGGAACGATCCCGCGGATGTCGACCCATTCCGGAAGCGGACCGAGCGCCTCGAGGCCGCCACCCGTCAGCACCAAACGGAGATCGGGCTCGGTGCGGCGGAGACGGCGCACCGCCTCAAGCAGTCGCTCGTGGTTCTTATGCGGCCACCCCCGAGCCGGATACAGCAGGAAACTCTCCCGCTCGCCGAGATTCGGCTCGTAGTCCCCTGCGTCGACTCCGAGGGGAACGACGCGAATGCGCTCTTCCGCGATGCCGAGCTGCGAAGTGATTCGCTCGCGCGCAAACTCGCTGATCGTGATGACGACGTCGGCTCGCCGCGCTGGAATCTCGTACGCCAGTCGCCGGAAGAGGCGTTCCGCCCGTGAGAACAGGTGCGGCAGGTCCAAGTGCTGGACGTCATGCACGGTGATCACCTGCGCGAGCCGAGATGGCGGACGAGGAACGGCCACGGTGAAGGGGTAGTGAATCACATCGGCTTCGCCGAGGAAGCGCCGGAGCCGCGGTGACGAACGCCAGGCATTCCAGATCGCGAGGAGACGCCCTCTGGTCGTAGTGCGAGCGACGACTGATGCGACCGCCTGCTCTCGACCACCACTGGTGAAGCCGACCACGTTGCTCGGGAGGAGAGACTCGACGTCGACATCGTTTCGGGCGTCCATACCGGCGACGAGGCGACGTGCGTACGTCTCGCTTCCCCCCATACCGTCGGGCACGAGCGAGAGCATCGATACGACGAGACGCAGGTCTGCGCGCTCGGCACCCGCGATGAGGGAGCCGGGGAGCGTTTCGCGATCTGACATTCTCCCAAGAATACGGGACACGCCGGGCGTCCGAGTGGACCCGCCTCCGGCTCCGAATCGGTGCTCTGATCGGCGTGTGCGAGCATGGAGTATTCCATACCCCTTATGAGCAGGATCTTTCCGCTGTGACCCTCGACATCATGATGCCCTTCTACGGCCGTTTCGACCACTTCAGGGACGCCGTGAACAGCATATTGGCCCAAACTGATACGGATTGGAGACTCGTCGTCGTCGATGATGTATACCCGGATCGTGAGCCTGGCCGGTGGCTGCAGAGCCTCGATGACGACCGCATCACATACATCCGCAACACCGAGAACCTCCGGCCGAGCCGCAACTACAACAAGTGCATCGGCCTGATGCAGAGCGAGTACGCGGTTCTCATGGGTTGCGACGACGTCATGCGGCCGAACTACGTCGCCAGAGTGCGCGACTTGATCGCTCGGAATCCGAACGTCTCGGTCTTCCAACCCGGAGTGGCAGTCATCGATGAGCACGGTCAACCGTCGACGCCGCTCGCCGACCGAGTAAAATCGTTCTATCGCTTCGGCGGACACGGGGTTCGCCGATACGTCGGCGAGCGACTCGCGACGAGCCTGCTCCGCGGAAACTGGACGTACTTCCCCTCTCTCGTCTGGCGAGTCGAGGAACTTCGCGATCAACACTTCCGCACGGACCTGGATGTCGTGCAAGATCTCGCAAAGCTCATGCAGATCACCATGGGCGGGGGGTCGCTTGTGCTCGACGATGTCGTTTGCTTCGACTATCGCCGACACTCCACGAGCGTCTCCGCCGTCACCGGGCCCGACGGTTCGAAGTTCCGCCAGGAGGCGACGCTGTTCGCCGAGACTGCTGCCGCCTGCGATCTGCTTGGCTGGCACCGTGCAGCACGAGCGGCACGCTTCCACCTCACGTCTCGCCTGAATGCACTGACGGAGGTACCCGCGGCCATCCGGACAAAGAACGTCGACGGTCGACGGACCCTCCTGCGTCACGTGTTCGCCAGCTGAACTGCACGTCTCCAATACTCCGCATTGCTAGGATCGCTGCCATGGACTCCTCCCTCGAGCGCACGCTGATTGTGATGCCCGCATTGAACGAAGAGGAGGCGATCGGCGGAGTTCTCGCTGAGGTGGAGTCGAAGTTGCCTGGGATCCACGTGCTCGTCGTCGACGACGGTTCGACTGATCGCACCGCGGAAATCGCACGCTCGAGTGGCGCTCGGGTTCTGACGCTGCCCTACAATCTCGGCGTCGGCGGAGCGATGCGCGCTGGCTTCAAGTACGCACAATTGCACGGGTACCGGAACGTCGTCCAGGTCGATTCCGACGGGCAGCACGACCCAACAGGTGTGCCGACGCTCGTCGCCGAACTCGCGAACTCCGACTTGGTTCTCGGGGCACGGTTCGCAGGCGAGGGAGACTATGCGGTCAGCGGACCACGGAAATGGGCCATGGTCGTCCTCGCAGGCGTCATCAGTCGGCTTGCGAAATCGAAGCTCACAGACACGACGTCGGGGTTCCGAGCAACCGGGCCGCGAGCCGTCGCACTGTTCGCGGAGCATTATCCTGCGGAGTACCTCGGCGACACCGTCGAATCGCTCGTCATCGCAGCCCGATCCGGTTGCGACATCCGTCAGGTCGCGGTCGCGATGCGACCACGAGCCGGTGGCACCCCGTCACAGAACCCGGCGAAGGCCACCGCATATCTCGGGCGGGCGGGAATGGCCCTCCTTATTGCACTGATGCGTCCAAGGGTTCCCCTGACAGAGGTACGCGCATGAGCACTGCCACCTACCTGCTGGGTATTTTCGCAGCACTGCTCACCCTCGGTGTCGTCATCGAGATGCTCCGACGACGACGTCTCCGGGAACGCCACGCCATATGGTGGATCGTCGCCGGTGTTCTCGCACTCCTCGTCGGTGTGTTCCCCCAATTGCTCATCTGGGCTGCCGGTGTCGTCGGCGTCGAAGTCCCGACGAACCTCATCTTCTTCGTCAGCGTCTTCATCCTCTTTCTGGTCTGCATCCAGCACAGCGCCGAGCTCACCGACCTCGAAGACAGGACTCGGATTCTCGCCGAGCAGTCCGCACTCCAAGCTCTCCGGATCGAGGAACTCGAGCGTCAATCGCACGGTCAGAACTCATCAGAGTGAACGCGGCAGGCTCCCGGCAGCGGCCCTGGGTGGTGTTCTCGACGGCTTGGGCGTTCCTCGCATGTTTCACCATCCTCTGGGTGCTCGCCACACCCATGAGTGCCGCGCCGGATGAACCGGCGCACATCATCAAGGCCGCGTCAGTAGTTCGGGGCCAGTTCGTCGGCGAGCCCGGAGATTTCGGGCATGTGGTGCAAGTACCCCGGTACATCGCCGAGTCGCACGCACGCACCTGCTTTGCCTTCCACCCCGAGCGCTCGGCCGCATGCGTCCCCGAGCTCGGCGGCGATCGAGCCGAATCGATCGATGGCACGACCACCGCGGGACTCTACAACCCCTTGTACTACTTGCTCGTAGGCTGGCCCTCGCTCATCTTCTCCGACGACGCGGGCATCATCGCGATGCGTGTTGTCAGTGCCGTGTTGACCTCCGGGCTCCTTGCGGTCTCCTTCATGCTCATTTCTTCGTGGCCCCGGCGCTCGCTGCCCGCACTCGGACTGCTCGCCGCGGTGACACCAATGCTCCTGTTCCTCAGTGCAGTGGTCAATCCGAGCGGCCCTGAAGCGGCCGGCACGCTCGCTGCCGTCGTGGCGGTCGTTTCGATTGTCCTGCATCCCGACCCCGAACGACTTCGAGAGCGCTGTACTGCACTCGCGATCACCGCGACACTCGCGGCCAACATGCGCGGTATCAGTCCGATATGGCTCGCTGTGGCGCTGGCGGCACCACTCGCGCTCATCGAATGGTCGCAGCTCCGAGTCTTGCTTCGGACAACAGCCGTACGACTCGCGGTTTGCACGGTGGCCGTCGCGGCTGTGGTCGGTCTCAGTTGGACGATGCTCAGCAGTTCGCTCGTATCCGCTATCGACGACGGCGCCGCCGACAACCGATTCCCCGGTACAGGCACCAGCCCGATCGTCGGGTTCGGGCGAGTGGTGCTCAACACCCTCGAGTATGCCCGTGGCACCGTCGGAGAGTTCGGCTGGGCAGATACCGTCGCACCGACGAGCATCTTTCTCGTCTGGTCGGTGATCGTCGGCGGACTCGTGGTCGTCGGGGCGGCAGTTCTGCCGCGACGGGCGCGGGTGGTGTACTTCACGATGCTCGGCGGACTGGTATTCCTCCCTGCCTTGATCCAAGCCGCATACGTTAGCCAAGGGGGCTACATTTGGCAGGGTCGATACACCATGCCGATGTTCGCCGCCTTCGTGTTCGTCGTGGCTTCCATGATCGACGATTCCATCGGAACTCGCGTTGGAGCGACCGTTTCACGTCGCCTATTCGCCGTCGTCGTGGCGGGATGGGCTTTCGCGCACGTCGATGCCTTCGTGCATGTCCTGCGTCGCTACGCTCAGGGTCTTCCTGGTTCGTGGAGCGAGTTCTTCCGCTCTCCCGACTGGTCACCGCCCGGAGGAACAGCTTTCATGACTGGCGCGGTCGTCGTTGTCGTCGCTGCGTTTGCAGCATGGGCCTATCGATTCGCTTCGGCTGCACCAGCGAGGGTGGTCGCTCCCTCAAAACCGGCATCCACTCCGAGAGTCCCGGTCTCGCGGACCTGACGTCGACCTGAGAGAGTCGTCGACTGGTCAGACGCTTCTTCCGCTCACGCGGATACCGATGAGGTGAACGGTCAGCCCGGCGAGCGGTCCTGCCCAGAGTGCCGCAATCGTGCGCACTTCTAGCGAAACCGGCAGCAGTAGGGCAGCGATCGTCACCAACGCAGCAGTGACCCAGCCAGCCGTGAAAAGTGAGTGCCGCGCGCGGGACAGCACAAGTGGACCGGTCACGCACAGCGCCCCTATAGCGGCCGACGACCCCACGATCGAAGCGAGGAGCAGGCCCGGCAGAGCGAAAGCGTCACCGAATACGAAACGGAAGATTCCTTCACCCCACAGGAGAAGCGCGACGGCAACTACACCCGTGAGCACGGCGATGGCGGCGATGAAGCGCACAGCGTCGGCCCCAGATGCCTCGTTGTGGGTCTTGAACCGCACGATGAGATAGCTCTGCAGTGCGATGACGACAACCACGATCGGAGCCCTCGTCAGGGTCACTGCGAACACGATGGCAGCGAGTTGCGATGTCTGCGAATCGCCGGTCGCTGCGGCGAGCAGGAGTGGGAAGCCACTCACCAACACCCCGGTCGCAGCCGCTCCTGCAACCGTCTTGGCCGAATTGGAGGCGAGTCCACGCGGAGTGACATCCATTTCGTAACCGTTCACCACCACCCTGCGTGCGAATGGCCAGTGGAGTAACGGCGCGGCGAGGAATGGGATCACCACTGCCCAAGCGATCAGCGTGAGGTCGTCGGTCACGAGCATGGTGCCGACAACGAGGACGAGGCGGATCAGGCCATCGAGGACGACGAGCGTCGCTATGTGGCGCCAAAGCCGGAGTCCATACAGGACACCGGCGTACACGGTGATGATCACGTATGAAGCGACTCCGAATGCGAGAGGCCATACGAGCGTGGACCACGAATCACCGAGCGCAGCCGGTGCCCAGAACACCGACGTGCTCACAATTACGCCCGCCACCACCGCGGCTGCGGTGAGCGCGAACCGACGAGCGTCGGCATCGCGTCGATACGGGACCAGCGAGGATTGCGCCGAAATCGGCCGGGCACTCCGCGACACCTCTTGCTGAATTCCCGATGCGGCGCTCACCAGCAAGTACAGGGCGGACCAGAACACCGCGAAGGGTGCGTACGCGGCAGGCCCGAGGAGTGGGCCGGCGAGTGCGGAAAGAATGTAGCCGGCACCTCCGCCGACAGCGGTCCCGAGAAGCACCCATTTCGCACCGCCTGGGTTGCCCCGAACTTCAGCCACCCATGCTCATAGGGTGGTCTCGATCCACTCCTGAAGCGAGGCCACGCCGCGGCCGACCGACCACTCGGGTCGCCAGTCGAGATGCTTCAGCGTGTCATCGATGCTGCACGACGCGTGGCGCACGTCACCGTCACGGTACGCTCCGTTCACATGTGGGGCCGGGGCCCCGTGATATTCGGCGAGAATGCTTGCAAGCTCGAGGATGGTGGTCGCGTCCCCGGACCCGATGTCGAAGCACGAGTAGTCCGGCTTCGGGGGCGCGACAAGGACCGCCCTGACGGCGCTCGCGACGTCGTCGATGTAGACGAAATCTCGCGTGATCAGGCCGTCCTCATAGACGGGGATCGATTCGCCTCTTCTCGCCATCTGCGAGAACAGGGAGACTATGCCGGTGTACGGGTTGGTGAGCGACTGGCCAGGGCCATAGACGTTTTGAAAACGAAGAACCGTGAGCTTCGACTCTCGTGCGGCGGTCCACGCCGCGAGAATCTGTTCCTGCGCGAGTTTCGTCGCTCCGTAGACGCTGGTCGGTGCGGGCCAAGTCGTGGCCGCCGAACTCGGCAACGGTCGTGCGTCTGGGAAATCCCAACGATGAGCATCGAGTTGGGCGTGCGAACGCTGGCCCGGCCGGAAGACCGTTCCGCCCTCGCGCACCCACTCCCCTTCGCCGTACACCGCGCGCGATCCGCTGAAGACGAAGTGGGTGGGAACGTGGCCGACGCGGCCGAATGCGTCCAGCATCTCCGTCGTGCCGACGACGTTCACGTTCGCGTGCCGTGTCGCCTCGTGCAATGACTGGCCGGTTCCTGTCTCGGCCGCGAGGTGCAGCACAGTATCAGGACGTACGTCGTCAAGGAGAGCCTCCCACGTGTCGCGCTCGGCGACGTCGGCGACAACGAGTTCGGCCGCCTGCGCCAGCGCCGACGGCCGCACGCGATCGGCGTGCACCTGTGGATGGAGGTTATCGACGGCGACCCATCGTTCCGACCGATCGGCGAGCAATTGCGAGACGGTCGTTCCGATGAACCCTGCCCCTCCTGTCACCAGCACAGTTCCCAACTCAGCCACGTTACTCCCTCGAATCAGTGAACAGCGGCCTCGAAAGCCTACCCGAGACTCGGTCCGGTATCGCCAGAGACCCCTGAAGCGTCGGCGCTCGGCTTTCCTCTGCGACGTACGAATTGAGCTCCGCGTTCATACCAGAATCTGACCCCCTTGCCCGGCCCCCAATCCTTGAGTGCAAGAGCATGCTTTTCGGCTGCATGCCAGCTCAGCCACGCACAACCGGCAGTGATGAGGATCGTGATCGCAACCCACGGGGCGTAACCGAGTTTGTACCAACCGAGTGCAGCTGTTGACTGCTGCACCAAGAATCCGTAGACGTACATCCCGTACGAGTAGTCATTCCTCGCCCCGATCCATTGCACTCGCCTCGGCAACGCCGATGCGAGCCAGAGCAGAAGGTACGCGAACGCCGGGTAGCCGATGACGGTCCAGCCACCGAAGCGCAGGGTGACGACCACGACGCACGCAGCCAACGCAGCGAGGCCCGCGGCACTCGGAATCTCTTTCGAATAGAGCGCGATCGACGATCCGATCAGGAAGATGAGTCCAAGCTTCAACGTGTACGGATTTCCGAGCGAAGGGACGATCGACGCAACCGCATTCGGATCTGCGAGCGCAATGATCTCAAGGACGAAGTAGAAGGCAGTGATCGCAACGACAAGTAGCCGAGCACGCTTCAGCACTCCGAAGAGAACGAGGACGGCGATGATCAGGTAACAACCGAACTCGTACGACAGAGTCCACAACGACCCGTTGAACACGCTCATTCCGGTCGACTGCCCGTATGGAGTCGTCAGGAAGATATCGTGGATACCCCACTGCCGGATGGCCAGGTCCGCATTGGCGAGGATGTAGTCCACCGGGCCTCCCGGTCCGAGCGTCCAGTAGTCGGCGAAGCGCCGCCCGCTCGCGAGCCAGAAAGTCGGCCCGACGAGGACCGCAGCAACAACCAGGACCAGCCAGAACGCGGGAAAGATCCGAAGAGTTCGTCGCCAGAGGAACTGGATGACATCCGAGTTCGCCCCGGATTTCGCGATGAGATACCCCGAGATGGCGAAGAATCCGACCACTGCGAACCCGCCGATCGTCTCCTGCCCTCGCGACCAGCCGGCACTCGGGTTCGGCCCGAATCCGCCGAGCGGGAACGCATGGTCGAAGATGACCATCGTCGCGAGTACGAGCCGAATCACGCCGAGCGAGTTTCGATGTCCAGCAAGCGCTGCGCCGATTGACACGCGATCCGCGCGAGCAGCTGTTGCTGTCACGAGGCGTTGTGTCTCAGTGGAGGTCATTGCTTGTGATCACCTTTTCGCGCTCGAGGTGTGTTTCGGATCCCGACCGCACTCGCGACAGCGTGTGCGCCACTCCCCATCATGAGTGAGTCTCATCATCAACCCTCACCAGATCAATGCGACAGCGTATATGACGCCCGCGAATACGACGAGCGGGCCACCGATCCGTCTCGCCGTCTGAAGGAACAGCCCAGCAGTGAGCACGAAAAACGGCAGCAATGTGAGCCCATATCTCTCAGGAAGTGCCACGTAGTACCCCGCAACGAAACGAGTCATGATCGCGAGCACCGGTCCCATCAGCAGAGCGAGGACGAGTGTCGACCCGCCGATGACCCATTCGGCCCGAGATCTGAACTCCGCGGTGACGAGGACGCCGACGATTCCAGAGACACCAAGGATGGTGAGTGTCGTACTGGCCACCCCCGCAGCCGCACCTGCGTCGAGACCTGCAACCCCGATCGAGCCGAGGAACTTGAGCGACTCGGTGACCAGCGCTGAGCTCGTCAACGGATGCCCGCTTTCGAGCGCGACGTCCGCGGCGGTCGGCAAGGCGCTCGCCGATCGGACTGCGAGCCATGCCAACTGAGCGCCGACAGCCGCCACCGCGCCGACGATGATTGCAGCGATGCCCGAGCGAAGTCGGCCTCTGGCACCATGCTCCTCGTGTCTGACGGCCAACACGAACCATACGGCGAGCGCGAGCCCGACGAGCCCCACAGCCGCGATGTTCTGGAGCTTGAAAAGCACGGCCAGCGCAGCTGCCAGCGGGAACCACCACGTCGACAGACGCTGCCTCGCGATCTGGATTCCGACAATCGCCAGCGCAGCGCTCACAGCGAGAGTCGGAGCGTCCGTGCTGACGAAAGTTGTGGCCCAGTAAACTGCCGGACTCGCAACGACGAGCAGGACGAGCCCGAGTGCGACATCGTCTCGTATGCGTGCCAGGCGCATTGCCAGGAACGCGAGAACTGTTCCGAGCGACAGCCAGAACACGCCGACAGCTCGTCCCGCGTCCAACAACGAGACTCCGAACCAGGTCACGGGTTGGGCGAGCACCCACGTGGTGGCGAAGTACGCCGGCGAGTAGATGTCCGCGGCTGTGCGGCCGGCGTAGGGATAGCTGACGTCCTCGTCATGGGCTCCAATATCGCACTGCTCGCCGAACGAGCCGTATCCGATCACACCGCGACACGATATTTCGTTTCGAGCCACCTCGCCGGTCTCATCGCCTTGACGGAGGAACCCCTGAGAACCGACCTTGTCGAGGTAATCGAGGTAGACGTACTCGTCGTAGGCCGACAACGGGAGCTGCCGGAGGACGGTGCTTACGACCAGCAACGCAGAAGCGATGACCAGGATGACTACAGGAAACACGGAGCGAGCTCTTGGAGGGGGCGCCTGCATGAGCTTCACTTCTGATCCGTTCCTTCGCGGTGGTTGGGGCCGGATCCATCGCCGCCAATCGCCGGGCGCACAATCATGTACGCGATTGACTGCGACGCCTAGCCGACTGGAGTCGCGGGCACCGATTCAGGAGCGATCTCCGCCGGCATCCCAATGTCGACCACGCGACAGCCGAGTGACTGATTGTATCCCGAGCCGACGTTGATGCCGTACACGCACACGTTGGTCGGTCCCGGCTTCAGAGCGATCGACTCGAGAAACCCATGCGACGTTCCGTAGGGCGGGTAGGCGCGCTCCACGTCGCCTCGAACCTCGTCCGCGGTGAACGAACCAGCCCACCCGCCATTGGCGTACACGTGAATGGCGACCGGCGACGTCGTGTCGGGATCGATGGCCCAGCCTCGGATCGTGGCAGTTCCGTTCCCTGAGGAGATCCACTCGAAGTTGCCGAACGGCGGTCCGCCGGCGACTTGGATCGTCCGACATCCGAGCGAGGCGTTGTATCCGCCACCGACGTTGATGCCGTAGACGCAGACGTTGTTCGCACCGGGCTTCAGTGCGAATGTCTCGAGGAAGCCATGTCCTGGCCCATAACCCGGGAACGCCCGATCAATATCGGCACGTTCCTGACCTGCTGTGAACGCACCCGCCCACCCGCCGTTCGCATACACATGAATCGCCACGGGCCCCGCGGAGTCAGGGTCAACGACCCAGCCGCGAATGGTGCCGCCACCGGGCGCGGAGGACGCCCACTCCAAGTTTCCAGTGGGGGGACCCGAGGCGGTCGAGACGGTCGCGCATCCGACTGAGGCATCCGATCCCGCGCCCTGATTCACCAGCACGGCGCAGACCTTGCTCGTGCCGACGTTGATCGGCACGCTGATGGAGAAACCGTGATTGTCGCCATATCCCGGGTATGCACGTCCCACATCACGACGGAGTGTGTTCGCGGGATACTCGCCGACGACAGCTTCGTTGATGGACACCCGCACGACGACCGGCGCAGTGGTGTCTGGATCTATCGCCCATCCGGAGAGGTTCGCAGTTCGGTCGACTCGAGCTACCGAGTCGATGCTGCCGACGGGTGAACCAGAGGGCGTACTGAGGGTGCGGCAACCTACCAGCGAGTTGTAACCTGGGCCCACGTTGATTGCATAGAGACACGCCTCGAACGTTCCCGTGCCGATCGGAATGGTGATATCGAACCCGTGTCGTGCCCCGTATGCCGGATATGCGGCCTGCACATCGGGTCGTGACACGTCTGCAGCAAACGCACCGCCCCAATTGCCGTTCACGTAGAGGTGCATCTGAATCGGATCGGTCGTGTCGGGATCGATCATCCAACCCCGGAAATTGGCTGTCGAGACCCCAGCTCGCGCGATCTCGATGTTTCCGAATGGCACATTCGGCACGAGGCCGGTCGGGAACCAGTCGTTGAATAGCCGCCAGAAGTTCCGGTTGCCGTGCGAGCTGCAGGCGTCACCCGTTCCATAGAGATTTGCGAGAGCAGCGGCGTTCGGCTGGTACGGCGTGTAGTTGTAGAGGTTGGCCGTCGCCTGGTTCTTGATCGTCACCACTGTCGAGCCGCACCCCGCATTGGGGTGGAACTGAATCGAGACCGGTCCGATCTTGTACCGGCGGTCGGGAAAGTTGGTGTATTGACGGAACTGCCAAGCTGCCCAGTAGACCTGATTGTAGAACCCGTAGTACGCGGTGTCGCACGGCGCGGTGTCAGGACACGCGTACCCCATCGAGATCTGGTAATCGCCCGATGTCGGCGAAGTATCGGTAATGAGGCTGCGCTCCTTCTGGAGCGTCACCAGGAGCACCTGTGGATTGATGCCGCACGCCTGCGCGACCTTGACGATGATGCGGGCCGCGGACTCAGAGGAGGCCCCCGCATATGGGGCACAGTGGCCCGCCCCCGCCGACGGTCGAGACGTCGTGGCGGTTGTGTAATTCTTCAGACATGGATAACCATTGCCTGCGGCGCAGTTCGGCACTTCTGATTCGAGGAATCGTTGCACCTGTGACTCGTTCATCGATGTCGAATTGAAGAACGATGCATCCGTGATGATGTTTCCCGGATCCCACTGAGCGGCCGTTACCGCCTCAACACTCGTTGTGGGTGTTGCAATGAGGGACGTTGAGACAAGCGCTCCGAACAGAACAGCTGTCAAGAGCCTCCATGCGGATCTACCCCACATCGCGCCACCACCCCGAATTCCATCACGCCGTGAACCAGGCCCCCTGCCCGGTGGTCGCGCCAATCAGATTAGTGGCTCACGCGAACGGCCGCGCCCTCATTCGCGGGGTGTCGAAGCCGCGGTGTTCGCTAGCACCGACTCCGGATCACACATGTAGGAGTAGACGTTCGCAAGCGCCACGTCCCAATCGGCATGAGAACTCTCGATGCTATCCAGCGCACCTGCTGCCAATCTCCGCCGAAGTTCGACATCACGAATAAGCTGATCAAGGCGCGAAACGACGTCGTCAAGTGAGCGCATCGCAAGCAGTGAATTCTCGCCATCCGCGAAGAGCCAGTTGAACCACTTGCTGTCCGGCGCGACCATCGGCACACCGCATGCCATGAGCTCGAGCGGAAGGTATGACGGATGCCGAGAGATCTGGAGCGTCAAGCCGATGTCCGTTTCACGGTACACCGCGCCGGTGGCACGAAAATCCATCAAACCGAGATCAACGAAGTCTGCCGAGGGAGGGAGGTATCGAGCTCCGGCCGCGACGATGCGAACACCATGTCCGTGGCGCTTCTTGATCTCGATCAGGGCCGCGTACGCCAGCTCCCAGCAGTTTCGGAAATGGTCTCGCGCATACACGAAAATCGTCACGGGCTCATCCGGCGACTTCTCACGCCGACCGTCTGCGTGGAACAGGGATCGGTCGACGGCCGGCGCGAAGTAGATCGCCTTGCCGCCGTACGACTCGGTGTAGATGCGATACATGCTTTCCGTGTTGCAAATTGCGTACAGCCCCAACCTGTAGCTCTCCTCCGCCATTGCGAACATGGTGCTTGCGGGGTAGAAGGATGGCTCGTAGTCCTGCATCAGGTAGAACTTTCGCGGGACGTTTCCAGACTTTGCAACGTGCATCGCGGTGAGCCACAACGTAGCAACCGCTGCATCCGCGGCTGGAATCGCAGCCACGGACTCATCGGATCCGTCGTAGAAGTGAAACTCGGACGCGCCGAGGATCGGAAATGCCGCCGCGAGGGCGGACCGGAAGTACTCTCGGTTCGGCTGGGCGAGAACGACGAATCGATTGGTCACACCATGCTCGGCGGCGAGCTTCGCCGCCATTCGGAATGCCGTGTTCAGTCCCCCGAAGAAGGGCATATCGATATCGGGGATGAACCAATTGATCGTCTCGACATTCCGGAAGCCCTCTGTTTCGGCGTGCGTGCGCCGCACGCCATCGACCTGTTCGCGCGACACGGACGCCTGACCGAGCAGGCCAACGGCTTCATCGGAGATCGTCGACTTCTGCTTGACCTCTCCGAAGGTCCTACCGATCCCTGCGAGGGCGAGCTTGACGGGATCAGCGTCGTGTCGGTTGCGGAACTTGGGCCGCGCCGAGAGACGCGAGACATTCGGTGAGACGTAAGGGTCGCCTGACTGCAGCCACGGGTGATACCGCCAATAACTCGCGTAGAAATCCTCGGCCGGGACCGCTGTGCCACGTGTCAACGATTCGTAGTGACGAACCAGATCGAATGGGATGACGACGTTTCGCCGACCATGAATGATCTGATCGAGACCAAGGACGACATCGCTCCCGCAGAGGATGAACCGTTCGTCCAGGCCACCGACCTCGTCGAACAATTCACGACGAATTGCAACGCACGCGCCGGTCACCGCGAGTGTATTTCGGTACCACCCCGTCTGCCCGATGATCGTGCCGCTGTTCGGCGTGAGGCCCGCGAACAGATTGTCTGCGAAACCACCGGGGCCGATCATCACCCCACCGTGCTGAATGAGACCCTCAGCCTGGCGATGCTGGACGCCCACAGTACCCACGCCGTCGCGGGAGAGCATTCCGACCATCTCTGTGAGCCATCGCACGTCGACGATCTCGGTATCGTCGTTCAGCATCACGATGATCTCGCCGTCGGTCGAACGCGCTGCAACGTTGTTGACTCGAGAATAGTTGAAGGGACTCTCGGTCCACCAGTGCACCCTGAGCGGGAAGCCCCAGTCGTTCGACTCGTACCAGCGATCATTCTCATCGCTCTGGCCTCCGTTGTCGATCACGGTGACGTCGAACGACGGGTATGCGGTGCCGGCGAGCGAAGCGAAGAGCCGCCCGAGATTTGCGCGCGAATGTCTCGTCGGGACGACGATTGACACTTTCGGCCATTCGCCAGGCGTGAAGCGAACACGAGCGACGCCATCTTCCAGATCGACCGTCGCGGGCTCACCTGCCGCGCTCAGCACCTGCTCGATCATGGCGATGTCGGCGGCACGAGTCGCGCGTACCGTCGACTCGCGTTCGGTGAGGAGGACGGAATGCACTGACCCGACAGTCCGGTCATCGAGGCCGGCAGTCAAGAGCATCCGCCAGATGCCGGTCCCGTCGAGAACGTCGAGATCTGCGCTGCGCGCCGCGTCTGACCGGATCGCAAAAGCACGTCCGAGATAGTTCGACCCGAGGAGCATCTCGGGCGACCATGCCGGTCGGAAGAATGGATCAACCGGGCGGCCACCTTTTCCCTGGACATCGGAATCGAAACTGATCAAGCGAAGCGCGGGATCGATGCGGTGCGCATGGGCGATCTGCGCAAGTGCGTCTGGTGCGAATCGTGCTCCGGCTTCCACGATGAGGACAAAATCGCCGCCCACACGTGCGAACACGTCGGTCAGTCGCTCACCGCGCTCCGTCATGATCGTCTGCACAGCGACACCCGCTTGTGCGGTGAGGGAGCGACGAGTCCGCTCCACGCTCACCGTGTCGCTTTCGGCAGACACCTCGATCACGACGCTGAAGGACACGCCGACGTCGATGAGACTCGGTCGCACGGCGTACTTCTTCTCCTGCCGACGCCAGGCACTGTACGAGCCCAACCCGATCTCATCTTCCGTGTGATGCACGGGTAGATCGACGACTTCAGCGAACCGATCCTGAGCCGAACGGGCGCTCTGCAGCGAAGCGGCGAGATAGCGACGCACGGGTGACCCAAGTGGAAGAACCCGACGGGCGCCCGAGGCGATGGTCGATTTGATAGATCTCACTCGGTCAAGTCTATGCGAGCGACGCTTGACGGGCGCCTGTCATGCCGCTTGCACAGCTCCTGTGGGGTATTCTCGTACCGGCCAATCGGCCATGCTCTCGTTCAACCCAATTTGGAGGCTCTCCCTGATGCCAAACGCCGGGGGTTCGCTGCCAGAGCGGGAGGCCCGTCTCGAGCAGTTGCCCTGGCATGACGCGGGGGCACCTGTCGGTCTCTTCCGCGGAACGGCCGGTTCCCTCCTCGAGATCTGGAATCGCCGCGAACTGCTGGGCATGCTGACGCGCCGGGAACTCAAAGCACGATACAAAGACAGCACGCTCGGATTCCTCTGGAGTCTCGCACGGCCCTTGACGCAGCTGCTCATCTACTACGTCGTCGTCGGCCAGTTTCTCGGCGCTGCTCGAGCTATCGACAACTTTGCCGTCTATATCTTCGCCGGGCTCACGATCTACACGTTGTTCTCTGAGATCGTCGCATCTGGCACCGGCTCGATCCTTGCGAACGCCGGACTCGTGAAGAAGGTCTATCTGCCGAGGGAGATCTTCCCCCTTGCCTCCATCGGATCCTCATTCTTCAACTTCGGAATTCAACTCATCATCCTGATCGTCGCAGCGGCATTGTCAGGAACGATCGTGGTTGGACCGAACCTCTGGGTCGGCGTCGGATCCGTGCTTCTCATTCTCGTTTACGGCGCAGCGCTCTCGTTGATCCTGTCGGCCGTGAACGTATACCTCCGCGACATCCAATATCTCGTGGAGGTCGTTCTCTTGCTCCTCATGTGGGCCTCCCCGATCGTCTATTCCCTCGCCCAGGTGTCGTCCGTGCTGCCACCGGCCGCGATGGACGCGTTCATCGGCAACCCCATCACACTTTCAGTGCTCGGATTCCAAGCTGCATTCTGGGATCCGGCTGGAATCGGGATCGGACTCGGCGACCTGGCGATGCGCATGGGAATCGCATTGGTCATCGGCGTCATCGGACTTTTCATCGCCCAGAGGGTCTTTGCGAAGCTCCAGGGCAACTTCGCACAGGAGCTCTGATCGTATGGCCGTGCCCATCGTTCGCATCGCCGGCGTCTCGAAGCGCTTCGTGATCCGAAAAGACAACAGCGTCAAGGAGCGGATCGTCAACTTCGGGCGAGGTGCTCAGCACCGCGAAGACTTCTGGGCACTCCGGAACATCGACCTGGAGATCGAGGCCGGCACGACGATCGGCCTGATCGGCCCGAACGGCTCAGGCAAAAGCACCTTGCTGAAAGCGATCGGCGGTATCATTCAGCCCAGTTCCGGAACGATCCAGCGACGTGGACAGATGGCTGCATTGCTCGAGCTCGGCGCCGGGTTCCACCCCGACCTCACGGGCCGGGAGAACGTCTATCTCAACGCCTCGATCCTCGGGTTGACTCGCCAAGACACGGATCGACACTTCGACGACATCGTTGATTTCTCCGGTATCGGGGAGTTCATCGATACTCAGGTCAAGTTCTACTCGAGCGGGATGTATGTGAGGCTCGCGTTCGCTGTCGCCATTCACGCCGATCCAGATCTTCTCCTCGTCGATGAGGTACTCGCTGTCGGCGATGAAGCGTTCCAGCAGAAGTGTCTCGACAAGATCCGTTCGTTCCAGGAAGAGGGACGGACGATTGTTCTCGTCACGCACACGTTGAGCCAGATCACAGATCTGTGCACCAGAGCTGTCGTGCTGGCGAAAGGCAGCGTCGTTTATGACGGCGACCCCGAGGATGCCGTATCCGTCCTGCGCTCCGGCTTCGCTGCCGACGGCACAGCAAAGGCGCCAGCCCCTGCAGCTGGGAACTCGGAGCGCGCGAAGATCGCGGCAGTTCGAGTCGTTGATGACGCGGGGAACG
The DNA here is from genome assembly GCF_059758475.1 of Agromyces sp. GQ35. Classification (NCBI taxonomy): domain Bacteria; kingdom Bacillati; phylum Actinomycetota; class Actinomycetes; order Micrococcales; family Microbacteriaceae; genus Agromyces; species Agromyces sp. GQ35. The sequence continues at coordinate 2,410,553 of NZ_JCAXEO010000001.1, read as the reverse complement.
AACGAGGCGCGTTCGCGACAGGCACGGACATCTTCATCGAGGTCGATGTGGAAAGCGAAACACCCGTCTCCGCTTGGGCACTCGGAATTCACGTCGACAACGCGCTGGGCCAGCTCGTGATCGGTGCAACCACCGGCAGCCTGAAGTCCGACCCGACGCAGTCGCTCGATGGTCTGGCAACTGGGCGGTTCGCGCTTCCGAATGTGCAGATCGGCTCCGGTGAGTACGGCGTGACTGTTGCACTGATGGGCACAGATAGGCGCGAACTGCACCGAGCGAACCAGGCCGCACGCTTCAGCATCGAGAAGACCGATCGGTACTGGGGGCCGGTGTCCACCGATATCTCCTTCTCGCTGCGATGACGAGCGGCGACTCTGGGTCAGATGTCGCAATGATCGTGGTCGCCTACGACTCCGATGTCGTGCTGGACCGCCTCTTCCGTTCGCTGGAACGGGCGAGCGCCGTGACTCCACTGGTGGTGATTGCCGACAACGCTCCGAGCCTCGGGAATGCCCAGGCTATTGCTGAAGCGAATGCTGCACGCTATCTCCCTTTGGATCGAAATCCTGGGTACGGCGCCGCCGTGAACACTGCAGCGGCACTCCTGGACGAGGATATTCGATGGATCCTCGTCGCGAATCCCGACATCGAGCTCGGCGAGGGCGCGATCGATCAACTGGTCAGGAGCGCCTCATCAGACAGTTCGATTGGTTCCGTTGGGCCTCGCATCCTGAACGCTGACGGATCCCTGTACCCGTCTGCGCGAGACATCCCTTCCCTGAGGGTGGGCGTGGGTCATGCCTTCTTCGCGAACACCTGGAAGCGAAATCCCTGGTCACGCCAATACTTGGGAAGCTATTCTCCTGATCGACGTGACGTCGGCTGGCTCTCGGGTGCCTGTCTGATGATTCGTCGGGAGTTGTTCGAGCGAGTGGGAGGATTCGACGAGGGGTATTTCATGTACTTCGAGGATGTCGACCTCGGCTGGCGACTCGGTGAACTCGGCTACCGCAATCTGTATGAACCCGCCGCGGTGATCACGCACGCCGGCGCACATGCGACATCGGGTCGCGCTGCAGCAATGATCGACGCGCATCACATGAGCGCCCGGCGATTCGTGTCGATGCGGTATCCGAAGTGGTGGCAGCGACCATTGCGATGGTCACTCGACCTCGGGCTTCAGCTCCGCGCCGCGCGGGCGAAACGCAGGTCTCGCAAGGAGAGCTCGAGCTGACCAGCCGTGCTGGGCATGAACTCACGGCTAGGATCGGGAGCATGCCCACCCGTGACTCTGCTCGGTTTTTTTCGAGCGCCGACGCCGGGCGGGTGCTCAGTCCGACAGTTCGATTGCGGCATGCACGATTTCGGCCGATCAGCGTCTATCTGATCGCTTTCGCAGGACTCCTCCTCTGCTCGCTCGCGTGGTCACTCTCGACGCCGGTCTCGAGCGGACCGGACGAGACCTCACACATGATCCGAGCCGAGTCCGTGGCTCGCGGACAGATTCTGCCCGAGAAGGTCGACTCGCGAGGCGCGGTACTCGCCGCCGTCGCACCTGGCACCGGCATGCTCTGGGATCAGATCTGCTACTACTGGGACCGTACTCTCTCGGCGTCGTGTGCTCCTCCGATCTCCGCCGCACCCGGACCATTGATCGATGGCGCAACGGGAGCAGGCCGGTACAATCCGGTGTATTACGCATTGGTGGGGTGGCCCGCGCTTTTCTGGCCCGGAGAGCTCGGCCTCTATGCGATGAGGATCGTCAGCGCGGTTCTCTGCTCAGCGCTCCTCGCGATCCCGTTCGCTATGGTGACGTCCCTCCGACGCTCGACTGCAGCTGGCCTCGGGTTGATTCTGGGAATCACTCCGATGACCGTGTATCTCAACTCGCTGGTGAATCCGAACGGCCTGGAGGTCTCGGCGGGAGTCGCACTCTTTGCCACGTTGCTGCTGCTCGTGCGTCAACCCGGTTCGCGTTCGATGCCCGCACGAATCGCCCTCGCAGGTCTCTCGCTGTTTCTCCTCATCTCGGCGCGATCGATCTCTCCGCTCTGGGCCGTCCTCATCGTGGCATTCGCACTCTGTTTCGCACCTCGGCGGGCTTGGGCAGTTCTCATCCGAAGCAAGTGGACCTATGTGCTGGCAGCGATCGGTCTGGCATCCTCACTCCTTGCCACGTTGTGGGTGATTCGTCTCGGTCCGATCGAGGCCACGACTCCGTACCCCGGCGCGGGCGACGGACCTTTGAAGGGCGTACTCACGATGATCGCCCGTACGGCGGAGTACGGCCGCGACATGATCGGGCATATCGCTGGAAACGACCTCCCTGAGACGCTCGTCTTCGTGTGGGGAGCACTCATCTTCGCGTGGGTCGGCTTCGCGATCGCAGCGGGTTCGGGAACGGCGCGTTGGGTGACCGCCCTCATTGCGCTCTCGATCGTCGTCGTGCCCGCTCTCATCCAAGGGTTGAGTGTCAGCGAGCTCGGGTACATCTGGCAGGGACGGTACGCACTCGTACTGCTCGCCCCCTTGACGCTTTCGGCAGGCATCGCCTACCAAGTGACCGACGGATCGACGCACCGATATCGACGCGCCATCATCGGTGTCGTGGCGCTTTCACTCATCACCACGATCATCGCGTTCGCGACAGTGCAGAAGTTCTTCGCAGTCGGCGATGCGGCACCCTGGGGAGCCGCACTGACCGACCCGTTGTGGGCCCCCCCACTGCCGAGCTGGATCGCGGTCGGGTTGATCGCCATCGGCGTGTCATTGCAGTGGCTCGCAATCCGAAACGACGGTTCACGACTCGAAATTCCGAGGTATCGCCGCAGGTCAGCCGATCAGCGACGAGGCCGCAGAAACTGAAGGAGTCGACTGATGCGCGAAGTCGCGCGCCAAGAACGGGTCGAACGCATCGAGTTCATTTCATCGTGAGCACGCTTGAGCTCCGACTCGAGCTCCGCAACCATGGACGTATCGGATTCGTGGACCCGGGCGAACTCGTCGTTCTCGTTCTGCAATCGTCCGAGCTCCGAACGGGGAGCACGGATTGCATCCTGAAATCGGCTCTCCTTGATGCCCCACTTTCGATCAACGTGTGCAGGCCACTCATGCAGGCTCGAGCCGAAATTGTCGATCTCGATCGCGTTCACCGGCAATTTCAACTGGCGAAGCACGAAGTTGATCGACAGCTGGTCGCGCCGCGAGTAGCGAAGTACATGATCCATCCACAGCAGCATGGCGTCATCGACCTCGTCGGTTCGACGACGCGCCAGCAATGCAGTCCAATACGGCACCTCATCGAGGGAGCTTTCGTCGAGCGCCAAGTAGTGGAGCATCTGTTCGTACACGCGGGTGGGGTCGTCGTAGCCAACGGCTGCGATCTGGTCGAACTCGGCGATGACCGTTCTGCGGTAGCTGTGACGGGGAAGAGCAAAATCGGTTGCTGACAGCCAATCGTCAAAGATCGCCGAAGGTTGCACACGCAAGTGCACAGTGTTGTCGATCCACAGCGTCTCCTCGAACTCGTGGAGGTCTGCGTGACCGCGGATCTTGAGGTGTCGCGCACTGCGGACGAAGTCCCTGCCGAAACGCGGGGCAACCACACGGATCTCCCAGCTCTCGCTTTCGAGCGTCGGATCGTCGGTGAAGCAGATGAACGGCATCGTATCCAACGCCGCCACCGGTTGTTCGTGCAGAGTCTCGTACCCGCCGAACATCGCCGTATACACGGCTCGACGCGGTGGCTCACCAGTCGTTCGTTTCATTCGTCTTCCTTCTGCTCGCAGACGAAGCTAACAGTCAACACGTGACTGCGGCCAGCGACGTCGGTCCGTTTGAAGCCATTCGTAGAACTGCTCCTTGAGTCGGACGAGAGAGTGCCCTTGATCGTGCTCAGCAAGCACGAATTCGATCGACGTTTCGACCTTTTCCAAGCGCATTCCCATGCGCTTGGAAACATGGCTGGCCCAGCTGTCTTCGAGAAACCCGAACTTCGCGGGCAGCCTCGTGAAAAAGGGTCGATACGCGACCATCGAAATCGGGTACGCCGCGCCCCCAGTGCCGATGTACGTCGCTTCGGCTCCGTCGTCGAGTTCGGTCCTGTCCCAGTATCCCTGTCGCGTGCGAAACGCCCACCAGCCAACGACGGTGCTCGGTGTCGACCGGGCGAGCAATTCAGCGGCGAATGAGCGCGAAACGTTCTGATCGTCGTCGAGTGTGATGAACGGACCCTGGAATCCGGATCGCCAGAGCGAGCGAGCAACGAGGAACCTTGCGATACCGCCGAGATTCACCCGGCTGTCGTACAGTTCGATGCTTTCGAGTGCACCGTTCAACCGCGTGGACTCAATGACTTGGCGGTAGCGATTCCGCTCGTCGAATCGGTTGTTCCAAATGATGAGCCGAAGCGGTGGAGCGTTCTGCTGCATATCGAGCTGACGGATGACGTCGTGCAGACGCTCGGGACGTCGCCACATGCACACGATAACCGGAATCGATCCAGTGCTAGCTCTGCCCGCGCGTGCCGACGGGGTTGGAAGCCTGATCGTCCGCCAGAGGCAGATCACTCGCCACACAACGCGTCGGTTCGCGTCACGAAGCCGACGGTGGCCGCGAGCGAAGCCGTCGATCGTTGGTCCTGCACCGAGCCCGCGAAGGCGGGCGCCGAGCCGGCTCCTCATTGAGCCGATCGTCAACAGCTGATCCACATCAGCCAAGCAGACGGCGAAGGTATCGACCGTAGCCGCTCTTCGTCAGCGGATCGGCCAAGATACCGAGCTGTGCGTCATCGATCCAGCCGGCACGCCACGCGATCTCTTCGATGCAGCCGATCTTGAACCCCTGGCGGTCTTCGATGACGCGAACGTACTCCGACGCCTGCATCATCGATTCGAAGGTGCCGGTGTCGAGCCATGCCGTACCCCGGTCGAGCACCTGCACGTTCAGCGAGCCGTCCTGAAGGTAGCGATCGTTGATCGAGCTGATCTCGAGCTCGCCTCGAGCACTCGGTTCGATCGTCTTGGCGATCTCGACGACGCGATTGTCATAGAAATACAGCCCGGGAACCGCATAGTCGCTCTTCGGTGCTGTCGGCTTCTCTTCGATCGAGATCGCACGGAGTTCGTCATCGAATTCGACGACACCATACGCAGACGGATCGCTGACTTGGTAGGCGAAGATCAAGGCGCCGTCGATCTCCTGATTCTGACGGAGCGCTGATCCGAGACCGGAGCCGTGGAAGATGTTGTCGCCGAGCACGAGAGCGACGCTCTCGTCGCCGATGAACTCCTCGCCAATGATGAACGCCTGCGCGAGACCATCGGGCGACGGCTGTTCTGCGTACTCGAGCCTGAGCCCGAGAGCACTGCCGTCGCCGAAGAGCGCACGGAACTGTGCGTTGTACTCCGGCGTCGTGATGATCAGGATCTCTCGGATTCCCGCCATCATCAGCGTCGACAGCGGGTAGTAGATCATGGGCTTGTCGTAGATCGGCATCAACTGTTTGGAGATGCCCTTGGTGATCGGCCACAACCGGGTTCCCGATCCGCCGGCGAGGATGATTCCGCGCAAGGTCACACCTCCGTGTTCAGTGAGCTGTAGTAGGCACGTGCAGCGTCCCAGCTGGGAAGCAGCCCGGCTGCTGCGGCTTCAGCGAGCGACGGTGCGCCCGTGTCCTTCGGGGAGAGGAGCGGCTCGCCCGCAGCATCGGGGAATACGAGGCCGATCTCGGGGTCGCGCGGATCGATACCGTGCTCACGAGCCGCGTTGAAGGTCGACGTGACCAGGTAGCTGACGGTCGCGTCGTCCGTGAGTGCGACGAAGCAGTGGCCCAGCCCTTCAGCGATGTAGATGGCCCGTCGGTCGACGTCGTCGAGCAGCACGGAGTCCCATTGACCGAACGTCGGCGATCCGACGCGGATGTCGATGACGAAGTCGAGCACCGCACCATGGGTCGCGGTCACGTACTTCGCCTGGCTCGGCGGAACATCGGCGAAGTGGATGCCGCGCACCACTCCCCGCTTGGAGACCGAGGTGTTGCCCTGAGCGAGGCTCAGTGAGTGTCCGATCGTCTCCTCGAGTCGATCGAAGCGGTACCACTCGAGGAACACGCCTCGATCGTCGCCGAACTGCTTCGGGGTGATCTCATAGCTGTCGGGGATCTTCAGTTCGCGGATCTGCACGGTGAGCAGTGTACCAATCGGTCGTTGGGATCGCGGCGGCGGAGCTTGCCCACGGGACCGCTCGCTAAGATGTCGGGGTGTCAAGACTCCTCGTGACCGGCGGTGCCGGCTTCATCGGTTCGAATTTCGTCCACTACGTGCTCGAGAACACCGATCATTCGGTGACCGTCCTCGACAAGCTCACCTATGCCGGGAACCTCGCTTCTCTCGACGGCCTCCCCGCCGACCGCTTCCGCTTCGTTCAGGGCGACATCGCTGATGCAGCGATCGTCGATGCACTGTTCGCTGAGCACGACGCGGTCGTGCACTATGCGGCCGAGAGCCACAACGACAATTCCCTCGACGATCCGCGGCCGTTCCTCGAGACGAACATCATCGGCACCTACACGCTGCTCGAAGCGGCACGCAGACACGACCTCCGCTTCCACCACATCTCGACCGACGAGGTCTACGGCGATCTCGAACTCGACGATCCGGCGAGATTCACAGAGCAGACCCCGTACAACCCCTCGAGCCCCTATTCGTCGACGAAGGCGGGCAGCGATCTCCTCGTGCGCGCGTGGGTGCGTTCGTTCGGAGTCAAGGCCACCATCTCGAACTGCTCGAACAACTACGGGCCGTATCAGCACGTCGAGAAGTTCATCCCGCGCCAGATCACCAATGTCCTGCGCAACGAACGCCCCAAGCTCTACGGCACTGGCGAGAACGTCCGTGACTGGATCCACGCGAACGACCACTCCTCTGCTGTCCTCACGATCCTCGAACAGGGTGAGATCGGTGAAACCTACCTCATCGGCGCAGACGGCGAGAAGAACAACAAGGAGGTCGTCGAGCTGATCCTGACGACCCTCGGTCAGCCGGTGGACGCGTACGACCACGTCGTCGATCGTCCCGGCCACGACCTCCGCTATGCGATCGACGCGACGCGGCTCCGCACCGAACTCGGCTGGGAGCCGCGCTACTCCGACTTCGGGGCAGGTCTCGCCGACACGATCGCGTGGTACCGCGACAACGAGTCCTGGTGGGCTCCGCAGAAGGACGCGACCGAAGCCCGCTACACGGCTCAGGGGCAGTGATGTCGGGAACCCGGTACCTCATCACCGGTGCTGCTGGCATGCTCGGCCGCGACCTCCAGGTCGCCCTGGCCGACCGCGACGTGACGCCGCTCGCCCGCACCGACCTCGACATCACCGATGCGAGTGCCGTGCTCGAAGCCACGGCCGGCCACGACGTGATCATCAATGCGGCGGCCTACACCAAGGTCGACGACGCCGAATCGCACGAGGACGACGCTTACGCCATCAACGCGACCGGTGCGGCCAACCTCGCCGACGCGGCCGCGGCGCACGGTGCCCGTCTCGTCCAGGTGTCCACGGACTACGTCTTCAACGGACGAGCGGAATCCCCGTACGGCGAGCACGACGCGCACGACCCCATCTCCGCCTACGGGCGAACGAAGGCCGCTGGCGAGCGTCTCGCGCTCGAACGCAACCCCGGCGCGACCTACGTGGTGCGGACCGCCTGGCTGTACGGCGAGCATGGGCCGAACTTCGCCAAGACGATGCTCGCGCTTGCGGCATCGAAGGACACCTGGGCGGTCGTCGACGATCAGGTCGGACAGCCGACCTGGACCGCAGACCTCGCCGTCCGGATCGTCGACCTGCTGGACTCGAAGGCGTCAGGCGGGATCTTCCACGGAACCAACTCCGGAGAGACGAGCTGGTACGCATTCGCACGCGCCGTGCTCGAGGAATCCGGGCTAGATCCCGAGCGCGTGACGCCGACCGACAGTTCGGCCTTCGTACGCCCCGCTCCTCGTCCGTCCTACTCTGTGCTGAAACACGAGGGTTGGGCAGCGGCAGGCCTGCCGGCCATGCGCGACTGGCGAGAGGCTCTCCGGGACGCCGTCGACACCGGGGCTTTCGGCAACCGCTAGCAGCGAGTCGCCGAGCGGCGCACGCGCACGGCGGGTCTTCAGGCGCGTTCGTATTCGTCGCGCTGCAGGTCGCTCGCCCACCGCGAGTGCAGTACGGCGATGTCCTGGGGGCGAACCTTCGGATCACGGGTCCGCGATTCGAAGTGGTACAGGCGTGCTGCGCCGACACAGACCACGACTCGGCCGGACGAACGGACCTTGAGGCTGAGATCGACGTCGTTGTAGTTGCCGGGGTACGCGACCGAGAACCCGCCGACGTCGGCGAAGACTTCCGAGCGGATCAATGCGCACGCCGCCGTCGCCCCCGAGACCTCGCGGGTCACAGCGATCGTGTCGAGCGGATGCAGCGCGCCAGGCATCACCCCGAACCCGACGTGCCCGGGGTTGCCGTTCCGATAGAGATGCCCAGCGTGCTGCACCGAGCCGTCCTCGAAGAAGAGCAGCGAACCGGCGATGCCGACACCCGGCAACTCAGCAACGCCGACGAGTCGCTCGAGCCAATCGTCGGAGATGGGTTCGATGTCGTCATTCAACAGCAGCAGGTAGTCGCCGCGCGCGAATGCCGCACCGAGGTTCATCTTGGCGCTGAAGTTGAACTCCGCCGACCAGCGGACGAGATCGAGTCGCGCGCCTCCGACTGCCACGAGTTCGTCGATGACGCCCTGCGGGGTCTCATCGTCGGCCACCACGATGAACTCGACGTTCTGCCAGGTCGAGCGCTCGAGGATCGATCGCACGGCCTCGACGACGAAGACTCGTTCGCTGCCTGCCACCTCACCTCGGCTACCGCGGGTCGGGATCACGATCGACACGAGCGGGTCATCGGTCACGCGATACTCGACGCGCCGTGTCGACGCCGATGCCACAGAGACCTCCGCCTCGATGCCTGTCGCCTGCAGACGCTCCTTCACGATCTCGCAGGCGCGTCGGGCCAACTGTGCCGGCTCGTCGATGGCCGGGCCGACCGAGAGGACCTCCCCGATGCGGGCCACGCGGTCGAGGTGGATCTCCAGCGCCAGGTCGAGCACATGCACTCCGTCAGCGTTCATTCGCAGGCCCCCGCGCGAGCGGATCGCCTCGGTCGACACGATGACCACCGGTCCGAGGTAGTCCTGCTCCCGAAGCCTGATCGGCGAGAACGCGGGCGCACGGAATACGCGCCCCGCGGTCGACCTGCTGTCGCCGTACACGAGCTGCAGCGACGGATCGGCTTCGAGCACACGCGCGATGGCCGCCGGCGCCGACGGCAAGAGAGCGCCGCCCGATCGGAGGAACGCGAGGTATCGAGGGGATGTCGCGGCGATCACCGCCTCGATCTCGGCGGAGCGGAGGTCGGATGCCACCACTGCGATGCCGATGCGCTCGAGGGCATCGTCTGACGCGGCCTCAGGCCGCGCGCGGCGGGCGGCTGCCCACGCCATCCGTCCGAGTCTGCTCTGCAGGCGGCGGGCGAATCGGCCGGGAGGTGTCGAGGCCGCGATGCGCGCCGCAGCCAGCGGATAGCGGCCGAGGCGGCGCAGGCCGTGAGGCGGTACGGCGATCGGACCATGCCCATGCTGACGCGTGAGGAATTCGTCCCGCTCGGCGAAACGCTCGAGCATGACCGTCTCGCTACGAGATACGACACGTTCCCGATCCGAACTCCACGGCGTCGACCTCGAGCTATACGTCACTGGTGGGTCCTCTCAAACTCGACCGTAAACTAGCCTAGTGCGGCGCACCGAAGTGCGGACCGCCGCCTCGAGAGGATCACGTCTTTGGCTCACATCACCGCGATCATGCCAACGTACGACGCCGATCCAGACGTGGTCGACCGCGTGCGCAGGCTCTCGGCCCAGGTCGACCGGGTGATCGTGGTCGACGATGGCAGCCCCTCCGACCCGACCGTGCTGCTCGGGCGCCTCGCCGAATACGCCGAGTGCATCCGGCTCCCGAAGAACGTCGGCATCGCGGCAGCGCTCAATCGAGGCATCGCGACGGCGCTCTCGAACGGCGCCGATTTCATCGTCACCGTGGATCAGGACACGGAACTGCCCGGCGACTACGTCCAGCGGGCGATGGAGGTGTTCGGAATGGCGAACGCGGTGACGCGCGTCGGCATTGTCTGCGTCGACGCAGTCAACGGCGCTCCCGCCCTTCCGACGTGGACCTCTCCTGAAGGACTCGGGCTCGTGCCCGAGGCGATCCAGACGGGATTCGTGATCTCTCGAGAGTGCATCGAAACGGCCGGTATGTTCGACGAACAGCTCGTGATCGACACCGTCGACACCGAGTACTGCCTGCGTGTACGCGATCACGGCTTCCGCATCGCCGTTGCCACCGGAACCGACATCCGGCACTCGATCGGCCGCCGCGCCGAGCTCAGGCCCTTCGGGGTGCCGATGCGGCACGTCGGGTCCGGCGCCGTCGCGACCTACCAGTACCACTCGCCGTTCCGGCGTTACTACATCGCCAGGAACAACATCGATCTCATGTTCCGCTTCATGAGGAAGCGTCCGCGCTGGGTGCTCCAGGTCGCGAAGCGCGAGACGGGCGGCATGATCACGTCGATCGTCAGCGGGCCGCACCGACTCGCGCAACTGCTCGCGATCTCTGTCGGTACTTTCCACGGGACGATCCGCCGTCGGGGCATGATCCCCGCCTGGCTGCTCCGGCTCATCGCCTGAGCCCAGCCACCCCATAAGGTTACAACCCGGTGTATGCAGTATCGGTAGGAGCAATGTGAGCACGACTCTCCGCGTCATCGTCGATCAGATCGTCGCGCCCGTGCCGGGCGTCCTCGGCCAGTACGCGCACGATCTCGCGAACGCGATCGTCGCGGCCGCGCCGTCCGGATGCCACGTCGAGGGCATCGTCTCCTCATCGCAGCCCGACGACTACGAGCGGGTGCTGTCGGGGATCCCTGGCTTGTCGAGCCTCTACAAGACCACCCTCGCACGACGCGAACTCGCCGGTGCCTGGCAGCTCGGTCTCACCACCTCTCCGGGTCCTGGCATGATCCACGCGCCGAGCCTCTTCGCCCCCCTCCGAAAGCACGACCACACGGTGGACGGCACTCAGATCGTCGTCACCGTGCATGATGTGCTCGCGTGGACGCACCCCGAGTCGCTCAGCGCGACATCGGTCGCGTGGCAGAAGGGCATGCTGAAGCGCGCTCGCAAACATGCCGACGCGGTCGTGGTGCCGACGCATGCTCTCGCCGAACGGCTCGCGGAGATCGCCGATTTCGGCGATCGGATCCGCGTGGTCGGCACCGCGCCGCGCAACGGCTTGACAATCGGCTCGGATGCGCCGATCCGTGCGGCTCGGCTGGGGCTTCCACCCGAGTACCTGGTCGTCCCGGGCACGCTCGAACCCCGCAAGGGCCTCGTCGACGTGCTGGCGGCGCTCGGACGGCGCGGGGTACCGGAGATTCCGATCGTGGTGCTCGGGCCCGAGAGCTGGGGCGATCAGCATCTCTTCACCGTTGCAGAAGAAGAGGGCATCTCGCCGACACGCATCACCCGACTCGATGAACTCGAGGCCGCCGATCTCGCGGTCGTGATCGCGGGCGCCACGGCGTTCATCGCCCCGAGTCACGTTGAGGGCTCCGGCACTGCACTGATCGAGGCGTTCAGCCTCGCCCGGCCGGTCATCCACTCCGATGCTCCGGCGTACCTGGAGGTGTCCGGTGGCGCCGGCCTCGCCGTGCCGGTCGGCATCGGCGACGGCTATGGCGACCGGCTGGCTGCGGCCATCACCTCGGTGATCACTGACGCGTCGCTCGCCGAACAACTCTCGATCGCCGGAAGCGACCGCAGCCGTGCATTCAGTTGGCGGGACTCTGCCGAGCGCGTCTGGCAGCTCCACGCGGACCTGTAGCCAGCTCGGCTGGAGCGGGGTCGCCAGACGCCTCTGAGCGCAGCAGGCGAGAGCCTTCAGCCACCGACGCGGCCGTCACTCCTCGGTCGGCTCCGCCGTCGGCGGGAACACCGCCTGCTGCACGAGTTGCCTGATGTAGTCGTAATCGGGATCCTCCGGATCCACATCGTTCGAGGGCACGAGTTCGACATCGATGATGGGCAGTTGCTTCGTCTTCCCGGCGAGATCGACGAAATAGCCGAGGCTGCCCTGCGGGACATCCGTCTTCACGACCTGCGAGCCCGCGGCTGCGATCTCCTGGAACTTCGAGAGCACGTTCGCGGGGTTGAACTGTGCCAGCACGGCCTCTTGGATCTGGCGCTGGCGGGCCATGCGGTCGTAGTCGCTCGTTCCGTGACGAGAGCGTGCGTACCAGAGCGCGTGATAGCCGTCGAGGTGCTGCTCTCCCGCCGGAATCCACTCGGCAACGGTCGTGAACGTCTCGTCGGCGTGGATCGGCACGTCTTCGGGAACGGTGACGGTGACCCCGCCGAGTGCGTCGATGAGCTGCTGGAAGCCGGCCATGTCGATGAGCGCGTAGTACTGGATCTCGAGTCCGGTGATCGCTTCGGCAGCATCTCGCATCGCCTCGATGCCGGGTTCGCTGCCCTGGGCAACGGCGTCGGGGTACATCTCAGGGCTCATGAGCTCGACCTCGGTGTAGATCGAGTTGAGCATGCAGACGTCGACCTCGCAGCCGTCGATCGAGCCGTACCCCTCTGGGTAGAGGTCAGCGAGCGGGCTGCCTTCGGGGAACGGCACGTCCTCCATGTTGCGCGGAAGGCCGATCGTCACGGCCTGGCCGGTCTCGGCATCGACGCTGACGACCGTGATGCTGTCGGGCCGGAGCCCATCGCGATCGGGGCCGGCGTCGCCGCCGAGCAGGAGGAAATTGTACTTGCCATCGACGGGTTCTTTCGATGGCCCTGCGATGAACACCGAGGAGAGGAATCCGCTCGCCGTCGTCGCGAGGTAGGCACCGTAGGCGGCGGTGCCCGAGAGGCCGATCATCAGCACGGTGGTGAGGCCGGCAACCCAGGCACGCGCCGACGGCGCGGTCTTCACGAGGCGCACGAGGCGCAGCGTGTCGAGGGTCAGAACCACCCAGAGCACCGCGTAGAACGCGAGCAGCAGGGCGACGATCCAGAGTGAGATCGTCGTCGAGAAGACCGTGTAGAGCGTCGCCGGCCAGAGCAGCCAGACGACGAGCGCCACGATCGCAAGGGTCCAAAGGGTCAGCGTCGCGCCGAGGCCGAACCGACCGAGACGCCGACTGCCGGCGAGTACCTGCGGCGCGCCGGGGATCAGGAAGTTGAGCACGACGAGCCACCAGGCGCGGCGCGTCATGACCGTACGCGAGGCGACGTCCGGGTATCGGATGGGGCTGGCGGCGAGCGTCATCGGTTCTGCTTGAGCCGTTCGTTCTTCTCTTCGACGAGGGCGGCGAGCGCCGTCGCGTAGTCGGCGAGGGCGCTCGAGAGCGTGTCGTCGGCGGTGGCGAGGATCTTCACCGCGATGAGGCCGGCGTTCTTCGCGCCGCCGATCGAGACGGTGGCGACCGGAACCCCGGCGGGCATCTGCACGATCGAGAGCAGGGAGTCGAGGCCGTCGAGTCGCGACAGCGGCACCGGCACGCCGACGACCGGCAGCGTCGTGACCGAGGCGAGCATGCCGGGCAGGTGAGCCGCTCCCCCGGCGCCCGCGATGATCACCTTCAGGCCACGAGCCGCGGCCTCCTTGCCGTAGGCGATCATCTTCTCGGGCGTGCGGTGCGCCGACACGACCTCGACCTCGTGTGCGACGCCGAATTCGTCGAGCAGAGCGGATGCCTCGCGCATCACGTTCCAGTCGGAGTCGGATCCCATCACGACGCCGACGAGCGGGGCGGTGTTCGTCTCAGTCACTCGAACGAGTGTAGGGCCGGGTGCTGGGAGATGACCGCAACCCCGCCGGTCGAGTAGCGACGAAAGGGGTATCGAGACCGATCGGGTCTCGATACGGCGCCCGTGCGCCGACGCGGTCAGCGTCTGGATTCAGTCTTGGAAGACGGCAGCCGCGGCGCGCGCCTCGTAGACGACGACGTCGAGATCGTCGCCGATCGCGGTGACGTGCCCCACCTTGCGGCCAGGCCGCGGCGACTTGCCGTAGTTGTGGATCTTCACCGTGGGGTGCCCCGAGAGCGCCGTGGCGTAGCGGTCGGCGAGCGAGCCCTCGACGGGTCCTCCGAGCACGTTCACCATGACCGACCAGTCGTCGTGCGTTCCGGTGCCGCCGAGCGGCAGGTCGAGCACTGCGCGCAGGTGCTGCTCGAACTGCCCGGTCGTCGAGCCGTCCATCGACCAGTGCCCGCTGTTGTGGGGTCGCATCGCGAGCTCGTTCACGAGAATGCGGTCGTCGCTCGTCTCGAAGAGCTCGACGGCGAGCACACCGGTGACCCCGAGCCCCTCGGCGATCGTGATGGCGACATCGGCCGCGACATCCGCGAGCCTGCCGGCAGATCGGGGTGCCGGCGCGATGACCTCGCTGCAGACCCCGCCCACCTGCACGGTCTCGACGACCGGCCACGCAGCGATCTCGCCCGAGGGCCGCCGGGCGACGAGCTGGGCGAGTTCGCGGCGGAAGTCGACGAGTTCCTCGACGAGCAGCGCCCCCGCGCGGCCGTCTTCGGCGATCGTGCCGAACCACTCCGCGACCTCGGCGGCACCGCGCACGACGCGCACGCCCTTGCCGTCGTAGCCGCCGCGCGGCGTCTTCACGACCGCCACGCCGCCGTGCGCCGCGATGAACTCGTCGAGCTCGTCGAGCGTTTCGACTCGAGCCCAATCCGGCACCGGCAGACCGAGCTCGGAGAGTCGCTCGCGCATGAGCAGCTTGTCTTGAGCGAAGCGCAGGGCATCGGGCCCGGGATGCACCGGCACACCGGCGTCGACGAGGGCACGCAGCACGTCTTGCGGCACGTGTTCGTGATCGAAGGTCACGACGTCGACCTCGCGTGCGAACTCGAGCACCGTGGCAGTGTCGGTGTAGTCACCGACACGGTCGGCGGCGAGCGCGGCCGACATGCCGGGAGCTTCGGCGAGCACGCGGAGGTCGACTCCGAGCTCGATCGCCGCGGGAATCATCATCCGGGCCAGCTGGCCTCCACCGATCACGCCGACCCGCACGTCACGCACTCCATTCACCGCTGCTTCCAGCACCTTCAGCCGGTGCCCCGTTCAGTCTAGGCCGCAGCCGACGGCATAGGATGTGCCGGTGTCCTCACGCTTCGCGAGCGCCATCGCACGCCTCTGGAACGGCCTGCTCGCCTACGCGGTGAAGTTCGGTGTCGTCGGACTCATCGGACTCGTGATCGACGTGACGCTGTTCAACGCACTGCGACTCGGCGTCTTCGGCGACGATCACTGGGCGCAATCGGCGATCGGCGCGAAGACCATTTCGACGAGCGTCGCGATCGTCTTCAACTGGCTGGGCAATCGGTACTGGACGTTCCGTCACCACCGTCGCCGCAATTATCTGCGCGAGTTCGCCGAGTACGTGGTCGTCTCGCTCGGCGGCATGGTCATTGCGCTCGGATGCCTCTGGGTCAGCCACCACTGGCTCGGCTACACGAGTCTCGTGGCCGACAACATCGCGACCAACGTGGTCGGCCTCGCACTCGGCACAGCGTTCCGCTTCGTGCTGTACCGCTACTGGGTCTACGGGCACCATCGCGCCGACGGGCTCTCGAATCTCGCGCGCGTCGAGGAGGCGCAGCGCACCCTCTTCGAGGAGCCCGACGCCTCGAGTCCTGCGCGATAGCGCCTTCGTGCACCGAGCCGGTCGAAGGCCGGCGGCTCGCGTGGGCGCGTCGACGGCCCCAGCTTTCGGAACGGGGTGGGCTACTCCGCGGCGTCGACCGTCGGCTGGAACCACGGGGGGTAGACCGCGACCCGAGCGCGCACACCGGCCGCGGCGAGCGCGGCACGCACCCGATCGCGAACCGGGTCGTTCGCCACCGCGATGAGCGCGACGCTGTCGAGCGGCAGGCACTCCCGCACGAGCAGCTCTGCGCCGTCGAGTCCGGCGCCGTCTTCGTCGCGGTGCAGTCGCTGCAGCAGCCGCTGCACGTCACTCCATTCGGTGGCGACGGCGGAGCCGCCCGCAGCTGCGTCCGACTCGTTCACCACGATGGTGCCCGGCACCTCCGAATTGCCCGCCTGTGCACTCGCGAGCGAGCTCACGAAGATGACGAAGTCGGCCGGAGCGCGCTTCACCGCGTCTTCATGCAGGCGCGGGTCGGGCGTGGCCGTGCGCACCGAATTCCAGACGTGTGCGTCGGTGGTGAGCAGGAACGGCACGTAGTCGGCGATCACCGCGTCGGTCTCTGCGATCGGGGCGCTGCGCCGGTACTCGCGGGCATGGGGTGCGGCGAGATCGACGATCGGCACCGCGCCCGCGGCATCCGCCATCAGCGCGCCGGCCTCGAGGATCGGCGGGAGGTTGTCGATGTGCGTCACGTGGTAGATGCGCAGCGCCTTCAGGTCGAGCCGCGGCGCATCCGAGGCGATCGCCGGACGGGAGGCGCCGGGAACACGGGCCGGCGGACGGCCGTTGCGGGTCGTCGTCGAGCGGGCCGAACGAGCGACGGGCGCGGGCGCCGGCTTCGGCTCGGGTTCGGGTGGCGGGAAGCAGATGGCGCAGAGGCCGTCATCGAAACCGTGTTTGCATTCGTCGGCCAAGAGGAACCCTTCATCGTGCGGCTCGCGCTCAGGGGCGCACGAGACCACCTGTCAACGTTACGTCCTTTGGAGGCCTGCCGCTGCACCTCAGTGGACAAGGGTCACGAATCCGACCGATTCAGCGCCCGCCCCAGGCCACGGTGTCGCCGTCGATCGTGGACTGTTCGGCTCTGCGACGGTCGGCGATGCGGGAGTGCTCATCACCCATGAGCTCCTGCAGGGCCCCCTGCACGAGTTCGGGCTTCGGCACGTCCTTCAGCACGAACGGCTGCTCGTGCCCGGTGTTGATGCGCACGTCGCCGGAGCCGAAGGCGCTCTGCGCCCAGGTGCGACGCACGGTCACGTCGTAGCCGCGACTGTGCAGGAGTTCCTGGCGCACGCGCACGAAGATGCCGCTGCGCACGATGATGCGCCGCGTGGTGATGGTGGTGCGGCGCGTGAGCCAGCCGAGGAACGGCAGGAAGCACCCGAGCAGGATGAGGAGCACGGCTCCGCCGACGATCGCGAGCTGCTGCCAGAGCTCGGAGGCGATGCCGAGACCGTACGCCGTCGCGCCGGCGACCGCGACGAGCAGCACGGCGGGAAAGGTCAGCACTCGCGCGTTCCGTCGCAGCCGTGCAACGACGCGCTCAGGCGATTGCGCCGATGGCACGGCCGAGTCGGGTGTCGCGGCAGGCCTCATACGCCATTAATACCGCAGGTGGGTCACGTCGCCCGCGGCGACAGACCATGGCTCGCCGTTCTCACGGTCGATCACCACGAGTCGGCCGTCGGCATCGAGGCCCTGCGCATGCCCGAGCAGCTCGCGATCGCCGGGCAGTTCGACCCGGACGTCGCTGCCGATCGTTCCGCAGAGCGCGGCGACCCGGTCGGCGATCCCGCTCGCGACGGCGTCGGCCCCGGCACGGGCGAAGTCGTCGAACATGCCGAGGAAGGTGCCGAGATAGTCGGCGAGCACGGCATCGGCATCGGGCTGCTCACCGGTGGCCAGCAGGAGGGACGTCGAGGTCAGCGTCGGAAGGTCGTGTTCGTCGAGTGTCAGGTTGAGCCCCGCCCCGACGATGACGGCGCCGGACTCGGGCAGCAGCTCCGAGAGGATGCCGCAGATCTTGTATCCCGACACCAGCACGTCGTTCGGCCACTTGAGCAGCACGTCCACGCCGCCGGAGACCTCGAGTTGCGCGAGGTCGTCGCCGAGTCGGTCGAGTCGAGCGGATGCCGCGCGCGAACGCCGACCCGACGGCGTCGCGATCTCGCGCTCGTCGACCGGTTCTGCGCGCTCGGGAACGGCACGGCGTACCGCCTCGGTCATCGCGGCGCCCGCGATGAGCGGGATCCAACCGTAGGCATCGGCGGGGAAGGACCCGCCGGCAGCGAGCCCGGGCCGCAGCAGCACCGAGATCGCCAGCGTCTTCCCGGTCGGGGCGAGCCAGGTGCGGCCGAGACGGCCCCGCCCGCGCGTCTGGTTGTCGGTCACGATCACCGCGCCGTGCCCCCAGGCCGCAGCATCCTGCCCACTCGCGGCCTCGCGCAGTTCGTCGTTCGTCGACCCCGCCTCGGCGAGGAACTCGAACCGTGACACGGCCGCGCGCGATCGCTCCCACTCCATGCCAACACCCTACCCAGCCGCCCCGCCGAGCGATCGAATGGCGATAGTCACCAGCACCGACCGGGTATTTGTAGGAATCCGTCAACGAAGTCGGCCAGTTGCTCGCCGGTAGAGTGAACGACGTGACCGAAGCGACTGACGGCCCCGACCTCTCCACCACTGCCGGCAAGCTCGCCGACCTCAAGCTGCGCTACCACGAAGCGGTGACGGCATCGGGCGAGGCAGCCATCGAGAAGCAGCATGCCAAGGGCAAGATGACCGCCCGCGAACGCATCGCCGAGCTGCTCGACCCCGGCTCGTTCGTCGAGCTCGACGAGTTCGTGCGACACCGCACGCACGCCTTCGGCATGGAAGCCAAGCGTCCCTACGGCGACGCCGTCGTCACGGGTACCGGCACGATCCACGGCCGGCAGGTCGCCGTCTACTCACAGGACTTCACCATCTTCGGCGGCTCCCTCGGCGAGGTCGCCGGCGAGAAGATCATCAAGGTCATGGAACTCGCGCTGAAGACCGGCGTGCCGATCATCGGCATCCTCGACTCGGGCGGTGCCCGCATTCAAGAGGGCGTCGTCGCCCTCGGCAAGTACGGCGAGATCTTCCGTCGCAACACCCAGGCCTCCGGCGTGATCCCGCAGATCTCGATCGTGTGCGGTCCGGCGGCCGGCGGCGCGGTGTACTCCCCCGCCCTCACCGACTTCGTCATCATGGTCGACAAGACCAGCCAGATGTTCGTCACCGGCCCCGACGTGATCAAGACCGTCACCGGCGAAGACGTCGGCATGGAGGAGCTCGGCGGCGCCCTCACGCACAACTCGGTGTCGGGTGTCGCCCACTACCTCGCGAGCGACGAGTCCGATGCGCTCGACTACGCGCGCACGCTCATCTCGTTCCTTCCTGACAACAACATGACGGACGCTCCCGTCTACGACGCCGAGGCCGAACTCGAGATCACCGACGACGATCGTCGCCTGAACGCCGTCATCCCCGACTCGCCGAACCAGCCGTACGACATGCACTCGATCATCGAGGGCATCGTCGATCACGGCGACTTCCTCGAGGTGCAGCCCTTGTTCGCGCCGAACATCATCATCGGCTTCGCGCGCGTCGACGGGCGCTCGGTCGGCATCATCGCGAACCAGCCGAGCCAGATGGCCGGCACGCTGAACATCGCGGCGGGCGAGAAGGCCTCGCGCTTCGTGCGATTCTGCGACGCATTCTCCATCCCGATCCTCACGCTCGTCGACGTGCCCGGCTACCTCCCCGGTACCGAGCAGGAGTGGACGGGAGTCATCCGCCGCGGTGCGAAGCTGCTCTACGCCTACGCCGAGGCCACCGTGCCGCTCGTCACGATCATCACGCGCAAGGCCTACGGGGGCGCATACATCGTCATGGGATCGAAACAGCTGGGCGCCGACATCAACCTCGCCTGGCCGACCGCCGAGATCGCCGTCATGGGCGGCCAGGGTGCGGTGAACATCCTCTACCGCGCCGAGATCAAGGCCGCCGAGCTCGCCGGCGAAGACGTCGCCGCCGTGCGCACCAAGCTCGCCAACGAGTACACCTACAACGTGGCGTCGCCGTTCCTCGCGGCGGAGCGCGGCGAGCTCGACGGCGTCATCGAGCCCGCGGCGACCCGGGTCTCGGTCGTGAAAGCGCTTCGTGCGCTTCGCACGAAGCGGGCGAGCCTGCCTGCGAAGAAGCACGGGAACATCCCCCTGTAGGGAGCGACATGAGCGACGACATCGACGACCGAGCTGCCGCGCTGCAGTTCGCGACCACCGCGGTCACCGCTGACGACGCAGCAGCGGTCACCGCCGTGCTGCTCGCTGCTCTCGACGAGGAGGCCTCGCTGGCCGCGTTCGTCGCCGAGCCCGGCCGCAGCGCATGGGTGCGAAGCGGCGGCGCGATGCGCCGCCCCATCGACGTCGGCCCCGGCCGCTGGGCGCGCGCCGACGGCTGACCTGCCCGCTGTTGCCGCCCCGACCGTCGGTGTCCCCCGAACCGACACGGTCGGTGGCGGCGTGCACGCTCCCGGTGATGGAATCACGCGGAATCGACGCGCGAGGCGGACACTCGTGTCCCCCGAAATGACGACTTTGCGTTGATCGACCGGTGCAGCACTATTGTGAGTGCAGGCTCCTCAGGAGTCGCCATCGTCATCGGTCGGGTAACCGGTGACAGTTGGGGGCGAGTCAGGGCGATATTCGGGTTGTCGCCGTGTCTCGGGCTTGATGGGGGGTCGATCTCAGATCGGCCCCCCACCTTCATGTTCGGCCTCGATCAGGGCTGACGGGGGATCTCGAGCCAGAGCTCGACCTCTGCCTCATCCGAATCCGACGCAGGGTCGTCGGACTCGCGGAGGCCCACCACGGTGACGGCGACGGGCGATCCCTCGGCCGCGGTGCGCGCGATGATGCGGTCGGCCGTCGAACCGGCCACCGCCTCGGCCAGCCTCGAGAGCACGCGGTCTCGCACGGACTCGTCCAGATCGTCGATGCCGCCCTCGTCGAGGAGCGTGACCGTGATGCCGCGAGCGCGGGCACGCTGCACCTCGACGCGAACGGCGTCGGTCAGGAGCATCCGGCCCCGGATCTCGTCGCGGATCGCCGCTTCGAGCACTCGGCACTCGGCGCGCTGCGCATCGGTGAGCGCGCCGTTGCGATCGGCGATGCGTCGCAGCATCGGTGCCGCGAGCCGGTTGGTGTGCGCCAGTCGCATGCGACCCTCGAACAGGTGCGCGTCTTGCGCGGCCTGCCAGGCCGCAGCCTCGCGCTCGGCCTGCGCATATCGCCGCGTCTCGCGCGCCGCGTTCGTCAGCGCGCTCGTCAGCATGTGCGCGATGCCCACCCACACGATGCTGCCGATGACGCCGAGGCCTCCGAGTGCGAGGGGTCCGGCCCACACGACGCTCTGCACCGCGAGCACGATGACCCCGAGCCAGGCGGCGGTCAGCTGGCGGCGCGCCGCCGTGATGGTCATGAGCGTGCCCACTGCCGCGACGTACCACGTCGCGTACCCGTTCTCGGCATCGGGATCGAGCTGGCTCGTCACGAGCAGGGGCAGCACGATCGAGACCGCGAGCGTGAACGCTGCGAGCCAGTCGGGCATCCGCACGCGTCGGACGGGCCACAGGCTGAGCGTCGTGGCGACGGAGTAGAGCAGGAGCGCCACCAGGGTCGGCCACGGTGACGTCGGCACGCCGAGCGAATAGATGCCGAGTACGACGTGATACGCCGAGAACAGCGCGCCGAGTACCAGCAGGAGCCAGCGGGGAACGGAGATCATGCACTGCCTCCTGCGCCGAGCGGCCACGCGATGGTGACGGTCGTGCCGTGGCCGACCCGGGTCACGATGTGGGCGGCGCCACCCGCGTTCGCCATGCGCTCCTCGATCGAGACGCGCAGGCCGAGTCGCCCGGCGGGCACCTGGTCGACCTCGAACCCGCGACCGTTGTCGGCGACCTCGATCAGGCAGCCGCCAGCGCGCACGCCTCTGATGCGCAATTCCCGCCTCGTCGAGAGGCCGGGCTCGTCGGCGTGCTGCAGGCTGTTGACCATCGCCTGCACCGCCGCCGTGTAGAGCGCCTCCATGGCTTCGACCGGCAGCTCGACACCCCCCGCGTTCACCACCCGCACCGTGAACGGCGTGTTGAAGGTGGTGAGAGCCGCGCGCAGTCGACGCACGAGCACCGGCAGCCCGACCCGATCGAGGGATCGCGGGCCCGTCGCACCAGCCTCATCGAGGCGGTGCACGGCGTCGCGGGCCATCCGTGCCGCGAGCTGCTGCTGCTCCGGTGACGTCGCGGCGGCAGCCGAGAGCAGTGTCGTGAGCACGCTGTCGTGCACGAGCGCATCGATCTTCACCCGCTCGATCTCGTTCGCGTGCTGGCGAGCGGCGACGTCGTAGCGCTGGAGCGCGGCTTCCTGCGCGGAGTCCACCGACTCGGCGGCCTGACGGAGCATCGTGATGATCGCGAGCACGACCACGCCGAGCACGACGGCGTAGAGCGCGTCGAGCACTGCGAGCAGCGGGCCGGCATCGCCGCCCGCCGGCAGGAGGCGGATGGCGCCGTAGACGGCCGGGACCACGAGTGTATAAGCCGCCGCCCACAAGGGCACGACGCCGATGACGGCGGCGGTCGTCGCCACCGTGCAGAGATAGTAGAGCCATGGCGCGCTGCCATCGAGCGCCGCCGGATCGGCGACGATGAACGGCCATGCCGCCAACGCGATCACGTACAGTGCGGCGAAGCCGAGGCACGCTGCACGCACCGCCACCTTCGTCACCGTGGCGACGGCGAGCGCGACGATCGCGCCGTAGAGCACGGCCATCAGGGCGGCTCCGGCGCCCGGCACGAGCGCGCCGGCCTGCTCGAGCGCCACCGGCACGGTCTGCGCGCCGAACACGAGCCCGAAGAGGCCGAGGGCACGCCCGGCCACGGTCTCGACCTGCGCGCGGGTCACCGTGGCCCGGCGACGCGCGAGGCGCGTCACCCGCCAATCAACGGCGGGCATCTCCGCCATCGTCGAGCCCAGGCAGGATTCCGTCTTCGACGGCGCGGCGCAGCAGGTCGACCTTGGTGGGAGCCGGGCGACCCACTTCGATGTACTTCGCCCGGATGCGGTCGAGGTACTCGCGCGCAGTGGAGTGCGCGATGCCGAGCTGCGCGGCCACGAGCTTCAACGGCAGGCCAGACGCGTAGAGGTGCAGCACGTCGTGCTCCCGGCGTCCGAGCTGCGCCTTCGCGAAGTCCCGGTCGGCCTCGATGGCGCTGGCCCACTCCACATTCGTGAGCACGTCGCCGCGGGCGACCGTGTCGATCGCTCCGATCACGGCCGACATCGGAGACGCCTTCGGAATGACACCGGCAGCGCCGGCGGCGAGCGACTCGCGTACGGCGGCGACCCGGTCGGCGATGCTGTGCACGAGCACCGCGCTGCCGGTCGCGAGCACGGCACGCACGTTCTCGGTCACCGACGAACCGTCGCCGAGCGAGAGGTCGAGCACCACGACGTCGCACGCCCGCCCGGCGAGCCCGGCGAGCAGCTCAGGGACGCTCGCGGCGTCGACGACGACCTCGTACCCGGCATCGCGGCACGCGGCCCGCAGGCCCAGCCGTACGGCCTCGTGATCGTCGACGATCGCGACGGTCGCCACGGCGTGTCTCGCTGCGCCCGATGTTGCGGTCACTTGTCCCCCACTTCCACGTTCACACGATAGCGCGGAGCCGGGCGACCGCCTCGACGTGATGCGTGTTCGGGAACAGGTCGTACGCCCGCAGCGCGTCGAGCTCGTACCCGCGCTCTCGGAAGAGGCCGACATCGCGGGCGAACGCCACCGGATCACAGGCGACGTAGACCACCTGCCGGGGCCGAAGCTCGGCGAGTCGCTCGACGACATCGCGGCCGGCGCCGGAGCGGGGCGGGTCGAGCACGAAGCAGGCGTCGCGCAGCCGTGCACGTTCGGCACCTGCCCCTGCACCGGCGGCGAGCTCCTCGAGGTAGCGATCGACACGGGCCGTCACGGCGCGGGCGCCGATCCATTCCGACAGGTTCGCTCCGGCGTGCTCGGTCGCCCGCGCGTCGGACTCCACGGTCGTGATGCGCGCGGTGTCGCCGAATCGGTCGCCGACGGCGGCGGCGAGCAGGCCGACGCCCCCGTACAGGTCGTGATTGGCCGCGCGGGGGTCGAACAGGTCTCCGTCGATGAGTTCCTGCACCGCCCGCGTGAGCGTCGCGGCGGCACCGCGGTGCACCTGCCAGAAGCCGTCGCGATCGACGCGGAACGTACGCTCGCCGACGCGTTCCTCGACCGTGGGACGCGCGCCCCGCGACATCCGCTCGCCCTCGACCATGACGATCGCGGCATCGCCCGCGCTCGGCGCGACGAGGTCGATCGCGCTCGCGCCCGGAAAGCGGTCGTCGAGCGGTGCGAGTGCCTCGAGCTCCGGCACCGCGAGCGGGACGGATGTCACGGGCACGATCGAGTGGCTCCGGGCCGCGTACGGCCCCACCCGGCCGTCGGAGCCGACGTGCAGGCGAACCCGGGTGCGCCAGCCGGTGCCCTCGTCGACGGAAGCACCCGGAGCGAGTTCGGGTTCGACCGGTTGCACCTGCACCTCGGTTTCGATGCCGGCCATGCGAGCGAGCGACTCGCGCAGCACCTCGCCCTTCAACTCCCGCTGCCGCGCGGTGCGAATGTGCCCGAACTCGGCGCCCCCGGGTCGCATCTCCGGTGCACGGTCGACGGAGGCCTCGGCCCACACGTGATCCCGCCGGTCGGGCGACGCCTCGAGCACGCGCACCGTCTCTGCTCGCCAGAAGCGGTCGCGGCCCTGGTCGCTCACCCGCGCAGCGACCCGTTCGCCGGGAATCGCGTCGGCGACGAAGACCACGCGACCCTCGTGGTGCGCGACGAACACGCCGCCGTGCGCGACCCGCTCGATCTCGAGTTCGATCACCGGGCCGTCCGTCGCGGGCGGTTTCGGTGCCGGGCGGGGCGACCGCGACGGCTTTCGCGCACCGGGACGACGGGGACGACGGTTCTCTGCCATGCATCGAGCATTCCACAGGGGCGTCGGCCCGGGCAGGATGGAGGCATGCGCCTCTATCTCGCTTCGACCTCGCCGGCCCGGCTGCAGACCCTTCGCGCGGCCGGCATCGAACCGGTCGCAATGCCGCCCGGCGTCGACGAGGAGGCGGTCGTGGCCGCCCGCGAGGCGGAATCCGGCCCACTCCCGGCCCGTGACATGGTGCAGCTCCTCGCACGAGCGAAGGCCGAGGCGCTCGTCGGCACCGAGCCCGCGGGCGAACCGATCGACGGGCTCATCCTGGGCGGCGATTCGGCATTCCTCACCGGTGGCGCGATCCACGGCAAGCCGCACCTGCCCGGGGTGGCGAGGCAGCGCTGGCTCGCGCAGAACGGCGGGCATGGCGAACTGTGGTCGGGGCACTGGCTGATCGATCATCGCGGCGGCCGCGTCCACGGCGCCGTCGGACGAGCGGATGTCGCGACAGTACGCTTCGCGGCGCTCGACGACGCCGAGATCGACGCCTACATCGCGACCGGCGAGCCGTTGCTCGTCGCTGGGGCGTTCACGATCGACAGCCTCGGCGGACCGTTCATCCGGAGGGTCGAGGGCGATCCGTCCACCGTCGTCGGCCTGTCGCTCTCGACCCTGCGGGATCTCGTTCGGGAACTCGGCGTCGCGTGGCCCTCGCTCTGGAATCGCGCGCGCACTGCAGGATGACATCTCGGGCGATTGTCGACCCCCGCAAGAGACATCCGCTCTTTTTGTCGAAGGCACCCAAAGGGCCGACCTCCCCGACCAATAGGCTTGAGCATTATGCCGCGTATCACCAAGGTCCTCATCGCCAACCGTGGCGAGATCGCCGTCCGCGTCATCCGGGCCGCCCGTGATGCCGGCCTCGGTTCCGTCGCCGTCTACGCCGATCAGGACCGCGACGCGCGGCACGTGAAGCTCGCCGACGAGGCCTATGCCCTCGACGGCACGACGAGCGCCGAGACCTACCTCGTCATCGACAAGATCCTCTCGGTCGCCCGTCGCTCGGGCGCTGACGCGGTGCACCCCGGCTACGGCTTCCTCGCCGAGAACCCCGATTTCGCTCGGGCGGTCATCGACGCGGGGCTGGTCTGGATCGGCCCCTCGCCCGAGGCCATCGAACGACTCGGCGACAAGGTCTCCGCGCGCCACGTCGCGGAGAAGGTCGGCGCGCCGCTCGCCCCGGGCACCCTGAACCCGGTGCTGGATGCCTCCGAAGTGCTCGACTTCGTCGACGTGCACGGCCTCCCGGTGGCGATCAAGGCGGCCTTCGGCGGCGGCGGTCGCGGCCTGAAGGTCGCCCGCACGCGGGAGGAAGTCCCCGAGCTCTTCGATTCCGCGACCCGCGAGGCGGTCGCAGCGTTCGGCCGCGGCGAGTGCTTCGTCGAGAAGTACCTCGACAAGCCGCGCCACGTCGAGACGCAGTGCCTCGCCGACGCGCACGGCAACGTGGTCGTGGTTTCGACCCGCGACTGCTCGCTGCAGCGCCGCCACCAGAAGCTCGTCGAAGAGGCACCAGCGCCATTCCTCTCCGACGCGCAGATCGAGCTGCTCTACGAATCGTCGAAGGCGATCCTGCGCGAGGTCGGCTACGTCGGCGCCGGCACCTGCGAGTTCCTGATCGGTCAAGACGGAACCGTCTCCTTCCTCGAGGTGAACACGCGCCTGCAGGTCGAGCACCCGGTCTCCGAAGAAGTCACCGGCATCGACCTCGTGCGCGAGCAGTTCCGCCTCGCCGAGGGCGGCGTGCTCGACTACGCCGACCCGGTCACGAGCGGCCACTCCATCGAATTCCGCATCAACGGCGAAGACCCGGGCCGCGGCTTCCTTCCCGCTCCCGGACCGGTGCACCAGCTGCGCTTCCCCGGCGGGCCCGGCGTGCGCGTCGACTCCGGCGTCACGACCGGTGACGAGATCTCGGGCGCCTTCGATTCACTGCTGGCCAAGCTGATCGTCACCGGCCGCGATCGCAAAGACGCCCTCGAGCGCGCGCGCCGCGCCCTCGACGAGTTCGAGGTCGCCGGGTTGCCGACCGTGCTGCCCTTCCACCGCGACATCGTGCACAACCCGGCCTTCGCTCCTGCGGGCGACGAGCCCTTCTCGATCTACACGCGCTGGATCGAGACCGAGTACGACAACCAGCTCGAGCCGTGGTCGGGTGAACTCGCCGAGACGCGCGGCCCCGACGCACGCACGAGTGTCGTCGTCGAGGTCGCCGGCCGCCGGGTCGAGGTCACCCTGCCGAAGCGACTCGCGGGTGGGGCATCCGCTGCACGAACTGCGGGCCCCGCACCGCGTCGCCGCACCGCGGCGCACGCCGTCTCCGCAGCGACCGGCGATGCCGTCAAGGCGCCGATGCAGGCGACCGTCGTGAAGGTCGCGGTCGCTGAAGGCGATCACGTCGTCAAGGGCGACCTGGTGCTCGTGCTCGAGGCGATGAAGATGGAACAGCCGATCCTCGCTCACAAAGACGGCGTCATCGGCATCGTGAACGCCGAGGCCGGCGCGACCGTCTCGAGCGGGCACCTGCTGCTCGCCATCAACGACGCGTAGCCCGCGGCGTCCGTGACGTCCCGCCGTACCCGTGACCGCTCGGTCGATCGCGGGCGCGACGAAGCCGGATCAGCGCATCGCCAGCGCGGCAAGTGCCGCGTTCGCCGCGGCCGCGCCCGAATTGCGCGAGGCGTGGATCGTGCTCGTCACCATGCCCGCCCAGAAGATCGTGCCGTCGATCGGGGCATTCAGGCCGTTGCGCCGTGAGAACGGCCCGGGGTACGCGCCTCTCGCGAACTCGTCCTGCGACCAGTCGTAGGTCGAGGCGTTGACGCACCGGAGCCCGTGATCACCGACGGCGGTGCGCACGTTGTCGAGCGCCGCCTCGAACCGCTCGGCCTCGGGCAGATCGAGGAGTTCCTGCGCCTTGCCGCCGGTCATCCACGCGACGACGATCTCGCCGGCGTAGCCCGGCGTTCCCAACGAGCCGTTCCAGAGGCTCGGCGGGTTCTTCGAGAACGTCGTCATGATGTCCCAGGCGTGCGGCACGGGGTGGTCGGGCGACAGCACCGGCTGGGCGAACTCGAGGATGCCCTTGAACACCGGCAGGTACTCGATCTCCTGGAATCCGTCGCGCTTGTCGGCTGGCAGCGGAGGATCGAACGTGATGTCACCGTGCTTCAGCACGCCTCCGGGGATGGCGACGACGAGCGACTTCGCCTTGAACGAGCCGCGGGTCGAGTGCACGTCGACCCTGCCTGGCCGGTGCTCGACGGTGTGCACGCGAGCGCCGTGCAGCAGCGGGAGACCTGCCACGAGCGGCTGCAGCACCTGGTCGTACCCGCCGATGACTCGGTAGTCGCCGTAGTCCTCGGGCGGCATCGGACCTGAGAGCTCCTGCATCTCGAGGCAGGCCGCCACGGTGTCGACGACGAACCACGCGGGCAGCACGTCGAACTGCTCGCTGTCGACCTCGAGCGCAGCGACCATGATCGGATAGCTCTCGCGTGGGATGCCCACGCGCTCGAGCCATGCGAGGGCGGTTTCAGCGTCGACCGGGTCGGGCAGCCCGCCCGGCAGCCACGGCGCTCCGAGCGGGAAGTGCCAGCTCTCGAAGGTGAAGCCGTCGACCCACTGCGTGTCGGGCCGGAGCCGTCCGAAGATCGTCGTCTGCCGGCGAGTCGAGAGTCCGAGCTGGTCGATGAGGCCCCACGTCGACACCGTCGTGCCGTGCACGAGCTCGGCGCCGCGCTCGATCGGGATCGACATGGAGGTGCGGTCGGTCCACATGCGGCCGCCGATACGATCACGGGCCTCGAGCACGAGCACGCGCTTGCCGGCATCGGCGAGCACTCGTGCGGCGCCGAGACCCGCGGCGCCGGCCCCGATGACGATCGCATCCCACATGCGGTTGTGGGAACCCGGGATGCCGCGGCCCGGGTGCGCGCCCGCGGTGAGGAGCAGGCCTGCGGCGCCGGCCGCGCCGACGCCGAGCATGGTGCGCCGCGTGAACCGTCGAGCATGGCCCGTCGTGGTCGCGTCTTCGTCGTACATCGTGCCTCCTGGAACGTCGCTGTCAGAGGGCCGCCGACGGAGCCTCGAGACGCGGAACCGGCCGACGAACGGATGCTGCAATCGGACAGTACCGCGAACGGCGACATGTCCGCAACACTGTTGACAACATCGTTGCGCCGAAGAGCGCGAACCTTCAGACGTGCCCGATGCCGAAGTTCCATGGAGCGCGGATCACGCTCGTCACCGGTCGGGGGCGCCGACGAGGCTAGGCGGCTCGCTCCCCCTCGTCATGGGAGTCGGCGATCGACGACTCGACCGATTCACTCGCAGGTTCGTCGCTCCCCCAGAGGACAGCGTGCCGCCCCCGCGGCGCTGCACACTCAGCGCACGATGTGCATCGCCCTCGCGGCATCCGTCAGGGAACCGCTGAGCGACGGATAGACCGGGAACGCCTCGGCGAACTGGTCGACCGTGAGCCGGTGCTCCACCGCGAGCGTCATCGGGAAGACGAGCTCGGAGGCCTTGGGCGCCACGATGACGCCGCCGATGATCGCGCCCGAACCGCTCGACGCGAAGAGCTTCACGAAGCCGTCGCGGATGCCCATCATCTTCGCGCGGGGATTCGAGGCGAGCGGCAGTTTGTAGACGACCCCGGGAACGACGCCCTCTTCGATCTCCTTCTCGGTCCAGCCGACCGTGGCGATCTCGGGCTGCGTGAAGATGTTCGACGTGATGTTGCGGAGCTCAGGCGGGTTCACGATGTCGCCCATGGCGTGGAACACGGCGGTACGGCCCTGCATCGAGGCGACCGAGGCGAGCGGAAGGAAGGTCGTGCAGTCGCCGGCCGCGTAGATGTTCGGCATCGAGGTGCGAGCCACGCGATTGACCCGGATGTGCCCGCTCTCGGCGAGCTGTACGCCCGCCTCCTCGAGTCCGATCTCGGCCGTGTTGGGCACCGAGCCGACGGCCATGAGACAGTGACTGCCACGCACCTCTTTTCCGTCGGTGAGCGTCGCAACGACACTGTCGCCGTCGCGCACGACCGACTCGGCGCGCGTCTTGTTCATGACCTTCATGCCGTTGCGCTTGAAGACCTTCTCGATCACGGTTGCGGCGTCGGCGTCTTCGCCCGGCAGCACCTGGTCGCGGCTCGAGATGAGCGTGACCTTCGCACCGAGTGCCCGGTACGCCGATGCGAACTCGGCTCCGGTCACTCCGGAGCCGACCACGATGAGGTGCTCGGGAACCTGCTGCAGGTGGTAGAGCTGGGTCCACGTGAGGATGCGCTCGCCGTCGGGCACCGCGGTCGGCAGCACGCGAGGTGAGGCGCCGACCGAGATCACGAGCGTGTCGGCCTCGATGCGGTCGAAGTCGGTGCCGCCCTTGGCGGTCGAGACGATGACCGCGTTCGCCCCGTCGAGGCGGCCCTCGCCCTGCACGAGGTGCACGCCGGCCTCGATGAGGTTGCCCCGCATGTCTTCGGACTGCTGGGCGGCGAGGCCGAGCAACCGCTTGTTGACGGCGGCGAGGTTGATCGCGACCTCGGGCTTGACGGCCTTGTCGGCGGAGCCCTTGGCGAAGAACTGCACGCCGAGATCTGCGGCCTCCTTCACCGCGTTGGATGCCTCAGCGGTGGCGATGAGCGACTTCGACGGCACCACGTCGGTGAGCACGGCCGAGCCGCCCACACCGGCTCGTTCGATGAGGGTGACCTCCGCCCCGAGCTGGGCGCCCGCGAGGGCCGCCTCATATCCACCGGGTCCTCCTCCGAGGACGGCAATGCGTTGGGTGCGCTCGAACTCGTAGGCCATGCTCACATTCTGTCAGTTTCGGGCGCCCGGCCAGCAAACGAGCAGGAATGCGCCGCGGCATCCGCTGCTCATTAGAGTGGTGTGATGCACGCAGCAAACCCGCTCGACGACCCGACCGCAGACCCGTTCGCCATCGCCGCCCTCGCGGCGGAGCGCATCGCAGAGCTCACCGGCGTCGAGCGCCACGACATCGCCCTCACCCTCGGCAGCGGCTGGGGTCGCGCAGCGGAGCTCATCGGCGAGACGACGCACACCCTCGCCGCGACCGACGTGCCGGGCTTCTCGAAGCCCGCGCTCGAGGGCCACGTCGGCACACTGCGCTCGGTGCTGCTGCCGAGCGGCAAGCGCGCCCTCGTCATCGGCGCCCGAACGCACTACTACGAGGATCACGGCGTGCGACGCGTCGTGCACTCGGTGCGCACCGCGGCGGCCACCGGCGCGACGACGATGATCCTGACGAACGGTGCCGGAGGCATCAAGGACCATTGGACGCCGGGTACCCCGGTACTGATCAGCGACCACATCAACCTCACTGCCGACTCGCCGCTCGAGGGCGCGACGTTCATCGACCTCACCGACCTCTACTCCAAGCGTTTGCGCGACCTCGCGCACTCGGTCGCACCCGGGCTCGACGAGGGCGTCTACTGCCAGTTCCGCGGCCCGCACTACGAAACGCCGGCCGAGGTGCAGATGGCGAAGATCATCGGCGGGCACATCGTGGGCATGTCGACCGCACTCGAGGCGATCGCGGCCCGTCAGGCGGGCATGGAGGTGCTCGGGATGTCGCTCATCACGAACCTCGCCGCCGGCATCCAGCAGTCGCCGCTGAGCCATGAAGAGGTCATCGAGGCCGGCCGTGCCGCCGAGCCGGTGATCTCCAGCCTGCTCGCCAAGATCGTCGCCGAACTCTAAGGGGCAGCGGATGTCGCAGATCGACGACCAGCACCGCATCGACCGCGCCGAGGCGTGGCTCGCGCAAGACCCCGACCCCGAGACGCGAGCCGAGCTCACCGCGATCGTCGAGGCCGTGCGTGCCGGCGACCCCGCGGCAACCGCAGATCTCGCCGATCGGTTCGACGAACGGCTCGCCTTCGGCACCGCCGGGCTCCGTGGCGAGATCGCGGCCGGACCGAACCGCATGAACCGCGTGCTCGTCTCGCAGGCGGCGGCGGGCCTCGCGGCGTACCTCATCGAACACGCCACGGTCGGCCAGACGCCGTCGGTCGTCGTCGGTTACGACGGCCGCAGGAACTCCGCTGTCTTCGCACGCGACACCGCCGAGATCATGGCGGGCGCCGGCGTGCGTGCGATCCTCATGCCGCGACTGCTGCCGACCCCCGTGCTCGCCTTCGCGGTGCGGCACCTCGACGTCGCTGCGGGGGTGATGGTCACGGCCTCGCACAACCCGCCGAACGACAACGGTTACAAGGTGTACCTCGGCGGCGAAGACCGCGGTTCTCAGATCGTCGCGCCCACCGACGCCGAGATAGCCGCGCGCATCATCGAGGTCGCAGACACCGCCAACGTGCTCGAACTGCGCCGAGGTGTCTTCGAGACCGCCGCGGAGTCCGTGATCGACGAGTACGTTCGCCAGACGGCCGCCGTCGCAGCCGCGCCGACGGCGCAACCCGCCGTGGTGTACACCGCCATGCACGGTGTCGGGTGGCAGACGATGTCGAGGGTGCTCGACGCCGCCGGCTTCGATACGCCGGCTCTCGTCGATGCGCAGATCGACCCCGACCCGGCATTCCCGACCGTCTCGTTCCCCAATCCCGAGGAACCCGGCGCGATGGACCTCTCGTTCGCGCGCGCCCGAGAGGTCGGCGCCGAATTGGTCATCGCGAACGATCCCGACGCGGATCGCCTCGCCGTCGCGATTCCCGACCCCGCAGCCGAGGCCGGCTACCGACGACTCTCGGGCAATGAGATCGGGCTGCTGCTCGGCTGGCAGGCCGCCGAACGCGCCGCCGCGGTCTCAGGCGACGGCGGGCCCGAGGGCTCGCTCGCTTGCTCGATCGTCTCCTCCCCCGGCCTCGAGGCGGTCGCCCGCGCCTACGACCTCGATTTCGAGGCGACGCTCACCGGATTCAAGTGGATCTCTCGCGCGCCGAATCTCGTCTTCGGCTTCGAAGAAGCGCTCGGCTACCTCGTGAATCCCGGCACGGTGCGCGACAAAGACGGCATCTCGGCGGGCATCTCGTTCCTCTCCCTCGCCGCAGCGCTGAAGGCCGAGGGCCGCACGGTCGCCGACCACCTCGACGCGTTCGTCGACCGATTCGGATGCCACGACTCCGCCCAGATCTCGCTTCGAGTCACCGAGCTCGCCCGCATCGGCGAGATCATGGCCCGACTCCGTGCCGATCCGCCGGCGGTCATCGGCGGCGTCCGCGTGGAACGCATCGAAGACCTCTCCGAAGGGTTCGGTGAGCTGCCGCCGTCCGACGTGCTGCGCATCGTGCTCGACGGCGGCGCCCGCGTGATGGTGCGCCCCAGCGGCACCGAGCCGAAGCTCAAGGTCTACATCGATGCGGTCTCAGAGACCGGCACGGTCGCCGAACGTCGCGCCGCGGCATCCGCGACCGTTGCTGCGCTCGAAACCGGAATGCGCGAGCTCGTCGCGTAGGCGGCCCGCTGAGTGGGCAAGACCACGCGGTCGCAGCGGCACAGCACGGCGTGTTGCTGCCCGTTCAGGTCATGAGGCGACGTTGAACGCCCAGCCGCCGCCGGGTGCCGTGGGATGGCGGCCGGGGCGGTCGATCAGCCGAGCGAGGTCTCGAGCTTCGCGCCGATCTCTTCGACGTCGAAGTAGTTCGACACCTCGACGATCTCGGCGAAGCTGCGCCCGATCGCCGCACGCACCGCCTCGGCGAGCTCCGTCGACGTCAGGATGACCTGGGCATCCGCCGCCGCCACGGCGATACTCGCCAGATCGCTCGCGTCGACCTCGGCGGAGAGCCCGAGACGAGCGAGCGCCCGCTCGGCATTGACCTTCAGGATCGCGGAGGTCCCGATGCCCACCCCGCAGACGGCGATGATCTTCACGAGCCTGCCGCTCGATCGAAACCCAGCAGGGTGCGCACCTCGTCGGCCGTTTCGGCGTTCGCGATGCGCTCGACGATTCCGCTGTCGTTGAAGGCATTCGCGAGCCTGGCGACGGATGCCACGTGCTCTTCTGCGTTCGAGACGGCGAGGCCGACGACGACACGCACCGGGTCGTTGTGCGGGTGCCCGAACGGCACCGGCTCGGCGAGGGTGATCACGGCGATGCCCTCGCGCAGCACATCGGCGCCCGGCCGCGCGTGCGCCAGCGCGAGCCCGGGAGCGATCACGACGTAGGCACCGAACTCCTCGATGACGGCGATCATGCGTTCGCCGTACTCCGAGCGCGTCGAGCCCGAGCGCACGAGCGCACGGCCCGCTTCGCGAACTGCGGCGTGCCAGTCGTCGACGTGGGCTCGGAGCACGATCGCATCGTCGGGGAGCGGCGGGAGGGTCATGAGGGTCCGTTCAGGGTGCTGCAGGCGGGTGCGCGATGCGGAGAGGCATCCGTCGTATCAGGCCTCGTCGAAGCCGTCTTGGATCTGCTCGACGAGTTCTTCACGGTCGTCGAGCGGCAGGAACGCCGCTGCCGCCGCGTTCAGCTGGAAGGTCTCGAAGTCGTCGAGGTCGTACCCGAACGCGTCGCTGAGCAGCGCGAGTTCGCGAGTGAGACTGGTGCCCGACTGGAGCCGGTTGTCGGTGTTGACCGTGACGCGGAAGCCCAGTTGGTAGAGAAGGTCGAACGGGTGGTCGACGAGCTCATCGCCCCACGCCGCGATCGCGCCCGTCTGCAGGTTCGACGACGGGCTCGTTTCGAGTGCGATCTCGCGGTCGCGCACCCACTGCGCGATCGGGCCGAGCGACACGTAGGTGTTCTCGTCGTCTTGACGCTCGATGAGCAGGTCTTCGGCGATGCGGACGCCATGGCCGAGGCGCAGCGCCCGACCGTCGAAGAGTGCGCTGCGAATCGACTCCAGCCCATCGGCCTCGCCGGCGTGCACCGTGACGGGCAGGTACTGGCTCGCGAGATAGTCGAACGCGGTACGGTGGCGACTCGGCAGGAACCCGGCCTCTGCGCCCGCGATGTCGAAGCCGACGACACCGCGGTCGCGGTGACGCACCGCGAGCTCTGCGATCTCGAGTGCGCGGTCGGCGTGCCGCATGGCGGTGACGAGTTGGCCGGCGCGGATGCCGTGGCCCTGGCTGCGCGCGTCGTCGACGCCCTGCTCGATGCCGGCCTGCACCGCTTCGACGGTCTCGTCGAGGCTGAGGCCCCGGGTGAGGTGCTGCTCGGGAGCCCAGCGGATCTCGCCGTAGATCACCCCGTCGGTCGCGAGGTCTTGCACGAACTCGCGGGCGACGCGAGTGAGGCCCTCACGGGTCTGCATGACGGCCGTCGTGAGGTCGAACGTCTTGAGGTACTCCACGAGCGAACCGGAGTTGGACTGATCGGTGAACCATCGACCGAGCGCATCGGCGTCGGACCCCGGGACCTCGAGACCGATCTCGTCGGCGAGTTCGATGAGCGTCTGCGGACGCAGCCCGCCATCGAGGTGATCGTGCAGCGAGATCTTCGGCAGGGACTGGATGTTCGTGCCGTCGCCTTCGAGGCGGTACTCCGTCGGAATCGTGTTCACGACTCAACGATAGCGATACGGCGCCCGCGAAGTCTCGGCAATCTCGAAGCAAGCCGATTCCCATGGCACGTGCCGCCAGGGCACCCCTCGAGGCGCGAGGAAGGGCGGGCCAGAGGCCCCGCCGTCAGCGGCCGATGCGGTCGGCGATCAGCGGGCCGCCGTCTTCGATCGTGTCGCCGGCGTCGCCGATGCGCCAAGCACCTTCGACGGCGTCGAGCGCACGCGCGAATCGCGCCGGCTCATCGGCGTGCAGGGTGAACAACGGTTCGCCCTTGCGCACGGCATCGCCGGGCTTCGCGTGCAGCTCGATGCCGGCTGCGTGCTGCACCGGATCTTGCTTGCGTGCACGCCCCGCACCGAGGCGCCACGCGGCGATGCCGAACGGCAGTGCCTGCTGCGCGACCAGCACGCCGTCGCGCTCGGCGGTCACGATGTGCTGCTCCCGTGCGACCGGCAGGACCGCGTCGGGGTCGCCGCCCTGCGCCCGGATGGCGCGGCGCCACGTGTCCATCGCGCGGCCGTCGTCGAGCGCCGCTTCGACGTCGACATCGGGCTGGCCCGCGAGAGCGAGCATCTCGCGCGCAAGGGCGACCGTGAGGGCTCGGACATCGGACGGGCCGCCACCGGCGAGCACCTCGACCGACTCGCGCACCTCGTTGGCGTTGCCGATGGTGAGGCCGAGCGGCACGTTCATGTTCGTGATGAGCGCCGAGGTCGCGACGCCGGCGTCTTCGCCGAGCTCGACCATCGTGCGGGCGAGCTCCCGCGATCGCTCGATGTCGGTGAGGAACGCGCCGGATCCGAACTTCACGTCGAGCACGAGCGCGCCGGTGCCCTCGGCGATCTTCTTCGACATGATCGAGGAGGCGATGAGCGGAATCGCCTCGACCGTGCCAGTGATGTCGCGCAGGGCGTACAGCTTCTTGTCGGCCGGGGCGAGTCCGGCACCGGCCGCGCAGATCACGCCGCCGACATCGCGCAGCTGGGCGAACATCTCGTCGTTCGTGATCTCGGCGCGCCAGCCCGGGATCGACTCGAGCTTGTCGAGCGTGCCGCCGGTGTGACCGAGACCCCGGCCGGAGAGCTGCGGCACTGCGACGCCGAACGTCGCCACGAGCGGCATGAGCGGCAGGGTGATCTTGTCGCCGACTCCACCCGTGGAGTGCTTGTCGCTCGTGGGCTTGCCGAGGCCCGAGAAGTCCATGCGCTCACCACTGGCGATCATCGCCATCGTGAGATCGCGGATCTCGCGGCGGGTCATGCCGTTCAGGAAGATCGCCATGGTCATCGCCGACATCTGCTCGTCGGCGACGTAGCCGCGCGTGTACGCGTCGACGAGCCAGTCGATCTCGGGCGTCTCGAGCTCATGTCCGTCGCGCTTGGCACGGATCAGGTCGACGGCGTCGAACGGTTCGACCGCGCTCATGCATTCACTCCCTTGTATTCGGCGAGCTGTCGCGGGCCGAACGCGTCGGGCAGCACCTCGTCGATGGTCTTGATTCCCGAAACGGTGTCGAGCAGCATCCCCTCGGCGGAGTGCTCGTAGAGCAGCTGTCGGCACCGCCCGCACGGCATCAGCGCCGCCCCGTGTCCGTCGACGCAGGCGAACGCGACGAGCTTGCCGCCGCCCGACATGACGAGAGCCGAAACGAGCGAGCACTCGGCGCAGAGCGTCACGCCGTAGGAGGCGTTCTCCACGTTGCATCCGCTCACGACGCGGCCGTCATCGACGATCGCGGCGGCCCCGACCGGGAACTCCGAGTACGGCACGTAGGCCTTCGCCATCGCCTCGCGAGCGCGCCCGCGGAGCTCGTTCCAGTCGATCGCATCCGTTGCGGTCATGGTGCTCCCCCGTTCCAGGATGAGTGGGTGCGGGCGCCCGCGCGGGGCGCCCGCATCAGGACTTGATGTACGGCTTGCCGTCGGCTGCCGGTGCTCGCGACCGTCCGACGAATCCGGCGACCGCGAAGATCGTGACGACGTACGGCAGCATCAGCATGAACTCGCTCGGCACGGGCGAACCGATCACCGACAGCGTGTTCTGCAGGTTCGACGCGAAGCCGAACAACAGTGCTGCGAGCGTCGCCTTGATCGGGTCCCATTGCCCGAAGATCACCGCCGCGAGGGCGATGAAGCCCGCACCCGCGGTCATCTCCTTGTTGAAGGCGATGCCCGAACCGATCGTGTAGAACGTGCCGCCGAGTCCTGCGATCGCGCCCGCGAGGGCGACGTTCCAGAAGCGGGTGCGGTTGACGTTGATGCCCACGGTGTCGGCGGCCTGCGGGTGCTCTCCGACGGCTCGGACACGTAGCCCCCAGCGCGTGTAGAACAGGCCGAAGAACACGAGCGCCACCGCGATGTACATGAGGTAGACGATGACCGTCTGACGGAAGAACACCGGCCCGATGATCGGGATGTCGCCGAGCAGCGGGATCGGGTAGCGGTCGAACCGCGGCGGCGTGTTGAGGGTCGCGGCGTTCGGAGCGAGCACCTGCGAGAAGAAGAAGCTCGTGAGACCCGTCACGAGCACGTTCAAGACGACGCCGACGATGATCTGATCGACGAAGTACTTGATCGAGAACACCGCGAGCACCATGCCGACGAGCATGCCGGCCACCATCGCCGCGATGAGCCCCAGCCAGGGCTGGCCCGTGACCGAGGCGACGACGGCCGCAGTGAAGGCACCCGCCAGCAACTGACCCTCGATCGCGATGTTCACGACGCCGGCCCGCTCGCCGATCACGCCGGCCAGGGAGCCGAAGATGAGCGGAACCGCGAGGCTCAGGGAGCCGAACAGGAGACCGATCATCGGCAGCGACGAACCAGCGCCCGCCCAGGTGAGGAAGCCGAACATGAACAGGATCGCGAAGACGACGATGAGCCACAACGGAATACGACGCTTCGAGCGCACGCGCAGGATGGAGTACAGGGTCGCGACGGCGAGCAGCGCGACGACAGCCCACAGCGCCTGCTCGGCAGGAACGACGAGGTCAGGCACCTGGACGGCGTCGGACTCCCGCGACCAGCGATAGGTCGTGTCGCCAGAGCGTGGAGCGAAGGCGGCGAGCGCGAACGCGATGATCGTGAAGATGCCGAACGCGATCGGCGCCTTCCAACTGACCACGACGGTCGTGTCGAGCGAAGCTGCCTGGGGCGACAGCTGGGGTCGTTCCGCGGTCGTGGTCACTTCACCACCTCCTTCGCGGCCTTGCGACGTTTCGGCTTGGCGTTCGGATCGGGCAGGCCGAAGATGGTGCGAACGAGCGGCGGCGCCGCGATGAAGAGCACGATGAGCGACTGCACGACGAGCACGATCTCGATCGGCACGCCCTCGGCCGCCTGCATCGAGAAGCCACCGGCCTTGAACGCCCCGAAGAGGATGCCGGCGACGAAGGTGCCCCACGGAGTCGAACGCCCGAGCAGCGCGACCGTGATCGCGTCGAAGCCGATGCCCGCGTCGATGCCCGCCGTGAACCCCGTCGTGACGGTGCCGAGCACCTGGTTCACGCCGGCGAGGCCGAGGAGCGCACCGCTGATGAGCATCGCGTAGACGTACATGCCCTTGACATTGATGCCGGCCACCCGTGCGGCATTGGGGTTGATGCCGACGGCCCGGAACTTGAACCCGAGACTCGACCGACTGAGGATCCACCAGACCAGGAACGTTGCAGCGAGCGCGAGGATGAACCCGAAGTGCAGGTTGAACTGCGGCCCGAGCAGCCCCGGGAAGATCGCGGACTCCTTCATCGCCGGGGTCTTCGGGTTGGAGGAACCGGGCGCCTGGAGGAGGCCGGGCGTGCGCAGCATCCAGGAGACGAGGTAGAACGCCACATAGTTGAGCATGATCGTGACGATCACCTCATGGGCGCCCGTGCGCGCCTTCAGCACGCCGGCGATGGCCGCCCAGAGTGCACCGCCCACGAGACCGCCCACGAGGGCGACGAGCATGTGCAGCCCCCAGGGAAGGTCGACGGCGAAGCCGATCCAGCCGGCGATGGATGCCGCGATGAGCATCTGACCTCGACCACCGATGTTGAACATGCCGACGCGGAACGCGAGGGCGACGCCGAGGCCTCCGGCGATGAGCGGGGTCGCGAAGGTGAGGGTCTCGGTGAGGGGGCGGATGCCGGCAGCGAACGTGTCGCGCCGGAAGTTGTAGATCGAGCCCTGGAACAGCGCCGTGTACGCGCCGGCCACCGAGTCCCAGATCGCGACGAGCAGGTCACCGGGCCGAGCGAAGAAGTACCCGCTCGTCTCCTGCACGCGCTCGTCGGTGAACGCGATCATGATCGCGCCGACGATGAGTGCGAGCACGACCGACAGCACCGAGATGAGCGCATTGCCCGTCGCGATCTGTCGCAGCATCGTGTGCCACTTCGACGGCGGCTCGACGCCGTCGACCGGGGGCTGCGCGGGACCGTTCGTCGGGCCGTCTGGGACGATCGCGCCCGGTTCCTCGATCGCGACATCGGGATCGAGGTCGCCGCCGACGGAGGCGTCGCCCCGCGGCCCTGTGGGGTCGCTCATGCGGCGGCTCCTTCTCCGGTCGTTTCTCCGGCCATCATGAGGCCCAGGACGTCACGCGGGGTGTCGCCGGGCACGATGCCGACGATCCTGCCCCGATACATGACCATGATGCGGTCGGCGAGAGCTGCCACCTCGTCGAGCTCGGTGGAGACCACCACGACGGGCACACCGGAGTCCCGCGCTTCGACGATGCGCTTGTGGATGAACTCGATCGATCCGACGTCGACGCCGCGCGTCGGTTGGGCCGCGACGAGCAGGCGCAGCTCGCGGCTCAGTTCGCGCGCGAGCACCACCTTCTGCTGATTGCCGCCGGAGAGTCGCTGCACATACTCGTCGATGCCCTGCGTTCGGATGTCGAACTCCTCGACCTTCTCGCGCGCGAAATCGGCGAGGACACCGTGCTGCAGGTTTCCGAAGCGCACGAACGGCGGCCCTTCGCTCTGGTTGAGCATGAGGTTCTCAGCGATCGTGAACTCGCCGACGAGTCCGTCTTCGTTGCGGTCTTCGGGTACGAAGCCGACGCCGGATTCGAGCACCGTGCGCACCCGTTCGCCGATGAGCTCGGCGCCGTCGAGCCTGATCGACCCCTGCACGCGGTGCTGGAGGCCGACGAGCGCCTCGGTGAGCTCGGTCTGACCGTTTCCCTGCACACCGGCGACCGCGAGGATCTCGCCTCGTCGCACAGTGAAGCCGACGTCGTTCACGACGAGCTGGCCGATCGGGTCGACGACCGTGAGGTGTTCGACCACGAGTGCGTCGTCGCCGAGCTTCGGCTCCTCTTTATGCACGGTGAGCTCGACCGCCCGGCCGACCATGAGCGACGCGAGCTCGGCGTTCGATGCCGTCGGCTCGGCCTCGCCGACGACCTTGCCGAGCCGGATGACGGTGATGCGGTCGGCGACCTCGCGCACCTCGCGCAGCTTGTGGGTGATGAAGACGATCGAGGTGCCCGATTCCTTGAGTTGGCGCATGGTGCCCATCAGCTCGTCGGTCTCTTGCGGCGTGAGCACCGCGGTCGGCTCATCGAACACGAGCACGCGGGCGTCTCGGGAGAGTGCCTTGATGATCTCGACGCGCTGCTGGACGCCGACGGGGAGATCCTCGACGAGAGCATCGGGGTCGACCTGGAAACCGAACCGGGACGAGATCTCGAGGACCTTCGCACGTGCTGCGGCGAGGTCGAGCCGGCCGAAGGCTTTCGTGGACTCGTGGCCGAGCATGACGTTCTCGGCGACGGTGAAGACGGGGATGAGCATGAAGTGCTGGTGCACCATGCCGATACCGGCCGCCATCGCGTCGCCGGGTCCGGCGAAGTGCTGCACCTCGTCGTCGAGGAGCACCTCGCCCTCGTCGGCCTGGTACAGGCCGTAGAGCACGTTCATGAGCGTCGACTTGCCTGCACCGTTCTCACCGAGCAGGGCGTGGATCTCGCCGGCCTCCACTGTGAGGTCGATGTGGTCGTTGGCGACCAAGCTGCCGAATCGCTTCGTGATGCCGCGAAGTTCGAGCTTCATGTCCCCGATCCTAGTGATTTGGCTGCATCCGTTGGTGATGCCGCACGAAAGTTGCGAGCGCCGGATGCACCGTGCTCAGATGTTGTTCGATGTGCGCTCATGCGCGTACTGACGCAGAGCGGGGAGGCCGGCGTGCGCCGACCTCCCCGACTCGCGTGGTGGTGCTACTCGGCGAGGTAGGACGTGACCTCGACGTCGCCGGCGATGATCGCATCTTTCAGCGCGTCGAGTTCGCCCTGGAGTTCCGCCGGAACCTTCGACTCGAAGTCGTGGAACGGCGCGATGCCGACGCCGTCGTTCTCGAGCGTTCCGATGAACGGGGTGTTGTCGAACTCGCCGTTGCCCGCCGCGAGAACCGCCTCCTCTGTTCCGACCGAGATGCCCTTCAGGATCGAGGTGAGGATCAGGTCCGCGACCGACGGGTCGGTCTCGGTGAGGTCGGCGTCGACGCCGAGCATGGCGATCTCACGACCGGAATCGCGGATGGCCGCCGCAGCCGACTGGTAGATCGGGCCGCCGACGGGCAGCAGCACGTCGACGTTCTGGTCGATGAGGCTCTGTGCTGTCTGGCGCGCGGTGTCGTTCGCCTCGAAGCCGCCCGTGAAGAGGCCGTCGGTGCCGTCCCAGCCGAGAACCTGCACGTTCGTGCCCTTCTCGGTGTTGTGGTATTCGACGCCCTGCTTGAAGCCGTCCATGAAGATGGAGACCGTCGGGAAGTTCATGCCGCCGAAGGTGCCGACGATGCCCGTCTTCGAGTACGCCGCCGCCGCATAGCCGGCGAGGAATGCCGCCTGCGCGGTGTCGAAGATGATCGGCTTGATGTTCTCGAAGTCGGTCGTGCCGTCGAAGTCGAGGTCGACCGTGTCGTCGATCGACACGTAGTTGATGTCGGGGTTCGCCTCAGCCGACTCGCCCGCCGCAGCAGCGAGGGCGAAACCGACCGTGACGATCAGGGCGCAGCCCTGGTCGACGAGGCTGGTCAGGTTGGGGGCGTAGTCGGTCTCTGCGTCGGACTGCACGTCGACCAGCTCGACACCGAGCTCCTCCGCAGCTGCCGTGGCGCCCTCGAAGCCGGACTGGTTGAACGACTTGTCGTCGAAACCGCCCGCGTCGGACACCATGCAGGGAAGGAAGTCGCTGCCGGCTCCCCCATCGGCGCCGTTGTCGGTCTCCTCGGGAGCCGCTGCGCAACCGGCGAGCAGAACGGCTGCGCCGAACATCGCGAGGCCGCCGAGAGCGGCCTTCCTGGTCGTGACCTTCACTGTGTCCTCCAAAGACTGCGCCCCGACCGATCCGAGGCTCGTGCAGTCACGTTACCGAATGTTGCGTCGAGCGCGACGGCCGAGGGGTCGGCGACATGCAATGGTTATCAAGACGCGATGTTCTGCTCATATGAGCAGCACGGAAGCCCCGCGAACGGGGGCGATCAGCGACGCTCAGGGGCACTCGGCGACTCGACGACGATCTCGCCTGCGATGATCGCCTGGCGCAGCCCCTCGATCTCGCCATCGAGACCCGGCGAGACGAGCGACGCGAGATCGTGATAGTCGGCGATCTCGACCCCGCCGTTCTCGAGCGTGCCGACGAACGGCTCGTTCGTGAAGGAATCGTCGAGCACGGAGCCGACGATCTCGACCATCGCGTCTTGCGTGTTCTTCAGCACGCTCGTCAGGATGACGGGTCTGTACTCGGCCGCGAGCGACTCGAAGCCATCGCTGTCGACCCAGATGACCGACACGCCGCCGCGCTCGAGCGCGGCGGCCGCCGAACCCTCGCCGACCTGGCCTGCGACCGGGAGGATCACGTCGGCGCCCTGATCGATGAAGCTCTCGGTCAGCGTCTTGCCCTTGTTGACATCTTCGAAGTCGCCGGTGAATGCGCCGTCCTGCGCCGCCTTGTCCCAGCCGAGTGCGCGCACCTGGGTGCCGTGCACCTCGTTGTACTTGGCGACGCCGTCGACGAACCCGTCCATGAAGAGGGTCACGGGAGGCTGGTTGCCGCCGCCGAAGGTGGCGACCACGCCGGTCTTCGAGACCCCGGCGGCGAGATATCCGGCGAGGTACGCGGCCTGTGCCGTGTCGAAGACGACGGGCTTGACGTTGTCGGCGTCGACGGTCTCGTCGACGATCGCGAAGTCGATGTCGGGATGCTTCGCCGCCTGGTCGAGCGTGGGCTCGGCCAGTTCCCATCCGACGGTCACGACGAGCTCGCAGCCCGAGTCCACGGCCTGCTGCACATTGGGGGCGAGGTCGGTCTCGCCGGTCGAGACGATCGCCTCCGCCGAGACCGGGAACTCGTCTTCGGCCGCCTGCAGGCCCTCCCAGCTCGACTGGTTGAAGGATCGGTCCTCGAGGCCGCCCGAATTCGTGACCATGCGGACGCAGGCCTCGTCGGCGGCGCCCTCGTCGCCGGCGTCGGGTGCAGGCGCGCACGAGGCGAGCGCCAGAGTTGCGGCGATCGTTGCAGCGGCGGCGATGATGCGTCGACTCAGGGACATCCGGAACCTGCTTCCTCGTGCTCGTTCAGAGCACGTCGTTCGAACCGCCGAGCCGGAGGGCGTCGACGACCGCTTTCACTCGCTGGGCGTGCTCGCTCGTCGTGACGAGGAGCGCGTCGGGCGTGTCGACCACGACGATATCGTGCACGCCGATGAGGCTGATGACCCGCTTCGAGCGGCTCACCACGATGCCGCTCGACGCGTCGGAGAGCACGCGGGCGTTCTCACCGAGGATCGCGAGCTCACCAGAGCGGCCGGCCGTGTTCAGCTTGGCGAGCGACGCGAAGTCGCCGACGTCGTCCCACGCGA
Source organism: Agromyces sp. GQ35 (assembly GCF_059758475.1). Lineage (NCBI taxonomy): Bacteria > Bacillati > Actinomycetota > Actinomycetes > Micrococcales > Microbacteriaceae > Agromyces > Agromyces sp. GQ35. Next base: position 2,366,304 of record NZ_JCAXEO010000001.1, on the reverse strand, counting down.
AGTGGCCGCGGATGACGGCGAGGCGGCCGGCTGCCGCTGCCGGCTCCGCCACCGAATAGTCGATCGCGATCTTCTCGAGCTTCGGCCAGATGCGATCGACCGCCGGGCCTCGCGTGTCGGGGTCGTCCCACGCCGCGGCGAGCTCGACGAGTCCGGCGTGCAGCTCGGGCTTCGTGCGGGCGATCTCGGCGAGCAGCGCATCGGCGCGCGCGATGAACATGCCGGCGTTCCAGAGGTGCTTGCCACCCGCGAGGTAGCGCTTCGCCGTCGCGAGGTCGGGCTTCTCGACGAAGCTCGCGACCGCTTCGGCGTGTGCAGCGCCTTCGATGCCGAGGGGCGCGCCGCACTCGATGTAGCCGAAGCCGACGGCGGGTTCGGTCGGGGTGATGCCGATCGTCGCGATGTACCCGGCGCGGGCCGCCGCGACCGCATCGACGACGGCCGCACGGAAGAGCGCGGTGCCGGAGATCACGTGGTCGGCCGCGAAGGAGCCGACCACGACCCCCGGCTCGCGACGCTCGAGGATCGCTGCGGCGAGGCCGATCGCCGCGGTGGAGTCGCGCGGCTCGCTCTCGAGCACGACATTGTGGTCGGCCAACCCCGGCAGCTGCGCCTCGACCGCGGCGCGGTGCGCCCGGCCGGTGACGACCATGATGCGGTCGTCGCCCGACAGCGGGGCGAGGCGGTCCCAGGTGTCTTTGAGCAGTGTCTGGCCCGAACCGGTGAGGTCGTGCAGGAACTTCGGCGCGTCCGCGCGAGAAAGCGGCCAGAGTCGGGAGCCCACGCCGCCTGCGGGGATGACGGTGTAGAAGCCGTCGATCGGGGATACGTCCATCAGCACAGCGTAACCGGAGCGACTGACCGCCAAATCGAGGGCGGATGCCGCGGCATTCGATCTCTCGACGTCGAGAGAGTTAGGCAGGCCTTAGCGGCGCCCGGCGGGGCCGCGGGTCTACACTCGAATCGGGCCGTGTGCCCGTCGAGCCCTGCATCTCCGGGGCGATTCACACAGCCAGGGAGGGTTGTTCATGCCAGAGACCTCGGCAGGAACCCTGACCGCACCCGCGAAGCCGGCGAGACAGAAGCCTGGTGGCACGCTGTACCGCGGCCGTGAGGGAATGTGGTCATGGGTGCTGCACCGCATCACGGGTGTCGCGATCTTCTTCTTCCTCCTCGTGCACATCCTCGACACGGCACTCGTGCGAGTGAGCCCAGAGGCCTACAACGCGGTCATCGGCACCTACCAGACGCCCATCATGGGCCTCGGCGAGGTGGCCCTGGTCGGAGCGATCGTCTTCCACGCCTTCAACGGCCTGCGCGTCATCCTCGTCGACTTCTGGTCGTGGGCGACCCGCCACCAGAAGGTGCTGTTCTACATCGTCATCGGGCTGTGGGTCGTGACGATGCTGGCCTTCGTGCCGCGCCACCTCATCAACGTCTTCAGCCACTAGGGAGGCGCCGGACATGACTGCCATGGAATTCCCCGATCGTCCGCGCCGACGCGGCCTCAACCTCGAGAAGTGGGGCTGGATCTACATGCGCGCGTCGGGCGTCGTGCTGATCGTGCTCATCTTCGGCCACCTGTTCGTGAACCTCATGGTCGGCGAGGGCGTCAAGGCCATCGACTTCGGCTTCGTCGGCGGCAAGTGGGCCGACCCGTTCTGGCAGTGGTGGGACGTGCTGATGCTCTGGCTCGCCCTCATCCACGGCGCCAACGGCATGCGCACCATCGTCAACGACTACACCAACCCCGGTGGCGTGCAGAAGGTGCTGAAGGGCGCCCTGTTCGCGGCTGCCGCGGTGCTCATCGTCCTCGGCACCCTCGTCGTCTTCACCTTCGAGCCGTGCCCGGTGGGCGCGCCCTCCGACCTGCTTCCCTCGTTCTGCGCCGCATAGGAGATCCGTGAACCCCCAGAACGCCGACGCCGAGACCACGGTCATCGACGGCGTCCATTACCACCAGTTCGACATCGTGATCGTCGGCGCCGGTGGCGCCGGCATGCGCGCGGCGATCGAGGCCGGCCCCGGCGCCAAGACCGCGGTCATCTCGAAGCTCTACCCGACGCGCTCCCACACGGGGGCGGCGCAGGGCGGAATGGCTGCGGCCCTCGCGAACGTCGAGGAGGACAGCTGGGAGTGGCACACCTTCGACACCGTCAAGGGCGGTGACTACCTCGTCGATCAGGACGCCGCCGAGATCCTCGCGAAAGAGGCGATCGACGCGGTCATCGACCTCGAGAACATGGGCCTGCCGTTCAATCGCACGCCAGAGGGCAAGATCGACCAGCGGCGCTTCGGCGGCCACACCCGCGACCACGGCAAGGCACCCGTTCGCCGTGCCTGTTACGCGGCCGACCGCACGGGTCACATGATCCTGCAGACGCTGTTCCAGAACTGCGTTCGACTCGGCATCAACTTCTTCAACGAGTTCTACGTGCTCGACCTCGTGATGACCGAGGTCGACGGGAAGCAGCAGCCCTCGGGCGTCGTCGCCTACGACCTCGCCTCGGGTGAACTGCACGTCTTCCAGGCCAAGGCCGTGATCTTCGCGACCGGTGGCTTCGGCAAGATCTACAAGACCACCTCGAATGCGCACACCCTCACAGGCGACGGCGTCGGCATCATCTGGCGCAAGGGCTTGCCCCTCGAAGACATGGAGTTCTTCCAGTTCCACCCGACCGGCCTCGCCGGGCTCGGCATCCTCCTCACCGAGGGCGCCCGCGGAGAGGGCGCGATCCTCCGCAACGCGAGCGGCGAGCGCTTCATGGAACGCTATGCGCCGACCATCAAAGACCTCGCGCCGCGCGACATCGTCGCGCGCTGCATGGTGCAAGAGGTCGCCGAGGGTCGCGGCGCCGGCCCGCACAAGGACTACGTGCTGCTCGACTGCACGCACCTCGGCGCCGAGGTGCTCGAGACGAAGCTGCCCGACATCACCGAGTTCGCACGCACCTACCTCGGTGTCGACCCCGTCTACGAGCCCGTGCCCGTCATGCCGACCGCCCACTACGCGATGGGCGGCATCCCGACGAACGTCGCCGCCGAAGTGCTCTCCGACAACGACACGGTCGTGCCCGGACTCTACGCCGCCGGCGAGTGCGCCTGCGTCTCGGTGCACGGCTCCAACCGGCTCGGCACGAACTCGCTGCTCGACATCAACGTCTTCGGCAAGCGCGCCGGCCGCAACGCGGTCGAGTACGTGCAGTCGGTCGACTTCACGCCCCTGCCGAGCGATCCTGCCGCAGCGGTGCGGAGCATGCTCGAGCAGCTGCGCGACTCGAACGGCACCGAGCGCATCGCCGCGATCCGCAAAGAACTGCAAGACGAGATGGACAAGAACGCGCAGGTGTTCCGCACCGACGAGTCGCTCGAGCACGTGACGAAGGTCATCGCGGGTCTGCGCGACCGCTACCGGAACGTCGCGGTGCACGACAAGGGCAAGCGTTTCAACACCGACCTGCTCGAGGCTGTCGAGCTGGGCTTCCTGCTCGATCTCGCCGAGGTCGTCGTCTTCTCCGCACGCAACCGCAAAGAGAGCCGTGGCGGCCACATGCGCGACGACTACCCGAAGCGCGACGACGAGAACTACATGCAGCACACGATGGCTTACCTTTCGGGTGACGCGCACTCCTCGCTCGCCGACGACCACATCCGGCTCGACTGGAAACCGGTCACGATCACCCGTTACCAGCCGATGGAGAGGAAGTACTGACGTGAGCACTGCAACGCTCGAGCAGCCGCCCGCCGCTGAGGCGGCCATCCAGTCCTTCACGGTGACCTTCCTGATCCGCCGCTTCGACCCCGACGTCGACACCGAGCCGCGCTGGCAGGACTTCGACGTCGAGATGTACGCGACCGACCGAGTGCTCGACGCCCTGCACAAGATCAAGTGGGAGCAGGACGGCTCCCTCACCTTCCGCCGCTCGTGCGCGCACGGCATCTGCGGCTCCGACGCGATGCGCATCAACGGACGCAACCGCCTCGCCTGCAAGACGCTCATCAAAGACCTCGACATCTCCAAGCCCATCTACGTGGAGGCCATCAAGGGCCTGCCGCTCGAGAAGGACCTGATCGTCGACATGGAGCCGTTCTTCGCGAGCTACCGCGAGGTGCAGCCCTTCCTGATCGCGGGCTCGGCACCCGTGGCGGGCAAGGAGCGGGTGCAGTCGGTCGCCGAACGCGCCATCTTCGACGACACCACGAAGTGCATCCTCTGCGCGGCGTGCACCTCGTCGTGCCCGGTGTTCTGGACCGATGGCCAGTACTTCGGCCCGGCGGCGATCGTCAACGCCCACCGCTTCATCTTCGACTCGCGCGACGAGGGCGCCCAGACGCGCCTCGACATCCTCAACGACAAAGAGGGCGTGTGGCGCTGCCGCACGACCTTCAACTGCACCGAGGCGTGCCCCCGCGGCATCGAGGTGACCAAGGCCATCGCCGAAGTCAAGCAGGCCGTCATGCGCGGCAAGCCGTAGCGACGCTCGAACAACACGAACGGGGCCAGGGGTCATGATGACCCGGCCCCGTTCGCGCGCGCCCCGGGGGGAGGCGCTACTCGTCCTCGCCGCCGATCCGCCCACGGCGGATCAGGTACGCCCCGAAGAGCACACCACCGACGAGCACGAGTCCGAGTGCTCCCCAGGGGAGCGGCGCCGAGTCGATGCCCGTTCTCGCCATCGCGGGCGGAGGGTTCGGCGGCGTGAATCCGGGGGGCACGGCATTCCAGTAGGCGGCGAAGATCGTCTGCGGACGGCCGTCGACGGTGACGATCTCAGAGGCGGAACCACCGGTGCGGGCCCGTGCCCGCGTCCCAGCTCTCCTGCGCAGTGACGATGCCGGTGATGATGTCGCCAAGCGCTTGCCGCCTGCGCAGGGGCGGCCGGTGCGAAGACCGCCGCAACCACACCTCCCGACGCGAGCAGGGCGACGGCGGCGACGGTGCTGGACAGCTTCCGTCTCGCGCGTCGAACGTGCAGGCGCCATGCTCGTGATTTCGAGCGCCGGGTCGGTGTCTCGGGTACGCAAGCGCTTGGCGATCATCATCAGCCTTCGGGTGATGGAACGATGAGACATCGCTCCTGGCTGTACTCGACCCGCCGGGTACTGCGGGCCCGAGTCCGCGGGTAATCGGACTCGTCGTCATCCTCCCACCGCACACCAACGCGAGGAAGACTCGAGACGACACCAGAACAGGGGTGAAACGGCAATTCGAACCGCCATGACTCGACCCGTCGGGCGCGCGGATGCCGCGGCTCTCGTGAGCCGCGGCATCCGCGATTCGGCCTCAGGATGGTGTCGCCGTCGGGTACGGCGCCGTCACACCTCCCTGCGCGAACGTCGGCCGAGTCCGACCCCCGCTGCTCCGAGCAGCAGGACGAGGAGCGTGAGCGGCAGCAGCGCGGCCGTCTCGGTTCCCGTCGCCGCCAGAACCTTGGCGGGGGTCGTCGTGGTGCCTGCCGGTGTCACCGGCACGACCGGCACGACCGGCTTCACGGGGTGATCGACGACGCACGGTCCGTTGTCGCCCTCAGCCAACGGCGGGCACTCTCCGCCCGTTGACGGCGCGACCACATTGTGCAGCAGCTGCCCATGCGCGTCGGCGTCGACCTGCACGGTGTACCAGGTCTGCGCGGACTCTCCCGGCAGGAGGGTCGGCACCGCCCACGTCAACACGTTCCCGGCCAGACTCAGGCCGGGTCCGAAGCTGACGAGCGTCCCGTTGTCGAGCACGTCGGTCAGGTCGTCGAACGCCTGTGCGCCCTCGACGATCGCCAACGACGTGTTCTCAGCGTCGAGGTAGTAGGTGATCACGGCACCGGCTTCGACCGTCGCCCCGTCAGCCGGGTCGGAGCTCTTCATGAGCTCCCAGCCGGGTACGGGCGGCGGGCACGGCAGAATCTCGATCGTTCCACTGACATCCTCGGATGCCTCGGTGCCGACGCGGTGCAGGGTGACGTCGTACTCCCCTGGCGCTGGAACACCGAACGACCATTCGAAGTCGGCGCTCGTCGCGGTGAACGAGTGCATGCCGACCTCGGTGTCAGTGCCCGCCTCGAAGACGCGCAGTTCGTAGTCCGCTCCGGGGAAGAGGTCGCCGAGCACGACATCGAGCGCCGGCACCGGGCCCCCGAAAACGGGGCACGGAACGAAGCTCAGCGAGAGGCTCGGGTCGAGCAGGTCGCAGTCGTTCTCGAAGATCGGCAGGAGATCGAGGTTCAAGCCCGGGAAGAACTGCTCGACACCCTCGCTGTCGAGGTAGTGGAACGCGGGGATGATGTCCCGACCGTCCTGATGCTCGGAGTGCGCGTGCGTCGGGTCGTCCGGATCGTTGGGGTCGCCGTTCGGATCGATGATCGATCGCACGCTCGGGCTGATCGAGACGTACGGGTTGCTCGCGCTGCTCGTCGCGTGACAGATGTCGACGTGATCGTTCCACTCGGGCACCTGTACCGGTGGCCCGCCATGATCCAGCACTTGGACCATCTCGGGAGCGGCAGCAGCGGCGGGATCGACGACGTCGGCCGCCGGATCCGGTTCGACCGCGGACTCGAGCTCGACGACCGGCTCGACGACGGGCTCTGGGGCGGGCTCGGGCTCAGGGGCCGGCTCGGGCTCAGGCTCTGGGGCGGGCTCGGGCTCGACGACCGGCTCGGGCTCAGGAGCGACGGGCTCGGCCGCAGGGGCCTCGACCGCGACTTCGACGACGGCCTCCGGTGGCGGAAGCGCATCGTCGGCGGCGGCCATCGCAGGTGCGCCGAAGACGACCATTGCGACGGCGACGATCACCGCAGTGGGGCCCATGCGGCCGCGCGCTGAAAGCGAGCGGCGCTGGGTGCGCGGGTGGGCAGGCAGGACAGTGCTGAAACGGGTCATGACAGCTCCAGGTTCGGGTGGGAGCCGGCTCGGGTAAACGGGTCGGGTTCGGGTGTCGCCAGTGTGCGCCGACCACCTCTTAAAAACAAGCATTTCTCATGAAATGCCCCCCGAAAGCGGTGCATGCCGCCCAGCGTCCGGAAGTGCGAATCCAGGCCGTCCGTGCCGTGCAACGGACCGGGTCGTGGCTAGGGTTGGAGCGTGAGCGAGCGGGGTTCGAAGCCCACACCGGAGCCGGGCCGGACGTTCGACGAGCGCGCTGGGCGCGACCCCCTGGGGCTCGACGATCACGCCTCGGTGGCGAAGGAACGCTTCGAGGCGATGAGCCGGCCGATTCGCGTTCGACTCGAGGAGCCGATCAGCAAGGTCACCGTGATCACGCAGAAGACCCTCGCGCTCTTCCCGGTGCGGGTCTGGCGGCACTTCCTCGACCGCAACGGCTTCATCCTGTCGTCCGGCATGAGCTACCAGGCGTTGTTCGCCATCTTCGCAGCGGTCTACGTCGTCTTCGCCGTCGGCGGACTCTGGCTCACCGGAAACAGTGAGACGCTCGACGCGTTCATCGGCCTCTTGAACACCTACGCGCCGGGGCTCATCGGCCCTGATGGCGTCATCCCCACCGACGAGCTCACCGCGATCGCCAACACGAGCACCAGCCTGTTCGGGTGGACCGGAGCCGTCGCGCTCGCCGGTCTCATCTGGACCGCGATCGGCTGGATCACCTACGCGCGCATGGCGGTGCGCAGCATCTTCGGGCTGCCGAAGGACGCTCGCGCCTACGCGCTGCTGAAGGCCAGAGACGCCCTCGTGGGATTCGCGTTCGGAGCGGTCCTCGCCATCGCAGCCGTCCTCTCCGTCGTGGCGACGTCGTTCTTCGGCTGGCTGTTCAGCCTCTTCGCGCTGCCCGACGGGGGCGGCTGGTCGGGCGTCTTCGTGCGATTCGGTGCGCTCCTCGTCGTGTTCGTGCTCGATACCCTCGCGCTCGCGGTGATGTTCCGTTTCCTCTCGGGCGCTGCCATGCCGTGGCGACGCATGTGGGTCGGCTCGCTTCTCGGTTCCGCCGGACTCTCGGTACTCCAGATGCTCGGCGGCTGGCTCGTCTCGAGCGTGACCACCAACCCGCTCCTCGCCACGTTCACGGTCTTCATCGCGCTGCTGCTGTGGTTCCGCCTCGCGAGCATCGTGATCCTCGTCGCGGCGAGCTGGATCGCAGTGGAGGCCTCCGACGCGCACGAGAGTCTGCGCCTGGTCACACCGGAGCAACTCGCGATCGAGCAGCGCGAACAGGAGCAGCGCGCCCTCGCCACGGCGGCACGGGTTCGCGTGCGCACTGCCCGGCACGAGCTCGACACGGCGAATTGGATCGAGCGTTTCGCCGCGCGTCGCCGACTCGCCCGGGCTGAGCAGGAGCTCGCCGAACTGGAGCCGCCCGCGCTGCCGTCGGCGGGGCCTCGTAACGTCGGAGGGCTCCCGTAGGATCGATCCATGCCCTCTGCGAAGCCCCTCCGTCTCGCCAGCGTCAACGTCAACGGAGTGCGTGCCGCATTCCGCAAGGGCATGGGCGAGTGGCTTGCTTCACGTGACGTCGACATCCTCGCATTGCAAGAGGTGCGTGCCTCCACCGAAGACCTGCAGGGGCTCCTCGGCGAAGAATGGGACATCCTGCACGACCCCGCCACCGCGAAGGGCCGTGCCGGCGTCGCGATCGCGAGCCGCAACCGGGCGAGCATCCACCGCGTCGAGCTCGGTGCGACCGATTTCGACAGCGCCGGTCGCTGGCTCGAGGCCGACTACGAGGTCGGCGATCGGGTGGTGACCGTCGTCTCCGCCTACGTGCACTCGGGTGAGGCCGGCACGCCCAAGCAGGTCGAGAAGTTCAAGTTCCTCGATGCCATGGCCGAGCGCATGCCGAAGCTGGCAGCCCAGTCCGAGCTCGCGGTCATCGTCGGCGACTTGAACGTCGGTCACCGCACACTCGATATCAAGAATTGGAAGGGCAATGTGAAGCGCGCGGGCTTCTTGCCCGAAGAGCGTGCGTATTTCGACCGCTTCGTCGGCGCAGAGGGCGATGACGGGTACAACGCGGGTGCCGGATTCGGCTGGATCGACCTGGGCCGCCGCTTCGCCGGTGAAGTCGACGGCCCGTATACCTGGTGGTCGCAGCGCGGCAAGGCGTTCGACACCGACACCGGATGGCGCATCGACTACCAGCTCGCAACACCGGCGCTCGCCGCGACGGCCGTGTCGTACACCATCGATCGCGCCGATGCGTGGGACACGCGATGGTCCGACCACGCGCCCGTGGTCGTCGACTACGCCATCTGACCTGCACGACTCTCTCCTGAGGATCCACTCTCCATGAACACCACCCGCCCCGTCGTCTTCTCCGGCATGCAGCCGTCGAGCGACTCCCTGCACCTCGGCAACTACCTGGGCGCTCTCGTCAACTGGGTTGCGCTGCAAGACCACTACGACCCCATCTACTGCGTCGTCGACCTGCACGCGATCACCGTGCAGCAAGACCCGGCTGCACTGCGCGAGAACGTGCGGCGCACTGCCGCGCAGTACCTCGCGTCAGGTGTCGACCTCGATCGCTCGACGCTCTTCGTGCAGTCGCACGTGCCGGCGCACGCTGAGCTCGCGTGGGTGCTCGGCACGATGACCGGGTTCGGCGAGGCCGGCCGCATGACGCAGTTCAAAGACAAGTCGGCACGGCACGGGTCCGACGCCACGACGGTCGGGCTCTTCACCTACCCGGTGCTGATGGCCGCCGACATCCTGCTCTACGGCACCGAACTCGTGCCAGTCGGCGACGACCAACGACAGCATCTCGAACTGACGCGCGACCTCGCCGGGCGCTTCAACGCCCGATACGGCGACACCTTCGTCGTGCCCGAGGCACTCATTCCCAAGGAATCGGCGCGAATCTACGATCTGCAGGTACCGACCGCGAAGATGTCGAAGTCCGCGGCGTCCGAAGCCGGCCTCGTCAAGCTCATGGACGACCCCGCGGTCACGGCGAAGAAATTCCGCAGTGCGGTCACCGACACCGAGCGCGAGATTCGTCATGACCCGGCCGCGAAGCCCGGCATCTCGAACCTGCTCGACATCTACGCCGCGATCAGCGGCGACAGCATCGATGCGCTCGAGACCCGGTACGCCGGCCGCGGGTACGGCGATCTGAAGAAGGATCTCGCCGAGGTCGTCGTCGAACGCCTGGCGCCGATTCGGACTCGCACGCTGGAGCTGCTCGACGACCCGGCCGAGCTCGATCGTCTGCTCGCGATCGGTGCCGAGCGCGCGAGCGAACGCGCCGAAACGGTACTTCGCGCGGTCTACGACCGTGTCGGGTTCGTGCGCCGGAGCTGACATGCGCCCGGTCACGTTGCGCACATCACGACTCGTGCTCGACCTTCCGTCCGAGGGCGACATCGAGGGCGTGGCGCGCTACTGCGCCGACCCGCTCTTCTACCGATACCTCACCACACCATGGCCGTACACCCCAGAGCATGCCAGAGTATTCCTCATGGAGTATGTTCCCGAAGCATGGGCGTCGGGCGACGAGCTCAGCTGGGCGATTCGACAAGACGAAGCAGCACCTGCCCTCGGCATCATCGGGCTGCGGCGCGGCAATGAGATCGGCTATTGGCTCGGGGCCGAGCATCGCGGCTCGGGTTTCATGGCCGAGGCCGTGACCGCGGTCTGCGAATGGGCGCTGAGTGGAGCGGTACCTGACGCCGGTTCGATACTCTGGCGGGCCAACGAAGGCAATCTCGCCTCGGCGCACGTCGCTCGCGCTGCGGGATTCCGGCGCACGACACCTCGAATCGCGACCGTGCCCGGTCGGAACGGGCGAGTGCTTCCCGCGTGGCACGCGCAGCGCGATGCCGTCATCGGCGACGACGCGTACTCGACCTGGGAGTCCATTCTCGGAGGTGCGGCGTGAGCGTCCCGAGCCTGGTGCCATCGGCCTCCCCGGTCGTGCTGTTCGACCTCGACGACACGCTCATGGCGCACCGCGCGGCGGTACGGACCGGCATCCACCTCCACATGCATGAACTGGCATACAGTGGCGATGTCGTCGAGGCATCGACGCTCTGGCACGAGCTCGAAGAGGAGCACTACCACTCGTACCTCGCCGGCCGATTGACCTTCGAGGGCCAACGACGGGCACGGGCTCGCGACTTCGCGCTCGCCCACGGCGAGCATCTCGACGATCTCGCCGCGGGCGCATGGTTCGATCGCTACTTCGAGCAGTACCGCGCCTCGTGGTCGCTGCACGACGACGCCCTGTCTGCGCTCGATGCCATCGCCGCGGCTGTGCCCGGAGTGCGGTTCGGCATCATCACGAACGGCGAACTCGACTTCCAGCTCGCGAAGCTCGAGCGCCTCGGTATTCGCGGTCGGTTCGCACACGTCATCGCCTCGGGCGACGTCGGCTTCACGAAACCCGCCCCCGAGATCTTCCGCATCGCCCTCGAGCGGTTCGCCGCCGACGCACCCGTGAGCGGGGCGGCGTACATCGGCGACCGGTTCGTCACCGATGCCGTCGGCGCCGCCCGCGCCGGACTCATCGGCGTCTGGCTCAATCGCCACGGCATCGCTGCGGCCGAGACGTCGACCGAGACGGGAGCCGCTGCCGCCGCCGTCCTCGAGATCGCGTCGCTCACGGAGTTGCCGATGCTGCTCGCAGCACGTCTCGGCCGCTGACAACCGGCACCGGCGCAGGCACCGGCCGAAACGAGAGATGGGCCGGACGCACCCCCATGCGCCCGGCCCGCAATCCCACCGTAACGTGCCGGCAGGAGTCGATGACGATCCGGTGTCAGACGACGTCGGCGTCGACCCAGTCGAGGGTCTTCGTCACGGCCTTCTTCCAGTTGCGGTCGAGGCGTGCACGCTCGGTCTCGTCCATCGACGGAGTCCAGCGCTTGTCCTCCTGCCAGTTCGCCCGCAGCTCGTCGAGGCTCGACCAGAAGCCGACCGCGAGGCCCGCGGCGTACGCGGCGCCGAGCGCGGTCGTCTCCGCGACGACCGGTCGAACGACCGGCACGCCGAGGATGTCGGCCTGGAACTGCAGCAGGGTGTCATTGGCAGTGGCGCCGCCGTCGACACGCAACTCGGTGAGGTCGACACCGGCGTCGGCATTCACCGCTTCGATGACGTCGCGCGTCTGGAAGGCGATGGCCTCGAGAGCCGCGCGGGCGATGTGGCCCTTGTTGACGTAGCGGGTGAGGCCCACCAGTGCGCCGCGAGCGTCGGGGCGCCAGTACGGCGCGAACAGGCCCGAGAACGCCGGCACGAAGTACGCACCGCCGTTGTCGTCCACCGTCGCGGCAAGCGCTTCGACATCGGCGGCCGAGGAAATCAGCCCGAGGTTGTCGCGCAGCCACTGGATGAGCGAACCGGTGACCGCGATCGAGCCCTCGAGCGCGTAGTGCACCGACTGCTCGCCGAGCTTGTAGCCGACGGTCGTGAGCAGCCCGTTCTTGGAGTGCACGATCTCTTCACCGGTGTTGAAGATCAGGAAGTTGCCCGTGCCATAGGTGTTCTTCGCCTCGCCCGTCTCGAAGGCCGCCTGGCCGAACGTCGCGGCCTGCTGGTCGCCGAGGATGCCCGCGATCGGGGTCTCACGCAGCAGGGAGTGCTCGTTCGCCATGCCGTACACCTCGGAGGAGGAGCGGATCTCGGGCAGCATCGACTTCGGCACGCCGAACGCGGCGAGGATCTCGTCGTCCCAGGCGAGGGTCTCGAGGTCCATGAACATCGTGCGGCTCGCGTTCGTGACATCCGTCGCGTGCACGCCGCCCTCGACGCCGCCGGTCAGGTTCCAGAGCACCCAGCTGTCGGTCGTGCCGAACAGCAGGTCACCGGCCTCGGCCTTCTCGCGTGCGCCATCGACGTTCTCGAGGATCCACACGATCTTCGTGCCCGAGAAGTACGTCGCGAGCGGAAGCCCGACCTTGGCCTTGAACCGCTCGACCCCGCCATCCGCTGCGAGCCGGTCGACGATCGACTGCGTGCGGGTGTCCTGCCAGACGATCGCGTTGTACACCGGTTCACCGGTGTTCTTGTCCCACACCACCGCGGTCTCGCGCTGGTTCGTGATGCCCACCGCCGCGATGTCGTGCCGGGTCAGGTTCGCCTTGCCGAGCGCCTGACCGATCACCTCGCCGGTGTTGCGCCAGATCTCGGCCGGGTCGTGCTCGACCCAACCGGCCTTCGGGAAGATCTGCTCGTGCTCGAGCTGCCCGGTCGAGACGATCGACCCGGCCTTGTCGAAGACGATCGCACGCGATGAGGTCGTGCCCTGATCGATCGCGAGAATGTAGTCAGCCATCTGAGAACTCCGTTGCTGTCAGTGATGAACGATGATGAAGAGAGCGGATGCCGCGGGCTCAGCCGAGGATCGGCAGGAGCGGGATCGCCGCCCAACCGGCCGCAAGGCCGCCGAGCAGGGGGCCGACGACCGGCACCCAGGAGTACGACCAGTCGCTGCCGCCCTTGCCCTTGATGGGCAGCAGGAAGTGCGCGATGCGCGGGCCGAGGTCGCGAGCCGGGTTGATCGCGTAGCCGGTCGGGCCACCGAGCGAGGTGCCGATCACGATCACGAGGAGCGCCACGGGCAATGCACCGAGTGCTGCAAGGCCACCGTCGCCCTGACGGCCGCCGCCGAAGCCGATCACCACGAAGACCAGCACGAAGGTGCCGATGAACTCGGTGACGAGGTTCCAGCCGTAACTGCGGATGGCCGGACCGGTCGAGAACACGCCGAGCTTGTTGCCGGCTTCGGGCTCTGCGTCGAAGTGCTGCTTGTAGGCGAGCCAGCAGGCGACCGCGCCGAGGAACGCGCCGAGCAGCTGCGCACCGATGTACGTGAGCACTGACACGGGGGTGACCGGAACACCGGAACCGAACTCCTCGGCGCCGTTGGCGACGAGACCGACCGTGACGGCGGGGTTCAGGTGCGCGCCGGAGGCGTACGAGACGATGACACCGGCGAAGACCGCGAGGCCCCAGCCGAACGTCACCATGAGGAATCCGCCGTTGAAGCCCTTCGTCTTGGCGAGCGCCACGTTGGCGACGACGCCGCAGCCGAGGAGCACGAGCATCGCCGTGCCGACGACTTCGGAGAGGAAGACGAGACCGAGATTGTCCACATTGACCTTCTTTCAGGATGACTGGGGCAGTGGCCCCGAAGAACGGTATCGAGGGTCAGCACCTCGACGCGGCGTTTTCGAGTGCACATGCGTGCAGTTTTGCGCCGCCGGCGCTCGCTCCTCGATCAGCCCAGAACGGATGCCTCGAGCTCGACGCCGTGCCGCTCGGCGAGCAGCTCGCGCGTCGTGGCCGTCTCGACGGCTCGGCGCTCGAAGTCCCACCCGAGCTCGGTGCCGACGATCTCGGCGAGCTCGTCGAGGAGCGGCGCCGTCAGCGCACCGGTGAAGGCGATACTCGTGCGTCGCAGCACCACGTCGGTCAGGTGCACGACCCGCTCGGCGCCGACGAGCCAGGCGATCTCGCGACGGCTGTATCCCACGTGGTGCGCGAGGGGCTCGTCCTGCTCGCCCTCGATCGAGGCGATGAACGCTTCGGCGCGGGTGCCGTAGCGCTCGAGCAGTTCCTCGGCGCGGAGGCGGCCGACCTCGTCGCCGTGGGTGGCCGTCCAGACCCGACGGGCGGAGTCCGTGGTCGGGTACCCGTCGCCGCCGCCGATCGCGAGGCCGACGGTCGAACGGGTGCGATCGCGGCCGAGCAGTGCGAGCACCTCGTTCGAGAAGTGCTCGGCGAGCGCTCGGAATGTGGTCCACTTGCCGCCGACGAGGCTCAGCAGGGTCGTGCCCGGTCGTTCTGGGACATCCGCTCGCTCGATGCGGTAGTCGCGAGAGACGAAGCCGGGTGTCTCGTCGTCGTGACGCGGCAGCGGTCGCACGCCCGAGAAGCGGTAGACGATCTGCGAACGGTCGACGGAGACGGCTGGGAAAACGTGCGCGATGAGCTCGAAGAAGTAGTCGACCTCCTCCTCGGTGCAGACGGCTGGCTCGCGCATGTCGTGTTCGAGGTCGGTCGTGCCGACCATGACCTTGCCCTTCAGCGGGTAGATCAGCACGATGCGTCCGTCTTCGTGCTCGAAGAAGATCTCGCGTCCGCCGGTCGCGGCGAGCAGCTCGTCGTTGTCGAGCACGATGTGCGAGCCCTTCGTGCCGCCCATGAACGCGGTCGGCCGGCCGAGGCCCTCGTTGGTCAGATCGGTCCACGGCCCAGAGGTGTTGACGACGACGTCGGCGGCGACGTCGAACTCCACGCCCGTGAGGGTGTCGCGAAGGCGCACGCCGTGCTCGCCCATGCCGACGGCTTCGAGGTAGTTGGCTGCGCGTGCATGCCCGCCCGCCGCGAGACCGTCGAAGAGCACATCGAGAGCGAGCCGCTCGGGGTCGTGCATGCTCGCGTCGTAGTAGGTCGCCGTGTACTTCACGCCGGGGTTCAGTGCGGGCAGCTCGGCGAGCGAACGCGTGCGACCGTGGAAGCGGTGCCGCGGCACCGAGCCGCCGTCTCGCGAGAACGCGTCGTAGATCGTCAGGCCGGTCTTGATCAGCGCGGCACCGCGCTCGGTGGGCTTGCCTGCCTTGTGCGTGAGGAAGCGCAGCGGCGCGGAGAGTATGCCCGAGAAGGTGGAGAAGATCGGCACGGTGGTCTCGAGCGGCTTCACGTAGTGCGGCGCGATGCGGATGAGCGCGTTGCGCTCGGTCACGGATTCCTTCACGAGTCGGAACTCGCCGTTTTCGAGGTAGCGGATGCCGCCGTGGATCATGTGCGACGACGCCGAGGAGGCCCCGGAGACGAAGTCGCCGCGTTCGACGAGCACGACGTCGACGCCCTGGAGGGCGAGGTCGCGGAACGTCGCGATGCCGTTGATGCCGGCGCCGATCACGAGCACGGCGGCCTGCGGCCGGGCGCGGATCGCCGCGACATCCGCTCGCTCGCCACTCGAGTGGGGGCGTGGCTGGTTCGGGATCGTCTGCTGCGGAGACATCGCTGTCCTCTCGATGTGGAACGGCGGCTTGCGTCGAGCATGCCGGGTGTGGATGAATACATCGTGAACACGGCGGAACGAACTTGCAAGCCGAGTGAACAAACGTGCAAGGATGACCAGGATGATCGAGCAGCACACCGACCCCGTCGCCGACGGCACCGAAGCGGTGCCCGGCAAGACCCGCGACGCGTTGCGGGCAGCGCACCTGTACTACATGCAGGACCTCACGATGGATGCCATCGCGCACGAACTGCACACCTCACGATCCTCGGTCTCGCGCCTGCTCAGCCATGCGCGCGCCAGTGGCCTCGTCGAGATCTCCATCCACTCCCCGCTCGACCTGCCGAGTCGCATCGAGCACGAGATCCTCGAGCGATTCGAGGTCGGAGCCCATGTGATCCCCGTGCCCGACCACGCGAGCGACGTCGACCGGCTCGACCGCGTCGCCCTCTCGGCTGCACGAATTCTCGGCCGCTTCGTCGACTCGAACCAGACCATCGGCGTCGCGTGGGGCTCGACGATGAGTGCCATGAGCCGGCACCTCGTGCCGAAAGCCGTCCACAACTCCGAGATCGTGCAGCTCAACGGGGCCGGCAACGGCCGCACCACCGGCATCGTCTACGCGAGCGAACTGCTGCGCCGCTTCGGCGATGCCTTCGGCGCGCGCGTGCAACAGTTCCCGGTACCCGCGTTCTTCGACGACCCCGAGACCCGCCGAGCATTCTGGCGCGAGCGCAGCACGCGCCGCCTCCTCGAGGTGCAGGAACGCATGGATGTCGCACTCTTCGGCGTCGGCTCCCCCTTCGCCGAGGTGCCGAGCCACGTCTACCAGGGCGGCTACCTCGAACGCGCCGACTACGAGGCACTCTCCCGCGACGGCGCGGTCGGCGACGTCGCGACCGTCTTCTACCGCGCCGACGGCTCGACCGACGGCATCGCCGTGAACGAACGCGCCACCGGCCCCGACTTCGCGGTACTTCGCCGCGCACCCCGCCGCATCTGCGTCGTCTCGGGACGCGCGAAACTCGCGAGCCTGCGCGGTGCACTCGCAGCCGGGCTCATCACCGACCTCATCGTCGACGAGGGGACCGCGCGCGCGCTCGTCGAGACTTCGAGCGACGGGGAATAGCCGGCCGTCGGACGCGTTGATCTAGAATCGACACAGAAACGTGCTCCGGGGTCGGTGTAAGTCCGAACCGGCGGTGACAGTCCGCGAACTGCGAGTGCGAGGCCGAGAGGCTCCGCACCCGCGGTCGAACCGGTGGAATTCCGGTACCGACGGTGAAAGTCCGGATGGGAGGCGCACGTGTCGGCAGCGCTGTGCGCCGCCGGCAGCAGGATTCGTCGACGTCGTCGACGACGCCGCGCACCCCGGAGCCTTGAGACAGGACAACGGATGAGTGCGGGCCACCCCAGGGCGACGGATGTCGCGGCGATGCGCCGTGCGCTCGAGCTCGCCGACCGCGGCCCGTCTCGCGGCGTGAACCCGCGGGTCGGCTGCGTGATCCTCTCGCCGACGGGCGACGTGATCGCCGAGGGCTGGCATCGCGGGGTCGGCACGGCCCACGCCGAGGTCGATGCCCTCTCGAAGCTCGCGCCCGGCTCCGCGCTCGGGGCGACGGCCGTCGTCACCCTCGAGCCGTGCAACCACATCGGGCACACCGGGCCCTGCGCGGTGGCGCTCATCGAAGCCGGCATCGGTCGCGTCGTCTACGCCGTCGCCGACCCAGGCGATCACTCCTCGGGTGGTGCCGATCGCCTTCGCGCGGCCGGTGTCGAGGTGGCCGCCGGCGTGCTCGCCGACGAGGTGGGGGCGATGCTCGACGACTGGATCTTCGCCGCTCGCCGTCGCCGGCCGCGCATCACCGTCAAGTGGGCGGCGAGCCTCGACGGCCGCGCCGCAGCGGCCGACGGCACGAGCCAGTGGATCACCGGACCCGAGGCTCGCGCCGACGTGCACCGACGGCGTGCCGTCGCCGATGCGATCGCGGTCGGTACCGGAACCGTCCTCGCCGACGATCCCTCGCTCACGGCGCGCGCTTCCGGCGGCGAGCCCCTCGAAGCACAGCCGGTGCCCGTGGTCTTCGGCCGGCGCGAAGTGCCGACGGATGCCGCGATCACCCGTCACCCGCACGCACCCCTGTTCTTCGACGGCACCGACCTCCCCGCCGATCTCGCGGAACTCGCGCACCGGGGCATCCGCTCGCTCTTCATCGAGGGCGGCCCCACGCTCGCGAGCGCCTTCATCGCCGCAGACCTGGTCGACGAGGTACTCGTGTATCTCGCGCCCGCCCTCATCGGCGGCCCCCGTCTCGCCCTCGGCGAGCTCGGCGTCGCCTCGATCGACGAGGCGCTCCGCCTCGACATCGCCACCATCGAACGACTCGGCGACGACCTGCTGATCGTCGCCCGCCCGGTCTCGAGGCACGCTCCGCGCGTCTCGACCACCGCCCCTGAGAGGAACTGACATGTTCACCGGAATCATCGAGGAGCTCGGCACCATCGCCCGCGTCGAGCGCACCGCCGACGCAGCTCGCCTCACGGTGCGCGGTCCGCTCGCCGTGGAGGGGGTCAAGCACGGCGACTCGATCGCGGTGTCCGGGGTCTGCCTCACCGTCGTCGCCTTCGACGACGAGGGCTTCACGGCCGACGTGATGGCGCAGACCCTCGAGATGTCGACGCTCGATGGCGCCCGCGAGGGGCTCGCGGTCAATCTCGAACGTGCCGCCCGAGTCGGCGACCGCATCGGCGGGCACATCGTGCAGGGCCACATCGACGGCACCGCCGAGGTGCTCGAGATCCGCCCGGGCGACGCGTGGCGGGTCATCCGCTTCTCGCTCGACCCGGCACACGCGCCGCTCGTCGTCGACAAGGGGTCGATCGCGGTCGACGGGGTCTCGCTCACCGTGAGCGCCGTCGGCGACGAAGCCGACGGGTCGTGGTTCGAGGTCTCGCTCATTCCCGAGACCCTCGCGGCGACGACGCTCGGCGCGCGTGAGATCGGCGATCGAGTGAACATCGAGACCGACATCCTCGCCCGGCAGGTCGAGCGGATGCTCCGGTTCGACGCGCGTCGGCGCGACGAACCGGCCGAGCGCGCGAGCTCGGTGATCGGATTCCAGGCGACCCCGGCACCGTCACCGCTGCCGACCAACGGAGGTGCGGCATGAGCCTCGCCACCATTCCCGAGGTGCTCGACGCGCTGCGCGCCGGCAAGCCGGTCATCGTCGCCGACGACGAGGCTCGCGAGAACGAGGGTGACGCCATCATGGCGGCCGAGTTCGCGACGCAGGAGTGGATCGCCTGGATGGTGCGCCACACGAGCGGGTACCTCTGCGCGCCGATGCCCAACGAGATCGCCGACCGGCTCGCGCTGCCGCTCATGACCGAGCGCAGCGAAGACGTGCGCGGCACCGCCTACACGATCACCGTCGACGCTGCGGATCGGTCGTCAACGGGAATCTCGGCCTCCGACCGGGCGCACACCCTGCGTGTGCTCGCCGATCCGTCGGCCACGCCCGATCGGCTCATCCGGCCCGGGCACGTCATACCACTGCGCGCGGTCGACGGCGGAGTGCGCGAACGCGCCGGGCACACCGAAGCGGCCGTCGACCTGATGCGGCTCGCCGGGCTCTCCCCCGTCGGCGTGATCGGCGAGATCGTCGCCGACGACGGCGAGATGATGCGGCTGCCGGGCCTGATCGAACTGGGCGACCGCGAGGGCCTGCCGGTGACGACCGTCGCCGCACTCGTCGACTGGCTCGAGCAGCGTCACCCGGGCGACGGCCCTTCGGCAGCCGCACCTTCGTCAGCGGTGCCCGAGTCGTCGTCCGTCGACTTCGAGGTCGAGACCGCGCTGCCCACCGAGCACGGCGAATTCCGGGTCCGTGCTTACCGCGACCGGGCGACGGGAGCCGACCACGTCGCGATCATCGCCGGCGACCCGGCAGCCGTCGCCGAGGGCGCGATCGTGCGGGTGCATTCGGAATGCCTGACCGGCGAGGCATTCGGCTCGCTGAAGTGCGAGTGCGGACCCCAGCTCGACGCCGCCCTCGAGACGATCCAGCGCGACGGCGGCGTGGTCGTCTACCTCCGCGGGCACGAAGGCCGAGGCATCGGCCTCATCAACAAGCTCCGTGCCTACCGGCTGCAGGAGGACGGCCTCGACACGCTCGATGCGAACCTCGCGCTCGGGCTGCCCATCGACGCGCGCGACTACAGTGCCGCGACCGCGATCCTCACCGACCTCGGCATCGAGCGGGTGCGCCTGCTCACGAACAACCCTGAGAAGGTGCGGCAGCTCGAGGCGCACGGCATCACCGTGACCGATCGCCTGCCGCTCGTCGTCGGCGTCGGCGTCGGCAACACCGGCTACCTCGACACGAAACGCCAGCGCATGGGGCACGCGATCAACGACCAGCAACTCACCGACGGCGCCGCCGAAACCCTCCTGAAAGGACACCCATCATGAGTGGAGCAGGATCCCCCACCCTCGACATCGACGGACGCGGGCTCACGGTCGTCATCGTCGCTGGCAGCTGGCACGACGAAATCACGAACGGCCTGATCGCGGGTGCGACCAGCACGCTCGAGGCATCCGGTGCAGATTTCACGCTCGTGCGCGTGCCCGGCAGCTTCGAACTGCCGGTCGTCGCGAAGGCGGCGCTCGAGGAGGGTGCCGATGCAGTGGTGGCCCTCGGCGTCATCATTCGCGGCGGCACGCCGCACTTCGAGTACGTCTCGGCGGCGGCGACCGACGGGCTCACGCGGGTCGCGCTCGATACCGGCAAGCCCGTGGGGTTCGGCGTGCTCACCCTCGACGACGAGCAGCAGGGCCTCGACCGGGCCGGCCTGCCCGGCTCGAAGGAGGACAAGGGCCGCGAGGCGGCCGAGGCCGCGATCGCGACGGCGCGCGTGCTGCAGTCGCTGTCGTCGGTCGAGTAGCGAAGAACAAGTCGCTGTCGTCGGTCGAGTAGCGACGAAGGAGCGTATCGAGACCCGGTGCGAGATCTCGATACGCTCGCTGGCGCTCGCCACTCGACCGACGGCCTGGGCTAGGGCTTCCAGACCATGAGCACCACGACGGCCAGGAGGAGCAGCGACGCGATGCCGCTGCCCGCTGCCCGCTGCGATCGCGGGGTAGCCGGTCGCCGCGGCATCCGCACCGTCGCTCGCACCGAGTGCCGCTGCAGCCTTCTTCATCGACGGCACGACGACGAACATCGTCAGCGCGAACGCGATGGCGTAGAGGATGATCGACCAGAGGATCCACGGTGTCGTGAACGACAGGCCGTACTTCTCGTCGGCGATGAAGACGGCGCCGACGACGTGCAGAATGCTGAACAGCGTATCCATGGGGTCAGCCTGACGACGGCGCGGATGCCGCGACATCCGTCGTTCGATGCATCGCGACGCGCCGTTCGCCGCGTCGATGCCGCCGTTCGGCGCAGGGGTGCTGAGGCGTCCGGATCCGCCGGCGAGCGGCACGTAGGCTGTTTCGGTTGCCACAAGCGACGGTTCCCACCCACTGACTCCGCGCTCACGCCAGACCGACGCGCGCCACGGAAGCCAGCGTTCCGCACACTCTCCATGGAGTCCTCGCCAGCGATGTCCACATCCACCGCGGCCCACGCCGCACCCACCACCCCTGCGAACCCCCGCAGCCGCGTGATCTTCGCGAGCCTCATCGGCACGACGATCGAGTTCTACGACTTCTACGTCTACGCGACCGCCGCCGTGCTCGTCTTCCCGCACCTGTTCTTCCCGACCGGCGACCCGACGACCGCACTGCTGCAGTCGTTCGCGGTGTTCGGCGCCGCGATGGTGGCGCGCCCGGTGGGCGCCGTCATCTTCGGACACCTCGGCGACAAGCACGGGCGCAAGGCGACACTCGTCGGCGCGCTGCTGACGATGGGCATCGCGACGTTCCTCATCGGCCTGCTGCCGACCTACCTGATGGTGGGCTGGTTCGCACCGCTACTGCTCGTGATCCTCCGCATCGCTCAGGGCTTCGCCCTCGGCGGCGAGTGGTCGGGTGCCGCCCTGGTGGCGACCGAGAACGCGCCGGCGGGCAAGCGCGCCTGGTACGGCACCTTCCCGCAGCTCGGCGCACCGATCGGCTTCATCATCGCCAACGGGCTGTTCCTCATCATCGCTGCGCTGCTGCCTGCGGATGACCCGAACTCCTCGCTGCCCTCGGACGCGTTCCTCGACTGGGGCTGGCGGATTCCGTTCCTGTTCTCGGCCGTGATGGTCGTCGTGGGTCTCTGGGTGCGACTGCGACTCGTCGAGTCGACCGCGTTCTCGAACGCCTCGAAGCAGGGCAAGCTCGCGAAGCTCCCGCTCGCGAGCGTCTTCAAGAACTACTGGAAGCAGCTCATCCTCGGCACGTTCTTCATGCTGGCGACATACGTGCTCTTCTACCTGATGACCACGTTCTCGCTCGGCTACGGCACGAAGCCGAGCGACGCACCGATCGCGGGTCTCGGGTACTCGTACACGACGTTCGTGCTCATGCTCATCGGCGGTGTCGTGTTCTTCGGCATCTTCACCCTGCTCTCCGGCCCGTGGGCCGACCGCTGGGGACGCCGCAAGACGCTGATCTGGGTGACGCTCGGCATCATCGTGTTCGGCCTCGCCTGGGTACCGCTCCTCGGCGCCGGTTTCGTCGGGGTCATGGCGTGGCTCATCATCGGCTTCGCCCTCATGGGCATGACGTTCGGTCCGATGGGGGCCCTGCTGCCCGAGCTGTTCCCGACGAATGTGCGGTACACGGGCTCGGGTATCTCGTACAACGTGTCGTCGATTCTCGGTGCCGCCGTCGCTCCATTCATCGGCACCGCACTCTGGGCGGCAGGCGGCGGCAGCCCGTTCTGGGTCGGCGTGTACCTCTCGGTGATGGCCGTGCTCACGCTCATCGCGCTCCTCGTGTCGAAGGAGACGAAGGACGTCGACTACGAGGCTGCGGGCATCGAGGCGTCCGCGGTGCTGTAGCCGGCACGCACGGCGAATCAGAGGGGCGGATGCTGCGGCATCCGCCCCTCGGTCGTCGGCCGCATTCGTTCATGCGATCGTCACACGCACCCCTTCTCGACCCGAGCCGCCCGGCGTAGCATGGCTGCGAACAGGGCTGCCGAGTCATCCGCCGGCGCACCGTCGACGCTCGGCGCCCGAGGACGGCGGTCGAGCGTGAACATGACGATGGACATGATGAAGGGCGCGATGTCATCGTCGGAGATGCCCATGCAGGACATGGATCCGATGGTGATGCAGGAGTGTATGGAGGCCCTCTCCGCGTGCATGCAGGCGTGCCTCATGTGCGCCGACGCCGACGCGGGCGAGGGCATGGGCCGGTGCGCCAGCCTCTGTGCGAACTGCGCCGACATGTGCGACACCATGATGCGCATGATGCTGCGCATGCACGGCTGGGACATGCACGTGATGATGTCGATGATGCAGTCGACCGTCATGATGGCCCGGGCCTGCTCGACGGAGTGCATGATGCACGCCGACATGAGCGAGCACTGCCGCATGTGCGCGATGGCGTGCGATCAGGCCGTCATGGCGATGGAGAAGATGATGGGCTCGATGAGCGAGGCGATGCCGATGGCGTGAGCAGGTTCGGCTCGTTTCGGGCCGCCGTTCGTGGGGCCCCGATTCAGGCGGCCGCGACGCTGAATCGTCGTTCGCCGTGCGCGAGCACGCCGTAGACGCCGTGCACCGCGACCGGGTCGCCGACGCTGAGCGCACCTTCGAAGGCGTCATGGTGCCAGACCCGTCGGAGCGCATCGCTCGACAGTTCGGCGACGGTGACGAAGCCGTCCGAGTTCGCGTCGACGACGATCGCGTCGACCCACTTGCTCGCCGTGGTCGTCGCGAGGCGCTCCTGCATCGCGTGCAGACGGTGGCCGGGCCGATCGCTTCGGCACTCCGCTGCGACCTCGCACCCGCGCATGCCAATGACCGTGCCGGTGTGCGGCTCGGTTGCGGCGTGCGGTTCGCGGTGCGACATGAGGGCTCCTCGGAGTTGGATGCGGGCCACGTTACGCGCGCATCGAGCGGATGTCGCGGGTCCCCGTCACACGCGGAAACACTCTCGTGCGCCCGTCAGTCGCGGGAGGGCGCCAGCACGCACTCGCCGTCAGTGGGCGCCGTCGGCCTGCGGTGGCAGTACCGCGATGACGGGGTGGTCGTAGTCGAGCACGCCCGATTTCGCGGCGCCGCCGGGTGAGCCGAGTGCCGGGCCTCCGGCGTGGGAGAGCTCGAAGAATTCGACGTTGGCCTTGTAGTAGTCGGCCCACACGTCGGGCAGGTCGTCTTCGTAGTAGATCGCCTCGACCGGGCAGACCGGTTCGCAGGCGCCGCAGTCGACGCACTCGTCGGGGTGGATGTAGAGCGAACGCTCACCCTCGTAGATGCAGTCGACCGGACACTCGTCGATGCACGCACGGTCTTTGACATCGACGCAGGGCAGCGCGATGACGTAGGTCACGAGCCGACCAGCGCGCCGGAGCGCGAGATCTCGACCTGCTCGTCGCGGGGCACGACCTTCACGCGCTCGCGCACGACGCCCGCGTAGTGCTCGGGAGCCTCGAACTTCTCGCCGAGCTCGCGCTCGTGCGCATCGAGGGAGAGCCAGCCCTGCCACGTCGTGAACGCCACCTCGCGCGACTCGAGCAGCTCGAACACCTCGGCACCGCCGGCGGCGTCGACGAGCGGGGCGGGGAGCGCACCCGCCACGGCATCGGCCATCAGGTTCGTGATGGTCTCGAGCGCATCGCCCTTGGTGTGGCCGATGAGGCCGACGGGGCCGCGCTTGATCCAGCCTGTGGCGTAGACACCCGCGAGGTGAGCACCCGCGGCATCGGTCACCCGACCGCCGGCGTTGGGAACGACCGCTGCCCGCTCGTCGAACGGCACGCCGTCGATCGGCGAACTCGCGTACCCGACCGCGCGGTAGACCGCCTGCACGGGCACGTCGACGAACTCGCCCGTGCCCTCGACCGATCCGTCGCCCACCGGACGCGCGCGCTCGAACCGAACGCCCTCGACCGCGTCGGTACCCAGCACCTCGACCGGCGTGTGCAGGAAGTGCAGGTGCAACCGACGCGACGCCGTGTACTCGTGGTCGGCGGGCTTGCGCCAGCCGTTCAGCGTGCGGGTCATGACCTTGACCTGGTTGTTCGATGCGAAGAGCGCCTCGGCGTGCGGATCGTTCGCGGCGCGCTCGAAATCGTCGTCGTAGACCACGACATCGACATCGGGCACCTCGCCGAGTTCGCGCAGCTCGATCGGCGTGAACTTCACGTGACCCGGGCCGCGACGGCCGAACACGTGCACGTCGGTCACGGGCGACGCCTCGAGGCCGGCGACGACGTTGGCCGGGACATCCGTCGACAGGATGTCTCTCGGGTGCTTGGCGAGCACGCGAGCGACGTCGAGCGCCACGTTGCCGTTGCCGATCACGGCGATCGACCGCGCCTCGAGCGGCCACTCCCGCGGCACGTCGGGGTGGCCGTCGTACCACGCCACGAAGTCTGCGGCACCGTAGGAGCCGGGCAGCTCGATGCCGGGGATGTTCAACGGGGCATCCTTCAGCGCACCCGTCGCGAAGATCACCGCGTCGTAGCGCTCACGCAGTTCGTCGACCGTGAGGTCCTTGCCGACCTCGACGTTGCCGATGAATCGGATCGTGCCGGCGTCGAGCATCTCGTGCAGCGAGTTCACGATGCCCTTGATGCGCGGGTGGTCTGGCGCGACGCCGTAGCGGATGAGTCCGTATGGGGCGGGCAGGGACTCGAACAGGTCGATCGCGACCTCGCCGCCGGCCTCGGTGACCTGGCGATTGAGGATGTTGCCGGCGTAGATGCCGGCGGGGCCGGCTCCGACGATCGCGACGCGAAGGGAACGGGTCATTGCTGCTGGGCCTCTCGATGGGGGTGTGTGCTGGATGAGCTCGCCGAAGGCGGACCGGGGACACGGAGTTCGACCGGCTCATTCCACAGCTCGGAAGCATACGGGCTGAGCCTGACGACATCACCGACGACGACCACTGCGGGTGAACGGACGCCGCGGCGGGCCGCCTGCAGCGCGATCGTGTCGAGGGTTCCCACCGTCACGCGCTGGCCCGGCCCGTAGCCGTCTTCGATGATCGCGACCGGGCAGTCGGAGCCGCGCTCGCTGCGCGCAAGGGTGATCGCCGAGTTCGCGAGGGTGCCGATTCCCATGAGCAGCACGACCGTGTGGTCGCGGCCGCCGCCGAGCGCCCGGATCTGCTCGTGCCCGGTGACGACGGTGAACGTCGTCGCGAGCCCGCGGTGCGTGAGCGGGATGCCGGCGATCGCCGGCACCGAGATCGCACTCGTGATGCCGGGCACGACCGCGACGTCGATGCCGGCATCGCGGCAGAACGCGAGTTCCTCGCCACCGCGACCGAAGATGAACGGGTCCCCGCCCTTGAGGCGCACGACGTGCTTGCCGTCGCGCGCGAGCGTGACGAGCAGTGCGTTGATGGCGTCCTGCGGCACGGCGTGGTGGCCGGGCAGCTTGCCGACGTCGACGATGTCGGCCGTGAGCTCGACCCCTTCGGCGGCGAGCCCGTCGAGCACGCCGCGCGCGCCGAGCCGGTCGGCGACGATGACATCGGCCGCCTCGAGCGCGCGGAGGCCCCGGATCGTGAGCAGGCCGGCATCACCGGGTCCCGCGCCGACGAGGGTGACGGTACCCGTCGATCGAGTAGGCGCGCCAGCGCCGTATCGAGACCTCGTGGGCTGGTCTCGATGCGCGCCTTCGGCGCTACTCGACCGGCGGCGGGCCGTCATCGCGTGCCTCCCTGGAGCAGGCCGCGGCGGCGCAGCATCCGTCGCTCGAGTGGCGCGAAGAAGACGAGCTCGATCAGGATGCCGATGGCGAGGATCACGAGGATCGTGGCGAGCACGCTTGCGAGGTCGGCGAGCTCGCGGCTCTGGTCGAGCATCGAGCCCAGCCCGAAGCCGATCGTGCCGCCCGTCGCGATGATCTCGGCGGCCATGAGCGAGCGCCACGAGAACGCCCAGCCCTGCTTGAGGCCCGCGACGTAGCCGGGGAGGGCGGCCGGGAGCACCACGAGCGTGGCGAGCCGTGCTGGTCCGGCGCCGAGGACCGTACCGACGCGCCGCAGCTGCGGCGGTACTTGTTCGACCCCCGCGATGAGGCCGTTGATGATCGACGGGGTGGCGCCCATGAGCACGACGAAGTAGACCGTGGCATCCGTGAGTCCGAACCAGAGGATCGCGGCCGGCACCCAGGCGACCGACGGCAGCACCTGCAGACCCGAGATGATCGGGCCGACGGCACGGCGCAGCGGCTTGACCTCGGCGAGGAGCAGCCCGAGGGGTGTGCCGACGACGACCGCGATGAGGAACCCGAAGACGCCGCGTTCGAGACTGGTGAGCACCGCGGTCTGCAGGCGGCCGGATTGCCAGGCGTCGCCGATCGCGGTGACCACGCTGATCGGGCTCGGAACGATGTCGGGGCGGGGCTGGACGATCCAGACGTAGATCTGCCAGGCCGCGATGAGCGCGACGACGAAGACGATCGGCGGCAGCACGCTCGTGGTGAAGGTTCTCCACGCGTTCGTGACGCGCGCGTCATCGGTCTGCAGGCGGTCGAGACCCGCCTCGAGGCTGCGGAGGTCGTCGGTCTGGCCGGTTCCGCCGGTCGAGTCGGGAGCGCCAGCGAGCGGATCGAGACCAGCGGCGGTCTCGATACGCTCCTCCGTCTCGGTCTCGATGCGCTCCTGCATCGCTACTCGACCCGAGCCTCGATCGGCGGGGGTTGCGGTGTCATGCGGCATTGCGGCGGATCTCCTTCCGCAACTGCTCGGTGATCTCGATCGAGAGCGCGGCGACCTCGGGCGATTCGATGCGACGACCGGAGGTCTCTGCGATGCGCCACTCGCCGGCCACGCGGCCGGGGCGGCTCGAGAGCAGCACCACGCGCTGCCCGAGTCGGGCCGCCTCGCGCACGTTGTGCGTCACGAACACGATCGTGCGACCGGTGCGGCGCCACACGCGTTCGAGTTCCTCGTGCAGCAGGTCGCGGGTGATCGCGTCGAGCGCGGCGAACGGCTCGTCCATGAGCAGCACCGGCCGGTCCTGGGCGAGGGCGCGGGCGAGCGCTACGCGCTGCCGCATGCCGCCCGAGAGCTCGTGCGGCCGCTTCTCCGAGGCATCCGCGAGGTTCACGGTGTCGAGGAGCTCGAGCGCCTGCCCGCGACGATCGCTGCGCGGCACGCCGCGCAGCCGCAGCGCGAGCTCGACGTTCTGTCGCGCGGTGAGCCACGGCATGAGCGCCGACTCCTGGAACATCACCGCTGCGCCCTCGGCGGGCACATCGATGGTGCCCGAGGTTGGCCGGTCGAGTCCCGCGATGAGGTTCAACAACGTGGACTTGCCGCAACCCGAGGCGCCCAGCAGGCAGACGAACTCGCCCGATTCGATCGACAGGTTCACGTCGTCGAGCACGAGCGGTCCTGCGCCGAAACGCTTGCCCAGCTGCTCGATGCGGATGGCCGTCTGCCCGCTCATGGCTTCTACTCCTCGCCCAGTCCGCCGGCAGAGACCGGCTCGGCCCCATCGGCGTCGAGCAGCTCGTTGAGGAGTCGCAGGTCGAAGAGTCCGTCGATCGAGCCGTCCTTCTGGGTGCCGGCCTCGAGGCCGTTCTCCACGAGCGCCTCGAAGGTCTCGGCGTGCGGGTCGACCGAGAAGCTCACGTACTCGAGTGCGCGGGTGATCACGGCGTCGGCGAGCGGCTTGCCCGTCTCGGCCTCGAGTGCCGCGTTGATCACGCCCGGCGCTTCCTCGGCGTGCTCGTCGAGCCAGGCGACGGATGCCACGTGGCCGTCGAGCAGCGCCCGCACCGTCTCGGGGTGCTGAGCGAGGAACTCCGCACGCACGAGCAGCACGGTCGTCGGGAATGCTCCGTCGTCCCAGAGCTCGGCCTCGTCGACGAGCACGTGTGCGCCGTTGCCGCCGTCGGCGAGCAGACGCGACACCCACGGCTCGGGGAGCCAGGCACCGTCGACGCCGCCCTGCTGGAAGAGCGTCAGCGTCTGGGCGTTCTCGGTCGGCGTGATGTGCACGTCACCGCCGCCCGTCGTGTCGGTCTCGAAGCCCTCATCGGCGAGCCAGGAGCGCAGCGCGACGTCCTGCGTGTTGCCGAGCTGCGGCGTCGCGAGCGTGGTGCCCTCGAGGTCGGCGGCCGAGTCGATGCCCTCGCGGACGACGAGTGCTGCACCGCCGGTCGCGGCTCCCGCGACGATGTGCGCCGACTGCCCGGCAGACTGGATGTACGTGTTGATCGACGGGTTGGGGCCGATGTAGGTCGCGTCGATCGCGCCGGCCGAGAGCGCCTCGATCGCCGCTGGTCCGGCGTTGAAGACCTGCGTCGTGAGGGTCGTCTCACCGAGCGCGTCGGCGAAGAGCCCCTCTTCGAGGCCGACGAGCGCCGGCGCGTGCGTGACGTTGGCGAAGTACCCGAGGCGGAGCTCATCGGCCGGGCCCGTCGAGGCGGATGATTCACCGGTCTGGCCGGCAGCGGCAGCGGCGCAGCCGCTCAGCGCCAGCACGGCCGCGGCGACGATGGCTGCGGCGAGCATCATGCCGCCCACCAGGCCGATGCGGGTGCGGACGCGGGATGTCGCGTTCATGCTGCTGCTCCTTCGGTGCTGGTTCGCGGATGAGTCGGAATGCTCGTCGCTCACGCGACGGGCTGGGTGACGATCGCGGCCGCGAGGGTCGCGCCGTCCTGCGGGTGGATCACGAGGAACGCGCCCGCACGGCGATGGTCGGCGTAGGCCTCCAGGGGAAGCTCGGCCGAGAGCTTGAGCGAGACCTGACCGATGTCGTTCACCTCGAGGCGATCGGCAGGGTCGAGCCCGAGCGTGGTGAGGTCGCGGCGGCCGTCGATGGAGGTGACGATCGCCTGCACGGTCGACGTGCCGGTCTTCACGAGCACGCGCGCACCGGGCGCGAGCGGCCTCGGGTCGAGCTGGAACACGGACGCCTCGAGCTCGCGTCGCGCCGCAGGCAACGAGCCGGACGCCGCGATGACCGCGCCGCGCGCGGCGTCGAGTTCGTCGGCGAGCCGCAGCGAGACCGATTGCGGCGCCGACGCCGACGCGAGTTCGGCCGATCCGGCATCGATGCCGACGACGGTGGTCGTGGCACCGCCCGGAAAGACCTGCACCTCGTCGCCGAGACGCACGGTTCCCGAGGAGATGCGCCCGGCGAACGCCCGGTAGTCCCGGAAGAGCTCTGGGTCGTCGACGTCGTGCGCCACGGCGCCCTGCGGGCGGATGACGAGCTGCACCGGCATCCGCAGCGCCTCGAGCTCGGACTCGAGCTCGTCGAGGGAGGTCAGCGTCTCGAGCAACTCGAGCAGGCTCGGTCCCTCGTACCACGGCGTGTTCGCGGAACGTTCGACGATGTTGTCGCCCGCGAGCGCCGAGACCGGGATCACGTGCGCCTCGGGAAGGCCGAGCTCGCGAGTGAGCGCCGTGACCTCGGCGGCGACCGGCGCGAACGCCGATTCGGCGTAGTCGAGCAGGTCGATCTTGTTCACGGCCACGATCACGTGCGGCACCCGAAGGAGCTGCACGACGGCGAGGTGCCGGCGCGTCTGCTCGAGCACGCCCTTGCGCGCGTCGATGAGCACGATGACGGCGTCGGCGGTGGCGGCGCCGGTGACCATGTTGCGCGTGTACTGCACGTGCCCGGGGCAGTCGGCGAGGATGAACGAGCGGCGACCCGTCGAGAAGTAGCGGTAGGCGACGTCGATCGTGATGCCCTGCTCGCGCTCCGCGCGCAGGCCGTCGGTGAGCAGCGCGAAGTCGATCGCGCCGGGCTCGCCGCCGAAGCCGCGCTCGGCGGACGTTCGCGTCACCGATTCGAGCTGGTCGGCGAGGATCGCCTTCGAGTCGTGCAGCAGGCGGCCGACGAGCGTCGACTTGCCGTCGTCGACGGAGCCCGCCGTGGCGAAACGGAAGAGGGTGCTCTCGGTGGCGGTCGACGTCATCAGAAGTACCCGTCTTTCTTGCGATCCTCCATGGCGGCCTCGGAGATACGGTCGTCGGCGCGAGTGGCGCCCCGCTCGGTGAGGGTCGAGGTGGCGACCTCGCGCACGACGTCGGCGACGGTCGCGGCATCCGATTCGACCGCGCCGGTGCAGCTCATGTCGCCGACGGTGCGGTACCGCACTGCGCGGCGCTCGATGACCTCATCGGGGCGGGCGGGCGACACCTCGCTCACCGCGCGCCACATGCCGTCGCGGAGGTACACCTCGCGCTCGTGCGCGAAGTACAGCGGCGGCAGGGCGATCTGCTCTCGCTCGAGGTAGCTCCACACGTCGAGTTCGGTCCAGTTGGAGATCGGGAACGCGCGCACGTGCTGGCCGACCGTGTGACGGCCGTTGTAGAGGTCCCAGAGCTCGGGGCGCTGGTTGCGCGGGTCCCACTGGCCGAACTCGTCGCGGAGGCTCAGGATGCGCTCCTTCGCGCGGGCCTTGTCCTCGTCGCGGCGCGCACCGCCGAAGACGGCGTCGTGCTTGCCTGCGGCGATCGCGTCGAGCAGCGGCTGCGTCTGCAGTGGGTTGCGGGTGCCGTCGGCGCGCTCCTGCAGGCGGCCGTCGTCGAGGTAGTCCTGCACGGACGCCACTTCGAGACGGATGCCGAGGCGCGCGACGGTCTCGTCGCGGAACGCGATGACCTCGGGGAAGTTGTGTCCGGTGTCGACGTGCAGCACCGGGAACGGCACGCGCGCCGGCCAGAACGCCTTCGCGGCGAGGTGCAGCACGACGACGGAGTCCTTGCCGCCGGAGAAGAGCAGCACGGGCCGCTCGAACTCGGCGACGACCTCGCGGATGATGTGGATCGCCTCGGACTCGAGCGTGTCGAGCGCGGAGAGCGAGGCTGGTCGGGTGGAGCGCTCAGCGCTCGTCTCGAGACCCGACGGTGTGGTCTCGATACGCTCGCCGTGGCTCGCTACCCGACCGGCGGCGGTGGATGTCTCGCTCACAGGTGCAACCCGCATTCCGTCTTGTCGAGGCCCGACCAGCGACCGGCTCTGGGGTCTTCGCCTTCGGCCACTCGCCGCGTGCACGGCTCGCAGCCGATCGACGGGTAGCCCTGCGTCAGGAGCTCGTTCACGGGGACACCGAAGGCGTTCGAGTAGTCGATCAGCTCGTCGAAGCTCCACGCCGCAAGCGGATTGACCTTGACCAGCCCATTGCGCTCGTCGAACGTCACGAGCGGCGT
Source organism: Agromyces sp. GQ35 (assembly GCF_059758475.1). Classification (NCBI taxonomy): domain Bacteria; kingdom Bacillati; phylum Actinomycetota; class Actinomycetes; order Micrococcales; family Microbacteriaceae; genus Agromyces; species Agromyces sp. GQ35. Next base: position 2,334,106 of record NZ_JCAXEO010000001.1, on the reverse strand, counting down.
GTTCGTGCGGGTGGGCGCCTCGTCGCGGCGCACGCCGGTGAACCACAGCTCGTAGCCCGAGAGCGCATCGTGCAGGGGTGCGACCTTGCGCATGGCGCAGCACTCCGCGGCGTCGCGGGCGAACAGGTCGAGCCCGTACTTCGCGTTCTGCTCGGGGACGGTCAACTCGGGCAGCACGTCGACCACGCGCACATCGAGCGCCGATGCGACCCGGTCCCGCGTCTCGTAGGTCTTCGCGAAGTGGTAGCCGGTGTCGAGGAAGAGCACATCGACGCCCGGCAACGACTGGGCCACGACGTGCGGGAGCACGGCATCGGCCATCGAGCAGGCGACGGCCGCGGCATCCGTCTCGAAGTTGCGCGCGACCCAGGCGATGACCTCGAAGGCGGACGCCTCGTCAGCCGCCAGGCTGCGGAGTTCGCGTTCGCCCTGCTCGGCGAGAGCGCGCAGTTCGTCGTGCGTGCGAAAGCCCGTCGGTCGAGCAGGGAGCGCAGCGACCGTATCGAGACCCGGCGCGCTGATCTCGATACGCCCCGCTCCTCGACCGGTGGAGTGTGCGAGGTTGCGCGCGCTCATCGAAGGACCTCCTCGTCGACGCGGTGGGCCCATTCGGCGAAGGTCTCGTCGGCCTCGGCGTCGCGGCTGTCGAGGAAACGCTTGACGACCCGCTCGACGTAGTCGGCGATGCCGTCGGCTTCGACCTTGAGTCCGCGGACCGTGCGGCCGAGTCCTGCCTCTTCACGATCGGCCGTCGCGAGGCCGCCGCCGAGGTGCACCTGGTAGCCGGGTACCTGTTCGCCGGCGTCGCTCATGACGAGCTGGCCCTTGAGGCCGATGTCGGCCGTCTGGATGCGAGCGCACGAGTTCGGGCAGCCGTTGACGTGCAGGCTGATCGGGTGCGGCAGGTCGAAGCCGTCGAGCGTACGTTCGAGATCGAGCACGGCCGCCGTCGCGAACGCCTTGGTCTCCACGATCGCAAGCTTGCAGAACTCGATGCCCGTGCAGGCGATGGTGCCGCGGCGGATGAGGCTCGGACGGGCCGAGAGGCCGAGCTCGTCGAGGCCCGTGATGAGCGACTCCACGCGGTCTTCGGGGATGTCGAGGATCACGATCTTCTGGTGAGGCGTCGTGCGCAGCCGCGAGGAGCCGTGCGCCTCGATGAGCTCGGCGAGCTTCGCGAGGGTCGGCCCCGAGACGCGGCCGACGATCGGCGTGGCGCCGACGTAGAACCGGCCGTCCTTCTGGCGGTGCACGCCGACGTGATCGCCGTGCGCGAGCGGCTTGGGGGCCGCAGGCCCGTCGGGCAGCGGTGACTCGAGGTACTCGGTCTCGAGCACCTGGCGGAACTTCTCGGTGCCCCAGTCCGCGAGCAGGAACTTGAGGCGCGCCTTGTTGCGCAAGCGTCGGTAGCCGTAGTCGCGGAAGATCTGGGCGACACCGTGCCAGGCTTCGGCCACCCGCTCGGGGGCGACGAAGACGCCGAGGCGCTCGGCGAGTCGCGGCGACGTGGAGAGCCCGCCGCCGACCCACAGGTCGTAGCCGATGCCGAGCTCGGGGTGGTCGACCGCGACGAACGCGACGTCGTTGATCTCGTGCACGACGTCTTGGCTCGGGTGCCCGGTGATGGCCGTCTTGAACTTGCGCGGCAGGTTCGCGAGCGTCTCATCGCCGATGAACCGGCTCGTGATCGCGTCGATCTGCGCAGTCGGGTCGATGAGCTCGTCGGCGGCGATGCCGGCGACCGGCGAGCCGAGCACCACGCGCGGCACGTCGCCGCAGGCCTCGGTCGTTCCGAGTCCGACGGCCTCGAGACGCCGCCAGATCTCGGGCACATCCTCGACGCGAATCCAGTGCAGCTGCACGTTCTGGCGGTCGGTGAGGTCGGCGGTGTCGCGACCGAAGTCGATCGAGATGTCGGCGATCACGCGAAGCTGCTCGGTGGTGAGCTGCCCGCCGTCGATGCGCACGCGCAGCATGAAGAACTCGTCTTCGAGCTCGTGCGGCTCGAGCGTCGCGGTGCGGCCGCCGTCGATGCCGGGCTTTCGCTGCGTGTACAGGCCCCACACGCGGAAGCGGCCGTGCAGGTCGGTCGGGTCGATCGACGCGAACCCGCCCTTCGAGTAGAGCTTCTCGATGCGGTCGCGAACGCTCAGGCCGTTGTCGACCTGCTTCCACTCCTCGTTGCCGTTGAGCGGTGCCGTGCCGTCGACCTTCCACTGCCCGTGCGGACGGCTCGCCGGGCGGGGCGGACGCGCGGCGGAGCGGCTCGCCGACCCGGCCGGTGGGGCCGTCGCCTCGATCGTCTCTTGCGTCATGTCTGCTCCTCGGTCGCCGCGAGTTGCGGGTTTCGACCGAGGCTAGGCGCGATCGCCGGGCACCGGAGCGTGCGTCGTCACATCACGGTAAGGAAGGACACACGGCGTCAATTCAGGTAACTCGGCGTCACATGGCGCCGGGGCGGTCGCGCGACGCTAGAGTTCGGGCGCCGTGGCCGTCGACTCGCTCGCGACGCCCTCCGCCGCCGCCGAGTAGCGGTCGAGCACGATCTCGACGAGCGGCGTCGGCGTGTCGTGCGGCGTGAGCAGCGGCTCGGTGATGCGGTCGGCACCCGCCGCGGCGGCGAGGTCCTGGAAGTAGCCCGGAGCCAGCAGGTAGCTCGCCGCGACCACTCGGCGGCCATCGCCACTCGCGCGGGCCGAGGCGACCGCGGCATCGAGCCGCGGCTCGGCAGCCGAGAGGAAGCCGACAGTCACGGGAGCCCCGAGGGCTGCACCCAGGCGTTCCCCCATGTCACGGCAGTCCTCGACCGCTCGCGCGTCGCTCGATCCGGCGACGGCGAGCACGATCACGTCGTCAGCGGTCGCACCGGCCTCGTCGAGCCGACGGCGCAGCACCTCGACGAGACGATCGTCGGGGCCGAGGGCCGCGGCGAGGCGCACGGGTCGCTCGATGACCGCGTCGATCTCGTTCCGAAGGTCGACGTGCACGTGGTAGCCCGCCGAAAGAAGGAGCGGCACGACGACGGCCGGCAACGCCGGAGGGAGTGCGGCGAGCGTCGCCGCGACATCCGGCTGCTGCACGTCGACGTGGCCGAGCCGAACCGTCGCCGGCTCGGATCCCTCGAGTCGGCGGGTACCGGGGGCAGCGGGGCCGAGCGAGCCGGTGCCGCCGGCGGTCTCGACCGCGTCGATGAGCGCGCGCACGGCGGCCTGTCCGTCGGCCGATGCGGTGCCGTGCGAGATGCCGACGAGTGCGGCCCCGGTGAAGTCCATGCCTCCATCGTGCCGTGCCCGCGGCCGCCTCGCCAACGTCAACCTCGATTGACGACACCCGGAACGTCAACTATAGTTGACGAAATGGACGACACCACCCTTCGCACGGCGATCGCGGCGGCCGACGGCGACGACCCGTATCGCGCGCTCAGAAACCTCCACCACGCACGCGCCGAGCTCACCCGCGAACTCGACCGCGCCGAAGCCATCGCCGTGCGACGGGCCCGGGCCGCCGGTTCGAGCTGGCAACTCATCGCCCTCGCCCTCGAGGTCTCCAAGCAGGCCGTGCACAAGAAGTACGGACGCAGCTCAGGCACGTAAGCTGCAATGCGGCGACGACGCGGAACCCGAGCGGATGCGGCATCCGCTCGCCGTGCCGGCCAGGAAGCGAACATGAGCGACACCGACACCCGACGTTCCCCCTTCAGCCGACGTGCGACCCCGACGGGTCCCCGCGCGACGTTCCGGCAACTCCTCCCCTTCATCTTCGAGCACCGCCCGGTGCTCATCGTCGTCGCGGTGCTGAGCGTCATCGGCGCACTCGCGAGCCTCGCCCAGCCACTCCTCGTCAGCCAGGTCATCACGGTCGTCGAAGCGAGCGAACCGCTCGGCGGCATCGTCTGGGCACTCGTCGCCCTCGTCGTGATCAGCGCCATCATCACCGGGTACCAGCACTACCTGTTGCAGCGCACGGGCGAAGGCGTCGTGCTCTCGAGCCGGAAGCGGCTCATCGGCAAGCTCCTGCGCCTGCCCATCGCGGAGTTCGACACCCGCCGCACGGGCGACCTCGTCTCGCGCGTCGGCAGCGACACGACGATGCTCCGCGCCGTGCTCACGCAGGGCCTCGTCGAAGCGGTCGGCGGCGCCGTCACCTTCGTCGGGGCGCTCATCGCCATGCTCATCATCGACCCCGTGCTGCTCGGACTCACGGTGCTCGTCATCGCGGTCGCCATCACCACGGTGACGCTGCTCTCGCGCCGCGTTCGCGAGGCGTCGCACGCGGCGCAGGAGAAGATCGGCGACGTCGCGGCATCCGTAGAACGTGCGATCAGCGCCGTGCGCACCATTCGTGCAGCCGGCGCCACCGAACGCGAGATCCGCGACGTCGAGGGCCAGGCTGAGAGCGCGTGGCAGATGGGCGTCAACGTCGCCAAGATCTCGGCGCTCATCGTGCCGATCGCCGGCATCGCGATGCAGGTGTCATTCCTCGTCGTGCTCGGCGTCGGCGGGTTCCGAGTGGCATCCGGCGCCATCACGGTCGCGAACCTCGTGGCGTTCATCCTCTTCCTGTTCATGATGATCCTGCCGCTCGGCCAGGCCTTCGGCGCGATCACCTCGGTGAACCAGGCGCTCGGCGCACTCGGCCGCATTCAGGAGATCCTCGACCTGCCCGATGAGGATGCCCACGATCGCGAACTCGCGCCGCTCGCCCTCATGGTCGGCGAGGCCAACGCCGCCGTGCTCCCCCACGCCGCTGCGATCGAGTTCGACGGCGTGCACTTCGCCTACGCGACGACCCGCTCCGATCCCGCCGACCCGGCGAACGACTCCTTCGACGAGCACCAGCCCGAGCCCGACATCACCGATCGGCAGCCGGTGCTGCGCGGCGTCTCGTTCCAGGTGCCGCGCGGGCAGCGCATCGCGCTCGTCGGACCCTCGGGCGCCGGCAAGTCGACCATCCTCGCGCTCATCGAGCGGTTCTACGATCCCTCGGTCGGCACGGTGCGCATGGGCGGTCTCGACCTGCGCTCGCTCGACCGCGCCGAGCTTCGCGCCCAGATCGGGTACGTCGAGCAGGACGCACCCGTGCTCGCCGGCAGCCTGCGGGACAATCTCAAGCTCGGCAGCCCCGAGGCCACCGACGCCGCGTGCGAGCAGGTGCTGCGCGCGGTGAATCTGGGCGGCGTGCTCGACCGCGACCCCGCCGGCCTCGACGCGGCGGTGGGCGAAGACGGCATCATGCTCTCGGGCGGCGAACGCCAGCGCCTTGCGATCGCTCGGGCGCTGCTCGCCGCTCCCCCGGTGCTGCTGCTCGACGAGTCGACGTCATCCCTCGACGGCGCCAACGAGCGCATGATGCGCGACGCGATCGACGCGGTCTCGGCCGGCCGCACGCTCATCGTGATCGCGCACCGCCTCTCGACGGTCATCGACTCCGACCGCATCGTCGTGCTCGACGAGGGCCGGGTGATCGGTGAAGGCACCCACGCCGAGCTCGTCGCGGCCGTGCCCCTCTACCGCGACCTCGCGGCGCACCAGCTGCTCGTCTGAGCGGCGGTCGGCTGCCGCTCAGTCGGCGACGGCAGACTCCGTCTCGACCGCCGCGCCGCGTTTCTGCCACGGCCAACGCCCCGAGATCTCGAGCTCGAGCGACCAGCTGAGGAAGGTTCGGATGAGCACGATCACGGCGAGCACCGCGACGGAATCGAGCGTCGGCGTCACCGCGACCGTCTTGATGATGTCGGCCGCGACGAGCAGTTCGAGTCCGAGCAGGATGGCTCGCCCGAGCACGCGGCGGAACCGCGTGTAGACGGGGCTGACACGTCGCAGCCCGCGGAGGCCTGCATCGACGATGGCATAGAGCACTCCGACGACGATGGCGATGACACCGAGGATGTCGATGACCTCACCGGTCGCCTCGATGATCTGGCCGAACTCGATGCCCATGCAGCCCCCCTCGCGGCACACGCTAGCGCCGAGGAGGTCTCCGGTGCGCGCGACGTGCCGGGAAACGGCAGGTCACGAGGGAGGGCGGGTGCCTCAGCATCCGCCCTCCCTCGTGAAATCGCCTACTCGGCGTGCTGCAGGTGGTAGCGCAGGCTCGCGAGCTCCGCCCGCAGCGCCGCAGGCACACGGTCGCCGAACTGGCCGAAGTACTCCTCGGTCAGGTCGCACTCGGCGAGCCACGAGTCGCGGTCGACGTCGAAGAGCTGCTCGAGCGCGGCATCCTCGATCTCGAGTCCGTCGAGGTCGAGTGAGTCGGACGCCGGGAGCAGGCCGATCGGCGTCTCGAGCGCGTCGCTGGAGCTCTCGAGGCGACCGACGATCCACTCGAGCACGCGCGAGTTCTCGCCGAATCCGGGCCACAGGAACGAGCCGTCGGCGCCCTTGCGGAACCAGTTGACCTGGAAGATCTTCGGCGCGTCGGTACCGAGCACGCGGCCCATCTTGACCCAGTGACCCCAGTAGTCGGCCATGTTGTAGCCGCAGAACGGGAGCATCGCGAAGGGGTCGCGTCGCAGCTCGCCGACGGTGCCCTCTGCGGCCGCGGTCTGCTCCGACGAGATCGTCGCGCCCATGAACACGCCGTGCTTCCAGCTGCGTGCCTCGGCGACGAGCGGCACGTTGGTCGCGCGGCGCCCGCCGAAGAGGATCGCGTCGATCGGCACGCCGTCGTGGGCGTCCCAGTCGTCGGAGATCTGCGGGCACTGGGCGGCGGCCACGGTGAAGCGCGAATTCGGGTGCGCGGCCGGGCGACCGGAGCCGGGCGTCCAGTGGTTGCCCTCCCAGTCGGTCAGCTCGGCAGGAGGCGTGTCGGTCAGCCCCTCCCACCAGATGTCGCCATCGGGCCGGAGGGCCACGTTCGTGAAGATCGTGTTGCCCCAGAGCGTCTGCACGGCGGTCGGATTCGTGCTCTCGCCCGTTCCGGGGGCGACGCCGAAGAAGCCGGCCTCGGGGTTGATCGCGTAGAGACGCCCGTCGGCACCGGGACGCATCCAGGCGATGTCGTCGCCGATCGTCTCGACCTTCCAGCCGGGAATCGTCGGACGGAGCATCGCGAGGTTCGTCTTGCCGCACGCCGACGGGAACGCTGCGGCGACGTGGTACGACTTGCCCTCGGGCGAGGTGATCTTGATGAGCAGCATGTGCTCGGCGAGCCAGCCCTCGTCGCGAGCCATCACCGAGGCGATGCGCAGCGCGAAGCACTTCTTCGCGAGCAGGGCGTTGCCGCCGTAGCCCGAGCCGTACGACCAGATCTCCCGCGAGTCGGGGAACTGCACGATGTACTTCGTCTCGTTGCACGGCCAGTCGACCTCTGCGCGGCGGTGGCCGACGCCGTCGATGAGGGGGTAGCCGACGGAGTGGATGGTTCGAACCCACGGTTCGCCCGCCTCGATGAGACGGTAGACGGCATCGCCCATGCGGGTCATGATGCCCATGTTGAGCACGACGTAGGGCGAGTCGGTGATCTCGACGCCGAGCTGCGAGATGGGGCCGCCGAGCGGGCCCATCGAGAAGGGGACGACGTACATCGTGCGGCCCTTCATCGAGCCGTCGAAGACGTCGGTGAGCTCTTCGCGCATCGCGTGCGGGTCGCGCCAGTTGTTCGTGGGGCCGGCGTCTTCCTCGTACGTCGAGCAGATGAAGGTGCGATCCTCGACGCGGGCGACGTCGCCCGCATCGGTGCGCGCGAGGTAGCTGTTGGGGCGCCATTCGGGGTTCAGTTTGATGAGCTTGCCCTCGGCGACGAGTTGCTTCGTCAGCAGATCGGCTTCGTGCTGGGAGCCGTCGCACCAGACGATCTCGTCAGGCTTGGTGAGCCCGGCGATCTCGTCGACCCAGGCGCGGAGGGCCGCGTCGGTGGTGCCGCGCGCGGCGCGAGTGGCGTCGGATGCCTCGGTGCCGATCGAGAAGTCGGAGATGGTCATCGTCGTCCCTTCCAAGTGGTGCCGACCGGGGTCGGAAAGAGTTCGTACTTCAAGAATGCGCGCCCTCACGACATCCGTACTGCCAATTCCAGCGTTAAGAAGCTGCAATCTTTCGCTATTCTTAAGCCATGAAGGCAGGCTCCCCAGACCTCGCAACACTCGGACAGCGCATCCGCCATTTCCGTGGCGAGCGCGGCCTCACCCTCGATCAGCTCGGCGAGGCGGTGGCGTTGGCCGGCAGCCAGCTGTCGCTCATCGAGAACGGCAAGCGCGAGCCGAAGCTCTCGACGCTCGACGCGCTCGCCGCCGCCCTCGGCGTCGACCTGGCCGACCTGCTCTCGCGCGAGGCGCCGAGCCGGCGGGCGGCCCTCGAGCTCGAACTCGGCCGAGCCCAGTCGAGCGCGCTCTACGCGAGCCTCGGACTGCCGGCCATCCGGCCGGGGCGCGGCATCACCGACGAATCCCTCGAGGCGATCGTCGGCCTGCACCACGAACTGCAACGGCGCGCGAGCGAGGCCATCGCCACGCCCGAAGAAGCGCGGCGCGCCAATACCGAGCTCCGCGAACTCATGCGCGAACGCGACAACTACCTGGTCGACATCGAGCAGCTCGCCGAAGACCAGGTGCACGCGTCAGGGCACCGTTCGGGCGCCCTCACCCACCGCGAGGTGAGCGTGATGGCCGAGCGGCTCGGCTTCCAGCTCATCTACGTCGACGACCTGCCGGATTCCACGCGATCGATCACCGACATCGCGAACGGCCGCATCTACCTGCCGCCGGCGTCGATCCCCGGCGGCCACGGGCTCCGCTCGATGGCGCTCCAAGCCGTGGCGCACCGATTGCTCGGACACGAGCGCCCGGCGAGCTACGCGGAGTTCCTCTGGCAACGGTTGCAGATCAACTACTTCGCAGCCGCTTGCCTGATGCCGCGCGAGGCATCCGTCACGTTCCTCCAGGCAGCCAAGAAGGAGAAGCGCCTCGCGATCGAAGACTTCCGCGACGCGTTCGGCGTCACCCACGAGGCCGCGGCGCTGCGATTCACGAATCTCGCCACCACGCACCTCGACATGACGCTGCACTTCTTGCGCGTCGCCGGCGACGGTGCGCTGCTGAAGGGCTACGAGAACGACGGGCTCCCGCTGCCGTCCGATGTCACCGGTTCGATCGAAGGCCAGTGGGTGTGCAAGAAGTGGAGCGCGCGCACGTCGTTCCGTCACACCAATCGAACGACCGAGAACTACCAGTACACCGACACCCCGGTCGGCACCTTCTGGTGCGCGACGCAGACCGGGCGAACGGACGCCGCGGACTTCTCGATCTCGGTCGGGGTGCCGTTCAACCAGGCCAAGTGGTTCCGCGGGCGCGAGACGACCCAGCGCGCCGTGTCGACGTGCCCCGAGGAGTCGTGCTGCCGGCGTGCACCGTCGGAGCTCGCCGAACGCTGGGCGGGGCGCGCCTGGCCGAGCGCCCGGCTGCACGCGCACGTGCTGTCGCCGCTGCCGTCGGGCACGTTCCCTGGTGTCGACGACTCCTCGGTGTACCAGTTCCTCGAGGCGCACGCCGAGCAGTAGCCCGCCGTGAGTTCCGTGACCACGGGATCACGGGGCATCCGTCGCGCTATGAAGTCTCTATTGCATTAGTGTGCGTCACACAGTATCGTGTGAGGCATGAACCCCGATGAAACGACAGCTGGGCACCTGCAGGAGCTCCGGCGCGGCACCGTCGTGCTCGCGTGCCTGGTGCGCCTGCGCATCCCCGACTACGGCTACGCGCTGCTCGAGTCGCTGAACGGGCTCGGCATCCTCGTCGACGCGAACACCCTGTACCCGCTGCTCCGGCGGCTCGAGAAGCAGGGCCTGTTGACGAGCGAGTGGAACACCGACGAGGCACGTCCTCGCAAGTTCTACCGCACGAGCCCGAGCGGCGAACAGCTCGCCGACGCCCTCATGACCGATTGGCGACGCATCGACGATGCGCTCGCCGGACTCACGACCGGAGACGAACGATGACCACCCTCACCGACCGCTACGTCTGGGCCGCCGCCCGCACCCTGCCCGAGGCGCAGCGCCCCGAGTTCGATCGAGAACTGCGCGAGCGCATCGGCGACGCGAGTGACGCGCTGATCGAACTCGGCGCCTCGACCGACGACGCCGAGCGCTCCGCGCTGATCGAACTCGGCGACCCAGCGGCGCTCGCGGCACACTATGTCGATCGACCGCTCCACCTCATCGGGCCGAAGTACTTCCTCGCGTGGTGGCGTCTGCTCAAACTGCTGCTCATCACCGTGCTGCCGTTCGCCGCACTCGGTATCGCGATCGCCCAGGCCGTCGGAGGCACGCCGGTCGGCGGCATCATCGGCGCCGTCATCGGCATCACGATCTCGGTCGCGGTGCACATCGCCTTCTGGACCACGTTCGTCTTCGCGATCCTCGAACGCACACCGGCCCCTGCGGGCCGGCGCGGAATCGACGCGCCGTGGACGCTCGACATGCTGCCCGCCGTGCCCGAGCCCGGCAAGGCGTCCCGGCTCGCCGAGCTCATCGCGTCGGTCGTGATGCTCACGGTGTTCGCCGCCGCGATCGTCGTGCAGCAGTTCGGGATCCCGTGGGTGCCCGAGCTGGCATCGGTGCCGATCCTCGACCCCGCCCTGTGGTCGTTCTGGCTGCCGTACTTCCTCGGGCTGATCGGCCTCGAGATCCTGTTCGCCGTGGCGATCTTCGCCTGGGGATGGAACTGGTGGCTCGCCACCGCGAACATCGTGCTCAACGCCGCGTTCACGATTCCGGCGGTCTGGCTGTTCACGACCGGCCAGCTGCTCAACGAGTCGGCCCTCGAGGTGATGCGGTGGCCGTGGGGCGACTCCGCACCGGTGATCGTGGCCGTCATCGTCGTCGTGGCGATCGGTGCCGCCCTGTGGGACATCGTCGACGGCTTCATCAAGGCGTCGCGCGCGCAGGGGGCAGCACGACTCGCCGCCTGATCGGTACGACGGATGCCGCGTGCTCGCCCGGGTGGCGGCTGCACGCGGCATCCGGCTGCCTTCGACGGCTACTTCGGCTGCATGCGGATCGCGCCGTCGAGGCGGATCGTCTCGCCGTTCAGCATCGGATTCGCGATGATCGAGCGCACGAGCGCGGCGTATTCGGTGGGGTGCCCGAGCCGCGACGGGTGCGGCACCTGCGCCTCGAGCGACGCCCGCACGTCGTCGGCCATTCCGGCCATCATGGGCGTCTCGAAGATGCCAGGAGCGATCGTGACGACGCGGATGAGCAGCTTCGAGAGGTCGCGCGCGATGGGCAGTGTCATGCCGGCCACCGCCGCCTTCGACGCCGCGTAGGCGGCTTGGCCGATCTGGCCGTCGAACGCCGCGACCGATGCCGTGTTGACGATCACTCCGCGCTCCGCGGTGGCCGGGCCACCCGGCACTCCGCCCGAGGCGGGTTCGGTCGCGGCCATCGCTGCTGCAGCGAGTCGGGTGACGTTGAAGGTGCCGATCAGATTCACGCGGATCGTGCGCTCGAACGCCTCGAGCGACGCTGGGCCGTCGCGACCCACGGTGCGGCCCGCGGTGACGATTCCGGCGCAACTCACGGCGACTCGCAACGGTGCGAGCGCAGACGCCGCGTCGACGGCGGCCTGCACCTCGGCCTCGTTCGCGACATCCGCTGCGACGAAGCGTGCCCGCTCGCCGAGTTCGGCGGCGGCCTCCTCGCCACGTGGACCGGGCAGGTCGATGAGCACGACCGATGCCCCGCCGTCGATGAGTGCTCGCGCGGTCGCTCGGCCGAGGCCGGATGCACCGCCGGTGACGATCGCGGATGCGCCGTCGAGTTCCATGTGAGTCCTTTCGTCGGTTGAGCGGATCGGGTCGGCGCGATCAGATGCGTTCGATGATCGTGGCGTTGGCCATGCCGCCGCCCTCGCACATCGTCTGCAGGCCGTACCGCCCGCCCGAAGCTTCGAGCTGATTGACGAGCGTCGTGAGCAGGCGCGTGCCAGAGGAGCCGAGCGCATGGCCGAGGGCGATCGCGCCGCCCCGCGGGTTCAGCTTCGCGGCATCCGCGCCGGTCTCGCGCAGCCACGCGAGCGGCACCGACGCGAACGCCTCATTGACTTCGTAGGCGTCGATGTCATCGTGCCCCAGCCGAGCGCGCTCGAGCACCTTCGCCGTCGCCGGGATCACGCCGGTGAGCATGTACAGCGGGTCGCTGCCGACCACTGAGAACGCGCGGAACCTCGCCCGCGGCGTGAGTCCCAGCTGCTCGGCGCGCTCTGCGCTCATGATGAGCGCGGCCGAGGCGCCGTCGGTGAGCGGCGAGGAGTTGCCCGGCGTGATGTGCCAGTCGATCTCGGGGAAGCGCTCGGCGAGCTCGTCGGTGCGGAAGGCGGGATTCAGACCGGCCAGTGAATCGACGGATGTCGCGGGCCGAACGGTCTCGTCGGTGAGCGTGTCGACCCCGGCGACGGGCACGACCTCGCTCGCGAACGCGCCGGTCGACTGCGCCACCGCGGCGAGCGTGTGCGAGTGCGCCGCGAAGTCGTCGAGCTCGGCGCGCGAGAAGCCCCATTTCGCCGCGATGAGCTCGGCGGAGACCCCCTGGTTCACGAGGCCGTCGGGGTAGCGGGAGCGGATCCGCGACCCGTAGGGATCGGCGCCGGCAGTGCTCGATCCGAGACGCACCCGGCTCATCGATTCGACCCCGCAGGCGATGACGATATCGGCCTGGCCGGCGAGCACCGCCTGGGCGGCGAAGGTCGCAGCCTGTTGGCTCGATCCGCACTGGCGGTCGATCGTCGTGCCGGGCACGCTCTCGGGGAAGCCGGCCGCGAGCACGGCGTTGCGGGTGATGTTGTAGCTCTGCTCGCCGATCTGGCTGACGCAGCCGCCGATGACGTCGTCGATCAGCGCCGGGTCGAGGTCGTTGCGGTTCACGACCGTGTCGAGCACCCCGGCGAGGAGGTCGACCGGGTGGATCTCGGAGAGGATGCCTCCGGGTTTGCCGCGACCAACGGGCGTGCGGACGACGTCGACGATGACGGCTTCGGTGCTCATGCTCCCCAGCCTACGTCGCGCTTCGTGCTACTCGACCAGCGCGAGCACCTCGCGTTCGAGCGCGACCGGCTGCCGCTCGGGCAGCACGACGGGGTGGCTTCCCGCCATCGCCTCGATGACCCGTACGACCTGGCACGAGTAGCCGTATTCGTTGTCGTACCAGACGTAGACGATGGCATCGGTGCCGTCGGCGATCGTCGCAAGGCCGTCGACGATACCGGCGCGGTTCGAACCGACGAAGTCGGTGGAGACCACCTCGGGCGACTCGATGTAATCGATCTGCTGGCGCAGCGGCGAGGTGAGCGAGACCTGGCGCAGGTAGCGATTGAGCTGCGGCTTCGATGCCGGCTGCTCGAGCTGCAGGTTCAGGATCGCGAGCGAGACATCGGGCGTCGGCACCCGGATGGCGCTGCCGGTGAGCTTGCCCGCGAACGACGGCAGCGCTTTGGCGACGGCCTTCGCAGCACCGGTCTCGGTGATCACCATGTTGAGGGCGGCCGAGCGCCCGCGCCGATCACCCGAGTGGAAGTTGTCGATCAGGTTCTGGTCGTTCGTGAAGGAGTGCACCGTCTCGACGTGCCCGCGCACGACCCCGTATGCGTCGTCGATCGCCTTCAGCACCGGCGTGATCGCATTCGTCGTGCACGAGGCGGCGGAGAGAATGCGATCGTCTGGCGAGATGTCGTCGTGGTTGATGCCGTGCACGATGTTCTTGATCGCGCCCTTGCCGGGAGCCGTGAGCAGCACCCGGGCGACGCCGGTCGACTGCAGGTGCTGCGAGAGCCCTGCCTCGTCGCGCCAGCGACCGGTGTTGTCGACGACGATCGCGTCGTCGATGCCGTAGGCCGTGTAGTCGATCGACGCCGGGTCGTTCGAGTAGATGACCTGGATGAGCGTGCCGTTCGCGAGGATCGTGCCGGCCCGCTCGTCGACCTCGATCGTGCCGGCGAACGGACCGTGCACCGAGTCCCGCCGCAAGAGGCTCGCTCGCTTGACCAGGTCGTTGTCGGAACCCTTGCGCACGACGATCGCGCGAAGGCGTAGCCCCTTGCCGTTGCCGGCGTGCGCGATGAGGATTCGGGCGAGCAGGCGGCCGATGCGTCCGAAGCCGTAGAGCACGACATCGGTTCCGGATGCCTCGGGCTCCCCCTCGGCCGCGATCACCGACGTGAGCTCGTCGCGCACGAAGTCGGCGAGCTCGCGGGCATCGCCCTCGCCGACGGCATCGGAGTACCGGGCCACGAGACGTGCGACGTCGACCGAGGCGGGCCCGGGCGCGATCTCGCGCAGCACCTCGAGCACGCGCATCGTGTCGGCGAGATCGAGCTCGACCTCACCGGCCTGCCGGGCGAAGCGATGCGCCTTCAGCAGCGCGATGGCGGACCTGTTGATGAGTCGTCGGCCGTGGATGGAGGTCACCACCCCGTGGTCTCGGTAGAGGCCGCCGATGAGCGGGATCATCCGCTCGGCGAGCTCCTCTTTGGCGATCCATTCGGTGCGGCGGGCGTCGAACTCGTGGCTCACGGTCTTCCTTCTCGGTCGAGCGTGCGATGGGCGTCGTCGACCAGGTCCTCGCGGCGAGTCTGCCGAGTGGGCAGCGTCGGCCGCATTCTCTTCGGGGGATGCGTCGATTCTACGGATGTCCCCCGAGGATGTGCTGTGCGCCGGGGTCGGGCGGCCAGGTCAGCCGGCGGTCGGGTCGTCGTCGACGAACCGGATGTCGGAGACGGCGACGCGCTGCGGCACCCCCTCGAACACGGCGGCTCGCTCGGGCGAGGCCATGTACGTCTGCTCGAGTCGGGTGAACTCGGCTCGGTCGCCCGGTGCGCTCACCGCCCAGACGAACTCGTTCGACTCGCGGATGCCGTAGGCGAACTCGATCGCGAATCCGGCCGCGGGGCGCACGATCGGCATCGACCCCGCGAACCATGCGACGAACGCATCGTATTCTCCGTCGACGAGTGTGTAGCGGCGCAGCTGAATGGTCTTCACCCGACCATTCTGCCGTGTGCCGCGGCTGACTGCACCGCCGCCTCTCAACGCGTGCGGCTCGGCGGACGCGAGGTAGGATCGGCGAGTCCGGCAACTTGGCGCCGGTGCTCGAAAAAGGGGCATGAAGCCACCCCCCGGGGTCGCGAGACACATACGGAATCCAACATCCGTCTGTCTCACCTGGAGCCCTCATGCCCACCGTCGCCGCACTCGTCGCGCACACCCTCAGCCGCCACATCGACCACGTCTTCGGGGTCATGGGCAACGGCAACGCCCTCTTCCTCGACGCCATCGACCGCACCTCGGCCGGCTATACCGCCCTCCGTCACGAGGCGGGCGCGGTGGTCGCGGCCGACGCGCACTTCCGGGCATCCGGGCGCCTCGCCGCGGCCACCGCGACGTACGGCGCCGGCTTCACGAACACGCTCACCCCCCTCGCGGAGGCCGTGCAGGCGCGCATCCCGGTGGTGCTCGTCGTCGGCGACGAACCGACCACCGGCCCGCGCCCGTGGGCTGTCGACCAGATCGCCATGGCATCGGGGGTGGGCGCGCGCACTTTCACGGTCGGGCGCACGGATTCCGCCGCCACCACGCTGCTCGCGATCGAGCACGCGCTGGCGAACCGCACGGCGGCGGTGCTGGCGATCCCCTACGACGTCGGCGGGTTCGACGTCGGGCCGCTCGACCCCGAGGTCGCGGGCGCCGCCGCGCCCGCCCTGCGCCTGCCCGGCCCGCTCGCGCCGACGGGCGAGTTCGCGACGCATGCCGTCGCCGAACTCGCCGCGACGCTCGCGAGCGCCCGCCGGCCGCTCCTCCTCGCCGGCCGCGGCGCCTGGCTCGCGAACGCGGGAGAGGCGCTCGGTGCGCTCGCGGACGCGACCGGCGCGCTCACGGTCTCGAGCGCCCTCGGTCGCGGCGTCTTCCCCGACGGCCGGTTCGACCTCGGCGTGGCCGGTGGCTTCGGCGCGGAGCGGGCGATGGAGCTCGTGCGCGATGCCGACGTCGTGGTCGTCTTCGGCGCATCCCTCAACCAGTTCACGATGCGGTTCGGCGAGCTCTTCGCCCCGGGCGCTCGCGTCGTGCAGGTGGATGTCTCCGCCACGGCGACGCACGCGAACGTGACGGGCTTCATTCGCGGCGACGCCGCCGTCGTCGCCCGTGCGCTGCTCGCCGAGCTCGAGATGCTCGGCGCCGGGCCGGCAGGCTGGCGCGAGTCGGTCGACGTCACGGCCGCACGCAGCTACGACGCCGGCGTCGGACTCGCGCCCGACGGCCGGCTCGACCCGCGCAGCGTGGCCGACCGGCTCGCGGCAGTGCTGCCCGACGATCGGGTCGTCGTCTCGGACGGCGGTCACTTCATCGGCTGGGCGAACATGTACTGGCCGATCGCCTCGCCCGACCGCATGATCATGGTCGGCACCGCCTTCCAGTCGATCGGCTTCGGGTTCCCGAGCGTCGCGGGCGCCGCCATCGCCCGGCCGGACTCGACGATCGTGCTCACGACCGGGGACGGCGGCGGGCTGATGGCCCTGGCCGACCTCGAGAGCGCCGTGCGGGTCGCCGGCGGGCGCGGCATGGCCGTTGTGTGGAACGACGCCGCCTACGGCGCCGAAGTGCACCTCTACGGCAAGAAGGGCCTCGCCGAGGCGCCGATGCTGATTCCCGAGACCGACTTCGCCGGGCTTTCAGCCGCGGTCGGCGCAGAGGGCGTCGTCGTGCGCGAGCTGCCCGACCTCGAACGTCTTGCGACCTGGTCGGCCGAGCCCGTGCACGAACGCCGCTTCCTCGTGCTCGACTGCCGGATCTCGGGCAGCGTCGTCGCGCCCTACCAACAGGAGATCGTTCGCGTGAACAGCTGAGACGGCGAGGTGCTGATCAGATACGATGTGAGATACCAAACGCAGGACCCTCGACAACGAAGTGGAGCCGCACGTTGCTAGATCCCGCTCGCATCGCCGAGATCGCCGACGAACTCCTCGCGGCCGACCGTGACCGCACGACCGTGCCGCTCCTGACCGCCCGCAATCCCGGCATGAGCATCGACGACGCCTACGCCGTGCAACGACTCTGGGCCGACCGCCGCGTCGCCACCGGGCGGCGGATCGTCGGGCGCAAGATCGGCCTCACCTCCAAGGTCATGCAGGTCGCCACCGGCATCACCGAACCGGACTACGGCGTCATCTTCGACGACATGGTGATCGAGTCCGGGGCATCCGTCGAGTTCGATCGCTTCTCGAACGTGCGCATCGAGGTCGAGCTCGCGTTCGTGCTCGCCAAACCGCTCGAGGGGCCGAACACGACGATCTTCGACGTGCTCGACGCCACCGCCTACGTCGTACCGGCCCTCGAGATCCTGAACTCGCACATCGAGATGACCGGCCGCACGATCGTCGACACGATCAGCGACAACGCGGCCATGGGCGCGATGGTCATCGGCGGTCGTCCCGTGAAGGTCGACGAGGTCGACCTCCGTTGGGTCGCCGCCCTGCTCTCCCGCAACCAGACCATCGAGGAATCGGGTGTCGCCGCCGCGGTGCTCGGCCATCCGGCCATGGGAGTCGCCTGGCTGGCGAACAAACTCGCACAGCACGATCAGGCGCTCGGCGCGGGCGAGATCATCCTCGCCGGATCGTTCACCCGCCCGATGTGGGTCGAACGCGGCGACACGGTGCACGCGGACTACGGACAGTTGGGAGCCATCACATGCCGGTTCGAATGACCCTGCCACCGACGCTCGGCGCGCGGCTCGCGGCATCCGACCGCACGCAGTTCGGCGCCTGGGTGTGCTCGGGCAGCGCGATCAACGCCGAGATCGTGGCCGGCAGCGGCCTCGACATCGTGCTCATCGACGCCGAGCACTCGCCCAACAGCCTCGAGTCGCTTCTCGCCCAACTGCAGGCCGTCGCCGCCTACCCGGTGACGCCGATCGTGCGACCTCCGTTCGGCGACCCCGTCGTCATCAAGCAGTACCTCGACATCGGCGTGCAGAACCTGCTGATTCCGATGGTCGACTCGGTCGAGCACGCCGAAGCCATGGTGCGTGCGGTGCGGTACCCGCCGCACGGCATCCGCGGGGTCGGGAGCGCGCTCGCTCGCGCGTCACGATGGAACCGCGTCGAGCACTACCTCGCCGACGCATCGTCGACGATCTCGCTCTTCGTGCAGATCGAGACGGCGTCCGCGCTGGCGCAGGTCGAACGGATCGCCGCGGTCGACGGCGTCGACGGCATCCTCATCGGGCCGGCCGACCTCGCCGCCTCCATGGGGTTCATCGGCCAGCAGGAGCATCCCGATGTCGTGGCCGGAGTGCTTCGCTCGATCGAGGCGGCCCGAACAGCAGGCAAGCCGGCCGGGGTCAATGCGTTCGCCCCCGCCGCCGCCGACCGCTACGCCGAGGCCGGCGCGGCATTCGTGCTCGTCGGCGCCGACGTGGCGTTGCTGGCCCGCGCGGCGGAGGCGCTCGCCGATCGCTTCGGGACCGGCTCGGACGCCGCAGCTCGCCCCGGCTCCTGACCCGCTTCCCTCGGAGCGAGTAATCGTATATCATTTCAAATACCAACTGACGAGGATGTCCATGACCGACTCCGGCATCACCCCCGGCAAGATCATCGCCGTGCACCTCAACTACCCGTCGCGGGCCGCGCAGCGGGGTCGTACGCCGGCGCAGCCCAGCTACTTCTTGAAGCCCGCGTCGTCGCTCGCCGGGAGCGGTGGCACGATCGAGCGCCCCGCGGGTACCGAATTGCTCGCGTTCGAGGGCGAGATCGCGCTCGTGATCGGCGAGCCCGCTCGGTGGGTCTCCCCCGACGAGGGCTGGCGCCACGTGGCATCCGTCACCGCGGCCAATGACTTCGGCCTCTACGACCTGCGCGCCGCCGACAAGGGCTCGAACGTGCGCTCGAAGGGCGGCGACGGGTTCACTCCGCTCGGCCCGCGGATGATCCCTGCGGACTCCATCACCTCAGACGGGCTGCGCGTGCGCACCTGGGTGAACGGCTCGCTCGCGCAAGACGACACGAGCGACACGCTGCTCTTCTCCTTCGGCCGGCTCGTCGCCGATCTCTCGCAGCACCTGACCCTCGAGACGGGCGATGTGATCCTCACCGGCACGCCGGCGGGCTCCTCGGTGGTCGTGCCGGGCGACGTCGTCGAGGTCGAGGTCGATGCACCGGATGCGCCGGGGACGCCGAGCAGCGGCCGGCTCGTGACCACCGTGACCGCCGGCGATGCACCGTTCGGCGAGTTCGGCGCGAAGCCCATGGTCGACGAGCAGCAGCGCGTGGAGGCCTGGGGCTCCGAGCACGCACTGGCCGCCGCCGTCCTCGAGGGTCGTGCCGCACAGCCCGCCGGAGATGAGCTCGACCCGCCGACATCCGACGCCTCACCGACGCCGCCGACTGGGATCCTCACCGACGAGCTGAAGACGGCGATCGGCGGAGTCGCGGTCGCGACGCTCTCGGTGGCGCTCCGCAAGCGCGGTTACCACGACGTCTTCATCGAGGGCGTGCATGCGAACCATCCGGGCGATCGCATCGTCGGCCTCGCGAAGACGCTGCGGTTCATCCCGTTCCGGCCCGACCTCTTCCAGAGCCACGGCGGAGGGTTCAACGCGCAGAAGCTCGCGTTCGACACCGTCTCCCCCGGCGAGGTACTCGTCGTCGACGCCCGCGGCGAGCGCGGCACCGGCACCGTCGGCGACGTGCTCGCGCTCCGCGCCCAGGTGCGCGGCGCCGCCGGCATCGTCACCGACGGCGGTGTCCGTGACTTCGACGCCGTCGCCGAGTTCGAGATCCCGGTGTTCTCGCAGGGCCCGCACCCGAGCGTCCTCGGCCGCAAGCACGTGCCGTGGGAGGTCGACGTCACGATCGCCTGCGGCGGCGCTGCCGTGCAGCCGGGCGACGTCATCGTGGGCGACGGCGACGGCGTCATCGTGATCCCGCCGCAGCTCGTCGAAGAGGTCGTCGCCGAGGCGGTCGAGCAGGAGCGGCAGGAGGCCTGGGTCGCCGAGCAGGTCGCCACCGGGGCATCCGTCGACGGGTTGTTCCCCATGAACGCCGAGTGGCTCGCCAGATACCGGGCGGAGATCACCCGGCGACCGGCTCAAGCACCCGAGAACGCACCGGGCGGAGAGCGATGAACGTCGAGAGCAAGTCGCAGCAGGCATACCGGTTCCTGCGCGAGCGCATCGACGACGGTCGCTACGTGCCCGGGTACCGCCTCGTGCTCGGCTCGATCGCCCGCGAGCTCGACGTGAGCGTCGTGCCCGTGCGCGAGGCGATCAGGCGGCTCGAGGCCGAGGGGCTCGTCAGCTTCGAGCGCAACGTGGGTGCGCAGGTCGCGCTCATCAACGAGACCGAGTACCTGCACACGATGCAGACCCTGTCGATCGTCGAAGGGGCAGCGACGTCGCTCTCGGCGCCGTACCTCACCGCCGACCACCTCCGGCGAGCGCGTGCGATCAACGAGCGGATGCGACGCAGCCTCGACGAGTTCGATCCGCGCCGCTTCACCGTGCTGAACCTTGAGTTCCACGCCGTGCTGTTCGAGGAATGCCCGAATCCGCACCTGCTCGACCTCGTGCATCGCGGCTGGAGCCGCATGAAGGTGCTGCGCGACTCCTCGTTCAGCTTCGTGCCGCGGCGGGCCCACGAGTCGGTCGACGAGCACGAGCGCATCGTCGCACTCATCGAGGCGGGCGCCGCACCGCTCGAGATCGAACTCGCCTCGCGAGCGCACCGCACCGCGACACTCGACGCGATGCTCGCCTACCAGGCCGAGCACCGGCCCGCCGGTGCGAGCGCCCTCCCCGCGTCTCCCCCAGTTCCGGCGTTCGCCGCCACCACCGACGAGGAAGCATCATGACACATCACATTCCCGAGGGCCTGCCCGACCGCATCCGCCACTTCATCGACGGCGAGTTCGTCGACTCGGTCGGCGGTGAGACGTTCGACGTGCTCGACCCCGTCTCGAACGAGACGTACGTACAGGCAGCCGCCGGCCAGCGGGCCGACATCGACCTCGCCGTCGCCGCCGCGAGGCGCGCCTTCACCGACGGCCCCTGGCCGCGGATGCTGCCGCGGCAGCGCTCCCGCGTGCTGCACAACGTCGCCGACCTCGTCGAGGCGAGCGACCGGCGCCTCGCCGAGCTCGAGACCTTCGACACGGGCCTGCCGATCACGCAGGCGCTCGGCCAGGCTCAGCGCGCTGCCGAGAACTTCCGCTTCTTCGCCGACCTCATCGTCGCCCAGCGCGATGACACCTACAAGGTGCCCGGGCGCCAGGTGAACTACGTGAACCGCAAGCCGATCGGCGTCGCGGGCCTCATCACCCCGTGGAACACCCCGTTCATGCTCGAGTCGTGGAAACTCGCCCCCGCGCTCGCGACCGGCAACACCGTCGTGCTGAAGCCCGCCGAGTTCACGCCGCTGTCGGCGTCGCTCTGGGCCGAGATCTTCCGCGAGGCCGGCGTGCCCGACGGGGTGTTCAACCTCGTCAACGGGCTCGGCGAGGAAGCGGGCGACGCGCTCGTGAAGCATCCCGACGTGCCGCTCATCTCCTTCACGGGCGAGAGCCGCACCGGTCAGATCATCTTCGGCAACGCGGCTCCGTTCCTGAAGGGCCTCTCGATGGAGCTCGGCGGCAAATCGCCGGCCGTCGTCTTCGCCGACGCCGACCTCGACTCCGCGCTCGATGCGACCGTGTTCGGCGTGTTCTCGCTGAACGGCGAGCGCTGCACTGCGGGGTCCCGCATCCTCGTCGAGCGGGCGATCTACGACGAGTTCGTCGAACGCTACGCCGAGCGGGCTCGCAACATCGTCGTCGGGGACCCGTACGACCCCGCGACCGAGGTCGGCGCACTCGTACACCCCGAGCACTACGAGAAGGTGATGAGCTACGTCGAGATCGGCAAGACCGAGGGTCGCCTCGTCGCCGGCGGCGGTCGCCCAGAGGGCCTCGAACAGGGCAACTACGTCGCCCCGACCGTCTTCGCGGATGTCGCCCCCGACGCCCGCATCTTCCAGGAGGAGATCTTCGGGCCAGTCGTCGCGATCACCCCGTTCGACTCCGACGACGAGGCTCTGGCACTCGCGAACGACACGAGGTACGGGCTCGCCGCCTACATCTGGACGAACAACCTCAAGCGCGCCCACAACTTCTCCCAGTCGGTCGAGGCCGGAATGGTGTGGCTGAACTCCAACAACGTGCGCGACCTGCGCACGCCCTTCGGCGGCGTCAAGGCCTCGGGCCTCGGGCACGAGGGCGGCTACCGCTCGATCGACTTCTACACCGACCAGCAGGCGGTGCACATCACGCTGAACGAGGCGCATTCGCCGCGCTTCGGCGCCGCGAGGGTCGAGTAGCGAAGCGTCTCGAGACCCGCCACCCCGCTTCATCCGCTCAACGAAGAGAAGGCACGACCATGACCGAACCCATCATCAGCCGCGAATCGCCCGAGCCGGTCGTGACCACCGCCGACCCGATCCCCGCCCCGGCGAACCGGATCCCCACCCCGTCGGCGCCCGCCCCCGACATCCTGCGCTGCGCGTACATGGAGCTCATCGTCACCGACCTGGCCGCCTCGCGCGCCTTCTACGTCGACGTGCTCGACCTCGTCGTCACGGAGGAAGACGAGAACACCGTCTACCTCCGCTCCTTCGAGGAGTTCATCCATCACAACCTGGTGCTCCGCAAGGGCCCGATCGCCGCGGTCGCCGCGTTCTCGTACCGCGTACGCAGCCCCGAAGACCTCGACCGCGCCGTGGCGTTCTACGAGGAGCTCGGCTGCCGTGTCGAGCGCCGCGCCGAGGGGTTCACGACGGGCATCGGCGACTCCGTGCGCGTCGAGGACCCGCTCGGATTCCCCTACGAGTTCTTCTACGACGTCGAGCACGTCGAGCGCCTTGCCTGGCGCTACGACCTCTACACGCCCGGGGCGCTCGTGCGTCTCGACCACTTCAATCAAGTCACCCCCGATGTGCCGCGCGCGGTCGCGTACATGGAAGACCTCGGCTTCCGCGTGACCGAGGACATCCAAGACGAGCACGGCACGACCTACGCCGCGTGGATGCGCCGCAAGCCCACGGTGCACGACACCGCCATGACCGGTGGCGACGGACCCCGCATGCACCACGTCGCCTTCGCGACCCACGAGAAGCACAACATCATCGCGATCTGCGACAAGCTCGGGGCGCTGCGTCGCAGCGATGCGATCGAGCGCGGCCCCGGCCGGCACGGCGTCTCGAACGCGTTCTACCTGTACCTGCGCGACCCCGACGGTCATCGCATCGAGATCTATACGCAGGACTACTACACAGGCGACCCCGACAACCCGGTCGTCACCTGGGACGTGCACGACAACCAGCGACGCGACTGGTGGGGCAACCCCGTGGTGCCGAGCTGGTACACGGATGCCTCGCCGGTGCTCGACCTCGACGGCAACCCGAAGCCCGTGGTCGCCCGCACCGACGACTCCGAGATGGAGGTCACGATCGGCGCCGACGGCTTCTCGTACACCCGCAAAGACGACGAGGCCCAGGGCTTCAAGCTCGGCAACACCCTGTAGCCTCGGCACCCGCGCGCGAGATGGAGTCCTGCCCGACCGCGATCGCGCGGCGCGCTGACGCAAGGGCTCGTTCACCTCGCGGTCGCCCCCGGGACATCCGGAATCCCTACCGTCGGTGGCGGCGTGCTCCGCCACGCCACCACTGACGAACAGGAGATCGCACGATGCCGGAGAAGACACCGTTCAGCCGCCGCACCATCCTCACCGCGGGCGGGCTCGGCGTGCTGGGCGCCGCCCTGCCGACGGTCGCGCACGCCGAGGAGTCGGGCGACCAGTTGCAGGCCACGGGCCAGCCGAAGCCCAAGGCGCCGAAGCTGCGCTTTCGCGATGACGGCACCTTCAAGGTCGTGCAGTTCAACGACACGCAAGACGACGAGATGATCGACCGGCGCACCGTCGAGCTCATCGAGAAGACCCTCGACGCCGAGCAGCCCGACTTCGTGCTCATCAACGGCGACGTCATCACGGGCGGGTGCGAGACGCGACTCGCGGTGAAGCAGGCGATCAACAACGTCGTCTGGCCGATGGAGAGCCGCGGCATCCCGTGGGCCGTCACGTACGGCAACCACGACGAGGACTCGCTGCCGCAGTCCGGCGTGAACGAGGCGATGATGCTCGACTTCTACCGCAGCTACGACTTCAACATGAACGCCGAGAACATCGCGGGCGTCACGGGCACCGGCAACACGATCGTGCCGATCCGCTCAGCGGGCCGAGGGAATGACACCGCCTTCAGCCTGTGGCTGCTCGACTCTGGCCGCTACGCGCCCGACGCCATCGACGGCCAGGACTTCGACGGCTACCCCGCCTGGGACTGGCTGCGCATGGACCAGGTGTCGTGGTACCGCTCGGAGTCGCAGCGGCTCGAGAAGAAGTTCAAGCGCAAGGTACCGGGCCTGATGTTCATCCACATCGCGCTCTGGGAGCACCGCTTCATGTGGTGGGGCGGCGTCGACACCCGCACCGAAGCGGATGCCGCGCGCGGACGCACCCGTCACGGCATCGTCGGCGAGCGCAACGAAGACGAGTGCCCCGGGCCGTTCAACTCGGGCATGTACAACGCGATCCTCGAGCGCGGCGACGTCAAGGGCGTGTTCGTCGGGCACGATCACGTCAACGACTACGTCGGCAACTACTACGGCGTGCTGCTCGGCTACGCCCCCGGCACCGGATTCGGCGCCTATGGGCTCGGCGGTGCCGAGCGCAACCGCATGCGCGGCGGGCGCGTCTTCGAGCTCACGCAGGCCGGAGCGGAGGTCGACATCGCCACCCGCGTGGTCTACGCACGCGACCTCGGCATCGACCTGACGGCGAACGACCAGCCGATGGAGCCGACGCCCCTGGCGCCGAAGCAGGCCGCGATCTGAGGTCGACACTCATGACACGGGGCGGGGGCGGGCGAAGTTCCCGCCTCGTGTCATCTCGCGTCGCATGACGCGGGCGCAGGGCCGAATGTGTGTGTGCAGTCAGAGTGCACGCCGCGCGCCGCTGGCTGATCCGGCCGGAATGTCAGCGCGCGGCGAGGAACTCGATCGCGGCGTTCTTGAAGGCCCGGGCGGTGAGCGTCGACACGTGGTCACGGCCCGGAATGGCGACGAAGTCGGCTCCCCGTTCGCGTGCGAGCTGCTGCACACCGTCTGGTACGGGGTCGTTCTCGCCGGCGACGAACAGCACGGGGATGCTTCGGGGAATCGTGAGCGGCGCGCCAGACACGCCCTCGATCACAGCGAGGAGCGCCTCGCGGTCGGCGCCCGCCGCGATCGCCGGGCGGAGCACCTGTTCGATGAGCGGATCGATCGATGCCTCGTCGCGGAGCAGCACCGCCCTGGCCTCCTCGAGGTCCCAGGAGGCGAACAGCTCGTTCGGACCGGCACCGCCGACGACGACCCGACGCACACGGTCGGGGGCGCTCTCGGCAAGTGCCGAGACCACCCGGTTGCCCATGGAGTACGCGACGACGTCGACCACCCCGACCCCGGCGGAGTCCAGCACCGCGATCAGGTCGGCGCCGAGCACGGCGGGCGCGTAGGAGGCGGCGTCGACGGGCTTGTCGCTCCGACCATGGCCGCGCAGGTCGAGCGTGATCGCGGTGCGACCCGCGTCGTCGAGTGCCGACACCCAACCCGTGCCCTCCCACGTCACGGCGGCGTTCGACGCGAACCCGTGCACGAGCAGCACGGGCGGCAACCCGGTGGCATCACCCGTCTCGCTCACGTGCACCCGGTATCCGATGAGCACCCCGTCGTGCGATTCGGCGTAGAGGGTCGGTGCGGCCACGGCACCGGCCCGCCTCACTGCGCGGCCTCGTCGAGCACGACCGATTCGGTGATGGCGACACCGGCGTGACCGAGCTCCGCGAGCGCGGTGTCTGATGTCTCGGCAGCGACCCCGGCGACGAGATCGGTGAAGATGCGAACGCGCTGGCCGTGCTCGACGGCGTCGAGCGCACTGGCGCGCACGCAGTAGTCGGTGGCGATGCCGACGAGGTCGATGTCGGTGATGCCGCGGGCGACGAGCAGTTCGCTCATGCCCGCACCTGAGTCATCCGTGCCCTCGAAGATCGAGTACGCGGGCACGCCCTGGCCCTTGCGGATGTGCACGTCGACGCTCGAGGTGTCGAGATCGGGGTGGTACTCGGCGCCGGGCGTGCCGGCGACGCAGTGCCGCGGCCAGGTGTCGACGAAGTCGGGTTCGGCGTCGACCGCGAAATGGCCCCCGTTGTCATCGTCGCCCGAGTGCCAGTCACGGGATGCCACGACGAGGTCGTACTCGCCGCGGTGACGCGCGAGCAGCTCGCTGATGCCGGCGGCGACCGCGGCACCGCCCTCGACGCCGAGCGCACCACCCTCGGTGAAGTCGTTCTGCACGTCGATGATGAACAGGGCCCGGGTCATGGCTTGCTCCTTCGCACGTCGGTCGCGGCTCGGTCGTGCCGCTGCATCCATTGTCCCAGCGACGGGCGCTCGAGCACAGCGGTTCAGCGCTCGGCGAATCCGCCGATCACAGGTTCGAGAGGTTGTCGCCGCAGAGGTAGAAGCCGGTCGTGAGGGTGTCGATCGCCTGTTTCGCCTCGTCGGTGACGTCGCCGAGGGCGTAGATCGCGAACGTCAGGGTCGAGCCGTCTTGCGCCCGCACCACGCCCGAGAGCGTGTAGCCGGTGTCGATCCAGCCGGTCTTGGCCGACACCGCGCCGTCGGCGGCCGAGTTGTCGCCCGAGAACCGGTCGTCGTAGCCGAGGGATCCGCGCTCGCCCGAGACCGGCAGGCCGTCCATGAGCACACCGAGATTGCCCTCGCGAGCGTTGATCTTCACGAACAACCGAGTGAGATACGAGGGCGGTACGGCGTTGTTGTCGGAGAGACCCGAACCGTCGACGACGGTGATGCCGGCCGTGTCGACCCCGTAGCCGGCGAGTCCCTGCAGCACGCCCGCGTTGATCGCGCCGAACGTGTTGCCCGATCCCGTCTCGATGGCGACGAGCCGCGCGAGCATCTCGGCCGCGGTGTTGTCCGAGACGACGAGCGCCTTGTCGACGAGCTGGGCGACCGTCGGCGACTGCACCTGCCCGAGTTGCTGCGCACCGGCGGGAGCCGTGCCCCGCTCGATGACGCTGATGCCGCCGAGCTCGCTCGCGAACGCGTCGCCGGCGCGACCCACGGGGTCGGCGCTGCGCCACGAGGTGTTCGAGCCGGGTTCGTCGCGGTCGCCGTCGACCATGAGCGCGGTGATGTTCGACATGTAGCCGTCGTCGCGTTCCTTGAGGTTCCAGCTCGGCTCCCACTCGTCGCCGCCGAAGTAGCTCGAGTCGAGGATGAGCTTGGTCAGCGGCGGATTCGCCGGGTCGGCGGCCCATGTCGCCTCGACCTGCGCGGCGAGGTCGTCGAGGTGCGCCGCACCCGGGTACACCGTCTCGGTGCCGCTCGAGGTGCGCGAGAGGGTCACGTCGCCACCGCCGACGAGCACGACCGAACCGGGTTCGGTGCCCTTCACGACGGTCGTCGGGGTGCGGTAGTCGGGGCCGAGCACCGAGAGCGCAGCCGCCGAGGTCAGCACCTTCATGACACTCGCGGTGCGCGATGAGGTCGTACCGCCCCGGTCGTAGAGCACCTCGCCCGTCGACGCGTTCATCACCTGCGCCTGGAAGCTCGCGAGCCGGCCGTCTGTGGCGCGATCGGCGACCGAGCAGGTGCGCAGCCGACTGGCCGCTGCCGCCGCGGCCGGCATCGGCCGGGCCGGGTCGACGGACGGCGTCGGGGTCGGTGCCTCGATGACCGCATCGGATGCCGCGCCGCCGCTGCCGTTCGCGGCTCCGACGGCGATCGCACCCCCGCCGAGCAGGGCGAACGCGAGCACGCCGCCCGCGATCATGAGCGGCATTCGGTGGGCGCGTGCGAAGTCCGCGATGCGGCGCAGTGCGCCGGTCTTCGGCCGGGTACCGGCCGAGGCGGTATCAGTCGAGGGGTCACCGAAGTCGGAGGTCTCCCCCGCGGCATCCGTCTCGTCGCTCATCCGGAGAAGCCTACGCAGCCATCCTCAAGAGAACCTGACCATGCGGCCGGATCGCCCGCCGGCGGCATCATTCGCCCGGGTAGACCAACCCGATCTGCCGACGGATCTCGTCGAGCGTCTCCATGATGCCGATCGTCTCGTCGATCGTCAGCAGGTCGCCCGAGTGGGTACCTGCGGCGACGAGTCGCTCGACCGCTTCGGCCTGGAAGTGCATGCCCCGCCCGGTGACCTCGGCGTGGAACTCCTCGAGCTGCGTGCCGTCGGCGGCGATGACCCGGAATGTCGTCGGCGTGTACCAGACCTGATCGATCTCGATGCGCGCGTCGGTGCCGAGCACCACCGCGGTGTTCGGGCCCTTCGTGTCGCTCGCTGAGAGCGTGACGGCCATGCGAGCGCCGTCGTAGCCGAAGATCGTGCCGATCTGGGCATCGGCGCCCGTCTGCTTGAGCGTCGCCGATGCCTGGATCGTGCGCGGTGCGCCGAAGAGGTCCCACGCGAATGAGATCGGGTAGATGCCGAGGTCGAGGAGGGCCCCGCCGCCGAGCTCAAGCGCGTTGATGCGGTGGGCAGGGTCGTCGGAGAGCAATTGGGTGTGATCGGCGATGAGGGTGCGAACCTCGCCGAGGGTGCCGGCGGCGATGATCTCGCGGATGCGCGCCATGTGCGGCAGGTACCGCGTCCACATCGCCTCGAGCACGAGGAGGTTCTTCGCTGCCGCGAGCTCGGCGACCGCGCGAGCCTCGCGGGCGTTGACCGTGAAGGCCTTCTCGACGAGCACGTGCTTGCCGGCCTCGAGCACGAGGGTCGCGTTGGCGGCGTGCATGGGGTGCGGCGTGGACACGTAGATCACGTCGACCTCAGGGTCGGCCACGAGCGCTTCGTAGCTGCCGTGCGCATTCGGGATGCCGAACTCCGCGGCGAATGCGTCGGCGCCGGCCTGCGAGCGGGATCCGACCGCCTGCACGGTGAATCCGTTGAGCTTCAGGTCGTTGGTGAAGGCGTGGGCGATGCCGCCAGTCGCAAGGATGCCCCAGCGCAGTCGTTCGGTCATGGTCGACAGCCTATTGGGCGCCGGCGCCGGCGTGGGCCGCCGGCGACGGCACCGCACGCGCCCGGCGCCCCACCCCTGTTCTGGGTGCTGGAGAATGCGCACGGGGCGGCCTAGCGTTGGCGCATGACGGCTTCAACCCGAATGGGCCGCGTACTCGGCAGTGTCGCCGCGGTCATCATCGCCTTCGTGTCGATTCCCATGGGAATCGTCGGACCGGCCCAGGCCGTGCCCTCCTCGCCCTCGTCATCCCCGATCGAGAAGTACGTGGCACTCGGCGATTCGGTCGCCGCCGGCCAAGGCGGCGGCGGCTACGTCGACGACTGTCTGCGCAGTCCAGCCGGATACCCGGCACTCCTCGATGCGCAGCAGGGAGTGAATCTGCTGCGCAACCCGTCGTGCTCGGGCGCCACCATCGCCGATGTCTCATCGATCCAGCTCTCGCAACTGAACCGAGGCACCACCCTCGTCACCGTGACCATCGGCGCGAACGGCATCGACCTGCCCGGCACGTTGAACGCCTGCCTGACCGGATTCACCCCGGAATGCGCCGCGGCGTTCGCCGCGGCCCAGTGGTACCTCGAGTCGGGAGAGCTGCCGCTCGAACTCGGTGCGCTTCTGGCCGCCATCGCCGAACGCTCTCCACGGGCGCTCACGGTGGTCACCGGCTACCCGATCCCGTTCGCACCCGGTCTCGGCCCAGTCACCGATGGGGCGAACGCACTCGCCGCGGCGCTCAACACGCTGATCGCCCAGACGGTCGCAGTGGCCGCATCGCAAGGGGCTCAGGTGGTCTATGCGGATGTCTCGGCGAGCTTCGCCGCCCACTCCGTGGGAACCGAAGATCCGTGGCTCGGAGCGAATCCCGCCGACCCCCTCACCTTCCTGCACCCGAACGCCGCCGGCTACGTCGCCTATCGCGACGCCGTACTGGCGGCCCTCTGACGCGCGCAGCGTTTCTCCCGCGCGAACACGAACGGCCCGGAGAACCCGGGCCGTTCGTGCGCGGTGCGAAGCCGCTGGTCTACGGGGCGAGGGCATCGAGGATTCTCGCCGCGATCGCATCGTGGCCCGCCTGGTTCGGGTGGAAGTCGTCTTGCGGAACGGGGAATCCAGGGTCGCCGGCGGGGCCTCTGAGCTCGAAGAGGTCGGCGATGTCGAGGTATTCGCCGCCGGCGGCCGCGCACTCGGCGCGCATGAATGCCTGGGCATCGGATGGCACCAGCCACGGGCCCAGGCACAACAGCCGGCGATCGTCGGGGACCCCGGAGAGAAGTTCGGGGTACTCGGCTCGGAGGATGGACAGATCCGGAGCGCGCGCAACATCATTGGTCCCGGTCTCGATCAACACCACCTCGGCGTCGTGAAGGACGTCGGCGGCGACGGCGGCCATCTCGCCCGATGTCGCCCCTGCGGTCGCCACCCACTCGACGGCGATACGTCCCCGCTCGTCAGAGTGGCGGTCGAGTTGGGCACGGTACGAACGGTCTTCGGTCGTCGCCGTCCAACCCACGGTCAGGCTGTCGCCGACGATGCCGAGGCGGAGAACTCCATCGGCCCACGGGTCCAGCGCATCGCCCGAGCTGAGGCTCGGTGGCGCAGAGTCGCTCGGCGCCTGTCGATCTGCTGCGCAACCCGACATCACCAGTACCGCGAGCGCCGCAACCACGCCGGCAACGTTCCGCCGATTCGACATGTCGACCAATCTAACCGTCGGCTCGGTCAGTTTCTCGACCACCACGAAGTCGGCGATTGGGAGCTCGGGCGTGTCTCGTGCGCTCAAACGATGCCCCGGGAACACAGAAGGGCCCCGGATCGTTCGGGGCCCTTCTGCATGTGCGGAGCCGCCTGTGGGAATCGAACCCACGACCTTCTCATTACGAGTGAGACGCTCTGCCGACTGAGCTAAGGCGGCGTGACATGCGGCGCGCTGCGAAGCGCACCGAGTGGCACGAGAATCAATGTTAGCGGGTTTCGAGCACGCCCATGACCACCGTCAGCACTTCGGGTCAGCCGAGGGCACGGTGCCGTCGATCAGGTACGACTCGACCGTGTCATTCACGCACGGGTTCGACTTGTTGTAGGCCGTGTGGCCTTCGCCTTCGTAGCTGACGAGCACGCCGCTCTCGAGCTGCTCGGCGAGGGCGACGGCCCACTCGTAGGGCGTGGCGGGGTCGCCGGTCGTGCCGACGACGAGGATCGGATCGGCCCCCGCCGCGTGGATCTCAGCGCGCTCCCGGTCGCCCTCGTACGGCCAGTTGACGCAGCCGAGGTCACCGAATCCGAAGTAGGGGCCGATGATCGGGGCGACCTCGGCGACCGAGGCCGCCTTCTCCCGCATCACGGTGACGTCGGGCTGGTACGTGTAGTCGAGGCAGTTGACGGCGCTGAACGCCTCGGCCGAGTTGTCGAGGTAGGTACCGTCTTCGTTTCGGCCGTTGTACCCGTCGGCGAAGGTGAGCGCCAGGTCGGCGTCGCCGAACATCACCGATTCGAACATGTCGCCCAGGTACGGCCACGAATCCGCACTGTAGAGCGGGTAGATGATCGCCGTGACGAGCGTGTCGGCGCCCACGAGACGGCCGTCGGTGCCGCGCAGCGGGCTCGCGTCGACGGATGCCAGGAGGCGGCCGATCTCGTCTGCCGCCTCGTCGACCGTGCCGTTGAACGGACAGTCGGTGCCGGAGAGGCAGAACTCGAGGTACGCCTTCAGGGCGTTCTCGAACCCGATGGCCTGGGCTTGGGAGACTTCGGACTCGCTCGCTGCCGGGTCGATCGCCCCGTCGAGCACGAGCCGGCCGACCTTGTCGGGGTACAGCTCGGCGAAGGTCGCACCGAGGAAGGTGCCGTAGGAGTACCCGAGGTAATTGAGCTTCTCATCGCCGAGGATCGCGCGCAGCAGATCGAGATCGCGCGCAGCGCTCTCGGTGTCGACATTGCCGAGCAACTCGCCGGTGCGGTCGTTGCACGCCTGCCCGAAGTCGCGCTCGATCGCCTCGGTGCTGGCGATCCACTCGTCGCTGCCGCGTTCGCCGGGGGTGATGCCGTAGAGATAGTCGTCCATCTCGGGTGCGTCGTAGCAGGCGACGCCGTCGGATCGGCCGACGCCTCGGGGGTCGAACCCGACGACGTCGAAGCGCTCCTGCAGCGGCTGCCCGACGGCGTAGTCGAGCGAGTCCATCACGAACTCGTAGCCCGAACCGCCCGGCCCGCCGGGGTTGATCAGCAGGGAGCCGATGCGCTCCCCTGTCGCCACGTGCCGCACGAGCGCGAGCTCGGTCTCGCCGGCCGTCGGATCGCTCCAGTCGAGCGGCGCCTTCGCGGTCGTGCAGCCCATGCCGTCTCCGCAGCGCTCCCACTTCAGCACCTGCGTGTAGAAGGGCTCGAGCTCGGCGTCGACCTCTTCGCCGGTCGGCGTGGAGACGGGCTGCTGCGGGTTCAGGAACGAGGGCGCACAGCCGCTCATCGCGAGCAGCGCTGCGAGGGCGCCGACGACGGCGATGGCACGAGCGCCACGCGGCCTGCGTCGTCGGGTGGTGGTCGTGGCGTTCATGCGGCCCCTCGTTCGGTGGTCGGTCGTCGAATGGCGGAGACGAGCATCGCCTCGAGTGCGAGTGCCGGCTGCACGTTGCCGTCGATTCGGATGCGCGCCTGCTGGATGGCGTCGAGCGTCGCGAGGGTGCGCGCTGGCGTTGCGGATGCCGCCGCCCGTTGCATGCCGGATTCGAGTTCGCGGTTCACGAGCGCCACGTCGGCGGTGAGCTGGATGAGCAGGATGTCGCGGTAGAGCGACGCGAGGTCGACGAGGATGCGATCGATGCCGTCGCGGAGACTGCGGGTCGCTCGGCGCTTCTGGTCGTCTTCGAGTGCCTTCAGTTGCGGCCGGAGGGCGTTGGGAACGGCTTGGCCCGGCGCGATGCCCAACGAGTGCAGCGCGTGCGCGCGCTCTTCGGCGTCGCGCAGCTCGCTGATGGCTTTCGCGTCTTCACCGGCGATCTCGATGTACCTGGCCGCGGTCGCCACGGCACCGGATGTCGAGCGCACGGCGAGCGCCAGTTCGAGCGTCTCCGACCGGCGGCGCCTGGCCTCTTCGTTGGTCGCGAGCCGGTGCGCCATGCCGATGTGACTCTGCGCCTCGCGTGCCGCCCGCTCGGCGAGCACGGGGTCGACGCCGTCGCGGCGCACGAGAAGTGCCGCGACATCCGCGACGCTCGGCACCTGGAGTCGCACCGACCGCACGCGCGACCGGATGGTGGGGATGAGGTCGGCCTCGCTCGGCGCACAGAGGATCCAGACGGTGCGCTCTGGTGGCTCTTCGAGTTCTTTGAGCAGGAAGTTCGAGGTCTGCTCGGTCATGCGGTCGGCGTCTTCGACGATGATGACCCGGTGGCGCCCGATCGACGGCGCGTAGTGCGAACGACGCACGATGTCTCGCACATCGTCTCGCTTGATGATGACGCCCTCGGTGGCGAGCACGTGCAGGTCGGGGTGGCTGCGCGCATCGACCTGGGCGCGCGTGCGCTCATCACCGTCGGGCAGTCCCGAGATGAGGGCGGTCGCGAACGCGTAGGCGAGATTCGAGCGCCCCGAGCCGGGCGGGCCGGTGACCAGCCAGGAATGGGTCATCTGCTGCGCGCCCTGCCCGACGGTTGCGGGAATTCCGCCGTCGGCAGTCGACGGGTTGACGGTCGGCGCTCCGGCGGACTCCGCGGCCGCGCGGAACAGCGCGATCGCGGCATCCTGCCCGGTCAGCTCACTCCACACGGTCACGATTCAACGCTACCGTCAGCGACTGACGAGGACGTGCGAACTGCGCCGAGCACGCCGTGCTCAGAGCAGGCCGGCCACGCGGGCTCGGATCGACGCGGCGATCTCATCGACCGGCAACGATGCGTCGACGACGAGAAACCGGTCGGGCTCCCCCGCCGCCAGCTCGAGGAAGGCGCCACGCACCCGAGTGTGAAACTCGGATGCCTCGGCCTCGAGGCGATCGTAGCGGGTTCGCGCGCTGTCGAGACGGGTGCGTGCCGCGTCGGCGTCGAGATCGAGCAGGATCGTCAGGTCGGGGCGGAGCCCTTCGGTCGCCCACTCCGAGAGACCGCGAACCGCGTCGGGATCGAGGACCCGTCCGGCACCCTGATAGGCGACCGAGGAGTCGATGTACCGGTCTTGGATGACGACGTCGCCGCGCTCCAGCGCCGGCCGAACGACGGTCGCGATGTGATGAGCGCGGTCGGCCGCATACAGCAGCGCTTCGGCGCGGGGCGCGATGTCGCCGCGATGGTGCAGCACGATCTCGCGCACCTCGACGCCGACCTCGGTGCCGCCCGGCTCGCGAGTGCGCACCACGGTTCGCCCGGCTTCGCCGAACCAGGCACCGAGCAGCTCGGCCTGGGTCGTCTTGCCCGCCCCGTCGCCGCCCTCGAAGGTGATGAAGAGCCCGCCGCTCACTTCTTGGTCGCGGCCTTCTTGGCGGGGGCGCGCTTCGCCGGTGCCTTCTTCTTCGGCGTGGCCGGCCCCTTGTCTCGCTTGATCTGCAGCAGTTCGACGGCACGCTCGAAGGTGATCTCTTCGACCGATTCGGCTCGCGGGATGGTCGCGTTCGTGGTGCCGTCGGTGACATAGGGGCCGAAACGGCCGTCTTTCACCTTGATCGGCTTGCCGCTCACCGGATCCGCCTCGAACTCCTTGAGCGCACTCGACGCCGCGCGGGCGCCGTACTTGGGCTGGGCGAACAGCTCGAGTGCACCGTCGAGGCCGATCTCGAGGATGTCGTCCTCACTCGGCAAGGTGCGCGTATCGGTACCCTTCTTGAGGTACGGGCCGTAGCGACCGTTCTGCGCCGTGATCTCGACTCCCGACTCGGGGTCGAGGCCGACCGTTCGCGGGAGGCTGAGCAGCCGCAGCGCGGTGTCGAGGTCGATCTCGCCGACCTGCATGTTCTTGAACAGTGACGCAGTGCGCGGCTTCTCAGCGACGGGCTTCTTCGCAGCGCGCTTCGCCTTGGGCTTCGGTGCGTCGACCACCTCACCGGTGGCGGGGTCCACGACGGATGCCGCGGCTTCGGGTTCGGGCGCTGCAACCGGGGCAGGCTCGAGCTCGGTGACGTACGGCCCGAATCGGCCGTCTTTCACGACGATCTCCTTGCCGTTCTCGGGATTGACTCCGAGAACACGTGCCTCCTGCACCGGCGCCTCGATGAGCTCGCGGGCCTTCGCCTCGGTCAGCTCGTCGGGTGCAAGGCCTTCCGGCAGATTCACCCGGCGGGGCGGTGCGTCAGGTGCGGCTGTCTCGTCGACCGTCTCGAGGTACGGGCCGTACTTGCCGATGCGCAGGGTGATGTCGGGCGCGATGACGACGGAGTTGATCTCGCGCGCGTCGATCTCGCCGAGGTTGTCGACGACCTGCCGGAGGCCCCGGTGCTTGTCGGAACCGAAGTAGAAGCTCGAGAGCCAGTCGACGCGATCGGCCTCGCCTGCGGCGATGTGGTCGAGGTCGTCTTCCATCTCTGCGGTGAAGTCGTACTCGACGAGGTCGCCGAAGTGCTCCTCGAGCAGTCTGACGACCGAGAACGCGATCCAGCTCGGTACGAGCGCCTGGCCGCGTTGGGTGACGTAACCGCGGTCGAGGATCGTCGAGATGATCGATGCGAACGTCGAGGGGCGGCCGATGCCGAGCTCCTCGAGTCGCTTGACCAGGCTCGCCTCGGTGTAGCGCGGGGGCGGCGAGGTCTCATGGCCCTTGGCCTCGAGGTCGGCCATGTGCAGCGACTGGCCCTCCTTCAGCGGCGGCAGCTTGGCCTCGCCCGGCGTCTCCTCTGCGTTGCGCTCTTCGTCGCGGCTCTCCTCGTAGGCGGCGAGGAAGCCGCGGAAGGTGATCACGGTACCGCTCGCGGTGAACTCGGCGGTCGCACCGGCCACGAGCGTCGATGTCTCGGCGGGAGCGGTGGCCGTTGCCGCGGTGGGGCCGACCTCGATCGTGACGGTTGCCGTCTGCCCCTTCGCGTCGGCCATCTGCGAGGCGACGGTGCGCTTCCAGATCAGGTCGTAGAGCTTGAACTCGCTGCCGCGCAGCACACTCTGCAATTCGGACGGCGTGCGGAACACCTCGCCCGAGGGGCGGATCGCCTCGTGCGCCTCTTGCGCGTTCTTCGACTTGCCCACGTAGGTACGGGGCTTCTCGGGAATCGAGTCGGCACCGTACAGCTTCGTCGCCTGCGTGCGGGCGGCGGTGATCGCCTGCTGCGACAGCGACGACGAGTCGGTACGCATATAGGTGATGTAGCCGTTCTCGTAGAGCGACTGCGCCACGCGCATGGTGTCGCGAGCCGAGAGACGGAGCTTTCGCGCGGACTCCTGCTGGAGCGTCGACGTCGTGAACGGTGCTGCCGGGCGACGTGAGTACGGCTTCGACTCGACCTTCGACACCGTGCGCGAGACGGCATCGTCCGAGAGGGCGGTGACGAGCGCGGCGGCGGTCGCCTCATCGAGCACGACGGCCTTGCTCTTCAGCGTGCCAGCGTCGTCGAAGTCGCGGCCGGTGGCAACGCGCTCTCCGCCGAGCCGCACGAGCTTCGCTTCGAACGAGGTCGAGTCCGCGGATGCCTCGGCGGCGAAGCGCCCCGCGAGATCCCAGTAGCCCGCAGCGACGAAGGCGAGGCGTTCGCGCTCACGATCGACGACGAGGCGAGTCGCTGCCGACTGCACTCGACCGGCCGAGAGCCCGGGACCGACCTTGCGCCAGAGCACCGGCGAGATCTCGTAGCCGTAGAGACGGTCGAGGATGCGCCTCGTCTCCTGCGCATCGACGAGTGCGGTATCGAGCTCTCGGGTGTTGTCCTTCGCCTTCTGGATGGCGTCTTTGGTGATCTCGTGGAAGACCATCCTGCGCACCGGGACCTTGGGCTTCAGTTCCTGCAGCAGGTGCCACGCGATGGCCTCGCCCTCGCGGTCCTCATCAGTGGCGAGCAGGAGCTCGTCGGCGTCTTTCAGCGCCCGCTTCAGTTCTGCGACGGTCTTCTTCTTCGAATCGGAGACGACGTAGTACGGCTCGAAGCCGTTGTCGACGTCGACCGAGAACTTGCCGAGCGGGCCCTTCTTCAATTCGGCCGGCAGGTTCTTGGGTTCGATGAGGTCGCGGATGTGGCCCACCGAGGACAGCACCTGGTACCCGTCGCCCAAGTACTGGGCGATCGATTTCATCTTGGTCGGCGACTCGACGATGACCAGCTTTTTCGCGCCTGACACCAGACTCCTCTTTGTTGACGATTGAGACGGAAACGCACATTCGTTGCCGCGCCCCCGAGCGGTGTGCCGTCAGTCGGCGAAATGCTGCGCCGACAGCCACACCATACACACACTGGCCGGGAGGACACGTACTCGACGGCGCGCGAGGCACTTCGTCCACGACGTGCGAGCCCCCTTGCGGTTCGCGCCCCGCCGAGGAGAATTGGCCTCATGGACACCTCAACGACGAGTTCGTACACCGCGAAGCTGATCGACGGGCCGCTGGAGGGCAAGACGGTGGCCACCGCCTTCCTCGATACCGGGGATACTCGCCCACGCATCGAACTCCCCACTGAACACGGCAAGCACTACGTGTACGCACGAGGAGCGGGACTCGAGTTCGCGTCATCCGACGACGAGCGTCCCACCGCAGTGGAGTACCGCTTCGTGGAGACCGTTTTCGATTGAGCCCCGCGCCGGTCGTGACCGACGCACGGCAAGCGCGCACTCGCATCAGCCGCGCCATCCGGGAGGTCCTGCGCGAGCAGACGCCGTGAGCTCGAAGCCCGGCATCGCGGCGATGCTGACCGTGACGAATGCCACCGGCCCATCGCCGCCGCAGGATCCGAGTCGCGCACCGTTGCGCGTGGCGATCGCCGCCGCCAGTTCGCAGGGCACGCCCACGACGGCACCGGAGGTCGCGTCGGCCGCGGCCAGCGCAGCAGCATCGGCTGCATTGGCCGCTCGCTGCGAAAGTACGAAGATGCCGAGCACCGCGACGAATGCCACGGTCAACGCGGTGACCGCCCCGATGATGCCGAGCGCGAGCACCGATGCTGCACCGGAATCGCCGGCACGGTGCAGGCTGCGCAGCGTTCGCCGTCGAGGTGCGGGGCCCGAACCGGTCGGCGCACCCATCAGCGACCACCGGTGACGGCGCAGGATTCGGCGCGCAGCTGGATCGCGGCGAGCAAGCCCGCGCCCGAGGCGTCGAGCGTCGCGCAGACGAACTGCTGATCGGTGGCGACGGAGAGATCCGCCCCGCCCGA
Organism: Agromyces sp. GQ35; assembly: GCF_059758475.1. Classification (NCBI taxonomy): domain Bacteria; kingdom Bacillati; phylum Actinomycetota; class Actinomycetes; order Micrococcales; family Microbacteriaceae; genus Agromyces; species Agromyces sp. GQ35. The sequence goes on along the minus strand of NZ_JCAXEO010000001.1, from coordinate 2,295,746 downwards.
CACCCGATCGGCGATGGCCGCCGCGACGCCCGCGGATTCGCCGCGGCCGAGTGCTCGAGCGGCGTCGGCTGCGGCATCCGTCAGCCGTACCTGTTGTGCGACGAGCTGCACTGAAGCGAGACACGCGGCGAGCACGAGCGCGATGGCCGGCAGCGCGACCGCGAACTCCGCGGTCACGCCACCGCGCTCGCCGTCAACCGACGGTGAGCGCATTCCGCACGAGGTCGGTGAGAATGCCGCGCACCTCGTCGCCACGAAGGATGAGCACCAGGAGTCCGGCGAACCCGACTGCAGCCATCGTGGCCACCGCGTACTCCGCCGTCGCCGCGCCGCGCTCCCCGGCGACGCGTCGGGCGACTCGCTCAGCGACGTGGCGCATTCGACTCCGGAGCGCTGCCGCGCGTCGGTCTCGACTGTATGGATGTTCGTGCATGGTGTTCCTTTCCTATGGTGCCGGCGGACCGGCATTCGAGTGGCACGAGTCGGTACGGTCACAGGGCGTCTCCGAGAGTGCCGGTGATGACCGAGATCATGAGGGGCGCGACGCCGAGCAGCACGAAGGCCGGCAGCACGCAGAGTCCCAGCGGGAGCATGAGCCGTACGCCGAGCGCGGCGGCGCGTTCAGCCCCGGCGGAACGCGCCGCTCGACGCAGACGGAACGCCTCTGCGCGGAGGAGTTCACCGACGGGGGCGCCCGCGCGAGCAGCCAGACCGAGCACCGCCTCGACTTCGCTCCCGTCGCCCGCGTGCGGAACGTGCTCCTCGATCGAACGACGTGCGAGCTTTCGCGCGAGGTCGATCGACGTTCCACTCGACATCGCGATCGCGAGCAGCTCGAGTTCGAGCCCGGCATCGAGCCGTGAACGCCCGGCACGGGCGGCGAGCGCGGAATTCCAGCGCTGGCCGATGCAGAGGCACACGATTCCGAGCAGCAGGCAAGCGATGCCGATCGGGTTGCCGAAGAGCACCCCGATCGTGTCGAACCCGAGTGTGGCCCCGAACACCAGCGCGATCGCGGGCAGCGCCATGACGAGACGGGCGCTCGCGGCCGGACCGGCGAGTGCCGCCCGCACCTCGCGCCGCAACTGCGCCTCGTCGCGCAGCACCACCGCGAGGGCGCGCAGGCTGCCGGCGAGCGGAGCTCCAGACTCGGCCGCGACCGACCACGCCGCCGCGAGCACCGGCCAGGCTGTCGATGCCTCCGGGTGCTCGCGTCGCGCTGTGGCGATGGCCGGGGCAACCGGGTCGCCGCCGTGCGCCGCAGACGCAGCCATCGCGAGCACCCCGGCGTCAGCGTCGGCTGCCGAGTCGACGCCGACGTGACGCCACGCGCTCGACGCCGGTACGCCCGCCGCGAGCAGCACCGCAAGCCGCTCGGTGATCGCGGCGATCGCGTCGACCTCACCCGCCGGATCGCGCCGTCGTCGCGCGAACCGTCGTTGCAGCCGGGTCATTGCGCGGAACCGCGTCGCCCGGGGCATCCGCTCGCTCACATCGCCTCGACGACGAGTCGGTCGCCGCGCTGCTCGAACCGCCCCATCTGCGCGAGCCTGCGCCTGCCGTCGACCCGCTCGAGATGCAGCACGAGGTCGAAGGCGCTGACGGTCTGCCGGGCGAGTGCATCGGGCGAGAGCCCGGCGATCGATCCCAGCGCCTCGAGGCGCGCCGGCACGTCGGCAAGCGAGTTCGCGTGCAGGGTGCCGGCGCCGCCGTCGTGACCGGTGTTGAGTGCCGCGAGGAGTTCCCGGAGTTCGCCGCCTCGGCATTCGCCCACCACCAGTCGATCGGGACGCATGCGGAGCGCCTCACGGAGCAGTGCATCGAGACCGACCCGACCGCTGCCCTCGAGGTTCGCCTGTCGCGCCTCGAGCGAGACGACGTGCGGGTGCTCGACCTGAAGCTCGGCGACATCTTCGATGATCACGAGCCGCTCATGCGACGGTGCCTCAGCGAGGAGCGCGGCGAGCAGGGTGGTCTTGCCGGTGCCGCCGGCACCGGTGACGAGCAGGTTCTTGCGCGACGCCACGGCCACGCGGAGCTCGCTCTCGTGCGCGGCATCGACCATGCCGGCCCGCGCGAGCGCGGCGAGCGAGAACCCGCCGGGGCGTGGAACCCGCACCGAGATCGTCGTGCCCGTCGACGACACCGGCGGCAAGACGGCGTGCACTCGGATGCCGCGACCCAGCCGCACATCGACGGCCGGCGTCGCCTCGTCGATGTGCCGACCGCCGCGTGCGATGAGACGCACAGCCAGCGCGCGCACCTCGGACTCGTCGGCCGCCCACGAGGGCTCGTGTTCGGCACCCGAACCCCGGTCGATCCAGAGGCCTCGGTCGCCGTTCACGAAGAGATCGGTGACGGGACCCGTCGAGGCGAACGGCTCGAGCGGGCCGAGGAGCGACAGATCCACGGCGCCGGCCCTCGCAGGGTCGGCACGCGCAGCCGCGTCGAGCGCTCCACCTTGCGAGATTGCGGCGTCGGCCGACGTTTCGCCCGAAGCCAGCGCCACCTCTGCCCCCGGCTGACCGGTGCCGCGCGGCGCGTACGCCAGTTCGGCCGCAGTGGACGCCGGGGGCTCGTGCTGCCAGGAGGGCGACGCCACGAAGGGAAGGGTCATGTGGCGAGCGTAGGAAGGGACGACCGGCAGAAGACACGGGATCGACCGCAGGTGGGAAAGGAATCTCGCTCACGCGGTTGTGGAGGAGGACTCGAGGCTCACACGCACCGGGACACGGTTGCAGGAAGTGCTGCCCTGACGTATCGCGCAGCTGGATCGCCGGTTTGCCGCCCCGGAGACGGAAAGAGCCTCCCCCACACCGTTGTGGAGAAGGACTCGACCCGTCGGCCGCCGATTTCGCGGCGGCCCATTAACGAAAGGGGGCGGCACCCATTGGGGGGAACAGGTGCCGCCTCGGCAGCGCAAGGATTGGGGGGAATCACGAGCGCTGCAGGCCTCGAAACGAGTGTTCGGGCGGTAATCAGCATACGGCTTGCAGAAGGATGCGCAAGCATTTTTTGTCCTCATTTGTGCCGACATACAGATTTCTCTGCGCTTGCACACAGGAAGCTGGTCCAATCATCCACCAGAACGCCCCGCGACGCACTGCGACGACGCGATTCCGCATGCACTCGAGCGGCCGGTAGTCTGCTGCGTGGGCAGGCGACCCATCAGAAGTAGCACTCGCGAAGGAGCGACTGAAGAACCATGACCGTTCAGATCGACCACGCACTCGAAGAGATCCGGCGATTCCGCCCGAGTCCCGAGTTCGCCGCCCAAGCCGTCGCCGACGCACGACTCTACGAGGAAGCCGCGAGCGATCGCCTCGGCTTCTGGGCCGAACAGGCCCGAGAGCTCCTGACATGGAGCACCCCGTTCACGCAGACTCTCGACTGGTCGAACCCGCCCTTCGCGAAGTGGTTCCACGACGGAGAGCTGAACGTCGCCTACAACTGCCTCGACCGGCACGTCGAGGCCGGTCTCGGCGATCGCGTCGCCCTCCACTTCGAGGGCGAGCCCGGCGATAGCCGTGCGATCACCTACGCCGAACTCACCGCAGAGGTCAAGCGCGCCGCGAACGCACTGCTCGCACTCGGCGTCAACGACGGCGACCGCGTCGCGATCTACCTGCCGATGATCCCCGAAGCCGTGGTCGCGATGCTCGCGTGCGCACGCATCGGCGCCGTGCACTCCGTCGTGTTCGGCGGCTTCTCGTCGAAGAGCCTTCAGGCGCGCATCGACGACGCTCAGGCCGAGGTCGTCATCACCGCCGACGGCGGCTACCGCAAAGGCAAGGCCTTCCCGCTGAAGCCGACCGTCGACGAGGCCATCGAGGCAGCCGAGACCACAGTGCGCTCCGTGCTCGTCGTGAACCGCACCGGCGGCGATGTCGCCTGGACCGAGGGTCGGGATGTCTGGTGGAGCGAGCAACTCGCCACCGTCGAGGCCGAGCACGAGGCCAAGGGCTTCAATGCGGAGCATCCGCTGTTCATCCTCTACACCTCGGGCACGACCGGCAATCCCAAGGGCATCCTGCACACCTCGGGCGGCTACCTCACGCAGACCGCGTTCACCCACAAGAACGTGTTCGACCTGCACCCCGAGCGCGACGTGTACTGGTGCACCGCCGACGTCGGCTGGATCACCGGCCACTCGTACGTCGTCTACGGACCGCTCGCGAACGGCGCGACACAGGTGCTCTACGAGGGCACGCCCGACACGCCGCACCCCGGCCGCTGGTGGGAGATCATCGAGAAGTACAAGGTCTCGATCCTCTACACGGCGCCGACCGCGATCCGCTCCTTCATGAAGCAGGGCCGCGACGTCGTTCGCGACTTCAACGTGCGTTCGCTCCGCGTGCTCGGATCGGTCGGTGAACCGATCAACCCGGAAGCGTGGATCTGGTACCGCCACGTCATCGGCGGCGGTTCCATCCCCGTGGTCGACACGTGGTGGCAGACCGAGACCGGCGCGATCATGATCTCGGCGTTGCCCGGCATCACCGACCTCAAGCCAGGTTCGGCGCAAGTGGCGATCCCCGGCATCTCGCTCGACATCGTCGACGACGAGGGCACCCCGATCGAGGGCGAAGGCGGCGGCCTGCTCACGATCACCGAGCCGTGGCCGTCGATGCTGCGCGGCATCTGGGGCGACCCCGAGCGCTTCAAGGAGACGTACTGGGAGAAGTTCGGCGACAAGTACTTCGCCGGCGATGGCGCGCGCCGCGACGAAGACGGCGACATCTGGCTGCTCGGCCGGGTCGATGACGTCATGAACGTCTCGGGCCACCGTCTGTCGACCGCCGAGATCGAGTCCTCGCTCGTCGCCCACCCGTGGACGGCCGAGGCTGCCGTCGTCGGGGCATCCGACGAGACCACCGGCCAAGCCGTCGTCGCCTTCGTCATCCTCAAGACGAGCCAGGCCGACCGGGTCACCGACATCGCGGAGGCGAGCGACGAATTGCGCAAGCACGTCGCGCAGCAGATCGGAGCCATCGCCCGACCTCGCCAGGTGTTCATCGTCAACGAGCTGCCCAAGACGCGCTCGGGCAAGATCATGCGACGACTGCTGCGCGACCTCGCAGAGGGTCGCGAGATCGGCGACACGACGACGCTCGCCGACACCTCGATCATGCAGGTCATCAGCGAGCAGGTGAAGTAGGGCAACCACCGCTACCAACGACGGATGCCGCGTCGGGAGCGATCCCGCCGCGGCATCGGTCGTTCGTGCCTGTTGTTCGTACCGTGTCGGCCTGCTACTCGAACTCGACCACGAGCTCGAGCTCGACCGGCGAGTCGAGGGGCAGCACGGCGACGCCGACGGCCGAGCGGGCGTGGCGCCCTGCATCGCCGAAGATCTCGCCGAGCACCTCGGACGCGCCGTTGATGACACCCGGCTGGCCGGTGAAGGCCGGGTCGGATGCCACGAAGCCGACGAGCTTCACGACACGGGTGACGCGGTCGAGCGAACCGATCTCGGCGCGCACCGCCGCCAGGGCATTGAGTGCGGCGGTGCGAGCGTACGCCTTCGCGTCGGCAGCGGGAACCAGTCCGGGCCCGTCGCCGACCTTGCCGGTGGCTGGCAGCGCGCCCGCGGTGAAGGGCAACTGCCCCGAGGTGTAGACGTGCGCGCCGGTGATGACGGCGGGCACGTAGGCCGCGACGGGTGGTGCGACCTCGGGCAGGTCGATGCCGAGTTCCGCCAGGCGCGCTTCGATCGCGGCCATCAGGCCTGACCCTCGAACTGCTTTGCGGCCTGGGCTGCCGCGGCAGCGCCGGCGGATGCCGCAGCGGACGACTCGCCACCGGTCGGGCGCTTCAAGTAGGCGACGAGCCCACCCTCTGGTCCCTGCACGATCTGCACGAGCTCCCACCCCTCTGAGCCCCAGTTGTTCAGGATCGCCGCCGTGTTGTGAATCAGCAGCGGGGTGGTGATGTACTCCCAAGTCGCCATGGGTTCCTCATCTCTTTAGGGTCGCTCGGTCGCGACGAGTGATCGTGCACGTTCCGGCGAGGTCGATTGGGCGCGGAATCCGCGGGGATCGGCGCGCCTGCGCCACGAAACGGCCGACGACCTGCATAGCGGGATTTGTCAGCCTTCTCCGTTAAGCTCCACTATATGTCTGCCCAAAAACGTACGATGAGCGACGTCGGCGTCGGAATTCTCGGCTTCGTCGGCATGAGCGCTCTCGCCGGCGTGCTCGTCACGGCCGCCGTGACTCCGGCCCTCGCCGTCACCGGTATGGCCGCGAACAACAGCATCTCCGTGTTCGAGAACATGCCGAGCTATCTCGAGATCGGCGCGCTCGCAGAGAAGTCCGACATCTACGCGACGGCGGCCGACGGCTCCCCAGTGCTCCTCGCCTCCTTCTTCGACCAGGACCGCGAAGAGGTCGCCTGGGAGCAGATCAGCCAATACCTCAAGGATGCCGCGATCGCCGGTGAGGACCCCCGGTTCTACGAGCACGGCGGCGTCGACGTGCAGGGCACGCTTCGCGCGGCCCTCAACGAGTACGTCATCGGCGGAGCCACCCAGGGTGGTTCCTCCATCACGCAGCAGTACGTCAAGAACGTGCTCATCAACAATGCCGTCCGAAAGTACGCCAACGAAGAGGAGCGCGAGAAGGCGATCGAAGAAGCGACGAAGACGTCGCCCGATCGGAAGCTCAAAGAGATCCGGCTCGCGATCTCGGTTGAGAAGGAGTATCCGAAAGACGACATCCTGAGGGGTTACCTCAACATCGCCGCTTTCGGTGGGCGGGTCTACGGCGTCGAATCCGCAGCCATGTACTACTTCGGAAAACATGCGGTCGACATCAGCCTGCCCGAAGCGGCGAGCCTCATCGCGATGACGAACAACCCCGAGAAGTTCCGACTCGATCGCCCCGAAGACGAGGAGAACGGCGCGGCCAGCGTCGATGCGGCCGGAACCCCGACACCGTACGCGGCCAACAAGGAGCGGCGTGATTACATCCTCGACCGCATGCTCGAGTACAAGAAGATCACGCAGGAAGAGCACGACGCCGCCGTCGCCACGCCGATCGCCCCGGTGATCACCGAACCGAGCACCGGCTGCCAGTCAGCGCCGAACGGCGCCGGGTTCTTCTGCGACTACGTCAAGAACGTCATCCTTCAGCACTACGACAAGCCCGAGACCGAAGATCTTGACGAAGGCGTGCAGATGCTCGAACAGGGCGGCTTGCAGGTGTACACGACGCTCGATATGGACCTGCAGTCCACCGCGGACACCGCGATCCGCGAACTCGTGCCGTTCGCCTCATCATTCGATGTCGGCGCGGTCTCCGTCTCGGTACAGGTCGGCACCGGCCGCGTTCTCGCCATGGCGCAGAACAAGGATTACTCCAACGATCCTGACGTGATCGCCGCAAGCGGCGGTACCGCGTCGGCCGTCAATTTCAATACCGACCAGGCCTACGGCGGCTCGTCAGGCTTCCAGCCCGGCTCGACGTACAAGATCTTCACGGTCGGCGAATGGCTCGCCGAAGGACACTCGCTGAATGAGAGCGTCGACGGGCGCCGCAAGTCGGACTGGGGCACGTTCCAAGACAGCTGCAACGGCCCCCAGTCAGCGCCCGGATGGAACCCGAAGAACGACGAGGGCGGCAACGGCGGCAGCATGACCGCCCTGCAGTCGACGATCAACTCCACGAACACGGGCTTCGTCGCCATGGCGAAAGAACTCGACCTCTGCGGTATCCGCAAGACGGCGGAGTCCTTCGGGGTGCACCGCGCAGACAGCGCCCCGCTCGTACAGAGCCCGGCTACGATCCTCGGCACCAACGAGATCGCGCCGCTCACCATGGCCGCAGCGTTCGCCGGTGTCGGCGGCAACGGCAACGTCTGCAAGCCGATCGCGATCGACAAGATCATCGACGGTGCTGGCAACGAGGTTGCTCCCCCGACGGCGGATTGCGCGCAGTCCGTCGACCCCAATGTAGCCGCCGGCATGGCATATGCCATGGAACGCGTGCTGAGTCAGGGATCCGCCACCAGTTCGAATGGACGCACCGAGCCGTGGGTCCCGATGGCCGGCAAGACCGGAACCTCCGACAACAACGAAGCCACTTGGATGAGCGGCACGTCGACGAAGGTTGCCACGGTCGCCGGGGTGTTCAACGCGAGTGGCCACGTCAACCTACGGAACGAGTATTTCGACGCCGGGCAGGCCGCGCAGATCCGACACTATATCTGGCCGCGCGTCATGTCCGTCGCGAACGCGAAGTACGGCGGCGACGAATTCCCTGATCCTGCCGAGGGCGCCCTGAAGAACGTACAGACCGAAGTGCCGAACGTGGTCGGGCTCTCACTCGACGCCGCAAAGCAAGCGCTCGAATCGGCCGGCTTCGGCTTCGAACACGCGGGCGACGTCGATTCAGACCTTCCGCCGGGCACCGTCGCCAGCCAAGACCCCAGCGGATTGGCCGGTCGAGGCTCGACCGTCCGCGTTTCTACGAGCAACGGTCAAGGTGTCACCGTGCCAGACCTCACCGGCATGACGAAGGATCAGGCGAAGGCCGCGGTCGAACAGGTCGGGCTGAAATTCCAGGGCGGCGGCGGCGGCCAGAGCGGTACCGTCAACGGCCAGACGCCTGCGGCGGGCACCGCCACGAAAAAGGGTGAGACTGTCAGCGTGACGTATGCTGCTGGACTCCCCACTCTGCCCCCGGCCGACGATTAGCCGGCAACCGGTGACGAAGACTCGAACCTCACCGGTTGCGGCGATCGCCATCGCGATCGCCGCAGCCGGCGCCGCCGCGTTCGCCTGGGGCAGCCTCGTCGAGCGCACACGCTGGACGCTCAGACAGGCCGACGTTCCGGTGCTCCCTCCAGGCGCTGCGCCGATCCGCGTGCTGCACCTCTCCGACCTGCACATGGCGCCGTGGCAGCGCGACAAACAGGAGTGGGTGCGAAGTCTCGCGAACCTGAAGCCCGACCTCATCGTCGACACCGGTGACAATCTCGGCCACGAGCGCGGCATCGAGGGCATTCGTCTCGCATTGGAGGCGTTCCGCGGTGTGCCGGGAGTCTTCGTCAACGGTTCGAACGACTACTTCGGGCCGCAGCCGAAGAACCCGTTCGCGTACTTCACCGGCCCGTCACGACTCGGGCCACGGGCGAAGGTACTCGACATCGCCGAGCTGCACGCTTTCTTCGACGAGCTCGGCTGGCACGATCTCGACAACACCGCTGTCGCGCTCGACCTTCGCGGTACGCATTTCGAGTTCTTCGGCGTCGATGACCCGCACAAGGGATACGACCGGCTCGATCTCATCACGGCGGCGATCGACGAGTTGCGCGCCGACGACCCGCTCGGCGACGAGACTTGGCCCGACGAGGCATCCGCCGCCCGCTCCACCGTGACCGTCGGCGTGACCCACGCTCCGTATCAACGCGTGTTGAACTCGTTCGTGAATCACGGCGCCCAGCTGATGCTCGCCGGTCATACGCATGGCGGGCAGGTGTGCGTGCCCGGGTTCGGTGCACTCGTGACGAACTGCGACATCCCTCGCGACCAGGTGAAGGGGCTCAGCGTCTGGCGGCACGGCTTCCGCTCTGCGTTCCTCAACGTTTCGGCCGGACTCGGCACCTCGATCTACGCTCCGGTGCGGTTCGCGTGCCCGCCCGAGGCCACGCTGCTGACGCTCGTACCCACCGAATAGTGTGATCGGGCGGTGGTCGGGCCACCGTCATTTATCGGCTATTCTTGATGAGGCCCGCAAGGGCCGACCCGGGGTGTGGCGCAGCTTGGTAGCGCGCGTCGTTCGGGACGACGAGGTCGCAGGTTCAAATCCTGTCACCCCGACCGGGTGAGAACCCCCTCCTCACGGAGGGGGTTCTTCTGTTTCCGTCCGGTGGATCGAGCGAGACTCGGGCTACGGGCGACCGAGGCCGCGGAACTCCCAGCCGGCGCTGCGCCACGCAGCTGGATCGAGCACGTTTCGGCCGTCGATGATGCGGCGCCCCGCGACGAGCGTCGCGACATGGGCAGGGTCGAGCGATCGGTACTCTCGCCATTCGGTGACGAGCACTACGAGTTCGGCGCCGTGGAGTGCATCGCGCGTCGTCGACGCGTACTCCAGCTGTGGGTGCCGCGCGCGCGCATTCTCAACACCGTGGGGGTCGGTCGCAATGACGTCGGCGCCGAGGCCATTCAGTTGAACGGCGACGTCGAGGGCGGGCGAGTCGCGCACATCGTCGGATTCGGGCTTGAAGGTGACCCCGAGCACCGCGATCTTCTTGCGGTACACCGAACCCCCGAGCGCTGCCACTGCGAGGTCGACGACGCGCTGACGCTGACGCAGGTTGATCGTGTCGACCTCTTTGAGGAAAGCGACGGCGTCTCCGCGTCCGAGCTCTTCGGCGCGTGCGGTGAACGCGCGGATGTCTTTCGGCAGGCAGCCACCCCCGAACCCGACGCCCGCGTTGAGAAAGCGCCGCCCGATGCGCACATCGTGCCCGATGGCGTCGGCAAGGGCCGTGACATCCGCGCCGGTCGCATCGGCGATTTCGGACATGGCATTGATGAAGCTGATCTTCGTGGCGAGGAACGCGTTCGCAGCGACTTTCACGAGCTCGGCCGTCGCATAGTCGGTGACGATTCGAGGTGTGCCCGCTTCGATAGCGGCACGGTAGACGTGATCGAGCACCGATGCCGCGTGTCCCTCGTCGTTCGTCGCGACCCCGTAGACCAACCGATCGGGTTCGAGGGTGTCCTTCACGGCAAACCCCTCACGTAGGAACTCCGGGTTCCACGCGAGGCTCGCGTGCGGTGCCTCCTCGGCCAGGCGCGCGGCGAGACGCGCGGCCGTACCGACGGGCACGGTGCTCTTGCCGACCACCAGCGAGCCTTCGGCGAGGTACGGCAGCAGCCCACTGAACGCAGCATCGACGAACGAGATGTCGGCCGCTGTCGTACCGGCGGCTTGCGGCGTGCCGACGGCGACGAAGTGCACCTCGGCATCCGCAGCGTCCGCGATGTCGGTGCTGAATCGCAGCCGCCCGGTGGCGGTCGCCGATTTCAGGATCTCGGGCAGACCGGGCTCGTAGAACGGCGGCCGGCCGGCCGTCAGCGCTGCGATCTTGCGTTCGTCGACATCGATGCCGACGACCTCGTGGCCAAGCTCGGCCATTGCCGAAGCGTGCACTGCACCGAGATACCCGCAGCCGATGACCGAGATGCGCATTGAGAGCCCTTCGTTCGGGGTGGATTCTCATTCTCTCGTACGAGCCGCCCATTCTCCTTTCCAGTCCCCGTGGCGCCGCCTAACATGGCTGGGATGGAGTCGAACGACGAGCGAACATCGGATGCCGCGACGGGGGTCGTCGACCCGGCAGACCCGCCGCGCGATCGCCTGCACCGGATCGCCCGCATCCTGCTGGTGCCGTACTTGGTCGTGGTCGCGCTCATCGTCTTCTCCCCCGCCCAGGACGCCGCTCGGGTCACTGGGTTCGTGTGGTGGGCAGCAGACTCGCTGGCTTCGTTCGGCGTGCCTCGCCAACCGGCGGCCGTGGCGCTCGAGTTCACCGCGAACATCGTGCTGTTCGCACCGATCGGTCTGCTGGCGAGGCTGGCGTTCGACCGCGTACCGGTGTGGATGATCATCGCTGCCGGATGCCTCGGCAGCACGGTCATCGAGCTCGTTCAACTCGCAATCCCCTCGCGGGTGGCCACGGTCTCCGACGTCATCGCCAACACCCTCGGGGTCGCACTGGGCGCAGCATTCGCGGTCGTGGCACGCTCGACCGGCGGTTCACGTCACGTCGCCGGCTGAGCGGCGCGACCGCCCGCTCAACACGCCCAGCGCCCACTCCAGCGGACCGCGGCCGATGAACCGCCGCCACAGCCACGCGAAGAGCATCGATCCGACGATGAGGCCAACGACCAGGGCCCACGAGTTGTCGGTGAGCACTCCGGTCTCGGGGTCCGTGCGAACCGCCGACGCGATGACGACGAGGTGCACGGTGTAGATCGTGAGCGGCATCGAGCCCATCGCGGTGACGGGTGACGCCAGTGCAGTCGCGACTCGGCGCACACCGGACCACGCGAGACCGGTGAGCCAGAGCAGCACGGCCAGCACGGCGGCGCCGACGCCGACGTTGGCGAAGGTTTCGAGCGAGGCGCGCAACGGCACGGACCACGCGGCATCCGACGCCAACTCCGGCGCGGGCAATGTCGCCGCGAGCGGCAACAGCACCCATGCGGCTGCGAGACCGAAGAGGCCGGTGAGCGCGACGGTTCGGGCGGACCCGAGGTCCAGCCGTGCGAGCGCGAGTCCGATGAGCATGACCGGCACCCAGACGATCACCGGGTACGCACCACCGACGACCCAATCGGCGAGGATGCCGAACGGAGTTGCACGGACGTCACCGGCGAATTCGGTGCGCGTGGCGATCTCGGCCAGCGCGGGCGCGACCGCGAGCAGGCCGATGCCGAGTCCGAGGGTGACTCGGGGCGGCAGGAAGAGCAGCGGCAGCGTGATGAGGAAGGCAAGGCCGTAGACGTCGAGGATGATGTATACCAGCGGGTGCAACGTGTACGCGATGGTCAGCCCCAAGACGATCAGCGCGATCGCACGGATCGCGATCTGCCGGCGCAGGATGCCGCGGGATCGCCCCTCATCGGGCATCGGACGGGTGCCACCGGTGATGAATCCGAGCCCCACGCCGGCGGTGAGAGCGAAGAGAAGTCGGGGCCGCTCATCGGCGACGGCGAGAAGCGCGGCGATTCCGGCGTCGTCGGCGGCAGGAGCGACGTGCGCGACGAACATGCCGATCAGCGCGAGCCCTCGCGCCGTGTCGACGCCGATGACGCGCGACGTGGTCGCCGTCAGCGCCATCGGTGGTGGTGGAACGCCAGCGCGCGGTGGAGTCCCGGATCAGCTGATCCGGGACTCCACCGCGCGAGCGGGAGGCCGCGGGACTGCTCAGCGGTGCGCTGCAGCAGACTCAGGCCTGGTTGCGGCCACGCCGCACGGTGTTGAGAACGACGATGAGTGCCGCGCCGAGCAGCAGCGCGCCGCCGGCGATCCAGAGCCACAGCATCGGCATGTCGTATCCCGTCGCGGCGATACCGGTGCTGGCGGCCGAGTCGGCGGGAACCACGGTCAGTGTCCCCGTGGCGACGTACTGACCCGCTGTCGCGGTGATCGTGTAAGTGCCCGGTGTGTTCGACGAAACGTTGTACGTCACCGAGCCGGACGCATCCGTCGGCTTCGCGGCGCTCGATGCCTTCAGTACCGCCAAGGTGACGGCGTCTGGCGCGGTTGCCGTCGACGGTGTGCTGGCCGGCAGCCCGCTGAACGTCATGGTGCCGACTTCGCCGACCGTGAGCGTGAGATTGGTTCCCTGGCCGGTGTAGCCGGCTGCCTGAGCGACAGTCGGCGCTGCGATGAGCGCGACAGCCGCAATGGCGACGGTCGCAAGAATCTTTCTGATCATGATTGCGTTTACCCCCCAGTATTGCTTCATGAGCGCGGAGAAACGCCTGATCGGAGTCCCCCCGGAGGTGCCACCTCCCCGAAAGATGACACTCCATCACCATAGGGCAGAGTCACAGGAAAGCGCGACCCCGGATGTTACTGGTGTGTAAACGAGTGGTGTCGCTTCGATGAGGGGCTTCTTCTCACCCGCTTCGCCGCCGAGGAACCCGAACCGATACTCGGCGCTCTCCCCCGGCGCCAGCCGGGCGACGACCTTGCTGAGCGTGTATCCGGCGTCAGAGGTCGGGTGGTACCCCGTCGGCTCGCCGTTGAGCATGACGCCGAGGTTGTATGTGCCCTGAGCGCTGTAGACGTGCACGGATGTGGTGATCGAGCCCGGTGGTGTGCCGAATCGGCCACCCCCGGTCACGTACGCGGTCAGGCTCGTTGCAGCGTCCGCCGGCGCCGTATTCGTCAACCGCACCACGATCTCATAGTTCGGCAAGCCGTCGTTCCGGCAGGTGACCGAGCCGACGCCGAACTCGACGTCGAGATATGTGTCCATCTTCGACCCGGTCATGTCGTTGAGATAGACACCGAACGCTTGACGCCCGTCATCGCTCACCGGCAGCCCGCCGGCGAGCGTCGTGTCGGCGAGGATCGCCTGCTCATCGACATTCGCGTTCCAGATCAGGATGCGGCGCTCGGCGCCCGCCTGAGCGAGCGCCTGGATGAGCGGCTCCGGTTGGATGCCTCCAGCCGTGATGGCGCCGAAGGCGGCGGCCGCGACTTCTGCGAAGATCGCATCCTGCTGTCCGACCGGGTACCGCGCATAGACATCGCGCAAGAGGAACTGCACGGCGTTCTCGCTCGTGAGCACCTCGCCGGTGCCGAGAGCGATCGGCCCGGTCGCCCGAAGCAGATAGCTCAGCGTCACCGGGTCGACCGCGACGACGGACTGCACCTCGGTGCCGAACTTCCGCTTCCATATCTCGCGGGCGATCGTTGCAGCGAGCGGGAACTGCGGCGTGAAGTTGACGTCCTGGATGTAGCTGGCCGTGTTGTCGCCCCACAGCGCGCGCGTTTCGATCGGGAGTTGCACGACCGGCGGGGTGTACTTCGGAAAGTCGCTCGAGCTCGCCTGTTGTGCCATCGTGACCGCCCCGCCCTCGGCGTGGAGTGTGGCAAGAGCTCCGGAGACGCCACCTGTCGAGCGCAGTTCGGCGTTGTTCTGGAACAGGAGCAGCGTGTCACGAGGTCCGTTTGCACCGAGCATCGCGGGCAGCAGCTGCGCAGCACGATCGAGCCCGGCAATCGTCGCACCCGTCTCGACGACCATCGCTGTCAGTTCGTCGCGCGCATCGGCGAGCGGTCCGATCACCTGCGCTTCGGCGACAGTATCGACCGCGAGCGCCGCCTTTGCTCCATCGAAAGCCACTCGCGCGGCGTGCACGGCAGGCTGCATCTCGACCAGCGGCTGCAGGTTGACGCCCCCGCCCGAAGGGGCGAACGCGGCAACGTCGACGGCGCCCGCACTGGTCGCCAACGGCACGACGGCGTCGCGGGCGATGAGATCGACGGATGCCGCCATGACGCGCATCACTTCGAGGTTCGGCCCGACGAACGGCACGAGTTCGGCGCCGCGCCAGATCGGGTCGCCCGTCAACGAGGCAGCGGATGCCGCGCGGCCGGCCAACTCGCCTGCCGAACCCTGCGCGGCATCGGCGTCGCCGTCGATCACCAACTGCCGAATCGTCGTCGCAAGGGGAACAGCGGCCTCGAGTTCGCCCTTGGCGAGGAAAGCCCGAATGCCCACCCAGGCGGCGGCGAGCACGAGGAGCGTCCCAACCCCGACGGCGGACCAGACGAGGATGCGTCGGCGACGTTTGGCGCGGCGTGCCCGCCTCGATCGGTGGTGGTGGTGGTGGTGGGAGCGGCCGGAACTCGAATGATGCCGATCCTGTGCCGAAGCGGGTCGACGCGATGCTCGTGCATGGCTCGACTCGCTGCGTCGATCGGACGACCCATCCCCATGGTTCCGACTCGACGACTCCCCACCCCCGGAAGACGGCGTCACGATCAGTAGCGTAGCCCTGGTGCGCGGAGAAGGGGAGGCGCCGTTCCGATGGAGCGATACCGTGCAGCGATGACCGGCATGAGCGCGAAGATCACCATGAATGGAAGGACCTCGACCGACTGATAGACGAAACTCTGCGCCAACGCGCCGACGAGTCCCGCACGAAACCACGGAGTCTTCGACGGACAGGCACGCACGCTTCCGATCATCACCGCGTAGAAGGCGATCAAGCCGACGAGTCCGAAGTTGATCAACTGCTGCAGCACGCTCGACTCCGCCACGCTGCTCTCGACGCTCGCGAAGTTCCCGGTGACGTTGGTGTAGACACCGGTCTGACTCCCGACGACGAGCGGCGACGCGAACCACTCGCCGAGCAGGTGACTCCACTGACCCAGGCGAACCGCATTTCCAGCGCCATCCGCCTGGAAGATGCTGAGCATGCGACTCAACAGCAGATCGGATGGCCCGGCGAGCGCGAGCAGCAGTATGCCGACCACCACCACCACGAGGAGCTTGAGCTTGCCGTTCAGGTCTCGCATCAGCACGAAGCCTGCTGCCAGGCCGACGATGCACAGCACCAGCCCGGACCTGGAGAGGCTGGCGGCGACCCCGACGAAGCTGAGCAGTCCGACGACGAGATAGCTCGGCCGCCGCGTCTGCGCGTAGATGCCGAGCAGTGCGAATGCCAGGAGGGAGAGGGCGATCGGGTAGTGCAGGAAGCTCCCGGTCAGCGAGGCAGGTCTCAGCGTCGTTCCGAATGTGCCGGAATCGTTGCCTTGAAAGACTCGGAAGCCGAGATACTGCTGACTCAGGGCGACACCGATCATGATGACGGCCACCGCCCTGACGACAGGCCCGACGGCGATGCGAACGACAGCCGCGAACTCGAAGCTGTTGCAGGCGATCAGGATGACCACGTAGAAGCACATGACGACGACGTAGAGCCAGGCATAGTCGATGCCGCTCACCACCGACGAGACCACCATCGATGCCAATGCCGCAAGCAGGAAGAGGTACGCGGCGACCAGGTTCGGCGTGAGCCGCCTCGTGGATCGAGCGCCTGTGGCGAGCAGGACTCCGAGGAACAGCGCGATGACGGCGACCTGAATGCCGTATGCGAGCGACTTGCCGACGATCAGCTCGATTGCGCCGCGGGACACCGTCGTCAGGAGCGTCACGAAGAACAGCGCCGTCAGCGGAGCGGAGTGTCCGGGAACGGCGAGCGTACGCTTCTCAGCAACGACGGCATCGTGGCGAACGACCATCACTCGGCCTCCCCCCGACGTCTCCGCCAGATCAGGCCGGCTGGGTAGCCGAGCATCTTCGCGACATCACCGATGACGACGACCAACGGCGTCAACAGGAATGATGCGGTCGGATGGCTGACGACTGGACCTCGACGCCGTTCGACCCGTCGGAAGAACTTCGCCAGGTACGCCACTCCGCCGGCGCCCAACGCCGCGATCGGCCAACCTGATCCTTTGCGCCACGCACTCGAGAGCAGTACGGCACCCACGACATAGGCCAGGTACCGCGCGATGTGGCGGCGCGCGAACAACCCCGATTTCCCGTCACCACGCGCGTACCGGTAGTACTGTCGACCGAAGGCGGCGAGCGTCGGGCGAGCGTCCCAACGAACCACTGCCGTCCTTGCGAATGCGAAGACGGCCCCGTTGTGCTTCGCTTGAAGATCGAAGATCAGGTCCTCGCAGTAGTCCAACCACTCCGGATATCCCCCTGCATCAACCCATACCTGACGCCGGAACGCGACCGAACGGCTCGAGGGCAGGAACGTCTCCGGATCCACCTCCGACGCAAGCGGAGTGATCACCGCCCCGATGGTCGAAGCGATGAATGTGCCGGGTTGCGGCTCGAAGAAGCCGCTCACGACGGAGACGCCGGGTTCCATCTCCTCGGACAGCCGTTCCAGCCAATCCGGCATCAGATCGGTCCCGGCGTCGGTCACGGCGATCCACTCGGTTTCAGCCTCGCCGATCGCACGATTCCTGCCCTCGGAGATGTTCGCCCCGGGAGCTTCAATCACCACGAGACGCGTTCCCGACGGAGGATTCCACGCGTGCAGGAGCGCCACCGTCTCGTCGCGTGAACCACCGTCCGCGACGATGACCACCGTGGGCATCAGTGTCTGCCGCTCCAGAGCGGCGAGAAACGTGGGGATCGTCGCAGCCTCGTCGAGTACCGTCAAGCACAACGAGATCTCCGGAGACTCGCGCTTCTCGCGTGCGATCTCCTTCACCGTGGTTCCCCAGCGTTCGTGGTGCGGTCGGAATCTCGATCGACCCGAGCCGATGACGAGGTCGGGGTACCGCGAGTAGAACTTCGCCATGGACGCGAACTCCAGCAGCCAGGGTCGCAGGCTCGGGCGCATCGTGTCGCGCGACCACGAATGCTCCCACCTCGCATCCCCGATGATTCTGACGGTCAGGCCCTCGCGCCACGCGCGGAGCCCGAGATCGGAGTCTTCGTAGTAGACGAAGAAGGTCTCGTCCCACGGGCCGCGCGGGCCCAACTTCATGAAATCCTCCTTCGTCGCGACCACCGATGCACCGATGAACCAGGCGACGTATACGTTCTCGCCGGCGCCGGCGTAGACGTGATAGCGCTCGATCGCGCGGCGCCGTCCGAGGCGGCTGAGGAGCTTGTTACTGAACGACGGCGCGAGCCGGCCGTTCGGCTGGAGGGCCCCGCCGCCGAACGTCAATTGCGGCGAGACCAACCCGCCGCCATCCCCCAGCGCTTTTTCGAGCACCGGCAAGGAGTCGAAGTCGACCGTGACGTCGGGATTCACGAACGCGACGTACGTGCCTCTCGCCACCTGGAAGCCGATGTTGTTGGCTGCCCCGAAGCCGATGTTCTCGCCGAGCGGCAGCACGTGCGCGCCGAGGCTGCGTGCGACATCCACCGAGCGATCCGCGGAGTCGTTGTCCACGACCAACCACTCGACTCCTTCGGGGAGCGAACCGGTCCAGTGCGCGCGAAGAGTCTCGGCGCTATTGAACGAGACGGTGATGATCGACCATCTCATCTCGCTTCGCGCCCCTTCATCGCCATGACCTTGCCATTCCCTCATCGGTCGTGCCCTCCGTACATCCACCGTTCCGCGAGCGCTCGGCCGCCGGTCGTCGGCATCGCAGGCCCTGCGCCGGGGAGCCCGGTGCGGATGGCGAACGTCAACGCCTCTTTCGCTGCCACGACGTCTTCAGCGGGGACGACGGTTTGGGCGTGGCTCCGCAACCACTCGGCCAGCCCCGTCTGGTCGGTCGTCACGAGATGGCAGCCATGAGAGAGTCCCTCGGTGATGCTCAAACCGATCTGCTCGCGCCAACGTCGCATCGGTCTGGGCAGGGTGACGAGGATGCCTGCCTCAGCCAGAAGTCGATGCATCTGCGAACGGGAGGCTCCCGCGATCAGATGCACGCCCGGGTAGCGTCGCGCCATCGACTCGACATCACTTCGAAGTGGACCGTCTCCGCAGACGGTGAGAATCGCATCGGGGACCTCGTTCAGGACATCCGGCCAGATTTCCAGCACCACGTCGAGGCCCTTTCGTTCCTCGAACGGACCGAGAAACAGAACGGAGTGCGCGATCTTGTCGACGCCTGACATGCAGGAGCAGTTCGGCGCCAGCGGTTCGAAGACGCGAGAGCGCGCCGAGACCCGCTCGCGCACAGCCCCGTTGAGTCCCTCAAGGTAGTTTCGCCGCGCTCCGTCCGTGCCGAAGGCGACGCGATCCAGAAGATGAACGTAGGGAGATGCGACCAACGACAGGAGCCGACGCCGAACCAGAGCGGGCAGCCGGCTCGGAAGTCCGAGCAGGAGCGAGCTGTCGGCGTTCTCGATGGCGTACGTGACGATGTCCAGTCGTCGTCGGGTGAGGGTCGCTCGAAGTCGCGCTGCCAGAGCGAGGAGCGTCACGAACGGGAGCTGCGTGATCCAGAACGGCTCGGGCAACGCAAGGGTCTCGTATTCCCAGCGCAGGATTGCCCGCAGGACGGCGGGCCTTCGCGCTCGTCGATACCGTGTTCGATCGATGATCGACTCATCGATGTACTCGCCGTACAGGTAGAGCGTCGTGGAGTCCGGCGAGCCTTGGAAGCGTTCGATGTACGCGCTTCGCATCGCAGGCATGAACCGGAGATAGCGACGGACCGGCTGTCGCGATCGTGCATCAGATTCCCCCCGGTCTGGTGCTGTCGTCGCCACTACCGTAAGACCTCCGCTGCTTCGACGAGTGCGGACCGAGCACACTCGATGCCGGGACGAAGCCGATCGAGCTCGGCCGCCATCCCGTTCGGATCTGACTGTCGTGTGCCGTTCCCCAACAGGTCCCTCCACCCTGCGACGTCTGGATTCTCCGAGCCCACCGAGGCGTAGTAGTCGAGGTACTTGTAACTCGCCTGCGTGCGGTGGTCGCCGAAATCGATGAGCCGGCCGGGCCGATCCATAGAGTGCGCGAGGATCACTCCGTGCAGACCCGAACTGTAGACCCGGTCGACGGACAGAATCCCCCTGAGCATTTCTCGCGGCTCGGTGGTCGGGGACAGTATTCGATATCCCCGCTGTTTGAGCATCCCGATCCGCTGCCGCCCCGAACGGTTGTTGTACACGGTGAAATGCGGAATGACCGCTGAACCGCCCGTGCGGGCCGGGCGATCGATGACGAGATGGTTCGCGAGGAGCCCGGGATCTCCGACCGGAACGCCGACATCGAGACGGAGTTCACGCCTGGACATGGGTCCTCGCACGGCGACGAATCGCGCGTCGTTGGTCGGCGGCGTCAGGCCGAGCTCCCCGAGCGGACGGTTGAGTCCGCTGCCCCAGACGTAGCCGCGCCCGTTCCCAGCAAGGTACGCCGCGATCACCGAACCGACGGCGACCACGTCCTCCCGACCGATCGCCGCCCAGGCGACCCGTCGCCCGGTGACGGCTTCGAGCACCAACGGACTCAGCTCGTCGCCGAAGTTCGTGAACGAGCGGGACGCACCCCGGAGCGCCATCCATGCCGAGACATGATGTCTGAGCTCGGCGCTCATCGTCGTCGCCGATCGCTTCGGCGACCACCAATATGCGCGCAACGGATTCTTGGCCACTCAACCTCCCCCGGTTCAGTGAATGGACAACCCACCCGATCGCCACCCTACGATGTCATCGTCGTCATGGATAGGCTGATCGCAGGCGTAGGGGGGCTCCGCCGATCGAACCGACACGTGAGGACGCACATGCGGTTACTGTCTGTGGCATTCGTGACGAGAAGCACCGCAGACAACTCGCTGGGTCGCACATACAGCTTGTGGCTGCTGGCACAGCGACTGGGCTGGCGGGCGCGGGTCTACGCAACGCACGGATCCTCCGTCTGGGGGCCGCTCCAGGGCACGGACTTCGCGAACACCGTTCACCGTGTCGACCCGACCGCCATCACTGCGGGCGAGGTCTTCTCGGACGTCGATCTGATCATCGCCGTGAAGCCGCTCAGGGAGACCTTCGGCCTTGCACACGTCGGCGCCGCTCGAGCCGGACGACCGTTGCTCCTCGACATCGACGACCCCGATCTCGAAGGCCGCCTCTCGTTCGAGCGTCCGATCCGGGCACTTGCGCGAGAATTGCGCTATTTCCGACGACAGTCCGCGATCCGTGAGCTTCGACGCCTGACGAAGACCGTTCCCGTCCTCGTCAGCAATCCGGTGCTTCAGGCACGATACGGCGGAACGGTGGTCGGGCACGCCAGGACCCCCGATCTGCCGGGCGACATCCGCGACACGACGAGTCCGACCGTCGCCTTCGTCGGCACAGACAACCCGCACAAGGGCCTCGCGGTACTTCGTGCCGCTGTCGCGAGGCTGGCGTCGAGCGGGTTTCGCCTCGTCATCACCGCAGCTCCGCCCGCCGACGCGAGCCCCTGGGAACGCTGGGTCGGGCAGACGTCGATGGCCGATGGACTGGCACTTGTGCGAGCTTCGGACATCGTTGCCATTCCCAGTCTGGATCGGGCCTTCGCCCGCGGCCAGCTTCCTGCGAAGGCGATCGACGCGATGTTCGCCGCCCGAGCAGTCGTCGCCTCGGATATTCCCCCGATGGGCTGGGCGCTCGATGGGAGCGGTCTGCTCGTCGCGCCGGGTTCAGTCGACGAACTCGCCGGCGCACTCGCGAGGCTTGCAGATCCCAGCCTTCGACGCACGCTCGGCGAACGGGCCCGACAGTCCGGCATCGATCGGTTCTCCGTCGATGCCCTCGCAGGACCGTTCGAACGAGCGTGCCGAGCGGCGGCCCTGGTGCACCCTGAGAGCGAGCGAAGCTCGTGAGCGAGGCGGGAGGGTCGAACGGAGCGATCGCGCTCGTCGGCGCGTACGAACGCGACAACTTCGGAGACCTGCTCTTCCTCGAGCTCACCCGAACGTTGCTTCACCCTCGAGAGACCCTCGCGACCGCGCCGATTTCGGCGGATGTCTCGGCGCTGGGGGTCGTCCCGGGCGAGGTCCTCGAGTACTGGCCATTGCTGCATGACAGAGCGGCACGTGCACTGTGGGTGGTCGGCGGCGAGGTCGGTGGAACGTCCATGGAGTCCGCGCTTCATATGGCCGGCGGCACGACGGCCGCACCGCGTGCGCACAGCCGCTGGGCATCGCCGTACCTCCCTCGGCCATCGGCATTCGGGCGAAGCATGGACATCCCGTTGATCGTGAACTCGGCGGGGCTCTCAGGTATCGACGGCCTCAAGGGCTCGCGACGCATCGAGGCGGTGGCGGCGCTCCGCGAGGCGGATTTCATCGGCGTTCGGGATGTCGCGTCGAGCAGGCTCCTCGAGCGTGAGGGAATCACTCACTCCCTCGCTCCAGATCTCGTGCAGGCGATCTCGCTGCTCGCTTCGAAGCGCCTCGGCAGGGCGCGCACACCTCCGTACGCGGTGTTCCAGATCAAGGAGAAGTGGGTCGCCCAGGCGGGCACGGACTCGGTCGTCTCGGCGATTCTCGGTAGTGGACTCGCGGAGATCGGCCGGTTGACACTCATGCCGGCAGGTTTGGCGCCGGGCCACGACTCGTCACTCAGCTATTCACGGATTCGCGAGCGCCTCCTCGAACGATCGCCGACCCTCGAGGTCGAGTATTCCGATGACGCTGACCCGTTGAAGAAGGCGGACCTGGTTGCCGGCGCCGAACTCTTCGTCGGCACCTCGCTGCACGGCCACATCATTGCCTCCGCGTACGGCGTGCCCCGAGTCTCCCTTCTGCTGAACAAAGTTCGCGCGTATGCCCGAACGTGGGATGACGAGTCCCCCACGATGGTCCAGCTCGGCGACCTGGCGCAGGCCACTCGCACCGCCCTGCGTCTTGGCGGATCCAGCTCGGATCTCCAACGCGCGGCGGAGATGACGAAGCTTGCGATGGCGAACGCACAACTCGCGGTCGCCGCGGTGGAGGCACCGACGAGTGGGGAACGAGCCGCGGAGCGGATGGCGAGCAGGCAGCGCGTGGCCCGCGAACTCTCGGGACCGCGAACACAGCTCATCGATCTCGCGTCGGATGTCCGTCGTCGTCTTCGCGGGCGGCGGCCCTGCCGGTGAATTCTCCGAGGTCGGCACCGTGACGAGCGATCTAGGAGATCGCGCCGCCCGCAGCGCCCGCCATCTCAGTACCGGGCAGATCGCACGATTCGCGCTTCACGCGGCCGGCCTGCTCATCCTTTCCCGGCTGCTGCCACCCGAGGACTTCGGATACGTGGCGATCGCCACGACGATCCTCGCGGTGACGGAGACCGTGCGCGACCTGGGACTGTCTGCCGCGGCCATCCGTGCACCCGAACTGAACCAGGGCCAGCGGGACGCGCTCTTCTGGATCAACACCGGCATCGGCGCCGTGATCGGCGCGCTCCTCCTCGGTTCATCGGGATGGCTCGGCGGCCTCTTCGATGAGCCGGCGCTCGTCGGGGTCGTGCAGGCGATCGCGGTCGTGCCGTTGATCAACGGTGCCACGACCCAGTACCGAGCAAACTTGCAGAGGTCGATGCGCTTTCGCGCCGTGGCCACGATCGATGTGCTCGCAGCGGTGTCGGGTCTGGCCACCGCGATCGTGCTCGCGCTGGCCGGGGCCGGATACTGGGCACTGGTGGCGCAGGCGGTGGTGATTCCCGTGGTGACGATGGTCGGTTCGATCGCGGTCGGTCGGTGGGTTCCGGGTCTCCCGCGCCGGGCACCCGGAACGGGCGCACTGCTCGCGTTCGGAATGCACGTGTCGGCGTCACAGATACTGATCCAGGTCGGCAATTCGATCGACACGCTCGCGGTCGGATGGACGAGCTCGGCGAGCGCGGTCGGCTACTACAACCGTGCCTATCAACTGGCCGTGTTGCCGATGTCGCAGATCCGGGCGCCCGCGACCATGGTCGCAACATCGGTCCTCAGCAAGCTTCAGGGCGAGAGAAGCCGGCTCGCGTCGTTCGTCAGAACAGGTCAGACCGCGCTGCTGCTCGTCACGCTACCGATCACGGCGACGATGATCGCAGCACCTCACCAGGTCGTCGAGGTCGTTCTCGGCCCGCAGTGGATCACAGCAGCGCCAGTCGTGGCCGTGCTCTCGGTGGCAGCGGCGATGCAGGGGTTCGCAGTGGTCGCCAACTGGATCTTCGTCTCGACCGGCAGTGGTCGCTCGCTGAGCGCCTACTCGCTCGTCTCACTCGTGCTGAAAGTGGGCGGAGTTCTCGCCCTCGCATGGGCGGGGCCGCTCGGTGTTGCCGCCGGTCTGACCGCGGCATTGGTCCTTGCAGCCCCGATCGCCCTCATCTGGGCCACCCGGTCCGCGGGGATACGAGTGGCGCCCCTGTTCCTCAACGCTCTGACCCAGATGACGGTCGCGGCAGTGGCATCCTGCGTTGCGTGGCTCGCCACATTGCTCCTGCCCGAGGCGCCCGCCTTCGTCGGTCTCCTTCTTGCCGTCTCGGCTGTGGTCGCGACGTACACCGCCGCCGCGCTGATTCCGGCGATCCGCACGGAGTACGCAGGGGTCATCGCCGTGGCGCGTCGCTCGTTCAGCCGTGGCTGACCTGCGCAGCGCTTGGGGTTCCGAGGCGGATCATGGAGACTCGGCGCCTGGGAGGATCACCGCGCGGAACGTCCGCACGAGAATGGTGAGGTCACCCGTGATCGACCAGTTCTCGACGTAGTAGAGGTCGAGGCGCACGCTCTCCTCCCACGACAGGGTCGACCGGCCGCCCACCTGCCAGAGGCCGGTCATTCCCGGCTGCACGAACAGCCGCCTGCCGGCAGCCCGATCGTAGAGTTCGACCTCGGCGCTGCGCTGCGGACGCGGTCCGACGAGGCTCATACTCCCGTGCAGCACGTTGAAGAGCTGCGGCAGCTCATCGAGGGAGTACTTGCGGAGCGTCCGGCCGATGGGCGTGATCCTCGGATCGTTCTGCACCTTGAACAGCGGTGTCGTATCGGTGCCGTTCCGAGCCAGGAGATCAGCGAGCTGGGCGTCGGCACCATCGGTCATCGACCGGAACTTCAACATCGTGAACGGGCGGCCCTTGAGGCCCACCCGAACCTGCCGATAGAAGACCGGGCCCGGAGACGTCGCCTTGACGCACACCGCCAGCACCGCCAGCAGCGGCGAGAGCGCCACCACCACGGCGAACGAGATGATGAGGTCGAAGACCCGCTTCGCCACCAGTTTCCGGCCCTCGAACTTCGGGGTCTCCACGTGCATCAGCGGCAGGCCGGCGACGGGCCGCGTGTGGATGCGCGGGCCGCCGATGTCGATCAGGCTCGGCGCCACGACCAAGTGTTCCGCGCCGGGGATCAGGCCCCAGCTGAGCTCGCGGACTCGATCTGGCCCGAGCTCGTCGGCGCTCGTGATCACGACGGTGTCGGCGCCGAAGTCCCGCATCACGGCGAGCGCATGCTCGACCCCGTACTCCACAGGGATACGGGTTCCCGGCAGGTGATCGCCGCCGCTTCCGGGCAGACACGCGCCGGCGACCCGGTAGCCCGCCTCCGGCATCCGCGCGAACTCGCGCGCGATCACGCTGACGGACACTTCGGAACCGACGAGCAGAACCCGAGAGGCGTACTCGCCTCGCCGGCGCATCACGCCGAGCCACTGCCGCCACATCCATCGCGAGAAGACCAGCACGAGAACCCCGAGCGGGAAGGCGATGAGGATGTATCCGCGACCGATGTCGACCTTGAACAGGAACGCCACGATCGCGACCAGTCCGAACAGGCGCACCGCAGCATCGGCGACCGCGCGATACTCCTGCGTTCCGAGCCCGAGCACACGCGGGGATCGAGTATCGAACAGTTCGAGCGCGATCATCCAGGCGACGACGATGACGAACGAGACGATCGTGTAGCTGACGGTGATGTCGCCGCGCGAACCGCTGAATCCCCTCGCGCTCCGGTCGAGACCCACCCAGCCGATCTGGGTGCCGAAGACCACCCACAACAGCACGAGCAGGTCGGTGATCCGCACTCGCGTCGCGAGCTTCGCGGCCCACGCCGACGTCGTCATCGTGGCAGCCGCGTAGAACCGACCCATCACCATGAGCCGCCCCCGCTCCGGTCGAGCACGAGCTGATTCCGGTTCGCTGAATCGCTATGAACCACCGCGACCACCCGACACCGATGGAGGAGCGAGCGCGGCCACGACAACATCGACGGCATCGTCGATGAGTCGGCCGGCCTCGTCGTAGACCGCCTGGGATGCGCGGTACGGGTCGAGGATGTCGTCGTCGTTCGGGTCGGACGGCGGTGGCGCGAGGCCTCGGGATCGGACAGCGGCATCGGCAGCCCGCTGCAGGCGGGATTCGGAGCCGGGGCCGAGAGGAGCTTGCGTGTCGAGAGCGTCATCACTCACGAGGAACCGGAGCACTCTGGCGAACTCTCGGAGCGTATACGCACGTGGGGCGGCGCGCGGCACCAGTTCCGCGACCTCAGCGCGCTGGGCACGGGTGGCGGTGAGTACCAGGTCGGCAGCGAGTACCATCTGCTCAGTCAGTTGACGCGCGAGGTGCTCGCCCGGTTCGGCGCCGTAGCGACGCGAGAGTGCAGCGGCCTCGGGAGTCATCGGCCGGCCCGCCAGCGCCCGCGTGCCGGCACTCGAGATCCGCACGTCGTCGTTGCCCGACTCCGCGAGTCTCGCGGCGAGCAAGTGTTCGGCCAGGGGCGATCGGCACACGTTCCCGGTGCACACGACGAGCACGTTCACGCGCCGCCCACCGTCTCCTCCTTGGGTTCGTAGCCGTAGCCGTAGCCGTAGCCGTAGCCGTACGTGCCGTACCCGTAGCCGTACGCGTCGGGTCCCTTCGTGGGCAGCATGGTCAGCACGATGCCCGACACCTTCGCGTCCACGTTCTCGAGTACCGAGAACGCCCCCTTGACCTGTCCCTTGTGGGCGCGCCCCACGGCCACCACGAGAATGGCTCCGCCCGCGGCCCGGGTCAGCACCGCGGCATCCGTGACCGGCAGCAGTGGCGGCGCATCGAAGAGCACCACGTCGAATGCCGCGTTCAACTCGGCCACCGTGTCGACCATCGCGGAGGAGCCCAGCAGCTCACTCGGATTCGGTGGCACCCGCCCGGACGGCAGCACATACAGCTGGCTGCGCCCCCACGGCTGGATCACGTCGACCAGCTCGGTGCGACCGATGAGCACGTCGGTCAGGCCCACTGCCCCCTCGATCCCCAGGTACGACGAGACCTTCGGCCGGCGCAGGTCGGCATCGACGAGCAGCACCCTCGCACCGGCATCCGACAGTGCGATCGCGAGGTTCGCAGCTGTCGTCGACTTGCCCTCGGACTCGATCGACGACGTGACCACGAAGGAACGCTCGGGCCGTCCGGCATCGAGGAACTGCAGGTTCGTGCGGAGTGCCCGGAACGACTCGGCTCGCGGCGAGTGCGGATCGGCATGCACGATGAGCGGCCGATCCTTCGCCTTCGGGTCGAAGACGATGCCGCCGATCACGGGAACGTTCGTGACGGATTCGATGTCGCGCTGGTTTCTGATGCGCGTGTCGAGGGTCTCGCGCAGGACCGCCGCGCCGACGCCGAGCACCATTCCGATGAGGCCGCCGAGCGCGATGTTCAGCACGATGTTCGGGCTCACGGGCTTCTGGGGCACGGCGGCGTGCTGCACGAGCGTGAGGCTCACGGGCGAAGCGGTCGTCGGTTCACCTGCTGCATCCGTCTCGCCCGTTCCCGTCGTCTCGATCGACTCCACGACCGTCGTGAGGCTCTCGGAGATCGCGGTCGCCACCTCGGCCGCGAGCGCCGGATCCTCATGGATCACCGTGATCTCGATGAGGGTCGTGTCGGGGAGGATCCCCGCCGTCACTTCACGGGCCAACTCGTCACTCGTCAGGTCGAGCTGCAGTTCTGCGATGACGGGCAGCAGCACGATGGGCGTCGTGGCGAGGTCGGCGTACGTCTTCACGCGCTGCTGGGTGAACGCATTTCCCTGTTGCAATTCGCCGATCGTGCCGCCGTTCGACGTCGACACGAACACCTTCGCCGACGAGCTGAACTTCGGCGTCTGCGCAATCGAGAGCGCCACTCCAGCCCCCAGGCCGAGGAACGTGAGCAACACGATCAACACCCAGCTCTGCCGCAATGTACGGATGTAGTCGCGCAATTCCACGTTGTTCAGTCCCCGTTCCCCCGAGCGTGCTGAATCGTGACACGGATACGCTTGGGCCGTGGCACCCTCTCAAGATGCCCCGCCGGGTGGGGGGCTGTCAACAACCGACACTCGCCGATCTGTCGTATTCGACGCGACGGGCCAGCGTTGGGGGCTTTCGGATGCCGCGATCGGCATGCTCCTCGCCACCGCATGCTCGATCGGCTGGACGTGGGTCACCCGCACCGTCGTCGTCGACGAGTGGATGCAGGTGCTCGTCGGGTACCTCGCAGTGTGGCTCCCGCTCGTCGTCGTGCTCAGCGTCGCCGACACCGTGCGGGGCCGCCGTTCACGCTGGGCCGACTTCGGTCTCCGCTTCACCTGGCTCGACCTGCTGTGGGGTGCCGGCGCGGGCCTGCTCGCACGCGGGGTCGTGAGCCTCTTCGAGCTCACCGCAACCGGTCGCACCTCGCTCGACGGAGGGGTGCTCGCATCGCCGACCGGGTTCGCGCTGTGGTTCGGCATGATCCTCGCGCCCGTGCTCCTGGGACCCGTGATCGAGGAGTCGTTCTACCGGGGCCTCGTACTTCGGGCACTCGCACGGCGCACCGGTGGGGGGCGACGCGTTGCGGCATCCGTGGCCGTCATCGTCAGCGCGCTCCTCTTCGCGCTCGCCCACCTCACGGTGAGCGTCGGGCTCTCAGCCACGGCGGCGACCGTGACCTTCACCGGCACCTTCGCGCTCGGCCTCGCCACGGGCGTGCTCGCAGTGACGACCGGGCGTCTCGGCGGGGCCATCGTCGCACATGTCGTGTTCAACGGCCTGCTCGTTGCGGCACTGCTCGCGTTCTGAATCGGCTTCCGCCGGGCCTCACCTGATGACGACCGTCGGCGCCTCGAGGTTCGCGAGCACGCCCTGACTGACGGAGCCGAGCAGGAAGCGAGCGAGGGCGCCTCGCCCGTGACTGCCGACCACGAGCAGCGCGGCACCGGCTGCCGCATCGGAGAGATCGTGCACCGGATCGCCGGCGACGACGATGCGCCTGATCTCGAGCCCCGGATGGTCGACGGCAACCGGCGCAAGGGCGGCGTCGAGGATCTCGGACTCCGCTTGCGCCAGGTCGTCGGTGGCGATCACGGGCGCACCGTAGCCGTACTCTCCGCCGACCATCGCCACGACGTCCCACGAGTGCACGGCGATCAGCGTTTCGTGCAGGCGGTCGGCCTCTTCGGCAGCGAACGCGAGCGCATTGTCGGAGATGTGCGAGCCGTCGACGCCGACGACGACGCCGCTGCGTCCGGCCAGGTCGAGGTCGGGAATCACGGCGACCGGTGCGTGGCTCGCCGCTGCGATGCGCAGGCTGTGCACGCGACGACGGCTGGCTCGCGTACCGCCGTGCCAGTCGCTGCCGACGACGAGCATCGCGACGCCTTCGGAGATGCGCTCGAAGACCTCGACGGGTGATCCACGCTCGAGCGTGGTCACGACCTCGAGCACGGGATCGACGCCGGTCGCAGCGAACGATGCCTCCTCGAGACATGCGTGCGCCCGGTCGTCGGCGGCGCGCAGCAGTTCACCGCCCGAGGCCTCACCGCCCGGGACCCCAGCGCCGAGCCCTTCGGACTCGTCGACGACATGCACGAGCCGAAGCGGGATGCCGCGCGCCGACGCCCGCTCCGCTGCCCACCGGACGGCGCGCATCGTCGCCGAGCCTCCGGTGCTGACACCGACCGCGATCTCGTTCATGACGCACCTCCGCGGGTTCTGCCTCCATTTTCACGCGCGGTACCCGATGACGCCAGCCCTCCGGAGGGAATCGCGAGAGACGATCCCGCGGCACGGCGCCGGTCGCTCAGTGCCGACCGCTCAGCACCCCGCCGCTCTCTTCGAGATAGCAGACGCCGCAGAGCGATTCGTAGGTGACCGCCTCGCCGTCGATCGCGACCTGATCGCCGTCGAAGACGAACTGCCCGTCGATGAGCCGAGCGTTGAAGATGGCCTTGCGACCGCAGCGGCAGATCGTCTTGAGCTCTTCGAGGCTGTGCGCCACTTCGAGCAGACGGCGACTGCCGGGGAAGGCGACGGTTTGGAAGTCGGTGCGGATGCCGTAGGCGAGCACCGGCACGCCGTCGATCAGCGCGATGCGCAGCAGATCGTCGACCTGGTCGGAGTTCAGGAACTGCGCTTCGTCGACGAGCAGGCAGCTCACGTCGCGCCCGTGCTGCTCGACGACCCGATTGCGCAGTGACTGGAACAGGTCGATCACGCTCGTGTCGGGCGCGATGGTGAAATCGACCTCTCGCACGACCCCGAGTCGCGACACGATGTCGCGATCGCCCTTGGTATCGATCGCCGGCTTCGCGAGGAGCACCTGGTGGCCGCGCTCCTCATAGTTGAACGCCGCCTGGAGCAACGCCGTCGATTTGCCGGAGTTCATCGCCCCATAGCGGAAGTACAGCTTCGCCATCTATTCGAGATACCCGTCTTCCGCCGCGCGGCGGATCAGTTCTGACTTGCGGCTCGCCGGACGCCCGGCCTTGGCGTACTTCTCGCGCACTCGCCGCAGGTAGGTCTTCGCCGTCTCGTAGCCGATCTCCATGCGCCGGCCGACCTCGACCGTGCTGAGACCCTGTGCGTAGTACCGAAGCGCCTTCTCTTCGGCGGCGCTCAGCGCCACCGGTTCGGGCCCGGATTCAGTCCCGCCTGCGGAATCGCCGCCATGCGCCCCATCACCCGCCGGATGCCGCTGCAGGCGCTCGCCGCGCATCACTCGTCGTGCGTTGTCGACGAGCTCTTCAGCGGGCATCGTCTTGGAGACGAAGCCCGCCGCACCGGCCACGAGTGATCGCTGCCGCGAATCTTCGTCGTCGATCGCGGTGACGACCAGCACTTTCGCGCCGGCGGCGCGGCACGCCCTGATGCGAGACTCGATCGATACGGTGTCTCCGAGCTGGAGGTCCATCAGCACCAGGTCGACGGGGAATTCGGGGTGGCGCACGAGCTCCATCCAGCTCGTCGCACGCACGACGACGTCGAAATCGGGAGCGAAATCGGTGAACCACCGCGCGAGGCTGTCGACGATGAGTTCGTGGTCGTCGAGCAGCGCCAGCCGATGCCGCGGCGCAGGGGCGACCGGTGCCGGAACCGGCTCAGTCGATGTCATAGCTCAACTCCACAGTGACATTCTCTCGCGTCAGCGCCGAATTTGCTCGTAACGCCACCGCACGCGCCACTGCGACGAACCGATCGAGTTCACGTCGAGTGGGCGGGGCGGCTCCGGTCTCGGTCACGAGCGTGATGGAGCCGCGCTCGCCCTCCTCACCTTCGCTCGTGAAGGTGACCCTGATCAGACGCGACCGCGCGGCGTCGCCGAGCCACGAGATGAGTGCCGTCAGCGCTGCTCGTTGATCGGGACCGAGGTCGGCGGCGGCGCCCGAGGGATCGTCGATGATGGTGTCGATGCCGTGGCCCAGGCGCACGTTGGCGGCGAGGTCGTCGAGCCAGGTCGACTCGATGCCCGCACGAAGCGCTCGCCGGAGCGCCTCAGCGAGTTCGCGGGCACGGTCGGCGTCGGCGACCGAGATGCGATCGGCCGTCATCACGCCGGCGAGGAACGGGAGCACCTCACGCCCGAGCACCGACACCCGGCCCTGCTGCACCGACCGCGCGATGCCGGCGCGGAGTTCGGCATCGCGCTGCAGTGCCGCACGATTGGCCTCCCGTTGCCAGGCGAGCGTCTCGGCGATGATGCCGTACGAGTATCCCGCGGCAGCAGCCGACATCGCCAGTACCGGGGCGGAGTTCACCGCGATGAGCGCGGCGATCGGGGCATCCGACACCGTGTAGGCCGAAGCTCCGACGACCAGGATCGACAGCACGGCCGCCGAGAGCACACCCGCCAGCGCCGAGGAGACCCAGGTGCTGAACGGCGCCAGCGAGAGGATCAGCATGCCGATCACCGCAGGGCCGAAATCATCGTAGAGGTAGCGATTGTTGCCGATCGAGCTGACGTACTCCGCAATCGCGGCACCGACCGAGAGCGTGACGACGAGCCAGAGACGTTCGGCCGCGAATGGGGCGCGCGCGGGTGTGGCCGACACCGCGGCCACGACGCCCGCCGCGGCGACGAGCAGTATCGCCAGCACGGCCGCCACCGGCGACCCGACCTCGCCCCAGTGCGACCAGGTCATGACGACCGCCAAGGCGAAGGCCAGAGCGGCGCCGATCGTCACGATGGGCGACGCGGTGATCGCCCCGATCGGGTCGGCCTCCTGCTGGGTCAGCCGCATGCGCCCGCTCATTCGCCGCCCTCGGGCACCGTCAGCACGATGGTCGTGCCGATGCCCTTCGTCGACCATAGGCGCACCGTGCCCTGCTCCTGCTCGATGCGGGCGCGGATGGAGGTGCGCAGGCCGATGCGGTCGGGCGGAACTTCACTCTCGTCGAACCCGACGCCGCTGTCCATCACGGCGACCGTGACTTCGCCACCGCCCAGTCCGACCGCGAGCTCGGCCTCATCGACGCCGGCGTGTCGGGCGACGTTGATGAGGCACTGGGCGACCGCAGCGTCGAGCGCAGCGGCACGATCGGGACCGAGAGTGGCCAGCACGGCGAAATCACCGGTCACACGCACTTCGAGACCGGCGTTCGCTGCCGCCGAGAACGCGTGTTCGAGCGAGGGCGTGGGCGACTGCGCGGCGTCGTCGATCGGAGCAGTCGAGTCGGCAGCCGACTCATGGGCGTCGCGCTGCCGACCGCGCCGGCCTGCGGACTGACGCGGGCCGCGCGCCGTGTCGGTGTTCGATCTCGGCACGGCGTCGGTGGAACCCGGCGCGTGATCGGTCGCCCAGTCGCGGCCCACGATGAGCCCCAGGTCTTGGCGGATGCCGAGGCGCAGGCGTTCATCGACCGGCCCCGAACCGGCGGCGGCGATCGCCACGAGGTGACTGAGCGCGGTGTCGTGCAGCCGCGCCGTGGCGCGCAGTTCGTAGTCGTGGCGGATCGCGAGCTCACGGGTCTGCTGGCTCGCCCGGTGCAGGCCGGTCTCACGCCGCATGTCGGGGCGGCGACTGACGCCGTCGAAGACGCGGACCAGGATCACCACGCCGAATGCGAGCGCGGTCGCCGTATTCGGGGCGTACGCGCCGCCGACGAGTGCGACTCCGAGGAACATGGCGGCCTCGCCCAGGCCGTAGCCGAGGGCCGCCCAGGTGACCGCGATGGCAGATCCACTGCCGGCGCCGCCGACGAGGATCAATGCGATGCGCGGCAGGGCGAGCACCGAGTTGTTCGTCGTCGTGAAGATGCCGCTCGGATCCATGACGACCACGGTGAGTGCGAAGACGATGCCCGTTCCGACGACGAGGTAGATCACGGTCAGCGTGACCGTGGGGTACCGCGCCACGAATGCGAGCAGCACGATCATGACGACCGCGAGCGCGATGCCGATCCATGCCCCGGAATCGCCGCCGACAGTCGCCATGACGACGCCGAGGACGAGCGCGATGCCGAGGCAGGCGAACGCAGCGCAGTGGCCGGCGTTGGCGAGCGCTCGGCTCAGCGATTCCCGCGCGAGGTGGCCCGGCAACCCCAGGGTCATCGTCGTCCTCCGCTCGTGCCGCGCGCGAACCGAGGTTCGGGCTTCCTGCGGATTATCCCAGTTTCGGGCCCCGCGGCGTGGAGGACTCGATCAGAACAGGGCCGATGGGTCGGATGGGCGACCGAACGCGTCGGGCAGTTCAGTGCCGGCGAGGAGCGCGGGCGACCGCCCCGGCTGCCGTCGCCCGGTGGCGGGGCCGTGCGCGAGCGCTGAGGAACGGACTCCCCCGGTGACCGGGTCTTCGCGCCCGCGTTCGAGACCGTGCGCCCTGATCAACGGGCGAATACGCTCGCCGAGCCACCGGCGGTACGCTTTCGGCGCGTAGGCGTTGTTACCGTAGTACATCGAGGCATACTTCGGCACCAATTCGGGGTGAGCCTGCTCGAGCCACTGCATGAACCAGGGCTTCACGCCGCCCCGAAGGTGCAGCGCCGTGTAGAGCACGCTCGTCGCCCCCGCCGCCTTCACACTGCGCAATGCTGCATCGAGGTGGGCCTTCGAATCGGTCAGGTACGGCAAGATCGGCATCAGGAACACGGAGCAGTCGAGCCCGGCGTTGCGCACGGCGGTGACCGTCGCAAGGCGGGCTGCGGTGCTCGGAGTGCCGGGCTCGACCGACTGCTGCAGCTCGTGGTCGTAGATCGCGATCGACATCGCCAGGTCGACCGGCACCAGCTTCGCGGCATCGGCGAGGAGCGGCAGGTCGCGTCGCAACAGGGTGCCCTTGGTGAGGATGCTGAACGGCGTGCCGCTCTCGGCGAGCGCCTCGATGATGCCCGGCATGAGCGCGTATCGCCCCTCGGCGCGCTGGTAGGGGTCGGTGTTGGTGCCGAGCGCCACCGGCTCGTGCCGCCACGACGGCTTCGCGAGCTCGGGCCGCAGCACGTCGGCCACGTTGATCTTCACGATGATCTGCCGGTCGAAATCGTCACCCGCGTCGAGATCGAGATAGGTGTGCGTCGGGCGAGCGAAGCAATAGGTGCAGGCGTGCGTGCACCCTCGATAGGGGTTGATGGTCCACCCGAACGGCATCGCCGACTGGCCCGGAACGCGATTGAGCGCGGACTTCGCGAGCACCTCGTGGAACGTCACACCCGCGAAGTCGGGTGTCTGCACCGAACGCACGAGGTTGTTGAGCCGCGCGAGCCCGGGCAGGGCGCCGAGCTGATCGACCCCCAGCTCCTGCCCGCTCCACCGCATACCGACATTCGAACACATGTTCGATTCGGAAGCAAGCGGATGCCCCGGCGCAGCGTGCGCACCGGGGCATCCGTTCGTTCCGACTCATGCCCGGCTCACCGCACCGCCGCCTCGCGCACCGCCCGCCCGGCGACGAGTTCGAGGGTCCGTCCCGTCCATCGACGCCGCAACCACCGATCGTGACTCGCGATGACGACGGCGCCCGGGTAGGAGCCCAGGGCCGCCTCGAGATCGGTGGCGAGGGCGAGCGAGAGATGGTTCGTCGGTTCGTCGAGCAGGAACACGTGCGGCGGCCTGGCGATCACGAGCGCGAGCGCGAGCCGTCGCTGCTGCCCCACCGAGAGCGACCCGATCGGCCGCGACTCGTCGCGGGGCGCGATGAGCCCGAGACCGGCGAGCGGCACCTGCTCGGCACGCCGCTCGCCGAGCACCCGCTCGTAGAGGCGGCGCGGCGAGGCATCCGCATCCGTGAAGCGAACATCCTGCTCGAGCAGTTGCACCCGAAGCCCTCTGTGTCGCTGCACGGTGCCGCGATCGACGCGCTGCGTGCCGGCGAGCACGTTCAGCAGCGTCGACTTGCCGGCACCGTTGGCTCCGGTCACGAGCAACGTCGTGAGCGGCTCGACCTGCAAAGCGTCGAGCGCGAGCCGGCCGTCGACCGCGACATCGGTCATCTGCACCAGCAGGCCGGCCGTCGCCTCGAGCGCGTGCGAGCCCGACGGGATGCCGGCGAACTCCAGCCGCGCCGGCGGCTTCCGCACCTGCTCGCGCTCGAGCGTGGCGAGCCGGAGCTCGGCATTGCGCACCCGTCGCGAGACCGCTTGGTCGACGTTCTCGCCCTTGAAGTGCCGGATGAACTTGTCGTTGTCGGTCGCCGCCCGGCCATGGGCGACGCGACGCGACGCGCCCGCGATGCCGCTGCGTAGCCGCCGCAGCTCGACCTGCTCGTCCTCGTACTGGCGAAGCCAGCGCGCCTCCTCCTCGGCCTTCACGGCGAGGAACTCCGAGAAGCTCCCGCCGAAGACCGTACCGCCGGACGCCGCGAGCGACGCCTCCCGCGACGCCCCGCCGCGATCCGACGGGGTGCCGCGCCCGGCCAGCGCGATTGCACCCGCGCGCCCCGGGTCGAGGTCGAGCAGCCCGGTCGCCACGCGATCGAGGAACTCGCGGTCATGGCTCGCGAAGATCACCGGGCCGCGCCAGGCGCGGAGTCGATCCTCGAGAAACGCCGCCGCCGAGTCGTCGAGGTGGTTCGTGGGTTCGTCGAGCAGCAACGCGTCGGGCGCGCGCAGCAGCAGCGCGGCCAGTGCGAACCGCGAACGCTGACCGCCCGAGAGCTCGGCGATGCCGCGGTCGAGCCCGATCGAGCCGACGCCGAGGCCGTCGAGGAGTTCGTCACGACGCGCGTGGGCGCTCCAGACGTCGGCGCGTTCGGCGGCGTCGAGCGCGGCCGAGTAGCGAGCAGCAGCGGCGGCATCCTCATCCGCTGACGTCGCATCTCCGAGCGCCACCGCGGCATCATCGAGTTCGCGCTCGATGACCCGCACCTCGGCGAGTGCGGCTTCGAGCACCCCGCCGATGCGCTCCTGCGGGGCGAAGGGCAGCTCCTGCCAGAGCAGGCCGGTGCGGTGCGGTCGTGCGACCCTGCCCGAGGTGATGGCGTTCGAGTCGACGGATGCCGCGGCATCCGCTCGCTCGAATTCCCCGGCGACGAGTCGAAGCAGCGTCGACTTGCCTGCGCCGTTCTCGCCGATCAGTCCGAGCCGTTGGCCCGGCGCGACGGTGAAGCCGAGGTCGGTGAACACGCGTCGGTCGGGAAATGAGACCGAGATCCCGTCGACGCGGAGATGGATGGAGTTGGTGACGGAGACAGCCATACGGCACGCCCTTTGCGCGAATGCCCCCGGGCGGTCGACGGATGCCGCGGCGCGCGTCCGTTCGAACGATGCACCGAACTGGCGGAACGCGGCGCACGCGGCGCCGACGACCGCCCGGGAGCGGAGAGAAGTCCCGCCGGGCATTGCCGTCGATGGGTGCGCGCAGATGCCGTCGCGATCGACACGGTGTGATCAGAACCGTGTGCACACCCCAAAGTCAACGGCGCCTCAGGCGCGGGACGATGGTGTGTACTCACTTCATAGCGAAGACGACGGTACCAGAGCTCGCCGCGAAAGCAAACCCTTTCCGTAGTCGCGGCTGGTCGCGACGAGCCGTCAGCTTCGGCACCGGGTCAGGCCGTGAGGTCGAGCACCTTCGCGGTCTCGGCGAGCGTCGCCGCCGCGCGGTCGGGGTCGCCCGTGAGCTTCGTGCCGTAGCTCGGGATCATCTCGCGCAGCTTCGGCTCCCAGCCGGCCATGCGGTCGGGGAAGCAGCGTCCGAGGATGTCGAGCATGATCGGTGCGGCGGTCGAGGCACCGGGTGACGCACCGAGCAGGCCGGCGATCGTTCCGTCGGCGCCGGTGATGACCTCGGTGCCGAACTGCAACACGCCGCCCTTCTCGGGATCTTTCTTCATGACCTGCACGCGCTGGCCGGCAGTGATGAGCTCCCAGTCCTCGTGCTTGGCGGTCGGCATGAACTCTCGCAACGCTGCGAGCTTCTTGTCGCGGCTGGCGAGCAGCTCGCCGACGAGGTACTTCACGAGATCGAAGTTCTTGAACGCGACCTGCAGCATGGGGCCGATGTTGTGCAGGCGCACCGAGAACGGCAGGTCGAACCAGGTCGAGGTCTTCAGGAACTTCGGCGTGAACCCCGCGTACGGGCCGAAGAGCAGCGCGCTCTCGCCGTCGACGACGCGGGTGTCGAGGTGCGGGACCGACATGGGCGGTGCCCCGACCGAGGCCTTGCCGTAGACCTTCGCCTGATGCTGGGCGACGAGCTTGGGGTTGGTCGTGCGGAAGAACTGGCCCGAGATCGGGAAGCCCCCGAAGCCCTTGATCTCGGGGATGCCGGAGTGCTGGAGCAGCGCGAGCGCGCCGCCGCCGGCTCCGACGAACACGAACCTCGCGTTGACCGTCTTCGGGGTGTTGCCGACGAGGTGGCGCAGGCGCAGCTTCCAGGTGCCGTCGCTCTGCCGCTTCAGTCGGGTGACCTGGTGGTTGGTCGCGATCTGCGCGCCGCGCTGCTCGATGTCGCGCAGCAGCAGCTTGGTGAGCGCGCCGAAGTCGACGTCGGTGCCCGACACGATGCGCGTCGCGGCCACGCGGGCCTTGGGGTTGCGCTTCTTGGCGAGGAGCGGGGTCCACTCGGCGATGCGTTCGAGGTCTTCGGTGTACTCCATGTCGGGGAAGAGCGGCTGCTCGCGCAGCGCTGCGACCCGCTTCTTCAGGTACTCGATGTTGGCCTTGCCCTTGACGAAGGTCATGTGCGGCGTCGAGTTGATGAAGTTGTGCGGCTCGGGCAGCGCGCCCTGCTGCACGAGGTACGACCAGTACTGGCGGCTGATCTGGAACTGCTCGTTGATCGCGACGGCCTTGTCGGCGCTGACGGTGCCGTCGGCGTTCTCGGGCATGTAGTTGAGCTCGCAGAGAGCGGCATGGCCGGTGCCCGCGTTGTTCCACGCGTTCGACGACTCCTGCGCGACCTCGCCGAGCCGCTCGTAGACGCGGATCGTCCAGTCGGGCTGGAGTTGCGAGAGCAGGGAGCCGAGCGTGGCACTCATGATGCCGCCACCGATCAGCACGACGTCGACGGTTTCCTCTGAAGTCACGGATTCCAGTGTAGATGCCGCCGGAGGTGTGCCCGACCGGCGAGGATCACGCGCTGATCACGCGCTACCGAGCACCGGCAGCCCCCGCTCGTCGAGCGGCCACGAGGGATTGTGCGCCAGCTCCCAGAGGTTGCCGTCGGGGTCGGCGACGTACCCGCTGTAGCCGCCCCACTCGGTGTCGGCGGCCGGCTTCGTGATGGACCCGCCCGCGAGCACCCAGTCGCCGACGGCATCGTCGACCTCCGCTTTCGATGCGAGGTTGATCGCGAGCGCCACCGCGCGGAAGCCGGGCGCGTGTGCGTGCATCGTCGGCAACGCGGCATCCTTCGCGAGCTCTGCGGTCTCCCACAGGGCGAGCACCCCGCCGGGTGTCGCGAAGAACGAGACCTCGCCGGCGACCGACGACGCCGCCTCGTGCCACCCGAGCCTTCGGTAGAACGCCGTCGCGACCTCGACGTCGGCGACGCCGAGCGTGATGAGCGAGTACCGCTGCGGAATGGCCATGCGTTCGACGCTACGCCTCCCAGCTCCGCCCGTCACCCTCTTCTCGTGCGGCGCGGCGCGGCGGGGAGAGGTCAGAGCGCGGCGATGCCGCCGGCGATCAGGCCGACGCCGGCGGAGATGAGCCCGCCGGTGAGCGAGGCGACGCCGATCCAGAGCAGCACGATGAGCCGGTTCGGCTTCTCGGGATCGCGGCCGAGCACCGAGAGGAAGAAGCCCGCCGGCATGAGGATCGCGGCGAGCGGCACGCCCACCCGGGCGAGCCACAGCCAGAAGCCGTCGAGGGCTGCGTGGGAGGTCACCGCGAGAATCGCGACGGAGAGCACGAGCAGCACGGCCGCGTGCGCGTGGCCGGCCCGGAAGAAGCTCACCTGCAGCGCGTTCGCGGGCACCTTGCCGCGCACCACACGGGTGAGGAAGTACCCGCCGCTCTCGACGGTCACGAGGGCGAGCAGGAGGGTGCCGATGAGGATGAGGTCTTCTGCGGACGGCATGGCCGATCCTTCCGTCGATGAGGTCATGATTAGATAGTGAGACTCTCCAATATTAGAGAGTTGCACTATCCAACGCAAGGAGCCCGATGCGCATCTCCGCTCTCGCCGCCGAATCCGGCCTGCCGGTCGCGACCGTCAAGTTCTACTTGCGCGAGGGCCTGCTGCAGCCGGGCACCGCCACGTCGGCCACGCAGGCGAGCTACGACGAGCGCCACGTGAAGCGGCTGCGGCTCGTACGAGCTCTTACCGGTCCCGTCGGACTCAGCGTGCAGCAGACGCGCGTCGTGCTGCAGCTCGTCGACGAACCCGGCGAAGACCTGTATGCCACACTCGGGCGCGCCGTCGGCGCCCTGCCCCCGCTCGGAGCCGATCCGGGCGACGCATCCGACCCGTTCCCCCGCGCGAGAGCCGCGCTCGAGGCACTCGGCCAGGTCTACGACCCCGAGTTCGCGGCGGTCGCACAGCTCGAACGCGCCCTCGCCGCGGCCGACGCCGCGGGCATGCCGATCTCGCCGGAACGACTCGCCCAGTACGGACGCACGGTCGCCGAGCTCGCCGCCTACGACCTCGAGCGGATGCCGGCGGAGCCGCACTCGGCCGTCGAGTACACCGTGCTCGGCACCGCGCTCTACGAGCCGGTGCTGCTCGCGCTTCGCCGGCTCGCGCATCAGGATGCCGCGGTGCGCCGCCTTCGCCGCACCGACTGACGCGCGACGGTCGGGCACCGACAGGCCCGCCGGGCGTCACGACCCGACGGGCAGGTCCTCGCGCGAGGCATCCGATCGCGTAGCCGCGACCACTGCCGCGCGTGCCCGGTCGAGCGCCTCGCTGCTCGCGCCGGCGTGAGCGAGCGCGAGCAGCGCCGCTCCGACGATCGGCGCCGAGTCGAGGATCTCGATGCGAGCCTCGGGTGCCACCCCGGCGAGACCCGCGGTGATGCCAGCGAGCAGCCGCTCATCGCCCGATCGCACGATGCCACCGCCGAGCACGATCGGGATCGCGCGCGACTCGAGTCCGAGGCGCACCACGCACGCACGGGCGAACGCCACGATCTCCTCGGCCTGCCGGTCGACGAGCTCGGTCGCGACGGCGTCACCCGCCCGCGCCGCCGCGAAGACGGCGGGGGTCAACGCCGTGAGCTCACTGGAGTCACGACGACCGAAGTGCAGGTCCTCGATGAGCGCGGGCACCGAGGTGACACCGAGCTGCTCGACGATGATCGCCGAGAGCATCGTGGCCGGCCCCCGCCCGTCGGCGGCTCGCGCTGCGTGCCAGAGGGCCTGCTCGCCGATGCCGCTGCCTCCTCCCCAGTCGCCGGAGATGCCGCCGAGCGCCGGAAAGCGCACTTCGGCGCCGTCGGCGCGCACGCCGATCGCGTTCACGCCCGTGCCGCACACGATGGCGACCGCATCGAACTCGTCCGTCCCGGCGCGCAGGAGAGCGTAGAGGTCGTTGTCGACGACCGTCGACTCCCCCGCCCAGTCGAGCGCGCCGATGGCGGCGGCGTACTGCTCGATCTCGACCGGCAGGTCGAGGCCCGAGACGTACAGCCCGGCCTGCGAGACGCGCTCGCCGCCCGCGACGCCACGAACGAGCTCATCGACGACGGCGACCGCCTCGGCGAGTCCTTCGAAGTGCGGGCTCGATCCCGGGCCGCGACGATGCGCGAGCAGTTCGCCGTCGATCGTGAGCGCTACCGCGTCGGTTTTCGAACCGCCCGCGTCGACCGCGACGATGAGGCCGTTCATCGGGCCCACTCCAGGAATGGCGCATTCTCGGCCATGAGCAGGTCGGTCAGTTGCTCTGCGCGATCATGCTGGAGCACGAGCGGGTGGGCGCGCATCGCCCGTAGCACCCGGTCGCGGCCCCCGTGCACTGCGGCGTCGAGCGCGAGCCGCTCGTACCCGGCGACGCCCGAGATCAGGCCGCGGATGTCGTCGGGCAGCGGCGCGACCGGTTCCGCGACGAATCCCCCGTCGCGGAACACGGCCGGCACCTCGATGACGTGGTCGTCGGGCAGGAACGGCAGCACGCCGTCGTTGCGCAGGTTGACCACGCGGGCTCGGCTCGCCCCGTCGCGCATGGCGGCGAGCAACTCGATCGCCGCCTCGGAGTAGAACGCGCCGCCGCGCCCCTCGAGGGCGGCGGGCTTCTCGTGCTGCGTCGGGTCGGCGTAGAGCTCGAGCAGTTCGTGCTCGATCGCACGCACCGCCTCGGCCCTGGTCGGCTCCTGCAGCTGTTCGCGCAGCACCTCGTCGTGCGCGTAGTAGTACCGCAGGTAGTACGAGGGCACGACTCCGAGTTGCGAGATGAGCGCCGGCGCGAGGTGCACCTCGTCGGCCACCTCGCCGAGCCGGTCGTGCAGCAGGCCAGGCAGTCGGTCGTCGCCGTCGATGACGACGCTCCGCTCCCAGGTGAGGTGGTTCAGGCCGACATGGCCGAGGCTCACCCGGTCGTGCTCGACGCCGAACAGCGCCGCGAAGCGACGTTGGAACCCGATCGCCACGTTGCAGAGGCCCACAGCACGGTGGCCCGCGTCGAGGAGCGCGCGCGTGACGATGCCGACGGGGTTCGTGAAGTCGACGATCCACGCATCGGGCTTCGCGTGCTCGCGCACGACGTCGGCGATGCGCAGCACGACCGGCACGGTGCGGAGCGCCTTCGCGAGCCCGCCCGGCCCGGTGGTCTCCTGGCCGATGCAGCCGGCCTCGTGCGGCCAGCTCTCGTCGGCGTGCCGCGCGTCCTGTCCGCCGACGCGCAGCTGGATCAGCACGGCGTCGGCGTCGGCGACTCCGGCGACCAGGTCGGTCGTGCCGACCACCCGGGCCGGATGG
Source organism: Agromyces sp. GQ35 (assembly GCF_059758475.1). Lineage (NCBI taxonomy): Bacteria > Bacillati > Actinomycetota > Actinomycetes > Micrococcales > Microbacteriaceae > Agromyces > Agromyces sp. GQ35. The sequence continues at coordinate 2,253,267 of NZ_JCAXEO010000001.1, read as the reverse complement.
CCGGCGTGCTGCAGCATGCGCTGCGACATGCCCGCGACGAGGGCCAGGCGACGCTCATCGGGGTCGACGAGCCGGATCTCCTCGAGCGGCAGCGTGTCGCGCAAGCGAGCGAACCCGTCGATGAGTTCGGGGGTGTACGTCGATCCTCCGCCGACGATGGCGAGCTTCATGGGTCCTCATTCCGTGCATGGTTCGCCCCGCGCACGTGGGCGCGAGAGCAGGTTTCAGGGTCGGTCGACGGATGCCTCGGCGGCATCCGCGAGCTGGAGACGACTGTCAGGTGGCGAGCGAGATGTCCGCCTCGAGGTGGTCTCGGATCTGCTCGACGAGCTGCTCGCGCGCACCGAGGAGCACCGGCTGTGCGCCCGTGCCGCTCGTGCGCACTGCGAGCTTCGGGTGCGCCGATGGATCCACTCGCTCGGCGACCAGCTCGGCGAGGCGGACGCCGCCCGCGCTGCCCGTCGGGCCCCCGAGCACGATCATCGACGGATCGAGGATCGCGAGGAGCGGGTTGACCGCGAGGATCACGCGGTCGGCGAGCGCGGTGAGCGCGGTGTCGTCGCCGGGCAGCCGCGGGAGCATCTCGGCGAGGGGCTCGACGTCGCCGCCGAGCAGACGCGCGACAGCGGGCCCGCCGAGCAGGTCGGTGAAGTCGTTCGCCGCCGGAGCGAGTGTCGCCGCGGTGCGGGGAACCGCGAGGTAGCCGATCTCGCCCGCGCCGCCCGATGCACCGCGATGCACCGTGCCGCCGAGATCGACGCCGACGCCGAGGCCGTCGCCCATCCAGAGGAGGGTGAAGCTCGCGGCGTGCTGTGCGGCACCGGCTGAACGCTCGGCCATGGTGGCGAGGTTCACGTCGTTGTCGATCGTCACCTGCAGGCCGAGGGCCTGTTCGATGCGAGCACGCGCGCCCACTTCGGGCCACCCGGGCAGGGTGTCGGTGAACGAGAGCTCGTCGCCGTCGACGAAGAAGGCGGCCTGCACTCCGATGACGACGCGGCTGACGGATGCCTCGTCGATGCCCGCCTCGGCGCAGGCGGCGTGCACGGCGGCGCGCACGTCTCCCTCGGGCGTGCGGTCGGCCGGATCCGTCGCGATCTGCACGATCGGGTGGTCGTGATCGACGGCATCGACCACGACCGCCTGGATCGAGCGGTCGAGGATCGAGATCGCGACACCCGTGATGCGGTCGGTGCGCACGCCATAGGTGACCGCGTTCGGGCCACGGCCGCCCGAGAGCTCGCCGACCGGGTGGATCAGGCCGACCCGCTCGAGCCGGGCGAGCATCTGCGAGGCGGTCGGCTTCGACAGGCCGGTGAGCTCGCCGAGGCGCGATCGGGTCAGCGGACCGTGCGCGAGCAGCAGGCGGAAGGCGGTGCGATCGTTGCGCGCCGCGAGCCACGTCGGTGTGCCCGGGTCGATCTGGCTCATGCGTGCCGCCTTCCGTCTGTCGGTCCTGCTGGTCACTCTATCTGAAAAGGATGTTTACTGTTTATGTTTTCACCCGCCATTCCGCACTTCGTCGCGCAGCACCCCGAGTCGCTCGGGGTCCGCCGCCGATTCGAGCAGCGTCTTCGTGTAGTCGTGCCGGGGGTCGAGGATCACCTGCTCGCTCGGCCCGCGTTCCACGATCTCGCCGCGGTACATGACGAGGATCTCGTCGGAGAAGTGCCGAGCCGTCGCCAGGTCGTGCGTGATGTACAGCACGCCGAGATGCTCCTGCCGCTGCAGTTCGGCGAGCAGGTTCAGCACGCCGAGGCGGATCGAAACGTCGAGCATCGACACCGGTTCGTCGGCGACGATGAACCGGGCTCCGGGGGCCAGCGCCCGGGCGATGGCCACCCGCTGCCGTTGGCCGCCCGAGAGCTCGTGCGGCCGCCGATCTGCGAACGTCGATGCCGGCGACAGGCGCACCCGCTCGAGCAGTTCCTCGGCCCGAACGCGGATCTCCCGCGACGACAGCCGGGGATTGTGGATGCGCAACGGACGTTCGAGGTGATGCCGAATCGGGTGGAACGGGTTCAGCGAGCCGAACGGATCCTGGAAGACCATCTGCACGTCGCGCCGGTACCTCGCGAGCCCGCCGCCGCGATTCGCGCTCGGAGCGCCGTCGAGCAGCACCTCCCCCGAGCTCGGCGTCTCGAGCTTCGCCATCATGCGGGCGATCGTCGACTTGCCCGACCCGCTCTCGCCGACGAGGGCGATCGTGCGACCGGGCTCGAGCGTGAACGAGACATCCTTCACCGCGTGCAGCGTGCGCACCTTCGCTCCGCTGCGCAGCCGGAAGTCCTTGACCAGGTGGCGCGCCTCGAGCGTCGTGGTCTCGCTCGCGCCGTTCCCACCCCCGCTCATGCTGCACCCCCTGCCGCGACGCCGGTGCGGATGAAGTCGCCACGTTCACCGCGCAGGCTCGGAAAGCTCGAGAGCAGGCGCTTGGTGTACGGATGCCCCGGTGAGCGGTAGATCTGCTCGGCGGGCCCCTGCTCGATGATCTCGCCGTCGAGCATGATCGCGATGCGGTCGCTGATCTCGATGAGGAGGGGCAGGTCGTGCGTGATGAACACGACCGCGAATCCGAGGCGCTCGCGCAGCCGCATGATCTCGCGGATGATGCCGCGCTGCACCACCACGTCGAGGGCGGTGGTGGGTTCGTCCATGATCATCACCTGGGGGTCGAGGGCGAGCGCCATCGCGATCATGACGCGCTGGCGCATGCCGCCCGAGAGTTCGTGCGGGAAGCTCGAGAGGCGCGTCGGATCGACGCCGACGAGGCTCAACAGCTCGGCGCTCCTCGCCTCGCGCTCGGCGCGCTTCATGGCCGGCCGATGCGTCGTGAACACGTCGTGCAGTTGCTTTCGCACGTTCATGACGGGGTTCAGCGAGTTCATCGAGCCCTGGAAGACCATCGAGACCTTGTTCCAGCGGAACGTGCGCAGTGCCTCTCCGTCGAGTGCGACGACGTCGATGTCACGGCCGGATGCGTCGTGGAACACCACCTCGCCGCCGGTCATGAGCGCCGGCGCCTTCAGCAGGCGATTGAGGCCGTAGGCGAGCGTCGTCTTGCCGCAGCCCGACTCGCCGGCGAGGCCGAGGATCTCACCGCGGTGAAGGGTGATCGAGGCATTCCGCACGGCTTTGACCGGCGGGTCGACCTCGTACTCGATCGAGACGTTGCGGGCGCTCAGCACCGGTTCGCCCAGGTTCATGCCGTTCGTGCCGTTCATGCCGTTCATGCGAATGCTCCGGTGTCGGCGATGCCCTTGCCGGCCTTGGCGGCCCTGCGCTGGCGCTTCGCGTTCTCGGGCGCGAGCCTGAGCTTGGGATTCACAACCTCGTCGATCGCGAAGTTGATGAGTGAGAGGCCAGCACCGAGGGCGGCGATGATCGCGCCGGGCGGTACGAACCACCACCAGGCGCCGGTGCCGACGGCCTGCCCCGTCTGGGCGTCGTTCAGCATCGTGCCGAGCGTGATCGATCCGGTCGGGCCGAGACCGAGGTAGGAGAGTCCGGCTTCGCCGAGCACGGCGAAGATGACGCCGAAGATGAACTGCGCAGCGAGGAGCGGAACGAGGTTCGGGAGGATCTCGACGAAGATGATGCGGCCCGGCTTCTCGCCGGCGACGCGTGCCGCGGCGACGTACTCGCGGGTGCGCAGCGACCTGGCCTGGGCGCGCAACACCACGGCGGATCCCGCCCAGCCGGTGATGCCGAGCACGAGCGCGACGAGCAGCGAGCTCCGCGCGAGCGGTCCGAGCCCCTCTGCGTTCTGCACGTACGCGGCGATCACCATCACGACGGGCAGGCCCGGGATCACCAGCACGATGTTGGTGAACAGGGTCAGCACCTCATCGAGCACGCCGCCGAAGTAGCCCGCGAACACGCCGAAGATCACGGCGAGCAGCAGTGCGACGACTCCGGCCACGAGGCCGACGAACAACGAACCCTGCGTGCCCCACGCGAGCTGCGAGAAGACGTCGTAGCCGAGTTTCGTGGTGCCGAGCCAATGCTCGGGCGAGGGCGGCAGGAGCGCATCGTTGTCGGAGTCGCGCGGCGGCTGGGCGATCATCGGCCCGAAGATGCCGAAGAGCACGATGAGGCCGACGATCACGAGGCCCGTGATGAGCTTGCCGGAGCGGCTCGGCAGGATGTGCCGGAACCGCCCGCCTCGACTCGACCGCGCGGCGGCGATCGCAGCGGTGGCGGTCGCCTCCCTGGCGGTCTCGCGCACGGCCTCGGCCGAGACCGGCGACTGGAACGGCGCGTCGTCGCCCATGGCGTAGCCCGAGTCGGTCGCCTCGCGATCGAGGGTGGGTTGGGAATCAGCCATTGTGTCGCACCCTCGGGTCGATGAAGCCGTAGATGAGGTCCATGAAGAAGTTCGCGGCGAGCACCGTGAGCGTGATCACGAGGAACACGCCCTGCATGAGCGCGTAGTCGAGACCCTGCACCGCCTGGATCATGAGCTTGCCGATGCCGGGGTAGCTGAACACCTGCTCCATCACGATGGAGCCCGCGACGACGAAGCCGAGCGCGATGCCGAAGCCGGCGAGGCTCGGAATGGCGGCGTTGCGCGAGGCGTACTTGGTGCGCACCCGCCGAGGCGTGAGCCCCTTCGCCTCCGCGGTCACGACGTAGTCCTCGGACATCGTCGAGACCATCATGTTGCGCATGCCGAGGAGCCACCCGCCCACCGACGAGAGCACGATCGTGATCGCCGGCAGGATCGCGTGCGAGACCGCGCTGCCGATGAACGCCCAGCTCGGTTCGGGTCCGGCTGGGAACTCGAAGACGTCGTAGCCGCCGACGATCGGGAAGATGCCCAATTGCACCGAGAACACCGCCACGAGCACGAGCGCGAGCCAGAAGTACGGGATCGACTGGAACACGGTCGTGATGGGCACGAGATGGTCGAGCCAGGTGCCGCGCCGCCACCCCACCCATGCGCCGACGATGATGCCGAGCAGGAATGAGATGACGGTCGCGACGCCGACCAGGATGATCGTCCACGGCAGTGCGTTCGCGATCAGCTCGGCGACCGGGGCCGGATACCTCGTCGAGGAGACGCCGAGGTCTCCCTGAAGCAACCGACCCCAGTACGCGAGGTACTGGTCCCAGAGGGACATGTCCTTCCCGGCGCCGAGGATCGAGGTGATCGCCTCGATCGTCTCCTCGGAGAGCGGGCGCCCACCGCTGGCACGCCGCAGCTTGCCGAGCATGATCGCGGCGGGGTCGCCCGGAAGGAGCCGGGGCAGCAGGAAGTTGAGCGAGATCGCCGCCCAGAAGGTCACCAGGTAGAAGGCGACCCGCCGAAGGTAGAAGCTCATGCCGCTGCCGTCCTCGAGAGTGGGAAAGTTCGTTCCATGGGACCGGTGGGGCTACTTCGCGGGCGTGAGGTGCGCGAGCACCACCGCGTTGGCCACCGAGAGGTAGGGCAGCGGAGCGGCGTAGAGGTCGCTCTCGCTCGGCCATCCCGAGAACTTCTCGGTGTTGAAGAACGACTGCGAGGCGTTCAGCACCACCGGGATGTAGGGCAGGTCGCGGGCGATCTCGGTCTGGATCGCCGCATAGGCGGCCTGCTTCGCAGCGACATCCTGCGTCGCGCCGGCGGCGAGCACTGCGGCATCGACGACCGGGTTCGAGTAGCGCGAGTAGTTCTGCCCGTCGAGCGGGCTCTCGCCGACCTTGGCGGTCGAGCTCGCTGCGAAGTACTCGTGGTAGTTCGAGTACGGGTCGGCGACGAGGCTCTGGGTGAGGCCGTACAGCGCCATCTGGAAGTCGCCCGACTGGATCGGCGTCCAGTACTCGGCGTCGGAGACGGTGCGCGCATTGATGCGGATGCCGGCTTCGGCGGCCTGCTCGGAGATGAGCTTCGCCGCGTCGTTGTAGTCGGTCCAGCCGTCGGGCGAGAACAGGTCGATCTCGATCGCCGTGCCGTCCTTGCCGTAGAAGCCGTCGGCGTCCTTGGTGTATCCGGCGGCCTCGAGGATCGCGCCCGCTTCGGCGACATCCGCCGACTGGGGGCTCGTCGCGAGCTCGGGGTCGCTCAGCCACTGCTCATCGCGCGGCTGAAGGGTGAACGACGGCGACGACTCGCCCGCGAGTCCGGCGAATGCCTTCTCGGCGATCGTGGCGCGATCGATCGCGACGTTGATCGCCTGGCGCACGGCCGGGTCGGTCTGCGGCCCGACGCAGCCGAGGTCGGCGTTCGCACAGGTCGTGATCGTCGTCGGGTCCTGCTGCAGGTTGAGCGTCGTGATGTTCCCCTTGCCGGTGACGGCGTCGGGGTTCGCGATGAACTGGCCGACCCAGTCGATCTTGCCGGTCGTCAGCAGGTCTTGCGACGACTGGTTCGAGTCGAGGCCGAGGTACTGCACCTCCTTGACCGCGGGGGCGCCGTCGCGGAAGAGCTCGTTCGCCTCGACCGTGTACGCGGCGTCCGAGAAGCTCTTCAGCGTGAACGGGCCGGAGCCGACGGGTTCGGGGTTCGTCTCGGCCATGAAGTCGTCGATGTCGGCCCAGATGTGCTCGGGAATGATGTACGTCGAGCCGAGGGCGAGCGAGGCGCTCGTGAACTGGGGCTCGGTGTAGGTGAGCACGACGGTGGTGTCGTCGCTCGCCTCGGCCGAGACGAACTGCTCGGACTTGTTCGAGCCGTAGCCGAAGGTGAAGGCGACGTCGGCGGCGGTGAGGTCTTCGCCGTCGCTCCACTTCTGGTCGGGCTTGATCGTGACGGTGAGGGTCTTGCCGTCTTCGCTGTATTCGTACGTGTCGCCGATGAGGCCGACGGGCGCATCGGCCGACAGCTGGTTGAAGAAGAACAGCGGCTCGTAGATCGCGCCGAAGGTGGCGTGCACGGCCGTGTCGGCGGCGAACGGGTTGAAGTTGTTGTTGATCGGGGTGGCACTGCCGGCCCAGACGCGGAGCACGGAGGAATCGCTTCCGCCCCCTCCGGCCGACGGTGTGCATCCGGTCATTCCCAGGGCGAGCGCAGCCGCTCCTGCGGCGAGTGCCACCGCGAATGAGCGTGTGGTTCGAGTCATCTCCGACATTCCTCTCGTGCTTCGTTGCGTGGAAGGTGGTGCAGTGACGCCGCCCGCTGGTGCTCGTGCTCAGGCGTTACTGGAAGTGACCCTAACAGAAAAGATAGTAACTAGAAACAAGTCATCCAGTTTCTGTTTCCCACGCGTTTCCGGCCCGTTTCCTGCAACCGCGGGCTCGGGTCGCGGGACGGATCGCCCGGAACGGTGCCGGTGAGAGCGGGGCAGCGTCAACAGCGGCGGCAACGCAGGACGCCCCGTCTCGGAGTCCGAGACGGGGCGTCGGGAAACGCCGGCGGGGAGTTACTTCGCGATGAGCTCCGCGAGGGCCGACAGCTGCGCCGGGTCCTCCAGCGCCGAGCCCACGGCGACCGAGCGCACGCCGCGATCGAGGAATTCGCGCGCGTTCGAGGCATCCATACCGCCCGTCGCGATGAATCGTGCGTCGGGGAAGGGACCGGCCATCGCACTGAACCACCCTGCGCCGAGCACTGACGCGGGAAACGCCTTCAGCCACGTGAGGCCGAGCGCCATCGCCGCCTGGACCTCGCTCGCCGTCGCCACGCCCGGCAGCGGCGGCAGGCCGGCCTCGGCCGAGATCCGGGAGACGACCGGATCGAACCCGGGGCTCACCGTGAATGCGGCGCCGGCGGACGCTGCGAGTTCGACATGCCGCGTGGAGACCACGGTGCCCGCTCCGACGAGACGGCCGGCCGCGCGACCCGCCGCAGCGACGACGGCGAGCGCCTCGAGATCTGCATCTGCCTGGATCGGCAGCTCGACCACGTCGATGCCGAGGCTCCAGGCGCGCTCGGCGAGCTCGAGGCTGCGCTCGGCGCCCATGCCGCGGAAGATCGCCATGAGCGAGTGGCCCGCGAAGATGTCGTCGAATTCGGCGTTGCTGACGCTCATGGTTCAGTTGCTCCTCGAGGCTGCGGTGCGGGGGAAGTCGGCCGTGTCGCCGAGCACGGTCACTGCGCGGGCGTGGCCCCCAGCCAGGCGATCGCTCGGGCCGGCCCCGGAGAGGAGGGCGTCGAGATATCCGGCCGCGAATGCATCACCCGCACCGACCGCTTCGACGACCTCGACCGACCTCGCGGGCACCCGAGCGGTGCCGTGCACGATCGTCGTACCGGCGAGCACGAACGGGGCGGTGCCGGCGCGTCCACCGAATTCGGTCGCCCCGACGGCTCCGTCTTTCACGACGAGCAGCGGGGGCTCGGGAAGGAGCGCGCGCACCGCTTCGGGAGAGGTCGTGCCCCAGAGCCCCTCGGCCTCGTCGAGGCCGACGAGCACGAGGTCGGCGCGCGATGCCAACTCGAGAAGCCGGTCGGCCGCGCCATCCGCCGGCCAGAGTGCCGCCCGGTGGTTGACGTCGAAGCTCAGCAGCCCTGGCGACGCGGCGACCCGCGCGAACAGGGCGTCGACGAGGGTGTCGCACGAGGCGGAGAGGGCGGGTGTGATCCCACTCACGTGCACGACCCGGGCCGAGTCGAGCGGAAGCCCCTCGAGGAACGACGGCGACATGCGCGAGGCCGCGGAGCCCGCGCGGTAGTAGAGCACGCCGTGCCCGGGGTCCTTGAAGTACACACCCGTCGGCGCCTGGGGATCAGCCTCGACCCACCGGGTGTCGACGCCGCGCGACTGCAAGTGCGTCACCACTCGACGGCCGAGCGCGTCGTCGCCGACCCGGCCGAGCCATGCCGCGCTGCGGCCGAGGGCGGCGAGGTGCGCGGCGACGTTCGCCTCGGCGCCGGCCGTGTCGACGTGGAAATGCTCGGCGGTCTCGAGCGGTTCGGCGAGCGCGGGCGCGACGAGTGCCATGGTCTCGCCGAGTGCGACGATCTCGGGCAGCGGTGCGGGGCTCACGCACCCTATGCTGTCGTGTGTGCAGATTCAGTGCAAACGTGTTGCATCATGTGCAACACGCAAGATTTGAGGGGGACGACGGATGCCGCAGCAGACGCAACTCGCCGCACTCGACGATGAGCGGCTGACCGGTGCCGACAAGGGGCTCCCCGATCGGGCCGCCGGTCTCACCGTGCGCGAGTTCCTCGCGACCGCACCGCGCCTCGCGGAGTTCTGGACCCCGCTCCTCGCCCTCGACCAGCGCGCACTCGCCGCCAACGCCGCCGTGATCCAGGGCTGGTGCGACGCACGCGGCCTCGAGCTGATGCCGCACGGCAAGACGACGATGGCGCCGGCCCTCTGGCAGCGTCAACTCGACGCCGGCGCCACCGGGCTCACCCTCGCGACGCCCGGGCAGGTGCGCACGGCACGTGCGTTCGGCGTCGCATCGATCATGCTCGCGAACACGCTGATCGCTCCGGCCGCGCTCGCGTTCATCGCCGAGGAGCTCGCCGAGCCCGACTTCTCGTTCCGCACCTGGGTCGACTCCGTCGAGACGATCGAGGCGATGGAGCGAGCACTCGCCGAGCTCGCGACTCCCCTCCCCCGCCGCATCGACGTGCTCGTCGAGCTCGGCGCAGCGGGCGGGCGCACCGGCGCTCGCAGTGTCGCCGAGGCCGCGCGCATCGCCGAACGCGTGGCGGCCTCACCGATGCTGCGCCTCGCGGGCACGGCCGGGTACGAGGGCAGCCTCGGTCACGACCGCTCCCCCGCCTCGCTCACGGCGGTGCGCACCTACCTCGGCGAGATGCTCGAACTGCACGGCATCGTGCGCGGTCTCACCGAGGGCGGCAGCGATCCCGCCGCCGGGCTCATCGTCACGGCGGGCGGCAGCGCCTACCTCGACCTCGTCGCCGAGGTGTTCGCTCCCGCGATCGCCGCCGATGCCGCAGCGACCCCTGCCGGTGAGACGAGTCGCACCCGCTGGATCCTCCGCTCTGGGGCTTCCCTGCTGCACGACGACGGCTTCTACCGCGGCATCTCACCGATCGACGCCGAACTGACCTCCGCCATGCGCGGGTACGCCCGCATCGTCTCCCACCCCGAACCCGGCCTCGCCCTGCTCGACGGCGGCAAGCGCGACTTCCCCTACGACGAGGGGCTGCCCGTCCCGTTGGGCGTCGCCGCGGTGCCGGGGCTCGGCGAACGGCCGCTCGCCGGGGCATCCGTCACCGCCCTCAACGACCAGCACGGCTACCTGCGCTCGGATGCCGCGCTGCCGGTCGCGATCGGCGAGGTCGTGTCGCTCGGCCTCTCGCACCCCTGCACCGCGTTCGACAAGTGGCGGTTCATCCCGGTCGTCGAGGGCGGCGGTTCCGATCGGGTCGTCGAACTCGTGCGCACGTTCTTCTAGAGCCGACATGAGTGTGCTGATTCGCAACGCGATCGTGGTCGATGCCGATGGCGTCGGTGCCGAGGCATCCGACGTGCTCGTCGACGGCGAGCGCATCGTCCGCATCGCGCCCGCCGGCACGATCGCAGAGGCCCCGGCCGACCGCTCGACGCAGGTGCCCCGCATCGACGGCGGCGGCCGCCTGCTCATGCCTGGGTTCATCGATGCGCACTCGCACGCCGACGGCGCACTCTTCGACGTCGAGGTGCAGCTCGCACTGCTGCGACAGGGCGTCACGACCATCATCGGCGGCCAGGACGGCGTCTCGTACGCCCCCGGGAGCGGCGACTACGCCACCGAGTACTTCGCGGCGATCAACGGCCGCCACCCCGTCTACCGCGGCGGCGGGGTGGCGTCGCTGCTCGCCGCCTACGACGGCGCGACCGCCATCAACGCGGCCGCGCTCGTGCCCGCCGGCACCGTGCGCTTCACGGTGATGGGCCGGTCGACGGACGCCGCGTCGCCGGCCGAACTCGCCGAGATGCGCGCCCTCGTGGCTGATGGTCTTGCGGAGGGCGCGCTCGGACTCTCGACCGGCCTCGACTACGCGCCGGGCCTCTTCGCCTCCACCGACGAGCTCGCCGCGCTCACCGCACCGGTGGCCGACGTCGACGGCGTCTACGTCTCGCACATGCGCGGCGGCTACGAGGCGAACTCGGCCGAGGGCATCGCCGAGATCGCCTCGATCGCGCTCGCCTCGGGCGCTCGAGTGCACGTGTCGCACTTCCACGCCGAGCCCCACCTCGTGCACGGCCTCCTCGACTCGCTTGCCGTCGGGGGCGTCGACGCGAGCTTCGACGCCTACCCGTACACCCGCGGCTGCTCGATCCTCGCGATGCCGCTCCTGCCCGCCTCGCTCACCGTGCGGCCGACCGCCGAGATCGTCGCCGAGCTCGCCGACCCGGTGGCGCGTGCGCGACTCCGTGCGGAGTGGTTTCCGGGCATCGCCGGCTACGCGAGCCTCGGGCCCGACTGGCCGGCGATGCTCACGCTCGCCCACATCGCGGCCGCCGAGTACGACTGGGCGCACGGCCTCACGGTCGCGCAGGGTGCCGCGGAGGCATCCGTTCGTGCGAGCGCCGATAGCGAGGTCGACGCGATCGACTTCGCGCTCGACGTGCTCGTCGCCTCGAATCTCGAGGTCAACGTCGTGATGGCCGTGCAGCGCGAGCGCAGCGATGCCGGGCTCGCCGAGATCATCGCGCACCCGGCCGCGATCGGCGGCTCCGACGGCATCTTCCTCGGCCGGCATCCGCACCCGCGGGCGCGCGGCTCGTTCTCTCGCTACCTCTCACTGCTCGTGCGCGAACAAGCGGCGATGGGCTGGGCGGATGCCTCGGCGCTCGTGTCGGCCCGTGCCGCCGCCCGCTTCGGGCTCGGCGACCGCGGGCTCGTGCGCGAGGGGTTCATCGCCGACCTCGTGCTCGTCGATCCCGATGCGGTGCAGCCGACGGCGAGCTACGACGCGCCGCTCGGGCTCGGCGTCGGCATCGACGACGTGCTCGTCGCAGGCGTGCCCGTGCTGGCGGGCGGCGAGCTCACCGGGGCGACGCCGGGTCGTGGCATCCGTCGGCGCGGCCGCCGCGCCGACGGCGAGGAGGGCTGAGATGTCGCAGAGCGTGAAACGCGCCGCCCGCATCATCGACGCGATCGCGGCAGACCCGCGCACGGTCGCCGAGCTCGCCGAGGCCTTCGGACTGCATCGCTCGACGATGTTCCGCGAGCTGCAGGCGCTCGAAGAGGTCGGCTGGGTGCGCAAGCGTCGCTCTGGCCGCTACACACTCGGCATGCGGCTCGTGTCGCTCTCGAAGGAGGCACTCGACACTCTCGACCTCCGCGAGGCCGGCGCTGAACACGTGCGCCGGCTGCAGCGCCGCACGGGAAACACCGTGCATCTCGCGGCGCTCATGGACCGGTCGATCGTCTACGTCGACAAGGCCGAAGACGAGTCGGGCGTGCGCATGTACTCCCGCATCGGGCGCTCGGTGATCCCGTACTGCTCGGCCGTCGGCAAGGCGATCCTCGCCGAACTCGATCCCGCCCGTCGTGACGCAGTGCTCGCCGGAGTCACCTGGGAACGCCACACCGACTTCACGATCACCACCCGCGAGCGACTCGACCGCGAACTCGCCCTCGCGAGCGCGCGCGGCTGGGCCGTCGATGACCGCGAGTTCGAGGCCTTCGTGAACTGCATCGCCGTGCCGATCCGCACTCAGCTCGGCGTCGTGGGCGCCCTCTCGGTCACCGCGATTCACATGGTCGCCGACCTCGACCACCTGCGGGCGAACCTGCCGGCCATGCGCGAGACCGCCGAGCTCATTGCGCGAGAGCTCGGCTGAGCGAGACCCATCGACCTCGACCTCGACCACGACCGATCACCATCCAGGAGGAACCATGTCCAAGATCGCCGTCACCCTCTCGAACGCACCGAAGCCCGCGGGCCCCTACAGCCACGGCGTCGTCGCCAACGGTTTTCTCTACACGGCCGGCTTCGGCCCGCAGGATCCCGCGACCGGTGAGGTCGTCCCGGGTGGTGCCGCAGAGCAGACGCGTCAGGTGCTGCGCAACATCGGGGCCGTGCTCGCGGAGTACGACCTCACCTTCGACGACGTCGTGAAGGTCACGGCTCACCTCGAGGACCTCACCGACTTCGCCGAATACAACGTCGCCTACGCGGAGTTCTTCACCGAGCCGTACCCAGTGCGCACCACGGTCGGCTCGCGACTGGCGAACATCCTCGTCGAGATCGACGTGGTCGCGGCGATCCCGCCGGTCGAGTAGGCCGCCAGGCCGTATCGAGACCCGTCCCGTGGTCTCGATACGCGCTTCGCGCTCCTCGACCGCCGGGAGCGCCGCGCTCCTCGACCGACGGCTCAGGCGATGCCACCGCCGTCGACGACGAGCGCCGAGCCCGTGACGTAGCTCGACTCGTCGCTCGCGAGCCACACGACCGCCGCGGCGATCTCTCGCGGCTCGCCCATGCGCTGCAGCGGCCGGTCGGCGGCCTCGGCGAGGAACGCGTCGGCGTCCTGCGAGAGCTGGCGTGCTTCATCGCGGAGCATCCCGGTGTTGACATCGCCGGGGTTCACCGAGTTCACCCTGATGCCCTGCGGCCCATGGTCGATCGCGAGTGCACGCGTCATGTTCACGACGGCGCCCTTCGAGGCGCAGTACGAGATCGCCTGCCCGCCGCCTTTCAGGCCCCACCCCGAGCCGGTGTTGACGATCGAGCCGCCACCCGCGGCCGCCATGATCGGCACGATATGCTTGCACATGAGGAAGATCGAGCGCACGTTCACGCCGAACACCCGGTCCCACTCCTCGACCGTCGTTTCCACAGCGGTGGTGCGGCGGATGATCCCTGCGTTGTTGAAGACGATGTTCACGCCGCCGAACTCGGCGACGGTCTCGGCGATGACGCGTTCGATGTCGGCTTCGCTCGAGACATCCGCTGCGATGGCGATGGCGACGCCGCCCGACTCGCGGATCTCGGCGGCGACCGCCTCGGCCGCCTCGGCGTTGAGGTCGACGACCGCGACCGCGGCGCCTTCCGCGGCGAGGGCGATCGACGTTGCGCGACCGATGCCGCCCGCTCCGCCGGTGACGATGGCCTGCTTGTGCTCAAGGCGCACGGCCTTCTCCTTCGTGTTCCGGTGCATCGACAGGGTAGATGCTGGTGGTGGATGTTCCGGTGATGACGCGGATGAATCCGGCGAGGCCGGCATCCACGTCGGGGTCGCCGGTGTCGACGAGCAGTGGGCGCCCGCCGAGGTCGATGAGCTTCTGCTCCGGCGCGACGACGATCAACGGATCGTCGCCGAGTGCGCGCAGCACACGTGCCGAGAGCTGCTGGTTGCCGCGGCCGAGCAGGAATCCCTGCCCGCCGATGACGGTGACGACTGCTGCGGCCGGCCCCCGGGCGATCTCGGCGAGCAGCTCGCGCTCGGATGCCCCGGCCAGCACGCGCCGCCCGTCGAGCACGACGTCGACGCCGAGCGGCGTCTTCGGCACGCCGAGCACCCGGGCGAGCTCGGCCATCGTTCCGCCCGGCCCGAGCAGGTACCGCACACCCGGCCGAAGGGCGGATGCCGCGCCCCGCGCCGCGGCGCGCACGGCCGCGTGCTCGTCAGCAGGTGTCGCCGCCTTGCGCGCCTGGGTGCGCCCCGGCCGGAACGGCACGCTGAGCATGCCGAAGAGCCGCGGTTCGACACGGGCATGCCGAAGCGCCTCCTCGTCGATGTCGAGCACTTCCTGCTCGCGTACCGGCAACTCGCCCTCGGCCACCCAAGCGGCGGCGACGGCACCGGCGGCACGCGGGCTCACGGCGAAGACCGGCGAGTACATCTTGACGCCCGCGGGGATGCCGAGCACGGCAGTCGGGCCGCCGGTCGAGTAGCGAGCGCCAGCGAGCGTATCGAGACCCTCGATGACGGCGGGTCTCGATACGCGCCCTCCTCCGTCGGGCGCTACTCGACCGGCGGCGCCGAGCCCTGCAGTGACATCCCTCGCCGTGCCGTCGCCGCCCGCGAAGAGCAGGAGCGTGGCGCCGGCGTCGGCGAGCGCTCGGGCCGCGGCTGTCGTGTCCGCGGCGTGGGTCGGCTCGCTCGGCTGCGCGACGACGACCGGCTCGAGACCGGCCGCCCGCGCGACATCCGCCCCCATCGAACCGGCCGCCGTCAACACCCGAATGCCCGGGTTCGTCGCGGCGACCTCCGCGAGCGCCGCGAGGGTACGCGCGGCGGCCCGCGACGTCGCGCCGCGTTCGCCCGCGCGCTGCTGCACGGCCTCGCCGTCGCTGCCGGCGAGGCCGGCCGGGCCCCCGATTCCGGCCACGGGATTGACGAGAAGGGCAAGCATGCTCAGGCTGCGGCCTCGGCGAAGTACTTGCGCTGGTACGCGCGCCAGGTGATCGCCCAGCGCTCGGGGTCGTCGAGGTCGTCGTGGTGCGTGTGGTGCACCGTCTGGTTGTGCGGGGCCGTGCGTACGACCTCGGGCTGCTCGCGGGCCTCGCGAGCGACCTCGGCGAGCACGGCGACGTACTCGTCGAGCTCGGCCATCGAGTACGACTCGGTCGGTTCGAGGGTGAACGGCTGCGGCACGATGTACGGGTGGTGGCTGGTCCAGTAGTGCATGCCGAAGTCCGCCGTGCGGATGCCGATCTCCTCCGAGGTGATGCCGGTCTCTTCGAAGAGCGCCTGCCACGAATACCGCACTTGCTCGATGCGGCGGCGGCCGGTCGCGTACGGCGCAGAGGCGCCCGGGATCTCGAGCACTCGCTTCATCAGGTAGTTGTTGTTGAGCACCGCGATCTCGGCCGCTGCGAGCAGCCCCTCAGCGCCGAGCGCCATGATCCACGAGTAGGCGCGAACGATATTCGGGATGACGCCGTGGAACGGCGCGACCGAGCCGATCGACTGCTCCCCCGCATCGCGCACGTCGAAGCGCGCGGTGCCGCCGTCGTTCACCTCACGCACGACGCGCGGCCCGGGCAGGAACGGGGCGAGCGCTGCGCTCACGGCGTTCGCCCCTGCACCGGGGCCGCCGCAGCCGTGCGGCGTGCCGAACGTCTTGTGCAGGTTGAAGTGGCAGACGTCGAAGCCGGCATCACGGGCCCTCGTGATGCCGAGGATGCCGTTCGCGTTCGCCTGGTCGTACGAGGCGAGCGCGCCGACGGCGTGCGCTGCGTCGACCCATTCGCGGATGGCCGGGTTGTAGATGCCGGTGTCTTCGGGGTTCGTCACCATGATCGCCGCAGTGCGGGGCGAGAGCGCCGCCTTCAGCGCCGCCAGGTCGGGATAGCCGTCGGAATCAGGGTGGATCGTGATGACGTCGTACCCGGCTGCCTTCGCCGCAGCCGCGTTCGACGGGTGGCTGAAGATCGTCGTGATGACTTCGCGACGCTGCTCGGCTTCGCCGTTCGCCTCGTGGTACGCCCGGATCATGGCGATGTTCGACCAGATCGCGGCCGAGCCGCCCTGCGTGTGCAGCGACACCTCCTCCATGCCCGAGATCTCGGCGAGCATACGCTCGAGGCTCCACACGATCTCGAGCACGCCCTGGGCGTCGGCCGGGTCCTGCAGGGGGTGCATGGCGGTGAGCTGAGGAGTGCCGACGAGTTGATCGTTGACCTTCGGCGCGTACTTCATCGTGCAGGTTCCCTGACCGATGTCGACGTTGAAATCGGCGCCGAGGTTCTCCTGCGAGAGTCGCAGGTAGTGCTTCAGCACCCGCATCTGGCCCATCTCGGGCAGCGCCGGCGGCGTCTCCCGACGCAGGCCGGCCGGCAGCTCGGCGACGACGTCGCCGACGGCATCGCGCACTCCGGACTCGACGTTCGTGACGAGCACGCCACGCTCGCCGGGGGTCGAGAGTTCGAAGATGATCGGCTCGTCCCAGCGTGCCTGGTGGAAGCGACGGAGGGTGGGCTTGGGGGCGACGGGGAGGCTCATGCGCTCTGCTCCTCGAGGATCGGGGCGGTCTGGTCGGATGCGTCTCGCCGGTCGAGTAGGGCGGAGCCCGTATCGAGGCCAGCGGCTCCCCGCCGGTCGAGTAGGGCGGAGCCCGTATCGAGACCAGCGGCGCCGCCGGCACCGCTCACGAACTCCGACAGCGCAGCAGCGAGCCGGTCGATGTCGTACTGCGAGGTCATCTCGGTGACGCAGACGAGCAACTCGCATTCGCCGACGGGCACCCCGGGTTCGATTCCCTCGGCCCGCAGTGCATCGATGACGTCGACAGCCGTGCGTCCGGTGCCTGCGAGGTCGATCGTGAACTCTCGCAGGTGCAGCGCGTCGTCGCCGAGTGCGATGCCCGGCACCGTGGTGAGCGCCCGCTGCGCGTAGCGGGTGCGGGCGAGCAGCACCTCACCGAGTTCGCGCATGCCCTCTGGACCCATGAGCGCGAGGTACACGCCGGACGCGATCCCCCAGAGCGCGGCGGCGGTGCCGACCCACTCCTTGCCGTCTTCACGCTGCGCGAACGAGGTGCGGTCGTACGCCACGTCCCCGAAGCCGTACTCCCCGGGTACATCGGTCGTCGCGAGCCCGAACAATCGTGACGGCATCTCCATGATGAACCGCGGGTCGTCGTGCACGGCGATAAAGCCGCCGTGCGCGCCGCCGAACCACTGGTGCAGTCCGAGCGACTGGATGTCGCCGCAGACGATGTCGGCGCCCTGCTCGGCCGGCGGCGTGAGCACGCCGTAGCCGATGGGGTCGGTGCCGACCACGAGCACGGCGCCGACGGCGTGCGCGGCGTCGGCGATGCTGCGCAGTCGCGCCTCGATCGCGCCGGTGTGGCTCGGCGTCTCGACCCAGACCGCGGCAACGTCGTCACCGAGCCGCGAGGCGAGGCCCGCGACATCCGTCACGCCGCCAATGGTGTCGACGAACTCGAGGTCGAGGTGCACTCGCACGAAGTCGTGCACTTTCGAGAGCTTCTCGGGCAGCACGTCGCTCGCGACGAGTACTCGGCGACGTCCCGACATCCGGCCCGCCATCGACAACGCCGTGGCCGTCGCCTGGTAGCCGTCGTAGGTGGGCACGTTCACGACGTCCATCGCGAGCAGTTCGGCCATGAGCGACTGGTACTCGAACAACGCCTGGAAGCGGCCGTGGTCTTCGTAGGGCTCCCCCGCGTAGGCGGTGAGGAACTCGCTGCGGTTGATCACCTCGTCGACGACCGCGGGCACGTAGTGGTGGTAGGTGCCGGCGCCGAGGAAGCTCAGCCGTTGCCGGGTCGAGACGTTCTTCGCGAGCAGACCCTCGACGTGGCGCACGAGGTCCTGCTCGGCGGTGAACGGCACGGGCAGGTCGAGCGGCCGGCCGAGGCGGAGGTCGGAGGGCACGTCGGCGTAGAACTCATCGACGGATGCCGCGCCGACGGCCTCGAGCATGGCGGCCTTCGACTCGGGAGCGGTGTTCGGGATGTACGGATGGACGAAGGGGTCGGTCATGTGAGCCTCAGTCGGTGGTGTCGGACAGGGTGATGAAGGGAGCGGACTCCGCACGCGGAGTGGTGAGCACGGCGGCGCCGAAGCGCGGCAGGGTGAGCCGGCCGGTCGTCGTCTCACCGGTGAGCAGCTCGGTTGCGCCGACCGGAACGTCGACTACGAGCCCGCGCCGACCGTGGTTCAGCACGAAGGTGAAGTCGGTGGTCTCGTCGCAGCGGGTCACGGCTTCGAGGTCGGTGTCGATGCGCTCGCGCGCCGGCAGCCCGGCCTCGGCGAGCACGCGGCGGAAGAGCTCGATGGTGCCCGATGGCTCGAGCACGGCGCTCAGGTACCAGGCGGCGCCGGCGTCTCGCGCACGACGAGTGACAGCCGCACGGCCTTCGAGCTCGCCGCTCGAGTAGCGGGCCACCACCTCGGTTCCGGCGTGCACCTCGAGCCACTCGCCCCACACGCCGGTCGAGTAGGCGCGCAGCGCCGTGTCGAGACCCCGGTCCGTGCTCCCCGCGGCGCTGGTCTCGATACGCTCGCTGTCGCTCGCTACTCGACCGACGGGATGCGCCACTCGACCGGCAGGGACGAACTCGATGCGCTCCGCATGTCCGTCGGGCACCGGCCAGTGCTCGTCGATCTCGATGCCGAGCAGCTCGCGCAGCGGCCCGGGCGCGCCGCCCTCGTGCACCTTCTCGGTGGCGTCGACCACGCCCGAGAACGGGCCGACGACGAGATGTCCGCCGCGAGCGACGAACTCGCCGAGCGCGGCGGCCTGAGCCGCATCCGCGATGTAGAGGTTCGGTACCACGACGACGTCGTAGCCATCGAACGGGCCGGTCGCGCGCACCGTGTCGACTGGATGACCGAGGGCGTAGAGCGCGGCGCTCCAGGCGCGCGCCTGGGCGAGCCAGCCGAGCCGCTGCGACGGCAGCGACTCGGTCGCCGACGAGCCCCACCACGAGTCCCAATCGACGACGAGAGCGACGGATGCCCGCACCCGCGTGCCGCGAACCCCCGCGAGCCTCGTGAGCTCTGCACCGAACGCCTTCGTCTCCTGGAAGCTGCGCGACGCCTCGCCGCGGTGGCCGAGCATGGCCGAGTGGAACTTCTCCTGGCCGTACTTCGCCTGCCGCCATTGGAAGAACATGGCGCCGTCGGAACCGTGGGCGATCGCCTGCAGGCTGTCGATGCGCATCTGGCCGGGCGCCTTCGGCACGTTGACGTCGCGCCAGCTGACGGCACTCGCCGCCTGCTCGAGCAGCAGCCATGGGCGGCCGCCTTTGAGCGAGCGCATGAGCCCGTAGTTGAGCGCCGCCGGCACGTGCGCGTTCGGGTCCGCCGGGTCGGGGTAGGCGTCGTCGGTCACGAGGTCTTCAGCGGCGGCGAAGTCCCAGTAGTCGAGGTCTCGGAGCAGACTCATGAAGTTCGTGGTCACGGCGATGTCGGGCGTGACCTCGCGCAGCACGTCGACCTCGAGCTGGAAGAGTTCGAGCAGCGCATCGGAGGAGAAGCGTTCGAAGTCGAGCAGCTGCGTCGGGTTGACCGGCCCGGTCGCGGTGCGCGGTGCCTCGATGTGCTCCCACTCGGTGTAGCGCTGGCCCCAGACGTTCACGCCCCACGCCTCGTTGAGGCCGTCGAGGTCGCCGTACCGCGCTTCGAGCCAGCGACGGAAGTGAGCGGATGACTCCGGGCACCAGCATCGCGAGACATGGTCGCCGTACTCGTTCGACACGTGCCAGAGCGCGAGCGCGGGGTGGTCGCCGTAGCGTTCGGCGATGGCGCGCGTCATCCGCCCGACGTGCTCGCGCCAGACGGGCGAGCTCGGGCAGTAGGCCTGACGCGAGCCGAATTCCAGCCGCTGGCCGTCGACGTTCCAGGGCAGCATCTCGGGGTGGCTGCGTACGAGCCACGACGGCGGCGTCGCGGTCGCGGTCGCGAGGTCGATACGGATACCGGATCCCCACAGCACGTCGATCACCCGGTCGAGCCAGCCCCAGTCGTAGACGCCGGGCTCGGGTTCGAGCTGCGGCCACGAGAACACCGGCAGGCTCACGAGGTTGACGCCGGCTTCGCGCATGAGCCGCGCGTCCTCGAGCCACACCTGCTCGGGCCACTGGTCGGGGTTGTAGTCGCCGCCGTAGGCGAGAGCTTCGAGACGGATGCTCCGCGGTGACTCCTCGGCCATGCCGCTCCTCTCCGAGTAGCTTCGGGGTGTACAGACTGCGCTGCAGAATGTATTCTGTATACAGACACAGTAAGCCGGATGTCGGAACCGGTCAAGCCCTAGGCTTGCCGCGACGACCGAGCGGCCCGGAGGGCGACTTTATGGCGATCGAACGCAAGAACCTGCGCTCGCAGGTTCGCGAGGAGCTGCTCGCGCGCATGCGCACCGGCGCGGTGCAACCGGGCGAGGGCATCAACGAGGTGCAGCTCGCCGCGGAGCTCGGGGTCAGCCGCACTCCGCTGCGCGAAGCACTCATCGCCCTCGAGAGCGAGGGCCAGATCGAGAGCGAGAACGGCAAGGGATTCCGCTTCGTTCCGCTGAGCGCCCAGGAGTTCGAAGACCTGGCGCCGGTCATGGCCGCACTCGAGGGGCTCGCACTGAAGCTCAGCCCCGCCGATGAACTCCGCACGATCGGGCGCCGCCTCGCGACGATCGCCGCCGAGTTCCACCAAGAAGTGGTCGAGCACGCCCTCGTCGTCTCGAAAGACGACGAGTGGCACGGCATCATGCTCTCGGCGTGCCCGAACCAACGCCTGCTCGATGTCATCGCGAGCGTGCGCGGCGCGTTCCACCGCTACGAGTCGCTGCTCGTGCCGAACGATGTCATGATCGGGCGCGTTGCCGCCGAGCACGCCGAGATCGCGCAGCACCTCGCCGACGGCGACGTGCCGAGGGCAGTGGTGGCACTCGAAGCGAACTGGATGAACGGCATGCGCCGCATCCTCGACAACGCCTCGAGCCCGTACTTCACCGCCTGACCTTCCGCCGGCCCGCCGGTCGAGTAGGCGCGCCAGCGCCGTATCGAGACCCGCGCACGTCAGGTCTCGATACGCTTCGCTACTCGACCGACGAAGGGGTCAGACCGACCGCGAGGTCGATGAAGAGCGCCGCCGACCAGCCGAACGCGGTCGTCGCGGTGCGCGCCTTGCGCCCGGTCAGCGGGTTGAAGTACTCGTGCGGACCGCCGGCGTGCACCACCAGCGCAACGGTCTGCTCGGCGAGTTCGCGAGCGAGCCCGGGATGCCCCGACGCCCGCAGCCCATCGACGATGAGGGCGTTGGTGTTCACCCAGACCGGCCCGCGCCACATCCGCTCGGGCGAGAAGTCGGGGTCGGCGGCAGAAACGGTCGGCACCGACCAGGGCAGCCGATATCGCTCGGAGTCCTCGAGTGCTGCGACGAGAGCATCGACGACGCCACCTGGCAGCAGCCCGGTCAGCAGCGGCATCAGTCCGACGACCGCGTCGGTGCCGACCGTCTCGCCGGCCGCACGCGCCTCGAACCGAGCGGATGCTTCGTTCCACATCTCGAGCAGTCGCGCGAGGGTGCGCTCGGCGCGAGCGCGATGCGCGGTGGGATCGCCCGCGACATCCACCCCGTAGCGCTCGGCGAGCCGGGCGAGTTCCAGGTCTTGGAGTACGAGGTAGGCGCCGAGGTCGGGCGCGGTGGTCGGCAGCGGCCCGTCGAAGATCGGACTGTCGTCGAGCCCTGAGGAGTACGGGTGGCCGTACTCCGGCATGCCGTCGCCGTCGAGGTCGCTGCGTGCGAACCACCACTCCTGCGAGCGACGGATCGTCGCGAGCTGCTCGCGTGCCCAGTCGGGCGCGTCCTCGGCCTCGAGCACCTTGGCGAGCGCCCAGGCCGCGAGTGGCGGTTTCGTGAGCGGCACCGGCGCGTTCGGATCGGCGACCTGCGAGCCCGCGCGACGCAGGCGGTCGCGGTCGGCCTGGGGCAGGTCGTCGCTCGTCGCGAGCACCCCCTGCTCGTGCACGACATCGGGCAACTCCCCGTCGGCGCCCGGAAAGCGGAACGCGATCTCGAGTTGTTCCCGGGCGAGCTCGGGGTCGCCGTGGCGCAGGCCGACCGCGATGAAGTACGCATCCCACTGCCAGACGCCGACGTAGCCGATCTTCGACGGCACCACGCCGCGCGCCCGGCCGAGCGAGGGCAGCTCGACGATGTTCGCACCGAGCACCCACCAGCAGAACGCGGCCATTTGCTGCAGATCGTCGCGCACGATCGGGCACTTCGCGAACCAGTCCGCCCACAGTGCGCGCGTCGCGGCGACATCTCGATCGTGCAGCACGGATGCCTCGTGCCGCACGGATCGCTCGGGTCCGATGCTCAATCGCACCGCCGGCGCCTCCGCCGTGAGGTCGACGCGGGTTCGCGCACCATCTGGAGTCGTCCATTCGACCGTGGTCTCGATACGCTCCTTCGTCGCTACTCGACCGACGGCGGCGAGACCGACGCTCAGCGCGCCCGCGCCCGCGAAGGAGAGCGTCACCGCTCCCCCGGCGAACTCGATGACGTGCGGCTGCACGCCGGTGACGTGCAGCGCTTCACCGGCACGGTTCCGGACGACGAGCTCGTCGATGACGCGACACTCGTCGAGCCAGCGCTCGTACTCCGAGGTGTGCACCCGCAGCGCAGTCGCGGGCGCCGCGTCTGCAGCGCCGTCGGCTCCGCCGTGCTCGACGATCTCCGCACGGTCGGACCGGAACACGAGCACGCGCGAACGCGGCAGCGTGAACGGCGCCTGCACGAGGTCGAGGTGGCGGCCGGCGAGATCGGCCAGCTCCGAGGCAGGAATGGTCTCGATACGCTTCGCTCCTCGACCGACCGCGCTCATCGTCCGCCCAGCCCCGACGCGGCCATGCTGTTGAGGATCCGTCGCTGCCCGATCACGAACACGATCAGCATCGGGATCGTCGAGATCGCGGACGCGGCCATCACGAGCCCGTAGTTGACCGAGCCGAACTGCCCCTGGAACGACGAGAGCAGCAGCGGCACCGTGAAGAGGTCGGGCGTGTTCAGCAGTACGAGCGGGAACAGGAATGCGTTCCAGACGCTGAGCGACACGATGATGCTGAGCGCCGCGAGTCCGGGCTTCAGGTTCGGCAGCACGACGCTCCAGAAGATGCGCCAGCGGCCGGCACCATCGACCAGCGCCGCCTCCTCGAGCTCCTTCGGCAGCGACAGCACGAACTGTCGCATGAGGAACACCGCGAACGGGTTCGCCATCATTCCGGGCACGATCAGCGCGAGGTGGGAGTCGACCCAGCCGAGTTGCGTCATGAGCAGGTAGAACGGGATGAGCGTCACTTGCGCGGGGATCATCTGGGTCGCGAGGAAGACGACGAAGAGCACTCCGCTGCCGCGGAAGCGGATGCGGGCGAACGCGTATCCGGCCATCGACGCGGTGATGAGGGTACCGACCACGACGAGCACCGCGATGTAGATGCTGTTGACGTACGCCTGCCCGAAGGGCACCGCGTTCCACGCCTCGACGTAGTTGTCGAGGGTCCACGGCTGGGGCAGGAAGGCGAGCGGGTCCTGCAGCAGCTGCGGCAGCGCCTTGAACGAGGTCAGCAGCATCCAAATGAAGGGGAACACCATCGCGATGCCCGCGACGACGAGCACGACGTGCAGCAGCGTCGCGCTGAGGCGACGCCTGCCGCGGCCAGGACGGCGAGCGGCGTTCGGCCGGTAGTCGTATCCGGGAGCCGAGATCGCGATCGTCGAATCGCTTGGTGGGGCCTGCACGCCATCGGTCAGGCGCGGGTTCATGAGACTCATGCTGCGTCATCCTCGTAGTGCACGAACTTCTTCTGCGCGCCGAACTGGACCGCGGTGATGACGAGGGTCAACAGCAGCAGGATCACCGATGCAGCACTCGACGGGCCGAACTCGAACCGGCCGAAGCCGAGATCGTAGATGTGGTAGACGATCGTGCGCGTCGCGTTGTCAGGCCCGCCGCCCGACACGAGCACGTACACCGTGTCGAAGGTCTGCAGCGAGGAGATGAATGCGACGACCGAGGAGAAGAACACGATCGGCGAGAGCAGCGGCAGCCGGATGCTTCGGAACAGACGCCAGGCGCCGGCACCGTCGATGCGGGCCGCCTCGATGACCGACGGTGAGATGTTCTGCAGACCCGCCAGGAAGATGACCACGTTGAGACCCAGCGACGACCAGATCGTCACGATGCAGACGGCGAGGAGCGCGAGCTTCGGGTCGCCCAGCCAGTCGGGCGGTGCGATGCCGAAGACCTTTGAGATCGTCGCGGAGAGCACGCCGTCGGCTCGGAACATCTGCTGCCAGATCATCGCCACCGCGACGGTCGACGTGACGACCGGCGCGAAGAACAGAATCAGGTAGAGCGTTCGGGTCTTCAGCTTCTCGAGCGCGACCGCGATGATCACCGCGAGACCGAGGCCGATCGGCACGGTGACGACCGCGATGATCAGGGTGTTCACGATCGAACGCAGCAGCAGTTCGTCTTGCAGCTGCGCAGTGAAGTTCTCGAACCCCACCCAGGTGAGATCGGTGAGCCCGTCCCAGCTCGCGAACGCGAGCACGAGGCTCGCGGCGAACGGCAGCACGACGAACAGCAGCATTCCGAGCAGCTGCGGCCCGACGAACAGGTAGCCCCAGCGGCGGTCGCGCCGCCGCCAGGCGGCCTCCTTGCGCGGGCTCGGCGGGGCGGATGCCGCAGACTTGGTCTGCGGCATCCGCTCGCCGGTGGCGAGATCGATCACGCTATTCGCCCGACTTCTCCGCCACGAGGTCGGCGACCTCGTCGAGGGTGGCCTGAGCATCCTGCTTGCCCTGGTACAGCTTCAGGAAGATCTCGCTGATGTCGGTCGACAGGCTCGGCACCTTCGCTTCGGCGGCGTAGTCCTCGAAGCCGATGTCCCGCATGTCGAGGAAGGTCTGCGCGTGCGCCGGGTAACCGCCTTCGAGCACGACCTCGTCGGCACCCTTGATCGAGGGGACCGCGTTTCCGCCCCCCTCCAGACGGAAGGTCTGGCCCTCGGCCGAGAGGAATTCGGTCCAGAAGGTGAACGCGGCGTCCTTGGCGTCGGTCTTGCCGTTGATCGCGAGGTACGACGTCGCGACACCGGTCGGTGCTGGTTGCCCGTCGGGCGTGGGCCAGCGCACGATGTCGTACTGGTCGGCCTCGCCTGCGCTCTCGACCGTGCCGATCGTGTAGCGGCCCTGCACGAAGAAGCCGGCCTTGTGGGTCACGAACACACTGTCGGCGCCGGCACCGTCGGGCAGCACGTCCGCCACGACGAAGCGGCCGTCTTGGAAGTAGTCGCCGAGCGTTGCGACGGCGTCGACGGTCGCCGGGTCCTCGTTGGCGACGAACGCGCCCGCCTCGTCGTACGGCGCGGTGCCGACCTGCGAGGAGATCCAGCTGTAGTGGGTCGCCCAGTAGTTCCAGAACATCGAGCCGGTGAGGCCGGCGGCCTTCAGCTTGTCGTTCATCTCGAGGTACTTCTCGGTCGTCCACTCGCCGTTCTCGGAGAGGGTGGCCGGGTCTTCGGTGATACCCGCGGCGGCCAGCGCCGTCTTGTCGTACCAGAGCACGTCGGGGTTGGAGTCGTTCGGTGCCGCGTAGTACTCGCCGTCGGCTTCGGCTGCACCGAAGAGGCCGGGGAAGAAGTCGTCGGGCTTGGTCTGGCTCTCCTTCGACTCCATGAGCTTCTTCAGCGGCATGAGCCGACCCGAGTCGACGAACTGGCCGATCTTGTCGTCGCCGACGTAGAACACGTCGGGTGCGGTGTTGCTCGTGAGCTGGGCGAGGAGCTTCGAGTGGTAGTCGCCATAGCTTGCGACCGGCTGCAGCTTGACGGTGATGTCGGGGTGGCGCTTCATGAACTCCGCATTGAAGTCCTCGTAGCGGGTCAGTTCTTCGGCGGTGCCCCACGTCGACCACACGACGGTGTTCTCGTCTTTCGCACCTCCCCCGCCGCTGCATGCTGCCAGGCCGATCGCGACGGCGCTTGCTGCACCGATCGCCAACAGGCGTCTCATCTTCGAGTTCGCGCGGGCCATTCCGCTACCTCTTTCGTCATTGCAGGAGGGGAGCCGGCTTGGCGCCGGCTGGGAGAACTGCTTCGCCATTATTCTGTATACAAAACTCAGAAAGGTCAAGGCGAGGCAGGTCACGAACGGGCAACGCTCGATCCCCCGCCCGAAACACGCGGATGCCCCGTGGCCGATCGGCCACGGGGCATCCGTTTGTTCGAGAATCCGCTCAGACGCGCGCTGGCAACTTCGCCGCCACGAGCTCGGCGATCTGCACGGCATTCAGCGCCGCACCCTTGCGCAGGTTGTCGTTCGACACGAAGAGCACGAGGCCCTTGCCGTCGGGGGCCGACTGATCTTGGCGAATGCGCCCGACGAAGCTCGGGTCGCTGCCCGCGGCCTGCAGCGGCGTGGGCACCTCGGAGAGCTCGACGCCCGGGGCATCCGCCAGCAGCTCGGTGGCGCGCTCTGGCGTGATCGGGTTCGCGAACTCGGCGTTGATCGAGAGCGAGTGGCCCGTGAACACGGGCACGCGAACGCAGGTGCCCGCCACGCGGAGACCCGGCAGCTCGAGGATCTTGCGGCTCTCGTTGCGGAGCTTCTTCTCTTCGTCGGTCTCGTGGTCGCCGTCGTCGACGATCGAGCCGGCGAGCGGGATCACGTCGAACGCGATCGTGCGCGGGAACTTCTCGGCCGCGGGGAACTCGACGGATGCCCCGTCGTGCACGAGCCCGATGGTGTCTTGCCCGACCGCGGCGCGAGCCTGCTCGAGCAGCTCTTCGCCGCCGGCGAGCCCGGCACCCGAGACGGCCTGGTACGTGCTGACGATGAGTCGCTCGAGACCGGCCTCGTCGTGCAGCACCTTCAGCACGGGCATCGCGGCCATCGTCGTGCAGTTCGGGTTCGCGATGATGCCCTTGACGGCCTCGTCGATGGCGTGCGGGTTCACCTCGCTGACCACGAGCGGCACCTCGGGGTCCATGCGCCAGCCGCTCGAGTTGTCGACGACGGTGACGCCGGCGGCGGCGAACCGCGGCGCCTGCGCCTTCGAGAGCGTTGCACCGGCGGAGAAGATCGCGATGTCGAGGCCGCTCGGGTCGGCCGTGGAGGCGTCTTCGATGACGACGTCTTCGCCCTTCCAAGGCAACGTCGACCCGGCGGAACGCGCCGAGGCGAAGTACCGGATCGAGGCGACCGGGAAGTCGCGCTCCTCGAGCAGCTTGCGCACGACTGCGCCGACCTGGCCGGTCGCGCCGACGACGCCGATGTTCACTCCACTGGTGTTGCTCACGTGCACTCCTCTGTCACCCTGCGGCCATCCGGCCGACGGGAAGCGATCTTCCATTGTCCCAGCCGCCACGGCGGCTCCCGGCGGTTCGCGGAATCTTGGCAGGATTGCCCCGGCATCCGCGAGGATTTCGATGATCGCACGGATGCGACATCCGCTCGATCGGGCGTCAGCGCCCCGTGCCCCCGTGCACGACGGCCTCTTCGTCGCCGTCGAGCTCGAATGCCGTGTGCACGGCCCGTGCGGCCGCGTGCACGCTGTCGGCACGCGTCACGACCGAGATGCGGATCTCACTCGTCGAGATCATCTCGATGTTGATGCCGGCGCTGTAGAGCGCCTCGAAGAGCCGGGCGGAGACACCGGCGGCCGAGCGCATCGCAGCGCCGACCAGCGAGAGCTTGCCGATCTGGTCGTCGTACTGGAGCGAGAGGAAGCCGATGGCGTCTTGCGCGCTGGCGAGGGCCGTGAGCGCCTTCTCGCCGTCGGACTTCGGCAGCGTGAACGAGATGTCGGTGCGGCCGGTCGATGCCGCTGACACGTTCTGCACGATCATGTCGACGTTGGCGTTGGTGCCGGCCACGATCTTGAAGATCTTCGCGGCGACGCCCGGCTTGTCGGGCACGCCGACGACCGTGATCTTCGCCTCCGTCAGGTCGACGGCGACACCTGCGATGACGGACTCTTCCACAGCTTCTCCTTCGGGCAGGCGAGCGGGGTCGTAGACGATGGTCCCCTCGCTGTTGTTGAACGACGAGCGCACGTGCAGGGTCACGCCGTGGCGGCGTGCGTATTCGACCGCGCGGATGTGCAGGACCTTGGCCCCGGATGCCGCGAGTTCGAGCATCTCCTCGCTCGTGATGCGGTCGAGCTTGCGGGCCTGCTTCACGACCCGCGGGTCTGAGGTGAACACGCCGTCGACGTCGGTGTAGATCTCGCACACGTCGGCGTCGAGCGCCGCAGCGAGCGCGACCGCCGTGGTGTCGCTGCCGCCGCGGCCGAGGGTGGTGATGTCACGGGTGTCGCGATTGAAGCCCTGGAAGCCCGCGACGATGACGACGGCACCGTCGTCGAGCGCCTCGCGCAGTCGCACCGGGGTCACGTCGACGATGCGGGCCGCGCCGTGCGTGGCATCCGTGATCATGCCGGCCTGACTGCCCGTGAACGAGCGTGCGTCGTGCCCCATGCTCTTGATCGCCATCGCGAGCAGTGCCATCGAGATGCGCTCGCCGGCCGAGAGCAGCATGTCGAGCTCGCGCGGCGCCGGCATCGGCGTGACCTCGTTGGCGAGATCGAGGAGTTCGTCGGTCGTGTCGCCCATCGCGGAGACGGCCACGACGACGTCGTTGCCCGCCTTGCGGGTCTCGACAATGCGCTTGGCGACCCGCTTGATGCTCTCGGCGTCGGCGACGGACGACCCGCCGAACTTCTGCACGATCAAGCTCACGTGGTCTCCAAGGGGGATGAAACGGACAGCTGGGCGCACGGGCCGAGCCGCCCGGCGTCGAATTCCTCATCATACGGCGGCTCAGACTCCATCCCCATCCATATGACGCTGTGGACGCAGTGCCTGCACGTGAACAAGTGGAGGATATGCTCACCTTCGACGACGACGACGTCGCGCTGTCATCAGAGAGGCCAATCAGTGTCACTTTCCCGGGCGTTCGCCACAGGCGCAGTCGCGCTGCTGCTGATCATTTCTCCTGCAGTCTCCGCCCCGGCGACTGCCGCCGGTCAATCCGGAACGATCTCGGGCACCATCATCGGAGAAGACGGAACGATCGTCCCGATGGACGTACGCCTTTACAGCGACGATGCGAGCTGGATCGCGGCAGGCGCGAACAACAACCAGTCGACCGGAGCCTACGAGGTCGCCGACATCACCCCCGGAACGTATCGCGTGGCATTTGTCAACATGGGCAGCGGCGATGCGAATCAAGACCGTTTCCTCAGCGAGTGGTGGCAGGATGCGTATTCGCGCGCAGACTCGACGCCGATCACGATCGCTCCCGGTCAGAACCTGCATCTCGACGTCCAGCTTCGACGAGCGATCACGATCTCGGGAACGTTCAGCACCCCGGTCGGTCCGGTCGTGAACACACCCCTCACCCTGCAGGGCGCGAACGGCGACTTCTTCGGGTTCGGCACGAAGAGCATCGGTAGCTTCACCGATGCGAACGGGGCATTCACCTTCTTGGTTTCGCCGGACTCCTACACTCTCAAGGCCACGGGTGGCTCCGGATGGGAATCGGTCAACCAACTCAGCGAACGCTACGACCCGGCGAATCCGGGCTCGCCGCTCTTGGTCGACTTCGGCGACGATACCGCCCTGACGCTCACCACCCGTCGAACGAGTGCGATCGAAGGCAAGGTCCTCGTCGACGTCGACGGGTCACTCGTGCCCGCCGCGACCGGAGTCTGGGCCTATCCACTCGACGGCCAGACGCCGTACACGCCGTTCCTGACGCCTGAACCCGACGGCAGCTTCGCATTCCTCGATCTCGCTCCCGGGCGCTACAAGGTGAAATTCTCCGGAGGCGGGCTCTCGCTGAGCGAATACTGGGACAGCGCAACAGAATCCGACGCGACGATCGTCGACGTCGCCGCGAACGAGGTCGTGACTGGCATCGATGCGGCACTCGAACAGGGTGCGAAGGTACGGGCCACGGTGACCGCGCCGACACTCTCGTCCGATGACACCAGCGAAGTCGGGGCAGCTGTTGACGTCTACCGACTGGATGAGACGACCGGCGGCTATTACCGCGTCGCCACCGCAAGCTCATCTCTCGGGTCTCGACTCGAAACTGAACCGCTCGCCCCGGGAACCTATGCACTCTACTTCTACGCGGTCGACCGCTACGACGTGGGGGCAACATACTGGCAGGATGCGAAGTACTTCTTCGATCGCACCGACGTGACCGTCACTTCTGGCCAGGTCCTGGATCTCGAGACCGTTGAGCTGCCCGAGCGCGTCTTCGAGGTCGACCGCCTTGCAGGCGACGACCGTTACGCGACCTCGGTCGCCGTTTCTCAAGCCACGCTTCCCGATGGGAACGCACCCGTGGTCTACATCGCGAGTGGCATCAACTATCCGGATGCGCTGGCCGCTGGACCCGCCGCAAGCGCGGCGGGCGGGGTAGTGCTCCTCGTGCCTCCGGACTCAATCCCGCCGGTCGTCGCCGCTGAGCTCGAGCGTCTCGACCCGAGGCAAATCGTTATCGCTGGTGGCTCGACGGCTGTCTCCAACCGGGTGCAAGATCTCATGAGCAACTTCGTCGACAGCCATGCCGACGTCATCCGCGTCGGCGGTGCTGACCGATTCGAAACCGCTGAGCTGCTCGTCAGGCAGGGCTTCGAGGAGACCGGGGCCGACGCCGTATTCATCGCCACTGGTCGCAACTTCCCCGACGCACTGGCGGCGGGTCCGGCCGCTGCACAGTTCCGAGCACCAGTCGTCCTTGTCGACAGCTGGTCGGACCTGGCGGATCCGGACGTGATCGCACTCATCAAGGATCTCGGCGCCGATGATCTGTACTACATCGGAGGTCCGGTTGCGCTCTCCACCGCGCTCGAACGATCGATCACGACGGCGCTCAGCGATCACATCTTCAGCACAACGCGTTTCGACGGTGAGGATCGCTATGCTGTCGCAGCGAAGATCAATGCTGCCGCCTTCGACACCCCCGATCATGCGTTCATCTCGACCGGCTTCGGTTTCGCCGATGCGTTGTCCGGCGGCCCACTCGCAGCAGCCTACGGTGCTCCGATATACCTGTCGACGCCAGATTGTGTGCCATTGCCGACCGCGACAGCTCTGTTGACCGAACGGGTCGTGGGAGTGCATCTCATCGGCGGAACCGCCGCCCTCTCAACGGCGGTGGAGCAGCTCACCCTGTGCGGTTGAGGTTCTCGGCGCGGCGCGGCGTAGAGTGCGGGCATGGGTGAGCTGCTCGATGGATGGTCGGAGTTCAACGTCGCGATGCTCGGGGCGACGGCAGCGCTCGCGGGTCTCCTGATCGTCGCGATGTCGGTGAACATCGCCGAGATCCTGAAGACGCCGTCGCTTCCCGGTCGCGCCGCGGCCGCCCTCGCGGCGCTCATGGCGGCGATCATCGTGACTGCGCTCGGACTGGTGCCCGAGGTACCCGTGCTCGTGTACGGAATCGGCGCTCTGCTCGCAGCCGTTCTCGCCGCCGTGTTCGAATTCCGAGCGACGCGTCTCATCGTTGCCGAGGGCCGGGAGCACGGGTCGCCGATCGCGAAGGCCGCCGCGGGCTGGCTGCCGGTCGCGCTCTTCATGGCCGGCGCGATCGCCGTGCTCGCCGGCGCCCCAGGCGCGGGGCTCGGCTTCCTCGCCGCGGCGTCCATCTTGGCCGTCGCCTCGGCGATCCTGCACGCGTGGATCGTGCTCGTCGAGGTGCTGCGCTGACGAGATCGTGGAGCTCGGCCTGAGTGCGGCTCAGCCCGAGTGCGGCTCAGCTTGAATGCGGCCTCGGCATGTACCACTCGGTGAATTCAGTGGCGCGGCCGTCATCGGCGAGACGAATGACCCAGAGGTTCAGGTAGTCCTTGTCGGCCGGATACTCGGTGCGGCCCTGCACCACGACGAAGCCGTCGGCCTCATGCACGATGCGCCAGTCGAACGACCAGCTGCCCGGCTCGTCGAGGTCTTCGAGCCACCCGGCCACGATCGCCTCGCGACCGACGCGCGGTTCGTCATCGGGGTTCGGGAGGTACCGCGCGTCATCGGTGAAGAGCGCCCCGATCTGCTCGGGATCATTCGATTCCCATGCCGCGACGTAACCCTCGACCCAGTCCGCTGCGTTGCTCGCCATGTCATCCGTTCTATCCGTGAGAGATGTGGCCGTCAAGGCCTGTACGTCGTGAAGGGCGCGCACTGTGGTCGACTGCCCACGTCAGAGGACGCGAGGGACGCCGGAGGAAGCGCACTCGTTGCCTCGGTCCGCACAGGTTGACTCCAGCGCACCCCAGTCAGCCGGTCAGCCGGTCAGCCGACGACGCGGCGCCCCTCGAAGGCACGACCGAGCGTGACCTCGTCGGCGTATTCGAGGTCGCCGCCGACCGGCAGGCCCGAGGCGAGGCGGGTGACCCGGATCTCGAGCGTCGTGAGCAGGCGGCTGAGATAGGTCGCGGTCGCCTCGCCCTCGAGGTTCGGGTCGGTCGCGATGATCACCTCGGTCACGGTGGCGTCGGCAAGTCGCTGCATCAGCTGCCGGATGCGCAATTCGTCGGGGCCGATGCCGTCGATGGGACTGATCGCACCGCCGAGCACGTGGTAGAGCCCACGGAACTCGCGGGTGCGCTCGATCGCGACGACGTCTTTCGCCTCTTCGACGACGCAGATGAGTGCAGGGTCGCGCCGCGGGTCGCGGCAGATTCCGCACGTCGCCTCTTCGGAGACGTTGCCGCAGATCTCGCAGAACCGCACCTTCTCGTGGATCTGCAGCAGGATCTCGGCGAGACGGGTCACGTCGAAGTGCTCGGTCTGCACGATGTGGAACGCGATGCGCTGCGCCGACTTTGGCCCGATTCCGGGCAGCCGGCCGAGCTCGTCGATCAGCTCTTGAACGATGCCTTCGTACACGGGCTAGCCACGCTCCCCGAAGCCGGGGCGCGGCGCCGCCTCGACCTCTTCGAGGAAGGTCGCGCCGAGCACTTCGCGCACGACGGCTTCACCGTAGCGCTGGATGCCACCGTCGGCGGATGACGTCGACAGCGGGCGTGGGGAACGGTGGGGCGCGGCAGAACGAGCGGGAGCAGCGGCAGACGCCGGGGCCGACACCGCGGCCGAATCGACGGCCACGGATGCCTCGGCCGGGTCGGGCGGCAGCGATGCGAGGTCGAACGGGGGCTCGTCGTCTTCCGGCGGCGCATCAGCGTCGTCGGGCACGTCGCCGTGGTCGTCTCGGGTCTGGCCAGGAGTGAGACCGGCAGTGCCGGGCGACGCGTCAGCCGGAGCGCCGATGGCCGGGCGCTCGGCCACCGCGGTGACGGTGCGAGCACCCGTCGTGGCGGTTTCACTGCTGTCATCGGCGACCGGGTCGCGCGGGATCGCCACGGTCGCCCATGAGTCGACCGGGCCGGATGGCACTGGCGATGCCGCCGGAGCGGTGGTTGCGGCTTCGGGCGTCGGGGCGGGTGCACGCGTCGTGCCGCCCGGCGCCGGCTGCGCAGAGGCGGAGGTCGCGGATGGCGCGGCCGTCGACGTCGGGCCCACCGGTGACGCCGCGGGGTCGGGCACCTGTCGCGGCGCGGGCGGTTCCGTGGGCGCGGGCTGGGAGGGCGGAAGCGTGGTCGGCGCTGGGGGTGCGGGCGGTGCTCCGCCTGAACCGTCGACCTTGGCGATGAACTTCACGCGGATGCCGAGCACCTCGACGATCGCACCGCGCAGCAGCTCGCTCACGCTCTGCCCGGGCGCCCCGCCGCGGAAGCCCGCGACATCGTGCTCGCTCGGGAACGTCAGCACGAGCACGTCGCCGTCGCGGAGGTCTCGCACCTGCGCCGTGAACGCCACCATCCACGCGCTGCGCTTCGTGCGCTGCAGCGAGGCGAGCACCTCTGGCCAGGCGTCGCGAATCTGCTGGAGCGTGACCGCTCCGACGAGTTTCGCCGGGGTCGCGGCGGCCGGGGGCTGATCGACCGGCGTACCCGCCGGGGTCGGCTCGGCGGCGGCGGGCGACGCGCTCTCAGCGGCTGCGGCGTTGACGGGGGCAGACCCGGGCGGCGGCGTGGCCGCCGCATCGACTCGCGTGGCATCGGCCGCAGCCGACGCCGCAGGAGCGGCCCGCTCGGGCGCACGCGCTGCCGCCGTTCGGCTCGGAGGTGCCGTCACGCCGGACGTGCTCGCACCCCGCCCGTCGGACCGAGCATCGGATGCCTCGACCGGCGTCGCCGCGGAACCCGCCACGCCGACACGGCGCTCGAGCCGCTCGACACGGGCGAGCGCGCCGCGCTCGGTCTCATCTGCCGATGGCACGAGCACGCGCGCGAGCATGAGCTCGAGGTGCAGCCGCGGTGAGGTCGCACCGGTCATCTCGGTGAGGGTCTGGTTGACGAGATCGGCGACGCGCGAGAGCTCGGCCTGACCGAAGGCTGCAGCTTGCGACGCCATGCGGGCCAGCTCGTCTTCGGGCACGCCGCGCAGCACCGCGGCGGCGGCCTCAGGTGAGGACGCCGCGACGACGATGAGGTCGCGCAGGCGCTCGAGCAGGTCTTCGACGAAACGGCGCGGGTCTTGCCCGGTCTGCACGACCCGGTCGGCGGCCGCGAAGGCGCCAGCGGCATCGCCGGCGCCGATCGCGTCGACGACCTCGTCGAGCAGGGCGCCGTGGGTGTAGCCGAGCAGCGCCACGGCGCGCTCGTAGTCGATCGTCGGCCCCTCGGAGCCCGCGATCAGCTGGTCGAGCAGCGACAGCGTGTCGCGCGGCGAGCCGCCGCCGGCGCGCACGACGAGCGGCAGCACGCCGGGTGCGACCTCGACGCCCTCTTCGGTGCAGAGCTGCTGCACGTACTCGAGCATCGGCCCGGGTGGAACGAGACGGAACGGGTAGTGATGCGTGCGCGAGCGGATGGTGCCGAGCACCTTGTCGGGCTCGGTCGTCGCGAAGACGAACTTGATGTGCTCGGGCGGCTCTTCGACGAGCTTCAGCAGCGCGTTGAAGCCCTGCGGCGTGACCATGTGGGCCTCGTCGAGGATGAAGATCTTGAATCGGTCACGGGCCGGGGCGAACACCGCCCGCTCGCGGAGGTCGCGGGCGTCGTCGACGCCGTTGTGGCTCGCGGCGTCGATCTCGACGACGTCGAGCGAACCACCTCCCCCACGGGAGAGCTCGACGCAACTGGGACAGACGCCGCACGGGACATCCGTCGGCCCTTCTGCGCAATTGAGGCAGCGCGCGAGAATACGCGCCGACGTCGTCTTGCCGCAGCCACGAGGGCCGCTGAAGAGATAGGCGTGATTGACACGATCGGTGCGGAGCGCCGTCATGAGCGGCTCCGTCACCTGGGACTGGCCGATCATCTCGGCGAATGTCTCGGGCCGGTAGCGGCGATAGAGGGCGGTGACCACGCATCAATCGTAGTTGCCGCGTGTGACACCACGGCAGGATGTCTCGGGCGTACCATTCGGGGATCGGAAGGAGGCGCGATGACGTCGAAGATGACCAAGCCGCAACTCGAGCGGTTCCAGGCGAAACTCCTGAGCGAGCGTGCGGATGCGGAGGGCCGGTTCGCCGAGTTCGGGGATGTCATGAGCGAGGTGCGGGCCGCGAGATCCGGCGGCACCGCCGACGACGAACACGACCCGGAGGGTCCGACGATGACGCAGGAGTGGTCGCAGCGCACCGCGGTGCTCGCCGATGCGCAGGCCGAACTCGCCGACATCGACCGCGCCCTGGCGCGCATCGCCGACGGCAGTTACGGCATCTGCCGCAACTGCGGCAACCGCATCGCGGTCCCCCGGCTCGACGCTCGGCCCACCGCCGAGCTCTGCATCGACTGCGCGCGACTCGTGCGCTGACGCCCCTGCGGTCTACAGCCCGCGCCAGTGGGCGAAGGGCAGCACCACGACGAAGGCACGACCGACGATCGCCTCGCGCTCGACGAAACGAGCGCAATCCGAGGCGGGCGAGCCGCGGCATCCGACGACGGAATCGGCTGAAGCCGAACGGTGGTCCCCGAGCACGAGGTAGCCGCCGTCGGGCACGACCACCGGTTCGAAGCATCGCGGCGAGCGCACCTCGCTCTCGCAGTCCATCTCTCCTGAGACGAACGGGAGGTCCTCGAAGACCCACGGTTCGTCGAGCGGCTCGCCGTCGACGGTGACGCGGCCTTCGGCATCGCAGCAGACGACGGTCTCCCCGGGCAGCCCGATGACCCGTTTGACGAGGGCCCGCCCGGTGCCCGGCCCGATGCCGACGAGGTCGCCGAGCCACTTCGCGGCGGCGACGAGCGCGGAGTCGTCGGCGGAGGCCGTGTCGTTCTTCCACGCGTCGGATGCTTCGAATACGACGACGTCTCCGCGCTCAGGCTCGCTCGCGGTATAGGCGAGACGGTTCACGAGCAGTCGATCGCCCGGGGCCAGCGTCTGCTCCATCGACGCCGACGGCACCTGGTAGAGCTTCACCAGGAGCGCCTGCACCAGGGCGAGAACGAGCACGGCGACGACGACATGCCACCAGATCGGCATGCCCCGCCGCTGCGCGCGTGCGGGCGCAACCCCGTGACCTTCCGCGCGCGACATGCCGCTCACGCTATCGTGCGCAGGCCTCGAGACTCGCGAGGTCGGATGCGCGCGTGCGCGTGGCATCCGCATGCCCGCAGCCGGTATGTTCAACACCGGGGGTGGACGCATGGATCGACCGGGAGCTCGGACACGGCTCGTCTCGCTCGACGCCGTGCGCGGCTTCGCCATCGTGGCGATGATCATCGCCCACGCGATCCCGTTCACCCACGCGGTGTCGCCGGGCATCGTGCTCGCGGGCGAAGCGTTGCTCAACGACGTCGCGTCACCGCTGTTCGCGCTCGTCATCGGCGCCACCGTCGCGCTCAACACTGCAGCCGAGATGGCGCGGCCCGATCGACGGCGGTTCCGGCTGCAGACCGCGATCAAGGCCGTCGCGCTCATCGTGCTCGGTCTCGCACTCGATCTGCTCGAGGCGCACGTCGCCGTCGTGCTCGCCTATCTCGGTGCGACACTGCTCGTGGCGCTGCCGCTCCTGTTCCTCTCCTCTCGCGTACTGCTCGCCGTGACCGCGGTGCTGTGCCTCGCCGGCGCACCGCTCACCGAGCTGGCGCGCAGCGCCTCGGTGGCGACGCCGCAACTCGTCTACCCGGTGACGCCGGTCACGGTCGTACTCGACTGGCTCGCGCTCGGGTTCTCGTATCGCGTGCTCGGGCTCCTGCCGCTGCTGCTGCTCGGAATCGTCATCGGACGATGGGCGACCGGCCGCAACGCACGGCTCGCACTCGTGCTCGGCGCGGGCGCGCTGCTGTTCGCCGTCTCGGTTCCGTGGCGCGAAGCGGCCGTGGCGGCCGATGCCTACACCTCGGGCAGCTACCCCGACCTGCTGCGCGACCTCGGTCTCTCGCTGCTCGCGTACGGCTCGATCGCGTTGCTCGTCGACGGCACCCGCGGCTGGTTCCAGCGGGCCGCCCGCGCCATGCTGCGCCCGATCTCGGCACAGGGCGAGATGGCGCTGAGCGTCTACACGCTGCAGGTGCTCGTGCTCGCCGCCGTCTGGGCGAGCCCGCTCGGCGCGGGCGACGGCGGTTGGGTGGGAACCTCGCGCGGCTGGCTCATCACCGCGGGCCTGCTCGTCGTGTGCGCGGTCTTCGCACTGCTCTGGTCGCGCTTCGTCGGCGTCGGGCCGCTCGAGCGACTCATCGGAGCGTTGACGGGTCGGCATCGGCGCGGTCGCCCACGCGCGTCGAACGAGACCGGTGCAGGCGAGGCGACTGACTCGGGCGAGCCAGCTCTGTCGACCTCGTCGGCTGAACCGGGCGACGGCGAATCGGCGGGGGCCGGCCGTGCGTGAACCGTCGACCACGACGCAACTGCGACTGGCTGACGCAGTGCCGCTCGCGACAGCCCTCGCGGCCCACGTGGCCGATCGGGTCGGCGTGCGCGTGCTGTTCATCAAGGGCCCGGTCGCGGCGTTGCAAGGCCTCAGGCCGCCGCACGCCTCGCTCGACGTCGATGTGCTCGTCGACCCCGCCGGCACCGAACGGTTCATTCGCGGGCTTCGGACACTCGGATGGCACGGCCGCCCCGGGTACCGTCCGTTGCCGCTGTCCGGCGGGCACGCCACGACGCTGATCCACGACGAATGGCCGTGCGACTACGACGTGCACCACTACTGGCCCGGATTCACCGTGCCGCCGACGCAGGTGTTCGACACCCTCTGGGCACGACGGGTGAGCATGACGGTCGCCGGTCGCTCCGTCGACGCACCGAGCCGTGCCGACGGCTTGCTCGTGCTCGCGCTGCACGCGCTTCGGGGCGCCCGCAGCCCGAGCGAGCTGCGTGCCTATCGGCAGCTCGTCGACACCGCCGAGCAGTCATTCGACGACACGGAGCGGGAGGCGGTGCACGACGCCGCCATCGAGCTCGGCGCCACGGCGACGGCCGCACCGTTCCTGCGCGAGCTCGGCTTCGCCGATTCCGCGGACCACGACAACGACGAGGCGCTGATGTGGCGCATCCGCAGCGAGGTTTCGGGCGGCGCAGCGGATTGGCTCATCGAACTCCGACGGGCACGCTGGTACCGGCGACCGAAGGTGCTCTTCGAGGCGGTGTTCCCGTCGCCGCGCAGACTGCGGATGCTCCATCCCGAGGCCAGGGGCGGCAACCGGGCCCTCATCGCGACCTGGTGGCGACGGTTTCGCGTCGGCATGGCCGCCCTGCCAGAGGCTCGCCGCGCCACCGCCGCGCTGCGCACCGATCGGCGGCGCAGCGGTTCGCGGCGCAGTGGTTCGGCGATGCGCTAGCTGCCGCCGCGCTGCACGTTCGACAGGGTCGCCTGCGCTTCGGCAATACCGTTCACGAGCGCCTCGATCTCTTCGGGTCCGCGTGCGACGGGCGACGCGACCATGCCGTTGGATCCGAGCAGCACTGCCGACGGCAGCCGATCGGTGCCGAGCACAGCACGCGCTGCCCGGGCGCCGTATCGCACGCGATCGCCGAGCTCGGGATACGCGCTGTCGATCTCTTCGGGTCGCGACGAGGTCGCGACACGCACGGTGACGGTGGAACCAACCTTCCGCTCCCAGTCCGGCACTCGCGGCACCATTTTCGCGCACGAACTGCAGCCCGTCTTCACGAAGATCAGCAGCACCGCCCGGCCGCGATCGAGCCGATCGAGCCGGAGCGTGACGCCCACGCGGTTCACGAGCTCCGCGTCGGGGATCGGGTCGCCGACGGCGACCTCACGCGGCTCACCGACGGCGATGGCCGGCTCGCCGCGACGCAATCGAGCGAGCTCGGCTCGCTGGTCGAGGTTCCACCGCAGCAGCGCGACGATCGCGAACGCGAGCCACACGGCGATGAGCAGTGCGACCTCGTCGAGTGGACGGCCGAGCAGCGAGGGCAGGAGTGCCGTTGCATTCGTGCCGGCGAACGCCGCCGCCACCGCCGCGAGCAGCAGCACGAGGTTTCGAGCGACAGTCCAGCCATCGACGTGATCACGGCTGAGCGCGCCGAAACACTCGCACGAGACGTCGGAACCGCTCACGACAGCGCGGACGACGAGCACCGTGAAGATCAGCAGCATCACCGATGCCGCGACAGCCGCGAGGAATCGCACCCATCCAGGCGCGAGCAACAGCATGAGGCCGATGGCAAGTTCGGCGATCGGGAGCGCGTGGGCGATCCAGCGACGGCGGAGCGTCCGCGGAATGCCGAACCCCTCCATTGCACGCAACGTGGGCGCCGGATTGGGCAGTTTCGCGACTCCCGAAAGCAGGAGGACGACAGCAATCAGCCCCGTCGACGCGTCGATGACGACGTCGGCGGGGCTGAAGCTATTCACGCCCGAAGCGTATCGCTACGCGCAGAGCTGAACGACGAGGTCGCCGTCGATCACAACTTCGAGGACGCCGGGGATGACGACGACCGGCGGGATGCCGAGCGTGCCGAGGTCGACCGCCGGCGCGAGCAGGGTGGAGATGGTCGCGCTGTCGGCGCCTTCGCTGCCAGGGCTCGTCGGGTTGTCGTTGCCGACGAGGCTCAGCGTGACCGCTGAGAGCGCCCCGACGTTGACGATCGAGTCGAACACATCGATGGTGATGGAATTGCCCACCGTGAGGGGGGCGTCGAGCGTGAAGGTCGCACTGGTGCTGTTGATGTTCACGACGGTGAGCGCTTGAGCCTCGATCAGTCCTTCGAGGATGCCGAGGTTGACGTTCAGCAGCGCAGGATAGGTCATCGTGAACTGCGTTCCAGCAGGCACGGTGCCTTCGAGTGCCGTGATCGTGAAGTTGCGAGCCGCGTCGTCGTCGATGCCGATCGCGGCAAGGGCGGTCTGAACGGTCACGACCAAGCCGGGCACCAGGGCTTGGTACAGCGGGTTCGCATTGAGGCTCTCAAGAAGCGTCGTCAGGGTCGTGATGTCGTATTCGTT
The DNA here is from genome assembly GCF_059758475.1 of Agromyces sp. GQ35. NCBI lineage: Bacteria > Bacillati > Actinomycetota > Actinomycetes > Micrococcales > Microbacteriaceae > Agromyces > Agromyces sp. GQ35. The sequence continues at coordinate 2,212,523 of NZ_JCAXEO010000001.1, read as the reverse complement.
CTCACAGTTGCCGGTCACCTGGACGTCCCAGGCGGGGCCGCCGGTGGCGACTGCGGCGGGTGCGGCGATGGCAGCGGCCATCACGGGGATCGACCAAGCGGCCCCCTTGACGACGGTACGACGGCTCAGGCCACTCTCGGGCTGCGTGATCTGGTCATTCATTGAATTGCTCCACTCGGTGCGTAGGTGCGCTCGAGGGTGAAGTCCCCCATTTCGCGAGCGTACTCAGCAGTGCGCGATTCCTGCCACCTCTTTGCGCAGATTGTCACTTCCCGCGTACATCATGCGCGAAATGTTCTATGCAGAGTCGCTTCCCCGATGTGCGCGCAGTTCGCGCGGGCCGGTGCCGTAGAGCTCTGCGAGCGCCCGACGCAGGCTCATAGTGGTGCCGAACCCCGACTGTTCGGCGACCTGCTCGATGCTCAGCACGTCGAAGCGGCTGTCGGTGAGCAACGATTTCGCGAGTCTCGCCCGCTGGCGGCGGATCTCGGCGGAGATCGAGTTGTCGACTTCGGCGAACGCGGCCTGCACGCGCCGCAGCGACGCCTTCACCGCGTGCGCCACCGCCTCGGCGTTGAGCGAGGGATCCGCCCGCGATTGTGCGATCACGGCGATGGCTCGATCTCGGAGCACCGCCGCGGGTGACCCTGCCGACCATCCGCCGCCGAAACGGTCGAGCAGCATGCTGCCCGCCATCTCGGTGAGCAGCTGCTCGGTGGCGTATCGCTCGAGTGCCGAGAACGAGGTGGGCCCATCTGCGAGCTCTGCGACGAAGGCGTGCACCGCGCGGTCGAAGACGGTGCGCTCGGTGAAGACGCCGATCGCGTCGGGCAACCTCGGTGCGAATGCCTCGACCGCGACGCGACCGACCCGCACCACGACGGCCGACCAGTCGTCGGCGAAACCGAGTCGGCGCGACACCCAGCTCGGCGCGACGATGACCGACCCCGAGGGCGCTTGCTGCTCGGCGGGGTCGCCGACGTCGAGCGCCCCCTGCTCCACGAAGACGATGTCGACGACCTCGGTGAGCGCGGCCGGTGGCTCGTCGAACGAGACCGTGGCGCCGGTGGCCCGCAGCACCGTCACGCTTCCGAACTGCTGCTCATCGACGATGAACTCGAAGTCAGCAGCTCCGCCAGCCGAGACACCGAACCGGGCCCCGGCTTCGTCGCGGTCATACGCGCCGAAGCGGGTGGTCATACCGGTACCCGCTCCAGCAGTCCCGCGCTCACGAGCTCGTCGACCGCGCTTCGCACGAGCTGCTCGGCGTCGAGCCCCTCTGGCGCACCGAACTCGGCGACCGCGGTCTCGGTCAGCTCCGACACCGTGCGCGCGCGGTCGGCATCGTTCCAGATCACCGGCCCGATGCCGTCGAGCGCGTGCACGACGCGCCCCTTCAGCACGACCAATCCGGCGCTGTCCGCCACGGCATCGATGGTCGGCGTGCGCCGGAACGAACTACGGGCCCCGGATGCTTCGTGCCGCGTCGAGATCGTCGTCTCGAGCGGATGCCAGCCGGGCGCGCCCCCACCGTCGGCGAACAGCTCGTCGAGTGCCGGTTCGAGGTGCGCGGCATCGCGATAGCTCACCCGCACGGCCCCACCGCCGGCCGAGCAGACGGCCGCGAGTCGCTGCAACGGCGCCTCGAGCGCGTTCAGGTAGCTGATCTCCGTGGTCAGGGCACGAATCGCCTCCGTCACCGTCATCGGGCTGATAACGGGCAGCACGGGCGCATCCGGCCGACGGTCGAGAACGACGACCCGATGAAGCCGGTACTCCTGCATCGTTGCGGGCAGCAGCGAGAGCGACGCGGGCGAAACCTGGCGTTTCGGCCGGTGATCGTCGGTCATCCGAAGCGACAACGGCTTCGGATACGGATCAACGCGGCCGTCAGCCCCGATGCCCGCGGTTTCGTCGGAGAGATACTGCAGCCTGTGACCGAGCGTTCGCGACAGCGTCGTCTTGCCGGTGCCCGACGGCCCTACGAACACCAGCACGCGCCCGGTCTGGGGTTCGGCGAGTGCAGCCGCGTGCAGCATCAGCAAGCGGCCGCGGGCATGTTCGATCGCGGCCGCGGTGATCTCGCTCGCGAGATGGTCGCTGAGGCTGCGGAAGGAGCCAGACACTGGCCAGTCCGGTTGCGGTGCGCCTCCGGCGTCGTGCTCAACATCCGCGTGCGGCCGGAACACGCGTCGCACCGTAGCGTCTGCGCCGTCGTCAGCGGGCTGCGCTGTCTCGGTGTGTGCGCCGCACGCCCCCCACATCTCGAGGAGCTCGCCGAACTGTTCTGGGCTGAGCGAGCTGCCTTCGATCTCGACGCGAACACGCGCGCCGAGCGCATTCACGATGAAGGAAGTCTGCACGCGACCCACGATAACGCCCCGATGACCGTCGAACCCGTATCATGAAGCACGTCGCCGGGGGCGACCGAAGGGGGACTCGTGGAGTTGCGGGACTACTGGCGAATTCTCAGAGCGCACTGGGTCGCCGTGCTGCTGATCACCGTGCTCGGCGGGCTCGTGGCGTTCGGCTGGACGACGCTGCAGCCACGGGTGTACTCGGCGAACGCGAGCGGCATCGTGACGACCGGAGTGTCGAGCGACCTCGGCGCGGCGCTGGCCGGCGACAACTACGCGAAGTCGCGAGTGAAGGCGTACATCGACATCGCGAAGTCGCGTGCCGTGGCGTCGAATGCGATCGAAGACCTCGGGCTCGAGAGTTCGCCGGAGTCGCTCGTCACCCAGATCACAGTCGAGAACCCGCTCGACACCGCCGTCATCAAGGTGACCGCCGAAGGCCCAACGCCCGAAGCTGCGCGCGATCTCGCTGAGGCCTGGGTGAGCGGCATCGGCACGCAGGTCGCCGCGCTCGAGAACTCCGACGCGGCCGATGGCGCGCAAGGATCGATCGTGTCGTTCACGTCACTCGACGCGGCGGTGCTGCCCACCGAACCCGCATCGCCGAACACCCGGCTCGCGGTAGCCCTCGGCCTCCTCATCGGGTTGGCGCTCGGCGTGGCCTACGCCCTGCTTCGCAATGTCTTCGATCGGCGCATCCGCTCGAGCGAGCAGATCGAGCGGGTGACGGGTCTACCGGTCGTGGGCACCATCCCGTTCGACAAGAACTTCACGAACGAGAAGCGATTGGCGACCTCGCAGGGCGGCAACGATGCCCGCACCTCTGACAGCTACGACTTCGCCGTCGCCGAGGCGGTGCGCGAGCTTCGCACGAACCTGCAGTTCATGAATCCCGACCACCGGCCGCGCATCATCGCGGTCACAAGCTCTCTTCCCGGCGAGGGAAAGTCGACCGTGATCTCGAACCTCGCGATCGCGATCGCCGCGTCGGGCGAGCGCGTCGTCGTCGTCGACGGCGACCTGCGCCGGCCCATGATCGCGAAGACGTTCGGGGTGCTGCCCGGCGTCGGGCTCACCGACGTGCTCATCGGCCGGGCCGAACTGCAAGACGTCGTGCAGCCGTGGGGTGACACGAACCGTCTCTACGTGCTCGGAGCCGGCGCGATTCCGCCGAACCCCAGCGAACTGCTCGGGTCGAACGCCATGCTGTCGGTGCTCGAGGAGCTCGCGCGGCATGCGATCGTGCTGGTCGATGCGCCACCGCTCATCCCGGTGACCGACGCCGCCGTACTCGCTGCTCGCACCGACGGCGCACTCGTCGTCGCGTACGCACGACGCACGACGAGCGACGCGCTCGAGAAGTCGCTTCAGAACCTCGCGCGGGTGAATGCACGCCCGCTCGGCATCATTCTCAACGGCGTGCCGCGCAAGGGCGCCGACGCCAACAACTACGGCTACCAGTACCGGCAGTACTACGGCACCGTCGGGCAAGAACAGACGGCTCATGTTCCGGTGGAGCGCGACGAAACCGAGAACAGCGATTCAATCGCCGATCTCGGCGCTGCGCTCGGGGACACGGTGCAGGCCGACGAGACGAGCCGGGGCAGACGTGCCACGAGCTGATCGACGCGGCGAACCGGTGTTCTCGATCCTCACGGTTTGCCTGGGCAACATCTGCCGTTCGCCGCTCGCCGAACAGCTCCTGCGCGCACGCTTCGCCGAAGCGGGGATTCGCGTCGTCGAGGTTGCCAGCGCAGGTCTCGGTGCCGTCGTCGGCGCCCCGATGGAGCCGATCCCCGCCGAACTTTCACGCCACTACGGCGCCGACCCTGCGCACGCCGTCGGACGGCAACTCGGCGACCGCGAGATCGACGCGGCCGACCTCGTGCTCACCATGACCGTCGGCCAGCGCAACGAGTTGCTGAGCCGGTTTCCTCGAGCGGCACACCGCACGTTCACGATCGTCGAGTTCGCCCGCCTGCTCGCGACCATGCCCGATGAGCACCCCGTCGACGCCGATGACGAGGCGGCGGTCGCCCGCCACCTCCGACTCGTGGCGGCGGCATCCCGGCGACGCAGCATGGTCCGGTTGACTCCCGACGACGACGTGATCGACCCGATGGGCAGATCTCGCGCGGTGCACGAATCAGTCGCCGAGCAGCTCTCTTTGACCACGAGCCGTCTGGTGTTCGGACTGCGATGACGCCGACGGGGTGGGCGCGCGGCCCGCATGTCGCATGGGTGGCCGCAGATGACCACACCGTGGTGCTGCACCTCGACGCACCGACGGCGACGCCGGTCGCCCTCGAAGGGGCGGCCGCGGCGGTCTGGGCGAGCCTCGGCAGCGAGCCGCGAACCTTCGAGGCCATCGTCGCCGAACTCGCCAAAGCCTACGGAAGCGCACCCGAAGCGATCGCGGCCGATGTGCGCGGCTTCCTGGAGGAGCTGCGGGCGGCGGATCTCGTCACCCCCGTCGAGTAGCCACGCCGGCCCGAGAGCGGATGCCTCGCGCGACCTCAGCCGCGCAGGTGACCGAGGTTCGCTCGGTACCAGTCGACCGTGTCACGCAGCCCTGTCTCGAGGTCGATCTGCGCGGTCCAGCCCGCCGCTGCGAGCTTGGAGACGTCGAGCAGCTTCTGCGGAGTGCCGTCTGGCTTGCTCGTGTCCCACTCGGTGCGCCCCTCGTAGCCCACGACACGTGCGATCGTCTCGGCGATCTCGGCGATCGTGACATCCGTGCCGGTGCCGACATTGACCTGATCGGGCCCGTCGTAGTGCTCGAGCAGGTGCAGGCACGCCGCCGCCATGTCGTCGACGTGCAAGAACTCGCGCCGGGGCGTACCGGTGCCCCAGTTCGTCACCGAGGGTGCGCCGGTGCGCGCCGCCTCGTCGTAGCGGCGAATGAGCGCGGGCAGCACGTGGGAGCCGGTCGGTGAGAAATTGTCGCCGGGCCCGTAGAGATTGGTCGGCATCGCCGAGATCCACGGCAGGCCGTATTGCCGGCGCACCGCTTGCACGTGCAGGATGCCGGCGATCTTCGCGATCGCGTACGCGTCGTTCGTCGGCTCGAGGTGACCGGTGAGCAGGTCGTGCTCGTGGATCGGCTGCGGGGCGAATTTCGGGTAGATGCACGAGGAGCCGAGGAACAGCAGCCGTTGCACACCGTGTTCGACCGCTGCGTCCATGACGTTCACCTGTATGCGCAGGTTCTCGGAGAGGAAGTCGACCGGGTACGTCGAGTTCGCGAGAATTCCGCCGACCTTCGCCGCGGCGAGCACGACGTACCGCGGGCGCTGTTCGGCGAAGAACTCGAAGACCGCGGCGCGATCGGTGAGGTCGAGTTCACTCGAACTGCGGCCGACCAGCCCAGTGAACCCGGCCTGTTCGAGGCGACGCCACACAGCGGATCCGACAAGGCCGCGGTGCCCGGCGACGTAGAACCCGGCAGCACGGTCGAGCGGTGCAGGGGTGAACTCGACGGCGTCGCGGTCGTCGACGACTCGCCTCTGGCTGGTTTCCTCGCTCATGCCACCCACGATTCGAGCGAGACGCGGTCGATCCACGGCGTGCCTGCACAGGAGAGCGCCTCGACGTCGGCATCGACCATGAGTCCGGCCAGCGTTCGACTGTCGACGGTGGCCTCCCAGCCGAGCCGCTCCTTGGCCTTGCTCGCATCGCCGATGAGCGCGTCGACCTCGGTGGGCCGCAAGTAGCGCTCGTCGAACCGCACGAACTCCTGCCAGTCGAGATCGACGCGCGAGAACGCCGCTTCGAGAAAATCGCGCACGGTGATGCCTGCGCCGGTGGCGAGCACGAAGTCGTCGGGCTCGTCGACCTGCAGCATGCGCCACATTCCCTCGACGTACTCGGCCGCGTAGCCCCAGTCGCGCACCGCATCGAGGTTGCCGAGGTAGAGCTCGCTCTGCACGCCCGCCTTGATGGCGGCGGCGGCGCGCGTGATCTTGCGCGTCACGAACGTTTCACCGCGTCGGGGCGATTCGTGGTTGAAGAGAATGCCGTTCACGGCGAACATGCCGTACGCCTCGCGGTAGTTGCGGGTCACCCAGTAGGCGTAGACCTTCGCGGCGCCATACGGCGAGCGCGGGTAGAACGGCGTCTCCTCGTGCTGCGGCGGCGGGGTCGCGCCGAACATCTCCGATGATGACGCCTGGTAGAAGCGCGTGTCGATGCCCGCCATGCGCACGGCCTCGAGCAGTCGAATCGAGCCGATGCCAGTCGTGTCGCCGGTGTGCTCGGGCTCGTCGAACGACACGCGCACGTGCGATTGCGCGGCGAGGTTGTAGACCTCGTCGGGCCGGATCTCGGCCAGCAGCGTCACGAGCCGCACACCGTCGCTGAGGTCGCCGTAGTGCAAGAAGAGCTTGGCGCGTGCTTCATGCGGGTCGACGTAGAGGTGGTCGACGCGCGAGGTGTTGAAGGTCGACGCCCGCCGGATGAGGCCGTGCACCTCGTAGCCCTTTGCGAGCAGCAGTTCTGCAAGATACGAGCCGTCTTGGCCCGTGATCCCCGTGATGAACGCCCGCTTGGTCATCGGTGATCCCCCATCGTGTACAAAAGAACGCCCATCAGAACGCGGGCCGGGGCTTCGACGATCCCCGACTGCCGAGCATACTGTTCAGCTGCCGGAGCGCCGCGCATCAGAGCGACGGGCTTCACTGAGCTCGCACAGCCAACCCGCGAACCGCGTGATCGCCGCTTCCGCATCCAGCGTCGACGAGCGGAACGCCTTGCCGGCAGCGCCGTAGGCTGCCCGCCTGACCGGGTCGGCGCGCAGCGCGAGCACTGCATCCACGAGTTCTCGCGGGCGACCGGCGTCGACCCGCACTCCCCCGCCAGACGTCTCGATCTCGGCCGCCGTGACACTGCCGACATCCGTCGCGGCGATCACCGGTAGCCCTGTGGAGAAGTAGCTCGTGAGCTTGCTCGGCACCGCCCCCTCGGCCATGCCGGGGAGCTCGTTCACGAGGAGTACGTCGGCGCTCGCGAGTGCCTGTTCGAACTCCCCATCGGGCAACGGGTCGATGAACTGCACCGATCGGATGCCCCGCGCCGCAGCCTCGACCTCGGCACGCTGATTGCCGTCGCCGAGCAGCACGAAGCGTACGGGCTGCTGCTCGGCATCTACCAGGTGTGCGGCCTCGACGACGTTCAAGAGCCCCTGCTTTGCGCCGATGTTGCCGGCGTGCAGCACGACCGTCTCGTCTCCCCACCCGAACCTCGAGCGCACCGCCGCCCGGTCGACGTCGACCGCGGGCTGCACGTGAGACCAATTGCGCACCACCTCCACCCGCGAGCGTTCGACGCCGAGCTCATCGACGACGTAGTCGCTGAACCGATCATGGATGACGGCCACGCCGGTTGCCCCACGAAGCGTCGCCGACTCGACCAACCGCATAATGCGTGCGACCGAACCGCCTCCCTGGCCCCACTCGACGACCCCGGCACTGTAGAGATCCTGCACCCAGACCACATGCGCAGCGCGACGCCGGCTCAGCCGCGATCGCAATCCAGCGAATGCGGTCGAAAAGAGCGCGGGAGAAACGAGCACTACGACATCGGGTGCTCCCCACCGTTCGAAGACGAGGCGCACGCCGAAGCTCAGCTCCGAGACGAGACGAAGGATGCCGCTTCGCCGCGCCGGAACATGGTGCGAGAGCCGCGTCACCCGCACACCGTCGACCACTTCGGTGCGGCGCCATCCCCCGTATCCGTCGCGCACTCTCCACTCGGGGTAGTGCGGGTGAGCGGTGATCACGCGCACCTGGTGACCGCGTCGGCGCAGTCCGGCGGCCATGGACGCGGTGTACGGCGCAATGCCTGTTGGCTCGGGTGAATAGTTGAGACCTAGAATTGCGATACGCAGCGGTCGGGCAGTCACAGGATTGAGACTATCCCGGGCCGCGAGGAACGATGAGTTGGGGGCGCGATGAACGACGCTGCTCGCTCTTCGACCTCCGATTTCGCGCACCCGGTGATCCCCCTCGCCCAAGCACCCGGTGAGCGTACCGCCTGGAGCCGGTCGCGTTTCACCGTCTACGCATGGGCGGTGTTCGAGCGCTTGTTCGTGACGAACTCATGGCAGGTCAGCTCCGGCCTTCGGGTTCGCGTACTGCGGCGGTTCGGTGCCGACATCGGCGAGGGTGTCGTCTTTCGGCCGCGCACCCGCGTGAGCTTTCCGTGGAAATTGCACATCGGCGACAACTCCTGGATCGGCGAGGGAGTCTGGTTTCACAATCAAGACGAGATTTTCGTCGAGCACGATGTCGTCATCTCACAGGAGACCTTCCTCACGACCGGCAGCCATGCCCATCGCCGCGACATGGCACTAATCACCCGCCCGATCACCATCGAGGCAGGCGCGTGGATCACATCGAGGTGCATCGTGCTCGGCGGGGCGGTCATCGGGCGTTCGGCGCTCATCCGGCCGATGACCGTGGTCGAGGGTGTGGTTCCGGCCAACACGATCTGGGGTGCGGATGCCGCGAGCCGCCCCGGTCCGCTGGGCGAGCGATTCTCCACCTCGAGCGACAGCGCGGGCTGACCGTTGCACATCGCACACGTGGTCACCCTCCTCTCGCCCGATGGTGCATACGGGGGCCCTGTACGGGTCGCTGTCAACCAGTTGAAAGCGCTCGCGGAGCGCGGCCACGATGTGACCCTGTTCTCGACCTACCGCGGGTACGACACGGCGCCGACCGAGATCAGCGGGATCCCCGTGGTCGCCTTTCCCGCGCGTACCGTCCTTCCCGGTGTTGGATTTGCCGGACTCGCATCGCGGCCACTCTCACGCGAGCTCAAGCGTCGCGCATCCGACTTCGATCTGATTCACGTCCATCTCGCGCGCGATCTCGTAACGCTGCCAGCTGCGCGAACGGCGCAGCGTGCTCGAGTTCCAGTCTTCCTGCAGACCCACGGCATGATCGATCCTTCATCGAATCCGTTGGCCGTGCCTCTGGACGCTCTGTGGACCCGACCCGCATTCCGGGGTGCCGCTTCTGTCTTCTTCCTAACCGAACGCGAACGCGAAGATCTTCGGCAGGTTGGCGTGCCAGCGTCCAAACTCGAACACTTGGTCAACGGGGTGCCCGACCCCGGTGAGATCACTCCCCTGCGAAATGAAGGGCCCGATGTGCTCTTCCTCGCGAGACTCCACCATCGCAAGCGGCCGGACCTTTTCGTCCGGGCTGCACTCGAGCTCTCTCGGGAATTTCCGACGGCGACGTTCTCTCTCGTCGGGCCGGACGAAGGAGAAGGAGAGCACGTAGAACATCTCATCAGGCAGTCCAGCGCCGAAGGCCGAATTCGATGGGAAGGTGCTCTCGCGCCGGAGCTGACCCTCGAGCGGATGTCGCGCTCAGCGATCTACGTCCTGCCATCCGTGGATGAACCCTTCCCGATGAGCGTGCTAGAGGCGGCCTCCATGCGACTGCCGATCATCGTGACTGATTCGTGCGGACTCGCGCCATCCATTGCAGAAGCTGGCGCGGGCACAGTGATTGACTCTTCCCTGCAGTCGCTCGTGTCGGCCGTGCGCTCGTTCCTTATGGAACCGGGGATGAGAACCCATGCAGGCGAAATGGCCAAACGAATGGTATCCACCAGCTTCACCATGACAGCCGTTGCCATTCGCCTCGCCGAACGATATGAAAGTCAATTGCGATGACACGCGTGAGCCGCACCCCGCAACTCCTCTTGATCCCGGCGTTCGGTCTCGTATTCCTGACCTTCGCCGTCGCCGATTTCTACCGCGTTCTTCCACAAGCCGTGACGACACTTCTCGTCCTGCTCCTGACTTGGCGAAGGCTCGCGCCGATCTGGGAGTCGCCCGCGCTCGCGTTCAGCGTGTTCATGTTCATCAATGCGGTCTTCGGATACACATTCTCGAATTTTCTGAGTGCGTACGGCGGCACAGCTGGCGCTGACACCGCTCTCTCCGACCCGATGCGACTGAGCACGGCAAACGTCTTCTTCCTGGCAGCGATTCTGGTTCCGATCGCCGCATGCGCGCTCGCCGGAAAGCCCGTTCCTCCAGCCGGTCTGGAACAGGCCCATCGGCCCATTTCCCCGCGGGCAAACGCGTGGGGACTTGCCCTTGCGGCCACGGTCCTCGTCGCAATGGTCTCTCTTCAGGGCCTGCCGTGGCTGCTGTCACGCGGCGAGAGGTTCAGTGGCGATCTCGGTGGAGCCACGAGCCTCCTCATACTGCTCGCCATAGCGAGCTGTGTGGTGCTCGGTTCGGCAATTGCAAGTCGCTCGACCCCAGCGCGCGTACTCGGCTGGGTACTCATCGGCGCGTACGCACTTCTCTACTTGGCGCTGGCCAGTCGTTCACTCGCGCTACTTCCACTTCTTGTTCTGGCAGGCGCCGGCCTCCTCGGCGCGAAGCGCCTGGGCTGGCGCTCGATTCTCTTTGCCGGCGCCCTGGCCGTATTGCTGCTTCCAATCCCTCTCGTCTTGAGATCGGCCACCGCACACGGCTTGCTGCCCTACCTCGACATTCTCGCGGGCACGAAGTTCAGCTTCGAGGACTACCTCAGCAGCGCAAACAATGTTCTCAACGGCTTCGGCATTGTGGGAACCACTGCCTTCCGGGCTCAACCGATCACGCCAGAACAATTGGCGGTGAGCCTCAGCCCGCTCACAGGCGATGCTGCCGGCTGGTACGGAATTGCCTCGGCGCTTCGGCTGAACTTCTACACGCCCTACGGTGCCCTCGGAGAGTTGGCGAACGTCGGCTGGACGACACTGACGATTTCACTGTTGGCCCTCGGGCTCTCGTTCGGGTACATCGAACGGGTTGCACGCCGGATCGCACTCGTCCCTCGAATTGCGGTACTGCGCTTCCTACCCATCGGCCTCTGCTATTTGTTCACGATTCAAATGACTCAGTACAACCTTCGTTCAGAAGCACGGCTGGTCTACTACGCCGTGGCTGCGGCGCTTGTGCTCAGCGTCATCGCCAGCCTTCTGCCCGAGCGTCGCGTCGCTCCCGACCAGACTCCTGCGAAGCCCATCGGCGGCTACCGTAAGGTTCGAATCGACGGCGATGCGACCGATGCAGATGACCTCAGGGCCGAATCAGGGGCTTGAGCGTCGGAAGTAGGCATGATGACACAGAGGAGGCCGGCCCGAATGCTGCTTCGATTGCTCCCATTTGCAGGGATTGTGGACAGGTTCAGTCAGCGCGCATACCGACGGCTTTCTCGACGGATTTTGAGAGCCGGAGGAGTGACTGTGATCGGGATGCCACTCTGGGTGAGCCCGCGATCGTACCTCGACTTGAGCGAGAGAGGCGCCATCTCGATCGGCAATCGAACGGTGATCAGTCACTACGTACGAATCCTCACGCACGACTTCAGTCTCGACCGCGCGGCGGAAGCAACAGGCCGGTCCGCGCCCGAGGGCTACGAATGGGTCCGGAAGAGCCCGGTTCGGATCGGATCGAACGTGTTCATCGGCATGGGCGTGACGATCCTGCCAGGCGTGACGATCGGCGATGGCGCGATTGTCGCAGCAGGCGCCGTCGTCACGCAGGACGTGCGATCGGCGACTGTTGTGGGCGGCGTGCCGGCGCGCGAAATATCTTCTGCCCAATCAGCCTTCGACACGAAGACATCCGAGTGGGCACTTCAACGTCGTCGACGCTAAGGCGCGAGGTCGTCGCCGCAACGCGGACCGTTCTGTCGTTCGCCCCACAAAACTCCCACCCGTACCCGACGGGAACTGATTCGAAAGAACCACAATCATGCCTCTTCTGTCCGTAATCATGCCGGCACGCAACGCGGCTGTTCACGTCCAGTCGGCAATTCGGAGCACCCTTCGAGCACTCCCTCGAGACGCCGAATTCGTCGTGCTCGACGATGCGAGCAGCGACAATACAGCGCGGATCCTGCACTCCGTCCCGGATCCTCGGTTGCGAGTGATCCGTTCGGAGACGAACTTGGGAGTAGCTCAGGGCTTGAATCGGCTGCTCGATGCAACCGACAGCCAGTACGTTGCACGAATGGACGCGGACGATGTCTGCTTTCCTTGGCGGTTCAAGATCCAGCAGCGGCAAATTGCCGACCTCGAGTTCTCCTTCACCGCGACCATCTTCCTCACGGAGTCGGGGCGTCCCGTTCGCCCCGACCTGCCCGGCCACTTCTCGTCGCACGCGACGCCCCTCCACCTCCTACTCGGAAACATCCTCGTACACTCGACGATGTTCGCGCGACGCTCGGCGATTGCCAGCCTTGGAGGCTATTCCCGAGTGCCAGCCGAGGACTACGACCTCTGGCTTCGCGCCGCCGCCGCCGGCGCACGTATTGCACGTTCCGCTGTGCCGTGCCTCGGGTATCGGCGGCACCCTGGGCAAATCACCGCGTCGGCCAATTGGCTCGAACAGCGAGACCGCGACCCAACGGTCGCCGGTTCCTACAAGCACCTCATTGAGTCGGTACTCGGCGTCCAGGCGGTCAACTCCGCCACACGAGACGAGCGAGTGAACACGGACTTGCTCTCCCAAATCGTTGACCGCGATGTCCTCAACGCGGGGCTTCGCGACCGTGGGGCGAGTCTCTCCGTACTCGAGCGCGGAATCCTCCGTGCTCGCCGACGCCGGGTGCTCCGAACCGATTAGGTCAAGTCGTGGTTGAACGACCGGGTTTGCCACTCCGTTGCCGGGCAAGTACAAGCGCTTCGCGCATCGTCTTCGCGAAGACAAGGTCGGGCTGTGCCGTGCCGAACCACGTCTCGGCGTAGCTGGTCAGCTTGGCATTGTTGTTGTCGACTGCGATCACCGAACGTCCCATCTGCAGAGCAAGGATCATTGCGTGCAGACGATCCGTCACGATGACCTCCCCAACAGAGAGGACGGCGAGTCCGATTTCCACGCGTTGACGCGCGCGGTCGACCCAAGTTGACGGCGTGTTGCTCACGAAACGCTTGAGGGGCGCGACATCGTTGCTCCGCCACCTGATCCACTGCGCGAGGGCTTCGGCACGACTCTGACGGGGCCAATCGAACGATCCTTCCACCGGTGCTTGACCGGATTCCGTGTCCGTCCGCGCGAGGACTGCGAAGCGTTGGGTCGGGAGGGGAGCATCGAGTGCACCGAGGATGTGCGCGGCATCCGGAACGAGAAGGAGGTCGGCCACGTGCGGCTCGAGCTCGGAGAATGAGCGGTGATCGCGTACCGCGATGCGGGTTGCTGGGCGATCGGCCATTGACGCACGGAAGGCGCTCCGGTCGTCCTCAGAGGTGAAGTGCACGGATTGAGGCGCTTGCATCAACAGGGTTCCGGCAGGAAGCCTCGAGGACAGTCGGTAACGATGCTGACTCGAACCCGGATACAAGCCGCCGAAATTGCCTCCACCATGGAGGAGCACCGGGGACGACGACGCATAGACGGATTCGCGAATCGACTGCGCGGTGTACGTCTCATCGACCTGGATACCCCGCAGCTTCCAGTACTCCCATTCACCAAGCGCAATGGCCGAGTCACCAACGTTCGGATGGTCCGGAAAGTCGGTCCAAACGAGGCGCTCAACCCCTCTGTGCAGTTCATCGAGGCCCTGAAGTGCCGTCTCGTGCATCGTTTCGATGTACCCCACGGGCTGGCTCCCCTGCTCTTTCGGACACGACGTGGACGAATCTATCGTCTTCGATCACCGTCTCGCTCCAGCGAGCCGATCACGACCGTCTTCACCGGGTCGCGGCCGTGCTTCGAGGAAGCGATTGGTTATCATGGTGCCCACGCCAGGCAACCGATACCTCGTCGCGGAGTCCTGTTGGCGCAGAGAGAGCGATCCGTGGGGCACATCGTCTGGTCACTGTTTGAGCGCGCATTGCCACGTGTCGCCTCGGCAGTCCTCATGCTCAGCCTGGCAGCGCTCACATCGCCCGAGATCGTAGGTCTCTACGGCTGGGCAGCGCTTGCACTCACCCTCGTCAGCGCGTGCAGCGACGCCGCGATCCGCCAGATAATCATCACGCTCTTCGACGCCCGCTCCTCCGTCAGGTTTCTTCGCGGGTACCGCTGGGCGGCGGCTATTGTCGGCACCGCGGTGATGTTGGCGGTCATCGGGATCATCTCGATAGGTATTGGTGGAGCTGCTGGCGCGCAATCGTTCAGCCTTCTGCCCATGGCGCTCGTGCCCGCCGTACTGGCGTATTCGGTGCTCCACGTCGGGTATCTCCAACTCAAGCACGACTGGCGGGCACTAGCGGGCACGCAGTTCTGGGCAGCGCTCGGGAGCATCGCCGTGACGTTGCCGATCCTGCTGATAACGGGTTCGATTCTCGCGGCGGCGATGCAGCCGCTCCTGACGGAGCTCATCGTGGCGGTATTCACCCGGCATCGCGCGCTCCGCCTGGGCGAGGTGGAGTACATTCGCGCACTGCCCGCAGACACCACGCGCCCGAATGAGTTTCGGCATGCCGCGCTCCTCTCGCTCCTCGGCTGGTTGCAGTCCCAAACCGATCGCCTGCTGGTGGGTCTCCTGGGCGGCACCCAGCTCTTGGGACTCTTCTCCACGGGCTGGGCAGTCGGGCGTTCAGGTCCTGAGGCGCTCAGCTCAGCAGCTGCGAACGTCATGAGGGCCCAAGTGAGAGAGGTCGAGAACCTGCCGGTTCACGAGCAGCGTGAACGTCTACGCCGACCACTCACGTTGACGGCAATCGCCGGACTGGCAGTGAGCATTCTGACGATAGCGATATCAGAGTGGGTCATTCGGCCGATTCTCGGCGATGAGTGGGAGTCAGCCGTGAACGCTGCATCAATCGTGTCGGCCGCCGCGCCAGCTTTGGCGGTGAGCTGGAGTCTCACCGCCATACTCGCGAGCCGGGGACGGCTGAAGTGGGCTTCACCGGCGAAAGCCGTCGGCATCGTGCTCTCCGTGCTCGTCGCGGTTGCTGCGCTCAGCAGTTTGGAAACCGCGGCGTGGGTCGTCGTCGCACGCGACTGGATCGTTCTGATGCTCACCGTGGTCGCGCTGAGGGGCGGCGTGCCCCGCCTCGCACTCGGAGTCGCTGCGGGCTCAACTCTGCTGGCGGGCATCGCCGCGCAACTCGGAACTTGGCTGGCCTGACCCGCGAACCGCCCGCTCAGTACGCGCCGGCGGAGCGAACAACGGCGCGCACCGTGCGCCACATGATGAGCACGTCACTCATCAGTGACCAATTCTCGACGTAGTAGAGGTCGAGACGCACGCTGTCCTCCCACGAGAGGTCGGAGCGGCCGCTCACCTGCCAGAGGCCGGTGATGCCGGGTTTGACGAGCAATCGACGTTGCGCCCACTCGTCATAGAGCTCGACCTCGCAGGCAAGCGGCGGGCGCGGCCCGACGATCGACATCTCGCCGCGCAGCACGTTCACGAGCTGCGGCAGCTCGTCGAGGCTGTAGCGGCGTAGCGACCGACCGATTCTCGTGACCCGCGGGTCGTCTTTCATCTTGAACAGCACGCCGTTGCCCTCGGAGCGAGGTTGCAGCGCATCGAGACGGCTCTCGGCATCGACCACCATCGAACGGAACTTGAGCATCTTGAAGGGCTGGCCGTTCAGGCCGACTCGGTCTTGGCGGAACAACGCCGGCCCGTCGCTGTCGCGACGCACCGCGATGGTGACCCAGAGCAGCAGCGGGCTCAACAGCGCGATCGCCGCCCCGGCGACGATCACGTCGGATGCCCGCTTCCACAGCAGTTTCGCGCCGTCGAGCGTGGGGTAGTCGATGCGAATGAGCGGTTGTCCGGCCACCGGCTCTGCGTGGATTCGCGGACCAGCGACATCCGTCAGCGACGGCGCGACGATCACGCCGACGCGCAACTGGTCGAGGGTCCAGCCGAGTTCGCGCATCTGGCGCGGGCCGAGTGCGTCGGCGCCGGTGAAGATGACTGCGTCGGCGTCACGTTCCACCACCGCGGTGACGATGTCGTCGAAGCCGCCGACGACGGGAACGCCGTGGGTGAGGCTCGAGCCGTGGCCACCGTTCGGAGTGATCGCGCCGACCATCGCGAGCCCAGAAGAAGGGTCTCGAACGAGGTTCTCGATCACGTGTTCGGTCTTGACCCGGTCGCCGACGAGCAATGCCCGCGTCAGGAAGTTGCCCATTGCACGCTGTCGAACAAGCCAGCGGCGCGACAGCCATCGCCCGAGCAGCAGCAGGCCGAGTCCGATGGGAAGCGCGGTGAGAAAGTATCCACGGCCGAGTTCGGACTTCAGGAGGAACATGGCGATGGCGATGATGCCGAACACGCGCAGGGTCGCCTCGAGAATGCGCTTGTACTCACCGGTGTCCGAACCGACGATCTTCGCGTCGCGGGTGCCCGAGATCGCGAGCGACGCCAACCACAGCAATGAGATCGCGAGCGAGATCAGCCAGTAGCCCACCGAGAAGTCCCGCATGCCCTCACGCGGGATGTACAACTCGTTCGCGCTGACGCCGAACCAGGCCAGTTGCGTGCCGAATACCGTGCCGACCACGATCGCGACATCCGTCACGAGGAGTCGCCGAGCGTAGCTGCGCGCCCAGACACGCGTGGGCGCGGCGGTCAACGTCACCATCGCTGCGCCTCCGCAGGCACGCCGGTGCCGCGCCGCGTCCGCGGCCGCGCTCGCATCGGCGATCGTGTCGCGCGCATCAGCAATCTGACGATTCCGCCCATGTGCAGGCCCCCTCGAGGAAGAGCCCGTCCGCACGCGAAGATCCTGAATCGCAGTGTCTGGATCGTCGGGTACGGTCCCCCTCGGCAACCATAGTGACACATTCGGAGGAGGCGGTCACCCGGCCCCTGCCCCCAGAAAGGGGACTCGACATCGACACCAACGTAGACAGTCGAGCGGTCTACTGTGCGGCGAAGGCCGCGGAGTCGAGCGTGTCGTTCAGGAACGCCTCGCGCAACTGCGCGAGTTTCGCCTCGTCGAGGACGACGATCGACTGCCCGTCATCGGAGGTTCCGGTGCCGAGTGTGGGAATGGTGAAGAAATCCACATCGGCCTTGCGCACGCCGCGCATCTCGACGGCCAAGCCGCCGGCGTACCCGCTCGTGAACTCCGAATCGACCTTCAGATACGGGGCGACCGCGCCGACGACCTCGCTCACTCGGCCGGGATTCAGCGCGGTGTCGGCGCTCAGCAACTTGTCGAGAATGGCGACGATGAACGCCTGCTGGTTGCGCACCCGCTGGTAGTCGCCGTCGGCGAATGCGTACCGCTCGCGGGTGAACGCGAGTGCTTGCTTGCCATCGAGATTGATCGGCCCCTGCGGGAATGTGGTCCCCGTCATATGCGAACTCTCGAACCCGATCGAGTTTTCGACCGTGACGCCGCCGAGGGCCTCGGTCAGCCCGATGAAGCCTTCGAAGTCGACGATCGCGACATGGTCGATGCGAGCGCCGATGATCGATTCCACGGTCTGCACCGCGAGGGGAACCCCGCCGAGCGCGAGTGCGGCGTTGACCTTCGCTGGGCCGTGCCCCGGGATCTCGACCCAGCTGTCGCGCATGATCGACATCACCGTCACGCCCGAGCGATCGGCCGGGATGTGCGCGACCATCATGGTGTCGGAGCGGTTGCCCTCGGCATCGTCGATGCTCTCGAGGCCGGCGCGGGAGTCGGTGCCGAGCAGGAGGATGTTCTGCGCCGATGCCGCGGCGCCCGTCGCCTCGGGCACCCGCACACTCTCGTCGGGGAAGGCATCGACGATCTTCTCCGTGCCCTGGTCGAACTGCTGCGCCAGCGAGGCCAGGAACACGGCGGCGCCGCCGACCAGCACGAGAACGAGCACGCCGATGACGGAGAGGGCGATCAACCAGGGGCGGCGCGAGCGACGGGACATCCTCACATGTTACGTCCCTGCTTGAACGGTTTTCGGCCGCACGAAACGCACCGCGCTGCGCGCTGATTCGGCGGTGGAGAACGATGTGTCCCCCGGAAAGGGGACAACAACCTCCGCATCGGCCACGTAGGCTCCACCACATCACACGATGACGGTCGGGGGACCGCGGAGCGGGGGCACGTGATGGATACCAGCATGCAACGGAACGGGACACCGGCCGTTGAAACGCCAGCCGATGATTCGGCGGCACGTTCGAACCGCAGACGCAAGGTCTCGGCGATTCTCGCCGGCGGACTCGTGCTCGGCGTCGGCGCCGCCATCACGCTGGCGGCGTGGAACGACTCCGAGGTGGCGAACGGCACCTTCGGCTCCGGCCAGTTCGGGATCGAGGGCAGTCTCGACGGCACGGACTTCACCAGCAGTCCGACAGCGCCGGGCAAGACGCTCGCCTTCGAAGTCGACGCCGACGCGCTCGCGCCGGGCGACACCGTCTACGCACCGTTCGCCGTGCAGCTGGAAGCCGGCTCGACCAACGCCGCCGACGTCACGATCGAGGCGGTGAGTGCTGCAGCGATCGCGGCCGACCTCACGTACACGCTCATCGAGCCGACGGCGTTCGGCTGCGACGAGACGACGACGGGAACGGCACTCGTGACGGATGCCGCGACGACTGCGAGCGGGCCGACGGCCGTGTTCGATCTCCCGGCCGTCACGACCCCGGTGAATCTCTGCTTCGCCGTGACCGCGGGGACGGGGCTCGATCCGAGCCTGACCGGCGCGGTGACCTGGGAGTTCGTCGCGACCTCGACGACACCACTGCCCTAGGCACCGGTGGCACGGCATCGCGGCTCCCCCGTTCGGGCACGGCTACCCGGACGGTGGCGCGCGCTGCTCGCCGGGGGCCTCGTGCTCGGCGTCGGCGCGACCGCCACACTCGCCGCCTGGAACGACGCGGAGAACGCCACCGGAACGTTCGGATCGAGCGTCTTCGACACCGTGTCGAAGAACTCGACCGATGCGACGTTCGCCAGCCACGACCAGACGCCGGCGACTCTGACCTTCGCAGCGACGGGCATGTCGCCCGGTGCCCTGTTCACCGCTGGTCTCGACGTGCGCACGACGGGAGCGGCCGACTCGCCGGTGCTCGCGAGCACGGTCGGCGGCACCGCGGTGCTGACGTCGGCCCTGCCAGCCGGAGACAGTCAGCTCACGGGGCAGCTCGAGTACCGCGTCGCGGTGACCACGACCGCGACCGCGTGCGCCGCCGCGAGCTACGCGGGCGCGTACGTCGCGGCGACGACGGTGCCCGCCGGCATGCAGGGCGCACTCTCGGCGAATGCGGCGAACACGGTGCGGTTCTGCTTCCAGATCCGGCTGAAGACGGATGCCCCGAACACGACGCAAGGACGCACCGGCACCGTCACCTGGGCGATCACGTCGACGTCGGCATCGTAGGAGCCACGATGAGGAGGCGACGCAGCGCGGCATCCGTCGTCGGCGACGTGCTCTTGACGATCGCCGCCGCGGGCGGTGCCCTCTGCATCGTGCTCGTCGTCGCGGCCCTCGCATTCAATATCTCGATCATGCTGTTCAAGACCGGCTCGATGTCCCCGGCGATTCCCGCCGGTGCTGCGGCGCTGGTTCGCGAGGTTCCGGCGGCATCGGTCGAGGTCGGTGACGTGGTGACCGTCGACCGGCCCGGCAAGCTTCCGGTGACGCACCGGGTGGTCGCGATGTCAGGGTCGGGCGCCGAGCGTGAGCTGACGCTTCGCGGCGACGCGAACCCGGTCGACGACCCGATGCCCTACCGCGTCACCACGGTGCGGGTCGTGCTGTTCGCCGTACCGGGAATCGCCACCGCGATCGCGGCACTCGGCAACCCACTCGTGCTCGGGGCGTTGACCCTCGGCGCGACCGCCCTCGTCGTCTGGTCGTTCTGGCCGAGAACGCCTCGCCGTCGCGAAGCCCAGCACCGCGAAACGGGCGCCGCAGCCGGCCCGGTTCCCAACGGCAACGGTACGTCGCGCGCGACCACGGCGACGCTCTCGGCGTCGGCGCTCGCTGTGGCACTGCTCTCCCTGTGGTCGCCGCCCGAGCGGGCCGCGGCTGCGACGAGCGAGACCGTGATTCAGGGAGAAGTGATCAGGCTCACGTCCATCGGCGACGCGGCCGCCATGGCCTCACTCGCGGCCGGCGAGAGCGCGGTGTGGATCGTCGGCGTCGAGGCGGATGCACCGTCGCCCGGCATCGTACGAATGTCGCTCACCGCGGAAGGCTCGGCGAATCCGATGCTCGAGGTGACCGTGACGGCGTGCGACCATCGCACCGTCGACGGTCGCTGCGACGGCGAATCGGTGCTGGTGCCGACGACCGCACTCGACGAACAAGCCGCGTTCGGCCTGGGCTCCATGACCGATGCCGAGCAGCGCTGGCTTCGAGTGGAGACGCGCATGAGCGACGCGGGCTCCGAGCTCCCGGTGCGAAGTGAGTTCACGGTGTCTGCCGAGGGCTTCGGGGAATCGGTGGGCACCGACGGGGATGGTGCACTGGCAGCGAGCGGCGTCGACGTCGCGCCGCTGCTCACGATTGCGGCGGCATCCGTGCTCGGTGCGGCCGCCTCGCTGACGATCGCGACGAGCAGACGGAGGAAAGGGCTGTGAGTCGCCGGATGCCGCGTGCCGCTGCGCTCCTCGCCGGGTGCGCACTGCTGCTCACGGTCGGCGTCGTCGGCTCGACGGCGCAGACCGAGGCCGCGTGGAACGGCGCAGAGCAGGCGAGCGGGTCGTTCACCGCGCTCACCGTGGCGCGCCCCGTCTTGGGTGCGACGTGCACGCTGGTGCCCGGCCTGGCCGGTCTCTCGCCGGTCATCACGGTGACGTGGACGGTTCCGGCCGGCTCGGGATTCACGAGCGCGAACGCCCAGTACGCGGTCGGCGATCTCAGCGGCCTGGAAGTCATCACGGGGCCGCTGCTCGGCTCGGTCACGACGACCGGCCCGGTCACCGGGGTCTACACGACCAAGTTCGGCTCGGGCCTCTTGTCGGGCCTGCTCGGCGGCACGAAGAGCGTCGCCGTGCGCTTTCTGCATTCGAGCGGGTGGACCTCGGCGTGGTCGCAGGCGAACGCGTCGATGGGCCTCGCCGGAACGAACCCGCAGTGCACGGTCGTGCCCTGACGGCGCCGGTCGGCTGTCGGCGCGTCAGTCGCGGCGGCGGTACGAGTTGATCATCGGGCAGTCGAACGGGTCGCGAGCGGCGAGGCCGACGCGGTTGAGGTACGCGATGACGATCGCGTACGACTCGATGAGCCCGGTCTCGGTGTACCGCACGTCGTTCTCGCGGCAGAACTCGCGCACGATCTCTTGGGTGCGGGCCAGTGCCGGGCGCGCCATGCTCGGGAACAGGTGGTGCTCGACCTGGTAGTTGAGGCCGCCCATGAACGAGTCGATGAACCATCCACCGCGGATGTTGCGGCTCGTCAGTACCTGACGCTCGAGGAAGTCGACGCGCTCACCGCGCGGGATGAGCGGCATGCCCTTGTGGTTCGGTGCGAACGACGCGCCCATGTAGACGCCGAAGACGCCCAGCTGCACGAGCAGGAAGACACCGGCCAGCAGCGGCGGGAAGGCCCAGAAGACGAGCGCGACGACGGCGACGAGGCGCACGGCGATGAGCGTGATCTCGAGGCGACGACGCTTGACCGGCGCCTTGCCGAGCACGTGGCGGATGCCGTGCACGTGCAGGTTGATGCCCTCGAGGAGCAGCAGCGGGAAGAAGAGGTACCCCTGCTTGCGAGTGATGACGCGCACGAGCCCGCGGCTCTGCGCTGCATCCTCTTCGAGGAAGGAGATCGTGTCCTTCTCGATGTCGGGGTCGCGGCCGATCACGTTGGGGTTGCCGTGGTGGCGGGTGTGCTTGTTCATCCACCAGCTGTAGCTGATGCCGACGACGAGGTTGGCGAGGATCAGGCCGGCCCAGTCGTTCCGAGGCCCGGACTGGAAGATCTGGCGGTGCGAGGCCTCGTGCGCCATGAACGCGAACTGGGTGAAGACGACGCCGAGCACTGCGGCGATCACCAGCTGCCACCAGGACTCGCCGATGGCGAAGGAGGCCGCGACGGTTGCGCCGCCCACGACCGCCCAGAAGATCGCCTTGCGCACGTAGAAGCCGACGAAACGGTTGAGCAGCCCCTCGGCCTTGATCTGGCGGGACAACTGCGCGAAACCGCTCTGCGCCGGGTCGACGCCCTCGCGACGGCGACCGGCCGTGCGAATGACCGGCGACATGGTGCCTTCGACGATTTCGGGGCGTTCTACGACCAGGCTCACGTGCGCTCATCTCCTCGGGCCGAATGCACGAATGAGACTTCAGACGAACGCTTCGGGTGCGTGTGCTTCTACGATCATTGCCGACCGTGCTGTGAGACTACGGAGCGCTATGGTCTATGTGCATCACACGGGTGAGCCATATCGCCCCCGTACCCCGGTAGGGGGTCAGCCGACTGCCGGTGACCCGCGTCAGGATTCGGCGCCGGTGCGCGCCGCGGTGAGCCCGGCGAACGACCGGAGGTACAGCGGGCTCGAGGCGAGCGCGAGGTACACGATCGCAGCGACGAGCACCGTCGGGGCGAGCCCGAACTGCTCGACCGCGAGTCCGCCGAGGAATGCGCCGAGCGGCATGGACGCCACGACTCCGGCGGTGACCGCGCCGAAGACCCGAGCACGCATGCCGTCGGGCACGAGGCCGTACATCGCCGTGGACATCATCGGGTTGAGCGCGCCCGCTGCGAGGCCCGAGAGGGCGAGTACGGGCAGCAGCACCGGCGCGGGTGCGCCGAGCGCCATCGCGAGGTACGGCGGCGCGCCTGCGAGCACGAAGCACACGGCGAAGACCACGCGGCCCGAGTAGCGGTGACCGATCGCCGCGAAGATCGCCGAGCCGGTCAGGGCGCCGGCCGCGAAGCATCCGACCATGAAG
This sequence comes from Agromyces sp. GQ35, assembly GCF_059758475.1. Lineage (NCBI taxonomy): Bacteria > Bacillati > Actinomycetota > Actinomycetes > Micrococcales > Microbacteriaceae > Agromyces > Agromyces sp. GQ35. The sequence continues at coordinate 2,189,358 of NZ_JCAXEO010000001.1, read as the reverse complement.
CCCAGCATCGCCGGATCACCGAGCACCTGCGTTGCGAACACCGGCTTCAGCACCGTCATGCCCGCCGCGTCGATCGCGTTCGTGAGGGTCACCAGCAGCACGATCGAACGCAGCAACGGGGAACGGGCGATGAATCGGATGCCGGCGACGAATCCGCCCTGCACGGGCGCGTCGGCGGCGTCGACGGATGCCGCGGCACGACGCGGCACGAAGCAGACCACGAGCAGTGCCGACACCGCGAACCCGGCGGCGTCGACGATCAGGGCCGGCATGGGCCCGGCGAGGGCGACGAGCGCCCCGGCGACGCCGGCGCCGATCATCGTCGCCGTGCGCTGCACCGTCGATTGGGCTCCTGCCGCCCGAGCCAGTGGCACGCGGGCGAGGGCTGCGAGATCGGGCATGAGCACCGTCTTGGCGGTGTCGCCCGGTGCGTCGAGCAGGCCGCCGATGAAGACGAGGGCGAGCAGCACGCCGAAGTGCAGACCGACCGTTGCGGCGAGCACCGGGATCGCGAGCACCGTCACCCCGCTCGCGAGATCCGCGACGATCGACGAGGTGCGGTAGCCGAATCGGTCGACGAGCACTCCCCCGAGCGCCCCGCCGATGATGAGCGGCACGGTCGCGAACACGCCCGCGACACCGGCGGCGAGCGGTGACCCCGTCTCGGTGAGCGCGATGATCGGGATCGCGATGAGTGCGATCGCGTTGCCCGAGAGCGAGAACAGGGCGGCGCCGAAGAGCGCGACGAGCGGGGTGCGGCGGCGCGGGGCATCCGTCGCACCCTCGGCCTCTCCCTGATGCGAGGACCGCGCGGTCGCCGCCTCGACTGACTCGGAGGTCATCGCTCGGGCCTCGGGAAGATGTGGGTGATCCAGCGCACGGCACGGGTGCCGGGGCGCGGTGCGCGGCCGACCGCCCACCACTTGTCGTGCAGCGCTGCCACCTCGGCGTTCAGTTCGCGGAATTCCTCGAGGGTGAGCTGGGCGCCGCCGTCGCTCGAGTCGGAGGCGGCGATCCACTCGGCTTCGAGGCTCGCCTCGGCGCCGAGTGCGCTGAGGAGCTCGCGGTGGTAGGTCTCGAGCACGGTTCTGCGCATGGCATCGGATGCCGCGAGCCGCTCGGGATCGTCGAGGAACTCGGCCGGGTGCGACGAGGTCATCTCATGCGCCGCGCGCCACCAACGCTCGCGCTTGTCGCGGGCGAGCTCTGGCGCCTCGACCACGAAGCCGTGCTTGGCGAGGGTGGCGACGTGATAGCTCGCCGAACCGGGCGCCTCACCTGTGCGCTCGGCGAGCGCGCCGACCGTGCTCGGCCCGTCGGCGCGCAACAGTCCCAGGATGCGCAACCGCATCGGGTGCGCGAGCGCACGCATCGCCCCGGCATCGTGCAGGTCGATGCTGCGTGCCGGCTCGCGCTTGCCCGATTCACTCATGCCGCCAGCATAGTTGCACAAGACTCCTTGTGCAACACTTCTTGTGCGCTTTGCGCACGGTTCAGGTCACGAGCTCCAGGGTCTGACGGGCGATCTCGAGCTCTTCGTTCGTGGGCACCACGAGCACCGCGGTCTTTGACGCTTCGGTCGAGATGCGTCGCGCCGCGCTGCCGCGCTGCTCGTTGCGATCGGCGTCGATCTCGACGCCGAAGCCCTCGAGGCCGGCGAGCGAGAGCTTCCGCACGAGCGACGCGTTCTCGCCGACCCCCGCGGCGAAGACGATCGCGTCGACCCGGCCGAGCTGGGCGGCGTACGCACCGACGTAGGAGCGGATGCGATGCGTGTAGACGTCGAGCGCGAGCGTCGCCGCCTCCTCGCCGGCGTCGCGCGCCGCGACGAGGTCGCGCATGTCACCGTGCCCGCCGAGGCCGAGAATGCCGCTCTGCGAGTTGAGGAGCCGGTCGACCCCGTCGGCGTCGAGCCCGGCGCGGCGCTCGAGGTGCAGCAGCACGGCGGGGTCGATGTCACCCGAGCGGGTGCCCATCACGAGCCCCTCGAGGGGCGTCATGCCCATGCTCGTCTCGATCGAACGCCCCTCGGCGACGGCGCACGCCGACGCCCCGTTGCCGAGGTGCAGCACGATCATGCGAAGCTCGTCGATCGGGCGCTCGAGGAACTCGGCAGCGGCTCGAGACACGAACCGGTGCGAGGTGCCGTGGAACCCGTACCGACGGATGCGGTGCTTGGCCGCGAGCTCGCGATCGATCGCGTAGGTGTACGCGGCCGGAGGCATCGTCTGGTGGAACGCGGTATCGAACACCGCCACGTGCGGCACATCGGGGAACGCGCGCTGCGCCGCCTCGATGCCCTCGAGATTCGCCGGATTGTGCAACGGCGCGAGCGAAGACAGCTCGTCGATGTTGATCTTCACGAGCGGCGTGATCACCGTCGGCTCGAAGAACCTGGCACCGCCCTGCACGACCCGGTGCCCGACCGCGATCGGGACGTGCGACTCGAGCGACGGTCCGTGCGCCGCGAATGCCTCGAGCATCACGGCGAACGCCGCCTCGTGGTCGGCGACGTCGAACGCGGCATCCCAGTTCGAGCCGGCACAGTCGTTCTCAGGGCCCTCGTGGCGGTGCCGCGCATGACCGCCCTCGGCGCCGATGCGCTCGACGAGCCCGCTCGCGAGGGTCTGCGACTGCTCGACGTCGATGAGCTGGTACTTCAGCGACGATGAACCCGAATTCACCACGAGCACGATGCTCACGAGGCATCCGCCGCCTGGATCGCCGTGATCGCCACGGTGTTCACGATGTCTTGCACGAGGGCCCCACGCGAGAGATCGTTGATCGGCTTACGGAGCCCCTGCAGCACCGGCCCGATGGCGACAGCGCCCGAAGACCGCTGCACCGCCTTGTACGTGTTGTTGCCCGTGTTGAGGTCGGGGAAGATGAACACCGTCGCCCGCCCCGCGACATCCGACTCGGGAAGCTTCGTGCGGGCCACCGCGGCATCGGCCGCCGCGTCGTACTGGATCGGGCCCTCGACGGCGAGCTGCGGTGCGCGCTCGCGCACGAGCTCCGTCGCCCGACGCACCTTGTCGACGTCGGCACCCGAACCCGACTCGCCCGTCGAGTACGAGAGCATCGCGATGCGCGGCTCGATGCCGAACTGCCGCGCCGTCTCGGCCGACGAGATCGCGATGTCGGCGAGCTGCTCGGCCGTGGGATCGGGCACGATCGCGCAATCGCCGTAGACGAGCACCCGGTCGGCGAGCGCCATCAGGAAGACGCTCGAGACCACCTCGACGCCCGGCTTCGTCTTGATCACCTCGAACGAGGGACGGATGGTGTGCGCGGTCGTGTGGGCTGCACCGGAGACCATGCCGTCGGCCAGCCCCAGCTCGACCATCATGGTGCCGAAGTACGACACGTCTTGCACCGTCTCGCGGGCCTGCTCGAGCGTCACGCCCTTGTGCGCGCGGCGACGCTGGTACTCCTCCGCGAAGCGGGTCACGTGCACGAAGTCGTGGTTCGAGAGCACTTCGGCCTTCGACACGTCGAGACCGAGGCCGATCGCCCGCGAACGCACCTCGATCTCTTCACCGAGGATCGTCAGGTCGACGACATCTCGCGCGAGCAGTGTCGCCGCGGCACGCAGCACCCGGTCGTCGTACCCCTCGGGCAGCACGATGCGCCTGCGGCTGTGCCGCGCACGCTCGAGCAGTCCGTACTCGAACATCAGCGGCGTGACCACGTCGGGCGCCGCGACCTCGAGCCGGTCGAGCAGCGCCTGGCCGTCGACGTGCCGCTCGAAGAGCGCGAGTGCGGTGTCGCGCTTGCGCTGCGATTCGGCGGCGAGCCGCCCACGCGTGCCCGTGATCGCGAGGGCCGTGTCGTAGCTCGACAACTCGGTGCGGATGATCGGCAGGCCGGCCTCGAGTCCGTCGACCAGGCGCTCCACCTGCTCGGCGATCGGAAAACCGCCGTTCAGCACGATGCCCGACAGCGACGGGAAGGTCGCGCTGGCGTGCGCCGTGAGCACGCCGAGCAGCACCTCGCTCCGATCGCCGGGCACGACGACGACCGCACCCTCGGTGAGCCGGGTCAGCACGTTCTCCATGGACATCGCACCGATGACGACGCCGAGCGCCTCGCGATTCAAGAGCTCGGTGTCGCCCGCGTGCAGCGTGCCGTCGACCGCGGCCATGATGGCGAGCATCGAGGGGGCGACGAGGTAGGCATCTTCGGGAATGGCCCAGGTGGCGACGGATGCCACGGCCTCACCGCTCGCGGCGACCACCCCGTTGGGCCCGGCCGCCGCCGCGACCGCCTCGACGATCTCGTGCAACAGCCCGGGGTCGGCGCGGTTGGCCACGATGCCGAGCAGCGTCGCGTGCTCGCGCTCGAGCTCTTCGACCGCGAGTTCGGTGAGCTGGGCGAGCTCTTCAGGGCTGCGGGCATCGGAATAGCCGAGGCGTTCGGTTCTGCTGCGCCCCTGACCCTGCCCGACGCGCCCGCCGAGCACGAGCAGCACCGGAGCACCGAGGTTCGCGGCGATGCGCGCGTTGTAGGCGAGTTCGGTGGGACTGCCGACATCCGTGAAGTCGGAACCGATGATGACCACCGCGTCGCAGCGATCTTCGACCGCCTTGAATCGACGCACGATCGTCGCGAGCGCACCTTCGGGATCGGCGTGCACGTCGTCGTACCGAACGCCCACGGCATCGTCATAGGGAATCGGCACGACTCCCTCGTGCGCGAGCAGCAGTTCGAGCACGTAGTCGCGCTCTGCGGTCGACCGCGCGATCGGGCGGAATACGCCGACGCGGGTCGCCCGGCGGGTCAGGGTGTCGAGTGCGCCGAGCGCGACGGTCGACTTTCCGGTGTTGCCTTCAGCCGAGCAGATGTAGATGCGGTGCGCCACATCTCCAGCCTATTGGGCGGGCATTGTGCGGGATCTGGGAATCCCCCGCCGATCGGCGACGACGTCGGCGATGAGCGGCTGCGTCATGATGCGGTGCTGGGTCGTCCACGAGACGGCGACGAGCCAGAGCAGCGCCGAGGTGGTCGCGATGAGCTCGAGCCAGCCGCCGAGCCCCGTGGCCACCTCCGCGATCGAGAGGATGCCGCCGGCCGCCGAGGCCGCGACGACGAAGAGGATGCTCGGCGCGGCGAGCATCGCGTACACCCTCCCGAGCCGGAGGCTCTGGATGATCCCGATGCCGGCGAAGGCGAAGCCCAGCACCGCAGCCCCGGTGTGCACGTAGTCCTGCGGCGTCGCTCCCGAGGTAAAGGGAATCGGGCACCCGGTGCTGCACGGCACCGCCGCCCCGACGGCGAACATGATGCTCGCGGCGAGGAGACTCGTGCTCAGCGCCCACGCGCCCAACAGGCCCCGCGTGCAGCGCAGGCCCCAGAGCCCGAAGGCGGAGGCCGCGCCGCCGAACGCGACGAGGGCGAGCGAGACATTGAAGGCGAGGGCGGTGATCTCGCCCTCTGCCCCGAGGCCGCTCACGTACGTGTCACCGCGGAAGACGATGCGAGAGGCCCACATCATGCCGAGGGCGAGCAGCACGAAGCTCGCACCGATCAGGCGGAGGGCCGTGGCTGCGGGATGCCGGAGCCACGTTGAGTCAGGCGGAGCGACGAGCGCGGAAAGACGGGGCACCGTCCCATGTTAGGAACGCCCGCCCGATCCTGCCATCGCCGAACCGTACCGACGCGGTCGTACCGTGGTCCGAGCCGTCGCTCGCGCTCGGGTAGACTGTCTCCGGCTCCTCACGTGGCGCCATCCAGGCCAACTCCCCCAGGGCGGAAACGCAGCAAGGGTAACCAGGCTCTGGCGGGTGCGTGAGGAGTCCCCGGGAGGATTCGCCTAGTGGCCTATGGCGCACGCTTGGAAAGCGTGTTGGGTGCAAGCCCTCGGGGGTTCGAATCCCCCATCCTCCGCCAAGCACGACCGTGACGAACGGCCCCGGAAACACTCCGGGGCCGTTCGTGGTTTCCGGCGTCTCACCGGCTGTCCTCATTAATGCGGAATAGCGCATATGTCCCTTCGCATCCATGATGTGAGAGATGTCAGCGGCGGCGATGGAAACGAGGAGCGGGGACGCAGGGGGCTCCTCGATCGGCGCAGCGACAGTCGGGGGCGACGGCCTCAGGGTGCAGACCCTGAGGCCGCGCCGCACCCTCGGGTGGAGCATCGGACTCCCCATCGCGACGCTCGCCGTGCCGATCCTGGCCGCTGAGCTCTGGCTTCTCGGCGATCGCGAGGCGTGGCCGGTCTTCGCCGCGACGGCCGCGGTCGTCGCCGTGCTGATCGTCGTCGCCTGGGTCGGGTATCGGCGATCACGCGCATCGATCAGCCGGTACGGCATCGTCGAGCGCGGATTCTTCGGCGGTGTCTCGACGGTCGCCTCGCGCGACGTCGCCGGAGTGCTGCGCGTGCACCTCTACCGCGCGAACAGTCTCGACACCACGCAGGAGCTCTTCGTCGTCGAGCGCACCGGTCGCGGCGCCTTCCGCATGCGCGGTCGCTTCTGGGATGAGCCGACGATGGACCAGGTCGCCGAGGTGCTCGGCGTCGAGGAGACGGTCGGACCCGAGCCGATGACCCTCTCCGAACTGCGCGAGGCCAACCCCCGCCTGCTGTACTGGTTCGAGCGCCGCTCGCTCAGCTGACCGACGCGATGCCGCGATCGTCTGCCGAGCCGGTCTCGATGCCGAGCAGCGGCGAGCCGGGGCGACTCGAGGGCAGCTCGTGGAAGCCGAGCCGGTCGTAGAACGCCCGTGCCCCGGTGTTCGCGGCGTCCATGCCGAGATGCACTGCGGGAACGCCACGCGCCGCGAGCGCGTCACGCAGCGTGTCGATCAGCCGACGACCGAAACCTTGGCCCTGCAGTTCGGGCAGCAGGTCGATGTGCAGGTGCGCCGGGTAGTCGGCGAGTTCGTCGATCAGCATGCGCTCGGGCGAGGTGCCGGCCTCGACGAGTTCGGCCTCGCTGAACTTCGGATCGCGACCGGTCGGCGCCCCGGGAGACGGATGCCGCGCAGTGAAGCCCGGGGACCACGCACGTTTCCACCACTCGACGAAGGCGGCGGTGTCGGCCACTCCCATGATGTAGCCGAGCACCCGGTCACCGTCGGCGACGACGAAGGCGAGGTCGGGCGCGTACTCGACGTACGGCAGCGCGAACACCTCGGGCATCAGCGTGTCGTCGGAGTACACCCCCGTGGCGTCGCCGCCACCGGCCGCGGTCTGCAGGCAGATGCTCGCGACCTGGTCGCGGTCGGCTGGACGGTACGCGCGGATCTCTGGCACCCCACCATCCTCCCGCATGCGCGACGAGCGACGGCCGCCGACGGCCCCGTCAGCGGCGCTTGGCCATGCCGAAGATGCCGGTGATGACCTGCTTCAGCACCGTCTGCGTGGTGCGCGAGCCGAGCACCTCCTCGAGGGCCGACTTCTCGGGCGACTTCGACCGGCTCCGCGAGGTGCCCGAGGTCTGCTTCATGAGGCGGTCGTACTCGGCCTGCGCCTTCTTGTCGGCCTTCGCGGCATCCGCCTGGATCTTCGCCCGCATCTTCTCGTATTCGGCGTCGGCCTTCGCCTTCGCGGCAGCGGCTTGCTCGGCATCGACCTTCGCCGCGGCATCCGCGAGCTTGGTCGTGAGGATCTCGTGCGCCGACTCGCGATCGATGCCGGTGCCGTACTTCGCGAGCAGTGGCGACGCCGCCACGGCTGCGTCGATCGAGGCATCCGGCGACGGCGACATCGAGGCCTGCGGTGCTCGCAGCCGTGTCCACGCGACGGGGCTCGGGGCGCCCTTCTCATTCATGACCGTGACGATCGCCTCACCTGTGCCGAGCATCGTGAGCGTCTCCTCGAGGTCGTACCCCGACCTCGGGTAGGTCGAGACGGTGGCCCGGAGCGCCTTCGCGTCGTCGGGCGTGAACGCCCGCAGCTGGTGCTGCACGCGCGAGCCGAGCTGCGCGAGCACGTCGGCGGGCACGTCTTTCGGTGTCTGCGTCACGAAGAAGACACCGACGCCCTTCGAGCGGATGAGCCGCACCATCTGCGTGATCTGGGCGAGGAAGTCCTTCGACGCGTCCTTGAACAGCAGGTGGGCCTCATCGAAGAAGAACACGAGCTTCGGCCGGTCGAGGTCGCCGACCTCGGGCAGGTCGGTGAACAGGTCGGCGAGGAGCCACATCAGGAAGGTCGAGTAGAGGGCCGGCTTGTCGGCGACGCCCGGCACCTCGAGCAGGCTGATGATGCCGCGACCGTCGGATGCCACGCGCAGGAACTCGGCCGTGTCGATCTCGGGTTCGCCGAAGAACACGTCGGCGCCCTGGTCGGCGAAGGTGATGAGCTCGCGCAGGATCACCCCGACGGTCGCCTTCGACAGCCCACCGAGCCCCTCGAGCTCCGGCTTGCCCTCGTCGCTGATGAGGTAGGCGAGCACGGCGCGCAGGTCGTCGAGGTCGAGCAGCGCGAGGTTGTTCTTGTTGGCGTAGTGGAAGACGAGTCCGAGGCTCGACTCCTGCGTCTCGTTCAGGCCGAGCGCCTTTGAGAGCAACAGCGGGCCGAATCCCGAGATCGTCGCACGGATCGGCACTCCCCTGCCGACCCCGCCGAGCGAGAAGAACTCGGTCGGGAAGGTCTCGGGCTTCCACTCCTGCCCGATGCCCGCCGTGCGCTGCAGCAGCTTCTCACTGCCCTCCCCGGGCGTCGCGATGCCCGAGAGGTCGCCCTTGATGTCGGCCGCGAAGACGGCGACGCCGTGGGCCGAGAGCTGTTCGGCGAGCACCTGCAGCGTGCGGGTCTTGCCCGTGCCGGTGGCGCCGGCCACGAGACCGTGCCGGTTCGTCATCGCGAGCGGGATGCGCACCGCAACGTCGGGAAGCGCCTCGCCGTTGACGAGTGCCCCGATCTCGAGCGCCGCTCCCTCGGTGGCATAGCCCGCTCGGATCGCGTCGACCTCTGCCTGATCGAGCGGGCCGGCGGACGCCGCGGCGACTGCGGCCGGCCCGGCGGCCGTCGGAGCGGGCGCCGGCGGGGCGGGCGCCGGCGGGGCGTCGACCCTCGGAGCGGTGGGCTCAGCATCGGCCGCGGCATCCGCACCTGCTGCCTCAGCATCGGCCGGAGCATCCGCACCTGCTGTCTCAGCATCGGCTGCGGCATCCGCACCTGCTGCCTCGGCGGCCGCCTTCGCGAGCGCCGCCGCCTCTTCGGCCTTCCTGACCGCTTCGGCGGCTTGCGCCTGCAGTTGCTCTGCCGCCTCGGCCGCCGCAGCGGCCGCCTCCTGCGCTTGCTTCACCGGGTCATCGGCCATGTTCGCGATCCTACCGAGCGCTCCGGCCATCAGCGGCCTCGGTGAGGTGACGCGAATCGACCTTCCCGAGGCGGGATCGGTCGATTCGCGTCACTTCGCGCGACTGGGCGGGCGGGGGAGCAGGCGGGCGGGGCGAGCAGGCGGGCGGGGCGAGCAGGCGGGCGGGGCGAGCAGGCAGGCGGGGCGAGCAGGCGGGCGGGGAAGGCCGGGCGGGGCGAGCGGGCCGGGCCGGCGCCCGCGCGCTACGACGGGAACGGCAGGGCGCGGCCCGTCTCGATCCACGACTTGAAGCTCGAGAGCACGAGCGGCCACGTGTCGGCGGTCTCGGCCTCGGCCGGGTGCCCCTCGCTCCACTCGTCGTTCGTGAACGTCACCTTCGTGAGCGCATCCGCGGCCGGCTCGAGGCGCCAGGTCATGCGGCTCCGCAACTCCGCGTGGTTCTCGCGATAGGTCGGTCCGGGGTGCTCGGAGAGCTGCAGGAGCCGGCCGGGTTCGACGGCGAGCACCTCGCCGTAGACGTGCACGGTCTCGTCGCCGTCTTGTCCGGGGCCGACGTACTCGTACCGCGAACCGGCCGTGAGCTCGCCGCGCAGCGCCGAGCCCCACATGACGGCCCGACTGCCTTCCTCTCCGGTGATCGCCTGCCAGACCTCCTGCGGGTCGGCGGCGATGTAGGTGGTCATCTCGAAGTCGGGCATGGTCTCTCCTCGTGTCGATCAGGTGCTTGGGTACGAGTTCGACGGTACGGATGCCCCGTGGCCCTCGTCTTGCACAAACGCGACGTCGGCGGGGCTGGCCATACTGGTGGCATGCCCACCGTCGACGACTACTGGCGCTCACGCGCCGGCGCGGCGACGAAGGGCGTGCTCGCGGCGCGACCGGGTTCACCGGGCGTCGCTCCGCTGGCGCGCGATGCCGCCGAGCAGGCGCGCTCGGTCGAAGCGCCCGTGCGTCTCGCACGGTACCCCGTGAGCCCCGGGCTCGCGACGCTCGTGCGCCATATCTGGGTGCCCCGCTGGCGCCTGCCCGCTGGCGTCGTCGTCGAACAGGGCGTGCTCGAGTACCCCTCGGCGAACCTCGTCATCGATCACTACAGCGCTGCACTCCACGGACCCGAACTCGGCCGCGGCCATCAGCGGCTCGAGGGTGAGGGGTGGGCGTTCGGCGTGCTGCTGCAGCCCGGCGTCGCGCACCGGTTCGTGCCCGGCACCATGCGTTCGCTCCTGGGCTCGTCAGTGCCGCTCGACGAGTTGCACGTCACGGATGCCTCGGCGCTCGCGGCATCCGTGCGCCGGGCTGTCGCCGCCGGCGACGATCACGCCGCGATCGCGGCGTTCGAGCGCTGGCTGGCGTGGCAGCGCATCGAGCTCGATGCCGACGTCGCGCTGGTGCGCAGGGTCGTCGAATTGGCCGAATCCGACCGCACGATCGTGCGCGCCGTCGACCTCGCCGACGCGGTCGGACTCAGCCTGCGTTCGCTCGAGCGACTCGTGCGCGAGTACGTCGGCCTGACGCCGAAGTGGCTCATCGGCCGGCACCGCATGCAGGAGGCGGCGCAGTTGCTCGCGACATCCGCCCCGCCACCGCTGGCCGAGCTCGCCGCGACGCTGGGGTTCGCCGATCAGGCGCACTTCACCCGCCAGTTCCGCGCCGTGATCGGCGAGACGCCTCGGCGCTACGCGCTCGCTGCGGCATCCGCTCGCACGCAACGCTGAGCAGTCACCAGGGGTTCCGCTGCGGTCGCCCATCGACCTATGGTGGGAAATGTGAGTCCGAAGTCGAGCACGGCCGAACTCCTGCAGATCGGCGACCGAGAGGTGCGGATCTCGAGCCCCGACAAGGTCGTCTTCCCCGAGTCCGGCCTCACGAAGCTCGACCTCGTGCGCTACTACCTCGCCGTGGCCGACGGCGCGCTTCGCGGCGCCGGTGGGCGGCCGATGGTGCTGAAGCGCTTCGTCAAAGGCATCGACGAGGAGGCCTTCTTCCAGAAGCGCGCCCCCGAGAAGCGGCCCGACTGGATCGAGACGGCCACCCTGCACTACGCCTCGGGCAACTCGGCCGAAGAGGTCGTGATCCGGGATGCCGCTGCGCTCGCGTGGGTCGTGAACCTCGGCTGCATCGACCTGAACCCGCATCCGGTGCGCGCGGAAGACCTCGACCACCCCGACGAACTGCGGGTCGATCTCGACCCGATGCCGGGCGTCGACTGGTCGCAGATCGTCGATGTCGCCCTGATCAGCCGCGAGGTGCTGGAAGACCACGGCCTCGTCGGGTGGCCGAAGACCTCGGGTTCGCGCGGCATGCACATCACGGTGCGCATCGAGCCGCGATGGAGCTACCACGACGTGCGCCTCGCCGCCGAGACGATCGCGCGCGAGGTCGAGCTGCGGGCGCCCGGGCTCGCGAGTGCGCGGTGGTGGAAGGAGGAACGCGGCGAGAGCGTCTTCGTCGACTTCAACCAGAACGCGAAGGACCGCACGGTGGCATCCGCGTACTCGGTGCGTGCGCTGCCCGACGCCCGGGTCTCGACCCCGCTCGGCTGGCATGAAGTGCGCGACAGCCGACCCGAACGATTCACCGTGCCGACCGTGCTCGAACGCTTCGCAGAGCTCGGCGACGTCGCGGCCGGCATCGACGATGCCGCAGGCAGCCTCGACGCGCTGCTGCGCCGGGCGGAGGAGCTCGGGCCGGCCGAGAAGCCGCCGTCACGCGGCGACGGCTCGGGCCGGCGCGCCTCGACCATGCCGCTCATCGAGGTCGCGCGCACCAAGACGAAGCCCGAGGCGCTCGACGCCCTCGAACGATGGAAGGCGAAGCACCCCGACGTCGTGCCGTTGCTCGAGCCCGCCGATGTGCTGGTCGACGGCATGCGCGGCTCGAGCTCGCTCTGGTACCGCATTCGCGTCAACCTGCAGCACGTGCCGGAGGCGGAGCGACCGTCGCAGCAACCGCTCGAAGCCGACTACGACCCGTGGGCCGGTCGCGGCGGCGATCGACCGCAATCGTGAGCGATCTCGGCCCCGTCGACCCCGGGCATGGAGCGGATGCAGCGTGGCTGACGCGGTGGCGACTGCGCCCCGACGGCGACGCCCGCACCACCGCGTCGAGCACGCTGATGCCGGTGCGCACGGCCGACGACGCGCCGGCGATGCTGAAGATCGCCCATCTCGACGAAGAGGAACGCGGCGGCGAACTGCTCGAGCGGCTGAACGGTGAGGGAGTCGCGCGCGTGCTGCACCGGGTCGGAGCCGCGGTGCTCCTCGAACGTGCGACCGGCCCCCTGGATCTCGTGCACATGGTCGAGGCCGGACACGACGACGAGGCCACCCGGGTGCTGTGCCGGGCGGCCGAGGGCATTCATCGCGCCCCGGTCGAGCCGCTGCTCGCCTCGCCCTCGCCGCTCGTGGAGCTGCCGACCTGGTTCCGTGAACTCTTCGCTCGCGCCGACGACCTCGGCCCGTTGCATCGCCGAGGCGCCGAGTTCGCGAGGGCGCTGCTCGACGACCCGCTCGACGAGGTCGTGCTGCACGGCGACCTGCATCACGGCAACGTGCTCGACTTCGGCGAGCGCGGGTGGCTCGCGATCGACCCGAAAGGGCTCGCCGGTGAGCGCGCATTCGACTACTGCAACCTGCTCTGCAACCCGTCGCATGAACGTGCGCTCGCACCCGGGCGGCTCGAGCGGCAGTTCGAGGTCGTCATCGAAGCCACCGCGCTCGACCCCGACCGCTTCGCGCGCTGGCTCGTGGCGTGGTGCGCGCTGTCGTCGACGTGGTTCGCGATCGATGACGACCCGGCCCGTGCCGACTCCGTCGCCGCGATCGGCGAGCGGGCCCTCACGCTGCTGAGCCGCTCGGCTGGAAGAGACCTCAGCGCGTGAGCACGACCGGGGGCCGGCTCGCCCACTCGCGCACGAGGTCTTCACGCACGGTCACGCCGGTGCCGGGCGTCGTCGGCACTTCGAGCTGACCGCGATGCTCACCGGAGCCGAGCACGAACGGTTCAGTGACGTCTTCGGCGAAGTAGCGGCTCGAGGCCGAGGTGTCGCCCGGCAACGTGAACCCGGGCAGCGCCGAGAGCGCGACATTGGCCGCACGGCCGATGCCCGTCTCGAGCATGCCGCCGCACCACACCGGCACGTCGAGCGCACGGCACGCATCGTGCACCCGTAGGGCCTCGAGGTAGCCGCCCATGCGACCGGGCTTGATGTTCACGATCGACGTCGCTCCCCGATCGATCGCGTCGACGGCGGTCGAGACGCCGAGGATCGACTCGTCGAGGCACACGGGCGTTTCGCACGCTTCGGCGAGCCGCACGTGCGTGGCGAGGTCCTCCTCGGCGAAGGGTTGCTCGATGAGCAGCAGCCCGAACGCGTCGAGGCCCGCGAGCACGGGGATGTCGTCGGCCGTGTACGCCGTGTTCGCGTCGACCTGGAGCAGACCGTCGGGCCCCAGGAGCTCACGCACCGCGCCGACCGGCACGAGGTCCCAACCCGGCTTGATCTTGAGCTTGATGCGCCGGTAGCCCTCGTCGACGTAGCCGGCGACCTCGTCGAGCAGCTCCTCGAGGTTCGGCGCGATGCCGACCGAGACGCCGCAGTCGACCCACTCGCGCACCGCGCCGAACGCCTCGCCCATGGCGCGGCCCTGCGCCCGGAGCTCGGCATCGAGCACGGCCGCCTCGAGCGCGCCCTTGGCCATGCGGTGGCCGGCGACGAACGCCAACGTCGAGGCGGCGGATGCCGCGAGCGGCACTGACGCGATGGCGGCGACCGCGGTGCGAGCCGTGCTGCGAGCAGTTGCGTCGCGAGACGCGTCGACGTCGTCGGCGCGACTCGACGGCCGGGAGGCGGTGAGCAGTGCGGGGCCGAGGTAGCGCTCGATGACGGATGCCGCGCCGTCGACGTACTCGCCGGAGTAGAACGGGTCACGGCCCGCCACGCATTCGCTCCAGCCGTCGCCCGCGTCGGTGACGACGTGCACGAGCAGCACCTCGCGCACCGTCTCACGGCCGAACGAGGTCTCGAACGGCCGCACGAGCGGCACCTCAAGGCGGTGCAGTTCGATGCGTTCGATGACGGGGTCGTTCATCAGGCCTCCCGGTCGGGGTCGTCGCGAGTGAAGACGTAGTCGCCCTCGGCGTCGAGCTCGACGCGGAGCCCGGTCTCGCGGGAGAGCATCGCGAAGGCGTCACGAGACTCGGTACGGAGCCGCGACGCGAGCGTGGCATCGGACGAACGCACGCGCTCGTAGTCGGCCACGAGCTCGAGCTCGCCCTCGGCATGCCAGTCGGGCGCCGGCCGGCCCGCGAGCGCGCGAGCCGCTCGCGGCGAGTCGAGGCGCCAGCGCACCTCGAAGCGGTCGCTGTGGTCGGCGCCGCTGATGGCGTCGCCCAGCACACCGTAGAAATCGGGGTGGAACGCCACGACCTCGGCTCCGAGTCGCACCAGGTTGAGGCGGGCATTGCGCCGAATGAGCGGGTCGTACGTCCACCGCATCTCGACGACGCCGTGCGCCAGGCAGATCGCGCGCTGTCGCAGTTTCAACGCGACACCGATGCCGCGACCGCGCGCGGCGGGATCGACGGCGTTCATGTGCGAGTGCACGTGCAGCCCGCCCGACCAGCCGAGGAATCCGAGCGTCGCGCCGAGGGCCGGCGCGCCCGAGTCATCCGGGGCCTCGTCGTCGACGGCCACGAGCAGCGTGTTGCCGGCGTGCTCCAGCGCCTGCAGCATGCCGCGATCGGGTCCACGCCCCTCGCCCCAGGTCGCCTCGAAGCGGGCGAGCAGGGCGTCGACCTCGTCGGCTCGGGCTGCGCGTGTGCGAATGCCGGCACGGCGGTCGGCGGCATCCGCGATCGCCACGGCCTCGGCGGTGACCCTGGTTGTCGGCCGCAGCGGCCACGACGGCGCGGGCGTCACGAGAGTCGGTCCTCGAAGCCCCACGGCTGGCCGTAGCCGCCGTCGGTGAGCGGGCGCGCCATCAGGTCGAGGAACGGTGCGGCGTCGAACGCTTCGGGGCCCAGCACTCCGCGGCCCTGCCAGACGCCGGTGGCGAGCAGTTCGAGGGCGATGACGGGGTTCAGGGCGGTCTGCCAGACCACGCACTGGCTCTCGTACTCGGCCATGGTCCACTCGTTGTCGGACACGTGGAAGAGGTAGACCTCACGAGCCGAGCCGTCGGTGCCGGTGCCGGTGACCCAGAGCCCCGCGCAGGTCTTGCCTGTCATGCGCGGGCCGATCGTCGCCGGATCGGGCAGCGCGGCCGCGACGACATCCCTGGGGGCCACATGCGCGGGTCCGTCTTCGCTGCGCACGCGCACCGGGCTCGTCGAGTCGAGGCCGAGCAGGTGCAGCACCTGCAGCACGTTGATGAACTCGGCCCCGAGGCCGTACTTGAAGGTGACGCGTTTCGCGTCGACCCAGCGCGGCATGAGCAGCACCTCCTCATGCTCGACGTTGACGCACTCGACCGGCCCGATGCCCTCGGGGAAGTCGAACACCTCAGGTTCCGAGAACGGCGGAGTGGTGAACCAGCCCGCCTCCTGCTCCCACACGACCGGCGGGTTCAGGCATTCCTCGATCGTCGTCCAGATCGAGAAGCTCGGGGCGAAGATCTCGTTGCCGGCCTCATCGGTGACGACGAGGTTCGCGCCGTCGCGCACGCCGAGCTCGTCGATCTCGCTGAAGAGGTGATCGGCGGCGTACCTCGCGAACACGTCGGACAGACCCGGCTCGACGCCCATGCCGACGAGCGCGAGCCGGCCCGCGGCATCCCAGTCGCCCGCCTGGGCGAACTGGTCGTCACCGAGCTTGACCCCCGTCTGCGAGTACGGGTCGCTCGGATGCGGCTCGGAGAGGCTCATCGCCATGTCGAGGTAGTCGGCCCCCGCAGCGAGCGCACCGGCGAAGATCGACGGCACGAACTTCGGCTCGACGGCGTTCATGATGTGCGTCGCGTCGAATTCGAGGGCGACGGCGGTGACGACGAAGGGGTCGCTCGCGTCGATCTGCGCGGTGTCGAATCGGCCCGCCACGTCGTCGCCGTGGCGAGCGCGGATCCACGCGAGGGTGCGCTCGGCACGGCTCTCGTCGTAGTCGGCGATCACGAGCAGCTCGAAGAAGTCGCGGCGAGCGGCGATCTTGGCGATGGCGTCTCCGACGCCTCCGGCGCCGATGAGGAGGATGCGCATGAGCCGACGCTATCGTGCCCCGGCGCGGGAGCCAACGGTCGCACCCGCCGATCGATCGTGCGTCGCCGGCCGGCTCAGCAGAAGCCGGCGATGCCATCCCAGGCGGCGGGTGCCGGGGCGAGGCCCTCACGGGTGACCGTCGCCTCGATGAGGCCGTAGGGCCGGTCGGCGGCGTAGAACACCTCGTTCGGGTTGTCGAGGCCGAAGGCACTGAGGTCGACGACGAAATGGTGCTTGTTCGGCATCGAGAGGCGGATCTCGGCGATCTCTGGGCGCTGCTCCAAGACGCGGGCGCCCATGTCGAACAGGGTCGCCTGCAGGGCGGCCGAGTATCCCTCGGTGAAGGCTTCGAGCAGCAGTGCTCGCACGCTGAGGTACATCGCGTTGTAGTCGACGCCCGCATCGGAGTACCGCCAGCGGGCGGCGACGTCCGTCGCGAGGATGCGGTCGCTCGTCTCCTGCAGCGTCGTGTACCGGTCTCTCGGGAAGCCCTCGAAGCCCGACTGCGTCGTCTTCAGCACCGTGAGCCCCGTGAGCCCGGCGATGACGTGCCGATCGGCTCCGTCGGCGACGACCAGGGCCGTGCGCGTCTCCTGCCCGGCGCGCACGAAGGAGTGATCGTGCGGCGCGCCGTGCGCCTGAATGCGCTGCCACGCGAAGCTCTCCGCCTCCCAGCGGCCGCCGGTCACCCAGTCGAACGACGAGGTGAAGTGCTCGGCGAGGCGCAACAGGAAGGCCTCGGGCGAGCCGATTCCGTCGCGGGCGAACGCGAAGACCGTGTTCTTCTGCGTGTCGGTGGCGACGACGTGGGAGTTGTCGCCGTCGAGGTGGGCCCCGGCGAAGTCGCCGCGGAGCTGCGACGTGACGCTGAGGTCTTCGATCTCGTGGCGATCGGTGTCACGGGTGACCTTGACGACGCGCACCTCGGCCTTGCCGTACTGGTTCGGCCCGAGCACGATGGCGGGGTCGGTCATGGTCAGCTCCCTCGGTAGCTCGAATAGGCGAATGGGCTCAGCAGCAGCGGCACATGGCAGTGACGACCGTCGTCGGTGACGACGAAGGTGATCAGCACCTCGGGATAGAACGTGTCGGTCGCGCGAGCGGCGAAGTAGGCGCCGGTGTCGAAGCGCAGCCGGTACTCCCCCGGGGCGATCGTCTCGGGGCCGAGCCGGGTGACGCGACCGTCGGCATCGGTGACGGATGTCGCGACGAGACGCCACCCGTCTCGATCGCCGTCGTCGCGGGCGAGGAGCCCGACGGCGACGCCCTCGGCCGGGCGTCCGGCGGCCGTGTCGAGCACGTGCGTGGTGATCCGGGAGGTGCTCATGCGGTGAAGAGTCCTTTCAGTCGCAGCGTGGCGATCTCGCGAAGCTGCTCGGCGACGATGAGGTCTTCCTCGACGCTCGTGTGCCGGAGCCGCTCGTTCAGTGCTTCGAGGATCTCGGTCGAGGTCCGGCCGGCTGCGCGGATGAGGAAGACCCGGCCGAACCGCCGTTCGTAGGCCACGTTGCCGGCGGCGAGCGCAGCGGCGACGGCGGCGTCGTTCGGGTCGACTCCTGCCTGCTCGGCTCGCGAGAGCGCAGCCTCGCGGCGGCCGCCCCCGGCGCGTTCGCCGATGCGGGGATGGTGCGCGAGCGCCCCTTCGACCTCCGCGGCGGTGAACGGGGCCGCTGCGCCGTGCGCTCGCGCCGCGAGCTCGCCGACGGAGTCGTACGGGCGCGCGTCGACGAGTTCCTCGCACCAGCGGCTGATGTCGAGGCACGGTCGCAGCAGTTCGATCGCGGCTCCGCGATCGGCGGCGTCGAACTCCTCAAGCAGCATGGTGCGCTCCGCCCTCCACGCCGGCCCGGCGCAGCAGTCTCCCGCGCGGGGTGGATCGGTCGATCGGGGCGCCGGCGAGAAATGCGCGCCGCACGACCCCGGTGAGCTCGTGGCCGTCGTAGGGCGTCATCGGATGCCGATGCTCGAGCGCCTCGGCATCGACCGTGAACCCCTCGTCGGGTGCGACGACGGCGAGGTCCGCGGCAGTGCCTTCGGCGATGCGGCCCTTGGTCGTGAGGCCGACCCGGCGGGCCGGTGCCGTCGACATCCACTCGACGACCCGGGCGAGCGGGATGCCGCGTCGCCTCGCCTCGGTCCAGACGAGGGGCAGCCCGAGCTGGAGCGAGGCGATGCCGCCCCACGCCGCCTCGAAGTCGCCGTCACCGGTGTGCTTCAGCTCGGCCGGCGCCGGCGAGTGGTCCGAGACGACGAAGTCGATGACGCCCTGCTCGAGGCCGTGCCAGAGGGCGTCGCGGTTGCCGGCGTCACGGATCGGCGGACAGCACTTGTACTCCGTGGCCCCCGACGGCACCTCGTCGGAGGCGAGCACGAGGTAGTGCGGGCAGGTCTCGACGGTGAGCCGCACTCCGTGGCGCTTGGCCGCGGCGATCCGGTCGAGGGAGTCGGCCGCGCTCAGGTGCAGGATGTGGGCCCGCACCCCGGTGCGCGCGGCTCGATCGATGACGGCGGCGACGGCGGCACCTTCGGCCTCGCGCGGGCGGGAGGCGAGGAAGTCGGCGTAGGCGGGCCCATGGCGGTGCGGCGCCCCGTCGATGAGCGCGGCATCTTCGGCATGCACGATCAGGAGCGAGTCGGATGTCTCGAGCACGGCCATCGCCGCCTCCATCTCGTCGGCCGTGACCGGTGGGAACTCGTCGACGCCGGAGGCGACGAGGAAGCACTTGAACCCGAACACCCCCTCGTCGACGAGCGGTTCGAGATCGGCCTCGTTGCCGGGCACCACGCCGCCCCAGAACCCGACGTCGACGAAGACCTGACCCTCGGCCGCCGCCCGCTTCAGGCCGAGCGCGGCGACGTTCGTCGTCGGCGGGATGCTGTTGAGCGGCATGTCGATGATCGTCGTGACGCCGCCCGCCGCAGCCGCCCGGGTCGCCGAGGCGAACCCCTCCCACTCGGTGCGGCCGGGCTCGTTGACGTGCACGTGCGTGTCGACGAGCCCGGGGATCAGCACTTCATCGTCGGCCAATCGCACCATGCGCGGCGCGTCGAGCCCCGTGCCGAGCGGCGCGAGCTGCACGACGACGCCGTCGCGCACCCCGACCTCGACCGGCGAGAACGCGCCGTCGACGAGCACCCGTTCGCCCGTGACGACGAGGTCGAGGCCTGCGGCATCCGTCATCGCGGTGCGCCCGGGACCGTGAGCCGCACCTGCCGGTTCACGTCCTTGTAGAGCAGGTAGCGGAACGGCCCCGGGCCGCCCGCGTAACAGGCCTGCGGGCAGAACGCCCGGAGCCACATGAAGTCGCCGGCCTCGACCTCGACCCAGTCGCCGTTCAGCCGATAGACGCCCTTGCCCTCGAGCACGAACAGGCCGTGCTCCATGACGTGCGTCTCGGCGAAGGGGATCACGCCGCCCGGCTGGAACGTGACGATGTTCACGTGCATGTCGTGCGCGAGGTCGTCGGGATCGACGAACCGCGTGGTCGCCCACGCGCCGTTCGTGTCGGGCATCTCCTGCGGCGCGACCTCCGCGTCGCTCGTGACGAACGACGTCGGCTCGTAGCCCTCGAGCGGCTCGTACGCCTTGCGGATCCACTGGAAGCTCGTGAGCTCCGAGCCCTCGTTCGCGATCGCCCAGCTCGCTCCCGCGGCGAGGTACGCGTAGCCGCCCGGCTCCAGCACGTGCCGCTCTCCCTCGAGTTCGAGCGTGAGCTCGCCGGCCGTGACGAACACGACGCCCTCGACGCCCTCTTCACGCTCGGGCCAGTCGGCCCCGCCGCCCGGGCCGATCTCGACGATGAGCTGCGAGAACGTCGTCGCGAATCCGGCGATCGGCCGCGCGAGGATCCACGCCCGGGTGTTCGTGAACCCGGGCAGCCTGCTCGTGACGATGTCGCGCAGCACGCCCTTCGGGATCACGGTGTACGCCTCGGTCACGATCGCGCGATCGGTGAGCAGCTCGGTCTGCGCGGGCAGTCCGCCCTGCGGGGTGAAGTAGCTCATGTGGTCTCCTCGTGATGCCTCGGGTGCGCGAGCGCGACGAGCGCCCCGTCGTCGATGCCGGTGTCGGCGGCCACCTCGGCGGCCGAGATCGCGCCGCAGCGCACGCCCCGCAGCACGAACCCGGCGAGCGCTCGTACGGAGGCGGGCTCGTCGAGCACCGCGCCCGACACCCGCGCGACGGAGTCGCGCAGCCGCGCGGCCGCGGCGGCGTAGCCCTCGCGGTAGAACGCGTACGTCGCGATGAACCGCGTGGGCAACTGGAGCGCGTGCAGGTCCCAGCCCTGGGGGAACCCGCGCTCGAGCGACCTCCGCACGAGCCGCGCATGCAGGCGCCACGCCGCTTCAGCCTGGTCGCCGAGCGGCAGGATGTTGGTCGACCCGTCGGAGAGGCGGATGCCGGTGCCCGCGACCGCGAGCTGCATGACCCCCTTCGCCAGGTCGGCGGCGGGATGCTCCATGGACTGGTGGTGCGCCGCGATCTGCAGCGATGCGCTGTAGTCGTAGGTGCCGTAGTGCAACGCGCTGATGCGCCCGGGCACCGCGAGCGGCAGCCGCGCGACCGGTGATCTGCCGTCGACGTCGAGGATGAGCTGCGGCGTCTCGACCTGCACCTCGAAGCGCAGCCTTCCCTCGGGCAGTCCATGCGCGCGTTCGAGGCCGGCCGCGACCTGCGCCGCCGCCTGCACCTGCGCCACCGTCGACACCTTCGGCAGGGTCAGCGCCAACCCGTCGGGCAGGCCGCCGTGCTCCATGAGCGCGGTCACGAAGAGATCGAGGGTCCGGATGCCTCGCGCCCGCGTCGCCGCCTCGAACGACTTGAACCTGATGCCGATGAACGGCGGGGCGAACCCCGCGCCGACGGCCGCCACCACTCGCTTCGCCGCGCGCACGGCGTCGGCGTCTTCGACGTCGTCACCGCGGTCGCCGTATCCGTCTTCGAAGTCGATGCGCAGATCTTCGATCGGCTCGAGCTCGAGCTTGTCGCGCACCGCCGGCGCCACCTCGGCCGCGACCCCGTGGTCGAGCCCGACCATGACGGCGAGCGCCTCGACGCCGCCGACCGCATCGACGGCGGTGCGTGCTGCGCGGCCCCACAGGGCCGGGAGCTCGGGAGTGAACCGGTCGGCGGGCACGTACACGGTGTGCACGGGCTGGCGTGATCCATCGTCGCCGGGATAGGCGGTGGCGAGCAGCGCGTCGGTCTCGGCCAGTCCGGCGTCGATGCTGGCGAGTGCGGTGGCGGGCAGTGCGGTGTGCATCCTCATTCCAGCAGTTCGTAGGCGGGCAGGGTGAGGAAGTCGACGTAGTCGTCGGAGAGGCAGAGGTCGGCGATGAGGGCCGCTGCCGGCTCGTAGTAGGCCGCGAAACGTTCGGGCGGGACATCCGCGCGCAGGGCCTCGACCTCTTCGGCGAGCACCCGGCGCACGATCTCGGGGGTCAACTGCTCGTCGACGTCGGCGAGCACCACGCCGGTGTGCAGCTGCTGCCACACCTGAGAGCGCGAGATCTCGGCCGTCGCGGCGTCCTCCATGAGGTTGTGGAGCGCGACGGCGCCATTGCCCGAGAGCCACACCGCGGTGTAGGCCACCGCGACCGAGAGATTCGTGCGGAGTCCGGCCTCGGTGACCTCGCCGCCGGCCGAGACGACGTCGAGCAGCTCCGCGGCGGTGACCTCCACCTCGGGTCGCTGACGCTCGAGCTGGTTCGGCCGGTCGCCGAGCACCGCGTCGAACACCTCCTGGCAGACCGGGACGAGATCGGGGTGGGCGACCCACGAGCCGTCGAACCCGTCGTTCGCCTCTCGGGTCTTGTCGGCGCGCACCTTTTCGAACGCGGCGGCGGTGACCTCGGGGTCGTTGCGGTTCGGCACCACGGCAGCCATGCCGCCCATCGCGAAGGCGCCGCGGCGGTGGCACGTCTTCACGAGCAGCTCGGTGTAGGCGCGCATGAACGGCGCCGTCATCGACACCGCCGCCCGGTCGGGCAGCACGTAGGCCGGCCCGGCGTCGCGGTAGTTCTTGATGAGGCTGAACAGGTAGTCCCAGCGCCCGGCGTTCAGGCCCGAGGCGTGCTCGCGCAGCTCGAAGAGGATCTCGTGCATCTCGAACACCGCCGTGATCGTCTCGATGAGCACGGTCGCGCGAATCGTGCCGCGCGGAATGCCGAGCTGCTCCTGCGCGAACACGAACACGTCGTTCCAGAGCCTCGCCTCGAGGTGGCTCTCGAGCTTCGGCAGGTAGTAGTACGGCCCGTGTCCGCTGTCGAGCAGCAACCGCGCGGTGTGGAAGAAGTGCAGCCCGAAGTCGACGAGTGCGCCCGAGGCGCGCTCGCCGTCGATGAGCACGTGCCGCTCGGAGAGGTGCCAGCCGCGTGGCCTGGTCACGACCGTGGGGCGGCGGAGGTCGGTGCGCAGCGCGTACTCCTTGCCCTCGGGCGAGGTGAAGGCGAGCGTGCCGCGGGCGGCGTCGCGCAGGTTCGCGATGCTCCCGACGACGTTCTCCCACGTCGGGCTCGACGCGTCTTCGAGGTCGGCGAGCCAGACTCGCGCTCCCGAGTTGAGCGCGTTGATCGCCATCTTCGCCGGCATGGCCGGACCCGTGATCTCGACCCGGCGATCGAGCAGGGCCTCGGGGGCGGATGCCACGAGCCAGTCGTCCTCGCGGATCGCCGTCGTCTCGGTGAGGAAGTCGAGCGGCTCACCCTCGGCGATCCACTCGCGCCGGGCCCGACGTTCGGCGAGGAGTTCTCGACGGCGCGGATCGAAGCGGCGATGCAGTTGCTCGACGAAGGCGAGCGCCTCGCTCGTGAGGATCTCGTCGCCGCCTGCGACATGTGCGGCACGAGTGATCTCGATGCTCATACGGCTGCCCGTCCCTCCGTTGGGATGCTGCGCTTCGCCTCGTGTTCATCTTCGCGCAGATGCGTTCGCGGCGTAACCGGAACATCGAGAACGATGCCCGCGTAGACTCCCGAGACAAGGAGTTCGACCATGGATCACATCGGTGTGACGGTCAACGGACGCGAGCGCCCGTTGCGGAGCGCCAGCGCGCACACGACCGCGCTCGACTGGCTGCGCGACAACGGCCTCACCGGCAGCAAGGAAGGCTGCGCCGAGGGCGAGTGCGGTGCGTGCGCCATGCTGCTCGCGACATCCGACGACGCCGGAGGCACCGTGTGGACCGCGGTGAATGCCTGCCTCGTGCCGGCCGCCGCCCTCGACGGCCAGGAGATCGTCACCGCCGAGGGGCTCGGCTCCCCCGAGGCGATGCACCCCGTGCAGGCGGGCCTCGCCGAAGCCGGCGGATCGCAATGCGGGTACTGCACGCCCGGGTTCGCCTGCAGCATGGCGGCCGAGTTCTACCGGGCCGAACGCGTGCCCGCGCGGGCGGCGGGTACTGGTGCTGCGGCGGCGGGTGCAGCGGGCGAAGCGGATGCCTCAGCGCAGGAGCACGGCCCGAACGGCTTCGACCTGCACGCGCTGAGCGGCAACCTCTGCCGTTGCACCGGCTACCGACCGATTCGCGATGCCGCCTATGCCCTCGGCGAGCCCGAACCGAGCGACCCGCTCGCCGAGCGACGCGCGCACCCGGCGCCCGAGCCGAGAGCGACCCGGCTCGACGCCGACGGTGAGCGCTTCCTGCGCCCGCCATCGCTCGACGAAGCGTTGCGGATACTGCGCGAGGAACCCGACGCAGCGGTCATCGCGGGCTCGACCGATTGGGGCGTCGAGGTGAACCTGCGTGGCCGGCGCGCCGCACTCTCGATCGCGATCGACCACCTGGCCGAGCTCCGCACCCTCGTCGTCGACGATGCCGCGATCGAGATCGGCGCTGTGCTGCCGCTCTCCGAGGTCGAGCGCCGGCTCGACGGACGCGTGCCGTTGCTCGCCGAGCTCTTCCCGCAGTTCGCCTCCCCGCTCATCCGGCATCGTGCGACGATCGGCGGCAACCTCGGCACTGCCTCGCCCATCGGCGACTGCGCGCCCGCCCTGCTCGCACTCGAGGCGCGCGTCGTGCTCGTCTCCGCCGACGGCGAGCGCGAGGTCGACCTCGCCGACTACTTCACCGGCTACCGCCAGACGCTGCGCCGACCCGACGAGCTGGTGCGTGCGGCGCGCATCCCCCTGCCGCTCGCGCAGCTGAGCGCCTTCCACAAGATCGCGAAGCGCCGTTTCGACGACATCTCGAGCGTCGCCGTGGGCTTCGCCCTCGACCTCGACGACGGCGTCATCGCGTCGGCGCGCATCGGACTCGGCGGAGTCGCCGCGACCCCGCTCCGTGCCCGCGCGACCGAGGCTCTGCTCGCCGGCCGTCCGTGGAGCCGCGAGACCTTCCGCGACGCGGCATCCGTGCTCGCATCGGAGGGCACCCCGATGTCCGACCACCGCGCGAGTGCCGAGTACCGCTCGCTCATGCTCGGCTCTGCGCTCGTGAAGCTCTACCGCAGCCACCCCCACGTCGCCGAAGAGGTACCGGCATGAGCGAGCTCGCCGCCCGCCCCGCCGCTCCCGTCGTGGGCACGCCGATGGCGCACGAGAGCGCCGCCCTGCACTCGACCGGCGCGGCCGTCTACACCGACGACCTGGCTGCACGAGGTCACGGCGTGCTCACCGCCTGGCCCGTGCAGTCGGAGCACGCGCACGCGATGGTCACCCTCGATGTGCAGGCTGCACTCGCAGTGCCGGGGGTCGTGCGGGTACTCACCGCCGACGACGTGCCGGGCCACAACGACGCGGGCGTCAAAGACGACGAGCCGCTCTTCCCGGGCGAGGCGATGTTCCACGGGCACGCACTCGCGTGGGTGCTCGGCGAGACGGCCGAGGCCGCGCGACTCGGGGCCGCCGCTGTGAAGGTCGAGTACGAGCCGCTGCCCTCGATCATCACCGTGCCCGAGGCGATCGCGGCAGAGTCCTTCCAGGGCATCCCCCGCACGGTGCGGCGCGGAGACCCCGAATCGGTGCTCGCCACCGCACCGCACGTGTTCGAGGGCGTCACCGAGATCGGCGGCCAGGAGCACCTGTACCTCGAGACGCACGCGTCACTCGCCCACCTCGATTCCGAGGGTCAGGTCTTCGTCGAGTGCAGCACGCAGCACCCCTCAGAGACGCAGGAGATCGTCGCCCACGTGCTGGGCGTGCCGAGCAATCGCGTCACCGTGCAGTGCCTGCGCATGGGCGGCGGCTTCGGCGGCAAAGAGATGCAGCCGCACGGCTTCGCTGCCGTCGCCGCGCTCGGTGCCGTGCTCACGGGCCGGCCGGTGCGCCTGCGCCTGAACCGCACGCAAGACCTCACGATGACCGGTAAGCGGCATCCGTTCCACCTCGTCTGGAAGGCGGGGTTCGACGACGACGGGCGCATCCTCGCCCTCGCGACGACGCTCACCTCCGACGGCGGCTGGAGCCTCGATCTCTCCGAACCCGTCATGGGCCGGGCGCTCTGCCACGTCGACAACGCGTACTGGATCCCGAACGTCGTCGCGCAGGGGCGCGTCGCGAAGACGAACAAGACCTCGCAGACCGCGTTCCGCGGCTTCGGCGGCCCGCAGGGCATGTTCGTGATCGAGAACATCTTCGGTCTGGTCGCGCCGAGGCTCGGCCTCGATGCCGCGACGCTGCGACGACGCAACTTCTACGAGCCCGGCCAGACGACGCCCTACGGGCAGCCCGTGCGGCACGCCGAGCGACTGCACGACATCTGGCAGCGCGTGCTCGACGAGAGCGACTTCGACGAGCGACGCGCGGCGATCGCCGAGTTCAACGCCCGGCACCCCGACACCAAGCGGGCCCTCGCCATCACGCCCGTGAAGTTCGGCATCTCGTTCACCCTCACCGCGTACAACCAGGCCGGCGCGCTCGTGCACGTCTACAAAGACGGTTCGGTGCTGATCAGCCACGGCGGCACCGAGATGGGCCAGGGCCTGCACACCAAGATGCTGCAGGTCGCAGCCACCGCCCTCGGCGTCGAGGCCGAGGCGGTGCGGCTCGCCCCGACCCGCACCGACAAGGTGCCGAACACCTCGGCCACGGCCGCCTCATCGAGCGCCGACCTCAACGGCGGCGCCGTGAAGAACGCCTGCGAGCAGATCCGCGACCGCATGGCGACCGTGGCCGGTCGGCTGCTCGGCATCGACGAGCGCGAGGTGCGCTTCGGCCGCGGGCGGGTCTCGGGGCTCGGGGCATCCGGAGCCTCGCTCACCTTCGCCGAGGTCGCGAGCGCCGCCTACGATGCGCGCGTGCAGCTCTCGGCCGCGGGCTTCTACCGCACCGAGGGCCTGCACTGGGACACCGAGGCGATGCAGGGCTCGCCGTTCAAGTACTTCTCCTACGGGGCCGCGGCGACCGAGGTGGAGGTCGACGGGTTCACCGGTGCGACGCGAACCCTGCGCGTCGACATCGTGCACGACGTCGGCGACTCGCTCTCGCCGCTCATCGACGTCGGCCAGATCGAGGGCGGTTACGTGCAGGGCGCCGGATGGCTCACACTCGAGGAGCTGCGCTGGGACACGGGCGACGGCCCGGGGCGAGGCCGACTGCTCACGCAGTCGGCGAGCACCTACAAGCTGCCGAGCTTCTCGGAGATGCCCGAGGTGTTCAACGTGAGCCTGTTCGAGCGTGCGACCGAAGACGGCGTCGTCTACGGATCGAAGGCGATCGGCGAGCCGCCGCTCATGCTGGCGTTCAGCGCACGCGAGGCGATCCGCGAGGCCGTCGCCGCGTTCGGCCCGGTCGGGCACAGCGTCGAGCTCGCGTCGCCGGCGACCCCCGAGGCGGTCTTCTGGGCGATCCGCGATGCCCGCCGTGCCGGCGACTCGACGGCATCGGCGACGGATGGCGCGGCATCCGTCGACCACGGACTCGTGCCGGCCGAGCGCTGAGCGACGGGCAGGCTGCCATGGACTGGGTGGAGGCCGTGCAGCGGTTCCGGACGGCGCGGACCCCGTCGGTCATCGTGACGCTCGCGATGGTGCGCGGCCACGCCCCGCGCAACGGCGGAGCCAAGATGGTCGTCACGGCCGACGCCGTCGTCGGCACGGTCGGCGGGGGCAATCTGGAGGCCACGGCGATCGACCGGGCGCGGAGAATGCTCGCGACCGGCACGTCCGAACCCGAACTGCTCACCCTGACGCTGAGCGACAAAGCCACGACCGAATACGGCGTGCAGTGCTGCGGAGGAGAAGTCACGATGCTGCTCGAACCGGTGCGGGTCGTTCCCGCGGTCGCCGTCTTCGGCATCGGTCACGTCGGGCTGGAGCTCGCGCGCATCCTCTGCCGGCAGCGGCTCGAGCTGCACCTCGTCGACTCGCGTACCGAGATGCTCGCCCCCGAGCGGATCGGCGTGCCCGGGGTGAGCGGGCCGCTGGCCGATGTCGAGGCGACCGTGCTGCTGCACGAGTTGCCGGTGCCCGAGTCGGCGCTCGGGTCGCTGCCGACCGGTGCCCACGTGCTCGTGATGACCCACGATCACGTCGAGGATCTCGCGATCGTCGAGGCCGCGCTCGGCACCGACGGCATCGCCTCGATCGGCTTGATCGGCTCGCGGTCGAAGTGGGCGCGCTTCGAGCAGCGACTTCGCGAGGCCGGCCACGATGACGCCTCGCTCGCTCGGGTGGACACCCCGATCGGCATCGCCGGCATCACCTCGAAAGACCCGGCCGCGATCGCCGTGAGCGTTGCCGTCCGAGTGCTCCAGCAGATCGAGGAGCAGTCGGCGACGACGCCGCCTCAGTAGTCGATGCGTGCGGCGTTGAGCTTCCACGCGGTGAACGGGGCGACCCGTCGCTCGGGCCCGAGGTCGATGCTGCCCACCGGCATGCTCCGACGGTCCTCCTCGCCGCCCTCGAAGTAGCGGTAGAAGAGCGCGTCGTCGAAGCCGGCATCCGCTGCATCATCGCGATCGGCGGCGAAGCAGACCCGATCGATGCGCGCCCAGAGCGACGCGGCCAGGCACATCGGGCACGGCTCGCAGCTCGTGTAGAGCGTGGCACCGCTCAGGTCGAAGGTGCCGAGCCCCTGGCAGGCGGCACGAATCGCCGTGACCTCCGCGTGGGCGGTCGGGTCGAGGTTCGCGGTGACGCGATTGACGCCCTCAAAGACGCGACCGTCGGCCGCGACGACGATCGCACCGAACGGACCGCCACCCTGCTCGACGTTCGCCGTGGCGAGGTCGACCGCACGAGCGAGGTGGTCGGCTGCCTCGGTCTGCGCCCCGAGGGAAGCGGAGCCGGAATCGGAACTCGACAGGGGCGAGCTTTCGAACGAATCCATGTGAGCCTCCTTGCTGTGTCCATGCTAGGCGGCGAGCTGTGTCGTCTGCCGCATTGCAGTTCCGCATCTGCGGTTCTATCGTCAGTTTCATGACGCAGTATCGGATCAGTGAGGCGGCTTCGCTCGTCGGCGTGAGCGATGACACCGTTCGCCGGTGGGTGCAGGAGGGCCTGCTCAGCGCCGAGAAGGATACCGCGGGCCGCCAGGTCGTCTCCGGCCGCGAGCTCGCCGCCCGCGCGGTCGCCGCGGCGTCGGCCATCGAAGACCGGAGCCACGTGCGCCGCAGCGCCCGCAACCGGTTCGTCGGACTCGTCACGCGCGTCGAGATCGACGGGCTCATGGCCCAGGTCGAGGTGCAGTGCGGACCGCACCGGGTCGTCTCGCTCATGTCGGCCGAGGCCGCTCGCGAGCTGCGGCTCGAGGTCGGCGCGAAGAGCGTCGCCGTGATCAAAGCGACGATGGTCATCCTCGAGACCGACAAGGAACCGGGCGAATGACCGACCGCCCCGCACCTCGTCGGGCGCTCGCAGCCGCGATCGCCGCCATCGCCGCGATCGTCCTGAGCGGCTGCGGCACGTCCGCCGGCGACGGCGACGGTGGGGTGGGCCACTCCGACGCGAGTGCGAGCCATCCGGAGCTCGGCGGCGAGCTGACGGTGTACGCCGCGGCATCGCTCAGCGGCGCCTTCGACGAACTCGCCGCGCGGTTCGAGGCGCTGCACCCCGAGCTCGAAGTCGCGCCGGTCACCTACGACGGCTCATCCGTTCTCGCGACGCAGCTCATCGAGGGCGCCGCCGCCGACGTCTTCGCCTCGGCCGATGAGCGGAACCTCGCCAGGGTCGACGACGCGGGCCTGCTCGACGGGGGTCCCGAGGTGTTCGCGACGAACGTGCTCGAGATCGCGGTGCAGCCCGGCAATCCGCTCGGCATCGACGGTCTCGACGATCTCGCCGACGAGGCATCCGCTGACCCGCTCGTCGTCGTGTGCGCACCCGAGGTGCCGTGCGGCAGCGCTGCCGCGAAGCTCCTCGCCGCCGCGGGCGTCACGGTGACGCCCGTGAGCGAGGAGCAGAACGTCAGCGCCGTGCTCACGAAGGTGCGCGCGGGCGAAGCCGACGCCGGGCTCGTCTACGTCACCGACATCGGGGCCTCGGCCGGTGAGGTCGATGGGGTGCCGATCGAGGGGGCGGATGCCGCGACGAACACCTACCCGTTGGCGGCACTGGCCGATGCGGCGAACCCCGCGGCGGCGCGGGCGTTCGTCGAGTTCGTTCTCTCGGCTGAGGGCGCCGAGGTGCTGACCGCGTTCGGGTTCGGCCGGCCGTGACCGCGTTCGATGCCGTCTCTGGCCCGGCCGCGCCGACCACGGCACCCGATGCACGATCACGGCGCGTGCACCTCGCCCGCTTCCCGTCGTGGCTGTACCTGCCGGCTGCCCTCGGCACGGCATTGCTCGTGCTGCCGCTCGTGGCGCTGCTCGTGCGACTGGACTGGGCCGGGGTGCCGGCGGCCGTCAGCTCTCCCGCCGCGCTCGAGGCGCTCGCCCTCTCGCTCACCACTGCGAGCATCGCGACCGCGATCTGCGTGGTGCTCGGCGTGCCGCTCGCGCTCGTCATCGCACGGAGCTCCCGGGGAGTGGCGGCGGTGCTCCGGACCCTCGCCACGCTGCCGCTCGTGCTGCCTCCGCTCGTGGGCGGCATCGCCCTGCTCGCCCTGCTCGGGCGCAACGGGCTGTTCGGCGAGACCCTCGACGCGTTCGGCCTCCGCATCCCCTTCACGACCGCAGCCGTGGTCATCGCGCAGGCCTTCGTCGCGCTGCCATTCCTCGTGATCTCGGTCGAGGGTGCCCTGCGCACGGCCGGCACCCGGTTCGAACTCGTCGGCGCCGGTCTCGGGGCGAGCCGGTTCACGGTGTTCCGCCGCATCACCCTGCCCCTCGTGGCGCCGGGCCTGATCGCGGGCACGGTGCTCTGCTTCGCCCGCGCCCTCGGCGAGTTCGGGGCCACCGCCCTCTTCGCCGGCAACGCCGCCGGCACGACCCGCACGATGCCGCTCGCGATCTACACGGCGTTCAACGGCGCGGGAGTGCGCGAGGACACGGCGATCGCCCTCTCGCTCATGCTCATCGCGGTCGCGGTCGCCGTGCTCCTCGTGATGCGCGGCTGGCGAGCGGATGCCGCCCGATGAGCGGCACCGAGACCTCCGCCGGCCTCGGAGCACAGGCCGGCGCCGAGGCATCCGCGGGCCTGATCGCCGAGGTGACGACGACCGTCGGCGACTTCGTGCTCGACGCGTCGCTGCGGGTGTCGCCCGGCGAGATCCTCGCCGTGCTCGGACCGAACGGCTCGGGCAAGTCGACCCTGCTGCAGACCATCGCGGGCCACCTCGAGCCGAGCACCGGGTTCGTGCGCATCGGCGGTCGAGAGCTGAGTCGGGCCGACGGCCGTTCACGGCACGGGGTCGCCCTCGAACGACGACAGGTCGGGTTGCTCGGCCAGCAGCCGCTGCTCTTCCCGCACCTGAGCGCGCTCGAGAACGTCGCCTTCGGCCCGCGCGCCCAGGGCGATCGTGCCGCCGTGGCACGCGAGTCCGGACGGCGCTGGCTCGACCGCGTGGGGCTCGCCGAATTCGCCGCTCGCCGCCCATCGGCGCTGTCGGGTGGTCAGCAGCAGCGCGTGGCACTCGCCCGCACCCTTGCGGCGAAACCTCGGCTGCTGCTGCTCGACGAACCCTTCGCCGCCCTCGACGTGCAGACCGCGACCGAGATGCGCGGCCTGCTCGCCGAACGGCCGTGGCCCGAGCCGCTGCCGACGCTGCTCGTCACGCACGACCCGCTCGACGCGATCGTGCTCGCGCAGCGCGCCGCCGTGCTGCACGACGGTCGCATCGTGCAGCACGGCACGACCGCCGAGGTGCTCGGCCACCCCGCGACGCCGTTCGTCGCCGCGCTCGCGGGCGTGAACCTCGTGCACGGCGTCGGCGACGGGTGCGGCGGAGTCGTCGCGCCCGGTGGCCGCGCGGCCGGCGGCGCGACTGCCGGCGCACCGCTCGTACTGCGCGGCACGCGTGAGCCGATCGCGCCCGGCGCGCCGGCATCGGCGGTCTTCAGCCCAGGAGCGGTGCACGTGTCGCCGGCGACGCTGCACGAGCCCGCGGCATCCGCCCCCAACCGCTGGAGCGGCACGGTCGCGGCGCTCCGCCCGGTGCCCGGGGGCGTGCGCATCGGCATCGCCGAACATCCCGAATTGGCCGTCGACGTGCCGTCGACGGCGGCGGTCTCACTCGATCTCACGACCGGCGCGCGACTGGCATTCGCCATCGCGGCGGCGGATGTCTCGGTGCGAGAGCGCTCGTGAAGCGGTGTTACGGTGGACGCCACGAAGAGGGGGTGGCCCATGACGCAGACGGAGGCTCAGCTCCCCGTGCCCCGCGTCGGAGAGGCGACCGCCTCGGGTGCCCGCCGTCTGCCGGCCACCGGTCGCCTCGCCGATCGACGCGATCGGCCGATGCGAGACCTTCGCATCTCGGTGACCGACCGCTGCAACTTCCGCTGCGTGTACTGCATGCCGAAGACCGTCTTCGGGCGCGATTACGCGTTCCTCGAGCGCGATGAGCTGCTGAGCTTCGAGGAGATCACGCGGCTCGCCCGGGTCGCCGCGGCGCACGGCGTCGAGAAGCTGCGACTGACCGGTGGCGAGCCGTTGCTGCGGCGCGGCATCGAGGAGCTCGTCGCGAGCCTCGCCGAGCTGCGCACCCCCGATGGCCGCCCGCTCGAGATCGCGCTCACGACCAACGGCGCGGCCCTCGCGATGAAGGCGGCCTCGCTCAAGGCGGCCGGCCTGACGCGGGTGACCGTCTCGGTCGACTCCCTCGACGACACGGTGTTCCAAGCCATGAACGACGTGAAGTTCCCGATCGCCCGCGTGCTCGAGGGCATGCGCGTCGCGCACGAGGCGGGCCTCGGCCCGATCAAGGTCAACATGGTCGTGAAGCGCGGCATGAACGATCACGAAGTGCTGCCGATGGCACAGCACTTCAAGGACACCCCGTTCAGCCTCCGCTTCATCGAGTACATGGACGTCGGCACCTCCAACGGCTGGAGCCTCGACGAGGTCGTGCCGTCGGCTGAGATCATCGAGATGATCGACCGTGAGCTGCCGCTTGAGGCGATCGGCGCTCGGGTGCCCGGCGAGACGGCGGCGCGTTGGCGATACCGAGACGGCGGCGGTGAGATCGGGGTCATCTCGAGCGTCACGCAGGCGTTCTGCGGCACCTGCAACCGTGCCCGCATCTCGACCGAGGGGCGCCTGTTCACGTGCCTCTTCGCGTCGGAGGGGCACGACCTTCGGGCGCTCCTGCGCGGCGGCATCGATGATGCCGGCCTGGCGGCGGCGATGGGCGCGATCTGGGGCGCCCGCGACGATCGCTATTCAGAGGAGCGCGCGAGCCTCACGCCCGAGCTGCGCGCCGCTCGCCCGAAGATCGAGATGTCGTACATCGGCGGCTGACCACCTGCGGCTCACCGCGCTGCGATCCGGCGAGCCAGCGATCGGGCTGGGGCTCAGAGTCCGACCCATTCCGAGACGCCGTCGCTGAAGTGCTGCCGCTTCCAGATCGGCACCTCGTGCTTGATGAGCTCGACGAGGCGCTCGCAGGCATCGAAGGCCTCGGCCCGGTGGGCAGCGGATGCCGCGGCGAAGAGCGCGACATCGCCGATGCGCAGCTCGCCGACGCGGTGCGCCGCGGCCACCGCGAGCCCGGTCTCGTCGGCGATGCGCCGCACGCAATCTGCGAGGAAGCGCTCGGCCTCCGGGTGCGCCCGGTAGTCGAGCGCGAGCACACCGCGCCCGCCGTCGTGGTCGCGCACGACCCCGCAGAACATGACGACGGCACCGCTCGCATCGGCCTCGACCGCGGCGCGAACGGCGTGCTCGTCGATCGGCTCAGCGGTCACGACGGCCAGTGATTCGTTCATGCGCGACTCGACTCTCGTGTGGAAGGGGGCGTGGTGAGCGGGTGCCGCGCGGTCAACGCTGCACGAGATCGCCGGCGACCACGGCGAACGTCGCGATGCCACCAGACAGGTACGCCACCTGGGTGTGCCCGCGCTGCTGCAGCATGCGAACGGCACGCCTCGACCTCGGGTCTCGCTCGCAGTAGACGACGAGCGCGCCCACGCCGGGTTCGGGGCCGGCGCCGTCAGCGAGCTCGGCGAGCGGCACGAGCACGCTGTCTCGGATGCGGCCGAGCTCGGCCTCGGCCGGCTCGCGCACGTCGATGAGAGTGACCCCCGTGCCGTCGCGGAGCCGTTCGAGCAACTCGGCCGCCGACACGGCCGGCACCGAGGCATCCGTGGCCTGCTGCTCGACCGGATCGAGCCCGCAGAAGCGCTCGTAGTCGATGAGCCGGGTGATCGCGGGGGCGTCGGCGATGGCGGTGTACGCGATCTCGCGCGAGCGCCCCGTGAGAGTGTCGATGGTCGCGACCCGGCCGATGAGCGGCTCGCCGACACCGACGATGATCTTGACGACCTCGGTGGCCATGAGCCCGCCGACCGTTGCGCAGAGGCTCGGCAGCACTCCCCCGAGTTCGCACGAGAGCACCTCGTCGGGGGCGGGCGGTACCGGGAAGAGGTCGCGGTAGCCGGGGCCGTGCTCGTGCCACGCCACGCCGACCTGGCCGTGGTACTGCAGGATGGCGCCCCAGACGAGCGGAATCCGCCCGAGCACCGCAGCGTCGTTCGTGAGGTACCGGGTGGGGAAGTTGTCGCTGCCGTCGACCACGAGGTCGTAGTCCGAGAGGATCTCCTGGATGTTCGCCGAGGTGAGCCTGGTGCGATGGCGCACCACGCGGCACGCCGGGTCGATCGCGGCGACGGTGTCGGCGAGGGAGTCGACCTTCGCACGGCCGAGGTCGGCAACGCCGTGGCTCGTCTGACGGTGGAGGTTCGAGAGTTCGACGTGGTCGTCGTCGACGATGCCGATGGTGCCCACCCCGGCACCCGCGAGCGAGGGTACGACCGCGCTGCCGAGACCGCCGGCGCCGACGACCAGCACACGCGCCGCCGCGAGACGCCGCTGGGCGAGCTCACCGAAGCCCGGCAGCATCAGCTGCCGGCTGAACCGCGCGATGCGCTCCGCCGCGAGCGGCGGGCCGGGCTCGACGAGCGGGTGCATGCCCGCCATTGTACGCAGCGCATCTGCACCGCCAGGCGGGGCGCCTGAGCAGCCAGCCGGTAGCATCATGCACATGACGCTCGTGACCGTGCGGTACTTCGCCGCAGCCGCCGAAGCGGCGGGAGCCGATGAGGAACGCCTCGAGCTCGACGCGCCCGCAACCCTCGGCGGGCTGCACGACGTGCTCGTCGAGCGGCACGGCGCAGCGATGGCCCGGGTCCTGAAGTCGGGCTCGTTCCTGGTCGACGGCACGGTGCGTCGCAACTCCGACCATCCGGTCGGCGCGCAGGTCGACGTGCTGCCGCCGTTCGCGGGCGGCTGACGCCGGAAGGGCGGACGATGCGAACCTTCGCCGAACACCAGCACGCGGTGCGGGAGCTCCTCGCGCCGCTGCGGGCGCACCTCGACGATCCCGCCCGATTCGAAGACGTCTCGCTCACGAGCGACCCGGCCGGTGCAGCGAGCCTCGGTCGGGTGCTGGCGCGCGACATCCACTCCCCCGTCGACCTCCCGGCCTTCGACAACTCGCAGATGGACGGCTACGCCGTTCGCGCGGCAGACCTCACCGGTGCACGACCCGGCGCTGCCGTCTCGTTGACCGTCGGCCCCACGACCGCCGCCGGTGACGCGGAGCGCACGCACCTCCTCGGCACGGCCTCGCCGATCATGACGGGTGCGCCGATCCCGAACGGCGCCGACTCCGTCGTGCCGATCGAAGCCGCCGATCCACCCCGCTTCCCCGGCCTCGGGGCCGGCCGCCGAGACGCGCCGACGGGTACGACGGTGGCGTTCACCCGGCCCGTCGAGCTCGGTGCCCACGTGCGCCGATCGGGTTCCGACATCGGGCGCGGTTCGCTGCTGCTCCCTGCCGGCATCAGGCTCGGTCCGGCGCAGCTCGGAGCGCTCGCCGCCGCCGGTCTCACGACGGTCGCCGTTCGCCGGCCCGTCTCGGTGCTGCTCATCTCGACGGGGCACGAGCTGCGGCCGCCCGACGAGCCGCTCGGGTCAGGACAGATCCACGACGCGAATACGAGCATGCTCGCGGCGGCGATGCGCGAGAGCGGGGCGACGGTGCACGCGACCGTGGCTCCCGATGACGCCGGCGCGGTCACGGCGGCCCTCGCGGCATCCGCCGACGGCGTCGACCTGGTCGTGACGACCGGCGGCGTCAGTGCCGGTGCGTTCGAGGTCGTTCGCGACGCGTTCGAGCCCCTCGGCGTGGAGTTCGCCAGGGTCGCCCTGCAGCCCGGTGGGCCGCAGGGGCTCGGCCGCGCGAGGGTACCGAGACGTGACGGCGGCATCGATGACGTCGCCACCGTGCCGGTCGTGTCGTTCCCCGGCAACCCGGTGAGCGCCCTCGTCTCGTTCGAACTGTTCCTTCGGCCCGTGCTGCGAGCATTCGCGGGCCTCGCGCCCGACCGGCCGCGTGCCACGCTGCGCCTCGCCCACTCGGTCACCTCGCCCATCGATCGCCACCAGGTGCGCCGCGGCGTGCTCGACGGCAATGGCGACGTCGAGGTCGGGGCGCCGAGTTCGCACCTGCTGCACGCCTACGCGAACGCAACGGTGCTCGTACACCTGCCCATGGGAGTGGATGCCCTGCCGGCCGGCGCCGACGTCGACATCTGGAGGATCGATGACTGACCCGCAACTCACTCACCTGCGCGGCGACGGCTCAGCGCACATGGTCGACGTGACCGACAAGGCGGTGACGCGTCGCACGGCGAGCGCGCAGGCGGTGCTCGTGACACGCGCCGACGTGGTCGCCGCGATCAGCGACGGCACGCTGCCGAAGGGCGAGGCGATCGGCACGGCGCGCATCGCCGGCATCATGGCGGCCAAGCAGACCTCGACGCTGATTCCGCTGTGCCACCCGCTGCCGCTCACGAAGCTCGACGTCGACATCACCCCCGAGGGCGACCGGGTGCGCATCGTCGCGACGGTCACCACGAAGGGCGTCACCGGTGTCGAGATGGAAGCGCTGACGGCCGCGACGGTCTCGGCGCTGACGCTGTACGACATGATCAAGGCAGTCGACAACCGGGCGGTCATCAGCGAGGTGATGGTGCTCGCCAAGGAGGGCGGCAAGAGCGGCGACTGGTCGCGCGAATGACCCAGGCCGAGCGGATGCCGCGCACCGCCGTCGTCATCGTCGCCTCGACCCGTGCCGCCACCGGCGTGTACACCGATCGCACCGGGCCGGTGATCGCGACGTGGTTCGCCGAGCGCGGCTTCGATGTCGTCGGGCCCGAGGTGGTCGCCGACGGTGAGTCAGTGCGCACGGCGCTCCGCGACGCCGTCGCCGCCTCGCCGTCCGTGATCGTCACGACGGGTGGCACTGGGCTCTCACCGAGCGACGCAACGCCCGAGGCGACCGCCGCCGTGCTCGATCGCGAGGTGCCGGGCTTCATGGAGGAACTGCGGCGCCGAGGTTCCGCGACCACGCCGACCGCGTTGCTCTCACGCGGCGTTGCGGGCGTTTCCGGATCGACCTTCGTCGTGAACCTGCCCGGGTCGACCGGCGGGGTGCGCGACGGGCTCGCGGTGCTCGACGACGTGCTCGAACACGTGCTCGACCAGCTCGCGGGCGGCGATCACCCCACGGCGGCGTGACGACGGAAGGCCGTCACTCGGGTTTCCGGCCGTGGTCGGCGACGTCGGGCGTCGCCCGCAGGATGTCGGCGATCTCCTCCTCCGGCCGCGGCGCGACCGTCTGATCCTCCTCGAGCTCGGGAGTGCTCGGCTCATCGGGGCCGGGAATGTGCTTCGAGGATTCGTTGTGGGCAGACACGGCATATCCTTCTGTCGGCGACATCCACAGCGTACGCCGATTCGCCCGCGCCGAGCCGGGAATCGAATCCCCGACGTCTCGATCTCAGGGTCCGCACTCACGCCGGCATTCGAAGAGCGAAACGGGTCAGGCCCAGGATTGCTCCTGCGAGTCGACGAGGTGGATCACGTCTGACGGCGATGAGATCCAGAACCCGTCGAACCCGGCGCCGAGGTCTTCGATCTCGTCTCGCCGGGCAATGCCGGCATTCTCCAGCACGCCAGCTGCCGCCCCGGTGTCTGAGGCCACCACTTCGAGCCATAACTCGGCCTGCGACAGCCCCGGACAGTTGTCGATCCAGAGGTTGCAGGAACCGAACTCGAATCCCGTGGCATCACCGGCCGGTCCGGAGACGGCCGGGAGCTGCAGGGTGTCCCGATAGAAGCCGACCGTCGCTTCGTAGCGATGCGGCGGCACCTTCAGGGCGATATTGCGACCACCGGAGAACGTGGGACGCTGATCGGTCATGTCTTCCTCCTGGAAATGAGTTGGCCTGCAGAACTACTGCAACCCTAGACTTGCATTAGACGAGATGCAACCCGACAGTTGCAGACGGGCCGGATCACTGGCCCGCTAGAATTCGGGGATGACGAACCCGGCGCCGATCGATGATGTCCCGATCGGCGGTGAGGTCATCCGTCTCGGGCAATTCGTGAAGTTCGCCGGACTCCTCGACTCCGGTGGAGACGTGAAAGAGGCCATCATCGACGGCTTCGTGACCGTGAACGGCGAGGTTGACCGCCGCCGAGGGCGACAGCTGCAGCTCGGAGACATCGTCAGCTTCGAGGGACGCAGGGTTCGCGTCTGCCCGTGAGCGACGAGTCCTTGTCGAACGTCGGAGCCGATCGGCAGACTGGCAGCACCGACGCGAGGAGGACGCCCATGGCCGATGAGGACGTTCCGACCGGGAAGCACGTGATCAAGCCGCTCACTGCCGAGACCTTCCCGGCGTGGCTGGCGCTCGCGCAGAAGCACAACGGGGTCTGGGGCGGGTGCTACTGCTCGTATTTCCACGACGACACGGAGCACACCGTCAAGGAGGAGCACGACCGGCCGACGTTCAAGCAGCGACTCGTGACGGAGGGCATCGCGCACGCCGCGCTCGTCTTCGACGGCGACGACGCGATCGCGTGGTGCGAGTACGGCAGTCCAGACGAACTGCCGAACATCTACCACCGCAAGCAGTACGACGCGGGCGAGACCAGCCCGGCACCGTGGCGGATCACCTGCTTCTTCGTCGACCGCGACCACCGGCGGTCGGGAGTGGCACGAGAGGCGCTGGATGGCGCGCTGGAGCTGATCGCGCAGGCCGGCGGGGGCGAGGTGGTCTCGTTCCCCAACGAGCTCGTCCCTGGCAAGAAGACCTCGTCCTCGTTCCTCCACAATGGCACGAGGGCGATGTTCGAGAAGGCGGGATTCGCATTCGAGCGTCACATCGGCAAGAGCAAGACCGTGATGCGCAAGACCGTCCCTCCGGCCGGCGGCTGACGCCGAATTCAAGGGGATGATGGATCCATGCCCGCACCCCACCGCCCCGGTCTTCGGGTCGACCCAGGACTCACGATCCCCGAGTCTGAGCTGTCGTGGCGGTTCTCGCGATCATCCGGCCCCGGTGGGCAAGGCGTGAACACTGCCGACTCCCGAGCTGAACTCGTGTGGGACGTGGCAGGCTCGGCCGTGCTCTCCCCGCTCCAGCGGGAGCGACTCCTCGAGCATCTGAGCACTCGCGTCGTCGACGGAGTACTGACCATCACCGCATCCGAGCACCGCGCCCAATTGCGCAACAGGAATGCCGCGCTCGCTCGGCTCGCCGCCGTCGTGGCCGAGGCTCTGCGACCGCCGCCACCGACGCGACGAGCGACGAGTCCGAGCCGCGGTGCCAAGAAGAGGCGCTTGGAAGCGAAGAAGCGGCGCACCGACGTCAAGCGACTGCGTCGCCCGCCTCACGACTGACGGCCGAGGTGGCACTCCTGGACGGGGAGGACGCCGTCTCGCTGGCTAGGTCCAGAGCGGTCGAGACGGAACCGCATCCCAAGGCCACCTCGAGGGGGCATCCGCGTCGACGACCTTGTACGACGGCGCGCCTCGAATGCAGAGCCCCCAGAACCGGGTCCGCTCGCACTCCTCGCATGCCAGGAAGCTCACGATCGTGAACTTCAGGTCGGATTCTGCGAG
This sequence comes from Agromyces sp. GQ35, assembly GCF_059758475.1. Lineage (NCBI taxonomy): Bacteria > Bacillati > Actinomycetota > Actinomycetes > Micrococcales > Microbacteriaceae > Agromyces > Agromyces sp. GQ35. Next base: position 2,149,446 of record NZ_JCAXEO010000001.1, on the reverse strand, counting down.
CGCGAGCATGTCCGCGAGCGGTACATCCCCCCGCACGTACCGCATGCGGCCGGTCGCGATGCGTTCCTCGAGCGCCTCCGAGGTCTTCATGATGTCGACATCATGCGGCGGTCTGCCGGTGTTCCGCACGAGCGCCGTGTCGCACGTTGCGCAGTCCGTTCCCATTCCACCACCGTATCCGGGACCAGGAAGGGTTCTCTCGGGGATTTGCGCTCAGAGCCCGAGCCGCGCCGTGTACGCGTTGCGGAATCGCCCCTCGGGATCGAACCGCTCGCGGAGCGCCGCGAAGTCCGCCCAGCGCGGATACCGGCGCCGCACCTCATCGGCGTCGAGCGTGAACACCTTGCCCCAGTGCGGCCGCGCCGTCGCGGGCAGAGCCGCCTCGATCATCGGGAGCAGCGCTTCGACGGCCGCCTGCTCTCGCTTCCACGTGAAGTGGATGCCGACGACGTCGGTGCCGAAGGCCGGGCTCAGCCACAGCTCATCGGCACGCACCGATCGCACCTCGCAGACCTGCAGCAGCGGCGCGATCGGCGCGGCGAGCCCGCGCATCGCCTCGAGGGCGGCCACGGCGTCGGCCCGCGGCACGAGGTACTCAGACTGCAGCTCCTCACCGGCCGACGGCGTGAAGTCGAGCCGGAAGTGCGGCAGGCGTTCGTGCCACGGCCCGGGCTCGCCGAGTTGCGCCGTGCAGGCGTCGGCGGCCATGCCGGGCAGCGGGTGACGCGGCTCCGTCGCCGCGGTCGCCCCGAGCCTGGCGATGAGTGCAGCGGATGCCGCGGCATCCGTCTCGACCGGCAATCGCCGTTTGACCCACAGCTGGTCGGCGCGGTCGGTGTTCGCCCACGTCGTGAAGATGCTGACGCTCGAGCCGAGCGCAGTGACGGCGTCGTACTCGGCGAGCACGGCATCCCACGACGGACGCTCGTAGACGGTCTGCGCGACGTCGTAGGTGGGCTCCACGTCGAGTTCGAGCGCAGTGACGACGCCGAGGGCGCCGAGGTTCACGACGGCGCCCGCGAGGTCGGAATCGCCGCGCTCGAGGGTGCGCGATTCGCCCGCCGCCGTGATGATGGTGATGGCCCGCACGACGCTCGCGAGCGAGCCGATGCGGTCGCCCGAACCATGCGTTCCGGTCGCGACGGCGCCCGCCACCGAGATGTGCGGCAACGAGGCGAGGTTGCTCAGGGCGAGCCCGCGAGCGTGCAGCGCCGAGGAGAGCTCGCCGTACCGCGGACTCCCCGAAATGCGCACGGCGCCCGGCGTGCTCGAAGCATCGATCACCACCGGCAACCCTGCCGTCTCGATGAGCGTTCCCTCGGAGTCGGCGATGTCGTTGAAGCTGTGACGCGAGCCCAGCACCCGGAACGGCCCAGCGCTCGCGAGCACTTCGCGAAGCTCCTCGATCGAGGTCGGTCGCACGAGCCGCGCGGCGCGGTAGCTGAGATTGCCGGCCCAATTGGTGCCAGCGGATGTCGCGGTCACGCGGTTCCCCTCATCGTCAAGTCGTGTCGTGCCCGGTGCGTCACCAGTGCGCGACCGGCCAGCCTTCGGCGTCCCACTGGAGCTCGACGAGTGCGAGTTGGAACGAGCCGTTCAGGCGCCGATCGTAGTAGTGCAGTGCGAGGGTATCGCCCTGCACCGATTGCCCGCCCGGCCCGATGCGGTCCCCCTCGGCGGAGAGCAGCGACGTGCCGCCGCCCTCGAGCAGGGGCACGCCGTCACGATCGAGGTAGGGACCCGTGACCGAGTCCGAGCGACCGACCGCGATGTTGTAGGTGCTGTCGAGCCCCTGGCAGCACGCGTCGCGTGAGACGAAGAGGAAGTAGTCGCCGTCGTGACTCACGATGCAGGGCGCTTCGATCGCGTTCGGCGGGGTCTGCCGGTCGGCGATGCGCAGCGGCTCCGAGGCATCCGCTGCCCCGCCGCTCGGCCATTCGAGCGGAATCATTCGGATGCCGCTCCAGAACGACCCGAACGACATCCACGGGTCGCCCGCCTCGTCGAGCACGATGCCCGCGTCGATCGCGTTGAAATCGTCGGAGTCCGTCGAGGCGAGCACCTGGCCGGCGTCGACCCATTCGTAGTCGGGCGACTCGGGATCGAGGGTCTCGTTCGTCGCGAGCGCGATCACCGAGGTGTTGGAGCCGAACGTCGACGCCGAGTAGTACAGGTACCAGGTGCCTCCGTGCTCGACGAGTTCGGGCGCCCACAGGTTCGACACTCCGGGAACCGCGGCGTCGAGCCACGCGGGCTTCTCCTCCCACACCTCGCCGCGGTACTGCCAGTTGCGGCCGTCGTCGGAGCTGCGGATCTGGATGTTTCCGTCGCCGATCGACGCGTTGCCGGTCGAATACACGTAACTCGTGTCGCCTTCAACGGCGAGCGCCGGGTCGTGCGCCATCAGGTCACCCGTGAGCTCACGCGCGCCGCCTCCGCCCGCGCAGCCGGCGAGGGCGATCACCGCCGCCGAGGCGAGCGTGGCGGCAGCGAGTCGACGTGCCGAACCGGCCCGCACGGGGCGCGCCGCCCGAGACGTGCGGCGCGCCCCGCGGCTCATGCGCCGAGCGACACGGCGGTCCACGAAACGGGAGGCAGCTCGATCGTGAGCGTGCCCTCCGTCACGGCCGCCGTCGGGTTCGACTGCAGGCCGACGCGCTCCGGCGCTTCGAGCGTGTTCTTCGCGTACAGGTCGTCATCGGCGAGCGTCTCGGCGCTGCGCACCTGCACGGCGCCGAGCGCTGACGCATCGATCGTCACGGTGATCGACTCGGTGCGGTTGCGATTCACGAGGAACACCGCCGACTCCCCCGTCTCCGCGTCGTGCGTGGCGACGGCGTCGACCTGCGGCACGACCCCGTAGACCTGAGTCTCGTGGGTCGGCGAGTCGAGCTTGACCTCGAGCGCGACGCCCTTCGCGAGCCGCGAGGTGAGCGCGAACGGGAAGAACGTCGTCTGCCGCCAGGCCGGGCCACCGGGCTCGGTCATGATCGGCGCGATGACGTTCACCAGCTGGGCGAGCGAGGCGCTCGTCACCCGGTCGGCGTGCTTCAGCAGCGAGATCATCAGGTTGCCGAAGACGACGGCGTCGACGACGGAGTAGACGTCTTCGAGCAGGCGCGGGGCGACCGGCCAATTGTCGATGCCCTCGATCTTGTCGACGCCGTGGTAGCGGTCGATGTACCAGACGTTCCACTCGTCGAACGAGATGTCGATCGTCTTCTCGCTGCCGACGACGGCCTTGACGTGGTCCGCCGTCGCGACGACCGTCTCGATGAAGCGGTCCATGTCGACCGCCGAGGCGAGGAAGGAGTCGACGTCGCCGTTCTTCTCCTCGTAGTACGCGTGGCACGAGATGTAGTCGACGTCGTCGTAGGTGTGCGTCAGCACGACGCGCTCCCACTCGCCGAAGGTCGGCATGTGCGCACTCGAGGAACCGCAGGCGACGAGCTGGATCGACGGGTCGAGCTGACGCATCGCCTTGGCGGTCTGCGAGGCGATCTTGCCGTAGTCGTCGGCCGAGCGGTGGCCGAGCTGCCACGGGCCGTCCATCTCGTTGCCGAGGCACCACATCTTCACGCCGAACGCGTCGGTCTTGCCGTTGTCGATGCGCCGCTGCGAGAGCGTCGTGCCGCTCGCGATGTTCGTGTACTCGAGCAGGTCGAGCGCCTCGAGCGTGCCGCGCGTGCCGAGGTTCACCGCGAGCATCAGCTCGCTCCCGACCTTCTCGAGCCACGACGAGAACTCGTGCAGGCCGATCTCGTTCGTCTCGGTCGAGTGCCAGGCGAGGTCGAGTCGCCGCGGCCGCTCGACCACCGGGCCGACCGAGTCCTCCCAGCGGAAGCCCGACACGAAGTTGCCACCCGGGTAGCGGATGGTCGAGACGCCGAGCTCCTTCACGAGCTCGATGACGTCTTGGCGGAAGCCCTCGGCGTCGGCGGTCGCGTGCCCCGGCTCGTAGATGCCGTCGTAGACGTGACGGCCGAGGTGCTCGACGAAGCCGCCGAAGACGCGACGGTCGATGGCCCCGACGGTGAAGTGAGGGTCGATGGTGAGGTGTGCGGACGTCATGCTGTGCTTTCTGTGTGTGGTTCGAAGCGCCGGCCGAGACGGCCGAAGTCAGGTTCTGAGGGCAGCGGATGCCGCGGCATCCGCTCGGTCACTTGATGCTGCCGAGCGACAGGCCGCCCTGCCAGTAGCGCTGCAGGAAGAGGAACGACAGGATCAACGGGAGCACCGAGATGAAGGCGCCCGAGGTGATGAGGTTCCAGACCTGCTCGCCGCCGGCGCCGGCGTTGGAGAGCGCCGTCCAGCGATTCAGGCCGACCGTGACCGGCAGCAGGTTCGGGTCGGTGAGCACCGCGAGCGGCAGGAAGAAGTTGTTCCAGGTGCCGACGACCGACAGCAGCAGCACGGTCACGATCGCCGGCCGGAGGAGCGGCAGGGCGACCTGGAAGAAGGTGCGTATCTCGCCTGCGCCGTCGATGCGGGCAGCCTCGAGCATCTCGTCGGGCACCGCATCCTGCGTGTAGACCCGCATCAGGTACACGCCGAACGGGCTCAGCAGGCTGGGCAGGATGACGGCCCACGGGGTGTTGATGATGCCGTACTGGCTGAGCAGCATGAACGTCGGAATGACGAGTGCCGTGAGCGGCACCATGACGGAGCCGAGGATGACGGTGAAGACCCCGTTGCGACCCCGGAAGTTGTACTTCGCGAAGCCGTAGCCGGCGAGCACGGCGAGGATGGTCGCGCCGATGCCGCCCGCGAAGGCGTAGAGGAACGAGTTGCCGAGCCAGCGCCAGTAGATGCCGCCCTGATGGCTGAAGAGCCCCGCGATGTTGTCGAAGAATGCGAAGTTGCCGTCGAACCAGAACGCCGGGCTCGAGAACAGGCCGGCGGTGTCCTTCGTCGAGGCGACGACGAGCCACCAGATCGGCACGATGAAGTAGATCGCGAGGATCACCAGGAACACGTGCGAGCCGATGCGACGGCTGCCGGTGCGACGGCCTCGTCGCGGCACGCTGCGGTCGACGTGCGACGGCAGTCCGGTGGCGGTGGTCAGCGGCTCGGCCCGGTCGGCCGTGCGTGGGGAGAAGATCGACATCACTTCAGTCCGCTCTGCTTGCGAGTCAGGAAGAGGAACACGAACGAACCAGCGAACACCAACGCGCCGAGCGCGAACGCGATGGCGGAGGCGTAGTTGAACTGGCTGTACGAGAAGGCGAGCGAGAAGGCGTACATGTTCGGCGTATAGGCGGCGTCGATCGCACCCTGGGCGACGCTGCGCAGCACGACCGGCTCGGTGAAGAACTGCAGCGTGCCGATGAGCGCGAACATGACGACCATGACCATGGAGGAGCTGATCATCGGCACCTTGATGCCGATGGCCGTCTGCCAGCCGTTGGCGCCGTCGATGCGGGCGGCCTCGTAGATCGAGGGATCGATCGAGCGCAGTGCCGCGTAGATCACGACCATGTAGTAGCCCGCCCACTGCCACGTGACGATGTTCACGAGGCTGCCGAAGATACTGTCGGGTGCGAGGAACTCGGGGGTCGGCAGGCCGAAGGCCCCGAAGATCGTGGCGCCGGGGCCGAACCGCGGGCTGTAGAGGAAGCTCCACATGAGGGCGCCGATGACGCCGGGGATCGCGTAGGGAACGAAGATGAACAACCGCGAGAGCTTCGACAGGCGGCTGACCAGGGTGTCGAGCACGAGCGCCGCGGCGAGGGCGACGAGCAGCTGCGTCGGGATCATGACGGCAGCGAAGGCGAGCACGCGCAGCATGCCCTCGAGGAAGAGCGGGTCGGTGAAGGCCTTCGCGTAGTTGGCGAGGCCGGTGAAGTCGGTGCCCGTCGCGAGGGTCGACGTGAACAGGCTCATGCCGAACGCGTAGAAGAGCGGGAAGATCAGCAGCAGCGCGAAGACGACGAGGAACGGAACGACGAAGAGCCAGCCCCAGCGCTGCCGGCGTCGCACGAGCGTCGATCCGCCGGATCGCGGAGCTCGGGATCGGCCGGCTGCGGCTAGTGGCGGCGCAGTCGTGGTCTGGGTGGTCATGTGGTGCTCTCTTCGTCGAGTTCGAATCGGTTCGTCTCGGTGGTGGGGAGCGGATGCCCCGTGTCGGAGGTGCCGGCACGGGGCAACCGCTCGCCCGCTGCTACTTGAGGGTGAAGCCCTGCTCGGTCGCGTACTTCTCGAGCGAGGCCTGCAGGTCGTCGAGCGCCGTGGCCGAGTCCTTCTCGCCCTGCACCATCGCGAACTGCTGCTCGGTGAGCTGGTCGTAGGCGTAGTTCTGGAACGGGCTGAAGGTGAAGCCGGTGTAGCCCGAGGCCGCGGGAAGGAAGACGTCCTTGTTGATCTGCTGGCCGCCGAAGAACGGGTACTCGAGGTCGCGGAAGTAGTCGGAGTCGAGGATCGGCTTCCACAGCGGGAACAGCGCGGCCTCTTCGATGCCGATCTTCCACGCCTCTTCGGTGCCGAAGACCTCCTTCGCGACGACCGCTGCCGCCTCGGGGTTCTTCGACTGGCTCGTCACGGCGAAGGTCGAGCCGCCCCAGTTGATCTGCACCGGGCTGGCCGGGTCCCACTGCGGAACCGGTGCGGCCTTCCAGACCGCGTCGCTGTCGGCGTCGGAGAGACCGCCGAGGTAGCCGGGGCCCCACGCCGCTGCGACGTAGACCGCGTAGCTGCCATCGACGAGCTTCGTGTTGTAGTCGGCCGTGAACGCGTCATCCGTCGCGACGAGACCGCTGTCGACGAGGCCCTCCCAGTAGGCGAGCACGTCTTTGGAGCCCTGGTCGTTGACGTTGATGCCGATCTCGGTCGGCTTCGCGTTGTCGTACTCGAACGGTACCGAGCCTGCCTGGGCGAAGAGCGCCTGGTTGTAGGCGCGGCCGTTCGTCGGGAAGTCTGCGAGCACGCCGGGAGCGCCGGCGTCCTTCAGGGTCTGGGCGGCTGCGGCGAACTCGTCCCAGGTGGTCGGCACGGCGATGCCGTACTGGTCGAGGATGTCCTGACGGTAGAGCATGCCCATGGGGCCGCCGTCGACCGGGATCGCGTAGACCGCGTCGCCGCTCGAGACGTCTTTCCAGGCGCCCTCGGTGTAGTCGGCGGCCACGTCGTCGGCACCGTACTCGGTGAGGTCGACGAGCGCGTCGCGGATCGAGAAGCTCGAGAGCACCTCGGACTCGAGCATGATCACGTCGGGAGCGCCCGAACCGGCTTCGATGGCCGTCGAGAACTTGGTGTACTCGTCGTTGCCCTGACCGGCGTTCGTCCAGCAGATCTGCACGTCGTCGTGGGATTCGTTGAAGAGGTCGACGACCTCTTCGAAGGCGGGGTACCAGGCCCAGACGCTGACCTGCGTCGCCTCGGCGTTGACGATCTTGTTGGTGCAGGATGCTTCAGGCTCGCCGCCCGAACAGCCCGTGAGTGCCACGGCCGCAACTGCGGTGACCGCGGCCCCTGCAAGGAGCTTCGACTTCATTGCTGTGCTTCCTCTCGCGGTGTTGAGGACACCGTTGTCTCTTGGCGAAGATGGCTCGTCTCCGCCGCGCACAGTGGCTGCTCCGCGTCGAGTCCGAGTCTTTCCAACGTTGTAAAGTAAACGTTGTAGAGGCATTGTGCACGTGGCGGCCGCAGCTTGTCAAGCGCACTCGAAACCGATGGCCGGGCCTCACCGCAACCGGCATACAACGTTGTAGAGTTCGAGCAACGAGGAGGAAGAATGGCCGTGACACTGCACGATGTCGCCCGCGCGGCGGGCGTCTCGATCAAGACGGTGTCGAACGTCATCAACGACTACCCGCACATCAGGCCGACGACGAAGACGAAGGTCGAAGCGGCCATCTCCGAACTCGGCTACCAGCCGAACCTCACCGCCAGGAGCCTGCGCTCGGGCCGCACGGGCGCGATCGCCCTCGCCGTGCCGGACCTCAGCCTCCCCTACTTCGCCGAGCTCGCCGGCACGGTGATCGCGGCCGCCGAGGCCGCCGGCATCGTCGTGCTCGTCGAGCAGACCGGCGGCGACCCGACCCGCGAACTCGAACTGCTGCGCAGCCCGCGCCTCACCATGACCGACGGGCTCCTCTTCAGCCCCCTCGGCATCGAGCAGTCGGATGTCGCGGCGCTCCGCGTGCCCTACCCGCTCGTACTCCTCGGCGAGCGCGTCTTCGACCCCGAGCTCGACCACGTCACGATGCGCAACGTCGAGGCCGCCCGGGCCGCGACCGAGTTCCTCATCGCCTCGGGCCGCCGCCGCATCGCCGTCGTCGGCGCACACGAGGGCGAGATCATCGGCTCGGCCGGATTCCGCCTGCAGGGCTACCGCGAGGCGCTCGACGCCGCCGGCCTCGAGTTCGAACCCGATCTCGTCGGCTACACGGCGCCGTGGCACCGCTCGGGCGGCGCCCAGGCCATGCGCGACATCCTCGCCCACGGCGCGCCGTTCGACGCGGTCTTCGGGCTCAACGACACCCTCGCCCTCGGCGCCATGCGCGTGATGCAGGAGGCCGGCATTCGCGTGCCGCACGACGTGTCGGTCATCGGCTTCGACGACCTCGACGAGGCGGAGTACTCGATCCCCTCGCTCACCACCGTCGATCCCGGTCGACGGTGGATCGCCCGCACCGCGGTCGAGACCCTGCTCGGCCGTATCGAGGGCTCGGCCCTCGCCGCATCCACCGTGCCGCCGCCTGCGCTGCAGCTCGCCGAGTTCCGCATCGTCGAACGCGAGTCGGCGCCGGCCGTGGCATCCGTCACAGCCGGCTGACCGCGGAGGCAATCGCTCAGCGGGCTTTCGCCCAGCGGCACGCACTCAGCGGCTCGCGCCGAATCGAACGGTCTGGGTCAGGCCCTTCGGCGCTCGCCCCATGCGATGCGCTCGCGTTCGAGCGGGTAGGCGAAGGCCGCCAAGAGCAGCAGGGCGACGCCGGCTCCGACGAGTGCTCCCCCGATCGTGTCGGTCACCCAGTGCGCCCCGAGGTACGTGCGGCTGATCGCCATCAGCACGGTGTACACGGCGCCGAGCACCCAGACCCAGACCCGCGGAACGATCACGCCCACGACGACCGCGATCGTCGCGGCGTTGGCGACATGCCCCGAGGGGAATGAACCGAAGTCCGACGCCACGATCATGTCCTCCGGCCGCGGTCGCGCGTAGAGGCCCTTCAGCAGTTGCACCACGCCGGCGCTCACCGCCAACGCCACGATGAAGTACAGCGCCGCCCACGGCCGACGCAGGAGCAGGAGGAGCAGGGCGGCCCCGATCGGCACGACGAAGACGCCGATGATGCCGCCGCCGAGGGCGTTCATGGCGTACGCGAACACGTCGCCGACCGGGCCGCGAAGGTCGAGCACCTCTTCGGCCCATTCCTCGTCGATCTCGAGCTGCAGTGCACCTGAACGCACCGTGAGCAGGAGTCCGAGCAGCCCGGCGATCACCACCGCCGCGCCGCCGGCGATGAGCGGCACTCGGCGAGCGACGCGTACGGCGCGGGACTTCTGGGAGGTCTCGGGAGTCTCGGGCGTCATCCCCTCACGCTACCGGCGGTGGGGCGGCGACCGCGTCATCCCGCCGAGGTATCCGATTCAGGGTTGCGCGCAGAGTACGGGGCGGATGCCGCGACGCCGGCGCAGCGACATCCGCCCGCGAGCTGCGCCGCTCGGTCGATCAGTCGCTGAGCGGCGGTACCGTCTTCGGGCGAACCAGACCCCAGAGCGCCGCGATCGCGACGAGGGCCGCGAGCAGCATCACGAACGCCATCGGCACGGCACTACCGACGCCCATGAGCCCGATGAGCGGCGAGATCACGCCGGCGAGCCCGAAGTTCAGGGCTCCGAGCAGTGATGCAGCGGTGCCCGCCTCGGCGCCGTGGTGCGCGAGCGCCAGCACCTGCACGGCGGGGAACGAGAAACCGCACGCGAGGATGTAGAACCACAGCGGAATCGCCGTGCCCCAGAATCCCCCGCCCGAGCTGTCGAGGACCATGATCGTCGCCGCCATCGCCAGGTGCACGACCGTCGTGATCGCGAGGATCCACTGCGGCTGCACGGGCCCGCGCATCAGCCGGGAGCTCACCTGCACGCCGATGATGATGCCGACGGAGTTGACCGCGAAGAGCAGCCCGTACTCCTGCGCGGTGAATGCGTAGAGATCCTGGAAGAGGAATGACGACGTCGAGAGATACCCGAAGAGGCCGGTGAACGTCATGCCTCCGATCAGCGCAGCACCGAGGTAGACGCGGTCGCGGAAGAGCGCCGCGTAGCGATCGCGCAGGGTCGAGTGCCCGGCGACATGACGGCGCGCCGGCGGCAACGTCTCGACGATGAAGAAGCCGACCGCGGCCACGACGACCGCGCCGTAGATCGCGAGCACCACGAAGATGCCGCGCCAGTCCATGACCTGCAGCAGTTGCGAACCGATGACCGGCGCGAGCACCGGGGCGAGGCCGTTGACGAGCGCGAGGCGCGAGAGCATGCGCACGAGCGGCTTGCCGCCGAAGAGGTCGCGCACCATGGCCATGGCGACGACACCGCCGGCCGCGGCGCCGAATCCCTGGAGCAGACGGAAGACCGAGAGCCACACGATGTCGGGCGCGAACGCGGCCGCAACGGATGCCGCGATGTGCAGCGCCGTCGCGAGGATGAGCGGCAGCCGCCGCCCGACCTTGTCGCTCCAGGGCCCGACGATGAGCTGTCCGAGGCCGAAGCCGACCATGGTGCCGGTCAGGGTGAGCTGCACGGCCGAGGCGGAGACGCCGAGCTCGCTCTGCAGCACCGGGAAGGCGGGCAGGTAGAGGTCGATCGTGAAGGGGCCGAGCGCCGTGAGCGCGCCGAGCACGAGCACGTAGACGAGTCGCTGGCGGCTCGTGAGCCGATCACCCGGGTGAGCGGGGCGGTCGTAGTCGTCGGGACGGATGATGGGGATGGAAGCGGTGGAGGACATGCGTGTTCCTGTGCGGGATCGTGCGTGGGCTGGAGACGGCGCGCGCCCTCGGGCACCGATGGAAGGCATCGACGGTGCCTCGCGACATCGTCATGCGTGGATTCGGGGCGGCCGGCACCACCCTCGAATCGATTCGACAAGAGACAAGTGTAACGGTTCAGGTGGCACCCGGCGCAATGCCTCGGCGATCATCACCTGCAGCGATTCAGGAGCGGAGGCGTGTCGCGCCCTTCAAGGGCGGGGTCAGGGACGGCCGAGCGGATCGGCGAGCAGCGGCGAGAATGCGGCCTCGGCCGCGCCGATCATGAGCCGGTCTTCGCCGAGGGCAGCGACGCGGATCGTGAGGTGCTCGAATGCCGCCGGCATGGCCTGCTCGCCGACCTCCCCCTCGAGGGCGCCGGGATCGCTGCCGGCGACGGTCGCGAGGAATCCACCGAGCACGACGAGTGACGGGTTCAGCGCGTTCACCGCGTTCGCGAGCGCCGTCGCGAGGATGCGGCGCTGACGCGCGAGCTCGCCCGCGACCTCGGGTCGAGCGGAGTCGGCGAGCGCCGCAGCGAGGGTCGGCTCGTCGGCGCTGCCGAGTCCGGCGACCTCGAGCAGTCGAGACCGGCTGACCTCGTCTTCGAGCACCCCGCCGTCGGCGCGCCGGTCCTCGGTCGTGGCGATGCCCGGACGGTTCTGGCCGAACTCGCCGGCATAGCCGCCCGCGCCGCCCACGAGGCGACCGCCGAGCACGATGCCCCCGCCGATGCCGCTCGCGCCGCCGTTGAGGTAGACGAGGTCGTCGACGTCGCGACCGGCGCCGAAGAGATGCTCGGCGACGGCGCCGAGGCTCGCGTCGTTGCCGACCGTGACGGGCAGGCCCGTCGCCTGCTCGACGAGCGTGCGGATCGGCGCATCCGCCCACCCGAGGTGCGGCGCCAGGCGCACCATGCCGTCGACGGCGCGCACGAGGCCCGGCACGGCGAGGCCGATGGTGACGAACCGGGATGACCGAAGCTCGGTCGTGCGCCAGCGCGCGAGCGTCTCGGCAGCGAGCGCCGCCACGTCTTCGGGCGCCAGCAGACGGTCGACCTCGATGCGTTCGCGCCGCGGCACCGAGCCGTCGAGGCCGACGGCCGCGATCGTGACGGCATCGACCTCGGGGTTGATCGCCAGGGCGAGCACTCGCGGATCGGCCGCGACGACGGGCGACGGCCGCCCCACCCGATTGGTCGGGTCGGGCGCGCGCTCCACCACGAGGCCGAGCTCGACGAGTTCGCCGACGAGTGCGGCAACCGTCGAGCGATTCAATCCGGTCAGCGTGGTGAGGCGGGCTCGCGAGAGTGGCCCGTCGAGGTGCACGAACCCGAGGAGTTTCGAGAGATTTCGGCGATGCACGCCGTCGAGGGTGCCGTCCCGTTCTGCCACGCGACCACTCTAGGGGCGCCGCCGGTGGGCTGAGCTACGCCGCGCCGAATATGTTGCCCTTGACCCCAAATGCGAAGCCACGTACTATTCGACACGTCCAGACCACTTTCGACGCGGGCGTCGAAACTTTCGAGAGGTTCAATGATGAACAGACGCAGCACCACACGGCTCGTCACGCTGGGAGCTGTGGCCGCACTGGCGCTCACCGCCCTCACCGGGTGCAGCGCCGGCGGCGGCGACGCAGGAGACGACGGCTCGGTCGAACTGACCTTCTGGCACAACTCCACCACCGGCGACGGCAAGGCCTACTGGCAGCAGACGGCCGACGACTTCGAGGCCGAGCACCCCGGCGTCGTGATCGAGATCCAGGCCATCCAGAACGAGGACATGGACGGCAAGCTGCAGACCGCGCTGAACTCCGGCGACGCGCCCGACATCTTCATGGCCCGCGGCGGTGGCAAGCTCGCGGCCGTCGTCGAGGCCGGCCAGGTGCAGGACCTCACGGATGCGCTCTCGGATGACACCAAGGCCGCCCTCGGTGAGGCATCCCTCGCCGCGCTCTCGGTCGACGACAAGATCTACGGCGTGCCCTCGTCGGTGCTGCCGGGCGGCGTCTACTACAGCAAGGACCTGTTCGCCCAGGCCGGAATCACCGAAACGCCGACCACGTTCGACGAGCTGAGCGACGGCGTCGACAAGCTCAAGGCCGCCGGCGTCGCGCCGATCGCGCTGGGAGCCAAGGACGCCTGGCCGGCAGCTCACTGGTACTACTTCTTCGTGCTCCGCGAGTGCTCGCAGGAGGTCGTGGCCGAGCTCGCATCGGACCCGAGCTTCAGCGATGAGTGCTTCCTTCGCGCCGGTGAGGACCTCGCCGACTTCGCGGCCACCGAGCCGTTCAACGACGGCTTCCTCACCACCACGGCCCAGCAGGGCGCCGGCTCCTCCGCCGGCCTGCTGGCCAACCACTCGGCGGCCATGGAACTCATGGGCGCCTGGGATCCCGGAGTCATCGCGTCGCTCACGCCCGACGAGCAGCCGCTCGCCGACCTCGGCTGGTTCCCCTTCCCCGCTGTGGACGGCGGCGACGGCGGCGCCGGCGCGATGATGGGTGGTGTCGACGGGTACAGCTGCTTCGTCGACGCGCCGAAGGAGTGCGCCGAGTTCCTCGAGTTCGCCTCGCAGAAGGAACAGCAGGAGGCCTACGCGGAGGCCTTCGTGACCCTCCCGGCCAACAAGGACGCACAGGGCGTCGTGACCGATCCTGCGCTGCAGGAGGTGCTCGCCTCGTACAACGACGCGCCGTACGTCTCGGTATGGCTCGACACCCTGCTCGGCCAGAACGTGGGCAACGCGCTGAACGTCGGCGTCGTCGACCTGCTCGCGGGCAAGGGCGACGCCCAGGGCATCGTCGACGCCGTCGAAGACGCCATCAAGAAGGGCTGAGGCCCGCCCAGCATGAGCGTTCGCACCAGCTCTCCGACGACGAGGCGAGCATCGGCGGACGGCGCGCGGGCCGGGGACGAGTCGTCGTCCCCGGCCCGCGCGGCCGCCACCGCCGCAACGACGCCGGCAGCGCGTCGCGGCGGGGCCGACTGGCGGAAGGCCGTCGAGATCGCCGTGCTCGTCGGCCCGGCCCTCGTCGTCTTCCTCGGCTTCGTCATCTTCCCGGTCGTGATGGCCGGCTACTACGGGTTCTTCCGGTGGAAGGGCTACGGTCCCCCGACCGACTTCGTCGGGCTGCAGAACTACGTGACGATCTTCCAGGATCCGACGTTCCACGAGGCGCTCTGGCACAACGCCGTCATCGTCGTGATGTCGCTCGTACTGCAGGGGCCGCTGGCGCTGCTCCTGGCGCTCCTGCTGAATCGCCCGATGCGCGGGCAGTCGCTGATCCGGGTGCTCATCTTCGTGCCCTACGTGCTCGCCGAGGTCGTCGTCGGCACGGGCTGGAGCCTCATGCTCCAGAGCGACGGTGCACTCAACGGGCTGCTCGAGAAGATTGGACTCGGCGGACTCGCCCAGGACTGGCTCTCGAACCCCGACCTGGCAATCTGGACCCTGCTCGGCATCATCACCTGGAAGTACATCGGCTTCGCCGTCATCCTCTTCCTGGCCGGCCTGCAGGGCATCCCGCAGGAGCTCACCGAAGCCGCGCAGATCGACGGCGCCTCGTACTGGCAGATCCAGCGACGCATCACGCTCCCGCTGCTCGGACCGACGCTGCGCATCTGGGCGTTCCTGTCGATCATCGGGTCGCTGCAGCTGTTCGACCTCGTGTACATCATCTGGGGCCAGTACATCGCCTCGACCGCGGGCACCTCGACGATGGCGACGTACATGGTGGCCAACGGGCGCAATGCCGGCAACTTCGGCTACGGCAACGCCGTGGCGGTCGTGCTCTTCGTCATCTCGCTCATCGTCGCCCTCATCTACCAGCGCTACGTGCTGCGCCGTGACACGGCGGGCGCCCTCACCGAACGGAGCGAGCGATGACCGCATCCGCCATCGCCATTCCGCGGGCCAGACGGCCCCGCGGCAACGGCCGGCTGCCCTGGGGCAGCCCCGCCATCTACTTCGGCGCCCTCGTCGTCGTGGCGCTCATGCTGGCGCCGATCCTGTACATCATCGTCGGCGGCTTCCGCACGAATGCGCAGATCACCGCCGATCCGTCGGGGTTGCCTGCGCCGTGGGTCGGGAAGAACTACGCCGAGGTGCTCGCCAGCACGACCTTCTGGGGCGAGGTGGCCAATTCCACCGTCGCCGCGGTCGCCACGACACTCGGCGTCGTCGCCCTCGGTCTCATGGCGAGCTATGTGCTCGCCCGGTACCGATTCCGTGCGCGCGGCGTGCTGTACGCGGTCTTCGCCGCGGGCCTGATGTTCCCGATGACGGTGGCGATCACACCGCTCTACCTCGTCGTGCGCAACCTCGGCCTGATGAACTCCATGGCCGGCATCATCCTGCCCCAGATCGCGTTCGCCCTGCCGGCGACGATCATCATCCTCGTGCCGTTCCTGCGCGCCATTCCCGATGAGATCGAGGAGGCGGCTTCGATCGACGGATGTTCGCGGCTCGGCTTCTTCTGGCGGATGGTGGTGCCGCTGGCACTGCCCGGTGTCATCACCGTCGGCATCCTCGCCTTCATCGCGAGCTGGAACAGCTACATCCTTCCGCTGTTCATCCTGAACGACGAGGCGAGCTTCACGCTGCCGCTCGGTGTGCAGGCCTTCGCCTCCCAGTACTCCGTCGACACGGCAAAGGTGCTCGCGTTCACCTCGTTGTCGATGATTCCGGCCCTCATCTTCTTCAGCATCTTCGAGCGCCGCATCGTCGGCGGCCTGACCGGCGCGGTGAAGGGATGAGCGAGCCGGTGACGAACACGACGCAGACCCAGACCGCGGATGCCGCGACCCCGGATGTCGCGCCCACCACTGATTCCACGACCGCGCGAGAGGCCGGCACGATGACGCAGACACAGACACAGACCGCGGATGCCGCGACGCCCGAGCCATGGCGCGACCGGTCGTTGCCGGCCCAGGCGCGAGCCGATGCGCTGATCACGGCGCTCACCCTCGACGAGAAGATCGCCCAGCTCTACGGCATCTGGATCGGCGCCTCGGATGACGGCGCCGACGTGGCGCCGCACCAGCACGAGATGAGCGGCACGGTCGATCTCGATGCACTGCTGCCCAATGGGCTCGGCCAGATCACGCGAGCCTTCGGCACCGCCCCGGTCGATGCGGCACTCGGAGCGCAGTCGCTCGCGCGGCTGCAGGAGCGCATCGTCGCGTCGAGCAGGCTCGGCATTCCGGCGCTCGTGCACGAGGAATGCCTGGCCGGCTTCGCGGCGTACGGTGCGACCGCGTATCCGGTGCCACTGTCGTGGGGTGCCACGTTCGACCCGGAGCTCATCGAGCAGATGGCGCACCGCATCGGCGCCGACATGCGCTCGGTCGGCGTGCATCAGGGGCTCGCGCCGGTACTCGACGTCGTGCGCGACGCCCGGTGGGGCCGTGTCGAGGAGACCATGGGCGAAGATCCCTACCTCGTCGGCACCGTCGGCACGGCATACGTGCGGGGGCTCGAGGCATCCGGCATCGTCGCGACCCTCAAGCACTTCGTCGGATACTCGGCGTCTCGCGCGGGGCGCAACCTGGCGCCCGTGTCGGTCGGCGCACGCGAGCTCGCCGACGTGCTGCTGCCGCCCTTCGAGATGGTGGTTCGCGACGCCAAGCCGCGCTCCGTGATGAACGCGTACACGGATCTCGACGGCGTGCCCACCGCGGCCGATCGCGAGCTGCTCACCGGCCTCCTGCGCGAGACGTGGGGCTTCGAGGGCACCGTCGTCGCCGACTACTTCTCGGTGGCCTTCCTCGAGACGCTGCACGGCACGGCCGGCGGCCTGGGCGACGCGGCCGTGGCCGCACTCCAGGCGGGCATCGACGTGGAGCTTCCCACGGTGCACGCGTTCGGCGAGCCCCTGGTGCGCGCGATCGCCGACGGCCGCATGGCGGAAGAGGTCATCGACCGGGCGCTCCTGCGGGTGTTGACCCAGAAGATCGAGGTCGGCCTGCTCGACGACCCCGCTGCACCTGCCGCGGCCGGCGCCGCGAAGGGCAGCGTCGATCTCGACTCGGAGGAGAATCGCGCGCTCGCGCGCCGCATCGCCGAACAGGCCATCGTGCTGCTGCGGAACGACGGCACGCTGCCCCTGGACGCGCCGGCGCGCATCGCCGTGATCGGCCCGACCGCCGATGACCCGCTCGCCGTGCTCGGCTGCTACGCCTTCCCGACGCACGTCGGGGTGCACCACCCCGAGAGCGGCCTCGGCATCGAGCTTCCGACCCTCGTCGAGGCGCTGCGCACCGAGTTCCCCGCCGCCGAGATCACCGTGGCGTCGGGCACCTCGATCGATGGCGGCGAGACCGACGGCATCGAACATGCGGTCGAGGTCGCGGCATCCGCGGATGTCGTGGTGCTCGCGCTCGGCGACCGCGCCGGCCTCTTCGGCCGAGGTACGAGCGGCGAGGGCTGCGACGCGGAGAGCCTCGACCTGCCCGGCGCGCAGGCTGCGCTGCTCGAAGCCGTGCTCGATGGCGGAACCCCGACCGTGCTGACGCTGCTCGCGGGCCGCCCGTACGTGCTCGGCACCGCGCCCGATCGCGCCGCCGGGATCGTGCAGGCGTTCTTCCCGGGCGAGGAGGGCACTCGAGCCCTCGCCGCCATCCTCGCGGGGCGGGTGAACCCCAGCGGCCGCCTGCCCGTCAGCGTGCCGGCCACCCCGGGCGCGCAGCCGTCGACCTACCTGGCGTCGACGCTCGCCCGTCGCAGCGAGGTGTCGAACATCGACCCGACGGCCCGCTACCCTTTCGGCCACGGCCTCGGCTACACCGCGTTCGCGTGGCGCGACCTCGAGATCGAGATCGCGGAGGCGACGACGGATGCCGCGCTGCAGCTGTCGATCACGGTCGAGAACGTCGGCGACCGCCACGGGGCCGACATCGTGCAGCTGTACCTGCACGATCCCGTGGCGTCGGTGGTGCGCCCGGTGCAGCGACTGATCGGCTTCCAGCGACTGGAGCTCGCTCCCGGAGCATCCGTGCGCCTGCGCGTCGAGGTGCCGGCCGACCTCGCGGCGTTCACCGGCCGCGGCGGCCGGCGCATCGTCGAACCGGGGGAACTCGTGCTCGGCTTCGGACGGTCGAGCGGCGAGCTGCCACTGCGGGCTCGCGTCGAGCTGACCGGGCCGGTGCGCATCGTCGACCACACCCGGGCGCTGCATCCGGTGTGGATCGCCGAACGGATCGGAGCCGAATCGCCGTGAGCACGGCGCGCAACCCGGTGCTGCCGGGGTTCCACCCCGATCCGAGCATCTGCAGGGTGGGCGACGAGTTCTTCGTCGTGACCTCGACCTTCGAGTACTTCCCCGGGCTGCCGGTGCACCGCTCTCGCGACCTGGTCGAGTGGCAGCTCATCGGGCACGCGGTGCACCGCGATGATCAGCTCGACCTTGCGACGGTGCCCGCCTCGGGCGGGCTGTTCGCACCGACGATCCGCCACCACGACGGCCGCTTCTTCGTGGCGTGCACGCTCGTCGGCGGCGACGGGCGGCAGGGCAGTTTCGTGGTGACCGCGACCGACCCGGCAGGGCCGTGGTCGGATCCGGCCTGGATCGAGGATGCGCAGGGCATCGACCCCTCGATCCTCTTCGACGACGACGGACGAGCGTGGTGGTGCGGCACCCGGCTCGCCGAGCCCGGCGACTGGCCCGAGCAGACCGAGGTGTGGGTGCGGGAGCTCGACCTCGGCACGATGTCGCTCGTCGGCGACGAGCACGTGGTCTGGCACGGCGCCGTCGACGGCGCGGTCTGGGCTGAGGGACCGCACCTCTACCGTCGAGCCGACGAGGTGCTGCTCGTGGCGAGCGAGGGCGGCACCGAACGCCACCACGCCGTGAGCGCGGCGCGCGGCCCCGGCGCGACCGGCCCCTTCACCGGATCGCGCGCGAACCCGCTGCTCACCCATCGCCACCTCGGCGGCGAAGCATCGGTGGCGAACGTCGGCCATGCCGACCTCGTCGATGACGGTCGCGGTGGCTGGTGGGCGACCGTGCTCGCGACGAGGAGGCTGCCGCTCGACGGAGCCGGAACCCGAACCGCAGCCCGGGCCGATGCGCTGCAGGGCCGGGAGACGTGGCTGGTTCCGCTCGCCCTCGAAGACGGCTGGCCGGTGTTCGCACCGGGTACCGGCCGGTTGTCCGAGGAGGTCGTGGTGTCGTGGGCCGACGCACCCGCGATCCCGGAGCGGACGCTGGTCGACGACTTCGACGCCCCGAACCGGCATCCGGAACTCGTGACGGTGCGCTCCGCTCTCGGCTCGCCGAGGGCCCGACTCGACGAGCGGCCGGGGCATCTACGCCTCCATGCCGCCTCGGGACGACTGCACGAGCGTGCCGCGCACGCGTTCGCGGGATTCCGCCTCGAGCAGCCCGCGGCATCGCTCGAGACGGTGCTCGAGGTACCGGATGTCGCCGCACCCGGGCTGATCGCCGGACTCGCCCTGCGTCTCTCGGAACGCCGCTACCTGACCTTCGGCGTGCGCGCGAGCGCCGACGCACGGCTGGTGGAGCTCACCCTCCACGTCGACGGCGACGACCGGGCGTGCGGCCATGCCGAGGCGCCGGCCGGCCGGCTCGGCCTGACCCTCGAGATCGACGGCTTCGACGTGGTCGCCACGGTGGCACTCGGCGAACACCGCATCGCGGTCGGCTCGGCCGATCTCTCGCCGCTGAGCCCGAGCCAGGGCGGCGGGTTCGTCGGCGTCGTCGGCGGCGTGTTCGTCGTGGACGAGCCCCCCGCCCACGAGTTCCCGGCCCACGAGCCCCCGGCCCGTGAAGAGAAGACCGTGCCGGCGGCCTGGGCCGATTTCGACCGGCTCAGCCTCGTGCACGCTCCGCCGGGCTGATCGCCGGCGGCGCCGTGCTGTCGCGCACGACGAGACTCGTCGCGAGGTCCATGCGAGGCGTTGGCACCGCCGACGGCGGGGTCGCCGCGGCATCCGATGCGTCACGCTCGTCGGCCAGCCGGATCGCGAGCCTCGCCGCCTCCTCTCCCATGCGGCGCAGGGGCTGGTGCACGGTCGTGAGCCGAGGCGTGAGCCAGCGCGCGAGGGGGATGTCGTCGTACCCGACGATCGAGAGATCCTCGGGCACGCGGATGCCCTGCTCGCGGGCCGCTTCCATGACGCCGAGCGCTTGCATGTCACTGCCGGCGAAGATCGCCGTGGGTCGGTCGGGCCGTGCCAGCAGTTCACGGGCGCGCTCGCGGCCGCCGCTCACGTGGAAGTCGCCGAAGCGGATCCATTCGGGGTCGATCGGCAGGCCCGCGGAGTTCATCGCCGACCGGTAGCCGTCGACCCGGGCGAGCGAGCACATCATGTCGTCGGGGCCGGTGATCGCGGCGATGCGCGTGTGGCCGAGCTCGATGAGGTGCCGCGTGGCGGCGAGGCCGCCCGACCAGTTCGCCGAGCCGACCGATGGCGCATCGGGCGAGGGGTCGCCGGCTGGATCGACGATGACGAACGGGATGGCCCGGGAATGCAGACGCTCGCGGTACTCGGGCGCGAGCTCTGAGAAGACGAGGACGATCGCGACGGGCCGCCGCCGCATCACGCCTTCGATCCAGTCGGGGTCGGGAGCATGCCGGCTGCCGCTCACCGTGAGCACGACGCTGAGCCCGTGCTCCTTCGCGACCTGCTCGACCCCGCCGATGAGCTCCATCGACCAGATCGGATCGAGCTCGTGGAAGACGAGCTCGATGAGCTCGGCCCTCGACTCCGACCGACCACCGCCGCGGCGGCGGTAGCCCCGGTCGGCGAGGAGCTGCTCGATCCGCGCACGGGTCGGCGGCGAGACATCCGCCCGACCGTTCAGGACCTTCGAGATGGTCGACAGGCTGACGCCCGCCTCTTCGGCCACGCTCGCGAGCGTGACGCGGCCCTCCTCGCCGTCGGATTCCATGTTTCGAAGTCTAAGCCCGAAACTTGCGGTCAGCCGCGGAACTCCCCGAGCGAGCCGTCCTCCTCGACGAGCGGCACGACGGCACCGCCGCGCACCCACAGCGGCAGGGTGTCGAAGTCGTGCCGCTCCCGCCGCCACCCGCCACCATCGACGGCCTCACCGGTGAACCAGTTCGTCCAGCGACCGGCCGGCAGGTAGTACTCGACGTCGCCCTCCGCGCTGAAGACGGGTGCGACGAGCAGGTCGGGTCCGAGCAGGTACTGCCGGTCGAGGTAGGCCACCGCCGGGTCATCGGGGAACGCGAGCTGCATCGGGCGCATCACCGGCGTGCCGGTGCGATGCGCCTCATGGCCGGCGGCCACGAGATAGGGCTGCAGCGAAAGCTTGAGCTTCGCGAACCGCCGGGTCACCTCGACGGCGCTCTTCCCCGGAGCCTCGTCGCCGCGGTCGAACCGCCACGGCGCCCGGTAGCTCGTCGACCCGTGCAGGCGCGAATGGCTCGACAGCAGCCCGAACGCGAGCCAGCGCTTGAACACCGCCGGGTCGGGGTCGCCCTCGAAACCCCCGATGTCATGGCTCCAGTACCCGAAGCCGCTCAACGAGAGCGAAAGACCGCCGCGCAGGCTCTCGGCCATCGACACGAACGACGAGGAGTTGTCGCCGCCCCAGTGCACCGGCATGCTCTGGCCGCCGACCGTGGCCGAGCGGGCGAACAGCACCGCCTCGCCCGGGCCGCGCAGCTCTTCGAGCACGTCGAAGACCGCCCGGTTGTAGAGCTGGGTGTACCGGTGATGCATGCCTTCTGGGTCGCTGCCGTCGTGCCAGACGACGTCGATCGGGATCCGCTCGCCGAAGTCGGTCTTGATCGCATCGACGCCCTGCGCGATCAGTCCGCGCAAGTGCCGCTGGTACCACTCGACCGCGCCGGGGTTCGTGAAGTCGACGAGCGCCATGCCCGCCTGCCACAGGTCGGACTGCCACACCGTGCCGTCGGCACGGCGCACGAGGAAGCCGCCGTCGACCCCCTCCTGGTACAGCCGGGACCGTTGGGCGATGTAGGGGTTCAGCCAGGCGCTCACGTGCAGTCCGCGCTCGTGCAGTCGCGCGAGCATGCCCTCGGGGTCGGGGAAGACCCGCGGGTCCCACTCGAAGTCGGTCCAGTGGAACTCGCGCATCCAGAAGCAGTCGAAGTGGAAGACGCTGAGCGGCAGGTCGCGCTCGGCCATGCCGTCGATGAACTCGGTGACGGTCGCCTCGTCGTAGTCGGTCGTGAAGCTCGTCGACATCCAGAGCCCGTACGACCAGTCGGGCACGATCGCGGGCCGCCCGGTGAGGCGGGTGTAGCGGTCGAGCACCTCGGCCGGTGTCGGCCCGGCGATCACGAAGAACTCGAGCGACTCCCCCGCCACCGAGAACTGCACCTGCTCGACGGCCTCGGAGCCGACCTCGAACGAGACGTGCCCCGCGTGGTTCACGAGCACGCCGTAGCCGCGGTTCGTGAGGTAGAACGGCACGTTCTTGTAGGCCTGCTCGCTCGAGGTGCCGCCGTCGGCGTTCCAGATGTCGACGGTCTGGCCGTTCTTCACGAGCGGGCCGAACCGTTCGCCGAGGCCGTAGACGAGCTCGCCGACATCGAGCGAGAGCTGGGCGTGCATGTACTCGGATGCCGCGGCGAGGCCAGTGCTCGTCACGCCGGTGACACCCGTCGGCTCCGCCGCGACCGGCGCACCGGGCGCGAGGCTGAGGTGCGCGAGTGACTTGTGCCCGCTCGACGTGTAGGTGCCGCCCTCGTGCTCGAACGACAGGTTCCAGGGCGCACCACGCACGACGCGGGCACGGAGGGTGCCGGCGTCGACCACGCCGCCCGACTCGTCGACCTCGATGAGCGCCTGATGCGCGGCATCCGTCGCGATCTCGAAGCCCCGATCATGCCGGGCACCGCGGTGGTGCTCGACCCGAACGCGGATCACGCCCTCGGCAGGGCTCGCGAGCGAGACCGTGAGCAGCGCACGATTGAGCGTGTCGCCGCGGCGCGCGATCACACGGGTGGGGGCCTCGACGACGAGTTCGCCGTCTTCGACGTCGAGCGCGTACGCCTCCTGCGCGTAGCGCGCGTCGACGCCGGGCCGCGGGAGCCAGAATCCATCGGTGAACTTCATGACTACTTGACTGCTCCTGCGGTGATGCCCCTGGTCAGGGTGCGTTGGAAGATGAGGAAGAAGACGAGGGTCGGAATCAGGCCGAGCAGCGCCGAGGCGCTCGTCGTCGTGACATCCATGAGCCGATCGCCCTGCAGCACGGTGATCGCCACGGGCACCGTCTGCGTCGCGTTCGACACGAGGAACGTCAGCGGAATGAGGAACTCGTTCCACGTCCAGATGAAGAAGAAGATCAGGAGTACCGACAGCGTCGGCCGCGAGATCGGGTAGACCACGCGCCAGAGGATCTGCCACCGGCTCGCGCCGTCGAGCGACGCGGCCTCGAGCAGCTCCTTCGGGAACGTGCCGTACACGGAGGCGAGCAGGTAGGTGCCGAACGCCGACTGGATCACGGTGAAGATGATGATCACGGCCCACTGGCTGTCGTAGAGGCCCACCTCCTTGAACATGAAGTACAGGGGGTAGAGCAGCACCTCCTGCGGGAGCATGTTCGCCAGCAGGATGAGCACGACGATCCAGAGCCGGCCCTTCACCCGGCCGATGCCGAGTGCGAAGGCGTTCAGCATCGACAGGAGCACCGCGAGCACCGCGACGACCCCCGAGATGAACACGCTGTTCAGCAGCTTCTCGGGGAAGTCGACGCGTTCCCAGAACGCGACGATGCCGTCGAAGTACAGCTCGGTCGGCAGCGTGAGCGGGCCCGAGGTGTTGTAGTCGGTGGGCGACTTGAAGGAGTTCACGAGGATCAGCAGGAACGGCACGGCGATGAAGAAGCCGAGGACGATCGCGACGACGAGCACCAGCCAGTCGCCGGGCCCACGGTGCGACGGGCCGCCCGAGCGGCGCTTGGGGGCACGGCGGTTCGGGGCGACGATGGCCGAGGTGCGGGGCGCCGAGTCGGTCTCGGCGCCGTCGAGCAGGGCGCTCATCGGCTCTCCTCCAGTTTCTCCGCGCGGTTCTGCGCGAGGATGAACACCACGCTGACCGCGGCGATGACGATGGTCAGGGCGGTCGCGATCGTCGCGCCGTAGCCGACCTGCTGCGACTGGAAGAACTCGCTGTAGGCGTAGTACGCCGGCACCATCGTCGCGGTGCCCGGCCCGCCGCCGGTGAGGGCGTACACCGGCCCGAACACCTTGAGCGCCGCGATCGTGCAGGTGAGCGTCACGACGAAGATCTCGGGCCGGATGATGCCGACGGTGATCGCACGGAACCGCTGGAACCAGTTCGCACCGTCGAGTTCGGCGGCCTCGTAGAGTTCGGGGTCGACGCGCTGCAGCGCCGCCATGAAGATCACGATCGGGTAGCCGAGCTGCACCCAGACCATGATCACCATGATGCTCGGCAACGCCGTGTCGGCACTGCCGAGCCAGTTGTGCGCGAGCGAACCGAGGCCGATCGCCTCGAGCACCTGGTTGAGGGCACCGTTCTGCGGCCGGAGAATCCAGCCGATCACGATCGCCGCGATGACCGCGGGCAGAATCTGCGGCAGGTAGTAGGTGGCCCGCAGGAAGCTCGCGAGACGGCCCCCGAACTTCTTGCCGATGAGGTCGAACAGCATCGCGGCGAGCACGAGGCCGAGCAGCGTCGGCACGAGCACCATCGCGACGATCATCGCGATCGAGTTGCCGAACGAGGTCCAGAAGACGGCGTCGCCGGCGAGCTCGATCCAGTTCTCGAGGCCGATCCACTCAGGCGGTCGGATGCCGCGGTAGTCGGTGAAGGTCAGGTAGACGTTCCACACGAGCGGCACGACGATGATGACGGCGAGCAGCGCGAGTCCCGGCACCAGGTAGGGCCAGTAGGCGCTGCGGGGCGAGCCCGGAATGAGGCTCGCGGGCGTCGCTGCACCTCTCGTGCGGCGACGTGCCGCCGGGTCGGCGTCAGGCGGCGCGGTGAGGGCGCGGGTGCTCAGCGCATCGGGCATGCTCGGGGTTCCTTCCAATGGGTCGGATGCCGCGGGGCGGGTCTCGGCCGGCCCCGCGGCATCCGCTCGGCTAACCGACGATGTCGTCGACGCCGGACTGATACTGCTCGCCGAGCTGCTGCTGCACCTCGGCCGGGGTCTTCGTGCCGTTCACGAGCTCCTGGAGGCCGGCGTTCAGCTCGTCATAGAACGTCGAGGTGGGCCAGTCGGGGTAGAACGCGAGGCCGTCGCGCTCGGTGAGCGTGTTGAAGTTGCCGATCAGCTCGGCGCTCTTGGCGTCGGTGATGTCGGCCTCGTCGGCCGCCACCGGCACACCGCCGTTGTTGCCGATGATCGCCTGGATCTCGGGGCGCATCGTGATGTCGATGAACTCGTAGGCGAGTTCCTTGTTGGCCGCCCGCTCGGGCACGACCCACATGTTGCCGCCCGAGCCGGGCGACATCTCGGCCTCGGGGAAGAGGAACGTGCCCCACTCGAAGCCGGTGATCTCGGTCGTGAACCGGTTGTGCCACCAGCTGCCCGAGAAGAAGATGGGCGCGTCGCCGTTGATGAACGCGACACCGGCGTCTTCGGCCTTCAGCCCGCTGGAGTCGGTGCTGATGAAGCCGCGGTCGGTCCAGTCCTTCACGGTCTCCGTGGCGAAGGTGATCTCATCGCCCTCCCAGTCGACCGGACCCTCGTAGAGCTGGTAGTCGTCGACGAATGCGCGATCGGCCTTGGTGAGCGCGAGCTGGTACCAGAGCTGGCCGAGCGGGTACTCGGCGGCGGACTCGCTGAGCGGAGTGACGCCCTGGTCGGCGAAGGCCTGCAGCACCGCCTCGAACTCGGCAAGGGTGGTGGGCACCTCGAGGCCGGCCGCGGCGAACGCGTCGACGTTGTAGTACACCTCGACGAACTCGCCGTAGTTCGGCACGCCGAACCAGCTGCCCGAACCCATGATGCCGTCTTCGTCGTACCGGGCGGTGGTCTGCAGCGACGGGGCGAGCTGGTCGGCCCATCCGTACTCGTCGACGGCGTCGTCGAGGCTGCTCAGCAGGCCTTGGCTCGAGAGCAGGCCGGCGGTCGCGTTGCCCTTGTTGTACTCGAGCAGGTCGGGCGCCTCATCGGAGTTCAGCACCTGGCTCGCGGTCGAGCGGATCTGCTCGAAGCTCTTCTCCTCGAACTCGACCGTGGCACCGGTCTCCTCCTCGAAGACCTTGATGGCCTCCGCCCAGGCGAGTCCCATTGCGCTCGACTCGCTCTCGAAGTGCCACATTCGCAGCACGTTGTCGTCGCCCCCCTGGTCTGCTGAGCAGCCGCTCAGGGCGAGTGCGGTGATGGCGAGCGCCGCTGCGGCGCCCAGCTTCCTGGTGTGCTTCATTGCTACCTCCTCGGTGTGGGTACTGCTGGTGCGTTCCGGCCGGCGATGGTCGAAACGCTTCGATGATGGTGAGACGGGCGGGTGGGTCGGTGGTGTCGGGTGTCGCGCCGGTCGTGCTCGGCGCTCAGCCTCCCGACGTGGGCGGGCGGCCTGGCGCGGCGACCGAACCCCGGTCGCGGTACTCGGGGGCGATCAGATGCACGCCGGGCTCGGGCGGAGCCTCGGAGAGCAGCCGCATCGCGAGATCGACCGCCAGGTCGCACGATGCCTGCGGCACGAGCGGCACGGCATCGATGGCTGGATGGAACGCGCCGGTGTCGAACGTGGCGCCGACCGAGACGAGTGAGATGTCGATGGGCACACGCAGTCCGCGACGCGCGAGTTCCTCGGTGACGGCCGCGTGCGCCGTGTCATCGCAATGCAGCACGAGCGCGGTGACGCCCTGTGCGAGCAGTGACGCGACCATCGTGTGCACACTCTCGGCTGCACGGCGCGACGAACCTCCGATCGCGGGCGACCCCATGGCGACGCGCACACCGCGGTGCGCGGCACGCGCCTCGAAGCCTGCGCGCACCCGCGGCGGGAAGTTCGAGCGCACGTAGGCCTCCGCCGGGTGGCCGACGAAACCGATCGCACGATGACCGGCGTCGGCCAGGTGATCGACCGCAAGCGCGGCTGCTTCCTCGAAATCGAGGTCGACGCAGACGAGACCGTCGTGGTCGGTCGGCAGGCCGACGAAGACGGCGGGGATCTTGAGACGCCGAGCCACAGCGACCCGCTCGTCATCTGGTGCCACGTCGAGGACGATGACACCGTCGGCCAGCCCGCTCGACGCGACCCTGCGCATGCCGGCCGATGCCTCCTCGTCGGTCAGGAGCAGGATGTCGTAGTCGTGCCGCCGGGCAGCGATCGAGGTGGCGAGCACGAAGGCCATGTGAGCCGGCGCGTAGGTGTCGGCCCGGAACGGCTCGGTCAGGGCGAAGATGTTCGTGCGCCGGCCCGCCAGCATTCGCGCTCCGGCGTTGGGCTCGTAGTCGAGTTCGCGAACGGCTTCGTCGATGCGCCGCCGCGTCTCAGCCGAGATCGTGCGCTTGCCGCTCAGGGCGTACGACACGGTGCTGATCGACACGCCGGCGGCCTCGGCCACCTCGTGGATCTTCGCCATCAGGACTCCATCGTCTAAGCGCTTCGACTACTCGTTCGAAGGGCACTGTACGCAGAGTTGCCGGACCACCGCAAGTTCTTTTGTGGAATTGGCAAACAAATAGGGTGGTCGCTGCGGGCCGAGGTCGACAACGCATGTGTCGACCCACAACAAGGTCAACAAGGATGCCGCCATTCCACTGAGTGCCCGACCGGACTGAGCCGGCACGTTCACCTCACCGACGTGCTGCGTATCCGACACAGACGCCGCACTGACTCGGATTCAAGCGACCCAACACATTTGTTCGCCAGATCCACAAAAGACCTTGCGGTGGTCCGGCATCTCTGCGTACAGTGCCCTTCGAAGCGGTCGAAGCGCTTTCCGATGACGACGGAGTCACGACATGGTCACGATGCACGAGGTAGCCCGCGAGCCGGGCGTCTCGACCTCGACGGCGGTCGCGAGTTCTCTTCTCGCCGCACGCCCGCAGCGCGGGCTCGAAGTCCCCGGGCATTCGTCGGTCGTATCGGTCGACCCGAGATTCACTTGTCCCGCGGCGGTCGATTCGCTCATCGAACGGATCCACGACAGCAAGACGCCGCCTACCTACCAGGATCTCGCGCCAGCCGGGGCGCGCGGAACCCGCCGCTGAGAAGTCGCGCGAGAGTGAGGAGTCGTCGTGTCTACACCATCGAAGCGCTTCGACAACCGAGACACCGAGCAGATCGAAACAGGTTGGGGCCGACCGGTTCCACGTTCAGTGAGGAGCGATGAGATGCAAGGAACTGGCCCAACGCAGAGCACGAAGTCACGATGGAGAACTCCTGCATCACGCGCGATCGCAACGCTGACGACAGGAGTTCTCCTCGCGACGGGAATGGCGATGGCGCCGGCCGTCGCGGCACCCGGTGATGCCGGCGGCTCCGCGAGCGAGCTGTCATCCACCCGGTACCCGTTCCAGGATCCGTCTCTGGCACCGAATGACCGTGTCCGCGATCTCGTCTCGCGGATGACGCTCGACGAGAAGGTCGGCCTGTTGCACCAGTTCAGCGCCGCGGTGACGCGCCTCGGTGTTCCCCAGTTCCGGACGGGAACCGAGGGCTTGCATGGTCTGTCGTGGCTCGGGTACGCCACGGTGTTTCCGCAGTCGAGCGGCATCGGAATGACGTGGAACCCCGATCTCGCGGAAGAGATCGGGAACGTGGTCGGCAGGGAGACGCGCGCGTACAACAGCGTGGACGCCCGATTCAATGGCCTCAATGTCTGGGCTCCGGTGGTCGACACGGCACGCGACCCGCGCTATGGCCGCATTTCCGAGACGATGTCCGAGGATGCCTTCCTCGCCGGACGGATGGCCTCGAGCATGGGTGGCGGCATGCAAGGGCGTGCCGACGACATGTACTACCAGACGATTCCGACGCTCAAGCACTTCGCCGCCTACGGCCAGGAGGAACAGCGCACCTCCTACTCTGCCAACGCGAGCCCGCGGAACCTGCACGAGTATTACTTCAAGGGCTTCCGCGACACCATCGAAGACGGCACCGTCAACGGCGTGATGACCGGCTACAACCTCATCAACGGCAAGCCTTCGATGGTGATGCCCGAGGTCTCGGACGACATGTATGGCGAATGGGTTCCGGGCGGCCTCGAAGGCGCGTTCTTCGCAGTCACCGACGCTGCGTCACCAGGAAATCTCAGCGGCCAGAACGCCTATTACCCCGACAGCCGGCTCGGCCAAGCGGCTTCGATGGCGGACTCGGTTCGCAACGGCATTGCTGCGATGACTCCGAGCGACACCGATACGCCGACGACGCGCCGCTGGTTCTACGAGGCACTCGGTCGCGGCATGCTCACCGAGGCCGACATCGACAAGACGATCCACGGTGTTCTGCTCGTTCGCCTCCACGCCGGCGACCTCGACGTCGACGCGATCAACCCCCACAAGATGCTCAACAAGCGGAACGCCCTCGACACGAGCGAGCACCGGGCCGTCGCCGCGCAGGCAGCGCACGAGCAGGTCGTCCTGCTGAAGAACGAGGGCGGCATCCTGCCGCTCGCGAAGTCTGCCGATGTCGCGCTCGTCGGCCCGCTCATCGACGAGAGTTCGACCGACTTCTACTCGGGGACGTTCCCGTATGTCACGTTGATCGACGACAAGGTCAAGGACAAGGTCGAGGCCGGAGAAGGCTCCCTCGCGGTCAGTCGCGGCATCGACACCGTCGCCCTGAAGGTGCTCAACGGCTCTGGCGCTCCCGCCGACAAGTTCCTGGTCGCAGGTGAAGCCGCCTCGTCCCCGCTGACGGGAACCGGCACGAGTGCCGATGACCCCAAGGCGCAGTTCCAGCTCTATGACTACGGCTACAACAACCTGCTGCTGCGCTCGGTTGATACGGACCGCTACGTCGCTGCTCGTGGCCCGGGGAACACGCTCACCGCGGAGGCCGACCCGCCGGGGTTCCAGTCCGCGAACCGCGCTACCGCGGAGTGGTTCACGAACCAGAACTTCGGAATCGTCGCGCGATCCGGCGATGCCGTATCGCTGCGCTTCTCGAAGGACACGGGCGTCGTGAGCCCCACTCAATCCGCCAACGTGTTCGTGAACACCGATGCGCCGCACAACGTCCAGCACAACGGCAGCGAGAGCAGCGCAAACCGCCAGTTCGAGCTCATCACGGTGCAGGATGGCGCCGCAGATGCCGTCGCCAAGGCCTCGACGGCAGACGTGGCCGTCGTGGCGGTGGGAGACCAGCCGCACCTGACGTCGCGCGAGACCAACGACCGGCAGTCGACCGGAGATGGAATCGAGCTTGCGGCAGCTCAGGAGGAGTTGATCGATGCCGTGGCTGCAGCGAACCCCAACACGATCGTCATCGTTGTCGGCAGCTACCCGTTCGACATCACGGGTGTTCAGGCGAACCCCAATGTGAAGGGCATCCTGCACACGAGTCACGCCGGTCAGGAACTCGGCAACGCCGTCGCCGACGTGCTGTTCGGTGACTACGCCCCTGCCGGTCGCCTGAGTCAGACCTGGTACGCCGGCCTGAGCGAGCTCCCAGCGATCTCGGACTACGACAACATCAAGGGCAAGCGGACCTACCAGTACCACGAGGGTGAGGTCATCTATCCGTTCGGCTTCGGCATGACGTACTCGGACTTCGAGTACTCGGGCATGTCTGTTGCGCCCACGACCGTGGAGAACACTGCGGTCGACGACGCATCGGTCGACGTGCAATTGACGGTCGAGAACGCCGGCGAGGTGGCGAGCGACGAGGTCGTCCAGATCTACGCCACGTACGACAGCCGTGAGGACTCGCGCGTCGAGCACCCCGGTCGGACGCTCGTCGGCTTCGAACGCATCCATCTCGCCGGGAGTTCCGGCGGGATGGTGCAGTCAGCCGACGTCTCGATCCCGGTTCGCCTGTCCGACCTCGCCATCTGGGATGTATCCGAGGGCCGGTTCTTCGTCGAACCGGGCACGTACACGATCTCAGCGGGTCGCTCGTCGGCGGACGATGACCAGCTGGCCACGGGCACCCTGACCGTGACGGGCAGCCCGCTTTCTGCGCGAAACCTGGGCGATGTCACTGCGGCGTACAACTTCGACGACTACTCGTTCACGGACCTCACGGAGACCGGCCTTCGCGCCGACGTCATCCCCGTCTCGGTCCACGAGGACGATACCTACGGGATATCCGTCCGCAAGGCCGGCGCGTGGGTGAAGTACGCCGAGGTCGATCTCTCCGATCAGCCGGCTGGGATCGCGCTGCGTGCCTCGAATTCGAACACCACGCCGGCAGAGCTGGAGGTCTGGGCGCACGGCCAGAGCAGTGCCGAGGGCGGTGTCCGGCTCGGCACGGTGCAGGTTCCGGCGACCGGGCACGCCCAGACGTTCGTCAACGTGGGTGCGAATCTCAGCGACGTCCCCTCGGGCACGGCGGATCTGTACCTCGTGTCGCCTTCTGCGGACGTGGCGATCTCCTGGCTTCGTCTCGGCACGCTCGAGCCGGCGCAGTCCGGTGACGTCAGCGTGACGGTGAACCACTACAACTCCGACATCAGCACCTCGCTCTCGCGCTTCCACGTGAAGGTGCCCGCTGTCGTGGGGCAGTCGGGCGGCAGCCTGGTGATGGAGTCGGCGATCGCGCTTCCCAAGGTCGCCACCGGCGGGGTTTCGTGGTCAGTGACAACTCCCGACGGCGGGGCGACGAGCCTGGCCACCATCAGCGCGCAGGGCCAGCTCACGGCTTCGGGCACTGGCGACGGCATGGTCCGGGTGGTTGCAACCTTCCCGACGGTGGACGGCTCGGTGTCGGGCTCCACAGACGTCGAGCTGCGTAACCAGACAGTTCCCGTCAACACCAACGCCGAGGCCGTTGTGATCCGCAGCGGTTGGGACTCTCGGCCGCAGGATATCTCGTGGGGTCCGAACCAGTTCGGTTCGTTCGGCTCCATCTACCAGCATCGGGGAAGCGTCAAGCTCAGCGCCGTGACCTACCCTGATGCGGCAGCGGCCCGACCGGTGACGTTCGCCCTTGCGGACAAGGACGGGAACGCGACCGATCTGGCTGAGATCGTCGTCGAAGGTGCCGGCTTCATCGAGGGTCAGACCTCTGGTGACAACAACCGCGCCTACAACGCGACGCTGAACGCGACCGGTGCCGGCAACGGCGACGTCTACGTCACCGCGACGACGGAGAACGGGCTGAGCTGGACCTCGAAGATCGTGATCCAGGGTCAGGACACCCGCAGCTTCTCCGGTGCGCGCTACGAGGCCGAGCTGTTCGACGGACACGGCAACATCGGAGGAGCGGCGTCCAACCTTCGGGCTGACAATGTCCACGGCGATGACGTCGGCATGCAGCTGAACCGGATCCGCAACGGCGACTGGGCGGTCTACCGCAACGTCGACCTGGGTCAGGCCTCCTCGTCAACGATGCACCTGCGCTACCTCAAGGCATCGTCTGCGGCGGCGAAGATCACGGTGATGGCTGATGACCCGGTCTCGGGAGTCAAGCTGGGCGAGATCTCACTCACGGGTGACCTCGACCTCGACTCTGTCGAGGACTACCGCGACCCGGTCTACGAGTGGGAGGACGTCAGCTTCCCGGTCGAGACGCCTGCAGGTGTGCACGACGTGTACTTCGTGTTCGAGGTGTCGTCCGCGGTGCCCGACACGGACATTTCAAGCACCTACGGGGCGGCAGCGGGTTGGCTCGATCTGGGCATCAACTGGTTCGGTCTCGAGGCCACGGCCGCGCCTCCGCTCGAGGTGACCGGAGTCGTCTCCCAGAGATGCGTCGCGGGCAAGGTCGTGCTCGTCACGAAAGTGACCGGAGATCCAGATGTCGCGACGACGCTGTCGATCGCGTCGCCGTACGGCACCAAGGAGGTGGCATCGCTCCCCCCAGGGAAGACGAAGTCGGCCTCATTCACGACGCGGAAGAGCGCGATCACCGGCGGCGAAGTCACCGTCGTGGCCACCGCTCGATCGGGTGAACCGGTGTCGGTGACGGTGCCGCTCGCGTACGACGCGTACGACTGCGGCTGATGGTTCGAACCTTCCTCTGGGGCCGACTGCGCTCACGTCTCCGCATCTCCGCGATGCTCGAGCACGCCCGAGAAGAAGGCGCCGGAACGCCGTGTCGACGACGGGAGATTCATGAGGGTCGGAGCGATGGCATCTTGCGTCAGACGAGAATGGGCAGGTATGTTGTACATGCCAACAAATCATCGAGGACGCTGAAAGGCGACACACCATGGCGAACGCCCCCACCCGCGAAGACAAGTTCTCCTTCGGTCTCTGGACCGTGGGCTACAACGGCACCGATCCGTTCGGCGGCCCCACGCGGCATCCGCTCGATGTCGTGCAGGTCGTCGAGAAGCTCGACGAGCTCGGCGCCTACGGCCTGACCTTCCACGACGACGACCTCTTCGCGTTCGGATCGACGGATGCCGCGCGCCAGACCCAGATCGACCGTCTGAAGGGTGCGCTCGAGTCGACCGGCCTCATCATCCCGATGGTCACGACGAACCTGTTCAGCGCACCGGTCTTCAAAGACGGCGGCTTCACCGCCAACGACCGCGATGTGCGTCGCTACGCCCTGCGCAAGGTGTTCCGCCAGCTCGACCTCGGCGCCGAGCTCGGCGCGAAGACGTTCGTCATGTGGGGAGGCCGCGAAGGCGCCGAGTACGACGCCGCAAAGGACATCCGCCAGGCGCTCGAACGCTACCGCGAGGCGGTCAACCTGCTCGGCGACTACGTCACCGACAAGGGCTACGACATCAAGTTCGCGATCGAGCCGAAGCCCAACGAGCCTCGCGGCGACATCCTGCTGCCGACGCTCGGCCACGCGATCGCGTTCATCGACTCCCTCGAGCGCCCCGAGCTCGTCGGCCTCAACCCCGAGGTCGGCCATGAGCAGATGGCAGGCTTGAACTTCGCCGCCGGCATCGCGCAGGCGCTGTTCCACAACAAGCTCTTCCACATCGACCTCAACGGGCAGCGCGGCATCAAGTACGACCAGGACCTCGTCTTCGGCCACGGCGACCTGCACAACGCGTTCGCGCTCGTCGACCTGCTCGAGAACGGCGGCCCCGGCGGCGTGCCCGCCTACGAGGGTCCGCGCCACTTCGACTACAAGCCCTCGCGCACCGAAGACGAGAAGGGCGTGTGGGAGTCCGCCGCGGCGAACATGCGCACGTACCTGCTGCTCAAGGAGCGCGCCGCGGCCTTCCGCGCCGACCCCGAGGTGCAGGAGGCGCTCGAGGCCGCCCGCGTCCCCGAGCTCGCGGTGCCGACGCTGAACGAGGGCGAGACCTACGCCGAGTTCCTCGCCGACCGCTCGGCGTACGAGGACTTCGATGCCGACGCGTACTACGGCGGCAAGGGCGGCGGCTTCGTGCGGCTGCAACAGCTCGCGACCGAGCACCTGCTCGGCGCGAGGCGCTAGCTCACATGACTGAGCTCGTCGCCGGTGTCGATTCGTCGACGCAGGCCTGCAAGGTCGTGATTCGGGATGCCGCGACCGGGGCGCTCGTTCGTTCGGGTCGCGCTCCCCACCCCGACGGCACCGAGGTCGACCCCGCCGCGTGGTGGGGCGCCCTGCTCTCGGCGTTCGCCGACGCGGGCGGGCTCGACGATGTCGCGGCGATCTCGATCGCCGGCCAGCAGCACGGCATGGTCGTGCTCGATGGCGAGGGCCGCGTCATCCGCGACGCC
Source organism: Agromyces sp. GQ35 (assembly GCF_059758475.1). Lineage (NCBI taxonomy): Bacteria > Bacillati > Actinomycetota > Actinomycetes > Micrococcales > Microbacteriaceae > Agromyces > Agromyces sp. GQ35. The sequence goes on along the minus strand of NZ_JCAXEO010000001.1, from coordinate 2,114,758 downwards.
CTGCTCTGGAACGACACGCGTTCGGCGCAGGCCGCACGCGACCTCATCGCCGAGGTGGGCGCCGCCGAGTACGCCCGGCGCACGGGCGTCGTGCCGGTGGCCTCGTTCACGGCGACGAAGCTGCGCTGGCTTCGCGACGCCGAACCGGATGCCGCGGCGCGCGTCGCCGCGGTGGCACTCCCCCACGACTGGCTCACCTGGCGGCTGCGCGGCTACGGACCGGCCGGGGAGTCACTCCTCGGCCCGGTGCTCGAGGAACTCACGACCGACCGGTCCGACGCGAGCGGCACGGCGTACTGGGGCGTCGACGGCTACGATCGCGAGCTCCTCGCACGCGCGCTCGGGCACGACGCGATCCTCCCCCGGGTGCTGGAACCACACGAGGCCGCAGGCAGCACGCCCGACGGCATCCTGGTCGGCGCGGGCGCCGGCGACAACGCCGCCGCAGCACTCGGTCTCGACGCGGCATCCGGCGATGTCGTCGTGTCGATCGGCACGAGCGGCACCGTCTTCGCGGTCACGGATGCCGCCACCGCCGACGACTCGGGAACGGTCGCGGGCTTCGCCGACGCAACGGGGCGGGGCCTTCCCCTCATCGCCACGCTCAACGCCGCCCGCGTGCTCGACGTGACGGCCGGCCTGCTCGGCGTCGATCACGCCGAGCTCGGGCGGCTCGCGCTCGAGGCGGCGCCCGGGGCATCCGGGGTGGTGCTCGTGCCGTACTTCGAAGGCGAACGCACCCCGAACCGCCCGGACGCCACGGCCTCGTTCGCAGGTCTCACGCTCGCCAACACCACTCGAACGTCGATCGCGCGTTCGGCCATCGAGGGCCTGCTCTGCGGCCTCGCCGACGGGCTCGACGCCGTGCGAGGGCAGGGTGTCGCGGCATCACGGGTGCTGTTGATCGGCGGGGCGGCGCAGAACCCCGCGGTGCGTCGCATCGCCGCGCAGGTGTTCGACCTGCCGGTCGTGGTGCCCGCACCCGGTGAGTACGTCGCCGACGGAGCCGCTCGACAGGCGAGCTGGGTGCTGTCCGGGGCACGCCCGTCGTGGCCGCTCGACCTCGATGAGGAGCTCGCGATGGACACGCGCCCGCTCATTCGCGAGCAGTACGCGCGCGCCGCCCGAGTCGGCGCCTGACGGGCATTCTGCTCGAACTCAGGCCCAGTCCTGTCGCGCCGGATCCGCGTTCTCCGTGGTCCCGTGCGACAGGACTGGTCCCGAGAGTCTGAGCGCGGCCTGCACGGCGGGCAGCTCAACTCGTGGCGCAGGCGCATAGCATGGGGAGCGAGACGTCGCCCTGATGACGGCGCCCCGACCACGAGTGAGGGAGCGATGATGTCCGAATCGAACCGACCCGCCGAGCAGCAGCCCGACGAGCCGAACCTGCCCGCCGACGCGGTCGATGCCAGCGACGAGGTCGAAGGCAGCTACACCGAGGTCGACGGAGAAGCACCGCACGAGCGCACCGTCGCCGGTGACTACACCCGCACCGACGGCGTCGCCGACGACGAGTCGGCCGTGGGCGAGTACACCTCGACCGAAGAGCATCCCCAGACGCACGATCCGGCTGCACCCGAGGGCGACTACGTGAGCGACGAGCGCCCGAAGCCGCACCCGCATCCGGGCCTGCACCACATCTGACGACGCCGAGGCGGCGGTGCGGACGAGTCAGTCCGCGCTGCCGAGCTCCCGGCCTGCCGACCATTCCTCGGCGAGCCGCGCCCCGGCCGCCTCGAGCCAGCGGATCGGATCCGCCATCGCGGCGGCGGCACCGCCGGCGAGCGTGGTCAAGGCGACGGTTGCCGCGAACCCGCGCGGCTCGGCCGTGATCGCGCCGGCGACGAGCGCCACCGGCACCCCCGCAGCCGCCGCCAGTCGGGCGACCTCGCTCGGCGCCTTGCCCGCCTCGGACTGCCCGTCGAAGCGCCCCTCGCCGGTGATCACCAGTCGGGCATCGGCGAGGTTCCGATCGAGCCCGATCGCGGCGGCGACGAGCGAGGAGCCGCCGCCCATCTCAGCTCCCCAGGCGAGCAGCCCGAAGCCTGCTCCACCCGCAGCGCCCGCACCGGGAGTCTCGGGCGAGACTCCCGGTACGAGTCGGGCGAGCCGCGCGAGGTTGCCGTCGAGCACCTCGACCATCGCGCTGTCCGCGCCCTTCTGCGGCCCGAAGATCGTCGCGGCGCCGAGCTCGCCGAGCAATGGGTTCGTGACGTCGCCGAGCACCACCGCGCCGCCGCTCGGCAGCGGGCGCAGTGTCGAGAGGTCGACCCGGGCGAGCGTGCCGAGACCGCGATTGCCGAGTCGCACCGGGCGCCGGTCGGCGTCGAGGAACCGACCGCCCAGGACCGCCAACGCCCCGACTCCCCCGTCGGTGCTGGCGCTGCCGCCGAGAGCGAGCAGCACTCGTTCGACTCCGGAGTCGAGGGCGGCGTCGATCGCCTCGCCGAAGCCGGCCGAGTGCGCGTCGAGCGGCTCGAGCGGGTCGAGCAGGGTGATGCCGGAGGTCGCGGCGAGTTCCACGACGCCGGTGCCGTCGGGCAGCAGCAGCCAGTGGGTCGCGACCGGCTCCGACACCGGGCCGCGCACGACGACGGGCATGCGCCTCGACCCGGTCACGGCCGCCTCGAAGGCGTCGAGCGTCCCCTCCCCGCCGTCGGCCATCGGTCGCAGCACGACGTCGTCGGCGGGCCGTGCCGAGTGCCAGCCGCGGGCGAGGGCGGCTGCGGCATCCGCTGCGCTCGCCGTGCCCTTGAATGAGTCAGGGGCGAAGACGACGCGGCTCACCGGTCGTTCGCCGTGAGTGCTGGCACGCGGGCGAGCCAGGCGAGCGAACGCCCGAGCAGCTCGCGGTGGCCAGCCGAGTCGTAGGAGCGCGCGTCGTGTCCGAGCGCGTCGTAGACGAGCCGGGAGTGCCCGAACTCGCGCGCCCATACGAGCGGGTGGCGCGTACCGTCGTGCTCGTGCTCGGCGATCGGCTCGATCACGGCATCGAGCCGGAAGTCGGTGTACCGCTCGTCGAAGACCGTGAAGTCGGCGAATCCCTCGGTGATCGCATGGTTGCCGACGAGGTGCACGTGGGCGTCGCCGATGGGCGGATGCCAGGAATGCCCGCGCACCCAGCGGGCACCGAGCGCTCGCTCGTACGCCGGGTAGTCGCGCAGGCTCGCCGCGGCGGCGTGCAGGGCGAGGATGCCGACGCCGCGCTCGATCGCCGCCTCGAAGACGGCATTCGCGGCGACGAGCCGGGCCGGATCCGGTGCAGTTGCGCTGGACGCCTCGATCGCCGGCGCGTCCGCGTCCTGCCGCGTGATCGGCCCCTCGGGGTCGCCCGCATTCACGATGATGAGGCGAACATCGTCACCGAGCTCCGCCAGCGCGGTGTCGATGTCGTCGGCCACGGTCACGGCGAATCCGGCGGATTCGGCGAGCTCCGCGAGCCGCGGCGTCGTCTCTGAGTACGGGTGCCATGGGTCGGCGTAGCGACCGGAGCCGCTCAGAATGACGGCACGCATGGCGCCTCCTCGCGTTTGGGGCATCGTATCGCGCTCGGCGCTCACGCGTCCTGCCGCAGGAGCACCCAGTCGAACGGAGCGAGCGCGACCTGGTCGACGTGACGGCCGGTGACGGCGTCGACGCCGGCGATGTCGATCGTCACCTCGGCCTCGTGCGCACCGTGGTGGATGAGGGTCAGGAGGGAACCCCGCCGGGCGGCCTCGACGTGCGCGGGCAGGCCGGCGACGACGGGTTCGATTCCGGCGTCGGCGAGCACGTGGTCGACGATGGAGCCGACCCCGGCCTCATCGGGAACGGTGGCGAGGTAGCGCGCCACGCCCTGCGCGGTACGACGCGCGGTGAGGGCCGGATGCCCCTTGCGGCGGCCGCTCGTGAAGGTCGCCTCGACCGCGGCATCCGTCGCCACGATCTCTTCGGCGAGGTACGTGCCGACGCCCGCGACCCTGTTCGACACGGTGGCACCGGCATCGTCGCGTGCACCTGCGAACGCCGCCTCGCGCTCACCCGGTCCCGCGGCACCGGTCGCGACGAGCGCCCCGAAGTCCTCGAGACGAACTCCGCAGAGCTCGCCGAGCTGCGTGAGGAATCCGCCATCGCGGAACCGATCGTGCTCGTCGACGATGTCGGAGAACGGGCCGGCGAGCAGATGACCGCCTCCGTCGACGAAGCTCGTCAGCGCCAGAGCCCCCTCGTCGCGCAGCAGGTACAGCAACGGCGCGATCGCAAGGGAGTAGCGGGCGTCGACGCGCTCGGGCGGCACGATGTCGACCTGCACGTGCCGCCGGTGCAGAGCCCGGTACCAACGCTGCACGACCTCGAGGTAGTCGAGCTCGTTCATGGGGTGGTCGGAGGCCTCGACGGCCCACCAGTTCTCCCAGTCGAAGACGAGCGCGACCCGGGCGTCGGTCTCGCCGGCCGGCGCGGACGGCAGCGTGCCCTGCGCGCTGAGCGCGCCGAGTCGCCGGCCGAGCTCGGTGACCTCGCTCCAGGTTCGGGTTTGGGTGCCCGCGTGCGGCAGCATCGCCGAGTGGAACTTCTCGGCGCCCGCCCGGGACTGCCGCCATTGGAAGAACAGGATGCCGTCTGCGCCGCGACCGATCGCCTGCGCGCTGAGTGCCGCCATCTGGCCGGGCGACTTCGGCGCGTTCGACGGTCGCCAGTTCAGCGCGTTCGTGGCCTGCTCCATCAGCAACCACGGCACCTCGGGCTTCAGCGAGCGCATGAGGTCGCGCTGGAACGCCGCGGCACGGAACGACTCGGGGTCGTTCGGGTCGGGGTAGGCGTCGTCACTGATGACGTCGACGTGCGGCGCCCACTGCTCGTAGTTCGCCGGCTTGAACGCCCCCATGAAGTTCGTCGTGATCGGCTGCGTCGCCCCGGCCGCGCGGATGATCTCGCGCTCCATGAGGTAGCACTCGAGCAGCATGTCGCTCGTGAACCGGCGGTAGTCGAGCAGCTGGCCCGGGTTGTGGCTGTACGGCGCCTTCCGGGGCGGGAAGACCTCGTCGAACGACTGGTAGCGCTGCGACCAGAAGTTGGTGCCCCACGCCTGGTTGAGCGCGTCGACGCCGGCGTAGCGGGCGGCCAGCCAACGACGGAAGGCGTCGCGCGCGGCATCCGAGAAGTCCATGTTGACGTGGCAGCCGTACTCGTTGTTGATGTGCCACATGACGACGGCAGGGTGCCCCGCGTAGCGCTCGGCGATCGCGGTGACCAGCTCGCCGGCGAGGCGCCGGTAGACCGGCGACGAGGGCGCGAACTGCTGCCGGCTGCCCGGCCAGTACGTTGCGCCGTTCTCATCCTGCGGGAGCAGCTCGGGGTAACTCGCCGAGGCCCACGGCGGCGGCGAGGCGGTCGCCGTCGCGAGGTCGACGGCGATGCCGCCCTCGTGCAGCAGGGCGATCACGCGGTCGAGCCATGCGAAGTCGAACTCGCCCTCACGCGGCTGGATTCGCGACCACGAGAAGATGCCGAGGCTCACCATGGTGACGCCGGCCTCGCGCATGCGCGCGACGTCGTCGGGCCAGATCTCTTCGGGCCACTGCTCGGGGTTGTAGTCGGCGCCGTAGTGCACGGTGGGAATCCTCCAGCTTCGCGAATGGGAAAGCGCATTCCAGTGGTCGCTCCCAGACTAGCGTGCCACGGGCGCCCGGGTCGCGATCGCGACCCGGGCGCCCGTGGCACCGAACGGCGGATGTCTCAGCCGAGAATGACTCCGGCCTCGGTGAAGAATTGGTCGACCGCGTCGTCGACGCTCAGCGCGCCGAGGCCGATGGACTTGCCGAGGTCCCAGAAGGTCTGCTCGAGCGAGCCGTACCCGACGACCGGAACCGGCGGAGCGTCGCCGATGCGGTCGGCGACCGAGTCGAGGTAGTCGGCCACCTGCGCGTCGATCCCCTCGAGCGTGGTGCCGGCGAGCTTCGTCTCGGACGCCGGGAAGCCGAGCGTCGTGCCGAAGATCTCGCCGGCCGCCTCGCTGTTGACGATGTAGTCGAGCCAGAGTGCCGCCGCTTCGGGGTGCTCGGTGTCGGCGGAGATCGCGACCTGCAGGCCCGCCTGCCGGTAGAGGTCCTTCTCGCCGGGCTCGTCGGTGGGCGGGGCGACCAGCGTCACGCCGGAGGCACCCGAGTCGGCGAGGTACCCGCCGAGGAAGTTGCTCCAGCTCGCTTCGCTCGCGGTGAGGCCGGCTCCGAAGCCCGACTTCGGCGCGATCTCTTCGAGTCGCTGTTGCGGCACGGCGACGCCGTCACGCGCTTCGGCGCCCGAGTTCCAGAAGTCGCGCAGCTCGTCTTCGGTGAATCCGAGCTCGCCCTCTTCGGTGTACAGGTTCTTGCCCTGCTGGCGCAGTTCGTTCTCGAAGGTCTGAATGCGCTGCGTCATGTCGGTGCCGCCGTAGACGGTTCCGCCCGTGGCATCCGTCACGGTCTTCATCCAGTCGATGTACTCCGCGGTGCTCGTGCCGCCCTCATAGGGCTCGACGCCGGCGGCGGTCACCAGATCGTCGTTGAGGAAGACGGACCAGGCACTGTAGCCCGTGGGCAGTGAGTACTGCACGCCCTCGAGCTGGCCGGTCTGACGCAGGGACTCCTCGAAGGCGTCGAAGTCGATCTGGTCGACGACCGTGTCGAGGTCGAGCAGGAGGCCGGCCTCGGCGTACTCGCGCAAGTAGGAGTCGGAGAACTGCCAGACGTCGGGCAGGCCCCCGCCGGCTGCCTCGGTCTGGCGCTTCTCCCAGTACGACGGGAAGTCGGTGAACGTGCCCTCGATCGTGATGTTCGGGTGCTCTTCCTGGAACGCGTCGATCAGCGCCTGGTACCGCTGGGCGCGGTCGTCGTTGCCCCACCACGTGAAGCTGAGCGTGACCTCGGCCTCGGGGTCGTAGGCGGCGGCCTCGTCGGTTCCGCTCGCGCAGCCGGTGAGGGCGAGCAGTGCCGCTCCGGTCAGAGCTGCGGTGGCGAGCAGGCCTCGCCGTCGGCGATTCGTGAACATCGTCGTCCTCCAGGTGGTTCGTGGGCTCGGGCGCGCCTCCGTCGTTGGAAAGCGCTTCCCGAAACTGTAGCGTGAACCGATTCAATCGGTCAATGAGCGAATGTCACGGATCGGTTTCGATCGCTCGCGGCGTGCGCGGCAGCCCGCACGACGGGTGCCACGCACGCCATGGCCGATCGCGATACGCCACGACCATTTGCACACGCACGACGGGTGCCACGCACGCCACGGCCGATCGCGATACGCCACGACCATTTGCCGCAAACGGGTGATCTCGCAACGGTCGTGTGTGCGCAAAAGGTCGTGACGCGCGGGTGGGCGTACGGGCGCGTCGGCGAGCGGTGAGATGAGGTCGCGCTTCGGCCCGCGCGCGACCGTCGTGAGCTCCCCCGAACCGGGCGCCGGCCAGCGCGCGATGCCGTCGTGGTGCTTCGTCGTCGGCACGACGTCGTCGGCACCCACTTCGCCGGGCACCGCACCGAGTGCACCCGTCGGCTCGACCCATGCCGGCACCGAGTACGCGCCTCAGTGCACGAAGATGCCGAGGGTCGCGTCAGCAGCCCACGGCGGCAGGACGCGACGGGTCGCCTCGAGTCACGCCCCCGCCCCGCGCCGACGGCGTGGGCGCTCGGGCACCGCGACGATCGCGAGGGCGACGCAGCCGAGTGCCGGAATGGCGAGCGGAACGAGCTGCCAGGTCACCACGACCGCGAAGACCGCTGTCGCGAGCAGGTAGCCCGCGCCCGCGAGATCGCCGCGGAGCGTGCCCGGCACCTCACGGAGCGCCCCGAGCCAGCCCGACTCGGGGCTCCACCGACCCGCCGCGGTGAAGAGCACGAGCACGAGCGCGGCGACCCCGAGCCAGCCCACCAGTCCGATGAGCGGCGCACCGGGCAGGGCTCCGGATGCCGCGAGGTCGAGGTCGAGCGCGAGCACGAGCCCGACGGCGACGGATGCCGCGCCGACCGCGATGCCGCCGGCGAGCGCCGACCGCACATCACGCCAGAACCACTCGAGCCCCGAGTCCTCTGCACGCAGGAAGCGCCCGAGATGCCGCACGCCCGCGGCGAGCGCGACGGGCAGCGTGATCACCGGCAGCGAGAGCAGCGCCACGAGGACGCCGACGAGCAGCACTTCGCCGAGGAGCCCGAAGGCGCTCCGCGCACCGGCGAAGCGCGGCGGCGCGGTCTCGGCCGTCGGGCCGCTGCCCGACTCGGCTGCCCGACGCTCCGCGCGTTCGGTGGCTCGCGACATCCGCTGCCTAGCCCTTCAGTCCCTGAGTGGCGACACCGTCGACCAGGAATCGCTGGAAGACGATGAAGAAGATCAGGATCGGCAGCAGCGCGAGGAACGAGACGGCGGCAGTCGCGCCGTAGTCGCTCGTCGACGTCGCGTCGTTGTAGAGCCGGAGGGCGATCGGCAGGGGGTACTTCTCTGGACTGTTGACGTACAGCAGCGGCCCCAGGAAGTCGTTCCAGGTCCAGATGAACGCGAAGATCGCCGAGGTGATCAAGGCCGGCTTGATGAGCGGCAGGATGATCGACGTGAAGATGCGCACGTGGCCGGCGCCGTCGATGCGAGCCGCTTCGTCCATGTCGCGCGGGATGTTGCGGATGAACTGCACGATCAGGAAGACGAAGAACGCCTCGGTCGCGAGGAACTTCGGCAGGATGAGCGGCCAGTACGTGTCGACCAGCTCGAGCTTATTGAACATGATGTACTGCGGAATGATGATCACGTGGAACGGCAGCAGAAGCGTGCCGATCATCGCCGCGAACAGCACGCCCACCCCGCGGAACTTGATGCGCGCGAACGCGTAGGCCGCGAGCGCCGACGAGAACAGGGTGCCGATCACCGCCATCAGGGCGATGAAGAGCGAGTTCGCGAAGAACCGCCAGAGCGGTGTGCCGCCGATGCCCTCGAGCACCTTGACGTAATTGTCGATCGTCGGGTTCTCGGGAATCAGGCCCGGGTTCTGGCCGAACTCGCTCGACGGCTTGAAGGTCGAGAGCAGCAGCCAGACGAGCGGGTAGAGGATCACCGCGGTGAGAGCCAGCAGCACCACGAACCAGATGACGGTGTTGACCGTCTTGCGCTTCACGCCCCGACGCCGGGGTGGTGCAGGCTCGGTGCTGACCTCGAGGAACTCGGCGCGTGGGACATCCGTCGTCGTGCTCATCGGTTCTCTCCCGCGTAGTGCACCCATGACTTCTGGGTCTTGAACAGAATGAAGGCGATGATCGCCACCGCGATGACGAGCACCCAGGCCATGGCCGAGGCGTACCCCATCTGCAGGTCGGCGAAGCCGCGCTTGTAGAGGTAGACGGTGTAGAAGTTCGTCATGCCGGCGGGCCCGCCGGAGCCGTTGGAGATGATGTACGCCGACGCGAAGACCTGGAAGGCGTTGATCGTCTCGAGCAGCAGGTTGAAGAAGATGACGCTCGAGAGCATCGGGACCGTGACCGAGCGGAACTTGCGCACCGGACCGGCGCCGTCGACCTCTGCCGCCTCGTACAGCTCTTGCGGCACTTGCTTGAGACCCGCGAGGAAGATCACCATCGGGGCGCCGAACTGCCAGACCGCGAGCAGGATCATCATCGGAATGACGAGATCGACGTTGCCGACCCATCCGCCGATGTTGATGCCGAAGAAGCTCAGCGAATTGTCGACGGGGCCGTCGGTGGAGAACATCGCCCGCCACACGATCGCGACGGAGACCGAGGCGCCGATGAGCGACGGCGCGTAGAACGAGGATCGGAAGAAGCCCGAACCCTTGTTGCGGTAGTTCAGCAGCATCGCGATGCCGAGCGCCGCGGCGAGCTTGATCGGCGTGCCGACGAGCACGTAGACGAGGGTGATCTGCACCGACTGGATGTAGTTCGGGTCGTCCGTGAACATGCGCACGAAGTTGTCGAACCCGATCCACTCGGGATCTTTGAAGAGGTTGTACTTCGTGAACGCGAGGTAGAGCGAGTAGATCATCGGACCGACGGTGAGACCGACGAAGCCGATCAGCCACGGCATGAGGAAGCCGTAGCCCGCGGCCGTCTCGCGACGGACGTGCTTTCGCCGGCCGGCGCTCGTCGGGATCTTGCCTTCGTCGCGCTTGATCTGGCGCAGGCTCTTGCGCATGCTGCGGCCTTCGGCGTCGGCCGTGACGATCGATCGGGTTTCCGTGGTGCTCACGATGGTTCTCCGGTTCCTGCGAGGAAAACAGTACCGGGGCCCGGCGGGTGGAACGGTGCCGGGCCCCGTGGCCGTGGGTGTTACTGGTTGAGGACGATGTCCATCTCGCTGAAGAACTGGTCGACGGCGTCGTCGACGGTCAGGGTGCCGTAGCCGAGCTCCTGACCGATCTGACGGAACTTCTCTTCGAGGCCGCCGTAGCCGACGATCGGCACGGGCGGCGCGTCGCCGAGGCGGGCCTCGATGGATGCCTCGTAGTCGGCGATCTGCTGGCTCAGCGGGTCGAGGTCAGCGCCTTCGAGGGCGGTCGTCGACGCGGGCAGGCCGCGGTTCGTACCGAACGCCGCGCCGGACTCCGGGCTGTTCACGAGGAAGTTCACGAGGGTTGCCGCAGCCTCGGGGTGCTCGGTCCCGGCCGAGATCGAGTGCAGCATCGACGGCTTCAGGTAGAGGTCCTTCGCGCCCTCCTCGGTCACGGGTGGCTCGATCAGGCCGAGCTCGGTGTAGTCGGCTCCGAGGTTGCCGAGGTACCCGGCGCCGAAGTTGTCCCACGTGAGTTCGCTTGCAGTGAGCGCCGAGTCGAACGCGGAGAGCGGGTAGATCTCTTCGAGCCGCTGCTGCCCGATGACCGAGCCGTCGGTGCGCATCTGGTCACCCTGCTCCCAGAACGCACGAAGATCGTCTTCGGTGAAGTTCGGCTCGCCCTCTTCGGTGAAGAGGTCTTCACCGGCGGCGCGCTGCTGCACCTCGAAGTTCTGGATGCGGCCGGTCCAGTCGGTGCCGCCCCAGAGCTCGACGCCCTGCGCGACAGCGGCATCGCTGACCTCTTTCATCCAGGCGTCGTAGTCCTGCCAGTCACCGCCGGCGAATTCGTCGATGCCGACCTGTTCGAGCAGCTTCGGGTTCGTGTACATGCCCCACGCGTTCGTGGAGGTCGGAATGCCCGTGGTCTCGTCGCCGACCACGCCGATGTCGAGGATGTTCTGCGAGAGCGGCTCGGTGTCGATGATGTTGCCGAGGTACGGCGCGAGGTCGAGCAGCAGGCCGTTCTCCGAATACTGGCGGAGGTAGGAGTAGTCGAACTGCATGACGTCGGGCAGTCCGCCGCCGGCCGCCTCGGTCTGGCGCTTCTCCCAGAACTCGGGGAAGCCGAGGAACGAGGTGTTGACCGTGATGTTCGGGTACTCCTCGTTGAACGCGGCGATCGCGTCTTCGTAGAGGGCTGCGCGCACGTCGTTGCCCCAGAAGGCGAGGTCGAGGGTGACCTTCTCGTCGGGATCGTAGCTGGCCGCGGGAGCCTCGCCGCCTCCGGAGCATGCCGAGAGCGCGAGCGCTGCAGCAGCGGTGAGTGCCGCGGCGGCGACCGCCGTGCGGCGGTTGCGAATGTTGAACATCATCGTCCTCCTGGAAACGTCTGTGTCTGCCTGGTGCGTTCCACGCGGGTGGGAAAGCGCTTCCCTCACGGTAGTCGAGCGAAATCTACCGGTCAACCGAATCCGCAAAATCGTTTCAATTCGTTTCCGGATGCCTCGAGCCAGGCACCGACGGCGCTTCGAGATAACCTGATCAGGGCTATATCGGGAGCAATTACACGAGCCGGCCGGGTCGCGGGCCGGGTACAGGTATCGTTCAGGAACGACGCAGGTCGGTCACCGGGCTCTCGAGGCTCCGGCCACGAGCGACATCGTCGCGAAGCGTCGCGGGCGTCACCTGCCGCCCGGTCGCCGCCGAGGAGTAGATCGCGGTGACGATCTCGAGCGACCGCGCGGCACCCGCAGCCGTCGACGGCAGCGGATCGCCGGAACGCAACGCCGAGTAGATGTCTCGAACCAGCGGGTCGTGTCCGCTCGCCTCCTCGACCTCGGGCAGCGCCCATGCCGCTGCCACGGCGCCCTCGACGTGCGGAGCGGGAGTGATGCGCCAGTGCTCATGGCCGTGACCGTAGAGATGATCGACGGTCACCGTGGCGTGCTCGGTATCGATACGGATCGAGCTCGTCTCGCGAGGCGAGAGCGCGCTCGTGATGACAGACGCCACGGTGCCGCCCGTGAACGTGACGACCGCGGTCGAGACGTCTTCGGTCTCGGTCTCACGGTCGAGCCGCCAGAGCTGGCCCTGCACGCTCGCCCAGTCGCCGAGGAGCCAGGCGAGCAGATCGATCTGGTGGATGCCGTGGCCGAGCGTCGGCCCGCCTCCCTCGGTCGCCCACTTGCCGCGCCAGGGCACGGCGAAGTACCCGGGATCGCGGTACCAGAGGGTCTGGCAGGTCGCCACGAGCGGGCGGCCGAGCGCCCCCTCGTCGAGCAGGCGGCGCACATGGGCGGCGGCGGTGCCGGTGCGCTGCTGGAAGACGACGGCGAGACGGCGGTCGTTGCGCTCCGCGGCGGCGGTCATGGCATCGAGCTCATCGAGTGAGAGGGCGGCGGGCTTCTCGCAGACCACGTGCCGGCCGGCATCGAGTGCCGCGATCGCCTGCTCGGCGTGCACACCCGGAGGGGTGCAGACGTGCACGACGTCGACGGCGTCGCCCTCGAGCAGCACCTCGATCGAATCGGCGACGGTCGGCACGTTCCAACGCGCCGCGAACGCACGAGCCGACGCCGGGTCGCGGTCGACGACGGCGACGAGCTCGGCGTCGGAGGTCGCGGCCAACGCCGTCGCGTGCGCGTTGGCGATGGCCCCGGTGCCGATGATCGCGGCGCGGAGGGGGGCGGTCTCAGGCATTGCTCTCCTTCTGCGGCGAGACGGGGACGGGCGTCGCGGCGGGTGACGGGGCAGAGGTTCGGGCAGCGGCGGCGTCGGTGTCGGTGTCGGTGCCGTAGCGGACGAGGCATCCGCACATGCCGAACGCATCGCTCGCCGGTGCACGCGTCACGCGAGCCTCGGCGAGGCCGGGATCACGGCCGTCGTCGAGCGCATCGAGGCGGTCACCGGTCTCGAGGGCGACGGCGAGCGCCCCCGACTCCCACTGCCGACGCCAGGCCGGCGCTCTCGGTGCCACGAGGGCGACGGCGCGCGAGTAGAGGCGTTGCAGCCGGGAGGCATCGAGCCGCCCGTCGGCGTCGAACAGCTCGCGGAAGCCCTCGACCGCGAGGTCGCGGCGTGCGAGCGCAGCGGCGAGCCGCTCGTCATCGGGTTGGTCCGAACCCGGCAGCGCGGCGGCCGCGCGGTATCGCTCCGAGTCGGCGAGCACCTCGTCGGGGAAGGTCATCACGGCGTCGCCCGCCTCGGGCAGTCCGGCGTTCTGCATGATCACCCGCACCTCGAGCCCACCGTCGTTGACGGCGCGATGGATCACGCCGGGTGCGAACCACACGAGCGAGCCGGGTTCGAGACGGTGCTCCGCGAAGCCCGAACCATCGACGGTCTGCAGGCGTCCGCGGCCCGCGACGACGAGGTACGCCTCGGTCGAGACGGTGTGCAGGTGCGGCGTGCCTCCGGCGAGCCCGTCGGGCGCGGCGTCCGTGTAGACGGCGAGTGCGCTCACGGAGGTGGCGCCGGGGAAGGCCGGCGACCGGGCGGTCACGAGGCGTCCGACGTCGCCGGCGCGGACATCGCCGGCGCAGACATCGCCGGCTCGGACGCCGCCGTGTCGCGCAACAGCGCCGCCCCGGCAGCGGCGAGTCGCTCGGCCCGGTCGGCGTCGCTCGCGCCGTCGGCGATCACGACGCCGTAGCGCAGCCCGAGCGTGTCGCCCGGCTCGACGAGGTGCTCCTCGCTGAAGAACGGCGCGGGGCAGAGGCAGGCGAAGTCCTCGGAGCGGGCGAACCACTGCGGCGGATGCTGCACGTTGCCTGGGTCGTCGACCATCACGATCGTCGAGGCGCCGTCGGTGCCGTCATGGCGCCCGCTGAAGCCCATCCAGGGCGAGCGGATGCCGCGCAGCTCGTCTCCCCCGACGACGCCGGGTGCCAGCACATCGCCGCCGGTGAACGATCGCGGCCCGCGCCAGAAGAGACCGCCGTACCCCGCGTTGTCGCGGCCGCGGGTCGTGGGCGAGCCGATCGAGATCGCGTGGTCGCTGACGTTGCGGAGACGCGTCTCGAATCCCAGGAACCACGCCGGCTCGCCGTCGACGAGGGCGGCACTGATCGTGCGCTGCTCCTCGAAGACGGTCCCGCCGGCCTCGGTGACCCAGTCGAGGCGCTCGACCGTTGCGGCAGTGTCGGGCTCCGCGGCATCCGTGAAAGAGCGATGCGCCTGCGTGCCGTTGTTGGGCAGTTGCGTGTAGCCCCGGCCGTCGACGAAGGTGGGGCCGCCCCAGAAGTTCTCGTCACCGACGACGGGCAGAGACCAGGCGATTCCCTTGTGCCAGACGTGGTCGTGCGGACGGAAGAGCGAGACGACCTCGCCGCCGAGGGTGCGTATCGGGCTGAAGTACGGGCGTGGCGACTCGAGTCCTGGATCGGTGGGCCGGTGCACGTACTCGGCGAGCACGGCCTCACCGGTGCGGATGCGCAGGCGGTCGTCGCCCCCGTCGATGCGGATGCCGGACATCGGTGCTCCTCGCGAATCGTCGTCGATCATCGGACGCCGCCCATGGTATCCCTGGGAAAGCGCTATCCGAACTCTACACGGTCGAGTTCGATCGGCCGCTCGAGACCCGCCACCGGCACGGTCGGCCAGCGCGCATCGACGGTCAGCGCCTCGAGACCCGCGTCGGTGACGAGCACGGTGTCTTCCACCTTCGCGCCCGGCGCGGTCGGATTCCAGGCGAACGGCTGATGCGGCTGCACCAGCTCGGCGACGGCCGGCGTCGCCCGCGGGTCGCGCCCGGCGTACCCGGCCGCGCCCCCTTGGTGATGCCGCCGCCATTCCTCGGGGTCGAAGCCGTGCCGCCCGTACGCGGCGATGCCGGTCTCGAACGCCGTGCCGATCGTGGAGCCGATCCGCGTCGCGCCGAGGAACTCCGCCTCGACCTCGAGGATGCGTCGTTCGGCGTCACGCTCGTCACGAGAGGCCTCACCCCACCGCACCCAGCGTGTCGCGTTCGCGATCAACCCGTGCCGCCGACCGCAGACGACGAGCATCGCCCGGTCGCCGAGCGGCCAGGCGGTGGGCAGCGGATGCCGGTGGCCGAGCCTCGATCGTCCGGCGACGAGGGTCACGAGCGGGTCGATGCCGCGGGCGACGAGCTCCGCGGCCAGCCTCGCAGCCACGTCGAACTCGGTGTCGCGGGAATCGGCAGCGCTCGCGACATCCGTCAGCACCTCTGCGACCTCTCGGCACAGCGCGCGATACCGCGCCAGCTCCCCCGGCAGCAGGCTCGCCCGCGCTGCGCGCAGCTCGGCGGCGGCGTCGGTCTCGTCGATCGCAGCGAGCCCGGTCGGCACGAGCGTCTGATGCCACGGCACCCGCACGACGGCGAGTCGTTCAGCGGCGTCCGCCGCGGCGGCGCGTCCGCCGGGCGGCGCTGCGGCGTCTCCGCCGAGTTCCTCGGCGAGCAGCCGCTCCGCCTCGTTCTCGAAGACGCGCAGTTCGTCGCCGTCGCGGCCGACGACGACCGCGGCGACGGGTTCGCCCGCGAGCGAGACGTGGGTGCGGGCGCCGTCGAGGTACCAGGCGACCGCGGCGTGCGAGCGCAGCACGACGGCGTCGGCTCCGCGCTGGTCGAGCACCGCGAGCACCCGGCTCCGCTTCGCCCGGCGGTCGACCGCGCGCTGGTCGACGGCGACGGCGTGCTCGGGCGTCGTCATCGCATCGCCCCGGTGCTCTCGCGGGCCTCGAGTCGTGGACGGTAGAACACCGAGTGCGCGATCGGGCCGCCCGCCATGAGGGTGCGCAGTCGCGCCCACACCTGGGCGCCCATCTCGGCGCGCGGCACCGACATGCTCGTCAGCCGGGGCGTCGCGTATCGCGACATCGGCACATCGTCGAAGCCCGCGACCGAGAGGTCACCCGGCACGTCCACGCCGAGCTCGCGCAGCCGGGTCATGAGGCCGAGGGCGACGAGGTCGTTGAAGGCGATCACCGCGGTGACGCCGTGGCGGGCGGCGTCGCGCACCGCCTCGGCCGCCTCGTCACCGTCTTCGGCGCGGGAGCCGCCCGCGAGGATGTCGATGCGCACCGAGTCGTCGGCGGCGAGCGCTTCGGCGACTCCGCGGAGCCGCTCTGCGTTCGAGGCACTCGTCGACGGTCCGCTCACGTACGCGATGCGATGGTGCCCGAGCCCGGTCAGGTGCTCCACGAGGTCACGGATGCCACGCACGTAGTCGACTCCGACGATCGGCACCTCGGTGTCGGGCAGCGGCCGGTTGACGACGACGACCGGGGCGACGCGACGGATGAGCCGCCGCAGTCGCTCCTCCGGCATGCGCGGCGCGCAGAGCACGAGTGCATCGCACCGCTGCCGCGCTTCGAGCGCGATCGCCTCCTCATCGTCGACCTGTTCGGCCGTGTCGGCCACGAGCACCCGATAGCCGTCGGATGCCGCGGCGAGGCTGAGGCCCTTGAGGATGCCCTGGAAGAGCGGATTCTCGAGGTCGGGCACGACCATCGCCACGGTCTGGTTGCGGCCGTGCACGAGGCTCCGTGCCGCAACGCTCGGGCGGTAGCCGAGCTCGGCGATCGTCGCCTGCACTCGGCGCACGATCACCGGATCGACCGATTGCTTGCCGTTCAGCACTCGCGAGACCGAGGCCTGGGAGACGCCGGCATGCGCGGCGACGTCGGCGATCGTGACCGCCCGCTGACGTTCGCTCATGCGCATCCCTCCCCGTGGCGACCGGGCGTGGACCGTCGCCGAGTAGTGGCTCCCCGATGGGAAACCGGTTCCTCAGTGTAGCCGCAGGCTTGCTCACCGACCCGGTGTTCACCTAGGCTTCCGCGGAGAAAGCGGTTTCTCAGCGACAGGGGCACAGATGCAGATCCTCGTCACCGGATCATCGGGTCGGCTCGGCCGGAGCCTGGCCGCCGGCCTCGTGGCGTCGGGCCACGCGGTCGTCGGAGCCGACCGCGCCCCGTCGGGACTCGACGGAGTCGAGGAGCATGAGATCGACCTGCTCGACGCCGTCGCGACGCACGCGCTCGTCGACGAACTGCGACCCGACGCCCTCGTGCACCTCGCCGGCATCGCGGTGCCGTTCAGCGCACCCGAGCGCGAGATCCTGCTCACCAACACCGCGCTCGCCCACACCGTGCTCGCCGCAGCAGCAGAGACCGGGGTGTCTCGGGTGCTGGCCGCGAGCAGTCCCACCGTCATCGGATACAGCTCACCCGACTGGCGGGCCTCGTCGGTGCCGATCGACGAGACGCACCGGGTCGAGCCCGCGAACGCCTACGCCCTCTCGAAGTTCGTGATCGAGCACGCGGTGCGCATGTTCGCCCGCACCTCCCCCGGCGCGTACGGCTTCTTCCGCCCCTGCTACGTCGTCTCCCCCGAAGAGTGGGCCGGTGCCCCGACGCAGCAGGGCCACACGATGCTCGAACGGCTGGGCGACCCGTCACTCGCCGCGGTGAGCCTCTTCAACTACCTCGACGCCCGCGACGCGGCATCCTTCGTCGATGCCTGGCTCGCCGCGCCCGTCGCGGTCGTCGACGGTGAGGGCTTCTTCGTGGGCGCACCCGATGCGCTCGCTCGCAGGCCCGTCGCCGAGCTGTGGCGCGAGTACGCCCCCGGCCTGGGCGAGGCGGCCGAGCGACTGGGCGGCACCCGGCCGGTATTCGCGATCGAGAAGGCTGCGGCGCTGCTCGGCTGGCGGCCGCGACACCGCTGGCGGGCCGCGCTCGCCGAGCTCGGACCACCCGATGCGGCCACGGCTGCCGCGGCAGCGCACGCGAGGCCGATCGCTGCAGCATCGACCGTTCCCTCCACGCACGACCCCCACCACGAATCGAGGGCGTCATGACCGCCGCATCCGTTCCATCACTCGCGTTCGACGGCGTGCTCTTCTTTCCGGTCACGCCGTTCACTCCGGCCGGCACGGTCGCGCACGACGTGCTCGCCGAGCATGTCGTGAGCCGTCTGCCGTTCTCCCCGGGCGGGGTGTTCCCCGCCTGCGGCACCGGCGAGTTCCATGCGCTGTCGGCGAGCGAGGCGATCGCGGTCGTCGAGACGACGACCGACGCCGTCGCGGGCCGCGTGCCGGTCATCGCCGGCGCCGGCGGGCCGCTCGGCCACGCGATCGAACTCGCCCGGGGTGCAGCGGCCGCCGGCGCCGATGGACTGCTCCTGCTGCCGCCGTACCTCGTCTCGGGCACGACCGATGGCCTGGTCGCCTGGGTCGAGGCGGTCGCCGCAGCAACCGAGCTGCCGGTCATCGTGTACCACCGCGGTACCGCCCGCTACACGGCCGCAGCGATCACCCGGCTCGCCGCCAACCCACGCATCGTCGGGTTCAAGGACGGAACGGGCGACATCGGGCTCGCGCAGGAGATCGTGCTCGCCGCCGAGTCGACCGGCCGCGAGCTGGCGTTCTTCAACGGACTGCTCACCGCCGAACTCAGCCAGGGCGCGTACCGCGGCATCGGCATCCCGCTGTACTCCTCGGCGGCGTTCGCCATGATCCCCGACCTCGCCGCACTGCACTACCGCGCCTACACCGACGGCGATGAAGCGACGCGGCTCACGCTGCTGCGCGAGTTCTACACCCCGCTCGTGGCGCTGCGCGACGAGACGCCCGGCTTCGGGGTCTCGCTCATCAAGGCCGGCCTCCGGCTCAGGGGACTCGCCGTCGGCTCGGTGCGCCCGCCGCTCGTCGATCCGACGCCCGAGCAGGAGGCCCGGCTCGCTGCGCTCCTCGACTCCGGGTCGGCCCTCGTCGAGCGGCTGAGCCCGGCCGCCGTGCTGCGGTGAGGAACGCGACGGTGGACGCCACCGCGACGGCGACGATCACTCGCCTCTCGACCCGGCGCATCCGGGTGCCGCTCCGGCGGCCATGGGGGCCCGACGTGCGCGACCTCTCGCTCGTCGAGGTAGTCGTCGAGGACTCCGACGGCGAGCGCGGGCACGGATTCTCGTGGACCCCCTCGATCGGAGCCGCCGCAGTGCAGGCCCACCTCGACCACGACATCGCGGCGTTCGCGATCGGCCGGCCGGCCGCTCCCGAAGGTCTCTGGGATCCGCTCTGGACGCACCTCCACGAAGGGGGCGGGGGCGGCATCACGACGATCGCGATGGCCGGACTCGACCTCGCCCTGTGGGATCTCGCCGCGCGCCGCGCCGGCATGGGCATCGCCGACCACCTCGGTCGGCGGCACCGGGCCACCGAGGTCTACGGCAGCGGCGTGAACCTGCACTATCCACTCGACGAACTCGTGGCGCAGGCCGAACGCTGGGTCGACGCGGGCTTCGAGGCGGTGAAGGTCAAGGTCGGCAGCCCCGAGCTCGGCCGCGACCTCGACCGCATCGCAGCGGTGCGCGCCGTCATCGGGCCGTCGCGACGCCTGATGATCGACGCCAACCAGCGATGGAGCCTCGACGACGCAGAGCGCGCGATCGGCGAGCTGTCGACCTTCGACCTCACCTGGATCGAGGAGCCGCTCCGAGCCGACGACCTCGCCGCGCACGTCACGCTGCGCAGCCGCGTCGAGGTGCCGATCGCACTCGGCGAGAACCTGTACACCCGCTACCGCTTCGCCGAGTTCATCGACGCCGGAGCCGTCGACCTCGCGCAGCCGAACATCGTGCGCGTCGGTGGCATCACGCCGTTCCTCACGATCGCCGAGCTCGCCCGTGACCGCGGAGTCGGTCTCGCCCCGCACCTGCTGCTCGAGCTGTCGGCGCAGCTCGCGCTGATCCTGCCCGGCGAGCACCTCGTCGAGGCGGTCGAAGATGCGTCGTTCGCCGAGCTCGGCGCCCTGGCGACGCCGCCGCCGATCGCGATCGACGGCAACCGGGTGCGCACGACCGGTCAGGCCGGCCTCGGCATCCGATTCAGCAACCGACGATCGGATGCCGCGGTATCCGCTCACTCGACGGAGGAATCGTGACCAGCACCACTGCCGCAGCCACAGGCACAGACGCAGACGCAGACGGCGCCGTGCACGCCGTCTCCACCGATCTCGCCGGCCTCGACGCGGCGGCCGCCGCGGCCCGACGCGCCTTCGCGGTGTCCGTCGCATCGACGAGCGCCGAACGCGCCTCGTGGCTCTGCGCCGTCGCCGATTCCCTCGACACGAACGGCGCCGAACTCATCGGCATCGCCGACGAGGAGACTCACCTCGGCACTGCGCGCCTCACCGGCGAACTCGCGCGCACCACGGCGCAGCTTCGACTCTTCGCCGAGGCGATCGTCGAGGGCTCGTACCTCGAGGCGACGATCGATCATCCGAGCGCGACCACCACGCCGCCTCGACCCGACCTGCGCCGCCTGCTGCGACCGCTCGGCCCCGTGGCCGTGTTCAGCGCCTCGAACTTCCCGTTCGCGTTCTCGGTCGCCGGCGGCGACACCGCATCTGCCCTCGCGGCCGGCTGCCCCGTCATCGTGAAGGGCCACTCGGCGCACCCTCGCCTGTCACGCCGCACGGCCGAGATCGTCGCCGCCGCACTGTCGGCGGCGGGCGCTCCGACAGGCATCTTCGCCCTCGCCGAGGGACGCGAACTCGGCATCGCCCTCGTGCAGCACCCCGAGGTGCGCGCGGTCGGCTTCACGGGATCGCTGCACGGCGGCCGGGTGCTCTTCGACCTCGCGTCGGGCCGACCCGACCCCATTCCCTTCTACGGAGAGCTCAGCGCCGTGAATCCGGTGCTCGTCACGCCCGCCGCGGTCGTCGCTCGCGCCGACGAGCTCGCGGCCGGCCTCGCGGCATCCTTCACGCTCGGCGTCGGGCAGTTCTGCACGAACCCCGGCGTCGTCTTCGTGCCGGCCGGCTCGCGCTTCGCCGAGCTGCTCGGTCGCGCCGTGGCGACGGATGCCCCGGTGCCGATGCTCACCGACGGCATCGCCGCCGCCTATGCCGACGGGGTCGGCGCCCTCGCTGCCCGCCCCGACGTGCAGGTCGCCGCCGGCGACCCGGTGCAGCGGCCGGGCTCGGGCTCTGCGGTCGTGCTGGCGACGACCACCGATGCCGTGCGCGCCGACCCCGACGCGTTGCTCGCCGAGTGCTTCGGCCCGGCGACGCTGATCGTGGAGTACCAGGAGGTCGACGACGCCCTCGAGACGATCCGCGCGATCGGCGGCAGCCTCACGGCCACCGTGCACGCCGAGCCCGGAGAGTCGCTCGATGCGGTCGTCGCGGTGCTCGCCGAGATGGCCGGACGCGTGCTGTTCGGGGGCTGGCCGACCGGGGTCGCCGTGAGCTGGGCCCAGCAGCACGGCGGACCGTGGCCCGCGACGACGTCGATCCACACCTCGGTCGGGGTGACCGCGCTCCGCCGGTTCCTCCGCCCCGTCGCCTACCAGGACGCACCGGAAGCCGCTCTGCCCCTCGAGCTGCGCGAGGCGAATCCGCTCGGCATCCCGCGCCGCGTCGACGGCGTGCTCACACTCGCGCCCGGCTAGACCCCGAGCTCGAGGTCGATGATGCGCACCGGCGCGCCGGTGGCGAGCGAGAGGTTGCCGGCGATGCCGACCGAGACGGCCCGCACCCCGTCGGCGTAGCCGGCGACCCGTCCGAGCGGAGCATCCTCGGTCACCCGGCCGAAGAGATGCTGCAGCAGGTAGGCGTCGCCGCCGCCGTGGCTGCCGATTCCCGCGGGGATCGGGACGAGCTGCGCCCGCTCCCAGTGCCGCTGCAGCAGGAGCCGCTCCGAATCCGGCCGGAGTTCGTCGACCGACGAGTGCTCGGGGTGCATGCTCGGGTCGACGACCACGCGCCCATCGTCGCCGACGACGACGGCTCCTCGCTCGACGACCTCGAGCTCGGCACGCCCCTCGGTGCCGTTGACGGTCACTCGATAGCCCTCCCACGGCGCGTGCGCGTTCAGCGAGTAGCTCATCGTCGCGCCCGAGTCGTAGTCGACGATCGCCGCGAGATTGTCTTCGATCGTGATGCCCGCGTCGAACACGTCGCGGTCGCGCAGGTACCCGTCATGGTGCTCGTTGTCGAGGTAGAGCTCCTTCATGCGCGCGTCGCTCGCGAGGTCGAGTGCGAACGGGTCGCCGGCGATTCCGGTGCCGCGCGACGGCCGTTCGCCGAGGCCGCGCGCTGCGGCGTTCTCGGCGCCGTAGAATCGCAGGCCGCCGCTCGCGAAGACCCGCACGGGCACCGCCTGGATCCACCAGTTGACGAGGTCGAAGTGGTGCGAGGCCTTGTGGATGAAGAGTCCGCCCGAGTTGGACTTGTCGCGGTGCCAGCGGCGGAAGTAGTCGGCTCCGTGCACGGTGTCGAGCGCCCATTCGAGGTGCACGCTCGTGACCCGACCGATGCGTCCGTCGGCGATCACCTGCCGCAGGGCGGCATTGCGCGGGCTGTAGCGGTAGTTGAACGTCGTGATCACCTCGCGCCCGGTCTCGGCGATCGCCTCGCCGATGCGGCGCACACTCGCGGCATCGATGGTCAGCGGCTTCTCGACGACGACGTCGGCGCCGGCCCGCAGCGACCGCACGACGTAGTCGGCGTGGGTGACGTCGGGGGTGGTCACGATGACCCGGTCGAGGCGCTCATCCCGAATCATCCGCTCGAGGTCGTCGGGTTCGTAGCGAACGGGCGCCGGATGCCCCGCGGCGACGACCTCGCGCTCGTACACGTCGAGGCGGCCCGGGTTCGCATCGCTCCAGGCGACGAGTCGAGCAACCTCGGGCACGTGTTCGGCACCCAGCTGCGTGCCGGCGAGCGCCCCGATGTACATTCCTGCACGGCTGCCCGTGCCGATGAGACCGTATCGTTCCTGCTGCGCCAACGCTCGCTCCGTTCGGGTTTGCCGAGAAAGCGCTTCCCGCGTCGACGTCGCGGCGCACGCGCCAGTGCCGACCCGAACCGGGAAAGCGCTATCTCGGTACGCTCACATTTCTATCAGTTCCGCTCCGTGCGGCCAAACCTTCGCCGCTGCGCGTGTCCCTCCGCGATAGAGTCGAGCCGCCCGAGGGCGACGACGATGCGGGAGGACCCATGAGCGACGGCGGCATGACGAGCAGGCGCGCACCGGCCACGCTGCACGATGTCGCACGCGAGGCCGGGGTCTCCCTCGCGACCGCGTCGCGATCGCTCAACGGCAGCACTCGCAAGGTCAACGAGGAGTTCCGGCAGCGCGTGCTCGCCGCCGCCGCGAAGCTCGACTACTCGCCCAACCTGTCGGCCCAGGCCGTCGCGCGAGGCACGTCGACGACCGTCGCGTTGCTCGTCGCCGACATCGCCGACCCCTACTTCTCCTCGATCGCCGCCGGCGTCGTCGCCGAGGCCGACAGCGAGCGACTCATCGTCACGATGGCCGCGACCGAACGCGACCCCGAGCGAGAACTCGAACTCGTGCGCACACTGCGCGGCCAGCGCCCACGCGTCATGATCCTCGCGGGTTCGCGCCCGACGAGCGACCCCACCGAGGGAGCACTCGGCGACGAGTTGCGCGCCTACGAACGTGCAGGCGGCCTGGTGGTGCTCATCAGCCGCAACGAGCTCGGCCTTCGCACCGTGCTCGTCGAGAACCGCGGCGGCGCCGAGTCGCTCGCCCGCGAACTCGCCGGAGTCGGCTACCGCCGCTTCGCGGTCATCACCGGCGGCGAGGGCCTGCGCACGGCCGCCGACCGAGTCGAGGGATTCCGGGCCGGCATCGCCGCAGCGGGCGGCACGCTGAACGACGACGACGTGATCCGCGACGCGTTCACCCGCGACGGCGGCTACAACGGCATGCGCACCCTGCTCGAACGGGGCCTCGGCGACCTCGAGGTCGTGTTCGCCGCGAACGACGTCATGGCGGTCGGCGCGCTCTCGGCGATCCGCGACGCGGGCCTCACGCCCGGCACGGATGTCGCGGTCGCCGGCTTCGACGACATCCCGACGGTGCGCGACGTCACGCCGGCTCTCACGACGGTGCGGGTGCCGCTGGAGGAGCTCGGCCGCCGCGCGCTCCGACTCGCGCTCGGCGACGCGGAGGCCGCGAACGAGGGCGCCGTGCGCACCGAGGTCGTGCTTCGGGAGTCGACGCCCGGCATCGTCCGCTGAGCGAGAGCATCGCTGAACCCGCCCCGGCCGGGCTGCAGCCGGCACGGTGAACGTGCAGACGGGGCTTCGGGAGTATCCACTCCCGAAGCCCCGTCTCGCTCGCGCTACTTCACCCGTACCGTGATCGGCTTCGACATCGTGCCGCCCGCCGCATTGAGGAACTCGGCGACGTAGACGTAGTCGCCGGGCGCCCGGCCCGCAATCGCGGTCGACGCCGACTGCGCCGCGGGTGACGCCCCGACGAGGGCCTGCGCGTCGATGACGACGCCGTTCTCGTACAGCCGATACGCCGTGCCGTTCGTGCCCCACCAGAGGTTCGCGGTCACGACGAAGTTGCCGTCGCGATCGCGGTTGTCGTGGCTGAGCACCGGCTGCGTCGGCGCGGCATCCCGCACCCGCACCGTCACGCTCGTCGTCGCCGTCGTGCCTGCCGCGTTCACGAGCTCGCCGGTGTACACGTAGTCGCCGTTCTCCTTCCCCGACACGTCGACAGTGGTGAGCTGCGCCTTCGGCGAGTCCGGTGAGAGCAGCGTCGTCGTGACGAACTCACCGTTCTCGTAGAGCCGGAACACGCTGCCGTTCACGCCGTGCCAGAGGTTCATCGAGATCGTGAACGTGCCGTCGGCGAGGCCGTCATCCCAGCCGCTGCTCGACGAGAGCGTTCCGCGGGCCGGAGCCCGCGTCGCCCCCTCGTCCTCATAGACGAGGAGCTCCACCGTCTCGGCCGTGACGAGCCCCGCGTGGTTCGCCGCGCGCGCCGTGAACGTGTGCACCCCGGCGAGCCCCTCAAGAGTGATCGCCTGGCCGGGCGCGACCGGCTCCCCGTCGAACGCGAGGTCGAGGTTGCGCACGCCCGATTCGGGGTCGGATGCCGCGACTGCGACCGTGAACTCGCCCGAGTCGGGCAGCAGCGTGCCCGATGCCGGCACTCCGGTCACGACCGGCGCCGTGGCATCCGTCGAACCACCGGGCGCCGCGGTGACCGCGATGCTCGGGGCCGGCGGCGTGGCCATGCCCTCGCCGATGAAGAAGCTCGGGTGCGGCGGCTGGTTGTACCCGGTGTTCTGCCACGCCACGGCGGTGCGGTACTGCGAGTCGTGCATGAGTGTTCGGATGCGGAGCTCGGTCGGCTGGTCGGTGGCGGAGATGCGCAACTCGGTCGAGTCGGCATTGCGCCACGCGATCTCCTCGCGCCAGTCGCCGAAGAGGTCGGCCTGGAGGTTCGGCGTACCCTTCGTGCTGTTGTTCGACCGGGCTCCCTCGTCGCGCAGCAGCACGTCGGACGACTCGGTCTCCCAGTTCCACTTCGAGACGGTCGGCACGCCCTGGTTCGCCGCGGCATCCCAGTCGTGGTCGACGATCTCGCGCAGCGGGTCGCCGTCCCACCAGGCGAGGAAGTTCGCCGCGGGGATCTGCTCCGCGATGAGCTCGCCGCCCGCCGACTTCAACTGCCCCACCGGCGAGTTCCACGAGGCGTCGCCGCCGATGGCCCAGGCCTCGGCACCTGCGTGCCTCGGGTCGATGTCACCGGCTGCCGCGCGGCCGGTGTCCTGCGTCGCCGGGATCTCCCAGAGGATCTCACCCGTGCGGGCATCGCGCATGGTGGCGCCGCGGTCGCCCGCCGACCCCATGTCCTCGTGGGCGCTGAACACCTCGAGGCCGGGACGCGACGGGTCGAGGTCGCTCGTGTGCTGCGCATCGCCGTGGCCGAGGCCTGTCGAGTACAGCAGCTCGCCGTCGTCGTCGATCGTCGCGGAGCCGAAGAGCACCTCGTCCTTGCCGTCGAAGTCGACGTCGGCGGTCGCGAGGCTGTGGTTGCCCTGGCCGTAGAGACCCTCTGCGCCCTCATCGTTCGAGTCGATGACCCACCGTTCGACGAGCTGTTCGCCGTCGAAGTCGTAGGCTGCGACGACCGCGCGCGTGTAGTACCCGCGGCTGAACAGCACGCTCGGCTTCTCGCCGTCGAGATATGCGACGCCCGCGAGGAAACGGTCGACCCGGTTCCCGTAGGTGTCGCCCCACGATCCGACGTCGCCGCGCGCAGGCACGTAGTCGATCGTGTCGATCGCACGACCGGTCGCGCCATCGAAGACGGTGAGGTATTCCGGTCCGGTGAGCACGTAGCCCGAGCTGTTGCGGTGGTCGGCGGCGGCGTTGCCGATCGGCTGGCCGACGCCGTCGAGCGTGCCGTCACCGGTCTTCATCGTGACCTCGGCCCGGCCGTCGCCGTCGAGGTCGTAGACCATGAAGTGCGTGTAGTGCGCGCCGGCCCGGACGTTCTGCCCGAGGTCGATGCGCCACAGGCGCGTGCCGTCGAGTCGGTAGGCGTCGAGGTAGACGTTGCCCGTGTACCCGGCCTGCGAGTTGTCCTTCGCGTTCGACGGGTACCACTTCACGAACAGCTCGTAGGTGCCGTCGCCGTCGATGTCGCCGACGCTCGTGTCATTGGCCGAGTAGCTGTACGGCTGCCCGTCCTTCGTATACGCGTCGGCGGGCTTGTCGAGCGGCACCGAGAAGTACGGGGCGCTCCAGACGCCGAACGGCTCGGTCTCGGTGGTCTCGACACCGTCCAGCACCTTGGTGACGAAGTACTGCGACTCCGCGGTGCCGGACTCGTCGAGCAGGTTGGTCGAATCTGCGATCGGCTCGTCGGTGATCCGCGCCCCGTCGCGGTAGACGTGGAACGCCACCGCGTCGGGGTCGGTGCCGAGCATGCGCCACGACACGAGCACGCCCGCGTCGGCCGCGATCGCGGACGGTGCGCGGTCGAGGTATTCGGCCTCGCGCTGCAGCACGGTCGGCGCGGGCGTCTCGAACTCCTCGGATGCCGCTGAGCGACCGCCGGCGTTCACCGCGACGACCCGGTAGAAATACGGGATAGTGGTGAGCACGTCGGTGTCCGTGTACCGGTTGGTCTCGGTGAGCCCGACGAGTTCGCCGTCCTCACCCGCGACCTCGGAGCGGAACACGAGGGAGTAGAGCGTTCCGGGCGACGCCGACCACGACAGCTCGAGCTCGCGCTTGTCGATCGACTCGAGGGTGATGCCGCTCGGGGCATCCGGAGCCTCGACCTCGGGGTCGACGAGCGACACCTCGGCCGCGTCCGACGGCACCGACTCGAGCCCGGTCTGGTCGACCGCGGTCACGTGGTAGCGGTAGTCGAGGCCGATTCGGGCGGAGACATCCGTGAACTCGGCTGTGTCGACCGACCCGACGAACACGGGCTTGGGGTCGCTCTCGCTCTGCCGATACACCTTCCAGCTGAGGTCGGGCTCCGCGTCCCAGGCGAGGGAGATGCCGGGGCCCGCCGGGTCGGCGTCGACCTCGGTGACCTCGAGGCCCGTCGGCCCGAGGAGGATCGGCGTGATCTCGAGGCCGTTGAGGCGCGTTCCCGCTGCGTTGCCGTAGGCCCGGATGCTCAGTTGCCCGTCGGTGACGAGCACCGGCCCGCGGACCGACTCGTTGACGGCGGCGCGTCCGGCGTTGCCCGATCCGAAGCTCCGACCCTCGATCTCGAAGTCGGTGCGGGTCGATCCGATCCAGTCGCCCGAGTACGTCTTTACCGAGTAGGTGCCGTTCGGCACGTCGAGCGCGAACACGGCGCTGTCGCCGGGCAGCACGAAGTCGCGCTGCAGGTCGTTCGGCACGCCGTCGGTGGAGCCGCGGTCGCGGTCGCCGAGGTTGCCGATGCTCTCGAAGCCGAAGCCCCGCTCCTCGTCGTACGCCATCGTGCGGTTCACCTCGGTGTAGCCGGCCATGAGCGGCTGACCCACCGGTCCGAAGTCGAACTTCCAGCGTGCCTGCTTCGTCGTGAATGACACGGTGTCGGATGCCGCGGAATCGCCGCGACCGTTGACCGCGACCACGTGGTAGCGGTACGTCGCCCCCTCGAGGAGCCCCTGCACGATCGAGCTCGTCTGGGTCGTCGTGCCGACGAGGCTCCAGCTCTGCTCGGGATCGTTCGCCAGCTGCCGGTAGATCTTGTAGATGTCGGCGCCGGGCGAGGCGTCCCACTGCAGCACCGCTCCGGCGTTCGAGATCGCGCCGGCGACGAGCCCGGTGGGTGCTGCCGGCACCTCTGCGGGCGGTTCCACGTCGACGACGGATGCCGCGAGCGGGTCGTCGAGGCCCTGCACGCCCTGCGCGATGAGTCTCGCCATCTGGATGGCGCCGTACTCCTGGAAATGCGTGTCGTCGGCGATGCCGGCAGGGCGGTTCGGGTAGATGTTCGGATCGACGTGCAGGAAGACGGCCTTCGACGCCTCGGGCCCGATCTCGTCGAGGTAGGCACGGCTCGAAGCCGACAGGTCGACGAGGAACACGTCCTCCTCGACGGCGAGCTCGGTCATCTTCGCCACGTAGTCGGGGAAGCTCACGTTGAAGAGACCGGTGGCGGCGTCGAAGCTGCGACGCGAGACCGGCGTCACGAGCACCGGGGTGCCGCCGCGCTGGCGCACACCGTCGACGTAGACGCGGAGGTACTCCTTGTAGTCGGCGGGCGAGGCGTACCGGTCGTCGACGCCCTGCGTCGCGTCGTTGTGGCCGAACTGCGCCATCAGGTAGTCGCCGGGGCGCACCGAGCGGAGGATCTCGTCGAGTCGTCCCTGGCTGATGAAGTTCTTCGAGCTGCGGCCGCCGATGGCGTGGTTCGCGAAGTCGACGTCGTCGTCGAAGAACCGGTCGATCATCTGGCCCCAGCCGGCCTGCGGAGCCCAGGCGATGGGGTCGTACGTCTGCACGGTCGAGTCGCCCGCGAGGTACACGGTAGCTCGGGCGCCTGCCACGCGGGGTGCCTGACGGGTGATCGTGAGCGCGTTGAGCGCGGCGGCGTCGCCGGTGACCTCGAAAGTGAGACGGCCGTCGACGAGCGCGATCGGGAACGACATCTCGAGGTACTCGCCGGCGGCCTTCGTCGTGAGCTGCACCTTGGGCATCGACTCCGAGGTGATCGCGATGGAGCTCGCGGCCGCCGCGTCACCCGCGATCAGCGAGACGATGTAGTCGCCGGTGCCGAGCGCGGCCTCGAACGTGGCACCCTGTGCCGCGACGAAGTCGCTTCGCAGCGGATCGTCGCCGCCGCGGTCGCCCTCGCCGGCCGGCGCGACGGTGAAGCCGTAGCCCCACTCGGGATCGAAGGCGGTTGCGGCCGTGACGGACAGCGCTCCCTCGGCGACTGCGCCAGGGCCGAAGTCGAACGCCACGACGTCGCCCGCCGGGAGCGGCGCGGGCTCGGTGTACACGGTCGAGGCGGCGACGGCGGATGGTTCGGAGGCGCCGGCCTCGTTGCGTGCCGTCACGCGGTAGTACCGGACCGACGACGTGTCGACGCCCTCGTCCACGAAGCCGGGGGTCGTGACGAGTCCGAGCTGCGAGAACGTGCCGTCGGCGGCATCCGACCGCTCGACGACGTACTCGGCGGCGTTCGGCACGGCGCTCCACACGAGCGTCACGGTCGTGCGCGACACCTGCGCGGCGAGCACGTCGGCCGGTGCGGCGGGCGGCTGCAGCGCCGGGATCTCACCGGTCAGCACGGGTGGCTCGCTCCGCGGCGACTCGAGGCCGTCGGCGCTGACCGCGCTGACCGTGTAGGCGTACGACTCGCCGACGGTGACAGCGGCGTCGGCGTAGGCGGCATCCGTCACCTCGGCCAGTTGCACTGCGGCGCCGAGCACGGGCATGCCCGCATCGTCGAGCGCGACAGGGGCCCGGTGCACGCGGTAGGCGGATGCGCCGTCGACGCCGGTCCAGGCGAGGTCGACGCCGTCGTGCGCGAGGCGCGTGATGGTGAGACCGGCCGGGCTGGCAGGTGCTTCGGGCACGACCGGCTGCACGATGATGCCGTTGACGTACGCGCCGACGCCGGATCCACTGAAGCCCGCGGTGAGCTGCCCGTCCGCCACGGTGACACGGAAGGTCTGCGATGCGACGGCCTGGCGGCTCGTGATGCGGCCCGCGTCGACGCCTTCGAGCGCGACGGAGGTGGCCGTGCTCGAGGTGCCGACGAGCTCGTCACCCGAGAGCACGGTGACGTCGTACTCGCCGTTCGGCACGTCGGCCAGGAACTGCCACGGGGTGCCCGCGACGAAGTCGTTCTTCACGGCGTCGACGGGAACGGTGCTGCCGTCGGTCGCGCGGTGACGGGAGATCAGCGTCACGCCGGCGCCCGGCATGACGCCGTAGCCGAGCTCGGCCGTGTACGTCGTCGTGTTCGTCACCTGGAGGTGACCCTCGGCCACCGCGCTCGTCGCGGTGCCGAAGTCGAAGCGGTAGGCACCGTCGGCCGTCGGGCTCAGGGCCGCGACCGGACCCGTGGTGAGCAGCGCGCCCACGAGAGCGAGGGCCGTTCCGGTGGCGACGATGCCTGCGGAGCGGCCGAATCGGCCTCGAGGTCGCCTCGACGGGCTCGACGCGGCGGACTGGTCATCGGCGCGATCGACGCGCACGGGTGGATGGGGCACGGTTTCCTCCTCGGACAGCACTGGCAAAGGATGCACGCATCGGATGCCCCTGCCTCGCGGCATCCGACGGTGCAAGGCCGGGCCCATGGGACTCGCCCCGGCCGACTCGGAAAACGCATTCCGAGGCGTGGGCGCCATCTTGACACGATTCAATCGACGGGCACAAGGGGAACGTTCGTCGCCGGCATCTTCATCGTCGCGCAGCGGATTCGCATCCGGCCGTCCGGCGTGGCGCGGCCTTTGCGGCCGGCCGACCGCGGCCTCCGCATCGAGGGCGACTGCGTATTGCAAAAGGACGCCGACGTGTCCTACACTCGGGTAAACGCTTTCCCGCAGCGGTGCGGCGGCCTCCGCCACCCGCTCCCGGCCTGAACAGGAATCATCACCGTGGCAGAGCAGACCACCCCGCAGTCCATCGGCATCATCATGAACGGCGTCTCCGGCCGCATGGGGTACCGCCAGCACCTCGTGCGCTCCATCCTCGCGATCCGCGAGCAGGGTGGCGTGCTGCTCGCCGACGGCGAGACCCGCGTCCAGGTCGAGCCGATCCTCGTCGGGCGCAGCGAGAAGAAGCTCGCCGACCTCGCCGCCAAGCACGGCCTCGAGCACTACACGACGAACCTCGACGAGGCGCTCGCCGACCCGCGCTGGCAGATCTACAGCGACTTCCTCGTCACGAAGGCGCGCGCCGTCGCGATCAAGAAGGCGATCGCGGCCGGCAAGGCCATCTACACCGAGAAGCCCACCGCCGAGAGCTTCGACGAGGCGCTCGAGCTCGCGCAACTCGCACAGGCCGCCGGCATCAAGAACGGCGTCGTGCACGACAAGCTCTACCTGCCGGGCCTGCAGAAGCTCAAACGACTCATCGACTCCGGCTTCTTCGGCCGAATCCTCAGTGTGCGCGGCGAGTTCGGCTACTGGGTCTTCGAGGGCGACTGGCAGCCGGCGCAGCGTCCGAGCTGGAACTACCGCGCCGAAGACGGCGGCGGCATCATCGTCGACATGTTCCCCCACTGGAACTACGTGCTCGAGAACCTCTTCGGCCGCGTCGAGTCGGTCTACGCGAAGGCCGTCACCGAGATCCCCTCCCGCGTCGACGAGCAGGGCGAGCCCTACACCGCCACCGCAGACGATGCCGCGTACGCGATCTTCGAGCTCGAGGGCGGTGCCGTCGCGCAGCTCAACTCGAGCTGGACCACCCGCGTGAACCGCGACGAACTCGTCGAGTTCCAAGTCGACGGCACGCACGGCTCGGCGGTCGTCGGACTGTTCGGCTGCAAGATCCAGCCGCGCAACGCCACCCCGAAGCCGGTCTGGAACCCCGACCTCGCCGATGCGCACGACTACGACGCCGACTGGATCGAGAGCCCCGGCAACCAGGAGTTCGAGAACGGCTTCAAGACGCAGTGGGAGGAATTCATCCGCCACGTCGTCGAAGACGCGCCGAACCGCTTCGACTTCCTCGCCGGTGCCCGCGGCGTGCTGCTCGCCGAAGAAGGCCTCCGTTCCTCCGCCGAGGGTCGCCGCATCGACATCCCCATCGTCACGCTCGACGGGGCAGCGGATGCCGCGGCGCCCGCCTCGGCCGCAACCGCGCCCACCGCCGCCGACCTCGCCGAAGTCGGGAGCCTCGTCACGGAGGCATCCGCCCTCAGCGGATCGGCTCGATGACGATGACCGGCCTCACCCTGCTCGACGCCTCAGGCCGGTTGCGCACCGCGCCGCTCGTGGAGGCGCCGGCGTTCACCAGGCCGCGGCATCCGCTCACGAGCCGCGTCGCCTACGCGGCGGCGCACGTCGTGCCGAAGTCGTTCGCCGACAACACACCGGGCCGGCCGGCCGACATCGACTGGGACGCGACGCTCGCGTTCCGCCATCATGTCTGGTCATGGGGTCTCGGCGTCGCCGACGCGATGGACACCGCGCAGCGCTACATGGGCCTCGACGCCGCCGCAACGCGCGAACTCATCTCGCGCAGCGCCGCCGAAGCGGCATCCGTGAACGCGAAGCTCGTCGTCGGCGTGAACACCGATCACGTCGACGAGGAGTCCATCTCGCTCGAGCAGGTGATCGACGCCTACAAGCTGCAGCTGCACCACGCCGAAGACGCCGGCGCGGGTGTCGTGCTCATGGCGAGCCGGCACCTCGCCCGGGCGGCGGCGACCGCCGACGACTACCGCCGCGTGTACCGCGAGGTGCTCGCCGCGTCGGGCGCGCCGGTCGTGCTGCACTGGCTCGGCCCGGCATTCGACCCGACCCTCGCCGGCTACTTCGGTTCCGACGACACGGATGCCGCCGCGGCGACCCTGCTGCAGGTCATCGAGTACAACCGCGACAAGGTCTCGGGCGTGAAGATGAGCCTGCTCGATGCTTCCGCCGAGATCTCGGTGCGCGAACGGCTGCCCGAGTCGGCGCGCATGTTCACCGGCGACGACTTCCACTACGTGGGCCTCATCGAGGGCGACTCGCGCTCGCACTCCGATGCTCTCCTCGGCGCGTTCGCGGCGCTCGCGCCGAACGCCTCCGCCGCGATCCAGGCCCTCGACCGCGGCGACGTGGCCGCCTATCGCGACATCCTCGCGCCGACCGAGCCGCTCTCGCAGCAGATCTTCGCCGCACCGACCTACTACTACAAGACCGGCGTCGCGTTCATGTCGTGGCTCAACGGCCACCAGGGAGCGTTCCAGATGGTGGGCGGCCTGCACGCCGCACGCAGCCTGCCGCACCTCTCGCGCATCGTCGAGCTCGCGAACACCTCGGGCGCGCTCGAGCGCCCCGAGCTCGCAGCGGCGCGATGGCACTCGCTGCTCACCGTGAACGGGCTCGACGTGACAGCCGGTTCGGCGAGCCCCGACTCGCCGAACGACGTGCGCAGTGCAGACACCGCGAGCACGGCATCGGATGCCGCGACGCCGCCTGCCTCCGATGTCGCCGAGGTGCTGGCATGACCGCGCACCCGCGACTCTCGCTGAACCAGGCGACGATCAAGTACGCGCCATACGACGATGCGCTCCGCGTCACTGCCGACGCCGGCTACGAATCGATCGGCCTCTGGCGCGAGCCCGTCGCCGACGTCGGCCTCGACGAGGCGGCACGCCGTCTCGCGGACTCGGGCCTGCGCGTCTCGAGCCTCTGCCGCGGCGGGTTCTTCACGTTGCCCGAAGGCGCCGAACGCCGCGCGGCGATCGACGAGAACCGTCGGGCGATCGACGAGACGGCGACGCTCGCCGCGGCCGGTGCGACCGGTTCGGCGGCGGTGCTCGTGCTCGTCGCCGGCGGAATCCCCGCTGGATCGACCGACCTGGTCGGAGCCCGTGCCCGGGTCGGCGATGCGCTCGCCGAGCTCGTGCCGCACGCGGCATCCGCCGGCGTGACCCTCGCCATCGAGCCGCTGCACCCCATGTACGCGTCCGACCGGGCGGTCGTCTCGACGCTCACCCAGGCGCTCGATCTCGCCGCACCGTTCGAGGCGTCGGCCGTCGGCGTCGTGGTCGACACGTTCCACGTCTGGTGGGACCCAGAGGTCTTCACCGCGATCGAGCGGGCCGGCGCAGAGGGCCGCATCGCGAGCTACCAGGTGTGCGACTGGCAGACGCCGCTCGCGGCCGACGTGCTGCTCTCACGCCACTACCCCGGCGACGGCGTCATCGACTTCGCGGGGTTCACGCGTGCCGTCGAGGCGACCGGCTACTCCGGCGACATCGAGGTCGAGATCTTCAACCAGGCGATCTGGGATGCCCCGTGGCCCGAGGTCGCCGCTCGCACCGCCGCGGCGTTCGACGCTACGGTGAGCCCGTACCTCGCGGCATCCGTCACGGCGTAGCCGGCGCCCTCGCGACCGAGGGCACCGGCGCACCGGCGCGCACCGGTCAGCGGCTCAGCGAGACGCCGAGCGTCGCGAGCACTCCGAAGACGACGCCCCAGATGGTGATCGAGATCACCTGCCACAGGATGACGGCGTTCTTCGACGCACCGAACGAGACCATCGCCGCCGACGTGATCTGGCTCGGCAGGATCGTCTGCCCGAGCAGGCTCACGCCCGCGACGCCGTACTTGTCGAACCGCTCGCGCAGCTTCTCTCGACGCGGCGACAGCGGCTGCTCGACCTTGCCGGCGACGACCTTCGACCGCACGCTGTGCGCGCTGAGCACGAAGATCAGCATCGAGATGACGTTTCCGACGATGGCCGCGCCGATCGCGACAGCGGGGTTGAGGCCGGCGAGGATGCCGACGACCGATCCGAAGTAGGACTCGACGAACGGGATGGCGGCAGCGATCACGACTCCCACCCACTGCAGCAGCGTCGGGAGCGAAGCGGTGAAGTCCTGCAGGGCGTCGAACATGGTGG
This sequence comes from Agromyces sp. GQ35, assembly GCF_059758475.1. Classification (NCBI taxonomy): domain Bacteria; kingdom Bacillati; phylum Actinomycetota; class Actinomycetes; order Micrococcales; family Microbacteriaceae; genus Agromyces; species Agromyces sp. GQ35. Next base: position 2,079,721 of record NZ_JCAXEO010000001.1, on the reverse strand, counting down.
TGCCTTTCCGTCGGGGCGCCGCGGTTCTCGCGGTGGCCGGTTCATCTGCATCAAGGCTGGCTCGCCGCGGCGTGAGGGCACAGTGGCCCCGTGGCAGGCATTCACGGTGACGTTCCGCACTGCGGATCATGACAAATGTCACTGCCATACGCTGGGCTGCATGTGCCGCGTGATCGCCCGCTCCCCGAGGTTCCGCCGTTGAGCGCGCCCGCTGCTCGAGCAGCCGACATCGAGGCGAGCGTGCGAGACGACGGGGCGCGCGACGGACGAGGCGTGCACGCCACGTGGCTGTACACGCTCGGCTCGATCGTGTTCTTCTTCGTGATGCTCGACGCCATCCTGGTGTTCTCCGCGCTCGAGTCGTTCACCGCGTCGCCGAGCGTGCTCAGCGCCGCGCAGCTCGCCGCGCTCGTCCTCGCCGTCGGCGTGCAGTTGCGGTATTGCTGGTTCTTGCGCGCCGGCCGTGGCGGTGGATCCCCCGCTGGGTTCTGGACCGCTGCGCTCCTCATTCCGGCGGGGACCACCTGGGTGCTCGGCCTCTTCGCGCCGGGCAGCGGAATCACCTCGGTCGCGCCCTTCTGGATGGCCGTCGTGCTGTACTCCTGTCTCCTGCCGGAGCGGGCACGCCGTTGGACCGCGCTCGCGCTCGGGTTCGGCCTCGTGCTCCTGCAGCCGGTCATCGTGTCGCTGCTGCACGGCGAGCCGTACGACCTCTTCGGCGATTCCCCGTCGTGGCTGCTCGTGATCTACGGCGCGCTCCTCCCGCTCATGGTCTGGAGCAGCCTCTGGTGGTGGGAGATCGTCGTCACCCTCGATCGACATCGGCGCGTCGCAGCCGAGCTCGCGGTGGCGCAGGAGCGTCTGCGCTTCGCGTCCGATCTCCATGACATCCAGGGCCACCACCTGCAGGTGATCGCGTTGAAGGCCGAACTCGCCGATCGCCTGCTCGCGGTCGACCCTGCAGCCGCCCGACAGCACCTGCACGAGACACGCCTGATCGCGAAGCAAGCACTCGAGGAGACCAGATCGCTCGTCTCGGGGTACCGCGACATCGCGCTCGACGTCGAGCTGGAGAACGCCAAGGAGGTGCTCGCGGCTGCGGGTGCACGGTGCGAGCTCAGCGTCGCGTCGCTGCCCGTCGAGCCCGTCGTTCGGCGGGCCCTCGCCATGGTCGTGCGCGAGGCGACGACGAACATCCTGCGCCACAGCGCGGCGGTCAACGCGTCGATCACGCTGCAGCACACCGATGGAGGCTACGCGCTCGAGGTGGTGAACGACGGGACGACGAGCGGTGCGAGCGCGCGACGGACCCCAAGCACTGGCCTCGCCGGCCTGCGTGAACGGGTGACCGCGCTGGGCGGGCGACTCGACACGGCGACGGATGCCGCAAGCGGCCGCTTCGAGCTGCGGGCGTGGATCCCGTCGCAGCCGGGGGGCACGGCATGAACGAGCCGTCGATCCCACGCGTCATCCGCCTGCTGATCGCCGACGACGAGCACCTGATCCGTGGTGCACTGCAGGCCCTGCTCGGACTGGAGTCCGACATCGAGGTCGTCGCGAGCGTCGACAACGGCATCGCCGCCGCCGAGGCGGCACTCGCGACGCAACCCGACGTCTGCCTGCTCGACCTCGAGATGCCCCGAGCCGATGGCATCGAGGCCGCGTCTCGCATCCTCGAGACGGTGAGCACGCGCGTCGTCATCGTCACGCGGCACGCGCGGCCCGGTGTGCTCCGGCGCGCGCTCGCTGCGCGGGTCTCCGGATTCGTGCCCAAGTCCACGCCGGCCGAAGACCTCGCCGACGTCATCCGCGACGTCGCGGCGGGCAAGCGGTACATCGACCCTGAGATCGCGGCCGCCGCGCTGACCGCCGAACGTTGTCCACTGACCGATCGGGAACTCGACGCGCTGCGCCTGAGCCGCTCGACGACGCAGGTGCAGCAGATCGCCCAGCAACTCCACCTCGCACCCGGGACGGTGCGCAACTACCTCTCGTCGGCGATGACGAAGCTCGATGCGCGCACCCGGCACGAAGCGGCCGAACACGCGTGGCAGCAGGGCTGGATCTGAGGCGAGCCCTCAAGCCGACGGTACGCGACGCGCGATGCGGAACGTCTCGTAGGGGATCTTGGTCACGAGGTCGACGGCGATCTCGGCGGCATCCGCCTCGCTGAGTCGATGCGTGACCACCAGGTTCGCGAGGAACGCGGCGTCGGTGCGTCTCGACATGTCGTGCCGCGCGGGGATCGAGCAGAACCCCCGGGTGTCGTCGATGAAACCCGACGTCTTCACGAACCCCGCGCCATCCGTCACGGCGTCACGATAACGCGAGATCGCCGACGGTGCGTCGAGGAACCACCACGGTGCCCCGATGTAGACGCTCGGATAGAACCCGGCGAGCGGAGCCAGCTCGCGCGAGAACGTCGTCTCGTCGACGGTGAACAGCACGAGTCGCAGACTCGCCTCGCCACCGAAGTCGTTGAGCGCCCGTCGCAACGGTTCGGTGAAGGCTCCGTTGGCCGGCAGGTCGTGGCCGGTGTCGGGGCCGTACGTGCGGAGCGTCGGGCCATGGTGGTTCCGGATGACGCCGGCATGGAGTTGCATCACGAGACCGTCGCCCGCGGCCATCTCGATGAAGCGGTAGAGCATGTCGCTGCGGTAGGCCCGCGCGTCGGCACGAGAGATCGCCCCGGCAAGGGCCGCCGCGTGGATGCGCTCAGCGTCCGCCTCGGACAGCGGCTCGGCCGAGGCGTCGCGCACTCCGGTGTCGGTCGCCGTTCCGCCGTGCGCCCGAAACGCCGCCCGGCGAGCCCGCAATGCGTCGAGCAGACCGCGGCGGGTTCCGCAGTCGATGTCGGCCACGACGGAGAGCTCGGCGAGTGCGTGGCGCCAGCCCGGCGCAGACGGGTCCATATAGCGGTCGGCGCGGAACGTGGGCAGTACCCGCCCGGTGAATTCCGGCGCCGCCGCCAGTCGGCGATGCGCCGCAAGGTCATCGGCCGGATCGTCGGTCGTGGCGAGCACGTCGACGTTGAAGCGTTCGAACAGGGCGAGCGGCCGGAAGGCGGGCTCGGCCAGCTGCGCTTCGATGCGATCGAAGATCCGGTCCGCGTTCGACTCGTCGAGCCGCTCGGTGACGCCGAACAACTCGTGCATCTGGAAATCGAGCCAATACCGCACAGCGGTGCCGCGGAAGGCCGGCCAATTGCGGGCGAGCTCGCGCCAGACCGACCGCGAGTCGGGTTCCGCCGTCGGCGCGATCTCGGACATCGGCACGCCGAGGGCATGCAACATGCGGACCACGTAGTGGTCCGAGGTCACGAGTAGCTCGGCCGGGCCGCCGAACCGCTCGTCGGCCTCGAGCATCGACGCTTCGACATGCCCGTGCGGCGAGCAGATCGGTGCGTCCGCCACGAGCGCGACGAGCGAACGGGCGATCGCTCGCGCTGCGGGGTCGGCGGGCAGGAGGCGGTCTGGGTCGAGGATCAGGGCAGTCATGTCGCTCTCGGCTGGGGATGCCATCGGGCATCGGGGCGGTGCTTCGTGTTGCAGCGTAGTCATCACCGTGCATGGTTGGCAAGCGATTGCCAAGTATGATGAGTCGATGCTGACCACCACGCTGCGCACCGACCGCTTCACACCGCCGCACAACTCGAGCGAGATGCCGATTCGGCTCGTGCACCTCGGCGTCGGCGCCTTCCATCGCGCGCACCAGGCCTGGTACACCCACGAGGCGAACGAGCGGTTGCGCATCCAGTCGAAGGGTGCGCAGCTCGACGACTCGCTCCCGTGGGCGATCGCCGCGTTCACCGGTCGGACCGCCGGCGCCGCAGAGCTGCTCAGCGCGCAGCGCGGCGGCTACACGCTGCTCACCCGAGCGGCAGCGGGCGACGAGGCCAGATTCATCACGAGTATCCGCTCAGTCGGCGACGGCGCAGACTCCGCCGCTTGGCTCACGAGAGCGGCGGCCGCCGAGACGGCGGTCATCTCGTTGACCATCACGGAGCGCGGCTACCACCTCGGCTCGAACCGACGGCTCGCAATCGACGACCCGATCGTGACGTCCGACCTCGCCGCCCTCGCCGCCGACCCGTCGGCCCCTGTCGCGACGGCGGCAGCGCGCCTCGTCGCCGCCCTCGCAGAGCGGCGCCGCACCGACGCCCCGCCGCTCGCGATCGTCAGTTGCGACAACCTCGCCGACAACGGCACGCTCACACGCGACATGGTGCACGGATTCGCCTCAGCGCTCGACCCGTCACTCGCACGATGGATCCTCGACCAGGTCTCGTTCGTCTCGTCGGTGGTCGACCGCATCACTCCGGCGATCACCGCCGACGACCTCGAGGCGGCGCAAGCGCTGACGCAGGTGGCCGACCCGGCATGCGTCGTCACCGAACCGCATTCGGAGTGGATCCTCTCGGGTGAGTTCCCAGCGGGGCGGCCCGCCTGGGAACTGGCGGGCGCACGCGCTGCCGATGTACTGGCCCCATTCGCCGAACGCAAGCTCCGCCTGCTCAACGGCGGCCACTCTCTCCTCGCCTATCACGGGCTTCGGCGCGGGCATACGACGATCGATCAGGCGTTCGAGGATCCCGCACTCCGGGCTCTCACCGAACGGTACTGGGAGGAGGCGCTACCGGGATGCCGCCTGCCTGCGCCCGAGCTCGCTGCCTCGATCGAGTCGACGCGTGTCCGCTTCGCCAACCGACGTCTTCCTCATCATCTCGCTCAGATCGCCCAGGACGGCGAGCACAAGCTCCCGGAACGCATACTGCCCGTCATGCTCGATGCCCTGGATTCGGGCGTCGTGCCCAGGGCCGCGGCATCCGTCATCGCGGCATGGTCACTGCAGCCGGCGCACGCGGGAGAGCCGCAGACCGTGCCGGCACGGGTCGACGCCCTGCTGGGCCGCCTCGGCGAAGGTCCACGAGCACGGAACGTCCGCTCGCTCGTCGACGCGGAGATCCGTACGCTGGGTGTCGGCGGGCGCACCGGCGTGCCGCGTTGAGAGGATCGCACATGTCCGCAGATCGCGAGCAGCCGACCACCTCGACCCCGTCGAAACGCCACCCACGGGCCGACCAGGGCGCGACCGCCGAGGAAGCCGGGGGCGCTGCCGAGCCGGACTCCGAGCGCGAGGCCGAATCGACGTCGCCCGATGGCGAGAACGGCACCGTGACGATCTACGACGTCGCCCGGCTCGCCGGGGTCAACCCATCGACGGTCTCGCGCGCGTTGAACAAACCCGGCCGAGTCAGTGCGGCCACCGAGAAGCGCATCAAGACGGCAGCCGCCACGCTGAACTACCAGGTGAATCCGATGGCCCGGGCGTTGCCGACCGGCAGGAGCTCGATTCTCGGGCTGCTCGTCTCCGACATCACGAACCCCGTCTTCTTCGACGTCGTGCGCGGCGCCGAGAGCGCCGCTGCCGCACGCGGCTACACCCTGGTGCTCGCCGAGTCTGAGGAGTCGGGCGAACGCGAGCACGAGCACGCCGAACGCCTCATGCGCATCGTCGACGGCCTGATCCTCGCCACCCCGCGCATGAGCGATGACTCGATTCGCGCGCTCGCAGCTCGGAAGCCGGTCGCCGTCGTCAACCGCGAGGTCGACGGAGTGCTCTCGGTGGTGCCGGAGCTCGAACTCGGCGTGGCCGAGGCGATCCGCCACCTGCGCGCCCTCGGGCACCGCTCGATCGCCTACCTCGCCGGACCAGAACTGTCATGGATGGCGCACCACCGCGGCAACCTGCTCGCCCGGCGCTGCGAATGGGCGCAGATCGGGTTCACGGCGCTCGGGCCGGTCGCGCCGACGATCGACGGGGGCCGCCGCAGCGCGAAGGCGGCGCTCGAGAGCGGCGCGACCGCGATCGTCGCGTACAACGACCTCGTCGCCATCGGCCTCATGCAGGAGCTCGCCGAGGCCGGCGTACCGGTGCCCGGCCAGTTGAGCGTGCTCGGCTTCGACGACATCTTCGGCGCGAACCTCACCTCCCCCGGCCTGACGACTGTGAAGTCACCGCTTCGCGAAGAGGGCGAGTACGCCCTCGCCTCGCTGCTCTCACTGATCGAGGGCGCCACCGCCGATGTGCGACCGCGGTTCGAGATGGAGACCCGCCTTGTCGTGCGCGCGTCGACCGGCCCGGTGGCGAACGGCTTCGAGACCCCGCCGAACGAACACACCGCACGCTCCTGATCGGCTGAACGAGCGTGGCCGGCGCGTCATGGTGCGACAGCCTGCTATCGTGGCTTGGCAAACGCTTGCCAAACTCACGCCGATCGAAGGAGATCCAACGCCATGCGCATCGCTGCTGCCGACGTCATCGTCACGAGCCCCGACCGCAACTTCGTCACCCTGCAGCTCACCACCGACGATGGTGTCACCGGTCTGGGCGACGCGACACTGAACGGCCGCGAGCTCGCTGTCGCGAGCTACCTCGCCGACCACGTCGTGCCGCTCCTCATCGACCGGGACCCGCATGCGATCGAAGACACCTGGCAGTTCCTCTATCGCAGTGCGTACTGGCGGCGCGGCCCCGTCACGATGGCAGCCATCGCGGCAGTCGACATGGCGCTCTGGGACATCAAGGCCAAGGTGGCAGGACTCCCGCTCTACCAATTGCTCGGCGGTGCGAGCCGTCGGGGCGCGCTGGCCTATGGGCACGCGAGCGGACGCGACATCCCCGAGTTGCTCGACTCGGTGCGCGAGCACCTCGAACTCGGCTACCGCGCGATCCGTGTGCAGACGGCGGTGCCCGGCATCAACGCCGTCTACGGCGTGGCCGCCCAGCCCTCCGCCGGCGGCGTCCGGTACGACTACGAGCCGGCGCAGCGCCTGCCGCTGCCGGCGGAGGAGGACTGGGACACCCGCGCCTACCTCCGGCACATCCCGACGGTCTTCGAAGCGGTCCGCGCCGAGTTCGGTCCCGAGCTCCCCCTCCTCCATGACGGGCACCACCGGATGACCCCGATTCAGGCGGCCCGGCTCGGTCGCGATCTCGAACCGTACGACCTGTTCTGGCTCGAGGACTGCACGCCCGCTGAGAATCAGGACGCGCTCCGCCTCGTGCGCCAGCACACCGTGACTCCGCTCGCGATCGGAGAGGTGTTCAACACGGTCTGGGACTTCCAATACCTCATCCGGGACCAGATGATCGATTACGTACGGGCGGCGGTCACCCACGCCGGCGGCATCACCCCGCTCCGCAAGATCCTCGACTATGCCGCCCAGTACCAGATCAAGTCGGGCATCCACGGCCCCACCGACATTTCACCGGTCGGCATGGCCGCCGCGTTGCACCTCGATCTCACCATCCACAACTTCGGCATCCAGGAGTACATGCGGCATGGTCCCGCCACGAACGAGGTCTTCCAGCAGTCCTTCACCTTCGACGACGGGCTCCTGCACCCTGGCGACGCACCCGGGCTCGGCGTGACGATCGACCTCGAGGCGGCGGCGGCCCACCCGTATCACCCGGCCTACCTCCCGTTCAACCGGCTGAAGGACGGCACTGTCCACGACTGGTGAGCCGGCTCGGCGCGATGATGCGGCCGCGTCGAGCCGTGCACTCCACGGTGCTGCACGAACGAGGGCACGGATGCCGCAGCATCCGTGCCCTCGTTTCGTCTTACACTCCGCCGCTCACCGTGCGAACGGACCGACGTCGGCGGGGTGCAGCGGTCCACGGCTCGCGTGAGCCGGCGTGTACTCATCGGCGCCCACGTCGGCGATGCCGCGGCGGCGGTGCCCGTCGATGTCCTCGCGGGTGATCGCGTCGTGGTTACGCGTCGCCGCGTCGATCGCGGGACTCCCCTGACCGATGCGGAACACCCCGAACTCGTCGGCCACCAGCTGCGGGTCGAGGCGGGTGAACCCCGTCGGCGGCAGGTCGCCGTCGGCCGCGGTCCCGAAGAGCACGTTGCCCGACCAGGTGAACCCCTGCGAGTTCGGCACGTTCGCCAGTAGGCCGGTCTCTCCGACCACGATGTTGTCGGCGATGACGAGGTCGTTCGGTTCGATCGGCCGGTGCGTCTCGCCGATGATGCCATCGCCGTTGCCGACGAGCGTGTTGAGTGCGATCAGCACGCGGTCCGCGGCATCGTTCTTCGTACGCGACGTCGAAGGCTCGCCCTCGTAGTGGTCGCGAAGGGTGCCGGCGCCGATGACGATCGCGCTTCCTGCGAGTCCATCGAGGTGGTTGTTGACGATGACGTGGTCGTTGCCGTAGATGCGAATGCCGTTCTCACCGCCGAGCAGGTAGTTGCCCTCGACACGAGTGCGGTTGCCGTGTCGAAGCACGATGCCGCCGAAGCTCGACCGGATCGTGTTGTACCGCACCACATTGTCAGAGGACTTGACCGAGATCGCTTCGGGGTCGCCGTCGGCCCGTTCGAAGAGATTGTGCTCCACGACGGCATTGGCGCTGCTGAGCGCGCGAGGGCTGACGCCGAGCCTGATCGGTTCGCCGCCGTTGGCTCCGGCGAAGCTGTGGTCGCTGAAGAAGTTGTGGTGCACGTGCGCGTTCTGCGCCATCGCGGTCGTTCCGGCCCCCTCGATGCCGAGGTAGACGCCCAGCGTCGACTTGCCGTGGAAGTGGTTGTACTCGACGACCGAATCATCGGCACGCAGCATGACCCAGTGCAGGCCCTCGATGTCGGCGAAGACGAGTTCATTTCGGCTGAGCGTGATGCGCGCGCAGTCTGCCGGGAGCTCGAGCGTCGTTGCCTGGGTGAACACGAATCCACTCACGACGACGTCGTGCGCGTCGCCGAAGACGAAGCTCTGCTCGCCGGTGAGCGTCACCCCGCCGACGGACTCGGCCGCGATCGTGATCGGCCGGTTCTGTCGGCCGCCGACCCCGACGACGCGGATCGGGGATCCGCTCGGAACCGCATAGACGCCGTTCGCGACCACGATTGTCGCGCCCGGAGCGGCGGAATCGATCGCCGCCTGCAGTGCCACCAGATCGGCGACCCGCGTGCGCGGCCCATTGGCGGAGGCGACCGCTGGCGCCGCCGTCGCCGGTCCACCGCCCGTCGCCACCGCCGCGGCTCCGGCCACGGCTCCGATCAGCAGGCTTCGTCGCTTCATGTTTCCTCCTCGTCGAGGGTGCGCCCGGCGGAGGTGTCCGTCGGGTCGGTCAGGAACAGCTCGATCACCGGCACGAGCGTGTCAGGCCGCCGCACGGGCAGCAGCAAGGTGAGGGTGCCGGCGGGTTGGCCGCCCATCTGCGTGTTCTGGGCCGGCCGATCGGGATCCACATGCTCGATGCGGATCTCCGAGGCATCCGCCATCAACTGCGCGTACGCTACTCGGTCGGCAAGCCCCGGCAGGTGCACATGCTTGTAGGGCCAGGCGAAGAGGTGCAGATAGAGGCGGTCGCCGCGAAGGGTGTAGCGGGCATCGGCGGGCGGCGCCCATGGGGCGGGGCCGGCTCCCCGGATGGAACGCTCGTGATCATCCATCCACGTGCCGAGCTCGCCGAGCAGTGCCTGCGCGTGCGGGTCGATGCGGCCGCGCCCATCGGGCCCGACGTTCAACAACAGGTTGCCGCCCTTTGCGACGCCGTCGATCAACAGCCGCGCGATGGTGTCGGGGCTCTTGTCGTCGTGGTTGTCGCGGTGATACCCCCAACTCCCATTCAGCGTCTGGCAGGCCTCCCAGATCACCGGTTGCCCCTCCGACTCCATCGGCCGGGCCGGCTGGTACTGCTCGGGGGTGACGAAGTCGCCGGGAATGCCGAGCCGATCGTTCACGATGATGCCGGGCTGTAGTTCGCGCACCAGGTCGAGCAGACGCTCGGCATCCCATTCCTCAGCGCCCTTGCCACCCCAGTAGTCGGCTCGGTGACGGTATGAGAAGTCGAAGAACAGGTAGTCGATCCGACCGTAGCCGGTGAGGAGCTCACGCACTTGGCCGTGAAGATAGCGCTGGTACTCGCGGATGTCGCGATCGGCCGTCGCGGCCTTGAACTCCTCGTCGTCTCGCTGGGGATGCGTGCCGTCGACGGGGAACGACTCGTGATGCCAGTCGATCAACGAGTAGTAGATGCCGACCTTCAAGCCCTCGGCCCGGCAGGCCTCGACGAAGGGGCCGATCGCGTCGCGTCCGTGGGGGGTGTTGGTGATCTTGTACTCCGTGAGCGACGAATCCCAGAGGCAGAAGCCGTCGTGGTGCTTGGCGGTGAGCACGACGTAGGCCATTCCCGCGGCCTTCGCGATGCGCGCCCACTCTCGCGGCTCGTACCGGTCAGGCTCGAAGTGGTCGAAGTACGGCTGATACTCTGCGTCGCTCATGCGCTCGTGGCTCTTCACCCATTCGTGCCGAGCCGGCAGTGCGTACAGCCCCCAGTGCACGAACATGCCGAGCCGGTCGTGAGTGAGCCAGTCGGTGCGGGTCATCCCTTCAGCGCTCCAGAGGTCAGGCCGAGCGCGAACGAGCGCTGGAAGAGGAGGAATACGATCACGGATGGCGCGAGCGCGAGCAGCGACGCGGCCATGATCACGCCCGGGGTGATGACCGGGTCGATGCGCAGGGTGCGCAACGCCAGCGGCAGGGTGTACGAATCCGATCCCGTGGCAACGAGCAACGGCAACAGGTACTGGTCCCAGATCATCGTGAAGCCGAAGACGCCGATCACGCCGATCGCCGGCTTGCACAACGGCAGGATGATCTGTCCGAAGATGCGGAACTCGCTTGCTCCGTCGATGCGCGCCGCCTCCTCGAGCTCGACCGGAACGTCTTTCATGAACTCGGTCATCACGAGGATGGAGAAGGCCCAAGCGCCGAGCGGCACGATCATGCCTGCGAGCGTGCCCATGAGGTTGATGTGCAGGAGCGGCAGATCGGCGAGGAGGATCGAGAGTGGCAGGGCGAGGATCTCTTCGGGCAGCATCATCGTCGCGAGGATCGCGACGAGCGCGAGCGCCGAGAAGCGGAACCGTTTGCGGGCGAGGGCGTAGCCGGCGAGCACCGAGACCGCCACCTGCAGGAGCAATCCGAATCCGACCACCAGGAAGGAGTTCGCGAGGTATTTCAGCACGCCGTAGTCGAACGCGATCGCGAAGTTCTCGAGGGTCGGTCGCAACGGGATCACGCTCAGTTCGGTGGGGTTGTTCACCTCGCTGAACGCACTGGCGAGCAGTGCGAGCAGTGGCCCGGCGAACAGCGCCGCGACCAGCGTGTACAGCACCACCTTCACCGTGATCGCGACGGGAGTGCGGCTCTCGGTGAGTCCGAGGGCGGTATCGGTGCCGACGCTCATGAGTCCTTCTTTCTGCGCACCAGAAGTTGCACGCCGACGGTGAGGATCAGCGTGGCGATGAAGAGGAGCACCGCACCAGCCGAGCCAATGCCGAGCTTGCCCTGCTCGAGGCCGAGCTTGTACAGCAGCGTCATTACGACCTCCGTCGCGCCGTTCGGCCCCCCATTGGTCATGAGGAAGACCTCGGTGAACACCCGGAAGCCGCGGATCGCCGCGAGGATGAAGAGGATCGCGAAGACCGGCCGCAGTCCGGGCAGGGTGACATGCACGATGCGTTGGAACCGCGACGCACCGTCGACGGTCGCGGCTTCATAGAGGCCGCGATCGATGCCCGCAAGGCCGGCCAGGATGATCATCATGTCGTAGGGAGCACCGCGCCAGATGCCCATGACCATGATGGAGCCCATCGCCGAGTCGGGGTGGTTGATGAACTCGCTCGGGCCCAGCCCGATGAGGCCGGTGATCGAGTTGAGGAACCCGTCCGACGTCGGGTAGTACATGATGCGCCAGAGCTCGGCGATGACCGCCATCGGCACCACCACGGGGAGGAAGGCGGCCGAGCGGATGAAGGAGAGTTTGCGCGTCTGGCCTTCGAGGAGGAGGGCGAGTGCGAATCCGAGCACGAGCGATCCCACGGTCTGGCCGATGGCGAGCACCAGCGTATTCACCGTGGCATCGAGGAACTCCTGCGACGAGAGGATATGCCGATAGTTGTCGAATCCGACCCAGGTGTTGCCGAGGTAGGGCTTCACGTCTTGCATCGACATCGTGATGGCCTGCACCATCGGGATGTAGCGGAAGACGAGGAAGAGCAGGAGGGCCGGGGCGAGGAACGCCCACGGCACCCACCATCGTCCGAGCCGCCGACCGCGATGCCAGCGCGGCCGGCGTCGATCCCGTTCGATCGCCGGCCCGGCCCCCGGCCGCGACGTGCTCGTCGCGACCGCGGGCGTGGTCGAAGTGTTCTTCACGGTCAGGCTCACTGGGCGAGGATTCCCTGGGTGAGCAGCTCGGCGGTGAGCTTGCCGTCGAGCTTCTCGAGCTGTTCCTCGACATCGAGGGAGCAATCGGCGATGAGTGCGTTCACGGTGTCGGCGCTCATCTGACGGATCGGCGTCCAGCTGGGGATGGTCGGCGCGTAGCGGCCCGATTCCTGGTACGCCTCGAGGAACGTCACCCAGCGCGGATCCTCCCGGATCTCGGTGATGTCGACGGTGCTGTTGACGGGCAGCTGCACGATGAAGGCCTCATCGCCCTCCATGCCGACGACCTGCCCCTCACTGCTGATCGCGAAGTCGGCGAAGGCGTTCTGCCCCGCCTGGTTCTCGGAACCGGCCATCAGGTAGACCGTTCCGCCCTCGGCGAGCACCGAGGCATCCTCCGGGCCGGTGGGAGCCGGCACGACGGTGTACTTGTCGGCCCCGAGCACGCCGTCGAACCGGGGCATGAGGTAGGGCCCGGTGACGTACATGCCGGCGACGCCGGATTCGAACGCCTCGTTCGTGGGCGGCGTGTCCATGCTCGGAGCGCCGGGCTGCATCACGCCGGCCGAGCATTGCAGGTCGCGGAACCAGGCCATCGCCTCGATCGACTCGTCGCTCGTCATCGATGGCAGGTACCCGTCTCCGGACTTCGTGATGAAGTCGCCGCCGGCTGCCCAGAGGAAGTTCGAGAAGTACCACGAGGCGTACCCGCGCTTGGTCGAGCCCGGCACGGCGAGGCCGAAAGTGTCGTCGGCGCCGTTGCCATCGGGGTCGTCGTGAGTGAACGCGGTCGCCACGGCGAGCATCTCGTCCCAGTCGGTCGGCGCTTCGAGGCCGAGCGCGTCGAGCCAGTCGCTCCGGATCATCAGCGCGTTGGCCTGAGCGGAATAGGGAATTCCGTACACCCCTCCGTCGACGGCCTTCGCCGCCGCAAGTGCCTGCGGAGTCAGATCCTCGGAATTCGGCACCTCCTCGAGGTCGATCTCGCGGAGGATCCCCTGCGTGTGCATCGTTCCGAGCTGGCTGACGTCGTTGAGCACGATGTCGGGCAGGTCGCGCTGACCGGCGCGCTGAGCGAGCTTGGTCTCGAAGTCGTCGAAGATGGCGGTGACCTCGACGTCGTAGCCGGTCTGCTCCTCGAACGCATCGACGAGCTTGTTGGCCCCTTCCTCCGCCGGGCCTCCAGGAGTTGTTCGGATCCAGAGCTCGAGCGTGGCGCTCTCGTCCTGTTCCACCTCGGAGGTCGGAGCCGCCGACGAACACGCCGTGAGGGCGAGCGCGGCACCGACGACGACTGCTGCGGTCCTCGTGAATCTGTGCATGATTTCTCCGTACGCTTGGCAAACGCTTGCCACTTTGCAAGACGTCGCTTGTGAACCTAACGTAGGGTGACGACGCTGTCAATCAATGATCGGATGTCTCGTCGCGATGACGACATCCCATCCAGACCATCGGAGGCCGACCGTGAACGACCGACTTGAGGCTGTGCTCGTCATGGAGGAGCGACGTCGCGCAGAGGTGTTCCCTGTGGACGTCATCGAGCACATCGACACACTCGTGCACCTTCGCCGCCCGTTCCTCACGAGCGAGCAGCTCATGAAGACCCCCGAGCTGCTGGGTGGCGCCGAGGTGCTCATCACCGGATGGGGCCCACCGGTGCTCGACGCTGCTCTGCTCGATGCCGCTCCCGAGCTGAAGCTGGTGCTGCACGGCGCGGGTTCGGTGAAGCACATCGCCACGCCCGAGTTCTGGCGGCGCGACATCCCGATCGTCTCCGCCGCCGCCGCCAACGCCGAGCCTGTGGCACGGTTCGCGTTCGCACACATCCTGCTCGCGGTGCGGCGCGCATCGCTCGCCGCCCGCAGCTTCGGCACGAGTCGGGAACTGACCTCGGCGGCTGTCGCGACCGGCGTCGCCGGCAGCACGGTCGGCCTCGTCGCGCTCGGCGAGATCGGCCGCCGGGTCGTCGAGCTCCTCCAACCCTTCGATGTGCAGATCCTCGCGTACGACCCCTACACCGATGCCGAGACGGCGAGGTCCTGCGGCATCGAGTTGACGTCACTGCCGGAGCTGTTCGAACGCTCCGACGTCGTCAGCTTGCATGCCCCGCTCGTCGATGCGACTCGCAACATGGTCTCGGCCGCCCTCCTCGCAACGATGCGAGCCGGCGCCACGCTGATCAATACCGCCCGGGGCGGCATCATCGCCGAGCCCGACCTCATCGCCGTGCTCCGCGCTCGCCCCGACCTCAGCGCGGTACTCGACGTGACCTGGCCCGAACCCCCGGTACAGGACTCTCCGCTCCACGAACTGCCCAACGTCGAACTGACCCCGCACATCGCCGGCGCCATCGGGCGCGACCGGGGTGAGCTCGGCAGGCTGGTCGCGGCCGAGCTCGGCCGTTTCTGCGAAGGCCAGGAGCTGCGCCATCGCGTCGATGCTTCCAGGCTCCATCAGTCGGCTTGACCGTCGTTTTGGCAAGCGATTGCCTTTGAATTTCCCTCGATCACGACCATGCCGCGTCGACCCGCGCTGGCCGCGACACGCTCGGCTGTCGCCGACTACGATGGGTTGATGTCGTTCGACCTGCAGGGTTTCCCCGCCGATTCCGAGGCACTGGCCACGCTCTCCGCGAGAGGACTCGCCTACCGCCTGGTCGACACGAGCGATGTCGCGGCCACCGAGGCCTGGGCGCAGGCCGACTTCCGCGGCTTCCACCACGCGCGTCCGCGGCAGATCGACCTCGACTTCGACCTCGGCATGCTCGCCGAACGCCGCGTGCACGGCGTGTACGACCCCACCATCGCCGACCCGGCAGTGCCCGTCGCGACCGTCTCGAGTTGGCCGACGGGGCTGAGCGTTCCGGGTGGCCGCAGCGTCGACGCGTGGGCGGTGAGCTCCGTCACCGTCTCGCCCACGCACCGGCGCCGCGGCATCGCTCGAGCGCTCATGCTCGCCGAGTTGCAGAACGCCCGCGCGGCCGGAGCTGCGCTCGCCATGCTCACTGCCACCGAGGCCACGATCTACGGGCGATACGGCTACGCGCCGGCGGCACGCGCCGCGACCGTGTACGTCGACCGGAGGCGCGCGCACTGGATCGGTCCGGATGCACCCGGTCGCGTGCAGTTCGTCGATGCCGCGTCCCTTCGCGAGGTCGCGCCGGCGCTCGCCCGCCGCGCGGTCGCCCGCACCCCGGGCGAGATCGATCGCTGGCCGGGCCTGCTCGACCGCGTGCTCGGCCTCCACGACCCCGAGGGCGAACGATCACGTTCCAGAAGGGTCGTGCGCTACGACGACGAGCGCGGCCAGCCGCAGGGCTTCGCGGTCTTCCACGTGACCCGTGAACCGAATGAACCGGGCGTCGCCGAGTTCGACTTCCTCGCTGCGGCGACCGACGACGCCGAGCAGGCGCTCTGGCGCTTCCTCGTCGAGCAGGACTTCGTCTCCGGCACGCGCGGGCTGCTGCGATCGATCGACGAGCCGCTACCGTGGCTGCTCGAAGACCCCCGGGCGATCACCCTCAGCGACGTCGTCGACCACCTCTGGCTGCGCGTGATCGACCCGGTCGCGGCGCTTGCCGCGCGCCGGTACAGCACGCCCGGTCGTCTCGTCGTCGACATCGACGATCCGGTCGGCATCGCGGCCGGGCGGTTCGAGCTCGTGGTCGACGAGGCGGGGCGGGCCGAGGTCACGGCCATCGAGTCGCCGGATACCGCGGCATCCGTGAAGGGCGCACGAGGCATCCGGCTCGGCATCGGCGAGCTCGGCGCGATCTACCTCGGCGGCGTGCACCCCTCGGTGCTCGCACGGGCCGGCCGCATCGGCGAGCTCTCACCGCGGTCGATCGAACTCGCCGACCGCATGTTCGCCGCGCAGCGCGCACCGCATCTCAGCATCTGGTTCTGAGTCGCACGGTGACGGGCTCAGGTCAGACGGTGTCCTGACGCGGGAAGACGACCTTCTCGACGATGATGATGAGCGACGCCGCGATCGGGATCGCGACGAGCGCGCCGAGCACACCACCGAGCGTGCCACCCGCGACCGCCGCGATCACCACGAGCGCTCCGGGCACCGCGACCGCGCGACTCATGATGCGCGGGCTCAGCACGTAAGCCTCGACCTGCATGTAGATCAGGTAGTAGATCGCTGCGGCGAGCGCCGTCTCGGGTGAAGCGGCGAATGAGACGAGCGAGATGATCACCGCGCCCGTCAGCGTTCCGACGAGCGGCACCAGTGAGAACAGGAACGCGATGAACGCGAGCAGGATCGGTGCCGGCGCGCCGATGATCGAGAGGTAGATGAGGCTCAGCACGCCGTTCGTCGCACCGAGACCGAACTGCCCGATGACGTAGCGACCGACCGAGCCCGTGATCTCCTCCGAGACATCGCGGTAGGAACCACGCGAGCTCGCCGGCACGAAGCGAGCGGCATAGCGCTTCATCGAGTCGAGCGATGCGAGGAAGTAGAGCGTCAGGATGAGCACGATCGTCGCGCCGGTGAACCCGCCGGCGATGCCGACGCCGACCGCGAGGATGCCGCCGCCGAGCGACCCGAGGTTCTCTGGGTCGGCGAGCCAGTCACCGGCCGACGTGATGGCCTCCTCGATCGCGTGTCCGCTCCCGGTCAGGCTGTTGAGCCATGCCACGAAATCACTGTTCGTGAAGTTGGTGACGATGTCGTCCCAGTTCTCGACGACGATCGTCGTCTGTTCGACGACGATCGGCACGATCGTTGCGATGAGGCCGGCGAAGATGCCGATGACCCCGGCGAAGACGATGAGGATCGCGAGCCACCTCGGCATGCCCCGCCGTTGCAGCCAGCTGACGATCGGGTCGAGACCCAGCGCGAGGAAGAGCGCGAGCGCCACGTAGAGGATGACCGTGCCGAGCTCGCCGAGGATGCCGCCGAGCATCACCGCCAGCAGCACCCCGAGCGCACCGACGAACCCGATGCGGAACGCACGGATCTTGATCTCGGGTGCCATCGAGTGGCCGTCGCTCGTGATCTCCGCGCTGGCGGGGGGTGACGCAGGCGCCACTCGTTTCGTTCGGATCCGCATGAATCCGACGGTAGTGGGCGGCGCCCTCGAGGGCACGTGCTTGACCCGGCGAGTTCATTCCGGTATCCACGCGAGGTCGGGCGCACGACATTGCGGCCCGACATCCGTGGAATGAATCGGCGTCGCCGACGTTTGCCTCTGTGGGAGCGCTGCGGCGCGCCCGGAAACGAGGTGGAACGTGACGGTGACGACGGCAGTGGGATTCCGCTCCGAGCGCGGGCCGGTGCTCATCGCCGTGATGCTGGCAACCGGGCTGATCGCGATCGACTCGACGATCCTCGCCACCGCAGTGCCGTCGATCGTCGCCGACGTCGGCGGGTTCGCGCAGTTCCCGTGGTTGTTCTCCATCTACCTGCTCGCCCAGGCCGTGTCGGTGCCGCTCTACTCCAAGCTCGCCGACACCGTCGGGCGCAAGCCGATCATGCTCATCGGTATCGGTCTCTTCCTCGTCGGCTCGGTGCTCTGCGGCTTCGCGTGGGACATGACCTCGCTCATCGTCTTCCGCGCGGTGCAGGGCCTCGGCGCCGGCGCCGTGCTGCCGGTCTCGATCACCATCACGGGCGACATCTACTCGGTGCGCGAGCGCGCCCGCGTGCAGGGCTACATCGCGAGCGTCTGGGCGGTCTCCTCGGTCGTCGGCCCGACGCTCGGCGGCCTGTTCGCCGAGTTCGCCTCGTGGCGGTGGATCTTCTTCGTGAACATCCCGCTCTGCCTGATCGCGGCATGGATGCTCGTGCGGGCATACCACGAGTCGGTCACCCGCGAGAAGCACCGCATCGACGTGGCCGGCGCGAGCGTGCTCACCATCGCCCTGACCCTGCTCATCCTCGCCGTGCTCGAGGGCGGGCAGGCATGGGAGTGGCTGTCGTGGCAGTCGATCGGCGCGTTCACCGTGGGTGCAGTGCTCCTCGTCGCCTTCGTCCTCATCGAGCGGCGAGCCGCTGAGCCGGTGCTGCCCCTGTGGGTCTTCTCGCGTCGTCTCATCGTCACGACCTCGCTGATCTCCCTCGGGGTCGGCGCCGTGCTCATCGGGCTGACGTCGTACGTGCCGACGTTCCTCGAGGCAACGGCGGGGGCGACGCCGCTGATCTCGGGCCTCGCGGTGGCCGCGCTGACGCTCGGCTGGCCGATCTCGGCGAGCCAGGCCGGCCGGTTGTTCCTGCGCATCGGCTTCCGGAGCACCGCGCTCATCGGTCTTGCGATCACCGTCGCAGGGTCCGCTGCGCTCGTCGCGGCATCCTTGGTGCCGAACGTGTGGACCACCGCGATCGCGTGCTTCATCGTGGGACTCGGCCTCGGCCTCGTCGCCTCCCCGACCCTCATCGCCGCGCAATCATCGGTGCCGTGGACGGAGCGCGGCGTGGTCACCGGTGCCAACATGTTCCTGCGCTCGATCGGCAGCGCCGTCGGCGTCGCGATCTTCGGCGCGGTGGCGAACGGGGTGATCGCGAGGTCGGGGCTCGGCGAGCACTCCCCCGTGGCGATCCACGGCGCCTCGACGGCGGTGTTCATGGCGGTGCTCGCCGCCGCCGTCATCACGATCGCGGGCGGGCTGGCGATGCCGAGCGCCTCGGTCGATGAGGTCGAGCACCGTCCGGTCGAGGAGACGGCCGACGCCTGATCGCGTTCGGCCCGCTCACCCGGCTGCGACGGCCGCGGCGGTTCCGACCGCGCCGACGATGCGTTCGACGACCCAGAACAGTCCTACCGCAGCAACCAGCGCGCCGACCGCCTTCGTCGTGAGGTCGGCCGCCGGCGTGCGGCGGAGCAGCACGAGCAGCGGGAACGCGATCGCGATGATCGCGAGTTGCACGACCTCGATGCCGAGGTTGAAGACGAGCAGCGCGCCGAGCAGCTCCCACGACCACGCGGCGTCGATTCCGAGCGCACTCGCGAAGCCGAGCCCGTGCAGGAGCCCGAACGCGAAGACGACGGGCATCAGGTATCGCGCCGGCACGTCTCGGCGGAAGAAGACGGCGCCTGCGGCCGCCACGATCGACAGGGCGATGACCGGTTCCACGATCTCGGCCGGCACGCTGACGACCCCCATGCCGGCGAGCAGGAAGGTCACGCTGTGAGCGATGGTGAACGTCGTCGCGGTCACGATGACGCCGCGCAGGCTCCTGGCTCCGAGGAGGAGAGCGACGAGGAAGAGGATGTGGTCGAGGCCGAGCAGCAGGTGCTCGGCGCCGAGCAGGAAGAACTCACCGAGGTGCCCGGCCATCGACCCGAGCTCGGTGGTCGGCGCCGCCGCGGTGAGCAGCGCGCTGCCCGCGACTCCGTCGACGTTCCATGAGACGAGCGTCTCGGTGTCGTGCACGAACCCTTCGAGGTCGGGGAACAGCGCACTCGACGCCGCGAGCGTCGCGTCGGCGGCGCCGGGGCATTCGGCCGTGTACGCGAGCACGGCGAAGGCGCGCGCGTCGCGGTCACGGATGTCGCCGGTGTCGACCCGCTCGAGGCGGCAGCGCTCTCCGTCCGCGTCGAGTGCGAACCGTTCGGTGACGTACTCGTCGACGGCGTCGGCGTTCTCGGCCAGTTGTTCGAGTTGCTCGTCGCGGCCGGTCGCCTCGTAGGCCTCGGCGTAGAGCCACGCCGACTTCATCAGCAGGTCGTATTCGAGCTCGAGCTCGACGACGACCGCTCCGCGCGATCGTTCGATGTCGGCGAAGGCCGAGGTGGTGGCGTCGTGCGCCGAAGCGGGGGCCGCCGGAAGCACGATGGCGATGAACGCCGCGACGATCGCCGCCGCGGCCCGTGCGAACGGACCGCGGCGGCGGGGTGGATGGTGCGTCATCCCGCGACGGGCTCACTCGGCTGGAAGTACGGGAAGAGCGGCGACCGCTGATCCCACACTCCGGGCTTGCCCGTCGTGTCCTTCGTGACGAACACCGCCGGTTCCGAGGTGGTCTCGCCGCCGCCTTCCGACCGCGCGGTGACGATCCAGGCGTAGGCGTCGCCGGCCTTCAGCTTCGACCAGTCGACGGTGGCGACCGCACCGGAGGCGACGGTCGACTCGCCGATCACCGCGATCGGCGAGTAGATCGCGACGGAGTCGGTCTGCAGGGTCGTCGTGCGGCTCGTGAGGTCGATGGGCAGCACCATGTTGTCTTCGGTGCCGTCGTAGCGGTGCCGGTCGTCGTACTCGGTGGCGCCGAACTCGTCGAGCAGCGGCGAGTAGGTGTCGACGTTCATGATGCCGCGGTCGACGTCGATCTGCAGCAGGCGGAAGAAGCTCGCCCCGAAGCGCAGTTGATCGGTCGGCTGGTAGCCGCCGATCTCGGTGAGCCCGAGCCGGTCGGCGGAGACCGTGTAGAACTGGTAGTCGGCCAGCAGCTCGACGACGCCGTTCCCGATCTCGCCGACGTTCGGTTTCACGTTCGTGCCGACGCCGTGTTCGTGGCCCGCGAGGATCAAGAACACGTTCGGGTTCTGTGCGACGACCGTGTTGTAGAGCATCGAGCCGTCGGGCGCCGAGAACGAGGCGTTGCGGCCGTCGGGCTGGGTGCTCGGCGCGAGGTAGTCGTGCGAGAGCAGAATTCCGTTGCGGCCCGGGAACTGCGCGAACACGCTGCCGGCCCACTCCGCTTCCTCCCGCGTGACGCCGTACGACAGCCCGACCACGACGAAGTCGAGCCCACCGGCAGAGAACAGGTCGTAGTGGTTCTGGTTGTCGCCCTCGCGCCACGGGCCGCCGTACTCGGCGTGCGCCCACCCCGCAGATGCTGCGGCATAGCGGTCGGGTCCGTAGTAGCGGTTGAAGAGAGCCCCCGCGCCGTTCTCGGTGCCCGACTGGTTGTCGTGGTTGCCCGCGATCACGCCGTTCGGCACGCCCGCCGCATCGAGCACGCCCTGCTGCCGCGATGAGACCTCGAACTCGCCGACCACCTGCTGCTCGAGCTCGGGGGTCGCGGGCTTGCGGATGTTGTTCTCGATCACGTCGCCGGTGTGGGCGACATAGGAGATCTTGCGCGATTCCGCGTTCGCGGCGATCCAGTCGACGATGCCGGCGTAGGCCGACTCCCAGACGGCGCGCTCTGCTGGCGTCTCCTGCTCAACGGCCCCTTCGGAGATGTACTGGGTGTCGGTGAAGTGCGCGATCGAGAAGTCGTAGCTGGCCGGGTCGGCGAAACCGTCGGGGTCGCCGGCTTCGAGGTCGTCGGCGAAGGGGTCTTCGCCCGTGACCATCACGTGCACCCGCTGGCCGTCGAGATGGCGATCGTCGACGTTCGCCGTGAGCACCGTGTCGCCCTCGGCGGCACCGCGCGCACTCGCGAGCACGTCCCAGGCGCCGGCCTCGAGGTTCCACGCTCGCAGCGATGCGAGACGGTCGGGGTCGATGACGCCGGCCCAGCGCAGCACCGGCGCTTGCACGTGCCCCTTCACCATCACGTCGAAGCGCTGGAACGTGACATCGCGGGACGCCTCGGTGTCGAGCGTCCGGTCGTCCCCGGGCGTCAGCGCCGAGGGGCCGGTCACCTTCTGCTCGCCCTCGACCTGCAGCGTCGTGGGCACGCTCGGCGAGGTGCCCTGCCACACCTGGTTCGGGGTGAGGATCTCGGTCTGGGAGAACGTTGCGGTGACCGCTCCGCCGTCGGGCTCGGCGACCCGTGCCGAGAGGCTGACGGTGTTGCCGACATCGGTGCTGCCCGACGCCGGAGCAAGCTCCGCCGGGGCATCCGGAATGCCCGCCGAGACGAAGACGATCTCGTGCGCGACCGCGTTGCCGAGGCCGTCGACGGCATTCACCACGAGGGTGTGCTCGCCGGCCGCGAGCCCTGGGCCGACGGGTTCGGCGAGGGCGATGGCGGTGCCGTCGAGCGTGACATCGGGCCCCGAGAGCACGCCCGACGCATCGTCGAGCTGCACGTCGAGGGCGACCGCAGAGGTGATCGTCTGGCCGGCAGCGGGCACGCTCGACAGCACGGCCGGTCCGGAATTGTCGGTCACGATCGAGCGGGTCGCCACTTCACCGGTGGTGGATGCCGCGGCGATCGTGTGAGCACCGTCGTCGACGGTCGTGGTGTCGAAGTCGGCGCGCAGACCCTGCGCGGCACCCTCGACGGTGAACTGGAGCGTGATCTCGCGGAGCGCGGTGGCACTGCTGCCGCAATTGCCGTCACCCATGCTGTACGTGGGCTTCAGTGCGACACCGGCTGCGGCGCCGCTGGCGGAAGCGAGCGCGATCGCCGACACCGCGAAGTCGTCGCGGTTGACGCCGCACGTGGCGTCGACGCTGCCGGTCACGAGTTGGATCGTGTTCGCGCCGGGCTTCAGCCACTCGTTCGGGAAGGCGACGTCGACGCGGCGGTTCACGTAGTCGCCGCCGAGGTCCTGCCGCATGCCGTTCACGAGCAGATGACTGCGATACCTGGCCTCGATGGAGTTCGAGCCGACGTTGAAGCTGAACGCGGCGTCGCCCGCGCCGAGCGTGGGCACGGCCCCGATCGGCGCTTCATCGACGGTGAGCGAAGCGACGTTGCCCTCGGCGGTCGCGCGCTGCGTGGCGAAGATCTGCTGCACGCCGTGCGCGATCGTGCCGTCGGCGGGGGTCACGTACGGCGCTCCCGTCGGAGCGTTGTTCACGCTGACCGTGCTCGAGGCGCTGACGCCCGATGCCGTGGTCGCGACGATCGTGTGCTCGCCGTTCGCGACGGTCGTCGTGTCGAGTTCCGCGGTGAGCCCGGTCGTGCCCTGCGGGTCGCCGAGCACGAAGAACGAGAGCTCGGCGCTGAGCCGCAGCGAGGTGTTCGAGCCGCAGCTGCCGTCGCCGAAGGAGTAGCTGTACTCGTTCTCTTCGCCATCGGCGACTTCGCCGAGCAGCTCGAGGCCGATGTTCGAGAGCACGAAGTCGTCGTGGTTCAGCCCGCACGACGATTCGATCGCGCCCGTGACGAACTCGATCGTGTTCTCGCCCTGCACGAGAGCGCCGTTCGGCACCTCGAGGTCGATCCGCTCGTTCACCGAGTCGTCGAGCTCGAGGCGGTGCTCGCCGTTCACGAGCACGTGGTTGCCGAAGCGCGCCTCGATGGAGTTCGTGCCGACGTCGAAGCGAAGATACGAGACGCCGACCGTCTCGGTGGCATCGAGCCCGGCGCCGTCGAGCGTGAGGCTCGTGACGTCATCGTCGACGGTGACGGGGGACGCTGCGATCGTCTCGACGCCCTCGAGGAAGCTCCCGGTTGCGGGCACGAGCTGCGGCGGCGACGGCACGGCCGGTGAGGGCTTCGGCTGCTGCTTCGGCGCTGCGATCGCCGTCGCGGGTGCGGGTGCATCGGCGAGCGGCACGGCGAAAGCCGCCTGCGCCGGAACGAGCATCGCCGCACCGATCGCTGCCGCGATCGCGACTGCGACGGCTCCCCTCGACGAACCGCGTGCCCTGACCCGCTCGTTCCTCCACCGCATGCCGCGCCCTCCCTGGCGTCGCCGTACCGGCCCTCGCGGCGAACGCGAGGAGTTCCCGGTGAAACGGTGGCGGCGCCGGGTGAACAGGCGGGGTGGCGTGGTCGACGTGTCGGCGACGGATCGGGGAACGCTCGCCCCGACTGCAGGTTCGTCCGGTCAGCGCAGGCTCGACGGCGCAACGACGTCGCCCTCGAGCGAGCGCACCCAGCGCTCCCCCGTCGTGCGGAACTCGGCATGCGTCGAGAAGCGGTAGTGGTACGCCCTCACCCGCACCCATCGCGGGGCGACCCCGTCGAACGGGTCGCTGCGCAACAGCGCGAGCGTCGGGGCATCCGCTTCGAGCAGGCGGGCGAGGAACACCTCGAACCACGGTTCCCACCGGTGACCGAGCGGTAGAAACCACATCAGCCAGTCGAGCCGCAGATGGTACGGCGCCCACTGCCGAGGCACCCGCCGCACGTCGCCCGGTTTGCCCTTGAACCCGTACTCCCGCCACTCGTCATCGCCTGGCGACTCGGCCAGCGTGCCTTCGACGACGTACTCGATGCGCCGCTTCGTCACCGTGCCGAAGGCGCCGTAGGCGTTCACGAGCATCCACCGGTTGAACGACGCGTTCATGAGCTGTCGGCGCGACAGCAGGTTGCGCACCGGCCAGTAACTGAGCACGACGAGCACAGCGGATGCCGCGAGCACCACGATCGCCCACCAGGACGGAGTCGCCGCGGCATCCGTGCCGAGATCCGCAGGAATCGCCGGAATCACCCGGTGCCACGCCGAGTCCGTGATGGCGGATGCCGCGAGCACGACGGTGATCCAGTTCAGCCAGGCGAAGTTGCCGGTGACGATGAGCCACAACTGGGTGAGGATCACGATGGCCGCGGCGCTCGAACCGACCGGCCCGGGCACGAACAGCAGGAACGGCACGATGAGCTGCGCGAAATGATTGCCGAGCACCTCGCCCTTGTGGAACCAGCGCGGCAGCAGGTGCGCCTGCCGGCTCAGCGGATTCGGCATCGGCTGAGTCTCGTGGTGGTACGTGAGTGCCGTCAGGTCGCGCCACTCCCGCCCACCGCGGATCTTGATCATGCCGGCGCCGAACTCGAGCCGGAACACGAGCCACCAGGTCAGCACGATGATCGTGAGCGGCGGCGGTGACCCGTTCGAGCCCAGGAACCCCACCGTGAAGAGCGCCTCGCAGAGGAGCATCTCCCAGCCGAAGCCGTAGAAGGTCTGGCCGACGTTCACGATCGAGAGGTAGAGCATCCAGAGGGCGAGGAAGACGAGGAGCGGCACCCATGGCGGGCCGAGCTGCGGCAATCCGACGACGACGGATGCCGCGAGCACGAGCCCGGCGACCGTGACGGCGACGAGCCGGCGGTCGGTGTAGCCCCACCGGAACACGCTCGGTCCGCGCAGGCGCGGCGCGAGCCTGAGCAGTTCGGGCACCGGCAGCAGTCCGTGCTCGCCGAGCAGCGGCCGGAATTGGTTCAGGGTCGACAGGAACGCGACGAAGGCGAGCGCCGCCACCCCGCGCTGCAGAATCTGGCGCGCGATCTCGTAGTCGTGCGCCTCGAACCAGCCGCCCCAGTCCACCCCCTCACGCTACGCCCGCCGTGCGAGTTGCGGTCGGCGCAGTCCCGACGCCGGTGCTGCGATCGAATCGAACCGCGATAGTTGGGTGTGAGATCGGGTCGATGAGCAGGCTTGATGCGGAAAGGGGAAACCGTGATCGCAGTTCTGAACCGAGTCGTCGAGTTCATCGAGGAGCACCTCACCGAGGAGATCGACGTCGCCGGCCTGACGAGCGAGCTCGGCACCACGGAGTATCACGTTCGCCGGATGTTCTCGTCGCTGGCCGGCATGCCGTTGTCCGAGTACGTTCGGCGGCGGCGCATGACCGTCGCCGCAGCCGATGTGCTCGAAGAGCGTGATCTGCTGGGCACTGCGGTGCGCTTCGGCTACGGCTCCGCTGAAGCCTTCAGCCGCGCGTTCCGGGCGGTGCACGGCATCAGCCCCGGCGATGCACGCCGAGACGGTGGCCCCCTTCGCACTCAACCACAGCTCAGGTTCCGCCTGACGATAGAAGGGAACACCACGATGGACACTCGTATCGCAGATCAGCCGGCCTTCCGGCTCGTCGGCCACACGGCGCGCGTGCCGCTCATTCACGACGGCCCCAACCCGCGCATCCAAGCGTTCATCGCCTCGCTGCCCGAAGCGGAGCACCTCCGCCTCAAGTCGCTGGGCGACACCGAGCCGGCCGGCCTGCTGCAGGTGAGTGCCGACGTCGACCCCGACTACACGGAGGGCAGCGAACTGACGTACCTGCACGGCGTCGCCGTCAACCAGGGAACGGCGGTGCCCGCAGACCTCGACACGATCGAGGTCCCGGCCGGTGCGTGGGCGGTGTTCCGTACCTCGGGGCCGTACCCGGCGGCGCTCCAGTCCACATGGTCGGCGACGGCCTCCGACTGGTTCCCCTCGAACCCCTGGCGACTGAGGCCCGGCCCGTCGATCGTGGCCATCCTCGACCGCGCCGCCGACTTCAGCACCGCGACCTCCGAGCTGTGGCTGCCGGTCGAGCGCTCCGAAGGGCGAGAGGAGTAGCCGGCCGCCGAGCACACTGCTCAGCGGATGCCGAAGCGCTCCCGGAGGGCGAGCTTCGCGGCGAACCATCCGTTCATGCCGTGCACCGCAGGCCCCGGCGGCGTCGCGCTCGAACAGAGGTACACCCCGTCGACCGGGGTGCGCCACGGCGCCGTCGACACCACCGGCCGCTTCACCAACTGCCGCAGCGTCAGCTCGCCCGAGTAGATGTCACCACCGATGTAGTTCGCGTTGTACCGCCCGACCTCGACGGCCGAACTCGCGGCCGAGGCGAGCACGACGTCGCGGAACCCCGGCGCGAAGCGTTCGACCTCGGCGGTGATGAGGTCGGTGGCATCGAGCGTCGAGCCGGCCGGCACGTGAGTGTACGCCCAGAGCACGTGCCGGCCCGCGGGCGCTCGGCTCGGGTCGGCGACCGTGGGCTGGGTCACGAGCACGTACGGATGCCGCGCGCCGCCGTCCGCCCCGCGCACGCCGGGCTGGAATCCGCGGTGCACCGCGTTCTCGGCAGCCGCGATCTCGGCACGAGACCCGCCGAGGTGCACCGTGGGCGCGAGCCGCACGTCGGGATTCGCCCACGGCACCGGCCCGCTGAGAGCGAAGTCGACCTTCGCGACACCAGAGCCGTAGCGGTAGCGCCGAAGCGCTCGCGCGTATCCCGCCGGCAGATCGGCGGTGAAGAGCAGTTCGGGCGAGGTGTCGAGCAGTACCGCGCGGGAGTCGGACACCTCTGAGATGGAGGTCACCGGGGCATCCGTGACGATCTCTCCGCCACGCTCGCGCAGCTCGTCGGCCAGGGCATCGGCGATGGCCTGCGAACCGCCGAGCGGCACCCCCCAGCCGACGCCGTGACCGTGCATCGCGAGCAACAGCCCGGCGCCCGCGCCCGAGAGCGACGGCATCGGCCCTGCGGCGTGCGCCACGACGCCGGTCAGCAGTGCCGGCGCGAGGTCGCCGCCGAAGCGCGTGTTCCACATCTGGGTGCCTTGTTCGAGCGAACGCAGGCCGAACAGTGCGGCGGCGATCGGGTCACGGGGCACGCGCAGCAGCTGCGAACCAGTGAAGTCCACGACGCCGCGGCTGCGAGCCAGCAACGGTGCGAGCAGTCGCCGCCACGCTGCTCCGTCGCGACCGAGCCCCTCGACGGTGCGGTCGAGATCGCGCCACGCGACGCCGGCCCGCCCGCCGTCGAGCGGGTGCGCGTACGACACCTCGGGCACTACCCAGCCGACACGGTCGAGCAGGCCGAGTTTCTTGAACACCGGTGAGGCGAGGCCGGCCGGATGCACGGCCGAGCACACGTCGTGCCGGAACCCCGGCAGCGTGAGCTCGGCGGTGCGCAGCCCGCCGCCGATCGTGGGCGCGGCCTCGAGCACTCGCACCGAGAGGCCGGCGCGAGCGGCGATCACGGCGGCGACGAGACCGTTGGGTCCGCTGCCGACGACGGTGACGTCGGTCATGTCATCAGAACGAGTTGAGGTAGACCCAGGGCAGCCGGTCCATCACGAGCCGGTGGCGGTTGCCGTCTGCGTCGGGCGCATCGTCGGGCACGGCAGGCTCGCGCTCGCGGAGCTGCTCGGCGTCGGCGTACTCGTCGTCCTCCTGCCAGAGGATCGTCGAACCGCCGTCGGCGACTCGCGCGACGTACGGCCGCACCTCGCCCGAACGCAGTTCGTCGAGTGCCTCCTCGACGGATGCCGCCTGCGCCAGCCCGTGCAACGTCACCCAGGTCGGCGGCCAGAGCGTCATCGACCCGGCCGTGTGCCGGTCGAGCGCGTCGACCGGCCGCAGCCACTCCGCCGCGGCGACCTCGTCGGGGGCGAGCCGCAGCTCGCCGTCGGGCATGCGCACGGCGAAGAACGTCGTGGTGAGCTGCTTCGGCGAGTTCGCCGGCGGAGTCCAGTGCGAGAACGGCACGAGCTCGGCGGGGTCGATCACGAGACCGACCTCTTCGAGGGTCTCGCGCGCGGCGGCCCGCCGGGCGGCGTCGATGCCGTCGATGGGGTCGCCCGCGGCATCCGCTTCGTCGACCGCGCCGCCCGGGAAGACCCAGGCGCCCGCGAACGATCCCCGATCGCGTGGGCGCTCGGCGAGGAGCACCTCGAGGCCACGTTCGCCGTCGCGCAACAGCACGACGGTCGCAGCAGAACCCGTGGCCGCGGGATCGGTCAATGATTCGAGATCGCTGTCCATGCCCTTCAGACTAGGCCGCGTGCGGCCGCGACGCACGGGTGCCGGATACACTTCCGGCATGGATCTGGCCGACGCCCCCGGCGAGCGCGTGTCGGCTTTCGCGCGCCTCGTGCTCGCACCGAACGCCGGGCCGATGACGCTCGACGGCACGAACTCGTACCTGCTTCGCGCGGGCGGCGCGGCAGGCGTCGTCGTGGTCGACCCGGGTCCGGCCGATGCCGCGCACCTCACGGCGCTCGCCGCCGCGGGCCGCGTCGAGCTCGTGCTCGTCACGCATCACCATGCCGACCACACCGAAGCGCTCGGCGAGTTCCACGCGATGACGGATGCTCCGGTGCGCGCGATCGACCCGGCACTCTGCTTCGGCGGGGCACCACTCGCCGACGGCGAGCGCATCCGCGCCGCCGGTCTCGAGATCGACGTGCTCGCGACGCCCGGGCATACGGCCGACTCGGCGTGCTTCTCGCTGCCGGCCGACCGCCTCGACGGCGCGGATGGTGCCGTCGATGCCGGCGGCACGCACTCGCACGGCGCTCGCGGCACGGTGCTCACCGGCGACACGATTCTCGGGCGCGGCACGACGATCATCGCCGATCCCGACGGCGCCCTGGGTCCGTATCTCGACTCGCTCGAGCGGCTCCGGGCGCTCGGCACACCGCGGCCGGTCGGCGTGCTGCCCGGGCACGGGCCGGTGCTGCCCGACCTCGCAGCGATCTGCGACGCGTACCTCGCGCACCGCGCCGAGCGGCTCGAGCAGGTGCGCGCGGCGTTGCGGCACCTCGGCGCCGACGCCCAGTACGACGCGGTCACCGACCTCGTGTACGCCGACACGGATGCCTCGGTGCGAACGGCGGCCGAGGCATCCGTTCGGGCGCAACTGGCCTACCTGCGGCAGCAGTCGTCCGCCTCGGAGTGAACGAATCCCGCCCGAGGCAACGGATTCGTTGACTCGGACGGGATTCATCGGCTCTGACGCCGCGCTCTGGTCAGCTCACGCGACGAGGGCGAGGCCCGCGTTCCAGGCGACCTTCTCCTGCACGGCGAGGGTGAGCTGCAGGAAGCCGACCGCTTCGAGTTCACGGGCTCGCGAGAGGCGACCGGCGTCGACCGCGTCGACGCCGCCGGCGCGCACGACCTCGGCGAGCGCCTGCTTTGCTGCATCGTCGTCACCCGCGATGAGCACGGTCGTCGGGTTCGCGCCGACGGACTTCGAGGTGAGCGTTGCGGCGAAGTTCGTGTTGAACGCCTTGAGCACGGTGGAGTCGGGCAGCGCCGCGGCGAGTTCGTTCGCCGAGGAGCCGTCGGCCGGCACGACCAGGCTGTCGAAGGTCTCGAAGTTCAACGGGTTCGTGATGTCGACGACGATCTTGCCGGCGAGTTCGGCGCCGCGCGCCGCGACGATCTCGGCGAGAGCGGGGTGCGGCACGGCGAGCACCACGATGTCGCCGGTGATCTGATCTGCGGTGTCGCGCCCGACGAACTGCGCGGTGTTGCCGCCCGCTGCCACGATGCCTCCGATGGCCGTGCCCATGTTGCCGTTTCCGATGATGCTGACGGTCGTCATGACTTCCTTTCCGCGCCGTTCGACGCGATTACTTGTTTCGACAACTATCACCCTAGGCCCAATCAGTTGTCGCGTCAACCAATGCGGTAGACTCTCAGGCATGACGGATGACACGCGGTGGCTCGCCCCCGAGGAGTCGGCGGCGTGGGTGCGACTCGTCGCGGTGGCCGAACTGCTCCCCGGCGCGCTCGACGCGCAGCTGCTGCGTGACGCCGGGCTCACCCACTTCGAGTACGTCGCCCTCATGGCGATCGCGGAGGCGCCCGCCCGCACCGTCCGTATGACCGAGCTCGCCTCGCGCACGAACGCGACACTCCCCCGCCTCTCGCACGTCGCGAAGCGTCTTGAGGAGCGCGGACTCATCACACGCTTCCCGTGCCCCGAAGACCGGCGTGCGACCAACGCGCGCATCACCGACGCCGGTCTCGGTCTCATCGCCGACGCCGCGCCCGGGCACGTCGAGACCGTTCGCGCGAACGTGCTCGACGCGCTGTCTCCCGACCAACTCGAGCAGCTCTACGACATCGCCGGCGCGGTGCTCTCCCGACTCGACCCAGACGAACGCCTCACCGCGACCTCGTGCCAGTTCAGCGAGGGCCCGGTCGTCGACGGCGAGCGTCTCCAGTCCCCCGCTCGGTAGTCACGGTCGCGTGGGCCGGTATCGCAGGGCGACCGCCCCCGAGCGGAACTCGTGGCGGTCCACGAGCTCGAGCTGGATGCGCTCGCGCAGACCGGCGAGCAACGTCGGCCCGTGTCCGGCGATGACCGGCTGAACAACGAACTCGTACTCATCGATCAGTCCCAGATCTGCCAACGCCATGGGGAGCGTCACGCCACCCACCCACAGGCCCTCGCCTGGCTCCTGCTTGAGTCGCTGAACCGCTGACCCCAAGTCGCCTCGCACCAACTCGGAATTCCAATCGACCGCGCTCAGCGTGCTCGACACGACGTACTTCTTCGCCCGGTCGATGGTCTCGGCGAACGGGATCTCCCACTCGTCCATCCAGTCAGGCCACGTGCCCGTGGCCGGCTGCCGCCACGCCGACTCCATCATCTCGTAGGTCACCCGGCCGAAGAGCAGGGCATCGGCTCGCTCCATCTCAGCGGTCCAGTAGCGCATCGACTCCTCGTCGGGCGGCAGCCCTGCCTCGTGATGGCAGCAGCCGTCGAGCGTGACGTTGATCGAGTATCGAAGTGCTCTCATCTCGTTGCTCCCCCTTGATGCGCGCCGCGCGTTCACCGGACGGTACCCAGACGTCTGCCGGCACCACTGTCTCATCAGCGCCCCGATCGCATCAACCCACAACCATCGTGAGGCGAAGCCGACCGCAGACCGAGCGTTCGGACGCACGCGAGCAGAGCCCGTGTGCTCGCACTCCATCGCGGAAATGCGACCTCAGCCATGCGACGTCCGAATCGCGCCAGATCGCCGTCGTCGATCAGCGCAGGATCGGAAGCACGACTCGAACCGGCGCCTGCCGCCGGACAGGAGGGATGTACCCATTCCATGAGCACCATCGCATTGGTCACCGGCGGAAACCGCGGACTCGGTCTCGCAACAGCGACCGCCCTCGCCCGCTCCGGGGCCACCGTCATCATCGCCGGACGCGACCTCGACGCCGTCGGCGCTGCGGCCGACACCCTGCGCGCGCAGGGATTGCACGCAGAGCCGTTGATGATGGATGTCGCCTCGGCGACGAGCGTCGCGGCCGGCGCTGAGGCGATCGACGCGCGCCACGGTCGCCTCGACATCCTCGTGAACAACGCCGGCATCCTCCCCGAGGCGACGAGCGCAGGCGACCACGAGTTCGTCGACCTGGGCGCGTTCGCGCGCACGTTCGAGACGAACGTTCTCGGAGTGGCGACGGTCACCGAGAAGTTCCTGCCGCTGCTCCGCCGCAGCGACGCCGGCCGCATCGTCAACGTCTCGTCGACGATGGGTTCGTTGAGCGATCAGTCGGATGCGAGTTCGCCGTACTACTCGAGCGTCGTGCCCGCGTACCAAGCGTCGAAGGCCGCGGTGAACAGCATGACGATCGGGCTCAGCAAGCAGCTCGCGGGCACGCGGCTCAAGGTCACCGCGGTGTGCCCGGGCTGGGTGCAGACCGACCTCGCTCCCGGCAACCGGGAGCAGGCGCCGACGAGCGCCGATGAAGCGGCCCGCATCGTCGTGACCGCGGCGACACTTCCGGAGCACGCCGAGTCGGGCACGTTCGTCAGCAGCGCAGGCCCGGTCGCGTGGTGAGCGCGGTCGAGCGCTGCGCGGTCACGTGGTGAGGCGTCAGCGCGGGTCGTACGTGAGGCAGTCGGCGTCGACGGCGCCGGGGCCGACTCGCACCGAGGGCGCGGTGCACTCGAGCGAGGAATTGTGCACGCACTCGGCGCGCTGGCAGGCGCCCACGTGGGTCAGCACCTTGTCGAGGCCGCCCTTCGTGCTGAGGGGAATGAATGTCGCACACTCCGCGTCGCCGACGGACCCGCCGATCGTGACGGCCGCGGCATGGCAGTGGGAATGATCGTTGTAGGAGCATCCGGACACCGAACATTCGGCGACGGCGGGCAGTTCGTCGAGCGTCATGCTCATGGTGGACCTCCCAGTGGGTGACGACCTCGTTGTCGGCGATGCTACGCCCGTGCACGCTCGCCGCGCAGCATCCGGCCGCTGATTTTCCGCAGATCAAGGGGACTTTTTTCTGAGGAGAGCCTTACCTATCCAGTGTTCGGCGCCAGATGTCGGAGGCATGCAGGAGGCTTGCCTCCATGGCATCCGACGACTTCGAGTTCCTCTACGGCGAGTGGCACGTACGCAACCGCAAGCTGCGCGACGTCACCGATCCCGACTGCACCGAGTGGGTCGAGTTCGACGCGACCGCCGAGGTGTATCCGATCCTCGACGGCGCCGGGCACGTCGACCGCATGATCGTGCCCGCAGCGCCTGACGGCGGAGCATTCGAGGGGTTCACTCTGCGTCTCTACGAGCCCGGTGCCGACCTCTGGCGCATCTGGTGGAGCTCCTCGCGGTTCCCCGGAGTGCTCGACACCCCCGTCGAAGGCCGGTTCACCGACGGGCACGGCGTGTTCGAGGCCGACTTCGAGCTCCGCGGTGCGCCCGCCCGCGAGCGCTTCGAGTGGATCACGAGCGACCCCGAGCATCCGCACTGGCAGCAATCGTTCTCGCGCGACGGGGGCGCGACCTGGCAGCCGCCGAACTGGCACATGCACCTCACGCGCCGAGCGTCGTAGCCGGCGCAGCCTTCGGGGCGGTCGAGCAGGTCAGCCGCTCAGCGTGAGACGGTACCCGTGCGCTCGGCGATCGGCTTCAACACCGCCGGGCGCACGGCGAACCAGCCCGCGATCAAGACCACGAGCGAGACCGCGAAGACGGTGAAGCCGAGCCACGATGCGTCGTCACGGCTCGCGTACATGGCATCGAGGTTCCGCAGCGCACCCGTGGCGAAGACGAGCACGACGTGCACGATGACGAACGCCACGAAGGCGAGCATCACGGGGTAATGCACCGCTCGCGCGAGCGACGCGGGATAGAGCGCGTTGAGCCGTTCGGCCCGCTGCGGCCAGACCGACGAGAGGCGAAGGCCGGTGATCACGGCGAGCGGCGCGACGATGAAGACGATCGCGAAGTAGGTGAGCACCTGCAGGCTGTTGTAGTTCACCCAGGCGTGCTCGATCGGCCAGTTCAGCGACGCGTACTGCAGCGCCGCCGAGACGGCGTTCGGCCAGATGTCCCAGCTCGTCGGCACGATGCGCATCCACTGACCGGTGACGAACAGCAGCACGATGAAGACGACGCCGTTGAGCACCCAGAGCACGTCGATCGCGTAGTGCAGCCACAGGTAGATGCTGATCTTCCACGGCGGATTCTTCGTGCGCACGAGTCCGTTGTTGCCCCGCACCCATCGCGCCGGCGGCCGCCCGCCCTTGCGCAGCAGCAGCCCCGTGCGCACGAGGAGTACGAGGAAGAACCCGTTGAGGAAGTGCTGCCAGCCGATCCACGCGGGAATGCCGACGGGCGCCCCGTCGGGCAGCGGCGTCGTACCGGGATACCGCCCGATGAACTCCTGCACCGCCGGTTGACCGCGCAGCCAGATCGCCAGCAGCACGACGGCGACGAGCAGCGCCACCCCGATCGGCACGACCCAGACGAGGGGCAGCCACCGAGTGCGCCGACGGGTCGCGTGATGCGCGGTCGGGTCGGTGAGGCGGGTCACCGACACATTTTGACATGACGCTCCGTGCGCGCGCCGACGGCCATGACCCGAAGTGTCACGGATGCCGCGGCGCGCCCGCGGCCCTCGGCAGCTCCGCTCTCGGCAGCACTG
This sequence comes from Agromyces sp. GQ35, assembly GCF_059758475.1. Taxonomy (NCBI): domain Bacteria; kingdom Bacillati; phylum Actinomycetota; class Actinomycetes; order Micrococcales; family Microbacteriaceae; genus Agromyces; species Agromyces sp. GQ35. Next base: position 2,045,311 of record NZ_JCAXEO010000001.1, on the reverse strand, counting down.
CTCAGGGCAGCACTGCCGTCAGCGGCATCCGCCCCGCACCCGGCCTGGCGCGCGCAGTCTGGATGCATGAGCGACCACGATTCCCCACCGTTCCTTCCCATCGACGCCGAGCTCACGAAGCGTCTCTTCCACGAGCGCATCATCGTGCTCGGCGACGAACTCGATCAGGCCGGCGGCAATCGGCTCTGTGCGCAGCTCGTCACGCTGGCGGCCGACGACCCGCGCCGCGACATCCGCTTCTGGATCAACTCCCCCGGCGGGTCGGTCGCAGCGATGCTCGCCATCGCCGATGTCATCCGCTCGATCCCGAACGACGTCTCGACGATCGCGGTCGGCATCGCGGCGAGCGCCGGCCAGTTCCTGCTCTCGGCCGGCACGCCGGGCAAGCGCTTCGCGCTGCCGCACGCCCGCATCCTGATGCACCAGGGCTCGGCGGGTATCGGAGGCACGGCCGTCGACGTCGAGTTGCAGGCCGACGACCTGCGCTACACCCGCGACACCGTGCTCGGCCTCGTGTCGGAGTTCACCGGCCAGCCCGTCGAACGCATCGCCGAGGACTCCCTGCGCGACCGCTGGTACACGGCGGCCGAAGCGGTGGACTACGGCTTCATCGACCGCATCGCCGACGGCTTCGGCGAGATGTTCCCGCAGGGTCAGCGCCCCCAACTCGGGCTGCAGGCCAACACCGGAATGGGAGTGCCCGCATGACCAGTTACACGATCCCCTACGTCGTCGAGAAGCGCGGCAACAGCGAGCGCTCGCTCGACGTCTACAGCCGGCTGCTCTCGGACCGCATCGTCTACCTCGGCACCGAGATCGACGACGGCGTCGCGAATGTGCTCATCGCGCAATTCCTGCACCTCGCCTCGGAGTCGAGCGAGACGCCGATCAGCCTCTACCTGAACTCGCCGGGCGGTTCGCCGGGGGCGGCCCTCGCGGTGTACGACACGATGCAGCACATCCGACCGGATGTCGCGACGACGTGCGTCGGCCAGGCCGGTGGGCCGGCCGCCGTGCTGCTCGCGGGCGGCGCGAAGGGGCAGCGGGCGATCCTGCCGCACGGGCGGGTCGTGCTGCACCAGCCGTCGACGCAGGGGCGGGGCACCATCCCCGACCTCATCCTGCACGCCGATGAGGTCGTGCGCGTGCGCGCCGAGCTCGAGGCCGCCCTCGCCGCAGACACCGGCCGCGAGGCGTCCGCGCTGCGCCACGACACCGATCGCGACCTCATCCTGCCGGCGGTGGCCGCCGTCGAGTACGGTCTCGCCGATCACGTCCTGACGCGGCAGGTGCTCGTGGGCGGCGGCGCCGGGCGCGGGTAGCCGGGCGCGAGTAGCCGGGCGCGGTCGCTCAGCCCGGCGCGTCTCGCGCGGGCTCCCAACGGCGGCGCCGGGGTGCTCGGCAGCCCGCGACCTGCGGGCTCAGGCGGCGAGCAGGTACGCGTCGAGCACCGCGGGCGCGAACGGCGCGCCGGGCACGACGGCGAGCGGATGCTCCGAGCCGACGTCGTACGGAGCGACCGCGTCGGCCCGGAACGCGAACGACGCCTCGACACGCAACAGCTCGCGTCGCTCCGCCTCCGTGCGCTCGGCCCGCTGCCGTTCGCCGAGCAGCGTTCCGACGCGCTGCACGACATCGATCAATTCGAGCCCCAGCGCTTCGGCGACCGAGCCGAGCACCTCTGATGACGGCTCCTTGCGGCCCCGCTCGATCTCGGAGAGGTACTGCGGCGAGACGCCGGCGGTCGCCGCCACCTCGGTCAGGATTCGCTCCTGCCCGAGGCGTTCGCCCCGCAGCACCTCGCCGAGCGCATGCCTCCAGAGCGGCTTCGATGCGCCGTTCTTCGGGGTGCGCGACTCCGCCGCACGCCCGCCCGTTGCCCGTGTGAACTCGACGACGTTGCCCATGCCCAGAGGCTAGCCGTGGCATCCGCTCGCCGTCAGGTCGATCCGCTCAGAGCAGAACGACTGGTCGGCGCCTACGCAGGAGGATTGTCGGGATCGAGGGTCTCGACCGAATCCGCCTCCACCGCGTTGTCGGCTTCGAGCTCGTTGCGGTCGTCGCCCTGCGTCGCGGCATGCGTCGCGGCGTCCTCCTCCGCGGTCTCCATGTCGTCGGCGGCGGTGCGCTCCTCGGCATCGTTCGGCTCAGCGACGTTCAGCGGGTCGCGACGCTGCGTCACGCCTCGCGCATCGGTCGGGTCTTGTGGGTCAGTCATGGTTCCTCCGCAGTGGTTGCCTCCAGCGTGCGCGGGCGCAGCGACATCCGTCAACCGCTTGACGCACGCGGCGCGCACGTTCATCGATTCGCTGCCCACGCGACACCGCTCCGTGAGATGGTGGGAGCGACCGAGCCCGAATCGGGCGCCGAGACGAAGGGACACCGCAGATGGGCTTGTTCGACAAGGCGAAGAACGCATTCACGCAGCCCGGGGCGCAGGGGCAGGCGGCCGGTCAAGACTGGGCGGCGCAGGCGCAGGCTGCTCAAGAGCTCGCGAACCAGGCGATGCGCGATGCCGGATACACCGATGGCGCCCCCGTCACGATGGCGAACGCGAGCGAGGTGAGCGCCGCGATGTCGGCCGACCACGACGTGCTGAACGCCTACGGTCAGGAGCTCAACCGCATCATCGCGGTCGGTCAGCCCGGCACCTCGGTGATCCGCAGCGCGGTCGACACCGGCGAGCGCATCTCGGGCAACCCCTGGTACCAGCTCGAGATCGAGGTGACCCTGCCCGGTCGGGAACCGTACACCGTGCAGAAGCGCGAGATGCTCGCGCCGCAGTTCCTCGCCAGCTACGCCGAGGGCAGCGTGCACGACATCGCGGTCGACCCGGCCGACCCGAACAAGACCGCCTTCACGAGCTGACCGGGTCGGCATCATGGGCGTGTTCCGCGACCTCTTCCGCCTCACCAAGGCGGGTTACACCCAGTCGGTCAACACCGACTACCGCGAGAACCTGCGCCAGTCGGCCGACTTGGCTGAGCAGTTCGCGGGCGTCGGGCCGAATGACGTGACCGGCACGCACGGCGCGGCCGTCGCCAACCCGTTCACCAACATGGCCGCCTACGGACAGATGATCCAGGGTTCCGGCACCGTCGTCGCGCTCGCCGACACGGGCAAGCGCCTCGGCGAGACGGTCGTGTACGAGGTGCAGCTCGACGTCACGCTGCCGGGTGAGTCGACCTATCGCACGGTGTACCAGACGGTCATCGCCGAGGGGGCGTTGCACAACTGGCAGCCGGGCTCGGTGCTGCCGGTGCGGGTCAGCCCGAACGACCGGAACTCGGTGATGCTCGGCTGAGCCCGCCCCGCCCCGCCCCGCCGGGCCGGCCGGGGCCGACCCGGGCCCGAAATGCTGGCGGTCGACCCCGGCCGCGTGCAGAATGAACGCCAAACGCGAAAGGTGTGCGATGTCGACGGAATTCGTGCTGTGGTCGATTCTCGGTCTGATCGGAGCGGTCGCCGGGGTGCTGCTGGTCGCGGCGCTCTGGGCGCTCGTGCGCCGGCCCCGCGAGCACTGAGCGCTCACCGAACCGTTCCGGGGCGCGCCCGCGCAGCGGTGCGCTCCCGGTCAACCGAGGGCGGGCCAGCCGAGCGCGACTCAGCCGAGCGCCTCGGCGATCGGCGTGCTGCCGCTGTTGAAGCGGATGGTGCGACGAGCGGTGTGCGGCCGTTCGAGCACGGCAGCCGCGACCGCGGCGACATCCGCTCGATCGACGGAGCTGCTCTCGGTCGCGGTGACGTCGATGCGTCCCGTTCCGTCGCCGTCGGTGAGCCTGCTCGGGCCGAGGATGGTCCAGTCGAGCTGCGTCTGCTCGAGATGCTCGTCGGCGACGGCCTTCGCCTCGGCGTAAGCGTGGAACGAGTTCGACTCGGGCACCGAGTGGTCGGGCGACTCGAAGTAGGAGACCATCACGTAGCGCGGCACCTCGGCGCGTTCGGCCGCCCGCATCGATCGGATCGCCGCGTCGCGATCGACCGCGAAGGTGCGCTTCGGATCGCCGCCCCCTGCACCGGCCGACCAGACGACGGCATCGTGGCCGCGGATGAGATCGACGAGCCCATCGATGTCGAGTCGCTCGATGTCGGCGACGACCGCCCTGGCACCCGTGGCCTCGATGTCGGGGGTGTGTTCGGCGTTGCGGATCACGGCGTCGACCTCGTCTCCGCGCTCGACGAGCAGTCGTTCGAGCTGCAGTGCGACTCTGCCGTGCCCGCCGATGACGATGATGCGTGCCATGTGCTTCTCCTTCGTGGGTTCACGTCAACGCTACTCCCGGGTGCGCCGGGCCTGGCCGGGGCGGTGCGTCCGCCGTGCCGGTGACGAGCGCCGGCGTGCTGCTCTACCGGCGGCCGGCCGAGACCGAGACCGGCACCGAGGTCTTCATCGCGCACATGGGCGGGCCGTTCTGGGCACGAAAGCACGAGGGAGCGTGGACGATCCCGAAGGGCGAGGTCGGCGTCGACGCCGACGGCACCCCCGAGGAGCTGCTGGTCGCCGCGGCGCGGGAGTTCACGGAGGAGATCGGCGTGCCGCCGCCGGCGCTCGAGTACCTCGATCTCGGCGGCTTCCGCTACTCCTCCGGCAAGATCGTGCACGTGTTCGCCGGCGAAGCGCCCGACTTCGAGATCGAGGAGCTGACGAGCAACACCTTCGAGATGGAGTGGCCGCCGCGGTCGGGACGCAACCGGTCGTTCCCCGAGGTCGATGAGGCCCGGTGGGTACGCGTCGGCGACGCCCGCGAACTCCTCACGAAGGGCCAGCGACCGGCGCTCGGTGCGCTCGAGCAGCACCTCTCGACGGTCGGCTGAGCGGCCGGTGAGCGGCGAGCGGATGCCGCTGAGGCTCACGCCGTCGCGCTGAGCACCTCGTCGGCCCAGGCCGGCACCACCACGCTGGCCGGTCCGAGTCGCGACTCGTCGAACAGCGATGAGACCTCGCTCGCTGCAAGGTTCAGCTCGAGCGTGCGGGCACCGTATTCGGTCGCCGTCCAGACGAATCCCGCTGCCGGATACACCGCGCCCGACGTGCCGATGGCGACGAAGAGATCGCACGCCGCGAGCGCGGCCTCGATGCGGTCGAGCTCGTACGGCATCTCGCCGAACCAGACGACGTCGGGGCGCAGCGTCCGCTCACCGCAGACCGGGCACGGAGGTCGTTCGACGAGATCGGCCGGCACGGGAGACCTCGCGCCGCACGAGACGCAGAGGGCCGAGCCGAGTTCGCCGTGCATGTGCACGACCCGCGTGGATCCTGCACTCTCGTGCAGGTCGTCGATGTTCTGCGTGACGAGCAGCAGCTCGTCACCGAGTCGCTGCTCGAGCCGGGCGAGTGCCTCGTGCGCCGGGTTGGGCAGTGCGGCCGCCACGGCGTGCCGGCGCGCGTCGTAGAAGCGCTGCACCAGCTCGGGGTCACGCTCGAACCCCTCGGGCGTCGCGACGTCGTCGACGCGGTGGCCCTCCCAGAGCCCGCCGGCGTCGCGGAACGTCGGAACGCCGCTCTCGGCCGAGATGCCGGCGCCGGTCAGCACGACGATTCGCATGCGTCCATTAGATCGCGGATGCCGCCGAGATCACGGATGCCGCGTGCGCCGCTGCACTGCGGACGGCGGACGGCGGACGGCGGGCCGCCCTTCCTCCCCGCCGCCCGATCCGCGAGGATGAGTGCGTGCCCGGGCAAACGCCGATCGACGTCGCTGCAGAGCTGTACGCGCTGCTCCCCGACGCGTTCACGGCGGCGCGCAACGACCGCGCGAAGGCCGCCAAGGTCGACGACCGCGAGCTCGCCGATGCCGTGCAGGCGTTGCGGCGACCGTCGCCTGCCGCGTGGCTCGTCAACCAGCTCGTGCGGCACCGCACCGATCAGGTCGACTCGATCATCGAGCTCGGCGAGCGCCTGCGCGACGCGCAAGACGACCTCGACGCCGACACGCTCGCGCAGTTCGCGCGGCAGCGCCGGCAACTCGTCGCCGCGCTCGCCCGCGATGCCGGCGAGCTCGCCGAGGAACTCGGCAATCCGGTGCGCACCCCCGTGCTCGACGAGGTCGCGCAGACCGTGCAGGCTGCGATGTCGGATGCCGCCGCTGCCGACGCCGTGCGCAGCGGACGACTCGTGCGAGCACTCGAGGCCGTCGGCCGCGAGGTGGATCTCGACGGCGCCGTCGCCGGCGGGGCAGCGTCGCCCGCCGGCCGGGGTGCGTCGCGGTCGCGTGACGGTTCCCGGCCGGCACGCTCGGGTTCGGCGAAGCACGACGAGGGTACGAAGGAGGCTGAGCGCGCCCGCGAGGCGAAGGCGAGAGAGCGCGCTGAACGCGAAGCACGCGAGGCGGAGGAGCGAGCTGTCGAGGCCGAACGGGCACTCGACGAGCTCGATTCCCGCATTGCTGCCCTCCGCCGGCTCGTCGACGAACGCGCTCAGGAGCGCGACGAGCTCGAGGAGCGGCTGCGCCGGGTCGAAGGCGAGCTCGCCGATGCCGAGCACGAGCTGCGGCCGCTCGGCCGCGAGCACGATCGCGCGACCAGGTCGGCTCGCGAGGCACGAGCCGCCGCCGACGAGGCGCAGGCCGCGCTCGAGTGACGGCGCCCAGCGATCAGAGCATCGCCGTCAAGACCCCGCCGTCCGCCCGCAGGGCGGCTCCGTTCGTCGCCGACGACAGCGGACTCGCCAAGTAGAGCACCAGGTTCGCGAGCTCACCGGGCTCGATGAACCGCTCGAGCAGCGAGGTCGCAGTGCCCGACATGATCGCCGCCTTGAGATCGTCGGGCGAGATGCCCTGTGCCTGCGCGATCTGGTGCACCGTCTCTGCGACGCCGGAGGAGTAGGTCGGTCCACCGAGGATCGTGTTCACGGTGACTCCCGTTCCTCGGGTGAGCTTCGCCAGGCCGTTGCTCAGGGCGAGCATGGCTGCTTTCGTGACGCCGTAGTGCACCATGTCGGCAGGGACGTTGACGCCCGACTCGCTTCCGATGAAGATGATGCGCCCGGCGCCCTTGGCCAGCATCGACGTCATCACGTGCCTCGAGAGTCGCACGCCGCTCATGACGTTGACGTCGAAATACCGCTGCCAGGTGTCGTCATCGATGTCTTCGAAGGCCGCGAGCTCGAACAGTCCGACGTTGTTCACCAGGATGTCCAGGTCGTCGAGCGCGTTCGCGAGCCGGCTCACCTGATCTGCGTCATCGAAGTCGGCGGCGATTCCCGAGAGCTCGGCGCCGGGTACCTGTTTCGTCAGTTCCCGGACCGCGCGCTGCACACCCTCCTCGGTCCGACCGTTGATGACGACTGTTGCGCCTTCCATGAGAAGACCCCGCGCGATCGCGGAGCCGATGCCGTGCGTCGACCCGCTCACGAACGCCTTCTTTCCCGTCAGTTGCAGATCCACGATGCTCCCATTCACTTTCCCAGTAAAGTCACACGCCAGCCTACTGACTTGATTGATCAAGTCAAACCGGCCACGAACGACTCGCCTTCTCCCGTAGTCTGCTGCTATGTCGGATCAGAACCCGCCCTCGACTCTGAGCGGCGACGACCTCGCGACCTGGGCTTCTCTCGCGACCGTGCTCGAATGGCTGCCGGCGGCGCTCGACGCCCAGTTGCTTCGAGACGCCGAGGTGACGCACTTCGAGTACGGCATCCTGTTCGCGCTCGCCAATGCTCGCGACCGCACACTTCGCATGAGCGTGCTCGCCGACTACGCGAACAGCTCGCTGTCGAGGCTGTCGCGCGCCGCGAAGCGCTTGGAAGACCGCGCGTGGATGCAGCGCAGGCCCGACCCCGACGATGGCCGCTACACACTCGCAATCCTGACCGAGCAGGGGGTGGCGAAATTCGACGCAGCCACCCCGGGTCACGTGCAGACGGTGAATCAGCTCGTTCTCCAGCCGCTGACCGCGTCTCAACGGCGGCAACTGCTCGAGATCAGTCGGCGCATCCAGCGCGCCATTCGGCAGGACGCTGCCTGGCAGCCGCCATCGGAGACCGACCGCGTGCGGTGAGTCGCTCCCGCGGGCGCCACTCGAATTGCAACGCTGGCGGCCATCTACGCGCACGGCCAGAGTTGGAGACGACCGGCTCACCGGCAGAAGTCGGCCTCGCCTGACCGACGCGGGCCATGTGCACGGAGTGCGGGTCAGACCGCGGTGCGCGCGGCCGCGGCGAGGAACGCCGGACGCACCCGCTCCCATCCGTCGAGGTAGCCGCCGACCATGGCCGCGTCGCGCAGCAGCACGAGCTGCCCGGCGGCGGTCGCGGCATCCTTCACCTCAGCCGCGGTGAGCAACGACTCGAGCTCGGAGCGGAACCAGGCTCGATGCCGCGCGACCGTCTGGCGCACGCCGCTGTCGGCATCGGGGTATTCGGCGGCGGCGTTGATGAACGGGCAGCCGCGCGTGTGGTGTCGGGCGACGTCGTCGGCGAGCGCCTCGATGACGAGGCCGACGAGCGGCTTCGGTTCGGCCCCGGATGCCTCGGCTGCCGCGAACGCACCGCGGATGTTCGCGTCTTCGACGCCGAGGTACGCCTCGACGAGGTCCTCCTTGCCCGGGAAGTGCCGGTAGAACGTCGCCCGGGTGACGCCGGCCTCGCCGATGATGCGGTCGACGCCGACCGAGTGGATGCCCTCGCGATAGAAGAGCTCGGACGCGGTGCGCAGCAAGCGCTCGCGCGCCTCGGAGGCGCCCGCAGAAGTCGTTCGAGTGGCCATACGGAAAATGATAGAACGATCTTTCTCTTTTTGCTTGACACGAGCCACGCCTCGGCGTAACTTCACAGACAGAGACAGAACGATCGTTCTACTTTTACCGAACGAAGTCACCCAAGGAGAGATCATGAACGCCACCAAGACCCCCATCGTCCTCATCCACGGACTCTGGATGACCCCGAAGAGCTGGAACACCTGGGCCGAGTACTTCCGGGCCCGCGGCCACGAGGTCATCGTTCCCGGCTGGCCCGGCATCGACGACCGCGAGGTCGCCGACATCCGCTCGAACGCCGAAGCGCTCAAGGGCATCGGCCTGCAGCAGATCGCCGATCACTACGAGCGCATCATCCGCGCCCTCCCCGAGAAGCCGATCATCATGGGCCACTCCTTCGGCGGCCTGCTCACCCAGATGCTCGCCGACCGCGGCCTCGGCGTCGCCTACGTGGGTGTCACGCCCGGCCAGCCCGCCGGCATCACGACGTTGCCGCCGTCGACGCTTCGCACCGGCTTCCCGATCCTCGCCAACCCGTTCGACAGGAACGGCGCGAAGCCCATCTCGAAGGCGCACTTCCACTTCACCTTCGGCAACGACCTCGACCGCGCGGCATCCGATCGGCTCTGGGACGAGTTCGCCGTGAACTCCTACAACCGGGTGTTCTTCGAGGGCGTCGCGGGTGCGTTCAACGAGCGGGGCGGCGTCAGCCACGTCGACTACGGCCGCGCCGACCGCGCGCCGCTGCTCGTCATCACCGGCGAGATCGACCACGTCGTGCCGCCGGCCATCGGACGGGCCATCGTGAAGAAGTACCGGGCCACCGGCAGCCGCGCGATCGTCGACTACCGGGAATTCCCGGGCCGCACGCACCGCATCGTCAGCCAGGACGGCTGGCAGGAGGTCGCCGAGTACGCCCTCACCTGGGCGACCGAGCACGCCGAGGCGACCATGCGCACGGCGTGACCGAAGATCGCGGAGATCGCGGACGGCGCGGAAGCTTCGGCTCCGCGCCGTCGCCGCGTCAGCGCTCGATCGAGTCCCGGTCGCCCCGCCGCGCGAAGACGCTGCGCAGTACGAAGAACACGATGACCGCCACCACGGCCACGATGCCGAGCTTGACGATGAACCAGAGCACGCTGAACACCACGTCGACGAGGAACCAGGCGATGACGACGGCGGCGATCACGCCGAGAACGGTCCAGACGGTGCGGCTCATGGTTCGAGGCTAGTCGAGCGACGGATGCCTCACGGCGCGTGCCCGTCGAAGAGCAGCGTCGGCACCGGGCCGAACGGCGCCGAGCGAACCCGCAGCTGCCGCGCCTCGTCGGCCAGGAATCCCGCATCGGCGAGCGCCCGCCGGGTGTCGCGGTCCCAGTGGCATCCGTGGTGGAACCGCGCGGTGAACGGCGTCGCGACCCGCTGCACGAGCCGCTTGACGGTGCGCGGCGGCGCGACCACGTGGTCGATGAACACGACCCGACCGCCGGGCGCGAGCACCCGTCGCACCTCGGCGAGCGCCGCGGCCAGGTCGCCGACCGAGCAGAGCACATAGGTGCCGACCACCGCGTCGACGGAGCCGTCGGGCAGCGGAATCGCCTCGGCCTTCGCGTCGAACGGCTCGGCGGCGTGCCCCCACTCGCGAGCGCGGGTCGCGAGCTCGGCACGGCGAGGCGCATCGGGTTCGAGGCCGAGCCAGGAGACATCCGGATGCAGCGCCCCGAAGTTCTCGCCCTCGCCGGCGCCGATCTCGAGTACGCGACCGCGCACGCGGCCGACGAACTCTCGTTCGAGCTCGTCGAGCTCGTCATCGCCGACGAGGTCGGTCGACGCGGGAGCGGAAGGGTGTTCCATCCCGCCATGCGAGCACGTCGACGGGCTCGCGTCAACCTCGTCGGTCGAGACCGGCGTGCTCCGGCTCGGAGACGGCGTCGAGCTCGCGCTGTTCGACCGGCACGAGCGTCGCGATCACCGCCGCGGAGTTCGCCTGCAGCACGAGCAGCGCGAATCCCGTCAGTGCGAGCAGCCCGATGGCGGGCTGCGCGAGCACGACCATGGCCCACACGGCGAGCACCACGAGCGAGAGCGCGCTGAGCAGCGGCCGTCGCACCGCGAGGTACAGGCCCGCCTTCACGGCCGCGAACGCCCCGACCCGCGCCGGGGTCCGCAGCCGCGAGGCGAGCATGGCGAGCGCGTGCAGCGTACCGGCTGCGGCGATGGCGCCCACCACGACGGTGACCGGGCCGATCAGCGCGGCGAACGGCGAGCCCCAGATGACCCCGATGTCGACGACGAGCACCCCGGCGAGTGCGATGAACGTCGCCCAGATCGTGAGCGCCGGAACCGCCAGCGACGGCCACGCGCGGAAGTAGTCGCGGAACGGCGCCACGTCGGCCGCGGTCTTCGCGTCTGCGAACACGGCGAATCCCGCGGCGATCGCCGGCCCCAGCGGCAACGTGCAGAGGAGCAGGAACGGCCAGGCCTCGAGGGGCTGCGCGAGCGAGGCGACCGCGACGACGAGCGGCAGCACGCCGACCGCCACGGTGCTCATTCCCACGCCGAGCGCCAGGTAGAGGGTCTCGAAGAGCGACTGGAACGCCGACGCCGACGGGGCGAGGAACCGCCGCACGGGCCCCCGCGCGGAGCCCCCACCCGTCGCCTCCATGCGGCTCACCCCTTCAGTCCGCTCGTCGCGATGCCCTGGATGAAGTGCTTCTGCCCGAGGAGGAACACGATCACGATCGGGACGACCGAGATCACCGAGCCGGTCATGATCATCGCGTACTGCGCGTCGAACTGCCCGACGAAGGAGCGCAGCCCGAGCTGCACCGTCCAGAGGTCATTGCTCGTGAAGTAGATGAACGGGCCCATGTAGTCGTTCCAGACGGTGACGAACGTGAGCAGTCCGAGGCTCGCGAGGGCCGGTTTCGAGAGCGGCAGGATGATGCGCGCCCAGATGCCGTACTCGCTCATGCCGTCGATGCGGGCGGCCTCGACGAGCTCGTCGGGGATCGTCAGGTAGTACTGGCGCATGAGGAACACCCCGAACGCGCCGAACGCCTGCAACAGGATGATCGAGAGGTGCGTGTTCACGAGCCCGGCCTGCTGCATCATGATGTACTGCGGAATCATGTAGGCCTGCCACGGCACCGCGATCGTCGCGATGTAGGCGACGAAGAGCACGTCGCGGCCCGGGAAGCGGAGCTTCGCGAAGCCGTATGCCGCGAAGCTGCCGGTGAGCAGCTGCAGGAAGGTGATCACGATCGCGAGGAACATCGAGTTCTTGAGGTAGTTCGCGAGCGGGATGCGGGTCCAGATGTCGACGTAGTTCGACCACACGAACTCGGTCGGAATCCACTGGGTCGGGATCTGGAACACCTGGTTGTCGTGCTTCAGCGACGACGAGATCATCCAGAAGAACGGGACGAATACGAGCCCCACCACGACGGCGAGCAGCGCGTAGAGCGCCGCCTGCTTCGCCGAGGGCAGCCGCCGTCCGCGCCGAGGCGTGCGCCCGACGGCCCGGTCGGCGTCGGGAGCGGTCATCGCCGCCGTGACGGTCGACTCGAAGGCGCCCAACCGGGTCTCGTCGTCGAGCCTGGTGTCGGTCATCACTGCTCCTTGCGCTTCTGCAGGGTGAACTGCGCGGCCGTGAAGGCCAGCACGATCACGAAGAGGACGAGGGCGATGGCCGAGGAGTATCCGAATCGGTTCTCGACGATGCCCTCACGGTAGATGAGTTGCGAGAGCACCGTGGTCGCTCGTCCGGGCCCGCCGTCGGTCATGACGACGATCAGGTCGAAGACCTTGAAGCTCGAGATGGTGATCATCACCAGAACGAAGAAGGTCGTGGGCCGCAGCGACGGGAGGGTGATGCTCCAGAAGCGCTGCCACGCGTTCGCGCCGTCGACCTCGGCGGCCTCGTAGTACTCGGTGGGGATGGCCTGCAATCCGGTCAGGTACAGCACCATGTAGTACCCCATGTCGCGCCACACGCTCGTGATGATCACGGCCGGCATGGCCCACGCGGAGCTCGAGGTCCAGCCGGGCGGGTCGGCGACGCCGAAGAACTCCAGCACCTGGTTGATCGGGCCGGCCGTCGGGTTGAACAGCATGTTCCACACCACCGCGACCGCGACGAGCGAGGTCACGTACGGGAAGAACATCGCGGTGCGGAAGAAGCCGAGGCCCCTGAGCTTGCGGTTGAGCAGCAGGGCGAGCCCGAGCGCCGCCGCCATCGTGAGCGGGATGTGGCCGATCGCGTAGTAGGCGGTGTTGCCGAGTGCGATCCAGAACGTCTGGTCGCGCGCGAGGCGCTCGAAGTTGTCGAGGCCGACCCACTCGGGCGGGGTGAAGGAGTCCCACTCCATGAAGGCGAGCACGAGGGCGCCGACCATCGGCACGAGGGTGAGCAGGGCGAAACCCGCGAAGTTCGGCAGGATGAAGCTCCAGCCGACGGCGATGTCGCGGAGTCGACGCCGGCGCTTCGCGCGCTCGCGGGATGCGGGCGCCGCCGGGGCGGTGACGGCCATGGGGGGGGTCCTTCCGGGTTGTCGGATGCCGCGGCATCCGTCGATGCTGAGGGGGTCCGCTCCGCGACGGGGAGCGGACCCCGCCGGTTGCTAGCGCAACACCTCGTTGGTGACGCGGTCGTCCATCGCCGCGATGCCGTCGTCGACCGACGTCTCACCGACCATGATCAGGTCGTGCTCCTGGTCGAGGATCGTGTTGACGTCGGAGGCGTCTTCGGTGGCGGGCATCTCGAGCACGACGTCCTTCGGCTCGCTGAACGCGGTGACCGAGATCTCGTCGGTCGGCAGCGCGGTGAACGCCTCGGTGACGGCGTCGGAGCTGTACGCGGGAACGACGCCGATGCCGGCGATCGCGATCGCGGCCTGCTCGCCGGCCGCGAACTCCTGGAACTTCTTCGCCGCCGCCTGGTGCTTCGAGTTCTTGTTCACGGCGAACGCGGTCGGGCCGCCGAAGGTGACGGTCTCGTCGCCCGACTTCACCTGCGGCATCGAGGCGACGCCCCAGTCGACGGTCGAGGTGCCGTTGTCGATGGCGGCCTTGATGCCGGCGATGTACCAGGTGCCCATGTGCATCATGGCGGCCTGGCCGGTCTCGAACATCGTGCGGTAGCTGATCTGCTGCGACTTGGCGGTGGCGTAGTCGAGCGAGAAACCGCCCGTCTGCAGGTCGCGGAACAGGTTGTACTGGTCGGCCATGAACGCGTAGTCGCCGCTCACGAGGTCGCCGCCGGTCTGCGCCGCTGCAGTCGCCTGCACGGTCGAGCGCCAGATGTGCTGGTAGCTGCCGAACACCTTCGGGCTCGCCGCGGCATCGGTGAGCTGCTCCGACAGCTCGGCGTACTCGTCCCACGTGATGTGCTCGGGGTAGTCGAGGCCGGCCGCGTCGAAGAGGCCCTTGTTGTAGTAGAGCAGCCAGAAGTCCTGACGGTACGGCACGGCGAAGTACTTGCCGTCGACGTCGTACGGATCGAGGCCCGCGACGGTGTCGGCGTCGAGCGCCTCGACCGTGTCGGTGACCTCGACGAGCTGGCCGCGCTGCGCATAGCGCAGGTAGTCGGTGACGGTCTTCATGGTGAGGACATCGGTCGTGTCACCGCCCGCCAGCATCGTGGTGAGCTTGTCGGGGTAGTCCTCGGCGAGGATGTCGACCGGCTCGATCGTGATGTCGGGGTTCTCGGCTTCGAATGCATCGAACAGGACCTTGAACTCGGGAGTCTGCTCGTAGTTCCAGACCGAGACGGTCAGCGTGACCGGACCTTCCTCTTCGGCGGGGGCTGCCGGCTGGCCGGCGCATCCCGAGAGGACGAGGGCCGCGATGGCCGCCGTGGCGGCCGCTGCGGTGATGGTGCGCTTCATTGCGTGATCTCCTTTGACTTGGCGATGGTAGTCGACGCCAGGAGGGCTGGCGCCCGGTGATGCAGGATGTGTCAGCCCACCTCCGGGAGGGTGGCCGAGATGCGTGCGCCGTCGTCCCAGACGACGTGCACGGTCGCGGCGTCGCCATCGAGGGCGACGCTGGGCGCCGATCCGAGGGCGCCGCGCGCGAGTCCGATGGCGGCGATGTGCCAGCCGGCGTCGGCAGGCACTGGCGCGGTGAGCCACGGGGTGCCGGTGCGCGCTCCGAGGAAGGTCGCGTCGACGTCGATCTGCACTCCGGCTGCGTCGAAACCCGCGAGCGATCGGATGTCGGAGACGAGGTCGCCCGCGATCGCGGCGGCGGCGGCGTCCGAGCGGTCGGCGGAAGCTGCGACCTCCGACACGACCTCCTCGCCCGAGACCGGCCAGCCGCTCACCCGGAACGTCTCGCCGGTGAGCTCGACGCCAGCGTCGTGTTCGACGCTCATGAACCGCACCTCCCAGGCGCCGCGCACGAGCGAGGCCGTGGTGATGCGGGCGCCGCGCTGCACCTTGCCGCCCGGCCACGGTGTTCCGTGGTCGGGATGCTCGGGCCGCTGCAGCACCCGGTGCGTCACCGCCGTCGAGACGGCCCAGCCGGCGCTCGAGCCGTCGTCGCACGTGACGAGATCGAGATCGCCGGTCGTGAAGCCCGAACGGTCGGCAGCGACCCCGTCGACGACGAGGGCCACCGATTGGTCGGGACGGGCCTCGGCGGATGCCCCGGCGAGCAGTGGCGCAGTCGCCGTCGAGTAGCCGAACTTCGCGTAGAGCGGTGCATCGTGGCCGAGCAGGCCCGCCTCGCCGTGGTCGGTGCCGTGGTTCACGACGCGCACGATGCCGTCGGCGCTCGTGCCGGCCACGAGCCATCCGGGAGCCGTGATCGGACGCACGAAGTCGCCCTGCTCGACGGGCAACGGCAGCTCGGCGGCGGTCCAGACGGGATGGGTGTCGGGCAAGGCGATGCCGAGCATTCCCTTCGCGGCCCAGTAGGGCGAGCCGGTGCCCGAGTAGTTCTGCGCGATCGGGCGCCACGCGCCGTGCCAGCCCAGCGAGAGCCGGCCGTCGGCGTCGGGGGCTCCGCGGTCGGCGAAGTGCGACACGATGCCGCTCGCCGCCCGGCGGAGCATGCCCGCTTCCACGGCGGTCGAGCCGGCGAACGCGCCCGCCCAGAACGGAGCGGCGGCCGCGAAGCGGTAGGTGAGGCTGCGACCCTGGATCAACGGACCGCCGTCGGCGCCGACGAGGGCGACGGCATCGAGCAGGTACCGGTCGAGCGCTTCGCGGTAGCGGGGCATCCGCTGCCGGAACGGGTCGTCGGCGGCGAGCATCGACTCCCAGATCAGCGGGTAGAGGTGGAGCGCCCAGCCCGTGTAGTGGTCGAAGGAGCGGCCGGCGCCGTCGGCGACCCAGCCGTCTGCTCGGAAGAAGGTGTCGAGCAGCTCGAGGTCGTGCTCGATGTCGTCTCGGGAGTACTCCGCTCCGACGCTCGCGAGGAACTGCTCGACGACGATGCGGAACCACGCCCAGTTGTTCGGTGGGTAGCTGCCGCCGATGAAGGTGGAGAGGTAGTCGACGATCTGCCCCTGCACGCGGGGCGCGAGGTTCGCCCACAGCACGTCGCGGGTCAAGTGCAGGCCGATCGCGAGCGCAGCGGCCTCGACCTTGGCCTGGTCGACCTCGTCGGGCCGCAGCCACCGCTCGGGCGACGACGGGTCGGTGCCGGCGTCGAAGCCCTCGGCGTACCAGGCGGCGAGCGCCCCGGTCGTCTCGGGCGAGCCGGCGATGCGGAACGCCGCGAGCATGAACGTGCGCGCGAATCCCTCGAGGGCGTCGACGTCGGTGCCGTACCCGCCGGGCGCACCGGGGAAGGTCAGCTTGGCGTGGCGCGGCGAAGCGACCTGCCTGGCCGCACCGAGCATGCGGTCGGCGAGTTCGAGCCAGTCGTTCCGGCCCCAGCCGGTGATCGGCGCCAGCGGATCGATCGCGGTCATGCGCTCATCCCGAGATCGGCGAGCACGACCTCGCTCTGCAGCGGCGACCCGGCGATCCAGCGTTCGAGTTCGTCGAGCGCCGAATCCGACAGGCGCCGGGTCTCGGTGCCCAGCGACCCGGCGATGTGCGGCGTGATCGACACGTTGGCGAGGTGATAGAGGGGCGAATCGAGGGGCAACGGCTCGGGGTCCGTGACATCGAGCACCGCGTCGAGACGGCCCGTGCTGCACTCGGCGGTGAGCGCCTCGGTGTCGATGAGGCTGCCGCGCGCGGTGTTGACGACCGTGGCGCCATCGCGCAGCATCGCGAGCTGCGCGGCGCCGATCATGTGGTGGGTCTCGGGCAGTTCCGGTGCGTGCAGGCTCAGCACGTCGACGCGTTCGAGCAACGTCGGCAGGCTCACGAGGCGAGCGCCGGCCGCGGAGACGGCCGCCGCATCGGCGTAGGGGTCGGCGACGAGCACCTCGACCTCTTCGAGCTGCTGGAGGAGGGCGACCACCCGACGACCGATTCGACTGAAGCCGACGATGCCGATGACGCGTCCGAGGTTCGAGTACGCCGACGTCGCGAGTCGGCCCTGCCAATCGTCGCGGTGTGCGAACGGGTCGCGGGAGAGGAATTGGGCCCGCTTGCCTGCGAGCACGATCGACGCGAACGTGAACTCGGCCACGGGAATCGAGTTCGCCTCGGCGGCGTTCGTCACCGTGATGCCGCGCTGCCATGAGGCATCGGTCGTGATGCCGCGCACCGTGCCTGCGGCATGGAAGACGGCGCGCAGCGCCGGCATGCGCTCCAGCCGCTCCCCGGTCAGCTGCGGCGCACCCCATGAGGTGATGAGCACCTCGGCACGCGCCAGCGCGCCGGCGAGCGCCGGGTCGTCGAGGTCGGCAACGGGTCCGGGATGCACGAGGTCGACGAGCGATTCGATGCGGCGTAGGCCGGCCTCGTCGAACTGCTGGAAGAACACCGCGGGTGCCATCGCGATCAGCGCGGCGGGTCGTGGCTCGCGGGTCATGCTGCTCCTCGTTGAGATCCGGTCCTCGTGGTTGCGGCCGGGCTGAAACATAGTGAATACTCCATTGCGATCGCAGTCAAAGCGTTCGAACACAAACGAACATGCTCGATCAGGAACGCCTACATGGAGGTAGCGTGTCGCGCGACAGAACCGGCATCATCGCTCGTGGCGATCTCAGTCGCGCGTGGGCCGCGGCCGAATGGCGCCCTCAGCTGCTCTCCCCCGTCGTGCCGATCGACGCGACCGACGTCTCGGTCGCCGCATTCGTCGAGCGCGCGGATGTCGCGGCCGCGATGCCATGGCCGACCCCACTGCTCTCGGACTTCGCGAGGTACCCGCGCGACGGCGATCGCGCCGACTACGAGGGCGCCGTGTTCAGGCGAATGGATCGCACCGCGACCGCCGCTGCGGCGGCGCACGCCACCGGATCGCAGCAGCACCTCGACGAGACCGCCGACGGCATCCAGTTGCTCTGCGAACAGTCAACCTGGTGCTGGCCCGCGCACGACGACGTCTTCGAGCGCACGGGCGGCGTCGTCGCCGATCCGAACCGACCGTACCTCGATCTCGGGGCCGGCGAGATCGCCGGCCTGTTCGCCTGGACTCGACTCGCGCTCGGTGAGCGCCTCGAGTCGCGTGTCCCCGGCCTGCAGGAGCGCATGCGAACCGAGGTCGAGCGGCGCGTGCTGATGCCGTTCCTCGACCGCCGGGACTGGCCGTGGCTCGGACTCGACGGCAAGCTGCACAACTGGAACCCGTGGATCCACGGCAACGTGCTGGTCGCGGCCGCGGCGTTCTCCGAACCCGAGCGCGCACGCGACATCGTGGACCGCTCGGTCGACGGCATCGACCGCTACCTCGCCGCCCTGCCGGCCGACGGCGGCATCGACGAGGGCGTCGCGTACTGGTGGAACGGCGCCGCACGAGCCCTCGACGCTCTCGAGGTGCTCGAGCGCGCCTCCGGCGGCACCCTCGACCTCACCGCGCTGCCCGGGCTCGCCGAACTGCTGCGGTTTCCGCTGCGCATGCAGCTCGGGCGCGAGTGGGTGCTCTCGTTCGCCGACGCATCGGCGCACCCCGCCGAATCGGCACCCTGGCGAATCCCACATGCGTGGGGCCGGCGGCTGGGGCTGCCCGACGTCGTGGCGCACGCGAGCGGGTTCGAGCGGGGCGCACCGGCAGCCGCCGCACCGAACAACGGCCTCGGTCGGATCCTCGGTGCGCTCGCCGACGCGGACTGGGCGGCGGCGGCCGTGGCGAACCCGCCGCTGCCGACATCCGTGGTGCTCGACTCCCTCTCGCTCGCACTGGCGCGGGAGCACGGCGAGCGGGGACTCGCGATCTCGCTGAAGGGCGGCCACAACGACGAGAACCACAACCACAACGATCTCGGCAGTGTCACGGTGACACTCGACGGCGTCCCCGCCGTCATCGACGTCGGCCGGCCGGAGTACGACCGGCGTACCTTCGGGCCCGAACGGTACACGCTGTGGACGATGCGGAGCGACTGGCACTCGGTGCCCGAACCACGGGGCGCGCTGCAGGCCGCCGGGGCGGAATGGCGCGCCGTCGAGCTCACGGGCACCGACGACGGGGCCGACGCCCAGTGGTCGCTCGCACTCGATCGGGCCTGGCCGCTCGCCGACGGGGAGTCGTGGACGCGCAGCATCCGGCTCGACCGTGTCGCCTCGTCGGGCGAGGTGCGCGATGACTGGACGCTCGACGACCACCCCGGCACGCGCACGACCTGGCTGGTGTGGGGCGAGGCCGGCGTCGAAGGCGACGGATGCATCCGCGTGCGCCGACCGCGGCCGGGCGCGCGCGACCTGCTCATCGAACACGACGCCGCCGACGTCGAGTTCGAGGAGCGCACGATCGATGACGCGGTGATCGCCCGCTCGTGGGGAGAGCGGATCACGCGGCTGCGGCTGCGGCCCGCGGCAGGCGCCCGAAGCATGACGACGCGATTCCGCGCAGCCGACGAGGAGACCCGATGAGCGACCCGCACCCGTTGTTCGCGATCGAGCGACGCGAGCACATCCTCGACGAGCTGCGCCAGCACGGCTCGGTGACCGTCAAGCAGCTGGCGGAGTCGCTCGCCGTCACCGAGATCACCGTTCGGCGCGACATCACCGCCCTCGCCGAGCGGGGGCTGGTCACCCGCGTGCACGGCGGGGCGACGCTTCGCAGCCCGCTCGATCGCACGGTCGCTCGCGGCACCGACGGCAACCACTCCCGCTATCGGATCGGCATGGTCGTGCCATCGCTCGGCTACTACTGGCCGCAGATCGTGCGCGGCGCCCGGGCCGCCGCCACGGCGACCCAGGCGCAGCTCGTGCTTCGCGGGGCCTCCTACGACCCAGCCGACCAGCGCCGCCAGATCTCCGCGCTCGTCGAGTCGGGTTCGGTGCACGGGCTCGTCGTCGCACCAGAGACCGCCGGGCACGACGGTGCCGCGATCCTCACCTGGCTCGAAGACCTCGACATCCCGGTGGTGCTCGTCGAGCGGCGCGCTCCGACCGCACTCGCGCTGCGACGGCTCGAGTGGGTGACGACCGACCACGAGTTCGGCGCCATCCTCGCGGCGCACCACCTGTACCAGGCGGGGCACCGCCGCATCGGCATCGCGGTGGCGAAGAACTCGCCGACCTCGGGGCACCTGCAGCGCGGATGGTCTCGCGCACTCGCTGAGCTCGGCCTCGACCCGTCGTCGCTCATCGAGCACCTGCTCGAGGACCCCGACGGCGAGCTGCGCGACCGCAACCTCAGCGAACTCGTCGACCGGTGCATCGCCACCGGCACGACGGCGCTGTTCGTGCACTCCGACCCGCAGGCCATCCACCTCGAACACCACTGCATCGATCGCGGCCTCCGGATCCCCGAGGATCTGGCGATCGTGGCCTACGACGACGAGATCGCCGAGAACGGCGAACCGCCGATCACCGCGCTGCGCCCACCGAAGGCGCACATCGGTCGGCTCGCGGTGGAGACGCTGCTCAGCCGGCTCGTCGAAGGCCCGCGTCGACCGGTGCAGCGCGTGCAGGCGCTTCCCGAGCTGATCGTGCGCGAGTCCTCGCAGACGACGGTCGACGACGCCTCGGCCTCCAGCGCGCGCAGCTGACCATTCCGGGGCGCCGCCCGCCGGCCTCGTCGTCGGCGCACCGTGCGCGTGCACCTTCTAAGCTGGTTCGATGCTCAGCCGATTCCTCTCGGGCGCCGGCCTGCTCATGCGCGGGTTCGGCTTCTGGCGGCGGCAACCGGGCGTCATGCTGCTCGGCCTGATTCCCGCGGCGATCGTCTTCGCCCTCGTGACCGCCGCCCTCATCGCCCTCGGCATCCACTTGCCGGCCCTGGTCGACTGGGCGACCCCGTTCGCCGACGCGTGGGATGAGTTCTGGTCCGCGTCGCTGCGCATCGCCGTCGCCGCCGTGACGTTCGCCGGAGCCGTGCTCCTGGCCGCCGTCACCTTCACTGCGGTCACGCTCGCCGTCGGCGACCCGTTCTACGAGCGCATCTGGCGAGCCGTCGAGCTCGAGCTCGGCGGGGAGGTGCCCGATCGCGGCGCCGGCTTCTGGAGCGCGGCAGCGGATGCGATCGGCCTCATCGCGCTCGGCCTCGTCTCCGCGCTCGTCGTCGGCCTGGTCGGACTGGTGCCGCTGATCGGTTCGGTGGCCGCGCCCGTGCTCGGCATCGCGCTCTCGGGCCGGCTGCTCGCACGCGAGCTCACCGCCCGGGCCTTCGAGGCGAGAGGCATCACCTCGTCCGCGCGCGCGGACGTGCTCCGACCCCACCGGGCCCAGCTGCTCGGCTTCGGCGTCGCGACGCAGCTCTGCTTCATGGTGCCGCTCGGTGCGATCGCCACCATGCCGGCCGCCGTGGCCGGGTCGACGATGCTCGCTCGCGCGGCACTCGACGCTCACACGCCCGGCGAGGGCGAACCGACGAGATGAGCGGATGCCCCGAAGCCGGTTCGGCTCCGAGGCATCCGCTCGCTCATGACGTCGACGGCGTCACCGCCGACGTCGCTTCGCTCAGCTGATCACGCCGCCGCCCGCGCCCGCTTGCGGCGACCGATCACGACGATCGCGCCGATCGCCATGAGGGCGGCGGCGAGGCCGGCGAGCAGCGTGCCGTCGAAGCCCGTGTTCGCGAGTCCGTCACCACGGTCGGCCCCGGTACCCGCCTGCCCGTTGCCGGCGCCGCCGTCTCCGGGAGTTCCGCCTCCGCCGCCCGTACCGGGTTCCGTCGGCAGCGCGGCGATCGAGAAGGAACCGGCCACCGGCTCGGAGACCCGCTCGCCGAATCCCTGCCGGAGCTCGAATGAGTAGCTGCCGGGCTCGAGTGCGGCGCGCACCGGGCCGACCATGGCTGGGGCGCGCCCCTGCCCGGCTGAGCCGGACCCGCCGGCCGCACCGACTGGCGCACCGAGCGGGATCGTCCACGTGCCGTCGGCGCCGACGACCGCCGAGCCCGTGAGGTCTCCGGCGAGCGCGACCGTCGCGTTCGGCGTTCCGGTGCCGCTCAGCTCATCGACAACGGTGCCGGCCGGCAGTTCACCGCTCGGCGCGGTCGTCGAGAAGGAGCCGAGGTCGGGACGCGCGGTGAGCCACTGCTCGGGAGTCGTCGGGTGGTCGATCACCCGGGTCTCGCCGATGCATCCCGCCCACCCGTTGAGCGCGCGGTCGTCGACCCAGTCGGCGCCGAAGATCCACGGCATGCCGCCGTTGAGGCTGTGGCCCAGGGTGTCGGTCGCGTTGCGCAGCACGGGTGCACCGTCGACGTACATCGTCGTGCGAGACGTCTCGGGGTCGTTCACGAGCGCGACGTGCACCCAGCGATCGAGGATGATCTCGCCCGACCAGGAAGTGCGGTCGCCCTTGGTCGTCTCGACCGGAACCTCGGTCCACTGGAACTCCTTCAGGTTCGAGAGTCCGAGCGCGGTCGGCGACGCCGTGTAGTCCCAGCGCGACCAGGGCATGCCAGGGATGGTCGAGCGGTTGCCGGAGCGCGTGATGGCCTTCATCCAGGCGTTCTCGTCGGCCGTCCACGATCCATCGATCTTCAGGAACGTCTCGACGGTGTACCCGTTCTCGAGGTGCGCGTCGTTGACCGCGGCATCCGTCGCCGTCTGCAGGTAGCTGAACCGGCCCGCGGTCTTGTCGGAGTCGGCGAAGCACACGGCACCGCCGTCGGAGGAGAACGGATTCGCATCGGTGGAGATCGTGACGTCCTCGACGGTCGCGGTCGGCGAACCGGACTCCGCGATCGCGACCCGATGCAGGTCGGCGTCGCCGGCGATGTCCTCGAAGACCTGGCCCTCCTGCACGACACCGGGAGTGTCGCCGAATCGCCAGTGGGCGAGCGTGCCGTCGACGGGGACGAAGTCCTCGCGCGAGCCGGGCTGATCGAGATCGATCGGGTCGGGGCCCTCGAACCCGTCGAGCAGGATGTCCCGCGCCCGCTGCGTGAGCGACGGCTGGTCGGCGGCACCGGGGCCGAACTCGGGTGCGAATCCGGCGAAGCGCTCGGCGAAGTCGACGTCGAGCACGAACTGCTGGTTCGGCCCTTCGAGGAACGGCTGGTCGTAGCTCGTGAGTGCCTCCCCCGGCTTGTCGACGACCCAGGGCGATGCCGTCTGCACCGAGATGCGGTCGTTGCTGAGATCGAACTCCAGCAGCCCGAGGTAGCCGTTGCCGCCCTCGTACGCCATCTGGTAGTCCATCAGCACGTTGGTGACGGAGTGACCGGCGTCGTTCATGCGCGTGAGCTGCGCGGAGCCGTGGAAGTGGCCGTTGAACGTCAGGAAGATCTGGTCGTTCCCCCGGATGAGTCCTTCCCACAGCCGAGTGCCGTACGCGTCCTCCTTGGGCGTGACCGTGTCGGGCTCGACGTTCAGCAGCGCGTGCGTCGTCAGGATCGCCGGCAGCGTCGGATGCGCGTCGAGCACCTGCTGCGCCCACGCGAGCGTCGCGTCCGATGCGCGCCAGCTGAGGGCGAGCACCAGGAACTCCTGCCCGGCCGCCTCGAAGACGTGGAACTGGTTGAAGCCGGTCGGGTCGCTGCCGCCGTAGGTGGAGACATCCGCTGCGCGCGTCGGGCCGAACCAGCGCAGGAAGGGCTCCTGCGCGAGGTCGTAGTCGGTGTCGTACCAGTTGTCGGCGGAATTCAGCACATCGTGGTTGCCGGCGAGGATCGAGTACGGGAGCGCACCATCCTCGAGCGCCGTGATGGCGTTGTCGGCGGCGACCCATTCGGCTTCCGTGCCGACCCGGTCGACGACGTCGCCGAGGTGGGCGACGAACGGGATGTTGAGTTCGTCGCGGTGCTCGGCGAGCCACTCGGTCTGCGTGACGAATGGATCGGAGCCGTACCGCGGCATGAACTGGTCGGCCGAGTACCGGGAGTAGAACTGGGTGTCGGGGAGCACGGCGAGGGTGAAGCGCGATGCGAGCTCGGTCTCTTCGGCCGATGCTGCGACGGCGGGTGCCGTGAAGAGGGTGGCCACGGTCGTCGTCGCGACGAGGGCTGCAGCGACACGGGCGCGTCGACGGTTGGAGACGGACGGCGGATGCTCGGGTGGGGCGAGGTTCACTCTGGTCCAATCGATGAAACGAACGATGCCGCCGAGAGTCCATCGGCGGCGACCCCACGGTCGCGGCGACGGGTGAACAGGCGCCCGACTGCATGTGACCGCCGATTGAACTCATGGCGAAGCGCACGCCCGTCGCACGCGTAGGGCGATCCGCGCTGGACCGAACGGATACCCCGTGGTCGGCCCGGCCACGGGGTATCCGTTCATTCGAGCCGTGCGGATCAGTCGTCGCGACCCGCCTTCGATGCGGCGAAGAACGCGCGGAGGTCGCCGGCGACGAGTTCGGGCACCTCGAGGGCCGCGAAGTGGCCGCCCTGCTCGAAACGGCTCCAGTGCACGATGTTCGAGTTGTCGCGCTCGGCGAACACCTTGATCGTCTGGAAGTCGTCCTTGAAGACGGCGACTCCCGTGCGTGCGGCGCTGACCTGCGGCTCGGCGCCGGCGCGGGCGTTGTCGAGGTAGCTGCGGCTCATGCCCGCCGCGGCATTCGCGAACCAGTTCACGCTCACCTCGGTGATGATCTGCTCGAGCGTGACGAGCGAGGTGCCGTTTCCGAAGGAGTTGAACAGCTCGCTGTAGGCGAGCAGCCCGATCGGCGAGTCGCTGAGGCCTACCGCGACGGTCTGCGGGCGGCTCGAGTTCATCGTGTTGTAGCCGCCGACCGACTGGAACCACTGCATGTGCTCGAGTCCGGCGTAGTCCTGCGGTTCGAGTCGCTCGAACTCGCTCGGGTCGCCCGACGGGAACGAGAAGAGCTGCAGCACGTGCAGGCCGAGGAAGCCCTCGGGATCGAGCAGCCCGAGTTCGCGGGCGACCATCGCCCCGTTGTCGGAGCCGTGAATGCCGTACTCGGCATATCCGAGACGGCGCATGAGCCCGTCGTAGGCGCGGGCGACGCGGGCGACGTCCCAGCCCGACTCCACGACCGGGTTCGAGAAGCCGTAGCCCGGGGCATCCGGGATGACGACGTCGAAGGCGTCTTCGGCGCGACCGCCGTGCGCGACCGGGTCGACGAGCTGGTCGATGAGGTCGAGGTAGTCGACGGATGAACCGGGGTACGTGTGGGCGAGCAGCAGAGGGGTCGCACCGGGGTGCGCCGACCGCACGTGGATGAAGTGGATGTCCTGCCCGTCGATCTCGGTCACGAAGTGCGGGAACGCGTTGATGCGGGCCTCGACTGCTCGCCAGTCGAAGGCCTTCCAGGCGTCGAGCGCCTCGCGCAGGTAGGAGTTCGGCGTGCCCGCGTCCCAGTCGTCGGTCGGTGCGGGCTGCGGCAGACGGGTGCGGGCGAGCCGTTCCATCAGGTCGTCGATCTCGGCCTGGGCGACCTCGATCTGGAAGGGGCGGATGTCGGTTGCGGTTGCGGTGGTGTTCGTCATGTCTTCGACGGTACGGTGCATATAGGCACACCTAGTTCCTAATAGTTCCGGCTTCTCGAAAAAGTGAGCCGACCTCCTGAAAGGCCCGCGTCATCGCCGACACCGCCGCTCGATTGCTCGCCCTGCTCGCCCTCCTGCAGACGAAGCCCGATTGGACGAGCACCGAGCTCGGCGCTCGCCTCGGGGTGACTCCGCGCACCATCCGCAACGACATCGACCGCTTGCGCGAACTCGACTACCCGGTCGATGCGACGCGTGGAGCGGTGGGCGGCTACCGGCTCGGCGCCGGGGCGAAGCTGCCGCCGTTGCTGCTCGACGACGAGGAGGCGGTAGCCGTGGCGATCGGCCTGCGAGCGGCGACGGGCATCTCGGGCGTCGAGGAGTCGAGCTCCAGGGCGCTCTCCAAGCTCGAGCAGGTGTTGCCGTCTCGGCTTCGCCCGACGGTCGCGGCGCTCGCTGCCGTCGTCGAGCGAGCCCCCGAGAACACCGACACCGACGCGCCCGACCCCGAGGTCGATGCCGCCCTGCTCACGGCGGTGGCGGCCGCGATCCGCGACGTCGAGTGGATCAGGTTCGACTACCAGGGCGATGCGCGCCTCATCGAGCCCTACCGGCTGCTCAGCTGGCAGCGCCGGTGGTACCTCGTGGGACGCGACCCCTCTGCCGATGAGTGGCACACCTTCCGCGTCGACTGGATGGAACCGCGCATGCCCACGCGACGCCGTTTCGAGCCGGTGCCGCTGCCGGGCGGCGACTTCACGGCGTTCGCGATGCGCTCGATCGCCGCGAGCGGCTGGAAGGTGCACGCGCGCCTGCCTATCGCGGCACCGGCGGAGGCCGTGCTCGCGCGCATCAATCACGCGGTCGGCGTGGTCGAAGCGGTTTCCGACTCCGAGTCCGTGCTCGTGACGGGCGCCGACTCGCTCGACACGATCGCGGCCTACATCGGCATGCTCGGCATGGACTTCACCGTCGACTCCCCCGCCGAACTGCGGGCGGTGCTGCTGACGTACAGCGAACGGTACGCCCGGGCCGCACGCGAGTCGTAGCGGCGGGCGCTCGGGTTCAGGCCGAACCGACACCGACTCCGACGCCGGCATCGCCGCCGACGGCGGTTCGGCCGACGGCGGTTCGGCGCCGGCTCCAGGGGCCGATGCCGCTGGACGCCACGGCCACCGCGATGGCGGCGACCACGAGCGGCACCAGAACGGCGCCGCGGTAGACGTCGATGTCCGACGCATCGGTCTCGGCGAGTGCCACGAGCACGGCTGACACCGCCGCGAGGCCGATCGCTCCACCGAATTGGAACGAGGAGTACATCAATCCCCCGGCCAGGCCTTGCTCGGCTTCGTCGGTGCCGTCGGTCGCCCCGATCGTGAGTGGTCCGTAGGCGAACGAGAATGCGAGCCCGAGCGCGAGGAAGCTCGGCAGCATCATGGCGTACGTCCAGTCGGGTGAGAGCGGCAGGAACAGTGCATAGGCGAGGAGGGCGAAGACGAGGCCGCCGAAGGCGACGCGTCGATGACCGAACCGCTCCACGAGCTTGGGTGTCACGAGCGGCGCCACGATCACGTCGAGACCCATCACGAGCATCGCGAGCGAGGTTTCGAGCACGGTCCAGCCGAGTTCCTCCTGCAGGAAGAGCACGACGAGGAACTGGAAGCCGAGGAACCCGCCGGCGAGCATCGCCGTCGAGAGGTTCGACCTCACGAGACCGGGATTGCGGAAGATGCCGAGGCGAACGAGCGGATGCCGCGACCGGCGTTCGATGATCGCGAAGACGCCGAGCAGCAGCACACCGGAGCCGATCGTCGCCACCGTGATCGCGACCGGCTGATGCGCCGCCCCCTCGATGCCCGCGACGAGCAGCACGAGCGCCGCGGTCACGGTGAGGCCACCGAACACGTCGAGCGTGCCCTTGCCGATACGCTCGTCGGCCGAGCGCGGGATGAACTTGATCGAGAGCACCAGCAGCACGGCGGCGATCGCGAGCGGCGCGACGAAGACCCAGCGCCAGCCGAGGATCGTGAGCAGGCCCCCGGCGACCAGGCCGATCGTGAATCCGCCCGCGCCGACGCCGGAGTAGATGAGCACCGCTCGGTCGCGGGCGCGGCCCTCGAAGCTCGTGGTGACGATCGAGAGACCGGCCGGCGCCATGAACGCCGCGGCGATGCCCGTCACGCCACGGGCGAGGATCAGCACCCAGCCGTCGCTGGCGAGTGCACCGAGCCCCGAGAAGGCGAGGAACGCCGTGAGGGCGATGAGGAAGACCCGGCGACGGCCGAAGAGGTCGGCGGCTCGCCCGCCGACGAGCATGAACCCGCCGTAGCCGAGGATGTACGCGCTGATGATCCACTGCAGCTCACCGGTGCTCATCGGCAGCTCAGCACGGATCGACGGCAGCGCGACGTTGAACATGCCGACGTCGATGCCCTCGATGAAGATCGCGCCGCACATCACGAGCAGCACGGCGAGCGAACGACCCCTGATCGCGTCGGTCGGCTTGGTCGCCGTATCGATGGTCACATCTTCTCCTTCGGTTCCCTCTTGTAACTGACCTCATTGTGAGTCACCATTGGGAACTATGGAAGTAGGCACTTCAACGTCACTCGGTTCCCTCGAGGGCACCGTGCGCAGCTCCGCCGGGAGTGGCCCGGCACCGACGACGGGCCCGGCATCGGCATGGACCGACGCGCACCAGTGGGACTTCCGTGAAGACTGCGAGGTCCGGCAGATCCTCGATCGCATCGCCGACAAGTGGTCGCTGCTGACCCTCGCGCTGCTGGCCGAGGGCCCACTGCGGTTCACCGAGTTGCGTCGCCGCATCGACGGGGTGAGCCAACGCATGCTCACCGTGACGCTCCGGCATCTCGAACGCGACGGCCTCATCACCCGCACGGTGTTCCCGGTCGTGCCCCCGCGGGTCGACTACGGGCTCACGCCGCTCGGCGAGTCGCTCGGCGGCACCGTGCAGGCTTTCGTGGAGTGGACCGAGCGCTCTCAGGAGGCGATCAGCGTCGCCCGAGACGAATACGACCGAGCGAGACGTGTCGATGCGGGCGCCGACGCGAGCGCAGACGATGGCGCCGGCATCGAGCCCGGCGCCCGGCTCACCGGCAGGACTTCGAGCGCTCGATGAGCTCGTCCGACGGGCGACCGTAGAGCCACTCGCCGTTGCCGTTCGGGTCGGTGTGGCCGAGGCCGATCGCCCAGGCGGTCGCCCACGGCTCGTTGTCGTCGGCGTACTCGCCCACGATGTCGTAGCACTTCGAGGTGATCGCGTGGCCGACCTCGTGCGCGACGAGCGCCACCATCACCGGGTCGCCCCACTGCTCTGCGATGCTGTTCGAAAGGGTGATCGTCGAGAGGCCGCCCTCCCACGTGTCCCAGGTGGCGGTGCCGCCGGCCGAGCCGTTGTCGCCGTACCCGATCACGATCGGCGCCCAGTCGAACTCGAGCAGCACGCCGCCGGCGATCGACCGGGCGAACGACTCGACGGCGACCCGCCGTTCGTAGAGCGGCCCGGACTTCTCCGCCTCTTCGGCGGCGTGCGTGGCCTGCAACGCGGTCGCAGTGGCGACGTACTCGTCGACCCGCGCCGGGGCGTCGTGGCCCCAGGTGGTGCCCGTGAGCTGCTCGACGGCGTTGCGGTATTCGATGCGTTCGACGTTGCGCGCCGACCCGTTCGCCGCCTCGATCGACGCGGCGACGGGTGCGATCGCCTCGACGAACGCGACCCCGGCGTCGGCCGTGGCACCATCGGCCACGACCAGTCGCTCGGCGTGGGAGTCGAGCGCGTCGACGCCGTCGTGCAGCCGCTCGGTCTCGGCGTTGAGCGCGTCGGTGGCGCTCGAGAGATCGCCGAACCAGACCGGTCGAGGCGAGGGACCCGAGGAGTCGGAGGCGGCGACCTCGAATGCGGGCGCCTCCTCGATGGCCGCGCCGAGTTCGGTCGCGGCGGTCGACAGTGCCGCCTTCGCGACGGTGTCGACGTACGCGTCGGGTGCGGCGAGCAGCGCGGTCGCGATCTCCCCGGTCGCCGCGGCTTCCTCTGCCACCGCACCGGTCGACGAATCGACCGACTTCGCATCCATGACGGCCACGTGGTGCGCGGAGACCGCTGCATCGAACCTGAGGTTCGCGATCGCGTGCGCCGCGAGGATCGCCGCGGAGAACAGGAGGAAGAGCGCGACCCCCACGATGAGCCAGGCGACGGTGCCACGCGAGCGAGGAGTGGGGGCAGTGGGCGGCCCCGCGACGACGAGCGTCGCGATCGGGTCGGGTTCGAGGGTCACTCGTGCAGTATTACCCGTCATCGGCGCCGTGGGCAATCCGAGGCGACGCCGACCCGCACCCGGGTCGTCGACGAGTGGCCGCATCCGGTTCTTCCGCTCGTCACTCGTCGCCCGTAGCGTTGGTGCGTCGGCCGATGACCCGGCAGACGGCGCCTCGAAGGAGAACGAATGTCCACGAAACGACCGCTCACCATCGCGCTGACGGCGACGGCCATCGGCGCACTCGCCGCTGCTGCCCTCAGTGTCGGCGCCGCGACTGCAGCGCCGACCGCATCGTCGACCGCCCGGTCGACGAACAGCGGGCCGGATGCCTCGACGCTGCGCGTCGCCACCTTCAACCTCTCACTCAACCGCACGGTCGCCGGTGAGCTCGAGGCGGACCTTGCCGACGGCGATGACGAGCAGGCGCAGACCGTCGCCGAGATCATCCAGCGGGCGAACCCCGACGTCGTGCTCCTGAACGAATTCGACTACGTGCCCGACGGCCTCGCCGCCGACCTCTTCCGAGACAACTACCTCGCGGTCTCGCAAGGCGGCGCAGATCCGGTCGAGTACCCCTACGCCTTCGTGGCACCGTCGAACACGGGCGTGCCGAGCGGCTTCGACCTGAACAACAACGGCGTGATCGCGGGTGGCGACGATGCCTTCGGCTTCGGGGCGTTCGAGGGCCAATACGGCATGGCGATCCTCTCGAAGTACCCGATCGACACCGAGTCGGTGCGCACCTTCCAGCACTTCCTCTGGAAGGACATGCCCGGCGCGCTCCTGCCCGACGACCCCGCCACGGCCGCACCTGCCGACTGGTACTCGGCCGAGGAGCTCGAGGTCGTCCGGCTGTCGAGCAAGTCGCACTGGGACGTGCCGATCGACGTCGACGGCACGACCGTGCACGTGCTCGCCTCGCACCCGACCCCGCCCACCTTCGACGGCCCCGAAGACCGCAACGGGCTCCGCAATCACGACGAGATCCGGTTCTGGGCCGACTACGTCACTCCCGGCAAGACCTCGCGGTACATCGCCGATGACGCCGGCGCCACCGGAGGCCTGAAGCCCAGCGAGCGGTTCGTCATCATGGGCGACCAGAACGCCGACCCGCTCGACGGCGATTCGGTCGACACGGCGATCGACCAGTTGCTCGACCACAAGCGCATCGTCGACCCGCTTCCGACGTCCGAGGGTGCCGCTGAGGCATCCGTGCTGCAGGGCGGAGCCAACGCGGCGCACCGCGGCGACCCGAGTTTCGACACCGCCGACTTCGCCGACGGCGCGCCCGGCAACCTGCGGGCCGACTACGTGCTGCCGTCGCGCAAGCTCGATGTCGCGGGCGCGGGCGTGTTCTGGCCGGTGCAGGCCGACCCGCTGTCGCAGCTCACCGGGGTCTTCCCGTTCCCGTCGAGCGACCACCGACTCGTCTGGGTCGACCTCGAGCTGCGCTGATCCGGCGTCGACGAACCGCCGTCAGGGCAGGCCGACGCGGTCGGGCACCGCTCCGGCCACGCCGGGCAGCCACGACTCGATCTCGGGCCAGGCCCTCGCGGTGGGCAGGCGACGCAGCAACTGCGCGAGTGGTGCCTCGGCGGGCCACGGGATCACCCGGCTCGGCGACTCAGCTGCGAGCACCCCGAGCCACCAGTGCTTCCATGTCGTCGGCAGCACCTCGGGGTGCAGCACCACGTAGTAGTCGGGCACGCTGAAGTCGTGGCGCACGGCCGCCTCGACCGCACGCTCGATCTCGAGTTCGAGCACGCCGTAGCTCGTCTGGTCGTCGAAGAACTCGACCCATGCGGCGGCGACGTGCTCGAGGGGGTCGTGGTCGTGCACGACGTACGGTGCCGCGACGCGAGCAGACCAGCGGGCGACCTCGGCATCGGATGCATCGTGCAGCGACGCCGCCCGGACGTTCGCGAACCCCTCGAGGGCGTGGATGGCACTCGCCGTCTCTTCGCCGACGACGACCACGGTGGTGCTGGCCGGGGCCTCCATTTCCGAAGTCTACGACCGTGCTCTGCCGATGATCCGCACGACAAGCCGCAGTGGACCGACGGCGGGCCGCCCGCGGCGGCGCCCCGAACCGTCGCCCCGGGTTCACGTGCGATTCACCGTGCCGGCCCGTTCTCGACGAGCGCGATGCCTAGCGTTGCCTCGGCTCCCCGGTTCTGCACGCCCGTCCCACAGCATGGGCGGCCGGAGGACGCCAAACGGAGGACACGTGTTGAAGAAGCAACTCACCCTCGCGGCGGTCGGACTCTCGACGGCCGTGGCGCTCGGTCTGACCGGCTGCGCCGGCACGCCGGCCGACGCCGGTGAAGCGGGAACCGATGCCGCGACGGCGACGAGCCTCGCCGACTTCGGCGACCTCGCGGCGCTCGAGACCGCAGCGAAGGCCGAAGGGCAGCTGAACGTCATCGCGCTCCCGCGCGACTGGGCGAACTACGGCGAGGTGCTCGACGCGTTCGCCGCGAAGTACCCCGAGATCACGATCAACGAGGCGTCGCCCGACGCGTCGAGCGCCGAGGAGATCCAGGCCGCCGAGACGAACGAGGGCCTCGACACCGCCCCCGACGTGTTCGACCTCGGGCTCACCGTCGCCCTGCAGAACACCGATCACTTCGCGCCGTACCAGGTGGCGACGTGGAGCGACATCCCCGACGAGCTGAAGGAGCCGAGCGGCCTGTTCGTCGGCGACTACGGCGGATACATGTCGGTCGGCTACGACTCGTCGAAGTTCCCGGCTCCGGCCTCGCTCGACGACCTGCTCGGCGCCGACTACAAGGGCTCCGTCGCGATCAACGGCGACCCGACCCAGGCCGGTGCTGCGTTCGCCGCCGTCGGTCTCGCGACCGTGCAGTCGGGTGGCGAGCTCGACGACTTCCAGCCGGGCATCGACTTCTTCTCCGAGCTGAACACGGCCGGCAACCTCCTGAAGGTCGACGTCACGACCGCCACCGTCACCTCGGGCGAGACGCCGGTCGTCTTCGACTGGGACTACCTCAACGCCTCGCACCGTGAGGCGAACCCGAACTGGGAGGTCGTGATCCTTCCGGGCACCGGCTACGCGGGCTACTACAACCAGGCGATCAACGCGGATGCTCCGAACCCCGCCGCCGCCCGCCTGTGGCAGGAGTTCCTCTACAGCGACGAGGCGCAGAACCTGTGGCTCAAGGGCGGCGCCCGCCCCGTGCGCGCCGACGCGATGGCCGAGGCCGGAACGATCGACGAGGAGCTGTTCTCGAAGCTTCCGGCCGTGCCGGATGAGACCGTCGTTCCCACCGAGGAGCAGAGCACGAACGCCGGCACCCTGCTCGGCGAGAAGTGGGCAGCGGCAGTCGGTTGATGACCGCCGTCGCTCTCGCGGCACCCACCGCCGAGGCGGAGCCGGCATCCCCGGCTCCGCCTCGGCGGCGCAGCCGCCCCGGCATCCCCGCAGCACTCGGTCTCGTGCCGTTCGCCGCCTACGTGCTGGCTTTCCTCGCACTGCCGACCGTGCTCGCCGTGGCAAGCGGATTCTTCGACGATGACGGCGGCTTCACCCTGGCGAACGTCGCCGCGCTCGCCGACCCCGTCATCGTGCAGACGTTCGTCAACTCCGCCTGGCTCTCGGTGCTCACCGCCGTCGTCGGCGCCCTGATCGGGGCACTCGCCTGCTACGCACTCGTCGGGCTCGAGCAGGGCCGCGCCCGCAGCCTCGTCGATGCGGCGAGCGGCGTGCTCGCCCAGTTCGGCGGCGTCATGCTCGCCTTCGCGTTCATTGCGACGATCGGCATCCAGGGCGTCATCACCGTGTTGCTGCGCGACACCTTCGGCATCGACATCTTCGCCGAGGGCGCGTGGATCTACGGCCTGCCCGGGCTCATCCTGCCGTACATCTACTTTCAGGTCCCGCTCATGATCATCACCTTCATGCCCGCGATGAGTGCACTGAAGCCGCAGTGGGCCGAGGCGAACCTCACCCTCGGCGGCACCCGTGGCGGCTTCTGGCTGCACGTCGGCATCCCCGTGCTGGCGCCCTCGTTCTTCGCCAGCCTGCTCCTGCTGTTCGCGAACGCGTTCTCGTCGTACGCCACCGCCGCCGCACTGGCCAGCCAGGGCTCGCAGATCGTGCCCCTGCAGATCCGCACCGCCCTGACCAGCGAGACGATGCTCGGCCGCGAGAACCTCGCGGGCGCGCTCGCACTCGGCATGATCGTGGTGATGGCCGCGACGATGTGGCTCTACTCCCTCGTTCAGCGAAGGGCCGCTCGGTGGCAGCGATGAGCGCTCGAGGGCTCGCGCCGCACCCGGCGACGCGCTGGATCATCGGCATCGTCGTCGTCGGCGTGTTCGCGATCCCGATCTTCTCGATGGCCGAGTACACCCTGCGCGATCTCGACGGCCATTCGTTCACCCACTGGGCCGCACTCTTCGACCCCGCCAACGCGGCGAAGTACCGGCCGATCTGGATCGGGCTCGGCAACTCGCTCGTGCTCGCGATCGTCACCGTCGCGATCGTGCTGCTCCTGCTCGCGCCGACGATGGTGCTCGTGGCGCTCCGCTTTCCCGCACTTCGTCGGCCCTTCGAGTTCCTCATGCTGCTGCCCATCACGATCCCCGCGATCGTGCTGGTCGTGGGCCTCGCCCCCGTCTACCTCGTGATCGGCCGCACGTTCGGCACCGGCGTCTGGACGCTCGCCTTCGCCTACGGCATCACCGTGCTGCCGTTCGCCTACCGTTCGATCCAGGCCTCGATGGACGCCACCGACGTGCGCACGCTCGCTGAAGCGGCTCGATCGCTCGGCGCGAGCTGGCCGGCCGTGCTGCTTCGCGTGCTCGCGCCGAACCTCCGGCCGGGGCTGATCGCGGCATCACTCATCTCGGTCGCCGTCGTGATGGGCGAGTTCACGATCGCCTCGCTGCTGAACCGTCAGAACCTCCAGACCGCGCTCGTCGTCGTCGGCAAGCAGGACCCGTACGCCTCGGTGATCCTCTCGCTGCTCGCGCTCGTGTTCGCGTTCGTGCTGCTGCTCGTGATCGGCCGCGCCGGCCGCGGCTCCACTCGCCGACTCTCGAAGGACTCCCGCCCATGACCGACTCCACCACCATCGCCGACGTCGCCACCGGCGACAACTCGATCCTCGCCGCCCGCGGTGAGGGCACGGCCGTCGAGTTCGACGGCGTCGTGAAGGACTACGGCAGCACGCGTGTGCTGCACGGCGTCGACCTCGCGATCGAACCGGGCGAGTTCGTCTCACTGCTCGGACCATCGGGGTGCGGCAAGACCACCGCGCTGCGCGTCCTCGCCGGGCTCGAGCGCGCCGACGGCGGCACCGTGCGCATCGGCGGCGCCGACGTCTCGGGAGTGCCCACCAATCGCCGCGACCTCGGCATGGTGTTCCAGGCCTACTCGTTGTTCCCCCACCTCGACGTGGCCGCGAACACGGCGTTCGGGCTGCGGATGCGCAAGGTCGCGAAGACGGAGGCATCCGATCGGGTGCGCGATGCGCTCGCCCTCGTGGGGCTCGCGCACCTCGCCGAGCGGTTCCCGCACGAGCTCTCGGGCGGGCAGCAGCAGCGCGTCGCGCTCGCCAGGGCGCTGGTCACGGAGCCTCGGGTGCTGCTCCTCGACGAGCCGCTCTCGGCGCTCGACGCCAAGGTGCGGGTGCAGCTGCGCGACGAGATCCGCCGGATCCAGCTGCGCCTCGGCATCACGACGGTCTTCGTGACCCACGACCAGGAGGAGGCGCTCGCCGTCTCCGACCGTATCGCGGTGATGGATGCCGGCCGTATCGACCAGCTCGGCACGCCCGAGGAGCTCTACCTCCGTCCGGCCACCGCTCACGTCGCCGAGTTCGTGGGCCTGTCGAGCGTGCTGCCTGCGACGGTGGCCGGCGGCGAGGCATCCGTGCTCGGCGTTGAGCTGCCGACGATCGGCCGGTTCCCCGACGGCCCGGCCGAGGTCTTCGTGCGACCCGAGAACGTGCGCCTCGGCGGGCCGATCGCCGCGGTCGTGCAGGAGAGCACCTTCCTCGGAAGCATCCGTCGCACCCTGCTGCGCACCGAGAACGGCGCGCTCGTGCGCATGCAGCATTCCGCGCGTGAGCAGCTGCAGTTCGGCGAGCGCGTGACGATCGACCTCGATCGCGTCGCGGTGGCTGCGCGGCCGGTCGACTGATCGAACCGGCGAGCGGATGCCGCGGCATCCGCTCGCTCAGATCGCTGCGCCGACCATCGCCTCGCCGAGCGGGGTGCGCGAGTGCAGCACGCGGGCTCCGTCGCGTACGCTCGCGACGAGACCGCTCTCGCGCAGCACGGTGAGGTGGTGCGAGGCGGTCGAGACGGCGATGCCGCTGTCGGCGGCGACCTGGCTCGTGGTGCGCGGGTCGTGCGAGGTGAGCAGGATCTCGGCACGCGCCGGGCTGATGAGCGCGCCGAGTGACCGTGCGGCCTCGGTCGAGTCGCGCGCCCAGGTCTCGGTGACGCCCTGCGCGGGGTAGAACAGCGTCGGCTGGGCAGGCGGCTCGGTGAGTACGGCGCAGCCGGTGCCGCCCATCACCGATGGCACGAGCACGAGGCCGCTCCCCCGGCAGTCGACGAGTTCGCTGTGCTTGCGCATGCGCACCCGCACCGTGTCGCCGTGCCAGGTGACCGACTCGTGCAGGCCGGCCGCCATGACGGCGATGCCCTCGGTCGCGATGCGGCGGGCGCGCACGGCGATGTCGGCGCGCAGGCGCCGGTCGAGTTGGGGCCAGACCGGTGCGAGCATGGCCTCCCAGAGCTCACCCCAGGCCTCGGAGATCATCGCGCGGGCACGCAACGGGTGCTCGATCATGCGGGCGATCGCCGCGTTGCGGGCGCCGGTCGATCTGGCGAGCATCTTCGTGAGGTCGGCACGCAGCAGCTCGGGGCGCACCGCGGCGAGGCGTTCGGCTTCGTCGGCCGGTGTCATGTCCCAGCCCGGCGTCGCGGTGAGGAAGTCGGGGAAGTACCCCTCGACGCCGATGATCACTGCCATCAGCTCGAACGGCTCCTGCGGCACGCGGTCGCGCACGCTGCGGAGCCACCCCCACTGCAGCGGCTGTTCGCCGGGCCGCTGCAGCACGCGAAGCGCATGGGTCAGCTCGTGCCCCGGTGAGACGCCGAACCTGATCGACGAGATGTCATCGGGCGCGAGCTGGAAGTCGACGTACTTTCGATCCACATCGAAATGCTATCGAGTCGGATGCCGCGGGCGGAGCCTGTACTCACCGGATGGCGCCGATCATCCCCGACGAACAGGACCCCGCATGAACCAGCCAGGCGCACCCCTTGCAGCACCCGGCTCAGCGCCGACGATCAACGCGCCGACGAGGTCGGTTCCACCCGTCGTGCCCGCCGACGCCATTCGCATCGGCAGCGGCCGCACCCTCCGCTTCGTCGGGCGCGAGCACGGCTCTGGCGTCTCGTTCTTCTTCGTCGACAGCGAGCCCGGTCAGGGCCCCGAGCTGCACCGTCACCCCTACCCCGAGACCTGGACGGTGATCGAGGGCGAGGTGCGCATCACGATCGACGGCGAGGAGTTCACCGCCGGCGCCGGTGACACGGCCACCGCCCCGGCCGGAGCCTGGCACCGGTTCGTCGCGATCGGCGAGAGCCGGCTGCGCATGGTGTGCATCCACGCCTCCGACATCATCGAGCAGGAGTTCGCCGAGTGAGCGGACGGGGCCGCGCACTCAGTTCGTGCGCCAGTAGCCGCAGAAGGTGACGTTGCCCTTCGGTACGCCGCGCTCGTTCACGAGGTGCCGGCGGGCTCCGGTGGCGAGCTTCGACTCCCCGGCCGCGAACGCGTAGACGGAACCGTCGAACGTCGGCAGCTGCCGCAGATGCTCGAGGGCTGCCGCGCCGGGAGCCTGGTCGGGCCGTCGCACGATCCAGTGCACGTCGACCCCGTCGGGCGCATCGTCGGGCTGCCGGTCGGCGATGTCGCCGAGTTCGACCAGGGCGTGCCCGCGCGCATCGCGCGGCAGGTCGCGGAGAATGCCCAGCACCGCGGGCAGCGCACTCTCGTCGCCGACGAGCAGGGTGCGGTCGGCCGGCACCGGCTGGTAGCCGCAGCCCTGGTCGATGAGGGCGACGGATGCACCGACCGGCAGGCTTCCCGCCCACGGTCCGGCGACCCCGTCGTCGCCGTGCACGACGAAGTCGATGTCGAGCTCGAGGGAATCGGGCCGGAAGTCGCGCACGGTGTAGTTGCGGATCACCGGCCGGGTGGCTCGCGGCAGCGTGAGGTAGCGAAGGTAGCCGGCCATGTCGTACGTGCCCGAGAGGTTGTCGAACCGGGTGCCCTCGGCCATCGGCACGGCCAGGCGGAACCACTGGTCGAAGCCGAGATGGCGCCATCCGGCCAGATCGTCGCCGGCGACGGTCAAGCGGACGAAGTGCGGCGAGATGCGCGCCGCGCGCGCGATCTCGCCTTCGACGACGCCGCTCTTCGCGTGCGTGATCTCGATGTTGCTGATCGCCACTGGACCTCCAAGTTCGGTAAGGCTTACCTTACCCAATTGAACGCGTGGCGACGACCCCGACGTCAGCGCTAACACTGAGGAAACTTCAGTGTCTTGCACGGATGCGGCAGCCGCCCGACGCGCGCACGCTTGGCGCACCCGATTCCATTCGAGTGCGTCAAGGAGACGATGATGACCGATTCACCCCCAGCACAGACCACATCCGCCACTGCCAGCTCACCCGAGCCCCCTGCGCGGGATGCGATCGCTGCCGCCGACCAGACCCTCAAGGCGAAGCATCGCGCGATGTGGGCGTCGGGCGACTACCCGACACTGGCATCCGATCTGATCTGGAGTCTCGGCGCCACCCTCGTCGACACGGTCGGGGTGGCACCGGGCGACCGTGTGCTCGACGTGGCGGCCGGCTCAGGAAACGCGGCGATCCCCGCAGCACTTCGAGGCGGCACCGTCGTGGCGAGCGACCTCACCCCCGAGCTCTTCGACGTCGGCCGCCGCCGCGCGACCGAAGCCGGCGCCGCGCTCGAGTGGCGGGCGGCCGACGCGGAGGCGCTGCCGTTCGACGACGCCGCGTTCGATGTGGTCGTCTCCTGCGTGGGCGTGATGTTCGCGCCGCATCACCGCCGGGCCGCCGGCGAGCTGTTGCGCGTCACTCGCCCCGGCGGTCGCATCGGCCTGCTCAGCTGGACACCCGCCGGATTCATCGGCCAGATGTTCCGGACCATGAAGCCGTACGCGCCGCCCCTGCCCGAAGGCGCCGAGCCGGCGCCGCTCTGGGGCGACGAACAGCATGTGCGCGAACTGCTCGGCGACGAGGTCGTCGAGTTCGCGGCACGGCGCGAAAGCGTCACCATCGACCGGTTCGACTCACCCGAAGCGTTCCGGGAGTACTTCAAGCAGAATTACGGCCCGACGATCGCGGTGTACCGCCGCATCGCCGAAGACGCCGACCAGGTTCGGGCTCTCGACGACGCTCTCGTCGAGCTCGCCCGATCGCACGGCCTCCGCGCAGCCGGCGATGCGATGCAGTGGGAGTACCTGCTGGTCACCGCGCGCCGAAGCTGACGCTTCGCGGCCCCACCCGAAGGAGCATGTCATGTACCAGAGTGAGGACTACTACGTCTTCGAACTGCACCAACGAGGCGAAGAACGCCTCATGCGGGAGCTCGAGCTCCGTCGCGTCATCGCCGAACGCGCCGCTGAGGACGCAGAGCTGCAGGTGACGGATGTCGCGCGACCGCCGTTCCTCGTGCGCTGGCGGCAACGCCTCAGCGGGACTGCGCACCCCCTGACCAACGTGTCACCGGGCGGCGGCCCCACTCCGATCACCTCGTGACTCGGGCCGCTGCCGATTCCGACGTGGAAGCACCGGTGCGGCGCACGACGCCCAGGCCTACACTGGGCGTCGTGGCCGGCCATCCGCTCACGCCACGCGAAAGCGCGGTGCTCGCCGCCATCGAGCGGCGCCTCAGCAACCCCGAGATCGCCACGGAGTTGTTCATCTCCGTGCGCACCGTTGAAAGCCACGTGGCGAGCCTTCGCCGCAAGCTCGGCGTCGACAGCCGGGCCGCGCTCATGGCTGCGGCGGGCGACCGCCATGAGGCATCCGTTCACCTGCCACGCAACGCCTTCCTGGGGCGTGCCGCCGATCTCGTCGCCGTCGCCGATCTCATCGATCGCCACGGTTGGGTGACCATCGTCGGCCCCGGCGGTGT
Organism: Agromyces sp. GQ35; assembly: GCF_059758475.1. Taxonomy (NCBI): domain Bacteria; kingdom Bacillati; phylum Actinomycetota; class Actinomycetes; order Micrococcales; family Microbacteriaceae; genus Agromyces; species Agromyces sp. GQ35. Next base: position 2,005,225 of record NZ_JCAXEO010000001.1, on the reverse strand, counting down.
CGGCAAGACCCGGCTGGCGCTCGAGTTCGCGAAGACGCGCCACGGCGAGCGCGCCCCCGTCATCGTCGAGCTCGAGCACGCGGAGCCCGACGATGTGGTCGCCCGCATCGCGCGGGCGCTCGACCTCGAGTCGGCACCGGGCACCGACGTCTCGGCCTCGATCGCCGTCGCCCTGGGCGCCCGCCCCTACCTGCTCGTGCTCGACAACATCGATCGGGTCGGTGCGGCCGTCGGCGAGATGGCGGCGTTCCTGCAGGCGACGACGCCGAGCCTCAGGGCGCTGACCACCTCGCGCACCCCGATCGGCGTTGCGGCCGAGCAGGTGCACACGCTCGCGCCGCTCGCGGTCGAGGGCACGGATGCCGCGGCGACGGAGATGTTCCTCGACCGCCTCGGCGATCGAGGAACACTCACCACTCCCGCCGAACGCGACCTCGCCGGCGAGATCGCCACACGGCTCGACGGGCTGCCGCTCGCGATCGAGCTGGCGGCCGCCTGCGCGCGACATCTCTCGCTCGCCGAACTCGCCTCGCGCCTCGAGCGCGACTTCGTGACACTCGACCGCGCCGTGCCGATGGGGCGTCACCGCACGCTCGACACGGCGTTCGAATGGACGTGGGACCTGCTCACCGACGATGAGCGAGAGGTGCTCTGCCGTCTCGGCGCACTCCCCCGAACGTTCGACGTCGATCTCGCCGCGGCGGTCACGCACCCAGGCGCCGAGGGTGTGGTGCTGCGGCTGCTCGACCACTCGATGCTCGTACCGACGGGCGGGCACCCGCGCCGGTTCCGACTCCTCGCGGTCATGCGGGAGTTCGTCCTCGCACGCACCGATACCGCCACCGTGCGCGAGGTGCTCGAACGCCATGCGGTGTACTACGCCGACCTCGCATCCCAATTCATCGTTCGTGCACGCATCGATGACAGCGCCGAGGCGATGAGCCTGTCGGCCCGCGTCTGCCCCGAGGTGAACGCGGCGCTTCGCTGGGCGCTTGCGGCGGGGCATCCGTGCGCCCTCGTGCTTGCCGCCGACCTCGCGATCGGCATCGAACAGTACGGGTCGGATGTCGACAGTGTGCGCACCCTCGCGATGGCGGCGCGTGACAAGCGGCTGCTGGCCGCGGCATCCGCCGAGCAGTTGCTGGTCATCGGCAACGGGCTCTCGTACTTCGACGTGCAGCTCGTCGACGAACTCGCCGAGCGGGCCCTCGCAATCGCCGACGACGACCGGTCGCAGCTCGCCGCCCATCACCTCGCCGGCATCGCCGACGCGTACCGAAGTCGCACCGACTCCGCGATCGTGCATCTCGCTGCGGCGGAGCGGCTCGCAGTGGCCCTCGGCGACGAGTGGGAGCTCGCCGCCGTGCACCAGATGCGCGGCATCGCACTCCGCGGACCGTCGAACGACGAGGCTTCGCGTGCGATCGCCGAGTTCGACGCGGCAATGCGCGGATATGCGCGAGCCGGCGATGCGACCCATGTGAGCAATGCCCGGTACATGATGGCCCACACGGCGGCCGTGTCGGGGATCGAGCGCGATCGAGCCGTCATCTGGGCCGCCGAGTGCGCCGAGTACGCGCGCGCCACCGGCAACGTGCACGAGCTCGCGCACGCCGAGCTGGTGCAGCAGACGCTCCAGGTTCCGGAGGTCATGAGCGGGCTCGATGAACTGGTCGACGTCTTCCGCCGGCTCGGCGACGTGCGCTGCACGACGCGCAGCTTGATTCTGCAGGCCGATCGGGCGGAGCCGGCCGAACGGAATCGCTTGCTCGAGCAGGCGCTCGAGTTCGCCGACTCCGCCGGTGATCAGGCGAACCAGACCGCGATCCGCGAGCGCCTCGCAGTCGCCCGCTGAGCACGAGATGCTTCGCCCCGACGTCGAGGCGCTCACACCCCGATCGTGAGCGCCGCCGTGTAGCCGCTCGCGACCGAGCCCGACATGCTCGCGATCTGGTGGATGCCGCCGTCGTCACCGAACACGTTGTCGCTCGCGAGACTCACCTGCGAGACGTTGCGCACGCTCTGCTCGTAGCCCGCGGTGGCGTAGACGAGCCCGTTGACCTCGGCAGGCAGGGCGATCTGCGAGGTCTTCACGATCGGACCCGAAGCGACGGCGTTCGCGACATCCGAGTACACCTCGAAGTGGATGTGCGGGAAGCGCCCCGCATAGCACGCGGGGTAGATCGAGGTGAAGCGCACCGTACCCATCGCATCGGTCTCCTGCACGCCGCGCAGGTAGTTCACACTCTCGAGCCCGTCGCTGTAGAGCGAATAGCCGCCCGACCGGTCGCAGTGCCAGAGATAGACGCCCGCACCGACGAGAGCGCCGCCCGTCGCGGCATCCCGCACCGTCAGCTCGATCGTGAGCGGCACGCCCTCGGCGATCGTCGTCGACGAACCGAAGCTCGAGCGGATGTCGCTGCGCACGATCCCCGAGTCGTCGAGCACGTTCACGCCGTTCGAGCCGTCGGCCGGGTACGGCCCGCCCGTCTCGTCGGGCACCTCGTCGAGCGGGCCCGTCGACGAGGCCGCCGCCGACGGTGTCGGTGTCTCCGTCGTGCTCGTCGTTCCGGAGGCCGTCGCACTCGGCGTCGGATCGGGGCCTGCGCAGGCGGCGAGCAGGGTGGTCAGCCCGATGCCGCCGAAGATGCCGAGCATGCGCCTGCGGTCGACGAGGGTGCGGATGTCGTAGACGAGCCCGCGATGGTCCTCGTCGATCTCGGCGCCGTGCTCGTCGAGCCAGCGGGGGTCGGTCGTCATGGGGTGCTCCTCTCGATGGGCATGCGGCCACCCTGACGATCGGGTTCGGGTCTCAGCTGTGCGCCCGCTGTCAATTCGCCATGGCCACGGTCGGAACCCGCCGGGTGGCGTGCCACAGCCGCGGCGGCGTGCGCCTCACTCGGCTTTGCGCTCGGCGTCGGTGCGGAGGTGCATGCGCTCGCCCTGCACGCTCAGCAGGTTGAGGATCTCGGCGGGCTCGTTCGAGGCGCTCACGTGACCGTGCGGAATGCGCGTGTCGAATTCGGCGGCCTCACCGGCCTCGAGGATGATCTCCTCGTCGCCGAGCGCGAGACGCACCCGGCCGCTCAACACGTAGATCCAGTCGTACCCCTCGTGTGCGCCCTGCGTGACCGGCTCATCGGTCGGATGCCCCGGCAGCACCATCTTGAACGCCGCGAGTTCGGGGTTCTGCCGGGTGAGCGGAATGATCGCGCGCCCACCGCGGTAGAAGGGTTTCGGGTGGATGCGCGGGTCGGCGATCTGGGGTGCACCGACGAGGTCGTCGAGGTTCGCCCGGTACGCGGCCGCGATGCGGATGAGCAGTTCGAGGGTGGGTCGACGCAGGCCCGACTCGAGCCGTGAGAGCGTGCTCGTGGAGATTCCGGTCTCGGCGGCGAGTTCGGCGAGCGTATAGCCGCGGCGGTGTCGGAGCTCCCGCAGTCGCGGCGCCACTCCGTCGAGCATGGCTTCGATGTCGTCGCTCATTCGATTCCCTTGCTGATTCAGCAACGCGCGTTGCGTTCTGGCCAGCGTATCGCGAGGGTGGAGTCATGCAACGTGAATCATGGGATGTCATCATCGTCGGCGGCGGCAGCGCCGGTCTCAGCGCCGCCCTCATGCTCGTGCGCGCCCGGCGCCGGGTGCTCGTGCTCGACGGCGGCGCACCGCGCAACCGTTTCGCCGCACACATGCACGGCGTGCTCGGCCGCGACGGCTGGTCGCCGCTCGAGCTGCTGGCGCACGGCCGTGAGGAGGTCGAGCGGTACGGCGGCGTCGTTCGCGCCGGTGAGGTCGCCTCCGCGAAGGTCGCCTCCGCCGAGGTCGCCGACACCGTCGGCTCGGCGACCGGAGAACGCGGCTTCACCGTGACCCTCGACTCCGGTGAAGAGCACGCCGCACGACGCCTCCTCGTCGCGACGGGTCTGCGCGACGAGCTGCCCGATCTGCCCGGCCTCGCCGAGCAGTGGGGCACCGGCGCCGTGGTCTGCCCCTACTGCGACGGCTGGGAGGTGCGCGACCGGCGCATCGGCGTGCTCGCCACCAGCGAGCGAAGCGTGCACCAGGTGCAGCTGCTGCGGCAATGGTCTGCGTCGGTCGTCTTCTTCACGAACGGCACGGATGTCGCGCCCGACGACCTGGCCGGCGTGATCGCTCGAGGCATCGACGTCGAAGACCGGCCATGGGCGGCGGTGCTCGCCGACGATGACGGGCGACTCCGCGGCATCCGCCTCGCCGACGACACCGAGGTGCCGCTGGACTCGATCTTCCTCGGCCCGCGCTTCGTGCCGAACGATGCGCTGCTGCTCAGCCTCGGCGCCGCCTCGGCTCCGGCCTTCGGCGATGGCGACTGGGTCGGCGTCGACCCCACCGGCCGCACGAGCGTGCCCGGGCTGTGGGCGGCGGGCAACGTCGTGAACCCCGGGGCCTCCGTGCCGCTCGCGGCGGGCGCGGGCAATTTCGCCGGCGCCGCGATCAACGCCGACCTCATCGAGGAGGAGATTCGCGCAGCGCTCGACTCGTGACTCGCTGCGCTCAGATCTCGGTATGGCCCAGCTCCGCCGCCGCGAGCGTGCGGATCACGGGCTCGGCGATCGCCTCGAACTCGAGCACCGCGACCTCGTTTCGGCCGGCGCGCGTCACCGGTGCCGGCACGATGAGGGTGCGTTGCGGGCCGCGACGCCAGTAGCGGCCGAGCAGGAACCCGTTGACCCAGACGAGGCCCTTGCCCCAGTGCAGGGTGTCGAGGAAGAGATCGGCCGGGGCGTCGAGCGTGAATTCGCCTGCGGCCAGGAACGGCCCTGCGGGGAACGGTACCGCCTCGGACGATGACGCAGGAAGGAGCGCCGCGAGCGCTCCGCCGCGCGGGGCCTCTGCACCGAGCAGCGCCGACCCGAACCCGGGCACGACGTCGAGGTCGATGGGCCGCGCCATCCAGCCGGTGAGCTCGACGCCGTCGAGCGCGACTCCGCCGATGAGCCCCTTGTGCTCGCCGATGCGGGAGCCGTAGTCGACACGCCCTTGGTCTTCGACGACCAACGAGAGCTCGCCGCGAGCCTCGGGCAGCGTGATCGCCCGCTCGTGCGCATCCCGGGCGAGCGCCCCGACGGGAACACCGTCGACGAGCACCCACGCGCGGTCGCGCACCTCCTCGCCGATCGTCAGCGTGCCGGGGCCGCCCCGCTCGAGCGTCGTCGTGAACAGCACCACTCCGCGGTCGTGCTCGAGTTCGTCGAAGCTCGGCATCGTGTCGAACGCGCGGGTTCCGCCGAGCGACGGTGCGAGCTCGAGCAGCGACCGGCCGGCGTGCAGCGGCGCCTCGATCTCGGGGGCCGGCTCGCGGGCGGGCGGCACCTCGTCGGGAACCTCCGCGTATCGGGAGATGATCTCGCGGAACGCCCAGAACTTCGCCGTCGGATTGCCGGCCTCGTCGAGGGGGGCGTCGTAGTCGTAACTCGTGGTGATGGGCGCGTAGCGCCCCTTGTCGTTGGCTCCGGTCGTGAGGCCGAAGTTCGTGCCGCCGTGGAACATGTAGATGTTCACCGAGCCGCCCGCCGCGAGCAGGGTGTCGAGCTCATGAGCGGATGCCGCGGCATCCGTCGTGTGATGGTGCGAGCCCCAGTCGTCGAACCACCCGCACCAGAACTCCATGCACATGAGCGGCCCGGTCGGCTGGAACTCGCGCAGCGTCTCGAGGCGCTCGGTCACGCGAGACCCGAACGATCCGGTGAGGTGCAGGCCCGGCAGGCCGCCATCGGCGAGCATCTGCGGGGTCGGCTGGTCGATCGTCGTGAGGGGCACGGTGATGCCCGCCTCTCGAGTGACCCGCACGAGCTCGGCGAGATACGCCTTGTCGGTGCCGTACGCGCCGTACTCGTTCTCGATCTGCACAAGGATGACGGGACCGCCTGCGTCGATCTGGCGTGGGGCGACGATCTCGTAGACATGCCGCAGGTAGTCGCTCACCGCGGTCAGGTAGTGGGGTTCCGAACGCCGCACGCCGACCTCCGGGTCGCGGAACAGCCAGGCGGGCAACCCGCCGTTGTCCCATTCCGCGCAGATGTACGGCCCCGGGCGCACGATCGCGTGCATGCCCTCGGCTGCCACGAGATCGAGGAACCGGCCGAGGTCGAGACCGCCGTCGGCCCGCCAGTCGCCCCGGTGCAGCTCGTGGGCGTTCCACGCGACGTAGGTCTCGATCGTGTTCAGGCCCATCAACCGCGCCTTGTGGATGCGGTCGGCCCAGAGCTCGGGGTGCACGCGGAAGTAGTGCAACGCCCCGGCGAGGATCTGGTGCGGCCGGCCATCGAGTTCGAAGTCGGTGGCGCCGATGGCGAAGCGGGAAGGGGCGGTCACGGGGCATCCGTTCTGGGTGATGGCGCGGGCGGCCGCGCAGGGAGGTGAGATGAGCGGGGCCGGTCGAGCGGACTCGGCCGGCCCCGCCGCGCAGCGGTTACTCGGAGACCGAGAAGCCCTGCTTGTTGCCGTACTCGACGAGCTGGCTCTGCCAGTCGGCGAGGCCCTCGTTGAGATCGACCTTGTTGGCGTACGACTGCCCGACGGTGTCACCGAAGATGCTGTTCGCGAACACCTGGTAGGGCAGGTACGACCAGCCGGGTGCCACGTCAGCCGAGGCCTGGGTGAGCACCTCGTTGATCTTCTGGCCGCCGAAGTACTCCGACTCGAAGGCCTTGAACTCGGGGTCCTCGAGGTCGGCGGTGGTCGAAGGGAACCCGCCCGATTCCAGGAAGACCTCGATCGACGCCGGGTCGTTGTTCAACCAGCGCAGGAAGGCCGCGGCGAGCGCCGGGTTCTTGCTCTGCTTCGTGACCGCCTGGCCACCGCCGCCGTTCTCCGACGTCACGGGGGTGCCGTCGTAGGTCGGCATCGGCGCGACGCGCCAGTCGCCTGCGGCGTCGGCCACGCTCGACTCGAGCACGCCCGGCATCCAGGCGCCGATCGGCAGCGTCGCGATCGACCCGTCGGCGAGGCCCTTGAACCACTCGTCGCTCCACCCGGGGGTGGTGGCGAGCAGGTCGCCCTCGACGAGCTGGTTCCAGACGCCGGTCCACTGCTGCGTGCCCTCGTCAGCGAGGTTGACGCTGATGTCGGTGCCGTCGATGCCGAACGGCCGGCCGCCGGCCTGCCAGATCATGCTCGTCGCGAATCCGGCGTCGCCCGTGTCCGCAGTGATGTACTTCGTCGGGTCGGCGGTGTGCAGCTGCTTCGCAGCGGCGATGTACTCGTCCCACGTCGTCGGGACTGCGATGCCGAACTGGTCGAAGACGGCCTTGTTGTAGAAGAGCGCCATGGGGCCCGAGTCCTGCGGCAGGGCGACGAGCTTGCCGTCGACGTTGACGCTGCCCCAGGTGGAGGCGCTGTAGTCGTCTTCGAGCGAGTCGAGGCCGTATTCGCTGAGGTCGACGAGCGCGTCGGAGAGGGCGAACTGCGGAAGCGCGTAGTACTCGACCTGCACGACGTCGGGCGCGCCCGAGCCCGCCTTGATGGCGTTCTGCAGCTTCGTGTACTCCTCGGTGTTGGTGCCGGCGTTGACGAGTTCGACGTCGACCTTCGGGTAGGCCTTCTCGAACGCGGCGACCTGCGCCTCGGCGCTGGGCGTCCAGCTCCAGTAGGTGAGCTTGCCACCGGCCTCGAGCGCTGCGTCGAGGTCGGTGCCGGTGCCGGCGCTGCTGCCGCTGTCGGTCGCGCACGCGGCGAGTGCGCCGACCGTGAGCGCGGCGGTCGCTGCGACTGCCAGGGTCCGCCGGAGGGCGGTGCGGGCGATGGTCATGTGGTGCTTCCCTTCACTTCGTTGTGTGCCTTCTGTTCCGGGGCAGGACGCTCCGGGGTGAGCGAGGTGGGTGCGTACGTCATGCGGTGCCGCTCGGTCACTGCTTGACGCTTCCGGCGCTGAGTCCCGACTGCCAGAACCGCTGCAGGCCGAGGAACGCGACGACGATGGGGATGATCGTGAGCAGCGAGCCCGTGATCACGAGGTTGTAGATGGGCTGGGCGGCCGCGCCCGTGGCCTGGGCATTCCACTGGTTGAGGCCGACGGTCAGCGGGTACCACGTCGGGTCGCTCAGCATGATGAGCGGCAGGAAGTAGTTGTTCCACGTCGCGACGACCGTGAAGAGCAGCACGGTCACGATGCCGGGCGCCAGCAGCCGAATGGAGATCGTGAAGAAGGTGCGGAACTCCCCCGCACCGTCCATGCGGGCCGCCTCGAGCACCTCGGTCGGCACCGAGTCGACCGCGTAGACCCAGATCAGGTAGAGGCCGAAGGGGCTGATGAGCGAGGGGATGATGATCGCCCACGGCGTGTTCGTGAGCCCGAGTTGGCTGAACATCAGGAAGGTCGGCACCGCGAGGGCGGTGCCGGGCACCGCGATCGCTCCCAGCACGACGGCGAAGATCGCGCGTCGCCCGGCGAAGCGGAACTTCGCGAGCCCGTAGCCGGCGAGGGTCGCGAGCAGGGTCGCGCCACCGGCACCGAGCACGACGTAGAGCAGGGTGTTGCCGAGCCACCGCACGAAGATGCCGTCGCGGTAGGTGAGCGTCTCCCAGATGTTCTGGAAGAGCACGAACTCATCATCGAACCAGAGGCCGAAGCTCGTGAAGAGGCCGCTCTGCGTCTTGGTGGCGTTGATGACGAGCCAGAGGATCGGCACGAGGCTGTACACGACGAGGATCAGCATGAGCAGAGTGAAGGCGATCGACTTGCGCGGCTGCAGCGCGGTGCCGCGCCGGCGGGTGCCGCTGCTGCGCTGGGCATCGGGGCGGATGCCGCGACGCCGCGGCGTCGATGGGGTGGTCAGGGCGCGAGTGGCCGTGGTGCTCATCGCTCTTCCTTCCGTGCGCCGCGGAGTTGCACGACGTAGGCGATCACCGCGGTGATGACACCCATCACGATCGCGACCGTCGCCGAGGCGTTGTACTGCTGCCCGGCGAACGACAGGTTGTAGGCGTACATGTTCGGCGTGAAGTACGTGGTGATGATGTTGGGGGCCAGGGTGCGCAGGATGTTCGGTTCGTTGAACAGCTGGAAGCTGCCGATGATCGAGAAGATCGTGGCGATCACGATGGCGCCGCGCAGCGCCGGCAGCTTGATGGCGGTGACGACGCGCATCGGGCCTGCGCCGTCGAGTTCGGCCGCCTCGTAGAGATCGGTGGGAACGGTGCGGAGCGCCGAGTAGAAGATGAGCATGTTGTAGCCGACGAACTCCCACGTGACGATGTTGCCGATGGAGACGAGGATCCAGTCGCGCGCGAAGGGCGTGATGACGTCGGAACCGAGCCAGTCGTTGATGTTCGCCGCGAGCCCGAAGTTGTCGCCGTAGATGAAACCCCACATGAGCACTGCCACGACGGCGGGCACCGCGTAGGGCAGGAAGACCACGATGCGGAAGAAGCCCGAGGCGTGCAGACGCGCGCTGTCGATGGCGAGCGCTGCGAACAGTGCGAGCGCGAGCATGACCGGCACCTGCACGACGAGGAAGAGCGCGACCCGGCCGAAGCCCTCCCAGAACTGCGCGTCGCCGAAGAGCTCGGCGTAGTTGTCGAGGCCGACGAAGGCGTTGCCGCCGATCATCTGCTCGCGGAACAGGCTGAGGTAGATCGAGTAGACGACCGGCGCGATGAACACCAGGAGGAACACCACGAGGAAGGGAACGACGAATGCGAGGCCCTTCCACTCGCTGCGGTTGCGCACACGGAGGTCACGTGGGCGAGGCGTCGGGGCATCGCGCGTCGGTGTCGGGAGGGACGTCGCTGTCATCACGTTTTTCCAATCGGGGCATGTTCACGTCAACATGCTGTGTCGCCACCGTAGCATGTTGACGTGAACATGCAACACTATGAGCATGGATTCGCCCGTGACGAAGGAGCAGCGATGACCACCGCCACCGGCACGGCAGAGGCAACAGCGCGACGCCGCGGGCCATCGATGGCGGATGTCGCGCGCGAGGCGAACGTCTCGGGCCAGACCGTCTCCCGCGTCTCGAACGGGCGCGAGAACGTCGACGCCGAGACCCGCGAGCGCGTGCTCGCCGCGATGCAGAAGCTCGGCTACCGCCCGAACAGCGCGGCGCGCGCCCTCCGCACCGGCCGCTTCCACAGCATCGGCGTGATCATGTTCACCCTCTCGAGCTTCGGCAACATGCGCACACTCGACGCCATCGCGAGCGCTGCGACCAACGCCGGCTACTCGATCACCCTGATCCCGGTGCCCCACCCGACGCGAGGCGAGGTCTCGGTCGCGTTCAACCGGCTGAGCGAAGAGGCCGTCGACGGCGTCATCATCGTCGTCGAAGCGCACCTGCTCGACGAGAGCGATGTCGAGCTGCCCGCCGGGCTTCCGGTGGTGGTGATCGACTCCACCGAAAGCGATCGCTATCCCGTCGTCGACACCGACCAGGCGCACGGCGCGAAGCTCGCGACCGAGCACCTCCTCGAACTGGGGCACCGCACGGTCTGGCATGTCGCGGGACCAGAGCGCTCGTACTCCGCAGAACGGCGGCGCGCCTCATGGGAGGCGACGCTCCGCGCCCACGGCGCTGAGGTGCCGCCGGTGCGCGTCGGTGACTGGTCGAGCGAGTCGGGCCACGAGATCGGCCTCGAACTCGCCCGCAACCCAGAGGTGACGGCGATCTTCGCGGCCAACGACCAGATGGCGTTGGGCGTACTCCGCGCCCTCCACGAGTCGGGTCGCGCGGTGCCCGCCGACGTCAGCGTCGTCGGCTTCGACGACATGGAGGAGTCGCGAAGCTTCTGGCCGCCGCTCACGACCGTGCGTCAGTTCTTCGGCGAAGTCGGGTCGCAGTCGGTCGAAGCGCTGCTGCACGAGGTCGAAGACGGCGAGCCGCGGGGCATGACGCACGTCGACACCGAGCTCGTCGTGCGCGAGAGCACCGCGCGCCCGCCACGCTGACCGCAGCGGGCCCGATCCCCGAGGGTCGCACGTCGATCCACCGGCGTACGCGAGCGCCCGGCCGATGGGGCCGGACGCTCGCGTCGTCGCTCAGGGCTTGCGGGAGTGCAGTGAGACGACGCGCTGCGACTCGGTCTCGGCGTTCGCCGGCTCCACGCCGTCGGCCGCGACCGAGACTCGCACGCTGAGCAGCTTGCCGGCCTGGTTCGTGACCGGCGTGTAGCTCTGCCCGGTCGCACCCGCGATCGGCGTGCCGTTCAGGTACCACTGCCAGGTGATCTCGCCGTCGCCCGGGTCGATCGTCGCGGTCGCATGCACCGGGGTGCCGACGCGCGGGCGCTCGACGATCTGCAGCTCGGCGATGACCGCGTGGCGCCGGATCGCGACCGTGTACACCGTCTCGCTCGAGCCGTCGGCCGAGACCACGACGATCGTCGCGACCCCGTCGTTCTCGGTCGTCGGCTGGTTGATTCGCACGCTCGCATCGGAGTCGAGCGCGACGGCGTCTACGACGGGCAGGCGTCCGCCATCGACGTCGAGCTCGTACGCGATCGTCGCCGGGTCGAAGCCGTCGATGAGCGTGCCGTCGAGCCGGAGCGCCGCGAGCTCACTCACTGCCGCGGCCGCCGCGGTCGACTCGAACACCTCGACTTCCGAGACGATGAGGTGCGTGTTCGGGTAGGCGTTCATCACCACGCGCACGCCGGTGGCGGTGACCGGTTCGAACTCGGCGACGACGACCGGGGCGCTGCCGTCTGCCGGAGAGACCACCGGTTGCGCGGTCTCCCAGCCGGAGGCCGGAGCCCAGACGCCGGCTTCATCGCGCACCTGCACCTGCATCGTCTGCGCCCAGCTGTTCGTGCCGTCACGGAAGAAGTGCACCGCGACGCGCTCGACCTGGTGAGCCACCGCGAAGGCGTAGCTCAGCGTGCTCTGGGCCGGCTTGTTGCTCGAGACCCAGTTCGACCAGCCCTTGTCGCTGATGTCGCCGTTGCGCGTGCGGTCGGCCGGGTACCCGGACTCGGTCGAGCTCGCCGAGGCGGAGTTGCCGGCGTCGGGGCTGAAGTTGCGCAGCGTCCCCTCGGTCACGAGCACCGCGAGCTGCGCCGGCAGCTCTGCGCCGTCGGCGGTCGCGACGCCGCCGACGTGCACCACGCCGACCTCCGCGAACCGGTCGACCGTGACCGTGGACCAGTCCCAGACCACCGGCACGTCGAACGTGTTCTCCGAAGCCCCGACCCGAGCGGGCACGACGGTGGGCGCTGCGCCCTGCACGCCGCTGAGCGATGCGCCTTCGGCCACGTTGATCGAGACGGGATCCGTGCCCGTCAGCCCGCCGACGTCGACGAGCGCGGCGACCTCGAGCGCCTGCCCGAAGAGGTCGGTCAGTGTGCCGGGCACCTCGACGCGACCGCGCTCGGCCCACGCCGCGGCATCCGGCAGCTGCCAGGCGACGGCGACGGGTGCGCCCGCGCCCCAGGTGTATCGCGGCGCGATCGTCTCGGGCAGCACCGGCGGCACGCCGACGAGGGTGCGCGCCGCGACCGTCTGCCCGGCGAGTGGTGCAAGGTCCCGCGGCTCCCACGACTGGTTCGCCCCGCCGTTCGAGCCGTACACTCCGACGCCGGCGCCCTCGGCGGTCGACTGTCCGCCGACCTCCAACGCGAGGCCGAGCGCCTCGTTGACGAGCGAGTATCGATGCCCGTCGGTCGTGTTCACGATCCACCGGGTCGCCGGCTCGAGCGCCGCGGCATCCGGCGTCACCTGGCGCAGCTCGGTGCCGGCACTCGTCGCGCCGAGTACTCGGCCGTCGGATGCCTCGAGCACGACGCGCTTCGTCGCCTCGCGTTCACCGGCGGCGACCTCGTGCACGGTCCAGGCCTGGGTCGCCGCCTTGGCGGCATCCGTCGCGAGCCCGGTGATGGAGGTGGCTGCGGTGGGTCCCCCCGCGGTGAACGCCTTGCCGCTCTGCGCGCCGACGAGCTGGTAGCGGTGCCCGTCGACGAGCGCCGGGGCATCCGTCGAGACGCCGGTGACGCCGTCGATCACGAACGTCGTGACCGATTTCGCCGGCACCGTCACGGTGGCGGTGCGCGCGACCCGGTCGATGGCGACGGGCGTGCCCTCGACGAGCGCGTTCGCGGTCGGGGCATCCGCCGACGGAGCCTGGGTGGTCACGACCGGGGTGACGGTTGCGCCCTCGGCGATGTCGCCGAAGTTCGAGAGATCGAGGGTGACCTGGCGGTCGGATGCCGCGGTGTTGCGGTGCACGATCGTCGCCCCCGTGCCGTCGGCGCGAACGGCGGCGGTGCTCGAGCCGTCGTCGACGGCGATCAGGTGGTCGCCCTCGTGGATGAACTTCGTGAAGTTGCGGATGGTGTTGAACTTCGAGTTGACCTCGACGCCGCACTCCGGGGCGGCGGTCGAGTCGCCGCCGGCATCGGCGACCCGGCGAGCCGACTTCCAGACGGTGCCCTCTGCCTCGTCATACGGCTGGCAATCGAGGTCGATGAAGATCGATCCCCAGTTCAGGTTCTCGCCCTGCGGCTCCATGTTGTAGAGGTCTTCGACGGGCTGCCACAGCACCCACGCCTTGGGCTCGAGCTCACGCAGGTCGTCCATGATGCGGCCGGCGATGCCGAGTCCGTTCTCGATGTTGACGGGGTTGTAGCCGCTGACCCAGTTGCCCTCGATCTCGCTCATCCACAGGTCGGTGTCGGCCTGCTTGGCGAGGTCGCGCACCACGAGCCGGCCCGAGGTGCCGTAGGTGTGCACGTTCATGCGGTCGACCATCTCGCGCGTGGCGGCCGGGTAGCCCGCCCAGTTCGTCGCGAAGATGCCCGGGTTCGTCTCATCCATCGCGGCGAGCCCGGCTTCGGTCGTGGAGTCCGGGCCGTCGAGTGCGGCGCGCACGTCGTCGATGAGCGCGACCTGGCGGGCCGGCCCCATGTGCATGCCCTCCTGGCGACCGCCGACGGGCTTGCCGTTGCTCAGCGTCGTGCCCCAGTAGTTGGTGTTGGGCTCGTTGAACGGATCGAGCGTCTCGACCTCGATGCCGTACTCGTCTTCGAGGTGCTCGGTGACGTTCACGAGGTACTTCGCGAACTGCGCCTCGGCGGCGGGCTTCAGCTGCTCGGCCGAGGAGTTGAACCCGCCCGACACGTAGCCGCTCTCGGTCATGAAGTACGGCGCCGAGTTGGCGAAGGTCTCCCAGTGCGTGATCTGGCCTTCGGCGGCGAGCCGCTCGACCCACCAGCGCTGGGTCTCGTCGGCCGACCAGTTGTACGAGTCGGGGTCGTCGGCGTTCCAGGCGGCGAGCAGCGCGTTGCGGTCGGCGTAGTCGGTCGAGACGCCGCCGTAGGTGCCGTCATCGCCGTCGGGGTTCGGCGCCCACCAGCCCTCGACCGCGCCGCCGGGGCGCAGGTAGTCGGTGACGTCGGAGGCGTTGCCGCCGCCGATGTTGTAGCGGGCGATGTTGAGGTCGAGGCCGTCGTCGCCGAAGACCGCCTGGTAGAGCTCCTCACGCAGCTCGGCGGGGTAGCCGCCGGTGGCGCTCGCGAACCAGACGAGGCTCGTGCCCCAGCCTTCGAACGCCTCGCCGGCGTACGCCGGGTTGGGGGTGATCGTGAGCGCATCCGCTGCGGAAGCGGGTGCGGGCGCCGCCGCGATCGGCACCACTGCGAGTGCCACCGCCGTCAGCGCGGCGCTCGTCAGGAGCGCGGTGAGCCGTCTGCCGTACATCGTCATCGACGTCGTCCTCTTTCGCCATTGGAAGATCAGTGATCGGTCGTTCGGGCGTGTTGACGTCAACACGCCCGAGCACGAGCGTACATGTTGACGTCAACATTGGGAAGGTCGGGCTGGTGGCCTTCGACACATGACGAAAACGGGGTCCGCGGTCGGAAGACCACGGACCCCATTCAGCCGCGCGTGGGCCGCGGCCTCACTTCCCCGAGACGCTGACCTTCAGCGCCTTGGTCTCCGCCTGGCCCTTCGAGTTCACGAGCACGCCGACGTACTGGTACACGCCGCGCTGCAGACCCGAGATGTCGACCGAAGCGGTCTGCGGGTTCGGGCTCGACGGGGTGAGCGCCTGCGTCGACACGAGCACGCCGTTCTCGTAGAGCTTGAACAACGAGCCGTTCTCACCCTTCTTCAGCGTCATCTTCACCGTGAAGGCGCCGTCCTTCGGCCCCCCGCTCGCCGACAGCTTCGCAGTGGCCGGAGCGGTGACGGCGCCGTCGTCATCGGAGACCTCGGGGAGCGTCACCGCCGCCGATGCCTCGGAACGCGAGCCCTCTCCGACGGCATTGACCGCCGCGACCTCGTACGCGTGGGTGCTCGCGAGCGCGAGCCCCCCGACGGCGCACTCGGTCACGGTCGCCGCGACCTCGCAGACCGGTACGGTGCCACCGACCTCGTACACGCGGTAGCCGGTGAGCGCGCTGCCGCCCGCATCGGCCGGAGCCGACCAGTGCACGGCGATCGACGTCGACGACGCCTTCTCCGCGGTCGGGGCATCCGGTGCCGTCGGCGCCGTCGCCGTGAACGGGGTCACGGAGATCCAGTCCAGGTTCGGCGCCAGCTGCGATCGGAGGAGCACATCGGGGAACGTGTCCGAGATGTACGTCTCGCCGTCGAAGTTCGGCAGCTCGCTCGACGAGACCACGATGGTGTTCGATCCCGCCTCGAGCTCGACCGGAACGGTGAGCTCCCAGAAGTTGTTCTGGTGGAACGAGTGCGGGAACCACACTCGCGTCGGCTCCCCGTTGATGCTGACGTCGGCGTGACGGGCGAGCGGGTCGGGGTTGTAGTGCGATGCCGGCGACTGCTCCTCGTTCGAGTAGCGGAACGTCAGCGCGTATGTCCCGTCGCGCGCGACCTCGACGTCGTCGAAGGTGAGGGTGTTCCCGTTTCCGGGCTCACCGCCGACGCCCGTGACCGCCGAACCACCGGAGGCCAGCGACAGCGGGCTCACCTGCGCGGTGCCGGCGAGCGCGCCGTCCTCTGCTTCGTAGCGCTGCGTCGCGAGCACCTCGTTCGACGAGCCGACCCGCACCCGGTCGACGAGCGCGGTTCCCTGCAGGCCCGTGAGCACGACCTTGTTGACGCCGCCCGAGAGGAATACGGGTACGTCAGCAGACGCCGAGACTTCCGTCACGTCGACGCCGTTGACCGAGAGCGATGCCGTGCCGCCCTCGAGCGTCTGCACCGCGAGCGTGGCCGGAGCGTCGTCGCGGGCGTACACCCAGAACGTCGCCGAGTCACCCTCGTCGAGCGCCACAGCACCCGATCCGGATGCCCCGTCGTGGTCGTAGCTCGGCTGGGTGCCGCGCAGCTCGGCGTGCTCGGCTTCGTAGATCGATGCCGCATCGGGGTTGGCGAGCGAGAGGTCGATCTTGTCGACGATCGCGTCGCCCTTCGTCACCGTGGCACCGTCGAGGCTCTGCGCCGCGAGGCTGATGGTGTGGGTGCCGGCGCTCAGCTCGACCGTGGTGTCGGTGTGATCCCAGACCACCCACTTGTACCCGAGCGTGAGGAACAGCTCCTGCTCGGCACCGCCGTCGACCCTGAGGAACACGTTCGTCGGCCCCTGCTCGGCCGCGGCCGGGTAGGTGTTGAGCGAGCTCGCGAACACCGAGAGGTCGTACGTGCCGTCCTGCGGGACCGTCACCTCGAAGTCGAGGACCGTGTCGGAACCGGTCCGCAGGCCGCCGACGTTGTACTGGCCCGAGGTGAAGAACTTGCTCACGTCGGACGGCGTGCCCTCGGGACCGTTCCTCGTGTAGCCCGAACCGCTGTGCGCGGCGTCCTCGGCCTCGTACGTGGAGGCCCAGAGCTTGGGCGCGACCGACGGTGACGTCGAGTGGCCGCCTGGCGTCAGGATGATCTCGTACGCCGAGCTCTCCGTCAACTGCGGCAAGGCGCCGCCTCCGAAGCCGAAGTCGACCACGCCGGACTCGACCGGGAGGTCGGCCTCGGCGATCACCTCGGGCTCAGCGGAGTCGCCGAGCTGACCCGTCCACGGGATCTCCCTGATGAGCGCGTGCACGGTCGACCCGAAGACGCCCTCGGGCACGTTCGCCACGGCGAGCGAGGCGTCGCCCGCTGCGCCACCGATGATGACGCGGCTCTGCCGCTTCTCCTCATCGAGCGTGGCGACGCCCTGCAGGGTGTAGCTCGTGTTCGGCGAGGGCGGGGTCACCGCGACCGTGTGACCCGACATCTGCGCGTAGGCGTTGAGCAGCCACCACTGGCCGTTGCCGCGGTTGGCCTCGACGGCGGAGTCGCTCAGGTTGCCGTCGATGTTCCAGTAGGCGATGTCGGCGTCGATCTTCGACTCCTCGATGGCCGAGATCCACTGGATCATCTGGCCCGGCACCGAGGTGTGGTAGTTGAACGCGTACTCGTTGACGTTGATCGGCAGTTCCGTGCCCTCGAAGGCGGTGCCGGCGAAGACCTCGGTCTCCCAGGCGCGGTACTTCACGACGCTCGAGCGCACCTGTGCCGGATTGCTGAGCTCATGCCAGGTGATGACCTCGGGCACGGTGTTCTCGGCGACGGTGTGCTGCAGGAATCCCTTCACCTGCGAGTAGAGGATGCTCGTGTTGGGCCCGGCGATGCGCGCGGTCGGCAGCTTGCCCTTGATGAGCCGGTACGCGTCGTCCCACGCGGCGAAGAAGTCCGCGGGGTTGTTCAGCCAGCTGACGCGGTTGTAACTCCACGTGCCGGTACCGAACATGTTGCCCTCTGGCTCGTTGAACGGCACGAAGACGATGT
Source organism: Agromyces sp. GQ35 (assembly GCF_059758475.1). NCBI lineage: Bacteria > Bacillati > Actinomycetota > Actinomycetes > Micrococcales > Microbacteriaceae > Agromyces > Agromyces sp. GQ35. The sequence continues at coordinate 1,987,518 of NZ_JCAXEO010000001.1, read as the reverse complement.
TGTCCTGGTACTCGACCGGCAGCTCGAGCACCTGGTCGACCTGCTTCGCGAGCTTCTCCGAGTAGATCGAGAGCTTCTCGGCGGGCGTGGAGCCCGCCCACTCGTACGGGAATCCGCGGTGGATGTCGGTCATGTAGATGTACACGTCGCCATCGGTCGCATCGGCGAGCGGTTTCACGATCTCGAGCGCGTCGGCGCCCGGATGCTGCGGCCCGTCCTGCGCCTTCGTCGAGACGGTGCGCAGGTCGATGCCCTCGAGCAGGTTGTCGGAGGGGATGTCCTCTCCGTAGACGCCGTAGAGCGTGCCGGATGCGCCGCCGTGGAACGCCCCGGTGTCGCTCCCGAGGTCGACGGTGATCTCGTCCGGGACGAAGACGGTGACCGTGGCGGTCACGTCCTGCCCGACGGCGACGCCGTTCACGTCGAAGGTTCCGCGCTGGGCGTACGACGCGGGGTCGACGGCGTCCCAGACGACCGGAGCCGGACGGTCGTAGCCGTCGCTGTAGTGGGCGAGCGCGGTCGCGGGAAGCACCGGCGCGGTGCCGACCGCGGTGCGGACGTCGAGGGTGTCGTCGGCGATGCCGGTGGCACTGGGCGGTGTCTCCACGAGCCCCGCGACCTGCTCGGGCGAGAGTGCGATGTCGTAGACCGCGAAGTCGTCGACCGCGCCGGCGAAGTAGGGGTCGGGGTAGAAGGAACGGCCGATGTAGCCCGCGCGCGTCGTCGACGTGAGCAGGCTCGACGCCGTGATGGTGGTCGGCACGGATCCGACCGCGACGCCGTCGAGGTAGCTCGTCAGGAGGTCGGCGGTGGTGTCGAGCGTGACCGTGAGGGTCTTCCACTCGCCGCCGGGGAGCGCGGCCGATCCCGTCACGATGTTCTCGGCAGCGCCGCCGCCGTTCGTCGTGATCGCGGAACGCAGCAGGCCGTCGCCGTTGCGCGGGGTGCTGAACAGGTAGCGCGCCGTGTTGTCGCCGAGTGCGTACATCCACTGCCAGGCGGTGTTCGACGAGGTCCAGTTCACGCGCGTCGAGACGGTGAGGTCGGTGCGGCCCTGGAGGATCGACGCGGGCAGGTCGACATAGGCGACCGCGGCGTTGGATGCGCCGCCCGGCAGGCCGAGGGCCTGCGTGCCGTCGGCGCCCTCGACCGAGGTCGCGGTCGCCGGGTTCACGAGCGTCGCGTTGCGGTCGTTGCCCGAGCTGTCGGCGACCACACTGCTTCCGGCGGCATCGTCGAATGCGTAGTGCACCACCTCGTGGCCATCGGGGATGTCGGATGCCGCGGCCATCGCCGGTGCTGCACCGAGTGCAACGCCCGAGCCGATGAGCGCGATCGTCACCCCCATTCCCATGCCCGCGCGCCGCATGGCGCTTCGTCGACTGGAAGGGTTCATGGTCTGCCTCCTCGCATCCCGTAGGTTCCGCTCGACACCAACGATGTCGAACCGGTTCGATCGCTGAATCTAGCCTGCCGCGCGTGATGCGGTCAAGGGTGTTGCGGGTGATTAACTGCGGCTTGATCTGGGTTTTTCCGCGCGCGATGCACGCCGTGCAGCCGCGATCCTCGAGGGATCGCGGCCGCCCGCACCGATCGCCGCTGCTACGTTCCTCCAGCCAGATCGCTCGCCAGCTCCGACCTCGACGACGATCGCTCCGACGCCTGCCCCGCGAGCAGCAGGTACGCGCTCGCCGTCCAGGTGTAGGCCCGGTCGCGGAGTCCGGCGCCGGTGAGCGCGTCGAAGTTCTCGGCGAAGCCGCTGCGCTCGCACAGGCGGCGGAAACGCTCGCTGACGTCGTCGGCCAGGTCGTCGTAGCCGGCAGCCCGCAGGCCCGCCTCGACGATGATGGTCGACGGCGCCCAGATCGGCCCGCGCCAGTAGCCGTCGGCGTCGTACCGCGGGGAGCTCGGAAGCTCGGTCGCTGGACCGAAGGCGGTGAGGTGCGCCGCGACCTTCTCGACGAGCCGTGCCGTCACGTCGTCTGGCAGCCGATGAGCAGCGAGCAGCGGCAGCGCCGTAAGCAGGCTCGACGCGCTGCCCGCTCTCCGGCCGACGACGGACCGTGCGGTGAACCGCTCGCCGTCCCACAGCTCGGTCATCAGCGCACCGAGGAGCAGCTCGCTTTCGCGACGCCATCCGGCTGCGGCATCCGGGGCCACCTCGTCGGCGAGCTCGGCGAGCTCGTCGAGCTGCAGCACCAGGAACGCCGCGAGATCGGGTGACTCGACGACCCGATCGAGATCGAACACCGTCGAGTTGTCCCATCCGCTGTCATTGCCGTGCTCGTAGAACGGAAGGGTTGCACCCGGGGCACGACGATGATCGAGCCAGTACCGCGTCCAGGCCGCGAGCCGCCCGTAGACCTCGCGGAGCACATCGGGGGGCACCGCACCGGGAAGGCGTCGCCGCAACTGCCCCCACATCCATCCGTGGATGGGCGGCTTGACGAAGTTGTACAGCACCTCGGAGTGGGTGACCGAATCCGGCAGCGCCCCGGTCGCGACCTGATGATCGAACACCACGAGGAACTGGTCGATCGCGAGCTCGGGATGCGACGGCGCGAGCGCGAGGGCGTTGAAGCAGTGATCCCAGCTCCACACCTTGTCCATCCAGTGCTTCGACATCAGCACGGTCTCGCGGGTGACGAACCCGAGCGGATGCACCGTTGCCGACCAGATCACGTACGCCGCCAGCAGGGCGCCGGAGTGATCGTCGGGCCGAGGCGCAACGCCGTCGGCGAACGCGATGAACTCCAATGCCCGCGCAGTGACCAGCTCATCGAACGACTCGGTCGATCGCAACGGAGCCGGCTCCGAGCTCACCTCCTCGATCGCGATCTCCCACTCGCCACCGTCGCCGCCGACCTCGACCGCCCGCTCCCCTGCGCCCAGGCGCTCGGAGCCGATCACCGAGAACGCACCGGCGAGGGCGGTGACCCGGTAGCGGCGTCCGGTCTCGTACGAGGTGAAGACTGCGGCACCGTCGTGCGGTGCGGTGAAGAGGAACGTGCCGGTGAACGGCGTCAGGCCGTCCGAGGCATCCGCAAGGCGCAAGCCGAGGCCCGTGCCGCGTACCCGGACGGTGCCGACGTCGGCGAAGGCGGCGGCGAACTCACCGGCGCCGCCGACCCAGCGGAGCCGTTCGGGCGCTGCGGACTCGGTCGTCTCGACCGGTGCCCCACCCGCCAGCGGCTGGAAGGAGAGCACGGGGTGCATGCCGGTCTGGTGCGAGACGAGGTGGATGAGTTCGGCGGAGCGGTGCAGCCCGACCACGCGCGAGACCGACAGCCAGGAGCCGCGCATGCTGAACGGCACCTCGTCGAGGGAGAACTCGAGGGTCGCCATCAGTCCTTCACCGCCCCTGCCGTGACGCCGGCCGCGACGTAGCGCTGGGCGACGACGAGCAGTACCGCGGCCGGAACCGACGCGACGACCGCGGTGGCCATGATGGCGTTCCAGTCCTGCGTGTTGTTGCCGATGTACTTGTAGATGCCCATCGTGATCGGCTGGAACTCACCGCCCCGGTTGAGCGTGGACGCGAAGATGAAGTCCGACCACGCCCAGAGGAAGGTGAAGAGCGACACCGTGACGACGGAGTTGCGACTGATGGGCATGACGATCGACTGGAAGGTTCGCCACGGGCCGGCGCCGTCGATCTTCGCGGCCGACATCAGCTCTTCGGGGATCCCGGCCATGAACGCGGTGAAGATGAGCACGCCGAACGGCACGGCGAGCGTGGAGTCGGCGAGGATCAGGCCGGGGACGGTGTCGAGGATGCCCCAGTTGTGGAAGATGAGGTAGAACCCCATCGCCATGATGATGCCGGGGATCATCTGGGCGATGAGGAGCACGAAGTTCAGCGCCGTGCCGCCGCGCGGGCGGAGCTTCGCGAGCGCGAAGGCGGCGGGCGCCGAGAGCAGGAGCGTCACGGCGACCGTTCCGAGCCCGATGACGAGACTCGTGCCGAGGTAGGGCAGCTGCTCGCTGAGCACCCGCGTGTACCCGTCGAAGGTCGGGTTCACCGGGAAGAGGTTCGGCGGGTCCTTCCGCAGCTCGGTCGGCTGCGTCAGTGACACGTTGATCATCCAGTAGAGCGGGAAGAGCATCAGCGCGGTGAGGATCACGCCGATCACGGTGTTCCCGAGCTTCTTCGCCGAGGTCATGCGCGCTCCGATCGACGCTGGGTGCGGATGTAGATGAGGCCGAAGACGAACGCGAGCACGATGAGCAGGTTGCCCACGGCCGCCGCAGGGCTGAGCTCGGGCGATCCGCCGCCGAAGCCGAGCTGGTACGACCAGATCGCGAACGTGGTCGACGAGGTGCCGGGCCCGCCGCGCGTCATGATCCAGATGATGTCGAAGACCTTCAGCGTGTAGACGAGGCCGAGCAGGATGGTGATCGCCGACACCGGCCGCAGCAGCGGCAGGGTGATGCGCCAGAACGTCTGCCAGCCGTTGGCGCCGTCGAGCGACGCCGCCTCGTAGACCTCCCCCGGGATGTTCTGCAGCCCGCTGTAGAGGATGACGAGGTTGAAGGGGATGCCGATCCAGATGTTCGCGATGAGCACCGACACCATCGCCCACTGCGGGGAGGTCAGCCAGTTCACCTGGGTGAGGCCGATGGCCTCGAGGCCGGCGTTGACGATGCCCGACTCGCTGTTGAGCATCCACGCCCAGATCGATGCGGAGACGAGCAGGGGAAGCAGCCACGGCACCAGGAAGAGCGCTCGGAGGGTCGCAGCGAGGGGGAATCGCTTGAAGAAGAACACCGCGAGCGCGAGGCCGATCGCGAATTGGAACACGATCGACACGACCGTGAACACCGCGGTGTTGATCAGCGCCGGCGTGAACGTCGAGCTCTGGATGACCTCGACGTAGTTGTCGAACCAGACGAACGGCGCCGTTCCGTCGATGAACGAACGCAGCGTGTAGTCGCGGAAGCTCAGGTCGAGGTTGCGGTAGAGCGGGTAGGCGTAGAACACGGCGAGGTAGACGACGACGGGCGCGATGAACGCCCACGCCGTCAACTGCGCCCTCAGGCGTTGCCGATTGCGAAGCGGGCGAGCAGGGAGCGGACGGGCGGGCGAGGCGGCGCGAACGATCTGCGCCGCCTCCCCCGTTTCGCCGCGCACCGTCACCGTGGAGGTGGTGTGCGTCGCGGTCATGTGACGTTCTCCCATCGAGGGGCGGTGCGGGTGTTCCTACGGGCTACTTCGCGAGCTTCTCGGCTGCCGTCGCCTGCGCTTCGGCGAGTGCGTCCGCCGGAGACGACGCACCGCTCAGCGCGTTCTGCACTGCGGTGTAGAGCTGCTCCGAGATCACGCCGTACGAGATGCCGAGGTTGTCGGCCGTGCGAGGCTTCGCGTCGCCCACTGCGCCGGCCCAGAACTCGAGCGTCGGGTCGGCCTCGAGCTGGGCTGCCTGGCCGTCGGCCGTCGGCGCGACGTAGCCGAGCGCAGTCGCACCGGTGTCGCCGCTGCTCAGGCATTCCACGATCTTCGCGGATGTCTCGTAGCGGGCGGTGTCCTTCTGCACCGGGATCGTGATGAACTCGCCGCCGGTCGGAGCCGGGGCGACACCACCGTCGATGCCGGGGATCTGGATGGACTCGTAGCCGGCCTCGTCGGCGGCGGACTTGAACCAGGAGCCGTTCTCGGCGAATCCGTACTCACCGGTGAGGAACTCGTCCCAGCTGGTGCCCTGCGTGTTCGAGATGACGGAGTTCGGGGCGAGGCCCGCGTTCACCCAGTCGGTCCACAGCTGCAGCGCGCTCTCCGCCTCAGCGGAGTCGAGCGCCGTGAGGTCGGCGCCGGCTCCCCAGAACCAGGGCAGGAACTGGAACGTGCCCTCTTCGGTGCCGACGGCAGAGAAGGTGATGCCCTTCTTCCCGGCTGCGACGATCTGCTCGAGCGCCGTGGTGAGCGACGCGTAGTCGGTCACCGATGCGATGTCGACGCCGGCGGCCTCGAGCACCTCGGGGTTGTAGTAGAGGCCGAGGGTGTTCGCGCCGACCGGCACGCCGTAGACCTTCCCGTCGATCTCGCCGGCACTGAGGATGTTCTCCTCGATGCTCGAGACGTCGAAGCCGTTGTCGTCGGTCGTCGTCAGCAGGCCGGCGTCGGCGAGCGTCGCGACCTTGGGGTTGTCGACCATGGCGATGTCGGGCAGGTTTCCGGCCGCCGTGGTGAGGTCCTTCACGGTGTCGCCGGTGTTGCCGCTGTTTCGCTTGATCGTGATGTCGAGGTCGGCGGCGCAGGCGTCGATGGCCTTGGCCCAGGTCGACTCGGCGTCGCGGTCGGGGTACGGGTCCCAGAGCGTGTACTCGTCGGACGCGGCTGCCGTGCCGTCGCCCGACGTCGAGCATCCGGTGAGCGCAGCGGCTGCGACGCCGAGGGTGATGATGGCGGCGCCGAGCACGCGGGCCTTCTGCAGTGTTGCCACGATATTCCTCCTTGAATGATGCGGTGGTGATTCTTGGTGCTGTCGAACCGGTTCGACGTTCGAGCCGACGGATGCCGCCGACGTGCGAACGACGGGTCAGCGGGTACTGCCTCGATCCGTCAGTTCGGGTGCGATGAACCGGACCACGGGCGCACCGGCGCTGTGGGGGTCCTGCATTCGTTGCACGAGTGCCTGGACCGCTGCGCGGCCCAGCTTGTCGGGCGACGTCTCGATCGCCGTGTACGGCAGCGAGAACAGTCGACCGAAGTCTTCGGAGAAGATCCCGACGACCGAGAGGTCGTCGGGAACCCGCACGCCGCGGGCGTTCAGCACGGGCGGGAGCCCGGCGATCATGGCGTCGTTGTGCACGATGATCGCGGTTGCGGTGGGCCGCTGATCGAGGATCGCGTTCAGCGCCTCGGTGATGGCCGGCTGCTCCGTCTCGCCGTTGTGCGGATAGATGCGCAGCCCGTATCGCGCCGCGCGCTCGAGCGCGGCCTCGCGGAAGCGCCACGCGTAGGCGCCGCCTCGGGTGGCGACGTGCTCGTGCGGGGAGATCAGCACGATCTCGCGATGACCCAGGTCGTGCAGGTGATCGACGAGCATGCGTGCGGCCTCACCGAAGTCGAGGTCGAAGACATCGAGGCCCTCGGTGTCTTTCGGGAGGCCCACGAGCGCCCCGGGCTGGCGCGCGGCGCGAAGCGGGGGGATGCGCTCGTCTTCATGGGCCACGTTGAGGAGCACCACCCCGTCGACCATGTCGGAGTCGGTGATGCGGCGCAACGCCCGTGGACCGTCGTCTTCGGTGACCATGAGGATGTCGTAGCCCGCTTCTCGGGCGGCATCGGAGATCGGCAGCACGTACTGCAGCATGGCGGGCGAGAACTCGTCTCGGAAGAACTGCACGAAGAGCCCGATGACCATGGTCTGCGAGGTCGCCAGCGCTCGCGCCCCAGCGTTCGGGGTGAAGCCGAGCTGATCGATCGCGGACTCGATGCGCTCGCGCGTCTCACTCGAGATCGTGCGCTTGCCCGACAGGGCGTACGAGACGGTGCTGCGGGAGACCCCCGCCGCCTTGGCCACATCGCCGATCGTCGCCACACTCGTTCCGTTCTTCTTCGAACCGATTCGATGATTCTCATCGGATTTCGGCTGATTCGCCGCCATATCGTGTCGTCGAACTCGAGAATAGTGCTTCGAGTCGTCGAACGAGTGCCTTGAATCCGCCTGGACAAGACGTTACGGTAGTCGAACCGGTTCGACAATACAAGTCCCCGGGAACACCTGACCTGATTCGCACGATCGATGAGGACCCACAACGCCGTGAACAGCCCCGCCTCCGCCCAGCTCACCTCCGTGCCGACCACGATCGGCGGGCCGATCGCCCCCTCTCGAGGAGCGTTGCGCCCGCTCGGCCTCGGCGACGTGACGATCACGGGCGGCCTCTGGGGCCGAATGCAGGCCCTGAATGCAGACGTCATCATCGACCACTGCCTCGGTTGGATGGATCGCATCGGGTGGGTCGCGAACTTCGATCGCGTGGCCGGCACCGCTCGGGGCGAGCACTCCGGTATCGAGTTCGTCGATTCCGAGGTCTACAAGCTCCTCGAGGCCATGGCCTGGGAGCTCGGGCGGCGACCGGATGCCGCTCTGGAGGCGCGTTACCGGGCCATCGTGTCCCGGGTCGGCGCGGCGCAAGACGACGACGGGTACCTGCACACGAGCTTCGGCCATGCCGGGCAACGCGCCCGCTACAGCGACCTCGAATGGGGGCACGAGCTGTACTGCCACGGGCATCTCATCCAGGCCGCCGTCGCCCGGCTCCGCACCGGACACGACGATGAGCTGCCAGCAATCGCTCGCCGACTCGCCGACCACTTGTATGCCGAGTTCGGTCCCGATGGCCGGGCGGCGGTGTGCGGGCATCCGGAGATCGAGGTCGCCCTCGCCGAGTTCGCCCGCGCCACCGGCGAACGACGGTACCTCGAACTCGCGCGACTGTTCGTCGAACGTCGAGGCCACGGCACGCTGGGCACGACCCTGTTCCAAGGGCACGAGTACTTCCAGGACGACCTTCCGGTTCGCGATGCCGAGGTGCTTCGGGGGCATGCGGTGCGGGCCCTCTATCTCTCCGCCGGCGCCGTCGACATCGCGGTCGAGACGGGCGACGACGAATTGCTCGACGCCGTCGAATCGCAGTACCTGCGCACCATCGCTCGCCGCAGTTACCTCACCGGGGGCGTCGGCGCCCACCACCAGAACGAGGAGTTCGGCGACGACTTCGAATTGCCGTCGGACCGCGCCTATGCCGAGACCTGTGCCGCCATCGCGTCGGTCATGTTGAGCTGGCGACTGCTCGTCCAGACGGGCGACGCCCGCTATGCCGATCAGATGGAGCGAACGCTGCTGAACGCGGTGCTCGTCTCGCCGCGCGCCGACGGCCGAGCGTTCTACTACGCCAACACGCTGCACCGGCGTGCGGCCGGTGCGGCGACCACCGACGACGAACTCAGCGAGCGGGCCGAGGCGAGCATGCGTGCGCCCTGGTTCGAAGTGTCGTGCTGCCCCACGAACATCGCCCGCACGCTGGCATCCGTCGGCGGCTACTTCGCCACGACCGACGGCAGCGGGGTGCAGTTGCACCAATACGGCTCGTACGCCGTCGACACGACACTCGATGACGGCGAGCGCGTCGCGCTCAGCGTCGAGAGCGACTACCCGAACGACGGGGCGGTGCGGGTCACCGTCGTCGACGCGCCCGCCCGCCCGCTGCCCATCACGGTGCGGGTTCCCCTCTGGGCTCGCGGCCGGGCCGAGGTCGTCCTCGCCGGCGTGAACGGAGGTGCGAGCGAGACGATCACGGCGAATGACGCCGTCTTCACGGTCGAGCGGGTGTTCTCGACCGGCGACGTGATCGAGCTCCGTCTGCCGATGGAGCCGCGCTTCATCCACGCTCACCCGCGCATCGACGCCGTACGCGGCCAGGCCGCTGTGGAGCGCGGCCCGCTCGTGCTCGCCCTCGAAGATGTCGACCTGCCCGACGGCATCGACGTCGAGCACGTGGAGCTCGACGCCGCCTTCGGACTCGTCGACGACGTCGACGGCGCGATCATCGGCCTCCGCCACCGCTCGACCTCGGACGACGAGTGGCCGTACGCGACGACGATCGACGAGCTCGGCGAGCGCTTCACGGCGAAGATCCGGCCCTACAAGGACTGGGCGAACCGCGGCCCGTCGACCATGCGGGTCTGGATGCCGGTGGCGGTCGAGTGAGCGTCGCGTGCGCCGAGGGTTGACAGCCGAGGAGCATCGCGAAACATTGGTCAGCGGGGATGCCGTCGCTGCCCTGTCCCCGTTCGAGCTGCACGTCGGCGCGGCATCCGCCGCCGCTCATTCGAAGGAGCAGATCATGGGAGTCATCGTCGCCGACCTCTTCATCACCCTCGACGGGGTGTATCAGGGGCCCGGTAGCCCCCGAGAAGACACGTCCGGCGGGTTCGAACTCGGCGGCTGGCAGGGCGCGTACCTCGACGAGGAGACGGGCACGTCGATCGGCGAAGGCATCGATCGCCTGCAGGCACTGCTGCTCGGGCGCAAGACGTACGACATCTTCGCCGACTACTGGCCGCGGGTGAGCGACGATGAGCCGATTGCGGCGAAGTTCAACGCGGTGCCGAAGTTCGTCGCCTCGCGCACGCTGACCGACCCGAGCTGGGCCGGAACGACGGTCGTGTCGGATGTCGCGACCGAGGTCGCCGCGATCCGCGACCGCTTCGACGAGATCCACGTCATCGGCAGCGGCGACCTGGTGCGCAGCCTGCTCGCGGCGAATCTCGTCGACCGGCTGAACCTGTGGGTGTATCCGATCACGCTCGGCAGCGGAAAGCGGCTCTGGAGCGACGGCTTGGTGCCGTCGGCCTTCACGCTCGCGGAGCCCCCGACGGTCTCGCCGAAGGGTGCGATCCACCTCGTGTACGCGCCGGCCGGCGAGCCGATCACCGGCGTCGACATGGCCGCCGAGGGCCTCGAGGCATGAACGACGAGCCGGTCGGCGAGCGCGAAGCGGGGCGTCGTCGGCTCGACGAGATGGCGCCCGAACTTCTCGCGCGTCCGGGTGTCGCGATCGGCAGGATGTTCGGTTCCGACGGCGTCTCGGTGCGCGGCAAGCTGTTCGCCTTCGTCGCGAACAGCGGCGGCCTGGTGGTGAAGCTGCCTGCCGAGCGAATCGAGGCTCTCGAACTCGACAACATGGTGATGCGCGGCCGGCCGATGCGCGAGTGGGCGGTCGTGCGGTTCGGCGACGGCGCCGACCGCTGGCACGCGATCGTCGACGAAGCCTACATATTCGTCGACTCGATCACGCCGTAGCGGGCTCGGGCGATTGCAGCCCGAGTGCAGTTCGCGACGCTCACTCGCGGAGCATCGCCCGCAGTGTCTGGATGGTGTCGGCGTCGCCGGGCGCCTTGTCGTCGCGGTAGCGCTTGACCCGTGCGAACCGCAGCGCGACGCCGCCCGGGTACCGGGTCGAGCGTTGCACTCCGTCGATCGCGATCTCGACGACGATGCTCGGCTCGACCCACACGGTGTTCGCGGTGCGCCGCGTCTCGATCTCTGGAAACCGCTCGGTCTGCCATCGCAGCAGCTCGTCGGTGAGCCCCTTGAACGTCTTGCCGACCATGACGAAGTCGCCGGGCTCGCCGAACTCGCCCTTCGGGTCGAGCGCGCCGAGATGCAGGTTCGACAGCCAGCCCGTGCGCCGCCCCGAACCCCACTCGCACGCGAGCACGACGAGGTCGTAGGTGTGCACGGGCTTCACCTTGACCCAGCTCGACCCGCGACGGCCGGCCGCGTACGGCGAACCGATCGCCTTGACCACGACGCCCTCTTGGCCCGCCGCCAGCGCCTCGCGCGACACCCGCTCGGCGACGTCGGCGTCGGCGGTCACCTCGCCCGGGATGCGATGACCCGGTGCGATGCGCTCGAGTTCGCCGAGCCGAGTCGAGAGGGGCTCGTCGAGCAGGTCGCGCCCGTCGACGTGCAGCACGTCGAAGAACCACGGATGCAGCAGGGTCTCACGCGCGGCGTCGGCGCCGAACCTCGACATCGTCTCTTGGAACGGCCGGGGCACGCCGTCTTCGTCGAGTGAGAGCGTCTCGCCGTCGAGGATCACGTCGCGCACGGGAAGCCCCCGCACCACGTCGACCACTTCGGGCAGACGATGCGTCACATCGGCGAGGTTGCGGGTGAAGACCCGCACCTCGTCACCGGAACGATGCACCTGGATGCGCGCCCCGTCGAGCTTGTACTCGACGGAGGCCTCGCCGGTGGTCTCGAGGGCGGCCGCCGCGCTCGACGCGGTGGCCGCCAGCATCGGCTGCACCGGTCGGCCCACGACGAGGCCGACGGCGGCGAGTTCGGCCTCGGTGCCGGTGAGCGCGAGCCGTGCGGTCTCGCCGAGGTCGCCCGAGAGCATGGCGGCTCGACGCACGACCTCACCAGGGCGGTCTGACGCCCGCGCGACGGCGTCGGCGAGCACGCCCTCGAGCGCGCCGGTGCGCATCTCGCCGAGCAGCGCACGACCGATGAACCCCTGCTCCCGCGTGGTCGCGCGGCCGATCAGCTCGCTCAGCTCACGGGCGCGTTCGCCCGAGGACCCGGCACCGGATGCCGCGGCCAGTCGTTCGAGCGCGGCGTCGAGTTCGCCGACGGTGATGCTGGGCTCGTCTGCCGGCGCCGCAGTCGCAGCCGCTACGCCGCGCCATCCGACGCCGACCCGGCCCTGCCGGGGCTTGCCGACGAGCAGGCCGACGGCAGGAGCGATCTCGTCGGGTTCGAGTCGGCGCAGCACATCGGCGAGCGCGTCGACCTTCGCGAGGCGCGAACGGGTCGACGCGACGGTGTCGGCGGTCAGCGCGAGTTCATCGAGCAGCACGGGCTCAGTCTCGCACCGGCCGCCGACATGCCGCGAGCACCGAACGGCGCCACCGCCGGGGGGCGCGGTTCGGCGCACTCAGTCCGCTGCTGCGACCGCCACCGCCGCGGCATCATCGTCGTCGAGGTGCCGGCGCCGGAGGACAGAGCTCTCTTTCCAGAGCAGGTACGCGCCCGTCCAGACGAGCATGCCGGCGATGAGGCAGAGGCACGGGAACAGCACGATGAAGTCGAGTGCCGTGCCGATCGGCGGGGCGCCGGGCATCGCACTGCGCAACGCAGGGAAGGAGAGCAGGGTCGCCGACAGCCAGATGACATTCGAGAACTCGAGCTTGCGCCGAAGAATGGCGCTGCCGATGATGACCACCGCCATCAGGGTGGTCAGCAGGATCGCGAGCACGTAGAAGAGCACGAGTGTCACGGTGAGCGCATCGCGACTTCCGTCGATGGTGACCGGGTAGAGGGTGCGGTCCCCTTCGTTCGACGCCTCGCCCCGATGTGCGGCCAGCACCCACGGTCGCGCCGAGTTCGAGATCTGCAGTTCGAACGGCACGGCTCGGCCGGTCTCGTCGTTCTGCACGCTGAGGCTGAAGTTCGCGAACGGCTGGTCGAACGGATAGTCGCTGTCGCCGCGATCGAGGCTGAGGGTGAGCGCCGTCGGATCCACGATCGACTCCCCGGGGAACGTGACCACGGAGGTGGTCACTCCGCCGCTGTTGACCTCGATGCGGAGGCTCTCGGCGATCTCACCCGCCTTGTCGCCGACCAGGTCGGCGTGCGGGATGGGCTGCACGTTCGCGAGTATCACCCGATTGGTGAGGTCGACGTCCTGGGTCGAGATGCGCAGGGTCAGGTAGTCGGCGCTCGTCGGCTCGTTGTCACCGTCGATCTTGACGTCGGTGCTGCTCTGCAGCACGCCCGACAGCGCGACGACGACGTAGTAGACCACGAGCACGATCAGCACGACGCCGAGGATGATCGGCGCCGGATTGCGGCGACGGCGGGTCTCGGTTCGGTCGAGGTTCGTCATGATGCACTCCGTCTGGATTCGGTTGCGGTCGTCGATGGTCGTGAAGCGGAACGGCGGCGCTCGGCCTCTGCCGCGGTCGCTGCGAGAGCGAGCAGCAGCATCGCCAGCAGCGGCAGGAACGCGCCGGGGAAGGTCGTGATGTCGAACGTCGTGAGCGACGCCGCCCAGCTGTCGGTGTCTCGGTTGCGGGCGACATCCGTCGAGATCGTGACCGCGTTGCCCTGACCGGTGAGGGATGAGGCCGCTTCGATCTGCTGGGTCGCGATATCGGGTGCGTTGAGCGGGTCGGCGAAGAGACGGATGTCGACCCGCGCCGTTGCTCCCGGGTCGAGCGTGAACGTGCACGAGAACGACCGGGTGTCGACGACGCACGGTTCTGCGATCGGCTCGCCGTCGATGAGCACGCCGACGGCCCGGTAGATCATGCCCTGACCCACTCGGCCCGTGAGCGTGATCGTGACGGCTTCTTCAGAGGCGTTCGGCCCGATCGTGCCTCGCATGGTCGACGCCGTGCCGGGAGCGATGCGTACCGACGCGAAGCCGAGATCCATCGGCAGCGCGGTCGTGTCGATGGGCGCCGGCGCGGGCTCGGGCGACGGCGACGGCGTCGAAGGCATGACGGGCGCGGGCGTTGGCGCCGGCGCTGTCGGGCGGGCCGGACTGGGCAGTCGAGGGGCGGACGGCGGTGCAGCAGGAGCGGGAGCAGGCGGCGGATTCGGTGCCGGCGGCTGCGGCGGCTGGGGCGGCACCACCGCGACAACCGGGCCGACCGCCGCACAGGTCGCGCCGCACGGCGTCGGGTCTGTCGCGCCCCCACCGGGCTCGGCACTCGCGACCGTGACGGTTGCTGCGTCGGGAGACGTCACCGCGACGACGATCTCGAGCGCCGCACTCCCTGCCGCAGGTGTCGACGGGGCATTCCAGGTGCTCGAGCCGATGTCGAACTCCGCAGGTGCCGACACGACCGCCAGGTTCGCGGGGAGCGCGACGAGTGCGGTCGGCGCGCTCGCTGGATCGGGACCTGCATTGGCGAGGGTGAGCGTGAGCGTCACGTTGCCGCCGAGCGGTGGAGCGAGGGTCGATGCGGCCACCGTCGCCGTGAGGTCGGCGATGTTCCGGATGCGAAGGCTGTAGGTGTTGTCTGCCGGGTCGGGATCGGTCATCACCGGGTCGGAGATCGCGAGTTGGAACACCGTGGTGCCGTTCGCCACTCCCGATGCCGGACTGCTCATTCCGACCGGCGTCTGCGTGGCGACGGTCTGCCCGGCGCCCATCTCGAGCGGCTGCGAGTTGGTGCAGACGAGCAGCGTCGACGACTGCACCGCGCAGGAGCCGACGACTCCGATGCTGGAGTGCACGAATGGGATCGTCGTCCCGACGGGTGTGGTGAAGGTCGCCCCGTTCGACGCGATCGAGGTGAAGGAGGTGCCGGCGCTGGCGAAGCATCCGCCGGCATCGCACGGAAACGCCTGCACTCGGTCCTGCTGCTGACCGAAGGTGGTCAGCTCATTCGCATCGGGTGTTCCCCAGCCCCAATCGCCGGAGACGACCGCGAAGGCGGGTGCGGGCGCGGCGATTCCGAGTGTCGCGAGCAGCGCGACTCCGAGAAGGAGGCGCATGAATGCTGCCCAACGACGGCTGGGGCTCTTCGGATCGGATGGACTGGTGCTGCTCGGAACGTCGCGTGAGCGCTGCAGTGCAGTCACACGACCCCCCGTGATCCGTTGCCAAGCTGTGGTGCCCCCGCGGTTCAGACCCCTATCGAACGGCGGGCACGCCGGTCTGTCGTTCCGAATCTACCGGCTCGGCGTCGGGATTCCCGCGAGCCTCCTCGTCATTCGTGGCTCGCGCTGCCGCATCGTCGAGGAATGCCGCGACGGTCGAGGAGAACGCCTGGGCGTCGTCGAGCCACGGGAAGTGCGCGGCGCCCGGCTGTACCGAGACTTCGGCGCCCGGCAGCATGCCCGCGTACTCGACGACCATCGGCAACGGTGAGTTGAGGTCGAGCGCGCCCGCGACGAACAGCACGGGCACCGCGAGTTCGGCGAGCCCGGCCCGCGTGCCCTCGGGATCGAATGCGCCGTCGGCGCCGAACACGGCCGCCGCCTCGTCGTTGCGACGACGGTCGCCGGCGTCGCGATGGGCTTGCGCCGCGGCATCCCACCGGCCGTAGGAGAAGGGGTCGATCGCCGACCAGATGTCGTCGGTCGCCTCGCCCGCGACGATCAACTGCAGTGCGGCGAACGACGTGTCGAACCACGGCTCGTCGGCGCGAAGCCGAGCGGCGTCGAGACGCGTCTCGGCGGTGACGGTCAGGCCCACGGCCGAGGCGCTCGGCGTCACGAGCACGAGTCGCTCGACGCGACTCGGATACCTCGTGGCGTACGCGACGGCGACGTTGGTGCCCGCGGAGTGGGCGAGCACGTCGAACTGCTCGAGCTCGAGGTGTTCGCGCAGGGCTTCGATGTCGTCGACGAGTCGATCGCAGCGATACGTCGAGAGGTCGGACGGGAGGCCCGAGCTGCCCGTGCCCCGCGGGTCGAGCATCGCCAGTTGGCGCTCGCCTGCGAGCCCGCCCAGATCGCCGAGGTATACCGAATCCTGCATCGGCCCGCCCGGCACGCAGACGAGCGGCGGCCCTTGCTCTCCGTGCAGGTGGTACGCGAGTTCGGTTCCGTCAAACGCAGCGAAGGTAGGCATCAGGGTCGATCATGTCAGCTCCGGCAGCGGAACCTCGGCGGTTCTCCACAGGCCGATCTGCTGCCGCACGGCCCGGCCCTGTTCCTCTACGCCCTCTCGCAGTAGACGCGATCCCCCATGACCCTCAGGCGGCGTAGGCGGCGAGGAACACCCGGGTGACGTGTGCGGCGTGCCGTCGGAGCGCCGCCGGCTCGGGAATCGCACCGTCGCCGAGCAGCATCGCCTCGTTCATCGGCGCGCCCATCACGAGCCAGTTGAACGTCGTCGCCGCCTCGAGGGGACGGTCGGCGGCGAGGAGCCCCCGCTCGGTCAACGACGTCATGACCTTCGCGAGCGAGCGGATGGCGCGATCGGGGCCGTTCTCGTAGAGGGCGCGGGCGAGTTCGGGGAACCGGCCGACCTCGCCGATCACGAGGCGCCGCAACTGCAGCAGTCGCGGGGTCATCACCACGGTGAGCTCGTCGACCGCGTAGCGCTCGAGGTAGCCCGCGACATCGCCGTCGGCGGCGGGTTCGCCGTCGAGGTCGTGCAGTCCGTCGCCGGCGCCGCTCGTCATCGACGAGACGAGCTCGACGAAGAGCGCCTCCTTGCTGCCGAAGTGCGCGTACACCGTCTGCTTCGACACCTGCGAGAGCTCGGCGAGCTCGTCCATGCTCGTGCCGAGGTATCCGTGGCGCAGAAACAGCTCCTCGGCCGCGGCGAGCATGGCGAGGTGCTTGCGCTCCGAGCGCGTGGGCTGCTTGGACTCGTTCACGACGACCATGCGTGCCTCCTCTTGACGATCAGTACTAGACAGTCTAGTTTGAAGAAATCAAACTGGTCAGTCCATTTTGAGGAAGGGAACCCAACCATGTCCGAGTTCGTGACCACCACCGCCGGTGACCGTGTCGCCTTCGACCGCCGGGGTGAGGGACCCGCGCTGATCTTCGTCGCCGGCGCCGGTCCCTGGCGCGAGATCGATCCCGACACGACTCGCACGGCTGAACTGCTCGCCGAGCGCGGCGCGACGACGATCGTGTACGACCGAGTCGGTCGCGGCGAGAGCACGGCAGACGGCGTGATCACGCTCGAGCGCGAGCTCGCGGCGATCGAGGCGCTGATCGACGCCGCCGGCGGTCGCGCCGTGCTCTGCGGTCACTCCTCTGGCTGCTCCATCTCATTGCGCGCCGTTGTGGCGGGCCTCCCCGTCGCGGGCCTCGCGCTCTGGGAGGCCCCGCTCGCACCGCCGAACAGCGGCGCGCGCGAGTGGGCCGACGAGGTGAACCGCCTCATCGACGCCGGCGAGTTCGGCGCCGCGCTCGATGAGTACATGACGGACATGCCGCCCGAGATCCTCGAGATCGTCCGGAGCATCCCGGCGATGATCGAGCAGGCTCCGAGCCTCCGCCCCGACGGTGAATCGCTTGCCTGGGCTGAGTCCGCACCGCACGCCGACCTCTTCGGCGGCATCCGCGTGCCGGTGCTCGCGATGGTCGGCGAAGCGACCTACGACATCATGACGCCCGCCGCCGAGTCGATCGCCGCCGACATCCCCGGCGCCCGCTGGAAGGCCATGCCCGGCAGCGAGCACGGCTGGGAGCCCGAGGCGATGGCCGCTGAGCTGGCGGCACTCGTCGATTCGACGCGATGAGCGCCCCGAGTCGGCCACCGACGACGAACGCCCGGCCGGTCTCCCCGGTCGGGCGTTCGTCGGTCG
The DNA here is from genome assembly GCF_059758475.1 of Agromyces sp. GQ35. Classification (NCBI taxonomy): domain Bacteria; kingdom Bacillati; phylum Actinomycetota; class Actinomycetes; order Micrococcales; family Microbacteriaceae; genus Agromyces; species Agromyces sp. GQ35. Next base: position 1,969,721 of record NZ_JCAXEO010000001.1, on the reverse strand, counting down.
ACGAGCGGATGTCGCGGGCCCCGCGACATCCGCTCGGATGCTAGCCCAGTGAGGCCGAGCCGCTCGACAGCCTGCGACGGCGGATCGCGAGCGCGGTCACGAGTGCGCCGAGCGCGAGCAGCACACCGGCGGCCCACAGCGCAGCGGATGCCTCGGCGCCCGTGCTCGCCAGGTCAGCACCGGTTCCGGCGCCGGCCGTAGCAGCCGCGTTCACCCGCACCGATGCCCAGCCGAGCAGCGAACCATCGGCCGCCTGCACGACGAGGCGGTGCTCCTCCGTGGTCGTGCCGGCCGGCACGACCGTCGTGAAGTCGCCGCTCGCATTCGCCGTCGCCGCGCCGAGCAGCGTCGGGTCGGAGTGGAGCCACGCCCACACCTTCGCGCCGTCATGCGCTTCGCCGAGTCCGACGGTGAACGGCACCCCGATCGTGACGTTCGACGGCACGGTCACGCCGCCGCGGGTCGCCTCGGTCAGCTCGGACGGGTCGATCGGCTCCGGCGTGGCACCGGGCTCACCGGTTCCGGGGCCCTCGGGGTCGACGGGCGGCGTGACGCCCGCCTCGGTGACCCACTTGCGGCCATCGTCCTTCTTCGTGACGGTGAACTCGTCGTAGACGGCGCCGACCGGCAGTTCGGTCGTCGCGTCGGGCTGCTTCTCGGCGAGGTACGAACGGTAGACGAGCGCGTCGGCCGTCACGTCGATGACCTGGTACGTCGTGACGCCGGCACCGCGCAGCACCTGCGTCGCGTTGTTGTTCGTCCACACGTTCTTCTCGTCGGTCTCGAGTTCGTAGTGCTTGGCACCCGAGTTGGAGACGATGTAGACCGGGCCGTCGGTGATGCCGGGCGTCTCGGTGCGGTCGTCGTTGTTGTAGCCACGTGCGTAGGTGTGGTCGTGGCCCATCATGACGAGGTCGATGTTGTGCTTCTCGAAGATCGGCACCCAGTACTGGCGCAGCACCGGCTCGTTGCGACCCTCAGACGCGGAGTAGACCGGCTGGTGGAACGTCACGACGTTCCACTTCGACGGGCTCGCCTCGAGCACGTAGTCGAGCCACGCGGCCTGGAACTGCGTCCACAGCTCGCCGACCTTCGCCGACGGGCAGTCGGTGCCGATGCAACCGGGCAGGGCGTCGGGCGTCAGGAACGTCGTGTCGCGCGTCGCGTTCAGGGTGATGAAGCGCATGTCCTGGTAGTCGGTGAAGTACACCGTCTCGGCCGCGAACCGGGTCCAGTGCTCGAAGTACGCGGCGTACTGCTTCGCGACATCCGTGTCGCCGACGGCGAGGTCGGCGAGGTCGCCCGTGGTCGCGGTCGTCGGGTTGTTGTGCGGGTACTCGAAGTTGGCCTTCCACGACTTCAGCAGCTTGTCGCCCGAGTACTCGTGGTTGCCGGGGGCGGCCATGACGTTGGTCGTCGCGGCCGAGGTCTCCATGCCCTTGAACCAGTTGAGCCACTCGGTCTCGTTGCTGCCCGTGTTGATCAGGTCGCCGGCGTGCACCGAGCCGATCGAGTCGGGTGCGGTCGCCTCGGCCTGCTGCACGACCGAGGGCCAGGTGGAGTCGAGGCCGATCTGCGCGTCGCCGTAGTAGAGGAACTGGAAGTCGGTGTCGTTCGGGTCGGCGGTCGTGAACTCGTGCCACTCGCTCCACGCGCCTTCGAGACCGACACGGTATTCGTACGCCGTCGCCGGGGTCAGCGCGTCGGCGGTCGCCGAGAAGTGCTGCTTCGGGTTGCCGTTGACGAGACCGGCCGAGTAGGCGTCGACGGTGCGGATGTCGCTGCCGCCCGCCGTGCGGAGCTGCACCTGCCCCGACTCGTGCGAGACGTCGCCCGCGAGCCACGAGAACGACTGCGAGGTCGTCGGCGTCTCGGTCGGCGTGAGGATCACGCGGGTCGGCGGAGTCGGCACGACCACGCCCGGGTCGGACTTCGGCGTGAGCCGGATCGACGGCACGTCGAGGAAGATGTCGGAGCTCGTCTCGCGGTCCTGGTAGAGCGCGATGGCCACGGTGTTGCTGCCGTCGACGAGCACGTCGCCCGCGACCTCGAAGTGACCGGGGGCCGGGTCGGACGAGCCTGATCCGGCGTACTGCACGTTGCTCGTCTCGGTGACGCGCTCGGCGTCGAACCCGGCGACGCGTTCGCCGTTGATCCAGACGACGGCGCCGTCGTCGTAGAGCAGGTCTCCGACGATCGATCCGACCTCGTCGGAGACGCCGGCCGCGAGTTCGAAGCTCGCGCGGAAGAAGAAGGTCGGCACGTTGGGTGCCGACGTGCCGTTGAGGTACTGGTTCAGCAGCGTCTTCGGGGTCTGCGGACCGACGGGAGCGAGCTTGCCGCCCTTCGCGCCGAAGCTGCCCTGCGCCGACTTCCAGGTGCTGTCGTCGAAGCCGGGCGTGGTCCAGACGCGCAGCGGCTCGGCGCCGCGCGACGGGTCGGTGCCGTCGTCGAGGTACTTCCAGGTGGTCGATCCGGTGCTGATCACCGGGTCGGTCGGAACGTCGGGGGCGGCGAGCGCCGGAACCGGCGCCGCGATCACACCGGCGATGAGTGCGAGGAGCGCAGCGGAGACCGCGCCTCGCCTCCCCCAGCGTGTCGCGTTGTTCGTCGTGGTCATGTGCTTCCTTCGTCGCAGGGGTGGGGCGGGCACGCTCGCGCGCGGCCTGCACCGGCCGGTACGACGGGTGCAGGCCTCGCGATGTGGCCTCACGCCATGCAATCGGGGTCGGATGTCTCGGGGCTGGCCGCGAGGCATCCGCGAGGTGAACCCGTCGCTGCTCCCCGAGCGGCGGAGCAGCTCGGGCGAACGGATGCCGGTCGCGCCCCTAGCTCGCCGCGCCGCCGTCGGCCTCGCGCTTGAGCCGCTCGAGCTCGGCTCGGCGCTGGTAGTACTCGATCTCGCGGTCGAGCTCGGCGAGCTGCTGCTCGGTCGAGCTCACCTGCGGTGCCGGCGGCAGCGGGTTCGGTCGCGAGCGCTGCGCCATGAGCGATCCGATGCCCTCGGTCGACGCCGCAGCGCCGTACTCGCGGCCGATGATGAACCACAGCAGCGTGCCGATGAGCGGAAGCAGGATGACGAGGAGGATCCACCCGAACTTCGGCAGGTGTCGCACCTGCGAGTCGTCGCGCATGATGATGTCGATCAGCGCGATCACCATTGCAGCGACGAGGATCACAGGGAAGACGGCGGCCATGGCCGTCAGCATATTGGGCGGCGTGCGGCGAGCGCTACGAAGCGACCCGTCGTGCCACTTCGCCGACGTGCCCCATGAACGCCTCGAGGTCGGGTTCGTCTGAGGTGGGCTGCAGCACGACGGCGTCGACGCCGACGTCGAAGAACCGCCCGGCCGCTTCGGCGACGACGGATGCATCGCCGACGGCGGCCAGGCGCTGGTCGAGCGGCATGTTCCATTTCGTGAGTTCGTTCGCGACCCGCGACTCGGCTTCGGCGCCGCCGAAGCCCGCCATGAGGTAGACGACCGTCTCGCTGCGGCCGTCACGGCCGGCGCCCGCACGACCCGCCGCGATCGTCGCGACGGCCTGCGCCGCGCGCTCGACCGAGGTGCCACCCGTGAGCACCGTGCCGTCGGCGACCTCGCCCGTGAGGTGCAGCGTCTTCGGGCCCTCGCCCGCCGCGTACACCTGCGGTGCCGTGGCGGGCGGCCAGTCGAGCCGCACGCGATCGAGCGTGACGTAGCGCCCGCTCGTCGTCACCTCTTCACCGGCGAGCAACTGCCGTAGCGCCGGCACGTACTCGCGCATGAGCGTGAGCGGTGAGGCGACCCGGCTGCCGGTCTGCCCCATCCATCGCTGCACGCCGTGCCCGACGCCCGGCAGCAGTCGACCCGGGAACATGCGATCGATGGTCGCGATCTCCATCGCGGTGATGGCGACGTTGCGCAGCGGCATCGGCGCGACGCCGATGCCGACCCGGAGCCGCTCGGTCCAGGCGAGTGCCGCCGCGGCCGTGGCGAACGCCGACTGCTGAAAGCAGTCTTCCCAGAGCCAGAGCTCGGGAACTCCGCCGGCCTCGGCCGCCTCGACTGCGGACCGCAGTCGCTCGGGTGGGAAGGCGGGCTGGAAGATCGCACCGATTCGTCGCATGGCTCCCACTCTGTCAGCACCCACCGTCGCGGCGCGGTGACACCGGCGTCGGGCATGATGAGGCCATGACCCACACCGACGCACCGACCGCCGCCCCTGCTCCGAGCACCGATCGAAAGCTCCTCGGCCTCATCTCCTTCATCGCCGGCGCCGCCGGGGTCGTGTTGACCAGCATCTTCACTCTCGCGATCCCGTTCCTGGTGCGGAGCGACGTCTCGTCGTACACGCTCGTGAGCGTGCTCGGCATCGGGAGCACCGTGCTCGCACTCGTGCTCGGTCTGGCGGCCCTCATCCTCGGCCTCATCGTGCTGCTCAAGAAAGACGCACCGAGGGGTTTCGCCGCGGCCGGCGCCGCGCTCGGCGGCGCGCAGGTCTTCACCGCCCTGATCAGTTTCGGCCAGACCGCGATGTTCAACTTCATCTGATGCCGGAGTGCGCGGCGCCGAGCAGCGTCAGGGCACGCGGTACCCGGCGGCGCGGAACAGCTCGTACCATTCGGGCCGCGTGAGCGGCACGTCCGAACCCTGAGCCGCGCCGGTGACGCGCTCGGGCGTCGTGGTACCGAGCACGACCTGCATGTTCGCGGGGTGGCGGGTGATCCACGCGGTGGCGATCGCGATGGCCGGCACCGCGTACTTCGCGGCGAGGCGGTCGATCGCGGCGTTCAGTTCGGGATAGTCGGGCGAGCCGAGGAAGACCCCGTTGAAGAAGCCCGCCTGGAACGGCGACCATGCCTGGATGGTGATGTCGTGCAGCCGGCAGTAGTCGACGATGCCGCCGCCGTCGAGGGTGATCGACTGCTCGAGGCCCTGCATGTTCGCTGCGACCCCCTCGGCGATGATCGGTGAGTGCGTGATCGACAGCTGCAACTGGTTCGCCACGAGCGGCTGGCCGACCGACTTCTTCAGCAGGTCGATCTGCCGCGGGGTGTGGTTCGAGACGCCGAAGGCGAGCACCTTGCCGGATGCCTCGAGCTCGTCGAATGCACGGGCGACCTCGTCGGGCTCGACGAGCGCGTCGGGGCGGTGCAGCAGCAGCACGTCGATGCGGTCGGTGTCGAGTGCGCGCAGCGAGCCGTCGACGGACTCGATGATGTGCTCGTACGAGAAGTCGAAGTAGGGGCCGTCTTTGACGATGCCGGCCTTGGTCTGCAGGGTGATCTCGTCGCGTTGCGCCGGGGTCAGCTGCATGGCCTCCGCGAAGCGCCGCTCGCAGCCGTGCAGTTCGTCGCCGTAGATGTCGGCGTGGTCGAAGAAGTCGATGCCGGCGTCGCGGGCGGCGCGAACGAGTTCGCGCACGGCCTCGTCGCTCTTCCGCTGGATGCGCATGAGTCCGAGTACGACGTTGGGTGCGGTGAGGTCGCCGCCGCCGAGGGGAATGGTCTTCACGGTCTGCTCCTGATGTTCTCGGTTCCGGGTGTTGCGGATTCACCCTACGGAGCCGCAAACTAGAAGTCCAACAACTATTGGTGATGCGATTCAGAAGGATTTTAGATAGATGGATCTTCGGCAGATGGAGTACCTCGTGACCCTCGCCGACGAGCAGCAGTTCACGCGCGCCGCGGCCGTGTGCGGGGTGTCGCAGTCGGGCCTGTCGGCCGCGATCCGCGCCCTCGAAGACGAGCTCGGCACCACGCTCTTCAACCGCACGACCCGCCGGGTCGAGCCGACCGATGCGGGAACGGCGCTGCTCCCCCACGCTCGCACGATGCTCGCCCAGGCGACGGCGGCACGAGACGCCGTGGTGCGCGCCACCCATGAGCTGTCGGGCAGCATCCGGGTCGGCGCCGAGCAGTGCCTCGGATTCGTGGACGTCGCGGCACTGCTCGAGCGCGCCCGGCGACGCTACCCCCTGGTCGACCTCGACTTCACCCAGGCCGGTTCGCACGAGCTCATCTCACGAGTGCGCGACGGCAGCCTCGACATCGCATTCGTCGCCGCGGGCGATGGACTCGCGCGAGTGCGCCGCATCGAGCTCGGGCGTCGACCGCTCGTGCTGCTGTGCACTCCGCAGCATCCGCTCGCCTCCGGTGGCGCCCTCGACTGGGCCGACCTTCGAGATCACGACTACGTCGACTTCCAGGAGTCGTGGGCGGTGCGCTCGCTCAACGACGAGGCCTGCCTCAAGCACGGCGTCACCCGGCGCGTGCGGTGCACGGTCAACGACGTGCGCACGCTGCTCGACCTCGTGCAGCGCGGGCTGGGTGTCGCCCTCGTTCCCCAGCACATCGCCGCCAAGCCGCAGGCCGCCGGCCTCGTGGCCGTGCCACTGCCGCCGACCGCACCGCAGTGGGTCGTGTCGGCGATCACGGGCGAGCCGTCCGCGGCATCCGCCTCGCTGCTGCTCGAACTGCTCGATGCGGAGCTCGCGCTGAACGCCTGACTCGCCCCGGCGGCGGCGACCCTTCGGAGTCAGCGACGCGTCACGTACTCCCAGAGGGAATGCAGTCTGCGGCGAAGGCGCGGAACCAAGGTGTCCGTTCGGGCGGGGAGTTCCTGACCGGTACGCAGCAGCGAGCCGTGGTGCTCATCGACCTCGGCGGTCCGCTGGGCGAGGTCGCTCGCGGTGGTGTCCTTGGCGGGGAGTTTGAGGGCGACTTCGGCTCTGATTCCCGCTTGGAGCTGTCGGCCGCGTTCGAGTTCGGCGTTGAACTCCGCTCCGAGCAGCAGTGCGAGGTTCACCAGGAACACCCAGATGAGGAAGATGATCACTCCCGCGAGCGCGCCGAACGTGCGGTTGTAGTTCGCGAAGTTGCCGACATAGAAGCCGAGCCCTGCGGATGCCAGGCCGATGATCGCCACCGCCAGAACCGCGCCGACGCTCAGCCACCGGAAACGGGGCTGACGGATGTTCGGGGTGGCGGAATAGAGCACGGCGATGATTGCGACCACCACTCCTCCGAGGATCGGCCATCTCCCGACATCCCACGCCGCGAGAGCGAACGATTCGATGTCGAGCGCGTCACCGATCGCGTGCGTCAGCGGACCGGAGAGGGCGACGATGACGACGGCGAACAGCGCAAGGACGATGATCAGGAGCGTCACGGCGATCTGCGCGGGTTTGCGCTTCCAGTACGGCCGGCCCTCTTCGACCTCGTAGATCCGGTTCATCACGCGACCGAACGCGCTCACATACGCGGAAGCCGACCAGACTGCCGCCAGGATGCCCACGATGAGCGTGACGCTGGCGGCCGACGTCGTCGCGATCTCGTGAAGCGCCTGCCCGAGCACGTCGGTGACGGCCGCCGGAGCCACCTGGTTCAGGAGTGCGAGGAAGCGGTCGACGACGTCCTCGCCGTCGCCGACGACCCCGACCAGTGACACGGTCGCCAACAGCGCCGGAAACACGGACAACACGGCGAAGAACGTGAGACCTGCAGCAGCGTCGAACGCGCGATCCTGCACGAATTCGTGACGAGCCCGACGGAGCGCATACACCCACGTCTTCTTCCGGATTCGGGTCGGCCACGTCGCCTTGCGTGGATCATCCGACGCCGGAACCTGACCGTCGGGATCTGGGCTCACTGCTCGTGATAGTTCCACGTCAGCCCGCCGTCGATGGTGATCGTGCTGCCGGTCATGTAGGCGGTTCCCGAAGAAACCGCGAAGCTCACCGCCTCGGCGACCTCTTCGGGCGTGCCCATCCGTCCGGCCGGGATGTCCTCGCGGAGCGCCTGCGCCTTCGATGCATCTGCCAGCAGGTTCTCATTGATCGACGTGCGGATGGCTCCGGGGGCGATGTTGTTCACCGTGATGCCGAGTGGTGCGAGCTCCACGGCGAGATCGCGCGTGAGCATCTTCAAACCGCCCTTGCTCGCGCAGTAGCTCGCGAAGTTCGGGAACGGCAGTTCCTCGTGCACCGAGCTGATGTTCACGATGCGCCCGCCACCGCCACGCTCCTTCACGTGGCGGGCGAACGCCTGTGCGACGAAGAACGGGCCCTTGAGGTTGACGCCGAGCACGAGATCGTAGTCGTCCTCTTCGACATCGAGGAACGGGGCGCGACGCTGCACCCCGGCGTTGTTCACGAGTACGTCGATGCGCCCGAATGCCTCGACCCCGGCGGCGACGAGTCGGCGAGCCTCGGCCACCTGACTGACATCGGTCGCGAGGAGCACGGCCTCAGCGCCCGTGGCGCGCAGCTCATCGATGGTCTGCGGAGCGTCAGGGTGATCGGGGAGGTCGGCGACGATCACCGCCGCACCATCGCGCGCGAGCCGAAGCGCGATGCTGCGGCCGATGCCCCGGGCGGCGCCCGTCACCAGCACGACTGTTCTCTGCGATGCCATATGCCTCCGCTCGCCTCGGAACGAGTGAGTCTACGCAACGGGTGTCGCGACGGCACCCCCTTGCCGAGGGCGTCTCGAGCATCCCCGATGCGCCTCCGACCCGAGACTTTCGACCCAGGTCGAAACATTGGCGCACGGATGCCGCGTGGCGCGAGTCTGGTGATCGACGGATGCCACGCGGCATCCGCTTCACCCAAGGGAGCACCGCATGTCATTCCAGGCCTACCTCGACACCATCGAGAAGAAGACCGGTCTCACGCCCCGGCAGCTCGTCGACCTGGCGACCGAGCAGGGCTTCGGCGCGGGCACGAAGGCCACCCCGATCGTGGCGTGGCTGAAGTCCGACTACGGTCTCGGCCAGGGGCACGCGATGGCGCTCGTGCACGTGATCACGAAGGGCCCGCAGATCAGCACGAAGCACGTCGGCACCGATGGAGTGCACCGCGACGCAACCGACACGCTCTGGCTCGACGGCGCTGCGACGAACCCGAACCCGTAGACCTCAGCGGCTGAGGTGGTCGGGCTCCACGATGCGTTCGGGGTCCCATGCCTCGGCCCAGCCGAGTTCGTCGAACATGCGCGAGAGCACGAGGGCGGTGAAGCCCCACACGATGCGGCCGCCGACCGTGAACGCCGGCGAACGGTAGGTGCGGTGCTCCCAGGTGTGCTGCGTGTTCGCGCGATTGGCCGGGTCGAGCATTTCGGCGATCGGCACGCGGAACACATCGACCGACTCGTCATGATCGACGGCCGCGACCTCGGACGGGCGTGTCCACCATGCCGGCACCGGCGTGACGAGATGGTTGCTGATGGGCACTGGCATCGTCGGCAGCGTGCCGAGCGGCTCGATGCCGTCGACGTCGACACCGGTCTCCTCGTGGGCTTCGCGGATCGCAGCGGCGATCGGCCCGTCATCGGATGCCTCGAGCCGGCCGCCCGGGAACGCGATCTGCCCCGCGTGGCTTCGGAGCGTCGCCGCGCGGCGGAGCAGCAGCACGTCGAGGTCGCGAGCGACCGCTGCGCCGGTGCGGGCGGGCACCGCGTCGAGTACGCCGAACAGCACGAGCACTGCGGCGGATCGTGCGGCTGCGACATCCGGCCGTCGAGCCTCACCCGGGTGCCACTCGAGCCCGCGTTCGCAGAGTGCGATGAGCTCGGCGCGAGCGTCGGCGATGGCGTTCACGGTTCCTCCCGAGTACGGCGGAGTGACACGAGGCCATCTTGCCACTTACCCGCTGCTCGCCCGTCGATCGCGGCCAGGCGCGGCGACCGGGCACGCTTCGTCAGCGGCGGGGTTCCGACGTCGACCAGAGCGCGAGCGCCACGAGCAACGGCTGGAACAGCAGTCGGATGCCACGTGCGAGGTCGGAATCGAGGCCGAAGGCTGCGCGCTTCTCGGTGAACTGCGCGATGTTGCCCGGGAAGATCGCGGTGAAGAACGCCGCCACGATCCAGCCGATGCGCCGGCGCTCGCGCGGCAGCGCGACGAGGGCGCCGCCGAGTCCGATCTCGACGGCGCCGGACGCCACGACCACGGCGTCGGCATCCATCGGCACCCACGACGGCACCTGCGAACGAAACTCCTTGCGGGCCCAGAACAGGTGGCTGAGCCCGGCGAAGACGAGCGCAGCGGCGAGCGCGACGCGAGCGATCGTGCGGGGCGCGGTGCTCGCGGGAATGCCGTTTCGTGTCATCTCGACCTCCGGTGCGTGACGTACGCCCACCCTACGTCGGCGCGTTCGGTCGAGGGTTGCGTTGCCGAATCGGCAAGCGGGCGTGCCATTCGGCGGCCGCCTCCGTACGCTCGTGCAGCAGCGGAAGGACGCACCACGATGAGCCGACACGAACACCAGCACGACGAGACAGCGGGCGAGGCGGCATCCGAAGCGACCGAGATGTTCGAGCCGTCGAGCTGGGAGGAGCGGTACACGGGCGACCAGAACATGTGGAGCGGCAGGCCCAACCCGCAGCTCGTCGCCGAGGCATCGAAGCTCGCTCCCGGCACAGCACTCGACGTCGGCTGCGGCGAGGGCGGCGACGTGATCTGGCTCGCGCAGCAGGGCTGGACGGTCACGGGCGCCGACTTCTCGGCCAACGGTCTCGCACGCGCCGCCCGACACGCCGAACAGGCCGGCGTCGCCGACCGCACCGGCTGGTGGCAGGTCGACGCACGCAGCTTCGCGGCCGACGGCCGGTCGTACGATCTCGTCACGACGCACTTCCTGCATCCACCGGACGGCGGAATGGTGGATGTCGCGCGCCGACTGGCGCAAGCTGTCGCACCGGGCGGGCACCTGCTCGTGGTCGGGCACGCGCCGATGGGCGTGTTCACGCACCTGACGAAGGGGCATCGCGACGCGATGTTCCTCGCCGAAGACCTGCTGCCCGCCCTGCCCGCCGACTTCGAGCCCGTCGTGGTCGAGCAGCGCCCGAGAACCGTGGTGCGCGACGGTGTCACGGTCGACGTGCACGACGCCACGCTGCTCGCGCGCCGCCTGCACTAGACGCATCTTCTCGATCTCGCAATCAGCGCGCCGGCGGTCGCGGTGGGCTGACGCTCATTCGTTCTCCGCGGCTTCGCGTCGGCCCTGTCGGCGCTCGACGCGCCTCCGGTCAGCGAGGTGGGCACCACGGAGCGCCTCCAGAGCACGATCGAGCGTCGCGGTCCCGGGGTTCACGACGCATACCCACCCGTACGCGCCATACAGCGGGTGAGGGTTGAACACATCCTCGGCGCTGTAGTCCAGTCCTGCTTCTCTGATCCCCTCGGGCGCGTAGCCGATGAGTTCGGTGAAGATCTGCGATCCGACGTGGATGTTCAGCCGCCAACGATCAGCTGCGTCAAGGCGGGAGTCCGCGTCGTCCAAGTAGTTCTTCGTCACGATCGTGGCGTAGGGCTGACGGTTGCGTGGCACCTTGCCGTCGGGCGCGTAGTAGAAGAAGTAGTCACCCCATGAGATCTTGGGGTGCTCGCTCCCTGGAACGGGCGCGAGCTCGAGGAGGCCGTCGTAGGTTCGGACTTCTGACAGGATCTGTTCGAGAGACATGGTTCAAGTGTGATGTTGAAGTGCTTATGGAGGGTTCTCGCCAGTGAAGGACACCAACGAGTCCGGCTCCGCGCGATACACGACCAGCCGCCTCGCCGCCGTCGCCGGCTACTCCGTGCAGCAGGTCCGTGACCTCGAACGACTCGACGTGATCCCACCGGCAGCACGACAGCCCAATGGATACCGCCAGTTCACCACCGCGCACGTGACCGCGCTGCGTGCATACCGCCATCTGGCGATCGCGGTCGGCCCCGTCATCGCCAGGGCGACGATGCGCGAGATGCGCGATCTGCCCTACGACGAGGCGGTCGCGAGCATCGTCGCACTTCACGTGGACCTCGCCCGCTCCCGTGACGAGACGCTCTCTGCACTCCGTGCTCTCGACAGCATCGTCGACGAAAGCGCCCACGAGGCAACTCCCGCGCCAGAGGATTCGATGAGTATCACCGAACTCTCCGCTGCGCTCGGCGTGCGCTCCTCCACGCTCCGCTTCTGGGAACAGCAGGGGCTGATCACTCCCGAACGTCCAGCGGGCCTCAGCGCACGACGGTATCCGCCCGATGCGATCAGGGACGCCCGCATCGTCGCCTCCCTCCGCGCCGGCGGCTACCGGATCCCGGCCGTGCACGCCGTCATGGCGTCACTGTGGACGGTTCACGACGCGACGGATGCTCGCGACGCCCTCCAGAAGCGCCTGCAGAGCATCGCCGCACAGTCCGAGGCACTGCTCCTGGCCGGCACCGACATCGCCGGCCTCCTGCGTTGATCAGACGTCGATAGCCTCCTGGCCGGCGACGACTCGCGGTGCGCGCCGCGAGCCGCGCTGCTCGGCGCCGCCGGCCGCGTCGGCCGAACGGCCGAGGCAGGTCGAGCCACGCGGCCGATGCCGCGATCGCGCGATGTCGCCAGCATCGAGGCATGACCAATGCATCGAAGCCTCGAGCACCACGACGTCGCCCCGAGTGGCTCGTCCCGGCTGGGCTCATCGCGCTGAGCCTCGTGCCCATGGCGGGCGGGGCGGCGCGGCTCACCGAACTGACGAGTGGCGCGGCGGTGACCGCCGAGAATGCGCGCTTCTTCGACTCGCCGGCGCCGGTGATCGTGCACATCATCAGCTCGGTCGTCTTCCTCGTGCTCGGTGCGCTCCAGTTCGCACCGTCCCTGCGCCGCCGCCGGTGGCACCGCATCGCCGGGCGGATCGTGGCACCCGCTGGTCTCGTCTCGGCGATGTCGGCGCTCTGGATGACGCTGTTCTACGACATACCCGAAACCGGCAGTGGAGTGCTCTTCGCGATGCGGCTCGTCTTCGGCGTGGCGATGGTTGCCGGCATCGTCGTCGCATTCCTCGCGATTCGTCGCGGCGATGTGCGCACGCACAGTGCCTGGATGACCCGCGCGTACGCGATCGGCCTCGGTGCAGGAACGCAGGTGTTCACGTTCCTTCCATGGACCATCGCGTTCGGCGCGCCCGGTGAGCTCGCGCACGCCGCACTGATGGGCGCCGGCTGGGTGATCAACCTCATCGTCGCCGAGTTCGTCATCCGCCGACGGAACCGGCGGCCCACTCGGCCCGCCCGGCCCGCTCACCCCGTCGCGCCGTCACGCGCGCCCGATCGGTCGGCGGCAGCGCGTGCCCGCCTATCATGAGGGCATGACGAGCCCACTCCGCGCGCTGTGGGACGCACCGGCGGCGTCGCCCCGGCCGCCCCGCCGGGTCTGGCGCGACTGGCTCCTCGTCGGCCTGCTTCCGCCCCTCGTGCTGATCGAGGCGGCGGCACGACCCGAGGTTCCGTGGCGGTGGCTCTGGGCCGTGGTGCTCATCGCACTCGTGCCCACCCTGCTGTGGCGTCGCGCCCGCCCGCTGACGATGGTCGCCATCGCCTTCGCGGTGGGCGCGGTCGTCGGCCTGATCGCGGGGGGCGACCCGCAGCTCGTCACGACCGGGTACTTCCTGGTGCTCATCTACTCGGTGATGCGGTGGGGCAGCGGTCGCGCGATGCTGGCGGGCGGTGCGATCGTCGTCGCCAGCACCTTCCTGTCGCTGCCGTACGGCGACATGACGCCCGTCGATCTCATCGGCGGCCTCGCGGTGGTCGTGCTGACGACCACCCTGGGCGTGGCCTTCCGATGGCGCGCCGCGGCGAAGGCACGCGAGCTCGACCGCGTGCGGCTGCTCGAGCGCGAACAGCTCGCGCGCGACCTGCACGACACCGTCGCCCACCACGTATCGGCGATCGCGATCCAGGCGCAGGCGGGCACGGCGGTGGCGCCGCATGATCCGGATGCCGCGGCCGAGGTGCTGCGCATCATCGAAGTCGAGGCGTCGCGCACCCTCGACGAGATGCGCTCGATGGTGGGGGTGCTCAGGCGAGCGGATGCCGCGGAGCTGGCGCCCACCCCCGGCACGCGCGACCTCGCCCTGCTCGCGCGACCGCAGGCGGGCGGCCCGTCGGTCGAGGTGCATGTCGACGGCGAACTGGATGCACTGCCACCGGCAGTCGGCGCCGCGGTGTTCCGGCTCGCGCAGGAGGCCGTCACGAATGCCCAGCGCCACGCGCGGGGCGCGACCCGCATCGAGGTGCGCGTGCACGTCGACGGCGCCGGAGTGCGGCTCGACGTTCGCGATGACGGCGAGCCCGCGGCATCCGCCCTGCCCGGCTACGGCATCACGGGCATGGCCGAGCGCGCCGCCTTACTCGGCGGCACCTGCGAGGCGGGCGCGCTGCCGGGCGGCGGTTGGGCGGTGACCGCGGTGCTGCCGCGGGTGGGATGGGCGGCGTGACTGTGCGGGTGATGATCGCCGATGACCAGGAGCTCGTCCGCGCCGGCCTGCGCATGATCCTGAACGCCCAGCCCGGCATCGAGGTCGTCGGCGAGGCATCCGATGGCGCCGAGGCCGTGGCGCTCGCGCGACGCATCCGACCCGATGTGTGCCTGATCGACATCCGGATGCCGGTGACCGACGGTCTCGAGGCGACCCGGCAGCTCGCGGGGCCCGGCGTCGCCGACCCGATTCCCGTCGTGGTCATCACGACCTTCGACCTCGACGAGTACGTGTACGCCGCGCTGCGCGCCGGCGCCCGCGGATTCCTGCTGAAGAACGCCGGCGCGGTGATGCTCAGCGAGGCGGTGCACGCGGCGGCACGCGGCGACGCGCTCATCGACCCGAACGTCACCGTGCGGCTCATCGAGGCGTTCGCGGGGTCTGCCGGGCCGGCTGGCGCCGCGCACGAGCCGCCGGCCGGCCCCTCGTCGCCGCTCACCGAGCGCGAGGAGGACGTGCTCGCGGCTGTCGCGCGCGGCCTCGGCAATGCCGAGATCGGCAGCGAGCTGCACATCTCGCTCAGCACGGTGAAGACGCACCTCGCGAGCCTCATGTCGAAGATCGACGCCCGCAATCGCGTCGAGCTCGCGATCTGGGCCCATGAACGTCGCGTGCCGAAGTCTCGCCCATAGAATCTCAGGGTGCAGATCGGTCGCGGCGCCCAGGTGATCCGGGCGCTCGCCGTCGCCGGCTCCGCGATCCTCTTCGCCTCGCTCGCGCACACGGTCGGCGGTGGCGCACCGCCAGGGGCCGTGACGATCGCGTTGGCACTGGCGTTCTCGGCACCGTTCGCGATCGTCATCGTCGGCGGCCGGCAGAGCACGCCACGTGCGGCGCTCGCCGCCGTCGCCGCACAGCTCGCGCTGCACGCGCTCTACTCGCTGACCCCGAGAGCGAGCGCGATCGCCGCCGCGCCGGGGCTGACTCCGGCCGACCGAGCGCACCACCACTCGACCGACACCGGGATGCTCCTCACGACCGCCGCCCCCGTGCACGACTCACACTTCGGCCCGGCGATGCTCGTGGCCCACGCGGTCGCCGCCGTGCTCACGATCCTCGCGGTGGTACTCGCCGATCGCGTGGGCGCCGCCGTGCGCTTCGCCGCGCGCGGCATCCGCACGGCCTGCGTCATGCTCGCCGCCCCCCTCGTGCCGCCGCTGCGCGCGCACCTCGCGCCCGCAGCCCCGCGCGAGGTCGGCCCCGACGCCACGTCACTGCGCTGCACCGCCCTGCGATATCGCGGACCACCACGTCAGCGCCGCGCCGCCCTCGCAGCGGCACGCTGACACATCCGTATTCGCGAACGCTCCGAACCACACCTCGACGGTGTGCGCGTTCGCACACCCTGAAAGCAGAGACATGACCCGCAAGATCCGCACGACCCTCGCCGCCGCCCTCGCCCTCGGCGCGGGCACGGCCCTCGCCCTCGCCGCCCCGCTCGCGGCGAGCGCCCACGTCGGCGTCGACTCCACCGAGACCGCTGCCGGCGCCTACACGGTGCTGAGCTTCGGCATCCCGCACGGCTGCGGCGAGAGCCCGACCACGAAGCTCACGTTCACGATGCCCGACGGCGTCGACCGGGTCACGCCGACCGTCAACCCCGGCTGGACGATCGAGAAGATCGTCGAGCAGCTCGACGCACCCCGCAAGGACTCGCACGGGGCGAACATCACCGAGCGCGTGAGCTCGGTCGTCTACACGGCGGTGACCCCGCTGCCGAGCGAACTGCGCGACGAGATCGCCCTCTCGCTGCAGCTGCCGGCGGATGCCGCGGGCGAGACGCTCGCCTTCCCGGTGCTGCAGGAGTGCGCCGAGGGCCAGACCGACTGGAGTGACGTCGCCGAAGACGGCGAGGAGGAGCCCGAGCACCCCGCTCCCGCGATCACGGTCACCGAGGCGACGGGCGACGGCCACGGCGCGGCGGTCGCAGCGGATGCCTCGGCCGAGCACGGGTCCGAGACAGCGGGTTCGTCGGGGTCGACGAACGCCGACGGCTCGACCGACGACGCGCTCGCACGTGTGCTCGGCGTCGGCGGGCTGCTCGTCGCCGCGGTCGGCATCGTGCTCGCGATCACTGCAGGACGGGCCAAGAAGCAGGCGTAGCCTTCGACTCGACATGAACGCCCGGCCCTCCTCGCGAGGACCGGGCGTTCGGGTCTGGTCTCGATACGCGCTTCGCGCTACTCGACCGGCGTGATGACGCCCTCGAAGCGACTGGGTGATTGTGCGCGGCGGCAGACCGGAGCATCCTGAATGTCATGAGCGACCGCGAAGAGTTCCTGGTCTGGCTGCACAGCGAGTTCGTGCGGGCCGAGCGCGCCATGTTCAACGGCGACGACGGTCCGCGCCGCGTGATCTGGTCGGAGGGCGAGCCGGTCAGCGTGCTCGGCGCGTGGCGCAACGCCGCCGATCGCGCCGAACTCGTCGAGGCGTTCGAAGAGCTCTCGGCGAGCTTCTCGAACTGCACCGACTACGCGTTCGAACTGATCGCCTTCGACGTGCGCGGTGAGATGGCCTACACCGTGGGCTACGAGCGCGTCTCGGCGTCGATCGACGGCGAGCCGCGCACCTTCACCCTGCGCGCGACGCAGGTGTACCGCGTCGAGCCCGCCGGCTGGCGCATCGTGCACCGGCACGCCGACAAGGTCGGCTAGCTCGCGCCGTTCGGGCGCGGTCTCCTCGCGCCGCCCTCCGCGCTTACCGCGAACGCACGGTGTAGTGAAGATGCGTCGTTCTCGGCGAAGGCTCTGCACGGACCAGGTCGAGCGCCACTCGGCTCGCATCCACACCCTCGAACAAGCGGACTCCTGAGCCGAACAGCACGGGCGAGAGCGCTACATGGAACTCGTCGATCAGGCCGGCGTTCACGTACTCGACGATCGTCTGGCCGCCGCCCGAGACACGGACATCTCGGTCGCCGGCCGCCTCGCGAGCCTGGTCGAGCGCGGACTCGATTCCGTCGTTGACGAAGTGGAAGGTGGTTCCGCCCTGCCGCACCCAGGGTTCGCGCTTCTCGTGCGTCACGACGAACACCGGCGTGTGGAACGGGGGCTCCTCGGGCCACATCTGCTCGCCGGCGTCGAACATGCGCTTGCCCATCACGCTTGCGCCCGTGCGCTCGAACGTCTCCCGCACGATGTCGTTGTCACGCCCCTCCTCTCCCCCCGTGCCGAGCTTGAGGTTCTCGCGGAAGAACCGCTGCCTGAAGACCCACCGCTGCAGTTCCATCCATTGCTGCCCCATCAACTCGTCGGGGGAATCGGGCGCGATGAACCCGTCGAGCGACATCGACACGCTGAAGAACATCGTTCCGGCCATCAGCGCCCCGCTCCCTTCCGCACGATCTCTGCGACGTAGTCGGCCAGGTTGCCGAGGGTCTGCTGACCGCCCTCGATGGCGCCGAACTTCTCGATCGCCTGGTCGCGCAGCTCTGTGCTGGGGAACACCGTGACCATCTCGATGCGGGTCGTCTCCCCGTCGGGTTCGAACGTGAGCACCGACTCGAACGCATTCGGGTCACCGCGGTGTTCGCCATGGAGCATCGAGATCCGCTCGGGCGAGACGATCTCGGTCCAGGTGATCCACTCGCTGTAGTCGGTGCCGTCGGGTCCGTGCATCACGAAGTCCCAGTCGCCGCCGACGCGGAACTCGAACGACCGCGTCGTGGTGGTGAACCCGTTGGGTCCCCACCACTGCGACAGGTGCCGCACCTCGGTGAACGCCTCGAACACGAGCTCGCGCGGGGCGTCGATCATTCGGGAGATCACGATCTCGCGGTCGGCGGTCGCGGACTGCGCCTGCGCTGCTCGTCCGGTTGTCTGCATCAGCTACTCCTTCTGCCGTTCCTGTTTGAGTTCTTGCACGTACGCGTCCAGCCGGTCGAAGCTCTCGTTCCAGAACTGCTCGAATCCGCCGGTCCACTCGTGAACCGTTCGCAGTCCACGGGCGTCGAGGTCGTACAGGCGTTGCTTGCCCAGCCGGCGATCCCGCACCAACCCGACCTCTCGGAGCACCCGGAGGTGCTTGGACGCCCCGGGCTGGGTCAACCCGAGCGCGTCGGCGACCTCGGTCACCGGCCGCTCGCCGGCCCGCAGCAGCGCCAGGATGTCGCGGCGGTGTGGTTCGGCGATCGCGTTGAAGACGTCTGAGGTCGTCGCTGCTCGTGCCATGACCACAACATATACCCATATCGGCAAGTGTTGCAACGGGCCTTCCGATCGAACCGGCCTCGGACGGCGAACGGCGATCGCGAACCGCGAGCTCGCCGGCACCGACGACGGATGCCCCGAACCGAGACCGGTTCGGGGCATCCGTCGACTGCGAAGCGCTGCGCTTTCGAGCGTCAGGCTCGCTGACGCCGTCGCGCGAGCACCAGCATTGCCGCGCCGAGGGCGACGGCGAGTGCCGCGAACATGCCGAACGAGAGCAGGGCGGAGTCGACGCCGGTCGATGCAAGCGCGCCGGCCGAGTCTGAACCCGATCCCGCCTGGCCGCCGCCGTTGCCACCGCCGCCGGGCGTTCCGGGCTGCCCGCCGGGCTCGCCGCCGGGCTCCCCGCCGGGCACTGCGGCGCCGGGCACCGTGCCTGCGCGCAACGCAGCGGGCTGCTCGCCGTCGGCGAACCACCAGACGGGGCGCGCCGTCGCCGCGGCATCCGCTGCTGCACTGACGCGAGCGAGCGGCGCCGCGGCGGCCTCGTCGAGCGTGCCGGCCGCTGCAGCGTCCGCAACCGTCGACAGTGATGCCGGCGCCGTGGCGAAGCCCTCGTTGTTGAGGTTCGGCATGCCGGCGGGGCGAGCGAAGAGCTCGATCGTCGGCGCGGATCCGGTGAAGGCGATGCGGGCGCCGCGGCCCTCGCAGCCGTTGTCGCAGATCGCCCACAGCTCGTCGAGCACGGTGTCGTAGTCGAGCGCCATCACGCCGCCGAGGCCGGGGTCGATCGCCGCGACCTGCTGGCTCGTTCCGTCGGCGTTGAGGGCGTAGGCGTAGACGACGCCGTTGTCTTCGACGGCGACGAAGAACAGCCCGTCACCGTGGCCGGGGTAGGTGGCCGGGTCGTAGGGTGCGCTGGTGTTGGCGTCGACGAGCAGGCCTTCGAGCGCGGCATCCGGCACCCATTCGACGGCTTCGAGACCGGTGTTCGCGGCGACCTGCGGCAGTGATGCCGTGAGGTCCCACTCCTGTTCGGCGACGACGTCGGGGCCCGCGGCCTCGGGGTCGAGCGCGAGGATGACGTTCTGGTTGACGCCCTTGTTGGAGTTGTCGCGCTCGGAGGCGATGTAGAGCCGCCCGCCGTCGTCGACGGTGATGCCCTCTGCGTCGGGTCCGGCCGCGGCGGCGTTGCCGGCGTCGCGCTCGAATCGCACGCGCTTGCCCGCGCTCCAGCCGTCGGCGAAGGCGACCGAGCCGTCGGCGCTCGCGTCGAGCTTCCAGAACATGCCCGTGCCGTTGTCGACGGCCCAGAGCACGACGCCGTTCGCCGTCTGCTGCACGTCGAGGCCCGAGGAGTCGCCCTCGAACATCTGCGTCTCGTCGATCACGGTGACGTCGGCAGCGCCGGGCCACACGCTCACGGTGGGGTCGGGCTCGCCCGGGCCGCCGGTGCCGCCACAGGCGTTCGGCTGTGCCTTGGTGGCGACGGATGCAGCGGCGAACTCGCCGGTGCCGTCGGGGCAACGCGCCCACGTGACCGCGGCGTGGTCGGCCCACGAGTACTCCACGACCGTGAGGCCGGCGGCATTGCGGATGGTTGCGACATCCGCTCCCCCGAGCCCGAAGCCGAAGTGCGTGCCGCCGTCGAAGACGAAGAAGGCGCCGGGGGCGAGCGTCGTGCCGGCCGCGACGGGCGTGACGTCGGCGGCGTGTCCGATCGGGTCGCTGTCCATGAGCGTCCAGCCGGTGAGGTCGACGGGCTGCGAGCCGGTGTTGACGACCTCGACCCAGTCGGTCGCGTCGCCGTTCGACTCGACCTCGTTGATGGCGACGGCCGGCAGCACGCAGGTGTTGGGCTGGCCGGGCGTCGCCTCGGCGAGCGCGAAGGCGCCGGTCGCGTCGGGGCAGCGAGCCCAGCTCGCGATCGCCTCGTTGCCGTCGATGGCCGGATGCCCCGTCCACGAGTACGTGTCGAGCTGCTTGCCCGCGTCGTCGTACAGCCGGATGGAGTCCGACCCGCCGATGCCGATGGCCGCCTGGAACTGCTGTGCCGCCCCGTTCGTGTCGACACCGGGAGTGGATGCCTCGACGACGAGTCGTGCGCCGGCCGCGATGGTCGAGCCCGCCGCGAAGAACCAGCGGTGGTCGTCGGAGTTGTCACGGATCTCGTAGCCCGACAGGTCGAGGTCGCTCGTGCCGGGGTTGATCAGCTCGATCCAGTCGGCCGGGCCCGAGTCGATCTCGTTGAGCAGCACGCTCGCCGGCACTTCGGGCGCGGTGCAGACGTTGGCTGCGCCGAGGGTGACCTCGGTCGCGTGGGCCCACTCGCCGCCGTCGGCGCAACGCGACCAGTCGCTGAGCGGTGCGGTCGCCTCGTACGGATGGTTGTCGATGACCGCTCCGGATGCATCGAGGAGCACGACCTCGTCGCCCTTGCCGAGCCCGAACGGGAAGCCGAGCGGCGTGGCATCCTTCGCGAGCACGAGGTAGCCGCCGGGCGCGATCGTCGTCCCGGCCGGGATGGTGCCGGTCTTCAGCGGGTCGCGGTCTTCGTCCTGCACCTTCCAGTCCGACACGTCGACGGCTGCCGCAGACGTGTTGTACAGCTCGATCGCGTCGGAGGGCGATCCGTCGTACCAGATCTCGTTGATGACGACGCCGGGCTCGGCGCCGAGGGCGATCGACGGCGTCGCGGCGATCGCGATTCCGGAGGCGGAGACCGCGAGCGCGGCGAGGATCGCGGCGCTCCTGCGGACGGGACGGGTCAACGACATGCGGGCGCTCCTGTCGGGCTGAACGGGGGTCGCTCGTACTCGACCGCTCGCAGATGACGAGAATCCGGCCGGCCGGTGAACGAGCGGTGTCCGTCCCATGGCGGGAGCGCAGTGCGCCCCGGCGCCGTGATGGCGCGAACCGCGAATCCCTTGCACGTCGTTCACGGCACCTGCCGCCGTCCTCGCCGTGGGTACTCCGGCGGAGGCGGCAGAGGCCGGCGCCGCGGCCTACACCGCTTCGCAGACCTCGCGGAACAGGGCGGCATGCACCCGGTTCCATTCTTCGGTGACCGGCTCGGGCCACGACGAGAACTTGACGATGACGGTGCCGCTCGGCGGGTCCACCCAGATGTACTGGCCGTGGATGCCGACCGCGTAGATGTTGCCGCGATCGTTGCCGGTGACCCACCACTGATTCGTGTACGACCCGTGCGGGTGCACCCGCTGGAAGATCGACCCCGCAGCGGCATCCGCATCGCCGCCGGCCATCGTGCGCCGCACCCAGTCGGCCGAGACCACTCGGCGCCCGTCGATCTCGCCGTCGCCGAGCAGCAGTCGGCCGACGCGAGCGGCATCGCGTGCGGTGCACGAGATGCCGCCGTTCGCGAAGCCGAAGCCGCCGGAGTCGATCGTGATGGTGGCGTCGTCGGCGCAGCCGAGGTGCGACCAGAGTTGCGCTGAGACGGCGTCGGCGTAGCGGCGGCCAGTGACGTTCTCGATGAGCCACGCGAGCACGTCGGTGCCCGCCGAGCAGTAGCGGAACACGCGGCCGTGATCGCCGCCGCCCTGCAGTGAGGCGAGGAACTCGTAGGTATCGGCCGGGTCGCCGTCGCTGCGGGTGCGCCAGCCGGCCACCCGGTCTTGGGCCTGCACGTGCGAGGCGGGGTCGCGGTAGTTCTCGTCGTAGTCGACGTCGACGGTCATGTCGAGCACCTGCTGTACGGTGGCGTCGCCGAACGCCGAATCGGCGAGCGCGGTGACATAGTGGTCGATGCGCCGGCCCGGGTCGATGAGTCCAGCGTCGACGAGCGTGCCGATCGTCAGCCCGCAGATCGATTTCGACACGCTCATCAGCAGGTGCCGGTCGCGCATCGCGAAGCCGTCACGATACTGCTCCGCCACGACCGTGCCGTCTCTCCTGACGACGAGGAATGCGTCGGTGTAGGAGTCGGCGAGGCGACGGTCGAGATCGCGGATCCCACGGCGCAACCGGTCGAGTCCCACGGCGCGTTCTGCTGTGGCCTCGTCGCCCTGCCGGGCGATCGCCACCGTCGGCACGAACTCATCGACGTGTGCGAGCGCCCATCGGTTGTGGGGGGCGTCCTGCCAGGTGTCGAGGGTCGGTTCGCCGGTGGGAGCATGGTCGTGCCGAGGCAGGTGGGCGTCGATACGGCTTGCTCGGCCGAGGAGGTCGGTCACTGGAGAGTGCTCTTTTCGCTCTGGTTGTTCTTCTGGGGTGCTGGTCGGGCCACGGGCGTCGCGATCGCGCCGGGTGTCGGCGGCATCGCCGCGAGCAGCCGCTGCGTGTACTCGTGCCGGGGTTCGACGAGCACCGTGCGCGCCGGGCCGACCTCGACGAGCGCCCCGCTGCGCATGACGCCCGCCGTGTCGCTCATGTACCGCACGACGTCGAGGTCGTGCGAGATGAGCAGGTAGGTCAGCTGGTACTGGCTGCGCAGCCGCTGCAGGAGGTTCAGCACCTGCGCCTGCACCGACACGTCGAGGGCGCTCGTGGGCTCGTCGAGCACGAGCAGTTTGGGCCGGGTTGCGAGTGCCCGGGCGATGCCGACGCGTTGGCACTGCCCGCCCGACAACTGGTGGGGCAGGCGCGTGGCGTGGGCGGTGGCGAGTCCGACCTCGTCGAGCAGTTCGTCGACGCGGGCTTCGATGGCGCGACGCCGGAGGTCGGTGTGGGTGCGCAAGGGCTCGGCGATGGAGTCGCGAACGGTGAGTCGCGGGTTGAGCGCCGCGACCGGGTTCTGGAACACCATGCCGGTGCGGGCGCGCAGCCGGCGCAGCTCGCCGCCGCGCAGGCGGCCGATGTCGTTGCCGTCGACGCGGCTGACGCCCGACGTCGGCTCGATGAGCCGCAGCGCGCACCGAGCGATCGTACTCTTGCCCGAACCCGATTCGCCCACGAGGCCGAAGGTCGTGCCCTCTTCGACGTCGAAGGAGACGCCGTCGACGGCGCGCACCTCGTTGCCATGCGACCGGTAGACCTTGACGATGCGATCGAGGCTGAGGATGGCGCTCATCGCTCGCCCACCCGGATGCAGGCGACCTCGTGCAGCGGTGCGACGGGTTCGAGTTGCGGGTCGGTCGTGCGGCAGCGATCGACGGCTCGGGCGCAGCGGTCGGCGAACGCGCAGCCGGCGATTCCGAGCAGGTTCGCCGGCACGGAGCCGGGGATCGCGTCGAGCGGTTCGCCCGGCAGGTGCCGCGCGGGCAGCGCCCCGAGCAGCCCGATGGTGTACGGATGCGTCGGGCTCGACAGCACCACCTCGGTCGGCCCCGACTCGACCACACGGCCGGCGTAGAGTACTGCGACGCTGTCGCAGACCTCGCGCACGACGCCGAGGTTGTGGGTGATGAGCAACACACCGAACCCGAAGCGGTTGCGCAGCGACAGCACGAGGTCGAGGATCTGCTTCGCGATCGTGACGTCGAGCGCCGTGGTGGGTTCGTCGAGGATGAGCAGCTTCGGTTCGCAGAGCAGCGCCATCGCGATCATCGCGCGCTGCAGCATGCCGCCCGAGAGCTCGTGCGGGTAGCTGCGGAAGATGCGCTCGGGGTCGGGCAGGCTGACCTGCTCGAGGTAGTGCAGGATGTGATCGGTCGCCTCACGACGGCTGAGCTTGCGGTGCCGGGCGACGACGTCGCGCATCTGCCGGCCGAGCGTGAACACGGGATTGAACGCGGTGCCGGGGTTCTGGAACACGATCGAGATCACGTCGCCGCGGGCGGGCGATGGCCGGTCGAAGCGCTGTTCCTCACCGTCGAGCACGATGCGTCCGCTCGGCTGTGCGCCCTTCGGCAGCAAGCCCAGCACGGCCAGCCCGGTGAGGCTCTTACCGCACCCTGTCTCACCGACGATGCCGAGCACCTCCCCCGGCGCGAGTGAGAGGGTGATGCCGCGGATCGGGCGGTTGGTGAGCGCGCCGCGCTCGGCGAAGTCGATGCGGAGATCATCGACGAGGAGCAGTTCGTTCATCGCTTCACCTGCCGTGGGTCGAAGAGGTCGCGGAGGGCGTCGCCGAGCAGGTTGAAGCCGAGCACGGTGACGAAGATGGCGAGGCCGGGGAAGGTCGAGATCCACCAGGAGGTGAAGATCGCGCCGCGGCCCTCGGCGACCATGAGGCCCCAGTCGGGGGCGGGCGGCTGCGCGCCGAGACCGATGAAGGCGAGCGATCCGGCGGCGAGCACCACGCTGCCGATGTCGACGGTGGCCTGCACGAGCACTGGGGTGAGGCAGTTGCGCAGGATGTGCCGCGGCAGGATGCGCCACATCGGCACCCCGATCGACCTCGCGGCCTCGACGAACGGTCGGTCGCGAAGCGTTCGCGCCTCGGCCCGAACGAGCCGCGCATACCAGGGCCACCAGCAGATCGCGAGCGCGAGGGCCGCGTTCGTGAGGCTCGGCCCGAGGATCGCGACCGTCACCATGGCGAGCAGCAGCGGCGGGAAGGCCTGGAAGACCTCGGTGATGCGCATGAGCACTTCGTCGAGCCATCCGCCTCGGTAGCCGGCGATGGCGCCGAGCGGAATGCCGACGAACGCAGCGATCGCGACGACGAGCAGCGAGATCGTGAGTGCCGGTCGCGCCCCGATGATCACGCGGCTCAGGATGTCGCGGCCGAGCTGATCGGTGCCGAACAGGTGTGCGGCACTCGGCGCGAGATTGCGGTCGCCGACGTTGGTTTCACCGAACCCCTGCGCAGGGAAGGGTGCGACCCACGGGCCGAACACGGCGAGGAAGATCGTGAGCAGGATGAGCGCGAGGCCGAGAGCCGCGAGGAGATCGGTGCGCAGGACCCGGCCGATGCGGGCGATCGTGCCGTCGCCGACCGGCACGAAGCGCGGCAGGTCGACGGCAGAAGCGGAGCTCATGCCGGACTCCCTTGATTGTCGAGTCTCACTCGGGGGTCGAGCCTGGCCTGGATCAGGTCGACGATGAGGTTCGCGATGAGATAGCCGATGGCGCCGAGCAGCGTGATCGCCATGATGGCCGGGTAGTCGACGGCGAGCATCGCGGCCGTCGCGAATTGCCCGATGCCCGGCCAGTTGAAGACGACTTCGACGAAGAACGTACCTGTGAGCGCGTAGGCCGTGGCGAGCCCGATGATCGTCAGGGTGGGCGGCATCGCATTCTTCAGCGCGAGCCTCCACCGGATGACGCCGTCGCGGAGCCCGTAGGCGTTTGCGGTGAACACGTAGTCCTGGCCGAGCACCTCGAGCATCGAGGCGCGGGTCATGCGGGCGACGAGGCCGAGCGGATATGCGGCGAGGGTCAGCGCCGGTAACACGAGGTGTGCGAGGCCGTCGGCGTATGCCGTCCAGTTGCCGGTGATGACACTGTCGAAGAGCGGGAACCCGGTGACGCTCGTGATGGGGCTGGTGTACTCGACCGCCTTGCTGAACTGCCCGGTCGCCGGCAGCAGGCCGAGGCGGCCGACGAACACGACCTGCAGCAGCAGGCCGAGCCAGAACGCCGGCATCGACACTCCGCCGATGGAGAGGAAGCGAATGCTTCCGTCGAGAAGCTTGCCCGGCCGGCGGGCCGCCAGCACACCGAGCAGGATGCCGAAGACGACCGCGATGAGCATGGCGGCGAACAGCAGTTCGAGTGTGGCGGGCAGTCGGGCGGCCAGCTCGTCGAGGACGGGCCGCTTGGTGGCGAGCGAGTTGCCCCAGTCGCCGGTGAGGAGTCCGCCGAGGTACGCGAAGTACTGCACGATGAGGGGTTGGTCGAAGCCGAGCTTCTCGCGGATGCGTTCGAGCTCGTCGGGCGGTGCCTTCGGGCCGGCGTAGACGACAGCCGGGTCTGAGGGGATCACTCGCGCGAGCACGAACACGATCACGGTGAGCACGAGCAGGACGATGACGGCTGTCCCGAGCCGGTTGGCGATGAAGCGCCACATGGTGACTCCTGAGGGGAGCGCCGGGCGGGCTCGGTGAGCCCGCCCGGGCTGGATTCATTCTGCGGGCTGGATCGGGGCGAAGAACGTCGTGAACGGGTAGTTCTCGTTGAAGTCCCCGACCGAGAGCCCTGGTGGCACCACGGTGACCGACTGTGCGTCGTAGAGGTACGCACCGGGGGCCTGTTCGTAGAGCATGCCCATAGCTTCCTCGTACTTCGCCTGTGCAGCGTCGCGATCGCTGCCCGTCAGCGTGCCCGCCTCATCGACGAGCGCGTCGTACTCGGGACTGTTCCAGTAGCTGAGGTTGAAGAACGGCGCCTCGCTCGAGTGGAACAGCGAGTATAGGTTGTCGGCGCCCGCGTCGCTGTAGGTCGGCCAGTAGTAGACGACGAAGATGTCCTGCGCCGTCGCCGGGTCGGCCTTCGCGTTCTCCCACTGCTGGTTGAACAGTTCGGCGCGCACGTCGACGGTCACGCCGATCTTCGCGAACGCATCCTTGATGAGCGGCACGAAGCGGGCTTCGGCGGAGTTCTCCGAGGCGTACGTCAGCGAGAGGGTGAGGCCGTCGGCGTGACCGGACTCGGCGAGCAGCGCGGTCGCCTTGTCGAGGTCCTGTGTGTATTGCGGTACGTCTTCGGAGTACGGGAAGATGCCCTTCGGCACCGGGCCGTGCGATTGAGTGCCGTAGCCTTGGCCGCCCACCTCGATGATGTCGTCGTAGGGAATCGCGTAGCTGAGCGCCTGGCGCACCTTCGGATCGTCGAGCGGCGGCCGCGTGGTGTTGAAGTAGGCGAGGAAGTTGAACGGCGAGTTCGCCACCTTCACCTCGGCTCCGAGCTCGGCTGCCACGGAGTCGATGTTCTCGAGCGGCAGGTTCGTGGCGAGGTCGACTTCGCCCGCCGTGAGCATCTGCTGGGCGGTCACCGCGTCGGGCGTGATCGAGATGTCGACGATGTCGTAGTGCGACGCGGCATCCTCGTTCCAGTAGTCGTCATAGGCGGCGAGCACGACCTCCTCGCCCGGCGTGTACTCCTGGACCGTGTAGGGCCCGGTTCCGGCGTCGATGCCGGCTTCGAAGTACTCCTCGTCGGCGGCGGCGGCCTCGAGCGCCTTCGGTGAGACGATCCACGCGCCGTAGGTCGAGGCCGCGATGAGGTCCATCGGAGCGGCGTAGGCCAGGTGCATCACGGCGGTCGAGTCATCTGTCGCCTCGATGCTCTCGAGGGGCGCCCAGATGAAGGAGGCGCCGCCGTGGTCCTTGGCGGCCTCGATGCTGGCCACGACCGCGGCCGCGTCGACGTTCTCGCCGTCGTGGAAGGTGACGCCCTCGCGGATGTGGAACGTCCAGGTGAGCCCGTCGTCGCTGACGTCCCACGATTCGGCGATGCCGGGGGTGAAGGGCTCGTCGGCGCCTTCGGCGTTCTTCCAGAGCAGCGGCTCGTAGACGTTGCCAAGATAGAGCGCCTCGGTCGAGAACGAGCGCACCGGGTCCCAGGTGGTGATCGCCGCCGAGGCCGCGACCGCGAGAACGGAGGTGTCGGATTCGGATGCCGCGCCCGAGACCGTGCATCCGGCGAGACCGGTGACACTGAGTGCGGCGAGGGCGGCGAAGCTGATCGCGCGTTGGGAACGCGCTCGGGTGACTGCCATGTCTGCCTCCAGGAATGGGTTCGCCGAGGGGGCGAAGTTGGGCCAGTCTATGGACGGGGAGGCATAACAGGCCAATACTTGTTTCCCGTCAGAGTGATGCCTGGGAGGTATCGGATGGATCTTCGTCTGCTGCACTATTTCGTGGCCGTCTGTGCGGCGGGAACGCTGCACGCAGCGGCATCCGTCGTGCATGTGGCCCAACCCTCGCTCAGCCGGCAGATCCGCCGGCTCGAACGCGATCTCGGCTTCGAGCTCTTCGAGCGCTCGCCGCGCGGTCTCGCACTCACCGCGGCGGGCCGCGCGTTCTTGCCGGTGGCCGAGGACCTGCTCGCGCGTTCGACGCAGGCGACGTCGACCGCGCGATCGATCGCGCGCGGCACGGTCTCGGATCTCACGATCGTCTCGGCGCCGACGACGGTGACCGACATCATCTCGCCGTTCGTCGTGCGCGCCGGGCTCGGCGGCGTGATCGGCAACGTGATCGAGGCCATGCCCGAGCACGTCTACGCCGCCGTCGACCGCGGCGACGCCGACTTCGCGGTCGGCACCCGCATCCCGCCGATCGAGCTGCGCTCGATGGTCATCGGCCATGCGTACCTGTGGGCGCAGATGCCGATGGGGCATCCGCTCGCCGCCCGTGCCAGCGTGCCGATCGCCGAGCTCGTCGAGGAGCCGCTCATCGTGATGAGCCGCGCGCACGGCGTGCGCCAGATGCTCGACTCAGCCGCGGCGCGGGCCGGCCTCTCGTTCACGCCGGCGGTGGAGACCGAGTCACCGTCGCTCGCCCAGGCCCTCGCAGCGGCGGGCCGTGGGGTCTGCGTGCTCTCCGACGACTCGCGCTTCGAGCTCGTGACCGTGCCCATCTCGGCGCCGGGCGGTGATCTGATCATCACCCTGTACGGCGTCTGGGATGAGCTGCACTACGCGAGCGAGCGCATCGAAGCGTGTCTCGAGGAGCTCGGCCGGTTCAACGCCGAGCTCGCTCCGCGGACCGTCGAGCTGCGGTGATGCTCGACAGGCATCGGGGCGGGGCCGGATTGGTCGTGGACGGCAGGTGAACACCTGAGCACACTGGGCGCAATCCCTCAACCATGGAGGTCCACTGTGCGTCGTCCGCTCGCCATCATCGCCCTCACCGTCCTCGTCGGCGCTCTCGTCGGCGCAACGACGGCACCGGCCGGGGCCACTGCTCCACCAGTGCCGGGAGATCCACTCACGGGTTCCGGCGCCGTGAGCCGCACACTGCTCACGGCCGCGCAGCTCACGAGCGGCACCAGCACCGCAACCGTCTCGAATGGCGCCTTCGCGCTACCCGCCGCCGCGGCCGCACCCACCCATTCCTTCGAGGGCACGCTCACCCTGAACGGTGTCGCGACGGCCGGCGGGTTCGCAACCGTGAAGGATCCATATGGCTACGCCACGGTCGAGGCGGTGAAGCACCTGCCGCCGATGTCGATCCCACTCGTGCAGAACGGCAGCCACCTCGTGCCGGCCGTCCGCGGCCTCCAGTTCACCGGCAGCCCCCACTGGAACCTCGCGGTCGGCGCGGGCCGTGCGTGGAATGAGAACGGCGACGGTGGCCAGAGCCGTGCCGCCCTGCCCTTCGCGCTCATCGAGCGCAACGCGAACTGCGTGCACAACGGCGTGCTGACGTTCCTCTTCACCGACTCGGCCGTTTCGAAGGTGCGCTATCAGGTCACCTCCGAGACCTGCGAGTACTTCCAGTTCGACATGTGGGGCCAGGTCGGCGCGAGCTATACCCCCGGCGGCATCACGGCAGCAGACGACATCCGCTCGGCCTACGCGGCAGAGGTCGCCGACCGCATCCCGACGAAGCCCATCGCGGCGCTCGCCACCGACCATCCCGGCGCCGGTGTCAACCTCAGCGCCTTCGGCGGCGGCATCACCGCGAGCGCGCTCAGCACCTACGGGTTCCTGTACGAGGGTGTGAACTACGTGGGCAGCTGCCCGACCCGACAGGGTGCCTATCCGTTCTGCGGCCAGCTGCTGTTGCCGTCGTACTCCACGGCGAAGTCCGCGTTCGGCGGCATCGCGTTGCTGCGGCTCGCCCAGAAGTACGGCCCAACGGTCGCCTCGGAACTGCTGCAGGACCACGTCGGCGAGACCGTGGGCAAGACGGCCTGGAACGGCGTCACGATCCAGCACGCCCTCAACATGACCACCGGCAACTACGACTCGGCAGAGTTCGAACGCGACGAGTCCGAGGCGAAGATGCTCGACTTCTTCCTCGCCGAAAGCTACGCCGACAAGATGTCCGTGGCCCTCTCGTTCCCCCGCAAGGCCGCACCCGGGAGCGTCTGGACGTACCACACCTCGGACACGTTCCTCGCGACTCGGGCGATGGACGACGTGCTGAAGGATCACGCCGGGGCGGGCGCCGATCTGTTCGCCATGCTGCGCGACGAGGTGCTGAAGCCGGCGAAGGTCGGGCCCGACGCGCTCACGACGCTGCGCACCGCCAACTCCGCCACCGGCGTACCGTTCGGCGGTTACGGCATGTTCTGGACGCAGGACGACATCGCGAAGGTCGCGCAGCTCCTCACCGTCGACGACGGCGCCGCGGGCGGTGCACAGCTGCTGCACCCGGGACTGCTCGACGCGACCATGCAGCGCGACCCGGCGAACCGCGGCATCACGACGACGGGCACCACGCCGTTCCGCTACAACAACGCGTTCTGGGCGCGCGACTTCGGTGCAGCCGACAACCCCGCCTACACCTCACCCTTCTCGGTGCCGTTCATGTCGGGCTTCGGTGGCATCTCGGTGGTGCTCATGCCGAACGGGTCGACCTACTACGTGTTCAGCGACAACAACGAGTTCGCCTGGTCGAGCGCCGTCGCCGAGTCGAACAAGCTCACACCGATGGGCGGCTCAGGCGGCGGCAGCTGCACGGCGGCCGACGCCATCGGCAACGGCGGCTTCGAGACCGGCACCGCGAGTCCGTGGTCGGCGACTGCCGGCGTCGTCGACAACCGTACGGCGCTGCAACCGCCGCGCACCGGCAGCTGGAAGGCGTGGCTCAACGGCTTCGGCACGGCAAACACCGAGACGCTGAGCCAGACCGTCACGATTCCCGCAGGCTGCACCTCGGCCGCGCTGAAGTTCTGGCTGCGCATCGACTCCGCCGAGAACCTTGCAAACATCTACGACACGCTCACGCTCAAGGTCACGCCGAGCGGCGGCGCCGCGATGACGCTCGCCCAGTGGTCGAACCTCGATGAGGCCGGCTACGCCCTGAAGAGCTTTCCACTGGGAAGCTACGCGGGCCAGGCTGTGACGATCACGTTCACGGGCAGCGAGGACTACTCGCTGCAGACGTCGTTCGTCATCGACGACGTGACGTTGCCGATCACCGGCTGAGTGCGCCTCATAACGAACCCCCGGCCCTCGTGATGAGGGCCGGGGGCTCGGGTCTCGATACGCGCTTCGCGCTACTCGACCGGCTCGGCCTCGGCGATCAGGGCGAGGGTGTCACGGTAGAGCGCCTGCTGCGCCGCGATGTTCCGGGCCGCCGCAGACGCCTGCCCGCGCCCGCCTCGCTCGACGTAGGTGCCCGACGGCACCGTCGAGACATCCGTCACCAGGCGCGCGAGCTGACGCGCCGCTCGACGGGGACTCTGCACTCCCGGTACCACGACGAGCAGCCGAAACACCGTCGCCCAGAGCATGCGCCCGAGCAGTGACGCATCCCGAGCGAGGCCGGTGCCCGGCATCAGCCCGGGGTCGAACGAACTGACCACCGTCGTTCCCTCGAGCCGGCGGGAGAGTTCGATCGCGGTACGCACGTTCGCGAGCTTCGACGTCGCGTAGCGGCGGCGGCCCTCGCGCTGCAGGGAATCGCCCGATGCGTGTCGCTCACCCGGGAACGCGAGTTCGCGCACCGTGGCGTCTTCGAGCGGCTTGGGCATGCCCGTGATCTGTTCGCTGTCGTGCGTTCCGGATGCCACGAGCACGAGTCGCTCGGGAGCGCCCGTGGTACTCCGCAGGGCTTCGATGAGCGCGACGTTGCCGATGTGGTTCACTCCGATGGTCGTCTCGAAGCCGTCGACGGTGGTGGTTCGCTCCTGCACGACCTGGATACCCGCGTTGCAGACCACCGCGTAGACCGGTCGGCCTTCGGTGAACGCTGCGATCTCGGCGGCGAATGCTCGCACCGAGACGAGCGAGCCGAGGTCGAGCGGCAGGCCTCGCGCGCCCATGTGGCGTGCCGCAGCATCGGCGCTCGCTGCCGAGCGACTGGTGAGGATCACGGAGTATCCAGTCGTCGCCGCGAGGCGTTGCGCCAACTGGAGCCCGAGTCCGCTCGTGCCGCCGGTGACGATTACAATTCTGTCCGCCTGTGTCATTTGGCACACACTGCCACAAGTCGCCATGTGCCACAATAGCGACATGAATCACCCACTGCCGGGCGGCGGGCCTGCGGAATCACTGCGTGAGCGCAAGAAGGCCCAGACGCGCGATGCGCTCGTGGCCGCGGGGATGCGCCTGTTCGCCGCCCACGGGTTCGCGGCCGTCACCGTGGCCGAGATCGCGGCCGAGGCCGACGTGGCTCCCCGAACGTTCCACCGCTACTTTCCCGACAAGGTCGAGTTGCTGTTCGCCGGCGATGACGAGCTGCGCGAGACGATGATCGGGGCGCTCGAACAGATTCCCGCCGATGCCGACCCGGTCGCGCTCATCCGCACGGTGCTCACGGCCGTCGCCGAGCGCCTCGGCGACCAGCATCGCGAACTCGTGATCCGCGAGCGCCTCCTCAGGGAGACCCCGGCACTGCGCGACCGCGACCTCGCCAAGCGCGCCGGGCTGGAGGAGCTCGTGGCAGAGCGACTGGCTGCGCGGTTCGGCGTCGGCGTCGATGATCTGCGCGCCCGATGGTGGGCCGGAGTGGCCTTTGCGACATTCACGGCCGGGTACCGCGCGTGGCTCACGCAGGGCGGCGACCTCGCCGCACACCTCGAGTCGGCGGTCGAACTGCTCAATCACGGCCCACACTGAGAACGCCCGGCCCTCGCGATGAGGGCCGGGCGTTCGGTGACGACAGTTGTTGCGGGTCGGCATGGGCTGGCACCCACAACAACTGTCGTCAACCCAGACCGAGCGGATGCCGCAGCCTACGCAGCGACGGGCAGCCCCACCGTCGCGCGGGGCACGGGCGTCACGGCGAACTCGCCGTCGACCGCGTCGACCCGCACGCCCTCGCCGTCGCCGACGGCGCCGCTGACGAAGAGGTCCGCGATGCGGTCGTCGATCTCGCGCTGGATGACGCGGCGCAGCGGGCGGGCACCGAACTCGGGCTCGTAGCCCCGTTCGGCCAGCAGCGACACCGCGGCATCCGTCACCTCGAAGGCGACCTCGCGCGCGGCGAGCCGGGCAGCCGACGCACCGAGCATGAGGCGCACGATCTGCTCGAGCTGCGGCTGGTCGAGCTTCTTGAACAGCACGATCTCGTCGATGCGGTTCAGGAACTCGGGCCGCATGGCCTCGCGCAGCTTGCCCATGACGCGGTCGCGCAGGTCCTTCTCGGAGCTGAAGCCCGAGGCATCCGCCCCGGCGACGAAGCCGAGCGCACCCGACCGCGACGCGAGGAACTCCGAGCCGATGTTCGAGGTCATCACGATCACCGCGTTGCGGAAGTCGACCGTGCGGCCCTGGCCATCGGTGAGTCGTCCGTCGTCGAGCACCTGCAGCAGCAGGTTGAACACGTCGGGGTGCGCCTTCTCGATCTCGTCGAACAGCACGATCGAGTACGGGTTGCGCCGCACGCGCTCGGTGAGCTGGCCGGCCTCGTCGTAGCCGACGTATCCGGGAGGGGCGCCGACGAGTCGCGACACGGTGTGCCGCTCGCCGAACTCGCTCATGTCGAAGCGAATCACGGATGCCTCGTCGTCGAACAGGCTCGACGCGAGCGCCTTGGCCAGCTCGGTCTTTCCGACACCCGTCGGCCCGAGGAACAGGAATGAACCCACCGGCCGGTGCGCGTCACCCATGCCCGTGCGGTTGCGGCGCACAGCCTTGGCGACGGCGGTCACGGCGTCGTCTTGACCGATGACGCGCGCGTGCAGCTCGCCCTCGAGGTCGCCGAGTCGCTCGCGCTCACTCTCGGTGAGGCGGTTCACCGGGATGCCGGTGGCCCGCGAGATCACCGCGGCGATCTCGGCCTCATCGATAACGTGCTGCCGGTCGAGTAGGCCGCCCGTGGCCGTATCGAGACCCTCGAGACCCTCGTTCTGGGTCTCGATACGCTCCTTCGTCGCTACTCGACCGGCGGCGGTGGCCTCATCGAGCTTCGCCTGCACCTTTGCGATCTCGTCGCGAATGCGCGACGCCTCCTCGTAGTGCTCGGCGCTGACCGCGGCGTTCTTGTCGGCCTCGAGCGATGCGAGCCGCTCGATGAGCGCCGACACGTCGACCTTCACGCCGAGCCGCAGACGCAGTCGCGCTCCGGCCTGGTCGATGAGGTCGATGGCCTTGTCGGGCAGCACCCGGTCGGTGAGGTAGCGCGCGCTCAACTCGACGGAGGCGCGCAACGCGGCATCCGTGTACTCGACACCGTGGTGCGCTTCGTACGCCGACTTCAGGCCGTGCATGATGAGCACGGCGTCTTCGATCGACGGCTCGCCGACCTTCACGGGCTGGAACCGGCGCTCGAGAGCGGGGTCCTTCTCGATGGTGCGGTACTCCTTGAGCGTCGTGGCGCCCACGAGGTGCAGGTCACCGCGCGCGAGGCGCGGCTTCAGGATGTTGCCGGCGTCCATGCCCTCGCCGCCGCCGTTGCCGCCCGCGCCGACGACGGTGTGCACCTCGTCGACGAAGATGATGAGCTCGCCCTTATTGGCGGCGATCTCGTCCATCGTCTTGGTGAGGCGCTCTTCGAAGTCGCCGCGGTAGCGGGTGCCGGCGAGCATGCCGGGCAGGTCGAGCGAGATGACGCGCTTGCCGAGCAGAGCCTCTGGCACCTGCTCCTCGACGATCGCGCGGGCGAGGCCCTCGACGATCGCGGTCTTGCCGACGCCGGCCTCACCCACGAGCACGGGGTTGTTCTTGGTGCGGCGGCTGAGGATCTCGATGGTCTGCTCGATCTCGTCGACGCGCCCGATCACAGGGTCGAGCTCGCCGTTCTCGGCGAGCGCCGTGAGGTCGGTGCCGAACTTGTCGAGCATCGGGGTGTCGGATGCCTCGGCGTTGCCGCCCGCGACATCCGTCATGCCCTCGAGGTCATCGCCGTCAGCCGTGACCGTCTCGCGCATGCCCTGCGTGAGCGCCTCGGCGGTGACGCCGGCGCGTGCGAGCACCTGGCCGGCCGGGGCGTCTTGCCCCAGCACGAGCGCGAAGAAGAGGTGCTCGGGGTCGATGTACGTCGATCCGCTCGAGCGCGCGACCTGGTAGCTGTGGAACAGCGCACGGCTCGCGCTCGGCGTGATCGTGGCCGAGTTGATGTCAGCGACGTCGGATGCCGCGGGCAGCCGCGCCTCGGTCGCGGTGATGAGCCGCTCGGGGGCGACGCCGACGCGGGCGATCGCCTGCTTGACGGCGTCGTCTTCCACGATCACGCGCAGGATGTGGAGCGCGTCGAGCTCGGTCTGCCCGCGCTCGAGCGCGAACTTGCCGGCGCGCTGCAGGATGCCCTGGGTGCGCGCCGTCAGGAAACGGCTGAGGTCGATCGAACGCGCCTGGCGCGAGCGCTCGCCCTCGAGGTAGCGGCTCAGAAACTCGTCGAACGAGTTGGTTTCGTCACCGCTCTGGGGTGTGAAGTCTTCGGGCACCAGTCCTCCTGAAGTGGAACTTGAGTTGGGTACGCTCAAGTTCAACACGGTGGGGGCGCGGGTATTCCCGTTCCCCTCACCTCCACGGTCAGAACTCGCGACCGACAAGCCCGCCATGTTCGGTATCGAGCACCGTGCGAACGACACCGGCCCTGAACCACTCTTGGTCCAGCACCTCGTCGGGGACGTCATTGCTGTTGATCGTGCAGATGTACTGGCCCCCCGTGGACTCGACCATCGCTTGGGCAAACTGCAGCGCTCCCGCCCGCTGCCGAGGATCGACTCCGTCAAAGACCGACGAGTCATGAACGAGGAAGTCAGGGTGATGCGCGGTCGTGATGCCCTCTTCAAGCATTGTGAGGTCGAAGCAGAACAGCGTCATTCGGTCCACACCCGTGCTGCCTGAGCCCGTGGCTCGGATGGCGAACTTGTAGCCTCCGTCGTCAACGAAAACTGTCAGCGCAGCATCTTTCCCGTACAGCTGGCTCATCTTCTGGCTGAAGCGATCTCCGATCCGGTCGAGCTTTTCTCTCGAACCGGCGAGTTCGTGGGTCGCCTCACTCCTCTTGGTCGATTGCTCAAGTTTTAGTTCCTCTCGGCGCGTGATGAGCTCTCTCGCCTGCTCGATCTGGAGATCAACTGCAGCCATGCGGGCCTGCGATTCGGCCAGCTCGACCCTCATCGCATTTAGCTCGTCAAGCGCGCCACCGGCGTCTAGAGTCCGAAGTGCGTTGTCTCGCTGCTCATCTAAGCGCCGGAGCTCGGCTGAGCGATCCGCGATTCGATTTTCGAGGTTTTCAATCTCGTTACGAAGGAACGACCGACGGTTGACCATGAGCGACGCGTGAAACTCCCTGACCTCGTTAACCTGCCTCTTGAAACCATCCGCAAGGACGGCACCAGCCGCCTCAAATATCTCTTCCACGGCAAGTGTGTTTTCGGACGGGTTACTCACGTCAGTCAGCGACGCGAGGTAGAGCTCGCGCATTCGCCGATCGACGACCGCTTCATCCCGAAGGACAGAGATCTGACCCGTCAGGGCGTCTGCACGCTCAACCAAAGAATTGGGATCTTCGAGAATCCGAAAGCCGGATATTCGTCGCTCCCATTCCGAAACCTCGTTCTTAAGAGCTGCACGCTCAAGAACGAGATCAGCTTCGGGCCGAAGTGTTGTGATGAGTCCTTCACGGGTGGCGGCCGTGATCGCTTTGAGCTGCTCGAGACCCTTGCGAATACCGGCCAGCTCATGGACAACCGACCAGTCGAGGCCCAGAAGGAACGCGACGTGCTCGCGGCTGCTCGTGGCACCCTGTTGTGCCATTACCTTGAGCGGGTCTTTCGGCGTGTCGCTCCGGATCACATACGAGAGGAGTGTTCGAACGGAAATGCCCCCGGTCACGGCCTGAGCACTGGGCTCAAGTCGGAACAGGGCAAGACCGAGCGCGTCTTTCCAGTCGGAGAGCGAAATCTTTCCGTCGGTGAGCCACGGCTGCAGGAACTCGTCCGCAGGGCCGTCGGCGCGAATCAACAACTTCGTACCCTTATCCAAGGCACGAGTAGCGGTCACCTCACCGCCGAACATCTCGAGAGTCAGCGAAACTTCCCAGCCATCGACAGCGAGCGGAGTCAACCTGCTATTCAAGTTGCCCGCGAGTGCGTAGTTCATCAACATCAGCATCGTGGACTTGCCTCGCGCGTTGCGGCTGTCCTGATCTGACGAGTCGCTCGCTCGATCAGCGACGATTGCATTGAAGCCAGGCTTGAAATCGATGGGCCTGAATTCGTCACGGTTGGCGCTCAAACGGATGAACACTAGTTGAGTCTCACGATCTGATCCTGATATTGGAGTACGCCGGCGCCGTAGAGAAGCGTGAGCGCAGCGGCGAATGAATCGAACGTTGTCGATGGAGCCGCCTGCTTGAGCTCAACGTAGAGCTGTCCGACGCTGACGCTCCTCTCGCCTAGGAGTGAGAGGAGCGTCGCTGCCTCTCCGACAACCGTCTGTCGGAGCGGTGTGAATTTGTCCGGGAAGATCTCACTCACGTTCGAAGATCTCACAGAGTTCGAATAGGTAGGCGATCACGGAGAGCGCGGCAGCCCGCACTTGTGCCGTGTCCCGCGGACCAGCATTCTCGTATGCCTTCTCTACGAGGTAATCGAAGATGGCATCCGGTTCCAGTCCGTCTGCCTGCGCCGAGTAATACTCGCTCTTGAAACGCGCAACAAGACTGCGCCCGAACGACGGGACCATCGTGTTCTGAAAGGAGATGAAGTCGGCGACGCGGTTCGCTTGCGACAGACCATCGGTAATCCGCTGTACCGACATTGGGCCCAGCCGATTGAGGTCGATCTTGTCTTGCAGAGGGAGCGCACGTTCAAGGCCCAACCTCTGGTCAGCGGCCGGAGCGCTGGCAATGACAGCGCACACAACACTCAGTTCCTCATACGTCACCTCGCCGAGCGCACTACGAACTGCACGAGCGACAGCTTCTTCATGTGCACGTTTCGCCTCGAGCAAGAACTCTCGGGTGTGGTGCTCCAGCTGTGAATCCACCGCGTCATGGTGAGGGCTACACAAGTAGATCAGATTGTTCGCCGAGCCCCGCTGAACAGTCGTCATATCCTTGTCATAGCGGGGACCTCCAGGGCTCGCTGCGGCGATGTGCGCGACCTTCCCAGTCGCCTTAGGGCGATCGCCGAGGCTTTGAGAATTGATTGCCAACTCCATCCCACACCCCGGGTACGCACACTTGTTGCCGCTTCTCGCAATGACAACCTTTTCCTGGGCGGGAGGTACGCGATCCCGCGAGGTGGTCTGACCCATGAACGTAGGCTATCGGGCCCAAGAGGCCGAACGACCGACCGTCCCGAACAACGCCATGACGCCATGACGCCATTACTGGTCAGTGCCACATCCGTACCATCGGGTCGCGCGCTCTCACCGGATCCAGCCAACCATCGTCATGCGACGGACGTCGCTCCAGACGAACGACTTCCCTCGATCAGCGACGACGACGCGCGATCACTCGGAACTACCTTCACGCTCTTCTGATTCACGCAGGGGGGCCCTTCGCTCGTATTCAAGGGCCTCTTGAAGCCTCAGGACTATCCGCACGGAGGAATCGGGTGGTTCTTGTTCGCGCAACCACGCCGTCGCTATGTCGAAGCCCACATTTGACGCGTATCGGATGACATCATCCGTATGTCTGAATTGCGGAGGCTTGCTGAACGCGATACCGCCCGCATAGCTCAACGCATTACAGACAGTCTCAAGTAGCGACCGCGTGGGCTGCTCGCGGATGCGGGCGATACTACGTCGCACTTCCTTCTCACGCTCTCCCCACCACCGCTCCCACTCCTCATCTAGATCGAAGGGCGGATCTGTGTCGTCAATCGGAAAGGTGATTTCCGCCATGTCCCTTGCCTCCAACATCACCTCGGCGATTCGCTCGACGCCCGCGCGGGTGGAAGCTCGCTGCTCCCTCGCGTAGTCGTTATCAGCCCTCGTGGCATCGAACTCGAGTCGACGCAGCGCCTGGCGGTTGCCCACCACGACTGTGATCACGACGCCAGCGAGACCTGCTATCGCAACCATTGGTGATGCAATCCATGACCAATCCATGACGTCAGCGTGTCATATCCCCGCAAAGCGGACCCGAGGACGGCGCTGCAGGTAGTCGTCGGCCCACTACCCCATCGCCTTGTCGAATCCCTCACGAGCGCGAAGATAATCAGCGTGTGCCGTTCTCGCCGTGACCTCGCCTCTCAGCCAAGCGGTGAGCAGTTCCTCGTATCTCGCGAGTGCATCCACCATGAATGCCGTCGGGTCCTTCTGTAAGTCGGCGCTCACGAGCCTTGTAAGGTCGAGAATCTCCCGATGCTCGGTGTCAACAGAGGCGGCGAGGAGAGAACGGGCGCGTATCAGCGCCATTTCCGCCTTTATGCGGTTGTACTCCGTGCCAAAGTTGCCCTGGACCTTGACGTTTGTCAGCGCCTTCACAACGGCGAGCGCGGCAGCTCGCTGACGATCGTGCGCTACAGCGCGGTCGCGCCGCTTCTCTAGGAGCGACTCACGGATCCACGGCACGAGCGCGCTGCCGACGAGAGCAATGATCGCGCCGAGCACGAGCGCCAGTCCGCTGTCCATGGGTCGAACACTATCGGTACCGCCTTCGTGAGCGATCTCTCACGAACGGCCGAATCTACCTAACGCCAGCCCCCTGCGGTGAGACATTGAGTGAGGCTGGCCGATGTATTCCCCTGCGTCTAGTCGAGGTTCAGAGTTCGGACGAATCGGCTCAGAGGATTCTGGTGCCGTCGCCCATATCGGTCTGTTGTAAATCCGCTCCAGTAGAGAGTGACACGACTCTTGGCCCGCGTAAGGCCCACGTAGAACTTATTGCGCTCCTCAGCCAGCTCGTCCGGGTTATCTACTGACGAGTAGAACGGAATTCGTCCATCTTCTAGATCCAGAATGTAAACGTCGCTGAACTCCAAGCCCTTACTCGATGAAAGGGTCGTCACGTACACCTGCTCGTGGGTCACCCGCCTGGACCCCAGCTCGGCCACCGTCCAGCCCGCCATCGGACCACTCTGAAGACTGTCAACAAGCCCCGAGAGCTCCTCGTCGAGCGTCGCTCCGGCTTCGACCGATTCGCCGCGAATTCGGGCAACGAGACTCTCAATGAAGTCGACGGCGGGCGCGTCAGGAGAGACGCTCAGCGCTGCCGAGATTATTTCCCCAATGGCGGTGCCGGAAATTCCAAGTCCCCTGCGAAGCTCTGCCGTGATGGACACCAAGGAGTGTCCAGAAGACTCGCGACCTTGACCACACCATGCGCACAGTCGCTCGAAAAGGAGGGTCGCGAGCGTCTCCCACTCCTCCGAAATACGAACCCATGCGGGCAGTCCTTCGACTCGCAGAGCGTCGGCCACTTGCACCGCGAGCTCGTTGGTCCTGCAGAGTACGGCGGACTCGTGGAGCGCGATGCCCTCTTCTAGCGCCACGCCAATCGATTCGACAATGCGATCGATCTGAGCTGAAACACCCCCCGGGACTTTTTCCACGGTCACAAGTCCGCCTTCCCTCGCAGCTTCGGGTAATGCGATCGAACCCGGGAAGAGGCGTCGGCTGATCTCAACAATGTGGGCACCAGTTCGGTAATTGATCGCGAGCGGTATGGATACCACGCCGGGGAGGGACGCCACCTCCTGCAAGAGTCGGGAATCGGTTCCTGTCCACCCATATATCGCCTGGTCCGCATCGCCGACGGCAAAGAGCGTGCACGGTATGGGTTCGCTCGCAAAGCATAAGCACCGGACGATCCTGTCTAGGCCTGGCGCCAGGTCTTGGTACTCGTCGACGTAGATGCCTGAGAAAGTAGCGCGGAGGGTTCTGCGCACCTCCTCGGATCGCTCTACAAAATCGGCTGCGACTTCGATAATTCTGGTGAAGTCCAGCAGACCCCGCTCGGTCATCAATGCGACGTAGGCGTCGCGGGCGCGCACGGGGCTGTTACCAAGCCTGCGCCACACCTCCTCAGAGACCATCAGATTGCGAAAGCGCTGCACGGTTGCCGCGAGGAGTCGCTGGTCCTCAGCGGGAACCTCCGCCGTCGCCACGGCTTCTTCCCACAGCTGAGCGGCTTCTGACTTCAGCATGACCCGCGCGGTGGACAGGTCCGGCGCACCCATCGCCTCAGCGAATGGTCGAACAATTCGGTTAAGGGCGAACGCGTGCACTGTCCCGATAAAGACGTTCGAGCGAGTCTCAGATAGAAGGAGCCCAAACCGATCCTGCAGCTCCGCGGCCGCCGCGTTGGTAAGCGTTATGCAAGCAGCGCCACTGGGTGGTCTTATGGAGTCTCGAAGATCGGCGGCAAACTTCGTAATCAGAAGTCTTGTCTTTCCGCTCCCGGGTGGTGCCACGACGACGCAATGACCAACTTGGTCGAACGCTAATCGCTGGGCTTGATTGAGTTCCCCGATCGCGTCATCCAGCGCCGTCACGCGTGCACCCCTAGAAAGCTGAGCGCCGCCACCACATACCCGGGCGCCTGAACCGCCTCTCGTGCTAGTCGATGGGCAAACCGACCCTTCCCACCAGCCACTTCGATCTCGGAAAGAAGTTCCGCAGCCGTCGGGTTCCCCTGCCATGTTTCCACTCGGGCAGGGGTTCGGCTATTTCCGAGGTCCCGGAGCACTGCGTCGATCTGCGGCGTATTGGGCTGCGTGCGATACACGTCTACCTCAAATGTCTCAGCACCTACGAAGACGCCGTGGTCTGCCGTCGCCCCAGTCCGCCCCAAGTCCAACAGGAGTCGCTCAGCTCGCTGTCGCCCCCGAGAGTGACCGGCTTGATCCGGATCGCCATCCGTAATTACCGCCCACTCGATTCCCATTGCGTCACAGAATGCAACATAAGAACGGAAATGAGTGCCATGAATGGCGCATACGGTGATTCCGAGCTTGTCTAGGTCAGCGCTCAACGCCGACGCCATTGCCGGCACCAGAACAGCCTCGGCGTACCCCTCGACAAGCAACACCCTTGAG
Organism: Agromyces sp. GQ35; assembly: GCF_059758475.1. Lineage (NCBI taxonomy): Bacteria > Bacillati > Actinomycetota > Actinomycetes > Micrococcales > Microbacteriaceae > Agromyces > Agromyces sp. GQ35. The sequence goes on along the minus strand of NZ_JCAXEO010000001.1, from coordinate 1,927,406 downwards.
GCGAAAACGATTTCAGACTGAGTCGCGTCCAGATAGCGATTCATGTCGTTCCACTCAGCCTCCGATAGCGCAGCGTCTCGCGCGGAAAAGGCGGTGGATGCACCTTCGGACACCGCAAGCCGGACGAGATCTCGCGCGTCAACGGCCGACGTGATGTGTGGGGAGTGAGTGGTTACGACGAGCGACTGAGTAGGACCGGCTGCCGCCAGCGACCCGAGGACGCTCCGTTGTACCTGCGGATGCAAGTGCGCCTCTGGTTCTTCAGCAAGGACGACAGCATGACTAACCTCCCGATCACCAGCTTGTCTTGCATACTCGAGCTGAAGTAGCGAGAAGTACAGGACGTTCTGGATACCTAGACTCGCGGATCGTAGGGGGCGGGCTGCGACACCATCGACATAGACCTGCATCGAGCGGATCATCTGCTGGGGCTCCAGCGGCGTCGATCTCAAGGAAAGGCCAGGCTCAAGCCGATCGCCGACCGAGTTTCGGATGTGGTCTACCAGAGATTGGCTTAGGTCCGCGATGGGCGCCATTCCTTGAAGGAGACCGTTCGCGTCTTGTAGTTTGTCGCGAATGCCACTCACTTCCTCCTCGGTGAAGTCCCCAGTTGCGCGATCCAGTAAACCCTTTAGCGGTGACCTTCTCCAGGAGCGAATATCACCTTCGGCATCCCTAAGCGCGTGTAGGTAGGCGACGAATATCTCTTCCCTTAGGTCCGACCCGACTCGATCCCAACTCCCTTCGCTACCGAAGTAGACGCCGTCACGGTAACGATCCTCCCGCTGCGGGTCTGGAGCCCATCGATATGTGAGGCGCGCCCGCATGGGCTCCACCTCAACCAAACCACCACTCAGAACAGCGAGTAGCCGCACATCGCTATCGAACTCAGTGAGCTCGATGGATACCTCAATAACCTCTCCACTACGCATGGGATCGTAGTTGGGATCGCTGCCGGCAAGGCCGTCCCAGAAGTCCTCCGGCGAGAGTCGTCGCTCGGAGAAGGGAAGCCCCGGGTCGAGAACAAGTCGAAGCGCCTGGATAAGGTTGCTCTTCCCAGAGCGATTCTCCCCGACGATCACTGCGTTTTGAGCGAGTCGTACGTCGATATTTGCGAGATTTCGAAAATTCCTGACCCGAAGCCGGTCTATGCGCATGGCTCAACGTAACAGCGCGGCTCTCGCGGATGTCCGCGCATCGCTGCAACCCCCATCGCTACAAAAGACTGACGCCGCCAGTTACTCGCTCCTCAACACAGCAACGCACCCGCCGAATGGAGTGCGTCACAAATTTGGTCGCGTCTCCAGTGGATCGTTCAGATGGTCGCGGCACGCGTGGCGGCGTCCTCCTCATTCTCCAGCGTCGCGATCATCGCGAGGAGCAGGAACCCCAGGCCGCCTATCGCCACCAGCATTGCAAGCCAATTGAGCGCACCCACGATCAGCACTAGACCAGCTGCACGCCGAGGATGCTGAGCAGACCAAGGATCGACGACGACACGATCGCGGTCGTGAAGCAGCGGAACCACGGTCGACGGCGCAGCTTCAAGTGCACTGATCGCTGCTCAAGGACACTCGTAATGAGCACGAGGGAAAATAAAGCAGTCAGGACAGCGCACGTCGCTTCGGTCATGGGCGCGAGACTACGGCAGCGCAATCTCGTGCACGCTCGTGTGCGGTGGCCGCACCTAGGCTCGCCATGTGACCACCCACCCCCGCACCGCGATCACCGGCGGCACCGGATTCGTCGGACGCCACCTGGCCGAACGGCTCGGGCCCGAGGCATCCGTCATCATCTCTCGCCGCACCGGCATCGACACCAGTGACGTCGACGCACTCACGCGGGCGTTCGAGGGGTGCGAGGTCGTCGCGCACTGCGCTGGCATCAACCGCGAGATCAACGACCAGACCTACCAGCGCGTGCACATCGAGGGCACCGCGAACGTCATCGAAGCAGCGAAGCGAGCCGGAGTGCGCAAGATCATCATGCTGAGCTTCCTGCGCGCCAGGCCCCACTGCGGATCGCCGTACCACGAGACGAAATGGGCGGCCGAAGAACTCATCCGCGCCTCGGGCCTCGACTACACGATCCTCAAGGCCGGCATGATCTACGGCCGCGGCGACCACCTCATCGACCACCTCAGCCGCACCGTGCAGACCCTGCCGGTGTTCGCGACCGTCGGGTTTCGTGAGAAGCTCATCCGGCCCATCCCGATCGAGGACCTCACCGACATCCTCGAAGCCGCAGTCAATGGGCGGATGACGCGTGCGACCGTCGCCGTGGTCGGCGCCGAGCAACTCACGCTGTCGAAGGCCGTGCGGCGCGTGGCATCCGTTCTCGGACGCCGCGTGATCGTGGTGCCGTGGCCGGTGTGGGCGCAGTACGCGCTCGCGCAGGTCACCGAGTGGACCATGAAGGTGCCGCTCGTCGCGAAAGCGCAAGTGCGCATGCTCGCCGAGGGCGTGACGGATGCCGCGCCGCCCGCAGCATCCGTACCCGACGACCTTCGCCCGCAGCGCAAGTTCACAGCCGAGCAGATCCGGGAGAGTCTGCCCGAGCCCGGGCGTTTCGGGTGGAAGGACCTGCGGATCAGTCACTGAGTTCCGGTCTCACATCTCGAGCGATACCTCTATCGGCTCGAACCGGAAGGGCCCGGTGCACTGGCCGAATATTCCGGTGCGTTCCACGGCCACGGGGATCTCGAACTCGTCGTCGACCAGGGCGCGAGTGCCATCGACCACAACGAGTCGCAACGTCTGCACGGAACCGTCCGCGAAGACGCCCGGCCCCAGGTACGGCGCCTCCTGCGGCACGGCCCACTCGCCTCGAAGCTGGTCGACTTCGGCGGGCACGCAGTCCGCTCCGAAGCATGCCGTCACCACTGCCGACTCCGGTGGTGCGGGTTCGAACTGAACCACGGCCGGGCCGCTGTACAGATAGCCGATCGCCGGGCATGCGTCGAGCACCGGCGCGCGGATGCATCCGGTCAGTGAGAGACCTGCACCAATCGCGAGAGCAGCACACGTGATCACCCGGAAGCGGGCTGTTCGAGCACCCATGATCGGATACTGGCAGTGTTCGGCACATCAGCGAGGGCGTCGCGGAAGACGTTATCGAGGAGTTGCCGGAACGTGACCGAAACGCGACGCGGCGACCCCAACGATTCGCCCACCTGACCGTTACTTCAGCGGCGGAGCCGGCAGCTTCACGACCAACCGGTAGACCTGTCGCGTCAGCCAGGACGGCAGGTGGCGTCGGCGTTCCTCGTGCGCGACCCTTGCGCGCCGGTGGGGTCGAACCGCGCTCAATGCGCGTTGCACCGGCTTCCACGGGTGGTAGTAGCCGACGGGCTCCGATCGGTACAGCTCGATTCGACAGAGGTGCTTGGTGTTGATGTAACCGTATTGTCGGGGGCTCACGAGCCGCACCGGCGCACCGTGCTCCGGCGGAAGGGGCTCGCCGTCGAGCCCGTCGGCGATCAAGACGTCATCGGCGAGCGCGTCTTCGAGCGTCACGATCGAACGGTAGTCGTCGAGTCCGACGAAGACGAGGTATTTCACGCTGGCGCCCTCGGCGAGTGCGGGCTCGATCACCAGACCGTAGAGGTCGCGAAACAGCACCCCCTCCCATCGCAGCCCGATCGCTCTCCTTTTCCGTACGGTGTATCGAGCAGGGCTTTCACGTGCTGGCATCCGGCGGGCCCGACGCCGTACGGCATCGAGCCAGTGGCCGCGGACTCCGGCGTGACCAACGGCGGCTTCTCCTGCCACTTCCCCGACCGTCGAGCCTCCTCGACGCGATGCTCATCCGGTGGGAGTAGTTTTGAGATGCGCTTCAGGCATAGCAAGGCGTATTATGAGATGTATCGAATACTTGGAGGTGAAACGATGAGCGCAGGAAGCCTGATCCGAACTGCCCGCAAGAGCCGCCGGCTGACGCAGGGCGCACTCGGGCACCGTGCCGAGCTGTCGCAGTCGCACCTTTCACTGATCGAGCGTGGCCACCAGAATCCGTCATTTGACGCGGTCGAGCGGGCGCTCCGCGCGACCGGACACCGCCTCATCGCCGTGCCGAGCGTTCGCGACGACGCCGCGGCCGTCGCCGCCGACATCCGATTCGCTGTGCTCGATGGTCGCGAAGACCGTGCGCTGCGGCGATTCATCCAGCTCAGCGACAATCTCGTCGCGGAGCACGGAGCTGTGCGATTCGCGCTCACGATCTCGGAACCCGAAACCACGGGAAGCAAGCAGTGGGATGCCGCGATCGCCGCACTCGTGGCGCACCACCTGGTTGCCGAGAGCCTTCCGGTTCCCGACTGGGCGAACAGTCCGACACGAACGCTGCGCCGGCGGTGGGCAATCGGCGAAGGCCCGTACACGCTCACGCCCGAGCAGCACCGGGTTCCGCCCGAGTTCGTGCGACGCGGCGTGCTCATCGATGCGGACACGCTGGTGAGCGTATGACCATCCGATTCGACCGCGACGGCCTGATCGACGGCCTTCGGCTGCTGATCGCGAAGCTCCGCGAGTCCGACGGCCCGACCGGCGTGCGCATCATCGGCGGCGCCGCACTCGCGCTCCGCTACTTCGAACGCGAGTCGACCGTCGACATCGACGCTCGACCGATCGGTGATGCCGAGCGGGTGCTCGGAGCGGGCAGGGCGATCGCCGCCGAGAACGGTTGGCCCGAAGACTGGCTCAACGCGAAGGCGTCTGGATTCATCCCCAACTATGGAACGACTGTGACCGAATGGCACACGCTGTACGACGATGGAACGGTCGTCATCCAAGTTGCCTCGGCCGAGGCAATGCTCGCGATGAAACTTCGAGCGAACCGCCCTGGGCGTGACGAGCGCGACATCGCAACCCTCCTGGCAATCTGCGAAGTCACGACACTCGATGACGCCGAGACGCTCTACGAGTCCTACTACCCGGCCGACCTGCTGCCCGATCGCGCGGTGCGAATGGTCGAGCGGATTCTGCAGGTCGGTCTTCCTGAGATTCCGGCGCCACCGCCGCGACCGGATTTCGAAAACTGACGAGCGCTGCCGACGAAGGGGGCGCACGCCTGCGGCGTAGTGTCCCAGGCGGCACTGCCGACACGGCAGCAGGCCCTCGACAGTGATTTGGCATCTACAGCGGGTAGCCGACGCCGGTGAGCTCTTCTGAGGCCACCCAGAGTCGTGCGGCGATCGCGGCATCCGTGGCAGCATCGGAGCGGCCGACGAGCACGGGCGGCCCGGTCAGCTCCCGGCGGCCTGCCGGGCCCACGTAGCCGGCGCCGGGCATCTGCTCGGTCGCCGCGTAGAGCGTAGGCGCGGCTCCGCTTGTGGCGTCGTGTGCGAACAGGCGCAGGGCGATCTTCGCGACCACGGTCAGCAGGGGATTCGTCATGCTCGACCCGAGGTTGGTGGCGGCCATGCCCGGGTGCGCGGCCGTCGCCACGACGTGCGACCCAGAGGCATCCAGCCGCCGTTGCAATTCGAGCGTGAAGAGCAGGTTCGCGAGCTTCGACTGCCCGTAGGCCGCTGATCCCCCGCCGTAGCGCCGGGTCACCCAGTTGAGGTCGTCGAAGTCGATCGTGCCCGACCGGTGCTCGCCGCTGGCGACGGTCACGACGCGGCCCGTGATGTGCGGAAGCAGGAGGTTGGTCAACGCGAAGTGGCCGAGGTGGTTGGTGCCGAAGTGCAGTTCGAAGCCATCGGTCGTGAGACCGTATGGCGGCATCAGCACGCCTGCATTGTTGACGAGGATGTCGATGTCGCCGGTCCATTCCGCGGCGAACCGGCACACCGACGCCAGGTCGGCCAGGTCGAGCCGGCGAACCTCGGTGGAGCCCTCGACGTTCGCCGCGGCATCCCGGCCCCGCTGCTCGTCTCGAACCGCGAGCACGACGTGCGCTCCGTGGCGGGCGAAGGCACGGGTGGCTTCGAGGCCGATGCCGCTGTTCGCGCCGGTGACGATGATGGTCGTGCCGTCGAGTCGAGGCATCTGCTCGGCCGTCCACCCCAGCCGAGCTGCCGTCATGGCGGTCATCATCGCGTCGCGAACGTGCGGGCCGCAACCGGCGCGGTCGGCGCTGTGATCGCCGCGGGAGTGAACCCCTTCACGATGAGCCAGACGGCGAAGAACAGCTCGAAGAGCCCACCGGGTACGGTCGACACGAGGCCGGCCCCGGCGAACCCCATGAGTTCGAGGATGCAGCCCAGCGCGAACGACGCGTAGCCGACGAAGCCCCACACGGCGAGGAAGCGCGGCACGAGGCGTGACCGGAAGAGCGCGACGCAGAAGAAGAGGCTGCCGATGCCGAGGCCGGCCATGGCGACGTTGTAGGCGAGGAAGTTGCCTGCCACAGCACCCGCTGACAGCGTGAGCAGGCTGATGACGCCGGTGGCGAGCACCACTCCCTCGAAGATGCGGGTGGCGAGGTAGCCGACCGCGATGATCGGGGTGCGCGGCCGAAGGATCGGCAGCATGAGCACGCCGATAGCGATGACCGCGGCAGAGTTGAGCAGCATCATCGCCGCGCCGGTGATCAGGAGGAGGCTTGCGCCGCCGGAGTCGGGAGCGGCAGCAGGCCCGACCTCAGCAGCGCTCGTCGCGAGCATGCTCCCGATGCCGTAGAGGAGGAAGGCGCTCAACATGAGCACCCCCACCCAGCGTGCGGTGAGCCGTGCCGGGTTTCGCGTCGCGTTCATGGTGACCTCTTTCGAAAGTGACAAACCATACACTGTATGGTTGATTGCTCGAAAGCTACCATACACTGTATGGTCTTGGCTAGAGGAAGATCACGGATGGCCGAGAAGGGCCGAGAACCGGAGGCGGCAATGCCACGCAGGCCAATCGAGCCGGCGGCTGCGGCCAGGCAGCCGGTGACCCGCGATCGTGCAGTGCGACTCGCCGTCGAACTCGCCGATGCCGGCGGCATCGAGTCCGTGAGTATGCGCAAGCTCGCCACGGAGCTGAGCATCACGCCGATGTCGTTGTACTACCACGTGAAGAGCAAAGACGACATTCTCGACGGGATGCTCGACGCCGTCTACTCCGAGATGCAGGTACCTGGCGTCGACGTCGCATGGAGGACGGCGATGGTGGAACGCGCCGCGTCGACGCGCGCGGTGCTGGCGCGACATCCGTGGGCCATCAGCCTCGACGCACGCACGTCTCCTGGCCCGGCGACGCTCGGTCATCTCGACGCGACCATCGGGGTGCTTCGCGCCTCCGGACTCTCGATGCCCCTCGTCGGCCACGCGATGTCGTTGCTCGACAGCTACGTGCAGGGGTTCGCCATGCAGGAGGCGACCCTGCCACTCGATGACTCGGGCGACATCGGCGCCGTCACCGAAGACATCTTGGCGCAGCGGGAGATGATGTCGAACGCGTTCCCGAACCTGGCGGAGATGGCAACGACGCTGATCCTCCAGCCCGGCTACACCTACGGCGATGAGTTCGAATTCGGGCTCGAGGTGATTCTCGACGGCATCGAGAGGGTGCATCGCCAAGAGGTCGAGTCAGCCGACAATTGAACTTGGCCGCATCATGTGACATCCGGTGCGGTGGGCGATCCCCACGCAAGGTGTATCCGACGACGCGGTAACCTGCCGACCATGGAAACCCTTCGCGGAATCGTTCTGCTCGTCCATCTCGTCGGTTTCGCCGTGCTGTTCGGCGCCTGGGTCGTCGAGTTGGTCAACGGCAAGCGGGGCATCACCCGCGTCATGCACTGGGGCCTCGCCATCGCCGCGGTCGCAGGACTCGTGCTCGCCGCACCCTGGGGCATCGAGTACGACCTGAACTACGCGAAGCTGGGCACGAAGCTCGTGATCCTGATCGTCATCGGTGCGCTGCTCGGCATTGGCGCCGGCCGCCAGCGTAAGAGCGGCGCCGTACCGCCGGCGATCTTCTGGCCGATCGGCATCCTGGCGCTCACCAACGCGGCGATCGCCGTGCTCTGGCGCTGAGCACAGGTCGGGACGCGATGAAGCGGCGCCCGTGCCCGACGACCTGTTGCCGCGGCGCAGGTTCACGGCCGAGCAGATTCGCAGTGCGCTGCCTGCCGATGGTGGCCGCTTCGGGTGGAAGGACCTGAGGGTCAGTCGCTAGGCCCCATCGTTGCGTGGCATGCCTTGCTAGCGTGGCGGCATGGAGGAGCAGATCGCACCCGTGCTCGACCACCTCGACGAGGCTGATCCCGGCGAGATCGTCGGCGTCTACCTGTACGGCTCGGCCGTGTCGGGCGGTCTCCACCCAGACAGTGACATCGACCTCCTCGTCGTGACGCGCCGTTCGCTCACCGACGAAGAGCGCGAGGCGCTCACGCGGGTGCTGCTCGGCGCCTCGAGCGGATCGGCGCACACCCGCACGCTGTCAGACGGCAGTCGCGGCCGCCCGCTCGAAGTGACGTGCGTGGTCATCGACGAGGATCGTCGCTGGCCGGAGCCCGCCGCACACGACTTCCAGTTCGGCGAATGGCTGCGCACAGACATCCGAGGCGGTCTGACGCTCGAGCCGACCATCGACCCCGACGTGCCGATCCTGCTCGCGACGGCGCAGACCGCGCACCGGGTGCTGCGCGGCCGCCCGCTCGCCGAAGTCGTCGACCCGGTGGCGCCCGCTGTGCTGCGCGATGCGATGCTCGCGACCATCCCAGACATCCTCGAAGAGATCGATGGCGACGAACGGAACACGCTGCTCGCCCTCGCCCGTATCGTGACGACGCTCCGCACCGGCGAGATCGTACCGAAGGATGTCGCCGCCGCATCGGTGGCGGCCACGTTGGAACCGAACGAACGGGGTCTCCTCGAGCTCGCTCGCGCCGGCTACCTCGGTGAGGCGGCCGACGACTGGACGAGCCTCGGCGACGAGGTCACCGCACTCTGCCACGCGCTGGCGGCGCAGGCGCGGCAACTCGCAACCGCCGACGGGATCGCATAACCGTTCGCAATCACGCCAGGCCTGCGCGGCGATCTCGAGTCAGGTCAGAGGCGGGTGATGCGGCCCGACCCTCCTTCCGGGTACTGCGCTGTCGTGACCACGCCGCCCAGGCCCTCCGTGAGGTACTGAACCAGGGTCTGCTGGTCGGTGACGCCGAGGGTCATGAACGGCAGATCCCGGAACGGATACTGGTCGCCGCCCCTGGCCGAGAAGGCGTTCGTGGCGATGTCGATCGTCAAGGTCGGGTCGACCACCACACCCCCGGCCACCACGACGGTTCCGTCGTGCAGCGTGGCGTTGACGATGCGGCTGCCCGGTGTGAGCACGTTGCCGTCGTTGTCGACGACCTGTGCCGTTCCGGCCGGGTTCCAGGTGAAGTCGATGCCGGCGACCTGGGCGAACCTTCCGTCGGCGAACTCGACGCGGCTGATCGCGTTCTCCAGCAGCTCCTTGAACTGGCCGGCCGGCACATCCGGCACGATCGCGGTGAAGTTTCCGAAGGGCAGTACCTCGAACGTGTTGAGTGCCGTGACGTTGCCGGGCGGGATGATCGAGTCGTTGCGGATGCCGCCACCGTTCTGCATCGCGACCTGTGGCTCATCCACGCCGAACGAGGCCGCCAGGCGCTGGCCCTGCCACAGCATGCCGTCGGCGACCAGGTTTCCGAGGTTGGTCTCGGTGGTGCGCACCTGCGAGCGTCGACCGTCGAGGCCCACCTCGGTGGTCGCCACGACCGTCGCGGCCAGCTCTGAGACGTATTCGGAGACCGGGTCGACGACCTGGCTTTGCACGAAGGCGTCGGGAGCAACGCCGTCGGGGTAGTTCAGGCTCGCGACTCGCTGCGGCCCGCCCGAGACAGTTTCGGGAAGCAGCTCACCGTTCCGGTTGAAGCCGCCGACCAGCTGGCCGACGTACTTGTAGTCGCCGGCGGTGGTCACGATCGGCACCGGGTACCCGTCGCTGCGCTCGGTCCAGATCGGGTAGGGCCGCTGCGCCGCGTCACCGGGAACGAGCAGGTCTCCGGCGTTGGCGAGCACCTCGTCGCCCCCGCCTGCGACCATGATGTCGACCCCATCGAGCATCGGCGCCAACGCCTCGTCTTCGGCCACGCTCTGCAGGTGGCTGATGACGACGATCTTGTCGACGCCTCCTGCCTCGAGGGCGTCGATCTCGAGGTTGATCGCCTCGGCGACGGCGGGGTCGACGATGACGTCAGGACCGGGGCTGGAGATCGAGGGCAGCGCGGGGGTCGTCGCCCCGACGATGCCGATCAGCTCGCCCCGCTCCTTGACCACGGTGCTTCCGGCGATCAGTCCGGCCTCGGCCAGCGGTCCGAGGGCGGGGTCCTCGCTGACGTCGAGGTTTGCGCTCAAGAACGGCACGGACGGGCTGAAGCTCGTGATGAAGCGGGCCAACGTCGCGGGCCCGAAGTCGAACTCGTGGTTGCCGATGGCGACGGCGTCGTAGCCCACCTGGCTGAGGGCCAGTGCGTCGTAGAACGGTGCGCCGGGCTCGAAGCTGGCGCTCAGTTGCGCTCCGGCGAGGAAGTTGTCACCAGAGCTGACGGTGATCTCACCTCGCTTGGCGCCGGGGCTCGGGGGCGGGCCGGTACGGGCCTCATGTTGAAGGTCGTGCATCAGCGTGACGAACCGGGCGACGCCGCCGAAGTCGGGCTGGCCGGAGGCTTCGATCAGCCGCGACTCGCCGTCGTTGTTGTGCAGCACCGTCAACCAGAATTCGACCTCGCCAGCAGGAGGCCTGGCGCTGGCAGCCACGGGTGCGGCGAGGCCGACGAGCAGAAACGTCGCGGCGACCACCCCGACGAAGCGCTTCGCTCCAAGCCTCGTTGCTGAGCTCTCACGACTCACTGGGCGGTTCTCGCCTTTCACCAGCCTGCTGTCGGTCTTCACTTGTCGGCCCTCGCTTCTCGCATCTCGGGTTTGCTAGATATGCTCACTTTCGCCCATCCGATCCCACGCGTCAACGGTCGGATGCGGCCCACCAGATTGCGATGTTGATCGGGGGCGGTGCGGGAGGAGCGATGGGCGGCGAATCGCCGGGGAGCTTCACGACGTGGCGCCGGAACCGTTATTTCAGCGGCGGAGCCGGCAGCTTCACGACCAACCGGTAGACCTGTCGTGTCAGCCAGGACGGCAGGTGGCGTCGGCGCTCTTCGTGCGCGACCCTCGCGCGACGGTGAGGTCGAACCGCGCTCAATGCGCGTTGCACCGGCTTCCACGGGTGGTAGTAGCCGACGGGCTCCGATCGGTACAGCTCGATTCGACAGAGGTGCTTGGTGTTGATGTAACCGTATTGTCGGGGGCTCACGAGCCGCACCGGCGCACCGTGCTCCGGCGGAAGGGGCTCGCCGTCGAGCCGGTCGGCGATCAAGACGTCATCGGCGAGCGCGTCTTCGAGCGTCACGATCGAACGGTAGTCGTCGAGTCCGACGAAGACGAGGTATTTCACGCTGGCGCCCTCGACGAGTGCGGGCTCGATCACCAGCCGGTAGACGTCGCGAAACAGCACCCCCTCCCATCGCAGCCCGATCGCCGACCAGCCGGCAACGCAGTGGAAGTCGGCGACGACCTCGCGATGAGGCAAACGGGCCAGGTCATCGAGGTCCAGCGAGACTCGGCGAGCGAGCTGCCCGCTCACTTCGATGTTCATGCCCTCTGGGGCTTTCGGCGGCGGGTTCACCCGGTCGATGCCGAATCGGGGGAATCCGCGCACAGCACGCTGCCCGGGTGGAAGATCCATGGATCGCTCTCCTGTTCCATACGGTGACGTATCTATACGCTGGCGTATGGATGCCCTCCCGTCAACCGCTCACCGCACCAGCTGCGCCGCCTCGTCGAGCCGCCCGAGCTTGTTCGGGTTGGCGATCGAGAAGATCCGCGTGATCCGGCCGCCCTCGACCTCGAAGCAGATCGCACCGGCGAGCTCGCCGTCGACCTCGCCGCGAATCGCGGGACGTCCGTTCACCCACGTCGGCCTCGCCTCGAACGGCAGCCCGAGCTTCGCGAGACCGCCGAGCAGGTAGCGGGCGATCTTGTCGGCACCATGGATCGGCCGGAGCGCGGCACCCTTCACAAGTCCGCCGCCGTCGGCGACGGAGACCACGTCGGGTGCGAGCACGTCCATCAGCCCTTGCAGGTCGCCCGAGTTGACCGCCGTGAGAAACTTCGCGACGACCGCCTCCTGCTCGGCCCGGTCGACCGCGACACGGGGGCGCCGGGCGGCGACGTGATCCTTCGCCCGGTGGGCGATCTGCCGCACGGCCGCCGGCGACTTGTCGACGGCCGCCGCGATCTCGTCGTACGGCACGTCGAACACCTCGCGCAGCACGAACACTGCGCGCTCGGTCGGGCCGAGCGTCTCGAGCACGGTCAGCATCGCGATCGACACGCTCTCGGCGAGTTCGACGTCGTCCGCGACATCCGGACTCGTGAGCAGCGGCTCGGGCAGCCACTCCCCCACGTACGATTCGCGCCGCCGCGACATCGTGCGCAGGTGATTCAACGCCTGCCGGGTCACGATGCGCACGAGGTACGCGCGCTCATCGCGCACCTCGCTGCGGTCGACCTGATCCCATCGCAGCCAGGACTCCTGCAGCACGTCCTCCGCGTCGGCCGCAGAGCCGAGCATCTCGTACGCGACCGTGAAGAGCAGGCCACGGTGGGTGACGAACGGATCATCGGTCATGATGCCGAGCCTATGACGTCGGCCGCGACATCCGCCCGGGTGGCGAGCGGCGGCATCTCGCATGCATCCGCATAGCCCTCGGAGTGGATGCCGAGCGCCACGTTCATGCGCGAGCTCATGTTCATGAACGCGACCTTGGCGGTGAGCTCGATGAGCGCGGCCGGGCCGAGCGCGTCGAGCAGCGCGGCCGACAGCTCGTCGGTGACGGCGGGCGGGGTCTGGCTCATCGCCTCCGAATACTCCATGACCTGTCGTTCGAGCAGCGTGAACACGGATGCCTCGCGCCAGACCGGCACCTGCCGCGCCTTCTCCTCGTCGAGGCCCTCGTTGCGCGTCTTGTAGTAGTTGAAGTCGAGGCACCAGCTGCAGCCGATGTACGCCGCCGTCGCCATCACCGCGTAGCTCGCGAGGTTCTCGTCGAGCTCGTCGAGCGCCTCGATCTTGCGGCCGATGCCCATCGAGGCCCGCATCAGCGCGGGGTGGTGCGCGAGCACGCCCATCGAGTCCGGCACCCTGCCGATCATGCGCCGGGCGGCAACCTTCACGACCGTTCCGAAGACTCCCTTGAGTTCGGTCGGCGGGATGCGGGTCTGGGTGGTCATCATGTCCTCCTGCGTGTCGACGGCCGGGGTTCGATTCCCGGATGATCCGTCGACATGAAGACACCGGATGTCGCGTGGTTGTGACATCCGGATGCGAAGCAGTTCGCCCGGAACCGGCTGGCCCCTCGACGTTCGGCTGCCGACGATGTCGCAGAGTGGAGAACCTGCGTTGACGGGCGTGAGGGCCACTGCCATAGTGAGAATATCTCAACACTGTGCGAAGGAGCCCGTCATGTCCGCCATGATCCGCAAGAGCCTGAATGAACCCGAAGAGACGCGTCCTTTTGCGGATGGGAAGGGAAGACTCGACCTCGTCAACGTCGAGGCCGGCGCCGTCGGCAGGGCCACCTTCGAGTCCGGCTGGCAGTGGTCCAAGCACGTCAAGCCGATCGCGAATACCGACAGCTGCCAGTTCGCCCACACGGGCTATATCGTGTCCGGGCGGATGAAGGTCGTCATGGACGACGGCGAAGAGAATGAGTTCCGCGCCGGTGACCTCATGGTCGTCCCGCCGGGCCACGACGCGTGGACGGTAGGAGACGAGGCGTGTGTCGTCATCGACTGGCAGGGCATGGACGACTACGCCAAGCGCTGAGCCGACGCACCCCCAAAACGACCGAATCGAGTGCGCCCTGGCGACCCGTTCAATAGGATGCAGCCATGCGAATCTGGGGGGTCGTTGGGGCTCTCGCGGGTGCATTGCTCCTGTCCTCGTGCACCGCGACGGTCTCGCCGAGCCCGCCACCCTCGGGCAGCGCCGATGCTGAAGCCGGCGGCTGCCCTCCCGGCATGTCGTCGCAAGAGGGCCTCTGTCTTTCCGACGATGCCGGCGCCGACGATCTGGCAGCGATCCTGCGCTCGCAATTCGAGGCACTTGAGCTGAACGCCGTGATCGCCGGGGTGTGGCACGACGGCGAGCCGGTGCTGATCGGAGCGCTCGGCGAATCGATGAGCGGCGTGCCGGCGACACCCGACATGCATCACATGCTCGGCAACCTGGCGACGCCGATGTTCACGACCGTGCTGCTGCAGCAGGTCGAGGCGGGCGTGCTCTCGCTGGATGATCCGCTGTCGAAGTGGTACCCCGAACTGCCGTCGGCTGACGTCATCACCGTCGAGATGCTGCTGCTCAACACCAGCGGCTACTCGCAGTACACCGCGCAGGAGGACTTTCTGCAGCAGCTCTACGCAGACCCGTTCCGCCAGTGGGAGATCGACGAGATCATCGCGATCGGCACCGAGGGCGGCACCGTCTACGAGCCGGGCACCGGTTGGATGTTCTCCGACACGAACTCGACCGTGCTGATGGGGGTGCTCGAGAAGGCCACCGGAACGCCGATTGCCGAGCTGCTGCAGACCGGGGTCTTCGACCCGCTCGGCATGGACGACACCACCGCCTCCCTCGACGCCGATTGGCTCGAGCCGGTGCTGCACGGCTTCGACGGCGAGCGCGGCGTGTGGGAAGACGTCACCCACTGGAACCCGTCGTGGGCGCACTTCGCCGGCGGCGTCGGCAGCAACCAAGACGACGTTCACGTGTTCCTCGATGCGCTCGGCTCGGGAGAGCTGCTCTCAGACGAGTTCCATGAGATCCAGCTGGCACCCACGACGGTCGGCATCGGCTCCAACACGCCAGAGCAGTACTGGGCGATGGGGGCGCTCATGCTCAACGGCTGGGCGTTCCTGAACCCCGGTATCCCCGGGTACTACGGCGCGGGCGGCACCCTCCCCGACGAAGGATGGACGATCGTCGTCTACACCACGGCCTCCCCCGCGACTGATCCAGCGGATGCGACCGCGACCGCGATCTTCCGCCAGTTCACGAGCGTCGTGTCACCGGAGCACTCACTCGAGCGCTGACCCGCTACGTCGCATCGCTCGCCGCGCTGATTCACGGGGAGACGTCATGACACTCGACCAGCTTTGATGGCTGGCGCCCTCGGCACGTCGCACGTTCTGGGCGCATGTCTCGAGTCGCGGTCGCGGTCGCGGTCGCGGTCGCACAAGGACACCGTGGCCGAGCTCGTCGGCATCGGGGCTGCAGCACGATGGGAAGTCCTGCCCATTCCCTCGGCCTCATGGCCATCGATAGGCTCGCGGCGCGCGCAGAAGCGCCGACCACCTGGGGTGCTGCTGCGGTGCCCGCCGATCACAGAAGGAGAGCTGCCATGAAGAAGTTCCGAAAGGGTATTGCCGGGGGCGCCGTGGCGCTCGCGATCGCCGGACTCGTCGCCGTCGCCCCGGCCACCGCGGCGAACGCCGCCACCGGTGCGACCGGAAAGGGCTGCACGGCACACCAGTACTCGTCGGGCGGCTACGCGACGTGCGTCGGGTACATCCAGCGCATGCTGAACGGCATCGCCGCCACGCGCGGTGGCAGCTACGGCGGGTACCAGCTCGCCGTCGACAACAACTTCGGTGGCAACACCAACACGAACGTGCGTCGCTTC
This sequence comes from Agromyces sp. GQ35, assembly GCF_059758475.1. Classification (NCBI taxonomy): domain Bacteria; kingdom Bacillati; phylum Actinomycetota; class Actinomycetes; order Micrococcales; family Microbacteriaceae; genus Agromyces; species Agromyces sp. GQ35. The sequence goes on along the minus strand of NZ_JCAXEO010000001.1, from coordinate 1,911,716 downwards.
CAGAGCTACACCGGCCTGGTGTCCGACGGCATCGTCGGCCGCAACACGTGGAACCAGCTCTGCCGCTACGCGGGCACGCGGTCGTTCGCCGTGTACAACGCATCGGCGCTGCAGAAGTCGGCATGGCAGGCTGCCTACGACGCCGGCTGCTACGTCGACCGTCCGGTGGGCGTGGCCGGCATCGAGGTCATCTCGAGGTACTAGCCGCCTCCCGGCTTCGGCCGGTTGCCTGCCCGACCGGTCGACAGAAGTCGACCGATCGAGTAACTTCGCGATCGAAACCGGCGACCGCTCGACGAACGGGGAACGCAAGATGTCAGACGTGCTGCTCTTCCACCACGCACTCGGCCCGAACGAGGGCTTGCGAGCCTTCGCCGACGAGTTGCGCGAAGCAGGGCACCGCGTGCACACGCCCGATCTCTTCGAGGGGCGCACCTTCGACACGATCGACGAGGGCGTCGCCTACGCCCGCGAGGCCGGATGGGACGAGATCATGGCGCGAGGCGAACGCGCCGTAGACGAGCTGCCGGCCGAGCTCGTCTACGGCGGCTTCTCGCTCGGGGTCGTGCCCGCGCAGAAGCTCGCCCAGACCCGCACCGGCGCGAAGGGCGCACTGTTCTTCTACTCCTGCCTGCCGCCGTCGGAGTTCGGCGCGTGGCCCACCGCCCTCCCCGTGCAGATCCACGGCATGGACGCGGATCCGATCTTCATGCAGGAGGGCGACGTCGATGCAGCACGCGAGCTCATCGCGTCAGCCGATGACGGCGAGCTCTTTCTCTATCCCGGCGATCAGCACTACTTCGCCGACTCCAGCCTGCCGAGCTACGACGAGCAGGCGGCGAAGCTCCTCACGCACCGTGTGCTCGAGTTCCTCGCGCGCGTCTGACCGCGCGAACCGGGCCCTACGCCCAGCCGAGCGCTTGCAGCTGCGCATCATCGAGCCCGAAGTAGTGACCGATCTCGTGCACGAGCGTGATGCGCACCCGCGCCCGCAGCGCATCGAGGTCGGCGCTGTGCTCCTGCATGTTGTTCTTGTACAGCGTGATGCGGTCGGGGAGCTCCCCGAAGCCGTAGACCCCGCGCGTGGTCAGCGGATGCCCCGTGTACAGCCCGAACAGTCGCGGTCGCTCCCCCACCGGCTGATCGGCGACCATGATCGCGACATTCTCGATTCCGCGCACCATGTCATCGGGGAGCGCGTCGAAGACCTCGCCGACCAGTTGCTCGAACGCGTCATCTGAGATCTCGACCATCTGCCCATTGTGCGCCTCCGCGCCGAACAAGGTCGGATGCCTCGATCGGTGATCCGGGATCCGCGACGCTTCACTTCCACATCGGTCGCGATGGTGGAATCGCCGCGAGCGTCGCCGCGGAAATCCGCAGTGTCGTCTCGGGCATGCCGACTGCGTTCCACTCGAACACGACCTCGAGGTCGTCGCTCGTGAACTCGCCCGTCCAGAGCCACGCGTTGAGCCGCCCCTCGTACCCGTCGGTACTGCCACCGCCGCCGCCCCGCCCGATCATCAGGGTGGGTGGGGAATGCTCGGTGCCGGCCATCCACGCGCGGCGGAGATCCAACGGAAGCACGCGTGCGCCGTCCGGCAGTCGGAGCCCCACGTGCAAGTCGTCTCGCTCAGGCTCACCGCCGAACGCGAATTGCCCGTGAATCCACGCGTTCCACTCGCGCTCGCTTTCGTCGCCTCGGCGCCGCACCCATTGGATGCGAAGATCCAGGCCATCGGGATAGCGACGCGCCTCACGCACGACGAACACCGTGGCTTCATCCCGATACACGATCTCGTCGAGAACGACTCGACCGGGAATCATGTCTCTGGGCGGCTGCATCCATGCCGGAGTCGGCGGTGTCTGAGGCTCCTCGACGGGAGTGGACGCGTCGGGGGCGGTTTCGAAGAATCCATCGGATGCCGCGTGCATGCGTCGATGCTACCGAGATCGTTCGGCCTGAGGATCGGCGAGCCCGCTGGTAGGCGTTCCGCAGGGGTCACTCCACGCGCCTCGCGGCAACCGCCCGGATCGCGTCGAGCACGACCTGCAGGGCGGGCGAGTCGGCCTGGCTGCGGCGGTGCACCGCCGCGATGTCGCGGGTGGAGGCGGGGCGCGCGGTCGGGATCGCCACGAGATCGGGATGCAACGGCGGGCGCCCCATGCGCGGAACGAGCGCGACCCCGAGGCCGGCACGCACGAGCTCGAGGTGGTTCTCGAACTCCATCGACTCGTGCACGATGCGCGGCGCGTTCGAGACGCCGTCGAACAGTCGTCGCAGCCACTGCCGGCAGATCGTGGAGTCGAAGGTCGCGATCCACTCCTCATCGGCGAGGTCGATCGGCGCCACCTCGACGCGATCGGCGAGCGCGTGGTCGCGCCGCAGAATCACGTCGGCGACATCGGTGAACAGCGGTGTCTCCACGAGATGCTCGGGCATCGCGAGAGCCAGGCCTCCCCATCGGTGCACGATGCCGAGGTCACGCTGTCCCGATGCGACGAGCGCGACCGTCTCCCATGGTTCGCTCTCGCGGAGCGGCACCCGCAGCTCTGGATGTTCCGTGCGCAGGCGCGGGAGCACCTCTGTGAGGATGCCGCGCACCGCGGTCGAGAACGCGCCGATCCGCACTTCGCCGGCGACCCGGCGCTCGGCGCTGCCTCCGGCGAGGTGCAGGTCGGCTTCGAGGCGCTCGAGGTCGGCGAGCACGGTCGCCGACGAGGTGACGAGCTGGCGCCCGGCATCCGTCAGCACGACGCCGCGACCTGCCCGTTCGAGCAGGGCGATGCGGGTGCCGCGTTCGAGACGCTTGATCTGCTGCGACACGGCCGACGGCGTGAATCCGAGCGCGTCTGCCGCTGCCGCGACGCTGCCGCCCGTGGCCACTGCGCGCAGTGCGACCACGGCTTCGAGATCGATCATGCAGCGATGCTACCGAATCAAGCGCAGAAATGATCGCTGGTGTTTCCGGATGCCGCGAGGTGAGATGTGAGCATGACGAGACGCGACATGCTGTTGGCCGCCGCCGTGGCCACTCTGTGGGGCTTCAATTTCGTCGTGATCGACTGGGGCATGGCGGGCATCCCGCCGTTGTTCTTCGTCGCCGTGCGCTTCGCCCTCGTCGCGCTCGCGGCGATCGTCGTGCCCCGACCGCTCGCGAACTGGAAGACCGTCGTCGGCATCGGGGTGTTCATGTGCCTCGGCCAGTTCGCCCTGCTGTACACGGCGATGGCGCTGGGGCTGCAGCCCGGCATCGCGGCCCTCCTGCTGCAGGCGCAAGTCGTGCTGACACTCGTGGTGGCGGCCCTCGCCCTGCGCGAGCGCCCGACCCGTATGCAGACGATCGGCGTGCTGATCGGCACGGTCGGACTCGGGGTCGTCGCGTTCGGTCGCGGCGGCGATGCACCCGCGCTCACGGTCGTGCTCTGCCTGCTCGCCGCACTCTCGTGGGCGATCGGCAACGTCATCTCGCGCCAGGCCGGCCCGGTCGCGCCCGCGAAGCGCCTCGGCGCGCTGTCGCTGACGGTGTGGTCGTCGCTCGTCGTGCCGCTGCCGGCCCTCGGCCTCTCGGCGATCATCGAGGGACCGGACGCCATCGCCGCCGGCATCGCGGCGTTCGGCTGGCGTCCGATCCTCTCGACGCTCTACACGGCGGGCCTCTGCACCCTCGTCGGCTATGCGATCTTCAACGCCCTGCTCGCGCGAAACCGCTCAGCATCGGTGGTGCCGTGGGTGCTGCTCGCGCCCGTGGTGGCGATGGCGTCCGCAGCCCTGCTGCTCGGACAGATCCCGAACCTGTGGGAGACGATCGGCGGGCTCGTGCTCGTCGGCGGCGTCTTCATCGCCAACGCCCCGGCCCGGCGACGCCCGGGCCGCTCGGCGGTGGCGCCCGAATCGATCTCGACGCCCTCCGGCTGACGCACTCCGAATCGGCCGATGCCCACGACTCAGTCGACCAGCGCGCCCGCGGACAGGTTCGCGATGGCCCCGGTCATCGAACGTGCGCGATCGGATGCCGCGAACGCGAGGTACTCCGCGACCTCATCGAGCACCGGGAGGCGACCGAGCAGCGTCATGTCCACCAGCCCGGTGAACCACTGCTCGAACGGCACGCCGCCGGCCTCGGCCGTGCGACCGAACATCTCGCGCGTGTACGAGGTCGCGAGGGCGTCGGGCATCGCGTGGGGACGCACGCAGACCACCCGGATGCCGTCGGGTCCGAGCTCCCCGGCGAGCGCGCGCGAGAACCCCTCGAGTGCAGCGGATTGGGCCGCGTTGCCGATGAGCCCGAGGCCGGTGAGCCGCGCACCGGGCGTCGAGATCGTCTGGATCACACCGCTCCCCTGCGCGATCATCGGCCGCGACACCGCCTTCGCCGTCACGAAGTTCGTCTGCAGGTACCCGACCACGGGGTGCAGGTAGTCGTCGAGCGACGTCTCGCCGATCGGCAGGCCCTGCACGTGGTCGAAGCCGACCGCGTTCAGGGCGATGTCGATGCGGCCCGCGGCATCCGTCACCTCATCGACATGCCGATCGACCGCAGCCTGGTCCATCGCGTCGACGACGGCGATCGAGACCTCCGCTCCTTCGGCCCTGGCAGCGGATGCCGCAGCTCCGAGCCGCGGCAGGCTCCTGCCTGCCAGGAACACCCGTGCGCCCTCGCGGGCGAACACGCGCGCCGCCGCGCCTCCGATCGAGCCGCCTCCGCCGTAGATCACGGCCACCTTGTTCTCGAGCAGCATCTGGCCGCCTCCGTTCCTCATCGAGTTTGTGCAACTCTAGAGTTGCATGTCGTGGAACGAATTGCAACCGTGAGATTGCAGTCACGCGATGACCGTGCTCGCCTCCCTGACCACCTCCAGCTCGTCGCGCATCGGCGGGTCGGCACCGGGCCGCGAGACGGTGACCGCGGCAGCGAAGGCGCTTCTGCTGAGCAGCGCGGTCAGGCGCCGCTCGTCCAACGACTCGAGCACCTCTCGCGCGCCGGCGCCGAACGCCCCCTCGCTGAGAAGCCCGTCGATGAGCGCGGCCATGAAGGTGTCGCCGGCTCCGACCGTGTCGACCACCTCGACGGTGACGGCGGGCACCCTGACCTCGCAGCCGTGCGCGACCGCGAGACAGCCCTCGGAACCCAGGGTGACCACCACGAGCCCCGGCCCCGACCGCGACCAGCGCCGCGCAACGTCTTCGATGTCCGCCCCCGGGTGAAGCCACGCGACATCCTCGTCACTCGCCTTGATCACGTCTGCCCGCTCGATGAGCGACAGCGCCCGGCGCCGCACCGAATCCCGGTCGTCGATGAGGCTCGGCCGGATGTTCGGGTCGTAGCTGACGAGGGCCCGACCTCGGTGCCGGTCGACGAGATCTGCGACTGCGGAGGCACCAGGCTCGAGGGTCGCCGCGATGGATCCGAGATGCAGGGCATCCGCCACCTCGATGCCGTCGAGCTCGACCCGCCAGTCGAGCTCGAACTCGTAGCTCGCGGCGCCACGCGCGTCGAGACGCGCGACCGCCGTCGAGGTGCGAGCAGCCGGCCGCCCCTGCAGTGAGACTCCGGATGTCTCGAGCCACTCGCGTACCGTCCGACCCCGTCGATCGTCGCCGAGCGAGGTGAGCAGTCGCGGGCGGCGCGCCAATCGGCCGAGTGCGAGGGCGACATTGGCCGGGCTGCCGCCCGGCGACTCGTCGATCGACCCGTCGGCGCGGTGCACGATGTCGACCAGCGCCTCGCCGACGACGAGCGCGTCGGGCGTCGGCCGAGCTCGCGGCAGCGGAGAGGTGGCGGCGGATGCGGACGCGGTCATCCGTTCACGCCGCCGAACTCGCGGATCGTGATACCGGTGAAATGCGCAGGCCCGCCGTCGGCGTAGAACGAGATGCCGGTGTCGCCCTCGGCGAAATGCACCTGCTGCGAGAGCACCGTGTGCCCGGCGTTGACGAACACCTCGACGCTCTGCGTGTCGACGAAGATGCGCAGGTGCACCGAACGCGCAGCTGCATCGATCGGCGCTGCGGCACGGGTGAAGGGCACGAGCGAGAATCCGCCGAGATCGGATGGCGCACGATCGACGTACAGCTCGGCGCCGTACTTGCCGATGTTCGTGTGACGGGAGCCGTTCGCAGATCGACCGACCGAGACGCCGACGTTCGCCGCGGCATCCCAGGCGATGTCGAGTTCGAGCTCGTAGGCGCGCCCGGTGAAGGGCAGCACGACGCTTCCGTCGACCGTCTGGTCGGGAAGCGCGCTCGTCGCGGTGACGTAGTTCGACAGCGCGCCGACGGGGCTGCTCAGCAGGCTGTAGCGACTGCCCGACTGGTGCTCGAGACGGAGTTCGCGCACGATCGAGTTCTGGCCGTTGTAGCCGTCCGACGCGTCGGTGGGCACGTCGCGGTTCGCGTACTTCCAGTTGTTCATCCAGGCGATCGCGAGCCGGCGGGTCTCGGGCGCCTCGATCGACGGCCACGTGACGGCGGCGTACCAGTCCCAGCCCCAGTCGAGCCACTGCGGGGTGAGGTCGTCGGCGATGAACTCCTCGCCGTTCCAGGTGCCCGTCCAGTAGGCGTAGGTCATCGGCAACCCGATGCCGTACGCATCCATGCTCGCGCCGAGCACCCAGTGCCGCGAGCCGTCGCCGGCCGTCATCTCGAACAGGTCGGGGCACTCGATGCCGCCGAGCGCGTGGTTCGGATAGTCGAAGTTGCGCTGCAGCTCCCACGCGATCAGGTTCTGCGAGGTGTAGAACGCCGCGTACCGCGCCCGCCCGATGACGCACACCCACTCGCTACGAGCCGCATCCCAGTGGATCTTCGGGTCGCGGAACCACTCGGCATTCTCGATCTCGGCGGGCGTCGTCGCGGTACGACCGTCGGTGTTGACGATCACGGGGTCGGGGAGCGCGGCGAACGTGAACCCGCCGTCGGTCGACCAGTAGAGGTACTGCTCCTGGTACTTGCGGATGCCATCGGTCGGCTGCGTGGCGAGGGCGACCACCGCTCCCGCGCCGAAACCGGCGGTGTTGGCGGTGTCGACGACGGCCGACCCCGACCACACCGGAAAGTCGGGCTGCAGCGGTATCACGGTGCCGTGGTGGGTGTAGGCGACGCCGTCGTTCGTGGTGGCGTGGTCCCAGCCACCGTGCCCGTTGTTCTGCGCGGACTGCAGGTAGTACAGCTGGTAGGCGCCGTTCGTGATGACGGGTCGCTGCGGGTCGCAGAGCCAGCCTGTCGGCGGGGTCATGTGATAGACGGCTCGCAGCGAGCCCTGGGCGGCCCGTGCCGCGAGCGGCGGGGCGACGCTGGTCAGGAAGAGGGCGAATGCCCCGGCTCCTGCGCCCTGCAGCACACTGCGTCGTGAGATCGGATGCATCATTGGTCGATCCTTTCCTGGTCTGGCGGGCGCGACGGTGCGCCCGCCGAGTTCGAGCGGCGGTGGTGGGATGCCGGTGGTCAGCCGCGTGCGCCGGCGAGCGCCGGGGTGTCACGTCCTTCGGCGTCGCGCACCTCGGCGACGGTCACGGAGATCGGGCCGTCGCGCTCGGTGTCGAGCGTCGCCTCGATGGGGCCGGTGCCGAGCACGACGAGGTTCGAGGCCGTCGCTTCGCCGTCGTCGGCGAACACCTCGAACAGCGGACCGTCGAGACTCAGCAGCAGTCGCACCGGGCCGTCGCCCCGGAGTTCGAGGGTGCTCGTCGACGAGAAGTCGAGGTGCACGGCCTCCATCGCCGGGCCGCCTCGGGTGATGCGGAGCAGCTTCGAGGACGGGTCGTGCTCGAGCTCGATGAACGCATCCGCGTCGCCCCGCAGCTGCAGCCGAAGGAGTCCCGTCGACGAGGGCTCCCACGCCAGCTCGATCAGCGAGTGACCGCTGAGCGCGAGGCCGAGCGGCCGGCTGCCACCGAACACCGTCGTCGGGGCCGCGCCCGCGAGGTGCTCGTCGACGAAGCCCGGCGGCCGCTGCACGAGGCGAGGCACTCCCTCGACGGTGCGCAGCGACAACGTCCGCGGCAGTGACATCGCACCGCGCCACGGCGCCGACGGGAACTCGCGGGCGTAGTGCCAGTTGTTCAGCCAGCCGAGCATGACGGCGTCGCCCTCGGGCGCACTGTCGAAGGTGACGCCGGCGTAGAAGTCGCGCCCGCGATCGAGTCGCACCAGCTCCGCGGCATCCGCCGTGAATCCGACGCCGTCGAACCGCCCGACGACGTAGCTCATCGACGAGCCGGCCGGATTCGGGTCGTCGCCGACGGGATTCGTGCTGAGCAGCAGCACCCAGCGGATGTCGTTCGGGTCGTCGTCGACCGCGAGCCGCACGAGATCGGGGCACTCCCACACGACGCCCGCGTCAGCGTCGCCGAGCGGGCCGAACGAGCTCAGGTACTCCCACGAGCGAAGGTCGTGCGAGGAGTAGAACAGCACCTGGCGATCGTCGGCTTCAACGGCGAGCATGATCCAGCGGGTCGTGCCGTCGTCGTCGGTGTACCTGATGATCTTCGGGTCGCGGAACGCGCTCGTGCCGCGGTCGAGCAGCGGGTTCTGCGCATCGGGCACCCAGGTGTAGCCGCCGTCGCGGCTGGTCGCCATCGACTGCGCCTGGTGCTCGTCGTCGTACGCGCTCGTGTAGTACGCGGTCAGCACCGTTTCCTGATCGACCGTCGAACTGACGACGGAGCCGGAGAAGATCTGCTCCCGGTCGCGATACGGCAGCGCCACGGGGTGCTCGGTCCAGTGCTGCAGGTCGACGCTCGTCGCGTGACCCCAGCTCATGTTGCCCCACTCCGAGCTCTCGGGGTTGTACTGGAAGTAGAGGTGCCAGAGGCCGCGATCGTAGACGAGCCCGTTGGGGTCGTTCATCCAGTTGCGCTGCGGCGTGAAATGGAATGCGGGTCGCGACACGCGGCCGGTCGTGGCGTGCACGTCGCCCCCTAGATCGAGTGCCGTCGGATCGGCGGGCAGGCGATCAGCTGCGGGCCGGCGGTGAGGCCGGGCTCGAGGCCGAGCAGCAGCCGCACGCCGGCGACACCGAGTTCGTAGTGGGGCAGCGCGACCGTCGAGAGCGGCGGGCGCAGGTGGGCCGCGATCACGTCTTGGTTGTCGAAGCCCATCACGGCGATATCGTCGGGGATGCGGAGCCCGTGCTCGCGCAGCCCGTCGTAGAGTCCCATCGCGACGCGATCGTTGTGGCAGAAGACCGCGGTCGCCTTCGATTCGAGGAGATCGGGGGTCGCCGCATAGCCGCCCTCCTGCTCGGGCGCGGCCGGGAAGACGAGCGACTCGTCGTACGCGACGCCGGCGGCCTCGAGCGCAGCGCGATACCCGGTCAGGCGTCCGCTCTGGGCCGGCGACGGCGTCGTCGTGTTGATGAACGCGATGCGGCGATGGCCCGCCGCGAGCAACTCCTCGGTCGCGGTGCGGCCACCCTGCACCTCGTCGGGCACGACCGCGGGCAGCCCGCTGCCCTCGGCGAAGCAGTCGACGAGCACGGTGTCGGTCTGGTGCAGCGCTTCGGGCACGTGGATCTCGCGGTGGAACCAGGTCGAGTAGAGGATGCCGTGCACCTGGTGCTCGAGCATCATCGCGATCGCCTCGTTCTCGGCCGCTTCGTTGCCGTCGGTGTTGGCGACGAGCAGCACGTAGCCGTGCTTCCACGCCTCGTCTTGTGCACCGTGGATGATCTGGCCGGCGAACGGGGTCGTCGCGATCGCATCGGCGACGAGGCCGATGAAGCGCGACGTGCCCTGCGAGAGCGTCTTCGCGAGTGCGTTCGGCCGGTAGCCGAGCTCGATCACGGCCTCCTGCACGCGGCGCCTTGCGTCGTCGCCGATGCGGGCGCCCGCCTTGTCGTTCACGACGTGCGAGACCGTCGCCACCGAGACGCCTGCGACCTTGGCCACGTCGCGCATCGTGACGTGCGAGCCGTTCCTGCCGTGCTCCGAGGTGCTCATCCCTTGGTTGCTCCGCTCTCGAGTCCGCTGATCATCGCCTTGTTCAAGACGAGGAAGACCAGGAGCAGCGGGGTCACCGTCACGCAGACGGCTGCGAACGTCGCTGTCCAGTCGGTGTTACCCATCGCTCCGATGTAGTTTTGCAGGCCGAGCGGGATCGTCTTGAGCCCATCCGAGAGCACGAAGGTGTTCGCGAAGATGAAATCGTTCCAGATGAAGATGCTGTTCACGAGCACCACCGTGATGATCGTATTGGCCGACAGCGGGAACGTGATCTGGCCGAAGATCCGGTACGGGCCGGCGCCGTCGATCGACGCGGCCTCGTACATCTCGCGCGGAATGTACTCGTAGAACGACGAGAACAGGTAGATCGCCATCGGCAGCGCGAACGCGGCGAGCGGGATGATCATCGACAGGTGCGTGTCGAGGAGGCCGATCTGCGAGTAGTCGATGAAGAGCGGCACGAGCGCGATCTGCACCGGCACGATGATGCCGAGCAGGAACAACGCCTTCACCACGCCGCTGAACCGGAACCCGAGCACCTGCAACGCGTAGGCGGCCATCATGCCGGCGAGCACGATGAGCAGGCTCGAGCCGAGCGTGACGACGAGGCTGTTGACGATGTTCAGCCCCAGGTTGCCGGTGGCGAACGCCCGCGCGTAGTTGTCGAGCGTCCACTCGGATGGCAGGGCGAACGGGTTGCCGCCGGCGAAGTCCGTCGCCGTGCGGAAGCTCGTGATGAACAGCCACGCGAGCGGGTACACCTGCACGATCACGATGAGCACGATCGTCACGGTCAGCAGCGTGCGCTGCACGCGGAGCCGGGGCGAGAGCGAAGCGGTGCGCCGTCGCAACGGCCGAGTCGGGCGCGACGGCTGCGGTTGCGGCTGCGGCTGCCGCGGGGCGGCCGGCGTGAGCACGGGGGCGGTCATGAGGCATCCTTTCGTCGAAGGAGCAGGAAGATGATGCCGACCGCGACGAGGCACTCGACCACGATGAAGACCGAGATCGCGCTGGCGTAGCCGTAGTCGGTGTGCACGAAGGCGGTCTTGTACATGTAGGTCGTCAGCAGCTCCGAGGCCTGCCCCGGCCCGCCGTTGGTCAGCAGGTACGGGATGTCGAAGCCGCGGAGGGCGAACGTCGTCGCCATGATCGTGGTCGTGATCCACACCGGCCGGATGTACGGGAAGCGGATGCGCCAGAACACCTGCCACCACGAAGCGCCGTCGAGTCTCGCCGCCTCTTCGAGCTCGCGGGGTACGGCGATGAGGGCCGCGTAGATGATGAGCATGTAGAGCCCGGTGAAGCGCCATCCCTCGGGAATCGACACTGCAGCCAGCACGGTGTTCACGTCGGAGAGCCACGCGTTCTGCAGCTGCTCCAACCCGACCCACGCGAGGATCTGGTTCAGCAGGCCGACGGGTTCGAGCGAGTAGATCCGCTGGAAGAGGATGGCGATCGCCACGGTCGAGATGACGGCCGGCAGCAGGTAGATCGTCTTCACGAGTTCGCGCGCCTTGGGCAGCGCCGTGAGGAGGCTCGCGACGATCAACGCGCCGCCGAGCTGGAGTACGAGGCAGATCGCGAGGTAGCCGAGCGCGTTGCCGAACGCCGTCCAGAAGACGTCGTCGCGCGTGAGCATCTTGACGTAGTTGTCGATGCCGACGAAGGCCATGTCGGTGATGCCGTCCCACCGGAACAGGCTCAGGAACATCGACTGCACGATCGGCAGCAGCACCGCCACCCCGTAGAGCAGCAGCGGAGGAACGAGGAACACCAGGACCGACAGCCGAGAGCGACGCGGAAGCATCGACGACGACATCGGCCTCGGCCGCCGGGGCGGGCGCGGCTTCGCCGCACCCACCCCGACGGCGACCGACTCAGCCATCGCTGTTCTCCGTCAGGGTGGCATCCATCGTCGCGATGAAGTCGTCGGGCGTGATGTCGCCCTGCACCAGGAGGGTCAACTCCTGCTGCAGACGGGTGTTGGTCGCCGGGTCGAGCTGCGTGTCCCACGGCATCGCGATCCTGGGGCCGACCTCGTTCGCCTGCTCGACGGCGCGGGAGTACAGCTCGGTCGCGTTGTCGGGGATGGTCGTCTCGACGTTGGTCGTCGGCGAGAGTGCGCCCGTGGCCGCATACACCTCGGGGTAGCGCTCGAGCGCGAACGCGAGGAAGTCGCGCACCAGCGGGTCGTACGTCTGCGCGTTCACGGCCATGCCGATGCCGGACGGCGTGACGAACTCGTTGTCTTCAGTGACCGCGCCCTCGATGGTCGGCAACGTGAAGTAGTCGATCGAATCACGCACGGCCGGGTCGAGCGCGTCCGTGGCGAGGTTGCCGAGCTCCCAGGTGCCGATGTTGTAGACGGCGGCCTTGCCGGAGGTGAACAGGGCCTGAGCGTCTGCGTAGCCCGTCGACGAGAAGCCCTCCTGGAAGCATCCGGCCTGGCCGAGTTCGTACAGCCACTCGGCCGCCGCGGCACCCGCGGGATCGGAGAACGAGGCATCGCCGTTCTTGAGGTCCTGCACATAGTCGGGGCCGGCCATCCGGAACGGGTAGTACGCCATGTATCGTTCGAGCGGCCACTGGTCCTGCCCGTCGAGCGCGATCGGAGTGATGCCCTTCGCGCGGAGCGCCTCGCACATCGCCGGGAAGTCGTCGAGCGTCGCCGGAATCTCGACGCCGGCGTCATCGAAGAGCGCCGAGTTGTACCAGAAGAACTCGAGCTGGAACTCGAACGGCACCATGTACAGCGAACCGTCGTCGAAGCGCTGGTAGTTCAGCGCCGCCTCCCGGAACTCGTCGGACAGACCGAGGTCATCGAGCAGCACGTCGACGTCGACCATGCGATTCTGTCCGGCGAGCTTCTGCGCGAAGGGCGTGGCATCCGTGTCGAAGAGTTCCGGCAGCTTGTTCGCGGCCGCGAGCGTCTCGTACTTCTGGATGTACGACGGTCGGTCGGGAGTGGTGACGAGGTTCAGCGAGAAGCCGGGGTGCTCTTCCGCGTACTCCTCGGCGATCTGCTGCATGGCCGTGATCACGCCGCCGTCTGCGGGCCGTGAGAGCAGCCATGAGATCTCGCGGGGCACGACCTCGCCCTCGGGGTCGACGTCGCTCGGATCGGCACTGTTCGCGGCGCTCGCGCAGCCGGTGAGCACGAGGGCTGCTGCGGCTGCGGTGGCGGCAGCGGCGAGGAACGCTCTGCTGCGCTTCGTGGTCAACATGGTCGGAATCTCCTTTGATCGATCTGCAGGGGGGTGAATCGCGGGTGTCGAAAGTTACGTCGAGGTGCCGAGGAGGTCGTGCGCACGTTCGGGAACGGCGGCGTCGGCAACGGCCGGCTCGCGCTCGGGCTCGCCGCGGGAGAGCACCGAGAACTCCGTGACGGTGACGGTGCCTTCGCCGACGAAGACGCCGAGCCTGCCGCTCGGCCGGTCGTAGAGCCGAGTGCTCAGCACGGTCGCGTTGTCGACGGTGGCGACGCAGAGGTCGCCGTCGACGATCACCTCGAGCTCGTGCTCGCCCGCGTCGAGCCGACAGGGTCGTTCCAGTTCGACGGCGAAGGGCACGTCGCCCGAGATCTGCCACTGCTCGGTACCCGTCGACTGGCGCGGCCACCGGTCGAAGACCAGCCGACCGTGCTTCGGTTCGAGACGCAGCACGTAGCCCTCGTCGCCGTCGGCGCTGGCTCGCAGCAGCACGCCGCATTCGCTCGTGCCCTCGGCGATCTCGAGCCGGGCCCGGAGTCGGAACGACGCCGGGGCGTCGTCGACCGTCAGCGCGTCACGGTAGCCGTCGGGAGCACGCAGGGTCGTGCCGCTCGCGATCGCCTCGCCCGGCTGCGTGAAGGTGTCGCGGAGCTCGTCGGCCGGGTGGAAGGCCAGGGTGCCGTCGTCGCGCTGCTCCGCCTCGAGCACCGACATCGTGCCGGCCCATTGCCAGGCGCCGGAATCGTGTGCGCCCTCTCGCGACGCGATCCAGCCGAAGAACAGTCGTCGCCCGTCACGGGCCGCCGACTTCGCCGCGTAGAAGGCGCGGCCGTCGATCGTGTCGTGCTCCGGCACGATCCATGGCCCGTGCAGGCTGCGAGACATCCGATAGCGCGTCGTGAAGGCGTCGCTGAACTCGGAGAAGACGAGGTACCACCAGTCGCCCCACTGGAACACCTCGGGGCATTCGTGCGCGAGGTAGCGACGCGGGTCCCAGAACGGCGGTGCCGGCTCCCAGTTCGCGAGGTCGCGCGAGGTGCACTGCGCGATCACTCCCCTGCGCCGAGCGGGCCCGTCGGCGTGGCGTGCCGTGATGAGCATGCGCCAGAGCTGCGCTTCTTCGTCCCAGAAGACGAACGGATCGCGCCAGTCCGCGGTCTCGTACCCGGCGGTCGCCCCGAAGGTCTCCGACGGATGCCGCCGCCACGAGTGCATGCCGTCATCGCTCGTCGCGTGCATGACGACCTGCAGGGGCAGCCCGTCAGCACCCGTGTTCGCCGGGTTCTGTCCGGTGTAGAAGGCGTGGTGCGTGCCGTCTCCGGCGAGCACGATGCTGCCGGTGTAGACGTTGAAGTCGTCGGCCGACGCGCCTCCCGACGAGAGGGCCTCGCCTGCCTCGCGGAAGTCGACCAGGTCCTCGGTCACGACGCGCCGCCATGGCATGCCGTCTTTCGGGAATCGACGCGTCTCGTGCAGGTAGAAGAGGTGGAACACGCCGTCTTCCTGCCACGGGATCACATCTCCGACCCACGCGCCGTTCGGCTGGTAGAACCCTCGCTGGTGCATCATTGCCTTCGTTTGGTTAATCGGTTACGCAGACGATATACGCACCTTGAAGGGTTGGTCAAGCGGTTAATCAATCTGTGGCCACTCGTCCCGTCAGACCCCAGGGTCACGACGAAATGACCGCCCACTGAAATTAGGTTAGGCTTACATAACCTGTCACGCGAAGGTAGCCCGACTGCCGACGAACCCCGAACTCGAGGAACTGTTTGTGAGTCTTGGCTTGGGCGCCGCGCCCGCTCTGTTCAGCGCCGCTGTCGTGGCGATCTGCTTGACCGGTTGCGGGGCCTCCGAGCCCGTTCCGGAGCAGGCGGTCGCGGCCGGTGAAGGCAGCACGGTCTACCCCCTCGTGGTGGAGAACTGCGGTCTGGAAGAGACATTCGACGCCGCGCCGCAGCGGGTCGTGTCGCTCGACCAGGGGTCGACCGAGATTCTGCTGTCGCTCGGACTGCAGGACCGAATGGTCGGCACCGCTTCATGGACCGACCCCGTGCGCGAGAACCTCGAACAGGCGAACGCCGAGGTGCCCCGATTGTCTGACGAAGCCCCGACGTACGAAGTGGTCCTGGACACCGACCCCGACTTCGTCACGGCCTCGTTCGGACGCCATTTCGCCGAAGGTGGCGTGGCCGAGCGAGGCCGGTTCGACGAAACCGGCATCCCCTCCTACCTGTCGCCGACCGACTGCGACGGCGGCACGAGCATCAACGGCGGCGGCACCCGGACGCATCCGTTGACGATCGACTCGCTCTACCAGGAGATCCGCGAGCTCGCAGCGATCTTCGACGTTCCGAGCCGCGGCGACGCACTGGTCGAGGAGCTCGAAGGCCGCCACCAAGTGGCTCTCGACGGCATCGACGCTTCAGGCCTGACGGTGGCGTTCTGGTTCTCGGACTTGAAGACTCCCTACATCGCCGGCGGCCTCGGTTCGGCGAACCTGCTGGCCACCGAGGTCGGCGCCAAGAACGTGTTCGCCGATCTCGACGACGACTGGCCGGCCGCGACCTGGGAGGCCTTCGTCGACAGGAACCCCGATGTGCTCGTACTCGGAGACCTGAGCCGTGAGCGCTGGCCGGGCGATCAAGCGGAGGAGAAGATCGACTTCCTGCAGACCGACCCGATCACCAAGGATCTCGCCGTGGTCACCCAGGAACGGTTCGTCGCGCTGGGCGGCGCCGAGATGAACCCGTCGATCAGAATGGTCGACGGTCTCGAAGCCCTCGCCGACGGACTGCGCGAGTTCGAGGCGCCGGAGTGACCCTCAGCCCGGTGAGGCTGGAGTCCGTGCCCTCCGCGTCGCCGCCGGGCGGCACTCGCTTGCGGTTCGTGGGTATCGGCGTGGGCGCGCTCGCGCTGCTGGTCGTCTCGATCGGGGTGGCGATCACCCTGGGACCCGCCGACGTGTCGCTCGTCAACGTGCGCGACATCCTGCTCAACCATCTCGGCGGCGAGGACATCCCCGTGCGGGTGTCGAAGAACGCGATCGTCTGGGAGGACCGCCTGCCGCGCGCCCTGGTGGCCGCGGCCTGCGGCGCGGGACTGGGCCTCTGCGGTGTGATCCTGCAATCGCTCCTGCGGAACCCGCTTGCCGACCCGTATGTCCTGGGGATCTCCTCAGGCGCCTCGACCGGGGCCGTCCTGGTGGGGATCGTCGGCGTCGGCGGGTCCGCGCTCGGCATCTCCGGCGGCGCGTTCATCGGCTCGCTCGCGGCCTTCGCCGTGGTCCTGGTGATCGCTCGCCTGGCGGGCGGCGCCGACGACAAGATCATCCTGGCCGGGATCGCGGTGACCCAGTTGTTCTCCGCGCTGACGTCGTTCGTCATCTTCGCGTTCGCCGACTCGGATGAGACCCGCGGCGTGATGTTCTGGCTGCTCGGTTCCCTCGAAGGGGTGCGGTGGAACGACGTCGCGCTCTGCGGATTCGCCGTCCTCGGCGGCCTGGTGTTCTGCCTCGTGCGAGCCCCGGCCCTCGATGCGTTCGCCTTCGGCGATGACGTCGCGTCCTCGCTGGGGGTCGACGTGCGGCGGGCGCGCATCATCTTCATGACCGTGACCGCTCTGCTCACGGCGACGCTCGTCAGCGTGGCCGGCGCCATCGGGTTCGTCGGTCTCGTGCTTCCGCACGCGGCCCGGTTCCTCGTCGGACCGCTCCACGCACGTCTCGTGCCCGTGACCGCCCTGATCGGGGCCGCCTTCATGGTCTGGGTCGACGCGATCTCCCGGGTCGCCTTCGAACCGTCACCGCTTCCCATCGGCGTCGGCACGGCCCTGATCGGCGTGCCCTGCTTCATCGCCATCATGTTCCACCGACGGAGGTCACTGTGACACTGCTCGCCCGATCGGTCTCCTGGAACCGCGGCGGCCGACTCGTCGTCGACGAGATCTCCCTGAGCCCGCTCCAAGGCGAGACTGTTGGGCTCCTCGGCCCCAATGGCTCGGGCAAGTCATCGCTCCTCAGGCTCCTCTCCGGTGCCGTGCAGCCCACCTCGGGCGTGATCACCCTCGACGACACCGCCCTCGCGAAACTGTCACGACGCGAGGTGGCGCGGGCGATCGCCACGGTCACCCAGCACGCCGACACGGTCGTCGACATCACCGTGCGCGACATCGTCGCGCTCGGGCGCATCCCGCACCGGGGCGTCTTCGGCGGCGACCGGGCCTCCGACGCCGAGGCCGTGTCCGATGCGCTCGAGCGGACCGGGCTCGCCGGCAAGGCCGATGTGCTCTGGCATCGGCTCTCCGGCGGCGAGCGCCAGCGCGTCCACATCGCCCGCGCACTGGCGCAGCGACCCCGAGAACTCCTCCTCGACGAGCCCACCAACCATCTCGACATCCGCTACCAGCTCGAACTGCTCCAGCTCGTCACCGAGCTTCCGGTCACCACCGTCGTCGCGCTCCATGACTTGAATCTCGCGGCGATGTTCTGCGATACGGTGCTGGTCCTCAAGGACGGCCGCGCCGTCGCGGCCGGGCGCCCGGCCGAGGTCATCACGCCGCGGCTGATCGCAGAGGTCTACGAGGTCGAGGCCGCCGTTCGGTTCGACGCAGACTCGAACCGTCCGTTGGTCGTCTACAAGCCAGGCCGCGTTCGTGCCGAGCACGTCGCGCACAGCCAGCGGCCATAGCGCCTACGCCCAGCCGGGCTCGTGGAGCCGAGCACATCTCACGTCAGCCGGTCGAGCGCGACCCGGCCAGCGCCATCCGATCGCCGACACCGTCCGGTTCGCGCGGCGACCGCCGCACGGCACCCGGTGTCGTGCCGTGGTGTCGCTTGAATGCGCGGCTGAAGGCGGCCTCCGACGCGTACCCGACCCGGCTCGAGATCGAGGCGATCGAATCCGTGGTGTGCACGAGCTCGGAGTGCGCATGCTCGAGGCGCCACCCGGCGAGGTACCGCATCGGCGGCTCGCCGACGAGGGTCGAGAACCGTTCGGCGAACGCCGACCGTGACATGTTGGCCTGCCTGGCGAGCTCGACGAGCGTCCAGTCCTCGTCGGGGCGGGCGTGCATGCGCCCGAGCGCGTGGCCGATCTGCGGGTCGCGGAGGGCGGCGAGCCATCCGGTCGCCTCGTGGTCGGCGTTGCGCAGCCACCAGCGGAGCACCTGGATGACGAGCACATCGGCGAGCCGCGTCATCACGGCCTCGCCGCCCGGTTCGATGACCTCGGCCTCACGTGCGAGCAGCCGCAGCACCGCCTGGAAGACGCCCGCCTCGCCGTCATCCCACGCGTCGACGCGAATGACCTCGGGAAGCTCAGCGATCAGGCGAGCGGTGAGCGGGGCATCCACACGCAACGCCGCGTAGGCGACCTGCGCCCGCTCACCGCCGCCACCGAACCGCATGTGCTCGTACGTGTCGCTGAGCTGCTCGACCGGGATGTCGAAGAGCGGCGTCGACGCGGCATCCGCTGTGCTCAGCATTCGGTGCGGCGCCCCGCGCGTGATGAGCGCCGCGCTGCCGGCCTCGAGGATGTGCCGTTCGTCGCCGATCTCCAGCAGGCACCTGCCTGCCAAGACGACGGGCAGCGTCATGTACCCGTCGAGTTGCGGGAACTCCACACCCCACGGCGCGGAGAGCTCGGCACGGCAGTAGAGCGCGCCGGTGAACCGCAGGAGGTGCAGGCCATCGCCGAGCTGTTCACCGGCGGTTGCGCTCGGGTTGCGTGGATTGACCATGCGTCCACAGTGCCATGCCGAGATTCCAGAAGTCCCGTTCTCTGGACGATCGGCATAGAAATGCGTACCTGTGGCGATTGTTCGTCCGACTCCCAGTCGCGAGAGTGGACGCACACCAACCGAAAGGAACCCACACCATGACCTCCACCATCGCCGTGATCGGCTCCACCGGCAAGACCGGACGTCGCGTCGCCGACCTGCTCGACGAGCGCGGCCACGACGTGCGCCGCCTGGCTCGCGGCACGAGCCCCGCCTTCGACTGGGAGCAGCCCGAGGGCTGGCCGCAGGCACTCGAGGGCGTCGAGCGCCTGTACGCGGCCTACGTTCCCGACCTCGCCGTGCCCGGATCGGATGTCGCGATCACGCGTCTCATCGAGGTGGCGCGCAGCGCCGGGGTTCGCCGCATCGTGCTGCTCTCGGGCCGGGGCGAAGCGGGCGCTCGCACCTGCGAAGACCTCGTGCTGCACGCCTCCGGCATCGCCGGCACCGTCGTGAGCGCCAGCTGGTTCACGCAGAACTTCACCGAGGGGATGCTGCAGGGCGCGGCCTCCAGCGGAGTGCTCGCGCTGCCTGCGGGCGACGTGCGCGAACCGTTCATCGATGTCGACGACCTCGCCGCGGTCGCCGTCGAGGCGCTCACCGGCGAGGGCTACGAGGGTCGCGTGCTCGAGGTGACCGGGCCGGAGTCGCTGTCGTTCGCCGACGCCGCGAGCCTGCTCTCCGAGATCACCGGACGGGAGATCGTGTACCTGCCGGTCACGTTCGACGAGTTCTACGCCGCCATCGCCGAGGAGGAGGGCCCCGAGGCCGCGACGATGCTCACCGAGCTGTGCCGCGAGGTGCTCGACGGCCGCAACGAAGCCACGACCACCACGGTGAGCGAGGTGCTCGGCCGCCCGGCGCGCGACGTGCGCACGGTACTCGGCGAGGCGACCTTCGTCGGAGCCTGAGCCGGCGGTCGAGGCGAGCCTGGAATCGCGCCGGCGGTCAGGCGCTCATCTCGGCGCTGGATGCGGGGCGAGCGGATGCGACATCCGCTTGCCCCCTTCTCGAAGGAGCTGCCACCATGCCAGTAGCCCAACGAGACCGGAGAATCGAAATGCCCGAAATGCTCGACCGCGCGCCGGCTGCCACCCTTTCGACACTGCCGGGTGCGGCGATCATCCGCCGAATCCGGCGTCTGCTCGTCTGGGCGGTCGGCATGGCGGTCGTGTACTCCATCGTCGGCGGGGCGAGCAAAGGCCGCTGCTCCGGCGGGGTCACCGGCGATGGCGGGTACATCGACAGAAGCGGCGATCCGACGGACGTCGTGCCGATGTGCGTCAACCTCACGCTGCGGCCGAGCCCGATCGTGTTCACCGCGATGGCCGTGATCGTCATCATCGCCGTGACTCTCGTGCTGTGTCGTGCGAACTCGGAGTCCGCCGCACTGCGAATCATCGACCGCGCGGTCATCGTCGTCGTCGCCGGCACGATCGCGTGGGCGGCGCTGGCGCTGGCGTCATTCATGGCGATCCCGTCGGACTCCTGGAACGGCGTCGAGCCCTTCACGATCCCGTTCACGTTCGGCAACGTCGACATCGACGTCTCACCCATGCAGTCGCCGCCCATCACCGATCTCAATGAGACGAACTGATCTCGGCCATTGAGATCGGGGATTCGAGCCCGCAAGTCGTCGGCTGCATGGGCAGTCCTGCCCATTCCCGCCGCCCATGGCGCGTCGCTAGCCTGAGCCCACTCCATCAGACGCGAGAACGTCGATGGGCGGTTCAGCGACGAAGGGATTCGACATGCGAGCTCGTGCGATGAAGGCGATGGCGACGGTGGGTCTGACTTTGGGGATGGTGATGGGCGGCGCGGCAGTCTCGGCGACCGCGGCACCGACCACCTGGTACAAGATCACCGGCTACAGCCAGACCGAATGCCAACGCATCTCGACGCAGTACCGCGGTCTCGGTGCGCGTATCGTGACCCCGTGCCATTACCGCTCCTACGACCAGAAGTGGGCGTTCTCGTACTACTGGATCAGCTGACGCACCCGAGGGCGGGTGCGTTCGGGCGTCCACGTCGCTGCCCGCTGATCGAGCTTCGTGCACTCGCGAAGGTCGCGCACTACTTCGCGCACTACTTGCGGGCGTCGATGATCTGCTCGAGCACGCGTTCGTAGGCGTCGGGACCGATCGAGATCGCCCCGGCGAACGGATGGTCGGTGTCGGCCGTGACGAAGATGACGAGACCGATGAACAGTGCGAGCAGGCCCGCCATGAGCAGGTGCAGGCGCGGATTCGTCACGTGGATGAACGCGATCAGCACCGCATTCACGGCGGCACCGACCCAGATGACGAGCCAGAAGAGCGGCGGCAGTGCGAGGGCGGTGGCGTCGATGCGCGCGCGCCGCGACTCGATGAACTCGTCGAAGGTGGCGAGCGCCTGCTCGAACTCCGCCTGATCGGTGCGGGTATCGGCCTCGACGGCGTGTAGGAGCCGCTCGAACTCGTCGACCTGGGTGTCACTCGCCCCCGGCAGAACACCATGCGCCTGGTCGGGAAAGTCGACCTCGATGACCGTGTGCATGTACTCGTCGAGCACCTGCCGCATCTCGTCGCCGAGATCGTCTTCGAGGCCGGTGGTCGCGCGGTAGAGCGCGCCGACTCGACCCGCCTCCTCGATCGCGACCTGGCGCGTGTGGGCGAAGTTCTCGTAGACCGAGACTGCGACGAGCGCGAGCAGGATGCTGAAGAACACGCCGAAGGTGCCGATCACGTGCGCGAGCGCGCGGTCCCACTCCTTCGTGTCGCTGACGAGCCGCTGCACGACGGGGCGCAGCACGAGCACGATCAGGCATGAGACCACCACGAACGCGCCCACGAACAGCGGCAGCGTGATCGCGATGCTCGTGTCGTAGAACCACTCCAGCATGGTCGCTCCCCCACCTCGGCGGAGGACGGGCGGCGTCGTGCCCGTCGATGCCGCTCAGCCTACGGACAGCGCCGGGTCGCGCACCATCCCCCGGTCGGGGTCCGCGCGACGGCCTCGCCGTGCACCGCCGGGTCGGAGCACGCGTGCAACGGAGCTTCGCTCCGAATTCGCAGAGAGCCCTAACGCTTCTGCCGTGGCGAGCGTAGATTGCGTTATATCGCGTTTACGACGCGACACTGACGCAGCGACGAAGCATGGCGAAGGCGGAGACATGGATCCGAATGATGAACCACGGCTCACTGCGGGCGATTGCCTCGAGCACACCGTGGGGAGGTGGGCCTCATGGAGATCCTGCTCGGCATCTTCGTCGCATTCCTGATCTTCGTCGTCGTCGCGATCACCGCGGTGGTGCTGATCGGGCGAGCGCTGTACCGACGACTTCGCCGAAATCGCGCTCTCGCCGGCACGGCGCTGCGAACTCGCGCCGGGTTCAGCCGCGGCCCGCAGCGAAAGGTCCGCTTCCTCCGGGTGCGGCTTGCCGACACACTCGACAGCGGGCAGGCTGCCGTCGATCTCGCCGGGCGCAGCGACGGGCCGCGGGGTGAGCTGCCGCGACTCTTCCGCCGCATCACCGAAGAGAGCGTCGCCCTCGATCTGCAGCTGCGGCTGCTCGAGAGCGAGACCGACTCCGCGGTTCTGGCCGAGGAGCTGCCCGCCGCCGGCCATCGCGTCGATCAGGTCGCGGCGCTGGTGCGCCGCCTTCGCGCGGCGGTTGCGTCGGGCCTCGCGGGTTCGACCGATGACAGCCTCACCACGCTGAACGCCGACATGGAGCGAGAAGTCGTCGCGCTGCACGCCGGGGTACGGGAGCTGCACCGGCTCAACCAGCAGGATGACCGCTTCGAACCGACTCGCACGCGGGTCGCCGGTCGGCGACCGCCGACCTCGCCCGATCGTCTGCACTCGCCCGATCGTCTGAACTAGGGGGATTCAACCATGAGCGACAACACGTCACGGATCCGAACGATTTTCCGGAGCAAGACCACGAAGGCCCTCGACAAGGTCGAAGACCCGCGCGAGACGCTCGACGACAGCTACGAGCAGCAAGTGAAGCTCTTGCAGCAGGTGCGCCAGGCTGTGGCCGATGTCGCGACGGCGAAGAAGCGCATCGACCTGCAGGGGCAGGAGATGGGAACCCGGTATCAGCGGCTCGGTGAGCAGGCCCGTGAGGCGATGACCCAGGGCCGCGAAGACCTCGCCCGCGCGGCACTCGAGCGTCGCGCCCTGCTCGAGAACCAGGTCGCCAAGCTGCAGGAGCAGTACACGGTGCTCCAGCGGCAGACCGCGCAATTGCAGGAGCGCGAACGACACCTCGATGAGCAGGTCGCGGCGTTCCGCATCGAGAAGGAGACCATCAAGGCCACCTACACCGCCTCGGCGGCGCAGGTGAAGGCGAACGAGGCAGTGGCCGGCATCGGGTCGAATATGAACGACGTCGGCGTCAGCCTCGACCGGGCCCGCGATCGCGTCGCCCAGATGCAGGCGCGTGCCGCCGCCACCGATGAACTGCTCGCGAGCGGCGCCCTCAAAGATCTCACCGCCGCGCCCGATGCCGACATCGAACGGCAGCTGGCGGTGCTCTCGGCGAAGGCCGACGTCGATCGTCAGCTGCAGTCGATGAAGCAGGGTGACCCGGCGAGCGCCGGCCAGGGTTCCGAAGCTCGCCGCGGCAACGAGCCCGACGGGTGGCTCAGCATCGGACAGGCGCCGAACACGCCCTGAGGTGCGCTCGGGCGCGTCCGGCGAGCTCGGAGAGGCTCAGGCGTGCTCGTCGGGCTGCCCGCCCTCGGGTTCGACGCTCCACTCGGGCGGCTCATCGGCACCCGACTCCTCGTCGCGCTCGGCTTCGTCGGCCGTCTGCTGCACCTGGCCGGCGGCGTGGTGCACGGGCGCGTACACGACGTAGAGACGCAGGGGCTCGTCGCCGGTGTTCTCGACATCGTGCCACGTGCCGGCCGGCACCTGAATGCTCCAGCCGTCGGAGACATCCTGCTGAATGGTCAGCTCGTCTTTCGCCGGCCCCATCTTCGCTCGGCCGCGGCCCGCGTCGATGCGCAGGAACTGGTCGGTCTCTGGGTGCACCTCGAGCCCGATCGTCTCCCCCACCGGGATCGACATCAACGTCACCTGCAGGTACTTGCCGCTCCACGCAACGGTGCGGTAGGTGTCGTTCTCTTTCGTCGCGGTCTCGATATCGAGCACGTTCGGTTCGGGCCCATTGTCGGTGATCTTCATCAGTCGGAGTCCTTTCGGTTCGCGTCTCGATCCTCGGGCACCCGGACCGGGTGGTTCAAGGGCTTGCGCCGCGGCCTCCTGACCTGCAGCGGAGCGGGCGGAGTTCAGCGGCGAGTCAGGCCGACGCCGGCGCGTACCTCGCGGCGATGACGCCCGAGTCGTACTTCTGCACGTCGAGCAGTCGCAGGCCGGCCGGGTGCGCCGGCTGCAGCCGGATGTTGGCCTCTCCCGCCAGGAACGGATGGATGTCGACGTGCACCTCGTCGACCAGACCGACCTCGATGAGCGTCGCAGCCAGCTCGCCGTAGCCGTGCGAGATGATCGACTCGTACTGGTCGCGGAGCACCCGCACCGCTTCCGCGACGTCACCCTCGATGAGCGTCGCGTTCCAGTCGAGCGGCCCCGACAACGTTCTCGAGGCGACGTACTTCGGCAACGCGTTGTAGTGCGCGGCGAAGCCACGCTCATCAGTCTGCGCTGGCCAGTACTCACGGAAGAACTCGTAGCTCTCTCGGCCGAGCAGCACCGCGTCGGCACCGAAGACGAGTTCGTCTGAGGCGCGCTGCACCCCCGGATCATCCGGATCGAACCAGGGATCCATCGGGTCGAAGACCCCGTCGAGCGTCATTTCGAAAGAAATCGTCACCGTACCCATGCGCCCAGCCTCCTCCGTTGCGCGGCGGATGTCACGGGCGGGCGGCGACCGCCTCGACGACCGCAGGCCACGCGTTCGGCGGCAATTCGTGTCCGCCGCCGGCGATCGTCAGGAGCCGCGACCCGGGGATGTCGCGCGCCAACGCTTCGCCGTTGCCGAGCGGGAACACCGGGTCAGCGGTGCCGTGCACGATGGTCGTCGGCACGCGGAGCTCGCCGAGCCGCTCTCGCCAGCGCGGGGAGGGCTCGAAGACATCGGGGCCGCCCTCGTCTCGATGCATGTCAGGCGACCGGCGCACCGTGGCCGCCCAGATCGCTCGATCATGCGCCTCGTCGAACTCGTCACCGGCGTAGTCGCGATCGATGTCGACGTGATACTCGACCACCGCGCTCTCGTCGCTCCAGTCCGGTTCGGGCAGCGGGTTCGCCCACGCCTGCTGCATCGACGCCGTGGCACCGGGCAGGTCGGGGTCGGCCTCGAACATCGTCGGGCTCGTCGACACCAGGGTGAGCACGCGAACCCGTTCGGGGTGGTCGAGTGCCGCGAGCTGTGCGGCCCATCCGCCCGCCGAGAAGCCCACCCAGTGCGCGTCACCGGCGCCGACCGCGTCGAGCACCGCGACCGCGTCGTCGACGGCGACCGTCAGCCCGTCGCGGCGAGTGCCGGGCGGACCGAGCGTCGTCTCGCCCATGCCGCGCTGGTCGTAGCGCACCACGCAGAGCCCGCGATCCACGATCAGGTCGCAGAATTCGGGCCGCCACCAGTCCATCGACGATTCGGCGCCGGCAACCAGCACGACCAGCGGATGCTCCGTCGATCCGATCACCTCGGCCGCGATCACGGCACCGTCGGGGCGACTGACGCGCAAGGTTCGGCGCGAGGCATCCGTCTGCTCCATGGGCTCCAGCATGCTCGGTTCAGTGGTGGTCCGCCACCGAGTGAACGCAACTCGAGCGTGGCAGGGCAACTGTGTCATTCAGGCAGAGTCAGGGCTGCTCGCGGTCGGGCTCGAAGAGCTCCTCGATGCGGAGCCCGAAGACGGATGCGAGGCGAAAGGCGAGGGGCAGGCTCGGGTCGAAGCGACCCTTCTCGATGGAGATCACGGTCAACCTCGTCACGCCGAGCTGTTCCGCGAGGTGCGCCTGCGACCAGCCGAGCGCCTGGCGGCGCTCTTTCACCGTGTTCTTCACGCCCAGACTGCCCGTGTGCGAACGACGGTATAGCGGGCCGCCACCGAGGTGAATGCGAGAAGCAGAACGCCGAGCAGCACGAGCTGCGTCGGCAACTCGATGCGTGCGATCGAGATCGCGGCGAGCGCGAGCCCCGTGATCACGACGAGGTCGGTCGCGGTGCCGGCCAATGCCGTGTTGAGCCATGCGGTCTCCGCAGAATCAGCAGAGGTGCGAGGCGATGCCGGCATGCTCTTCGGCGCGACGACGAGCGTCCAGCCCAGCAGGACGCCGAACGGGAGCGCCGTCGCGGCGAAGACGACTCCGGACAATTCGGGGGCAATCGGCGAGAGCGCCCAGGCGAGCACGCCCACGACCGCGGCGACCGCGATTCCGATCAGAGCGGTGAGCAACCAGCGAAAAACCATCATTCCTCCATGTATAGCGAACTATGCGTATAGCTCACTGTACATGAAATTTTGCGGCCCGCCGGGCGTCAGGCGCGATCGGCGGGCGCCACCTCGGTGCGGGGCGAGTCTTCGGTATCGAGCAGCCGCCAGCGGTCGTAGCGGTCGAGGTGTTCGTGCACCTCGACGTACTCGCCACCGGGGAGGCGCACGATGCGCCCGGTCTCGAACCCGTGGAGCAGCACATCGCGATCCTTGCGCTGCAGGCCGAGGCACACGCGACGGGTGAGCGAGAAGGCGATGAACGGCCCGACGACCAGCACGATCTGCAGCGCGAGCACGACGCCCTCGATCGTGAGGCTGAAGATGACCGCGATGAGGTCGGCGCTTCCGGCGACCCAGAGCGTCGTGTAGAACACGACGCCGGCGACGCCGACTCCGGTTCTCGTGGGGGTGTTCCGCGGGCGGCTGAGGAGGTGGTGCTCGCGGCGGTCGCCGGTGACCCGCTCCTCGATGAAGGGGTACACGGCCACGAGGAGGAGGAAGACCGTGATCACCGCGAGCGGCGCGAGCACGGCGAGGGTCCACGTGCGATCGAGTGCGACGAACTCCCAGCCGGGCGGCACGAGTCGGAGTGCGCCGTCGAGAAAACCCGTGTACCAGTCGGGCTGACTGCCGGCGCCGGCGTTGCTCGGCGAGGCCGGCCCGTACAACCAGATCGGGTTGATCGTCACCGTCGCGGAGAACACGAGCAGCACGCCCGCGACGATGAGGAAGAGTCCGCCCATGCGCGCCGCGGCGTTCGGCAGGAGCGGCACGCCGACGACGTTCGCGCCGGTCCGCCCGGGGCCGGCGAACTGCGCGGGCTTGTGCCGGTACATGAGCGTGGTGCGAACCACGATGAGCGCGATCATCGCCGGCACGACCGCGAGGTGCAGCGGGTACAGACGCTCGATGATCTCTCCGGGGAACTGGCCCCCGAACAGCAGCTCCTTCATCCACGTTCCCACGAGCGGAATGCCGAGCACGATGCCCTCGACGATGCGAAGACCGGTGCCCGAGAGCATGTCGTCGGGCAGCGCGTAGCCGCTCCAGCCGCCCGCGAGCGCCGCGATCAGGATGAGGAACAGGAGCACCCAAGCGGCCCGCCGCGGCCGGCGGAACGCCCCGGTGAAGAAGGTGACCAGCAGCTGCGCGATCAGCGCCGCCGGCAGCAGGAGCGCCGC
Source organism: Agromyces sp. GQ35 (assembly GCF_059758475.1). Classification (NCBI taxonomy): domain Bacteria; kingdom Bacillati; phylum Actinomycetota; class Actinomycetes; order Micrococcales; family Microbacteriaceae; genus Agromyces; species Agromyces sp. GQ35. The sequence continues at coordinate 1,884,152 of NZ_JCAXEO010000001.1, read as the reverse complement.
CCAGTGGTGCGCCTGACGGAGGAGCAGCCCGCCGGGAACCTCGAACGAGATGTGCAGGGTCGAGGCGAACGCCTTCGACACCTCCGCGCCGTGGAGCGTCGGATACCGCCCCTCGTACACGACCGTTGCGCTCGACGGCGTGTAGTGGAACATCAGGATCACGCCGGTCACGGTGATGACCGCGAGACACGCGAGCGCGACCGCGCCGAACATGTTCGACCAGTGCACGGGTACGACGCGGCCCCGCAGCTCCATCAGCACCGCGGCGCCGCGCTTGCCGACGGCCGAGCGTGCCAATCGATCCGACAGCCGACCCGTGAAATCCTTCCGCGACACCTGCGCTTCCCGCACGTTCGTCTCCTCTCAGAGCCTCTACCCATACGACGCCGCAGGGCGCCGATTTGTGACAGGTATCTCTGAGTTCGTGCCGAAGATCGAGGCCGAGGAGCAGCTCACCGAGCCAGTTCGTCCTCGGCCCCCAGCCGACCCGGCTTCTCGGGGTTCGCCAGCGAGAACATGCGCTCGACCGCCTGCTGATGCTCCGAGGGCACCTTGCCGATCACCCGAGGCCGGCGCGTTCCTCCGAGGCGTCGGTCTCGCCCTCGACCGGGCGATTGGAGAGGCCGACCGAGCCTCGGCCCGGACGCGTCGAGAGCGCCGCCGACACGGCTACCGACTCGTCGACGTCGGGGTACTCCGGGCGCAATTGCACGGCCTGCTGGCGGCGGTGCTCGCGCTTCGCCTTGCGAGCGGATGCCGCGAGGTTGAGCGCCTCGACGAGGATCGCGAACGCCATCGGCGCGTAGATGAGCGCCTTGTCGATGTGCACGCCGAAGCCCTCGGCGATGAGGAAGACGCCGATGAGCAGCAGGAACGACAGCGCGAGCATCTTCACCGTGGGGTGGCGGTTCACGAACGTGAAGATGAATCGCGACGCGAACAGCATGATGCCGAACGAGAGCACGACGACGGTGACGATGACGAGGAGGTTCTCGGTCATGCCGACGGCGGTGATGACGGAGTCGAGCGAGAACACGATGTCGAGCAGCAGGATCTGGATGAGCACCGAGCTGAACGTGATCTTCTTGGGCGCCCTGCCGTGCTCTTCTTCAGCTCCTTCGAGCTTGTGGTGGATCTCAGTGACGGCCTTGTAGACGAGGAAGAGGCCACCGGCGATCAGGATGAAGTCCTTCACCGAGAAGCCCATGCCGAACCAGACGACCACGTCCTCCTTCAGGGTGATGATCCACCCGGCGAAGAACACGAGCACCACGCGGATCACCATGGCCAGCGTGAGGCCGATGTTGCGTGCCCGGGCCTGCTGCTCTTTGGGCAGCTTCGACGCGAGGATCGAGATGAAGATGACGTTGTCGACACCGAGCACGACCTCGAGCACGAACAGGGTCACGAAGACGGCGATGAGGTCGGGAGTGAAGGCGAAGGAGAAGTCCACCCGCCCATGCTAGAGGGGCGCCGTCGCCTGGCGCGGGCGTCGGTACGAGACCGATAGGCTCCGGACTCATGAGCGAGATCGTGCAGCAGCCCGCAACGCCGGCCGGCTGGTACCCCGAGCCCGGCACCGGGCACCTTCGCTGGTGGGACGGGTGGCAGTGGGGTGCATACGCTCCCCCGCAACAGCCGGTGCTCTACGTGGCGCAGCGACCGCTCAAGGACACGGGCATCGCGTACGTGCTCGCCATCTTCCTCGGCGGGTTCGGCGCGCACAACTTCTACGTCGGCAACACCGCTCCCGCCGTGATCCAGCTCGTGCTCACCGTGCTCGGCATCGTGACGAGCGTGCTGCTCATCGGGGCCTTCCTGCTGTTCGCCGTGCTGGTCTGGGTCATCGTCGACCTGTTCATGATTCCCGGCTACGTGCGGAACGCCAACGCTCGCATCAGCGCCGGCTACTAGGCGGTCGGCGTCGAGTCCTGCGCCGACGCCGCGACCTTCGGATGCCCCCACGGGGAATGCCGTCAGCGTGGGCCGTGAGCCTCCGCCAGCATCTCGAGGGTTGTGATGAAGCGCTCCCGTTGAGCCGCGTTCAGAGGAGCCAGCAGGGCCGCCTCCGCCTCGTCGATCGCCGATTCGAGGTGCGCGAGCGTACGGGTGCCCGTCGGCGTGATCGCGATCACCATGCGACGCCGATCGTCACTGCTCGGCCGCCGCGTGAGGTCTCCTGCGGCCTCGAGGTCGCGAACGGTCTGGGTCACGTCGCTCGGGTCGAGGCCGGCGTGCCGGCCGATCGCCGCCTGATGGAGCTCACCGAACTGGTCGAGCGCGGCGAGCACGCGGAAGTCGTACCCGCGTCGACCGCGCTCGGCGAATGCGCTCGCGAGCAGGTGGTGCGACCGCTGCGCGATCGCCGAGAGCCGCCACGTGGCCCGTTGCCCGAAGCGAGGGGCGAGTTCTTCGACCATGGGCCCAGCATACCAATTCGTTGACACGGCCAACGTTTCTGCATATCGTTGGCAGCGCCAACGGTAACCGGTTCAGACGAAAGAGAAAGCGACGACCATGCCTTCGATCCCGATACTCGACTCCACCATGCATTTCGAGGAGCACGGCGAGGGCACCACGTTCGTGTTCCTCCACGGCAATCCCGGGTCCTCGCATCAGTGGCGAAACGTCATCAGCCGATTCGGCGCCGGACACGTGCTCGCACCCGACCTCATCGGCATGGGGCGATCGGGCAAGCCCGACCTCGCCTACGGTTTCGCCGACCACGCACGCTACCTCGACGCCTGGTTCGATGCCGTCGGCGTGCAGCGCGCCGTGCTCGTCGGCCACGACTGGGGTGGTGCACTCGGATTCGATTGGGCCGCGAGGCATCCCGATCGCGTACTCGGCGTCGCGTTCTTCGAGAGCATCGTGAGGCCCATGGAGTGGAGCGACCTCTCGCCGCAGGCGCAGGCACGCTCCGAGTCGGTGCGCGCGCCGGGCCTGGGCGAGGAGCGCGTGCTCGCCACCGACGCATTCATCCGTCAGGCGTTCACCGGCGGAGTGCTGACGCCGGTCGTCGGCGCCGAGCTCGACGCCTACCTCGCGCCGTTCCCCACGCCCGCAAGCCGCGCACCCGTGCTCGCCTGGGCGAGACAGATGCCGCTCGGCGGCGAACCGGCAGCCGTCGTCGAACGCATCCAGGCCTCCGACCGATGGCTTGCGGCGAGCGCCACGGTGCCGAAGCTGCTGGTGACGTTCTCGGGCTCGCCGACCCTGCTCATCGACGAAGCGATGACGCAGTGGTGCGCCGCATCGATCTCCGCGCTCGAGATCGCCGACGGCGGCCTCGCCGGCCACCATGCACAAGAAGACCAGCCGGCCGCGATCGCCGCTGCGATCGGAGACTGGGCCGATCGGCACGGACTGCGCTGACGGAGTCGCGGGCCGGAGACCGGCATCGACCGCGGGCGACCGCTTCGATCCGGTCGTGGCGATCGAGGCGGTCGACCGATGGGTCTCAGCCGAGACTCGACGGTTCGCGTTTGGCCCCGTCGGTGAGCGGCAGCACATCGCCGAGGATCGGCGCGAGCGCGGACCGCGCCGGGCCGAGATACCGGCCGAGCTCGGGTCGCCCGTAGCGGATCGACACCGGAGCGGTGCCCTTCGCCGGGTACATCTCGAATTCGTCGCGCAGGGCGCCGAGGAAGTGCGGGCCGAGCGCTTGCGCGGCGCCGGCGATCACGATCTCCTGCGGATCGAGGAGCGCGGAGATGATGCGAAGCGCCCGCGACAGGGCCCGCGCACCGAATGCCATGCGCTCGCGGGATTCCGCCGTGGAGGCGAGCAGGCTCGTGTCGTGCGCGTCGAGCTCGTCGGTGTACGCGTCGCCGAGCATCGCGCTCATCGAGGTCGCCGATTCGAGGCAACCCGACAGGCCGCACCGACAGGTCGAGCGGCCGCCCTCGAAGATCACGCGAACATGGCCGATCTCGCCGGCCCGGCCGGTCGCGCCCGACATGAGTGCGCTGCCGTTCGTGACCGCTGCGCCGACTCCCTCGCCGAGGTGCACCACCAGGCGAACCGCTCCGCTTTCGGCGTCGACCGCTTCGGTCAGCGCCTCGGCATCGACATCGTTCACGACGGATGTCGGTGCGCCGAGCGCCTCCTCGATGATGCTCGAGAGGTGCACGCCCCGCCAGCCGAGCTGCACGCTGTCGACCACGACGCCGTTGGCCGTGACCCCGGGCACCTGCACGCAGGCGGCGAGAATGCGTCGCTCGTACCCTCGAGACAGATCGCGCGCCGCCTCGACGACCGCCGCGACATCCACGCCGCCGGAGATCTCGCGATGGCGGTTCGCCACGACGCGACCGGTCAGGTCGACGAGGGCGGTGTCGACGGCGCGGGTACGCACGACCACCACCACGATGAGGTACGACCGCCGCTCGATTTCGAGGCCCGTCGCGCGCTTTCCACCGGTGCTCGCCGCGAGCCCGGTCTCAGCCACGAGCCCGAGCTCGATCAGTTCGGCGACGAGCGACGACGCAGTCGCCGAGGTGAGGCCGGTCTGACGCGCGATCGTCGCACGGGTGACCGGAGCAGGCTCCCGCGCGATCAGCCCGAGCGCTCGGAGGAGGTTCTCGCGACGGATGGAGTTCTGCGCATCGACTCCCGCGCTGCCCGCGAAGCGGTGCAGGAGGTCGGCTTTGCGCTGCGGGCCGCCGGTGCTCACTGCCATCGTCTCCTCGGTCATACGCGTCGGGTCACGCTGCTGGACACGAGATCATCCTGTCACTTGACGCCTCGTGAGCCATCGCTTAGGTTCGAACGAAACTTAGTTTGCTAAGTCAACAAAGTTATCAGACGACGACGTCGAACTCTCTGGAGGCAATGATGCAATCCATTCGCAAGACACTCGCTTCGGCGGGAATCTGCGCGGTCGCGCTCGCAGGGGTGCTCGTTCCGCTCCCGGCAGCCGCGGCCCCTCCAACAGGAGCCCTGCCGACGGTGAGCCCGACCCCGCAGTCGATGACGCGCGCCGGCTCCGACCTCAACGTGCCGGGCAGGGTCGAGGTCGTCGTCGATGCCAGCACCGATCCCAGCGCGCTGTCTGCCCTCCGCGAGACCCTGAGCGAGCACGGCGTCGACCGCATCGACGAGCGCGCACACCCCTCGGGCAGGGCGCCACTCACGATCGAACTCGGCGCGGCATCGAGAGCCGACATCGGCTCCTCACTCGGCGCCACCGAGGTGCCGGCCCATGCCGAGGGATACGCGGTGCGGGCCGACGCGTCCCGCGGGCCGCTCGGCACCATCACACTCGGCGGCGTCGATGCCGCCGGCCAGTTCTACGCGGTGCAGACGCTCGACCAGTTGTTCGTGCCGAAGGACGACGGCGGGTTCCGCGTGGCCGGAGCTTCGATCAGCGACTTCCCCTCGATGCCTCTTCGGGGCACCATCGAGGGATTCTACGGCGAGCCGTGGACCCACGAGGAACGACTCGACCAGCTCGAGTTCTACGGCGACGTCAAGGCGAACACTTACATCTACGCGCCGAAAGACGACCCCTATCACCGAGACCGCTGGCGCGAGCCGTACCCGGCCGACAAGCTGGCCGAACTCGGCGACCTCGTGCAGACCGCCACCGAGAACCACGTGCGATTCACCTTCGCCCTCTCCCCCGGCAACACCGTCTGCTACTCGAGCGATGCCGACTACCAGGCACTCGTGACCAAGCTGCAGCAGATGTACGACCTCGGGGTTCGCGCCTTCAACATCCCCCTCGACGACATCGACTACGGTCGCTGGCACTGCGACGCCGACCGCGCAGCGTTCGGCGCACCGAGCGCGACCACGGCCGGTGTCGCCCAGGCCGCGTTCCTCGACCGGGTCCAGAAGGAGTTCGTCGAGACGCACGACGGCGTGCACCCGCTGCAGATGGTGCCCACGGAGTACTACAACACGACCGACTCGGGCTACAAGACCGCTTTGCGCGGCATGGACGAAGACGTCGTCGTGATGTGGACCGGTGAAGGCGTCGTGCCGCAAGAAGTGACGGTCGACCAGGCTCAGAAGGCCGCCACCGTCTTCGGCGGCCCGACCTTCCTCTGGGACAACTACCCGGTCAACGATTACGGCCAGACCGCCGGGCGCCTGCTCCTCGCGCCCTACGACAAGCGCGAGGCCGGCCTCGGCGAGTACCTCTCGGGCATCGTCTCGAACCCCATGAACCAGGCCGCGGCCAGCAAGATCGCGATCTTCGGGGTGGCCGACTTCACCTGGAACGACCAGGCGTACGACGCGCAGCAGAACTGGTCGCAGGCGCTCGACTACATTGCCGGCGACGACGCCCCGACGAGCGCCGCGCTGCGGATCTTCGCCGACCTCAACCACCTCGCCCCGAGCTTCGGAGCACCCTGGCAGCCGCAATCGCCCGAACTCACCGCGCACATCTCGGAGTTCTGGGAGCGATGGGAGGCCGACGACAAGGCAGGAGCCGTCGCAGACCTCCGCGCCTACGCCCAATCCGTGGCCGACGCCCCCACGGCGATCCGCTCGGGTCCCACTGACCCGGCGTTCCTGTCGGACGCGAGCCCCTGGCTCGACGCGACCGCACTGTGGGGCCAGTCGACGGTGACCCTGCTCGACGCCGTGCAGGCACGGATCGACGGCGACGACACGACATCCGACGAACTCGCGACCTCGGCGAAGGCCACGGCGGCGCAGGCTGCAGCGGTGGTCGTCGACCCGGCCGAGAACACGTGGGGCAACGCCAAGGTGCGAATCGCCGACGGTGTGCTCGACGTCTTCCACGGCCGCATCGGGTTCACGCTCGACATGTGGGGCGCGGGCGACGTGGTCAACGTCGCACCCGCCGGCACGGCGTCGGCGTCGAGCACCGAGGTGCCTCGCTTCGGACCCGAGAACGTCAACGACGATGACCCGTCGACCCGCTGGGCCTCGGGGTACAGCGACGACTCCTGGGTGCAGGTGAAGCTCAGCGAGCCGACGGTCGTGCGGGGCATCACGGTCAACTGGGAGGCCGCCTGCGCGACCGCCTACGAACTGCAGACCTCGACGGATGGCACGACGTGGAAGACGGTTCGCACGGTCGACGACTCGACCTGCGCCCTCGACCTGTTCACGTTCCCCGAGGATGAGCCGGTGCAGTACGTGCGCATGCAGGGCATCGACCGCACGACCACCTGGGGCTACTCCATCTGGGAGCTCGGCGTGTACGCGGCCGGCTGATCGACGGCCCCACCCGAGGTGACCGGATGTCCCTCCGCTCGTGCCGAGCGGGGGGACTTCCGCGGTCTGCTGGTCGTCACGCCGTGCCAAGCGGCGCAGTTCAGCCGCGCGCATCCTCCAGGTGCGATGCGCCGTGGTTCAGTACCTTCACCACGAGGTTGTGCCGCTGCAGGGTTCGGATCGTACGTGCCGCCTCGTCGCGGTTGCGACCGAGGGCGTGCTCGTTCGCCACGACGAGCACGTCGCCGGCTCGCAGCGTGCCGAACAGCCGGCCGAGCCGCTGCTCCCAGGTTTCGGGCGCCTCGGGCGCCGGGTGCTTGAAGTCGAGGATCGCGACGCCGAAATCGGCCAGATCGTTGCGCTGCTCGACCACCGACGGCATGTCATCGCGCGCGACGACGAGGCCGACCAGGCGAGCCCCCTCGGGGCGTGCCTTCCACCAGTCGCGGTTGCGCTGCAGTTCCTCGAAGCACTCGGGGCAGTCGAGGGCGTGATGGCCGGGGCCATGCGGGGCGCGCGAAGCGCCCGGAATCGGCTTCGGCGCCGCGGCATCCGTCGTCGCGTCTGTACTCGGCTCACTCATGCTTGCCCCTTCACGTCGCAACCATTGTCGCGCTGATCGGGGCATGGTGCGAGCCGCGGCTCGGCGCTCCTCAATTCGCACCGAACAGTCCTGATGGCTGAGTCAACGGTGCGGATGGCGTACGATGGTTCGATGACGACCAGAACGTACGAAGATGCGTGCGGCATCGCCCGCACCCTCGACGTGATCGGCGAGCGATGGGCGCTCCTCGTCGTGCGCGAGCTCATCTTCGGACCCAAGCGGTTCACCGACCTGCGCGCGGGCCTGCGCGGCATCAGCCAGAACGTGCTCAGCCAGCGGCTCAAAGATCTCGAGACCGCGGGTGTGGTGCAGCGAACGCTCCTCGGACCGCCCGTGAGCAGCCAGGTGTACGAACTCACGCCGCACGGCCGTGCTCTCGAACCGGCGCTCGTGGCGATGTCGCGCTGGGGTGCGCTCACGCCTCCGCCGCCCGGCACCGAGATGAGCAACGACGCCTTCGCGCTCGCACTCAAGGCGCTCTTCGTGCCGGAACCCGGCCGGTTCACCGGCAGGGTTCGCCTGAAACTCGTGCGCGACGCGTTCGACATCGAGGTCGGTGACGACGCCATCGATGTCGCGCGTTCCTCGACGGCCGACCCCGCGATCGTCGTCGAAGCCTCGGAGTCCGTGCTTCGCGCCGTCATCTTCCGCCGGCGCACGCTCGACGACGCCCTCGAGGCGGGCGAGCTGCGCATTCACGGCGATGCGAAGCGGGCGGCGGCGTTCTTCCTCCGTTTCGCGCGGCCCGAGAACGGCACCGACGCCGGCGCCCACGCGAGCGCCGGCGCGACAGCCGACTGAGCCGAGCGCGCTGGCGGTCAGGCCTCGCCCGCGCCGACCGCCTCGAGATCGACCAGGGCGTCGAGACCGAGAAATGCGCCGTACCGGGCCGCGGCATCCGTGATCGCCGCGATCTCGCCCGATCGAAGTTCTCGGTGCGGCCGGATCTCGAAGGTGATGGCCTTCGGCGTGACGGTGCGCTTCATTCCCGCGACCAGCTGCCCGTCGACGAGGGCCATGCCGATCGCCGTCTCGCGGCCGCGCGGCACGACGCCGTCGGCATCCAACATCCAGCGGGAATCCTGGTAGCCGCGGTACATCTCGTCGAGCACCTGCAGCAGGTGGCCCGCCGGCGATGCCGCATCCGGGGCATCCCCCGGGGCGTGCCAGAAGGTGCGGTCGTCGTGCTCGAAGGAGGCGAGGCGGTCGGCGGCACCGGCGATGCCGCGACGCACGTCGGTCAGGGTGAGGGTGGCCCAGTACGCGAGGTCACGTTCGGTGGCCGGGCCGTGCGCGGCGAAGTAGCGCAGCGCGAGCTCGGTGAGTGCCTCGTCGCGGTCGAGCCGCCGCGGCTCGGGCACGCGATCGGCGAACAACGCGTAGGTGTGCTCGCCATCACGCGGTGCACCGCTGGTGACGAGCCCCTGCACCTCGAGAAAACCGAGCAGCAGCATCATCTGCTGTCCGGTGAGCTGCTCACCGCGTGCAGCGAGTGCGTCGGCGAGCTCGGCGCGAGGGCGATCGGATGCCTCGGCGAGCAGCTGCTCGACCGCGTCGGCGAGCGCGGTCATGCGATCGGCCAGCGGTTGCAGCTGCTGCGTGAACACCGGCAGCACGCGAGGCGAAGTGAGGTCCTGCAGCCACTGCAGGTCGTCGGCGTGCACGTAGTGCCAGGTCGAGCGCAACACATGGGTGCGCAGCACGCGACCGTCGGCGAGCTCCTTCGCCAGGTCGTCGCGGCGGGGCACCGTCGTTCGCGTCGCGACCGCCCACGCCGACTGGGGCGCGTTCTCGGCCTGCACGGCGACCAGCGACTGCACGACCTGTTCGGCCGACCCGACCGGTGCTGCGAGGTGCTGCGAATGCAGGCGCCAGCGGGCGATGTCGCGGTCGGTGATCACACGCAGCAGCGTACCCGGATCGCTCGTTCGCGACCCGCGACCCGCGCGGGCCGGCGGGCACCGGTCCGGACCCGCGTGCTCGCCTGCCACACTTTCCGTATGGAGACCCTCCCCGCGAATGCCCCAGTCGACCACTCCGCCGCCGCCGAGATGTGGGCGGAATATCGGGCCGCGCACCCCAACCGCGCGACCGACTCCGAGCCGCCGTCGGTCGAACAGTTCGGTGACCACCCTGCGCTCACCGACGAGCTCATCGACCTCGTGCTCGCTGGCACGAAGCGAGCGACGGCCGGGCTCGTGGCCGAGTTCGCCGCCGACGAGCAGCCGCTGCCTCGCGTCGGCAGCCACTGGATCGCGTGCGATTCCACCGGGCGCCCGCGCGCGGTGCTCCGCAGCCGGGAACTCCGCATCGCCGTGCTCGACGAGGTCGACGAGGCCTTCGCGCACGACGAGGGCGAAGGCGACCGCACCCTCGAGTCCTGGCGCGACGGGCACGTTCGCTACTGGAAGCGTTCAGCCGAGCGACTCGGCTTCGAGTGGACCGAGGAACACGAGATCGTGCTCGAGCGGTTCGAGGTCGCGTGGCCCGAGAACGCCGCGGGCTGAGGCGAGCGCCATGAATTCCGACGACTCCGCGGCACGCCGTATCCAGTTGACGCTGCACAAGCCCTGGTTCGCGCTCTACGCCGGCATCAGGCCGACCCTCGTCATCGCCGGGCGGGGCCAGCCGGCCCAGTGGGGCATCGGAACCTGGCAGGTGCCTGCCGACGAGACGGTGACCGTCGGGGTCTACCTCTTCAACCGCATGTGGCGCTTCGGCCGCGCCGAGTTCACGCTCGAGCCGAGTCATCCGCCGGCGCTCGTCTACCGAGCACCGGCACTGCCGTTTCTCGCCGGTCGCATTCGTACGGACGCCGATCGTCACCCGGTTTCGCCTCGTAGCACGACGTGAGCCGGACTACGATCGCGCAATACGTTGCTCACAGCCAACCGCGGTCGCGGGCGACGGTGAGCGCCTCGAGCCGGTTGCGTGCGCCGAGCTTGCCGATCGCGCTCGAGAGGTAGTTGCGCACGGTGCTCGGCGAGAGGAACAGCTGCTCCGCGATATCGGCGATCGTGGCCCCCGCAGCCGATGCTCGGAGCACGTCGGCTTCGCGCTCGGTGAGTGGGTTGTTACTGGATCCGAGGGCTTCGGCCGCCAGCTGGGGATCGACCACCCGCTCGCCTGCACGCACGCGCCGGATCGCCTCGGCGAGCTGTTCGACCGGATGATCCTTCACCAGGAACCCGCGTGCCCCCGCGGCGAGCGCCCGCGCGAGATACCCGGGTCTGCCGAACGTGGTCACCACGACCACGTCGCAGCCAGGCACCGCCTCGAGCACCGGCGTGATCAGGTCGAGGCCGCTGCGCCCCGGCAACTCGATATCGAGCAGCACCACGTCGGGACGCAGGCGCCCTGCCGCAGCGATCACCTCATCACCGCGCTCCACTCCGCCGATGACGGTGAGGTCGGGCTCGAGGTCGAGCAGGGTCGTGAGCGCCGAGCGCATCATGCCCTGGTCTTCGGCGATGAGGATCGTCGTCGGCACGCTCACCTGCGCGACTCCGATGCGAGCGGGATCGCTGCGGTGAGGCGGAACCGCGAACCCGACACCTCGACGGCGAACAAACCGCCGGCGGCCTCGATACGTTCGCGAAGGCCCTCGAGTCCGCTCCCGGCGGGCGCCGACGGCGCGTACGCTGCGCCATCCGGCGCCTGACTCGGGCCGTCGTCGGCGACCTCGATGCGGGCGACACCCTGCGTCGCCGTCACCTCGATGCTGCAGCGACGGGCAGCCGAGTGGCGCAGCACATTCGTCGTTCCCTCGCGCACGACCCAGCCGAGGATCGCGTCCACGGTGATCGGGAGCGCTCCGGGCGGCGCAGCGATTGAGGTCGCGATACCGGCATCCTCCAGGGCGCGGCGCGCGTTCGCGATCTCCTCGACGAGGCTGACCGATCGAGAGCCGGCGACCACCGATCGCACCTCGCCGAGCGCGTCGCGCGCGATCGTTTCGACTTCGGTGATGTGGCTCTCCGCGGCATCCGGATCGCGGGTCATGAGGCGGCGGGCCGCCTCGGACTTCACGGCGATGACCGAGAGGGAGTGCCCGAGCAGGTCGTGCAGGTCGCGGGAGAAGCGCAGTCGCTCCTCGCCGACCGCGGCGACCGCGAGACGCTCGCGCGTGCGGTCGAGCTCTCGAACCAGCGCCAGGTAGTACTGCACGAGGAAGTTGCCGGCACCGCCCGCGAAGGCGGAGAACCCGACGAGCACCGCCGCTTCGAGCGACCCCGTCTCGAAGCCCACGGCCCATGCCCCGCTCACCGAGATGGCGCCGACGATGCCCATGGCCCAACGCCGGCGGATCGCGAGCGATGCGGCGACCGCGAGGAGCGGGAAGAGCAGCGCCTCGCTCGTGCGCCACACCACCAGGTAGCCGGTGCAGAGCGCGAGGAGCGCGACGAACACGAGCTCGGTCACGGCGGTCGGCCGGCGGCGCGAGCCGAACGGCAACGAGACCGCGACGCCGAACGCCGCGCCGACGAGCAGGAGGTAGACGGATCGCGCCCAGTCACCTGTGCCGATCGCCGCCACGAGCGGGGCGACGAGCAGCACCGGGGCCGCGATGAGCGACAGCCAGGGCCCCGGCCGGTAAGCGAGCCAGTTCGCCGGCCGCATCAGCGTGTCCAGGTGGTCGTCGATTGTCGTCATCGTGTCACTCGTCCTGAGCCAGTGCTCCCGATCGGGGTGCATTCGCGTGGCCAATCTACGTCATCGCCCCTCATTGTCGCGGGGCGAGCGGCGCGCCGCGAGCGGAAGCCCGATCACGAGCGTCGCCCCGGTCACGAGGTGCATCATGAGGAGCACGGTGAGCACGGCTCCGACCGCGCCCGTCATGAGCGGACCGAGCAGCGAGAGCGCGAGCAGCGCCCAGCCGACGATCGCGAAGATGCGGCCGCCGTGGGTGGTGGAGCGCTCGAGCAGGGCGAGCACGCCCCACGCGCCGATTCCGCCCAGAAGCCCGGCGATCACGACGGATGCGGGCGTCACGGTCTGCGCGGGCGCGGCCGACCCCGCCGTGAGGTCGATGCCGGCGACTGGCACGGCGATCGCCCACACGAGGAGCGGCAAGGCCACCCCTGCCACGACGGTCGCCAGCCTCCCGAAGCGGCGACGGCGCGCGCTTGCGGCATCCCCGCTGCCGCGGCGGAGCGCGTTCGCGCTCGCATCCGCGTTCGCGTTCGTGCGTGAATCGGTCGTGGTCCAAGGTGTATCGGGTATGGTCATGTCATTCATGACCTCGACGCTATGAGCGGTGCAACTCGCTCGGCAGAGTCGGAAGTCACGACCTCGACGGGACGAATGTCCTGACGGCCTCCTCGGCAAGGCGATCCGGATCGGGCGGCCTCTGCAGCAGGCGCCGGATGGGTCGGAGCGCCATCTCCACGCTGAGCAGCCGCATCGCCACATCGCGCGCGACCGCCAGCGCACGGCTCCGGCGGAACATCAGCCGCGCGAGCACCCGCGAGTTGTCCTGCGCCGCATGGACCCGCGGCCGCTGCGCCGCCTCCCAACGCGCGAGCAGCGGCCCGAGGCCGGATGCAGCGGGCAGATGCCGGAGCATGCATGCGAGCACCCAGGACGACTCGAGCGCCATGCCGGCGCCGATGCCCGCGGTGGGCAGGAATCCGGCGGCTGCGTCGCCGAGCAGCACCGTGCGTGCCGTGGCCCAGCGCGCGACGCGCCCGTCGTCGAGCTGCCAGCGGTACGGGTCGGATGCCTCCGCGACCGCGCCGAGGGCGGCATCGATGCGCGGCGAGCCCGCGCGAAGTGCCCGACGGACCGTGTCGACGAACACCCTCGGGCCGGCGCGGAGGTCCTCGTCGGGGCCGCCGAGGAAGACGCCGATGCGCCCCTTGACGGGGTAGGCGCCGAGCATGAACCCCGCGCCCCAGAGTTCTTCGCCGAGGTCGGTCGCGGCGTCGGCATCCGTCCAGACGACCCAGCCGCTCCACCCGGTGTCGACGACGTCGATGGGTCCGCTGCCGCGAATCAGGTCTCGCGTGGTCGAGCGGATGCCGTCGGCCACGATCACCAGATCGAATTCGTAGGCCCGTTCGACCCCCGCGGTCGACAGCGTCACCTCGACCGCGTCGAGTCGCTCGTCGAGCGCGGAGACCGTCGTCTCGAACGCCGCATCGCACCCGCCGTCGGCGAGCACCTCCAGCAGCGGACCGCGGCCGATGCCGCGGTAGTCTCCGTATCGGTCGAGGATGGCGCCCATCGAATCCGTGCGCACGGCACGGCCGGTGTGCGACCGGAATCGGAAGCGACCGAGCTCGACGCTCTCGTCGAGATAGCGACGCCGGACGCCGAGGTCGTCCATCAGGGGGTCGACCATCGGCATGAGCGCGAGCATGTACCCGGGCGGACGCTCGTCGCCCGACCATTCGATGAGCACGGGATGCCGGCCGTCTCGTCGCAGCAGCTGCGCCACCGCGATTCCGGCGATGCCTGCACCCACGACGAGCACCCGCAACGGGTCGTCGGCCGCGCGCGCGTACTGCGCCTCGACCGTCTCGTTTCGAAGGGTCATTCGCTTCTCCTCTCAGCACCCGTGGACCAGGTGGTCCAATCACGATAGCTCACCATGGACCACCCGGTCCACGCCCTTGGTAGGGTGATTCTCATGACCACCGCCGACCTCGATCGCATGCCGGCTGAACGGCGCGACCGACTCGTGCGCGAGGCCTCGCGCGAGTTCGCCCGAGCCGGGTACGACCAGGCGTCGCTGAATCGCATCATCCGCGCGTGCGGCCTCAGCAAGAGCTCGTTCTACCACTTCGTCGCCTCGAAGCAGGCGCTGTTCGACCTCGTCGTCGATGCGCTCAGCAGCGGCGTCGCGGCACAGCTGCGCGTCCCGAGCCCTGAGGAATTCGGTGGCTCCGGGTTCTGGCAGACGGCCGCGCAGCTGCAGCACCGCCTCATCGAGACGGTCGCGACGGATGCCTCGTTCACGACCCTGGGGCGCATCTTCTACCTGAGCGACGTCCCGGCGGACGTGCACTCGCCGGTGCAGTCGATCTTCCGCGCCGTGGAGGCGTGGCTGCGCGAGGTGCTCCTCGTCGGCCGCCGTGACGGAACCGTGCGCGACGACCTGCCTGCCGAGCTGCAGGCCCGGCTCGTCCTGGCCACGCTGCGAACGCTCGACGAGTGGGGCGTCGCCCACGTCGACGACCTCGACGCCGCCGGGATGCGCGAGCTCGCCGAGGCGCAGCTCGCGCTGCTGCGACGCATGCTCTCGAGCGAGCCGTCCTCAGCGAGATGACGGCGCGCTCCTCACCCGCCGCGCTACAGCCCTTCGGCGATCTGCTTGATCGCCGCGAGACGGCGATCCCACTCGGCGCCGATCGACTCGAGCCGGCGAGCGGTGTCGCTCAGCTGCGAACCGATCACCCGGTACCGCACCTCGCGCCCCACGCGAATCGGTTCCACGAGACCGACCTCCTGCAACACCGTGAGGTGCTTCGCGATCGCCTGCCGCGTGACCGGGAGGCGCCCGGCGAGGGCCGACGCCGACGCGTCGCCCTCGCCGAGAGCGGCCAGGATGCTCCACCGGGTCTCGTCTCCGAGTGCGGCGAACACCGGAACCAGCGTGCCCGTGGTCACGCGTCGCCCTCCAGCAGGGCGACGAGCTTGTCGAGTTCGACGACCCAGCCCTCTGCGTGGCTCGACATGTTGGCGGCCGGGTCGAGTGTGCGGTCGAATCCGGTCTCCACGACGGTGAGCTGCGTGCCCTCCGGCACGGGCTCGAGCGTGAAGGTGAAGACCGTCGAGCGGTCGTCGAGGGCATCGGGCCGGTGGTCGGCGGCATCGTCGTTGCCCCAGCGGTACGAGACCATGCGCGGGGCATCCACCGCCTCGACGCGCAGCGGCACGCTGCCGTAGTCGGGGAACGTGATGGTGCCGGATGCCCCGGCCCCCGTTCCATCGAGCACCGTGAGCCCGAACCACTTGGAGATGTGCCGGGGGTCGGTGACGGCGGTCCACACCTTGTCGGCGGGCGCAGCGATGCGAATCGTGCGCCGAACGGTGAAGGTGCCCTCGTCGATGACGGATGCCTCGTTGTCGGTCATAGTCACAATGATCTTCCTTTCCTGGGGTGCCTGCAGCTATTGGGTTGCCACAGGTTCTGGCGCGGCGATGGCCGCAGGCTTGAGGAATCCGGTCGCCCAGGCGGCGGCGATCGAGATCGCCGCGACGACCGCGCCGGTGATGACCGCCGCGGGAATGCCGTTGAGGTCGATGGCCGCTCCCCCGGCGAATGCTCCTCCGGCGATTCCGAGGTTGACCGCGGATGCCGGAAGAGAGGCGGCCAGCGGTGCGCCGGGTCCGGCGAGACTCACGACCCGGTGCTGGAGCGATGGGCCGGTCGCCATGCCGAAGAGCCCGATGCCGATCACGGCGAGCGCGACGACGATCGGGCTGCCTCCGAAGGCGACCATCACGAGGAGCGAGACCGTCACGCCGGCCGCGCCCACGATCAGGGCGCGAGTGGCATTCGCGTCGGCGAAGCGGCCGCCGATGAAGGAGCCCGCCGTCGTCGCCACTCCGTAGGCCAGCAGGTACGCGCCGACGACGGGGCCCGAGACATCCGTCACCTCGGCGAGGAACGGCACCAGGTAGGTGAGGGCCGACTGGATGGCGACGAAGATGAGCGCCGCCAGGCCGAGCACGGCGAGGACGCGCGGAGCGAAGGCGAATCGGGCCTGGCCGACCGCCCCGTTCTCGCGCGGTGTCGGCACCGACGGCAGCCCCCAGGCGGCGACGACGAGAATCACCAGCGCGACCGCGACGACCGCGGTGAACGAGCCGCGCCAACCCACCGCCTGCCCGAGCAGGGTGCCGAGCGGTAGTCCGAGCGCGCTCGCCGAGGCGAATCCCGTAATGACGACGGCCATCGCACGGCCCGCTCGCTCCGGCGGCACGATCGTGGTCGCGGTGACCATGGCTGCCGCGATGAACAGCCCCTGGGCCGCGCCGATCACCACTCGGGCGACGAGGAACGTCGAGTAGTCGGCGCCGAATGCCGGCAGGAGGTTCGCCAGCAGGAAGACGACCACGGTGGCGAGCAGCACCCCCCGCCGGTCGAATCGCGTCGTCAGGAACGTCAGCAGCGGACCGCCGATCGCGAGCCCGAGTGCGTTGGCGGTCACGAGAGCGCCCGCAGCGGGAACCGTGACGACGAGGTCGGTGGCGATCAGGTCGATCATGCCCACGACGAGCATCTCGGCGCAGCCCATGACGAACGCGCCGGCGAACAGCACGGCGAGCACGAGCGTGGGGTGGGGCGGCGTACGGACGGCGGTCATCTCTCTCTCCTTCGCTTCATGCAACTTCATGGTTGCATGTCGCGAGCCTCACTGCAACCCTGAGATTGCACATCGGATGCCGCATGCACGAGACGCTCGGCCAGACGACGTAGGGTCGAGTCACCGCCGCCCCGCCTCGAGAGGAGAACGCCTGCCATGAGCAGCGATGCAGCCCTGGATGTCTTCGACCGACGAGAGTCCGAAGTCCGCGGATACATCCGCGCGTTCCCCACGGTCTTCGACCAGGCGACGGGTTCCACGCTCGTCGACGTCGACGGCCGCGAATACCTCGACTTCTTCGCCGGGGCGGGCGTGCTGAACTACGGGCACAACAATCCGGCGTTCACGCGCGCACTCATCGAGTACCTCGAGCACGACGGCATCATCCACGGCCTCGACATGGCCACCTCGGCGAAGAAGGCGTTCATCGAGACCTTCGAGCGCCTCGTGCTCGAACCCCGCGGCCTCGACTACAAGCTGCAGTTCACCGGCCCCACCGGCGCGAACGCCGTCGAGGCGGCGCTCAAGGTCGCCCGTCAAGCCACCGGCCGCTCGACCATCGTCGCGTTCACGAACGCCTTCCACGGCCTGAGCCTCGGCGCCCTCGCCGCGACCGGCAACAGCCACTACCGCAGCGCGGCGGGTGTCGGCCTCGACGACGTCGTGCGCCTGCCCTACGACGGTTACCTCGGAGCGGAGGTCGACACGCTCGACCTGCTCGAGAAGATGCTCGACGATCCCGGATCGGGCCTCGACCTGCCCGCCGCCGTCATCGTCGAAGCGGTGCAGGGCGAGGGCGGCATCAACGTCGCGAGCGCGCCGTGGCTGCGCCGTCTCCGCGAGATCACGGCGGCCCGGGGCATCCTGCTGATCCTCGATGACATCCAGGCCGGAGTCGGCCGCACCGGCGCGTTCTTCGCGTTCGAAGAGGCCGGCATCGTGCCCGACCTCGTCACCCTCTCGAAGTCGATCTCGGGCTCGGGCCTGCCGATGTCGCTCGTGCTGCTGCGGCCCGAGGTCGACGTGTGGAAGCCCGGCCAGCACACCGGCACCTTCCGCGGCAACAACCTCGCCTTCGTCTCGGCGCGCGCCGCGCTCGAGAACTACTGGACCGACTCCGCATTCACCGACGCGATCGCCGCGAAGTCACGGATGCTGCGCGCCGAACTCGAGGGCGTCGCCGCCGATCACCCCGAGCAGGGCTTCGTCGTGCGCGGCCGCGGCCTCATGTTCGGCCTGGCGTGCGACGCCGACCGCGGGCTCGCGAGCCGCATCTCGGCCGAGGCCTTCACGCGCGGACTCGTGATCGAGACCTCGGGCGCGCACGACGAGGTGCTGAAGTTCCTCCCGGCGCTGACGATCTCCGACGACGAGCTCGGGCGCGGTCTCGACATCGTGCGCAAGAGCCTCGACGCGGTGCTCGCGGGCTGAGCCCGAACCCGCCGGCCGACGCCGGTCGCGCACACCCACCACATTCAGCGCGAGCGCGCCTCCCAGGCGCCAGCCGCCGAAGCACGGCACAGGCGGTCGCGCACCCAGCCCGCTGCATCCGCCTGGGCCAGCTCGCCGCTGCTGATGGCACGAGCGAACTCGATCGCCGCTTCGCTCAGCCGTCCGTCGGCGCTGTCTGGGCCGTCGCGAAGCACGGCGACGGTGAGCCAGCGGGTCAGCCGGCCACCGAGGCGAACTGCGACGGCCACCGTGCCGGCGAAGTGCCTCGCCTGCCCGTCGGTCTCGTCGTCGACCGCTGCCCGGAATCCACGCCCACGCAGCCGGTTCCGGCCGCCGCCGGCGGCATCGAACAACCAGAGCGCTCCACGCCGGACTCCCGCCAGACGGCCGAGTTCTTTGAGGAACCGCCGATTCGAATGTCCTCGCTCGGCGAGGCGCTCGATCGACTCAGCGAGGGCGGCGCACGCATCCATCCCCTCACTGTATGCGGCGGTCGGCGGCGCTCGACGCCCGCCGGCCGCCCGGCGCCTCAGCTCGAGGGAATCAGACGCCGATCCCGGAGGTCTTGGAAGATCCGCAGGAACATGGCCTCGGTGTCGACGTACTCGTGAAAGCCGGCCCGCCTCGACTTGGAGGTGTCGGCGATCACGTCGTAGTCCCAGCCGAACACGAAGTCGCCGAAGCGCCACGACGAGACATCCTCGTACGGCGTTGCGACGAGCCCGTGCCGTTCGACCATCTCACCCCACAGCCCAGCCTTGTCGGCCATCACCTCGGTGAGGCTCATCGGCAACGGCGGCGCGACCTCGAGGTCGAAGAACTTCGCGATCTTCGGCCACATGGAAGACCACCGGAACATGTCGCCGTTCGTGATGTTGTAGGCCTGGTTGCGACTGTCGGGACTCGTGGCCGCCCAGACGGTGGCCTTCGCGAGCAGATCCGCGTCGGTCATCTCGATCAGGCTCGTGTACGCGCCCGGCTTCCCGGGAAAGCGGAACGGAACGCCCAGTTCCTTGCTCATCGAGGCGTAGACGGCGATGACCATCGCGAGGTTCATCGGATTGCCGAGGCCCACGCCTGCAACCACCGACGGGCGCAGCGCCGACCACGACCACGTCGCCGACACCTGGCGCCGCTCGAGGAACTGCTGCTGATCGACGTTGAACTCGGGCGGCATGTGCGGTGGGTCGTCCTCCTTCGCCGGGGTCGCGAACGCACCGAGGTGCGCACCGTAGACCTTGTAGCCCTGCATCAGGCTGATGTGCTCGAGTGCCGGCGCGATCGGCTCGATCGCATCGACGACGTTGGTCAGCATGGCCAGGTTCGGGGCGACCAACTCCGCCCAGCCGGTGCGGTCCTGGTACGCGGCGTAGAACACGTGCGTGACCTCTGCCAGATCGGCGCCCGCGAGCGTCGAAGCGGTCGACTCACGGTCGAGCAGGTCGACGGCGAGGTGCCGCACCGGGCCGGCGTCGAGACCGCCGCGACGCGAGAGTCCGACGACGTTCCAGCCCCCGATCCGCTCGAGATGGTCGATGAGGTTGCTCCCGATCACTCCGCGTGCCCCGACCACCAGTGCTGTTCTCGTCATTTCGACTCCATCGCTAAATCGTGTTTTACCGATCCAAGATGTACCACATCATCGGTAAATTGCGATACTGCGATACACTCGATGCATGACCGAACCGACGCAGAACGAGTTGGTGGCCGTGTTCAAGGCGCTCGGGCATCCGACGCGCCTCGCCATCCTCGGGTGGCTCAAGGACCCGGGCTCGTTCCCGCCTCAAGACCGGCCCGCAGTGCAGGTCGGGGTGTGCCTGAAGCACATCCAGGCCCGAGCGAACGTCTCGCAATCGACGGCGTCGCAGTTCATGGCAACACTGCAGCGGGCCGACCTCGTGACCTGCACCCGCGTCGGTCAGTGGTCGCACTATCAGCGCAACGAGCCCGAGATCGCCCGGTTCGCTCAGCTCGTCGGCACGTCGATCTAGAAAAATCACCACGATCAGCGCCCCGAGGAGGAGACTGGTGGCGGTCGGCGTCGGTGGAGACGCCCGGGGGCAGGAGATGTGCCGATGTGCAGAAGGACCGTTGCCGGCGAATCGATGATCGCGCCGACCGATCGACGCCGCGCATGAAGCGATGGTCAGTCATCGCAATCCTCGGCAGCGCGCAGTTCGTGATGGTGCTCGATGGAACCGTCATGAACGTCTCGATCTCCACCGTGGTGAAAGATCTCGACACGAGCGTCGCCGCCATGCAGGGCGCGATCACCTTCTACACGCTCACGATGGCGGCCTTCATGCTGCTCGGAGCGAAGCTCGGTGATGTCTGGGGCCGCCGACGAGCGTTCGTCATCGGCTCGTGCATCTACGCCCTGGGTTCGCTCATCACCGCGTTCAGCCCCAATATCGGGTTCCTCTTCCTCGGCTGGTCGGTGATCGAGGGGCTCGGCGCGGTGCTCGTGATTCCCGCGATCGCGGCGCTCATCGCCGACAACTACGAGGGACACGAACGCGTCACCGCCTACGCCATCATCGGCGCGGCCTCCGGTGCCGCGGTCGCCGCCGGTCCGCTCATCGGCGGCTTCATGACGACCTATCTGAGCTGGCGGTACGTCTTCGTCGCCGAGGTCGTCATCATGATCGGCGTCGTGATCTTCTCCCGCGCGGTGACGGATCGGGCCGGAGCCCGGCCGGCGCGCATCGACCTGCTGAGCGTCGTGCTCTCGGCATCCGGCCTGGTGCTCGTGGTGTTCGGAATGCTGCAGAGCAAGACGTGGGGCTGGGTCACTCCGCTGCAGTCGCCCGAGATCAACGGCGTCGCGATCGCGCCGCTCGGGGTCTCGCTCACGCTGTGGCTGATGCTCGCGGGAGCGCTGCTGATCTGGGCGTTCATCGGGCGGCAACGACGCCTGGTCGCCGCGGGTCGCGCGCCCCTCGTCGACGTCTCGCTCTTCTCGATCGGGCGGCTCCGCAGCGGGCTGACCGTGCTCGCGGCGCAGTACGCCCTGACGGCAGGCCTGTTCTTCATGGTGCCCGTGTACCTGCAGATGACGCTCGGGCTCGACGCGCTCGAGACGGGCATCAGGATCTTCCCGCTCTCGATCTCCCTCATACTCTTCTCCATCCTGGGCACGAAGCTGTCGTTCATCTGGTCGCCGCGTCGCATCATCCGCGCCGGCCAGATCATCCTCGTGGTGAGCGCCATCGTGCTGCTCGGCGCGGTCGACCTCGAACTCAAGAGCATCGCGTTCGGAGCTGGAATGTTCGCGGCCGGCGCCGCCCTCGGGCTGCTCGCCTCCCAGATCGGCAACGTGAACATGTCCAGCGTCGACGAGACGCAGTCCAGCGAGGTCGGGGGCCTGCAAGGCGTCTTCCAGAACCTCGGCTCCTCCCTCGGCACCGCGCTCATCGGATCCGTGCTCATCGGCACACTCGCCACCTCGTTCGGATCGGCCGTCGCGACGAGCGAGCTGTCTGCGGAGACCCGCTCGGCCGTGCAGGAGGCGACGGCAGGCGGCGTCGAGATCGTGCCTGCGGCATCCGTCGACGGCCTCGCAGAGGAGGCGGGGCTGAACGAAGCGGATGCCGCGGAGCTGACGTCGATCTACGAGAACTCGCAGATCGAATCACTGCGTGTCGCCTTCGTCGCGCTGATCGTGATCGCGCTGCTGTCGCTGTTCTTCTCACGGGGCATTCCGACCGAGATCGCAGGTCGCCCGCCCGAGGCCGAGGCCGATGCTGCCGCCGAACCGGTGAAGGAGACGACATGAACGACGCGAGCGAGGAGCTGCCCCCGGAGCCGGCGCCGACCGACTTCAGCGCGCGCGCCGAATGGGGCCGCGCCGCCCGCATGCGCGTGCCGCGGTCCGCGCATGCGGCGTGGGAGCCGCCGGCGAACCGTACCGATCCGGTGTCGCTGCTCGAAGAACAGGCGACGACCCGCGTGCCGGAGCTCGTGCCGATCCGCCATGCCCGCATGATGGCGTCGCCGTTCAGCTTCTACCGTGGCGCAGCCCTGCTGATGGCTGCAGATCTGGCGACGACTCCCGATTCCGGCATCACCGTGCAGCTGTGCGGCGACGCCCACCTCTCGAACTTCGGTGTGTTCGGTACCCCCGAACGCAGGCTGATCTTCGACATCAACGACTTCGACGAGACCCTCCCCGGCCCCTGGGAATGGGATCTCAAGCGCCTCGTGGCGAGCTTCGAGGTGGCCGGTCGCCACCGCGACTTCACTGACGACGAGCGCGACGCGATCCGTCGCGCGGCCGCGCGGGGATATCGCGAGCAGATGCGCCGGGCCGCCGAGGCGCGCGTGCTCGACGCGTGGTACGACCGGTTCGACGCCGACGCGTTGTCAGCGTGGGTCAGCGCCCGGCAGAAGGAACGCAAGCTCGAGAAGCAAATGGTGAAACGCACCGACTCGGTGCTCGCCAAGGCACGTGCACGCGACAGCGCGCGGGCGTTCTCCAAGCTCGTGCACCTGGTCGACGGCCGACCGAGGATCGCCGCCGACCCGCCGTTCGTGGTGCCGATCGAAGACCTGGGGCCGCTGGGGCGTACGCACGCCGACGACGAGGAGGTCATGCGCGCGCTGCTCCGCAGCTACCAGACGACGCTGCCCGGCACGCGGCATCCGCTCGCCGAGTTCAGCTATCTGCACATGGCCCGCAAGGTCGTCGGCGTCGGCAGCGTCGGCACTCGTGCGTGGATCGTGCTGCTGCGCGGGCGCGACGACGGCGATCCACTCATGCTGCAGGCAAAGCAGGCCGAAGCATCGGTGCTCGAACGGTTCCTGCCGCCCAGCGAATACGTCGAACACGGTGAGCGGGTCGTTCGCGGTCAGCGGCTCATGCAGGCGGCCAGCGACATCTTCCTCGGCTGGCAGCAGGTCACGGGGCACGACGGAGTCGTACGCGACTTCTACCTGCGCCAGCTGCACGACTGGAAGGGCGGCCTCGACGTCGAGGTGATGGTGGCGGCGGGCGCTGAGTTGTACGCGACCGCGTGCGGCGAGATGCTCGCCCGAGCGCACGCGCGCTCGGGCGATCGGGTGGCCATCGCCGCCTACCTCGGGTCGAGCGACCGGTTCGATCGGGCGTTGGGCGAGTTCGCGGTCGCCTACGCCGACCAGAACGAGCGCGACTACGCCGCGTTCATGGCTGCCGTGGCATCCGGCCGCCTGGAAGCGGCAGAGGCGGCGACCGCGCGCTGACCGCAGCCGCGGAGGGCGGGCAGGCCGGTCGACCCACCGATTGCGTCAGCTCGAGCGTGGCTGGTTCGGCTCGAGCAGGTCGGCGTACTGCGGGTTCCCAGCCATGAACGCCGCAACGACCGGGCAGCGAACGGTGATGGGCCGGTTCCGCTCGCGCAGGTCGTCGAGCACATCGGCGATGAGATCGGCAGCGATGCCACGGCCGCGGAACTCGGGGTCGACGCTCGTCGTGAGCACCACGATGCGGTCGTCGACCTCGTCGTATTGCACATACGCCATCTCACGACCGTCGATCGTCGCAGCGTACCGGTGCGCTTCTGCGTGGTGATGCACCTCGATCTCGAACGCGGCATCGGCCGAGGGCCGGTCGACCTCGCGAACCTCCGCCGTCGTCACCTCGTCGACGAGTGCAGCAGTGCCCTCGTCGAGAAACCCGGCCCCATCCGGGTACCCGGCGGCATCCGGATACTCGACCGGCGTGAATCCATCTCGTGTGCTCATCGAAACCCTCCATCTCATGACCTCGCGTCGACAGGGCCTCGGCGGCGGGTGGGACCAGTCGTGGTCTGCTTGGCGCAACCCTGAAGAGGGCCGCCTGAAACCCGGTGCTCCCGCTCTTGCCTCACGACTCGACCGAGCCTGTCACGAGCTTCGACCGGGCATGCCGCGACGTTGTGACATCCGCCGCCGCCTTCATCCGAAAATGGGGGCAATTCCTGGAAAGCCGTCACATCCGCGCGTACCATGCGGTCTCAGCTGGAAAGGACGATCGCGGTCCTCACTTGCCGACCGACGGGATCACCGATGGATGAGAACCTCGACGACGCGCTCGCCGCATTCGAAGCCGTGCGCGGGCGACTCTTCGGCATCGCCTATCGGATGCTCGGCAGCGCGAGCGAGGCGGAGGACATCGTGCAGGAGGCGTGGCTTCGTTGGCAGGGCACCGATCGATCGGTCGTGCTGGAGCCGCCCGCGTTCCTCGCCACCACCACCACTCGGCTCGCGATCAACGCACTGCAATCCGCCCGTGCTCGCCGTGAGACCTACGTCGGGCCGTGGTTGCCCGAGCCCGTCGACACGAGCGCCGACCCGACGCTCGGCGCCGAACGTGCCGAGGCGCTCGGCGTCGCCGTACTCGTCATGCTCGAGCGGCTCACTCCGACCGAGCGGGCCGCGTACGTGCTTCGCGAGGCCTTCGCCTACCCCTACGAGCAGATCTGCGAGATCGTGCAGGTTTCCGAGGCTGCTGCGCGACAGCTCGTCTCTCGCGCGCGGAAGCACCTCACGGGCGAACGTCGGCGTGAGGTGACCAAGCAGGAGCAGCGACGACTGCTCACGGCGTTCGTCAGCGCTGCGCAGACGGGCGACCTCGTCGAGCTCGAACGGCTGTTCGCCGAAGACGTCGTGTCGTATTCCGACGGCGGCGGTGTCGTGCGGGCCTCGAAGTTCCCGGTGCGCAGCCGGGCGATCGTCGCGAAGTACATCCGCGCCTTCCACACGCACTTCTGGGTGGGCGTGGAGGTCACCGAGGCCGAGGTCAACGGGCGGCCCTCGATGCTGCTCTCGAAGGAGGGAACGACGTTCGCGGTGCTCACCCTCGTCGCTTCTTCGCTCGGCATCGAGCAAGTGCTCTGGATGATGAACCCCCACAAGCTGGGCGCAGTGGCCTCCCGTGCAGCCTCATGACCTCGTCGCTCGCCTGCGCGTCGCCCTCGAACTTGGAGACGACTTCGCGCTGGCGGGCGTGCTGAATCCCGAGGTACGCCTGGTCGTCGACACCGGTGACGATGGCGGGTGCGATCTTCGCGGGCGTGCTCGCGCGATTCGCGTGCTGAGACGGCGACTGGCGATGCATCCGGAGGCCGTGCTGCACGCGGTGCACGTCAACGGACGGCTCGGCCTCGCACTGCGCCGATCCGACGACCACGTGCTCGGCGTGCTCAGCATCGACGCGATCGACATGATCGACGTGCTCTGGCTCTCGACCGCACCGCGCAAGCTCGCGGCCTGGAATCGCCGACGCCCCGAGATCGACTGACTCGCCCGTCACAAATCATCGGGCAGCCCGGTCTGAGCTACATGACGGCAGCGGATTCGCCGCGGCCCTGATGGAAGGCACCAGTCATGAAGATCGTCGTCATCGGAGGCACCGGCCTCATCGGATCCAAGGTCGTCGAGCACCTGACCGAGCACGGCCACGAGGCCGTCGCCGCGTCACCCAACTCGGGCGTGAACACCATCACCGGCGAAGGCCTCGCCGAGGTGCTCGTCGGCGCCAACGTCGTCGTCGATGTCTCGAACTCGCCGTCGTTCGCCGACGACGACGTGCTCGCGTTCTTCACGACGTCGACGAAGAACCTGCTCGCGGGCGAGCGCGAGGCGGGGGTCACCCACCACGTCGCGCTCTCCATCGTCGGCGCTGAGCGGGTGCCGAACAGCGGGTACCTGCGCGCGAAGATCGCACAGGAGAAGCTCATCGAGGAGTCCGGCCTGCCGTACTCCATCGTGCGGGCGACCCAGTTCTTCGAGTTCGTCGGACGGATCGCCGATGCCGCGACCGTCGACGGCACCGTGCGCGTGTCCACGGGACTCATGCAGCCGATCGGCGCTGCGGATGTCTCGGCCACCGTCGCACGCGTCGCCGCCACTGCCCCGATCAACGGCACCCTCGAGGTCGGCGGGCCCGAGCGCCTCGGCCAAGACGAGCTGATCCGTCGCGGCCTCACGGCGATTGGCGACTCCCGCGCCGTCGTCGGCGACCCCGAGGCACCGTACTTCGGCGCGAAGCTCACCGGCACCGAGCTCGTGCCACTGAGCGACGATGCCCAACTGTCGACGACCACGTTCGCCGACTGGCTCGCCGCGCAGTCGGCCTCGGTGAAGTAGGCCGCCGCCATGCGTATCACGGTCATCGGCGGCACCGGTCTCATCGGCACCCGGCTCGTGGCGCGGCTGCAGGCCGACGGCCACGACGTCGTCGTCGCTTCGCGCGCGACGGGCGTCAACTCCTACACGGGCGAGGGTCTCGCGGAGGCCCTCGCCGGGGCGGAGGTGCTCATCGACGTCTCCAATTCCGACTATCTCGACGAGGCGGGAGCGAACGAGTTCTTCTACGGCTCGACGCTCAACCTGCTGACGTACGGCGCCGCCGCCGGGGTGCCGCACCACGTCGCCCTCTCCGTCGTCGGCACCGACCGACTCGCCCGCACCGAAGGCGGCTACTTCGCAGCAAAGGCGGCGCAGGAGCGCCTCATCCGGCAATCGGGCCGGCCGTACACGATCGTGCACGGCACCCAGTTCTTCGAGTTCATCGCGAACATCGCCGATGCAGGGACGAGCCGGAACGTCGTGCGCCTGTCGCGCGCGCTCTTCCAGCCGATGGCCGCCGACGATGTCGCTGCCGCGGTGGCGACGACCGCCGTCGGCTCGCCGCTGAACCAGGTCGTCGAGTTCGCCGGGCCCGAGCAGTTCAGGCTCGAGGAGCTCGTGCGTCGCCAGTTGCGGGCCCGCAGCGACCTGCGCGCTGTCGAGGTCGATCCGCTCGCCCGGTACTTCGGTACCGATCTCGACGAGCGCGAGCTGCTGCCCGGACCCGACGCCACGATCGCGCCGACGCGGTACGAGGAGTGGCTCGCCGCCGGGGGACGGCCCAATGTCGACCTCGAGGGGGCGTTCTGACGGACCGACGGCCGCAGCGGCCGGCGCCAGGGCAGCAGCACACGCGTGCTGGCGCCGGTCACCACCTCCCTCAGGATGCACCGACCGCGTTCGCCGCCGCGATCGACGCGAGTGCGGGCCTCGCCGTTCGGTGATGTGAGCCTCGGAAGAACCACCTATACATCTGACCTCTTGTCAGCAATGATGGGTCGAGATGTGATGCTTGCCGCGATTTCGCGTCATCGCATCCGTCAGACACCAGACCAATGTTGCCCTGGGAGGTTCACCTTGATTCTCGACCACGAACTCGATCGACGTCGGGTACTGCAGATCGGCGGCGTGCTCGCGCTCGCGCCGCTCGTACCCAACCTGATGGGCGGCCAGGCCGCAGCGGCGGCGGCGGCGGCGGCACCATTGCCGGCCGGCGGCGTCCGAGCCGCCACCGGCGGCCTCAGCCTCCCCGAGATCTCCGCGAAGGCGCTCTGGTACGGCGTGCCCGCGACCGACTGGGAGACGCAGGCACTGCCGATCGGCAACGGCCGCGTGGGCGCGATGCTCTTCGGCAACCCCGACGAGGAAGTCGTGCAGTTCAACGAGCAGAGCCTCTGGGGCGGACTCAACAACTACGACAACGCGCTCGCCGGGCAGCCCGATGGCGGCTACGACACGAGCGAGACCGGGTTCGGCTCGTACCGCGACTTCGGCACGATGCGCATCGGGTTCGCAGCAGGGCCGACCGTCAGCTCTCCGGGCGGGCCCTACGTGATCTCGGGCTCCGAGACCATCGCCAACACCATCGACGGCCGGAGCAACACGAAGTGGTGCATCATCGGCCCGCCCGCCCACGTGCTCTGGCAGGCCGACCTCACGGCCCCGGCGGTCGTCTCCGGCTACAGCATCACGAGCGCGAACGACACCCCGGCGCGCGACCCGCAGGAGTGGGCATTCCAGGGATCGAACGACGGCACCACGTGGGTCACCCTCGACACCCGCGTCGGCCCGCCGTTCGAGCAGCGCTTCCAGACGAAGTCGTTCACGTTCGCCAACACCACCGCCTACGCGAAATATCGGTTCGACATCGTGCCCAAGGCGGGAGTCAGCCACTTCCAGGTCGCCGAGTTCGCCCTCGCCGGCGTCGACCTCGTGCAGGGCGACCTCGTCTACATCACCTCGCCGAGCGGCCACTCGGGCGATGACGATGCCGACATCGCTCGCAGCATCGACGGCGATCTCGCCACGGCCTGGCACGTCGACGACGTCGATGGCGGCGCCCACTGGCAGTTGCAGTTGATCGCCAAGCGGGCGCTCGACACCTATGTCATCACGAGCGCCGCAGACACCTCTGCGGCCGACCCGCGCGACTGGGTGCTCGAGGGCTCCAACGACGGCAGCACGTGGCAGCAGCTCGACTCGCGCACGGGCACCACGTTCTCGGCTCGCGGCGAGGCCAAGGAGTTCGCGTTCGCCAACGCCACGGAGTATTCGCTCTACCGCCTGACGTTCACGGCGCCCGGCGCCTTCCACCTCGCGGGCGTGGCGTTCACCGGCTCGGGGTTCGACACCCGCACCCGCCGTGTCGCCGCCGACTACCGTCGCGCACTCGACACCGCGATCGGCGTGCATCACACCCAGTTCGCCCTGCGCACCGGCCGGGTGACGCGCGAAGCGTTCGCGAGTCGCGGAGCCGACCTCATCGTGCTGCGCTACACGACAGATGACGCGGCCGGCCTCAGCGGCGTCATCACCCTCGCATCGGGGCAGGCGAACGCACCGACCACGGCGAACGGCACCTCTCGCCGCCTGGGTTTCCAGGGCGCCATGCTCAACGCGCTCAAGCACGCCGCGACCGTGCAGATCGTCGACACCGATGGCCAGGTCGCAGCAGGCTCGGACTCGCTCAGCTTCACCGGCGCCTCCACGCTCACGCCCCTGCTCGATGCCCGCACCGACTACAAGCTGAGTGCAGCCGAGGGCTGGCGTGGGGTCGAGCCGCAGCCCGTGATCGATGCCGCGATCGCCGCGGCATCCGCTCGCCCCTTCGACGAGCTGCGCAGTGAGCACACCGAGCAGGTCGGCGCCCTCATGTCGCGTGCCGTCGTGACCTGGGGCGACACGGATGCCTCGGTGCTGCAGTTGTCGACGAACCAGCGCCTCGCCCGCTACGGCGCGGGCGGCGCAGACCCCACCCTCGAGCAGGCGATGTTCGACTACGGGCGCTACCTCCTGCTGAGCTCATCGCGACCGGGCGGCCTGCCCGCCAATCTGCAGGGTTTGTGGAACAACAGCAACCAGCCACCGTGGGCCTCCGATTACCACACCAACATCAATCTCCAGATGAACTACTGGGGGGCCGAGACCACGAACCTCCCCGAGAGCCACGAAGCGCTCGCCGCGTTCATCGAGCAGGTCGCGGTGCCGAGCCGAGTGGCCACGCGCAACGCGTTCGGCCAGGACACCCCCGGCTGGACAGCGCGCACCTCGCAGAGCATCTTCGGCGGCAACGCGTGGGAATGGAACACGATCGCGAGCGCCTGGTACGCCCAGCACCTCTACGAGCACTGGGCGTTCACGCAGGATCGCGCGTACCTCGAAACCCTCGCCTACCCGCTCATCAAGGAGATCTGTCAATTCTGGGAGCACGAGCTCAAGGAGCTGCCCGACGGCACCCTCGTCGCCCCGAACGGCTGGTCGCCCGAGCACGGTCCGCGAGAAGACGGCGTCATGCACGACCAGCAGATCATCTGGGACCTGTTCCAGAACTACCGGGAGTGCGCCGCCGCCCTCGACCTCGACGCCGAGTACCAGGCGACCGTCACAGACCTGCAGTCTCGCCTCGCGCCGAACAAGATCGGCAGCTGGGGGCAGCTGCAGGAATGGCAGACCGACCGCGACAGCCCGACCGACCTGCACCGACACACCTCGCACCTGTTCGCGGTGTACCCGGGCCGCCAGATCACCTCGCAGACGCCCGAGCTCGCGGCCGCAGCGCTCGTCTCATTGAAGGCACGCTGCGGCGAGGTCGACGGGCAACCGTTCACCGAGGCCAACGTGACCGGCGACAGCCGCCGCTCGTGGACTTGGCCGTGGCGGGCAGCACTCTTCGCGCGCCTCGGCGAGGCCGAGCGGGCGAACTCCATGGTGCGGGGCCTGCTGCGGTACAACACGCTGCAGAACCTGTTCGGCAACCACCCGCCGTTCCAGATGGACGGCAACTTCGGCATCACCGGCGCGGTCGCCGAGATGCTCCTGCAGAGCCACGAGCAGCGCATCGCGCTGCTGCCGGCCCTGCCGAATGCATGGAAGCCGACCGGCTCGTTCACGGGCCTCCGGGCCCGCGGCGGCTACGAGGTCTCGGCGGAGTGGGAGAACGGGGTGGTCACGTCCTACAACGTCGTCGGCGACAAGGCGCCGAACGCGAGTCCGGTGATCGTCATCGTCAATGGCGAGGGCCGCCGAGTGCGGCCGGCGAATCCGACCTCCGGCACGCCCATGCTCGACCTCGGCCCGGCCGTCGATGTCGCATTCGATGTCGAGGTGAAGCGCCGAATGGTCGGCGGCAAGGTGCAGCTCGTGGTGAAGGCGCGGAACGAAGACGATGCACCGCTGACGTTCGCGCTCGAATCCGCCTACGGAACGAAGACGATCGCGGACGTCGCCGCCGGCAAGAACGCGACCCACTCGTTCTCGACGAGGCTCACCGCGATCCCGGCCGGCGTGGTGAAGGTCACGGCGACGAAGACCGTCGGCGGCCAGCCGATCGCCACGTCTCGGGATGTGCCGTACGAGGGGTTCCCCGGGTGACCTGCGGGTCGATCCCCGCCTGATCCCCAAGGCGATCCCCGCCTGATCCCCAAGTGATCCCCCGCCTGATCCCCAGGTGATCCCCGAGTCATCCCCGCCTGATCTCCGGGTGATCCCCGACTTCACGGGGGCGAAGATGAAGCCGGCCGACGGGACATCCGTCGGCCGGCTTCGTCGTGCGCGAGCGCACCGTGTGCAATCAGCGAACGGATGCCTCGAGCGTCGCCGCCCGGGTTGCCGCGAGGTCGGGTGCGAGGAACCGGTCGAGCGCTGTGAGGAATTGCTCGGGGGCCTCCTCCGCGAGCCAGTGACCGGCACCCGCGATCACGACGCCCTCGACATCATCGGCGACGAGGGCGACACCCCCGGCGACGTGGTCGCCGTAACTCCGCTCACCGCCGAGCGCGAGCACCGGCATCGGCAGCCTGCGTGTTGCGCGCTCCGTGTTCTGCGCGACCGTTGCGTCGAACGCACGGTAGAAGCCGAGGCTGCCGGTCAACGATTCCGGGTTCGAGAGGAGCTCGACGTAGTACGCGATGGCCTCGGCGCGCACCCCGCCACCCTGCACGGCGAACTCGTAGCCGAAGTAGACGTCTTCGCGGCCCGTGATGAGTTGCTCGGGGAGCTGCTCGACGCGGTTGAACGGGATGTGCCACAGCGTGTTGTTGATCGGCGCGGGGACGAAGAGCGGCGGAGCCGGCGTCGTGCCGGGCGCGCCCGGGAGCTCGGCGAGCACCAGCCGGCTCACGCGCTCGGCGTGATCGGATGCCAGCGCGTAGCCGACCGCGAAACCCGTGTCGTGGCCGACGACCGCGAACCGCTCGTGGCCGAGGGTGTCCATGAGTGCGACGAGGTCGGCGGCGAGGGTGCCGACGTCGTAGCCCGCGTCGGGCTTGTCGGAGAGGCCGATTCCGCGCTGGTCGACGGCGATCACCGTGAAGTTCTTCGCGAGGGCGGGCATCAGCAGGCGCCAGGCGTACCAGGTCTCGGGCCAGCCGTGCACGAGGAGCACTGCGGGTCCTTGGCCGCCGATCACCGCGTGCAGTCGAGTGCCGTCGGCATCGACGTAGCGGCTCGTGAAGGTGTCGGTGAATCCGACGGGCAGATTCGGGGCACCGGTCACGGATCCGAGACCGGTGGCGGTGGGAAGGTTGGTGAGTGCTGTGTTCATGATGGGTTCCTAACTCCTAAAGTAGGACTGGATTGTCCTGATGTAGGAGTCAACGGCGAATGCAGCCCTCGCTATTCCCGCGGCGGCGAGAAAAGTGAGAATTGTGCAGCTCTCCCATGCTCATGCCTCGTGCGACGTGTCCTCCACAGGTAGTGTTCGGGTGGAGTTATTCACAGGCTGATCTGCTGTTTTGTGGTTCGTCGGGGTCGGTTCGGATGTCGGTGGGTGGCGCCAGACTGGGGTCATGACCGAACTCGCTGCGACCCTCGACGGGGTGCGCACCGCGCTCCTCGACGTGGTGGGCGTTGGTGATGTCGCGGGCTGGTCTGATGACGAGCTGCTCGCCGCGGCCGCCGCGTTCGAAGCCGTGGGCCGGGTGATCGACGCGCACCGCGCGGCGTGTGCCGGGGAGGTTGCGGAGCGGTCGCGGGTCGAGTTGGGCTCCGAACGGCTCTCGACGCGCCGCGGCTGCCGCACTGCTGGCGAGTTGCTCGAGCGGGTGACGCAGGTGTCGGGCGGTGAAGCACGGCGACGTGTTGCGCTCGGCGCGGCGACCCGGCCTGGTGTCGGGTTGACCGGTGAGCGGGTGCCGGCGCGATTCGCCTCTGTTGCGGCAGCGTTGGCCGGTGGTGCGTTGGGGGTGGATGCTGCGGGCACAATCATCCGCGAACTCGACGCCACCCGCCGAGTCGCCGACCCCACCGCGCTCGAGACCGCCGAGCGGGAGCTGGTCGCTGCGGCCCTCGGCGCCGGTGACGCGTACCCGGTGCGGTGCACGGCCGATGAGCTGCGGGTGCAAGCCCAAGCGTGGGCGGTGTTCCTCGATCAAGACGGCCCCGAACCCGACGACGAACGCGCCATGCGGCGCCGAGGGTTCCGCATCGGACGTGCCCGTGACGGACTCATCCCCGTCACCGGTGAACTCCTGCCCGAGGTCGCTGCAGGCCTCACCCGGTTGTTCGACGCGCACCTGGCGCCCCGGTCGGGTGGCGGGTTCATGACCGCCGAAGAACGCGCCGATATCGCCGCCAACGGCGAAACCCGCACCGCCGACCAGCAACGCCACGACGTGGTGGCCGCGATCATCGCGACGGCCGCCCGCTCCGGGGAGCATCCCAGCATCGGCGGCGCCGCACCCACGGTCCTCATCAGTGTCCGCGCGGCGGATCTCGAGTCCGGGCGTGGTGTTGCGCACGCCGACGGCATCGACATCCCCGTGTCGCTGCGTGCCGCCCGGCAACTCATGTGCACGGGCGGCACGCAACAGGTCGTCTTCGACGACGACGGGCGCATCATCCGGCTCGGTTCACCCGAACGCTGCTTCACCCCGCACCAACGCCGTGCGATCACCCTCCGCGACGGCGGCTGTCTCATCCCGGGCTGCCAGGTACCGGCATCCTGGTGCGAGATCCACCACGTCATCCCCGACGCCGACGGTGGCCCGACGCATCCTGACAACGGTGTGCTGTTGTGCTGGTTCCACCACCGCACGATCGACACCTCCGGGTGGGCCATCCGCATGACCCGGGGCACACCACAGATCCGGCCACCCGCATGGCTCGACCCCGGCGGCACCTGGCACCCCGCCACGAAATCCCCCACCCGCCTCGCCGACCAACTCGACCGAAGACCCGCAGCCGTCGCATGATGCGGCGCGATGAGGTGGCGCCAAACGGGAGATCGCTCACGCGGCGAGCCTCACCGCAGTGAGGCAGCGACCCGCGAACTTGGAGCGCTCTGACGCGCGCGTGACGCTTCTCGACTACTCCTCGACGCCTGGATCCCCGCCGTCCAAGCCGCCACCGGTGGAATCGGTGAGCGGCGCACTGCTCGTGGGCGCGCTCGTGCTCGTGCTCGTGCGTTCCAACCATTCGAACAGGTCGACAGGTCGACAGGTCGAACAGGTCGAACAGGTCGACAGGTCGACAGGTCGAACCCGTCGAACCCGTCGAACCCGTCGAGCCCGTCGAGCCCGTCGAATCCGTCGGCACGATCAGCGACCGCCTCGACTGCCGACCCGACACCGGCGCTAGGCTGGCCCCGCAGAGCGAGCACGAGGTCGTGAACGATGGGGCGGGCATGCGTAGAGCGCTGGGGTGGACTGTACTTGCTGGAGTGAGCGTCGCGACGGTGCTCGGGGGTGGGACCGCCGCGATCGCGTCCGTCGGCTCCGGCCCCGTTGTGGCCGCCGAGGCGGCACCGACGACCGTGTCGGGGGTGATCGACACCGTCTACGACGGAGCCGAGGCGCTCAGCGACTGGTCCGGATGGACCGTCGATGCGTGGCTGACGGGCAGCACCGCGCCGGTGGCGACGACGACCGCCGCGGCATCCGGTGCCTTCTCGGTCGCATTCGCCGACAGCATTCCGGTCGACGGCATCGCGTACCTCACGGCGACGGGCCCGACCGACCCCGCCGGCCCCTCGGCGACGCTGGCTGTCGCGCTGCCCGCCGGTCTCCCCACGAGCGCCGTCACGCTCAACGAACGCACGACGGTGGCGATGGCCTACGCGATGGCGCAATTCGTCACGCCCGACAACGTCACGGGGCTCGCACCGGGAGTGCGGAACTCCGCTGCGATGGCGACCAACGTCGCCGATCCCCTGACGGGCGGGCTCAGCGAGGTACTGACGACCTCGCCGAACGGCTCCGAGACCTCGACCTTGGCAGCGTTCGACTCGTTGACCGCCGCACTCGTGGGCTGCGTCAATGTGCCGTTCGCCGACCCGATCGCACACCCGACCGGGATCTGCGCTTCCCTCCTCGAGGCCGCTGCCGCGCCCGGTGAGGCAGCACCGACAGACACCTTCCGGGCGTTCGCGTCGATCGCACGCGCGCCGGCCACCGACCCGGCGCGCGTCTTCGCCCTCACCGGCGTCGTCACCCTGCCGGCGGACCAGCCCGTGCTCGCTTCGCCCCCTGCAGCGTGGACCCTCGCCCTGCGTTTCGACGGCGACGGTCAGTCGCTCGGCGGCCCGGGCAATTTCGCCATCGATCACGAGGGCAACATCTGGGTCAACAACAACTACCAGTACGCCGCCGACCCGAACACGCCCGTCTGCGACTCCGACAAGCTGTTCCGCGTCTCGCCGACGGGCGAGTTCATGACCTTCACGGGCGGCGGGCTCAGCGGTGTCGGCTACGGCATCGCGCTCGATCCTGCGAACGGCAACGTCTGGGTGAGCAACTTCGGATTCGCCGCCCCCGCGCCGCTCTGCCCCGAGGCGGACCAACCGCCGCACAACAGCAACTCCGCCTTCACTGCCGAGGGGGTGCCGATCTCACCCGACACCGGATTCACGCAGGGTGACATCTTCTGGCCGCAGGGCATGACCTTCGCCGGCGACGGCTCGATCTGGACCGCCAACTGCGGCAACGACTCGGTGACGGTCTACCCCGACGCCGATCCGACGAAGGCGTTGAACCTCCCCTACGACCGGCTCGGGCTCGAGCAGCCGTTCGACATCGTCGACAACGGGCGCGGACTCGTCATCTCGGGCATCGTGAACAGCTCGGTCGCGATGGTCGACTACGACGGCAACCTGCTCCCCGAATCGCCGGGCGCGAACCCGGCCTTCGACAACCCCATGGGCCTCGCCCGGGATGCCGCGGGCAACGTCTGGGTGTCGAACTCGAGCCTCATCACGCTCCCCTGCCCCACGCCGCCCGGCGGCACCGGCCCGTTCGCCGACGGCGACGTCAGCGGCCTCGACGAGGTGCTCGGCTCGGTCGCCCTGATCGCCCCCGACGGCACGACGACTGAGTTCGAGGGCGGAGGCACGACGGTCGCCTGGGGCATCTCGACCGATGGCGACGGCAACGTCTGGGTCGCGAACTTCGCCGGCAAGCGACTCTCGGCGTTCTGCGGCGCCGACCCGTCGACGTGCCCTCCTGGGCTCACCACCGGCGACCCCATCTCACCGGATGTCACGGGATTCTTCTTCGACGGCCTGACCCGCAATACGGCCACCGCCGTCGACCAGTCGGGCAACGTCTGGGTCACCAACAACTGGCTCGAGGTGCCGGTGCAGTCCAACCCCGGCGGTCATCAGATCGTCGCGTTCCTCGGACTTGCGGCTCCGACCGCGATCGCAGCACCGACCGGCGCCGGCGGCACACCCGACCCTGGAGTCGTGCCCGGCCCTCAGCTCGCCGCGAGCGGCGCCGATGAGCACTCGATGCTCGTGACCGCCGCCGGTGCGATCGCATTGCTCGTCGCCGGCGGCATCGTCCTGCTCCTCAGGCGGCGCGCGGTCGGCTGAGGGGCACGAGTCAGAGCGCTCCGGTCGCCGCCGTCTCGGTGACGTGCGGCGTGCCGTCGAAGACGAGCAGCCGGTCGGCGAGCTTGTCGACGAAGAAGCGGTCGTGCGAGACCACGACGACCGCGCCAGGGAAGTGCGTGAGCGCGCGCTCCATCACCTGGGTCGAGGTGATGTCGAGGTGGTTCGTCGGTTCGTCGAGCACGATCACCGCCGCGCCCGAGAGCAGGCACTGGGCGATGGCGACCCTGGCACGCTGGCCGCCCGAAAGGGTGCCGATCTTCTGCTGCAGGTCTGCCTCCGAGAACTGCAGCATCGCAAGAAAGCGGTTCACGCTCTTCTTCGTCGCCGTGAACGCGAGCGAATCGGGGTAGGCGTTCACGGCGTGACCGACGGTGTCGTCGAGGTTCAACTCGGCGTAGACCCGGTTGTACGACACGAACCGGGCGCCCTTCGCCCAGCGCACCGTGCCGGCATCCGCTTCAGTCTCGCCGGTGAGCACGTCGAGCAGCGTCGACTTGCCCGAGCCGTTCGAACCGAGCACTGCCACCCGATCGCCGCGCTGCAGGTCGAACGAGAGGTTCTCGAACAGCGGCGCGCCGTTGAAGCCCTTCGTGAGCCCAGTGACCGTGAGCAGGTCGTTGCTGACCCGCAGCCCGTCGTAGATACCGGTGATGATCTGGTCGATCGGGCGCGGCGCCTGGCGCTTCTTGATGTCGGCGAGACGGCGTGCGACGGCGTTCGAGGGATTGCGAGCTGCCTCACGACGCGCGGCCGACGCGGCCTGCTCGTAGGCCAGCAGTTCCTCTTCGTGCGCGAACTGGCGCTCGAGCATCTTGAGCCGCGACTGCTTCGCGTGCACGTACGCCGAGTAGTTTCCCTCGTACTCCTGCAGCCGGTAGTTCTCGATCTCGATGATGCGGTTCACGACGCCGTCGAGGAACTGCCGGTCGTGCGAGACCACGAGCACCGCGCCCGTGAAACCGCCGAGCCACCCCTCGATCCAGCGCACGCCGTCGAGGTCGAGGAAGTTCGTCGGCTCGTCGAGCAGCAGCACATCGGGCGCCTGCACGAGGATCTGCGCGAGTGCGGCGCGGTTGCGCCATCCGCCCGACAACCGGTCGACGGGCAGGTGTCGCCGCTCCTCGTCGAAACCGAGGCTCGTGAGCACCGTGTCGATGGTGTTCTCGTACGTCCAGCCGCCGATCGCGTCCATGCGCTCGAACAGTTCGCCCTGCTCGGTGAGCAGCGTCGTCATCGCGGCATCCGTCATCGGCTCGGCCAGCTGCATGCCGATCTCGTCGAGCCTGGCCTGCGTCTCGTGCACGGAAGCGAAGTGCGCACTCAGCGTCTGCTGCGTGCTCTGCTCGCCATCGAGTTCGGAGAACTGCGAGAAGTAGCCGACCCGTGTGCCGAGGGTGACGTCGACGGTGCCGTCAGTGGGCTCCTGCCGGCCCAGCACGAGCTCGAGGAAGGTCGTCTTCCCGGTGCCGTTCTTGCCGATGAGCCCGATGCGGTCGCCCTGTCGCAGCTTGAGGAACGCCTCTCGCAGCACCGGTCGCCCGTCGAACTCCATGCTCACGTCGTTCAGGCGGATCAGGCTCACGGGGGTCCTAGCGTTCGAGAGGAATCGGGCGGCGAGACGGATGCCTCGAGCCGCGCGCCAACTCTACCGACGCCGCCTGCACGAACGCTCCAGCGCCTGACCGCTGCGCCCGGGTTGACGACGGCCCGAGAACGCCGGGGCGGAGGCCGCAGCAGACCTACAGCCTGCCTCCCCCATGGAGCGTCGCGCCGATCCCACTGCCGTCGACACCGGAGGCGAGCTCGATGTCACTGGTATCCGCATACTGCCGTTCGACCGCGGCGAGCAGGAGGCGCCGCTGCAGCGCCAGGGGCGGGCGCCGATCCTCGCGAGCCACCGCGAGCAGGTCGTCCAGCGCCGAGTGGATGCGACGCGCCACCTGCGGCGAGCCGACGCCGGCGATTCGGACCTCGGCGAAGGCAAGGGTGACGTAGTCGCCCCACGTCATCACCTTCTCCGTCAGGCGCAGCTCCCCGTCTTCGTCGTAGTGGCGTCCGTCCGGGAACTCCCGCCTGACCAGTTCGCGCAGGCAATCGTGCAGACGGTCGATGGCCTGGACCGCCGTGGTCGGGTCCTGCCACGGCGCGTCGGAGAGGGCGCGGATCGCCATGTCGACGAGCAAGCGCACCCCGTACGCGACATCGTGCTCCAACGTGCGCTCCGGGCGGAGCACGATGGAGCCGTGCACCTTCCGTCGGTCGAGACGCATCGGGTCGCCGTGCACGTTGAACAACCGGCCGCCCGATGGGACGAACTCGCCGAGTGCGGGCACGAGCTCCAACGCGCATCCGGCCCGCCGCGCTGCGGCGATGAGCTTCTCGTACCTGATCGACGTGACGACGCCGGACTGCTCTGCCACGACGACGGCGGGGTCGTCGGCATCGGGCACCGACTCCTCGTTCGGGTAGACCTT
The DNA here is from genome assembly GCF_059758475.1 of Agromyces sp. GQ35. NCBI lineage: Bacteria > Bacillati > Actinomycetota > Actinomycetes > Micrococcales > Microbacteriaceae > Agromyces > Agromyces sp. GQ35. The sequence goes on along the minus strand of NZ_JCAXEO010000001.1, from coordinate 1,844,981 downwards.
GTGCACCATCTTTCGCGTGTTTTCGCCCGCGATCTCCACGAGCGCCGAGACGCGGAGCGCCTGGCCGATGTGGTGGATGTACACCACGAGAACCGCGATGCTGACGAGCGAGAGCAGGAACGTCGTGACGATCGCGACGCCCGGCACCTGGCCGGGATCGTCGCCGCTGCCGATCTCGACCTCTCGGATGGTCAGCAGCGTGTGCACGAACGTCGCGACGAACAGCCCGATGGCGAACTGGCTCGGCCGGTCGCGCAGCAGCCGCTGCACGATCCGCGGTGAGAACTGGCCCATCGCGAGCTGCACCACGACCAACACGATGGTCAAGACCAAGACGGTGAGGTTGACCATCGACGTGGCGACCGTCGTGAGGATCTCCAGGGCGGCCTCGGGGCCGCCGACGATATCCGCCGGCAGGAGTTCGTAGTCGGTGGCCCGGTCGATCGCGATCGTCGTGAAGGAGATCGCGATGCCGACCAGGACGCAGAGCACGGGAATCAGCCACAGCGCCGTCGAGATGTTGCGCACTGCCTTGTAGACGGTGTTCTGCATGCCGCTCCTTCGCGACGCACCGGACACCAGCCGATCGCCGTGATTCGACGCTGCGTCTCGACTGGTCTCGCGGAGTGACGTCGCCTCAGGCTACTGACGCTCGCAGATTGCGGCTATGGGCTTGACGGGTCGCCCGGCGACCCACTCGAGCAGGTCGCCGGGCGCGTTCGACGGGGCGTTACCTGAGTGCGCCGTACGTCTCGCCGACGCCATCGATCCTGATCGTCACACGGGTCTCGCCGGCATCCGCGAGCGGGTCACGTCCGTCCACGATGACGACGAACGCGTGCTCGACTCCGTGCCCGTCCCGACCGATCCCGGTGATCGACGACCACTCCTCTGCGGTCTGGAGCACGCCGTATCGCACGCCGTGGAACGCAGCACCGTCGGGGCCGTGCACGACGAGCGCTCCTCGAGCGGTGCCGGTACCGGCTCGCTGGTTGAGTGCGATGTTCAGTTTGATCGGGCGCGACCCGTCGACGGGCGTCACGGTGCCGGTGGCCGCTACAGCCACTCGCTCACCGCCGTTCTGCGGCCGCGTCGGCATGCTGGAAGCTCGCCGCAGCGCCTCGCCGGAGTGCACACCCGTCGGTTCGCCACCATCAAGCGCCAGTGCACCGTTCACGAAGACCCAACGCACGCCCTCCGCATACTGCTTCGGCTCGGCGAAGGTGGCCCGATCGATGATCGAGCTCGGATCGAAGATCGTGATGTCCGCGGCCATGCCTTCGGCGATGAAGCCCCGATCGACCATGCCGAGCATAGTCGCCGGAAGGCCGGTCATCTTTCGAATGGCCTCTTCCCAGCTCAACACCCCGAGTTCCCGCACGTAACGACCGAGCACGCGTGGGTAGGAGCCGTAGTGCCGCGGATGCGTCGCCGCCGATTCGGTCACGCCGCCGTCAGAGGAGATGGCGACGAACGGATCCTGCAGGAAGTTGCTGAGATCGCCTTCCGAGCCGATCTGCATGACCGCGGAGATGTCTCCCTCGTGCTCCTGGAGGATTCGCATGACCGCCTCGCCGATCGTCACCCCGCCGTACTCCGCCATGAGGTCGCCGAGCGTTGCGTTGCCGAGCGCCGGGAAGGCGATGTTCTCGGGCACGCCGACATCGTCGACCACGAATGCCGATACCTCCGCGTCGATTCGCGCACGCTGAGCAGGGTCCTCGAAGCGGGCGAGCATGACCGCGGTGCCGCCGTCTTGTGCCCATGACGGGATGTAGAACGACAGGCCGGTCTGGGCGGCCGTGTACGGATAGACGTCGCCGCCGGAATGGTGGCCGTTCGCCCGAGCCTCGGCCTGGAGCTGCAGCAACGTGGCCGACTCCCCCCAATTCAATGGCCCCGCGACCTTCATGTGCGTCGCCTCGGCCATCAGCCCGGTCGCCGCGCCGATGGCGAGGTTCTCCTGCGTCGACTCGACCACGAAGTTCGTCTCATCGCGCATGTGATCGCTGAACATCGCCCGCCACGGCCCGACCTCCTGCAGCGCCGAGATCACCTCGCCGGTCTCGGCGAATCTCGCGGGCGGGTAGCCCAGCCCGCTTGAGACTCCCCATGCCCCATCCGCCATCGCGTCGCGGAGCACAGTGCGCATCGTTTCGATCTGGGCCTGGGTCGGGCGCACGTTCGCTTCCCCGACGGTGTCTGCCCACACCGTGTTGAAGCCGACGTACGGTGCGACGTTGATGGCCTTGTCTCGGGCGTCCAGCTCAGCCAGCTGGGCAGCGATGTCGGAACGACCGACACCGTCGGGGCCGAGTGTTTCCGTGGTCACCCCTTGCGTCAAGGCACTCTTCGCGAGGGCGAGCGCATCGCCGGTATCGGTGTGCGCATGCACGTCGATGAATCCGGGCGTGACGTACAGTCCCGTTGCGTCATATCTGGCGTCGGCCACTGCCCGCGAGAGGTCGCCGATCCTCGTGATGCGGCCGTCGGCGATGCCCACATCGACGACCTTGCCGGGGCTCCCTGTCCCGTCGAACACCGTTCCCCCGTGGATGACCACGTCGAAGGCCGCCGGTCGTGCCGCGCTCGCGTCTGCAGCCGGCCCAGCGAGCGGGCTTGCGAGCGACCCCGCCGTCAACGCCGCGACCGCTGCGACGAGGAGGGCTCGGCCGTATCGGCGAGGGAACGCGCCTCCGGGCGGCCGGGGCGCACTGAGATTCTCGAAGTTGCTCTCGCGAACGACACGCGAACGACGTTGTTCCACGGTTCCACCTCTTCCTTCGTGGCCCGGCACGTCGCCGGGCACAGACCATCTGCTCGGAGCGCCGACCGGCGTCCGGTTCACTGCCGCTCTCGCTACCGCACGCTCTCGAGGAAGCTCCGCGTGCGCTGGCGTTGCGGGTCGTCGAGCACCGCTTCCGGACGACCCGACTCGACCACGACACCCCCGTCCATGAACACGACCTGGTCGGCGACACCGCGTGCGAAGCCGATCTCGTGGGTCACGACGATCATGGTCATGCCATCGTTCGCGAGCTCGCGCATGACATCGAGCACGTCCCCCACGAGCTCGGGGTCGAGGGCGCTCGTCGGTTCGTCGAACAGCATCAGCTTCGGATCCATCGCCAGCGCGCGGGCGATCGCGACCCGCTGCTGCTGTCCGCCCGACAGCTGGGCGGGGTAGTGCGCCGAGAAGTCGGCGAGCCCGACCCGGTCGAGCAGCTGTTTCGCTCTGGCCTTCGCGAGCGCCCGGGGGCGGCCGGCGATGCCGATCGGCGCCTCGACGATGTTCTCGAGTGCCGTCATGTGCGGGAACAGGTTGAATCTCTGGAACACCATGCCGATGCCTCGCCGCTGCCGGGCGATCTGCCGCGGCGTCATCTCGTGCGCGGTATGACCGGATTGGCGGTACCCGATGAGCTCGCCGTCGACGATGATGCGACCGCCGTCGATCGTCTCGAGGTGGTTGATGCAGCGCAACAGCGTGCTCTTGCCCGAGCCCGACGGCCCCAGCAGTACGGTCACGGTGCCTCCCGGCACCGTGAGAGAGACGTCACGCAGCACCTGGTGAGCGCCGAAGCTCTTGCGCACTCGGCGGATCTCGAGGAGCGCACGGTCGGATGTCACTGCCGACGGATCGCCGGGAACGGTGATGCTCATATGACGCTGACCGCCTTGGTCTCGGGCGCCGGCGCGACGCCGGGCCGACGGGAGGCGAATGCTCGGCGCATCCGCTGCAGTGGGGTGGGCGGCAGCGCGCGCGAGGTGCCGCGGCCGTACCGTCGTTCGAGGTAGTACTGCGGAATCGACAACACGCTCGTCATGACGAGGTACCAGAGGCTCGCGACGATCAGCAACTCGACCTGCTTGAGGTTCTGCGAGGAGATCACCGTGGCCTGCGTGTAGATCTCGAGCACGGCGATGACCGAGAGGAGCGAGGTGTTCTTCAGCATCGAGATCGTCTCGTTGCCCATCGGCGGGATGATCACCCGCATCGCCTGGGGCAGGAGCACCCTCCGGAAGGTGTACAGCGGCGACATCCCGAGTGAGTACGCCGCCTCCCGCTGACCCTCGTCGACCGACAGCATGCCGGCCCGCACGATCTCCGACGAATACGCAGCCTGGTTCAATGTGAGGGCGAGCAAGCCGGCCACGAATGCGCTGATGAGCTGATTGGTGTCGACCTGCCAGAAGACCACGTCGGTGAACGGGATGCCGAGCGAGAGCTTCTCGTACAGCAGGCCGAGGTAGCCCCAGAGCACGATCTGCACGAGGAGCGGCGTGCCGCGGAACGCCCAGACGTAGAACCACGCCACCGTCGACAGCACCGGATTCGACGACAGTCGCATCGCGGCGACCACGACGGCGAGCACCGTCGAGACGACCATCGAGATCAAGGTGATCAACAGGGTCAGCCCGACCCCCTCGAGGATGCGCCGATCGAAGAGGAATTCGCCGATCGCGGAGAAGTCGATGTTGGGGTTCGTGAGCACCGAGTACAGGAAAGCTCCGGCGAGCAGCAGCACGAGCCCGGCGCCGATCCAACGCCACGGTCGCCGCAGCGGGATGGCGACGACATCGTCGTCGGTGGCATCCGCTCCGAGCTCGCTGGGAGCGTGCCCCAGCAGGGTCATTGGGCCGACCCCTGGTTCACTTCCGCCGACTCGACCGCATAGGCGCCGATGTTGTTGCGCTCGAGCACCTGCTGGTACGTGCCCTCGTCGATGAGTGCCTGCAGTGCCTGCTGGATCGCGTCGATCAGCTCGGTCTCGGCCTTCAGCACGCCGATGCCGCTGTAGACCGGGTTGAAGCCGGCCGGATTCTCCGGGTCGCGCACGACATCGAACGCCTCGCCGTCGTCGGTCGTGGCCGCCACGTACTCGGCGACCACGGCGTCGGCGACATAGGCATCGCTCTTGCCGGCCCGCAGCGCCGTCTGGGCGTCGAGGTCCGACGGCAGTTCGGTGACGATCACCGGGTCGGATCCGCAGTCCATCGCCCGCAACAGGTCGCCCTGCACCGTCGCCTTCTGCACCGAAACGGTCGCGCCGCAGAGGTCGGTCTGGGTCGTGATGTCATCGGGATTTCCGGCCGGCACCAGAATCGCGAATCCTCCGTGCGTGTAGTCGACGAAGCTCACCGTCTCCTGGCGTTCGGGAGTGTCGTTCATGCCGCTCATGATGATGTCGTTGTTGCCCGCCTGGAGCGAGGGGATCACCGAGTCGAATGCCTGCTTGTTGAGCGAGACGTCGATGCCGAGCTTCTGGCCGAGAAGACGTCCCAGTTCGGGGTCGAAGCCGATCGCCCGGTTCGAGTCGTCGTACATCGCCATCGGCGGGAAGGGGATGTCGACGGCGATGTCGATGCGCCCCTTCTCCACGATGTCGGCGGGCAGCAGCTCGGTGAGCGCTGCATCGACGGTGGTCGAGATCTCATCGTCGACCGGCAGGTCGGGGCCGGATGCCACGGCCTCACCGGACCCCGTGATGCCGGAGCATCCGCTGAGGAGCAGAGCAGCCGCTGTGAGCGTCGCCGCTCCGAGCAGTGTCGTGGTGCGTGCCTTCATGTGACTTCCTTGTCGTCGTCGGGGTACTCAGGGGGTCGGGTGGTCAGACCAGCACGTCGGCGCGCGCCGGCGCGTGGGTTGCGAGCAGGTCGGCATAGGTCTCCCGGCGCGTCACGAGCCGCGCTTCGCCATCGCTGACGAAGACGATCGCCGGCTTCAGCGCACCGTTGTAGTTGTTCGACATCGTGTACGCGTAGGCACCCGTCGCCATCATCACGACGAGGTCGCCGACGTGGGCCGGCGGCATCGGCGCACCGTCGACGAGCAGGTCGCCCGACTCGCACTGGCGTCCGACGAGTTGCACCGTCTCGGCCCACGGCTCGAGCAGTCGATCGGCGATGATCGCCTCGTACCGTTGCTGCGTCAGCGCGACGTCCATCTGATCGGCCAGACCGCCGTCGACCGCCACGAAGGTGCGTCCCGTGCGCTTGACGGACGTGACCCGGTAGAGGGTCACTCCTGCCCGCGCGACGATCGATCGACCCGGTTCGATCAGGAGGCGGGAGCCGGCGGGCAGCTCCGCCATCGCCGATGCGACGATGGCGTCGAGATAGGACTCGACACTCGGCGCGTGCTCGTCATAGGTGTAGCTGACGCCGAGCCCGCCTCCCACGTCGTAGGTGGGGAACGCGCCGACCGTCGAGATCTTGGCAACGGCCTCGGCGAACTGCGCGGTGTCGAGGATCTGCGAGCCGATGTGGAGGTGCACCCCTCCGAAGTCCATCAAGGGGTGGGCGAGCATGCGCGCGATGGCGCGCTCCGCTTGGTCCACCGGCAGACCGAACTTCGAATTCGAGCCGCCAGTCGCCTGCGAGGCGTGCGTCTTCGCCTCGACGCCGGGAATGACCCGGAGCAGCAGCCGCTGGGGCTTCTCGAGCAGTCGTTCGAGACGGTCGAGCTCGTCGTCGTTGTCGACGATGATCGTGCCGATGCCGGCGTCGAGGGCCATCTGCAGCTCGGCATCGGTCTTCGCGTTGCCGTGGAAGAACAGTCGATCGGGGTCGACGCCCGCGGCGAGCGCGAGCTGCAACTCTCCGCCCCCGGCGATGTCGATCGAGAGCCCCTCCTCGGACGCGACTCGATACATGCCGACCGCCGGCAGCGACTTCGAGGCGAAGAGCACATCGGAATCGGGCCACCGGACTCGCAGTCCATCGATGAAGCGTCGAATCTGCCGGCGCAAGCCGACCTCGTCGTAGACGTGCAGCGGAGTGCCGAATCGCTCGGCCAGCTCGGTGACCGCCACTCCCCCGATCTCGAGCACCCCGTCGGCGCTCGCGGTCGATTCCTCGGGCAGGATTCGCCAGAGTTCGCCGAGGCGGGTGCCGTCGGGCGCGGGCCGGGTCGCAGTCATCGTTCCTCCTTCGGCGACGCGTCATCGCGTTCACCGGGGCCAGCCTAGAAACATCGCGCGTGTGTTTGGTTGGCGATTTCGGATAACTTTGCACCATGGGCGCAGTGAATTCTCCAACGCAGCTTGCCCGCTCGTCCGAGGCTCGAGTGAGCCTCGCCGAGCTCGTCGAGCAGCTCGGCCCGCGCACGCTCACCGCGATAGGGCCGATCGGTGATCGGGTCGCCGTCACCGGCACCGAGTTCCTCGACGTCGCCGATGAGCCGGCGGATGCGTCGGGCACCCTGCTGCTCGCCCCGTCGACCAGTTCGCTGAGCACCGCACGCATCGGCGCACTCGCCGCCGTCGCCGCTGAGCACGGCGCCGCCGGACTCGCGGTGAAGTGCAGTGCCGAGCGGGTCCAGGCGCTCGCCGCGATCGCCGAATCGACGGGCCTGGCACTCCTCCGCGTGAGCGACCGCATCAGCTGGCGCCTCCTCGACGCCCAACTCACGCATCTGCTCGGCGAAGCCGACACCCTGCTGTCGGCACCACAGGACCGGGGCTCGGAGCCGCTCTTCGCGATCGCGAACGAACTCGCCGAGTTCTTCGGCGGCTCAGTCGCGGTCGAAGACCTGAGCCGCAACATCCTCGCCTACTCTTCGGTGCCCGGTCAGGTCATCGACGCACTGCGAACGCACGGCATCCTGGCGCGTCAGGTGCCGGCATCCCCGTACAACGACGACCAATATCGCACCGTCCTGCGCTCGGATCGGCCGATCAGCTACCCTCGCCTCGGCGATGAGGAACCTCGAGTCGCGTTCGCGATCCGAGCGGGTTCACTCCCGCTCGGCAGCATCTGGGCGATCGATGCGTCGGGCGAGTCGAGCCTGACCGCCGAGCAGGAGCGCCGCATGCGGCACGCCAGCGAGCTCGCCGGGGCGCACCTGCTCGACGACCTGCGAGTGCACGCGACGAATCAGCGACCCCGCGAAGACCGCCTGCGAACCCTGCTGACCGGCATCGACCTGACGGGAACCGAGTTCGCCGAGCTGGGCATCCCCGAGGAGCGGGGTGCTGCGCTGCTCGCATTCGACGTGCCCGGCGCCGGCCCGACCACCATCGCCCAACTGCGCTCGACCGTCATCCGTCATCTCGCGCTCCAACGGCCCGACGCGGTCGCCGTGCCGCACCGGGGGCGGGTCTACACGCTCTTCGCCGCGAGCACCGTCGACGAGGCTGCGACGGTCGCGACGCCATTGCTCCCCCTCGTCGATCGACTGGTGGGCGATGGCGCGCGAGTGGCGATCGCCGGGCCCGCTCACCGCTCCGGCGACGTCGCTGCGGCTCGCGAGCTCGCCGGCCGGTTGCTCGACGTCGCGGCGCGCAGCGCCGACCCTGGCATGCCGCGGATCGTGACTGCGGCAAGCCTGCGTCCGTCCCTCGTCGTCGAACGCGCGGGGAGGATCTTCGCGGCAGCGCACGAATTGCGCGACCCCGCGGTCGAGGCCGTGCAGGCCATGGAATCCACCCGGCCGATCGCAGAGACACTGCTCGTCTGGCTCGAGTGCTTCGGCAACATCGCGCAGACCGCCGACCGCCTCGGCGTTCACGAGAACACCGTGCGTCATCGGCTGCGTCGGGCGAACGAGGCCCACGGCATCGGATTGGACCACGCCGATCAGCGCCTCGCGTTGTGGTTGCAACTTCGCGCGGATCACCAAGGTCCTGACTCGACGCCCAGCATCTGAGTTCAGCGGTGGTCGGCAGGTCGGCAGGTCGGCAGATCAGGCGCCCGACGATCGCGACGGCTCGGTCGACCGGTTGTCGTCGCCCTCATCGCCCTCATCATCGTCTTCGACCCACTCGAGCAGATCACCGGGTTGGCACTCGAGCACCCGGCACATGGCGTCGAGAGTGGTGAAGCGCACGGCCTTGGCGCGGCCGTTCTTCAAGACGGCCACGTTCGCAGGGGTGAGCCCGACCCGCTCGGCGAACTCCCCGACGCTCATCTTCCGCTTCGCGAGTTCGACGTCGATGCGCACGATGATGGCCATCAGATGACGTCTTCCAGATCCGTTCGCAGCACGGTGGCCTGCCGCAGCAGCGCCCGCAGCACCACGACGACGAGCACGACGACGGCGCCGATGAGCGTCATGCCGGTCAGCAGGATGGGGGTGCCCGGATCGCGCAGCTCGGGCGTGAAGTAGATGATGGCGATCAACGATGCGGCCACGACCGCCAGGAGCAGCCAGGCCGCGGCAACGGTCCACATGATCGCGTCGACCCATGCGAAGGACTCAGAGCTGAAGATGCGGTCTGACCTGACGAGGGTGAGCAGCCGCCACGTGCAGACGATCACGATCTGGAAGCAGAGCACCTCGAGGATCGCGAAGGTCAGGAGCAGCCACGGGATGGCTCCCGCATCGGGGTTCTCGCGCGCCATCTGCGAGAACTCGCCGGGCAGGCTCAGGAGCTGGGCGACGAGCAGCCCGGCGAAGACCAGCACGAGCAACACGCGGAGCGGCACGACCACTCGATCAATTCTCTGCATGCATCGATTTTCATGATGTATCTATCGTTTGTCAATCGATTGAGTGGATGTCGCGTGCCGGCGATCTTCCGACAGGCGCAGACCGCGCACCCGGATCGAGCGAATGCGCCTAGCGTCGAAGGGGTGACCGACACCCTCATGCTGAACAACGGAATCACGATGCCGTCCCTCGGGTTCGGCGTCTACCAGACGCCGCCCGACGAGACCATCGAGGCCGTGACATCCGCCCTCCGCATCGGCTACCGCCACATCGACACGGCCGCCGCGTACGGCAACGAACGCGGCGTCGGCGAGGCGATCCGCCGCTCGGGCCTCGCCCGCGACGAGGTCTTCATCGAGACGAAGGTCTGGATCAGCGACTACGGCCCCGACGAGACGCTGCACGCCTTCGAGAAGAGCACCCGCAAGCTCGGCGTCGACACGCTCGACCTGCTCATCCTGCACCAGCCGATGCCGAAGCGATTCGACGCGACCGTGCACGCGTATCGGGCGCTCGAACGGCTTCTCGCCGACGGCCGGGTGCGCTCGATCGGCGTCAGCAACTTCATGCCCGAGCACCTCGAGTCGCTGCTCGAGCAGACGACGGTCGTGCCGGCGGTGAACCAGGTCGAGGTGCATCCGTACTTCTCCCAACCAGAGGTGCGCGCCGCGAATGACGCCCACGGAGTCCTGACGCAGGCGTGGTCGCCGATCGGCGGCATCACGTTCTACCGCGGTGAAGGGGCGAGCACCCTCGACGACGACGTGATCGGCGGCATCGCCGTGAACCACGGCAAGACGCCGGCGCAGGTCATGCTTCGCTGGCATCTGCAGCACGGGCGCTCGGCCATTCCGAAGTCTGTGCGCGAGCAGCGCATCGCCGAGAACTTCGACGTGTTCGACTTCAGGCTCGCCGGCGCCGAGCTCGAGGCGATCGACCGACTCGACACGGGCGTGCGCGGCGGGCCGGAGCCCGACTCCATCTCAACCGAGACGTCCAGCCTGACGATTCCCGAGGCGTAGCAGCGACGGGGTTCACGGAGGCACTCGCTGCGGCAGGTCGACGACGCACTCCCGACGCAGCCGCCCGATAGGCTCGCGGCATGCCCGCCGCCGCCATCGCCCTGACCGCGATTCTCGGGGTACTCGCGGTGTTGCAGGGCGCACTCGCGCTCGGCGCGCCGATCGGCCGGTTCGCGTGGGGCGGCCAGCATCGCGTGCTGCCAACGAAGCTGCGCATCGGCAGCGCGGTGTCGATCCTCATCTACGCGGTGATCGCCGTGCTCGCCCTCGACCGGGCGGGCATGCTCGACGCCGTGCCCGACGGCGTGTCGACGGTCGGCATGTGGATCGTGTTCGGCTACTTCGTGCTCGGCATCGCGATGAACGCGATCTCGCGCAGCAAGCCCGAGCGGTTCACGATGGCACCGCTCTCGGCGGTGCTCGCGCTGCTGAGCCTCCTCGTCGCACTCGGCTAGGCGCCATCCGCCTCTTCTTCGGCGACCTCCCCCGCCGAGCTGCCCGACGGGGAGCGCCGCGCCGAGCGGGGCGGCCGTGATCGCATTCGGCGACCGACGAGCGTGAGCAGTCGAGCGAGTTCATCGCGCTCGTCGTCGTCGAGTGCGTCGACCAGGATGTCGCGCACCACTTCGACGTGCCCAGGCAGCACTCGCGCGAGCAGGGCGGAACCCCGGGGCGTGAGCGCGGCGTGCACGCTCCGCTCGTCGTCGACGGATGGCGCACGCTCGACCAGGCCGGCCTGCTCAAGCCGACCGACCTGGTAGGTCAAGCCGCTGCGGCTGTGCACGAGCCGGTCGGCGAGGTCGGTCATCGTGCACGTCGTGGAGGGGTCTTCACCGAGGATCGCGAGGATCTGGAACTGGGTGAAGCTCAGGTCGCCCTCGGTTCGAAGCTGATGCTCCACTCCGTGCTGCACGAGGGCACTCACCTCGAGGAGCGCGAAGTACACCCCGAACTCGGCGGGCAGCTCGGGTGGACGGTCGACGTCGGGCATACCCACATCCTACGAAACTGATGTTTCGAATTGGAAATAAACGCGCCCCGATGCTCGTTTCGAATGCAGAACACATTGGTTCGAATTCGAAGGAGTTGTCATGACCACCGCAGACACCGACACGACCGAGGCCCTCTGGGCTCCGACCCGGCTCGGCCGCATCCCCCTTCCGCACCGGCTCGCCATGGCCCCGATGACTCGCAGCCGAGCGACCGCCGACGGCCGGGTAACCGACCTCACGCGCACCTACTACGCGCAGCGCGCGTCGCTCGCCCTGCTCATCACCGAGGGCACCCAGCCATCGGAAGACGGCCAGGGTTACCTCACGACGCCGGGCGTCCACACCGAGGCGCAGGCCGAAGCGTGGGGCCGCATCGCCGACGCGGTGCACGCGGCGGGTTCATCGCTCGTCATCCAGCTCATGCACGTCGGCAGAATCGCGCACCCCTCGAACACGCCGCACGGTCGCACTCCGCTCGCCCCGTCGGCGATCGCCGCTGCTGGCGACATGTTCACCGCAACCGGGCCTCAGCCGATGCCCGAACCACGTGCGATGACCGACGCCGACCTCGCGCAGACGATCAGCGACTTCCGTCGGGCCGCCCGCCTCGCGGTCGACGCCGGCGCCGACGGCGTGGAACTGCACGGCGCCAACGGGTACCTGCTGCAGCAGTTCATGAGCACCAACGCGAACCTGCGCACCGACGGGTACGGCGGCGACATCGCCGCTCGCATCAGGTTCCCCCTCGAGGTCACGGCCGCCGTGGTCGACGAGATCGGCGCCGACCGGGTCGGCTACCGCATCAGCCCCGGCAGCCCCCTCGGCGACATCGTCGAAGCGGATGTCGCGGAGCTGTACAACGCCCTCGTCGCCGAACTCGCTCAGCTCGACCTCGCCTACCTGCACGTCGTGCACCTCGGCGACGAGGCCCTGCTCCGAGGCATCCGCGAGCGTTGGAACGGCGGGCTCGTGCTGAATCGGGCGGGCGCCGACCTCGATCGCCGCGCGCAGGACGTGCGCGACGGACTCGCCGACGTCGTCACCGTGGGCGCCCTCGCGCTCGCGAACCCCGACCTCGTCGCGCGCATCCGCGCCGGCGCCCCGATGAACGAGCCCGACCGCGCCACGCTCTACGGCGGCGCAGAGCACGGCTACACCGACTACCCGCGCCTCGCGGCGTGATCCACCCGAACGAAAGGAACCACATCATGCGTGCCATCCAGTTCTCCGCCTACGGCGACCCCACCGTGCTCGAAGCGGTCGATATCCCGCGTCCCGTCCCGGGAGCGGGCGAGGCGCTCGTGCGCGTCGCGGGCACCGCCTTCAACCAGGTCGACGCCGTCATTCGCGCCGGCCTCATGGCCGATGCCTTCCCGATCGACCTGCCGCATACTCCGGGCATCGATCTGAGCGGAACGGTCGTCGAGGTCGGCACCGGCGTTGCAGGGGAGCTCGTCGGTCGCGAGGTCATCGCCTTCCTCCCCATGACGGCGGCCGGCTCCGCCGCGGAGTTCGTCGCCGTTCCCGCGGCACTGCTCGCGACGGCGCCGAGCTCGATCCCACTCGCAGACGCCGCGGCACTCCCCTCGAGCGGGCTCACCGCCTGGCAGGCACTCGTCGATCACGCCGACGTTCAGACGGGGCAACGCGTGCTCGTGAACGGGGCGGGCGGCGGCGTCGGCGGGTTTGCGATCCAGTTCGCCGCCCGCGCCGGAGCGACCGTGATCGCCACGGCCGGTCCGCGCAGCCGCGACATCGTCAGTGCGCTCGGCGCCGCGGAGGTCGTCGACTACACGGTGACCCCGGTCATCGATGCAGTCTCCGAGCCGGTCGACGTGGTGCTCAACCTCGTTCGCACGACACCCGAGCAGACCGCGGCGCTCGTGGCGCTCGTGAAGCCCGGCGGAACGTTCGTCTCCACGACGACGCCAGGCGAGGCCGCCGCCGGCGCCGGCATCCGCACCGTGAGCGTCTTCGCGCGGAGCGACGCGACGCAGCTGGGCGAGCTCGCGCAGCTGGTCGACGCCGGCGAGTTGCGGGTCGACGTGAGCGCGCGCCACGCCCTGTCGGAGCTCGCGCGGGTGCACGCGCTCGGTGCCGCGGGTGCAGTGCGCGGCAAGGTCGTGCTCACGCCGTAGAAGCGGAGCCCGGTCAGGCGGGCAGCGGCTCGAGCTTCTGCACGTCGGCGCCGACCTGGTGCGGCTGGTCGGGGAGCATGGGGATCGGATCGGTGTCGAGATGTTCGGGAACCAATTGGATGCCGCCGGTGCTGTTGGCCGACCGCATCAGACCTTCGATCCACTCCCGGCTCATCTCGGGAGCCTCGGGCTCGTCGAAGACGAACCGCAGCGGGATCGAGGAATGCACCCACAGGGTGCTCCGGCCTCGCAGCTGCTCGTCGGCGTGCTGCCACGAGATCGTGAACGACTCACCTCGGCGGAGCTTCGTCGTGATGGCGACCTTCAGGTGGGCGAGCGCGCGGTCGTCGATGCCGATCGGCGTGCCGGAGTTGCCGTAGTAGAGGGTTCCCACGCCGCACAGCCTACGTTGCCGTCGGGCCCACGCGTACCGAGCAGATCAGCGATCGCCGAGTGCCGGTGCTCCACGTGGAAGAACCAGTGGCTCCGCCGTGTTGATTCGAGTATGAGAGCGATCGTGTACGCGGAGACCGGCGATTCATCCGTCTTGCAATCGGTGGAGCGACCGCTGCCGGAACCCGGCGCCGGCGAGGTGCGGGTGCGCGTCGTGGTGTCGGGCGTCAACCCGACGGACTGGAAGGCGCGCGTGGGCGGCAGGCCGGGTCGACCGACGCCGTTCGCCGAGGTGGTTCCCGATCAAGACGGCGCCGGCGTCGTCGATGCAGTCGGCCCCGAAGTCGCGGGCCTCGCCGCCGGCGACCGGGTGTGGCTGTTCCTCGCCGCTCACGAGCGTCCGACCGGCACGGCCCAGGAGTTCACGGTGCTGCCCGCCGAACGGGTCGTGCAGCTTCCGGATGCCGCGAGCTTCGACATCGGCGCGAGCCTCGGCGTTCCCGCGATGACCGCGCACCGGGCGCTCACCGTCGCCGACGGCGGACCGTCGCGACTCGGCCCCGGATCCCTCGACGGCCGCACGGTGCTCGTGGCCGGCGGCGCCGGCGCGGTCGGGCATGCCGCGATCCAGCTCGCCCGCTGGTCGGGCGCCCGCGTGATCACCACGGTGAGCTCTGCCGAGAAGGCGGCGCTCGCCTCAGCCGCCGGCGCGCACCACGTCGTGAACTACCGCGAGGGCGACACCACCCGCGCCATCCGCGCGATCGCCCCCGACGGCGTCGACGTCATCGTGGAGGTCTCCCCGGCTCGCAACGCCCAACTCAACTCCAGTGTCATCGCGAACCACGGCACGATCGCGGTGTATGCGACCGACGGCGGCGGCGAGATGCTGCTCGACGTGCGCCACCACTTCGCGCTCAACGTGCGCTACCAGTTCCTCCTGCTCTACACGGTCGGCGCAGAGCCGTTGGCGGCTGCGGCCGAGGACATCGGCCGCGCGCTCGGCGACAGGGCCCTCGACGTCGGCGAGCAGGCCGGGCTGCCGCTGACCCGATTCCCGCTCGACCGCGCCGGCGAGGCGCATGACGCGGTCGAGGCGGGCACGATCGGCAAGGTGCTCATCGACGTGGAACGGTGAGGCTCGGGCGTCGGTTCAACAGCTCGGGCACGAACCCCGCGGCATCCTTGTAGCGGTTCGCGATCTCGGCGCGTTCGGCCCACGGCACGACGAGATCGATGTCGTCGAAACCGCCCGGCGCACGCTCGTAGGCCAGCTGCATGACCTGCTCGGGGCCCATCGAGCGATTGCTGAGGGTGAGCGCCGTGGTACGCGGGCGACGTTCGGCCTCGTAGGCGCCGAGCGCGTGCTCGACGGTCTCGCCCGTACCGAGCTCGAACGCGAGCAATCTGGCGTCGATGATCGCCTGCGATGCACCGTTCGAACCGATCGGGTACATCGCGTGCGCGGCGTCACCGAGAAGTGTCTGCGTTCCGTACGTCCAGCGCGCGATCGGATCGCGGTCCACCATCGGGTATTCGAGAATCTCGTCCGCTGCGGTGATGATGCCCGGCACGTCGAGCCAGTCGAACCGCCAGTCGGAGAACCGGCCGAGCACCGTACTCGGATCCGCGCTGCGGTTCCAGCTGCTCGCACCGGGCTCGGGGTCGTCCGAGCGGTACTCGGCGATGAAGTTGACCGTCTGCAGCCCGTCGTCGCCGGGCGGCGACAGCGGGTAGGCGACGAACTTCTGCATCGCGTCGCCCGCCATGATCATGGTGCGCCCGTCGAGGTACGGCTGCACCCTCGCGGTGCCGCGCCAGAGGATCAGGCCGTTCCACACGGGCGCCCCCTCGTCGGGGTGGTGCTGGCGGCGCAACGCGCTGTGGATGCCGTCGGCACCGATCACGACGTCGGCCGATACGCGAGTCGCGGCATCCGTGCCCTCGCCGATGCCGACGCTCGTGCGCCCGCCCTCGTCACGGGCGTCACCCACCGGGCTGCCCAGGCGGATGGCGTCCGCGCCGAGCCGATCGAGCACGGTGTCGCGCAGCAGCATCTGCAGGCGTCCCCGATGAACGGAGTACTGGGACCAGTCGTAGCCGGCGGCCCGCCCGCGCGGCTCCGTCCAGATCAGCTGCCCGTGACGGTTGAAGTACGAGAGGGTGCTCGTGGCCACGCCGATGTCGGCGAGCTGCTCGCCGAGGCCGAGTTCGGTGAGCTCGCGCACCGCGTGCGGCAACAGGTTGATGCCGACACCGAGGGGGCGGATCTCGGGCGCCGACTCGTACAGGATCACGTCGTCGATGCCCGCCGCATGCAGCGAGAGCGCCGTCGTCAGGCCGCCGATTCCGGCACCGGCGATGATGACGTTCATGGTGGAGTCCTCCAGGGTCGTTGGTTCGGTCATGCGCCCGCCAGGGTCTCGACGTTCCAGTCGGGTCGCGGCACGGAATCGATGAGCAGGCGCGTGTACTGATGCTGCGGTGCGCTCAGCAGCTCGGTCGTCCGGCCCCGCTCGACGATCTCGCCGGACTTCATCACGACGGTCTCGTCGCAGAGCCGGCGCACGACGGCGAGGTCGTGACTGATGAAGAGCACCGTGAGTCCGCGTTCCCTGCGGATCCGCTCGACGACGGAGAGCACCTGCGCCTGCACCGACACGTCGAGTGCACTCGTCGCCTCGTCCATGACGAGCACGTCGGGCTCGATCGCGAGGGCGCGGGCGATCGCGACGCGCTGCCGCTGCCCGCCCGAGAGTGTGCGCGGGCGCGCCTGTGCGTGCACGTCGCCGAGGCCGACCTGCTCGAGCAACTCGATCACCCGGGCGCGCGCATCCGCCCTGCTGAGCCGGTTGTGCAGCAGCAGGGCGTCCTCGATCGCCTTGCCCGCGGTGATCCGCGGGTCGAGCGAGAGGTACGGGTCCTGGAAGACCATCTGCACCGACCGAGCGCGCTCGAGCCGTTCGGCGCGGTTGCCCGCCACCGACGTGCGCTCGCGACCGGCGATGCGGATTTCGCCGACGTCGGCCTGCTCGAGACCCACGATCATGCGGGCCAAGGTCGACTTGCCCGAGCCGGACTCGCCGACGACGCCGAGGGCGCCGCCGCGCGGAATCTCGATGGAGGCATCGATGACCGCGCGCACCGGCTCCTTGCCGCGGCGATGGTAGGTCTTCGAGACGCTGCTCGCCGAGAGCATCGGCTCGGGGCCGTCGGCCGAGGAGCGCGAAGCGCGTATCGAGGCCAACGGCTCCGGGCCTCGGTACGGCGCTGGCGCGCCTACTCGACCTGCGGCATCCGTGCCCGCATCGACCGACGCGACCGTGTCGCGCCTGACAACGATCGTGGGCGTCGCCGCGACGAGCCGCTTGGTGTAGTCGGCCGTCGGATTCAGGAAGACCTCACGAGCGTCGCCCTGCTCCTCGACCCGGCCTGTGCTCATCACGTAGACCCGATCGCAGATCGAGGCCGCGAGGTTCAGGTCGTGGGTGATGAAGAGCATGCCCATGCCCCGGCTGCGACGCTGCTCGGCGAGCACGGCGATGATCTCGGCCTGCGTCGTCACGTCGAGCGCGGTCGTCGGCTCGTCGCAGATGAGCAGTCGCGGCGAGCTCGTGAGCGCACCGGCGATCATGATGCGCTGCAGCATGCCGCCCGACAGTTCGTGCGGGTACTGCCGCAGGTGCTCCTTCGGGCGAGGGAGGCGCACGGCCTCCATGAGGGAGAGCGCCACTGCCGTGGCATCGGCCGACGAACGCCCCTCGCAGAGCCGCATCGTCTCGGTGAGGTGATCACCGACCGTGCGCATCGGGTTGATGCCCGCGCGTGGGTCTTGAAAGATCATCGAGGCTCGGGTGCGACGCAGGTCGAGCAACTCGCTGCGGCTCGAGTCGAGCACGGACCGATCGAGGAGCCGCACCGAACCGCCGGTGGTCGCCCGATCGGGCAGCAGCCCGAGCACCGATCGCGCCGTGAGCGACTTGCCGGAGCCGGATTCGCCGACGAGGCCGACGGTCTCGCCTTCGGCGACGGTCAGGCTGATGCCGTCGAGCAGCCGCCTGCCGTTGGGCAGGTCGAGCGTGAGCCCGGCGATGTCGAGGAGTGTCATGCGGGGATCTCGCCTCCGATGCGGTCAGAGAGTTCTTCGCCGATGACGTTGACGGCGACCACGACGAGCACCACGGCGACCGCCGGGACCAGCGCGGGAAGGAAGTAGCCGCCGATCAGTCCCGACCGGGCCTCGTTGATCATGGCGCCCCAGTCGGCGGTCGGCGCCTGGACGCCGAGACCGAGGAACGAGAGTGCGGCGAGTTCGGCGAGCACGTATCCGAAGTTCAGCGTCGACTGCGCTCCGACGATCGGCGTGACGTTCGGCAGCACGCGACGGAGGGCGATGAACGCGCCCCCGAAGCCCTGCACCCGGTACGCCGAGACGTACGGACGAGAGCGCTCGGAGGCCACGAGCGTCCGCGTGAGGCGCGCGACGAACGGGGCGTAGGCGATGCTCATCGCGATGACCGGGGCGACGAGGCCCTTGCCGAACAGCGCGACCGCCATGATCGCGATGAGCAACGCAGGGAAGGCGAAGACCACGTCGAAGATCCGGCCCAGCGTCGCGTCGATCCACCCGCCGCGCCAGCCGGCGAGGAGGCCGAGCAGCACGCCGACGACCGTCGAGAACACGACCACGAGCAGCGGCGCCAGCAGCGCGGTGCGCGCGCCGTAGATCATGCGACTCAGGATGTCCCTGCCGAGCGAGTCGGTGCCGAGCCAGTGCGCCGCGCTCGGGCCGGCCTGGAAGTTCAGCAGATCGACGTGGTTCGGATCGTACGGCGCGACGATCGGGGCGAGGATCGCGGCGATCGTCACCACTGCGAGGAACGCCGCGCTGACCGCGAACGTCGTACTCGAGCGACGCACGCGCGGCGCACGCAGCACTTTCATGGCGAGCGTGGGTGTGGTCATCGGGCACCAACTCCTGCAGCGGCTCGGGGGTCGATCACGGGCTCGAGGACGTCGATGACGGCATTGACCACGACGAATGCCGCCACCACGAGGAGCACGATCGCCTGCACGACCGGGAAATCGAGGCGGTCGACGGACTGCACGAGCAGGGATCCGATGCCGGAGAGGCCGAACGCGGCCTCGACGATGGCGCTGGCAACGAGCAGGCCGGCGACGAGCACACCGCTGACGGTGAGGATCGGACCGATGGAGTTCCGGAAGACGTGGCGCCGAATCACCGTGCCGCGTTTCAGACCGCGGCTCGTGGCCACCTCCACGTGCTCCCGGCCCAGCTGCTCGACCATCGAGGAACGGGTCACCTTGCCGACGAGCACGACGAAGACGAGCGCCAGCGCGACCGACGGAAGCACGAGATGTGCGACGGTGTCGAGGAACCCCTCACCCGAGCCGAACGACGGAAACCAGCCGAGCTGCACCGCGAAGACCGCGATGAGCACGATCGCGCCGACGAACGACGGGATCGCGCCGAGCACGGTGAGGCCCACGAGTACCGCCCGATCGAGGACCTTGCCGCGGTTCAGCGAAGCGACGATGCCGGCGGTCAGCCCGAGGACGGCGATGATGCCGCCCGCCATGACGACGAGGCCGAGCGTGACGGGAAGCCGGTCGCCGATCACCTGGGTGACGTCCTGTCGGTACTGCAGCGAGCGGCCGAGGTCGCCCTGCAGCACGCCGGTCAGCCAGTTCAGGTATTGCTGCCACGGCGGCAGGCCGAGCCCGTACTGGGCGGTGACCTCGGCCACTGCCTCGGGGCTCGGCTTGCGGCCGCGCAGCAGGAAGCTGATCGGATCACCGGGCACGAGGAACCGCGAGAAGAAGACGAGCAGCGACGCGAGGAAGAGGGTGAGCAGCAGCGCACCGAGCTTGCCGGCGATCCTGCGGAGCATCGTCATCGGATGACCGTTCGTCCGCCGAGGGGCATCGGGCCGCGCACGCCGGTGCTAGCGTGCGCCAATGGTCGCCGCCCACGGTGAATACATGAAGGCGATCGACGGCGCGACACCGGTGATGCGCTCGCCCATGAACAGGGTCACGGGGGCCTCGAACATCGGCAGCCACGGCAACTCCTCGTTCACGATCTGCTGCGCCTCCGCCGTCTTCTCCGAGCGGGCGGCAGGGTCGTCGATCGCGAGGGCCTCGTTGACGACCTCGTCGAACTCGGGGTTCGACCATTCGCCGTAGTTGCTGAACTCCCCGTCACGCAGCACGCTGTACATCTCGAGCGGGTCGGGGCTCGAGAGGTACCACGAGGTGTAGAAGAGGTCGACGCCCTCTCGTGCGCTCGGGTCGGAGAACAGCGCGGTGTACGCGTTGGGCGTGACGGTCTCGATGTTGACCTTCAGGCCGATCGATTCCGCCGCGGCCGCAGTGGCCTGCGCATAGACGTTGAAGTCACTGCTGATCGGGGCAGTGACATAGGTCAGCTCCTCACCGGCGACGCCGGCCTCCTCGATGAGCTTCTTGGCCGCTTCGACGTCGTACGGGTATTGCTCGATCTCGCCGAACGCCGCCGAGATCGCCGCATCACTCGCGCTGTCCCAGACCGACTCGGTCGTGAGCACGTCGGTGACCGTGCCGTAGCCCTTGACCGCTGCATCGACGATGCCCTGGCGATCGAGCGCCATCAGCAGCGCGCGACGCACGCGCACGTCGCCGAGCGGGCCGTCGAGGTCGGAGATGATCAGGTTGTTGACCGCGGTGTTCAGGCCGAACAGCATGTCGCCCCGGTCGGATTCGCGGAGCTGGGGCACGGCGTCAGCCGGAATCATCCAGCCGCCGTCGACCTCCCCCGATTTCAGGGCATTGATGCGAGCGTTGGCGTCGTTCATGAAGATGAACTCCACCTCGGCCGACCGCGCGGTGAACTCGGGGTCCCAGTAACCGTCGTAGCGCTCGAGCGTGATGGACTCGCCCGACTGCCATTCACCGAAGCTGAACGGGCCCGTGCAGTTCACGCCTCCGGTGGAGTTGCCGTAGTCGGCGCCCTTCTCGGCGAGCGTCGCCGCGGACTCGACGACACCGGCGGATCCGCCCATGCCGAGGTTGAACTGCGAGTCGGCGGAAGCCATGGTGACCGTGACCTGACGGTCACCGGTCTGCTCGATCGAGACCACGTTCTGGTAGATCGAGTACCACGACGACCCGACGGCCGGATCGAGGTGACGGCTCATCGATGCCACGGCATCGGCCGCGGTGAGTGGGGTGCCGTCGTGGAAGGTGACTCCGTCGCGGATCTCGTAGACCCAGGTCTCGGGCGTCGGATGCGCGAAGGACTCGGCGAGACCCGGCGACAGCGTCCAGTCGGGGTTCAGTCGCAGCAACGACTCGCAGACGTTCGAGAGCACCATGTTGTCGGCGTAGTCGAAGGCATAGGCGTAGTCGAGGGAGTACGGCTCGCCGTAGTTGACCCAGGTGAACGAGTCGAGGTCGCCCGACGGGGCATCCGTCTGGCCAGTGAGCTCCCACTCGGCCGGCTCGTTCTTCTCGGGTTCGGAGCCCGTGCAACCGGTGAGTATCAGGGCGGCTCCGAGGCCGAAAGCGGCGACCGAGGTGAGACGTCGACGGTTCGCGCGGGCGGTGGTGGCGGGTGATGGGGACATGTTGGCTCCTCGCGATCAGGCGGTGCGGGTGAAGACGGGTGCGCCCTCGATCCAGGTGGAGGTCACCGTCGAGCGGTGGATCTCCCCTGCCGGGACGCTGAAGGGATTCGGTTCGAGCACGACGAGATTGGCGAGGTAGCCCTCGCGGATGTATCCGGTGTCGTGCTCGCGGTGGTTCACGTAGGCGGAGCCCGAGGTGTACGCCGCCATCGCCGTCGGGAGGTCGAGCCGCTGGTGCTCGCCGCCGAGCGGCTCGCAGTCGAGGCCGGGGGCGACCCGGTTGACCGCGATGTGGATGGCGTCCATCGGGTCGGCGCTCGAGACCGGCCAGTCGCTGCCGGCCGCGAGGCGCACACCGTGGCGAACGAGATCGCCGAACGGGTACTGACGCGCCTCGGCGCCGTCCTGCAGGAACGGCAGCGTGAGTTCGTCGATCTGGTCTTCGTGCGTCGCCCACAGGGCCTGCAGGTTCGCGACCGCATCGAGCCCTGCGAATCGCGTCGTCTCGACGTCTTCGACGATCTGCAGGTGCGCGAGGTGGTGCCGGCCATCCGTCGATCCGTTGACGTCGCGTGCCGTCTCGATCGCGTCGAGCGCTTCGCGCACCGCCCGGTCGCCGAGCGCGTGGAAGTGCACCTGCATGCCGGCGGCGTCGAGCTCTGTGACGACCTCTTTCAGGAACTCGGGATGGATGAACGAGAGGCCGCTGTTGTCGGTGTCGTGGCCGTGGCGGTCGCGATAGGGCGCGAGCATCGCGGCGGTCTGGTTCTCGGCGACGCCGTCGACCATGATCTTCACGGTGCCGAGCGCATATCGCCGCGTCGAGCCGAGCGCCGCGAGGTCATCGCGCCGCTCGACCATCTCTGCGACCTGCTCGAGACCGCCGTCACGACGCCACCACTGTGCGCCGACGACGTGCACGCGCAGCGTGCCGGCTTCGAGCGCACGACGATAGACCGCGTCGATGCTCTCGATGCCCGAGAGGCTCCCGATCATCGCGTCCTGCCACCCGGTGATGCCGAGCGAGACGAGCTCGTCTTGCGCGCGCAGCAGGCCGGCGTATGCCAGGTCGGAACCGATGCCCGGGCGGACCGGCTCGAAGAGGTGCTCGGCACCCTCGTGGAAGGTGCCGGCGGGAAACCCGTCGGACTCGCGTTCGATGCGTCCGTCGACGGGGTCGGGCGTCGAGGCGTCGAGCCCGGCCGCGGTGATCGCGGCCGTGTTCGCCCACGCGCTGTGATGGTCGCGGCTCGAGAGCAGCACGGGCCGGTCGGGCACGACCGCGTCGAGGAGCGCCCTCACCGGGGCGCCGCCCGGGTAGTGGTCCATCGACCAGCCGCCGCCGAGGATCCACGGCTCGTCGGGATTGGCGTCGGCGTAGGCCTTCACGCTCGCGACCGCTTCCTCGGCGTCTCGCGCGTCCGTCAGGTTGCACATGAGCAGTTCGACGCCTGCACCGACGGGGTGCACGTGGGCGTCTTGGAAACCCGGGCTGAGCAGCGCTCCCTCGAGCCGGATGACCCTCGTGGCGGCATCGGCGAGCCCGCCCGCCTCGTGCTCGGGCACCACAGCGGTGATGCGGTCGCCCGTGATCGCCACGGCATGGCCGTGTATCGGCTCGCCGGTTCCGGTGAATACGGCCGCTCCGGTGAACAGCACGTCGGCAGCTGACACGTCGCCCTCGCTTCTTCGTCGATTGGGATGGTGAGGGCGAGGTTAGCGAGGTCGCAACGCCGCTGTCAACGTTGTTGACAGCATTGTGCGCGTATTCGTTATGCTGACGAAATGGGAACTCGCTCCGGCGGGTTCGCCGCCCCGCGCGGCAAGATGGAATCCACCGGCCAGGGAAGAGGACGATGACGACCGCAACAGGCCCCAACGGCGGCAGCGCATCGCGCGCCTCGGCCGGACGAACCCGCCTCGATCGCGACTCGATCGTGGCTGCCGGCCTCGAGCTCGCCGCGACCGCCGGTACCTCGACGATCTCGGTGCGTGAACTCGGCGCCCAGCTCGGCGCCGACCCGACTGCGATCTATCGCCACTTCCGCAGCAAGGAGCAGCTCATGCAGGCGCTCCTCGACGAGCTGGCGCTGCGCAGCGTCGCATCAGTGACCGCCGACCCGTCCGACTGGCGCGGACGCATCCGTGAACTCGCCTCCGCGACGCTCGCCATCTACTCGGCGCATCCCGCCGTCGGCACCGAGGCCGTGATCCTCACCACGCACGGGCCGGGCGAGCTCCAAGCCATCGAGATCATGCTCGAGGCGTTCTCCGAAGCCGGCCTCACGGGCGACGACGTCGTGCGTCACTACGCGCTGCTCGCCACTCATGTGCTCTCGAGCGCCGCCGGCATCGCTCGCGGGCGAGCCGAACGCGGTGACAGCCCGGAGCCGGCACCCTGGTTCGACGGCCCGATCCTCGCCGACCCGCGACGGTTCCCGCTCATCGCCGCGTTCAACACCGAACTCGCCGACCTCAAGGATCACGAGCTCTTCACGCTCGGTGTCGAAGCCGTCATCCAGTCGGCCGAACGCACCGCGGGGCGCCCCCGGGCTGACGCCGCCACGGTCCGCCCGCGGTTGTGTTGAAGCTGTGGGAGGAAACGGATGCCGCCGGGTACCGCCCACTCGTCGGCGAGCGCAGTGGCACCATGCCCACCCTCGAGGAGGCGACCGAGGAGATCCGCGGCGCCCGCGAGAGCGCGCCCGGCCGCGGCATCCACCTGCTGACGCTCCGCCTCCATGAACGAGCCGGCGCCCGCCGCCAGGCCGGCTGTCGGTGCCGGGGTTTCCACAGACCGTGCGGGTCAGATCTTGCCCCGCAGGTCGACCGGTGTGTCGCGATAGACGGCCCATGCACGCATCAATTGCGCGCGTGACCCTCCGGGGTTCTGGTCGTACCAGTGCCGTGTGAACCGGTTGAGCTCGAACTGCCCGCTGATCTCGTCCGGTCCCCGGTCCCGGGTCGCGTGCCACGCGTGTACGGCGTCACCCAGAGTGCTGGTGCCGTCGGCGGCAGCGATGAACTCGCGCATCGGCCCGTCGAACCGGAACCGGTCACCGATCCGATCGGTGAACCACACCCGCAACTCCTGGCTGCACCGTTGGCCCGGCGGAATGAGGGTCGCCTCCGAGAGCGGCCCGCTCAGCTGCTGACTCGACGCGCGACGAGTCGAAGCCTCACGAGGCGCCGGCTTCCCATCCAAAGCGGCGGAGATCCTGTTCGCGATCTCTTCCTTCGGGCCGGTCGCACGAACCCCGAGCGAACGAGCGAACGGCTCGAGTTCACCCTTCAACCAGTACCAGCGCTCGAACTCACGCGACGACATCGACGACTCGAGCGGCGGACGGTTCGCGAAGCTCTCGATCACACCGGAATTGTCGCAGATGCGACGAGTTCGACGCCGCTCGTGTCGCAACGGCGGCAGGTACGTGAGGTGAGGCCGGCCGGACTTGCCCGTGTCGGACCCCGATGGCAGGGTTGCGACATGGCGATCGAAGTACGTCCTGCGTCGGTGTTCGACGACGTCGCGGCAGTGGTCGGGCCGAAGAAGCCCGAGTCGAACGTGTGCTTCTGCCTGAGCTACCGCATCGGGTCGAAAGAGAACGTGTCGCTCGTGGGGCCAGCTCGCGCCGAACGCGTGCGCGGACTCTGCGATGAAGACCCGCCGCCCGGCGTGCTCGCCTACGACGGCGACGAAGTCGTGGGTTGGGCGGCCGTGCATCCGCGAGCCGACACGAGCTTCGCGCGCAACCGCAAGATCCCGCACGTCGACGACACCGACGTCTGGTCGGTGTGGTGCTTCCGGGTGCGGCCCGGGCATCGCGGCGAGGGCATCGTGCACCACCTGCTGACCGGGGCGGTCGAGTTCGCGCGCGAGCGAGGCGCGCCCGCCATCGAGGGGTATCCCGTCGACAATCGCGGCGACAAGGTCGACCTCACGATGGCCTACGTCGGCACCCGCACGCTCTTCGAGCGGGCGGGGTTCACGAAGGCTGCCGACACCGGGTCGGTGCTCAACGGGTTTCCGCGTGTGCTCATGCGACTCGACCTGGGCTGAGGCCTCGCCGAGTGTCGGATGCCGCCGCTAACGTGACACCGACGAAAGGACCTCGATGACCTCCTCCCCCGACTCCGCGCTGCTCGACCTCCGTACCGAGCTGCACGGCTCGATCGTGCTTCCCGGCGACGCCGACTACGACACCGCGCGCACGCCGTGGAACCTCAGCGTCGACCAGCGGCCGGCGGCCATCGCGGTGCCGGCCGATGTCGACGACATCCGGGCCATCCTCCGCGTCGCCGCAACGGCCGGTCTCGGCGTCACCACGCAGCCCAACGGCCACGCCGCCTTCGCCGACCTCTCTGGGGTCATCGTGATCCGCCCGTCGAGCTTCGATGAGATCGCGGTCGACGAGGCAGCGCGACTCCTCCGCGTCGGCGCGGGAGTCAACTGGGGTCGTGCGCTCGAGCAGCTCGACGGCACGGGGCTCATCGCCCTCGCCGGGTCGAACCCCGAGGTCAACGTCGTCGCGCTCGCGATCGCCGGCGGTCAGTCGATGTTCAGCCGCCGATACGGGCTCACGGCGCGTTCGATCGTCGCGGTCGAACTCGTCGACGCGTCGGGCGAGGTGCGCCGGGTCACCGACGCCGACGACCCCGAGCTCATCTGGGCGCTGCGCGGCGGTGGCGGGCTGTTCGGCGTCATCACGGCGATCGAGCTCGCGCTCTACCCGGGCGACGCCATCTTCGGTGGCAGCCTCATGTTCCCCTCCGAGGCCGCTGAGGCCGTCATCACCGCGGCGCTCGCCCTGGCGCACGACGAGCCCGAGCTCGGCCTCGACATCGGCATGATGCGATTCCCCGATGCACTGGCCCTGCCGCCGCACCTGCGCGGTCGCACCGTCGCCACGGTCGGTCTCGTGCACCTCGGCGACGAGCAGACGGGTCGCGCGTTCGCCGACCGCCTTCGTTCGGTCGCCGAGCCGATCGCCGACACCCTCGTGCCGTTCACGGTCGGCTCGCTCGCCGCCGTCGCAGCGGAGCCGGTCGACCCGATGCCCTCCGCCGACTTCGGTGGCGCGATCGCCGGTCTCGATGAGTCGTTCCCCCGCGACTTCGTCGATGCGTTCCTCCGCGGCGCCGATCTCGGCCTCATGCGGTGCAGCATCCGCGCCATGGGCGGCGCGATCGCCGACGAGCTCGGGGCCGATCAATCCGCGGTCGGCGCGGTGCACGCCGAGGGACTCCTGAACTCCGGGGTGCTCCTGTTCGACCCGACGATCGATGCTGCGGCAGCCCTGCAACCGCTGCGCGAGCTCGTGGCGAAGTACCCGGGCGGCGGCACGCTGCCGACGTTCCTCGGGGCGGCGGCGCCCCTCGCCGACGCCTACGATCGCGAAGTGCTCGACCGGCTCGCCGCGGTGAAGCAGCGCGTCGACCCCGACGGGCTCATCCGCGGCAACCGGGCGCTCACCGCGAGCTGACGGGCTCGGTGCCTCGGGTCGAGTCGCGCACGTGCAGTTCGAGCGGCAGTTCGATCGAGGTGCCCGGCTCGGCCGCGCCCTGCAGCAGTTGGAACAGCAGCCTGGCGCACGCGGCACCGGCTTCACCGCCTCGGGTGTCGATCGAGGTCACCGGTGGTTGCAGGGCCTGCATGGTGCTGCTGTCGACGCACGAGGCAAGGAGGAACTCGGTGCCGATGACGTGGCCTGCGGCGGTCAGCGCGGGTGCGATCGCGGCGGCGACGCCATCGCCGGCCCCGACGAGGGCGTCGATGCCGGGCTCCCGGGCGAGCAGCTCACCGGCGGCGCGCTGCAGGAACGACGGGTCGGCTCCGAATGGCGCGACGGCGATCAACGGCTCCACCCCGGCTTGTCGGCACCACTCCCGGTAGGCGTTCTGAATGCCGATGGACCACTCCGAGATCGTGGTCGAGCCGATGAGTGCCGGCCGCCGCGCGCCGCGGGCGGCGAGGTGGTCGAGCAGCAACGTGGTGTACCGACCGTGGTCCGACCAGACGACGCCGGGCGGCTGCACACCGCTGGTGAACCGCTCCGATGACACCACCGGCAGACCGGTGGCGATGAGCCGTTCGACCATCGCGTCCCCCTCGACGGGGTCGATGATGACGAGGCCATCGACGTGCGGCGCATATTGCGGACGGGACTCCTCGCCCGACACGATGAGCGTCACGTCGTAGTCGAACTCCGCCGCCTCGTTCACGACGCCGTAGACGAACGACATGTAGTGCTCGCTGCGTACGAGCACCTGCGGAATGTAGAGCCCGATCGCTCCGGTGGTCGCCGTGCGCAACGAGCGAGCCGAGCGGTTGATCGAGTAGCCGAGGTGCGCCGCAGCCGAGACCACGGCCTCGCGCGTGGCATCCGAGACTCGACCGCGCCCCCGCAGCGCATCGGAGGCCGTTGTCTTCGAGACGCCGGCCACCCTCGCAACGTCGACGATCGTCGCTGGCGCCACGTGCCCTCCCCGAGTTTTGGCCATTGTGTCAGACCCCATCGCCCTAGAACACCTGCCAGGACTCCCGGGTGACGGTGCACGGCCCGCCCTCGTGGAACTCGAGATGCCCGCCCTCGACGTCGAGGGCGATGGTCAGCAGAGTCTGCCAACGGTGCTCGAAGGCGAGGGAGGCATCGGGGTGGCAGCACACCGGCGCACCGTCGGCGTCATGCACGAGCATGCCCACCCCTGCGCGCTCGACCGGGTCGGTCGATGACAGCGCGAGACGTCGGTCGCCGAGCAGCGTCAGCCTTGGGTACGTGTTCGACGTGGCGGGCACGAGGTCGCCCTCGGCGAGCGACGCGTCGAGGAAGTGGTTCGTGTGCAGCAGGAACCCGTCGTCGGCCGGCCGCACGACGGCGGTGCCGCCCGAGCTGAGCTCGACGCACAGCGCGTCGGCCTGACCGTCGGCGTATGACACGATCGTGAGCACGGTCGAGGCGCTGACCTCGGCGGAGCGGGCGAGCTCCACAGCCTCGTCGAGCGTCGTCGCGCGGTCGAGCACCGCTCGGGCCACGGCGTGCACCGGTACCCCGATGCCGTCGCCGTCGCCCGCGTGATTCAGGATGTTGAAGTGCACGCCGATGCCGGCACTGTTCACGCCGATCTTGCCGAGGATGCCGAACTCGGAGAAGTACCGCACCTCGTGGCCGGGGCGGGCGCGATATCGAACGACGAGCGTGTCGTCGTTCGACACGTCGTGCCAGTCCCACGTCTGCACGGTGCGCGGAGCGCCCGTCTCGGGCAGCACCACGACGGTCGAGCACTCGCCCTCGCCGATCGCGCCGACGGTGGCGAGCACCTCGGTGCGGGCGTTCAGCATGCCGATCTGCCAAAGCTCGAGTTCAGCGCCGTCGGCGACCCCGCGAAGCTCGTCGGCGAGCTGCGGCGCCCACGCGTCGATGCGGGCGATGGCCTGCTCGCCGAGTACGGGCAGGTCGCCGTCGGCGACGCCGACCACTGCGAAGAGCTCGGCGTAGCCGGCCACGTTCGCGGCGATCTCCTCGGCGCCGAACCGGCCGAGCGCGAGCCCGCGCGTGTACGGGTCGAGCTCATCGGTCTCGAAGCGGCGTACGGTCATGAAGCGGGTCCCTTCGTGGAATCGGATTCGACGGCTGCGGTGACGGCGACGGATGCCTCGCCGAAGCGGTCGGCGATCGCCGCCGTCATCGGGCGCTGGCGAGCACGGCGTCCCACGCCACCTCGGACGCGACCGCGCCGAGCGCGATCGAGTTCACGGCCTGCTCGCCGAGGCGGGTGCTGCCGGCCGGCGGCAACGCCACCTCGTCGGTCGTCAGGGCGAAGAGGGTGTCGCCGTCGTGGTTGGTGTGGAACGGCTGGATGGCGCGGTGCATCGAGCTGTGCACCTGGCGCCCGAAGAGGCGCAGCTCCTTGTCGTCGAGCTTCACGTTCGTGATCACGGCGGTGATGGTGGTGTTGCCCGGTGCCGTCGTCGGCGCGGTCCCGGTCAGCAGGGCGGCTTCGTAGTCGACGACCGGCAGCCGGCGCTCGCCGGTCTCACGGTCGTAGTTGCCGCGGATCACGGTGCCGTCGCGGTCGACGATCACGCCGACGGGGTTCACGATCGTGACGACGAGGATCTTCACCGGGCCGAGCTGGCGGAAGGCGGCGCCCTGCCCGGTGAACTCGCACCGCGAGAGATCGACCTTGCCGGCCGAGGCCGCAATACCCGCGCCCACTCGACCGACGGGGATCGCATCGCCGCGAGCGGCGAGCAGCGCCGCCCGGCCGAGCGCGGCATCCGGCGTGATGCCGGTGTCGCGAGCGGCGAGGTCGTAGATCACGGCGCCCGAGGTCGCGCGCAGGTCCTGCCATCCGACGCGGTTGCGTTGGCGCGCGAGCAGTTCCTCGTTCACGCCGGTCGCGGCGGCGAGCCCGTACGAGGAGCCCCCGGCGAAGCAGATGGCGTGGTTCAGCTCCTCGTAACGGCCGATGATGCCGATCGCACCGCCGCGGGCGTCGACCGAGGTGCGCGCGCCGGCAGGGATCGAGATCACCGTCGCCCCCGTGGGGCCCTCTGCGTACTCGGCTGTACCGACCTCGACGCCGGGGAAGTCGAACTCGACGAGCGCACGGCCACTGCCGTGGCTCGGTACGAGCTCGACGTCGTCGTTGCCCACGCGGTCGCCCCAGAAGGGCGGCGGCGTGAGCCGATGGGTCGGAGCGTCGGCGATGCTCACGACGTTCGCGGCATGTGTGGCAGAACTGGCAGTGCTGGTCATCATGGCCCCTTCAACGGATGCGGAGTCGGCGGTCATCGCGCGGCTCGCAGCACGGCATCCCAGGCGAGCTCGGAAGCGAGCGCGCCGACCGCGATCGAGTTCACGGGGCCGTCATCGTCTTCGGCGGGGATGCTTGGGTTCAGGTCGATCTCGTCGGTCGTGAGCGCGAAGAGCGCGTCGCCGTCGAGGGCCGTGTGGAACGGCTGGATGGCGCGATTCATCGACGAATGCACCTGGCGGCCGAAGTGCACGAGCTCCCGATCCGACATCCGCACGTTCGTGATGACCGCCGTGATGGTGGTGTTGCCGTGCTCGGTCGCGGGGCGCTGGGCGCGTTCCAGCGCCGCGACGTAGTCGGGCTCGAGGCGCCGTCGCTCGCCTGTCGCGGCGTCGTAGTTGCCGCGCACCACGGCGCCGTCGCGATCGACGATGACGCCCACAGGGTTCAGCACGGTCACCACGAGCACCCGCACCTCGCCGACCTGGGCGAAGGCGGCCCCCTGCCCGGTGAATTCGGTGCGGGCGTAGTCGATCTTGCCGGCGGATGCCGTGGCCCCGGCGCCGACGCGCCCCACGGGCACGCTGCCGTGCTTCGCCGCCCTGGTCGCAGCGCGACCGAGCGCTGCATCGGGATAGACGGCGTTGTCACGTGCCGAGAAGTCGTAGATCACGGCCGTCGACACGAGCTTCAGGTCGTCGACCGCGCCGCGGTTGCCGCCGCGCGCACGCAGCTCATCGGCAACCCCCGAGCCTGCCGACAGGCCGTAGATCGATCCGCCGGTGAGGCAGATCGCATGCGCGAAGTACTCGAAGCCGCTGCTGAGGCCGATGGCGCCCCCGCGGGCGTCGATCGCGAGGCGCGCGCCCGCGGGCACGTGCAGCACGGTCACGCCGGTCGGACCCTCGGCGTACTCGGCGACGCCCACCTCGACGCCCGGGAAGTCGTAGGCGACGGATGCCCCGGCCGCGGCGGTGCGCGGCACGAGCTCGAGATCGCGGTTGGCGATGCGATCGCCCCACTCTGGAACGCCGGCGAGCCGATGTTCGACGGTCTGCGGTTCGGTGGTCACAGTGCCTCCAGGAGTTGGCGGGAGTATTCGTGGGCGGGGGTGTCGTAGAAGCGCGCCGTCTCGGCGAGCTCGACGATTTCACCGAGCCGCATGACGCCGATGCGGTGCGCGAGGTACCGCACGGCGGCGAGATCGTGCGAGATGAAGAGCGCACCGAACCCATGTTCGGCCTGCAAGTCGCCGATGAGGTTGAGGATCTGCGCCTGCACCGAGACGTCGAGCGCGCTCACCGCCTCGTCGAAGACGATGAATCTCGGCCGGGTGACGAGGGCACGTGCGATTGCGATGCGCTGGCGCTGTCCTCCCGACAGTTCGTGCGGGAAGCGGTCGGCGATCGCCGTCTCGAGGCGAACCTGATGCAGCATCTCGACGACCGCCTCGCGGTGGCTGCGGAGCGACGAGCGGTCGAGCGCGGCGAGCGGTTCGGCGATCGACTGGCCCACCGGCATCCGGGGGTCGAGCGACCAGTGCGGGTTCTGCGGCACCGTCTGGATCTGGCCGAGTCGCTCGGACCGGCGACCGAAGGGCGTGCCGAGGAACCGCACGGTGCCAGACGTCGGCTGCCGCAGCCCGAGTGCGACGCTCGCGGTCGTGCTCTTGCCCGAGCCCGACTCGCCGACGAGCCCGAGCGTCTCGCCGGCATGCACGGCGAAGCTGACCTCGCGCATTGCGCTCAGCACACTGCGGCCGCGGCCCCACCCCGTGGTGAAGACGGTCGTCACGTGTTCGAGTTCGAGGATCGTCTCGGTCATGTCACACCATCGCCTTCGGGGTCGCGTCGGCAGGTCTCCCGGTCTGGCCCGGTCGACCCGCAGCCGCCTCTTCCGCGGCGAGCGCAGCGGCGACCGATCCGACATCCATCGACCTGGTCTCGATTCGCTGTCCGGGCTTGGCGAGCGCCGGGTCGGCGGCGGCGAGCGCTCGGGTGTACGGATGCGTCGGACGCTCGAGCACCTGCACCGCCGAGCCGTCTTCGACGACCCTGCCGCCGTACATGACGGCGACGCGCTCGCACCAGCGACCGATCGACCGCAGGTCGTGGCTGAGCCAGAGCACGGTGCTGCCGGCCTCTGCCGCGAGGCCGAAGACGAGCTTCGTCACCTCGCTGCGCACATTGCTGTCGAGTGCTGCGGTGGGCTCGTCGGCGACCAACAGTCGCGGAGTCCTGGCCATCGCCATCGCGATCATCACTCGTTGGGCCATGCCGCCTGAGATCTCGTGCGGGAAGAGCCGCAGGACCCGCTCCGGTTCGCGCATGCGCACACGGTCGAGGTGCTCCACGAGCGCAGCCCGGTCGTTCGGCAGCCCCCGCAACGCGAGTTCGAGCTGCTTTCCGATGCGCATCGTCGGGTTCAGCGCGGCGATCGGATCCTGCGGGATGAAGCCGAGGCAGTCGCGGCGCAGCTCGCGCAACCGCTTCGCATCGAGGGCGAGTACGTCGGCTCCGTCGACGAGCACGCTGCCCTCGGTGAACCGGGCATTGCCAGGCAGCAGCTTGCCGACGAGCAGCCCGAGCGTCGACTTGCCCGAGCCCGACTCACCCACGATGCCGACGGTCTCCCCGGCTTCGACCTGCAGCGTCGCGCCATCGAGCGCACGCACGACGGTGCCGCCGGTCGAGTACTCGACCGCGATGTTTCGGATGTCGAGGATGGCACTCATTCGAGCGACCTCACCTCCCTGGGTTCGAAGCGATCGCGCAGGCTGTCGCCGATCACGTTGATCGCGAGGATCGCGATCACGAGGATCGCGCCCGGCGCGATGATGAGCCACGGTGCTTTCACCATGTAGAGCGTTCCTTCCTGCACGAGCAGGCCGAGCGAGGACCCTGGCAGCTGCACGCCGTAGCCGAGGAAGCTCAGGCCGCCCTCGACGAGGATCGCGACCGAGAGCGCGTAGGTACCCTGCACTGCGATGGTTCCTGAGACGTTGCGAAGGATGTGGCGGGTCATGATCGTCGGTGTCGAGACGCCACTGATGACGGCTGAGGTGATGAAGTCGCGCTGGGCGATCTGCCGTGTCGACTGGCCGACCATGCGGGTCATGAGCGGCACGGTCACGAGCACGATGCTCGCGAGCGCCGCGATGTAGCCCGGGCCGACGACTGCGGCCACGAGGATCGCCAGCACGATGGCCGGGAACGCGTAGAGGATGTCGCCGATGCGCATGATCACCCCACCAGGCCGGCCGCCCCGATAGCCGGCGATGATGCCGCACACCGTCGAGATGACGGCGGTCAGCAGCACGGCGACGGCCGAGAGCAGCAGCGTCGTCATGATGCCCTCGAGCAGTCGTGGCAGCACCGAGCGGCCGAGGCTGTCGGTGCCGACCGGGTACGCGAGCGACGGCGGCGCGAGGCGCGCACCGACGATCTCGGTCGGGCTGCCGCCGAGGCCGAACAGGCGGCCGAGCAGGGCGAGGGCGAAGAGCACCGCGATCGTCCACATCGCCGTCTTCGCGAGCCCGTCGAATGACGCGAGGTAGGCCCAGGCCCGCGCGATCGGGTTTCGCCGACGCGGTTCGGTCGCGATGACGGTGGTCATGCGGTGCGTCCCTTCGCCGTGACACTCACGCGCGGATCGATGATGCCGGTCACGAGGTCGATGATGAGGCTCGCGAACACGAAGACGACCGTCGCCAGCAGCACGCCCGCCTGGATCACGGTGTAGTCGCGCCGGTCGAGGGCGAGCACGAGGTACGAACCGATGCCCGGCACGTTGAACACCCGCTCGACGATGACGGCCCCGCCGAGCAGGTAGGCGGTGATGGTCGCGGTGAGCGTGAGCACGGGAATGAGCGCGTTGCGCAGCACGTGGTGGCGCACGATGAATCCCTTCCGCTCGCCGCGGGCGACGGATGCCGCGATGTGGGGTTCCACGAGCACGCCCATCACGGCATCCCGCGTGGTGCGCGCCGTTGCCGCGACGCAGAAGATCGAGAGCACGATCGCGGGCAGGATGAGCGAGACGAGTCCGCGCCCGAAGTCGTCGGTGGGCGAGGTGAAGGTGCCGACGCTCAGGCCGAGGTCGAAGCGCGAGAACAGGAACACCACGAGGCATCCGATGACGAACTCGGGCAGGCTGATGCCGATGGTGCTGACGATGCGGGTGGCGACGCTGCCGCGACCGCTCGCCGCGTGCGTGCCGGCGTAGACGCCGAGCGGCAGGCCGATGGCGATCGTGATGAGCATCGCCATCGCGGCGAGGAGCGCCGTCACCGGCAGCCGGGCGGCGAGCTCGTCGAGCACCGGCGCCTGGCTGGCGAGCGAGAGGCCGAAGTCACCCCGCGCCGCGTTGCCGAGCCACAGCAGGTACTGCTCGGGCAGGCTCCGGTCGAAGCCGAAGCTCTGCCGCAACTGCTCGCGCGCCTCCTCGTTCGAGAGAGGGCCGAGCACGATCTGGGCGAAGTCGCCGGGGAGGCTCCTGACGGCGGCGAAGATCAGGATGGATGCCCCGAGCAGCACGATCAGCGCGCTGAGGAGCCTCCCCGGAAGCCAACGGAGAACGCGCATCGCCTAGCCGGCCTCGATCAGCCGGAAGTCGGTGATGTAGCGGAAGATGTCGCCGTACCCCTCGTTCGAATTGATCGTCGGGCTCAGCAGGTCGCTGCGGTAGGCGATGACGCCGGGTCGGGTCACGAGCGGCACCTGCTCGGCGGTCTGGTCGACCTCGGCGCAGAGCTCCGTGAGCACCTCGTCGCGGCCGGCGCCGGCCGGCTCCTCGCTCGCCGCGACGACGAGCTCGTTGAGTTCGGGCGTGCCCGTCATGAAGCGCGCGGTGAATGCGGCCTGATCGGTGTTCCACCAGCGGGAGACCATCGCGGCGTCGCCGTAGCCTGCGTACCAGCTGATGCCGATGTCGGCGCCGGCGGTCTCGTCGGCGCCGTAGAACTCGGCGCCGTAGGTGGCGTCGTCGACGATCTTGATGTCGACCGTGATGCCGAAGGGCTCGAGCTGCTGCTGGATCACCTGCGCGATCTGGCCGGGGGCGCTCTCGGAGTTCCACGTCGTCAGCGAGAGCTCGATGTGCTCCGCACCGGCCTCCTCGAGCAGGGCGGTGATCTCCTCGTCGCTGAGCTGCGCTGAGGGCAGCTCGTCGGGGTTGCACGCGCCCGGCAGGCTGACCGGCGAGACGCCGGTGGCGAGCCCGTGGCCGGCGAGCGTGAGCTCGGAGAGCTGCGTGCGGTCGATCGCGGCGTTGACGGCGAATCGAACGCGCTCGTCGGCGAGCGGCGAATCGGGGTCGGTGGAGTTCAGGATCGCGTAGTAGAAGTCGGTGTTCTGCTGGTTCACGGCCCTGGCCTCTGCCGTGCCGGCCAGCAGGTCGAGGGCGTCGGCGTTGTTGAAGAAGGCGTACTGCGCGCTGCCGTCGCGGATCGCGGCGAGACGGTTGGCCTCGTCGGGCACGATCTCGAGTTCGAGGGCGTCGATGCCGAGTTCGTCGATGCCGTGGTAGTTCGGGTTCTGCTCGAAGGTCCACGACTCGTCCTGCACGTGCGAGGTCGCGACGAACGGACCGGTGCCGACCATCTCGGTGGTGAGGTCGACGGTGCCGTCGCGCACTTCCTGCACCGGCAGGATCGCCGCGGGGGTGTTGGCGAGCGCGCCGAGCAGCGCCGTGTACGGCGACGCGAGGGTGACGGTGACCTCGAGCTCGCCGGTGACCTCGACGGATGCCACGGGGCCCAGCTGCAGCGACCAGGCCGACTGGCTCTCCTGCAGCAGCTCGATGCTGCCCTTCACATCGTCGGCCGTCATCGGCCGGCCGTTCGAGAACACCGCGTCGTCGCGGAGGTGGAACACGTACTCGGTCGGGCTCACCTCCTCCCACGACTCGGCGAGGCCGGGCGTGAACCCGAAGTTCTCGTCGATGTTCACGAGCGTCTCGTACGACAGGCCCATGATCGTCCATGACCGGGCGGTGTCGGCGGAGCGGGGGTCGAGCCCGTTGGGCTCGACGGTGTCGTAGTCGAGGTAGGCGCGCAGGGTGCCGCTCGACTCGATCGAGTCGTCGGCCACCGCGAGGAAGCCCTCTGCGACCTCTTCGGTGGCGGTGTCGGTGGGATCGGCCGCGGTGCAGCCGGTGAGCACGAGCGCAGCTGCGGCGAAGGTGCCGAGCAGCGGAAGGGCGGTTCGCATGGGTGACTCCTGGTGTGCTGTGGCGCGGCGGGGCCGCGGTGCGGGCGGTGCAGTGAGGAGCAGCAAGCCGGATCGTTCCGGCATTGCAGGAAACCTAGCCGCAGCTCATCTCATCGTCAAGAGTGGATTTCAGATCGCGGCGCATCGAGACGAAGCCGTCGCCGACCGGAACCGCGCGCGCACGAGGCATCCGCGAATCGTTGACGCGTGCACCCGGCTCGGGCTAGCATCGCCACAATGCCGGATCGATCCGGCAGTACCCGTCGCACGCACACACCGACCCGAGGAGACGGCCATGACCGCGGCATACGTCGACCGCATCGTGCGCTATCCCGTGAAGGGCCTGGCCGGTGTCATCGCCGACGAGCCGGTGGCGCTGCACCCCGGCCGCGGCCTGCGCTGGGACCGCAGCCACGCCATCGAGAACGGCGTCGTCGCGCCGAGCTCACCCACCGGATGGAACCCGCGCGAGACGTACTTCCATGTCGCCAAGCACGAGGCGATCGTGCGCCTCGGCGTGACCCTCGACGAGGCGGAGGGCGACGCGCCCGCGCTGACGTTGACCGCACCCGACGGCCGCAGCGCCCGAGTGCAGCTCGGCGCGGGCGACGGCGCGGCGACCACGGCAGGAACCGGCACCGATGAGGTCGACACCCTGCTCGGCGCGGTGCTGCCCGCCGGTCCGATCGGAGCACCGGCCCTCGTGCACACGGGCGCCGGCCTCTGGGACTGGCCCGAGGCGCACCTGTCGATCATCAACCTCGCGACCCTCGACGCCCTCGCCGACGCGGCAGGTGCGCCGGTCGACCGACGCCGCTTCCGCGGGAACCTCTACGTCGGGGGCCTGCCCGCGTGGGGAGAGCTGGCGATGCTCGGCCGCCGCATCCGCATCGGCACCGCCGTGCTCGAGGTCTTCCAGCCCACCGACCGCTGTCGCGCCACGACCATCAACCCGGCCGACGCCGTCTCCGACCTCAACGTGCCGGCGCTGCTCGCGAGCCGCTTCGGCCACATGTTCTGCGGCGTCTACGCCCGTGTCATCGAGGCGGGCGACGTGATGCCGGGCGCGCCGATCGAGGTGCTCGACGAGCCGGCCGGCCCGATCGACGGCGAGCATGGCTGGCCGCGCACCGGCGTCGTGCTCGAGCGCCGCGAGGAATCGGCTCGCACCACGAGCCTCTGGATCTCGGACCCCCTCGGCTTCGCACCGAACGCCCGCCCGGGTCAGCACGTGCGCGTGCACCTGCCCGGTGCCACGGCGCCGAGCTGGCGGTGCTACACGATCTCGGCGACCGAGCCGGGCCGGTTGCGCATCAGCGTGAAGCGCGACGGCCGGGTCTCCTCCGCCCTGCACGACGACTTCGCGCCCGACACGGAATTGGTCATCACCGGCCCGTTCGGCGAGGTGACGATCGACCCGGATGCCGCGGGCGAGGTGCTGCTCGTGAGCGCCGGCGCCGGCATCACGCCGACCGTCGCGATGCTTCGCGCGCTCGACGGCTCGACCCGCCGCATCCGGGTGATGCACGTCGAGCGCAGCGCCACAGACCTCTCCCTCTGGCACGAGGTGCGAGACGCATGCGCGGTGCTCCCCGATGCCGAGGCGCACCTCTTCCTCACCCGAGAGACGCCGACGGCCGCGGCGTCCGCCGGGGCGAGAGCAGGGCGGCCGACGACGGAGTCGTTCGCGGCGGTGCTCGCCGAACTCGACCTCGAGACGGTCTCGGCGTACGTCTGCGGGCCCGCCGAGTTCACCGCCGAGCTCCGCGCGCGATTCGCCGAACTCGGGCTGGCCCCTCAGCGGCTCTCGACCGAGGTGTTCTTCTCCCCGACCACGGCCGAGCTGGCCGCTCCGCGCGACCCGTCGTCGGTCGGTCCCCACACCATCACCGCAGGGGACGACGAACTCGAGTGGCGGCCCGACTCGGGCTCGGTCCTCGACGCCGTCGAGGGCATCGGCCTCGATTGGCCGAGCGGATGCCGCGTCGGCGCGTGCGGCACCTGCGCACGCGTGCTGCGCAGCGGCACGGTCGAGTACCTGAGCGAACCGCTCGTGCCCCCTCCGGCCGGCTCGGTACTGGTCTGCTGCACCGCCCCGACGAGCGATCTCGTCTTCGACCGGCCGGGCTGAACGCCGTCTGCCGCCGGCACGCGCGCTCGGGCCGAGCTCCACCGTTCAATCGCATTCACTGTCAGGATTCAGCCATGTCGACATCGCCCTTCCCCTCGGAGCTCGAACTCGTGCAGCCGACACCGCCCGACCTCAGCGCCGACGACGCGGCCGCCGTCGCGGAAGAACTCTTCGGCGTCGAGGCATCCGCTCGCTCGCTCGGCAGCCATCAGGATCGCAACTTCCTGCTCGAGGGCGAGGGCCGGCCGCTCCTGCTGAAGATCGCGAACCCGGGCACCACCGCCGCCGAGCTCGAGGCGCAGTCGCTCGCCGCCGACCGGGTCGCCGAGCTCGCGCCGCACGTTCGAGTTCCGCGCAGCCGCCGCGACCCCGAGGGAGCAGGAGTAGGGGCGGGGCCAGAGCCGGCAACGAGCGTGCGCAGCTTCGAATTCGACGGGCAGCGCCTGAACGCACGTCTCCTCGACTTCCTCGAGGGCGCGCCGCTCTCGGGCGGCGGCTACCTCTCACCCACGGCCGTGCGCGCAATCGGCCGGCTCGCTGCCGAGGTCGACGCCGCACTCGACGGCCTCGAGGCATCTGACGTCGAGCGACCGCACCAGTGGGACCTGCGCCGCGCCCCCGCCGTGCTCGACGCGCTGCTGCCCTATGTGGGCGACCCCGCCCTTCGCCGCAGGCTTCGCAGCGCAGCGGATGCCGCGTGGTCGGTCGTCGAACGCAACGGCGGCGCGTTGCCTGTACAGGTGATCCACGGCGACCTGACCGACGACAACGTCGTCTGGAGCGACCCGGTGACGCGCATTCCCGATGGCGTGATCGACTTCGGCGACCTCAATCGCAGCTGGGCCGTCGGCGAGGTCGCGATCACCCTGTCGTCACTGCTGCATCACGACGGCGTCGACCTGCCGGCGAGCCTTCGGTGCCTCGCCGCCTACCACGAGGTGCGCCCGATGCAGAGGGTGGAGGCCGAGTCGCTCTGGCCGCTCGTGGTGCTGCGCGGCGCGATCCTCGTGGCCAGCGGGCACCACGTCATCGCGACCGATCCCGACAACGAGTACGCGATCGAGAACCTGCAGCACGAGCTCGCCATCTTCGACGCCGCCACCTCGGTGCCGTTGCCGGTGGCCACGGCTCTCGTGCTCACGACCATCGGCGAGCAACCCGACGAGTTGCGCCTGCCCGCGTACCTGCCCCTGATTCCTCGGCTCACGACCGGCGAGGTCACCGCCCTCGACTACTCCGCGACGAGCCCGGGGCTGCACGAGGGGCGATGGCTCGATCCCGAGATCGAGGGGGCGCTCGCCGCCGAGGCACTCGCCGCCGGCGCAGGCGCCGCCACGACCCGATTCGGCGAACGACGTCTCACCCGCTCGAGCCCGCTCTCGGCGTCGGAGCCCGAGAACGTGAGTCTCGGCATCGACGTGACGCTCGCGGCATCCGCCGAACTCGTCGCACCCTGGGCGGGCGTGGTCGAGGTGACCATCGACGGCCTCGTGCTGCGCGGCGACGGCCTCGTGCTGAGCCTCGACGGCACCGACGCCCTCGTCGAGTCGCAGTCAGCGGTCGTGCCCGGCCAGGTGATCGGCCGTGTCGACTCGAGCCTGAGCGTGCGCGTGCAACGCGACGGCACGGATGTCCCGGCGCTCACGACCCCGTCGCTCGCTCGCTCGTGGCGCGCCGTGGTTGCCGACCCGACACCGCTGCTCACGGGCGCGAAGCCCGACGACACCGCATCGGTGCCGAGCGGGGCGCCGAGCACCGAGGCCGCTGCGCTCATCGCGCGTCGCCGCCACGCGTTCGCCGACGCACAGGAGTACTACTACGACGAGCCGCCGATCATGATGCGCGGCTGGCGCGAGTACCTGATCGACGCCGATGGCCGGGTCTTCCTCGACGCCGTGAACAACGTCACCTCGATCGGGCACGCGCACCCGCGCCTCGTCGACGCGGTGACCGAGCAGTGGAAGCTGCTCAACACGAACTCCCGTTTCAACTCACCCGCCCTCGTGGAATTCTCCGAGCGTCTCGGCGAGCTGCTTCCCGACGGGCTCGACGCGGTCTTCCTCGTGAACAGCGGCTCCGAGGCGGTCGACCTCGCCCTGCGCATCGCCCGCGCGGCCACCGATCGCCGTGACATCCTGACCGTGCGGGAGGCGTACCACGGCTGGACGGATCTCGCCGATGCGGTGTCGACCTCGATCGCCGACAACCCGGGCGCCCTCGAGACCCGCCCCGACTGGGTGCACTCCGTCGACGCGCCGAACTCCTACCGCGGGCGCTATCGCGGCGCGGCATCCACCCGGTACGCCGACGACGCCGTCGCCGAGGTCGATCGGCTCGCTGCCGTCGGCACCCCGGTCGGCGCGTTCATCGCCGAGACGTACTACGGCAA
Source organism: Agromyces sp. GQ35 (assembly GCF_059758475.1). NCBI lineage: Bacteria > Bacillati > Actinomycetota > Actinomycetes > Micrococcales > Microbacteriaceae > Agromyces > Agromyces sp. GQ35. The sequence continues at coordinate 1,803,892 of NZ_JCAXEO010000001.1, read as the reverse complement.
CGCGGGCGGCATCGCGCTGCCCGACGGCTACCTGCAAGCGGTCTACACCGCGGTGCGGGCGCACGGCGGGCTCGCCGTCGCCGACGAGGTGCAGGTCGGCTACGGGCGACTCGGCGAGTGGCTCTGGGGCTTCGAGCAGCAGGACGTGGTGCCCGACATCGTTGCCGTCGCGAAGGCGGTCGGCAACGGGCATCCGCTCGGCGCCGTCATCACGACGCGCGAGATCGCGGAGCGATTCCGCTCTCAGGGGTACTTCTTCTCCTCCGCCGGCGGCAGCCCGGTGTCGTCGGTCGTCGGTCTCACGGTGCTCGATGTCATTCGCGACGAGCGGCTGCAGCAGAATGCCCGCGACGTCGGCGCGTACTTCAGCGAGCGGATGTCGGAGCTCGGCACGCGGCATCCGCTCATCGGTGCCGTGCACGGCTCGGGGCTCTACCTCGGCCTCGAGCTCGTGCGCGACCGCGAGTCCCTCGAGCCCGCGACCGAGGAGACGACGGCCATCTGCGAGCGCCTGCGCGAACTCGGCGTGATCGTGCAGCCGACGAGCGATCGGCAGTGCGTCCTGAAGATCAAGCCGCCGATGTGCCTGACCCGCGAAAGCGCGGACGCCTTCGTCGACGCGCTCGACCGGGTGCTCACGACGGGCTGGTGAGTCGGCGAGATCAGCCTGCAGGCTGATCTCGATTGCATCCGGAGGCTGACGAACGGCGGTCACGCCGTCGGTAGCGTCGAGCGGATGAAACCTCTGGCGCCCTGGTTCACCGCCCCCGTACTCGTCGTCGGTGGGCTCGCCGCACTCGTGCTGTTCCTCCCGTTTCCCGGCAGCCTGAGCGTCGTCCTCTTCGAGGCGATCGCGCCGATGACCTCACCCCTGCCGGGCATCGACCTGCCGGCGCCGGCCGGGCTCCTGGCGCTCGCTGCGCTGCTCGCGATCGCGATCCTGCGCGCATGGCGCACGGATGTCGCCCGCTTCGCCGCGGGCAGCGCCGCGGCGGTCGGGGCACCGCTCGCCTATCTCGCGAGCGAGGGCCTGAAGCTGGTGGTCGCACAGGATCGCCCGTGCCGTGGCGTCGTCGCGGTGGCGGAGTGCCCGCCCGCGGGCGACTGGTCGTTCCCCTCGAACCACTCGACCGTCGCGTTCGCGCTCTTCGCCGCGATCGTCGTCGCTACCGGCCGCGGCTGGGTGGTCTGGGTGGCCGCAGTGCTCGCGGTCGTCGTCGCGTGCGCACGGGTGGCCGAGGGGGTGCACTACCCGCACGACGTCGCCGCCGGAGCCCTGCTCGGCATGGTGGTGGCGTTCGCCGCGAACGCGGCGTTGCGGCGCCCTGCGCTGCGGGCGTCGACGTGGGCGCAGCGAGGCCGTGGACTGCGAGCTCAGCGCTCCCCGGAGCGTGATGCCGCCGGCCGTTGAGGTCTCGCCTCGCGGCGTGGCGTGGCGTGGCGTGGCGTACGTGCGAGCGATCGACGCTCAGGAGATGACGAACCGCGAGATCAGGCCGCCCGACAGCTGGAAGGCGAAGTCCGCCGGGCCGTTGTAGCCGTTGCCCGAGACGGTGACGGCGACGATGTACTCGTCGGGGGCGTCGCCCGCCCTGACGCTCTGCACCTCGAACCGCTCCTGCCGGCCGATGTTGTCGGTCTCGTTCCAACTCGCGACGCCGTCACGTCCGTGGAACTCGCGGGACATGTCCTTCAGATACGCGTCCGGCGCGAACGCCGCCACGAACCCCGTCGAGTCTGCGCGATTCGTCGTATCGACGAACGCCTGGATCGCCGCCGGCAGTCGCTGCTCGGTCATGATCACTCCTCCCCGTCGACGCGCTTCGCATCGACGAGGGAACCGTATCGCGTCGGCCTGCTCGCGGCCACCGTCTCAGCGCCCACGCGTCGGCGACCGTCGTCGGAGGTCGCGGGTACCGTGACCGTATGGAGCCGCACCGCCTCGACCGCACCCAAGCGCGCCGCATCGCGGTGCGGGCGCAACTGCTCGATGCCGCACGGCCGCGCGACCTGCTCGAGATGGTGCGCGGACTCACGCTGTTGCAGATCGACCCCACCGCGGCGATCGCACCGAACGCCGACCTCGTGGCGTGGAGCCGACTCGGCTCGGCGTACCGGCCGGCCGATCTCGTGCACGCCCTCGAGCAGGACCGCAGCCTCTTCGAGGTCGACGCACTCATCCGCCCGATCGAGGACCTCCCGCTCCTGCGGGCCGACATGGAGACCTGGCCGACGTGGTCGAGGTCGCGCGAGTGGCTCGAGCAGAACGGCGGCTTCCGCCGCGACATCCTGAGCCGGCTCGGCGACTCGCCGGTGCCGTTGCTCTCGCGCGACGTTCCCGATACGAGCGTCGTGCGGTGGGTGTCGACCGGCTGGACCCACGATCGCAACGTCGGCCGGATGCTCGAACTCCTCATGATGCGCGGCGAGGTCGCGATCGCCGCCCGGCGCGGACGCGAGCGGCTGTGGACCCTCGCCGAGCGCGTCTACCCTGCCGAGCTGCTCGGCGCGCCGGTCATCCCCGCCGATGAAGCGCTCCGGCTTCGCAACGACCGCCGCCTCACCGCACTCGGTATCGCCCGGGAGAAGAGCACGACCATGCCGCTCGAGCCCGTCGACGTCGGGCAGGCGGGCGAGCCCGCGGTCGTCGACGGCGTGCCGGGAGTCTGGCGAGTCGACCCCGCCGCGCTCGGGCAGCCGTTCACCGGTCGCACCGCGCTGCTCTCCCCGTTCGACCGGCTCACCTACGACCGGGTTCGCGCCCGACAGCTCTTCGACTTCGAGTACGTGCTCGAGATGTACAAGCCGGCCGCCAAGCGTCGTTGGGGCTACTTCGCGCTGCCGATCCTGCACGGTGATCGACTCGTGGGCAAGCTCGACGCCAAGGTGGACCGCAAGGCCGGCGTGCTCGCCGTGAACGCGATCCACGAAGATGTCCCGTTGACCCGCGACATCCGCGACGCCGTCGATGCAGAGCTGCGCGAGCTCGCGAAATGGCTGGGGGTCGAACCGACAGCTCGGCCGTGAGCGGCGCCTCCCAGCGCACAGCCCGATGGATGGCGAACCTCGACACCTTCGGCCACGGCGTCGTCAAGCCCTGTCGGCGGGCAGCGGATCCATCGATACTCGACGGATGACGGCTGGACATGTTCGTCCGCCGTGTCGCCCTGATCGGGAGGACGAACATGTCGGGAAACGTCCGTCGAATGGCGTGTTCGCCGCAGTCCGTCTTCGAGGTGCTCTCCAACGGCTGGCTGTACCCGGCCTGGGTCGTGGGTGCGTCGAGGATGCGCGACGTCGATCGCGCGTGGCCGGCCGAGGGCAGCGCGCTGCAGCATTCCGTCGGCGTGTGGCCGATGCTGATCGATGACGAGACGGTGAGCGTCGAGTGGGCGCCGCCACGCCGCGCGGTCATGCGCGCGCGGGGTTGGCCGATCGGCGAGGCCCTCGTGACGATCGAGGTGCGGGCGCGCGGCGACGGATGTCTCGTGCGCATGCAGGAGGCACCGGTTGCCGGGCCCGCGGCCGTGATACCGAAGTTCCTGACGGATCCGCTGCTGTCGATGCGGAATCGGGAGACCCTGCACCGCCTGGCCTTCTTGGCCGAGGGGCGCGAGCAGAACCGCGACGGCTGACGGAAGCCGAGATCAGAGGAACAACTTGAAGCCCACGTGCGAAGCCGTGAACCCGAGCCGCTCGTAGAAGCGGTGGGCATCGTCACGCCGGGCGTCCGAGGTGAGTTGCACGAGTGCCGCCCCGCGCGCTCGCGCTTCGTCGATCGCCCACTGCATCATCGCTGCGCCGAGGCCACCGCCCCGTGTCGACTCGGCGACCCGCACCGCCTCGATCTGCAGGCGTGCAGCGCCCAGCCGTGCCAGCCCCGGAATCAGCGTGAGTTGCATCGTGCCGACGACGTCGCCCGTCGCGGACTCGGCGACCACGAGGGTGTGCGCAGGGTCACGGTCGATCGCTGCGAAGGCGGCTTCGTAGTGCGGAAGATCGTCGGCACTCGCGCTGTCGTCGTTCATGCGGAGGGCGTCGGCTGCGATGAGCGCGATGAGCGCGGGCAGGTCATCGCGCCGCGCTCGGCGCAGCGTGAAGGTGCCGCCCGGGGTGGCGAGCGTGACAAGGGTCATGCCTCCAACCTCTCACGCCGGCGCTCGTGCCCTGCGTTCGTCAGGCACCGTCGCCCCTACAGTGAACACATGATCCGACACACCGTCGCCTTCCGACTTCGTCATGCCGCCGCGTCCGCAGAGGAGCTCGCGTTCCTCAATGCCGCCGAAGAGCTCGCCGGCATCCCGGGCGTCGAACGATTCGAGCAGCTCCGGCAGGTGAGCCCGAAGAACGCCTTCGCGTTCGGCTTCTCGATGGAGTTCGCCGACCAGGCGGCCTATGACGCGTACAACACGCACCCCGCTCACGTCGCGTTCGTGCGCGATCGCTGGGCGCACGAGGTCGATGAGTTCCTCGAGATCGACTACACGCCGCTCGTCGGCTGAGCCGGCACGCGCGCAGGCGCCGCGGCCGTGCCGAGCCGTGCAGCGAGGCGCGCGCGCCGGAACTGACCTGCGGCAGCGAGCACGGCGATGACGGCGGCGAACACCGCGCACATGATGAGGCCGAGCGGTCCGGCGACCCATACCGGCGGCACTGGCGAACCGGCCGCGACGAGCACGCCGCCGAGCCCGGCGGAGGCGTTGAACGCGCCGTGCCCGAAGACCGCCGGCCACACCGAACCGGTGCGCAGGCGGGTCCACCCGAGGAGCACGCCGAGCAGCGTGCACGCGAAGATCATCAGCAGCACGCCGGTCACATCGGTGAGGCCGAAGTTGTAGCCGAGCAGAATCAGCGGCGAGTGCCAGAACCCCCAGAACGCGCCGGAGATGAGCATGGCCGGCCAGTCGCCGAGGGGCCGCAGCGCGGGCAGCAGCCAGCCGCGCCAGCCGACCTCTTCACCGAAGGCGAACGGCGCGTTGATGATCGCGCCGATGGGGATCATCACGAGCTGCAGCACCACGAGCAGGCCGATGGGCGGCAGACCGACCGGGGGCGTGACGTCGCCGACGGTCAGGTCAGCCTGGAGCTGCGCGGCGAAGCCCGAGAATCCGACGAGGTCGAATTCGGCCAGTCCGAGCACGCCGACGATGAGCAGCCCGAAGGCGACGAGCAGCGGCAGTACGAAGATCGCCGCGACGGTCAGACCCACTGTGCGCCCGGCGGGCCTGAGCGGCCACATGCCGAGCTCGCGCAGGATGCCACGGGCACCGCGCTCACCGCGAGCAGCGTTCTGCCGGCGTTCGACGACGAGCGCGGCGATGGTCGCGATCGCGGGCGTCAGCATCATGAGCACCGCGAACACCGGAAGCAGCGGATCCGTCATGCCCAGGCCCCGCACCCAGAGCGGCGTGGCGACGAGCCACGCGAGTCCGCCCGAGACCACCGCGAAGACGGCGATCGCCGCCCACGGCACGGGGCGACGTTCGGCGAATGCATTGCGCGCCGTCCCGGTCTCTTGAGCCGGCTCGTCGCTCACTCGTTGCTCATCGCTCACCGGATCCACGCTAGCCACCCGCTCGGCGTCGGGAATCAGTCGTGCGGCGGAGATTCCGAAGGAGCGCTTGCCTTCGAGCGCGCTCGAATCCCTACCGTCGAGACCATGACGACAGACAGCACCAGCACCAGCACCAGCACCAGCACCAGCACCGGCAGGACCTGGGTCATCACCGGTGCGAGTTCGGGCCTCGGCCTCGCTCTCGCCGAGGCCGCGCTCTCGGCGGGAGAACGCGTGGTCGGCACGGCTCGGCGGGCCGGGCGGTTCGACGCACTCACGGCGAAGTACGGCGACCGGTTGCTCGCGATCGAGCACGATGTGCGCGACACGGCCGGAGCGGCCGCAGTCGTACACCGTGCAGTACGCGCGTTCGGCAGTCTGGACGTGCTCGTCAACAATGCCGGCGCCGGGCAGGTCGGCACCGCCGAAGAGGTCACGGATGCCGCGCTGCGCGACATGCTCGACCAGCACCTGTTCGGACCCGCGGCCTACGTCCGCGCCGCGCTGCCGTACCTGCGCGAACAGGGATCCGGTGCGATCGTGCAGATGAGCAGCCAGGGCGGACGCATGTCGTTCCCGGCAGTCGGCAGCTACTCGGCAGGGAAGTTCGCGCTCGAAGGCTGGTCGGAAGCGCTCGCCGGTGAGGTCGCGCCGTTCGGCATCCGCGTGCTGATCGTGGAGCCCAGCCGGTTCCGCACCGCGTTCAACGCCGCTGACGTGCTCATCGCCGCGGAGCGGAACGCGAGCTACGACGGGGCGGTCGACGCCGTTCGCGCGAACATGGCCGAAGCCGACGGCGTACAGGAGGGAGACCCCGAGCGAGCCGCTGCGATCATTCGCGCGACCCTCGACCACCCCGATGCGCCGCTCCGGCTCCCGCTCGGCGCCGAGGCGGTGCGCAATCTCACTCGCGTGTACCAGCACGCACTCGACGACGTCGCGGCATGGGCGCACGTCAGCGAGTCGGCGGACTTTCCCGGCATGGCTCCCGCCGTGCGCGCGTTCTGAGCGACGTAGCATGGCGTCCATGGCCACCGATGCGCTGATCGAGCGCCTTCTCGCAACCGGCGACGAGCCCACGGCCGCGGCGATCGACGCGTTGCTCGAGCTGCTCGATGACACCACGATCGACGCCTCGGCCACGCTCAGGAGCGTCTCCGAGGCGGCACGGCTCGTCGGCCTGACGACGCACACCCTGCGCTACTACGAGCAGGAGCACCTCGTGCGGCCCGCGCGAAACTCCGCCGGCCATCGCCTGTACTCCGCATTCGATCTGCGGCGCCTCGTCTTCCTCACCCGCATGCGGTTGTCGGGCATGACCATGCACGACCTGAAGCGGTACATCGCGCTCGTCGAGCAGGGCGAGGGCACCGTGGCCGAACGCCGAGCCATCATGCTCGAACAGCGAGACCGCATCGCCCGCCGGATTCGGGAGCTCCGGCTCGCGCTCGAGACGACCGAGTACAAGCTCCGCGTCTACGGCGGGCACCCCGACGGCTGACGCCGACAGTGCTACTCCTGTGCGAGCCGACGCAGCAGCGCCGCGAGCGTCGCCTGCTCCTCGCGGCTGAGGCCACGCAGTTCCTCGGCCTCGCGCTCGGCGAGCAGCCGCATGGCCTGGTCGACGCGGGTCGTGCCGTCGGGCGTGAGGCGCACGAGCACACTGCGCCCGTCACGCGGGTTCGGGCGTCGTTCGACGAGCCCGCGACGGGTCAGGTTGTCGAGCCGGTTCGTCATCGCGGCACTGCCGATCATGGTGGCCTCGATCAGCTGCGCCGGACTGAACTCGTGCGGCGGCTCGGCACGACGCAGCGCAGCGAGCACGTCGAATTCCCATGCTGCGAGGCCCGCGCCGCTGAACGCACTCGCCCGCAGGCGGCCGAGCCGGTTCGCCACACGACGCAGCCGTGACATCACGTCGAGCGGCGTCAGGTCGACGCCCGGCAGCCGACGCGACCATGCATCGATGAGCAGGTCGACCTCGTCGTCGCGATCGTCGCGATCGTCGCGCTCACTCACGATCCGGGCCATACCGTCACGGTATCCCGACCGGCTCCCGCACGCATACTCGGAACCGGAGGGCCGATACCGCCGCGATCGGCGATGACCGCCGAAAACTGCGTCAGACTGGAAGCACGCCGCCACGTGGATCCGCCCGTGCCGGCATGCTGGGAGGAACAGTGACCCTCGACCGAACGACGACCATCGACGGTCTGCTGCCGGCCGGGCTCCGGCAGGACTTCCCGTACCTCGCACAGGAACTCAACGGGCATCCGCTCGCCTACCTCGACTCCGGCGCGACCGCCCAGCGGCCGCGCGCCGTGCTCGACGCCGAACGCGACTACCTCGAACGCTCGAACGCCGCGGTGCACCGCGGTGCGAGCACGCTCGTCGGCACCTCGACGACCGCCTTCGAAGATGCCCGCGCGACCGTCGCCGGGTTCGTCGGTGCCGACCCGCGCGAGATCGTGTGGGCCGAGAACGCGACCGATGCGATCAACATCGTCGCGCTCGGCATGGCGGATGCCGCAGCCGGCCTCGGCGGCCCCGATGCCGATCTGTTCGCGCTGGGCCCGGGCGACGAGATCGTCGTCACCGAGGCGGAGCACCACGCCAATCTCATTCCCTGGCAGCGGCTCGCCGCGAAGACCGGAGCCACGCTGCGCTGGATCCCCGTGCACGACGACGGCACGTGGGGCATCGACGACGCGGCATCCGTCATCGGCGCCCGAACGCGTCTCGTCGCGTTCGCGCACGCCTCCAACGTGACCGGCCACGTCGCGCCCGTCGCCGAGATCGTCGAACTCGCGCACCGGCACGGCGCGCTCGTGCTGCTCGACGCCTGCCAGTCGGTGCCGCACCGGCCCACCGATCTCGGCGCCCTCGGCGTCGACTTCGCCGCGTTCTCGGCGCACAAGATGCTCGGGCCGACCGGCATCGGCGTGCTCTACGGGCGTGCGGCGCTGCTCGACGCCCTGCCGCCCGCCCGCACCGGCGGATCGACGATCACGACGGTGACCATGGAGTCGGCGTCGTTCCTGCCGGCGCCGCAACGGTTCGAGGCCGGCACCCAGCCGGTGTCGCAGGCCGTCGGCCTCGCCGAGGCAGTGCGCTACCTCGACGCGCTCGACATGCAGCGCGTGCACGAGCACGAGAACGCCCTGGCCGAGCTGCTCGTCGACGAGGTCGCGGGCATTCCCGGCGTCCGCCTGCTCGGCCCGGCTGCTGGCATCGATCGAGCGGCCCTCGCGAGCGTCGACGTCGCCGGCGTGCACGCGCACGACGTCGGCCAGTTCCTGGATTCGCAGGGCATCGCCGTGCGGGTCGGCCACCATTGCGCGCAGCCGCTGCACCGACGACTCGGCCTTCGCGCCACTACGCGTGCGAGCGCCTACGTGTACACGACGGCCGACGAGATCCGACGCTTCGCGGCGGCCCTCGCCGAAGTGCGCGGCTTCTTCGGGGTCGGCGCATGAGCGACCTCTCGGGGCTGTACCAAGAGCTCATCCTCGACCACTCGCGCCGCCGCATCGGCGACGGCGAGCTCGCCGACCCGCACGCGACGCACCACGAACTCAACCCCACGTGCGGCGATGAGATCACGATGGGCATCAGGCTCGACGCATCCGGAACCGTGGTCGAACAGATCGGCTGGGTCGGCGACGGCTGCAGCATCTCGATGGCCTCGGCGTCAGCCCTGACCGAGCTCGCGACCGGCGCCGATGTCGAACGCGTGCGACAGCTGATCGACGGGTTCCGCTCGATGATGCGCTCGCAGGGCGCCGGCGAAGTCGACGAGGAACTCCTCGGCGACGCCATCGCCTTCCACGGCGTCTCGAAGTACGTGATGCGCGTGAAGTGCGCGATGCTCTCGTGGGTCGCGCTCGAGGCGTGCGTCTCCGCGGCAAGCGCCGCTCCTCGACGCTCCTGAGGGGAACGGTGGTCGTCGACGGCCACGGGCATACGAACACGCTCCGCTCAGCGGGTCATTTCGCGAGCGCCTGTGGTCCTGGTGGGAAATAGCACCGGTGAGCCGCGCATTCTGTGCAGTGTTGCAGAACATGCCCCTGCAGGGATACCTCGGGATGCACCGCCTCACGCGCAATCAGTATGATTACTTCTGATCGATTCGGGCAATATTCGATCAACTCTTGACAGGAATCAATCAACTCCTCCAAGGTGTGGGTACTGACCATTCCTCGACCCTTGGAGAGTGCAATGACGCGATTCTTCACCACCCCTCACCCTGCCGAGACCTCGATCCCGATCGACCGGGGGTCAGCGGCATTCGGCTTCAGTCGACGAAATCTCCTCGGCGGGATCCTCGCCGGCGTCGCCGTCACCGCTGTGGTCCCGTCGGTCGGCAACGCGGCGCCGGCTCCCGCCCGGAAGGATGGCGCGCACTCGATGGCGAACGAGCCGTTCCGGGCCGTCGACGTCGTCAAGATCGGGCTCATCGGTCTCGGCAATCGAGGCATGGGCATGCTCAACGGCTGGGTAGACGTGCCCGGCACCGCCGTCACTGCGGTCTGCGATATCAGAGCCGACCGCGCGAAGACTGCGGCCGACCGGGTCGCCGGCAAAGGAAAGCCGAGGCCACGCGAGTACGGCGGCAGCGACGAGTCCTTCCAGAAGATGCTCGACACCGAAGAGCTCGATCTGGTGTACGTCGCGACGCCATGGGAGTTCCACCACGCGCACGGCAAGGCCGCCCTGCTCGCGGGAGCCCACGCGGCGATCGAGCTGCCGATCGCAACGGAGCTCGACGAGCTCTGGGACCTCGTCGACACTTCGGAACGCACACGCAAGCACCTGTTCCTCGCCGAGAACTGCTCGTACGGCCGCAACGAACTCGCCATGCTCAAGATGGCGCACGAGGGAGTCTTCGGCGACGTGACGAGCGGTCACGGCGGCTACCTGCACGACTTGCGCGCCCTGCTGTTCAACGACGGCTACTACACCGACGACTGGCGCCGGCTCTGGCACACGCGGAGCACCGCGAGCTTCTATCCCATGCACGGGCTCGCTCCTATCGCCGCCGCCATGGACATCAACCGGGGCGACCGCCTCGAGACGTTGACCGCGACGGCGACGGCGCCTCGCGGCCTCGCCGACTACCGCGAGCGCTTCGTGCCGCGCGACCACCGGTCGTGGAAGGAGGAGTACATCAACGGCGACCTCGTGACCTGCATGATCACGACGGCGAACGGCCGCACGATCCGCGCAGAGCACAACGTGAGCCAGGCGCGCCCCTACAGCCGCATCAACACGCTCGAGGGCAGCCGGGGCATCTTCGAGGACTACGTCGGCGCCGACTCGACGGGCGCTCGCATCTACGCCGAGCCCTACCACGGCGGCGACACCTGGCGCGGGGCGAGCGCGATGCGCACCGAGTTCGACCACTGGCTCTGGAAGGACCTCGAGGGTCCCGCCGCCGGCGGCGGCCACGGCGGCATGGACTACATCCTGCAGTGGCGCATCGTGCAGCAGATGCGCTCAGGGCTCGTGCCCGACATCGACGTCTACGACTCCGCCGCGTGGTGCGCACCGGTGCCGCTCAGCGTGCACTCGCTCGAGAAGGGCGGCAAACCCGTCGAAGTACCGGACTTCACCCGCGGCGAGTGGAAGAAGCTCCGCCTCGGGCTCGACTCGGTGCGATCCGTCATGCCCGCCGTCGTCTGATCGACCAGCTGAGAAAGGGAAACCCATGTCCATGAAGTTCCTTCGCCGGGCCGCGATCGCCGGCGTGTTCGTGCTCACGGCATCCACCTGGTCGACCTCGACCGTGTCCGGTGCATTCGCCGAGGAGCCGCCGGCCGCAACCCAGCCGCCCGTCTCCTCCGAAGCGCCAGAGACGGCGGCGCCCGAGACCGACGCTCCCGGTCCCGAAGCGCCAGCCACCACGGCGCCGACGATCGAAGTGCCCGCATCGGAGGGGCCGGCGACCGAGTCCGCGAACCCGTCGGAGACCGTCGCACCCGAGGCATCCGAATCGGCTGAGCCGGCTCCTGAGATCGCGGTTGCGATCCCCGACATCAGCCTCGACGGACCTGCGATCGCCGACATCGCGGTCACGGTGTCGAACGATTCGGACTCGAAGATGTCCTCGGTCGCCGTCTCATTCGCCGGCCCGGTCGGTTGGCAGGTGGTGCCGGCGTCGCAGAAGCTGGACTCGATCAAGCCCGGTGGCAACCAGACGGCGAGCTTCCAGGTGCGCATCCCCGAGAAGCGCCCCGGTTTCGCGCTGCGTGTCTTCACCGCGACCGCCACCTACAAGGGCGGCGACGGTGCCGGCACTGCGACGGCAACGCGTTCTATCCCGACGGCGCCGCCGACCGGTGCCCTCGCCGACCTCTTCAACAGCACCGGCATCACGTCCGAGTCGAACCCGACGCCCGGCAACTTCGACGGCGACGGAAACTCGTTCTCGGCGGAGCAGCTCGCGGCCGTTGGCGCCGGACCGGGCGCAGAGCTCGAGGCGCTCGGCGCCACCCTGCAGATGCCCACGGCGCAGCCGGGAACCGCCGACAACGTCACGGCTTCGGGGCAGGCCCTCCGGATCGGTGCGCAGGGACAGCGTCTCGTGTTCCTCGGATCCGGCTCCAACCTGGGCGCGACCGGCGCGGTGACCGTCTTCTACACCGATGGCACGACGAGCGCGGGAACGATCGGCTTCCCGAACTGGTCGTTCCAAGCGGCCGACGCGCACGGTGCCGAACTCGTGGTCTCGACGACCGGTCGGAACCGGCCGAGCGGGTACGGTGACGCCGCCTACCAGTACCGCATGTTCGCCCATTCGGTGCCGCTGACGCCGGGCAAGACCGTCGACTTCATCGTGTTGCCGTCCAACCCGGCGATGCACGTCTTCTCGATGGCAGTCGCTCCGTGAGCCTTCGCGCCCGGCCGGTGCTCACCGGCCGGGCGCGCCGGCAGGTCAGGGCGTCCACCACGGCCGCAGCGGCAGCTCCCCACCAGCGCCGCCGCCGCGGTCGTCGGGCCTGACGGCCAGCACTTGGTGCAATTGGATGCCGCCGCTCTCGAAGGCGAGGCGCGACCCCGCCATGTACAGGCCCCACACCTTCGCGGTCGGCAACCCGACCTCGGCGACGGCCTCGTCCCAGTGGGCGACCAGGTTGGCGCACCAGTCGCGCAGGGTGAGCGCGTAGTGCTGGCGCAGGTTCTCCTCGTGCAGCACTTCGAAGCCGACATCCTGCGCCTCGGTGATGATGCGGCCCGAGCCGGTGAGCTCGCCATCGGGGAACACGTAGCGGTCGATGAACCCCCTGGCCGACGGTTCGGAGCGATTGTCGGGCCGGGTGATGCAGTGATTGAGCAGCAGTCCCCCGGGCCGCAACCTCGACTGCAGAAATCCGAAGTACGACGCGTAGTTGCGCACGCCGATGTGCTCGAGCAGCCCGATCGACGACACCGCGTCGAAGCCGCTCTCGGCGATGTCGCGGTAGTCGCCGAAGCGGACCTCGGCCAGCTCACCCAGTCCCTCTTCCGCGATGGCGCGTTGCGCCCACGACGTCTGCTCCTCCGACAACGTGACACCGATGGCGTCGACCCCGCGGCGCGCGGCGTAGCGCACCATGCCGCCCCACCCGCAGCCGACGTCGAGCAGCCGGTCGCCCGGCTTCAGCCGCAGCTTCTCGAACACGAGCCGGTACTTGTTCTCCTGCGCCTCGTCGAGGGATGCGTCGGCGCCCGGGTAGCACGCACAGGTGTAGGTCATCGACGGCCCGAGCACCCACTCGTAGAAGGTGTTCGACACGTCGTAGTGGTGGTGGATCGCCTCGGCGTCACGGTGCTTGCTGTGTCGCAGGCCGGCGGTGACGCGTCGCCAGCGAGCCGGCGCCTCCTGCGGCGGCGGTGCGATCGGCCGCAGGTGTTCGACGCCGATCGAACGGACGATCTGGGCCATCACCCGCGGCGGCGGCAGCTTGAAGACCAGGCTGTCGGCGAGTGCCTTGAGCAACTCGTAGGGATCGCCGGGGTGCACCCCGGATATGTCGAGGTCGCCCGCGATGTAGGCGCGCGCCAAGCCGAGATCGCCGCGGCCGGTGGCGAGATACGTCGTTCCTCGCGGTGTCTTCAGGTCCAGTCCGAACGGTGCATCGGGCGGCCCCGCCGAGCTCCCGTCGTAAGCGGTGAACTTCAGCGGGAGCCGCCCGGCGACGACGATCTCGAGGATCTCGGCGAGGGTGAGCTTCGTCGACGAGTCCGGTGCTGCCGCGGCATCCGTCGTCGCCGCGGCTTCAGCCTGCCCCGCTGTCGCTTGGCCTTTGGTCGTGGTCATCGCCGTTGCACCGCCTTCGCATAGAGGTCGAGGAGTCGTGAGTCGGGGTCGTACCGCTGCTTCACGGCCCGGTAGGTCTCGCCGCCGTAGAGCTCATCGAACTCCTCGCGCGAGTAGTACGAGTCGGAGTACAGCGACTTGTGTCCGTCGAACTCGCTGACGGCGCGTTCGATCGAGCGGTTCGTCGCGCCTTCGACATCGCCCACTGGAACCGTCGACCAGAAGCCGACGTTGACGTACGTCTGCTGCGGTCGGATCGGGTAGAGCGGCCAGCCGCTGGCCCCGCGAAGTCGGAGCGGGCACAGCCAGATCGGCTCGATCGGCACGTTCGCGAGGAACCACTCCAAGAACCCGACGGTTCGCCCGATCGGCACCTCGACGTCTTGGATCACGCGTTCGCGCGGCGGACGGCCCTTGAGCTTCTCGAGGCGATCGCCGAGGTCGAACCGCCGTTCGAGGCGCATGAGCGTCGAATAGGAGCGGCTGCGCCGGTACCGCCGCGGCCAGAATCGGCGAATCAGCGGATGCTGCGCGCCGAACGCCTGGGAGCACCAGAACCAGTCGGTGTCCCAGCGCCACAGGTAGTCGTGAATGGTGAGCCGGTCGTGCTTCGCACCGTTGTCGTGCTGGATGGAGCGGTAGAAGGTCTGCTGGCGGGTGTAGTCGCTGACGGGGCCGGGTGCCGCGGTCCGCGTGCCGACGCAGAGGTAGCTCTCTTCGGCGCTGAACACCACACCGTCGAGGAAGTCGACGGATGCCCCGTCGAGGCGACCGGTCTCGATGACGTCGCCCATCGCGTCGACGAGATCGTCGAGCGCGTGGAACCGCAGGTGCGTGAGCGCGACGAACGGCTCGACCGGCTCGAGCTCGATGCGCAGGCGCACCGCGTAGCCGAGGGAGCCGTACGAGTTGGGGAAGGCGCGGAACAGCTCGGCGTGCTCGACCGGTGATGCCGTGATGATCTCGCCGGCACCGGCGAGGACGTCGATCTCGAGCACCGACTCGTGCGGCAGGCCGTTGCGGAACGACGTCGACTCGATGCCGAGTCCCGTCACCGCACCGCCGAGGGTGATGGTCTTCAGTTGCGGCACCACGAGCGGCGCGAGCCCGTGCGGCAGCGTCGCCGCAACGAGGTCTTCGTAGGTGCACATGCCGGCCACGTCGGCCGTGCGCGCGTCGGGGTCGACCGCGATGACGTGCGTCAGTCCCGAGGTGTCGAGGCCGGGGGCATCCGTCGACGCCCGCGACCGGAACAGGTTGGACGTGCGCTTGGCGAGGCGAACCGATGCCGCCTGCGGAACCGCCCGGTAGCTCGCGAGCAGGCGCTCGACGCCGTCGGCGTGAGTGGCCCGTGCATCGGTCGCGGGAGCGGACACCCTTCCACGCTAGTCCGCCGGATGCGCGACCGCACCCGGCTTCAGCGAACCTCCCCGAAGTACTCGACGGCGGCCTGCCGGAAGACCCGCGAACCCGGTGCGTTGAAGTGGTGTCGGCCGGGCAACTCGACGAAGGTGCCGTTCGGCGTGGCATCGGCCAACAGTCGCGACCGCTCGAGGATCGCGTCCTCGCTGCCGGTCGCGAACAGGATCGACTGGGTCGGCGGGTGATTCACATCGGGGTCGGCATCGCCGAGGCGCATGCCCTCCGCGAGCGCCACGAGCGCACGGAGGTCGTTGCCGGGGACCCGCTCGGCCAGCGTGACGTAGTTTCGCGTCACCTGGTCTTCGACCGGTATGCCGTCGTCGGCATACGCGCGCGCCTGCTCGATCTGCAGGCGCGCGAGCGGACGCCCGTCGGGAATGCCGCCGAGCACCGCCCGATCGACGTGGTCCGGCAGTTGCACCGCGACCTGCCAGCCGACGCGAGCCCCGAGGGAGTACCCGGCGTAGAGCACGGTGTCGAGCAGGTAGGTGTCGAGCACGGTCGCGATGTCGGCCACGAGCGCGTCCATGCCGTACGCGGATGCCTCGTACGGCTTGTCGCTCGCACCGTGCCCGCGCTGATCGACGCCGAGCACGCGGAATCCCGCACTCGTGAGGTCGCGCACCCACCCCGTCGCCACCCAGTTGTCGCGACAGCTCGACGCGAAGCCGTGCACGCACAGCACCGTCGGGGCATCATCGGCTCCCCATTGGTAGGTCGCGAGCCGGATGCCGTCGGCCGACATCACGAACTGCGGCGCGGGCATCTCGGTGAGGGGGCGAATCGCGTCGATCATGCCTGCCATTCTGTCGGTCGCGCCTGCCCCTCCGTTCGCGGCGAGCGGCGGGGCGGCAGGTCACCCCTGGAAGTCCTCGGGCTCCACCTTGTCGAGGAACTCCTTGAACTCGTCGAGGCGCACCTCGTCGTCATCGGGCCGTTCGGCCAGCTCGGCCGGAATCCCGGCATCGTCGAGCACCTCGTCATCGACGAAGATCGGCGCCTCGGCGCGCAACGCCAGCGCGATCCCATCCGAGGGCCGTGCGTCGACGGTGTAGGGCCCTCTCACCGACTGCAGTGAGAGTTCCGCGTAGAACGTGCCCGCCTCGATGCGGGTCACCTCGACGCGCTCGACCGTGGCACCCACGGTGTCGAGCAGCACCTTCATCAGGTCGTGCGACAACGGCCGGGGCGGCCGCTCGCCCGAGATCGCGATGAGGATGGAGGTCGCCTCCTGCTCGCCGATCGAGATCGGCAGCACCCGCCCCACGCCGCGCTCCTCCAGCAGCGGCTTGAGCAGCACGATGTGCTGCCCTGCAGCGTCGAGCGCGATGCCGAGCACGCGAACCTGCACCATGGCGCCTCCCGTCGGATCGGGCGTTGACGCTGCCATCGTACGTCGCCCGGCGAGCAGCGGCGAGGCTACCGGAGCGCGCCGCGGTGGGGAGCTGCAGTCACGCACCGGGTTCGCGCGGATCGGCACCAGCTGCGGCTTCCTGGGCGGAGAGGTGCGCTCGAAACCAGTCGAGGGCGAAGCGGGCCGACGCGATGCCGTAGTCGAGAGTGGCGAGCTGGTGCCTGGCGATGTCGCGGTGCTCCGCTGGAAACTCGACCGATTCGAGTTGCGAGTCGAGGGCGGCGAGGGCGGCGAGGTCGGTTTCGATGCGCCCGACGATGCCGGCGAGCACCGGTGCGCGTTCGGCCTGCTCGACGAGCCCGAGAAAGTAGAGCCGCGACAGCGCTGCGGTTTCGAAGTCGCCGGTGGGCAGATCCCCCGTCATCCAGCTGTGGAACTCGCGCCGGCCGGCCTCCGTCACGCGATACTCCTTGCGGCCCCGCCCGCCGGCCTCGATGCTGCCGACCTCGACGTGGCCACGCTCGAGCAGCGTGTCGAGTGCGCGACGGATGGAGCCGGAGCTCGCGCTGTAGAAGAGCGCGACTCCCGACTCGAACCCCTTGATGAGGTCGTAGAAGCTCTTCGGCGCGATGAGGAGCAGACCGAGGATCACGTGGGCCATCGCCCGAGTCTACGCGCTTGACCCTCATAGATATGTCTTATAGACATGTCTATGAGGCATGTTGCATCTCATTCGGAGCGAGAACGAGGACCCACGTGAGACCACCACTGGAAATGATCACCGCCGCCGACAATCGCGTCGACCCCGACCTCGACGCGCGCATGACGACCCTGCTGCAACGTCTCGTGGCACAGCGCGGCATCCGTCACGCCAATCTCGCCGTCGCCGACGGCACGGGCCGGCGCCGATGGTCTGCCGCCTGCGGCCCCGGCGTCGACCGGTTGCGACCCGAGACGCCGTTCTTCATCGCGAGCATCACGAAGCGCTTCATCATCACGCTCGTGCTGCAGGCGCACGAACGCGGCGAGCTCCAGCTGGCCGCCCCGATCAGCACCTACCTGCCGCCCGAGGTGACGACGGGCCTGCACGTGCACCGGGGCCTCGAGCGTTCGGGTGAGATCACCGTGCACCATCTCGCGAGCCATACCTCCGGGCTTCCCGACCACTTCGAGAAGCGCAGCGACGGCACGAGCCTGTATCGGGCGCTCGTCGCCGGCGACGATCGCACCTGGTCGTTCGACGACACGATCCGAGCGACGCGCGAGCAGCAGCATCCGCATTTCGCACCCCAGGACCTCAGCGCCGCCCGGCAGGCGGCCCGCTACTCCGACACCGGATTCCAGTTGCTCATCCGCATTCTCGAGGTCGTGACCGGCAGCTCGTTCGCCGAGCTGCTGGCCGGGCGGATCCTGGCCCCGCTGGGGCTGGAGCACACGTGGCTCCCGGGCCATCCGCCGCGCGACTCGGCGACCGCGGCGCCCTCGACCCTCGCGGTGAAGCAGCAACCGGTGGAGCTGCCGTTGCTCATCGAGGCGAGCAACGACCTGTACAGCACGACTGCCGACCTGCTCGCCTTCCAGCGGGCCCTGCTCGGCGGCGAGCTCTTCAGCGATGCCCGCACCGTCGGCCTGCTCACCGAGCGATCCAACCGGCTGCGCAACATTCCGGTGCTCCGCTACGGCCTCGGCACGATGTTCTTCACGGTCGGCCGACTCGCGACGGGCGGGCGTGGCCCGGTCACGCTGGTCGGTCACTCCGGATCGACCGGAACCTGGCTCTTCCACTGCCCCGAGCTCGACCTGCATCTGACGGGCACCGTCGATCAGACCCGGGCGAATGCACTCCCCTTCCGCGTCATGGCAGGGTGCGTGAGGGCGTGGCGATCGTGATCGATCGCCACGCCCGGCGGCCGCCGCGCCGGCTGTCGGCCGCCGGCCGTCTAGTCGCTCCCCGGTTGGGCGATGTAGGCGATGCGCACCGTATCGATCGATCCCTCGAGCGAGAAGGGCATCCGGTCGACGTAGTGGCGTGAGACGGCACCCCCATACGCTCGACCGATATCGAGGCAGTCGTTCGCGGTGAACAGCAGCGGCGCGCTGACCGGCACCACTCCCGTCGCCACCTCTTCGCCGTTCACCCGGATCACGATGTTCAAGGGTCCGGCGGGCCGCGGCTCGGCGTAGGTGGTCTCCACCTCGATCGTCGCTTCGCCGGCGGGGAGCGGCGATGCAGCGGCGATGATCGTGCGCTGGATGAGGAAGAGGTTGTACTCGTAGGTGAGTACGCCGTCGGCCAGGTAGCAGGTGAGGCCGCCGCCGGCGCCGCCGAGCTTGTAGAGCACCCCGTTCGCCCGCTCGCGGAGCGTGACGGCCATGGTGACCGTGTTCGGCCGGTTGCCGAGGGCGGGGGCGCAGAACTCCGGCACTCGGGTCGTGTCGCCGGTCATCGCCCATTCGGTATAGGGCGGTGAGATGCGCAGTTCGGGGTGCAGGGCCACGATCCAGAGCCCGCCACCGACCGGCAGGACCTTGTTCTTCGCCGCTTCCATCGCGAAGAGTTCCTTCAGCTGGGCGAGCTTCTCGGGGTGTTCGCCCGCGACGTCGTGCGCTTGCGTCCAGTCCTCGTCGAGGTTGTAGAGCTCCCACGGGTCCTGGTCGGGGGTCCAGGTCTGGATGCCCGCGGGAAGCCCCTGCAGCCACGGCAGTCGGGGCCCGATGGCGGAGGCCATCCAGCCGTCCGAGTAGATGGCTCGGCTGCCCATGATCTCGAAGTACTGGGTGATGCGGCGGCCCGGCGCATCCGCATCGTCGAGGGAATACGCGAAACTGACGCCGTCGAGAGGTTCCTGCGGGATGCCGTTGACCATGTCGGGGGCCGAGATCCCGAGGATGTCGTAGATCGTCGGCACGACGTCGATGACGTGGTGGAACTGCGTGCGCGGGGTCGTGTCGGGCTGCAGCTTCGCCGGCCACTTGACGATCAGCGGGTTGCGGGTGCCGCCGAGGTGGGAGGCGAGGAGCTTCATGCCCTGGTACGGGGTGGAGCCCGCCCAGGCCCATGCCGCGTGGTACTGGTTGTCGGTGGCGGGCGTTCCGATGGCATCGAGACCGCCGAGCTCCTCGAGCGCGGCGATGTGATCGGAGACCTTGCTCGGAATGCCGTTCTGCGCGAGCAGCTCGCTGATCGTGCCGTTCTGGCCTTCGCCGGATGAGCCGTTGTCGCCCCACACGTACATGACGATGGTGTTCTCGTCGTAGCCGAGGCGTTCGAGTTCGTCGATGACCCGGCCGGCCTGCACGTCGACGTGCTCGGCGAACCCGGCGGCGACCTCCATGAGCCGGCGCTGGAACGGTTTCTCCTCCTCGGGGATGTCCTCCCAGGCGGCCATCTGCGGATGCCGCGGGGTGAGGTCGGCATCCTCCGGAATCCACCCGGCGGCCTTGGCCCGCTCGTGCACCCGCTCCCGATACGCATCCCAGCCGTCGTCGAACTTGCCGCGGTACTTGTCGGCCCAATCCTTCGTGACGTGGTGCGGCCCGTGGATGGCGCCGCTGGCCCAGTACATGAGGAACGGCTGGTCGGGCGCGAGTGCCTTGTGCGTCCGGAGCCAGCCGATGGCATCGTCGGCGATGTCCTCGCTGAGGTGGTACCCCTCCTCGGGACTCTTCGGCGGAAGCACCGTCGTCGTATTGCGTACGAGGTTCGGCTCGTACTGGGATGCCTCCCCAGCGAGGAATCCGTAGAAGTACTCGAACCCGTAGCCGGTCGGCCATCGGTCGAACGGCCCGGCGGCCGTCGTCTCCTCAGCGGGGGTGTTGTGCCATTTGCCCCAGGCGGCGGTCGCGTACCCGTAGTTGCGGAGCACCTCGGCGACCGTCGCCGTGCTCTTCGGGATGTGACCCGAGTAGCCGTCCCAGTCGTTCGCGAGTTCGGCGATCTGGCCGTTGCCGACCCGGTGGTGATTGCGGCCGGTGAGGAGCGCCGCACGTGTCGGCGAGCACATCGCCGTCGTGTGGAAGCGATTGTATCCGACTCCCTCTCCGCGTAGCCGATCAAGGGTCGGCGTGTTCACCTCACCGCCGAACGTCGATGGCAGGCCGGGGCCGGCGTCATCGATGAGCACGATGAGCACGTTCGGGGCGTCATCCGGCAGATGGCGTTCGGATGGCCGCGGCGAGTACGTCGATTCCTGCATCGTCCGACCCGCGACGCTGCCCGACGGTGTCGGGGGAAACGGAAGCGATCGCGCCGGCGGCAATGAATCCGCCACGACGGAAGAGCGGATGTCAGATTGTTGCGGCATATGGGACCCCCATCCCTCTCCGACACCGCCTGAGATCCAGACCTGCAAGGCGTCGGGCGATTCACACGCTACCGGCCAGCCCCATCCTTGCATCACCCCCGAATGGGGGTGGTCCTCGCCGGACCGACGCGATGACGGTGCCTGGTGGCAGACTCGTGCCATGACCACGAGCATCGGCGCACCGGGTGGCAGCGAAGAGCGTCCCGCCGTCTTCTTCTCGGGGCCCGAAGAGTTCCGCGCGTGGCTCGAGGCGAACCACGACACCGAGACCGAACTGTGGATGGGCCTGTACAAGAAGCACGTGCCCGACCGTGGGCTCACGTGGGAGCAGGCGGTGCCAGAGGCGTTGTGCTTCGGATGGATCGACTCGGTCTCGCAGCGCATCGATGACGATGCCCGTCGGCAGCGCTGGACCCCTCGCAAGGCCGCGAGCATCTGGTCGAGCGTGAACATCGCCCTCGTCGAACGACTCACCGCCGAAGGGCGCATGCACCCCGCCGGCGTCGCGGCGTTCGAACGACGGCGCGCAGACCGCTCGGGCGTCTACTCCCACGAGAACCCGAACAGCGAACTGCCGCCCGAGGCGACCGCGCGACTGGCAGCGGATGCCGCGGCATCCGCCTTCTGGCAGGCGGCCACGCCGACCTACCGCCGACAGGTCACGCACTGGGTGCTCTCGGCGAAGCAGGAGGCCACGCGCGAGCGACGGCTCGCGCAGGTCATCGACGACAGCGCTGCGGGCCGGCTCGTGTCGTTCCAGCGCTACGGCGAGACGCCGAAGTGGGCGGAGCGCGCGGCGGCGGCTGCGGCACACGCCGCCGGGGCATCCGACTCGAACAGCGCTCGCGACGCCGACTGACCGAACCGCGGTCGACGGCCGGTCGGCTACTCGGCCGACGGTGCGTAGCCGTTGGCGACGGTCGCCACCTTGTCGACGTAGTCGTTGTCGTGGTTGTACGAGAACACCGCTGCGCGCCATCCCTCGGAACTCGTCATCGCCCCTGCGGCGCACAGGTACCGCGCCGTCGAGAGCGCGGCGTCGTCGATCTGGTTGGGGTCGGCGACGTCGTCGCCGTTCGCATCGCTTCCCCACTTCGCCCAGGTCGACGGGATGAACTGCATCGGCCCGACCGCGCGGTCCCACGTGACATCACCGTCGAAGCGCCCGCCGTCGGTGTCGCCGATCCTGGCCACGCCGTCGCCGTCGAGTGCTCGGCCGATGATGGCCGGGCTCGAGGTGCCGTCGTCGGCGAGCACGGCGTCGCCATGGCTTCCGTGGTCCGACTCGATCGATCCGATCGCTGCGATCGTGGTCCAGTCGAGCCCGCATTCGGGCTGTTCCTCGGCGATCGAGATGTGCGCGTACGCGTAGGCGGCGAGGGCGCGCAACGGAATCCCCGTGGCGGCTGCCGTGCGCGAAATCCACTCGGGATCGATGCTGGGAACGAGCGATCCCGTGGAGCCCGCGACCGGCGCAGAATCCTCACTCGTCGGGAGTTGCTGTTCGTCGCCCGGTTCGCCGAGGTCGGGGGTCAGGGTGATGGGCGGCAACGCCACGCTCGGCCCCTTCTCCGTCGGCGTCGCGAACCCGCTGGGCTTGAGGGCGAGGCCCGCCACATTCACCGCGAAGACCGCGCCGACGACGAGTCCGACGGTGCCGGCCGCCACACCCGAGTAGGCGAGCACACGGCGCGCAACGCTCCATGCCCCGGCGCGGCCGGGAGCTCGAGCCGCTCGATGCCCGCCGAAGTCGTCATCGTCTGCGTCGTCGCTGTCGTCCCAGGACATCGTTGCGCTTGCTCCGTTCGGGCGTTGGATCGTCGGTTGCCCGCTGTGCCGATCGGCGCCTGCTCATCGGAGCTGCGCGTCGGCGACCAGTCCTTCCAGAGTACTCGCCGCACGGAAAACCGCACCCGCAAATGTCCGACTTCGCGGGCTGCGATTCCACCGGCCGCTGCCGCTCGCGTAATGCGAATTATCCGGGCCGGTGTCATCCCGCCCTGCGCCCCGGCCCAGCGCTAATAATGCGCATTATCACCTTGACGCCTCCGCCGAGTGAGCCGCAGACTGCAATCTCGTCACCCTGAGTACCGATCGAGGAGGATCGATGCCGCGTCAGCGTTTCACGCAGGCCGATGTCGCCGCAATGGCCGGCGTGAGCCAGTCGACCGTGAGCTTCGTGCTCAACGGCAATGCCCCGGCCGGCGTGCGCATCTCGGAAGAGACGCGCAGCCGCGTGCTCGACGCGATCCGCATCACTGGCTACTCCGCCAACCCCGTCGCGCAACGCCTTGCCGGCGGCCGCAACCAGATCCTCGGCGTGTTCACCTACGAGTCCACCTTCCCCCGCGGCGGCCAGGACTTCTACGGCGCATTCCTCGTCGGCATCGAGCACGCGGCGGAGAAGCTCGGCGTCGACATCCTGCTCTTCACCTCCGCCCGCGTCGTCGCGGGCAAGCGCCAGCTCTCCCGCGACGGATGGCAGCGGCTCGGCATCGCCGACGGCTGCCTGCTGCTCGGCCAGCAGGAGGACCGGGGTGAGCTGCAACACCTGCTCGACACGAACTACCCGTTCGTCTTCATCGGCAAGAGGGTCAGCGAAGGCCGCCGGCTGCCGTACGTCGGCGTCGACTACGTCACGGCCACCGCTCGCCAGATCGACCGGCTCGTCGCCCGGGGTCACGATCGCATCGGGTACGCGGGTCCGCAGAGCAGCGACCAGCCGACGCTCGACCGCGTCGAGGGGTACCGGCGCGCGATGCGCGCACACGGGCTGCCGTTGCGCTTCGTCGACGTGCACGACATCCCCGATGCCGCCGGCGAGATCATCGAACGGGGCCTCACCGCGATCCTCGTCGCACCCGAGAACTACCCCGAAGAACTCGCCGACGAGCTCGAGTCGCGCGGCGTGCGCATGCCGGGCGACATCTCGATGCTGCTGCTCGGGCAACCGCACCACCCCCGCCATGGCGGCCGCACGTGGTCGGGTTTCTCGATTCCGCGCGAGGAGATGGGCGCGCGTGCACTCGTGCTCCTGTCTCGCATCGTCGATCAGGAGTCCTCGACACCGCGCGCGCCCGAGGGCCGGATGCCGAATCCACCGGCCCTCGACGAAGAGGACTATCGCCAGATCCTCGACTGCCCCGACATCGACGGCGAATCACTCGCCGTCGCACCCACCACCGCCGATCTCCCCGAAGGAACAATTCGTGACCACGCGTGAACTCTCGACCGACATCCTCATCGTCGGAGCAGGACTGGGCGGCGTCGCCGCGGCCCTCGCCGCCGCCGACCGGGGAGCGCGCGTCATCCTGACCGAGGAGTACCCGTGGGTCGGCGGGCAGCTCACCTCGCAGGCGGTGCCGCCCGACGAGCACCCCTGGGTGGAGTCGTTCGGCGTCACGGCTCGCTATCGCGCGCTGCGCGACGGCATCCGCGACGTCTACCGTCGCCGGTATCCGCTCGTCGAGGCCGCCCGCGATCGCGCCGAGCTCAATCCCGGTGCCGGCTGGGTGTCGAAGCTCTGCCACGAGCCCCGCATCGCCGTCGGCGTGCTCGAGGAGATGCTCGCGCCGCATCGCTCGACCGGCCGCATCCAGCTCCTCGAACGCGTGCGCCCCACCTCCGCGACCGTCGACGGCGACCGCATCGCAACCGTCACCCTGGGCTCCGAGATCGGCGCAGCGGATGTCACGGTGCGGGCCGACTACGTGCTCGACGCGACCGAGACCGGCGAGCTGCTGCCGCTCACCGGCACCGAATACGTCACCGGATTCGAGTCGCGCGCAGAGACCGGGGAGCCGAGCGCTCCCGACGTCGCCCAGCCCGACAACGTGCAGGCGCTGAGCGTGTGCTTCGCGGTCGAGCACGTCGAAGGCGACCACACCATCGAACGCCCCGCGCGCTACGACTTCTGGCGGGAGTACGCGCCCGCAGCCTGGCAGGGTGATCGATTGCTCTCCTGGAACGCGCCGAACCCGCGCACCCTGAAGATGGAGCCGCGCATCTTCGGCCCGAACCCCGGCGACGACGTGTTCGCCGTCGACGCCGACCAGTCGCGCAACGCGGGTGACACCAATCTCTGGACCTTCCGGCGCATCGCCGCGCGTGAGCTCTTCGAAGACGGGTTCTACGAGAGCGACGTGTGCCTCGTCAACTGGCCGTGCATCGACTACTTCCTCGCGCCGGTGCTCGACGCTCCGCGCGACGTCGAGCTGGCACGCTACGAAGACGCCCGGCAGCTCAGCCTGTCGATGTTCTACTGGATGCAGACCGAGGCCCCGCGCCCCGACGGGGGCGCCGGCTATCCCGGACTGCGGCTGCGCCCCGACCTGATGGGTTCCGCCGACGGCCTCGCACAGGCTCCGTACCACCGTGAGTCGCGACGCATCCGTGCACTCACGACGGTCACCGAGAACGACGTCTCGTACGCCGTGCGAGGCGAGGCCGGCGCGACGCGCTACGAGGAGTCGGTCGGGGTCGGGATGTACCGGATCGACCTGCACCCCTCGACCGGCGGCGACACCTACATCGACGTCGCCTCGACGCCGTTCGAGATCCCGCTCGGTGCGCTCATCCCGCAGCGCACGACGAACCTGCTCGCGGCGGGCAAGAACATCGGCACGACGCACATCACCAACGGCTGCTACCGCCTGCACCCGGTCGAGTGGAACATCGGCGAGGCCGCCGGCCACCTCGCCGCCTACTGCGTCGCCACCGGCAGCACGCCGCACGCCGTGCACGCCGATGCAGGCCGGCTCTCCGACTACCAGCGAGAGCTCGACGCCTCGGGTGTCGAGCGCCATTGGCCCGACGGCGTCCATGCGTACTGAGACACGACCCCGACCATTGCACCAACCAACAGCAAGCACAGAACAGGAGACACCATGAGCCACCCATCGTCGCGTCGCGCGCGTGCACCTCTGGCACTGAGCGCGGGCATCGCCGCCGTCGCGCTCGCCCTCACCGGCTGCAGCGGTACGCCGGAGGCGACCACGCCCGATGAACCCGTCGAGCTGCGCATGACGGTCTGGACCGCGGATGAGACGCAGCTCGCGCTCTTCCAGGAGATCGCCGATGCGTACGTCGACGAGCACCCCGAGCTCGTCTCCGACGTCTCCTTCGAGGCGATCCCCTTCGCCGAGTACACGACGACCCTCACCACGCAGCTCGCCGGCGGCAACGCCCCCGACCTGGGCTGGATCCTCGAGAGCTACGCTCCCGAATTCGTCGAGAGCGGGGCGCTGGCCGACCTCGCACCGACGCTGTCGGAAGCCGAGGGCTACGACTACGACGACCTGCTGCCGTCGTCGCTGTCGCTGTGGCAGAAGGACGACGGGCTGTACGCCTATCCGTTCTCGAACAGCCCGTTCGCGATCTTCGTCAACACCGACCAGCTCGCCGCCGCCGGTCAGCCGAACCCGGCCGATCTCGAGGCGTCGGGCGACTGGACCTTCGATGCCGCTCGTGACCTGTCGGCCGCGGCCGCGGCGACATCCGGCAAGCAGGGCCTCGTCGTGCGCGACTTCGACTACAAGGCCTGGGAGAACCTGTCGACCATCTGGAACGGCTGGGAGGCCGCGCCGTGGTCGGAGGACGGCACGACGTGCACCCTCACCGATCCCGAGATGGTCGAGGCGATGACCTGGATCCACGACGCCATCTTCACGGATGCCGCGATGCCCGGCCCGGGCACGACGGCGGACTTCTTCGCCGGGGAGGCTGCGATGACCGTGACGCAGATCAGTCGCGCCTCTGCGCTCGACGGCTCGTTCCAGTGGGACATCCTTCCGCTCCCTGCTGGGCCGGCCGGACAGCAGAACGTGATCGGCCAGGCCGGCATCGGCGTCTTCGCGAACGCGGAGCACCCGGCCGTCGCGGCCGACTTCCTCGCGTTCTTCACGAATCCCGAGAACGCCGAGAAGCTCGCCGCCTACTTCCCGCCGCCGCGCGAGTCGCTCCTGAACGCCGAGACGCTGGGCGCCGCCAACCCGAAGCTCAGCGAAGCGCAGTTGCAGGCCGTCGTGGTCGACGGCATCCAGGGTGCCGTGACGAAGCCGACGCACGTCAACTTCGCCAAGCTGCAGGACACGGTGCGGGCAGAGCTCGACGCGCTGTGGACCGCGGACGCCGACGCCGAAGCCGTGCTCGCCGACACCTGCTCGACGATCGCACCACTGCTGGAGGGCTGAGGCAGCATGGTTGACGCTGCCGTCGTCGCGACGGCCGAGACCGCGGAGCGGAAGGGGCGAACTGTTCGCCCTCGCCGCTCCGCGGTGGCACGGCGCGACTGGGTCGTCGGGTACACGATGGTCGCCCCTGCGGTGCTCGGCGCGCTCGTGTTCGTGATCGCACCCCTGATCGCCGTGTTCTGGTTCTCACTGCACGAGTGGAACGTGCTCGCGAACACGTTCCAGTTCACCGGCGCCGACAACTACGAACGGATGCTGGCCGACGATGGCCTGCACGACTCGCTGCTCGCGAGCCTGTGGTTCTCGATCGGGCTCGTGGTGTTCAACATCACGCTCGCGCTCGTGCTGGCGGTGCTGCTGAACCAGAAGCTGCCGGGCACGACGACATTCCGCACCTTCTTCTTCTCGCCGGTCGTGGTCTCGCTCGTGGCATGGACGATCATCTGGAGCTTCCTGCTGCAGGCCGACGGCGGCATCAACGGATTCCTCGCGCTCATCGGCATCGAAGGGCCGAACTGGCTGCGCGGCGACTTCACCGCGATGCTCTCGGTGATCATCGTGCAGGTGTTCAAGAACGTCGGGCTCAACATGATCCTGTTCCTCGCCGCGCTGCAGGGCGTGCCCGAGGAGATCATGGAGGCGGCCCGCATCGACGGCGCCGGCGCGTGGCGGCGCTTCCGGTCGATCGTGCTGCCGCTGATCAGTCCGACCGTGCTGCTCGTGTCGATCCTCACGATCGTCGGGTCACTCGAGGTGTTCGCACAGATCGCGGTGCTCACCGGCGGCGGACCAGGCAACTCGACGACCGTGCTCGTCTACTACCTGTACCAGCAGGCGTTCCGCTTCAACGACTTCGGCTACGCGAGTGCGATCTCGGTGCTGCTGTTCATCATCGTGCTCGTCCTCACCCTGATCCAATGGCAGACGCGAAAGAGGTGGGTCTTCCATGAGAATTGACGCTCCGATGGCTCCGACCGAGCCCACGGCCGACAGCGCCGCAGACTCCACGGCCGGCACGACCGCAATCGCCACAGGCTCCCCCACGCCGCCCCGGCGGTCGCGGGCCGGTTCCTCCCGTGCGAAGCGACGCTGGGTCTCGGCGGGGCTCGTCGCCCTGCTCGCCGTGATCAGCATCCCGTTCATCTTCCCGACGCTGTGGATGGCGACGTCGAGCCTGAAGCCGATGAGCGAGATCCTGCAGAAGGTGCCGACGCTCTGGCCGGCGAACCCGACGTTCGAGGCCTACGGCGAGGTGTTCGCGCTGCAGCCATTCGCCCAGCAGTACTGGAACAGCCTCTACATCGCGGCGATCGTCACGGTGGGCACCATGCTGGTCGCGGCGATGGCCGGGTACGCCTTCGCTCGCATCCGGTTTCCGGGCGCGAACGCCCTGTTCCTCGTCGTGCTGGTCGGCCTCCTGGTGCCGTCGGAAGTGACGATCGTGCCGCTGTTCCGGCTCGTCAACGGCCTCGGGCTCATCGACACGCACTGGCCGCTCGTCGTCATTCCGATCTTCGGCGCACCTGCGGTGCTGTCGATCTTCATCATGCGGCAGTTCTTCCTGGGCCTGCCGACCGAGCTCGAGGAGGCCGGTCGCATGGACGGCCTCGGCCGCTGGGGCATCTTCTGGCGCGTCGCCCTTCCGCTGTCGCAACCGGCGCTCGCGGCCGTGGCGATCTTCACCTTCCTGAAGTCGTGGAACCTCTACCTCGAACCGATCGTCTACCTCTCGAGCAAAGACATGTTCACGCTTCCGCAGGCGCTCACGCAGTACGTCGACGCCTACGGCGGGCCCATGTGGAACGTGCAGCTGGCCGCGACCACGCTGACCGTGCTGCCGGTGCTCGCGGTCTTCCTCGTCGCGCAGCGCCAGTTCGTGCAAGGACTCGCGCACACGGGGCTGAAGGGCTGAGAGCGTCGCCGTCAGGGCACGGATCGACTCGTCTGGAGCGACGGCCGCCCCTTGCCGCGGAACTCGAGGAGCTGCTCGATCGTCGCTCCGAGCGCCAGAACGTCGCGGTCGCTCCCGGGCAGGCCGGTCAATTCGAGCCCGACCGGCAGACCGGTCGACGACAGGCCCGCCGGGAGGGTGAGCGCCGGCAACCCGGCTGCGGGAGCAAGCGCGGTGTTCCGTCCGAATGCCGCGAAGAACGACACCCGTTCACCGTCGACGACGACCTCGTGTTCCTCACCGATGGGCGGTGGCGGCGCCGCGACGGATGGGAAGACGAGCATCTCGATCCGGTGCCCGGCGAAGTACTCTCGGACCGAGTCCCGCAGTTGCCGCTGCACCACGAGCATCGCATCGTATGCCTCGTGGGGTGGGCGGCCGGGATGCATGGCGACGTCGGTGAAGAACTCGCGCTGCCCGTCGGCCATCTGCCCCACCAGTTCGTCGAAACCCACATCGACGGCGAACGCGTCGAGGTATCGCCGGATGCTCGGCATCGCTTCGAACAGCATGATCGCCGCCGCGACATCGAACGCGGCCTGCATGGTGCTCGGTATCTCGGCGCGGACGACCACTGCACCGGCCGCCTCGAGACGGTGGATCGCGTCGTCGGCGACGGAGCCCACGGTCGACTCCAGACCGCTCCAGTAGAACGGCGGCGCGGCGATGCGGACCCCGGCGAGGGAGCGCTTCGGGAGTTGCGGTTCGCCGTGCGAGAAGACGCTGTCGATCAGCGCGATGTCCTCGACTCGACGGGCGAGCGGACCGAGCTGGTCGAGTCGGTCGTCGGTGAGGCCGAACGACCCCGAGTTCGGGTATCTCCCGTAGCTCGGTCGAAAGCCGACCACTCCGCAGAACGCCGCGGGGATCCTGATCGAGCCCAGCGTGTCGGCGCCGATCGCCAGCGGTGCGAGGCGCGCCGCGACCGCCGCAGCGGAGCCGCCGCTGCTGCCCCCGGGTACGAGGTCGTGCTGGTACGGGTTCCGCACGGGCCCGAAGGTGCCGTTGTTGCTGGTCCAGCCGAATGACAGTTCCGTCAGGTTCGTCTTGCCCATGACGATGCCGCCGGCCTCGACGATCCCCCGAACGATGTCGGCATCCTCGGCGGGTCGGTGTCCGATCATCGACCGCGTGCCGTTCGTCGTCGGGTAGTCGCGGGTGTGGATGCTGTCTTTCACCGAAATCGGCAGCCCGTGCAGGGTCCCGAGCGACGCACCGGAATTCCGGCGCCGGTCGGCCGATCGCGCGGCGCGCAACACCTCCTCGCCATCGAGGGTGATGAAGGCGTTGAGGTCGGCGCTCGCCTCGCACGCCTCGAGCAACGCGGTGGCATAGCTCACCGCTCGGAGCTCTCCGTCGCGCATCGCACGCACCGCGGCTGCCGCGGAGAGCTCCGCGAACGGGTTTCGCCGGTCCATCGGGCTCATGCGCGGCTCACCCCTTGTTCTCGGCGAGCCAGGCGTCGGCCTCGGCGAGCACCTCGTCGCGGTCCCAGTCGTTGATCTGCCCGAGCAGGTCGGTTCGAAGGAGCGCCTGCAGGTCGACCGGCCCGGCGAGGCTCCCGGTTTCGATCAGGAGGTCTTGCGCATTCGCCCAGCGCTCGACCTTGATCTCACCGAAGTTGACGCCGTCATACGGTGTCAGGGTCTCGGCGAGGCCCTCGAGCAGGAACTCCGCCACCTCGGGTTCGCGCCACTGCTCCGGCGCCACCTTCTGGGTCACGATGGCTGCGATCTCCGGCCGTTCGAGGGCGACGAACGTGCCCTTCGCCAGGGCACGGAAGAACGCGACGAGGTCCTCGTCAGACTCGAGGTCCGCAGCTCGAACGATGTAGCCGCCCACCGGCAGCCCTTCGAGTCCCTCCGGGATGATGTTCACCACGTCGAGGCCGGCATCACCGAACGCGGCGAAATCGGCGATCGTGCC
The DNA here is from genome assembly GCF_059758475.1 of Agromyces sp. GQ35. Lineage (NCBI taxonomy): Bacteria > Bacillati > Actinomycetota > Actinomycetes > Micrococcales > Microbacteriaceae > Agromyces > Agromyces sp. GQ35. The sequence continues at coordinate 1,772,891 of NZ_JCAXEO010000001.1, read as the reverse complement.
GGTATACGCCGCGATCCGTCCCGAGCTCAGCGATTCCGCAACGGATGACCCGCCGGGTCCGACCATGATGGGGTCGACGTCGTCGATGCTCAGACCGACCTCTTTCAATGCCGAGGCGAGCAGCGCCAAGTCCTGATCCGGCGACGCCAACCCGATGCTCTCTCCTTCGAGCTGCGAGAGGTCGGTGATGCCGCTGTCTTCCGGCACGACGATTCCGAAGATGAATCCGCTGCCTCCGGTGCGTTCGTCGTAGGGCAGTGCCAGTTCTTCCGTCTTGGATGCCGCGGCGAGCGCGTCGCTCGCCGAGATCATGCCGATGTCGGCGTTTCCGTTCTGCACGAGACCGGCGACCGGGATCGAGTCGGACAGCGCCACCCGCTCGACGCTGATGCCCTCCTCCTCGTAGAAGCCGAGCTCGTTCGCGACGACTTCGTTGAAGGTGAAGAGGGAGTCGGGCGCCGGTGTCGCGACGACGATCGTGCGGGAACCGCCCTCGGCCTCGCCCGGCGCCGGGCTCGCGCAGCCGCTCAGCATCACCAGGCTCAGCACGATGACCGCGGCGCGGGTCACCGTTCGCCGGTGCATTCGATTCGTGGGCGCAGTCATTCGATTCGTGTTCACAGTGTCGCCTCCGACGTTGTTGGGAGATCTCGTGATGATGGAATGTGGTTCGAGGACGCTTCGACCGGGGCCTTCTGCAGCCGTCGTTCGAAGCGACGAGCGCGCATGCGCGATCGCCGGGCGAGTTGCGTCTCGTCTCGCCAGAACACCACGACACGGTCGGCTGCCCCGACTGCGCCGTAGAGCGCCAACCCGATGACGGTGAGCACCACGATGACCGCGAATGCGTCGTCGAGATTGAGTTGGTAGCTGAATCGCTGCACGAGCAGGCCGAGGCCGCGTTGGGCCGAGACGAATTCAGCGACGATCGAGCCCGCGAGTGCGAGGGTGAGCCCGATCCGCAACCCGGCGAAGATCATCGGGGCAGCGGTCGGGAGCAGCACGTGCACGAAGGTCTTCGCTTTGCTCGCTCCGAGTGAGCGGAAGAGCTCCTCCTGTTGCGGGTCGGGCATCAAGAGCCCGGTCAGCGTGTTGACGAAGATCGGGAAGAACGCGATGAGGCCCGCCACGACGATCTTCGATTCGAAGCCGAACCCGAGGGCGGAGACGATGATCGGCGCGAGCGAGAGCATCGGGAGCACCTGGAGCGTCACCGCGTACGGCTGGATCATGCTGCGCAGCAGTTTCGACCAGCCGGCCGCGAGGGCCATCGAGATCGCGAGCATCGCCGCGAACGCGAATCCGGCGAAGGTCTCGTAGAGCGTCGCCCAGAAGTGCTCCCAGATCATGCCGGTCGCGAAGAGTTCGTAGGTCGAGACGACCACCGCCCATGGTCGCGGCAGAATCAGGTCGCTGATCCATCCCTGTGACACGGCCAGGTCCCATGCGACCACCACGACCACGAACAGGGCGAGCGGTGCCGCCCACCCGGCGCGCGGCGCACGCGGCCGGCGCCGTGTCGGTTGGACCGCGCCGACTGCAGCGGTGGCGGTCGCGTTGTCGTTACTCATCGGCGTTCATCTCTCCGTCGAGGTGACCGAACAGGCTGGTGCGGGCGGCGAATGCGATGGACTGGAACTCGGGCGTCTGCAGCAGACCTGAGTTGCGTGGTCGCGGCAGCGGCACAGCCAGGTCGGCGACGATTCGGCCGGGTCCGGCTGCCATGACGATGATGCGGTCCGAGAGCAGCACCGCTTCGGAGATGCTGTGGGTGACCAGCACGGTCGTGGTGGCGCCCATGCCGTGGACGTTCAGGAGTTCGATGTTCAGTCGCTCACGGGTGAGCTCGTCGACCGCGCCGAACGGCTCGTCGAGCAGGCGAACGGATGCGCCGGTCATCATGAGTCGCGCAAGGGCGACGCGCTGCTGCATCCCGCCCGAGAGCTGGCTCGGGAATCGGTACGCGAATCCGTCGAGGCCGAAGAGCTGGAGCAGTCGCAGGCCCTCCCGGATGTCGCCGCTCGTGATTCGGCGGGCCACGGCGACGGGAACGAGCACGTTCTCGAGTGCGGTCTTCCACTCGAGCAGCGCGGGCTTCTGGAACATCAGGCCGATGTCTCGACGCGGGCCAGAGACCAGCGCCCCTCGCACCTCGATCGTTCCGCTTGCTGCGGTCAGGCCGGCCATGACGCGAAGCAGCGTCGACTTGCCGCAGCCGCTCGGCCCGACGATGGAGACGAACTCTCCGGCCGCGACGTCGAGCTCGATGTCGGCAAGGGCATGGAACCCGCTGTCGAAGACCTTGCCGACGTCGGCGAGGTGAATCGCCGGATGGGCGGCGTGGCCGGATGCGGGGTCGACTCCGCCGCTGGCACGGCGGGTTCGTGCGGACATGATCATGGCGCTCCGTCTCCGGGCTCATCGGCCGCCGCGTTGCGGGCGATGGGTCGATCGTAAGTTCGACCACAGAGGCATGCAAATGCATTCTTGCTACTCCCGGATTTACCCAGACGCAATCAATGCGCCACACCCGGGTGATCGTCGAATGCGTTCAAGTAAATCCACCGATAGCGAAACTGCATTTGATGAAAGCCAGCGCCGTTCGTACGGTGTGAAGACACGAGGCAATCGAGAGGAAGCATCATCATGACGTCGGATGAAACTGTGCGGTACACGCGAAGCGGCGCGCTCGCGCTCATCGAACTGAACCGCGAAGGGGTCGCCAATGCCATCGACCCCGACACCCTCGACGCGCTGGCGGCAGCGTTCCACACGGCCGAGTACGACCGGGACGTCCGGGTGCTGGTGCTCTCCGGCGCAGGCCGCGACTTCTCGGTCGGCTTGGATCCGCAGTCCTTCCTGCCCATGCTGAGGGAGCGGATGTACACGGCAGACGGTCGAGGCCGGATCAACCCGTTCGGCACCTCGACGAGACTGTCGAAACCCCTCGTCGTCGCCGTGCAGGGCAAGGTCGGCGCGATGGCGCACGAGCTGATGCTCGCAGCCGACATCCGGATCGCCGCCGACGACGCCACCTTCAGCCAGGGCGAAGTCAGCAGGGGCACCACCCCGGCCGGTGGCGCCGGCATCCGGATGCCACTCGACGTCGGCTGGGCGAATGCGATGCGGTGGATCCTCACCGGAGACGAGTGGGATGCCGCGGAGGCGCTGCGCCTCGGCCTGGTGCAAGAGGTGGTCGCGCCCGGAACGCAGTTGACGAGAGCCATCGAGCTGGCCGAGCGCATTGCGCAGCATCCGCCGCTCGCCGTGAGGGAGACGCTGCGCCTCGCCCACCGCGCATGGGACGGCCACGCGCACGCGGTCTACGCCGACCTGATTCCCGCCCTGTACCAGCTCATGTCATCTCGCGATTTCGGAGAACGACTCGCCGCCCTCCGACAGGAGCGCGCTCCCGAGTACACGGGCTCGTAGGGCACGGATGCGTCGGCCAGGAGGAACGCGAGGGCGTGCCTCCTGGCCGACGCAGTTCATTCGAGCCCGAGATCCTCGATCTGCGAACCGAGCGACAAGAGGGCGTCGTCCGCGAAGAAGCCGCCCTCGAACGTCATCCCGATCGGAAGCCCGGTGCGGCTCCTCCCGGCCGGAAGCGTCAGCATCGGTACGCCCGCGACGGTGCCCGGCGCGGTGTTCCGGGTGACCGTTGCGAACACCGGCGCCTCCACGCCGTTGAGTTCGACGAACTCGTCTTCGCCGATGCGCGGTGGCAGCACCGCGCAGCTCGGCCCGACGAGCGCATCGGCGCCGGATTCCTCGAATGCCGCGGCATATCGCCGACGCAGATCCCACCTGACGGCGCGAGCCGCCTCGTACGCCTCGACGGACAGCGGATTCGTCGCGATCATCTCGGCGAGACCGCGCACGTCGGCCGACGCGATCTTGAGGACCAGGTCGGCGAACCGCACGTGGGCGTGGGCCAGCTCACCGGCCCTCGCGGCGATGAGGCGTTCCGCCTCGTACAGCACGAGTTCGATGCCCGCGCCGCCGCCCGAGGCGAGGTCGTCGGGGATGTGCACGTCGATCACGGTGGCGCCGGCCTCGCTCAACCGCTCGAGCATTCGGTCCCCGGCTTCGGCGATGTCGGGGTCGATGTCGGCGAACCTCGACCGCAGGATCCCGATCCGAGCCTGGTGCAGCGGGCGATCCGGTGCGCTCGGCGAGCGGGAGATGATCCGGTCGAGATGGCGTACGTCTGCCACGGTGCGGGCGTGAAGACCTGGGGTGTCGCGCGTCGTCGACAGGTTGACGAGCCCGTCGACGGGATACCGTCCGGTCGATGGGCGAAAGCCGACGATCCCACAGAACGCGGATGGGATCGTGACCGACCCACCGGTATCGGTGCCGACGGCGAACGGCACCACACCGAGCGCGACGGCTGCAGCGCTTCCGCCGCTCGAGCCGCCCGCCGACCGAGTGAGGTCGAACGGATTGCGCACCGGGCCGAAGGCGGCGTTGTTCGACGTGATGCCGAACGCCAGCTCGTGCATGTTCGTCTTGCCCACCACGACCGCCCCGGCATCGCGGAGCACGCTGACGATGCCGGCGTCGACCTCGGCGGGCGGCCCGTCGAACAGCGGGCTTCCCGCCGTCGTCGGCACGCCCGCGACATCGATGTTGTCCTTCACCGCGAAGGGGAGGCCCGACAGCTCGCCGTGGAGGGCCTCGGGCGGGGCATCGACGACGGCGATGAATGCGCCGTGGGTCTCGGATGCCTGTCGTGCCGCACGGATTGCGGTCGGGACGGCGCGCGCACGCACCTCCCCCGATGCATCCGCCCAACCCGAGACCGACGAGCCGTCGTGCGTCACCGGTGCGCTCACGACACGATGGCGACGGCGAACGGGGCGAATCCACGCGACCGCATGACGTCGGGCACCAGCAGCATCACCGACTCCGGCCCCCGCGCCGAGCGGATGTCGCCGAGGTCGAGGATCTGCTCGTCACCCCAGCCGAGGTCGCGCAGCAGCGCGCTCGTCGCCTCTTTCGCACCGGCGTCGTCGCCGGAGATGAACACCGTTGCCGGATGCGCCAGGCTCGACGGAGCCGCCATGACCATGAACAGCATGGTGTTCAGCGTCTTCACGACCCGGGTGCCCGGGAGCGCGTGCTGCAGCGACTCGGCCAGGCTGCCGTTCGGGTAGACGAGTCCGCCCGGCTGACCCTCGGCGCCACGCTCGACGGCATTCGACACGTCGATGAGCAGCTTGTCGTCGAGCAGTTCGCGCACCTCGCTCAACCTGGCGACGGTGGAGTTGCCGGGTGTCGCGTTGATGACGATCGTCGCCGCACGCAGGGCGCCGGGAACGGTGTCGAACGCGACCTCCGCTCCCTCCCAGGCCGTTTCGGCCTCGTGCGGCGATCGACTGCCGACGATCACCTCGTGTCCGGCGGAGGTGAGCCCTCCGGCGAGCGCCTTCGCGACGCGACCCGATCCCAGGATTGCAATGGAACTCATGTGCTGTCTCCTCGTTCTTCGATGGAACTGCTTCAGGTGATCTTCGAGAGTGTCGCGACCGCTTCGGCGTGGAGTCCGGGCGTCGAAGCGAGGAAGTCCTCGCTGTCGAGCGTCCACGGTCGCCCGCGCGTGTCGGTGACCTCGCCACCGGCCTCGGCGACGAGCAGGGCGCCGGCGAGCAGGCCGGAACGCACTTGGCTGAACTGCCAGAACGCCTCCATGCGGCCGGATGCGACGTGGATGAGCTGCAGCGTAGCGGGCACCGAGACCCGAATCACGAGTGCCGCGTTCAGCATCGCCGTCGCGGATGCGCCGATGCGCTCGTAGGTGAGCGCCGACTCCCCCGGGCGCGCCTGGCCGGTGCCGACCAGGGCACCGTCGAGACGCGTCTTCCCCGAAGGGTGGATCGGGACGTCGTCGAGGAAGGCGCCGCCGCCCCGGACCGCATGGTACGTGTTGCCGGTCAACGGCATGTGCACGGCGGTGAGCACCGGCACGTTGTCGCGCACCAGGGTGGCGGTCACCCCCCAGTCGGGCATGCCGTGAACGTGGTTGATGTTGCCTTCGACCGGATCCGCCACCCACCATTCGCCGTCTGGGAGGGGACCGCTCTCGAGCTCGTCCTCGACCCAGCCGGCGGCCGGGCGAATCGCGTTCAGATGCGGGCGAAGCACCGCCAGGGACTCGAAGTCGTTGGCATGGATCGCGGCGACGACCTCGTCTCGCGTCGTGTACTCCGGCCGCGGAGAGAAGATCTCGAGCATCCGGACGCCTGCCGCTCGTACGGCGTCGATGACCTGGCGGACCATGATCTGGTCGTCGGCGACCAGTGGATTCGGTCCGCCGACGGCGGGGTGAACGAGTTCACGAGGCTCTGATGTCACGGTTGCTCTCTCTCGGCTCTGTGGGCGCTCCGCCCCGACTGGCTGCCTCGACGTTAAGGACTCGAGAGGAGTGACGTCAAATGCATTGTCGACAGATATCGATTTACTCGGACGCAATCAATGTCGCGCGCTCATATGCGTGGCGCATAATCCCATCCGCGCTAGATTTACTCTCGTGCAACTCGACCTCAACTTGCTGATTGCCCTCGATGCGCTCCTCGAAGAGGGCGGGGTGACCGCAGCAGCCGACCGCCTCAATCTCTCGGCGCCGGCGATGAGCCGAACGCTCGGCAGAATCCGACGGGCGACCGGTGACGGCATTCTCGTGCGCACCGGCCGAACCATGACCCCCACTCCGCACGCGCTGGCGATGCGCAGCGATGTGCACGACCTCGTCCAGCGCGCGCAGGCACTGCTCGAACCGGAACGAGAGCTCGACCTGAGCACGCTGGCGCGCACCTTCACGCTGCGCGGACACGACGCGGTGACCGTTGCGATCGGGTCCGACCTCCTCCGAGTCGTGCAGCGCGAGGCGCCGGGGGTGGCGGTTCGCTTCCTCGCCGAATCGAGCGTCGATACGAACGACCTCCGGCATGGGCAGGTCGACCTCGAGATCAGCTCGACGAAACCCGAGCTCCCCGAGGTCAGCTACGAGACGATCGGCGCCGATCGCCTCGTCGCCGCGATGAGATCCGAGCATCCCCTCGCCGATCAAGACCTCACCGTCGCGCACTTCGCCGACGCCGCGCACGTGACGGTTTCTCGCCGCGGGCGCCTCGTCGACCCGATCGACGAGGCGCTCGGGCGACTCGGACATCGGCGCCGGGTGCTGGCGTCGGCGCCCACCAGCACGGCCGCGCTCTACTTCGCGTCGCAGAGCGACATCATCGTCGCGGTGCCCGAACACATGTGTCGACCGACGCTGCAGAACCTCAACCTCGTGACGCGACCGCTTCCGATCGAGACTCCCGTCGTCACGTTGTTCCTGGCCTGGCACCAGCGCTACAACAACGACAAGGCGCACCGGTGGCTGCGCCAGCGCGTCCGCAGCACCTTCAGCGGGATCTTCGGAGAATCGGATGCTGACGACGTCGGCGTGAGCGGCTCAGGCGAACAGCGCTGAGATTCGTGCATGCACCGGCTGCTCGAGCCGGAGTCCTGCGGCCTCGGTCACAGCACCCCACTGGGCGGACGTGCGCGGCGCGATGATCGGTGCCGTGACACCGGGGTGATCGCGGAGCCAGGCGAGGGCGAGGCCCGAAACGCTGACCCCGAGTTCGACCGCTACGTCGCGAAGCGCGGCAACGCGTTCGAGGTTCTCCGGCGTGTGGAAGCCCTTGTAGTACATGTTGCCCGCCACCGCAATCCGACTCCCCTCCTCGGGCGCTGCACCGTCGAGGTACCGCTCGGAGAGCACTCCACCGGCGAGCGGCGAGAATGGCGTGTAGCCGAGCCCCTCGGCTATGACGAGCGGCAGCACCTCCGCTTCGTCGCCCCGGTCGAGCAGGTTCAAACGGTTCTCCACAGACACCGGCCGGTGCAGCCCTCTCGCGTCAGCCGCCGCGAGGATGGCCTCGAGCTTCTCGGCTGAGATGTTGCTGACGCCGTAGGCGCCGATGCGCCCGGCAGCCTGCGCCTCACTGAACGTGGCGATGGTCTCCTCGATCGGCGTGACCGGGTCGGGCGCGTGAGACAGGTACAGGTCGACGCGACCGAGCCGCTCGAGGCTCTGGGCGAGCTGGCGTTCGATGTGCTCCCGGGTGAGATTCACGCCACGCGTGCCGTCGGCATGGCTGACGAGACCGACCTTGGTGGTGACGATGACCTCGGCGGGCTTGCGCTCCGCGAGCCATCGGCCGACGGCCTTCTCGCTCTCGCCGCCACCGTAGGCGTCGGCGGTGTCGACGATGTTGATGCCGAGCGCCCTGGCCTCGTCGAGCCGCTCCTGTCCTTCATCGGCGCTGAGCCCGAACCCTCGAGTCGCCGCCGACGTCCCGACACCGCCGATCGATCCCGCTCCGAACACGAACTCGCTGACCTGCAACCCCGATTGACCGAGTTGTACCTTTCGCATCGACTCGACGCTCCCTCTGTGTCGCGTGCGTCCCGCGGAGCACGATGGTCCGAGCATAGGAACGCGTTCACGTGACTACAAATGCATAATTCCGAAGCGAAAATTTACCCAGACGCAACGATGAGCCAATGGGGAGCCACCGCCCAGGCAGAACCGGGCAGGGCAGGGTGCCGGATGCTTCAGCGCGTGCGCCGACCCGGAATCAGCTCGCTTCGGGCATGAGGGGAATGTCTTCGGCCATGATGGTGAGGCCCCCGCCTTTGCCCGCGGAGTCGGCGAGCTTCTCGGCCCACTCCATGTTCAGCTTCAACTCGTGGCTGGATGCGTATTCGAAGCAGATCGACACGCCGTTGTCGATCCAGATCGCCCGGCGACCCTCACCCGAGGAGGGGTGCGCCTTCCAAGACATGAAGAAGTTCTCGCCCCGTCGGAGCTTCACTCCGATGATGAGCTGGAGATGGGCGAGCATGCGGTCGTCCATCTCGAAGATCTGGTTGGCGTAGTGCAGTTTTCCCACGGGTTCCTCCTCGTGTGCACACCGTAGCGCGAAGTCCGGCTCGCGAGCGAGCGCCGATTCCGGGGTTGCTCAGCGCGTCCGGCTCTGCTAATTCGCACCGCATCATCGAATCGGATCACAACAGGTCGAGCGGGTCCAACCACGACTGCGCCCGCGACGCCTGCTCGATCTCAGCGCCGGATGCCGCGGGTTCCTCGTCGACGTGCGTGATCTCGATGGACAAACTCATTCCCGGAGAGACGAGAATGCTCAACGCACGACCGGGCGTCGAAATGATCTCCACGAATCCACCGCCGGTGCGCACCTGTTCCGTGATCGTTCGCATCAGCGACTCGGCGTCGTTCTCGGGCGGAATGAAATGTTCCCGCCCGTCGATCCTGATCCTGGCCTGCAGCATGCTTCCCCCGCTCTGTCCTCACTGGCCAGTCTGTGCGTTCGAATCTCTGCCCACAACGCCTTGACCTTCGAGGCCGGGCGGTGGAAACATCCGCGCAGCGCGATCCGCCGATTTCTGCGGACTCGGCCGTCGCGCGCCGGAGCCATCGACGAGCTGGAGTTCAGACCGCGGTCGGGCACCCCAGGTTGTCGGCGACCGCCCGCATCGCCGCCTCGGCGAGCGCGACGGTCACGAGGCTGTTCCCTGCCACGATGTGCAGCCCGTAGGCGTCTTCGAGCGCGACGAGGTTCATCGCCAGTTGCTCGACCGGCATCGGCGGCGCGAAGACGCCCGCCTCGACGCCTCGTGAGATCACGCCCGCATACGTGGCGAGCTGGCGCCGATACATCCGCTCGACGAGTTCGTCGTGCAGTTCCGACGTTCCCGCGAGCACGTCGAACTCGTAGAGCAGGCGCATGAGTGCGTCATCCGGCCCGCTCGGCAGGCCCGCCCTGATGGCGGCGGCGAGCTGGTTCTGAGGCTCGGCGATCGTCGCGACCACGGCGTCTCGCCCGTCGCAGAAACGTTCGAGGCCGGCGCGATGCGCTTCGCGCAGCAGCGCGTCGAGGTCGTCGTAGTAGTAGAGGATCGCGCCGCGGGTGAGCCCGGCCTGCGTGGCGACATCCGCGAGTGACAGCGAACGCAGCCCGTGCTCCGAGACGGCGGCGAGCGCGGCCTCCACGAGGTCCGCCCGCCTGGCCTCCTGCTTCTTCGGTCGCGCCATTCCTTGACACTAGCGCAAAAGAATGACAGCATCGCCCCATTCCTTGACGCAGATGTCAAAGAATCTCGAACCCGAGATCTCCCCCGAGAACGGAAGACCGATGGACTCCAACGCAGCAGCCACCGAGCAGGCTCCGCCCACCCCCGCCGAGGTGCAGCGCGCCGAGCAACCGCGCCTCGCCCGCAGTCTCGGCGTCGGCGGCAACGTGCTCATCACCCTGTCGTCGATCTCGCCGGCCTCCAGCGTCTTCATCCTCGGCGGCGCGGCCCTCGCCACCTACGGCACCGGGGTGTTCTGGGCGTTCGTCATCGCCGGCGTCGTGAGCATCCTCATCGCCTTCTGCTACGCCGAACTCGCGAGCGCCTATCCGGTGTCGGGCGGTGACTACTCGCTCGTGACCCGCGCGCTCGGCCCGGCCTTCGGCGTCGCCACCTTCTTCATCAGCCTCGTCTCGCTGCCGCTCATCCTCGCCGTGTTCGGCCTCGGCGTCGCCGACTACCTCGGCGTCGCGATCGCCGGGCTCACGCCGCTCGGCACCGCCCTCGCCGTCGTCGCGCTGGCGACGGTCACGGCCTGCTTCAACATCCGCGCCAACGCCTGGCTCACCGGCGTGTTCCTCTTCATCGAGTTCGCCGCCCTCGCGCTGCTCGCGGTGCTCGGCTTCATCAGCATCGAGCGTTCGCCCCTCACGCTCCTGAGCCCCGAGTTCCTCGACCCGTCGACGAACGCCATGGCGCCGCTCGCCGTCGGCGGCCTGCTGCTCGCCGTGACGCAGGGCATCTTCGCCTACAACGGCTACGGCGGAGCGGTCTACTTCTCTGAGGAGACGAGGAACGCGACGCGCTCCATCGCCAAGGCCGTGATCCTCAGCTGCGTGATCACCGTCGTGGCCGAGGTCGTGCCGCTCACCGCCATCCTGCTCGGCGCCTCGAGCCTGCCCGGCCTGTTCGGCGCGGAGCTGCCGGTCGAGTCGTTCCTCGCCGAGCAGTCGGGCGACATCGTGAGCCTCGTCGTGCTGCTCGCGATCGCGCTGGCCATCATCAACGCGATCATCGCCATCGCCCTGCAGGCCGGCCGCCTGCTGTACACGGCCGCCCGTGACAACGCATTACCCGGTGCCCTGTCGCGCCCGCTCAGCCGAGTGAGTGCCGGCTCGCGCGTGCCGATCGTGGCGACCGCGACGATGGGAGGCATCGCCCTGGCGGCCTGCTCCATTCCCATGGACGTGCTGCTCACCGCGACCGGCTCGACGGTCGCCTTCAGCTATCTGTTCATCGCGCTCGCGGCGCTCGTCAACCACCGCCGCAAGGCCACGGCCGGCGCGTACCGCATGCCGTTGTTCCCGGTGCCGCCGGTCGTCGCGATGCTGGTCATCGCCGGCATCATCCTCAGCGCACTGCTCGACCCGGCGCAGTGGCTCAGCCTCGCCATCTCGCTCGGCATCGTCGCGGCCGGGTTCCTCTACTACTTCGCCTACCTGCGCCCGCGCTCGGGCACGCACCTCGTGCTGCTCGATGCCGAGGCGGAGACCGGCGCGGACAGCGGCGCTGCCGCCGCCACGACCATCGGAGAGCCCCGCGCATGATCGACCTGCTCCTCACCGGCGGCCTCGTTCGCACCTTCGACGACGCCCACCCCACCGCAGAGGCCGTCGGCACCACCGACGGACGCATCAGCTATGTCGGCGGTGCAGCGGATGCCCCGGCCGCACGCCAGACGGTCGAGCTCGAGGGCCGGCTGGTCACCCCCGGCATCATCGACAGCCACAACCACCTGCTGCTCGGCTTCGATGCCGATGCCGTTTCACTCGAGGGCGCCGAGTCGCTCGACGAGGTGCGCCGCCGCATCCGCAACCTTGCCGATGCCCGGCTCGACCTCGATTGGATCTGCGCCGAGAACGCCGTGTATTCGGTGGTTCCCGGACGCCGGCCACGCGCGGCCGATCTGGCGGGCGTCACCGATCGGCCCGTATTCGTCACCACCTACGACCAGCACTCCGTGTGGCTCAACGATGCGGCGGTGCGGGCTCTCGGCATCCGTCGTGCCGACAGCATCGCGTGGGGCAATCCCGAGATCGACCCCGCCACCGGCGAACCGACCGGCTGGGTGACCGACTTCTACACGAGCGCGATGACCACCGCAGGGCTCGCGGCGCTGCAACGCGACATCCCGATGTACTCCCCCGAGCGCCGCTACCGCAAGCTGCTCACGAGCCTTCGCATGGCGCGCGCCACCGGCATCACGACCGTCGTCGAACCGCAGGTACCGCTCGCGGAGATGAGCCTGCTCTTGCGCGCTCGCGACGAGGGCGAGCTCTCGAGCCGGGTCATCGCCGCGCTCTTCCACCCGATGGATGCGGATGCCGCGTTCCGCGCCGATCTGCGCGAGGCCGTCGACTCGGCTCCCGTCGACGAGCGACTGCGTTTCGGCCCGGTCAAGCTCTACGCCGACGACGTCATCGAGCCGCACACGGCGTGGATGCTCGACGAGTACGCCAATCGCCCGGGTCACCGCGGCCACCCGAGCGCGCCGCTCGGCGAACTCACCCGCATCGTGACGGAGCTCGACCGGCTGGGCTTCCAGACCCACACGCATGCCACGGGCGACGGCGGCATCCGCATCGCCCTCGACGCCATCGAGCACGCCGCCCGCACCAACGGCACCCGTGACCGCCGCCACGGCATCGTGCACGTCGAGTGCTTGCACCCCGACGACCTGACGCGCTTCGCCGCGCTCGGCGTGACGGCGGCGATGCAGCCCCGGCACTGCTCCCCCGACCTCGTCGGCGGCACCTGGATGGACAACGTCGGCGAAGAGCGCTGGAGCCGGGCCTGGCGGTTCCGATCGCTCGCCGAGTCGGGCGCGCACGTGGCGCTCTCGAGCGACTGGCAGGTCGGCGAGATGGACCCGCTCGTCGGCTTCTACTCGGCGATGACCCGGGCGGGCCTCGACGGCTCGTCATCATGGACGTCGGCCGAGCGGATGTCGCTCGACCAGGCACTGCGCGGCTACACCGCCGAGGGCGCCTGGGCGTGGCATGCCGAAGACTCGCTGGGCATGCTTCGCGTCGGCGCTCGCGCGGATCTCGTGACCTGGTCGTCGAACCTCTACGACCTCGAAGCCGAGCCCGCGCGACTCCTCGGCGAGCGCGCGGACCTCACGATCGTCGGCGGCGAGGTCGTGCACGACGCGGCGCATGCCGCCGCGCTGCCCGAGGCGCCGCCCGCGGGCACGCATCACTGCTCGGCGGCGTAGCGACAGACGGAGAACAGTTCACGCACCAATGCCCGCGAGCCGCATGGTCTCGCCGGCCCGCGCCGCGAACGCCGTGGCACTCGCCGTGATCGTGTGCCGCATGACCTCGACCGCGGCGGTCGGAGCGACGTCGGCGGGCCGGGCGACGCTGATCGTTCGCGCGAGCGTCGGCGCGCCCAAGCGCACCGATCGCAGCCCGGGCCGATCGATGAGCACCATCGCCGGCACGATGGCGACGCCGAGCCCGCGCTCCACGAATCGCAGCGCGGCATCCATCTCCACGCCCTCGAGCACGACCTCGGGGGTGAGCTCCGCCGCCCGGAACGCGGCGTCGGTCGCGCTGCGCAGGTCGTAGCTCGGGCTCAAGACGATCTGCGGCAACGCCGCGACATCCGCGAGCCCGATGGTGTCACCACGAACGACGGGCGGCACGCTGGCCGACGAGATCACGACGAGCTCTTCGACCAGCAGCGGGGTCACGGTGAAGCGGTCAGCGGATGTCGCATCCGACGTGGTGATCAAGGCGAGATCGAGCTCGCCGCTCGCGAGTTCGTCGAGCAGCCGGCGCGAGCCCTGCTCGGAGAGGTGCAGTTCGATGCCCGGATACTCCGCGTGGAACGTGCTGAGCACCTCGGCGACGAGACTGATGCAGAGGGTGGGCGTGGCGCCGAGCCGCACCCGGCCGCGCTCGAGGCCGGCGAGTTCGGCGAGCTCCCGCCGCACTGATTCGGCGTCGGCGAGCATACGGCGCGCGAGCGGCAGCAGCGATTCACCCGCGACCGTCAGCGTGCTGCCCCCGCGTGCGCGGTGGAACAGTTCGGCGCCGAGGTCGTGCTCGAGCGCGGCGATCTGTCGGCTCAACGAGGGCTGCGCGAGGTAGAGCTCTTCGGCGGCTCGGGTGAAGTTGCCGAACCGTGCCACCTCGACGAAGCTGCGGAGTTGTTCGAGGTTCATGTCGATAGCGTACGCGCATCGTCGTCACGCTATATATGCATTGGAGTAATCGCAGTCGTGAACCTAGCGTTGAACGCATGACCACTTCAGAGCGCCAGATCTCCACGACCGTCCTCGTGATCGGCACCGGCGGGTCAGGCCTGCGCGCCGCCATCGAGCTCGCCGAGGCTGGCGTCGACGTGCTCGCCCTGGGCAAGCGCCCGAAGTCCGATGCCCACACCTCGCTCGCGGCCGGGGGCATCAACGCGGCGCTCTCGACCATGGATGCCGACGACAGCTGGCAGCAGCACGCCGCCGACACGCTGAAGGAGAGCTACCTGCTCGCCAACCCGCACACGGTCGAGATCGTCACCTCGGGCGCGGCCCGCGGCATCGAAGACCTCGAGCGCTACGGCATGCCCTTCGCCCGCGAAGACGACGGCCGCATCTCGCAGCGCTTCTTCGGCGCCCACACCTACCGCCGCACGGCGTTCGCGGGCGACTACACCGGGCTCGAGATCCAGCGCACGCTCATCAACCGGGCTGCGCAGCTGAACGTGCCGATCCTCGACACCGTCTACGTCACGCGCATCCTCGTCAACGACGACGGCGCGGTGTTCGGCGCCTACGGCTTCGACCTCGAGGATGGCACCCACTACCTCATCCACGCCGACGCGGTCATCCTCGCGGCCGGCGGCCACAACCGCATCTGGCGGCGCACCTCGTCGCGGCGCGACGAGAACACGGGCGACTCGTTCCGGCTCGCCGTCGAGGCCGGCGGCCGGCTGCGCGACCCCGAACTCGTGCAGTTCCACCCCTCGGGCATCATCGAGCCAGAGAGCGCCGCGGGCACGCTCATCAGCGAAGCCGCACGCGGTGAAGGCGGCATCCTCACCAATGGTCTCGGCGAGCGCTTCATGGCCAAGTACGACCCCGAGCGGCTCGAACTCTCCACGCGCGACCGCGTGGCGCTCGCCTGCTACACCGAGATCAAGGAGGGTCGCGGCACCCCCAACGGCGGTGTCTGGCTGGATGTCTCGCACCTGCCCCGCGAGACGATCATGACCCGTCTCCCCCGCGTGTACCAGACCATGCTCGAGCTGCAGATGCTCGACATCACGAAGCAGCCGATCGAGATCGCGCCGACCGCGCACTACTCGATGGGCGGCGTGTGGGTGCGCCCCGACGACCACGGCACGGATGTCCCCGGCCTCTACGCCATCGGCGAGGCATCCTCCGGCCTGCACGGCGCGAACCGCCTGGGCGGCAACTCGCTCATCGAACTGCTCGTCTTCGGACGCATCGTGGGCCAGGCCGCCGCGGCCTACTCGGCGTCGCTCGCCGCGCAGACACGCTCGGCCGCCGCGGTGCAGACCGCGCGCGACGAGATCGCGGGGCTGCTCGCCTCCGACGGCACCGAGAACGTGCGCGCCCTGCAGCGCGCCATCCGCGACACCATGACCGAGCACGCCGGCGTGGTGCGCGACGAAGCAGGCCTCCTCGCCGGACTCGCGGAGCTCGACGCGATCGAGGCCCGCATGGCCGACATCGGCGTGCACCCCGACATCGCCGGGTACCAGGACCTGGCCCACGCCTTCGACCTCAAGTCGGCCGCCCTCGCCGCGCGCGCCACCCTCGAGGCAGCGCTCGAACGGCGCGAGACCCGCGGATGCCACAACCGCAGCGACCACCCCGAGACGGATGCCTCGCTGCAGGTGAACCTCGTCTGGTCGCCCACGGCGGGCGTGACGCGTGAGGAGATCCCGCCGATCCCGGCGGAGATCGCCGCCCTCATGCGCGAGGTGTCGGTCGCCGGCAAGCTCGTCGAGTAGATGGGCCGGCCGACACGGCGAGGAGACCGCTTCGCCTGCGTCAGGTCGCCGCTGCGCCCGTGAGCGCACTGAGCACGGCATCGATCGTCGCGGCGGCGGCATCGCGCCACGGAACCCCATCGAGCAGGTCGTCGGTGGCGAGCGCGGCGACGCCGTGCACCGCGGCGAACACGACGAGCGACTGGCGTTCGACGTCTCCGGGTCGAACCTCGCCTCGAGACTGTGCTGCGCGAACGAGTTCGACCACGACGGTCATGCTCGCGCGGCTGAACCCGCGGAGTTCGGCCGACGCGTCGGGATGATGCTTCGCCTTGTACATGAGGTCGAGGATCGCGGGGTGCTCGACTGCGAATCCGATGTAGGCGAGGCCGGCACCGCGCACTTGCTCGGGAAACGTCGTCTCGCTCGCAACAGCCGCGGCGAGCGCTTCGTTCATGCGCACGAAGCCCGCCACCGCGATCGCGTCGAGCAGGGCGGTGCGGTCGGCGAAATGCCGAGCCGACGCCCCGTGGCTCACGCCGACATCGCGGGCGAGTTGCCGCAGCGACAGGACATCGAGGCCGTCACTGTCGATCGTCACCCATGCGCGCTCCAGCAGCGCCTGGCGCAGGTTGCCGTGATGGTAGGCGCGTTCGGTCACCCCTGCACCCTACCTCAAAGTAGACATTGACAACAATGCTGTCACTGTCTACATTTGCACTCATGACCACAGACTTCAGCGGAACCACTGCCCTCATCACCGGTGCGAGTTCGGGCCTCGGAGCCGAGTTCGCAATCGGACTCGCTCGTCGCGGCGCCGACGTCGTGCTCGTCGCCCGCCGAGAAGGGCGACTGCGCGAACTGGCCGCGAACATCGAGCGCCAGCACGGCGTACGCGCGACGCCCATCGTGCTCGACCTCGCCCGGCACGATGCCCACACAGCGCTGCGCGACGCCCTCGACGAACGGGGCATTCGCATCCAGACCCTCGTCAACAACGCCGGCTTCGGGGTCAAGGGCGCGTTCGTCGACGCGGTTCCTGCCCGCATCGCCGAGATGGTGCAGCTCAACGTCGCCTCCGTCGTGGCGATCACGCAGGAGTTCCTGCCCGATCTCGTGCACGAGGGGCGAGGGGCCCTGGTGAACATCGCGAGCGTTGCGGCCTACCAGCCCTGCCCCGACATGGCGGTGTACGGGGCATCCAAGTCGTTCGTACTGAACTTCACCGAGGCGCTCGCCTACGAGACCCGCGCGTCGGGGTTGCAGGTGCTCGCCGTCAGCCCGGGCGCGACGCGTACCGAGTTCTTCGACGTCGTCGGCACCGAGAACGCCGCCGTCGGCCGCTTCCAGACGCCCGAGCAGGTCGTGGGCCTCGCGCTCCGCCGCCTCGACCGTCGCCGTCGGGTCGCGAGCGTCGTCTCCGGCCGCACCAATGCGCTCACCAGCGCGCTCGTGCGACTCATGCCGCGGGGTCTCGCGCTGGCGGTCAGCGGCCGGGTGCTTGCGGAGCCGGCTCGGTGAGCCTCGCCGTCCTGACGACGCTCGTCGTCGTCGCCGCGTTCGACCCAGCTCGCCAGGGCCCCATCTGATCGGCGAGACGGCGAAGGGTGGATGCCTCGCGGCATCCACCCTTCGTTCGCGGCGCGCGTGCGATCAGTACTTCGAGATCGTGATGTAGCCCGGCGATCCCGCGGCCGGCTTCTCGACGTAGCATCCGGCGTCGTATGCGGCCTGCCAGGCGACGTTCTTCGTCGCACCGGAGCCCGGGTAGGCGAAGTTGACCTGGCCCGCGTACGCGCAGAGCATGTTCCACGTGTTGCGACCGACGATCCCGTCGGACGTCAGATACACCCACGACTGGAATCGGCGCACCTCCGCCAGGGTCTTGGGGCCGAAGCCGTTGTCGACGGCCAGCACTGAGCCGCCGTATCTCGGGGCGAGCGCGTTCAGCATCCGCTGGATCTGTGCGATGCACGTCGCGTATCCGCCGTTCGAGTACTCGTACGCGGTGCACCCCTTGCCGGTCGCCGTGCTGTACGCGTTCGCCGCGGTCGTCGGTGCGACGGCGCAGAGCCCGGCGATCGCGACCGCCAGAACGCCCCCGGCGATCCCCCTTTTGAGTTTCTTCATCAGTGATCTCCCCGTTCTCGGGCGCCGAAGCGGCGGCCGGTGTGGTCTGCGCCCCTGTCGCGCACACCGATCACACCACGCACCGCGGCATCCGGAGAATGGGGAGCACTCCCCATCGGCCCGCGCGCAGAGGGGGCATCGCGGTTCAACACGACGACAGGCCGGATGCCTCGAAGCATCCGCCCCCTTCGTAGACTCGATGTGCGGGCCTGATCTCTGCGACACCGCCACGACCTGCACGAAAGGCGCGAAGTGCTGACCGACACCGCACGGGAGTTCCTCTCGGAGTACCACCTCGCCACGCTCTCGACGCTCGGTCGCGACGGGCGCATCCACTCGGTGCCGGTCGGCATGACCTACCTCGACGGCATCGTCCGCGTCATCGGCAGCCGCGGCTCGCAGAAGTTCGTGAACGCCGAGCGCAGCGGGCGCGCCAGCGTCAACACCCTCGATGGGCGGCGCTGGATCAGCTTCGAAGGTCCGGCTCGCATTCGCACCGATGCCGAATCGGTCGCCCTCGCCGTCGAGCTCTATGCCGCACGCTACCGGCAGCCCCGCGTGAATCCGCAGCGGGTCGTGCTCGAGCTCACGGTCGAACGCGTGCTGGGCTCAGCGGGCATGCGCGCGAGCGACGCCTGATTCGGATGCCTCGCTGTCGGTCGTGCGGCATAGGCTCGCTCCCATGGCCACCCTCGATGACCTGCGCCGTACCGCCGGCGCGCTGCCGGGCAGCGAGGAGCGTGCCACCACGGGCGGCGCGGCGTGGTTCGTTCGCGGCAAGCTGTTCGCGTGGGAGTGCCACCCGTGGCCGAGCATCCCCGAAGACCTGCGCGAGATCATCGCGGCCGAGCTCGTCGTCGGGGTGAAGGTCGCCGACCCCGTCGAGGCGCTCGCCCTTCGCGAGATGGCGCCCGAGGTGTTCCTGGGCACCACGACCCGCTGGGGCGAACCGAAGGTCGCGTTCCGCATGGAGGGCATCGACGACGACCATCTCGCCGAGTTGGTCACAGAGGCGTGGCGTGTGCAGGCGCCGAAGTACCTGCGGCGCGACTTCGACGACGCCGTCGGATAGCGTTCCCCCCGAGGCATCCGGCCGTCGTTCCGTGCACGTAGCCTGTAGGGCATGCACGGCCTCCGCCCATTGAGCACCCCGTTGATCTGTCGGCCCCCTCGGCGAGCGCTCGCAGCATGACGGGTTCGCAACGACGCCGCGCGGCGCGCGATGCAGCGATCTACGGCTGGCGCACCTCGGGCAAACCGGGCGTGACGGGCGTGCTCGAGCGCGTCGGGCACTCGCGGTGGGTTCCCGAATTGCTCCTGCAGCTCTTCACGCTGATGGCGGTGATGATCGTCGCTGCGAGTTGGCTCGTGCCGGCCATCATGGTGGGGGCCGCCCTCGGCTGGGACGCCACCATCGAGGGCGGACCGGCACGCGCCGCCAACCTCTCGGGGCCCGCATGGATGTACGGCCTGTTCGGCCTCGCATTCGCGGCGATCGCCGTGGGAGCGGTTCCCTACATCGTGCGCGAGACGCGCAAG
This sequence comes from Agromyces sp. GQ35, assembly GCF_059758475.1. Classification (NCBI taxonomy): domain Bacteria; kingdom Bacillati; phylum Actinomycetota; class Actinomycetes; order Micrococcales; family Microbacteriaceae; genus Agromyces; species Agromyces sp. GQ35. The sequence continues at coordinate 1,753,115 of NZ_JCAXEO010000001.1, read as the reverse complement.
CACCGCCGACCTGTAGCCGTGTTGACACTCGCGCCCGAATACCTGACCGTGCACACGCTCCGCGACGTCAAGCACGGCGCCGGTGTTCGAAGGCCGCACATCAGAGAGGCCGCCACGGTGTTCGAATGGCGCGACGTCGAGCGCGTCGAGCCGAGCCGCGACCCCGATGACGAACGACCGACGTTGACCGTTCGTCGCTCGGCGGCCGAGCACGTCGGAGTGCCGTTCGGCCCGGGCGACGCGACCACGATCCGCATTCGCGGCGACGCTCGCGACGTGACGGTGCTCGAGCATTTCGTGGCGAAGCCTCGCCAGCGGCCGCAGCTCGGGTCAGCAGAGTCGCTCCGACTCGCGCAGCGACTGTCGACGATTCGATAGGCGCGGCGAGCGGGTCACGCAGCTAGTCTTGCGCTCATGTCGGACCTTCCCGCGGATCCTGCTCCTCGACGCGCCCGGCCAGACGATGCCGAGACGGTGGCGCAGTTGTTGCACGACTTCAACACCGAATTCGATACGCCGACCCCGGGCACGGCCGTTCTGACCGAACGCCTGCAGTCACTGCTCGCCGAGCCGAGCACGATCGCGTACCTCGCGGGCGAGCCGGCCGCGGGCGTCGCGCTTGTGACATTGCGAAGCAACGTCTGGTACCACGGCCCGGTGGCCCTGCTCGACGAGCTCTATGTCGCACCTGAGCAACGAGGTCGCGGTCTTGGAGCGGCGATGATCCACCTGCTGGTCGCCGACTCCGAAGCGCAGGGCGTCTCGGCGATCGAGATCAACGTCGACGCTGAGGATGTCGATGCGCAGCGCTTCTACGAGCGCCACGGGTTCAACGGCGTCGACCCCGACAGCGGCGAGCGCGCGTTCTACTACTTCCTCGAGCTGTAGCCCGCGACATCCGCTCGCGCACGAGAGAGGGTCGGGCCACCGCAGCGACCCGACCCTCGACGTCGTCTCTGGAGACTACTGAGCGTTGCCGAAGAAGATCGGCTCGTCGCCCAGGATGTACTCGACACCCCAGACGCCACCGGCGGCGCCTTCAGCAGGGATCTCGATGATGACGTTGCCGGTGCCGCTCGCGTCGGTGTAGAGCTCGGCGACATCCGAGAGCTGGCCGTCCATGACGACGAAGCCGCCTTCGTACGACTGGCCCGCGGGGCTCACGTACGTGAACCGCAGCTCGAACGGGGTGCCGGAATCTTCACCGAGGTACGTCACCGTCACCGGCAGGATCGCGTACACGTTGCCGGGCGCAGGGTCGGGGTTGAACTCGTTCGCCGCCTTCACATCGGCGGTCGCGTCGAGGTTCGGGGCCGCTGCAGTGACCTCCCAGACCGCACCTTCGAAGGTGTCGATGACCACGGTCGAGCCGAACGGTGCCGGGTTGTCACGAGCGCCAGGCCCATCGTTGGCGGGCGCCTCTTCCGCGGGTGCTTCCGCGGGGTCATCGCCTTCCTCGATGATGGCCGGCGCGTCGATGCCGGCCTCGTCGACGGCGGCGACGAACGCGGCCGTGTACACGAGCGCCATCACGATCGAGAGGAGCAGCGCCAGGCCCGACAGGCTCGCTCCGATGATCGCGGGCAGCTTCGACTTGTTCTTCAGGAACAGGCCGATCACGCCGAGCACGAGGCCGACGAAGGCGAGGAATCCACCGAACCCGCCGATGATCGGAATGAACGCGAGCAGCAGGCCGATGCCACCGAGCACGATCGCGGCGATGCCGAGGCCGTTCGTCGTCGACGGCGCGGGGGTCGGTGCCCCTGGCTGGGATGCCGCGTACTGCGGCTGCCCGGCGACGGGCAACGTGCCGTACGGCTGCCCGCTCGGCGATGCGCCGTACGGTGCGGTCGGCTGTGATGCGGCGGGTTCCGGCTGCTGCCCCGGAACTGGCGGAATTGAAGACATCCGTTCACCTTGGCAGAGCCGAGGAGGCGCTTCGTACCACGGCACTCCCCCAGTATTGGGGGTCGGCCGACGGTCTCATAGGATGACCGGATGCCCCTCTTCGACCACCTCGGCATCAGCGTCGACGACCTGCCCCGCTCGATCGCACAGTTCGACCCCGTGATGCAGGCGCTCGGCTGCACGCGACAAGATGCCGACAACGGCGTCTCTTGGTACAAGGGCGAGGAGGAGCTCATCCTCTTCCCCGCGCGGGAGTCGGGCACCGGCCCGCACGAACACGGAACGGTCGGCTGGCAGCACCTCGCCTTCCCCGTCGAGTCGCGCGCCGAGGTCGATCGCCTGCACGAGATCGCGATCGGCGCCGGCTGGACGGCGGTGCGCGAGCCGAAGGTGTTCACGAGGTTCAACGACCGCTACTACGCGTCCTTCGTCGAGGAAGACAACGGCATCCGCTTCGAGTTCATGCACAACCCGCCCCGGGAAACGGCCGCAGCAGACTGACCCCGTCTCCGACGCCGCGACACTCGCGTTTTCACGAGCGGCGCGGCGTCCACCCCGATGGCAGCGGGCCGTCGATCGCCGCGCGCTCCAGGTCTGCCTCCGCGGACCAGCCCTGCGCGGCATCCGTCGCATCGAACCCGCCGCGCGCGACACGGAACCCGACGTCTTCGTGGTGCATGCGCGGAGCGCCGCCGCGCCGCGTCGATGCCCTGACGCTCCAGGCGTCGTCGGCGAACCCGCCTCCGCGGAACACGCGGTAGGCGTCGTAGCGGGCAGGGTCGAGCAGGTCCCAGCACCACTCCCACACGTTGCCGAGGGTGTCGAAGAGTCCGTTGAGGTTCGGATGCTTCCCGCCGACGTCTTGCGGCGCGGTCACGCCGTCGGCGCTCGCCCAGGCGATCTCGTCGAGCGGGCCGTAGTGCGGGCGCGTCGACCCCGCCCGGCACGCGAACTCCCACTCCGCCTCGGTCGGCAGGCGGTACCCGTCGGCGTCGATGTGCCACGTGACATCCTCGCCGTCGAAGGTGTAGGCGGGGTCGAGCCCCTCCCATTCGGATGCCGCATTGCAGAACCTGATCGCACGCAGCCAACTCACGCCCGTGGCGGGCCGGCGGGGATGCGTCGCAGTTTCACCGATCATCTCGGCGAGCTGCTCCTGCGTCACCGGGTACACCCCGATCTCGAACGGCTCGAGGTCGACGCTCCACCGCACCTTGCGGCGCGCGTCGTGGAGGGTGACCGTGCCGGCCCCGATGCGCGCGAGCTCGATATCCGTCACCGAGGCAGTCTCGCACGCTCCGGCGACGGCGTCAGTCGTGTGACTACGGTTCGATCAGGCCTTCGTGCGCCCACCGATCGACGATGCGTCGCGCCCGGGCAGCATCGGCACCCGCCATTCGCTGAAGCAGCGGGCGCACGACATCGGCGACGAGCGGATCGACGAGTTCTCGCGTGCCAGCCGACCGCAGGAATTGCTCGAAGCGGGTGAAGTCGCTGACGAGCAGCGACGGTACCTGCCCCTGGAGCAGCACGACCGCGGCGAGCCGGCGCTCGTACACCGGCTCAGCCCACAGCTCCGACGCGAGCGCGGTGACCTCGTCATGTGTCAGATCCGGATGCCGCCGGTGGGCGTCACGCACGGCTCCCCGCACCGCTCCCACTGATGCGCCATAGAACTTGAGGCTGTCGCCGATTCGATCGGCCTCCGCCTGCGCTCGCGTTTCGGAGCCCTCGGCTTGAAGCGTTCGGTCGATGAACTCGGCCGGTTCCGTCATGCTTCAATTCTCCTCTTCGATGACCCGGTGGGCTCGACACGAATGCCGCCGACCCGGTGCCAGTCCCGTATGCGAATCGTTCAGTGGGTACGGCGGTTGAGCGTCGCGACGCGGTATCCCTGCGGTCTGTGCGTCGTCGACGACGACCTCGGCCCCGCACGCCGGTCCGCAAGCGGAGCCCTCAGCGGGCATCTCGCCGTCGGGCAACAACCGCTGCCTGGGACCGCTGGCCGGCAGCCTTCCTGACGTGGGATTCGACCACATCGAAGCCGGCTTCCATCAGCTCGTCGCTGAGGGCATCCACAGACCATCGGTATGCAGGCGCGACCGCGTGAGCGAACTGTTCGACTACCGGGCCCTCGAAGAATCCGATGAGCAGCGTGCCATCGGGCCTGAGCACGCGGCTGAAATTCAGGAGGGGAACCCGGATCGTCCCAGGCTCATGGTGGATGAGGGAGTACCAGGACAGAACCCCGCCCGTGGAACCTGTCTCGGCATCGAGGGCGTCGAGACTGCCGACCGTGAAAGGCACATCGGGATACGTGCTGCGGGCGCGCTCGATGAATTTGGGGACCAGATCCACGCCGAGCACAGGAAGCCCTCGTTCGGCGAGGAAGTTCGTCCACTGACCTGGACCGCAACCAGCGTCGATGACGCTGCCCTCGATCCCGCTGGCCCATGTCGACACGAGTTGACGATCTGAAGGGTGCACTGCGCTCATCGACCCGAAGAGGTCGATGTACTCCGCTGCCCGGCGTGAGTACGCGTTGATAACCTCGTCGACCACGCGATCGAGTCTAGGCAGTACTACACAGTCTCGTAGAGCGGGAGTACAGCACATCCGGACTCATCGCACTCCGTGCCCGCGGTGGCGCGGAGCGGGATTGATGAGCGGGAAACCGCCGGCCGGTCGACCTACCAGATCGTGCCGCCGCCGACCGAGATGCCGCCCCAGGTGAGCGCGATGAAGATCCCGGCGAACACGACGGGCGCGATGCCCTTGCCGCTACGCGCGAGCCCCTTGAGGAGGGCGATCACAGCGAGGATTGCGGCGACGATCGAGAGGCCGCCGCCGAGGATCAGCCCGATGAACAGCGGGATGGGCATGAGCACGAGGCCGGCCAGCGCGACCCAGAACGCGGCCCAGGCCGTTGGATTGGAACGGCGTTCAACGGAAGAGGACATGCTTCATTATCTCGTGCCTGCAGCCCGAAGCCTGTGAGACCCGCGCTGCTCGTCTGCGACGACTGGGCATGCGCAAGCCGAGAGAACGCGGTCTTCAGCGAAGGCTGAGTGCGCGATCCCAGCTCTCGAAGCGGCGCTGCGCGACGATCGTGCTGAGCTCCTTGCGCAATTCGGGGTGCTCGGCGTAGAAACGCACCGCACAGTACAGGAGCACCGCGTCCTGCTCGAAGACACCGGCGGTGAACTCCAACGGCTCGGCCCTACCGATGCGGCTGATGCTGACGCGAGAGTGGAGCTGCGTCTCGACGCCGCTGATCGTCTCCCACGGCACCCACCTCACACCTCCGGCGACCAGATACCGCGCCACGCCATGACGACTGAGGGTGAGTCCGACCGGGATCCTGCCGAAAGAGGTGTTCTTGCCGTCGAGCAGGAGTTGGAGCACCCCGGCCCCGATAGGCACGAGGCAGAGCGCGAGCAACGGAACGAACAGGAACAGCCACCAAAGGCCGCCCGCTGCGCCCAGCACGCCCGGCATCGCCAGCCCGAGCAGCACACCGGTGCCGAGCCCCATCACGATCAACCACAGCACGCTCCAGATCCGCACTGGGCGCTCACGGCAGAAGTGCACCCAGTCGTCGACAGGCCGCGCCGTGGCTCGGCCGAGCGTCACAGCGTTGATCAGCACTGGAGGACTCCGACGCACGGCGAAGAGGCCGAATGCGGTAGCCGCCAGCGCGAGCAACCCGAAGAGTACGGCGAGCACGACGCCCCACACCAGCGACCCCGCCGCAGTGAGCAGCGCTGAACCGATGCCGGCCGCCACCGCGGCACCACCCACGGCCCAGATCACCGGAGTCGAGAAGTACTGCGCGTCCGGCAGCCACCCTTCAGGCGCAGGATACGGGAGCGCCTCGGGGACCGGATCGGATTCGTTCGTCAGAAGTCCCAGTCCTCATCCTCGGTGACGACGGCCTTGCCGATGACATACGACGAGCCACTCCCGGAGAAGAAGTCGTGGTTCTCGTCAGCGTTGGGCGACAGCGCCGAGAGGATCGCCGGGTTCACGTCGGTGACGGTCTTCGGGAACATCGGCTCGTAGCCGAGGTTCATGAGGGCCTTGTTGGCGTTGTAGTGCAGGAACTTCTTGACGTCTTCGGTCAGGCCGACGCCGTCGTAGAGGTCTTGCGTGTACTGCACCTCGTTATCGTAGAGCTCGTAGAGCAGCGAGAACGTGTAGTCCTTCAGGTCGTCGCGCTCGGCCTGCGAGAGCTGCTCAAGCCCCTTCTGGAACTTGTAGCCGATGTAGTACCCGTGCACGGCCTCGTCGCGAATGATGAGGCGAATCATGTCGGCCGTGTTGGTGAGCTTCGCCCGCGACGACCAGTACATCGGCAGGTAGAAGCCCGAGTAGAACAGGAAGCTCTCGAGCAGCGTCGAGGCGACCTTGCGCTTCAGTGGTGAGTCACCCTGGTAGTACTCCATGACGATCGCGGCCTTCTTCTGAAGGTTCTCGTTCTCGACCGACCAGCGGAACGCATCGTCGATGTCTTTCGTCGAGCACAGCGTCGAGAAGATCGACGAGTAGCTCTTCGCGTGCACCGACTCCATGAAGGCGATGTTCGTGTAGACGGCCTCTTCGTGGGGCGTGATCGCGTCGGGGATGAGCGAGACCGCACCCACTGTGCCCTGAATCGTGTCGAGCAGGGTCAGACCGGTGAACACGCGCATCGTCAGAATCTGCTCGTCGCGAGTCAGCGTGTTCCACGACTGGATGTCGTTCGACAGCGGAATCTTCTCGGGCAGCCAGAAGTTGTTGACCAGACGGTTCCAGACTTCGAGGTCTTTGTCGTCTTGGATCTTGTTCCAGTTGATCGCGTTGACGTGGCTGACGAGCTTCAGCTTGCCGCCCGTGTGTGCGGGGTCGTTCTGAGCCGAGTTCACTGGATCGGTGAGAGTCATTTCAATCCTTCTGACGGATGTCTCGAGTTGGAGTGATCAGTTTGGAAGCCTGAGGCGGGTCAGAGCATGCAGCTGACGCACTCCTCCAGGTTCGTGCCCTCGAGGGCCATCTGACGCAGGCGGATGTAGTAGATCGTCTTGATCCCCTTCTTCCATGCGTAGATCTGCGCCTTGTTGATGTCGCGGGTCGTCGCCGTGTCTTTGAAGAAGAGCGTGAGCGAGAGGCCCTGGTCGACGTGCTGCGTCGCCGCGGCGTAGGTGTCGATGACCTTCTCGTAGCCGATCTCGTACGCGTCCTGGTAGTACTCGAGGTTGTCGTTCGTCATGAACGCCGCCGGGTAGTAGACGCGACCGAGCTTGCCCTCTTTGCGGATCTCGATCTTCGAGGCGATCGGGTGGATCGATGCCGTCGAGTTGTTGATGTACGAGATCGAACCGGTCGGCGGCACGGCCTGCAAGTTCTGGTTGTAGATGCCGTGCTCCTGCACGGAGGCCTTCAGCTCGAGCCAGTCCTGCTGCGTCGGGATGTGCACGTTCGAGTCGGCGAAGAGCTGCGTGACCTTCGCGGTCTCGGGCACCCACGCGGCATCCGTGTACTTGTCGAAGAACTCACCCGACGCGTACTTCGAGTCGGCGAAGCCGTCGAAGGTCTCGCCGCGCTCCTTCGCGATGTTGTTCGACGCGCGCAGGGCGTGGAACAGCACCGTGTAGAAGTAGATGTTCGTGAAGTCGATGCCCTCTTCGCTGCCGTAGAAGATGCGCTCACGGGCGAGGTAGCCGTGCAGGTTCATCTGGCCGAGGCCGATGGCGTGCGACTTGTCGTTGCCGTCTTCGATCGAACGCACCGAGGCGATGTGGCTCATGTTCGAGACGGCGGTGAGGCCGCGGATGGCGGTGTCGACCGTCTTGCCGAAGTCGGGCGAGTCCATCGTGAGCGCGATGTTCAGCGAACCGAGGTTGCACGAGATGTCTTTGCCGATCTCGTTGTACGAAAGGTCTTCGTTGTACGTCGTCGGCGTGTTGACCTGCAGAATTTCGGAGCAGAGGTTCGACATGTTGATGCGGCCCTTGATGGGGTTCGCCTTGTTCACCGTGTCTTCGAACACGATGTAGGGGTAACCGCTCTCGAACTGGATCTCGGCGAGGGTCTGGAAGAACTCGCGGGCGTTGATCTTCGTCTTCTTGATGCGGGGGTCGTCGACCATCTCGCGGTACTTCTCGGTCACCGAGATGTCGCCGAACGGCTTGCCGTAGACCTTCTCGACGTCGTACGGCGAGAAGAGGTACATGTCTTCGCCGTTCTTGGCGAGCTCGAACGTGATGTCGGGCACGACGACGCCGAGCGAGAGCGTCTTGATGCGGATCTTCTCGTCGGCGTTCTCACGCTTCGTGTCGAGGAACCGCATGATGTCGGGGTGGTGCGCGCTGAGGTACACCGCACCTGCGCCCTGGCGGGCACCGAGCTGGTTGGCGTAGCTGAAGCTGTCTTCGAGGAGCTTCATCACGGGGATGATGCCCGAAGACTGGTTCTCGATCTGCTTGATCGGGGCGCCGGCCTCACGGATGTTGGAGAGCGAGAGCGCCACGCCGCCGCCGCGCTTCGAGAGCTGCAGGGCGGAGTTGATGCCGCGCGAGATCGACTCCATGTTGTCTTCGATGCGCAGCAGGAAGCAGGAGACGAGCTCGCCGCGCTGCGCCTTGCCCGTGTTGAGGAAGGTCGGCGTGGCCGGCTGGAAGCGGCCGCCGATGATCTCTTCGACGAGGTTCACGGCGAGCTTCTCGTCGCCCTGGGCGAGGCCGAGGGCCGTCATGACCACGCGGTCTTCGAAGCGCTCGAGGTAGCGCTTGCCGTCGAACGTCTTCAGCGTGTAGCTCGTGTAGTACTTGAACGCACCGAGGAACGTCTCGAAGCGGAACTTCTTCGAGTACGCGAGGTCGTTGAGCTTGGTGATGAACTCGAACGAGTACTGGTCGAGCACGGCCTGCTCGTAGTACTCCTTCTCGACGAGGTAGTCGAGGCGCTCTTTCAGCGAGTGGAAGAAGACGGTGTTCTGGTTGACGTGCTGCAGGAAGTACTCGCGCGCCGCCTCTTTGTCTTTGTCGAACTGGATCTCGCCGTTCGGACCGTAGAGGTTCAGCATCGCGTTGAGGGAGTGGTAGTCCATGCCACTCGCCACGCGCGGTGCGTCCATGAGCGCTACGCCGTCAGTTGCTGCTGCGTTTGCCAAAATGCGTCCAATCCATCATCGACGGCGCGAACGTCGTCAGGGGTTCCGAATACTTCGAAGCGGTAGAGGTGCGGCACCCCGGTCTTCGCGGCGATGATGTCGCCGGCGAGACCGAAGGCCGACCCGAAGTTGGTGTTGCCGGCGCTGATCACGCCGCGGATGTTCGAGCGGTTGTCGGGATCGTTCAAGAAGCGGATGACCTGCTTCGGCACGGCGCCTTTGCCGTCGCCTCCGCCATAGGTCGGCACGACGAGCACGTAGGGCTCGTCGGCATGCAATGCATCTTCACGAGCGTGCAACGGGATGCGGGCCGCAGGGCGGCCGAGCTTCTCGATGAATCGCTTCGTGTTGCCCGAAACGCTCGAGAAGTAGACCAGATTCGTCATGGTTCGTCCTTCGCGATTGCGTTCCTCACCGGCTCACTCCCCCGAGCTCACCGGCGGCCGCTAAGCGAGTCGTGACGCGAGTTCGTCGATCTTGTCGGGACGGAAACCCGACCAGTGGCCCTCATCGGTGATGACGACCGGAGCCTGCAGGTACCCAAGTTCCTTGACCTGCGCGAGGGCGTTCTCGTCGACAGACAGGTCGAGCACTTCGTACTCGATTCCCTTGCTGTCGAGGGCGCGATACGTCGCGTTGCACTGGACGCAAGAAGGCTTGGTGTAGACCGTAACCGTCATTGTTTTCCCCTCGTTCTCAGGCTCTGGAGGAGCCGTTCCCCCGTGTTGCTATTTCGTACCTCAATACTACATCTAGTGCCCACGGAACTCGACTGCCACAACATGCTGTAGTTACATTCGTGTAGTTATCCACCGGGTTTTCCACCGGTTGTGAACAACGGATGTCGCGGCGATCGGCGTATTTCCGCGGTAGGCCCCGAGGTTATCCACACCCCGTGCGATCGAAATCTCTTGGGCTGTGGACGGATGCCGGGCGTGTCGCGAATCGGAATCCTTGGGGGTGATTCGCGGTGCCGACCCCTACATGTGGTGTTGTAACCCCCATGTTGCCACCACCCACCGACACTCCCGCCGCCGCCGGTCGAGACCTGACGCAACCGCCGGTCGAGTAGCGACGAAGGAGCGTATCGAGACCTGCAACCGCCGGTCGAGTAGCGACGAAGGAGCGTATCGAGACCCCGCACGCCCGCCCGCCCGTCACCGCCCGACGAACTCCACGAGCTCACCGCGCCCGTGCACGCCGAGCTTGCGGTAGATCGACGCGAGGTGCGAGTCGACCGTGCGCACCGAGACGCTGAGTCGCGCCGCCGCAGCCGCCGACGACAGCCCGGCGACGATGAGCCGCGCGATCTCGTTCTCGCGCAGCGTCAGTTCGGCGAGCGGGTCGCCCGGCGCGGTCACGGGCCGGCGTTCCCCGCACGCGGCGAGCTCGGATCGCGCCCCCGCCGCCCAGGCGAACGCCCCCAGCGCGTCGAAGGCGGCGGCGGCCTCGCGCAGCGGACCTCGGGCATCCGCCTTGCGTCGTGCCCGGCGCAGCCGCATGCCGTGGAGCAGCCGCGTGCGTGCCGCCTGGTACGGGTCGATGAGCCGATCGTGTGCGCGCAGCGCGGCCCCGAACGCCGCATCCACCTCTGCCTCGGGCGCGAGCAGCGCCCGGCAGCGCAGCGCGATCGCGTTCGCCGGGTTGTCGGCCGCGTGAATGCGGGATTCGAAGCGCTCGAGCTCACGGCGGAGGCTCGCGACATCCGAATCGCGATACCGCCACCGCGCCTCGAACCAGTCGCCGAACCGCGAGCTGTAGCCGGGTTGCACGATGCCGGCGCGCTCCTCGAGCGCGGCCGCCGCGTCGAGCACGGCGATCGACTCGGTGAGCTCGCCGGCGGTGAGCTTCGCGAGCCCCATGGCGCACCACAGCACGTGCCGGAAGAGCGGCGTCGTGCGCTCGGCGTCGGGCACCGCGAGCTCGCACAGCGCGAGCGCCTCGTCGGTGGCGCCCCTCGCCGCGAGCAACCACGCGTGGCGCAGCTGTATATAGCTGAGCGGCCCGAGAATGCCGGTGTCGATGCAGAGCTGCTCGCACTCCGCGAAGCGGGCGTCGGCGTCATGCCACCGCCCGGTGACGACGTCGACCACCGCCTCGACGGCGAGTGCGGTGGTGCGCGGGCCGACGAGGTTCGTGTGCGCGGCGAGCGCGTCGAAGTGGGCGACGAGGGCGAGGGCGTCGTCGGTGCGTCCGTGCCAGGCGAGCTGCAGGGTGATGAAGGGGAACGCCGCGCTCGCCGTGCCGGGGTCGGCGCGGAGCATCCGTTCGCGCCAGCTGTCGAGGTCGAGCCCCGCGTCGTCGGCGAGCATGACCCGGATGAACTCGTCGACGAGGCTCGGTGCCGCGTCGGTGCGCGAGCGGTCGATCAACCCCGCCGAGTGCGCCCGCTCGAGCACCTGGGCGGCGGCGGCGAACTCGCCGAACACCGCGAGCTCGATCGCGTGCGTCACCACGAGCTCGGCCGCGACCTCGGGTTCGCGAGGAGCGGCTGCGGCGGCGAGCTCGACGCTGCGGTCGTCGCGCGATCGGTCGCCGTCGGTCCAGAAGCCGAGTCGCAGCTTGTCGATCTGCCAGCGGGCCAGCTGCACGGCGTCGTCACTCGACGCCATCATCGCGTCGACGAGGCGCAGCGCGGGGGCGCGGGCGCCGATGTGCGCATAGGCCTCGAAGGCGGCGGCCTGCCACTCGAGCACCTGCGCGCTGTCGGATGCCGCGGCGATCGCCCGCTCCCAGAACTCGGCCGCCTCGGGGTAGGCGAACCGTGCCGCTGCACTCTGGGCGGCGGCATCGAGCGCGGCTGCCACGCGTCGCGGGTCGGCGCCGGGCTCGGCCCACACGTGCAGGGCGCGTCGCTCGACGTCGTCGGCGAAGACGGTCGCGAGCGCCCGGTGCACGGCGGCCTGCTGCGCGTGCGTCGCGGTGCGGATGAGCACGGGCGCGAGCGTCGGATGGCTCGGCTCGAACCGCGCCCCGCGCATCTCGACGAGCCCGAGCCGCTGCGGCCGGTCGAGCGCCGCGGCTTCGAGCCCGAGCAGCGCGAGCATCCGCTCGGCCTCACCGCGGTCGAGCGGCGCGAGGCACACGGCGAGCGCGGCCATCGTCGCCGGCTCGTCGAGTGCCGCGATGCGCGTGGCGTAGAGCCGCTCGAGGCGGTCGCCGGCCGGCAGCACCTCGGGCAACGGCTCTTCGTCGCGCCGCTGCGAGGCGTCGAGTTCGGCGGGCAGCTGCACGAGCGCGAGCGGCAACCCGCGGGCGAGTTCGAGCACCCGGCCGGCCGCCAGGGTGCCGAGGTCGGGGTACCGCTGCCGCAGCAACTCGCGGCTCTGCACATCGTCGAGGGCGGCGAGGGACATCCGTCGATCGAAGGCGTCGGCGACGTCGACGCTGTCACCGACGTCGACCGGTGGACGCGATGCACACACGAGTGAGACCCCGCTGCCGCGCAGCCGCCGCGCGAGGAACACCAGCACCTGCCGCGTCGACTCGTCGACCCAGTGCAGGTCGTCGACGATGAGCACGACCCGCCGCTCGCGCGCGGCGTCCTGGAGCAGCGCCTTGACGCCGACCGCGACGGCGAACTGCTCGTGCGGGGTTGCGACCGCCAGCGCGAGCGCTCCGGCGAGCGCGAGCCGCTGCGGCTCCGCGAGTGCGTCGAGCCGGTCGAGGAGCGGCTCGAGCAGTTGGTGCAGCGCGGCGAACGGCAGGTGCTCCTCGGCGGCATGGCCGCTCGCGGTGAGGAGCAGGGGCGCGTCGGCGCCGGCGGCCGCGCGCTGGCCGGCGCTTTCGCGCTTGCCTTCGTCTTCGCCCGCGCCTGCGCCTGCGCCTGCACCTGTGCCCTCGCCGAGCCGGTCGCGCAGGCGGGCCATCAGCCAGCTCTTGCCCGCGCCCGGCTCGCCGGTGACGAGAATGCTCGGCGCATCGGCCGCCGTGACGGCCTCGACCAGCGAGGCGAGCTCGAGCGACCTGAGGTGCATCTCGGCTCACACTCCCGTAGTCGCTACGGATGACAGACGCCCGCTGGGCTGGTGGCATCAAGCGTAGGGCAACTGCGCCCGCCGACGACCTGAGGAACGGAATCCATGCGACCCCTACGACTCGCCACTCTCGGCGCTGCCTCCGCACTCACGCTCGCCGCAGTGCTGATCCCGGCGCAAGCCGCCATGGCTGCGGCGACCGCGTCGTTCACCCCGACCGTCGTGGTGCCGGGGGGCACCATCGACGTGACGGGCGCCGGATGCTCCGCAGGGAGCGAGGTGCTCGTCGGCACCTGGATCCCCGCGATCGGCGGCGCGTCGAGCTCGAGATCGACGACCGTCACCGCCGACGGGGCCGGCGCGTTCAGCGCCACCGTCGCCGTGCACGGTGCACCGGGAGAGCTGCCCGAGATCGCCCCGCCGATCGCCCAGTTCGGCGTGACCGTCACGTGCGACGGCGAACAGACGGTCATCGGGTTCGGTGCGCTCGCGTACGCCGGAGCGCCGCTCACCGCCGTGGTCACGCCCGCCGCAGGGGTCGTGCCCGGAGAGTCCTTCACGGTCAACGGCAGCGGATGCGACGCCGGCGAAGCGGTGTTCATCGCCGTCGACTTCGCCGGCCCGCCGCCGGTGACCCACTTCGACGACACGACCGCCGATGCGAGCGGCAACTTCTCGTTCGTCGTGCCGACGCCGGTCGCGAGCGAGCCCGGCGACGTCATCGTGATGGGTGTGAGCTGCGGGTCGGGGGCGCCCGTCGAGGATCCGGCCGACTACATCACCAGAACGCTGACGTTCGCCGGCGAGCCGGTCGAGCCCGTCGACCCGGTGGAGCCCGTCGTGCCCGTGGTGCCGGCAGATCCCGGCGCTGGAGCCGCTCCCGCGGGCGCCGCCCCGGTTCCGACAGCCGGAGGCAAGCAGCTCGCCGAGAGCGGGCCGGATGTCGGTGCGGCATCCGTCGGCCTCGCCCTGCTGCTCGCCGGCGCCACTCTCGTCGGGCTTCGTCGCGTACGCGGCCTCACCGCTGCCGCTGCCGGTGCCGAAACTCGCTTCCGTGCCGGACCGGAGACGCCCTGATGCGTGCCGTCTCCTCGGGCCTGCTCGGTCTCGCTGCACTGGCCGTGCTCACGCTCACCGCGTGCAGCAGCGGCTCCCCCGACGCGACGCCCGAGTCGAGCGAGCCACCTGCGAGCTCCACGCCGCCCGAGGCATCCGACGACGCCGCGTGCGCCGAGCTCACCGCACTCGCCGGCACGCTCACCGACCTCAACGCGAACTTCGACCCGAACACACTGCTCGACTCCGCCCGCGCGATCGACTCCGGCCTGCAGTCGCTCGACCCGCCGCCCGCGGTGGCCGAGGAATGGGCGGCCGTCGCGAGCATCTTCGACTCGGCGGTCACGGCAGCGGATGCCGCGGGCAGCGACCGTGCCGCCCAGGAACAGGCCCTCGCCGACGTGTTCGAGACCCAGGCGACGCCCGAGTCGGTTGCGCACCTCGACACGATCGCGGCGGAGATCGGCGCGGAATGCGGCGGCGGAGCCGAGCCCAGCGCGACCGATTCCTGCGGGCTGGTGACCGATGACGAACTCGCCGCCCTGTTCGGCGGTACCGTGCCGACGCCCACAGGCTCCGACTTCGGTGCGGGCTTCACCGAATGCGAGTGGGAGTCGGCCGGCACGACCGTGCTCGTCTCCGTGCTGCCCGCCGGTGAGTTCACCGACGACTACCTGAACGGCACGCACGAACCCGTCGACTCGCTCGAGCAGGGCACGGCGCTGCCCGACTTCGTGGGCATCGGCCGGGTCGGAACCGACGGCGGCACCGTCGCGAAGATCGAGGGCGACCGTGCCTACCTGTTCGCCGTGCAGACACCCGACGAGTCGGTCGACACCGCCCTGGCGGCGGCCGAGACGCTCGCGGTCGCGGCATCCGCCCGCCTCGGCTGAGGAGTCTCGCGCGGGGAGGTGCGGCGGTCGCACCCGCTGGGTAGCCTGACCTCACGGGAGTGAGGACTCGACGATGACCCAGTACGTGACATCCGCCGACGGCACGCAGATCGCCTACGAGCGACAGGGTTCCGGGCCGCCGGTCATCCTCGTCGACGGGGCGATGCAGTTCCGTGCCTTCGACCCGGCGAGCGGCGAACTGGCGACCGAGCTCGCGAGCCACGGCTTCTCGGTCGTGCGCTTCGACCGGCGCGGCCGCGGCGAGAGCCCGGCCGACGGGCCGATCACGCTCGAGCAGACCCTCGACGACCTGCGCGCACTCGTGGCCGTCGCGACCGAGGGCGCCGACGACGCCGTCGCGCTGTTCGGAAGCTCCTCGGGCGGAGCGATCGCACTCGCCGCCGCGGCATCCGGCCTGCCGATCTCGAAGCTCGTGCTCTGGGAGGTGCCGCTCGATGAAGAGCTCGGCACCGGCGGTGCGGAATTCCTCGCCGGCCTGCGGCAACGCCTCGCCGTCGGCGATGGCGACGCCACCATCGAGTACTTCATGAAGGACATGCCGCGCGAGTGGCTCGAGGGTTCGAAGGCGAGCCCGGGCTGGCCGATCATGACGGCGATGGGGCCGAGCCTCGAACCCGACTCCGAGGCCCTCGCGTGGACGCAGAGCGCATCGAGGCCGGCGCTCTGGGCCGGCATCGCACAGCCGGTGCTCGTGCTCGTCGGCGAGCAGACGCTCGACCTCATGCGTCCGGCGGCCGACTCGCTCGTCGCGAACCTGCCGAACGCGGTGCTCGACACTGCACCCGCCACCGACCACGCCTGGGAGCCGAAGTCGATGGCGCTGAAGATCGCGGGCTTCCTCGTCGGCTGAGCGATGCGCCTTGCGCCCGCGTCGCGGTGCCACCCGACTCACGCACCCCGACGCAGTACGACCCGACTCAGACATCCTGTCGCGGTGTCACCCGGCTCAGGCACCCCGACGCGGCACGACCCGACTCACGCGCCCGCGTCGCGGTGCGACCCGACTCAGACGCCCCCACGCCGTACGACCGACTCAGGCGGCCGCCCGTCATGGTACGACCCGACTCAGACACCCCGACGCCGTACGACCTGATTCAGGCAATAGGCCGCTGCTCAGGCCGCAATTCGCCAGAGCGACCTGACGAGCGGCCTATTGCCTGACAGCGGGACGAAGATCCGGATTGCGGTGCAACCCGACTCAGGCAACCAGTCGCGGTGCGACCCGACCCAGGCAGCCGACGCGGTAAGACCCAGATTCAGGCAATAAGCCGCTGCTCAGGCCGAAACTGGCCAGACCGGCCTGACGAGCGGCCTATTGCCTGACAGCGGGACGAAGTCCAGGAGCCCGGCGAACCCGGCACGCGGCACCCGGCACGCAGCACCCGGCACCCGGCACGCAGCACCGGGACCCGGCATGCAGCACTCGGCTCGCGACACCCGGCACGCAGCACGCGGCACCCGGCACCCGGCACGCGGTGGCTCAGCCCTTCGCGGCCTTGGCGGCGGCCTTCGCGGCCTGCTTGGTCGCGCGCACCTTCGTGAGCGACTCGGGGTCGACGATGTCGGCGACCGAGCGGAACGCGCCCTCCTCGCCGTACGCACCCGCGGCCTCGCGCCAGCCCGGCGCCGACAACCCGCGCTGCTTGCCGAGCAGTGCGAGGAAGATGCGCGCTTTCTGGTCGCCGAAGCCGGGCAGTTTCTTCAGTCGCGCGAGCACCTCGGCGCCCGAGGGGTCGCCCTGCGTCCAGATCGCGGATGCCTCGCCGCCCCAGTCGGCGACGACCGCCTCGGCGAGCGCCTGCACCCGGCCGGCCATCGAACCCGGGAACCGGTGGACGGCCGGCGTCTGCTTGAACACCTCGACGAACGCCTCAGGCTCGTAGCCGGCGATCGTCGCCGGGTCGATCGAGCCGATGCGCGCGCGGATCTTCTCGGGTCCGGCGAACGCCGACTCCATGGTCACCTGCTGGTCGAGGAGCATTCCCGTGAGCAGCGCGAACGCGTCGTCGCTGAGCAGCTCGTCGGCGGCCGGGTCTCCCGTGATGTGCAATGCCATGCGATCCATCCTTCCACCCGTCTGCGCCGGAGTCACGGATACGTCGGCAGCGCCACGAGCGGCGGCGGGTCGCTGCGACGCGACATCCACCGATCGTTGAATGCGGACGGAAACTGACCAGTTCGTTGCCTATCTTCGGAGCAGGCGATTCGATGAGACGCGTCGCATCTCCACTGCATCTCGCATCGAACCTCGAACCATCGAAACATCGAACCTCGAACCTCGAACCTCGAAGGAGTCACCATGGACTGGAAGATCGAGCTCATCTTCGTGCCCGTCACCGACGTCGACCGCGCGAAGGAGTTCTACGTCGAGAAGCTCGGCTTCAACGCCGACCATGACCAGCAGGTCACCGAGGAGCTGCGCTTCGTGCAGCTCACTCCACCCGGCTCGGCGTGCTCGATCGCGATCGGCACCGGGCTCGGCGGCACGTTGGCACCGGGCACGCAGGACTCGATCCAGGTCGTCATCGCCGACGCCGACGCCGTGCTCGCCGACCTCCGTGCGAAGGGGGTCGAGGCCGAAGGCGTCGACGAGCAGGCGTGGGGCCGCTTCATCACGGTGAAAGACCCCGACGGCAACAGCTGGACCCTGCAGCAGCTGCCCGACTACAGCCAGCAGGGGTAGCCGCAGGGACGTCGATCGAGGAGGTGCGCGAGCGACGTATCGAGACAACTGCTTCGGGTCTCGATACGCTCGCTGCGCTCACCACTCGACCGGCGGAGGCACGCTCGCTACGCTCGCCACTCGCCCGGCGCAGGCACGCTCGTTGCGCGACCGGCGGGAACCGCAAACGTCAGCGGCGCGCAGACGCAGGCGGCGCCGTGCTGCCGCGCACGACGAGTTCGGGCACGCGTGAGGTGCGGTCCGCGGCATCCGCTTCGCCGCGCAGCACGTCGAGCACGGTGGCGACGACGTCGCGGCCGAGCACGTCGAAGTCCTGCCGCATGGTCGTGAGCGGCGGAGCGAAGTGCGCCGCTTCGGGAATGTCGTCGAAGCCGATGACGCTCACCTCGTCGGGCACGCGCACCCCCGCCTCGCGGTAGGCGTGCAGCAGTCCGAGCGACATCTGGTCGTTGGCGCTGAAGACGGCGGTCGCCTCACGGTCGGCGGCAAGGCGAAGGCCGGCCTCGTATCCGGATGCCGCGAGCCAGTCGCCCTCGATCGGCTCGGGCGCCGCGAGCCCGTGCTCGCGCATGACGTCGGCCCAACCGCGGCGGCGCTCCGCGGCATCCATCGACTCGCTCGGCCCGGCGATGTGCCGGATCTCCCGGTGACCGAGCCCGATGAGGTGCCGGGTGGCGAGCCGTGCGCCCTCGTACTGGTCCATCGCGACGCGATGCAGCCCGGGCGCAGGCTCGGAGGCGACGACGACGAGCGGCACGCCCGCGTCGATGCCGCCGAGCACGCCGACGCCCTCGCGCTCGCCCGAGATGAGCACGATCGCCTCGACCCGCTGCAACGCGAGCCGGTGCACGGCCTGGCGCAGCACGTCGGCGTCGAGCGAACGCATGCTCGCCTGGCTGACCGTGTAGCCGGCCTCGTGCGCGGCCTCGTTGAAGCCGAGGGCGGCGTTCGACGGACCGTAGTCGGGCCGCCCCGCCTGGATGAGTCCGAGGTTGCCCGAGCGACGCTTCGCCATGGCTCGCGCTGCGGGCGACGGCGTGTAGTTCAGCTCGGCGATCGCCTGCTCGACGCGCACCTTGGTCGACGCGGCGACGCCCGTGAGGTCGTTGAGCACGCGCGACACCGTCTGGTGCGAGACGCCGGCGAGGCGCGCGACGTCGAACATGGTCGGCACGCCCGTGCCGGGCGCCTCGGTCGGCGAGGTCGCCGGCACGGTGGGCACGCCGGGCGCGGCAGCCGCGATCGGTGCACCGGCAGCGTCAGCCGCCGCCTCACTCCCCCGCGATGCCCGCCCAGCCATGAACCGCCCCGATCAGAGGCCCTGTGCCAGTCGGTAGTACGCCTGGTTCCAGCGTACTTCGTGCTGGAACCCGGGCAGCGTCGTCGCCTCGTCGATCACGAGCAGCTCGGTCTTCGCCATCTCGGCGAAGTCGCGGAACACCTCGACGCCGACCGCGGTCGACATCACCGTGTGGTGCGCCGCGCCGGCGGTGAGCCAGGCTGCGGCACTCGTGGCGAAGTCGGGGGCGGGCTTCCACACTGCGCGGCCGACAGGCAGGTTCGGCAACGGATGCCGCGGCGCCACGTTCTCGACCACGTTCGCCGTGAGGCGGAACCGATCGCGCATGTCGCTCAGCGCGACGACGACGGCGGGGCCGGGGTCGGCGGTGAAGACGAGCCGCACCGGGTCCTCTTTGCCGCCGATGCCGAGCGGGTGCACCTCGAGGCTCGGCCGGGCGGTCGTCAGCGACGGCGACACCTCGAGCATGTGCGCGCCGAGGATGAGCTCGTCGCCGGGCGTGAGGTCGTAGGTGTAGTCCTCCATGAGCGAGGCGCCGCCGGGCAGGCCGGCACCCATGACGCTCGCGATGCGCACGAGCACGGCCGTCTTCCAGTCGCCCTCGGCACCGAAGCCGTAGCCCTCGGCCATGAGCCGCTGCACCGCGAGACCCGGCAACTGCCGCAGCGCGCCGAGGTCTTCGAAGCTGGTCGTGAACGCGCCGAACCCACCCTCTTCGAGGAAGGAGCGCAGGCCGACTTCGATCGCGGCGCCGTAGCGCAGGCTGTCGTGGCGGTCGCCGCCCTTGCGCAGCTCGGGAACGACGTCGTAGAGGTCTTCGTATTCCGCGGTCAGCAGGTCGATCTCGGCATCGGATGCCGCGTGCACGGCGTCGGCGAGCTCGTTGACACCCCACGTGTTGACCTGCACGCCGAACCGCAGCTCGGCCTCGGTCTTGTCGCCCTCGGTCACGGCGACGTAGCGCATGTTGTCGCCGAACCGGGCGAGCTTCAGGCTGCGGGATGCCGCGAGGCCGGCCGCGGCCCGCTGCCAGGTGCCGACCTCGGCCTGCACGCGCGGGTCGCTCACGTGGCCGACGACGGTCTTGCGGGCGACGCCGAGGCGGGTCTGGATGTACCCGAACTCGCGGTCGCCGTGCGCGGCCTGGTTGAGGTTCATGAAGTCGAAGTCGATCTCGCCCCAGGGCAGTTCGACGTTCGCCTGCGTGTGCAGGTGCAGGAGCGGCTTCTGCAGCGCGTCGAGGCCCGCGATCCACATCTTCGCGGGGCTGAACGTGTGCATCCAGGCCATGACGCCGATGACGTGGTCTGCTGCATTGGCCTCGAGCGCCATGCGGCGGATCGAGTCGGAGTCCTTCAGCACGGGCTGCCAGACGACCTTGACCGGCACGCCGGCTGCGTCGCCGAGGGTCTCGGCGATCTGCTGCGACTGCGCGGCGACCTGGCGGAGCGTCTCTTCGCC
Organism: Agromyces sp. GQ35; assembly: GCF_059758475.1. Taxonomy (NCBI): domain Bacteria; kingdom Bacillati; phylum Actinomycetota; class Actinomycetes; order Micrococcales; family Microbacteriaceae; genus Agromyces; species Agromyces sp. GQ35. Next base: position 1,732,666 of record NZ_JCAXEO010000001.1, on the reverse strand, counting down.
GTAGAGGTTCTGGCTACCGGTGAGGAACCAGACCTCGTAGCCGTCGAGCGAGGTGGTGAGCGGGGTGCGGGTCATGCGGTTCTCCCTGGTGCGAGGTTCGTGAGTGATGCGGAGTTCGTGAGTGATGCGGAGTTCGTGAGTGAAGCGGAGTTCGTGAGTGAAGCGGAGTCGGTGGCTGGCGCGGGATTCGTGAAGCGTACGGAGTCGGTCACAGCGCGTCGACGGCGGCGGCCTCGACGGCCAGCCCCGCCCGGTAGCGGTCGAGGAAGTCGGCGAAGCCGGCGACATCCGCCGGCTCGGGGTCGACGGTCTCGAACCCGGCGCTCGCGAAGACGCGCTCGCCGAGATACGCGGCGAGGTCGAGCTCCGACGCCGACGAGAGGTATGACGCCAGCACGGCGATGCCCCACGCCCCGCCTTCCGAGGCGGTCTCGCCGACGGCGACCGGAGCGTCGAGCGCACCGGCCAGGAACCGCTGGGCGACGCCGGCGGTGCGAAAGATGCCGCCGTGGGCGAACATCCGCTCGAGCACCACGTCCTCGGACGCGAGCACGCGCATGCCGAGGCTGAGGGTGCCGTAGACGCCGTACACCTGGGCGCGCATGAAGTTCGCGAGCGTGAGCCGGCTCTCGGGGGTGCGCACGAAGAGCGGCCGGCCCTCGGTGAGCCCCGCGATCGGCTCGCCCGCGAGGTGGTTGTAGGCCAGGAGTCCGCCGGCATCGGGTTCACCGGCGAGCGCCTCGGTCAGGAGCACCTCGAACACGCGATCGCTGTCGATCGAGACGCCGGCGGCCGCGGCGAACTGCGCGAACATGCCCGCCCACGCCGCCAGCTCGCTCGCGCCGTTGTTGCAGTGCACCATCGCGACCGGGTCGCCGGCCGGGGTGGCGACCAGGTCGAGCTCGTGGTGGGAGTGCTCCAACGGGCGCTCGAGCACGACCATCGCGAAGATGCTCGTGCCGGCACTGACGTTGCCGGTACGGGGGGCGACCGATCCGGTCGCGACCATGCCGGTGCCGGCGTCGCCCTCGGGCGGGCACATCGGCGCGCCGGGCCGGAGCGCGCCCGACGGGTCGAGCAGCGCGGCGCCGTCGGCGGTCAGTTCGCCGGCCTGTCTGCCCGCGGGAAGGACCTCGGGCAGCAGTTCGGTGAGGCGCACCTCGGGGGCGCGCTGCGCGACGACCCGGTCGAAGACCTCGAGCAGCGACGCGTCGTAGTCGTTCGTCGCCGAGTCGATCGGGAACATTCCGGATGCGTCGCCGACGCCGATCACCTTTCGGCCGGTGAGCCGCCAGTGCACGTAGCCGGCGAGCGTCGTGAAGAAGTCGAGCTGCGCGACGTGCGGCTCTTCATCGAGGATCGCCTGGTGCAGGTGGGCGATCGACCACCGCAGCGGAATGTTGACGCCGAACTGCTCGCTGAGCTCGGCCGCCGCCGGCCCGGTCGACGTGTTGCGCCAGGTTCGGAACGGCACGAGGAGTTCGTCGTTCGCGTCGAAGGCGAGATAGCCGTGCATCATCGCCGAGACGCCGATCGCGCCGAAGGTCTGCGGTTCGACGTCGTAGCGGCGTCGCACGTCGGCGACGAGGTCGGCGTAGGCCGCCTGCAGGCCCGACCACACGTCGTCGAGCGAGTAGGTCCACACGCGATCGACGAAGCGGTTCTCCCACTCGTGGCTGCCGACGGCGAGCACGACCGTCGGGTCGTCGCCGACGAGGCACGCCTTGATGCGGGTGGACCCGAACTCGATGCCGAGCGACGTGCGCCCCTCGAGGATCGCGGCCCGCGTCTCGGCGAGGGCCTGCGCAGTGGTGGACTCGGTCATCGGGCTGCCTCCCCGGTCGTCGCACCGGGTGCGGCTGCGCCGCCCTGCCCGTACACGTTCTGGTAGCGGTCGTAGAGCCGGTCGATCGCGTCTTGCGGAATGGGAATGAGCGGGCCCGCCTCACGCGCGAAGTGCACGCTGCGCGCGACATCCTCGACCATGACGGCGGCCTTCACCGCCGCCTTCGCGTTCGCCCCGATCGTGAACGGGCCGTGGTTCTGCATGAGCACCGCCGGCGACCGGTGACCCGACAGCGTCTCGACGATGCCGCGACCGATCGAATCGTCGCCGATGATCGCGAACGGGCCGACCGGGATCGGACCGCCGAACTCGTCGGCCATCGCGGTGATGACGCAGGGAATCTCTTCACCACGAGCAGCCCACGCGACCGCGAAGGTCGAGTGGGTGTGCACGACGCCGCCGACCTCGGGCATGTTCCGGTACACGTAGGCGTGCGCAGCGGTATCGCTCGACGGGCTGCGGTCGGAGCCGGGCGTACCGGGAACCACGTTGCCGTCGAGGTCGCAGAGGATCATGTTCTCGGGCGCGAGCTCGTCGTAGCTCACGCCGCTCGGCTTGATCACGAAGAGGTCGGCGCCCGGCACTCGGCCCGAGACGTTGCCGCCCGTCCAGACGACGAGCCCGTTGCGGGTCAGTTCGCCGTGAAGCCGTGCCACATCGTCGCGGACGCGTGCGATCGCCGCATCGATCTCTGGCGCGAACGCGGGGCTGCCGTCAGCGCTCGCGGCGGGCTGCTCGGTGGCGTCGGGCATTGGTGACTCCTCTGTCGCGATGGCTCGGTGCGCACGTCGTTAGCGCTAACGAAGTCCAATGTTAGCGCTAACGATGCGCTCCCTCAACCCCAAGGCTCGGTCGACGGATGGCTCGGCAACGGATGACGCGGCGCCCGTGCAACCGCGACCCGGCAACGACGAACGGGCGGATGCCGCGTGACCTGCACGCGACATCCGCCCGTTCTCGAGAAGTGCTACTGACCGCCGGAGCGGCGCTTGTTGTAGACGTCGAACGCGACGGCGAGCAACAGCACGAGGCCCTTCACGGCCTGCTGCCACTCGATGCCGATGCCGAGGATCGACATGCCGTTGTTGAGCACACCGATGATGAGACCACCGATGATCGCACCACCGATGGTGCCGACGCCACCCTGCACCGCCGCACCACCGATGAACGCCGCAGAGATCGCCTCGAGCTCGAAGCCGTCACCGGCCTTCGGCCCCGCGAGGTTCAATCGCGCGGTGAAGATGAGGCCCGCGAGCGCGGCGAGCACGCCCATGTTCACGAAGAGCCAGAAGTCGACGCGACGCGTCTTGATGCCCGACAGCTCTGCAGCGTGGCGGTTGCCGCCGATCGCGTAGATGTGCCGGCCGAAGACCGTGCGGTTCATGACGATGCCGTAGACCAGCACGAGCACCGCGAGGATGATCAGCGTGATCGGGATGCCCTTGTACGAGGCGAGCGAGTAGGCGAAGAAGCCGATTCCGGCCGAGACGAGCACGAGCTTCGTGATGAACCACGCGATGGGCTCGACCTCTTGGCCGTACTTCTGACGCCCGCGGCGCGTGCGCACCTGCTGCACGATGAGGGCGATGATCGCGATCGCTCCGACGCCCAGCGTCAGTGGATCGATCTCGAACTCGCCGAACACGTCCGTGAGGAAGCCGTTGCCGAGCGCGCGGTACTCGACCGGGAAGGAGCCGATGTTCGCGTTGCCGAGCACGACGAGCGCGAGGCCGCGGAAGATGAGCATGCCCGCCAGTGTCACGATGAACGCGGGTATGCCGACGTAGGCGATCCAGAAGCCCTGCCACACGCCCACGAGGGCGCCGATGCCGAGCGAGAGGATGACCGCGAGCCACCACGGCAGGCCCCATTGCACGGCGAAGACGCCGGAGCACGCGCCGACGAACGCGGCGACCGATCCGACCGACAGGTCGATGTGGCCGGCGATGATGACCATCACCATGCCGATCGCGAGCACGAGGATGTAGCCGTTCTGCACCACGAGGTTCGAGATGTTCTGCGGCCGCAGCAGGATGCCGTTGGTGAGGATGGAGAACAGCACGACCACCGCGATGAGGGCGATGAAGATGCCGTTCTTGCCGAGGTCGGCGAGCACGTGGCTCAGTCGTTCGGTGAACTTGTTCTGGGTCGGGTTGATGGTCGCGCCGACCGCCTGCGAGTCGCCGGGGGGCGGGGTCTGCGTTGGGGTGTTCGACATGGTGTCTCCGTGTCTTCCGTGTCTCGTGGTTCGTCCGCGCCCTAGCGGGGCTTTTCCATGGTCATGAGCTTGAGCATCGCCTCAGGAGTGGCCTCCTCGACCGGGAGCTCACCCGTGATGCGGCCCTCGGAGAGGGCGTACACGCGATCCGAGATGCCGAGCAGTTCGGGCAGCTCCGACGAGATCACGATGATGCCCTTTCCCGCGGCGGCGAGACGGTTGATGATCGTGTAGATCTCGTACTTCGCACCCACGTCGATACCGCGGGTCGGCTCGTCGAGGATCAGCACGTCGGGGTCGGAGTAGATCCACTTCGACAGCACGACCTTCTGCTGGTTGCCGCCCGAGAGCTTGCCGGTCTTCACGAGCACGCTCGGCGCCTTGATGTTCATCGAGGTGCGGTACTCGTTCGCGACCTTGTACTCCTCGTTGTCGTGCACGAGGCCGTACTTCTCGAGCTTCTTCAGCGATGCCATCGAGATGTTTCGCTTGATGTCCTCGATGAGGTTGAGGCCGTAGGTCTTGCGATCTTCGGTCGCGTAGGCGATGCCGTGCTCGATCGCTTCGGAGACCGTGCGCGTCTTGATCTCCTTGCCGCGAAGGAACACCCGGCCGCTGATCTTCGAGCCGTACGACTGCCCGAACAGGCTCATCGCGAACTCCGTGCGCCCGGCGCCCATGAGGCCGGCGATGCCGACGATCTCGCCCGAACGCACGTGGAGGTCGACGCTGTCGACGACGACCCGCGAGGTGTCCTGCGGGTGGTGCGCCGTCCACTCCTCGACCCGCAGGAGCTCCTCGCCGATGTTGGGCGTGTGGTCGGGATAGCGGTGCTCGAGGTCGCGGCCGACCATGTCCTTGATGATGCGGTCTTCCGTGACATCCTGCTTCGCGATCGTCTCGATCGTCTTGCCGTCGCGGATGATCGTCACCGAGTCGGCGACCTTCTTGATCTCGTTCAGCTTGTGGCTGATGATGATCGACGTGATGCCCTGCCCCTTGAGGTGCAGGATCAGGTCGAGCAGGTGGTCGGAATCCTCGTCGTTGAGCGCTGCAGTGGGCTCGTCGAGGATGAGGAGCTTCACCTCTTTCGAGAGCGCCTTGGCGATCTCGACGAGCTGCTGCTTGCCGACGCCGATGTCCATGATCTTGGTCGTCGGGTTCTCGCGCAGGCCGACCCGGGCGAGCAGCTTCGACGCCTCGAAGTTCGTCTTGTTCCAGTCGATGAGCCCGCCGCGGCCCTTCAACTCGTTGTTGAGGAAGATGTTCTCGGCGATCGACAGATAGGGGCTCAGCGCCAGTTCCTGGTGGATGATGACGATGCCCTTGGCCTCACTGTCGGTGAGGTCGCGGAATTCCACCGTCTCGTTCTCGAAGACGATGTCGCCGTCGTAGGTGCCGTGCGGGTAGACCCCCGACAGCACCTTCATCAGGGTCGACTTGCCTGCGCCGTTCTCGCCGCAGATGGCGTGCACCTCGCCGCGTTCGACCGAGAGGGTCACATTCGCCAGGGCCTTCACGCCCGGGAACGTCTTCGTGATGCCGCGCATCTCGAGAATGTTGGTGGTCATCCTTGCTCCTGCTTCATTGCCGGGCCGCTGGTCGAGCAGCGGGCGAAGCCCGCATATCGAGACCTGTTCGAGAGCGTAGCCCTCGTCGAGTCCCGATATGCGGGTTCGCCGCTACTCGACCGGCGAATTTCCGGTACTGACTAGCCCTTGATTTCCTCTTCGGTCCAGTAACCGCTGTCGACGAGGACCTCGGTGATGTTGTCCTTGACGACGATCTGCGACTCGAGCAGGTACGACGGCACGACCTTCACGCCGTTGTCGTAGTCCTCGGTGTTGTTCACCTCGGGCTCTTCGCCGTTCAGCAGCGCTGCGGCCATGTCGACCGCGACCTCGGCGAGCTGGCGCGTGTCCTTGAAGATGGTCGCGAACTGCTCACCCGAGTTGATCGCCTTGACCGAGTCGAGCTCGGCGTCCTGGCCGGAGATGACCGGCCAGCCTTCGCCGACCGTGTAGCCGGCGTCGGTGAGGGCCGAGATGATGCCGCGCGAGATGCCGTCGTAGGGCGAGAGCACTGCGTTGACCGTCGAGCCGTCGGAGTAGTCAGCCGTGAGGATGTCCTCCATGCGGCTCTGGGCGGTCTCGCCGTCCCAACGGAGCGTCGCGACCTGCTCGATGTCGACCTGACCCGACTTCACGACGAGCGTTCCGTCGTCGATCAGCGGCTGGAGCACGTCCATTGCGCCGTCGAAGAAGAAGAACGCGTTGTTGTCGTCGAGCGAGCCGGCGAACAGCTCGATGTTGAACGGCCCGGCGGGCGCGCCCTCGATCGGCGTTCCGTCGAGCTCGGCGAGGCCGAGGCCGTTGAGCACCGACCACGCCTGCTGCTGACCGACGACGAAGTTGTCGAACGATGCGTAGTAGTTGACGTTCTCGGTGTCGCGGATGAGTCGGTCGTACGCGATGACGGGGATGTCCGCGTCAGCGGCATCCTGCAGCACGCTCGTGAGCGTGGTGCCGTCGATCGAAGCGATGATCAGGGCCTCTGCACCCTTGGTGATCATGTTCTCGATCTGCGAGACCTGCGTGGGGATGTCGTCCTCTGCGTACTGGAGGTCGACGGTGAAGCCCTGCTCCTCGAGCTGGGCCTTGACGGCGTCGCCGTCCTGGATCCAGCGCTCCGAGCTCTTCGTCGGCATCGCGACGCCGATGAGGCCGCCTTCGCCGCCGCCGTCGCCGCCGTCGCCGGAGCCGCCGCCCGAGCACGCGGCGAGCGCGAGCATCGAACCGGCCGCGAGCGTTGCGAGAAGCACCTTCTTCGAGTTCTTCACGGTGTGTCCTTTCACTGTGTCAATCAATGGACGTCATTGTCTTGGTGACAGTCGGAGTCGGCCGTGTCCATGCCGGTCGTCTCCCTCGCGCCGGCCCGTGGGGGCGAGCTGCGCAAGCTTCTGGTGGTGCCGATCGTTCGGTCATCGTCGATCAGCGACCTTCTGGCGGGCATCGGATGCCTGCTCTCCGGTCTGCGGCGGCGAGGCGGTCGGCGCAGCGGGCTTCGCCGACTTCGCCGTGGCTCGCGCCGACTTCGTGGTCGCCTTCGCCGGCGACTTCGCGGCGGACTTCGCCGCGGACTTCGCCGACTTCACGCGGCCGGCTGAGGCTGCGAGCAGGTACGTCTGCTGGGCGCGGTCGTAGAGTCCGTCGATCTCGGGCTGCGGCATGGGCACGACGGCACCGGCCTCGCTCGCCAGGTGCACGGTGCGGGCGACGTCTTCGAGCATGACCGCCGACTTCACGGCCTCTCGGGCGTTCGCGCCGATCGTGTACGGACCGTGATTGCGCATGAGCACCGCCCGGCTGCGATGGCCGGCGAGCGTCTCGACGATGCCGCGGCCGATCGAGTCGTCGCCGGCGGCCGCGAGCGGACCGACCGGGACCGGGCCGCCGAACTCGGCGGCGATGGGGGTGATCACGCACGGGATCTCTTCGCCCCGTGCCGCCCATGCCGTGGCGTAGGTGGAGTGGGTGTGCACGACACCGCCGACCTCGGGCATGTTCCGATAGATGTAGGCGTGCGCCGCGGTGTCGCCCGAGGGCGCCTGCTCGCTGCCGGGCGTACCCGGAACGGCGACCCCGTCGAGGTCGCAGAGGATCATGTTCTCTGGCGCGAGGTCGTCGTAGAAGACGCCGCTCGGCTTGATGACGAAGAGGTCGGCTCCCGGCACCCTGCCCGAGACGTTCCCGCTCGTCCACACGACGAGCCCGTGCCGCACGAGGTCGGCGTGGAGCTTGGCGATGTCGGCGCGAACGCGAGCGATCGTCACCTCGATCTGTGGTCCGAACCCGCTCATCGCACGGCCTTCCGGCACCGCGCGGCGTGGCTCGAAGCCAGGCGGCGATCGTGCGCGAAGCGTGCGGCGGACACGTGGACTCCTTTGTCGATCAAGGGGATGCTGGCCGGTGCCCGATCGATGTGACCGTTCACATGGCGAGTTTCATGTTAGCCCTACGATCGAACCGTCTGTCAACTCGGATGGGTCACAGAACGATAACGAGGCGGCGAGGGCGACTCATCCCGGCCGCGCGCAGCTCCGATTCAGAACGACGGCGCGCCCGTCGAACTCCGCACGATGAGCTCGGGCACGATCGACTGGCGATGCTCGACGGTGCTGGGATCGAGCGCCCCGATCAGCAGCGCGACGCAGCGCCGCCCGATCTCGGCGAAGTCCTGGCGCACCGTGGTCAGCGGCGGCCAGAAGTGCGCCGCCTCGGGGATGTCGTCGAATCCGATGATCGAGACGTCGCCCGGGATGTCGAGGCCGGCGTCGCGAATCGCGTGCATGAGCCCGAGCGCCATCTGGTCGTTCGAGGCGAAGATCGCCGTGAAGTCGCGCACGGTCAGCAGCTCGCGCCCCGCGTAGTACCCGAACTCGGCCGTCCAGTCGCCGAGGATCGGCGCGGTCGTCGCGACATCCTGCGCGCTCATCTCCTCGAGGAATCCGCGCATCCGCGCCTCGGCCTCGATCCAGTCCTGCGGCCCGGCGAGGTGGTAGATGTTTCGGTGCCCGAGCTCGATCAGGTGCCGCGTGGCGAGCCTGGCGCCGGCGATCTGGTCGACCGACAGCGTCGGGCCGAGGTCGCGATCGGTCGACTGCAACGTCACGTACGGCACGTCGATCGACAGCTGGGCGAGGGTGTCGAACACCCGCACCTGCGGCGCGATGACGACGAGCCCCTCGATGCTCTGCGCGGCCAGATGCTCCAGGCCGTCGGTGATCGACGCGGCATCCGACGATTCGATGTTCGCCGTGCTCACCCAGTAGCCGGCGGCGCGCGCCGCCGTCTCGATGGCGGCGATGCTCGAGGCCGGGCCGTACTGCGTGCTCGACGCCGCGAGGATGCCGATGGTGCGCGAGCGACTCGTGACGAGCGCGCGTGCGGCGCGATTGGGCTTGTACTGCAGCTCGGCCATGACGTCGAGCACCCGCTGCTTCGTCTCGGGACGCAGGCTCGGGTGATGGTTGAGCACCCGCGAGACCGTCTGGTGCGAGACGCCGGCGATGCGGGCGACATCGCGGATGCTGGGGGCTCGCCCCCGCTGCGCCTCGTCTGACACGATCGACCCCGTTCGCGTTGCGCATGTGCACGGTCACATGCGTTCGAGGACTCAGTATGCCATCCTCGTGGCGGAATGTGACCGTCACATGTGTGACAGTCACATCGAATTTCGTGGGTCACTCGGCCGATCCGGGCGCCGCCGACTCATCGAACGGCGACAATGGAGCGGTGAACGACTTCATGCGCTACCTGCCGCTCTCGCACGGAGAGCGGGCGGATGAATCGGGGGTGCACTCCGATCGTCGTTCGGAGTACGCCGAAGTGCTCGAACAGACCGCGATCGTGATCGACGCCGTGCCGACCGTGCGCATCGACGAACGGGAGCTCGCGAGAGTCGCGCCCCGAGGCGCCCAGTCGGCCGCCGGGCGCGAGCCCGCCGCGCAGCTTCGGGGTTTCGCCCAGATCGCACGCACCGGCACACGGAAGATCCCGGTGCGCCTGCTCAGCCGCGCCGTGCTGCTGTACCTCGAGGTCGTGCGCCAGACCCCGTTCCCACCGACCCTCGCTCCGGTCACGAGTGGCGCGGTCGCGCTCCATCTCGCGGCCACGGCCCCGACCGAGATCCGCGCCGTCATCCGCGGGCACGCGCTCCGTGCGCCCGATGCAGGCTGGGAGTTCGGACGCGGGCCGACCCTCGAGGCGCCCGCGATCGAGATGATCGAGTTCCTCGGCGGCCGGAGCCTCACCGCGCCGCGTCGAGCACCGAAGTAGCGCCGCCCGGGAGCGGAGCCGGTCCCTCGCCTCGCCTCATCTCGAGTCGCCCGGATCTGCTGGTCTCGCGGGCATCAGACCCGCAGAGGTGGGTACCTCAGCGGGCCGCGGGCCGTTGGGAGCGGCCTCCTGGATCAGCCCTCGGCGCGCGGTCGCACACGAGACGCCAGCACCATTGCAACGAGTGCGATCACGACGGTCACCGCGAATTCGGCGGTGAATGCCCCGCCCACGATCGCGCTCGCCACGAGTGCGGTGACGGCGAGGGCGACGGATGCCCCGAGCGACTCGCCGATCGAGAGAGCCGCACTGTTGAACCCCTGTGCCGATACCGGCGAGAGTGCGAGCACCGCGACCGAGAACCGCGGGTACATGAAGCCCATGGCGCCGCCAGCGAGCGTCCACGCGACGAATACGATCGCGGGCGTCAGGGTGAAGGCCGCGACGAGCAGCACGATCGCCAGCGACGCCGCCAGCACCGCAGATCCGATCTGCACCGCCTGCGTGTTCGACACACGGTCGCCGAGACGACCCTGCAGCCATGACGCGGCAGCCCAGCTGACGCCGGCGCCCGTGAGCACCGCGCCGGCCAGGCTCGGTGAGAACTCGTACCGCTCCATGAAGAGGTACGGCAGGTAGATCTCGGAGCCGAAGAACGCGCCGGCGACGATGAGCCGGAGCAGCACGGTGGCCGGCATGCCGCGCGCGGCGCGCAGCGTGCCGGCTGGCAGCAGCGGTCGCACGGCCACCGCGACGAGCACGATGGCGACGACGGCGATGACCCACCGCCATGGCTCCCCGACCTCCTTCGACAGCGACAGTGACAGCGCTGCCGCGGCGGTGAGCACCGACCACCCGACGCGCGCGAGGCTCCAGCGCACCGAGGCGTCGCCCTGCACCTGATCGCGTACCCGGAGGATGGGCGGCAGCATCATCGCCGCGGCCGGAACCATGAGCACGATCACGCCGAGGAACACCCAGTGCCAGCTGATCGCCTCTGCGACGATGCCCGCGAGTGCCGGTCCGACGATCGAGGGAATGACCCACGCCGCGGCGAAGCCCGCGAAGACTCGCGCCCGCAGGGCCTCGGGGTAGACGCGGCCGACGATGACGTAGAGGGGCACGATGACGGCGGCGCCCGAGAGTCCGTGCACGAAGCGCCCGACGATGAACACCTCCATGTTCGTGGCGGTGCCCGCGATCACGAGGCCGATCACGAACAGCACGGCGGAGGTCACGAGCGACGGGATCGGTCCCGACCGGTCGGTCCAGTTGCCCGCGAGCACCATGCCGATGATGCCCGCCGCGAGCGGTACGGCGAAGGCGAGCGCGAAGAGCGACTCACCGTCGAGCTGATCGGCGACGAGCGGCATGATCGTCGTGACCGCCATCGCCTCGAACGCCGCGAGGAAGATGAGCGAGAACATGCCGATCGACAGCCAGCGGTACGGCTTCGACAGGGGGCCCTTCGCCGGCACGGGCGGAGGCGGCGACACCGGCGCAGCGGATGTCGCCGCCGCGACTGCCCCGAAAGGTTCGTGATCGTCGGTCGAGAGCGGCGCTGGCGTCGGGGCAGTCGGTTCGGTCACTCTGTCGAGCCTACGACTTCAACCCCACTTGAGCTCAAGCGGAAGATGCGATGCCGCGTGGCGGCCGGCACTCGGCCGCCCGCACGCCGTCGCGCCGCCCTGCTCGCCCTACCGGAAGCGAGGGTCGTTGCCGGCCGACGTGCTCACTCGAAGGTGCAGCGCCGCCGCGACGTCCTCCCACGCGACGTACGAGAAGTTGGTGGCGTCTCGCTCGGCATCGACGCCTGCGCCGGTCTCGGGCTCGTCGTGGGTGACGAGCAGGCCGCGCGTGAAGCCGCCGACGGGTCGGTTGGTGATGGCGAGTCCGTCGGAGCCGTTGATCTCGTCGACGCCGTCGACGCCATCGACCCGGAAGGTGCCGACGAGCGCGTTGCGGCCCTGACGGTTGTAGACCGCGAAGGTGTCATCGCCCTGGCTCGAGACGATGAGGTACCCGGTCGCGCCGGGGCCGTAGTAGAGGTCGAGCCCCTCGGCGTCGGCTTCGAGCGCCGAACCGCCGTAACCGACCGCGTCGGGGTCGATCGCTGCGCACTCCTCGGTCTCGGGGTCGTAGGCGTCATGGATGCCGAAGTCCTTCACGCGGTCGATCAGGGTCGGCTCGCCCGACCCGAGCGGCAGCTGCAACCGCCAGAGACCCACGTCCTCCTGCCCGGCGTAGAGCACGCCGGTGCGCTGGTCGACCGTGAGGCCCTCGAAGTGCGGAGCGGTGCCTGGCTCGTCGCACGGCGTCCAGGTCGTGCCGTCGGGCAGGGGGAACGACGCGGGCATCACGGTCGTCGCGACATCCGTGTACCCGAGCGCGCCGTCGATCTCCACGAGCCGAGCGGTCGCGAGGGTCGTGGCGCCCTCCTGGGTGATGACGGCGCGCGCTTCGCCGCCGCCCTCCGGCTGCCAGACGGCGACGCCGTACGCGGTATGGCCTTCGTCGACCGCCGCACGGTCGGCGCTGAAGAGGAACGGCTGCTCGGCGGCGGTGACCTCGACGAGCGGCACGGCGGCGGCGCTGCCGCTCGGGTCGATCGTGAAGAAGCGCAGCTGGTCGTTGTAGCGGTCGGAGACGACGGCCACGTCGACCGCCTCACCGCCGAGCTCGACGCCGTATGCGATGTCGACGTTGTTGTAACGCCCCTCAACGCCGTCCGCGCGCGGCGCGATCGTGCCCGGCAGCGTCTGCAGCTCGCTCGAACCGAGGTCGTAGACGCGCAGCCCGCCCTCCTTGGCGGTGACGATCACGATCGACGCATCGGGGTCGCCGGGGTGCACCCAGATCGCAGGGTCGTCGCCGACCGCGTTGCCGCCCTGTTCGTCGTCGTAGAGCACCGGGGTCTCGTTGTCGGTCGTCACGACGGCCGGACCGGTGGGACCGGGGCGCCCGGAGGCGGCGGCCGCGGTCGTCGCCGAGGCGACTCCGGGAGCGGCGAGCAGCAGCACGGCGGCGACGGATGCCGCGACGGCGCCCTTCAGCAATAGGGTCATGCGTCAGAGGCTCACGGATGCATCGGAACAGGATGTGACGCCACCGTGAACGCCGGTCGAACGAGTGCCGGCTGCGGCTCAGAGCTCTTCGTGGGTTTCGGGGTCGGCGCCCCAGATGCGGCCGCGGGAGAGGGCGGAGATCGCATCGATCTCTTCGGCCGTGAGCGAGAACCCGAAGACGTCGAGGTTCTCACGTCGGCGCTCGGCATCCGACGACTTCGGAATCGGCACCGCCTCGAGCTCGACATGCCAGCGCAGGACGACCCGCGCGGGCGAGACGCCGTGCGCCGCGGCGATCTCGACGATGATCGGCTCGGCGAGCAGTTCGGTGCGCCGCGCGAGCGGGCTCCAGCTCTCGGTGCGGATGCCGTGCTCGTCGTGGAAGGCGCGCAGCTCGTCTTGCGGGAAGTACGGGTGCAGCTCGACCTGGTTCACGACCGGCACGACCCCGGTCTCATCGATGAGACGGGTGAGCATCGCCGGGGTGAAGTTGGAGACGCCGATCGCTCGCACGAGCCCCTTCTCACGCAGCGAGATCATCGCGCGCCAACTGTCGATGTACTTGTCGATGCGCGGCAGCGGCCAGTGGATCAGGTACAGGTCGACCCAGTCGAGGTCGAGGCGCGCACGCGACTGCTCGAAGCTCGCGATGGTCTCGTCGAACCCGTGGTGCCGGCCGGGCAGCTTGGTGGTGATGACGAGGTCGCTGCGGTCGACGTCGGTGCGACGGATCGCCTCGCCGACGGCCTCTTCGTTGCCGTAGTTGTAGGCGGTGTCGATCAGTCGGTAGCCGTCGGCGATGGCGGCGGTGATCGCGTCGATGCCCATCTGGTCGTCGAGTCCGTAGGTGCCGAGCCCGAGCGCCGGAATCGTGTTGCCGTCGCGGAGGGAGTACTCGGGTGCGATCATCTGTCCATCCTCACGCACGATGGCGACGGATGCCACCGCAACGCCCGGCTCGGCGAGCCGCCGCCGGCTCAGTCGGCAGGTGACTGCGTGGGCAGCTCCGCGAACGCGCGCACCGGGAACGTGCCGAACTCCGCGACCCGCGGCGGCACCGCCGTGAAGCGGGCTCCGCGCACGGGCACCGCGTCGAGGGCGGTCAGGTGTTCGACCACGTGGATGCCGGCACGCAGCAGGATCGAGTGCGCCGGGCGTTCCCCGCCCGACTCGGCGTCGTCGATGTTCAGCGAGTCGATGCCGACGATCGCGACGCCGACGTCGGCGAGGTGATGCGCGCCCGCCTCGGTGAGGAAGGGCGCACCCGTGGCGTACTCGGACCGGCCGAAGTGACGGCTCCAACCGGTGTGCAGCAGCACCGCGGTGCCGGCGAGGTCGCGATCGAGGAAGACCCCGGCGGGGATGCCGCGCTCCGCTGCATCCGTCAGTCTGAACACCTCGGCCGGCACGCCGACCAGGGTCTCGAGCGGCAGGCTCGCGAGATCGCCGCCGTCGGCGTAGCGGTGGAACGGGCTGTCGAGATAGGTGCCGGTGTTGCCGGCCAAGGCGATGACGTCGATTTCGAACTCCGTGCCGGGTGCGTAATGCGCGCGCGAGGCCTCACGGGTGAGGTGCGGAGTGATCACCGGTGCGGGAATGCCCGGGTACGTCACGAGCCCGGCGCTGATCGTGTGGCTGAGATCGACGAGCCGTCCGCGCTGGGCGGGCGCGAGAGCAGCGGATGTCTCGGCGCTCGACCCGGAACCGTCGGCGACGCCCCGCGACCCGCGGTGCGCCTCTTCGACGATCGCGAGGTTCGTCAGCGCGACGCGGCCGACGAGTGCGAGTCCGAGGTGGCGCACGAGCAGTTCGCCGATCTGGGCCTCGGTGAGTTCGGCCGACGGCAGGTCGAGCCGGAACGCCTCGGCTCGAAGGCCGCCGCCGTTCACGAAGTCGATCTCGGCGTCGAAGTGGGCGCGGTACTCGGTCACGGTGTGTCCTTTGCGATGGTCGTGGTGGTCGTGGAACCCATGCCGGAGGCGATGCCGGCCCCGATGAACTCCGTCGGCGCGACCGGAGCCGGCTCCTGTCGAGCCGGACGCCGGCGTCCGCGCACGCGGCGCACGACCGTGACGAGCACTGCGGCGACCGCGAGCACGAGCGGCACCACGAGGTTCGTCCAGGCGAGCACGAGCAGCCCGGCGGTCATGATCGTCGCGACGACGGCGAGCCACCAGCCGAACGACCAGCGCTTCAACAGCAGGGTCGCGGCGAGCATGCCCGCGGCGTAGATCGCCACCATGTTGCTCGTGTGAATGAGGATGAACCCCGTGAGATCGAGGTCGTTGAGCAGCATGAGCCCGAAGTAGATGACGATGAGCACGCCGGTGAGCGCGAGCGCCCGGCGCGGCACCTCGCCGTCGGCCGCGCCCTTCGCGAAGAACCGCGGCAGGTCGCCGTCGCGCCCGAGCGCAGCACCGAGCTTGCCGAAGGCCGGCAGGTAGGCGTTCATCACGCCGACGGTGACGATCGCCGCGATGATCGCCACGAGCACCGGCCCGATGCCCGGCGCGGTGGTCTCGACGAGATCGAGCAACGGCACCTGGCTGTCGCCGGCGCGGTCGCCGAGCACTGCGACGGTGACGAACTGCAGGGCGAGGTAGGCGACCCCCACCACGGCCACGGCGATGGCGGTCGCGAGCGGGATGGTGCGCCGCGGGTTCTTGAACTCCCCGGCGATGTGCGTGCCGACCTCCCAGCCGGCGAACGCCCAGACGAAGAGGCTGATCGCGACACCCACCCCGCTCCACCCGTTCGGCAGGAACGGGTCGAAGTTCGAGACCTCGACGGCCGGGAAGGTGGCCGCGACGACGCCCACCACGACCGCGATCAGCAGGCCCGTGAGCACGAACTGCACCCACCCCGCGACGCGCACGCCGAACCAGTTGATGATGAACGGGGGAATGAAGACGGCGAAGCCGATGATCGGCACGGCGGACCGGTCGATGCCGAGCACGGCCACGACGTACTCGCCGCCGAGCACCGCGAGCACCGGGGCGCCGACGCAGACCCCGAAGTAGAACCAGTACCCCGTCATGCGTGCAGCGGTGCCGCCGAGTGCCCGTCGCACGAAGCTCGCCACGCCGCCGGCGTCGGGGTATCGCGCAGAGAGCGCCGCGAAGGTGCCCGCGAGGGGAATGGAGAGCACGATGACCGCGGCGACGGCCACGATCGAGGCCGGTCCGGCCGCCGCGGCCGCGAGTCCCGGCAGTACGAGGATGCCGGTGCCGAGCACGCTGGCGATGTAGAGGGCGGTGCCCTGCACGAGCCCGAGGCTGCCGCGATGGGCCGTCTGGCCCGGTGTCGTGCCGGCCGCTGCGCCGGGCTGATTCGTAGTCACCCGCTCATTCTGGAGCATCCCGCCGACCCTCGCCGCTGGCAGAATGCCACGCTACGTCAATATACTGCCAACGCTGCGAAGGACGCGCGATACCGAGGTCTCGATCGAGCGCGACCCGCGGTGGATGCGCCCGTCTGCGGCATCCCGCGACGCTGGAGACATGACCTCGAACTCACGCGCCACGCTCATCGCCACGCTCGGCGCAGGAACGCTCGCCATGCTCGCCTCGACCGTCGCGCTCCTCATCGGCCCGACCGAAGACTACGCGCTGATCTTCCCGCCGCACTGGATCACCTGCATCGCCCTCGCCCTGCTGCTCGCCTCGCTCGCGGCGTCGCGCTCCCTACGCAGCCGTCGTGCCGCAGGCGTACTCGGATGGGCCGCGGCGGTGTTCTTCTTCGGCGCCTCGGGCGGTGTGATCCTCGACGGGTTCCGCGGATTCTTCTGGGCGACCGGGATTCCCGCCGGCGATTTCGCGACCGTCGACTGGCCGGGAGCGTTCGCCAGGGGGGCGAACGTGATCGCGGCGCTCATCACCGTCGCGTGGGCATGGCGGCTGCGCGTGGGCAACGCCGCCGGCGCCTCGCCGACGACGAGGCGCCTGCTGGTCTGGTCCGCGGTCGCATTCGCGATTCCATACCCGCTGCTGAAGCTCGTGTGGTGGGTGCAGGATGCCTCGGACCGAACGCCGGCCGACCTTGCCTCGTTCCCCGTGCTCGAGCTGCTCACCTTCGCGGCCGCCCTCGGCCTCGTGCTGCTCCTCACCTCGATCCGGACGGCGCCCGTGCCCGCGCGGCTGCTCATCGTGGGCGGCTGGGTCGCTTCGATGGCCCTGCTCAGCATGGGGTTCCTCATGGTCTTCGGGTTGATCGCACAGGCGACGGGTGTCGCCACCGGCCGGGTCGAGTTCGCAGACCGCGACACGACGGTGATGGTGTTGTGCGTCTACGGCACATGGCTCATGCTCGGACTGTGTGTGCTCGTGGCCACGCTCCGCTTCGTCGATGGACACACGCCGCACGACGAGCGGGCTCTGGAGCGGACCACGGCGAGGACCACCGGATGAAGGCCAGATGACGACGAGACCCACTCGAGCGGATGCGGTGATCGCCGCCGTCGCGGCGATCGCGCTCCTCCCGCTGACCGTGGTGGTCGCGTTCTCGTCGCTCCCCGGAAACGCCGCCCTGGTCGCCACGGCGCTCGCGATCGTGGCGCACACCGCCTTCCTCTGGCGACGGGCCCGGCCGTCGGCCGCGTTGCTCGTCATCGCCTCGGCCGTTGCCGGCGAGGTGGCC
This sequence comes from Agromyces sp. GQ35, assembly GCF_059758475.1. NCBI lineage: Bacteria > Bacillati > Actinomycetota > Actinomycetes > Micrococcales > Microbacteriaceae > Agromyces > Agromyces sp. GQ35. The sequence goes on along the minus strand of NZ_JCAXEO010000001.1, from coordinate 1,715,065 downwards.
GTGACCGGTCTCTTCTTCGTGCTGCCGTCGACGCTCGTGTTCCCGATGGTGATCTACGCCGCTGCGGCCTACGGCGTGCGATGGCTCGCGCTCGCAGTGGGACTCGTCGGTTCCGCCGTTGCCGCCGGCCGATACGCCGCCGACGCGAGCGTCGCCGACTCGGGCTTCGGTCCCGCTCCGTGGCTGCTGTTCCTCCTCTTCACGGCCGTGCTCGCATGCTCGTGGACGCTCGGATCCCTTCGCCGGGCCCAGCTGCACGCGACCCACCTCGCCGAGGAGCGAGCAGAGAGCGAGCGCCGAGATGTGATGCAGCGCGAGGCGCTCGCCGCTGCGGAAGAACGCGCCCGCATCGCCCGAGACATGCACGACCTCCTCGCCCATTCACTCTCCGTCGTCGTCGGGCAGGCCCGGGTGGCCCGGTTCAACGAGTCGCAGGCCGCGACGGCGCTCACGACGATCGAGCAGACCGCCCGCGACTCGCTGCGCGAGATCCGGGGCCTGCTCCGGATGATCCGCGACGACGATGCCCCGGCACGACCGCAGCCCGCACTCGCAGACCTGCCCGAGCTGGTCGAGCAGGCGCGTTCGCTCGGCCGGCAGGTGCGGCACACGACGGTGGGCGTACCGATGCCGATCGGCAACGCCGTACAGCTGGCGATCTACCGATTCGTGCAGGAGGCGCTCACGAACGTGGCGAAGCATGCGCGCCCCGACGCCACCGTCGACCTCGAGGTGCGGTGGGGCGGCGACCGCTTGACGGTGACCGTGGTGAACGACGGGATCCAGGTGCGACCGGACGTCGATACGATCGAGCCCGGAATGGGACTGAAGGGCATGAGCGAGCGATTGCGGGCCGTCGGCGGCACCGTCACCGTCGGCGACCCCGGCGACGGTCGGTTCACGGTGACCGCGACGACCGCCCTGCACCAGGAGCACCAGGACCAGGAGCAGGACCAGGAGCACCAGGCATGATCCGAGTGCTCATCGTCGACGATCAGGACCTCGTGCGGGCCGGCGCCGTGGCGAGTGTCGGCGCGCAGCCCGACATGGAGGTCGTCGGCGAGGCCGCGAACGGCGTCGCCGCCGTTCGCGAAGCGGCACGCTCCACTCCCGACGTCGTGCTGATGGACATCCGGATGCCGCAGCTCGACGGCATCGACGCCACCCGCGTCATCCTCGATCAGCACCCCGACACCCGAGTGCTCGTGCTCACGACGTTCGACGCCGACGAGTACGTCTTCGCAGCGCTGCGCGCCGGTGCATCCGGATTCCTGCTGAAGGACGCTTCCGTCGAGGAACTCGCAGCCGCGATCCGAGTCGTCCATCGGGGCGACGCCGTGCTCTCTCCGTCGACCACCGGCCGGTTGATCGAGCTGATGCTCCCCGTGGTTCCCGATCCCGGGCTGCGTATCGCTGCCGAGTCGGCGCTCACCGAACGCGAACTCGAGATCGCGCGTCTCGTCGCGCAGGGACTCGGCAATTCCGAGATCGCGAGCACGGTCTTTCTCGCCGAAGCCACGGTGAAGACGCACGTGGGCCGGATCCTCGCCAAGCTCCAGCTCCGCGATCGCGTGCAGATCGTCATCTGGGCGTACCGCAACGGTCTCGTCCGCTGACGCGCGCACGTCCGCGGGGCACTGTGGACCGCCGCTCGCGGAGCGCGGTCTAGAGCCGCGCCAGCGCGCCGTCGATGTCGGCGAGCAGGTCGTCGACGTCTTCGATGCCGACCGAGAGGCGCACGACCGACTCGGGCACCTCCGCCTCGGTGCCCTTCACCGAGGCGTGCGTCATCTCCGAGGGGTAGTTGACGAGTGACTCGACGCCACCGAGCGATTCGGCCAGCTGGAAGAGCTGCGTCGACTCGGCGAAGCGGCGCGCGGCCGGCCCGCCTCCGGCGAGCGCGATCGAGAGCATGCCGCCGAAGCCCGACATCTGCCGGGCGGCCAGCTCGTGGCCGGGGTGCGACTCGAGCCCGGGATAGTAGACCCGCTCGATGCCGGCGTGCTCCTCGAGGCGACGCGCGATGGCGAGGGCGTTCGAGCTGTGCCGCTCCATGCGCACGCCGAGCGTCTTGATGCCCCGAGATGTGAGGAACGCGTCGAACGGGCCAGAGACCGCGCCCGCAGCGAACTGGGTGAACGTCACGCGCTCGGCGAGGTCGGCGAGCTCGGTACGACCGTCGCCGCTGTCGGCGGCGAAGACGAGGGCGCCGCCGATGACATCGGAGTGGCCGCCGAGGTACTTCGTCGTGGAGTGCACGACGACGTCGGCGCCGAGCGCGAGCGGCTGCTGCAGCGCCGGCGAGGCGAACGTGTTGTCGACCACCACGAGCAGGCCCGCCGACCGGCCGAGCTCGGCGAGCGCCGCGACATCCGAGATCTTCATCAGGGGGTTCGACGGGGTCTCGACCCACAGCACCTTCGTGCCGGGCTCGATCGCCCCGCGCACCGTGTCGAGGTCGCTCGTGTCGACGGTCGTGTGCCGCACGCCCCACGCGCCGTGCACGCGACGGATGAGCCGGTGGGTGCCGCCGTACACGTCGTTGCCGACGACGACGTGATCGCCCGGCGCGAGCAGCGTGCGCAGCAGGGCGTCTTCGGCCGCGAGGCCCGAGGCGAAGGACAGCCCGGTCGCCCCGCCCTCGAGCGCGGCGAGCTGCGTCTCGAGTGCCGTGCGGGTGGGGTTGCCGCCCCGCGAGTACTCGTAGCCGCCGCGGAGGCCGCCGATGCCGTCTTGCACGTAGGTCGAGGTCGCGTAGATCGGCGGGATGACCGCGCCTGTGGTCGGGTCGAACTCCTGGCCCGCGTGGATCGCGCGGGTGTCGAAGCGTGCGTTGTCGTGCATGGTGATGATCGCCTTCGGTGGTCGCAGCTCAGTGCGAGAGGTAGCTGAGCAGGTCGGTGCGGGTGATGACGCCGAGGGCCTTGCCCCCGTCGGTCACGAGCATCGCGGGGGTTGACGAGAACGCCGAGCGAGCGGATGCCACGGGCTCGTTGACCCCGATGAGCGGCAGTGGCTCGCCCACGACACTCGAGACCTTGTCGGTGAGCTTCGCCTGCCCCGAGAAGACGAGGTCGAGCAGCGCCTCTTCGTGGAGCGCGCCGAGCACCTCGCCGAGCACCACCGGCGGCTCGGCGGAGAGCACGAGCAGCTGCGAGACTCCGGTCTCGGTCATGAGGTCGATCGCTTCGCGCACGGTGTCGTTCGGGCGCACGGAGACGAGCGGCTCGGTACGGTCGGCTTTCGCCGCGAGCAACTCGGCGATGGTGTGACCGGCGGGGGCGTTCGAGAAGCCGTAGGCGCGCAACCACTTGTCGTTGAAGATCTTGCCGAGGTACCCGCGGCCGCCGTCGGGCAGCAGCACGACGATCACGTCATCGGGGCCGGCGGATGCTGCGGCCGAGAGCGCCGCGACGACGGCCATGCCGCTCGAACCGCCGACGAGGATGCCCTCTTCGCGGGCGAGGCGTCTCGTCATGGCGATGGACTCGGCGTCGGAGACGGCGATGATCTCGTGCGGCACCGCGGGGTCGTAGGCCGTCGGCCAGAAGTCTTCGCCGACGCCTTCGACGAGGTACGGCCGGCCGGTGCCGCCCGAGTAGACCGAGCCTTCGGGGTCGGCGCCGATGATGCGCACCCGATCTTCGGACACCTCACGCAGATAGCGCCCGGTGCCGGTGATCGTGCCACCAGTGCCGACGCCCGCGACGAAGTGCGTGACCTTGCCCTCGGTATCGCGCCAGATCTCGGGGCCGGTGGTCTCGTAGTGCGAGCGGGGTCCGTTGGGGTTGGAGTACTGGTCGGGCTTGAACGCACCCGGGATCTCGCGGGCGAGCCGGTCGGAGACGCCGTAGTACGACTCGGGGCTGTCGGGCGCGACCGCGGTCGGCGTCACGACGACCTCGGCACCGTAGGCCGTGAGCACGTTGCGCTTGTCTTCGCCCACCTTGTCGGGGCAGACGAAGATGCACTTGTAGCCGCGCTGCTGTGCCACGAGCGCGAGGCCGACACCGGTGTTGCCCGAGGTCGGCTCGACGATCGTGCCGCCCGGCTTGAGCTTGCCCTCACGCTCGGCCGCATCGATGATGCGCCCGGCGATGCGGTCTTTCGAGGAGCCGCCCGGGTTCAGGTACTCGAGCTTCACGAGCACCGTGGCCTGCGTCACACCCTCGGTGACGTGGTGCAGCTTCACGAGCGGAGTGTTGCCGACGAGGTCGACGATGGTTTCTGCGTACTTCATGCTGGTGTCCTAGCTGGTCGGCTCGGCCCGCTTCGTGGGCGGACGAGAGCGGCGAACGATCGGGCATGCCTGGGTCGGTCGACGTCAGCGGCGACGACAACACAGCGCGAGGATCACGTGGCCATCCTACTGCGCACCTCGCAGCCGTCGGCGAGCGTTCGCACGAGCCCCCGTCGCCCTGCGGAAGTCGGCGAACACCGGGCGACGGGCGAGCGGATGTCGCGACCCGGCATTCTCCCAGCCGCATGCGTTCGTATTGGACTGACGTCCCCGATCGAGAGGCCCCCGCGTGAGCGCGACCCCACCCGTTCCCCCCGCCGTGAAGAAGCAGCTGACCGTGAAGGCGCAACGTGCCGCCGAGCGCGAACGCAAGCTCGCCGAGTTCAAGAAGCGCGAGGCGCGAGCCAAGCGCAACCGGCGCATCGGCATCTGGTCGGCCGTGGTCGGCGGCGTCGCGGTGGTCGGGCTCATCGTCGCGGCCATCGTGCTCACCCCGCAGGCGGTCTCGTACAGCGCGGGCGGCGACGGAACCGAGATCGAGGGCGTCGAGACCTTCGACAACGCCGCGGGCCACGTCGAGGGCGTCGTCGACTACGCGCAGACCCCGCCCGCCGGTGGCGAGCACAACCAGATGTGGCTGAACTGCGGCGTCTACGAGCAGCCCGTGCCCAACGAGAACGCCGTGCACTCGCTCGAGCACGGCGCGATCTGGGTGACGTACGACCCCGAGCTCCAGGCCGCCGAACTCGAGGCGCTGAAGAAGCACCTCCCCTCGACGTACGTCGTGCTCTCCCCCTTCGAAGACCTGCCCTCGCCGATCGTGCTGAGCGGCTGGAACACCCAGCTCGCCGTCGACGATGCCGACGACGAGCGCATCCCGGCGTTCTTCGAGGAGTACTGGAAGAGCCAGAACGTGCCAGAGCCGGGCGCCATGTGCACGGGAGCCTACGACGCCCCCGGCAAGGTGACGTGACCTCGAACCCCGAGTCCGACGCGTCGCGCGGTGACGGCGGCGCCGACCCCGTGCGTCGTCGTGGCGGTCGAGTGGCCGTCATCGTCGTGGCATCCGTCGCCCTCGTCGTCGTCGCGATCGCGGCGTTCTCGATCGGTCGTCTCTCGACGCTCGCCGACCCCACGCCCGCCGATACGAGCGCCGAAGCGGGTTTCGCCCGCGACATGCAGGTGCACCATCTGCAGGGCGTCGAGCTCGCGATGATCGTTCGCGACGCGACCGACGACCCCGAAGTGCGCCTGCTCGGCTACGACATCGCCACGACGCAGGCCCAGCAGGCCGGCCAGATGTACGGCTGGCTCTCGGAGTGGGGCCTCTCGCAGGCCGGCAGCGAGCCGTCGATGACGTGGATGACGCGACCCTCGGTCGACGGCGCCGCCGGGCACGGCGCCCACACCGACGATGCGTCCGTCGGCGACGACGACACCGCGCATCTCCCCGGTGCTCCCATGCCCGGTCTCGCCACGCCCGCGCAGGTCGAGGAGCTGCGCTCGCTCTCCGGCGTCGAGGCCGAACGTCGGTTCCTCGAGCTGATGATCGCGCACCACCAGGGTGCGGTCGACATGGCAGACGCGGTGCTCGACCGTTCGTCGAACGACGTCGTGGTCGCCCTCGCGCGATCCATCGTCGACAGCCAGACCTCGGAGATCGCGCTCATGACCGAGATGCTCGCCGAGCGCAGCTGACGGCAGCTGACGGCAGCTGACGGCAGCTGACGGCAGCTGACGGCGTCAGCTCACTCGGCCGAGGACTGCCCGGCCGCGAGATAGCGCAGCACCGCGAGCACGCGGCGGTGATCGTCGGATGTCGCCGGCAACGAGAGCTTGCCGAAGATCGCCGTGATGTGCTTCTCGACCGTGCCGGGTGAGAGGAACAGCGCGACGGCGATCGCCGAGTTGGACCGGCCCTCGGCCATGAGCCGCAGGATGTCGAGTTCGCGCTCGGTGAGCCCGGCGAGGGGCCCCGCCGCGCGCCGCCGCCCGAGGAGCGAGGTCACGACCTCGGGATCGAGCACCACGTGGCCCGCGGCGACCTGGCGCACCGACTCGATGAAGGTCGAGACATCCGCGACCCGGTCCTTGAGCAGGTACCCCACGCCCTCGCCGCTCGCGTCGAGCAGGGTGCGGGCGTACCGGGTCTCTGCATACTGCGAGAACAGCAGCACACCCGTCGCCGGGCGCTCACGCTTGATCCGGAGGGCGGCACGCAGCCCCTCGTCGCTGTGGCCGGGCGGCATCCGGATGTCGGAGATGACGACATCCGGCGGGTCAGCGCGAACCAGCGCGATGAGGCTGTCGCCGTCGCCGACGGCCCCGGTCACCTCGATCCCGCGACCCTCGAGCAGGGCCACGAGTCCGTCGCGGATGATCGCGGAGTCCTCGGCGACGGCGACACGCATCAGGCGACCACCATGGGCAGGTCGATCGTCACGCGGGTCGGTCCGCCGACGGGGCTCTCGATCGTGAGCGTTCCGTCGACGGAGCGGGCCCGCCCGCTCAATCCCGCGAGCCCCGTGCCGGAACCGGACTCGCCGCGGAAGGCCAGGTGGGCGCCGCCGCGACCGGCATCGGCGACCGTGACGATGAGTCGCTCCCCACGCTGCACCACGGCGACATCGGCCCTGCCTGCGCCCGAGTGCTTCACGATGTTGCCGAGCAGCTCGAGCACGCTGAAGTAGGCGATCGTCTCGATCACGGCAGACGGCCTGCCCTGGATTCGGCAGTCGATCTCGACAGGAAGCGGTGAGCCTGCGGCAACAGAGGCGAGCGCGGCTTCGAGACCGGCATCGAGCACCGGCGGGTGAATGCCCTTGGCCAGGTCGCGCAGTTCCGCGAGCGTCGAGGTGGTGGCGGCGCGCGCCGACTCGACGAGGGCGACGACGGTCTCGGGGTCGTCGCCGCGCGCGAGCCGCTCATGGGCGTCGCCAAGCGACATGGCGAGCCCGATGAGCCGGGCCTGGGTGCCGTCGTGCAGGTCGCGCTCGATACGGCGCAGCGTGGCGTCGGCATCGGTCACGGCGGCACGACGTGAACGCGTGAGCTCGATGATGCGCTCCTCGGCAGCGGTGCGTCCCAGCATGTTCGCGATCACGTTGCCGTGGAAGCCGGCGAGGCGGCGATTGACCGCGGGCCACACGAAGAAGAGGATCACGAGCCCGGCGATGGTGAAGACGCCGTGCATGAGCGGGGTATCGGCGACGTAGCCGACGACCTGCACGCTGCCGGGGCGGATGCTCTCCACGACCCATTCCGTCGAGAGCGTGAGCCCGACCACGAGCACGATCGTCGAACCCGCCCAGCTGAGCACCGCGAGCGGAAGGTGCAGCAGGGGGAAGCCGATGGTCCGCCGCGTGGCCAGACCGCGCATCCGCTCGGCCCAATCGGCGTCGGCTGCCAGCGCGGCGCCCGACGGCGGATCGGCGATCTCGAGTCCGAGCAGGCGACGCGCGAGCCGGATCGACAACATTCCGATGCGTCGCGACCCCTCCGCGAAGGTTTCGGCGATCGAGATGCCGACGTAGCTGAGGGCGGCCAGCAGACCGAGCAGGAACGCGAACGACAGGTAGGTGAGCTCGAGCATCGCGGTGGGCAGCGCCGTCCAGATGAACGCGAACTCTCGCCAGGTTCGGCGTGCGAAGAAGGCCGTCATGAGGCCCGGGCCGGACCGGCTGTGCGCGGTCGACGTGCTTGACATCTCAGTGAATCCAATCGAGAGGAGGTCGCGACGGGCGGTGGCCACGTCTCCAACCATATTTGCGATCGATGCACCGCCCGGGCAGGGGGCTGTCCCGACGGTGGGGAGGGCTGGCCCCCCGAAGTCGAGTGCCGATCCTGATCGTGCGCGGCGCAAGGAGCGGGCCGGATTCCTCAGTTCTCGAGCACTGGCCGTTCCTCCTGCTGGCGGTAGAGCGAGGCGTACACGCCCTCGGCGCCGACGAGCTCGGCGTGCGTGCCCTGTTCGACGATGCGTCCGGCGACGACCACGAAGATCACGTCGGCGGCGACCACGGTCGAGAGCCGGTGCGCGATGGCGATCGTCGTGCGACCGCGCGCGGCGTCGTCGAGTGCCTGCTGCACCACCCGCTCCGAGATCGTGTCGAGCGCGCTCGTCGCTTCGTCGAGCACGAGCACCGCGGGGTCCTTCAGCAGCACGCGCGCGATCGCGATGCGCTGCTTCTCGCCGCCCGAGAGTCGGTAGCCGCGTTCACCCACGACCGTGTCGTAGCCATCGGGGAACGAGGCGATGGTCTCGTGGATGTTCGCGGCACGCGCCGCGGCCTCGAGTTCTGCGTCGGAGGCATCCGGCCTCGCGTACCGCAGGTTCTCGCCGATCGTGGCGTGGAAGAGGTACGTCTCCTGACTGACGATGCCGATGTGCGAGATCAGCGACTCCTGGTCGAGATCGCGCACGTCGACGCCCGCGAAGCGCACGGCGCCGGCGGATGCCTCGTACAACCGGGGCACGAGGTAGGACACCGTCGTCTTGCCGGCTCCCGACGGCCCGACGAACGCAGCGAACTGCCCGGGCTCGATCGTGAAGCTCACCGCGTCGAGCGTCGGCCGCGAGTCGTCGTCGGCGTCGGGGTAGCGGAACGAGACCTCGTCGAACTCGACCCGGCCGAGCGCCGGCCCCGACGGCACCGCGCGAGCGTCGGGCCGGTCGGTGATCGCCGGCTTCAAGTCGAGGTACTCGAAGATGCGCGCGAACAGGGCGCTCGAGGTCTGCAGGTCGAGGGCGACCCGCATGAGCCCCATGAGCGGGAACAGCAGGCGCGCCTGCACGGTCGTGAATGCGACGATCGTGCCCGCCGTGACATCCGCGACGCCGCCCGTGACGAGCCAGCCCGCGACCAGGTACACGATCGCGGGAATCGACGACATGAAGATGTTGACCATCGCGAAGAACCACTGACCGGTCATCTGCTGCCTGACCTGCAGCTCGATCTGGTTCTGGTTCTCGTCGGCGTAGCGCTCGATCTCACTCTTCTGCCGGGTGAAGCTCTTCGAGAGCAGGATGCCCGAGACGCTCAGCGTCTCCTGCGTGATCGCCGTCATCTCCGACAGCGACTCCTGCGTCTTGCCCGCGATGCGCGCCCGCACCTGGCCGACCCTGCGCTGGGCGATGACCATGAACGGCATCAGCACGAGGGCGATGATCGTCAGCTGCCAGTTGAGGATGAGCATCGCGATGAACGCCGAGATCACCGTGACGGTATTGCCGAGCACGCTCGAGACGGTGTTGGTGAGCACGCCCGCGACGCCGCCGACGTCGTTCTGCAGCCGCGACTGGATGACGCCCGTCTTCGTGCGCGTGAAGAAGCTCAGCTCCATCGCCTGCAGGTGCGTGAAGAGTCGCACGCGCAGGGCGCCCATCACCTTGTTGCCGATCGTGGCGGTGAGCCACGTCTGCCACACGCCGAGCAGGGCCGAGACGATGTACACGGCGATCATCGCGATGACGAGCCACATGAGCACCGGCAGGTTCGGTCCGGAGACCTCGCCGCTCGCGTCCACCGGGAACAGCCCGTCATCGAAGGCGCGCTGGGTCAGCAGTGGCGGGATGATGGCGAGCGCCGCACCGATGAGCACGAGCACGACCGTGGTGATGAGCGCGGCCTTGTGCGGAGCGAACAGCTCGGAGATGCGGCGCAGCAGGTGCGGCACTCGCGGCGCCTCGGCGTTGGCCGCGCGCTGGGCCGCTTCGTCGGCTGAGAACACCCGGCGCGAGCCACCGCCGGCACCTCCCGCGCCGCCGCCGCGCCCGCCGCCGGCAGTGCCGCCGCCACGCGGCGCTCCCCCATGCATGCTCATGGGTTCACCCTATGCCGCGCCCCCGCCACGGCCGCCGGTGTTCGCCCGCGGCGATGCGGGGCCGTGCCCCGCCCTGGGACGGCGGGGCGGCGGGACGGCGAACGGCGGGGCGGCGCGGCACGACGGATGCCGCAGGCTGCTGCCCGCGGCATCCGTCGCCCCCTGCCCGTACTCGACGAGTCGGCGTGCCCCGCTACCCCTTCGTGGACCCGGCCAGCAGCCCGCGCACGAAGTAGCGCTGCAGGCCGAAGAAGACGGCGAGCGGGATGACGATCGAGATGAACGCCGCCGCGGTGAGCCGTTGCCAGTCCTGACCTCTCGTACCGACCATCTCCGCCAATCGCTGGGTGAGCGGCGCGACGTCTTGGGTACCGCCCGAGAAGATGAGAGCGACGAGCAGGTCGTTCCACACCCAGATGAACTGGAAGATCGCGAACGAAGCGAGCGCCGGGGTCGCGAGCGGCAGCACGATGCGGAAGAAGATCTGCCCGTGGGTGGCGCCGTCGACTCGGGCCGCCTCGATGACGTCTCCCGGAATCTCGGAGATGAAGTTGTGCAGCAGGAAGATCGCGAGAGGCAGGGCGAACATCGAGTGCGCGAGCCACAGCGGCAGGTAGTTCTGCTCGGGGATGATCGGGACCACGTCGTGCAGCCAGGCCTGCATCGGGCGCAGCCACGTCGAGAAGATCTGGAGCAGCGGCACGAGCGCCATCTGCAGCGGGATGATCTGCAGCGCGAACACGAAGATGAAGAGCCAGTTGACCCACTTGAACCTGATCCACGCGAAGGCGTACGCCGCCATCGACGCGAACACGAGCGGGATCAGCGTGGCCAGCACGGCGATCGCGATCGAGTTCACGATGTATGCACCGAGCTGGGGCGACGACGACGACGTCGAGAGCAGCACGTCGCGGTAGTTGTCGAGCGTGAAGCCCGGGTTCTGGAAGATCGTCCACCAGCCGGTCTCGCGGATGAGCTCGGCCGGGCGGAACGACGAGACCAGCAGCCCGAATGTGGGGATGGTCCAGACCACGGCGATGATGAGCGCGATGACCGTGGCGGTGCGCGACGTCAATCGCTTCTTGACCCGCGCCGTTTTCGTGCCGTGGTCTGCGGATTCGGCGAGCTCCGCCGACTCGATCGAGCCGAGGTTCTTGCCGACGGGAAGGTCGGCGGGGGCGACGCTGCTCATCGGATCTCCCTCTGCTTGCGGAGCACATTGACGTTGTAGATCACGATCGGGAGGACCAGCACGAACAGGATCAGCGCGAGCGCGGAGCCTCGCCCGACTTCGCTCGCGCGGAACGCCTGGGTGTACATCTCGTTGGCGATGACGCTCGTGTTGAAGTTGCCGGCGGTCATCGTGCGGACGATGTCGAAGACCTTCAGCGTCGCGATCGAGATGGTGGTGAGCACCACGACGAGAGCGCCACGGATGCCGGGGACCGTCACGTTCATGAACCGCTGCCAGCCGTTGGTGCCGTCGAGCTGCGCCGCCTCGATCTGCTCGGTCGGCACGCCCTTGATGGCCGCGCTCAACAGCACCATGGCGAAGCCCGTCTGGATCCAGATCATGACGACGATCAGCAGGAAGGTGTTGATCGGGTCGGTCTGCAGCCACTGCACCGGTTCACCGCCCGCGGCGACCACCATCGCGTTCAGCAGGCCGATCTGGTCGCGATCGCCCCCGCGGTACTCGTACACGAACCGCCAGATCACGCCGGCACCGACGAACGAGATCGCGATCGGCATGAACAGGATGACCTTGTAATACCGTTCGCCGCGAGACTTGTCGATGAACACGGCATAGGCGAGCCCGATCGCCGTCGAGATGGTCGGTACCAGGAGTACCCAGATGACCGTGTTGATCAAGGTGCGGATCGCGGCCGGCTGGGTGAAGGTCCAGACGAAGTTGTCGAGTGTCCAGTCGCCGCTGGCGTCTTGGAAGGCGAGGAGGCTGGTGCGGATGGCGGGGTACACCAGCCCGACGACGATGAAGAGCATCGCCGGGAGCAGGAAGAAGGTGAGCTGCCAGTAGTCACGGCCCTTCTTGGGGGCCTTGTCGATGAAGAAGATGAGGAGGCCGACGACCGCCGCGAATACGGCGAGCCCCATCACCACCTGGAGCAGCTTGCCGAGCAGATCGGCCGTGGTCATCGTGCCTCCCGAGGTTCTTCACTGAAACTGGAGTCTTCGTTGAAGTGGGGTGACGAGGGGCGGGGCTGTCATGCCCCGCCCCTCGATCATGCCCGTATCTGCGCGTGCAGCGCTACTGCGCGGGCCAGCTCGACTCGATGGTGTCGAGCACCTGCGCGGTCTCGCCGCCGGTGACCCAGGCCACGATGCCCTTCCAGAAGGAATCGGCGCCGACGGCGCCCGGCATCAGGTCGGATCCGTCGAAGCGGAACGTCGTCTCGGGATCTTGGAGGATCTCGATCGACTGCGTCAGCAGCTCACTCGACGCGTTCTCGGGATCGACGCCCGTGTTGGCGCTGATGACACCGCCGAGGCTCACCCTGTTGTTCGCCCAGGTGTCGCTCGACAGGTAGGCGCGGAACGCCTCGACCTCTTCGGCGTCGCGGAACGCGACGGGGAACTCGCCACCACCGGTGACCGACAGCGGGTCATCGGCGTTGACGGGCGGGAGGAGGAAGCCGAACACGTCACCGTCGGAGGCGACCGTGACCTCGTCGCCGCCCTCGGGGTTCCAGAAGGTCTCGTAGAACGAGGCCTGGTGGTGCAGCGAGCACTCGCCGTCGAGGATCGGCAGACCTGCGGTCTGGAACGCCTCGGTGACCTGCGTCGAGACGTTTCCGATGCCGCCGTTCACCATGTCTTCGCTCTTCAGCACCTCTCCGACGGCGTCGAACGCCTCGGCGACCTGCGGATCGTTGAACGGAATGCCATGGGTCACCCACTGGTCGTAGACGTCGGGGCCGTGCAGGCGAAGCATGTAGTCCTCGACCCAGTCGGTACCGGGCCAGCCGGTCGCGTCACCGGACTCGAGGCCGACGCACCAGGGCTTGTGCTCGCCCTCGGCCGCGATCGTTTCCGAGAGTTCGGTGAGCTCATCGAGGGTCTTGGGGATCTCGTACCCCTTCTCTTCGAACTCGGCCGGCGAGTACCACACGTAGCCCTTGATGCTGGCCATGAGCGGTGCAGCGTAGAACGTGCCGTCGTGGGTGCCGTACTGCTTCCAGTCTTCCGACCACCATTCGTCGACGTTGGCCTCGACGGCCTCGGATGCGGGGATCAGCCAGCCTCCGGTCGCGAGCCTGGCGAGCAGGCCGGGCTGCGGCACGATGCCGACGTCGGGCGCGTTGCCGCCCTCGGCGAGCACCGCGATCTGCGCCTCGAACTCGCTCGAGCCCTGATAGTCGACCTCGATGCCCGTGCAGGTCGCGAAGTCGGCCCACGACTCCATGAGGCGATCGGCCTCGAGGTCGAGGATCGTGCCGGCGACCGTGACCGCCGCGTCTTCGAACGTGCCGTACTCCTCGTAGGGCCCGCAGTCGACGTCTGCTGCGTCTGGATCAGCGATGTCGCCCGTGCAGCCCGTAAGGGCGAGGCCGACTGCCGCGGCCGCCACCACGGGGGCCATCCAACGGCGATGCCGTCTGATTCTCATGTCATCTCCTCGTTGAGTGAATGTGGTGCAGGCGAAGCCGGGAACCGGTTCCAGCATCCACGGTAGGACACGGGCGGACTCCTCACAAGTCATCGCAGGTCACGGTTCGGACACCTCCTGTCGCGATCGGCGGTTCCCGGGTGAGAGCGCTCACACGCGCGAGTACGGGCTTCGGGTGACTGGGCAGGAAACGGTTCCACATTCGACCGCCGCGAGCAGTACACTCTGCATCGGAGCAGCCCGATGGAGGGAGGCGCGGATGCCGGTGATCGGGGATGTCGCGCGCCTCGCGGGCGTCTCGAAGGCGACAGCGTCACGGGCGCTCAGCGGGCGGGGGTACGTGGCCGACGACACTCGCCAGCGCGTCGAAGCGGCCGCAGCGGAGATCGGCTACATCGGCTCACCCGACGCGGCGAGCCTCGTGACCGGCCGCACCAAGAACGTCGGCGTCGTGATTCCGTTCGTGAACCGCTGGTTCTTCGGCGAGGTGCTCGAGGGCATCGAACGCGCGCTCCTCGCCGCGGGCTACGACCTGACGCTGTACAACGTCGCCGAGACCGGCCCAGAACGCGCCAGGGTGTTCGATTTCTTCCTCGCCCGCAAGCGGGTCGACGCCGTCATCGCGGTCGGCGTGGACCTCGACCGGCACGAGGTCGATGCGCTCGAACGCCGCGAGAAGCCGCTCGTATGCCTCGGTGGCAGCGGCGGCGCGGGGGCGCGATTGGGCATCGACGACAGAGCGGTCGCCGTGCTCGCCACCGAGCACCTGCTCCACCTCGGTCACACCCGCATCGCCCACCTCGCCGGCGCGGGCGCGCGCGACCACCCCGCGAGCGTGTCGGGGCAGCGACGGGCCGGGTACCTCGAGGCGATGACGACGGCGAACCTCACCCCGGCATCGGGCGACATCGTCGAGACCCAGATGAGCACGCCGGCCGGCTATCGCGCCGCCCTGCAGCTGCTCGGGCACCCGGGCCACCGGCCGACGGCGCTGTTCGCGGCATCCGACGAGGTGGCCTTCGGCGCCATGCGTGCAGCCGACCGGCTCGGCGTCGCCGTGCCGCGGGATCTCTCGATCGTCGGCGTCGACGGACACGAGTACGCCGAGATGTTCGACCTCACGACGGTCGAGCAGTATCCGGGCGAGCAGGGTCGCCTCGCCGTCGACGTCGTGATGCGCCTGCTCGGCGAGGCCGAGGTCGCCGATCCCCTGCCCGATTCGGGAGCCCCACTGCCGACTCGCCTCGTCGTGCGGGCCAGCACGACGCGGGCGCTGGCATCGAGCTGAACGGCATCGGGCGATCGGATGCCTCGTGAGGCACCGCTTGGGCCGGCGTGCGGTCCGCGAGCCGAGAAAGCCCTTTCTGAATTCAGGCCCGATCGGCGAACCGATTCTCGGAAAACGCTTGCGCGGTGCTGATCTGGTGCGGTAGAAACGTCTCCAGCAAATGAGATAGCGCTTTCTCATCCCTGTGATCAATGATGATGACTGGAGAATTTCACGTGGCATCCACCACAGCACTGGCCGGCGCTTCGGCGACGCGGGCACGAGGTCGGCGATGAGCGCGCTCGGTGAACTGCGCCGCATCAAGGGTCCCGGTGCAGCGCCGCAGCGCAAGCAGAACCGCGCGGCGTACCTCTTCCTCGCGCCCTGGTTCCTCGGTCTCGCGCTCGTCACCGTCGGGCCGATGGTCGCCTCCCTCGGCCTCTCGTTCACGCGCTACAACCTGCTCAGCCCGCCGCGCTTCAACGGCATCGACAACTTCGCGCGCATGCTCGAAGACGATCGCCTGCACACCTCGCTCTGGGTCACCTTCCAGTACGTGTTCATCTCGGTGCCGCTGCAACTCGGTCTCGCGCTCGTCCTCGCCATCGCCCTCGACCGAGGCCTGCGCGGCCTCGCGTTCTACCGCTCGGCGTTCTACCTGCCCTCCCTGCTCGGGGCGAGCGTCGCGATCGCGATCCTCTGGCGTCAGCTCTTCGGCGTCGACGGGCTCATCAACCAGGTGCTCGGCTTCTTCGGCATCGAGGGCCAGGGCTGGATCTCCAACCCCGATACGGCGCTCGGCACGCTGATGATCCTGAATGTCTGGACCTTCGGCTCGCCGATGGTGATCTTCCTCGCCGGCCTCCGCCAGATCCCGGCCATGTACTACGAGGCCGCTTCGGTCGACGGCGCCACGCGATCGCAGCAGTTCTGGCGCATCACGCTGCCGATGCTGACGCCGATCATCTTCTTCAACCTGATCCTCCAGATCATCGGAGCATTCCAGTCGTTCACCCAGGCGTTCATCGTCTCGGGCGGCACCGGCGGCCCCGTCGACTCGACGCTCTTCTACACGCTCTACCTCTACCAGCGGGGCTTCGCGAACCTCGACATGGGCTACGCCTCGGCGATGGCCTGGCTCCTGCTCGTGATCATCGCCGCATTCACCGCCCTGAACTTCTGGGCCTCCAAGTATTGGGTGTTCTACGATGACCAGGACTGACGACCCCTTGACCCGCGAACCGCTCACCGAGTCGGTCGTGACCGGTGCGAGCGCCGACCGCGTACGGGATTCGCGGCGCTCGCGGCATCCGCTTCGAAAGCCCGTCTCGAGTCTCATCCGGCACGCGATCCTCATCGTGAGCGCCCTGCTCATGCTCTACCCGGTGATCTGGATGGTCGTGAGCTCGCTCCGCCCGAATGAGCTCATCTTCCGCGAACCGGGCATCGTGCTCGACAGCTTCGAGGTCTCGAACTACGTCGACGGCTGGAACGCCCTCTCGTACCCGTTCAACGTCTACCTGCTGAACTCGGGACTCGTGGTGCTCGGCTGCATCGTCGGCAACCTCGTCTCGTGCTCCCTCGCCGCCTACGCCTTCGCCCGGCTCGAGTTCACGGGCAAGCGGTTCTGGTTCGCGATCATGTTGCTCAGCATCATGTTGCCGATCCACGTCATCATCGTGCCGCAGTACGTGATGTTCTCGTCGCTCGGCTGGGTGAACACGTTCCTGCCGCTCATCGTGCCGAAGCTGCTGGCCACCGATGCGTTCTTCATCTTCCTCATGGTGCAGTTCATCCGCGGCATCCCGCGCGAGCTCGACGAGGCTGCGCGCATCGACGGTGCCGGCCATCCGCGCATCTTCGCGCAGGTCATCCTGCCGCTCATGGTGCCGGCCCTCGCGACCACCGCGATCTTCACCTTCATCTGGACCTGGAACGACTTCTTCAGCCAGCTGATCTACCTCACGAAGCCCGACCTCTACACGGTGCCCCTCGCCCTGAACGCGTTCCAAGACGCCCAGAGTGCGACCGACTTCGGCGAGATGTTCGCGATGAGCGTCGTGTCGCTGATCCCGATCTTCCTCATCTTCCTCTTCGGCCAGCGCTTCCTGCTCAAGGGCATCGCGACCACCGGAGGAAAGTAACCGGCGACGCCGGTTCACCAGCACCACCCACCACCATCGGCACCACCAGCAGGAAGGATCACACCATGCGAGGCACATTCCGACGCCGTCTCGGCGTCGCCGCAGCCTTCGGCGCAGCGACGATGCTCGCGCTCACGGCCTGCGCCAGCGGCGGCGAGGCCGCGGCCCCCGAGAAGCTCGAGCTCTCCGACGAACCCGTGACGCTCTCGTTCACCTGGTGGGGCAACGACACCCGCCACGCCATCACCGAAGAGCTCATCGCGGCGTTCGAGAAGGAGAACCCGAACATCACGATCGAGCCGCAGTACACCGACTGGGCCGGTTACTGGGACAAGCTCTCGACGACGGTCGCCGCCGGCGACATCCCCGACATCATCCAGATGGACGAGAAGCAGCTCTCGACCTACGCCGCCAACGGCGTGCTGCTCGACCTCGGCGGCATCTCGACGAACCTCGACACCGGCGACTTCCCCGAGGCGGTGCTCGGCACCGGGGCGCTCGACGGCACGCAGTACGGCGTCCCCGTGGGCATCAACTCGTACACGATCATCGCCAATGCCGACCTCCTCGACCAGTACGGCATCGACCTGCCCGATGACGAGACCTGGACCTGGGACGACTTCATCGAGACCGCAGAGGCCGTGACCGCCGCCAGCGGCGGCACGGTCGTCGGCACCCAGTCGTGGGGCTTCGAAGACGGCGGCCTGAACAACTGGCTGCGGCAGCAGGGCGGCTCGCTCTACTCCGACGACGGCGAGGTCGCCGCGAGTGAAGAGGATCTCGCCTCGTGGTGGCAGCTGCTGCTCGACGCGACCGACGCAGGGGCGACGCCTGTGCCCGCCGCGACGATCGAGCGGGAGTCGGGCGGTCTGGCCGAGTCGTTCACGGCCACGAACCAGTCGGCCTTCGGTCCGTGGTGGTCGAACCAGGTGCAGGCACTGCGTGACGCGAGCGGGCAGGACCTCGTCGCGCTTCGCGTGCCGTCGTCATCGGATGCCCCGGAGGGCTGGCCGTACTACAAGCCGTCGATGTTCTGGTCCGCCTCGGCGAAGACCGAGCATCCGGCTGAAGTCGCCCTGTTCCTCGATTACCTCGCCAACAGCGAGGACGCGGCCGATCTGCTGCTCGCCGAGCGGGGCGTTCCGGCGAACGAGACGATCCGCGAGTACATCACGCCCAAGCTCGACGAGGTCAACCAGACGGTCGTCGGCTTCCTCGACGATCTCGCCCCGGCCGTCGGCGATGCGCCCCCCGCCACCCCGCCGGGCGGCGGCATGATCGAGACGATCATCGACCAGCACACCCAACTCGTGCTGTTCGGCGAGCTGACGCCCGAGCAGGCGGCGGCGAGCTTCATCGAGGAACTGCAGCGGGCACTCGACGACGCGGCCATCTGATCCACCCCGACGACGGTCCTCCTGGCCGTCACCGAGCGGCTGTCGCGACTGCCTGCGCGACAGCCGCTCACTCTCCGCCGACGTCGCGTCGGCACGGTTTCGCGCCGCACCGGGCGTACCGTCGAACCAGCACCCACACGATGGAGGTCCACGTGCAGAACCCGCCCCGGCAGGTCACGATCGCCCAGGTCGCCGAGTACGCCGGCGTGTCGCAGGCATCGGTGTCGCGGGTGCTGAATCGCAACCAGACCGTCGACCCGGCGATCTCCGCCAAGGTGCGCGACGCCGTCGAGAAGCTCAACTACTCGCCGAGCCAGATGGCGCGCAACCTCGTACGCGGTCGCAGCAACACGGTGGCGCTCGTCGTGCCCGACCTCGAGAACCCGATGTTCCAGGGCGTGCTCAAGGGACTCAGTCGTGAGGCGGCGCTCGACGGATACCGCGTGCTCGTGGCCGACACAGCCGAGCGCGTCGCTGACGAGGAGGAGATCGCGATCGAGGCGCGATCACGGTGCGATGCCCTCGTGCTCGTATCGCCGCGCATGCCGGCGGAACGTCTCGAAGCGCTGCTCGCCCGCTCGGGCCCGATCGTCGTCGTGAATCGGCCGGTGGCGAGCGACCCGGCCGCCGAGCTCTCGGTCGACTACGAGCATGCGGTGCGCACGCTCGGCGAACACCTGGTGGCCCTCGGCCACTCGCGCATCGCCTACCTCTCCGGCCCGCCGCAGGCGTATTCCGACGGCCTGCGACGCCGCGGCCTCGCCGAACTCATCGCACGATACGACCGACTCGACGTGCAGGACATCGCCGGCGGCTCGCAGGTCGAAGACGGCTACCGCGCCGCCGAACACGTGCTCTCCTCGGGGTCGACGGCTGTCATCGCGTTCAACGACCTCGTCGCCCTGGGCCTGCTCGCCCGGCTGCGCGAGCTCGGCGTCGACGTGCCCGGCGAGGTCTCGGTCACCGGCATCGACGACATCCCCCTCTCTCGGTTCGCTGCGCCGGCGCTCACGACGATGTCGGTGCCGCGGGTCGAACTGGGTGCGCAGTCGTGGCGGCGTCTGCGTGATGCGATGGCCGGTACGCCGGCGACGCATCCGCTCTCGTACCGCGCCATCCTCGAAACCCGAGGCAGCACCGGCCCTGCGCCCGAAGCGGCCGGCTGGCTCTCCCCCGGCCGTCCGGTGCTGCGCATCGGCGACCGCGTCGTCGCTCGCTACGAAGAAGGCACGAGCATCGATTCGGTGCTCTCGCCACGACCGTTCCTGCACCCCGTCGAGACGCTCGCGGGAGTACGCGTCACCGACAGCCATCCGACCGATCACCTGCACCACTTCGGCATCGGCGTCGCCCTGCCCGACGTGAACGGCACCTCGTACTGGGGCGGCCGCACCTACGTGCAGGATGTCGGCTCCATCATGCTCGAGAACCAGGGCAGGCAGCGCCGCGACGAACTCTCGGTCGATGCCGACGGCGACGCGCTCGTCGAGCGGCTCACCTGGATCGACGAACGCGACGTCGCCCAGCTCAGCGAGCTGCGCATCCTCACGGGCCGGGCCGCTCGCATCGGCGAGCGCGAGGCGTGGACGCTCGGCTGGCGCAGCACCCTCACCGCCAACTTCGGCGCCCTCACCTTCGGCTCCCCGGCCACGAACGGCCGCGAGGGCGCCGGCTACGGAGGCGTGTTCTGGCGGTTCCCCCGATGGGAGGCCACCGTCGTCACCCGTGACGGCACGGGCGAGGCCACGGCGCACGGCTCGAACTCGCCCTGGCTCGCGGTCGCCGACGCTGAGCGTCGGGTGACGGTGCTGCTCGCCCAGCCCGCAGACCGCCCGGCCGTGCCGTGGTTCGCCCGGGTCGGCGAGTACCTCGGCATCGGGCCCGCGATCGCCTGGAACGAGCTCGTCGAGGTCGCCGAGGGCGGCACCCTCGAACTCGGACTCGATGCGCTGCTCATCGACCGCGCCATCACCGATCCCGACGAGCTCGAGCGGCTCGCCGCGGTGCTCGGTACGCACGCCAACGCGGTCGTAGACGGCATCGACGTGCGTCCGGCGCTCGCCAACCGGGAGACGACCCCGTCGATGCCGAACCCAAGGCCGCGCAGTTGACGGCGACGCTTCCGCGAATCGGCATCGCCGGCATTCACGGCCACGGGGCGAGCCACGTCGCCGCGGCTCGCTCCCTCGAACGCGAAGGCCGCGCCTCGCTCGTCGCCCTCGCCGACCACCGCGCACCGACCGATGACGTGCAGGGCGCGACCGTGTACTCGGACGCACGACAGATGATCACCGAGGCGGCGCTCGACATCGTCGTGCTTTCAACCCCCATGCACACCCACCTCCCGCTCGCGCTCGCCGCGCTCGACACCGGTGCACGGCTCCTGCTCGAGAAGCCGCCGACGCCGACGCTCGACGACTTCCACCGCCTCGTCGATGCCTCCGCCGCCACCGGCCTCGGCGTGCAGATCGGGTTCCAGAGCCTCGGCTCGGCAGCGGTGCCCGCGATGCGAGAACTGATCGCGGCGGGAACCATCGGCGAGCCCGTGCGGTTCGGCGCCCTCGGCACCTGGGTGCGCACGACCGACTACTGGCGACGCACACCGTGGGCGGGGCGCCGGACCCTCGACGGCGTCCCGGTCGTCGACGGTGCGGTCACGAACCCGCTCGCCCACGCGGTCGCAACCGGACTCGCCGTCGCGGGGGCGGAGCTCGAATCGGCGGTCGACTCCGTCGAGCTCGATCTCTATCGGGCGAACGACATCGAAGCCGACGACACCTCCTCGCTCGTGGTGACCCTCGCCGATGGCCGCCGGCTCGCCTGCGCGCTGAGCCTGACCGCTGCGCGGCGAAGCGAGCCGTGCATCATCGTCGACGGCACCCGTGGCCGCCTCGTGCTCTGGTACACGCTCGATGTCGTGCAGCACTTCGAGGCGGATGCCGCGGTGCCGACGACGGTCGGCCACGCACGCACCGGTCTCCTCGCGAACCTGGTCGACCACGTCGTCGACGGCACACCCCTCCTCGTTCCGGCCGCCTCGACCGGCGCATTCATGCGCGTGCTCGATGCCGTACGAACCGGGCCCGTACCGACGCCGATCGCCGCGGCCCACCTCAGCCGCAGGCGAGCAGACGACGGCGAGCACCTCGTGGTCGACGAGCTCGAAGCCTGGAGCCGGCGCGTCGTGCAGGAGGGGCGCACGTTCCGGCAGCTCGCCGCGCCGTGGACGGTCTCCGCCTGAACGCCGCGGGTCCCACCGGGGCGCCCCGCCTGTGGATGGATCCCCGAGCACACGGCGTCGGCTTGCTACGATCGGGCGACCAGCGAGTCTCGACGTCGAGCGGAGCATCATGACGTGTCGCATCAAGTGATGAACGTGCGTGCGCTCGCCCTCGCCGGGCCGACCGAAGGCGACGTGGCGGTCGATGCCGCAGGCGCCCTCGATCTCGTTTCCCGCCATGGCCTCGTCGCCGCGCCCCATGTCGCAGCACGCCTCTGCTCCGCGCTCGCCGGCGACCCCGATGCCGTGCTCGACACCGCGAGGCTGCTCGCGCCCGCACAGCTCGGCGGCACCTCCGCGCTGCCCGATCCGCTCCCCCTCTCGCGGGCGGTGCGCGAGGCAGTCGGGAGCCGGCTCGCAGCACTCGACCCGTCGACGCGCCGCGTACTCCTCCACGCCTCGGTGAGCGTGTCCGACCGCACCGAAGCCGTGCTCAGCGCGGCAGGCGTGCCGATCGCCGAGGCGATCGCCGGCCAGGTGTCCGAGCATCTCCTGATCGCCGCAGGGCGATTCACCTTCGTCGACCCGCGGGTTCGCATCTGGGTGCACGAGACCGCGAGCCTGGCCGAGCGCACCGACGCCCACTCGACATCCGCTCGCGCCCATGCCGACCTCGGCGACGAGCGTCTCGCCCTCTGGCACCGTGCGCTCAGCAGTCTCGACGGCGATCGCACGCTCGTCGAGCCGCTCCTCGCGGTCGCTCGCGAAGCCTCCGAGGCCGGCGACGCGGAGTGGGCGCACGCGGTGGCTCGAGAAGCCGCGTGCCACGCGGTGGGCATCGAGCGCACCGCAGCGCAGACTCGCGCGGGTGAGGCCGCCCTCGAAGCAGGTCTCGTCGACGACGCCGTCGACTGGCTGCGCGATCCCGTCTCGTCGACCGATCCCGACCTCGCCTCGGCCGCGCTCGCCGCGTTCGTGCACGCCGCGACACTGCGCGAGGGCCACGTCGCCGACATGGCCCTCGAGCAGCAGCTCGCGAGACTCGAGCCAGACGCGCCGCGGTCTCGCATCGCGCATCTCGTGCGTGCGATCGCCACGGCGGCGAGACTCCACGCCGAACGCGGAAACGCGGTCGAGTCGAGTGAGCTCATACGTCAGGGGCGGCACCTCGTCGCCCAGCACGACCTCGCCGAGCACGACATCGCACTCGGCGAGGCCTGGTGCACCGTCTTCGGCGCCGTGCGCGAGCCGTCGAGCAGCATCGACGAGGGCGACGGGCGATCGCCGCCGCCGAGCCTCGAGCTGCAAGCGGCAGTCTGTCGAGCGCTGCAACTGGGTCGTGCCGATCATCACGCCGCCGCCCTCAGGGCGCTGCACCCCTCCGATCGCGGGGGGTTGCGCGCCGTCAGCCCGGCGGCCATGCCGGCCTGGGGCGCCCATCGACCGAGTCCGCTCGGCGAGGCGGAGCGCCGGGTCGCCGCCGCGCTCATCGAATTCTGGGCGGGCGACCTCAGCCGTGCCCGAAGCGAGCTGCAGTCCGCAGCATGCAGCACCCCGCTCGCACTCGCGTTCGCCGGGCTCGGTGTGGCGCTCGCCCGTCGACTCGACATCTGCGTGCTCGGACGGCCCGATACCTTCGCGAACGCGCTCGAGGCGACGACCCCGGCGGCGACCGCGCGGCACCTCGGCGGCGAGCTGCTCGTCGATCGCGCCATCCGCGCGTACTTCGACGGCCGCATGACGGAGTCTGCGACCCTGCTCTCGCTCGCCGCCGACGGCGCCTTCGGCCGGCGGCGGGGCGGACTCCACCTCCCGGGGCTCGACGAGGCGCCCGCGTGGGCGCTCGCCGGCCGAATGCACGAGGCGCGGCTTGCCGCGCGCACCGCCGATCACCCCGGGTGCTCCCCCGTGCAGCACGAAGCCGCCGTGCTGCGCGAGCTCATCGCGACCTGCTCGAGCGAGACGCTCACGGCCGTCGTCGAGAGCGCGGCCGAGGTCACCCACCGGCTGCTCTCGCCCTTCGAACGCAGTCGGGTCGAGTTCGTGCTCGGCCGTCGGCTCGCCGCTGATGGCGACGTCGGCGGCGCACGCCGGCATCTGGTCGGTGCTGCTCGCCTGTTCGGCGAGATCGGCGCCGACGCCTGGGCCCGCGCCGCCGAGGCGGACCTCGAGGCGCTCCCTGCAGAGCAGGCACCGCACGGCGCGACGCGGCTCGTCCAGGCGACGCCGGCGCCCGCGCCCGATCGTCACGGCTGGCGGCAGCCCGGCGCGATCCCACCTTCGCGGGGCGCCCCGTCGATGCCGGCAGCGAGCAGTTCCGCCGAACGCCCCGTCGCCGATTCGACCGTCGCGTGGGGCGCGTCCCTCACCGAACGCGAACTCGAGGTCGCTGAACTCGTCGCCGAGGGCTACTCCAATCGCGACGTCGCGAACGAGCTCTTCGTCTCGGTGCGCACCGTCGAGGTGCATGTCGGCCGCGTCTTCACCAAGCTCGGCGTGCACTCGCGCGTGGAACTCGCGCTCCTCGCGCATCGCGCGCCGCCGCCCGCCGGCGGTGGCGGCCTCGACGGGTCCGCAGCGCCGCCCTCGACGAGCACTACGTAGTTCTACGTACGACAGGCGAGACATCCATCGAGTCATGTGGATTGTACGGACGCCTTACAAACTGCTGGCTGCCTACCGTGAGTCCACCGGCGGCACCCTGCCGCACCCGACGAATCACAGTGAAGGTGACTCATGTCAACAGTCAGAAGAAGGCGCCGCAGCGGAACGGCGGCGATCGCAGCGATCGCCGCCGCCGCCGTGATCGCGATGGGCGCGCTCACGGCCGTCGCCGCATCGGCTGCCCCCGAAACCAGCTCGACGGCGGCCGGCATCAACGGCTTCCGCAATGTCGGCTACTTCGCCCAGTGGGGCGTCTACGGCCGAGACTTCAAGCTCCAGAAGCTGCAGGCCTCGGGCGCCGCAGCCGACCTCACTCACCTCAACTACGCGTTCGGCAACATCCATCACGAGACGCTGAAGTGCTTCATCGCCAACAAGGCCCAGGGCACGGGCCCCAACGGCTCCGACGGCGCGGGCGACGCATGGGCCGACTTCGGCATGGGCTACACTGCGGCGAACTCAGTCGCGGGCACGGGCGACACCTGGGATCAGCCCCTCGCCGGGTCGTTCAACCAGATCAAGCAGCTCAAGGCCGAGAACCCCGAACTCAAGGCCCTGATCTCGCTCGGCGGCTGGACCTGGTCGAAGAACTTCTCGAAGGCTGCGGCGACGGATGCCTCTCGCAAGACGTTCGTCTCGAGCTGCATCGATCTCTACATCAAGGGCAACCTGCCGGTCATCGACGGCCGCGGCGGCGCCGGCGCGGCCGCGGGGGTCTTCGACGGCATCGACCTCGACTGGGAGTGGCCGGGCACGAACTCGGGCCTCGAGGGCAACCACGTCGACCTCGTGAACGACAAGGCGAACTTCAAGAAGCTCATCCAGGAGTTCCGCACGCAGCTCGACGCCCTGACCACGCAGACCGGAAAGCCGTACCTGCTGAGCGCGTTCCTGCCGGCGAACCCCGCCGACATCACGGCGGGCGGCTGGAACGACCCGGCACTCTTCGATGCCCTCGACTACGGCAACATCCAGGGCTACGACCTCTGGGGTGCGTGGGATCCCACGCTCACCGGGCACCAGGGCAACCTGTACGACGACCCCGCCGACCCGAGGCCGGCCGGCCAGAAGTTCAGCGTCGACAAGGCGGTGAAGGCCTACGTCAACGCGGGCATCGACCCCGCACAGCTCGGTCTGGGTCTCGCGGCCTACGGCCGCGGCTGGCAGGGCGCGACCTCCTCGACCCCGTGGGGTCCGGCGACGCAGGCTGCACCTGGCACGTACGAGGCCGGCAACGAGGACTACGACAAGCTGAAGAACCTCGGCACCGGGTACTACGACGCGGCGATCGGTGCGGCGTGGCGATACAACGGCACCCAGTGGT
Organism: Agromyces sp. GQ35; assembly: GCF_059758475.1. NCBI lineage: Bacteria > Bacillati > Actinomycetota > Actinomycetes > Micrococcales > Microbacteriaceae > Agromyces > Agromyces sp. GQ35. Next base: position 1,689,358 of record NZ_JCAXEO010000001.1, on the reverse strand, counting down.
GGAGCTACGACGACACCCGCACGGTCGCGCAGAAGGCCGACTACATCAAGTCCAAGGGTCTCGGCGGCGGCATGTGGTGGGAGCTGTCCGGCGACCGCAACGGCGAACTGATCGGCGCCCTCGCCGACAAGTTCCGCGGCGGCGGCGGCGGACCGGTGGACCCCGATCCGACACCCACGCCGACTCCGACACCCACCCCGACACCGACTCCGACGCCCGACCCGGGCGAGTGCGCGGCCGCAGCGTGGAGCGCCTCGGCGACCTACACGACCGGCGCGGTCGTCAGCTACCAGGGCGCCGAGTACCGCGCGAAGTGGTGGAGCCAGAACAACGCGCCGAGCGCCGGCGACCCGTGGGCGAAGGTCGCCGACTGCGACGACGACGGCGGAAACCCCGGCGGTGGCGACCCGGGCAGCTGCGCGGCGTGGTCGAGCGGGGCGGTCTACGTGCAGGGGTCACGGGTGAGCTACAACGGCGCGACGTACGAAGCGCAGTGGTGGAACCAGAACGAAGCCCCCGGCTCCCTGCAGTGGGGCGCCTGGAAGGCGGTCGCCACCTGCTGACCGCACGGCACCTGACCGCCGACACGGAATGACGGATGCCCCGTGGCTCGTGAGCCACGGGGCATCCGTGTCGTTCAGGTGACGCGAGTCACCTCAAGCTGCTTCCCTCTCGCGAGGGCGGCGACTACTTGAGGGTGACGGTGGCGCCGGCCTCTTCGAGAGCGGCCTTCGCCTTGTCAGCGGCTTCCTTGGATGCGCCCTCGAGCACAGCCTTGGGAGCGCCGTCGACGACAGCCTTGGCCTCGCCGAGGCCGAGCGAGGTGAGCTCGCGGACGACCTTGATGACCTGGATCTTCTTGTCGCCAGCCGCCTCGAGCACGACGTCGAACGCCGTCTGCTCTTCGACCTCTTCAGCAGCAGCGCCGCCGGCGGCAGCCGGACCAGCAACAGCAACCGGAGCGGCCGCGGTGACCTCGAAGGTCTCCTCGAACGCCTTGACGAACTCCGAGAGCTCGATGAGGGTCAGGCCCTTGAACTGCTCGAGCAGCTCTTCAGTGGACAGCTTCGCCATGATTTTTCTCCTTAGATTCTGTGGTTACTCACCGCTTGAGAGGCTCTCGCCTACGCAGCGGACTCCTGCTTCTCACGCAGCGCGTCGACCGTGCGAACGGCCTTCGACAGCGGTGCGTTGAACAGATATGCGGCTCCGAACAGCGAGGCCTTGAAGGCGCCGGCAAGCTTGCCGAGCAGCACTTCGCGGGACTCGAGGTCGGCGAGCTTGCCTACCTCTTCTGCGGTCAGGGGCTTGCCATCGAAATAGCCGCCCTTGACCACGAGGAGGGGGTTCGCCTTGGCAAAGGCACGCAGGGCCTTCGCGACGGCGACCGGGTCACCGTGCACGAATGCGATCGCGGACGGACCGGCGAGCTCGTCGTCGAACGACGAGATTCCGGCCTTGTTCGCTGCGATCTTGGTCAGCGTGTTCTTCACCACGGCGTAGCTCGCGTCCTCACTGATGGACTTGCGCAGCGTCTTGAGCTGGGCAACAGTGAGGCCGCGGTATTCGGTCAGCAGAACGGCGGTCGAGCTCTCGAACAGGTTCGTGAGTTCGGCAACCGAGGCTTCCTTGTTCGCCATGGCCACTCCTTGTGTCTTCAACGTGCACCGCGGGAGCGGTGCACGGCCTGGAGCGCTGGAACGTTGATGGGAAAGAAAAAAGCTCCGGCGCAGTTGCGCGGAGCTTGGCCGGTCACCCGGAAGTCTTCGTCACACCTGCGCGGGCCCTTGCTTTCGCAAGACTTCGGTCGACACACATCACTGCGCGCACGACAACCAGCGGTCTTCGGCTCCGTACAGGCTAACGGATGCCGCGGCATCCGCAAAATCGGGCCCGGCCTCGCCGTTCGCCGCCGACGCTCGCACCGTTGCGGCAGACGCTGGCAGATGTCGGCGGACCGGAGCAGACTTCCGCCATGGAGATCACACACCTGAACCCCCCGAGCCTGCACTCGAATCCGGCATTCAGCCAGGGCGTCCTCGTGAGCGGACAGCACCGCACGGTCCACGTCGGCGGCCAGAACGGCACGGATGCCTCCGGCGTGATCGTTCCCGGCGGCCTCGGCGCCCAGACCGAGCAGGCGCTCAAGAACGTGCTCGCCGTACTGGCCGAGGTGGGTGCCGACCAGAAGAACGTCGTGCGACTCGCGGTCTACCTGGTCGCGGGGCAATCGGTCGACGAGGGGTACGCCGCGTCGGCGCGCGTCTGGGGGCAGAACCCGACGGCGTTGACCGTGCTGATCGTCGCCGCCCTGGGTCGTGCCGACGCGCTCGTCGAGCTCGAGGCGACCGCCGTCATCGACTGATTCGCCGAGCTCCTCATTAGTTGACATAGGTCTACTATCGATTTATAGTTGACGATAGTCAATCAATTTCAGGAGCTCCATGGCACTCGCCTCGCGCAATCGCGCGCCCAAGAAGAACGCATCCGGCCAGAGGCCGGAGGCCGCGGCATCCGTCGAACTCACCGAAAGCGGCATGACCCACCGCGAAGTGCTCACGGCGCTCTCGGGCCTGCTGCTCGGCATGTTCGTGTCGATGATCGCCTCGACGGTCGTCGGCAGCTCGCTGCCCGTCATCATCTCCGACCTCGGCGGCGACCAGTCCGCGTTCACCTGGGTCGTCACGGCGACCCTGCTCGCCACCACCGTCTCGACGCCCATCTGGGGCAAGCTCGCCGACCTCTTCAATCGCAAGCTGCTCCTCCAGCTCGCCCTCGTGATCTTCGTGCTCGCCTCGGCCCTCGCCGGCTTCTCGCAAGACGCCGGCACGCTCATCACCATGCGGGTCTTCCAGGGCCTCGGCGCCGGTGGTCTCGCCGCACTCAGCCAGATCGTGATGGCCGACATCATCAGCCCGCGTGAGCGCGGCAAGTACGCCGGACTCTTCGGTGCCGTGATGGCGGTCGCCACCATCGGCGGCCCGCTGCTCGGCGGCGTCATCACCGACAGCCTGGGCTGGCGCTGGAACTTCTTCGTCGGCCTGCCGATCGCGGTCGCCGCACTCATCCTGCTGCAGCGCACGCTGCACCTGCCGAAGCGCCCGAAGACCAAGGTCTCGATCGACTACTTCGGCATCGTGCTCATCTCCGCCGGCGTCTCGCTGCTGCTGCTCTGGGTCACCTTCGCCGGCAACGAGTTCGAGTGGGCGTCCGCGCCGAGCCTCCTCATGGTCGGTTCCGCGGTGCTCCTGCTCGTCATCGCCGTCATCGTCGAGCTGAAGGTCAGCGAGCCGGTCATTCCGCTCGGCCTCTTCACGAGCCGCACCTTCACCCTCTCGGTCATCGCCTCGATCTCGGTCGGCGTGGCGATGTTCGGCACCGCGGTGTTCCTGAGCCAGTACATGCAGCTCGCGCGCGGCGCGACCCCCACCGAGTCGGGCCTCCTCACGATTCCGATGATGGCGGGCGTGCTGATCTCGTCCACGGTCGTGGGCGCGCTCGTGAGCCGCCGTGGAAAGTGGAAGGCGTTCATGATCCTCGGCAGCGTGCTCATGACCATCGGCGCGCTGCTCCTCTCACAGCTGCACTACGACACGAACTTCTGGTACGTGGGCGTCTCGATGTTCGTCCTCGGCGCCGGCGTCGGCATGGTCATGCAGAACCTCGTGCTCGTCGTGCAGAACACGACGGCCGTGAAGAACATGGGCGTCGCCACGAGCGCGGTCACCTTCTTCCGCAGCCTCGGCGGCACCATCGGCGTCTCGGTGATGGGCTCGATCCTCGGCAGCGTCGTCGCCGAGAACATCAAGACCGGCATCGGCGGCCTCCCGCCCGAGCAGCAGGCCGAGGCCGCGCAGGCACTCGGCTCGAGCGGCACGATCCCCCAGATCAGCGCCCTGCCCGACTTCCTGCGGGTCATCGTCGAGTCGGCCTACGGCACGGGCGTCGGCAACGTCTTCCTGGCCGCGGTGCCGCTCGCCATCGTGACCCTCATCGCAGTCATCTTCCTGCCGAACGCCGATCTCGGTACGCAGAGCGCCATCCAGCGCGCGAAGGCCGAGCAGCGCTCCGGCTCGGAGCGCGAGCGCGAGTTCGAGCAGGCCGGTGAAGACCTCTTCGAGGTGACGGAAGGCTCGGTCGCCGTGCCGGTGACCGGGTCGCTGTCGGCGGTCGACGCCGATGCTGCTTCGAGGGGTGGCCGAGCCTAAAATGGCCGGCATGACCGCCGAACCCGACGTCGACACCCTGCGCTCCATCGCCGAGGTCGAGCAGCAGTTCGGCCGGCTGTTCCACCGGGTTCGCGCCAACTGGAAGCGATACGCCGCCCAGCTGCATCCCGAGCTGCAGCCCCTCGGCTACAAGGTCGTGTCGACCCTCGTCTCGAGGGGGCCCACGCACGCGGGCGCCCTCGCTGAAGAGCTGCACACCGACAAGAGCGTGCTCAGCCGCCAGGTGCGCGTGCTCGAAGAGCTCGGGCTCATCGAGTCCCGCGTCGACGAGCACGATGCGCGGGCGCGCCTGCTCGCGGCAACCCCCACCGCCACCGAACGGGTCAACGCCATCCGGCGCGAGAACCAGGCCGAGTTGCGCGAGCGACTCGGCACCTGGGAACCGGAAGAGATCGAGAAGTTCGCCGAGCTGCTCGCGCGACTGAGCGACTGACCGGCTCGCCCGACCGCCTCGCCCGACCGCCTCGCCGCCCGACTGCCTCCCCGCCCGACCGCCTCGCCCGGACCACCTGGGCGGGCGGCCACTGAGATGACGCAAATCGACGCTCCCGGCGACGCGAACGTCGATTTACGGCATCTCGGTGAGCGAACGACCGCAACGGTCGACGGGGCACCCGCGACGATGTCGATCGACGCCGCAGACGCGGCGGCAAGGTGCGATCGGGCCGAGAGGGCCGCCACCCGGGATCACGGCATGACGACATATCACGCCGCGATGCCGCCCGGAGAAGTATCGTCGCACTATGACGTTCTTGCCGCGACCGCGTTGCCGCGGCAGCATCGATCTCCGTCGGGCGAGCAGAGCGTGGATGCTCGCCGTCGCGGCGCTGATTCTCGTGGCGACGAGCTGGCTCGTCTCGCCGGCACCGGCGAGCGCCGCAGAGGGCGAGGAGTCGGTGACGTGGGCGATGAGTCCGGCCGACGAGGCCGGCCCTGACGGCCGTTCATGGGTGGAACTCGAACTCGACCCGGGCGCGACCGCGACCGAACACCTCGCGGTCCGCAACTTCAGCGACGTCGAGGTGACGTTCGCCATCACCGCCGCCGACGGATACTTCACCCCGACCGGCCGTTTCAACATGCTTCCGTCCGATGCGGAATCGGTCGACGCCGGCACCTGGATCACCGCTGACGAGCAGGTCACGGTCGCGCCGGGCGGCACGGCGGTGCTCCCATTCACCGTTGCCGTGCCCGACACCGCGACGCCCGGCGACCACGCGGCGGGAATCGCCGCGTCGATCTACACGGAGGGAACCGGCGACGGGAACAACCTCGGCGTCGAGAGCCGAGTCGGGTTCCGCGTGATGACCCGCGTGACCGGCACGGTCGAGCCCGGCCTCGACGTCGACACCACGGCCACCTACCTCACCTCGTGGAACCCGTTCGAACCGGGCGCCGTGCAACTCGACTACGCGGCCGAGAACACCGGAAACGTGCGTCTCTCGGTCTCCGGCACCGCGAAGCACGGCGACGTCGCTCTGCCCGATCCCGAGAGCGCGGATGCCGCGCCGATCGAGCTGCTCCCGGGCGACCGGCGCACCATCCGAATCGACGTGCCCGACGTCTGGCCGCTCGGTCTCGTGACGATTCCTCTCACGATCACCGAGTCCGTGATCGCGCCCGACGGGTCTGAACAGGAACTCCACCCGACGGTGCACGAGGTCACCGTCTGGGCGATTCCCTGGCCGCACCTCATCATCGCACTGGCGCTCGCCCTGATCGTGACCGGGCTGGCCTGGGGCCGGCGTCGCCGAACGAAGCAGGTCGAGCAGCTCGTCGAACAGGCACGCGAAGCCGGCCGCCAAGAGGCGGCACGCACCCCTGCCCATGACCTGGCGGGTCCACCATCCAATCGAGCACAGGGGTCGTCGACATGACGCGAGAGCACACGGGGCGGCTGTTCACGCGCCCCCGCGGACGCAACACGATGCAGGCGACGATCGTTCCCGCCGCGATGCTGGCGGGCGCGCTCGTCTTCACAGCATCGCCGGTACTCGCGTCGGAGCACGACGGCAACGACGTGTCGGTCGATGTTCGCATCGCGCCGATCGACGCCGAAGCGCCCACTGTCGAGATCGTGTTCGACTCGGGTTCGCCCGGAGCGCCGGGCAACGGCAATGGCAATGGCAATGGCAATGGCAATGGCAATGGCAATGGCAATGGCAACGGCAAGCCGAACGGCCCCGGCAAGAGCAACGGCAAGCACGACGAATACAAGGCCAAGGGCGAGGTGCAGGTCACGGTGAACGCGACCGATGACGCATCCGGCATCGCCTCGATCGAGTACTCGCTCGACGGCGGGCCGTGGCAACCGTACGCGTCGTCCTTCGGGGTCACGACGCATGGCAAGCACACCATCGCGGCTCGCGCCACCGATGTCGCAGGCAACACGAGCGACTCGACGAGCAGGGACTTCAAGATCACGGGCAAGCCGATTCGCTGACCACGTCGTTGGGTGTGCGAGCACACCGCCGACGTCGAACCGCCGAGGCCGCTTCCGCGGCCCCGGCGGGTATCGACGTGCAGCGCGACGAACGCTGCGAGCCCGATCCGGACTATCCCTGTGCGCGCAGCGAGTGCTGCAATGCGCCCATGCCGCCCACGAGCGGCAGGTGCACCGTCGACGCCGACGGCTGCAGGGTGAGCTCGGTGCCGGGTGCCGGGCGAACGGTGTACTCATTGTCGGACGACATCATCACGACGCCGATGCGGGAGCCGGCCGAGAACACGTAGTCCTTCGGCTCGAACTCGACGTCGAAGGTGTACATCTCGCCCGGCACGATCGGCGTGGTCACGGCGTCGGAGTCGCGGTTCTCGACATCCGTCCAACCGCGCGTGATGATCTTCGGTGTTCCCGTCGCGGGGTACTCGACCAGCAGCGCCGTCAGGTTGGCCGCGTCACGGTCGACCGCGAGCTTCACCGAGACCGATGGAGTGCCCGAGAGTCGGAGCGGCTCGCCGAGCACCGACGTGCGGTACGCGAGACGGTTCGGCGAGCTCTCCGCCGCGGCCAGCGCGGATGCGGGCACGCTCGCGTCGTCGATGAGATTCTCGGTGGCGCGTGAGCCGTTGCGCGAGACGGCGAGCGTTCCCACGCCATCGGCCGAGGCCGCCGGGGCGAACTTCAGCTTGACCTGCTCTGCAGCTGGGTCGGGCCACTCGGGGTACTCGGTGAGGGTGCGATCTTCACGCACGACGTATGCCTTCGGCAGCTGCTCGACGCCGTTGTCGACGTCGTAGAGGTAGCGGGTGAACCAGCGATTCAACAGCGTGTCGTTGGGGTTGCCGCCGTGGCCGCCCTGGTGAAGGTAGATCTGGTGCGGCACGCCCTCGGCCTTCAGCACCTCGTACAGGTCGGAGGCGTTCTTCGTCATGACATTCCAGTCGTTCAACCCGTGGGCGACGAGCGTGGCGGCCGTGATGTTCTCAGCTGAGGCGAGGTAGTCGCGCTCGTCCCAGAACGGGCTGGAGTCTCCCGTCACGCGGTCCTGGTTCGCGCGAAGCTCGTCGATGACGGGCTGGCAGATGTCCTGATCGAACCGTGTGTGCACGTAGTCGGCCAGCACGTCGAGGTCTTCACCCTGGTACCCGCCCGGCGCGCGCACCGCGCCCTGCGAACGGTAGTAGTTGTACCAGCTGGAGATCGCCGACACCGGCACGATCGCCTCGAGCCCTTCGACGCCGGTGCTCGCGACCCCGATCGGCAGCGTGCCGTTGTACGACGTGCCGATCATGCCGACCCGACCCGTCGTCCAGTCCGCCGAGACCTCGGTCGCACGGTCGATTCCCGTGTAGGCGGTCGCACGACCGTTCAGCCAATCGACGACGGCCTTCCCGGCGAGCGACTCGTTGAGTCCGCCAGACGTCGGGCAGCCCTCGGACCAGCCGCTGCCGAGGCCCTCGGCGTGTACGACGGCGAATCCGCGCGGCACCCAGGTGTTCTCGAGCGAACCCGAGATGCGCGGGCTCGTGCGGTTCACCGGCGTGTAGGCCGGCCAATCGGGCTTCTCGGTCGGCGGTTCGCCGATCTCGTGGTCGACCGGCCAGTTCGTGACCTGTGTGCCGCCCGCGTAGTACGGGCTCATCTCCATGAGCACGGGAACCTTGAGTCCGTCGGCCGTCTCGGGCACGCGGCTGACATCGATGTGCACGAGGTCGGGCCGGCCATCCCGGTCGGAGTCGACCTCACTCTCGACCCACGCCTCCTCATTGATCCACTCGGCCGAGGACTTCGTGAAGACGGCCTGCGAGAGGCCGTCGACGAAGGTCGGCTCGACCGGCGTTGCAGACGCCGGGGTCGCCGCGATGACGAGGCCTCCGGTGAGCGCTGACGCCAGGACGATCGCGACGCCGCGTCCGCGGCGCCAGGAGGGGCTTCGTGGGATCAGTGGATTCATCTGCATGCTCCTTTGCACGATTCGGGCATGCCTCTCGCAGCGGCGACGAGGCGATCACCCGGTGCTCCTCAGGCTATGCAGAGAGTTCTCTCAGGCGGGCCGCTCGCTCGGCGTTGCGAGCGGCAGCCTGACGACGAAGGCCGTGCGCCCTGGGCCGCTCGACACCGACACGCCACCGTGATGGGCCTCGACCACCGCCCGCACGATCGCGAGCCCGAGCCCGGTGCTGCCCGCCAGCCGCGAGCGCGAGGAGTCGCCACGCGCGAACCGTTCGAAGAGGGAGTCGATGAGCACCGGGGCGATGCCGGGGCCATCGTCTTCGACAATGAGCAGCACGTCAGCGCCGTCGCGTTCGAGCGTCGCGACGACCGACGTGCCCTCGGGCGTGTGCACGCGCGCATTCGCGAGCAGGTTCGTGACGACCTGCCGCAGGCGCGGCTCATCTCCCGTCACGGCCACCGGGGCATCCGGAAGCCGCACCTCCCACTCGTGGTGGGGCCCCGCCGCCTGCGCATCGCCGACCGCTTCGACCACGACCCGCCCGAGGTCGACGGGAAGCGTCGCGAGCTCGCGGCCCTCGTCGAGGCGGGCGAGCAGCAACAGGTCTTCGACGAGCTCGGTCATGCGCACCGACTCCGACTCGATGCGACCGATGGCGTGCGTCACGTCGGGCGGGAGCTCGCCGCCGTGCAACCGGGTCAATTCGGCGTACCCGCGGATCGAGGCGAGCGGCGTGCGCAGTTCGTGACTGGCGTCGGCGACGAAGCGGCGAACCCTCTGCTCGCTCTCCTCGCGAGCCGAGAGCGCGGACGACACGTGGCCGAGCATGCGATTGAAGGCACCGCCGAGGCGCCCCACCTCGGTGCGTTCGTCGGTCTCGGCGACCCGCTGGGTGAGGTCGACGTCGCCGCGTTCGAGCGGCATCTCCGAGACCCGCTGCGCCGTCTCGGTCATCCGCGACAACGGTGCCAGCGCTCTCCGCACGATCATGGAACCGAAGCCGAGCGCGAGCACCAGCCCGACCAGGGCCACGACGGAGATGGTCACCGCGAGCTCCCGCACCGCCCCGTTCGTCTCCGCGAGCGGGAGGGCGAGCACGACTCGTGTCTCGGGGGCGAGGTCCTTTCGTTCGGCGAGTGCGCGGAACGCGCCGAGACCCTGACCCACCTCGATCGTGTGCGCCTGCCCGTCGTCGGGAACGGCGGCGAGCGTTGCCGCCGCCTCCGGCCCGAGCGTCAGGATCCCCTGCGCGTCCTCGGCGATGTAGGCTGCGTCGGCGGTGCCGACATCGGGCACCACGGCGGCGAGGGTTCCTGCCGACTGACCCGCGACGTCGAGCAGCACGTTCGCCGGTTCCGTACCACCCGGAAACGCCACCGGTCCGCGGATGTTCAGTTCGGCTCGATCCATCGCCGAGCGAAGGTCGGCGTCGACGGCTGCGACGGACGACGTGTGGAACACGCTGACGCTGACGATCCCGACCACGACGCTGACCGCGGCAAGCAATCCGGCGAGCACCAGCAGCAGGCGTCGCTGCAGTGTCCACTGGCGTCGACGGGAGGCTTCCGCTCCACCGCCGCCTTCGCTGTCGTCACCGACCATCGAGGTCGACGCCGTCAGGGTCGCGCGCGCCGACGCGGCATGGCCGGGGTCGCCCGGCCGCGTCATCCGACGGCCTTGAGCATGTACCCGGCACCGCGCACGGTGTGGATCATCGGCTCGCGGCCGGCGTCGATCTTCTTGCGCAGGTACGAGATGTAGAGCTCGACGACCGATTCCTTGCCGCTGAAGTCGTACGACCAGACTCGATCGAGGATCTGCGCCTTCGAGAGCACCCGACGCGGGTTGCGCATCAGGAAGCGCAGCAACTCGAACTCGGTCGCGGTGAGTTCGATGGACACCCCGTCGCGGGCGACTTCGTAGGAGTCCTCGTCGAGGCTGAGGTCGCCGACGACGAGCACCGGGTCCTTCGCCTGTGCCAGCGTAAGGGTCGAGCGCCGGATGAGTCCGCGCAGGCGCGCCACGACCTCCTCGAGGCTGAACGGCTTCGTGACGTAGTCGTCGCCGCCGGCGGTCAGACCGGCGATGCGGTCGTCGAGCGAGTCCTTCGCCGTGAGGAACAGCACGGGCGTCTCGGCACCGTCGGCGCGCACGCGCTGCAGCACCTCGAGGCCGTCGATGTCGGGCAGCATGATGTCGAGCACGATCGCGTCGGGCCGGAACTCGCGGGCGATCTTCACCGCGCTGTACCCGTCGGCGGCGGTGCGCACATCCCACCCCTCGTAACGCAGTGCCATCTTCAGGAGCTCGGTGAGCGAGTGCTCGTCGTCGACCACGAGCACACGCACCATCGAGCCGTCGCCCTTGGCGATGGCGGGGGCGCGGTGCTGGGTCGGCGCAGGGCTCGTGCTCATGTCTCCAGTATCCGCGCGGGCCTATGCGTTTCCTATGACTTCCATGAGCGGATGCCTCGTGCGCGCGAGGCATCCGCTCGCTCGTCGACGCCCCTTGTCCCTGAAACGGGCCGCTGCCAGAGTGGGCGTACCGGCCTTTCACGATGGGGGAATCATGTCAGGGTCCGAACACATCAACGCCCAGCTGACCGCCGGCGAGATGGCGAAGGCGGTGGCCTCGCTCAGCACGGCCGACGTGGTGCCGTCGCCCTTCGGGGAGCTGCGGTTCTTCGATGGCGTGCCGCTGCCCGAAACGGCCGATACCGCCTACGACGCCCTCGACCTCATGCGCGGCATCGAGGTGTTCCTGAACGCCGTGCCGGGCGCCTCGCTCGTGGCGTTCCGCACGGGCCTGCGCACCGCGGGCGTCAGGTCGGCCCGCCAGATCGGCATCACGGAGCCGAGGGCGACGTCGAAGGCGTTGTACCTCACGCCGAACACCGAGACGACCTACGGCGTCACGATGCTCGACCTGAAGGCCTGGGGACCCACGGTCATCGAAGCGCCGCCGCAATCGCTCTGCGTCGTCGACGACTTCTGGTTCCGGTACGTGGCCGACATGGGCATCGCCGGGCCCGATCGGGGAGCCGGCGGCAAATACCTGTTCCTCCCGCCGGGCTATGACGGCGAGGTGCCCGACGGGTACTTCACATACCGGACCCCGACCTTCACGAACTTCGTCGTGCTCAGAGCCCTCGGCGGAGTCCCCGCCATGAAGCAGACGCGCATCTATCCGCTGGCGCAGGCCGAGAATCCCGACGCGAACGAGTTCGTCAACATCTCCGACCTCGCGATCAACACGGTGCACGCCAACGACTTCTCGTTCTACGAGGAGGTGGCCGAACTCGTGCAGGAGGAGCCGGTCGAGGCACTCGACGCCGAGCGAGCCGGGCAGCTCGCCGCCATCGGCATCGTGAAGGGGCAGCCGTTCGAGCCCGATGCGCGGCTCACGGCCATCCTCGAGCTGGCCGCGCCGATCGCCGCGGGCATCGCCCGGGTGATCGCCTATGCGCCGCGCGACCCCGATGCCGTGCTGTACGGGTCGTGGCGCAACGGCTTCGTCGGCGGCGACTACGAGTTCCTGCGCAACGGCGCCCGGTTGCTCGACGCCCGCACCCAGTTCCACTACCTCGCCACGGTCATCACCCCGGCGATGGCCCACGCCCAGGTCGGCGCCGGCTCGGCGTACGCGTACACCGTGCACGATGCGAACGGCGACCTGCTCGACGGTGCTCGCAACTACACGCTGCACGTCGACCCGAACCCGCCTGCGAAGAACTTCTGGGCGATCGACCTCTACGACACGCAGACCCGTTCGCTCCTCGTCGTGCCCTCGACGCCCTACCCCGCCATCGCCAGCAACGACGGCAAGGTCGAGGCCAACGGCGACGGTTCGTACGACCTCCACTTCGGCCCCGTCGCGCCCGAGGGCAGGGAGTCGAACTGGGTCGAGACCATCCCGGGCAAATCCTGGTTCCCGTTCTTCCGCATCTACGGGCCGCTGGAGCCGTGGTTCGACCAGAGCTGGCGGCTCAACGAGTTCGAGCCGCGGGACTGACGGTCGCGGCACGAGGCGACCGCCCAGATTCGTTTCGTACCGTGAAGTGGATGTCCCCCACTGCACCCGACCGCACCCATCGCATTCGCCGCACGATCGTCGCCCTCAGCCTCGTCGGCGTGCTCGCCGTCGCCGGCGGAGTGTGGGCGGTCGTGCAGACGACGGGCTCCGCCGGTGACGATGACCGCGCTGCGTCCGCCGACACGACCACCGGTTCCGACGGCGCCGGCATCGAGACCTCCGAGTCCGATGCCCAGGTCGTCGACTTCTCGGCGTACTCCCTGGCGGTCGCCGCGCAGCTCGAGTACGCCCAGGAGCACTGGGCCGACACCGAGAGCGAGCAGTTCGGATTCGTCGACGACAACGACTGCGTGAACTTCACGAGCCAGACGCTGCTCGCACGAGGCTGGGTCGAAGACGACGAGTGGTGGTACGACGGGTCGGGCGATGCCTACAGCAGCTCCGACGCGTGGATCAGCTCGACCGCGCTGCGCGACTACCTCGACGAGCACCCCGAGCGAGCCACCGCCCTCACCGACGACGAACGCGCATCCGTGAAGGTCGGCGACGTCGTGCAGTTCGACTGGGACGACTCCGGCGACCGCGATCACACGGGCATCGTGACCTCGGTCGAGACCGGGGCCGACGGCGCGACGGTCGTCCGCTACGCCGGGCACACCGATCCGACCTGGGATCGCTCGGTCGACTGGGCGATCACCGAGCTGCACCCGGGCGGCGTCGCGTACTACTGGAGCATCCCGGACTGACGCGCCCTACTGGTTCGAGAAGGCCGCGTCGAACGACGTCGCGGGCTTCGGCCAGAGCAGCGAGCGGATGTATCCGACGGCCTCTGCTGCGCCGTGCAGCCGGTCCATGCCGGCGTCCTCCCACTCGACCGAGATCGGGCCGGAGTAGCCGATCGCGTCGAGCGCCCGGAACGCGTCTTCCCACGGCACGTCGCCGTGGCCCGTCGACACGAAGTCCCAGCCCCGACGAGGGTCGCCCCAAGGCAGGTGCGACCCGAGCACCCCCGCGCGGCCGTTGGCCGGTCGCATCCGTGTGTCTTTGCAGTCGACGTGGTAGATGCGGTCCTTGAAATCCCAGATGAAACCCACCGGGTCGATGTTCTGCCACATCATGTGCGAGGGGTCCCAGTTGAACCCGAACGCCTCGCGGTGCCCGATCGCCTCGAGCGTGCGCACCGAGCTCCAGTAGTCGTAGGCGATCTCGGAGGGATGCACCTCGTGCGCGAACCGCACGCCCTCGGCGTCGAAGACGTCGAGGATCGGGTTCCAGCGGTTCGCGAAGTCCTCGTAGCCGGCGTCGATCACCGAGACCGGAACCGGCGGGAACATCGCGACATACGGCCAGATCGCCGAGCCCGTGAATCCGACGACCGTGTCGACACCGAGGGCGCGAGCGACGCGAGCGGCACGCTTCATGTCGTCGGCCGCGCGCTGGCGAACACCCTCGGCGTCGCCGTCGCCCCACGTGTACGGGCGCACGATCGCCTCGTGGCGGAAGTCGATGGGGTCGTCGCAGACGGCCTGCCCGGTGAGGTGGTTCGAGATGGCGTGCACCGAGAGACCGTGGCGCGCGAGGATCTCACGCCGTTCGTCGAGGTAGCCGGGCTCCTCTTCGGCGAGCTTCAGGTCGAGATGGTCGCCGGAGCAGGCGATCTCGAGCCCGTCGTAGCCCCACTCCGCCGCGAGGCGCGCGACCTCTGCGAACGGCAGGTCGGCCCACTGGCCCGTGAAGAGGGTGACCGGGCGGGTTCCGGATGCCGCTGCATCCGTCTCGCCCGAGGAGTGCTGCTGGGCACTCGGCTGAGGCTCGTGCGGGGTCATGCGCGCTCCCGTTCGTCTTGAAGTGCGGTCAGGTAGCGGATGCTCCGTTCCGCGAGATCGTCTTGCGAAGTGGCCAAAGGCCGCCAGACCGAGGCGGCGACGGCGATGGTGTCGTTGTCGCCGGTGAAGCTCTCGAGGCCCAGCGAGCCGGAGTAGCCCACCTCGTCGAGCGCGTCGAGGAACGCCGGCCAGTCGATGTGGTCGTCGCCGACCGCACCGCGGTCGTTGCCGCACACCTGCACGTAGGCGAGGTGCTCGCCCGCCAGGCGGATGGCGTCGCCGATGCTCTTCTCCTCGATGTTCAGGTGGTAGCTGTCGAGCGCGAGGCCGAGGCCGGGCCCGAGCAGCGGGCCGAGTGCCTCGAGCGCCTGCTCGACCGTGTTCACGAGACTCGTCTCGTAGCGGTTCAGCGGTTCGATGGCGATGCGGACGCCGCTGCGCTCGGCCGCCCGCACGACCGGCCCGAGGCTGCCCTGGAGCTCGCGGTACCGCTCGGCGCGTTCCTCGGCGTCCATGCGCCACGTGCGCCCGGTCGACGAGGTGAACGGTCCGGCGACGACGCGCGAGCCGAGCCGCTCGGCGACGCCGATGCAGTGCACGAGGTAGTTCTGGGTGGCGACGATCTCGGAGCCGGGCGCAGCGATGAGGTTGCGGCCGGGCGCCATGGCACCGACGACCACCGGTGCCAGTCGGTGCTCGCGCAGCACGTCGGCCGCGGCATCCGGCGACCAGTCGCCCGGGTTCTCGACCGGCAGCTCGATCGCACCGAAGCCCATCGCGGCCGCCTTCGCGGCGATCTCGGCGAGCCCTGCGTCATCGAGCGGAGAGGTCCAGACCCAGGTGTTGACGCCGATGATGCGACGCATGCTGCCTCCTTGCAGACGGGGATCGCCGGTCGAGTAGCGGCGGAGCCGCGTATCGAGACCAGTGTGTCAGGTCTCGATACGGCCCTGGCGGCCTACTCGACCGGCGGGTGTCGTAGCCGGTCTTCGGTTACGGGATGATGCGGTCTTCCCAGACCTGTGGGTAGCCGGGCAGGTCTTCTCCGCCGAACTTCGCGTAGTGACCGTCGGGCATGTTCTCGTTCAGTGCGAGGTACTCGTCGACCTCGCCGGCGGTGATCGGCGACTGCGGCAGCACCCACTCGACCGGAACCTGCTCGCCCGCGAAGATCTTCTGCGCGGCGAGAAGGGGCGTACGCCACTGGAAGTTCGAGTAGACCGGGGCGAGACCCGTGAGCCCCGTCTCCTTCCACTTGCGGAGGAAGCTCATCTCGTCTTCACCCGTCATGACGGGGTAGTCGGCGCCGGCGTCTTCGAACGCCTCGATGGCTGCGACGGCGCCGTCACCGGCGTCCATCCAGATGCCCTTCACGTCGCCCTTGGCGAGCTCGTCGGAGATGATCTTCTTGATCTCCGTGGGGTCGGCACCCGTGAAGTAGTCGACCGCCTCGATGCCGGCTTCGTCGAACAGCTTCTCGGCCGCGGCCCAGCGCTGCTCGAGCACGTCGACACCCGGGAGGATGCGGAGTGCCACCACCTTGTCGCCCTCTTCGAGCTCGTCGATGAGGAACTCGGCCGTGTCGATGCCCCACGCGAAGCCACCGATGGGGTGGATGAACGTGACGGGGCAGTCGGTCTGCACACCGCGGTCGAAGACCACGACGGGCTTGCCGGTGTCGCATGCACGCTCGACCGCCGGCGTCATCGCAGCCGTGGAGTTCGGCGAGATGAGGAAGATGTCGCAGTTGCCCTCGCCGATGAAGTAGTCGATGTCGGCGATCTGCGTGTCATCCGAGTCCTGCGCGTCACGGGTCTCCATCTCGGAGATGACCCCGGCGTCCTGCAGCACCTTGAGCTGCTGGTTCATGGTGATCCAGCCGGTCTGGCGCCACGGGTTGGAGATCGAGGCGTTCGCGAAGCACGCCTTCTTCGCCCCGGTCGAGGCGTACTGCGACGTGTCGACGAGCTCGGCGTTGATGGACTGGAGCCAGGGCTGGTCTTCAGGGCCTTCGGGCACGACACCGCGCTCGGCGTCCTGCTTGTCGAAGAGCTCCTGGTCGAACCACTCGACCGCTTCCTCGCTCGGTGCCGCCTCGTCGGTGGGCGCGCCCACGTTCGGGTCGGTGGTACAGCCGGCGAGCGCCATGAGCGCGAGAGCACCGACCATGGCGGATGCCACAGTGAATCTGCGTCGCATCACGAACCTCCTTTGGTTTCGTTGTCAGCCCTCGGCGTCGAGGGAGTGGATGCAGGGCGAACGGGTGCCGAGGCACTCCGCTCCTCCGCCGGTGCCGGCGAAGTCTGGGTCGCCGTCACCGGCGAAATCTGGGTCGCCGCGTTCGGCGAGGTCGGAGCCGTCGGCCCGGGCGGGATCACCGGCGCTTCGAGCGCGCGGCCCTTGCGGCGCGCACGGAACGTCGTCGCCGCATACGCCACCGCGAGGATGATGATGGCTCCCTGCACGGCATCGCGGTAGGTCGACGGCACCCCGGCGAAGTTCAACAGGGTGAAGAGGGCTTCGAGCGCGAACGCGCCGGCCGCAGCGGCGACCACCCAGCCGCGACCGCCGCCGAGCACCACGCCGCCGAGCACGACCGCGGTGATGGCGGTGAACTCGTAGCCGCGACCGACGCTCGGGTGCACCCCCGCGTATCCGACGAGCAGCACGCCGGCGATCGTCGCCGAGAGCGAGGAGATGATGAACGTCGAGGTCTTCACCCACCAGTTGCGGGCGCCGGCGTAGCGCGCGGTCGTCGGGTTGTCCCCGAGCGCGATGATGGTGCGTCCGAACGGGCGCCGTGCGAACCAGACCGCGACGAGCAGCACGGCCACGAGGATCACGACCGACCAGGGCAGGATCTCGATGACCGGGATGCCGCGGAGGCCGCCGCGCCCGATTTCGCGGAAGCCGTCGGCCGGGTTGCCGGTGGCGGCGCCGCCGGTCCAGTAGAGGGTGGCGCCGAGCAGAGCGAGCATCATGCCGAGGGTCGCGATGAAGCTCGGCACCTTGAGCAGCGTGACGATGAGGCCGTTCACGAGCCCGATGAAGGCGCCGAAGGCGAGCATGAAGGCGAGCACCGGAAGCGACTTCGCCTCGTCGGGGCCGATCAGGTTGCCGGCGATCACGACCTGCGCGGTGACGACCGAGCCCATCGACAGGTCGAACTCACCGCCGACGATCACGAAGTACTGACCGATCGCGACGATGGCGATGGGTGCGACACGCTGCACGAAGCGGATGAACTGCGACGGCTCGGCGAACGACGGGTTCAGCACCGTGATCGCGAGGAGGAGCACGACGAGGAGCAGGAAGACCGCGCCGCGCGGGCTGACCAGGGTGCGGCCGAAGCCCGCGAGCCGGCTGCCGAAATCGGGTCGGTCGGTGGTGACGGCGCTCATGCCGAGCCCTCCTTCTCGTGTTCGGCGACCGGCGAGTCCGCATGCGCCGCCCCGGCGCTGTCGAGAGTGTCTGGCCCGGTGCGTGCCGGATCGCCGCTCGCTGCTTCGGGGGTCGTCGCAGCTGCGCCGCCACCGAACCTGGGTCTGCGTCGATCGAGCGACCGGCTCGTGTACACCGCGACCGCCGCGACGATGACGACACCGCGGACGACGTCTTTCAGGAAGGGGTTCACCTGCATGACGCTCATCACGTTGTCGACGACCGCGAAGATCGCGACGCCGCCGATCGTGCCCCAGATCGAACCGCGGCCGCCCATGAGCAGGGTGCCGCCGAGCACGACCGCGGCGATCGAGAGCAGGTCGTAGCCGCCCTGCGTGCCGACGGTCGGGCTGCCGACGCCGAGGCGGCTCGCGAGAAGCAGTCCGGCGAAGGCCGCGGTGACGGAGCACAGCACGTGGGCGACGATGATCGGCCGAGCCGTGCGGATGCCGGAGAGGCGGGCGACCTGCTCGTTGCCGCCGACCGCGAACATGTGGTTGCCGATGCGGGTGCGGGCCAGGAAGAACGCACCGAGCAGCGCGACCGCGATCATGATGAGGGTCGACACCGGCACCGGGCCGATGCCGGTCGCGCCAATCAGCTGGAACTCGAACGGCACCTCACCGCTCGTGCCCTTGTAATTGGTATCGAGGTACCCCTTGATGATGAGGCCGGTACCGAGCGTCGCAATGAAGCCATTGACCTTGAGCTTCGTGACGATGAGTCCGTTGACGAGGCCGATGAGGCCGGCGACGACGACGACCGTGAGCACTGCCGCGGGGATGTTCGCGGGGTTTCCCCGCATCATGTCGGCGGCGATGAGGCTCGACAGGCTCACCACGTAGGGCACCGACAGGTCGAGCGAGGCGCACAGGATCACGAGGGTCTGGCCGATGGCGACGAAGCCGAGCACGCTCATGCCCGTGAGGATGTCGCGGATGTTGCCGGCGCTGAAGAAGTTGCGCCCGACGCTCGCCACGAGGATCGCACCGATCACGATCACGCCGACGAGGGCGATGCCGACGATGAGGCTCGCATCGAGGCGCCGACGACGGCCTCGGCGCGCGGGGGTCGCGGTGACGGTGCTCATCGGTCGGTCCCCTCGCTCGAGACATCCGCAGTGCCGACGATCTTCTCGCCGCCCAGCTTCAATGTGCCGGTCGCAGCCGACAGGATCGTGGTTTCGTCACTGCGGGCCGGCAGTTCGGCCGAGGCACGACCGTCGTGCATGACGATGATGCGATCGGACATGCCGATGACCTCGGGCAGTTCCGACGAGATCATGAGGATGGCGACTCCTTCTTTGGCGAGACGGCGCATGAGCGTGTACACGGCGACCTTCGCGCCGACGTCGATGCCTCGGGTGGGCTCGTCGAGCAGCACCACCCGCGGCTTCGTGGCGAGCCACTTCGCGAGCACGACCTTCTGCTGGTTGCCGCCCGAGAGGTACTGCACCTCTTGGTCGACGCCGCGCGAGGAGACCTCGAGCGAGGAGAGCACGCCCGGCAGCTCGCGACGGGCCTCTCCGGTGCGGCGGGAGAAGACCGACCGGATGACGAGCAGGGCGTTGTCGCCGACCGACTGGTTGAGGGCGAGGCCCTGCGCCTTGCGGTCCTCGGTGATGAGTGCCACGCCGGCCTTGACGGCCTGGCGGGCCGACGCCATGTGCACCGGCTGTCCGTCGAGGAGGAGCTCGCCGCGAGTGAAGGGGGCGATGCCGAACACCGCTTCGACGAGCTCGGTGCGGCCCGAACCCTGCAGGCCCGCAACGCCGACGATTTCGCCGGCCCGGAGTTCGAGGTCGATGCCGTCGACGAAGGCGTTGCCTGCGCGGCGCAGCTCGAGCCGCGGCTCGCCGAGCACGGTGTCGGCCTCCGCCTCGGGGAAGTACGCCGAGATCGGCCGGCCGACCATGCGGCGCACGAGCTCGTCGGTGTCGAGCTCGGCCGCGGGCCCGCTCGAGACGAGTGCACCGTCTTTCAGCACGGTGATGGTGTCGCAGAGGTCGAAGATCTCCTTCAGCCGGTGCGAGACATAGAGCACTGCGACCCCGCGCTCCTGCAGGCGTCGGATGATCGCGTAGAGCAGTTCGACCTCGTGGTCGGCGAGCGCGGCCGTCGGCTCGTCCATCTGGATGACGCGGGCGTCGACCGAGAGCGCCTTCACGATCTCGACGATCTGCTGTTCGGCGACGGTCAACGTGCGCACCGGGGCATCCGCGTCGATCGAGTCGATGCCGAGGTCGGCGAGGAGCGACCGGGTCTCGGCGAGCATCGCCCGCTTGTCGACGAAGCCGCCGCGCCGCGGCTCCCGACCGAGGAAGACGTTCTGCGCGACGCTGCGCTCGGGCAGCAGGTTGAACTCCTGGAAGACCGTCGCCAGTCCGGCGTGCGCGGCCTGTACGGGGTGCGTGAACGCGACTTCCCGGCCATCGAGTTCGATGGTGCCGGCGTCGCGCTCGTACACGCCCGCGAGGATCTTCATGAACGTCGACTTGCCGGCGCCGTTCTCGCCGACGAGACCGTGCACCTCACCCGGGCGGAGCGTCAGCCCGACCCCGCGGAGCACGGTGACACCGAAGAACGACTTTTCGAGGCCGGTGGCCACGAGCACGGGAGCGACCCCCGCCTGCTGCGCGTCGGCGGTCATGCGGATACCTCCACCCAGTCACCGGAGGCCGCCGAGGTGAGCACGGCTTCCGTCACGCGAACGGCACGAAGGCCGTCTTCGAAGCTTGGCAAGCCTTCGGGCGGACTGCCACCGATTGCCGCGTACGCATCGGCGACGAAGGCGTTGAAAGCGTCTTGATAGCCCATCGGATGCCCCGCGGGCACCACCGACAGCCGGGCGGCGTCAGCGCCGAGGCGTGCTGCGTCGCGTTCGATCACCGTCGACATGCCGACACGCCCGACCCAGAGCGTGTCAGGGCGCTCCTGGTCGAATCGCACGCTCGCATCGCTGCCGGCGAGCTCGATGGACAGCGCGTTCTTGCGACCCGGTGCGACCTGCGACACCAGCAAGGTGCCGACCGCGCCCGAACCGAGTTCGACGACGAGGGCGACGAGGTCTTCGGTGGCGATGTCATCGTGGGTCGCGCGGGCTTCGTAGACGGTACGGCTCGAGGCGTTCAGCCGCACGATGCGATCTCCGCTCACGAATTCGATCAGGTCGACGAGGTGGGAGCCGATGTCGGCGAATGCCCGTGAAGGACCGCCCAGGGCCGAGTCGACGCGCCAGTCGTCGTCGAGCGGTGCCGCGAGCCAATCCTGCAGGTAGGCGCCCTGCACACTGATGAGACGCCCGATCTCACCGGCGGCGACCCGGGCACGCGCCTCGCGAGCCATCGGGTGGAATCGGTAGACGAAGGGCACCGCGGCGACGAGCCCGCGCTCGGCGGCGAGCGCCGTCAGTGCCGTGGCGTCGGCGAGACCGGTGGCGAGGGGCTTCTCGCAGATGACGTGCTTGCCGGCTTCGAGCGCGGCGCGGGCGATCGCGGCGTGCGTCACGTTCGGCGTGCAGATGTGCACGACGTCGATGCCGGGATCGGCGATCATCTCAGCCACCGAGTCGAACGCCACGCCGAGACCGAGGCGGTCGACGGCGCTTCGGGCGCGCTCGGGAGAGGAGGACGCACCACCCGCCAGGTCGACACCGGCTGCACGAGAGGCGCGGGAGTGAACGGCGGCCATGAAGCCGCCGCCGACGAAACCCGCGCGAAGTGTGCGGGTTGGGGCGGTGACGTCCGTTGTCATGGGGACATGCTGACACACCTCGGCATCTTTTGCT
This sequence comes from Agromyces sp. GQ35, assembly GCF_059758475.1. Classification (NCBI taxonomy): domain Bacteria; kingdom Bacillati; phylum Actinomycetota; class Actinomycetes; order Micrococcales; family Microbacteriaceae; genus Agromyces; species Agromyces sp. GQ35. The sequence continues at coordinate 1,667,647 of NZ_JCAXEO010000001.1, read as the reverse complement.
AGTCGCTCGTCAAAAGTTGCCGGTGTCGTTACGTCTTCGAGATATTCCTGCGACCGAAGGGGGTGTGCTTTACTCAATGAATGGTGGATGTCAATCGCGGATCGGCCCTCGGCACCTCCGGGGCGAGCGAGCTGTTCCAGCTGCTTCGCGATGGCGAACCCCGCACGCGAGCCTCGCTGGCGCAGACGACGGGTCTCGCACGCTCGACGATCGCAGCGCGAGTCGACGAGCTCATGCAGCTCGGCCTCGTCTCGCCGGTGGCCGACGCCGCGTCGACCGGCGGACGGCCGCCGTCGCAGTTCGCCCTGAATCCATCCGCCCGCATCGTGCTGGCGGCCGATCTCGGCGCATCCCACGCGACGATCGCCGTGACGGACCTCGCCGGCACCGTGCTCGCCGAACACGCCGAACGCCGAGACATCGCCGAAGGACCGGAGCCGGTGCTGAGCTGGATGGTCGACGCGGGCCTCGCACTCATCGACGGCCTCGGCCGCGACCGGCACGATCTCGCCGCCATCGGCATCGGCGTGCCCGGCCCCGTCGAGCACTCCACCGGCCGGCCGGTGAACCCGCCGATCATGCCCGGCTGGGACCGCTTCGACGTGCCCGGCTGGGTGCAGCAGCACCTCGAGGTACCGGTGCTCGTCGACAACGACGTGAACATCATGGCGCTCGGCGAGCGCCAACTCGCGTGGCCGCAGGTCGAGCACCTCATGTTCGTGAAGGTCGCCACCGGCATCGGCTCGGGCATCATCTCTGGCGGCCTGCTGCAGCGGGGCGCGCAGGGCATCGCCGGCGACATCGGCCATGTGCGGGTGGCCCGCGGCAGTGACGTGCCCTGTCATTGCGGCAACCGCGGATGCCTCGAGGCCCTCGCCTCCGGCCCGGCCATCGCGAGGGCCCTGCGCGAGCAGGGCATCGAGGCCGAGTCGTCGAACGATGTCGTCGAGCTCGTCAAGCGCGGCGACATCGAGGCGATCCAAGCCGTGCGCCAGGCCGGCCGCGACATCGGCGAGGTGCTGACCGCGTGCGTGAGCCTCGTCAATCCCTCGGTCGTGGCGATCGGCGGATCGATGGCGCGGGCGGGCGAACACCTCATCGCAGGAGTTCGCGAGGTCGTCTACACGCGCTCGATGCCGCTCGCGACCGAGCATCTGACGATCGTGCAGTCGGCGGCGGCCGAGAACGCCGCGGTGCTCGGGGCCAGCATGCTCGCCATCCACCACGCCCTCTCACCCGAGGGCATCGTCGCGCTCGCCGCCCGCTGAATCCCGCTCGGATTTCGACCGCGTGTGACGAGGTCGACGTGGGTGCCGAAGGGTACGCTCGGAGGGTGCCCGACACCCCCTTCGCCCTCTTCGATCTCGAGAGTGTGACGACGCCGGTCGCGGTCGACGAGCGCCCGCGGCATCCGTGCCACTCACGGGTCGTAGCCGACTCGAGCGACCGGGTCGCCTGGCTGCGAGCACGCTCGCAGGGCATCACCGCGACGGATGCCGCGAAGCTCGCGACCCCCGAATCGGTGCGCACCGCGGCCCACGAGAAACTGCACGGCAGCCGGTACAGCTTCGGCGGCAGCCGGTACACCGACCACGGCCGGGCCCGCGAGCCCGTGATCGCCGAGTGGGCGAGGCAGAGCCACGGCATCGAGCCGTCGACCCTGCTCTTCCACTCCGAGTTCGAACGCCGCCACCTCGCGACACCCGACGGACTGCGGGTTGCACCGAACGGCACCCTCGAGCTCTGCGAGATCAAGACGACCTCGAAACCATGGCGCGGCATCCCGCGCGGCTACCTGCGCCAGGTCTGGTGGCAGCAATACGTGCTCGGCGCCGAGCGCACGCTCGTCGTCTGGGAGCAGCACGACGAATTCGTCCCGGTCGCCGATGAGCCGCTGTACCGCTGGGTCGATCGAGACGACGACCAGATCGCGATCCTCGTCGGGCTCGCGAACCACCTGCTCGCGGCGATCCGGCCGAACGGCGCGAGCGAAGACCCCCGCGCGGTGTACCGGCCGGGGGCGCTCGCGTGACGACCGTCCTGCTGCACGGCCTCGGCGCCGACCGTCGACAGCCCCTCGATCTCCTCACGCCGGCCGTGCACGCCGCGATCGGTGCCGACGAGCTCATCGTCGCGCCCGACATCCGTGCCCATGGCGGGTACCTCTCGGTGGGCGACCCCGACGACTTCCGACTCGATCGGCTCGCCGTCGAGGTCGCCACATCGGTGCGGGAAGCCATCGCAGATGCGGGCGGGCTCGACGTCGACGCATCCGCCCCGCTCACGGTCGTCGGCATCTCGCTCGGCGCCGCGATCGCGTTGCGGCTCGCGCTCGACGGGCTGCTGCCGATCGAGCGTGCCGTCTTCGTTCGGCCCTCGTTCAGCGACCGGTCACTGCCCGAGCACCTGCGCGCCTTCCCGGTGATCGGTCAGATCCTCGCCGACGCCGGGCCGGCAGGGGTCGACGAGTTCCGCGAGCGGGCCGTGTTCCAACGCGTCGCCGCGGAGTCGCCGGCCGGCGCACGCGGACTGCTCGCGCAGTTCTCTGCGCCCGACGCGGCGCGCCGGGCGATGCGACTCGTCGAGATCCCGCGCAACCGTGCATTCACGGCCGATGCCGAGCTCGCAGGGCTCGCCGAACGCGGCATCCGCTCGCTCGTCCTCGGAGCGCGGCGCGACCCTGTGCATCCGTACGAACTCGCCGAGCGCTGGGCCGGCGCGCTCGACGCACCCCTCGTCGAGCTGCCGCCCCGCGACGACGGGCTGAGCGCGCAGTCGGCGTTGCTGCGCGAGGGTGTCGCCCGCTGGTTGCAGCACACCCGGGCCTGAGCGGTCGCGGGGGCGCGGGGTCTCGATACGGCGCTGGCGCGCCTACTCGACCGACGGAAGGCGACGCCGGCGCGCCTACTCGACCGACGGAAGGCACGACGCTGCCGTTCCCCGTTCGGCGACACCGCCGGCCGCCGGGGGTCGGTGCGATCATAGCGAGAGCGGTTACTGTGCGAGGGACGAATCACAGGAGGGTGTGTCGATGCGGGCTTTGGTGATCGATCAGACGGGCGGAGCCGATGAGCTGCACCTGGCCGAGGTGCCCGACCCGCTGCGCGTCAGCGACGAGGTGCTCGTGCGAGTCGTCGCCGCGGGCGTGAACCCGATCGACGTGAAGACCCGAGCCGGACGAGGTGTCGCGGGGGCGATCCTCGCCTATCCCGCCGTGCTCGGCGGCGACTTCGCCGGTGTCGTCGAAGCGGTGCCCTACTCGGCGCATCCGCTGCAACCGGGTGACCGGGTGTACGGAATGGGGCGCGTGCCCCGCGTCGGCGGCAGCTACGCCGAACTGATCTCGGTGAGCTCGCTGAGCGTCACCCGCATGCCCGCCTCGCTCTCGTTCGCCGAGGCGGCCGCCGTGCCGATCGCGGCGCTCACGGCGTGGGGCGCCGTCGTCGACACGGCGCGCGTGCACGACGGCCAGCGCGTGTTGATCCATGCCGCAGCCGGCGGAGTGGGCCACTTCGCCGTACAGTTCGCGGCGTATTTCGGTGCCGTCGTCACGGCCACCGCCTCGGCCGGCAACGCCGACTTCGTTCGCGAACTCGGCGCCCGCCGGGTCATCGACTACACGACCGAGCGGTTCGAAGAGATCGCCACCGGCCAAGACGTGGTCATCGACCTGATCGGCAACGTCGCGGATGCCACGGGCACTCGCTCGCTCGAGGCGCTGCGGCCGGCCGGGCTGATCGTGACCGTGCCGACGGGCTCGTGGCCCACCATGGCCGAGGAGGCCGCGGCGCGCGGCATCCGTTCCACCGGGTACTCGGTCGCACCCGACGCCCGAACGCTGTCGGTGATCACCCGACTCATCGACGACGGCGCCGTTCGCGTGCACGTCGAACGCGAGTTCCCGCTCGAGCAGGGCGCCGACGCGCATCGGCTGATCGAGGGCGGGCATGTGCGCGGCAAGGTCGTGCTGCGGGTGACGCCCGACCCGGCGTGACCGGCAGACCTCATCAGCCGGCGCGGGCGTCGAGCAGTGCGCTGCCGAGCTCGCTGCGCAGGTAGAGCACGCTGTGGCCGTACCTCGTCGAGACGAGGAGGCCGGCGTCGCGGAGCGCACGCAGGTGCTGGTTGACGGCCGACGGCGTGACCCCGAAGCGCACGCCGAGCTCGGTCGACGACGCCGGGTCGCCGAGCGCGGAGAGCAGGCTCGCCCGCGTCTCGCCGAGGATGGCGGCGACCGCGGCGGGGTTCGCGACCCGCTCCGTCTCCCAGAGGGCGCCCTGCCCGCGCGCCGGGTACATGATCATCGGCGGACCGTCCCCGACGGGGGCGGAGCCTCGACGGGTGAACATCGTCGGTACGAGGGTGAGGCCGAGGCCGTCGATGCGTTGCAGCCGATCGGCGGGGTCGCGCAGTCGCACCGACACGACCCCGTCGGCGTAGTCGACGGTCGAGGAGATGCCGTTCAGCATCGTCGAGAGTCCGCTCTGCGCGATCTGCCGGCCCCGATGCACGACGTCGGCCTCGAGCACGGCGCGCATGCGCGGCCAGTACGGGGCGAACGAGGCATCCCAGAGTTCCTGCAGCGCCCGCACGATGCGGTGGATGGCGGCTTTCGGCGAGCCCTCGAAGACGGCAGGCACCTGCCCGTGCACCGCGACGAGATCCGCGATGAAGGTCTCGGGCGCGACGGCTCGCAACTGCTCGAACTCGTCGTCGAGGCGGGTCAGCGGCGACTCGGGTCGCGGGTTCAGGAAGTCGGGGGTCCAGAGTCGCTCGTCGATGAGCCCCCGCAGTGCCTCGGTGTCGAGATCGGCGCGTGCCGCTTCCGTTCGGCGCAGCCACGGCAGCTGCAGTGGGAACCGCGCCGGGTCGTCGATGGCGCGCAGCGACAGGCCGAGTTCGCAGAGCGGGGAGATGCCGAAGCGGACGGCCGCGACATCCCCCTCATTGAGCACGTATCGCAACATGAAGCGTAACGCTACATCAATTTCGACGCGGTGACGGGTCTGCGAGAACTGACGAGTGAGCCCTACCGCAACACCATCCGAAGACACCGGCACGATTCCGACCATCGACCCGGCGACGCCGGCCAAGCGCTCGTTCGCCGCACGTGTGGCGGCGTCCCTCTCGGATCCGGTGCTGCGCATCCTGGTCAGCGCGACCATGATCTCGCGAGTCGGCCGCGGCATCTTCCTCACGGTCACCGTGCTGTACTTCACGTTCATCGTCGGCCTCGCGCCCCACGAGGTCGCGATCGTGCTCGCCGCATCGAGCGCCGCGGGCGTCGTCGCGTCCTTCGCCGGCGGGTGGCTCGCCGATCGCACGAGCGCGAAACGACTCCTCATCGCGTTCACCGCGATCGAGGGCGTCGCGCTCATCACCTACGTCTTCGCCGGCGACTTCATCAGCGCGCTCGTGATCGCGATCGTGTGCGGCTTCTTCGAACAGGGCGCGAACTCGACCCGATCGGCGATCATCGCTCGCGCGTTCGTCGGTGAGGAGCGCGTGCACGTGCGGGCCGTGCTGCGCACGGTCACCAACGCCTCGATCGCCGTCGGCTCGGGGCTCGGCGCGCTCGCACTCGCGATCGGAACCCCTGACGCCTACCGTGCGCTGATCGCCGGCGCCGGGGTGCTCTACCTGCTCGGCCTGATTCAGCTCGTCAGGCTCCCGGCCCGCGTCGACGCACCGCCACGACCCGATACTGTCCCGATCACGACCGCGACCGGGTCGGTGGATGCCGCGGCGAGCGCCGAAGCGGCAGCCGCCGAGCGCCGCTCCTGGCGCCGGCACTCGCCGTGGCGCGATCCGCGCTACCTCGTCTTCGCCGCCCTCAGCGCGGTGTTCGGCATGCAGTTCGGCGTCGCCGAGCTCGGGGTGCCGCTCTGGATCGCCCGCGAGACGAACGCGCCCGAAGTGCTCGTCGCAGCGCTCCTCATCCTCAACACCGTGATCGTCGTGATCTTCCAGGTGCCGCTCTCGCGAGGCACGCACGACCTGCGCATCGCCGCCCGGGTCTCGGGCATCGCCGCGTGGCTGATGGCCGGCGCCTGCCTCGTCTATGCATCGGCGGCCGGGTTGCCCACCGGATTCGCGATCGCGGTGCTCGTGCTCGCCGCGCTCACGCACGCGTTCGCCGAGGTGCTCTCACAAGCGGGCGGGTGGGGACTGAGCTTCGAGCTCGCCGACCCCGTGCAGGCGGGCAGCTACCAGGGCGTGTTCGGCATGAGCTACTCGATCGGCGCGCTCGCCGCCCCGCTCGTCGTGAACGCGACGGCGATCGAGCACGGCTTCTCGGGCTGGGTCGTGCTCGGCGCGATCTTCCTCGCCTCGGGTCTCGGCACCTGGTGGATCGCCCGGCGCGCGGCTCGCTCCGCCTGAGAGCCTGTCGCTCTGTCGCTCGGTCGCGGGCGCGTGACATGATCGGCGCATGCGCGAGCCCAGCACACCCACTCCGGCACACTCCGACGATGGGCGGTCATTCACGGTCGCGGATGCCGCAGGCACGCCGTTCATCGCCGGCACCCTGCTGCTCGTCACGACGGAGCGCGGGCGCCAGCTCGCACTCGTCGAGGAGCGCGAGGCACCGTCGGCCGATGCGACGGAGACGTTGCACGGGCGGTTGCTCGGTGCGATCGACGGCGACCGCTTCGACCCGCGCGGCAGCCACGCCTTCGCCGACGCGGTGGTCGAGGCCGCCGACGCCGAGACGATCGACCTCGTGCACGCCTCGCTCGGCGCGACACTCGAGATCGGCGTGAATCTCAGCCCGCCGAGCCGGCCCGCGCGGCTGCTCGCGCACCGCTTCAACCGGCACACCTTCTGGTGCGGCCAGAGCGGCTCGGGCAAGACCTACGCGCTCGGCGTGGTGCTCGAGCAGCTCATCGCGCACACGGCGCTGCCGGTCGTGGTGTTCGACCCGAACTCCGATTTCGTGCGGCTCGGTGAGCTGAACCCCGGGGCGACGGGGCCGACGGCCGAGCTGCTCCGGCAGCGCGACATCCGCGTGCTGCGCCCGAACACCGCGGGCACCGATCCGCTGCGCGCCCGGTTCACCGCGATGACGACGGAGGCGAAAGCCGCCGTGCTCCGGCTCGACCCCGTGGTCGACCGCGAGGAGTTCAACGCCGCCGTGCACCTCAGTGAGACGCTCAGCACGGTCGAGCCCGACGAGCTGCTGCCCGAGTTGCTCGAATCCGACAACCCCGCGCGGCGGTCACTCGGCCTCCGCATCGAGAACATGGGCATCCTGACCTGGGAGATCTGGGCCGGTCAGCACCGCGAAGCCACGCGCGTCATCGACGAACGAGCGGATGCCACGGTGCTCGACCTCGGCGGATTCTCGACGCCCGACCAGCACCTCGTCGTGGCGCTCTCGGTGCTCGATGAGCTGTGGGCCCGTCGAGAGGAGCGCCGGCCGGTGCTGCTCGTGATCGATGAGGCGCACAACCTCTGCTCGCCCGAACTGACGTCGCAACTCGCGATCGCGGTGCGCGAACGGATCATCCAGATCGCGGCCGAGGGTCGCAAGTACGGACTCTGGCTGCTGCTCTCGACGCAGCGGCCGTCGAAGGTGCACCCCGGCATCATCTCCCAGTGCGACAACCTCGCCCTGATGAAGATGAGCTCGCCCGTCGACCTCGACGGGCTCGCCACCTACTTCGGCTACGCGCCCGCCGCGCTCATCGCGCGGTCACCGTGGTTCCGGCAGGGCGAAGCGCTCTTCGCGGGTGGCTTCGTGCCAGCGCCGACGCTGCTCGCGATGAACGCGAGGCTCACGCCCGAGGGCGGCAGCGACGTCGGGGTGCCGCTGCGCTGAGGAACCTAGCCCCGTCGACCTATTTGCGCTTGCGCGACCCTCTACGCCGAGGAGCCAGCAGCCGCGAGATCCGGCCGTGGCGGTCAGTTCCTACCGGTCGCGACGAAAAGAAGGAGCGGTGCCGTCGTCGGGGCCGTAGCTCAGGCAATGATCTACCCCGCACGATATTGAAGCGAAGGTAATGGTGTTCACCCCTCCGACCGGTTCCCTCAATCGGACAACGACCTCTGAGGGCGATTCGAAGAGGTGCCATTGCCCGGACCCGTCAAAGGTGGGCGGATCATCATCTATCTCCGCCGGAGCGTATACAAAGTCAATCAATGTGACCCGACCAGTCGAGTCGAACACGAGCACGCTCTCGCTCGTCACATCCCTCCAAGTGCCCACCAGGCGATCGTCGTCAATGGAAACAGGTCTCGAGACTCCGTAGACGAAGGTCAGCACGATCGCCACGACAGCTAGTGCGGAAGTGACGCCGACTCCTCCGAACATCAACTTCTGTGCCCGGGACCATCTCATTTCAGAAGTTCACCTGGTGGAAGGCCGCATAAATCAACGCGCAACACCGAGCGGGCGCTCGAGTACCCAGTCGTCTTCGACGCGACCGCCGACGACGAAGTGCTTGCGGCCGACCTTCGCGAAGCCGTGGCGCTTGTAAAAGGCGATCGCGCGCGCATTCTCCTCGTTGACGCCGAGCCAGACCGTCGCGGCGCCGCTCGCTCCCGCCGTGTCGAGCGAGGCCCGCATGAGGGCGGCGCCCGTGCCGGTGCCGTGCGCGTCGGCGAGCACGTAGACCTTGCTGAGCTCGATCGCCGGGCGGGCCGTGACGGCCGCAGCGGCGTCGGCGTCGCTCGGCGCGCCCGCGATGAGCATCGTGTAGCCGACGAGCCGCGACTCCCCCGCAGCATCCGGCGCCGCGAGCTCCGCCACGAGCAGGATGCGGTCAGGGTCGGCGAGATAGCCCGCGAAGTGGTCGACGCCGAAGTGCTCGGCGATGAAGGCGGCGATCGCCTCCGCGGTCGTGTGCGGCGGGCACGCGAGCGGGAAGGTCGCCGCGGCGAGTGACGAGAGCGCAGCGGCATCCGTCATCGCGGCCGGCCTGATGCGCACGGCGGTCTCGATCGACTGGGTCACGAGCATCGATTCTGGCAGACGACGGCAGCCAGTAGGGGCCGCCCCGACCGCGGCAGGCTCCGGGATCACCGGATGCGGTCGAGGCGGCCCCTTCGGGCCGGGCCTCAGAGGAAGCGCGCGTAAGCGCCCACCGTGAGGAACGTCGGGAACTCGGGCTCGAGCGCGACGCTGCGGAACACCGAGATCGCGTCGTCGAACCGATCTCCCTCGAATCGAGGCAGCTCGGCGACGGCGGCCGCCATGATGCGCACGATCGAGGTCTGGTCGATGCGGGTGCCTTCAGCGGTGACGGTGTTCTCGTTGAGCCACTGCCAGACCTGCGAGCGCGAGATCTCGGCGGTCGCGGCATCCTCCATGAGGTTGTCGATCGCCGCGGCACCCGTGCCCCGCAGCCACGACTCGATGTAGCGGATGCCGATCGAGACGTTGTCGCGCACGCCGGCCTCGGTCACCTGCCCGCCGATCGAGGGGATGTCGAGCAGCTGCGCTGCGGTGACCTGCACGTCGTCGCGCAGGCGGTCGACCTGGTTCGGCCGATCACCGAGCACGGCGTCGAACTCGGCGCGTGCGGTGTCGATCAGGTCGGGGTGGGCCACCCACGTGCCGTCGAAGCCGTCGGCTGCCTCGCGGCGCTTGTCCGCGGTCACCGCGGCGAGCGCGCGCTCGGTGACCTCGGGGTCGCGGCGGTTCGGGATGAAGGCGCTCATGCCGCCGATGGCATGCGCCCCGCGCTTGTGGCAGGTGGCGACGAGCAGCTCGGTGTACGCCCGCATGAACGGCACCGTCATGGTGATCGCCTTGCGGTCGGGCATGACCCAGCGGCGACCGCGCGAGCGGAACGTCTTCACGATCGAGAAGATGTAGTCCCATCGCCCGGCGTTCAGGCCCGCGCAATGCTCGCGCAGCTCGTAGAGGATCTCGTCCATCTCGAACGCGGCCTGGATCGTCTCGATGAGCACCGTCGCACGCACCGTGCCCTGAGCGATGCCGAGGCGCCGCTGCGAGAAGACGAAGATGTCGTTCCAGAGCTTCGCCTCGCGGTGCGACTCGAGCTTCGGCAGGTAGAAGTACGGCCCGCGGCCCGCGGCGATGAGCGCCTGCGCGTTGTGGAAGAAGTACAGGCCGAAGTCGACGAGCGAGCCCGAGGCGTGCATCGCGCGACCGGCGCGGTCGTGGAACTTCAGGTGCTTCTCGACGAGGTGCCAACCGCGGGGGCGCATCACGATCGTCGGCGTCTCCTCGGCCGTGACGCGGTACTGCTTGCCCTCCGGGCTCGTGAACTCGAGCCGGTCGCGCACCGCGTCGAAGAGGCTCAGCTGCCCCTCGATGACGTTCCGCCAGGTCGGACTCGTGGCGTCCTCCTGGTCGGCGAGCCACACCTTGGCGCCCGAGTTCAGCGCATTGATCGCCATCTTGCGGTCGGTCGGGCCGGTGATCTCGACCCGGCGGTCCTCGAGACCGGGGCCGGCACCGGCAACCCGCCACGACGAGTCGTTGCGAATGCGCTCGGTCTCGGGCAGGAACCTCGGGTCGCGACCGTTCGCCGCGTCGACCCGGGTCTGCAGGCGTGCGGCGAGCAGCTCGTGGCGGGTGCCCGCGAAACGGTCGTGCAACTCCGCGAGGAAGGCGAGCGCCTCGGGCGTGAGGATCTCCGCGTAGCGCTCGCCGAGGGCCGCGGTGATCTCGATGCGGGGTTCGACCGTCTGGAAGCTGCCGGTGGCGGGCTTCGGCCGCGACGTCGAACGGTCCGGCGCAGCGGATGCCGCGGCATCCGTTCGCTCGATGGTCATGCTGGGTGTGGTGTTCATGATCGTGTCTCCTTCGGTTCGTCGGTCGAGTAGCGCGAAGCGCGTATCGAGACCCGGCGGGTGGGTCTCGATACGGCGCTGGCGCGCCTACTCGACCGGCGGATGCGTCAGTGGCTGAACTGGTCTTCCTCGGTCGATCCGACGAGGGCGAGCGTTGCGCTGTTGGGGTTCAGCGCCGTGGCGATGCGATCGAAGTAGCCGGTGCCGACCTCGCGCTGGTGGCGCGTTGCGGTGTATCCGGATGCCTCCGAGGCGAATTCCGCCTCCTGGAGTTCGACGTAGGCGCTCATGTGCCGCTCGTTGTAGTCCTTCGCGAGCGTGAACATGGAGTGGTTGAGGGCGTGGAAGCCCGCGAGGGTGATGAACTGGAAGGCGTAGCCCATCGACGCGAGCTCGCGCTGGAACTTCGCGATCTGGTCGTCGTCGAGGTGGCGCTTCCAGTTGAACGACGGCGAGCAGTTGTACGAGAGGCGCTTGCCCGGGAACTTTGCGTGCACGGCCTCGGCGAAGCGCCGAGCGAGGTCGAGGTCGGGCTCGGCGGACTCGACCCAGAGCAGGTCGGCGTACTCGGCGTAGGCCAGGCCGCGGGCGATGACCGGCTCGATGCCGTTCTGGACCTCGTAGAAGCCCTCGGCAGTGCGCTCGCCCGTGACGAAGGGGCGGTCGCGCTCGTCGTGATCGCTCGTGAGCAGCGTCGCGGCGAGCGAGTCGGTGCGCGCGATGATGATCGACGGGACGCCCGCGACGTCCGCCGCCAGACGTGCCGCGTTGATCGTGCGGATGTGCTGGCTCGTGGGCACGAGGACCTTGCCGCCCATGTGGCCGCACTTCTTCTCGCTCGCGAGCTGGTCCTCCCAGTGCACGCCGGCCGCACCCGCCTCGATCATCTGGTGCATGAGCTCGTAGGCGTTGAGCGGTCCGCCGAAGCCGGCCTCGGCGTCGGCGACGATCGGCACCATCCAGTCGGCGGGGCCGCTCGCGCCCTCGCCCTGCTCGATCTGGCCGGCGCGCAGCAGCGCGTTGTTGATGCGGCGCACGACCGCGGGCACCGAGTTCGCCGGGTACAGCGACTGGTCGGGGTAGGTCTGGCCCGACAGGTTCGCGTCCGCGGCGACCTGCCAGCCGCTGAGGTAGATCGCCTTCAGGCCGGCGCGCACCTGCTGCACCGCCTGGTTGCCGGTCAGAGCGCCGAGCGCGGCCGACCACTGCGGGTTCTCCTGAGGGGCGAAGGCGGTGCCCGTGTTCTGCTGGATGTCCTGCCACAGCTTCTCGGCTCCCCGCTTGGCGAGCGTGCGCTCCTCGCGAACCGGCCCTCGAAGCGCGATGACGTCGGCGGCGGAGTAGTCGCGGCTGACGCCTTCCCAGCGCGGGTCGGCGTCCCACTCGAGCTGCAGTTCGGCAGCGGTCTGGGTCTGGTCGCCGGGGCGGTTCGTCGTGCTCATGGTGTCCTCCGAGTGGTGCTGAGCGGATGCTTCTGGGTCTCCGTCCGACGTCTGCTTCGACGTCGTGCGGGGGTCTGTGGCATCCACTCTGCGCCCGCTCGGCACCCGCCGAATGACGATCTCGGGGGTGAACTTCGCCGGTTCTTCTGCGCGGAAGAACTTTTCGCGGCACTCGAACGTCAAGTCGGCACTTGAGAGGATTGACGCCACGCGCCGCCGCACAATACCTTCCGTACATCGAGGCGACGGAGATTAGATGATGAACGTGATGACCGCCATCCCCCAGTCAAGGGGTCAGGCGCCATCCATTCTCCCGCTCCAGATCGTCACCCGCCGCGGCGCCCGGCCGCGGTTTCGCAGCACGACCCATCTCGGCCCGACGAGGAAACCCGAACGGTACCTCCGCGCACACCCGCGCACGGAGGTACCCCGTCAACGCGCCCGGCACCAGTCCGGGTCGCGCATCGACCCCCGGGTCGATGCGGGGTGTCCACAAGACACCCTCGTCACTCCACACGAGAGGGAACACATTGATGAACCGAACCCCGCGGCGCAGAGTCGCGTCGCGAGGTGTCGCCTCCTTGGCGGCACTCTTCACCAGTGCAGCACTCATCCTGACGCCAGCGATCGCGAACGCGACGACCACGACCGGAGACCCCGGGATCGTCGGCGCGAACGCGACTGAGGCGGTCGCCGGCGAGTACATCGTCGTATTGAAGCCGCCCAGCGAGATCGGCATCGCCGACGATGTCGCAGCGGCGCTCACCGACCAGATCGGCGGCGAGGTCCAGAGCACCTTCAACGCGGTGTTCAACGGCTTCTCGGCCGAGCTCAGCGAAGACGAGGCGCTCGCGATCGCGGCCGACGACCGCGTCGACTACGTCGAGCAGGTGCAGCGCGTCTACGCGATGGGCGAGCAGGTCAACCCGCCCAACTGGGGCGATGACCGCATCGACCAGCGCGATCTGCCGCTCGACAGCAGGTACGTCTACCCCGACACCGCCGGCCAGGGCGTCAACGTCTACATCGTCGACACGGGCATCCGGCTCACGCACAGCGAGTTCACCGGGCGCATCCGGCCGGGCTTCGATGCGGTGACCGCCGGCGGCAACGCGAACGACTGCCAGGGTCACGGCACGCACGTCGCCGGCTCGGCCGTGGGCACCACGTACGGCGTCGCCAAGAAGGCGACCGTGTACCCCGTGCGAGTGCTCGACTGCGCGGGCTCCGGCTCGACGACCGACCTGCTCGAGGGCATCGAGTGGGTGACCGAGAATGCGGCGAAGCCGGCGACGGTGAACTACAGCATCGGCTGCCGTTCGGCGTGCTCGATCCCCTCGATCGACCAGGCCGTGCGCACGCTCGTCGCCTCGGGCATCACCTGGGTGCAGGCCGCAGGCAACAGCAACGACGACGCGTGCCGCTACAGCCCGCAGCTCGTACCCGAGGGCATCACGGTCGGCAACATGACGCGCACCGACGCCAAGGCCTCCACGAGCAGTTGGGGCAGCTGCCTCGACGTCTGGGCGCCCGGTACGTCGATCGTCTCGTCGTGGCACACCGGCGACGCGGTGACCAACACCATCAGCGGTACGTCCATGGCCTCGCCGCACGTGGCGGGCGCGACCGCGCTCTACCTCGGCGCCAATCCCGGCGCCACCCCGGCGCAGGTGCAGGCTGCGATCGTGGGCAACGCCTCGACCGGCAAGCTGACCGGGCTCGACGCCGCATCGCCGAACCGCCTGCTGTACACGGCGTTCCTGAACGGCGGCACCCCGCCGGTGGGCAACGTCGACCTGGCGACCCCCGCGAACCAGACCGGCACGGTCGGGCAGGGCGTGAACCTCGCCGTCGCCGCGTCGGGCGGCACCGCGCCGTACGCGTTCTCGGCCAGCGGCCTTCCGGCCGGACTGTCGATCAACGCCTCGACCGGTGCGATCTCGGGCACGCTCACCACGGCGGGCACGGCGAACGTGACCGTCACGGTGCGCGACTCGGCGAGCCCCGCGACCACCGACTCGGTCACGTTCGGCTGGACGGTCACGGCGACGAACCCGAGCACCTGCACGGGCCCGCTCGTGCGCACGGGTTCGCTGTCCGCGGGCCAGCAGCTCGCGCTGCCGTCGTTCACGCGCACGAGCGGATCGATCGAGGTCTGCCTCGATGGTCCGAGCGGCGCCGACTTCGATGTGTACCTGCAGAAGTCGTCGTGGTTCGGCTGGAGCACGGTGGCGCAGGGCATCTCGGCCAGCGCCGACGAGAAGTTCACCTACCCGGGCACGTCGGGCACCTACCGGCTCGTCGTGGAAGCGTACTCCGGCTCGGGGGCGTACACCGCAACCGTGAAGTAGTTCGGCACGAGTGAACGAGTGAACGAACGGATGCCGCGGGGTGCACCACCCCGCGGCATCCGTGTGTCTCGCCCCGCGGCATCCGCTCTCTTCGCCGATGTCGCCGGCGCACCCTGCTCAGCCGCCGGCGGGAAAACGCACCGCGACCCGCAGGCCGCCGTTCAGGCGGGGCGCGAGGTGCAGCCCGGCACCGTGCCGCTCGGCGATGGCTGCAACGATCGACAGCCCGAGGCCGCGCCCGCGCTGCGACGCGGCGCTGGTGCGGCCTCTCAGGCGGTAGAACGGTGCAGTCAGTTCCGCGACCGTCGCCGCTTCGAGCAGGTCGCCGCTGTTCGCCACCTCGATCGTCGTCCAGCGGCTCGACGATCGCGTCGACACCCGAACGACGCCGCCGCGCACATTGTGGCGGATCGCGTTCTGCACGAGGTTCGAAAGCATCTGCCTGAGCAGCACCCCATCGCCGGAGACCGTCACCGGCGTCGTAGCCAATTCGATTCGCACACCGGCCTGTTCCGCCTCGAGGCGGGCGTCGTCGACGACGGATGCCGCGAGCTCGCCGAGCTCGACCGGCACCGTCGCCGCGGCTCCCGCCTCCGCTTCGGAGAGGTCGAGCAGCGCTTCGACTGTCGCGATGCTGCGCTCGTTCGTCTCGCGCAAGCGCTCGAGCAGCGCGACATCGGGCGCGCCCGGCGAGCTGATCGCGACGTCGAGCATCGTGCGGTTCGTGGCGAGCGGGGTGCGCAGCTCATGCGAGGCGTTCGCTGCGAACCGCCGGTGCGCACCGAGCGAGCGCTCGAGCTCGGTGAGCATCTCGTCGAAGGTGTCTGCCAGGTCGGTGATCTCGTCACGCGGGCCGGCCAGCGCGATGCGGTGGTCGAGATGCCCACGCGCGGCACGATGCGCTGCGCGGTTGACCTCCTGCAGCGGACGCAGCATCCGGCCGGCGACGAACCAGCCGGCCCAGGCACCACCCGCGGCGAGCACGGCGAGGGCGCCCGCCGACACCCAGAGCAGCAGTTGCAGGATGTCGGCGCGCGAACCGACGACGAGCGGCGCCGCCGTGGTCGTCGCGGCGATGCCTTCGTCGAGACCGGTGACGCCGCCACCCGGGGACGCCTCGCCGATCGTGATCTCGGGCGCGGTGCCGCTGGGGGCGACCGCCTCGATCGACGTCGCCGCGACGAACTCGTACGTCGGCACGAGTCCGACGAAGAAGGCGATGATCGCGAGCAGAACGGCGCCGGCGATGGTGAGCAACCCCGCATAGGTGAGCGCGAGTCGTGCCCGCACCGTCAACCGGAACGAACGGGGGTCGGCGGATGGCGCGGTGTCAGCCACGCGGCACGTCGATCGCGTAGCCCGCACCGGGGTCGGTGCGGATCATCCACGGCTCACCGAGCTTTCGCCGCAGCGTCGAGATCGTCATCTTCACCGAGTTCGTGAACGGATTCGCGTTCTCGTCCCAGGCCTTCTCGAGCAGCGTCTCAGCGCTGACGACGCCGCCCGCTGCGCGCATCAGCACCTCGAGCACCGAGAATTCCTTGCGGCTGAGGCGCACGAACCGCCCGTCGCGGAACACTTCACGGCGGAACGGATCGAGGGTGACCCCCGCCGCTTCGAGCCGCGGCGGCAGTGTCGTGAACTTCCGTCGCCCCAGCGCCCGGACCCGGGCGACCAGCTCGGGGAACTCGAACGGTTTCGCGAGGTAGTCGTCGGCGCCGAGCTCGAAGCCACCGACCTTGTCGCCGAGGCGCCGCGCCGCCGTCAGCATGAGGATCGCCGGCCGTTCGTCGCGCGCCGCGAGCGTGCGGCACACCTCATCGCCGTGGATGCCGGGCAGGTCACGGTCGAGCAGCACCGCATCGTAATCGTTGACGTCGATCGCGAAGAGCGCCGTCGCCCCGTCGACGGCGATGTCGGCGGCGATGGCCTCGAGCGCGAGTCCGGCCCGCACGGCCTCGGCGAGGTAGGGCTCGTCCTCCACGATCAGCACACGCACGCGGCGCCTCCATTCCTCGGTGCTCGGCAGCGCTCGAGTGAGGCGCGCCGGAGTCAAGCGAAGCGCGACGGGCATAAGGAATTCGTCAGTACTGGCTTTTACTCCCCTACGACCGCGCTGTGAGTGTGCTGGGATCCGACCCCGTCTCCCGGGGCACGACGAAAGGAATCCCCCATGACCGCCCTCACCCGGCAACGACCCCGACGAGTCAGGGCGATGCTCGCCCTGACCGGCATCGGCCTGCTCATCGCGCTCTCCGCGTGCGCTCCGACCTCGTCGGACGGCCCCGACCTCGCCTCCGGCGACTCCCAGGCGGAGTACGACGACTGGTCGCTCGAGTTCGGCGAGTGCATGAAGGAGGAGGGCGTCGACGTCTCGATGAGCTCGGGTACCTCCAGCTCGGCCGAGACCAGCGAGGATTCCGCGACCACGCTCGACCTCGGCGAGATGGACCTCGAGGCGATGGAGGCAGCGCACGAGACGTGCATCGAGAAGGTCGGCGAGCCCCCGGTGCAGCCGGGAATGCCGGACAGCGAGGAGATGAACGAGGCGATGCTCGCCTTCGCCGCGTGCATGCGCGACGCCGGGTACGACTTCCCCGACCCCGAGATCTCGGGCGATGGAGGCGTGGTCGCGATGCAGGCGATGCCCGCCGCCGACATCGACCCGGCGGTCATGGAGGCCTGCAACGAAGAGGCCGGCTTCCCCGAGATGCCGGGAGACGACGAATGATCGACGAGCGACCGGCCTCGGATGCCGCAGCCAGCACGTCGCGGCCGAGACGGCGTGCCCCGTGGCTCGTCGCGGGCGCGTGCGTCGCAGCGATCGGCGTCGTGGCGACCGTGCTCGTGCTGAATCGCCCGCCGGCTTCGGCCGCTGACGGCGAGGGCGGCGACTCCGCCGTCGACGCTCCCACCGAGGAGGTCGTGCGCGGTCCGCTCACCGAGCGGGTGCGGCTGACGGGCCGACTCGGCTACGACGGCGTGCGCGACCTCGGCACGACCCTCGGCGGCACGGTGACGGCGCTTCCCGACGCCGGATCGGTGATCGATCGCGGCGGAGAACTGTTCCGCATCGACGACCAGCCGGTCGCGCTCTTCTTCGGCGCACTGCCGATGTGGCGGCCGTTCTCCTCCGGAATGGACGACGGCCCCGACGTGCTGCAGCTCGAACAGAACCTCGCAGCGCTCGGGTACTTCGACCGCGAACCCGACACCGAGTTCGCCGCCTCGACCGCCGAAGCGATCGAGGAGTGGCAGGAGGCGCTGGGCCTCGAGGAGACCGGCACGATCGAGCCGGGTCGCATCGTGTTCGCCGCCGGACCCCAACGGATCGCTGCGCAGAAGGCGAGCATCGGCGACCCTGGCGGCGGCGCCGTCGTCTCGGTCTCCGGCACCGAGAAGCGGGTGACCGCGTACCTCGCGCCGAACCTCAAGGAGATCGCGGTGGCGGGGGCGAAGGTGCAGCTGAACATCCCGGGCGGCGGTCCCGCCGAAGGCACGGTCTCGGCGGTCGGCGCACCGGTCGAGCAGGACGACGGCCAGGGCGGGAAGAAGCTGAAACTGCCCGTCACGATCACACTCGACGATGCGGCATCCGCCGACGGGCTCGACGATGTCGGCGTGACCGGCGAGCTCACCGCAGTGAAGCGCGAGGACGCCCTGCTGGTGCCGGTGCTCGCGCTCCTCGCGACCTCGGGTGGCGGCTCAGCGGTCGAGGTCGTCGTGGGCGGCGAGTCGAAGATCGTCCCGGTCGAGCTGGGTGCGTTCGCCGACGGCATGGTCGAGGTGACCGGCGGCGATCTCGAGGCCGGCGACGAAGTCGTGGTCGCGAAGTGAGCGCGCCACTCGTCTCGCTTCGCGGCGTCTCGCGCTCGTACGGCTCACCGCCGACCGTCGCCCTCTCGGATGTCGACTTCGACATCGATCGCGGCGAGATGCTCGCGATCGTCGGTCCGAGCGGCTCGGGCAAGTCGACGCTGCTGAACCTGATCGGCACCCTCGACCGACCGAGTGCCGGCGACATCCACATCGATGGGCACGACACCGGTGCGATGAGCGACTCCGAGTTGTCGGCGCTCCGCGCGTTCACCATCGGTTTCGTCTTCCAGCAGTACCACCTGGCCGACGGAGTGAGCGCCGTGGACAACGTCGCGACGGGGCTGCTCTACACGGGCACGCCGTCAGCCGAGCGGCGCGCGCGCGCCGCCGTCGCCCTCGAGCGGGTCGGCCTCTCGGCGCGGGCGCACCATCGCCCGCAGGAATTGTCGGGCGGCGAGCGCCAGCGCGTCGCGATCGCCCGCGCCGTGGTCGGCGAACCGGCGCTCATCCTCGCCGACGAGCCCACCGGAGCGCTCGACACGCGCTCGGGGGCGGCCGTGGTGTCGATCCTCGCCGAGTTGAACGCGACGGGTACGACGGTCGTCGTGATCACGCACGACCCGCAGGTCGCCGAGCGGATGCCGCGGCAGCTCGGCATCCGGGACGGCGAGCTGGTCGGCGACCGACGCGCGGACCGGCTCCTGGGGGCGGCCTCGTGAACGGCCTCCGTTCGCGGCTGCTGGCGCGCGACCTGGTGGGGCTCGGGTTCCACGGGCTCCGCGCCCGGCCGATGCGTGCGGCACTCTCGGCACTCGGCATCGCGATCGGCATCGCGGCGATGATCGCCGTCGTCGGCATCTCGACCTCGAGCGAGGCACTCGTGAAGCAGAAGCTCGCCGCACTCGGCACGAACCTGCTCACCGCCACGGCCGGCACCGACTTCTTCGGAGAGGATACGGAGTTGCCCGTCGATGCGGTGGAGCGGGTGCGGCGCATCACGGGCGTCGATCAGGCGAGTTGGACTTCGACGCTGAAGCAGGTGCACGTCTACCGGAACGAGCACATCGACGCCGGCGCGACCCAGGGGCTCACCGTCGCAGCTGCCGACCTCGAGCTGCTCGGCGCCACGAGCACGCCGCTCGCGGCGGGCGACTGGCTGAACGAAGCGACCGAGCGCTACCCGGCCGTCGTGCTCGGAGCGAAGGCCGCTGAACGTCTCGGCATCGTCAGCGTCGGCAGCCGGGTCCTCCTCGGCGGCGAGCAGTTCACCGTCGTCGGCATCCTCGACCGCTCGCCGCTCGCACCCGAGCTCGACTCCGTCGCGCTCATCGGCGGGCCGATCGCGCGCGAGCTCTTCGGATTCGAGGGTGCGCCGACGACGATCTACGAGCGCGGCGATGACGAGCTCGTCGCCCAGGTGCGGGAGCTCCTGCCGGCGACGATCGATCCCGAGTCGCCGAGCGAGGTGAAGGTGAGCCGGCCATCGGACGCGCTCGCCGCGAAGAACACCATCGACCAGGCCTTCACCGGCCTGCTCGTCGGCGTCGGTTCGATCGCGCTCCTCGTCGGGGGCATCGGCGTGGCCAACACCATGGTGATCTCGGTGCTCGAGCGACGCCAGGAGATCGGCCTGCGGCGCTCGCTCGGCGCTACCCGCGGACACATCCGGTCGCAGTTCCTCGTGGAGGCGATGCTGCTCGCCCTGTGCGGCGGCATCGCGGGCACGGGAATCGGCTGGGCGATCACTGCGGTGGTCGCCGCGTCGAACGGCTGGCTCGTCTCGGTGCCCGCCGTCGTGCTCGCGGCGGGCGTCGGAGCGACGGTCGTCGTCGGCGCGGTCGCGGGCGCACTCCCGGCCGCGCGGGCGGCCCGCACCTCGCCAACCGCCGCGCTGAACGGCTGAACGTGGCGCGGGTCGAGACGCGCATCGCACCCCGGTCGACCAGGGCGGTTTCGACCGCATGACACCGAGCCGGACGAACTGTCGGGCGGTTGACACCCGCCCGATGGTTTGTCCCGTTCGTCGGCTCCGCCATTGCGGCCCGAGTGTCGTGCAGATTGAATGGCGACGAACGCGATGAGGCGTCCGAGCGAACGGGAGGTGCCATCACGTGACAGCGACACCGGTGACCGAGGCCAGGGCGGCCTCCCCGCACGATCCGGGGGGCCGGCCCGACGAGGCGACGGGCAGCGTCGTGCTCGACGGGGTGACGAAGCGGTACGGTCAGGCCACCGCGGTCGACGGCCTCTCCCTCGCGATCGAGGCGGGCGAGTTCATCTCGCTGCTCGGGCCGTCGGGGTGCGGCAAGACCACGACGCTGCGCATGATCGCGGGCTTCGAGCAACCGGATGCCGGTGACATCCGGATCTCCGGACGATCCGTGCTGGGGGCGCCGCCGTACCGGCGCGACGTGAACACCGTGTTCCAGGCGTATGCGCTCTTCCCCCACATGTCAGTCGCCGAGAACGTCGCCTACGGCCTGCAGCAGCGGCGCACGCCCAAGTCGGAGGTTCGCGAGCGCGTCATCGAGGCGCTCGACCTCGTGCAGATGCGTCGCTTCGCCGATCGCACGTCGACGCAGCTCTCGGGCGGGCAGCAGCAACGTATCGCGCTCGCCCGCGCGCTCGTGAACCGGCCGGCGGTGCTGCTCCTCGACGAGCCCCTCGGCGCCCTCGACCGGCAGTTGCGCGAAGAGATGCAGCTCGAACTGAAGCTCCTGCAGTCTCGACTCGGCATCACCTTCGTCTTCGTCACGCACGATCAGGGTGAAGCGCTGTCGATGAGCGACCGCATCGCGATCATGCGCGATGGGCGCATCGAGCAGCTCGCCGACGCCGACACGGTCTACGCCCGCCCTGCGTCAGCCTACGTCGCCGCGTTCGTCGGCCAGCAGAACTTCTTCCGCGGTGCCGTCGCCGCCGACGGGGCCGGCATCGATACACCGCACGCACTCGTTCGCGGCTCCCACGCCGAACTCGCGACGGGCGGCACGGGCCAGGCGGCGGTCCGCCCCGAGTTCGTGCGCATCGAAAAGGATGTCGCGGCCGCGACATCCGCTGCCGTGAACGCCGCGCGGGGCACCGTCATCGGCGTCTCGCACCTCGGCGAGACGATGCAGTACCTCGTGCGCGCCGGCGACGAAAGCCTGATCGTGCGCCGCCCCACCCCCGAGGCGCCGGCGCTCGGCCTCGGCGATGCCGTCGTGTGCTCCTGGAGCGCCGAGAGCGTGCTGCTCTTCCCCGCCGACGACGCGGCGAGCGCGGCGGGCTACGTCGCCCCGCCGACCGACTGATCCGAGCACCGACCGACCCGCAATCCCGGCACCGACCCAATGGAGACCGAAATGAGCGAGAACCGTCCCCACGTCCGCATCCTCGCGAGCACGAGCGCCGCGAAGATCATCAGTTCCGAGCTCTCCCGTCGCCGCTTCCTGAGCTTCGCCGCGGCGGCCGGTGCGACAGGCATGCTCGCCGCGTGCACCCCGGGAGGAGCAACCGGCACAGCACCCCAGGCGACCGGCGGAGAGCTCGAGGGCGAGCTGTCGATCTACACGTGGGGCGACTACGACGCCCCCGACGTGCTCGCGGCGTTCACCGACGAGCTCGGCCCGAAGATCACTCTTGACTCCTTCGGCTCCAACGAGGAGCTCATCTCGAAGCTCGTCGCGGCGAAGGGCACCTCGGGCTACGACATCGTGGTGCCGACCGGCGTGTTCATCCCCCAGATGATCGAGAACGGCCTGCTGAGCGAACTCAACCTCGACCTCATCCCGAACCTCGAGTACATGGACCCCGCCTTCCTCGGCCGCGCATGGGATCCCGACAACGCGTACTCGATCTGCAAGGCGTGGGGCACGACGGGCTACGTCTACGACAAGACGGTGATCACCCGTGAGCTCACGACGTGGGCCGACTTCCTCGACGCGGCTCAGAACGAGGCGAGCGGCCGGATGTCGGTGCTCGACGACCCGGGCGACCTCACGGGTGCGTACTTCTGGGCGAACGGCATCGACTGGAACACGACCGACGAGGCCGAACTCGACGCCGCCGAGGACTTCCTCGTGAACACGCTGGCACCGAACATCGCGGCGTTCGACTCGTACCCCGGAGGATCGGCCATCCCGCAGGGCACCCACGTGCTCATGCAGTCGTGGAACGGCGACTCGCGCCTCGGCATCCTCGAGAGCCCCGACCCCGACCGCTGGCAATGGGTGTTCCCCGGCCCCGAGACCGAGATCTGGATGGACAACTGGGCGATCGCGGCCGGAGCGCCGAACCCCGAGGCGGCGCACGCGTTCATCAACTACGTGCTCGAGCCCGAGAACTCCCTCGCCGAGCTCGACTACATCGGCTATCACACGGGTGCGACCGGCATCGAGCAGGCCGCGATCGACGCCGGGCTGCCCATGCTCGACCTCGTGTTCTTCACGCCCGAGCAGATCGAGACGATGCGCGAGGGCGAGGTGAATGAGGCGCAGCAGCGTCGCGTCGACATCTGGAACAAGACCAAGGCGGCCGCGGGTGCGTAGCTTCCGGATGCCGCGCTTCGCGCTCGCGATCCCCGCGTGGGTGTGGCTCCTGGTGTTCTTCGTGGCGCCGGTCGCGATGGTCGTCTGGTTCAGCTTCGGCTACAAGCCCGGTATCTTCGGCACGCACGCCAATGACGTGCTCTCCTTCGATCGCTACCTCGAAGCGCTCTCGCCGACGTTCTTCCAGACCTTCGTCAACACCCTCTGGATCGGTATCGGGGGCACCGCGATCTGCCTCGTGGTCGGGCTGCCCGTCGCCTATTGGATGGCCGTCAAGGCGCCGCCGTCGCGCCGGGGGCTGCTGCTCGCGCTCGTGATGGTGCCGTTCTGGACCAACTTCCTCGTGCGCACGATCGGCTGGCAGGTGATCCTCGCGCCCGAGGGCTGGCTCTCGACGGCGCTGCAGTCGGTCGGCATCATCGGCGGCCCGCTCGACCTGCTCTACACCCGCGGCGCGGTGCTGCTCGGCGTCGTCTACAACTACCTGCCGCTCATGATCCTTCCGCTCTTCGTCGCATTCGACCGGGTGGGCGATCCGCTCAGAGAAGCGTCGAAAGACCTCGGCGCCGGCAAGGCGCGCACCTTCGCGCGCATCACCCTGCCGCTCGCACGACCCGGCATCATCGCCGGGGTGCTGCTCGTCTTCATCCCGCTCATGGGCGACTACATCACCGCGACGGTGCTCGGCGGCGCGAAGGGCAACATGGTCGGCCAGCTCGTGGCGAGCCAGTTCCAGACCGCGCAGAACTGGGCGCTCGGCTCGGCGATGGCGGTGCTCCTCATCCTCGTGATCATGCTCACGGTCGCGGTCGGCGCGCTGCTCGCGTGGCTCGTCACGCTGCCGTTCCGCATGCAGCACCGGCTCGTGATCGGAGAGCCTGCGACATCCGCCACCCCGCAGGCGCAGGAGGTGGCGGCATGAAGCAGCGGTCGTGGTCGGATGTCGCGCTGACCGTGTGGAGCGTCGTGGTCTTCCTCTTCCTCTTCGCACCGATCGTCGTGATCATCCTCTCGTCGTTCAACACCGGGCGGCTGCTCGTGGCGTGGGACGGATTCGGCTTCGACGCGTTCCTCGCGATCGTCGAGCGGCCGGTAATCCGCGACGCCGTGTGGGTGTCGATCCAGACGGGCGCGATCGCCGCCCTGCTCGCGACGCTCCTCGGCACGCTCGCGGGCATCGCGATGGCGCGACATCCCGGCAAGTGGGCGCTCTGGTTCATCGGCCTGCTGCTGCTCGTCTCGGTGACTCCCGAGATCGTCGACGCCGTGGCCCTGCTGCCGTGGCTCGTCCTCCTCGGTCAAGACGCCGGCCTGAGCATCTTCAACGACGGCATCGTGCGGCTCGTCGTCGGGCACTCGCTGTTCTCGATCGCGGTGGTCTCCTACATCGTGCGGGCTCGGCTCATCGGGCTCGATGCGCAGCTCGAAGAGGCATCCGCGGACCTGTACGCGAAGCCGTTCACGACGTTCCGCCGGGTCACGCTGCCGCTCGCGATGCCCGCAGTGCTCGCCGGGTTCCTGCTCTCGTTCACCCTCAGCCTCGACAACACGGTCATCGCCGCGTTCGTGCAGGTCTCGGGCACGACGCCGTGGCCGGTGTACGTGCTGAGCGCGCTGCGCAGCGGTCTGCGCCCCGAGATCGCGGCGGTGTCGACGATCATGCTCGTGCTCACGCTCGTCGCGCTCGGCCTCGTCGCGCTCGTGCTGCGCCGGGCCGGCGATTCGGCCACCCAGATCGCCCGCACGATGACCGGCGGCTAGCCCCGCCGATCGAGTGGGCCGCCAGGCCGCACACCGCCGATCGAGTAGGCCGCAAGGCCGTATCGAGATCTCGCACCCGGGGTCTCGATACGCTCCTTCGTCGCTCCTCGACCGACACGAAACGACACGACACGACACGTAAGGACGCACCCATGACCCACGCCGACCTCGTCTTCACCGGCGGGCCCGTCTTCACCGCGAACACCGTGCGCTCACGAGCGTCGGCGGTGGCCGTGCGCGACGGTCGGATCGTCGCCGTCGGCGCCGATCACGAGGTGCGCGACCTCATCGGGCCGAGGACCGAGGTCGACGATCTCGCCGGGCGCCTGCTCGCGCCCGGCTTCCAGGACGCGCACGTGCACCCCGTGTGGGGCGGACTCGACCTCATGCGCTGCGACCTGTCGGAGTTCGTGACGGAGCCCGAGTACCTCGACCGCATCGCCGAGTACTCGCGCGCACATCCCGACGAGCCGTGGGTGCTCGGCGGCGGTTGGTCGATGTCGGCCTTCCCGGGCGGCACGCCGACGGCGGCATCCCTCGACCGCGTCGTTCCCGACCGCCCGGCGTTCCTGCCGAACCGCGACGGGCACGGTGCCTGGGTGAACTCGGCGGCGCTGCGACTGGCCGGCATCGACCGGGGCACCCCCGACCCGGCCGACGGACGCATCGAACGCGATGCATCGGGCGAGCCGACCGGCACCCTGCACGAGGGCGCGATGTCCCTCGTCAACCGGCTCTTCCCGGAGACGACGCTCGAGCAGCTCACCGAAGCGCTGCTGCTCGGGCAGCGCTACCTGCACTCGTATGGCATCACCGCCTGGCAGGACGCGATCGTGGGCAGCTACGGCGACGCGGGCGATCCGGGCCCGGCGTACCTCGCGGCAGCGGCATCCGGTGCACTCACCGGTCGTGTCGTCGGGGCGCTCTGGTGGGATCGCACTCGCGGACTCGAGCAGATTCCCGAGCTCGTCGAGAAGCGCTCGCGGTATCGGGCCGGGCGGTTCGCCGCCACGAGCATCAAGATCATGCAAGACGGGGTGGCCGAGAACTTCACCGCGTCGATGCTCGAGCCGTACTGCGACGGGCACGGGCACTTCACCGAGAACTCGGGCATCTCGTTCGTGCCGCCCGAGATCTTGAACGAGGCGGCACCGCAGCTCGACGCGCTCGGCTTCCAGCTGCACTTCCACGCGATCGGCGATCGGGCCGTGCGCGAGTGTCTCGACGCGGTCGAACGTACGATCGCGGCGAACGGCCGAAACGACCACCGGCACCACATCGCGCACCTGCAGGTCGTGCACCCCGACGACATCCCGCGGTTCCGCGAGCTCGGGGTCGTCGCGAACATGCAGTCGCTCTGGGCGGCGCTCGAACCGCAGATGGTCGAGCTCACCCTGCCCTTCCTCGGCTCGCCGCGCGACGTCTGGCAGTACCCGTTCGGCGACCTGCTGCGCTCGGGCGCCGTGCTCGCCGCGGGCAGCGACTGGTCGGTGTCGACTCCGAACCCGCTCGCGGCGATTCACGTGGCGGTCAACCGCATCGCCGCGCCCGGCTACGAGGAGGGCGAGTTCGAGGCGTTCCTGCCCGAGCAGGCGATCGACCTCGCCTCATCGCTCACGGCGTACACCGCCGGATCGGCGTTCGTGAACCACCTCGACGAGACGGGCGCGATCGAGCCCGGAAAGCTCGCCGACCTCGTCGTGCTCGACCGGGACCCGTTCGCGGGACCCGCCACCGAGATCGGGGCGACCCGTGTGCTGCAGACGTTCGTCGAGGGTGAACGCGTCTACGCGGCATCCGACGCCTGAGCGCCCTGGGCCGCGAACGCCGAACGGAGTGGAAGCTCGGGCTTCCACCCCGTTCGGGTGAAGGCGGCAGCGTGCCGCCGGAGTTCGGCCGTCGCCGGCGATCAGCTGGAGCAGACGATCAGCTGGAGCAGACCTCGCTGAGCCCGGTGATGCCGGTCTGCAGCGACGTGACCTGCTCGCCCAGCATCGTCATGTCGGCGTTGGCCGGGTCGGCCACGACCGTGTCGAGGAACGCGACGTACTCGGTCATCGCGGAGGAGGCAGCGGCGGCGGGGGCGGCGATCTCGGCGTTCGTGATCTCCGCGGAGGCCTCGCGCATGCTCGCCTCAGCAGTCTTCAGCGCGGCGACCGCGGCGGCCGGGTCGTTCGCGAGGGCGCCGGCGTTCTCGCCGCTCGTGAGGGTCACGAGCTCGTCGAGGCTGCCCTTCATGATGTCGCAGGCCTCGACGGTGGTCTGGTCGGCGGTGACTTCGGCCTCTGCGGTCGCCTCGGCCTTCGGGCTCTCCGACGATCCGGTGCTGGCGTTGCCCGCGGCGCAGCCGGTGAGCAGCAGGGCGAGCAGGGCGAGCGATGCGGCAGCGATCGGGCGTGTTGCAGTCATGATGTGTGTTTCCCCCTTGGATGCGGGCCGAAGCGGCCCCGTCCATCCAACCAGTTGACGCGACGCTTCGAGAACGGGGAGCACTCCCCATCGGTGCTTGCGACAGAACGGTGGTTCTTCGAGGTACTCACCCCGGCGTCAACGGCATCGACGCCCAGCAGCGGTCACTCCGTGCAGAAGAACCGCGATTGTTCTGTTTGCGGCTTCCGCCCTCCCGTGTGACGATCGATGCATGGTCATCGCGGATCGCACGGGCTCGGCGGCACCCGCCGCCGCGATCGACGTGCCCGACGGCCCGGGTGCCCCGGGTTCCGACGAGGTCGATGCGCTCACGCTCGGCCGACGCATCCGTGATCGCCGCACCGCTCGCGGGATGACCCTCGGTGCACTCGCCGCCGCGATCGATCGCGCACCGTCGCAGGTGAGCGCGATCGAGAACGGCAAGCGCGAGCCCCGGCTCTCGATGCTCCGCACGATCGCCCTCGCACTCGGTACCACCGTCGATGAACTGCTGCGAGCGGATGCGCCGAGCGAACGCGCCGCCCTCGAGATCGCCGTCGAGCGCGCCCAGCGCGGGCCGGTGTTCGCGGCGCTCGGGCTTCCGGCCTTCCGCGTGGCGAAGGGCATGAACGACCAGACCCTGCAGACCATCCTGAGCCTGCACAACGAGATCGACCGGCTGCATCGCGAACGCGCTGCGACCCCCGAAGAGGCGCGACGCGCCAACGGCCAGCTTCGCGCCGAGATGCGCGCCCGCGACAACTTCTACCCCGAGCTCGAGACGAAGGCCGCCGAGCTGCTCGAGGCGGTCGGTCACACCGGCGGGCCGGTCTCGCATCAGCTCGTGGCCGACATGGCAAGCCAGCTCGGGTACTCGCTGCACTACGTCGGCGACCTGCCGCACTCGACGCGGTCGGTCACCGACAAGCGCAACGGGCGCATCTACCTGCCGACCCAGCAGTCGCCGTCGCGCGACTCGCGCTCCCCCATCCTGCAGGCGCTCGCGAGCCATCTGCTCGATCACGAGGAACCCGGCGGCTACGCCGACTTCCTGCGGCAGCGCATCGAGACGAACTACCTCACCGCCGCGATCCTGCTCCCCGAGCAGGCCGCGGTGCGCTACCTCACCGAAGCGAAGAACCTGCGGCGCATCTCGATGGAGGAGCTGCGCGACCACTTCGCGGTCTCCTACGAGACCGCCGCGCATCGATTCACGAACCTCGCGACGGCGCGGCTCGGCATCCCGGTGCACTTCACGAAGGTGCACGAGTCGGGCACGATCATCAAGGCGTACGAGAACGATCGGGTGCGGTTCCCGAGCGACGCGCTCGGCGCGATCGAGGGCACGACGATGTGCCGCAACTGGACGGCCCGTACGGTGTTCGACGTCGAAGACCGGTTCAGCCCCTGGTACCAGTACACCGACACCCCGTCGGGCACCTTCTGGTGCACCTCGCGCATCGAGAAGGCGAAAGAGGGCGAGTACTCGGTGTCGGTCGGCGTGCCGTTCGAGCACGTCAAGTGGTTCCGCGGACGCGAGACACCGCATCGTGCGGTTTCACGATGCCCCGACCCTGCCTGCTGCCAGGCGCCGACCGGGCTCGCCGACCGGTGGGCGGATGCCTCATGGCCGGCCGCCCGCACCCCGACCTCGCTGCTCGCGGCGCTGCCGACCGGCACGTTCCCCGGCGTCGACCAGACCGAGGTCTACCAGTTCCTCGAGGCGCACGCGCCGCAGGCGTGAGCGCCGCACCGCTGAGAACCGACCAGGGCTATTCGAGGCGCCGGTACCCACGCACCCGGTCGACCGTGAACGCCTGCGGATACTCGACGGCGTCACCCGATTCGGGCGGGAAGTGGAACAGGTCGAGCATCAGCTGCATCGGATAGTCGGGAGACTGGTCACTGCGCCGCACCTCGCGGCCATCGATGAAGAAGGTCGTCGACCCCGGCGCCCACTCGACGGCGTAGTCGTGGAACGCCCGTGCATCGCCGTGCATCGCAACCCGCGCGAAGTCGTCGCGAATGGACGGGTCGTTGAAGGGGTGCACCCCCATGCCGACGAGCGCATCGTGCTCGCCGATCTCACGCCCGAAGATCTCGAACACGCAGATCTCGGCCGACTGCTCGGGCAAGTCTTCGATGCCGATCATCCACAGCGCCGCCATGCTGTGCTCGCCGACGGTGACGGCGGCGCGCACCTCGATGAGTCCGTAGTGCGGGGTGTAGAGCCGCACGTCGGGCTGCGCCTCGCGCACCACGAGCCCAGCTCGGAACGGATGCTGCCCCGACGTGCTGCCCACCGGTCCCGACCGCACGGCGGTCTGCAGGTTCGACACCCGGACCGAACCGTCGTACTCCTCGGACCACGCGGCCTGATCGGCGTCGACGCGAAGTGCGAGTCGGCCGCCGCCGACGTCGTAGCGGGCGCGGGTGCGTTCTCGACTCGACCACTGCGGCAGGTAGTACGGGAGCCATTGCGAGGGGTCGAGGTCGCTGCCGGAGAAGTCGGCGTCGAACTCGAGCTCGTAGCGGGTGTAGTCGATCGAATCGGGCACGTCCCATCTTGGCGCGGGGCACCGACACCGCGGCATCCGACACCGAATCGATGGCCGCGACGCGGGTCTCCGGGCAGGGTGTCTGGCGACGGGCGGATGTCGGGACACGGCGCCTCTGGCGGCAGCCGCTGCCGCCGCGGGAGGATGGAACCACCACAACCGCATCGGAGTGATCCCCGTGGGCACCACCGTCTTCGAACGACGCCAACCACCCGCATCCGTCGTGCAGCGCTCGCTCGCCGACACCAGGCACTCCGTGTTCTGGCTCGACGACCTGCCGGCCGGTGCCGTGGGCAGCCGCCCGAAGCTCACGGGCCAGCTCGTGGCCGACCTCGTCATCGTCGGCGGCGGTTACACCGGCCTCTGGAGCGCGGTGCTCGCGAAGCGCCGCAACCCGAACGCGCACGTCGTGCTCGTCGAGGCGAAGTCCATCGGCTGGGCGGCATCCGGCCGCAACGGCGGCTTCTGCGAGGCGAGCCTCACCCACGGGCACGAGAACGGCATGGCGCGGTGGCCGAAGGAGATGGCGACGCTCGACCGCCTCGGCCTCGCCAACCTCGACGCGATCGAGGCCGCCGAGGGCGAGTTCGGCATGGACTTCCACTTCGAGCGCACCGGCCAGCTCGCGCCGGCGATCGAGGAGCACCAGGTCGAGTGGTTGCGCGAGTGGCACGCCGAGGCGGTCGAACGTGGCGAAACGGGCATCGTCTACCTCGATGAGGCGCAGGTGCAGGCATCCGTCGCCTCGCCGACGTATCTCGCGGGCGTCTGGGAGCAGCGCACGAACGGCATGCTGCACCCGGCACGCCTGGCCGCCGAGCTCGCTCGGATCGCCGAAGAACTCGGAGTCGAGATCTTCGAGCGCTCCCCCGTCAAGCGCCTCGACACCCCCGGCTCGACGGGCGCCGTGTCGGTCGTCACCGATGGCGGCCGGGTCGACGCCGCGCACGCCGTGCTCGCCACGAACGTGTTCCCGTCGCTGCTGAAGCGCAATCGCCTGATGACCGTGCCGGTCTACGACTACGTGCTGATGACCGAACCGCTCTCGCCGCAACAGCTCGCCGACATCGGCTGGAACGATCGCCAGGGCATCGGCGACATGGCCAACCAGTTCCACTACTACCGACTGTCGAAGGACAACCGCATCCTCTTCGGCGGGTACGACGCGATCTACCACTACGGCCGCAAGGTGCGCAGCGAGTACGAGAACCGGCCCGAGACCTGGCAGAAGCTCGCAAGTCACTTCTTCACGACGTTCCCGCAGCTCGAGGGCCTGCGGTTCAGCCACCAGTGGGCGGGCGCGATCGACACGAGCACGCAGTTCACGTCGTTCTTCGGCACCGCCCGCGACGAGCGCGTCGCCTATGCGGCGGGCTTCACCGGGCTCGGCGTCGGTTCGACCCGCTTCGCCGCCGAGGTCATGCTCGACCTCCTCGAGGGCCGCGACAACGAGCGCACCTCGCTCGAGATGGTGCGCAAGCGCCCGCTGCCGTTCCCGCCCGAGCCCGCCGCCGCGATCGGCATCAACGCCACGCGCTGGTCGCTCGACCGTGCCGACCACGACCGCGGCAAGCGCAACCTGCTGCTGAAGACCCTCGACGCCCTCGGCCTGGGGTTCGACTCGTGAGCAACGATGAGCTGCGGCTGCTCGCGGGAACGGTGACGGATGCCGCATCCGCTCGCTTGACGCACGAGCCCGTGCCGGCCGAGCAGATCGTCGCGGGCGCGCCGACGACCGGACTGCTCGCACTCGACACGGCCGACGGCCGCGAGATCGGCATCTGGGAGATGACGCCCGGCGCGATGCGCGACGTCGAGGTCGACGAGGTGTTCGTCGTGCTCGCGGGCGCGGCGACGGTCGAGTTCGAGTCGGCGGCGGCCGACGGGCCGTACCGCAGCCCGGTCGAACTCACCCCCGGATCCGTGGTGCGCCTCGAAGCCGGCATGCGCACGATCTGGACCGTGCGCCAGACGCTGCGCAAGCTCTACGTCTCCCCCTGAGCGCGTTCGCAACGTGCGAAGGGCTGCTCTCGTGAGCCCGTTCCGCTCGACGACCCCGGCCAGTGCCGGCCGACATCACCTACCGCGCGACGCTGCGCCGCACCAGCAGGGCGAGGTGCAGCGCGGTGAGCGTCTCGCCGTCGTCGAGGTCGACGCCGAGCAGATCGGCGATGAGCGCGAGCCGCTGGTAGAACACCGAGCGAGAGAGGTGCGAAGCGGATGCCGCGGCGGTGCGGTTGCCCGGATGCGCGAGCACCGCGCCGAGCACGTCGAGCAGGTCGCCGCCGCGCGCGAGGTCGTAGTCGATGAGCGGTTCGAGCATCCGCTCGCCGTGCTCGAGCAGGCGGTGGTCGTCTCGGAGCGCAGTCACGAGCCGCATCAGCGGACGATCGTCGGAGCGCCGAAGCACGAGCCCCCGGGTCGCTCGCGGCGCCGGCCGGCGCGCGAGGTCGATCGCCTCCTGCACTGATCCGAGGAGCGCCTCGAGCGATCCGGACTCGGAGCCGATCGATACCACGAGCCGCTCGAGCGCGACCGGGTCGCCGCCGACCAGCGCCCGCGCGAAACTTCGCGCCGACGCGTCGTCGAGCGAGCGAGAGACCGGCAGCGAGAGCAACGCGACCGTGCCTGGCACCGGGAGCGTGCCGTCGGGCGCGGCACCGGCGAGCGCGCGCCCGCCGAGTTCGCGAGCCGCGACATCCGCTGCCGCCGTCGTGACGGCAGCCCCCGTCACGACGATGCCGAAGAGCCGCGCGCCGTCGAGCGGCAGGCCGGCCGCTTCGACGCGAGCCGACGCCGCAGGCAGCCCGGCGAATCTGCCGGAGAGCAGGCCGTCGACGAGGCGCTGCCGGCCGATGCGCACCCACTCGTCGGTGGCACCGTCGGCGAGTCGCCCGAGCGCGAGGGCGATGGCACCCTGCTCGAGCACGCTCGTGCGTCCGGCCGGGTGCGCCGGTCCGGGCAGGGCGATGAGGTGGCCCCAGCGGATGCCCCGCGCCTCGACCGGCACGATGAGCCACTCATCGGCCGAGGCGCCGAGCGCGAGCCGGCGCTGCTCGTGCTGCCGATGCGCGAGCCGGGAGCGCGCCTCCCACCGGGTGAAGAGCTCCTCTTCGGTCGAGAGCGGCACTTCGGCGGCCACGACCTCGTGGGCGAGGTTCTCGAGTACGACCGCGGCGCCGAGCGTCTGGGCCAGCTGTTGCACGATGAAGTCGGGAGGCGAGCCCCGCAGGGCGAGTGCGGTGAATCGCTCGCGCACCTCGTCGCGGGCGCGCAGGGCAGCTGTCTGCTCCGAGATGATGCGACTGTGCACCGCCTCGGTGAGCGCGACGAACTTCACCTCGCGGTGCAGGGCGATGAGGGCGAGCCCATGCTCGCGAGCCGCGGCCTCGACCACGGCCGGCACGTACCGGTAGTGCACGCCGAGCTCGAGCATGATGCCCGCGAGCCCGGCCTCGACGAGCCCGCCGATGAACGCCGTGAGCTCGGCCGGCTCGGTCGGCCAGCCCGAACCGGTGGAGAGCAGCAGCTCGCCGCCGTTGAGCAATCGGGCCACCCCGGCGCTGTCGGAGACGTGGGCCCAGCGCACGTGCGCGTCGAGCGTCTCAGCACCCGACAGCACCTCGGGCAGCCCCCACGCGACCGCCGGGATCGCAAGGATCTCGCGCACCGTCGGAAGCCCGTCGTCGGCGATCCCGCCGCTCGGACGATTCGTCTGGATCGTCTCATCTTCGCGACGGTCTGCCACAGTATGCGCCTCATTTCCTCTGTCATGCTGGGGACCATCAGCTTAGATGACGCTCGGGCATTCTGTCCGGTCGGCATCAACCGGCACACGATCCTGCGGCATCATGCCGCGACATCCGTGGCCGCCGCCTTCGAAGGAGCACACCGCATGGCCCTCATCCAGCACTTCATCGCCGGCCGCGAGACCGCCGTCGCCGAACGCACCGGACCGGTCTTCAACCCGGCGACCGGTGCGCAGCAGCACGAGGTCGCCTTCGCCTCCGTCGTCGAGGTCGAGGCGGCCATCGCCGCCGCCCGCGCTGCACTGCCGGGGTGGCGTGCCACGGGGCTCGTGAAGCGGGCCGACGTGTTCTTCCGGCTGCGGCAGCTGCTCGTCGAGCGGCAGGGTGATCTCGCCGCGATCGTCACGAGCGAGCACGGCAAGGTGCTATCGGATGCCGCGGGCGAGATCTCGCGGGGCATCGAGAACGTCGAGTTCGCGGCCGGGCTCGTGCACCTGCTGAAGGGCGAGCACTCCGAGCAGGTCTCGCGCGGCGTCGACGTGCACTCGACGAAGCAGCCCGTCGGCGTCGTCGGGGCGATCACTCCGTTCAACTTCCCGGTCATGGTGCCGCTCTGGATGGTCGCCTCGGCGATCGCCTGCGGCAACACCGTGGTGCTGAAGCCTTCTGAGAAGGACCCGAGCGCCTCGGTGTTCCTCGCGAAGCTCTTCCAAGAGGCCGGCCTGCCCGACGGCGTGCTGAACGTCGTGCACGGCGACAAGGTCGCGGTCGACACGATCCTCGACTCGCCCGACGTGCGCGCGGTGAGCTTCGTGGGGTCGACACCGATCGCGAAGTCGATCTACGAACGGGCCGCCGGCCAGGGCAAGCGCGTACAGGCCCTCGGCGGCGCGAAGAACCACATGGTCGTCATGCCCGACGCCGACCTCGAGGGTGCGGCCGACGCGGCGATCTCGGCCGCCTACGGTTCAGCTGGCGAACGCTGCATGGCCGTGTCGGTGCTCGTCGCCGTCGGCGACGTCGCCGACGACCTCGTCGAGGCGGTGCGGTCGCGCATGGGCGCCCTGCAGATCGGCGACGGCACGGATGCCGCGAGCGAGATGGGTCCGCTCATCACCCGTGAGCACCGCGACACGGTCGCCTCCTACGTGACCGGCGCCGCAGCCGAGGGTGCGACCGTCGTCGTCGACGGCACGACCGCGCAATTCGACGGCGACGGGTTCTTCGTGGGCGTGAGCCTCGTCGACCACGTGAAGCCGGGCATGCGGGTCTACGACGACGAGATCTTCGGCCCGGTGCTCTCGGTCGTGCGCGTCGAGAACTACGACGACGCGGTCGCCCTCGTCAACGCCAACCAGTTCGCGAACGGCGTGGCCATCTTCACCCGCGACGGCGGCACCGCCCGCCGGTTCGAGGTCGACATCGAGGTCGGCATGGTCGGCGTCAACGTGCCGATCCCCGTACCGATCGGCGCGTACTCCTTCGGCGGTTGGAAGAACTCGCTCTTCGGCGACTCGCACATCTACGGCCCCGAGTCGGTGCACTTCTACACGCGCTCGAAGGTCGTGACCACGCGCTGGCCCGACCCCAGCGAGTCGCAGATCAACCTCGGCTTCCCCTCCAACCACTAGGCACCCCGCCGGTCGAGTAGGCGCCAGCGCCGTATCGAGACCCCGCGGCGGGTCTCGATACGCGGCTCCGCCGCTCCTCGACCGGCGGTCGAGCGAAAGGCCAACCATGACCGACACCCTCGTCGACACGGCGACGTACACCGACCGGCACGGCACGCGGCACCCGCTGCCCGACCCCGCTGCCGAGGCGCAGGTGCGCGCCGACGACCGGGCGCACGTGTTCCACTCGTGGAGCGCGCAGGCGCTCATCGACCCGCTGCCGATCGCCGCCGGCGAGGGTTCGACGTTCTGGGACTACGACGGCAACGCGTACCTCGACTTCTCGAGCCAGCTGGTGAACCTGAACCTCGGGCACCAGCACCCCGATCTCGTCGCGGCCATCCAGCAGCAGGCCGGGCGGCTCGCGACGATCCAGCCGTCGATGGCGTCGGATGTCAGGGGCGAGCTCGCCCGCCGCATCGCCGAGGTCGCACCCGGCGACCTCGACAAGGTGTTCTTCACCAACGGCGGCGCCGACGCCAACGAATACGCCGTGCGCATGGCTCGCGCCGTCACCGGTCGCCGCAAGGTGCTCTCGATGTACCGCAGCTACCACGGGGGCACCGCGACGGCGATCTCGCTGACCGGCGATCCGCGCCGCTGGGCCAACGAGCCGAGCGACGGCAGCGTCGCGCACTTCCTCGGCCCGTACCCGTACCGTTCGTCGTTCCACGCCTCGAGCGAGGCCGAAGAGGCCGAACGCGCCCTCGCACACCTCGAACAGGTCATCACGCTCGAGGGCGCCGGGACGATCGCGGCGATCATCATCGAGACGATCGTCGGCACGAACGGCGTGCTCGTGCCGCCGCCCGGGTACCTCGCCGGCGTTCGAGACCTCTGCGACCGCTACGGCATCGTCTACATCGCCGACGAGGTCATGGTCGGCTTCGGCCGCGTCGGCGAGTGGTTCGCCGTCAACGCCTTCGACGTGGTTCCCGACCTGATCACCTTCGCGAAGGGCGTGAACTCGGGCTACGTTCCGCTCGGCGGCGTCGTCATCTCGCAGCGCATAGCCTCGCACTTCGATACCGTCGCGTTCGCCGGGGGCCTCACCTATTCGGGACATCCGCTCGCCTGCGCCGCCGGTGTCGCGACGTTCGAGGTGTTCGAGCGCGACGGCATCCTCGAGCGGGTGCGCGACCTCGGCGAGCGCGTCGTCGGGCCGCGACTCCGCGCGATGGCCGCGGCGCATCCCGCGGTGGGCGAGGTGCGCGGCATGGGGCTGTTCTGGGCGATCGAGCTCGTTCGTGATGCGAACTCTCGCGAACCACTCGTGCCGTTCAACGCGAGCGGGGCGGATGCCGCACCGATGGCGGCGGTCGCTGCGGCGTGCAAGAGCGCGGGACTCTGGCCGTTCGTGCACTTCAACCGGCTGCACGTCGCGCCGCCGCTCGTGATCACCGAGGCCGAACTCGTGCGCGGACTCGACATCATCGACGAGGCGCTCTCCGTCGCCGACGGACTTCTCGCCTGAGGTTCCGAGAGCTCGCGGCCCGCGGAAGCTCACCCCCGTCGGCTAGCCTGAATCACATGGACTCTCGGGCGGCGCCCGGCGGCATCGGCCGGCGAACCTTCCTCGCCGCCTCGTTGTCGGGCATCGCGACGCTCGCGCTCGCGAGCTGCACGTGGCCGGAGCCCGGGCCGAGCCCGGTGCCCACGACCGCGCCACCCTCGACGGCCCCGCCACCGCCTGCGAACGGCGTACCGCTGCCGACCGCCATGCAGCGCTCGAGTTGGGGCAGCGACCCGTTCGCACGAGGCGCCTTCAGCTTCGACGCGGTCGGCGCCGAGACCGGCTTGCGCGAGGCGCTCGCAGAGCCGGTCGCCGAACGCCTCGTCATCTCGGGCGAGGCGACGGAGACCGATGCGCCGGGCACGTTCGAGGGGGCACGCGCGTCGGGGGTGCGGGCCGCCGCCGCCGTCGCCCGGCTCGGCGAGGCCGGCGAACGCGTGGCCGTCATCGGGGCGGGCATCGCCGGCCTCACGGCGGCACGAGAACTCGTCGACGCGGGATTCGAGGTCGTCGTCATCGAGGCCCGCAGCCGACTGGGCGGGCGGGCGCACTCCGTGGATGCTGCGGGGTTCGACGCGCCGGTCGAGCTCGGCACCGCCTTCGTGGGCGACGACGCGGCACTGCTCGACAGCATGCACGATGCATCCGTCGACACCTCGCCCTTCGTTCCCGCCATCTCGGCCACCACGCCCGGGGGTGCACGCGTGCCGATTCCAGCGACGGGACCCAATGCGATCGCCACCGCCCAGCAGTGGGCGAGCGAGCAGCCGGCCGACGTCTCGCTCGCGGCGGCCCTGGCCGGCTCCGGCGCCGCGCCGCTCCCGTCGCAACCCGACGCGTCTGGAGTGAGCCCGGCCGACTGGCTCGCGCACACCATCAACAGCGGTGTCGCGCCCGCGACGGGCGCCGCCGCGTCCGTGGTCTCGGCGGGACGCTACGACCCGCGCCGCCTGCAACGCCTCGGCAACCTCATCACCGGCCGCCTCGCCGACTACATCGACGAGCTCGCAAAGCCACTCGACATCGCCGTGTCGAGCGTCGTCACGCGCATCGCCTACGACGCGCGGCGGGTCAGCCTGCGACTCGATTCCGGTGAGTCCCTCAACGTCGACCGGGCGATCGTCACGGTGCCGCTCGGCGTGCTCAAGACCGACACCGTGCGATTCAGCCCGGCCCTGCCGCTCAGGCACCAGCGGGCCATCTCGCTGCTCGGCATGGGCGTCGTCGACACCGTCTGGCTGCGATTCGACGAGGCATTCTGGCGCGAGGATGCCTCGGGGGCGCCCGACGCGCCCGACGGCGACTTCGACGGCCAAGGCGGCGAGCCGGAGGATCCCGACGAGACGCCGACCGCCGAGGTGCTGACCATCGTCGGCGCGCTCTCCCCCGTTGCGGCATGGATCGACGTCGGCGCGGCCACCAGCGAGCCGGTGCTCCTCGGACTCATCGCGGCAGGGCAGGCGACTCGGCTCGAAGAACTCGACGATCAGGCGTTCCAGGCGGAGCTGCTCGACTCGCTCGCGCCCTTCGCCACAGCCTCCGGTTGACGGCGACGAGCCCGGCAGTCAGCGAGACGAAGATCACGAGCACCAGCAGGCAATAGAGGGCGACGCCGACCGGGCCGCCGACCTGCACCTCGTCGAGGAAGAAGTACGGGTACCAGCCGATGTCGGCGCCGCGGTACAGCGTGTAGACGAGCCAGATCAATGGGAACACGAGCACCCAGCCGGTCGTCGACCACGGAACCCTCGGATTCGTCGCCATGACGCTGTCGACCGTCCACGCGATCACGGCGAGCGCCGGCACCACGAAGTGCAGCACGGTGTCGGACCACGGCACGTCTACGCGGTAGTCACGGGTCGAGGCCTGCGCGACGATGATCGCGAAGACGATGCCCGACACCAGCACGTACACCGTGACCATGGTGCGCAGCACGCCGAGCCAGACCGGATCACGCGGCGTGAAGAGCGCGAACGACGCCGCGATGGCGAGCGTCACGACGGCGGCGAAAGCCGACTGCACCGTGAAGTAGCTGAAGAAGTTCGCGGTCGCGAAGAGGCGGAAGCCGAGTACGTACTGGAAGTTGCCGACGAGGGCGACGACCTCGAGGGCCGCGATCAAGAGTCGGAAGATGCCGAGCGCGCGCCGTCGGCGCCGCGCCCCCTGCGCCCGCTGCTGCTCGTCAGCGCTGGTGCGTTGCGAGCCGGGCATGCTTCAACGCTAGCGGGCGCGCACCGCGGTCTCGCGAGCCCCGCCCGCCGGTCGAGGAGCGAGCGCCCGCCGGTCGAGTAGCGAGCGCAGCGAGCGTATCGAGACCCACCCGCCGGTCGAGTAGCGAGCGCAGCGAGCGTATCGAGACCCCACCACCCTCGCCCCCTCAGTCGAGCGGCCGCAGGATGCGATCGAGGAACCGCCGCGTGCGCTCGTGCGTCGGGTTCGTGAAGATCGTGCCGGGTGCGCCGCGCTCGACCACGACGCCGTCGTCCATGAAGAGCACCTCGTCGGCGGCCTGGCGCGCGAAGCTCAGCTCGTGGGTGACGACGACCATGGTCCAGCCTTCGTCGGCCAGTTCCTTGATCACCTGCAGCACCTCGCCCACGAGTTCGGGGTCGAGCGCGCTCGTCGGCTCGTCGAAGAGCAGAAGCTGCGGCTTCAGGGCGAGCGCCCGCACGATGCCCACGCGCTGCTGCTGCCCTCCCGAGAGCTCGAAGGGGTAGGCGTCGCGCTTCTCGGCCAGCCCCACCCGGTCGAGCAGCGCTGATGCCTCGGCGACCGCCTGGGCCTTCGGCACTCGCTGCACGCGCACCGGCCCTTCGATCACGTTCTCGATGACGGTCCTGTGCGGGAAGAGATTGTGCTGCTGGAACACCATCGCCGAACGGTCGCGCAGCGCAAAGCGCTGGCCCTTGGAGATGGGCCGTGCGAAGTCGAGCGACGGGCCGCCGGCGTAGTCGATCGTGCCGCCGCCCGGTGTCTCGAGTCCGTTCAGCGAGCGCAGCACGGTGGTCTTGCCCGAGCCGCTCGGGCCGATGAGCACGACGACCTCTCCTCGACGGACCTCGAGATCGATCGAACGCAGCACCTCGTTGTCCCCGAACGACTTGCGAAGGCCCCGTGCCGAGAGCAGCACCGAGTCGTCGGGGGCGGCGCCGGGCGCGAGCGGATCAGTGGGCGACATAGCGGTCCAACCTCCTTTCGAGGCGACTCTGCCCACCCGAGAGCACGAGGCAGAGGAGCCAGTAGATGAGCGCCGCCTCGAGGTAGA
Organism: Agromyces sp. GQ35; assembly: GCF_059758475.1. Classification (NCBI taxonomy): domain Bacteria; kingdom Bacillati; phylum Actinomycetota; class Actinomycetes; order Micrococcales; family Microbacteriaceae; genus Agromyces; species Agromyces sp. GQ35. The sequence goes on along the minus strand of NZ_JCAXEO010000001.1, from coordinate 1,627,820 downwards.
CCAGCATGAACTGTCCGCTGAATGCGGCGATCTCCTCCGCCACCCGGAACATCTCGGTGACGAGGATGAGCGACGCGAGCGACGTGTCCTTCACGAGCGAGATGAAGGTGTTCGAGAGCGGCGGCACCGAGACGCGCGCGGCCTGCGGCAGGATGATGCGGCGCAAGGTCGTGCCGTTCGACATGCCGATCGTGTAGCCGGCCTCCCACTGGCCCTTCGGTACCGAGAGGATCGCGGCGCGGATGACCTCGGCGGCGTACCCGCCGACGTTCAGGGAGAACGCGAAGACCGCGCTGGGCCACGGGTCGACGACGATCCCGAGCGACGGCAGCCCGTAGAAGATCACGAAGAGCTGCACGAGCAGGGGCGTGCCACGGATCACCGAGATGTAGAACCGGGCGATGCCCGACACCACCCGGTTCTTCGAGAGCCGCATGAGCGCCACGCCGAGCGCGAGCACGAGGCCGATCGCGAACGACGCGAGTGCGAGCGGAATCGTACCGCTCACCGCGCCCCACACGAGCGGCCAGAAGGAATCGAGGAACAGCTGCCAGCCGTTCATCACCTCACCGCCTTCGTCCGTTGCAGGACGAGGCTACTCGGAGACGTCGGCGCCGAAGTACTTCTCACCGAGTTCGGCGAGCACGCCCTCGGCGCGAAGCTCGGCCAGCGCCTCGTCGACGGCCGCGACGAGGCTCGTCTTGTCTTTCGTGAACGCCAGGGCGCTGAGCGACGGCTCGTCGGTCTCGGCGGCGATCTCGATGCCCGAGGTGCCGTTGGTCTTCACGTCGTCGAGGTAGGTGAGCTTGTCGTTGATGGTCGCGTCGACCCTGCCCTGCTGCAGCAGTGCGACGGCCTGCGCCCAGCCCTCGACGGCCTCGACGTTCGCGCCCGACTCCTGAGCGAGCTCGTACCAGTTGCTCGTGAGCGACTGGGCGGTGGTCTTGCCGGCGAGATCCTCGAAGCTCGAGATCGAACTGTCGCCCTCCTTGACGACGATGACGCCCGGCGAGACGGTGTACGGCTCGCTGAAGAGGTACAGCTCTTCGCGCTCGGGGTTGATCGACACCTGATTCGCGATGACGTCGAAGCGCCCGGCGTCGAGGCCCGCGAAGATCGCATCCCACTGCGTCTCCTGGAACTCGATCTCGAGGCCGAGCTTGTCGGCGACCGCCTCGGCGAGTTCGACGTCGTAGCCGACGAGGTCGCCTGACCCGTCTTCGTGAAAGCTGAACGGACGGTACGTGCCCTCGGTCGCAACGGTCAAGGTGCCGGCCTTCACAAGTCCGTACTCGTTGTCGCTCGCAGCGTCGCTCGATGCGGGCGCACCGCTCGAGCAGGCGGCGAGGGCGACGACGGCGACGGATGCCGCGGCGAGGCCGAGCAGGGTGCGAACGCGGGGGGCGCGAGACATGTAGAGCTCCGTTCGTGGGGAGATGCTGTGCAGCGACGTGGTGCCGTTCGCCGGAGACGAGTCCATCACGAGCTCGCCCGTGAGAGAAACGGCGTTACCTCGAGTTTCATTCCGGATCGGCCCGGATTCGTGCGGCTCCGGTCGCATGCCGTTCGCGGCATACCGTGGATGAGGCGCCGTGCGCAAGCCCTCCCCGTCGCCGCGACGGCGTCGATAGGCTGGCCGCGGCGATGGAGTCCCCTCCGTCGCCGCGGTGCTCCCCCACACCGACCGGAAGGATCTCCCCAACCGTGTTCACCCTGTCCTGGCTCCTCGTCATCGCCCTCGTCGGCGGCGTACTCGCACTCATCGACGGCATCCGCCGCCTCCGCGGCCGCGGAAGTTCGGTGGTCGGCATCATCGAGGTCATCGTCGCCGCCCTGTTCCTGCTGTCGCTGTTCCTGCCGGGAATCCCGTTCGGGTCGCTCGTGCTCGGCATCGTGACGCTCATCGTGCTCGTGGTCGCCCTCATCGTGCGCGGCCGCACTGGGCTGAGCATCACGATCGCCGCGATCGTACTCATCGCGCTCTGGCTGATTCTCGTCAACCGCTGGCTCGTCATCCCGGGCATCAACTGAGGTCTCGACACTGAAGGGGCGGCCCGTTCGGGCCGCCCCTTCAGTGTCGGAGGGCTACCGACGGGCGGTGTCGAGCACGCCGTCTTCACGGCGCGGGATGCCGAGGGGGTTGCCGTCGGCGAGCTCCGGCGGCAGCACGGCGGCCGGCGCATCCTGGTAGGCGATGGGCATGAGCCATCGGCGGATCGCCGTCGCCCCGACCGAGGTGTGCACCGACGCGGTGGACGCCGGCCACGAGCCGCCGTGGTGCTGAGCCCAGGCGATCGCGACGCCGGTCGGCCAGCCGTTGTAGACGACTCGGCCGGCGATGCGTTCGAGTGCGTTCGTCAATGCGGCGACGTCTTCGTCGGGCGCGTGCTGGATCGTCGCGGTGAGCGATCCCTCGAGCACCGCGAGCGCGTCTCCGAGCTGCGCGGCGTCGGCATAACGCACGAGCACCGTGAGCGGGCCGAAGCACTCTTCGAGGATCGTCTCGCGATCGGCCACGAACGCATCGGCCGACGTCGCGACGACGACGGGAGCCGCGGCATCCGTCGCCCGGTCGCCCGCCACGACGAGCTCGACGTGGTCGCGCGACTGCAGTGCCGCCGACCCCGCCTCGAATGCGCTCGCGATGCCGGTGGTGAGCAGGGTCTGCGCCGGCGCGCCGTCGAGTGCGGTCACGAGCGCTTCCTCGAATCCGGCCCGCTCGGGCACGAACACGAGCCCCGGCTTCGTGCAGTATTGACCGCCGTCGCGGGTGAACGAACCGGCCAGCCCGACCGCGATGCCCGAGACATCCGCTGCGGCCGCCGCTTCGGTCACCACGACCGGGTTGATCGAGCCGAGCTCGCCGTAGAACGGAATCGGCGCCGGCCGCGCCGAGGCGAGATCGAAGAGCGCGCGTCCGCCGCGCGTCGAGCCGGTGAACCCGACGGCGGAGACCAGCGGATGCCGCACGAGCACGGTGCCCGCGTCGAAGCCGTCGACCAGGGCGAGCGCCGCAGCAGGCGCGCCCGCCTCGATGAGCGCCGCGCGCCCGATCTCGGCGACGCGTGACGACAGCCGCGGGTGCCCCGGATGCGCCTTCACGACGACCGGGCAGCCGGCGGCGAGCGCCGAGGCCGTGTCGTTGCCGAGCACCGAGAACGCGAACGGGAAGTTCGACGCCGCGAAGACCGCGACGACGCCGATCGGACGCAGCATGCGCCGCAGGTCGGGGCGCGGCGGCGTGAGCGAGGCGTCGGGTGAATCGAGGGTCGCCTCGACGTAGGATCCCTCGCGTGCGACGCCGGCGAAGAACCGCAGCTGCGTCGCCGTTCGCGTGATCTCTCCCGCGAGCCGTGCGGCACCGAGGTGCGTCTCTTCGCCGGCGAGCGCGACGAGTTCGTCGCGATGCGCCTCGACGGCGTCGGCGAGCGCGGTCAGCCACCGGGCACGGTCGGCCCGCGACGAGCGGTCGACGCCGGATGCCGCGGCGAGCCGAACCGCGACGTCGACGTCGGTGGCGGCATCCGACACGATCGGGTCGTCGAGGAGCCGCCGCTCATCGCGCGGTGCGATGCCCGCGCCATCCGTCGCCGGCTGCTTCGTGTGCTCACTCATGTGGTGCCTTCCCGTTGACCTGCTCGATTCATCATGCGCGATTTCACGAGTGGGCGATCTTGGTTGCCATTCGCCCGCCTCACCGCCAAGATCGCCCACTCGGGGCGAGTGCAAGCATCAGGGCGAGTGCAAGCATCAGGGCGAGGAGTGAGGGCCGGGGCCGGGGGTCAGAACGCGTTCAGCCCCGTGAGCTCGCGCCCGAGGATCAGCTGGTGGATCTCGTCGGTGCCCTCGTAGGTGCGCACCGACTCGAGGTTCGCCGCGTGCCGCATGACGGGCCATGCGTTCGTGATGCCGTCGCCCGCCAGGATCGCGCGCGCCTCGTGCGCGATGTGCAACGCCTCGCGCACGCTGTTGAGCTTGCCGACGCTGATCTGCGCGGGCGTGAGCGTTCCGCGCTCCTTCAGCCGCCCGAGGTGCAGGGCGAGCAGTACCCCCTTCTCGACCTCGAGGAACATGTCGGCGAGCTTCGCCTGGATCAGCTGGTTCGCGCCGATCGGCCGGCCGAATACCTCGCGCGAGGTCGAACGCTCGATGGCGGCCTCGAGGCACGAACGCGCGGCGCCCATGGCGCCCCAGACGATGCCGTAGCGTGCCTCGTTCAGGCAGCCGAACGGGCCCGACAGTCCCTTCGCGCCCGGCAGCAGCGCCTCATCGCCGACCCGCACGCCGTCGAGGGCGATGTCGCACTGCACCGAGGCGCGCATCGAGAGCTTGCCGTCGATCGGCGTCGCCGTGAAGCCCGGCGTCGAGGTCGGCACGAGGAACCCGCGCACCGCCCGGCCATCGTCGCCGCCGGCCGTCGCCGGGTCGTCGACCTTCGCCCAGACGACCGCGACGTCGGCGAGCGAGGCGAGGCCGATCCAGCGCTTCGCCCCGTCGATCACCCAGCCGTCGCCGTCACGGCGTGCGGTCGTCGTCATGCCGGCGGGGTCCGAGCCGCCCTGGGGCTCCGTGAGCGCGAAGCATCCGACGAGGTCGCCCGCCGCCATGCCCGGCAGCCACCGCTGCTTCTGCTCCTCGGAGCCGTACTTGTGGATCGCGCTCATCGCGAGCGAGCCCTGCACCGACACGAAGGTGCGCCACCCGCTGTCGGCCGCTTCGAGCTCGAGGCAGACGAGTCCGTACGAGACCGCGCCGGCTCCGGCGCATCCGTAGCCGTCGAGGTGCATGCCGAGGAAGCCGGCGTCGCCGAGCTCCTTGACGAACTCGTGGCGGAAGTGCTTCGCCTCGAAGTCCTGCTCGATCACCGGGAGGATGCGCTCCTGCGCGAACGCGCGGGCCTTCTGCTGCCACTCGCGCTCCTCGGCGCTCAAGAGGGCGTCGAGGTCGAATACGGCGTCGATCGTAGGGGCGGAGGTCACGGGTGCGGTCCTTTCGAGGGGGTCGGATGCCAGTCGGCGCCGGCGTGCTCGTCGAGCGCGGGCGGCGGGGTGCGATAGGCGGCGGGGCTTCGCGAGAGGCCGATCGGGTTCGCGACCGTGCGGCTCGAGTGCGTGCCCGCCACGATCTCGGCGACCGGCTCGAGGCCGAGCGCTTCGCCGAATGCGATCGCCTCGGCGACGTCGTTCACGAGGCCGGCCGGCACGCCCGCCGCGTTCAGCGCCTCGACCCAGTGCGCAGCGGATGCCGCGGCGAGCCCCTCTTCGATGAGCTCGGTCAACTCGGCGCGATGCGCGACCCGGTCGCCGTTGCTCGCGAATCGCGCGTCCTCCGCCAGCCCCGGTCGAGGAGCAGCAGGGGTCTCGATACGCTCGCTGACGCTCGCTACTCGACCGACGAGATCCGCCGATCGAGGAGCGTCCGACGAAGGAGGACGCGTACGGAGATCCGCAGCGGCGCCGAGCACCTCGGCGAGCGCGCGGAACTGCTTGTCGTTGCCGACGGCGATCACGAGCTCCCGGTCGGCGGCGTGGAAGACCGCGTACGGCGCGATGCTCGGATGCGCGTTGCCGAGCCGCCGCGGCGGAGCACCCGTGGCGAGGGTCGACGCCGCCTGGTTGGTCAGCGCCGAGAGCAGGCTCTGCATGAGGTTCACCTCGACGAACTGGCCGCGGCCGCTGCGATCGCGCTCACGCAGCGCGAGCAGGATGCCGGCGACCGCGTTCTGTCCGGTGAGCACGTCGACGAGGGCGACGCCCGCCTTCGCCGGTTCGCCGTCGGCGGCACCGGTGATCGACATGAGGCCGCCGACGGCCTGCACGAGCAGGTCGTAGCCGGCGAGCGCCGCGCCCTCCCCGGCACCGAAGCCCGTGATCGAGCAGTAGACGACGCCGGGGTTGCCGGCGCGCACCTCCTCGTAGGAGAGCCCGAAGCGATCCATCACGCCGGGCCGGAAGTTCTCGATGACGACATCGGCGGATGCCGCGAGCCGCCGCGCCGCCGCGAGCCCTGCGGCGTCCGTGAGGTCGAGTGCCACCGAGCGCTTGTTGCGGTTGACGCTGCCGAAGTAGGTGGCCTGTCCGTTCGCGTCGACGGGCGGGCGCCAGTGCCGGGTGTCGTCGCCGCCGGGCGACTCGATCTTCACGACGTCGGCGCCGAAGTCGGCGAGCATCATCGTCGCGTACGGGCCGGCGAGCACTCGCGAGAAGTCGGCCACCCGAACGCCCGCGAGCGCGCCAGACGACTCCTCGACGATCGCCTCGCCGGGCGGGGGCGCGGCCTGGGCGCCGCCGTCGTCGCTGGTGCGTCGATCGTGCATGCCATCCGCCTTCGCATGTCGGCGACCCCCTGGCCGCTCCAATTCATCCTATCTTGAATGATTTCGCAGCGCGCCGCCACTCACGCCGCGTGCGCTCGGCTAGCCTGAACGCATGGAGTCGAGGGTGGGGCCGGGCGCGCGCGAGGCGGTGTTCGCCCAGCTCGCCGACGCGGGCCGTGCCGAGCAGGTCGCCCAGCGCCTGACCGACGGCATCGTGCTCGGCGTGCTCGGAGCCGGCGAGCGCCTGCCGAGCGAACCCGACCTCGCCCGCCGATTCGGCGTCGCGCTCATCACCGTGCGCGAGGGACTCGGCATCCTGCGCGAAGCCGGTCTCGTCGAGACCCGCCGGGGCCGCGACGGCGGCAGCTTCGTCGTCGCCGACGACGCCGACCACCGCTCGCTCATCACGACCCGGCTGCGGGGCCTCGCGATGGTCGAGCTCAGCGACATGTCGGTGTACTTCGGAGCGATCCTCGCGGGCGTCGCCGAGCGAGCGTCCGAGCGGGCGTCGGCGACCGATGCCGAGCGCCTCGGAGCGTGGCTCGACGCGGCGGACTTCGGTGCCGCGGCATCCGCCCGCACGAATCAGGGCGGGTTCTTCCTCGAGCTCGCCGTGCTCAGCCAGTCGGCCAGGCTCGTGCGCGAGCAGATCCGCCTGCAGGCCGAGTTCGGCCCCTTGCTCCTGCTCGGCCTCGACGATGCAGCGGCGCGCACGGATGTCGCGGCGCACGACCACGCCATCATGCGCGCCGTCGCGGCCGGCCGCCCGGCGTCGGCGCGCGAGGCGGCCGGCGAGCTCGTGCGCGGGCTCTCCGAGCACCTGCTCGCCGCGAAGGCCCGCATCGAACGGGGAGGTGGTCTCGATGAGCCGATCAGCGCGTGAGGTCGCCGCCGGCGTCGGCGAGGTCTTCGCCGGCGTGTTCGACCTGCTCGCCGGGTGGCGGCGGCCCATCGAGGCGGTCATCGACGCGTCGCCCGAGGTGCGTCCCGCCGAGCTCGACACCGCCGTCTCAGAACTCGTGCTGCCCCGGCTGATCGAGCCGCATCCCTTGCTCGTGGGCGCCGGGTTCATCGCCGACGGCGAGATCGTGCGCGGCCGCGACGTGCACTTCGCCTGGTGGCTCGGCCCGCTCGAGGCCAACCCGGTGCTCGGCTCGACGACCGAGCCGACCCGACTCGATCTCTCGACGCGGGGCTACACCGAGTACCTCCGAGACTTCCGCGCGCTCGAGTGGTACTCGATCCCGGCATCGACTCGGCATGCGCACGTGACCGGGCCCTACGTCGACCACCTCTGCACCTGCGACTACATCCTGACGCTCACGATGCCGGTGCATTCCGTCGCACGCGCCAGCGCGACCGCCAGCACCACGACGGCCTCGACCGAAGTGGGGATGGTCGGCGTCGTCGGCGCCGACATCTCGGTGCGCCGCCTCGAGCAGGAGCTGCTCGGCGCGTTCCTCGAGGTGCCGGCGCCGCTCGCGCTCGTGAACGAGGCGGGCCGCGTGGTGCTCTCGACCGATCCGACGCTGCAGGTCGGGCAACTCGCCGATTCGGCGGCAGAGAGCGAGGCGTGCCCCGGCACCCCGTTCCGAGTGTTCGTCGAGCCCGCGGCATCCGGGTCGAAATGAATCATCCGTTGCTATATCTTTGACGTGAGCGTATGCACCGCGGCAGACGAAGCTCTGGCGTGTGTGCACCCGAGAAGGAGAACCCCATGAGCTATGCCGTGATCAATCCTGCAACCGGTGAGACCGTCAAGACGTATCCGACGATCACCGACTCCGAGCTCGAGAGCGCCATCGCCTCGGCCGACGAGACGCACCGCACCTGGTCGCGTTCGACCTCCGTCGCCGAGCGGGCCGCACTCATCCGCCGGGTCGGCGAGCTGCACCTCGAGCGTCGCGACGAACTCGCCTCGATCATCGTGCGCGAGATGGGCAAGCCCATCGAACAGGCCTACGGCGAGGTCGACTTCAGCGCCGACATCTACGCGTACTACGCCGACCACGCCGAGTCCCTGCTGAAGGACGAGCCGATCGAGCTGCTCGCCGGCGAGGGCTCGGCGCTCATCCGCCGCGGTTCGCTCGGCGTGCTGCTCGGCGTCATGCCGTGGAACTTCCCGTACTACCAGGTCGCCCGCTTCGCCGGCCCGAACCTCGTGATCGGCAACACCATCCTCTTGAAGCACGCCGAGCAGTGCCCCGAATCGGCGGCCGCGATCGAGCAGATCTTCCGCGACGCCGGCTTCCCCGAGGGCGCCTACGTCAACATCTACGCCTCGCACGACCAGATCGCCACGGTGATCGGCGACAAGCGCGTGCAGGGTGTCTCGCTCACCGGGTCCGAGCGGGCGGGTGCCGCGATCGCCGAGATCGCCGGCCGTCACCTGAAGAAGGTCGTGCTCGAACTCGGCGGCAGCGACCCCTTCATCCTGCTCTCGACCGACGACCTCGACGCGACCGTCGAAGCGGCCGTCGCGGCGCGGCTCGACAACAACGGGCAGGCCTGCAACGCGGCCAAGCGCTTCATCGTCGTCGACGAGCTCTACCAGCCCTTCCTCGACAAGTTCACGGCGGCGATCACCGCGGTCGAGACCGGCGACCCGACGAAGGAGGGCACCGGCCTCGGCCCGCTCTCCTCGGCGAAAGCGACCGAGACCCTCACCGAGCAGGTCGAGCGCGCCGTCGCGCAGGGTGCCACCCTCGTCGCCGGCGGCACTGCCGAGGGCAACTTCTACGCCGGCACCGTGCTCACCGACGTGAAGCCCGGCTCCGACGCGTTCCACGAGGAGTTCTTCGGTCCGGTCGCGCAGGTCTTCAAGGTCGCAGATGAGGCCGAGGCCGTGCAGCTCGCGAACGACACCCCGTTCGGACTCGGCTCGTACGTGTTCACGACCGACGCCGAGCAGGCGCTGCGCGTGGCCGACTCGATCGAGGCCGGCATGGTCTTCGTGAACGTCGTCGGCGCCGACGGCGCCGAGCTGCCGTTCGGCGGCGTCAAGCGATCGGGTTCCGGCCGTGAGCTCGGCCGCTTCGGCGCCGACGAGTTCGTCAACAAGAAGATGATCCGAATCGGCTGACGCGCGAAGCGCTGCACCGCGCCAGCACCAGAGAAGACGCGACCGGGATTTCGGTCGCGTCTTCTTCGTGCGCGAGGTGATGCGCCGCCCGACGCGCTCGAGCTCGCGCGCTAGACGCGGCGTCCTTCGTCGGGCGCCACCTCGTCGCCGATCGCGGCGGCGATCCTGCGCTGAATCACCCGGTCGTGCAGCGCCGGCCCGACCACCTCATCGTCATACACCTGCTCGCCCGCTCGGCTCGGGTCGAGCAGACGCCGCATGCCGGTGCGGGTCACTCGCTGGTCGAGCGCGGCGCTTCCGCTCAGGGTGAGCAGTGCAGCACCTTGGTCGAGCGCGGTGAGCAGCGCACCGACCTCGTCGGCGGACAGTTCTTCGCCTGGGGGCCGGGACTGCTCGGCGACCGCGGCGTAGGCATCGGTCAGCGTCGCCATCCGCTTGGCCAGTTCGACGGCCAAGCTCTCGTTGCGGGCGGCCGTCGCGATGAACTCGAGTGATGCGAGCGCGAAGCCCCGGATCGCTGCGACGACGTCATCACTGCCGTAGCGTCCGGCATCTGGTGCTTCCGGCTGCTCGAAGAGGTCCCACGAGCCGTCGGCGAGCGCCGTCTCGATGTTCGCGTCCATCACCGCGAGGAACAGCGTGGCCTTGCTCTCGAAGTTCGAGTAGACCGCCCCTTTGGAGAAGCCGGCCTCGCGCGCGATGAGCTCGAGATTCGCGCCGTGATACCCGTCGCGGGCGAACACCGCGCGCGCCGCCAGCACCAGCGCCTCCCGTGTCTGCCGCTGGCTCTCCTGCCGAGAGCGCGGGGAAGGGAGGTGGGCCATGCACCGATCATATTCGGAATCGATGCGTTGACATCCCTTCGGTATCGGAATACTGTCGGTATTCAGATACCCACAGTATTCGGAGGAATCATGGACCACGACGTCTTGCAGGTCGCGGGTCTCACGCGACGCTTCGGCACGACCGTTGCGAACGACGACCTGACCCTGCAGGTCCGCCCCGGCGAAGTCGTCGGCCTTCTCGGGCACAACGGCGCCGGGAAGACCACCCTCGTCTCGCAGATCGTCGGCCTGCTCCGGCCCGACTCCGGCACCATTCACGTCGGCGGAACCGACGCGATAGCGAGCCCGGCGGCGGCTCGACGCCACGTCGCGATGCAACCGCAAGCCCAAGCGCCGATCGATGGCCTGACGCCGCGAACGGCGATCGAGATCGCCGGCCGGATCCGCGGCCTGTCCGATCGGGATGCGCAAACAGCCGCCACCCACCTGGCGGAGGAGCTGGACATCGCCCCCTGGCTCGATCAGCGCGCACTGCCAGAGGGCCGCGGCCTGTCGGGTGGCATCAGGCGTCTCACCGCGTTCGCCATGACGGTCGCGGCACCCACTCCTCTCCTCGTGCTCGACGAGCCCACGAACGACATCGACGCCTCCCGCCGGCGCCTCCTGTGGGACGCCGTTCGCCGGCGGAGCGACGAGGGCGCCGGCGTCCTGCTCGTCACCCACAACGTCGTCGAGGCCGAACGGATCGTCGACGACCTCGTCATCCTGAATCGCGGCAAGGTGATCGCTTCGGGCTCTCCCGCGCAGCTTCGCGGCACGCGAGACGGCGACCTCCGCCTCGACCTGCAGCTCCCACCGGGCGGCGCAGACCCCACGGCAGATCCCCGCGAGATTCCCGTCACCGCGCTGCGTCTCGTGCGCACCGGCCGGCGCGTGCTGCTGACGGTGGCGGCGAGCGAGGCGGCTCCGGCCGTGACCTGGGCCACGGAGCTGCGCGCCCAGAACCGACTCGACGGCTACTCGCTGGGGCCGACCACACTCGAGGACGCCTACCTCTCGATCACCGCGCGCGAGACCGACAGCCCCACCCCGCACTCGATGTCTGCAGCATCCGTCCCCCTGGAGGCCCCGAATGTCTGAATCGCCCGCCGTGACCGAGGCCGCCGAACTCGCCGCACTCGAGCCCGGGCAGGCACCGCGCTCGGCTCGAGCCGTGAGCCTCTGGTCCAGCTACGGCACCCTGCTCCGCTGGACATTCGCGCAGATCGGCAGCCTGCTGCCGCTCGTCATCATCATCCAGGCCCTCCTCGCCGCCGGCATCATCATCGGGTTCGGGTTCCTCATCCCCGACATCGACTCGGCGACGGCGATGTTCCTCACGACGGGCGCCCCGACCGTGCTGCTCCTCACCATCGGGCTGGTGATCGTCCCGCAGGGTGTCTCGCGCGCTCGGGCCGACGGCACATTCGACTACATGCGCTCCCTGCCCATTGCACGGCCGCTGCTCTTCGCCGCCGACCTCACCGTCTGGCTGATCATCGCGCTGCCCAGCGTGGCCGTCGCGGTCATCGTGGGATGGCTGCGGTACGATCTCACCTTCTCCTTCGACTGGCCCGTGCTCGTTGCAGCGGCCCTCCTCATCACCGTGATGGCCACCGCGGTCGGGTATGCGATCGCTGTGACCCTGCGGCCGATGCTGGCGCAGTTGGTCGCCCAGGTGCTGGTGTTCTTCGTGCTCCTCTTCTCCCCCATCACCTTCGCCGAAAGCCAGCTCCCCGGCTGGTTCCAGACGGTGCACGACTTCCTCCCGCTGCGCCCCGGCGCCGACCTCCTGCGCGCAGGACTGGCGGCCGACACCTTCACGGCCGACGGCCGCGACCTGCTCGTGCTGTGCGCGTGGTGCGTCGCCGGAATCGGGATCACCATCCGGGCACTCGTCCGGCGGCGTTAGGCTCGATCTCATGAGCGCCGCACCGGTCACCGGGTACCTCCTGCTCCTCGGCGACCGCCCCCGCACCGCGGGCGCGGCGAGATGACGCCGACGCCATCGCTCCGGAGCATCCGCACCGAGGACTATCACACGGCCGGCGAGCCCTTCCGCATCGTGGCTGACGGGGCACCCGAGCCGCGTGGGGCGACCGTCGCCGAGCGCCGTCTCACCGCGATCGCCGACGTCAGCCCCGAGGGGCTCGACGCGGTGCGCCGGTTGCTCTGCTCCGAGCCGCGCGGCCACGCCGACATGTACGGCGGGTTCATCGTGCCGCCCGACGACGAGGGGGCGGACATCGGCGTGCTCTTCTGGCACAAGGACGGCTTCTCGACGGCGTGCGGCCACGGCACGATCGCCCTCGGCGTCTGGGCCGTCGAGACCGGCCGGGTCGCCTCGGACCCCGACGGATCGACCACCGTCACGATCGACGTGCCCTCCGGGCGGGTCACCGCCCGGGTCGAGCAGGTTGGCGGCCGGATCCGCCGGGTGACCTTCCGCAACGTCGCGTCGCACGTGATCGCCCGGAACGTTTCCGTGAGCGTCGCCGGCCGCGACGTCACCGCCGACCTCAGCTTCAGCGGTGCGATCTACGCCTCGGTGCCGGCGGCATCGCTCGGCCTCGAGGTGACTCCCGAACGGTACACCGCACTCATCGAGACGGGCCGCGCGATCAAGTGGGCGTTGAACGAGTCGCCGCTCGCGCAGCACGCCGACGATCCGCGCCTCTCGGGGGTGTACGGCACGATCATCTTCGACGATCTCGGCCGCACTCCAGACGGACCGCATCAACGCAACGTCACGGTCTTCGCCGACGGCGAGGTCGACCGCTCACCCTGCGGCTCGGGCACCGGTGCCCGCGTCGCGCTGCTCGCCGACGACGGCACGCTCGCCGAGGGCGAGACCCTGACGCACGACTCGATCGTCGGCACCCGGTTCACGGCACGTTTCGACCGAGCGGATGCCGCCGGCACGTCGATCCCGCACGGCAGCGTGATCCCCGAGGTGACGGGCATGGCCTACAAGACGGGCGAGCACAGCTTCGTGCTCGACGAGCACGACGAGCTCGGCACGGGGTTCGTGCTGCGATGACCGGCGCGCTCCCCTGGTTCGACGCCGAGCGCATCTTCGCGAGCGTCGGTTTCCCGGCCGCCATCGACGCCCTCGAACGAGCCCTCGCCGGCGGACACGACCCCGCCGCCGACCCGGCACGATCCGTCGTGCCCACGGAACACGGCCAGTTGCTGCTCATGCCCTCCGAGGTCGCCGGCGCCGCGGGCGTGAAGCTCGCGAGCGTCGCGCCGGGCAATCCCGCCCAGGGCCTCCCGCGCATCCAGGCGCTCTACGTGGTGCTCGACTCGGCGACGCTCACGCCGCGCGCGCTGCTCGACGGCACGGCGCTCACGACGCTGCGCACCCCCGCACTGTCGGCGGTGGCGGCTCGCCATCTCGCCGCCGAGGGTCCGGCCCGCCTGCTCGTGTTCGGGTCGGGCCCGCAGGCGTGGGGCCACGTGCACGCGATCGCCGCCGTGCGCACGCTCGACGAGGTCGTCGTGGCCGGCCGGTCGCCCGTTCGTGCCGAAGCGCTCGCGCACCGGCTCCGCGGTGAGGGGTTCACCGCCCGCACCGGCGCGGCGGGCGACGTCGGCGCGGCGTCGATCGTCGTCTGCGCGACGACCTCGGCGACCCCGGTCTTCGACGGCGCCGCCATCGCGGAGCACGCCCTCGTGATCGCCGTCGGTTCGCACGAGCCCGAACTGCGTGAGCTCGATGGCGCGCTGCTCGGCCGTTCGCAGCTCGTGGTCGAAGATGTGGCGACGGCACTCCGCGAGGCGGGCGATGTGATCCTCGCGATCGGCGAGGGCCGCACGAGCGCGGCGCAACTCGTTCCGCTGGTGCAGATCGTGCGCGGTGAGGCATCCGTCGACCGCACTCGACCGCGCGTCTTCAAGAGCGTCGGCATGGGCTGGGAGGATCTCGTCGTCGCGGCCGCGTGCCTCGATGCCGGCTAGCGCTTCGCCGACTTCTTCTTCTCGTCGATCTCGTCGCGCCGAAGCAGGATGATGCGGTCGACGAGCGAGTCGGGCAGCGGGTGCTCCGTCGTGAACCTGATCGTGCCCTTCGCCCAGGAGTAGCCGTCGAGCTCGCTCGAGATCGCCTCGATGACCGGCGGACTGTACGGGTAGAGCCCGATGTGGGTCTTCGCCTTCATGATGCTGAGCAGCGGCGAATCCCGATACCGCAGTGCCGGCATGCCGTAACTCACCCCTTCGACGGCGTCGGGCACGAGCGCGACCGCTCGCGCCCTGATGCGCTCGATGACGTCTCGATCGGGCTCCTCGAGCCCTGCGATGTAGTCGCTCACTTCCCCCATGGCCGACATGCTACGCCGAGCGGATGCCGCGGCATCCGCTCGCCCGCGCGCCTGCCGGAGAGGGCCGGCCTCATTTTAATCATGTGGGACTATAGCTTTATAACCGGATGTCTGGCTAAGCTGGCGCGACACCACGACGGAGTGGTGTCGTCGGCGAAGGGGGTGGCCGGCGTCGCGACGACCACTGGAAGGCAGCGATGTCCGAAGATCGCCAACCCGCACCGAGCCTCTCCGACGGCGAGCACCTCAGTGTGCTCGGCTACGAGGATTCGTTCAACCGATCGATGAGCCTCTGGGCGAACTTCGCCCTCGGGTTCACGTATCTCTCGCCCCTCGTGGGCGTCTACTCGCTCTTCGCCGTCGCCCTCTCGATCGGCGGGCCGCCCTCGATCTGGTGGATCGTCATCGTGGCCACCGGCCAGTTGCTCGTCTCGCTCGTCTTCGGCGAGGTCGTCTCGCAGTACCCGATCCACGGCGGCATCTACCCGTGGGCGAGACGACTCTGGGGCCGTCGCTACGCGTGGATGGCCGCGTGGGTCTACATCTGGGCGATGATCGTGACGATCACGGCTGTCGCCGAGTACGGGTCAGGCTTCGCTGCGAGCCTGCTCGGCATCGAGATCACGAACGAGTCGACGCTGTGGATCACCCTCGCCTTCCTCGCGATCGCCTTCGCGATCAACTTCTCGGGCACGAAGTGGCTGGCCCGTGTCGCCCGCATCGGGCTCGCCGCCGAACTCGTCGGCGTCATCGCCGTGGGCCTCTACCTGCTCGTGTTCCAGCGCAAGCAGGACTTCGGGATCTTCTTCGACAGCATGGGCGTCGAGGGCGACGGCGGCTACGGCGCCGCCTTCCTCGGGGCGGCGCTCGCCGGCCTCTTCCTGTTCTACGGCTTCGAGGCGTGCGGCGACGTCGCCGAGGAGGTCGAGAACCCGGCTCGGCGCATCCCCAAGGCGATGATGATGACGATCTTCGTCGGCGGCATCTCCGCGCTCCTCGCCTTCGCCGGCTACGTGCTCGCCGCTCCGGACCTCGGCTCGATCGTCGCCGGCGAGGACGCCGACCCGATCCCCGGCATCCTCGAGGCGTCGCTCGGCGTCGTCGGCGCGAAGGTCTTCCTGGTGATCGCGGTCACCGCGTTCCTCTCGTGCGTGCTGAGCCTGCAGGCGGCCGCGAGCCGGTTGCTCTTCTCCTTCGCGCGCGACGGCATGATCCCGGGCCACCGCTGGCTCGCCCGGGTCTCCCCGAAGAGCAAGGTGCCGACGAACGCGCTCATCGTCGCGTGCACGGTGCCGGCCCTCATCTGCGTGCTGATCTGGCTCAACAACGACCTGCTCGTGCCCATCACCTCGTTCGCGGTGCTCGGCATCTACGTCGCGTTCCAGATGGTCGTGCTCGCGTCGCTCCGCCAGCGACTCAAGGGCTGGAGGCCGGCCGGCCCGTTCTCACTCGGTCGCTGGGGCCTCGCCATCAACGCGATCGCCCTCGCCTACGGCGTCTTCGCCATGGTGCTGCTCGCGACGCCCGGCACCTCTGGCGACGTCCTCACGGACTACGTGGTGCTGATCGGCCTCGGCGTCGTGGCGATCACCGGACTGCTCTACCTCTTCATCGCGCGACCCGACCGCAAGTCGGACGCACCGTCGGGTGACGCGATCACCGTGGCCGAGGAGATCCGCCTGCGCACGGGCGCGAGCCGGGTGGTCGAGCGAATCTGACGGGCAGTGGCGGGCGCCCCCATCGAGCGCACGGATGCCTCGGCATCCGCGTCGCCCGATGGGGCGACCGGCGACGTCGACACCCTGCCGTGGTGATCGAGGAGGCACAGCACGAGCATGATCAGGCACGAGACGAGATAGAAGGTGTGCAGGGCCCAGATGGGGCCGAACGGCAGGCTGAAGACGTAGAGCGAGTAGACCACGTTGGCGGCGTTGATCATCGCGATGCTCGAGAGGCTGTACGACGAGACATCCCGGGTGCGCAGCGCCTTGCGCAGCATCGGCAGGTTGCTGATCGCGAAGACGACGGTCGAGACCGTGCCTGCGACCAGTGGGATGTCCATGCCCGCAACGGTAGGCGCGGGCGTCTCCCCGCCGCGTCGACCGAACCGTGCATCTTCGCGGGGCGAGCGGCGTGGGTCATCCTATGCACGACCCGCCGTCGAAGGCGCTCAGACGAGCCCGTTCTCGTACGCGTAGGCGGTTGCCGCCGCCCGGGTCGACAGGTCGAGCTTGCCGTAGATGTTGCTGAGGTGGCGCGCCACCGTCTTCTCGCTGAGCGAGAGGTTCGCGCCGATCGCCCGATTCGTCAGCCCGGTCGACACCAGCCGCAGCACCTCGAGTTCGCGCTCGGTGAGACGCCCTGAGCGGCGTTCACCGGTGAACCCGGTGACTTCTGCGAGCGCCGGCTCCGCGCCGAGCTCGAGGAACACGGCGCGAGCCGCGTCGAACTCGACTCGCGCGGCGGCCACTTCGCCCATCGCCAGGAGCGCTCGCCCGACCAGGAACCGGCTCCGCGCCACCTCATAGGGAGCAGCGAGCGCGCGCCAGGCATCGACGGCGGAGCGCGCCGGCACGAGCGCCGCCGTCGCGTCGCCCTCGGCCAGCAGAACCTGACCCTCCGCGAACGCCGCGAGCGCGGTGAACATCGGAGTCGGAAAGGAGGCCCCGAGCGTGCGGAGGTCGGCCAACGCCCGACGCGCTGCCGCAGCATCGCCCGCGGCCACCTCGACGTCGATCACCGCGCGCAACAGGTTTCGTCGGGTGAACGGGTCGGCCCCGGACGCGCTGCGTCGGATCTCCTCCTGCGCGCGCAGCACCTTCCCTTCGGCGAGCTGCAGCAGGGCATGACCCGGCTGGGGATCCCAGGAGGTCTCACTGGCTCGCCGGTAGGCGCCCTCGGCGGAGTGGAACGCACCGCGCAACCGCTGGAGTTCGGCGAATTGATACGGCGCCCCGAACGCCGCCCGGTAGTCGCCCGACCGGAATCGAGAGAGCGCGAGTTCGGTCTCGGCCGACGCCTCGGCCCAGGCTCCGTTCACGATGAACAGCGCAGCGCGAAGTGCTGAGCGTTGCCCGCTGAACGCCACGAGTTCGGGTTGACGACCGCACCAGTCGTCGAGCACCCTCGTCCACTCGATCACGTGCGCGAGCTCGAAACCCAGGTGGGCGTCACCGACCACCGTGCAGAGGATGATGCCCGACGCGATCGGCGAGACCTCGTCTCTGGCCACCGCCGCCACAGCTTCACCGAAGCAGGCGAACCCCTCGTGCTCCCTGCCCACCTCGATGAGGCACTTGCCCTGGCCGAACGATGCCAGGGCGGCGAGGTCGGCGTCGTGGAAGCGGTCGGCGACCTCGCCGATCTCCTGGAAGCGGCGTTGCGCGCCGAGTGGATCGCCGCTGGCGAGCTGCGCGACCGCCGGCGGAACCTGTACGAGCCCGGTCACGGAGCTCGGCTCGGTGAGCCCTTCGGCGAGCCGGAGGCCTCGCGGCACCCACTCGAAGTTGTGCGACATGTCGCCGAGCTCGATCTGATAGATCGAGAGCCACGCGGCCGTGCGCGCGGCGCCCACCGCGTCGCCGTTCGCGTGCGAGGCCTCATGCGCTCGGGTGAGGGCGGCGATCGCCGGCCCGGCCTCACCTCGCAGGAACGCCACCGTCGCGAGCAGTTCGAGGTCTGGGGCCGCCAGGCCGTCCGCCGAGTCGGCTCGGGCGAGGTGTTCAGCGGCCTCGGCCCAGCGCCGATGCGCGGCAGCCGTGCGGCCGGAGTCGAGTGCGCTGGACGAGGTCATGTCGCCTCCATCGGCGAGCGCAGTCCATTCGGGCCGGTGCTGGCAGCGCCCGTCATCGTACGGAACCGTACCGCCGACACCGCCCACCCGCAAGCGCCGACTCCCGTGTCAGCGCCCACTGTCGACGACCGTCTCAGCGCGGACATCCGTCACGACACCGCTGCGGGTCTCCGCACGCCGTCGTAGCATCGCGAGATGGACCGAGTGCAGGTCGGCGACCTCGAGATCACCTACCGCCGAAGCGGACGCGGGGTGCCGGTCGTCCTGCTCCATGGTGCCTTCGGTGATTCAAATGACTGGAGTGCTGACATCGCAGCACTCCAGGCCGATCACGATCTGATCGCCTGGGATGCCCCGGGGTGCGGCGGCTCGAGTGACGTGCCATCCGGCTGGACCGATGGCGCATGGACCGATGCGTTGGCAGGCTTCATCGCCGAGCTCGGCCTCGACCGTCCGGTCGTCTGCGGACTCTCCCTCGGATCCGTCATGGCGTTGCTGCTCGCCCGCGACCACCCGGAGGTACCGGGCGCACTCGTGCTCGCCGGTCCGTACGCGGGATGGGCCGGATCCCTCCCCACCGACGAGCTCGAGCGACGCATCGCAGCAGTCGAGTCCACGCGCACGGCGCCGGCTGAGGAATGGGTCGACGGATTCCTCGAGTCGGCCTTCGAGCGCGGTGCCACCCCCGAGCGTCGCGCGGCAGCGCGGCGGGCCGCGATGGCCTGGCGGCCCGAAACGACCGGCGCCCTCCTCGAAGCGTTCGCGCGGCTCGACCTTCGCCCGGCCCTGCCTGACATCCGCGTGCCGACGCTCGTGATCCGCGGCGAGGCGGACGCGCGGAGCTCGTCGTCGGCCGCAGGGGCGATCGCCCGTGCAATCCCCGGTTCGCAGTTCGCAGAACTCCACGGACTCGGCCACGACTGCACGGGGCCGGCGTTCGATGCCCGGGTGCGTGGGTTCATCGCGGGCATCAGCTGGTGATCGCGCCCCGTCTTCGGCCGCGATCCGTGCCGGAATCGCTGCTTTGGCCGCACCCACCGACGACGAAGGGCCCGCCGGCGAACCGACGGGCCCTTCGTGCTGGTCTCGATACGGCGCTCGCGCGCCTACTCGACCGGCGAATACTAGATGGCGTTGACGTCCAGCGGGATGCCGGGGCCGAACGTGGTCGACACGGCACCCTTCTGGATGTAGCGGCCCTTGGAGCTCGACGGCTTCAGGCGCAGCACCTCTTCGAGGGCGGCCTTGGCGTTCTCTTCGAGCTGCTCGATCGAGAACGATGCCTTGCCCACGACGAAGTGCACGTTGGCGTGCTTGTCGACGCGGAACTCGATCTTGCCGCCCTTGATGTCGGAGACGGCCTGACCGACGTTCGGGGTCACGGTGCCGGTCTTCGGGTTGGGCATGAGGCCACGCGGGCCGAGCACCTTGCCGAGACGGCCGACCTGGCCCATGAGCTCGGGGGTCGAGACCGCCGAGTCGAACGCGGTGTAGCCGCCGGCGACCTTCTCGATGAGCTCGGCGCCGCCGACCTCGTCGGCGCCCGCCGCGATCGCAGCCTCGGCAGCAGGGCCGGTCGCGAACACGATGACGCGAGCGGTCTTGCCGGTGCCGTGCGGGAGGATGACGGTGCCGCGCACCATCTGGTCGGCCTTGCGGGGGTCGACGCCGAGCTTCAGCGCAACCTCGATGGTCGAGTCGAACTTGACCGAGCCGGTCTCCTTCGCGATGGCGACGGCCTCCTCGGGGCTGTAGAACTTGCCGTCTTCGATCTTCTCGGCCGCGGCGCGGTAGGCCTTTGACTTCTGTGCCATGTTGTTTCTCCTTGAGAGAGTGTGGTCATCTGCGCCTGGCGGGCGCTGCCACTGATGCTGAGTTCTGGTGAGCGGATGCCGCGTGGCATCCGCCGGTCTCGGGTCTCGATACGCGCTTCGCGCTACTCGACCGACGAGACGAGGGGCCTATTCGACCGTGATGCCCATCGAGCGAGCGGTGCCCGCGATGATCTTCGACGCGGCGTCGAGGTCGTTGGCGTTGAGGTCGACCATCTTCGACTCGGCGATCTCGCGCACCTGTGCCTGGGTCAGCTTGCCGACCTTGGTGGTGTGGGGAACGCCGGAACCCTTGGCGACGCCGGCAGCCTTCTTGATGAGCTCGGCGGCGGGCGGGGTCTTCAGGATGAAGGTGAACGAGCGGTCTTCGTAGACCGTGATCTCAACGGGGATGACGTTGCCGCGCTGGGCTTCGGTCGCCGCGTTGTAGGCCTTGCAGAACTCCATGATGTTCACGCCGTGCTGACCCAGGGCCGGGCCGATGGGCGGGGCCGGGTTCGCGGCGCCGGCCTTGATCTGAAGCTTGATCAGACCGGTGACCTTCTTCTTCGGTGCCATGATTTCTCTCTTTCTGTTCGAACGCCCCGGTTGCCGGGGCACTCTCCCGCAACCCGGCCGTTCCGGGATGCGGTGATTTTGGGGATGTGCACGCAGGGCACAACCTGTCAATGATAGCGGAAGTCCAGCGGCCGAGTGGCGAAGCGTCTCGAGACCATGCGAGCTGGTCTCGAGACGCGCTTCGCGCTACTCGACCGGCGTTCTAGAGCTTGGTGACCTGGTCGAAGCTGAGCTCGACCGGGGTCTCGCGCTCGAAGAGCGAGACGAGCACGGTGAGCTTGCCGCTCTCGGGCTTGATCTCGCTGATCGTGCCGGGCAGACCCGCGAACGAGCCGTCCTTGATCGTGATGGTCTCGCCGACCTCGAAGTCGACCTCGGCGGGAATGGCGCGGGTCGCGCCGGCGGCCGCGCCGCCCTTCGCACCCTTGACGGGCGCGACGTCTTTGATCTCGACGAGGCTCTTCAGCATGCCGAAGGCCTCTTCGAACCGAAGCGGGGTCGGGTTGTGCGCGTTGCCGACGAAGCCGGTGACCCCGGGAGTGTGGCGGATGACCGACCAGCTCTCCTCGTTGAGGTCCATGCGCACGAGCACGTAGCCGGGGATGCGGACGCGCGTGACCATCTTGCGCTGACCGTTCTTGATCTCGACGACATCTTCCATCGGAACTTCGACCTGGTAGATGTAGTCGGCCATCGCCATCGACTCACGGCGCTGCTCGATGTTCGCCTTCACGCGGCGCTCGAAGCCCGCGTAGGAGTGGATGACGTACCACTTCCCGGGAAGGAACCGGAGCTCGGCGCGGAACTCCGCGTACGGGTCGGCCTGCTCCTCTTCTTCTTCGGTGACGGCCTCGACGGCGGCATCGGCCTCTTCGACGGAGTCGATGTCGAGGGCGTCGTCGATCACGGCGTCGGCCTCGGGATCGCTCGCTTCGGCCATGGCGTCGAGCACGGCGTCGAGATCGACGTTGTTACCCTCGTCGTCGACCACGTGCACGGCGAGGTGCTCGGCCGGTTCGACCGATTCCTCGGCCTGCTCGAGCGTGCTGCCCGTCTGCGCCTCGTCGTCTTCTGCCGACTGCTCAGCGGCCGTGGCCCAGTCGACGTCGTCGCGCTCAGTCCTTGACACTTCTTCTCAATCCTTTTCTCCGGTGCGCCAGCGGCGAACCGGATCCGTCGAACCCGAAGGTCCGATCAGACCCCCGGTGTTCCGAAGACGTACAGCACGACCCAGCCGAACACCTGATCGAACGCCCACACGATCGCCATCATGATGACGACGAACACGAGCACCACAGTCGTGAAACTGAGGAGCTCCTTGCGGGTCGGCGTGACGACCTTCTTGAGTTCGGCGATGACCTGCCGGATGAACAGGGCGACGCGTGAAAAGGGATTCCGACGCGCTGCGCGATCGCGCTTCGCATTGGCGACGACGTCTTCACTCGGCTCGTCGATTACTTTTCGTGCCACCTCGTACACCTTTCGTGGGCCGGCAATCGCTGCCGGCTCGCAGGGCGGACAGGACTCGAACCTGCAACCTGCGGTTTTGGAGACCGCTGCTCTACCAATTGAGCCACCGCCCTATGGAACGACCGGGTGACCGGAGCTGTTCCACTGATCGCCGAAGCCAGGGATTCGCTGCGTTTCTTCACCGGGTGAAAGCCCGAAAATAGGCGCAAAGAATCTTGGTTGACTTCAACAACCTCACCAAGTGTATGCGACGTCGAAGGCAGAGTAAAGCCGAGCGGATGCCGCTGCTGCTGCTGCCCCTTCGGCGCCCCGGCGACGCGCGAGAGGCACCTGATCGGCATAGATTGGACGCATGCCCATCGACCGCGCATCGCGTCTCGTGCCAGAGCCGCGCAGCAGCGCGGAGGTCACGGGCGAGCACTCGCAGTTCCGGCTCGATCTCGAGCGCATCAGGTTCTCGCCGTACTTCTCCCGCCTGTCGGCCGTCACCCAGGTGATCGCGCAACCCGGCGCAGGCCCGCTCATCCACAACCGCCTGACCCACTCCATCAAGGTGACGGCGGTGGCGCGCGCGATCGCGGTGAAGCTGACCGACGCCGCAGCGCCCACTCGCGCGTTCGCCCTCGAGCACGGCTGCGACGCCGTCGTCGTGCAGGCTGCGGCGAGCGCGCACGATCTCGGGCACCCGCCGTTCGGGCACCTCGGCGAACGCGTGCTCGACCGACTCTCACGCGAGACGCTGGGGTTGATCGACGGGTTCGAGGGCAACGCGCAGAGCTACCGCATCCTCACGGCCCTCGACGTCAGCGAGGGCGCGCCTCGTGGCCTGAATCTCACGGCCGCCGTGCGCACCGCCGTCGCGAAGTATCCGTGGACGAGGTTCGTCGACGGAGCAGCCCTCGGCGACGGACCGCTGCCGAGGGGACTTCGTCGCTCGGTGCAGGGGGTCGAGGTCGTGAAGTTCTCGGCCTACGGCATCGACGTGCTCGATCTCGACCAGGCGCGCGCTGGGCATCCGCCGATGCAGCAGTCGCTCGAGTGCTCGATCATGGACATCGCCGATGACATCGCCTACTCGATCCACGACGTCGACGACTTCTACCGCGCGGGCGTGCTGAGCCACGGCGCCGTGGCACGGGAGTTCCGCGGCTGGATGGCATCCGGCGCGGAGCTCCGCGAACTCGACGACGACGCCCTGTACGCCCGCACCGCACCGCCGGGCAGCGCGCTCGAGGGCCTGCGTCGCAAGTTCCGGCGCAGCGACGCGTGGGTCGCCGACGACGATGCGTTCGCCGATGCCGTACACGTCGTCGCCGACGATCTCGTCGACGGGCTGCTCGCCAGCCCCTTCGACGGTTCGATCGCGTCGGAGCGCGCGCTCTCGTCGTTCACGAACCGCTGGATCAGCCACCTGCAGTCCTCGGTCATCGCGGCACCGAGCGATGAGATGCGAGCCGGCCTCGTCACCCTCGATCGACGCGCGTGGCACGAGGTCGAGATCCTGAAGTTCGTGCACCGGCACTTCATCCTCGATCGGGCTGACATCGTGATGTACCAGCGCGGCCTCAGTCGTGTGCTGGCGCGAGCGGTCAAGGGACTCAGCGCCTGGGCGACCGACTCGCACGACCGCGACCGGGTGCCGCAACGTCTCAAGGAGCTCGTCGAGATCGCGACCGACGGCTACCTTCGTCTTCGCGAAGCGCGGCCCGACGGCATCCCGGTGCCCGACCCCGGTGACGTGCGCCGTCTCGGCGTGGGGCGCGGCGTGATCGACTACGTCGCCTCACTCTCCGACGACCAGGCCCTCGCGGTCTCCGAGGCCCTCGACGGCCGGCCCGATCGCCTGTGGGACATCGGCCAGAACCTCTGAGCGACCGCACGCGCGGGGCGGCCGTGCCGCTGGCGCGGTTCAGCCAGCCGCAGGCGTCGCCGCTTGCCGTCGAGCGCGCCACGGCAGCGCGAAGAGCACGCCCACGACCGCGATGATCGCTCCCGCGGCAGCCGCCCACCACGCCGAGTCCGCTGGCACGTCGAGGTAGACCGTGATGCCGAGGATGCGCGAGAGCCCCCACGGCAGCAACGCCATCTGGTCGTTCCACGCCGTGAGCGCCGCCTCGAGGCCGATCGCACCCACGAGCGCGCCGAACACGGCGAGCACCGCGCCGACTCCCGCGATCACGACCCCGGTCGCCCGACGCGCCCCGAGCTCGAGTGCGAGCGCCCATGCCGCCGCCACGACGACCCAGCCGAACGCGGCGAACGCGATCGTGATGTAGACGGAGCGGGCGAGCGGGTCGGTCCAGAAGTCGAACCAGTAGCCGCCGGGCCCGGTCGGGGCGAGCACCGCGAGCAGCAGCCCGACGCGCAGCGCGGCAGCGCCGCCGATCGCCGCGAGCACCGGCCACGCGGGGCGCCGGCCGAGCGCGAGCAGCACGACGAGCACGAAGACGAGCCAGGATCCGAGCGTCACGAGCAGGTGCGCGGGGGCGAGGAACCAGGTCTGGATGCCGCGGCTCGCGACGAGCAGCACCGCGGGCACCGCCACGAGGAGCACTCGATCGAGCGCGCCGAGATCGCGAGTCGCCTCGGCGGCACGCCACGGCCTCGTGCCCGCCACCCACATCGCCCGCGCGGCACGAGCGCCGGGCCAGCGCGCCCGGCTGTATCCCGCCGCGATGCCGTAGGCGAGCCACGCGGCCAGCAGCACGAGCAGGATCCGTGCCGCCCACGCCATGGGCAGGTCGCGCTCGGCCCGCTCGACCCCGAGCTCGGCCGCCGTGAGATTGAACGCCGGACGGTATGCGTCGCCGCCGTACACACGCTCGTGCTCGGCCGCCGAGACCCGGAACGCCCGCCGCGCGGCATCCCACTGCTCGTACGCCTCGCCCGAGCCGGTGTCGTGCCACTGCGCCTGCCGCAGCACCATCTCCCGGTAGTCGCCGAGCATCGCGTAGGTGTTCGCCTGGTAGTCGAGTGTGTCGAGGAACTCCGTGCGCATCGCGGGGTCCCGCCAGCTCGCGGCATCCGTCGCCTCGATGCGCTCGCGCATGCGGTCGACCGCGGCGATCGCGATGTCGCCGCCCTCGATCGCCTCGTCGAGACGGTCGCGGCTCACCTCGTAGATCACGTCGAGCACGGCGCTGTCGCCGGTGAGGATGTCCCACTCGAAGATCCACATCATGGGCGGGGGCTCGAGGCCGATCGCGAACACCCGGCGGTCGGCGAACGGCCCGATGTAGAGCCCCTCGGTGATGGCGGTGCGCGAGTCGGCCATCGCCTCGCCGATCGCGTGCACGGTGGCCGGGTCATCCGAGAACCAGCGTCTCGCCCAGTCGGCGGTGATCGCGGCGGGGTCGGCCTCGGGGTCGCGAGCGAGCCGCACGGCGAGCTCGGTGTTGAGCTCGTAGAGCTGCCAGAACCCGGCCTCGAGTTCGAGGGAGAGCGGGCCGGCGCGCCACGGCCCGCCGTCCTGCGTCCAGGTCCAGATGCCCTCGACCTGCGGATTCGCGGCGATGAACCGCTGCAGGGCCTGTTGGTACTGCACGCCGAGGTCGTTCGGGAACGCGCCGAAGTTCTCGAACTCCCGCCGGCTCTGGAACTCGACGATGCGGCGCTGGTCGCCGGTCTCGAGGGTGTCGTTGAACGGCAGGTGGCTGTAGAAGTCGCCGAGGGTGTACTTCGTCGAGACGACCAGCCGGTCGGAGTCGATGCCGTCGAGCACCGCGTGGTACGAGTCGGCGTTGGTGTGCATGTCGCCGACGGCACCGACCCCGACGCTCCAGCTGCGGAAGATCACCTCGCGATCGGCTCGCTCGGCCTGCGCGGTGAACGCCGTCAGCATGGCACGCACGGCGTCGACGGTCGTGACGCCGAGCTCGGAGTAGTAGTCCCAGCCGGGCAGGTCGTAAACGCGGCCGGCTTCGCCGATGCGGATGAGCACGCCGTCGAGGTAGGGCATGGACTCGTACAGTTCGTCGAGGCCCGCCGCGTAGACCTCCCAGAATTCGGGGTCGGATGTCGCGAGCCCGCCGAAGCGCTCGACGAGGTACTCCTCGAGCGGGGTCGTGAGCGCGAGCATGTCGGTGCGGAAGTACACGTCGAGTCCGAGGTCGTGCGCGTGCTGCCACATCGGGCCGAAGGCCTCGCGCATCGCATGGGCGCGTTCCACGTGGGTGTCGTCGGGCCCGTAGACGTCGTCACCGTCTCCGACGCCCTCGAAGGTGAGGTACTCGATGAATCCGGGGATCGCGATGGCGTTGTACCCCTCGGCGAGCGCGTGGCTCACGTACGCCTCGAACTCCGTACGCGCGACGGCGAGCGCGGTCTCGTCGATGAACGGCGCCTCGGCGAGGATGACGTCGGCGAACGCCTTCGAATTGTGGGAGTAGTCATCGCCGGCCGCCCACTCGGCCTCGTCGACAGTCACGCCGACCGCGCCGAGGTCGACCATGCGGAATCCGAGTCGCGAGTCGACGGTCTCGCCGAGCTGCCCCATCACCGATCGACCGTCGCGTACTGCGGCCGCGAGGTCGTACACGCCGAGTACCGCCCCGGCCTCGGATGCCGCGACGATGCGCAGCGCGTCGGGCGAGCCCTCGAGGCGGTACGACTCGTCGTCGGGATCGCCGTCGCCGACGGCGACCTCGAGCGTCGCCGTGCCTGCGGTGTTCTCGGCGTCACCCACCGCGTCGCGGAGCTCGCCGACCGCGAGATCCATGCGAACAGACGGCGGCGCCACCACGTCGGTGAACACCGGCGGCGCGACCGTGACCGTCTCGGGTGCGGAGACCAGCGTCTCGGCCGGGATGTCGGCGGGCTCACTGCGGATGCCGAGCTCGTCGCCGACGACGAACGCGACGCCGGCCCCGAGCGCGAGCAGCACTGCGAGCGCGACACCGACGGTCGCCGTTCGTCGGGTTCGCGTCATCACGCCGAGCAGCGTAACAAGATGTGGGACGTTCGTCCCAGTTAAATCTGCACGTGCGTCGTTCTATGCCCGGCCCCGCCCGGCGCGCTAGCGTGACGCCAGCACCATCTGCGCCGACGCAGATTCGCGCCGACGCTGCTTCGATGCGAAAGGGAGTAGCACCATGAGTGGTACGCAAGAAGATACGCGGGTGACCGGCTGGGTCGGTTGGGGAGTATTCGCGGCGATCATGCTCATCATCGCCGGCGGCTTCGACGTGCTGTACGGATTCATCGCGCTCGCGATGCCCGACAGCGCGTACCTCGTGACCGGCGGCGGCGCCCTGTTCATCTTCGACGTGCAGGGCTGGGGCTGGTGGCACGTGATCAGCGGCGCCCTGCTCGTGCTGGTCGGCGCCGCCCTCTTCTCGGGCGCGACGTGGGCACGCGTCGTGGCCATCATCCTCGTGATCATCAACGCCATCGGGCAGCTGTTCCTGCTGCCCGTGCAGCCGTGGTGGTCGCTCATCGTCCTCGCGATCGACTTCCTCGTGATCTACGCGCTCACGGTGCACGGCCGAGAGCTCAAGACCCGCGCCTGACGCGACACGTGCGACGGATGTCACGGGGCGGCTCGTGACATCCGTCGCACTGTCATGCGCGGCCCGTGCGCTCTAGGCTGGAAGTCGTGACTGAGAAGCCCCGCCTTTCCGCCCGAATCGCCGCCATCGCCGAGTCCGCGACCCTCAAGGTCGATGCGAAGGCGAAGGCCCTGCAGGCCGAGGGGCGGCCGGTCATTTCGTACGCGGCCGGCGAGCCCGACTTCTCGACCCCCGAGTACATCGTCGAAGCCGCACTCGCGGCGACGCACGACCCCAAGAACTATCGGTACACGCCCGCAGCCGGGCTGCCCGATCTGCGCGAGGCCGTCGCGGCGAAGACGCTGCGCGACTCGGGGCTCGAGGTCTCCCCCGGCCAGGTCGTCGTCACCAACGGCGGCAAGCAGGCCGTCTACCAGGCGTTCCAGACCCTGCTCGACCCGGGCGACGAGGTGCTCGTGCCGACGCCGTACTGGACCACGTATCCCGAGGCGATCAAGCTCGCGGGCGGGCGTCAGGTCGACGTGTTCGCCGGCGCCGAGCAGGACTACCTCGTCACCGTCGAGCAGCTCGAGGCCGCGCGCACCGACCGCACGAAGGTGCTGCTCTTCGTCTCGCCGTCGAACCCGACCGGCGCGCTGTACTCCGCCGAGCAGGTGCGGGCCATCGGCGAATGGGCACTCGAACACGGCATCTGGGTCGTCGCCGACGAGATCTACCAGAACCTCACCTACGCCGACGAGCCCGACGGTGTTCCGCCGCGCGCCGTCTCCATCGTCGAGGCCGTGCCCGAGCTCGCGAACCAGACGATCCTCGTCAACGGCGTCGCGAAGACCTACGCGATGACCGGCTGGCGACTCGGCTGGATGGTCGGCCCCGCCGACGTCATCAAAGGCGCCGCGAACCTGCAGTCCCACCTCTCGTCGAACGTGTCGAACATCTCGCAGCGCGCCGCGATCGCTGCCCTCAACGGCCCGCAAGACGCCGTCGAAGAGATGCGCCGCGCCTTCGACCGGCGCCGCCGCACGATCGTCGCCGAACTCTCGAAGATCGAGGGCGTCACGGTTCCGGTGCCGCAGGGCGCCTTCTACGTCTACCCCGACGTCTCGGGGCTCCTCGGCCGCGAGTGGAGCGGGGTCACTCCGACCACGTCGCTCGAGCTCGCCGATCTCATGCTCGAGCAGGCCGATGTCGCGGCGGTGCCCGGCGAGGCATTCGGCCCGAGCGGCTACCTGCGATTCAGCTACGCGCTCGGAGACGCACCCCTGCTCGAGGGCGTGCAGCGCCTGCAGCGGTTGTTCGCGTAGCGAACGCGCGTCTCAGCGCAGGGCACGGCGCGCCTCTGCGGCGAGCTCGTCGGCGATCGCGTCGAGCAGGGGCGAACGCAGGTTCCACTGCTGCCAGTAGAGGGGCACGTCGATCGGCGTGCCGCCGAGCCGCACGAGCTCGCCGCGATCGAGCTCGTCTGAGGACTGGAACGCCGGCAGCATGCCCCAGCCGAGCCCGAGCTTGACGGCCGTGGCGAAGTCGTTGGACGCCGGCACGTAGTGGCGCGGCGGGGTGTCGGGGTCGATGCCGACCGCCGAGAGGAATTCCCGCTGCAGGTCGTCGCGCCGGTCGAAGTCGACGAGGGGCGCCGACGCGAGCGCCGTGTCCGATCCGCCCGACGCACCCGACGCACCCGACGCATCCGGCGCGAGCGACCAGCGCGCGGCGAAGCCCGGCGTCGCCACGGCCTGGTACCGCATGACCCCGAGCGGGCGCACGAGGCATCCGGCCACCGGTGTCGCCTGCGAGGTGACCGCACCCATGACCGCGCCCGATTCGAGCAGGCCCGCCGTGAAGTCCTGGTCGTCGCGGTGCAGGTCGAAGACGACGGGAAACCGCTCGGCGACGCGCGCGAGTGCAGGCAGGAACCAGGTGGCGAGCGAGTCGGCGTTCACGGCGAGCGGCACCGAGACGGGGCGAGCGGATGCCTCGTCGAGGCCGAACTCGGCGAGCGCGTCGTGTTCGAGCAGCGCGAGCTGTCGAGCGAGCCGCACGATCGGAGCGCCCGCTTCGGTGACACGGGTGGGCTTGGAGCGTACGACCAGCACGCGACCGAGCTGCTGCTCGAGTGCCTTCACCCGCTGCGAGACCGCCGACGGCGTGACGCGGAGTCGTCGGGCGGCCGCGTCGAAGGTGCCCTCGTCGATGACGACGGCGAGGGTGCGGGCGAGGTCCAGTGGAATCTTCATCTGAAGCAATACTAATGGTGATGCAGAAACCTGAGCTGGATTGATGGTGTCGCGCGCCGTACCGTCGATCTCGTGCTCATCTCGCCCGTTCTCGCCGGCTTCGGTCTCGGCCTGTCGCTCATCATCGCGATCGGCGCGCAGAACGTCTTCGTGCTGCGGCAGGGAATTCGCCGCGAGCACGTCTTCGTCGTGGCCGCGATCTGCGCGCTGAGCGATCTCGCGCTGATCATGGTCGGCGTCTCGGGCATCGGCGCCGTGCTCACGGCGGTGCCGTGGCTCGTCGAGGTGATCCGCTGGGCGGGTGCCGCGTTCCTCATCGCGTACGGCGCGCTCGCCGCGCGGCGAGCGCTGCGCCCGAGCGGCGAGGCACTCGTCGCCGGCGGCGATGCGGCGCAGGCGACGGATGCCACGGGGCAGGTGGACGCCCGGGTCGGGACACCCGCGGCATCCGCCGGCACCGCGGCATCCGCTTCGTCGACGGCGACGGCAACGCTCACCCGCCCCTCGACGAGCCTCGCGACGGCCGTGCTCACCTGCCTCGCGCTGACCTGGCTGAACCCGCACGTGTACCTCGACACCGTCTTTCTGCTCGGCTCGGTCGCCAACACGCACGGCGACCACCGCTGGTGGTTCGCGGCCGGCGCCGGAGTCGCGAGCATCGTCTGGTTCTTCGGGCTCGCCTACGGTGCGCGGCTCCTCGGCGGGGTGCTCGGCAGCCCGCGCGCCTGGCGCGTACTCGACGGCCTGATCGCGGTCGTCATGGTCGTGCTCGGCGTGCTGCTCGTACTGCCGCACTGAGTGCGCGCGGCGACGCCTCGACATCGCTGCGGCATCCACCGACCGGTGGATGCCGGAATCGAACGGTCGGCCGCTGCCGCCGAGCCCCGGCGAACGGCATGCTCTGAGTATGGACATGACACGTACGGATGCCGCGGTGCGGATCCGCGGCCTGCGCAAGGACTACGGCGGGGTCGCGGCCGTCGACGGCATCGACCTCGACATCGCCCACGGTGAAACGTTCGCCCTGCTCGGCCCGAACGGCGCCGGCAAGTCGACGACGATCGAGATCCTCGAGGGGTACCGGCTGCGCACGAGCGGCGAGGTGAGCGTGCTCGGTGCCGACCCGGCGAAAGCCGGCCTCGATTGGAAGGCGCGGCTCGGCATCGTGCTGCAATCGGGCGCGGAATCGGGCGTCTACACGGTGCGCGAGCAACTCACGCACTTCGCGAAGTTCTACCCGAATCCCCGCGACATCGACGAGGTGATCGCCGCCGTCGGCCTCGAGCAGAAGGCGCGCACGCGCATCTCGAAGCTCTCGGGCGGTCAACGCCGCCGGGTCGACGTCGCCCTCGGCATCATCGGCCGGCCCGAGCTGCTGTTCCTCGACGAGCCGACCACGGGCTTCGACCCCGAGGCCCGCCGCGAGTTCTGGACCCTGATCCGGCAGTTGAAAGCCGAGGGCACCACGATCCTGCTCACCACCCACTACCTCGACGAGGCCGCGCAGCTCGGCGATCGCGCGGGCATCATCCTCGGCGGCCGGCTCGTCGACGTCGGACCGGTCGACGAACTGGGCGGTGCCGAGGCACGAGTGCCGCTCGTGCGATGGCGCGACCGCGACGGAACGCCGCACGAGCGGCGAAGCGAACGACCGGCCGAAGTCGTCGCCTCCGTCGTCGCTGCCGAGGGCGGCGAGCCGGTCGGCCTCGAGATCATCCGGCCGACGCTCGAAGACATCTACCTGCAACTGGTGCGCGCCGCCGGCCAGCCCGTGCACGACGAAGAGGAGGCACTCGCATGAGCGCTCCCATCACCCGCGAACCGACGGCAGCGCCGCGCCCCGGCGTCATTCCCCTCGGCATCGCACGCATCGGGCACGAGGTCAGGGGCTACTTCCGCTCCCCCGACGCGGTGTTCTTCACCTTCCTGTTCCCACTCATCATGCTCGGCATCTTCACGGCGGCCTTCAGCGCCGCCGGCGACATCCAGCCCGGGCCGGATGCCCCGGGCATCTCGGTCGGCGCCTACTACCTGCCCGGCATGCTCGCCGCGGGCATACTGCTCTCGGGCGTGCAGAACCTCGCGGTCGACATCGCCACCGAGAAGAGCGACGGCACCCTGAAACGGCTCGGCGGCACCCCACTGTCGCCCGTCTCGTACTTCCTCGGCAAGATCGGCCAGGTGTTCGTCACCGGCATCCTGCAGGCCGCACTCCTGCTGCTCGTCGCCGCGACGATCTTCGGCATCGCCCTGCCGACGACTGCTGAAGCCTGGCTCACGTTCGCGTGGGTGTTCGTGCTCGGCATCGCGGCATCGGCGCTGCTCGGCATCGCCCTCTCGGCGGTGCCCCGCTCGGGCAAGAGCGCGACCGCGGTCGTCATTCCGATCGTGCTCGTGCTGCAGTTCATCTCGGGCGTCTACCTGCAGTTCTCGCAACTGCCCGAGTGGATGCAGAACCTCGCGAGCGCGTTCCCCCTGAAGTGGATGGCGCAGGGCATGCGCGCGGCGTTCCTCCCCGACGAGTTCAAGGTCATGGAACAGCACGGCGAGTGGGATCTCGGCTGGGTCGCCTTCTGGCTGATCGCGTGGCTCGTCGTCGGGCTCGTGCTCAGCCGCGTGAGCTTCCGCTGGATCCGGCGCGACGCATGAGACGGTGACCATATGGTGAATCGGCGGTGGTGGGATCTCGCGGCAGTCGCAGTGACGGCCGTGACCGTGATCTTCACCCTCATCGAGCCGCCGTACGGCCCGAACGAATGGGGCGCGTTGGCGACGGCAGCAGTGTTCCTCGCCGCGTACTTCGGCTACCTCAGGGGCCGCATCGGCGGTGAGGATCCCGGGCATCATCTCGTGGGCACCGCCGTGCTCGCCGTGCTGCTCGGGGTGGGCACGGCGTTCGACGCCTCCTTCGCGACGATGCAGAGCTTCGCGTACCCGTACATCTGGGTCACCGCCCCGTCGACGAAACGCGCGATCGTGGCCAACGTCTGCATGGCGGCGGCGGTCGCCTCCGGCTATGCCACGCACTTCTCGTCGGACCCCGCCACCGGCATCGTCGCGGGCATCGGCGTCGGCACCCTCTCGCTCGCCTTCAGTCTCGCGCTCGGCCTCTGGATCACCCACATCGCCAGCATCGGTGAAGAGCGGGCTCGGCTCTTCGACGAGCTGCAGGCCGCGCAGGGCCAGCTCGCCGCGATGCACCGCGACGCCGGCGTGATCGATGAGCGGGCACGACTCGCGCGCGAGATCCACGACACGATCGCGCAGAGTCTCACCGGTCTCGTGATGGTCGCCCAGCGAACGGGCACCCGGCTCGCTCCCGTCGACGGCGACGCCGCGGCATCCGCTCGGGCCGATGTCGAGCTCATCGAGCAGATGGCGCGTGAGGCGCTCACCGAGGCGCGCGGACTCGTCGCCTCCCTCGCACCCGTCGAGCCGGGCGCGGGCCTCGGCGACGCACTCGGTCGGCTCGCCAGGTCGTTCGAGCGCGAGACGGGCGTGCACGTCGCGGTGTCATCGGATGTCGCGGAGCTCGGCCGCGAGACAGAGGTCGTGCTGCTCCGCACCGCGCAAGAGGGGCTCGCGAACGTGCGCAAGCACGCCCGGGCCGCTCACGCCACGATCTCGGTGCTGGCCGCACCCGGCGAAGTGGTGCTGACGGTCACCGACGACGGGGTCGGCCCGGGCTCGGCGGTTCCCGGCGAGTCGGGGTTCGGCCTCGCCGGAATCCGCGATCGAGCGGCGCTCGTCGGCGGTTCGTTCTCGATCGAGGCCGGCCCGAGCGGCGGCACGGTATTGCGCGTCGGCATTCCCCGAGCCCCAGAGGAGACTCCATGACCGCGGCATTGCGCATCGTCGTCGCTGACGACCACCCCATCGTGCGTGCCGGCATCGTCGGCCTCCTCGAGTCGGAGCCGGGGCTCGAGGTCGTCGGCGAAGCCGCCGACGGCGCCGAGGCGGTCGCGGTCGCGGCATCCGTGCGCCCCGACCTCGTGCTCATGGACCTGCGCATGCCCGAGCTCGACGGCGCGGCAGCCACCGCACGCATCGTGGCGGAGGTGCCCGGCACGCGCGTGCTCGTGCTCACGACCTACGAGACCGACGACCACATCCTCGCGGCGATCGAGGCGGGGGCGAGCGGGTACCTGCTGAAAGCGGCACCGCAGGCCGAGATCGTCGCCGGCATTCGCGCGGTCGCCGCCGGCGAGACGGTGCTCGCCCCGTCGATCGCCGCGAAGCTCGTCTCGCGGGTGAGGGCGGAAGCGGCATCCGTCGCCCCGCCGGCGCTGTCGCCGCGTGAACTCGACGTGCTGCGGCTCGTGGCCGACGGCCTCTCGAATCCCGAGATCGCCCGTGCGCTCTTCATCGGCGAGGCGACGGTGAAGACGCACCTGCTGCACGTGTTCGAGAAGCTCGAGGTGCGCGACCGCACCCGCGCGGTGACTCGCGCGATGGAGCTCGGCCTGCTCTGAGGCACCGGCCGACGAAGGGCGAGCACAGCGGATGCCGCCTACGCTGGAGATGGCATCCGCACGCGCCGTGGCAACGGCCGGCTGCTCGCGTGGTCGACGAGTGCGTGGTGGCCTCGAGAGGAAGCATGAACCCGTACGAAGACCGTCCGTGGCTGGCCCACTACGCCGAGGGCGTGCCCCACACGATCGAGGAGCCCACGCAGACGCTCGTCGACATGATCGACGACGCCGTGCACCGGTTCCGTCGGCAGACGGCACTCGAGTTCTTCGGCGCTGAGACGAGTTACCGCGAGCTCGGCGAGCAGATCGCCTCGGCCGCCGAGGGCCTACGCCGACTCGGCGTCGAGCCCGGCGACCGGGTCGCACTCGTGCTGCCGAACTGCCCGCAGCACGTCGTCGCGTTCTACGCGGTGCTTCGCCTCGGCGCGATCGTCGTCGAGCACAACCCGCTCTACACGCCGCCCGAGCTGCGGCACCAGTTCGAAGACCACGGGGCCCGCGTCGCGATCGTGTGGAGCAACGTGGCCGACACGGTCGCCGAGTTCCCGAGCGACATCCGACCCGAGCACATCGTCTCGGTCGACCTCGCACGCGCCCTGCCCCTCAGCAAGCGGATGGCGCTGCGCCTGCCGCTCCCCGCGGCGCGACGCTCGCGTGCCGCGCTCACCTCGACGCCGCGAGCACGTGGCCTCGAGCCGTGGGAACGTTTCACCTCGCGACGACCGCTGGCCAAGCGGCATCCGCGACCCTCGCTCGACGACACCGCCGTGCTGCAGTACACGAGCGGCACGACGGGAACCCCGAAGGGCGCCGTGCTCAGCCACCGCAACCTGCGCGCGAACGCGATGCAGAGTCGTGTCTGGGTACCCGGCCTCGCCATCGGCGACGAGACGTTCTACGGCGTGCTGCCGCTCTTCCACGCCTACGGCATGACGCTCTGCCTCACCGTCGCGATGAGCATCGGCGCGCGGCTCGTGCTCTTCCCGAAGTTCGACTCGGTGCTCGTGATGGCCGCCGCGCGGCATTCGCCGCCGACGTTCCTGCCCGCGGTGCCGCCGATCTACGACCAGCTCGTGCGCGCCACCGAGCGCCGCCCCGCTGCGCTCGAGAGCATCCGCTTCGCCATCTCGGGGGCGATGAGCCTGCCGGTGCCGACCGTCGAACGCTGGGAGACCGCGACCGGTGGACTGCTCGTCGAGGGCTACGGCATGACCGAGTCGTCGCCGATCTCGGTCGGCAACCCGATGGGCCCGTCCCGGCGGCCCGGCACCGTCGGCGTGCCCTTCCCGAGCACCGAGATCCGCGTCGTCGACCCCGCGCAACCCGATGTCGATCGGCCCGCCGGCGAGGAGGGCGAGCTGCTCGTGCGCGGGCCGCAGGTCTTCCAGGGCTACTGGCGTCGTCCCTCCGAGACGGCGGAGACCCTGCTGCCCGGCGGCTGGCTGCGCACGGGCGACATCGTGCGGGTCTCCGACGACGGTTTCGTCACGATCGTCGACCGGGTGAAAGAACTCATCATCACGGGTGGCTTCAACGTCTCGCCGTCAGAGGTCGAGGCGGCGCTGCTCGCGCACCCCGACGTGCGTGCCGCCGCGGTCGTGGGGCTCCCCCGCGACTCGGGCGGCGAAGCGGTCGCCGCCGCGGTCGAGCTGCGGGAGGGCGCCGACTTCGACGAGTCGGCGCTGCGCGACTTCTGCCGGGCGAGCCTCACGGCGTACAAGGTGCCGCGACGCATCGAGGAGGTCGACGAGCTACCCCGATCGCTCATCGGCAAGGTGTTGCGCCGCGAGGTTCGAGACATGCTGCTGGCGCGCAGCGCTTCGAGTCGATAGCGCCGTCGGGACGCACCGGAGTCGTCAGCCGTCGCTCGAAAGCGACCGCCGGTCGTAGACGTCGCGCGCGTCGAGCACCTCTTCGATGTGCCGCTCCGCCCAGAGGCCCAACGCGGTCAATGGCTCGCGCAGGGTCAGCCCCAGCGGGGTGAGCTCGTACTCCACCCGAGGGGGCATCTCGTCGTAGGCGGTTCTCGTGAGCACGCCGTCTCGCTCGAGGTCTCGAAGCGTCTCGGCGAGGACCTTGCCGCTGATGCCCTCGACGGCCGTGCGGATCGTGCCGAAGCGAGCAGGACCGTCGCTCAACGCGATGACGATCATGGCCGTCCACTTGTTCGCGATCTTGGCCAGGGAGGTTCGTGAGGGACACGTCGCCAACATGACGTTCCACACGGGTGCTGCTGAAGTCGCCGACATCATTCTCCGATAGTTACGTTGAGGTAACAAGTTACCATCTGAAACCATGGTGCTCACAGCCTCACAAAGGAGAGACACGATGACCGAACAGCACCCTGCAACAGTTGCGGCAACCTACTTCGACGCCCTCGGCCGCGGTGACATCCCGACGGTGATGGCGCAGTTCAGCGATGGCGTCACGTGGCACCAGCCGGGCGCCAACCGGTTCTCCGGCGACCACCACGGCCTCGACGGAGTCGGCGGCCTGCTCGGCGGGATGATGGAGGTGAGCGAAGGCAGCTTCCACCTCGAGGTCACCGGACCGTCGATGGTCAACGGTGAGCTCGTCGCAGTGCCGGTGCGGTTCACCGGAAGCCGAGCGGGCGCTTCCATGGACATGGCCGGCGTCGACCTGCTCACCGTTCGCGACGGAAAGATCGTCGAAGTGCACCTGTTCTCGGAGGACGGTCCCAGCGAGGACGCATTCTGGGGTCAGGTCTAGACGACTCAAGCGGCGCCGGGCACGGTTCGGCTCGCGGGGTCGGCTCGCAGAGTCGGCTCGCGGGCCGGCCCTGATGCCAGGTCCATTTGACAACCCGTCGACGCCCCCGATGCGACGCGCCTACGATGACGGCGTGGTGTTCCGGAACGTACGCGTCGCCGTACAACGCACGAAGATCCTGCCCGCCTGGGTCCGGCGAGCGGATGCCGCGGCGGCACGCGCCGTGAACGCGCGCCGCTCGCACCCCGTGGCCGATCGGCTCTGGTCGCGCGTCTCGGGATTCGCCGATCGCGGCGTGCTCTGGTGGACCATCGCCGGCGTGCTCGCCGTCACCGGGCGTCGACGTACGGCCGCGCGGGGACTCGGTTCGCTGCTCGTCGCGAGCGCCCTCACCAACGTGATCGCCAAGCGGGTCTTCGGCGGCGACCGGCCGCTGCTCGCCGACGTTCCCATCGGCCGCCACCTGCCGAAGTCGCCCATCACCCCGTCGTTCCCCTCCGGGCACTCGGCGAGTGCCGCGGCCTTCGCTGCAGGAATCGCGATCGAGTCGCCGCGCCTCGGCGCCGCCCTGGCACCGGCCGCGCTCAGCGTCGCGTACTCGCGGCTGCACACGGGCGCGCACTGGCTGTCCGACGTCATCGGCGGCGTCGCGCTCGGGGCCGGGGTGGCCGGGCTCGGCGCCCTCGTCGTGCACCGAGGGGCGAACCGGCTCGACGCCTGGGCGCCGACCGGTGCAGACCGCCGCCTGCCGACGTCGGACGACGGCGACGGCGTCGTCATCGTGGTCAACCGCGCATCCGGCACGAGCGTGCTGCGCAGCGACCCCCTCCCGGTGATCGAGCGGCGGCTGCCGCGCGCCGAGGTGCTCGTGCTCGACGATGGCGACGAGCCGGGGGATGCCGCGCGCGCCGCGCTCGCCCGCGAGAAACCACCGCGCATTCTGGGCGTGTGCGGTGGAGACGGTTCCGTCGCCGCCGTGGCGCACGTGGCACGCACCGCGGGGCTGCCGCTCCTCGTCGTGCCCGGCGGCACGTTCAATCACTTCGCACGCACGGCGGGCGCGGAATCCGTCGACCTTGCGATCGACGCGCTCCAGCGAGGCGAGGGGGTGCGAGCGGATGTCGCAGAGCTGCGCTTCGCCGACGGCTCACCCATCACGGTGCTGAACACCGCCTCGGTGGGCCTCTACCCCGACTTCGTCGCCGAACGGGAGCAACGCGAAGGCCGCTGGGGCAAGTGGCCCGCCGCCCTCATCGCCGCCGTGCGGGTGCTTCGCCGCTCAGCGCCGGTGACCGTGGTCGTCAACGGGCGCCGGGCACGGCTGTGGACCCTGTACGTGGGCGTCGGGCGGAACGACCCTGGCATCGCCGCACCGATGCAGCGACGGAGGCTCGACGACGGCGTGCTCGACGTGCGCATGCTGCACGCCGACGCTCGGGTGCGCGCGGCCGGTGCGCTGGCCTTCGGGCGCCGAACGAGCGCGGTGCTCCGGCGCATCCGGTTGCTGCCGAAGCGACTCGAGTCGTTCACGAGCGAGACGATCGAGGTGCTCGTGCGACCCCGGCACGGGCAGCCGCCGGGGTTCGCGCACGACGGCGAGGTGTCGATCGAGGCTCCCGCGGAGGCATCCACCCGCACCACGTCGCCCGGCTACCGCACGAGCGTGCGCATCGTTCCGCTGGCGCTCGACGTGTATCGACCCGCGAGCGCTGCTCGCAACGAGGGGTGAGCTAGAGCAGGCGCCGGGCGTTCGCCCAGGCCGTGAGCTCGTGCCGGCTCGAGAGTTGCAGCTTGCGCAGCACGGCCGAGACATGCGTCTCGACCGTCTTCGTCGAGATGAAGAGCTCGGCCGCGACCTCTTTGTAGGCGTAGCCGCGGGCGATCAGCCGCATGACCTCCTGCTCGCGGGCCGAGAGCCGGTCGAGCTCGTCACTCGCTGAGGCGGTCTCGCCGACCGCGGCGCCGAAGGCGTCGAGCACGAAGCCCGCGAGCTTCGGCGAGAACACGGCGTCGCCGCCCGCGACCGCTTGCACGGCGCGGCTGACGTCGGCGCCCGACGAACCCTTCGTGATGTAGCCGCGGGCACCGGCGCGGATGACGCCGACGACGTCTTCGGCCTTGTCCGAGACCGAGAGTGCGAGAAAGCGGGTCGAGGGCACGGATGCCGCGGCGCGCCGGATGACCTCGGCCCCGCCGCTCGTGCCCGCCGGCACCGCGACCCCGGGCAGGTGCACGTCGAGCAGCACGACGTCTGGCGCCGCATCCGTCACCGCCTGCACCGCCGACTCGACGTCGTGCGCCTCGCCGACCACCTCGACGGAGTCGTCGAGGTCGGCCTTCAGGCCCGAACGGAAGATCGAATGGTCGTCGACGATCACGACGCGCACACGCTCAGCCACGCGCTGACTCCGTTCGCTCGGCGGGGAACCGCAGTCGCACCTCGGTGCCGACGCTGCCGCTGCCGGGCCGCACCTCGCCCGAACCACCCGAGCGACGCATGCGGCCGATGATGGACTCGCGCACGCCCAGCCGGTCGCCCGGCACCTCGTCGATCGCGAAGCCC
Source organism: Agromyces sp. GQ35 (assembly GCF_059758475.1). Taxonomy (NCBI): domain Bacteria; kingdom Bacillati; phylum Actinomycetota; class Actinomycetes; order Micrococcales; family Microbacteriaceae; genus Agromyces; species Agromyces sp. GQ35. Next base: position 1,588,117 of record NZ_JCAXEO010000001.1, on the reverse strand, counting down.
GGCCCGCGGTCGCGCACGAACACCTCCACGGCGTCGGGCGAGGACTCGACGTACACCGACACCTCGCCGCCGGCGTGGCGGGCGGCGTTGAGCATCGCCTCGCGCGCGGCAGCGGCCACCTCGCCGCTCGCGCTCTCGCGCGACTCCCCCACGACGACCACGTCGACGGTCACGGGGTACTCGATCTCGAGGGCGGCGCCGAAGTCGCGAAGGTCGGTGCCGAGGTCGCTGTCGGCCGGCGCATCGCCCGCGAAGAGCCAGTCGCGCAGCTCGCGCTCCTGCGCCCGGGCGATGCGGGCGACCTCGCTCGTCGCGCCCGCCCGGTTCTGGATGAGGGCGAGGGTCTGCAGCACCGAGTCGTGCAGGTGGGCGGCGATCTCGCTGCGCTGCTCTTCGCGGATGCGCTTCGTGCGCTCGGCACTGAGCTCGCGCCACGCGGCGATGAGCGTCGGCACGTAGACGAGCGCGATGCCGAGCACCGCGGCGAGCGCGACGCCGAAGCTCACGACGGTGTCCGATTGACGGCTCACGACGAAGATCTGCATCAACGCCGTGATGGCCAGCAGCACGGTCGCGAGCGTGCGGATCGCGAGTTCGTGGCGGGGCCCGCGAGCCGGGTCGGGGCGGTCGATCAGCGTCGCCCACGCTGCAGCCGCGACGGCGAGCGCGATGCCCGCGAGCGTCGTGAGGCTCCGTGACCCCGCACTCTGCGCGGCTGCCAGGGTCCAGACGCCGCTGGCGATCCAGACGCCGAGCAGGCACACGGCGGCCGCCGCGACGAGCAGCCACGCCACCGGCGCTCGCCGGCTCGGCCGTGCTTCTCCCTCGCCCCACGGCGTGAACACCCACAACCACACGTAGAGCAGCAGACCGGCCCCGGCCGCCAGCGTCGCGACGGCGAAGCCCGCGCGCACGAGCCAGACCGGCCAGCCGAGGTGGTCGGCGAGGCCGGCGGCGACGCCGGTCGCGAGACAGTCGCGAGGCCGGGTCATACGAGCGACGGCACCGACCGAGGAAGCTCCGACGGTCGGCGGCGCGGCAACGGCAGTGTCGGCGGATGCCGCGGCATCCGCTGCATTCCCCGCCGAGCTGTCCATGCTGCCATCCAAGCAGACCCCTGCCCTGCGGCCTCGGCCGGTGCGCCACGCTCAGGGTCGAATCAGGGATTCACCCCATGGCGAAGCATCCCGTGGCCCTGCCAGCATCGAAGCATGGAGACGAACCCGACTGCCCCAGAGGCGGACCCAGTGCACGGCGACGCGAAGGGGGACTCCGCGGCGCCCGGCCAGTCCGCCGAAGGGGCGACCGGCTCGGCTCCATACTCCGGTGCACCCGGCGCGGCAGGTACTGACAAGCGAGCGGATGCCGCGGCCGCGCCGGGCACCGGCACCGGCTTCTACGCCTGGCTCCGGCAGCTCGGCGTGCCGCGTCGCGTCGGCTGGCTCGGCGGCGTCTGCGCAGGTGTCGCCGCTCGCCTCGGCATCGACCCGATCATCGTGCGCGGCATCGTCGTGGTGATCGCGGTGCTCGGTGCGCCGCTCGTGCTGCTCTACGCGGTCGCGTGGCTGCTGCTGCCCGACACCGATGGCGAGATCCACTTCGAGCGCCTCACCCGCGGCATCGTCGACCCGGCGATGGTCGGCATCGCCGTCATGGGCGTGATCGGGCTCATCCCGCTCGTGCAGGGGGGCTGGCTCGGCTGGCGCTGGTGGCCCGACTGGCCGACGATCAGCGACCCGATCTTCGGGTTCAACCTCGCCTGGCCGCTGCGTGTGCTGTGGGTGCTCATGGTCGTCGGCGCGATCGTCGCACTCGTCATCTGGCTCGCACGACGGGCCTCCCAGAACCCCCCGGGCGGTGGCGGGCCGCGAATGGCTTCCGCGGCGACCGCCGCCGCTCCGGGGTACCACTCGACCACCACGGCGTTCGCATCGGATGCCCCGGCGACGACCGGCCCTGCATCGTTCGCGTTCGCCGCTGACGTTGCACGAACTGCGGGGGGCACGGAGTCGGCCGAACCGGTCGAACGCGCGGTCGCGCCGGCCCCGCCAGCCCCAGCCCCGCCGGCCCCGACCGCTGCCGCGGGCGCGGCCGGAACGGAGTCGGCCGAACCGGTCGAACGCGCGGTCGCGCCGGCCCCGCCAGCCCCAGCCCCGCCGGCCCCGACCGCTGCCGCGGGCGCGGCCGGATTCGCCGCAGCCGTGCCGAACGCCGAGCCGCCGGTTCCCGCGCAGGGAGCCGACGCAGCGGCGATCGCCGAGTGGCGCGCACAGCACGAGGCCTGGCGTGTCTCGCACGCCGAGTGGCGGGCCGGCCACGATGAGGCCGAACGCGCCGCGCGAGCCTACGCAGCCGCCGAGAACAAGGAGAAGGCGCGCCTGCTCACGGCGCAGGCCGACGAGGCGCGAGCAATCCGGCGCACCAACCGCCCGCGAGCGAGTGCCGCCTTCGTCTTCACCTTTCTCGGACTGGGCGCCGTGGCCGGCTCGATCGCGGCCATCTGGTCGCTGGGCACGCCGGATGTCGCCGGATTCGCGATCCCGATCGCGCTCGCGGTCTCGACCCTCGTGCTCGCCATGGGAATGCTCGTCGCCGGTCTTCGGCGCCGGCGCAGCGGCGGGCTCGCGTTCTTGACGACGCTGACGGCGGTCGCGATGGGAATCGCTGTGCTCGCGGCGACGATCATGCCGCAGGGTGTCTTCGTGCTTCCCGGACACAGCGTGCAGCTCAGCCACTCGCAACGGCTCGTGCAGCCCTATGGCGATGCGTACATCCATGCGACCCCGGGGATCCGTGACGTGGCGCCCGTCGTCGAACTCCGACAGGGCACCGGCGACACCTGGATCATCGTCGAACCGAACGCCGAGGTCGTGCTCGACGCGAGCGGAGCCGGCCACGTCGATGTCGTCGTGATGTCACCTGATTTCTCTTCGAGCTCGACTCCGCGGATCGGCGGCCTGGACCGAGGGGCACTGCTGCTCGGCGGCGAGAGCGGTGTTCGCGAATACACCGCGGGCGATGACCCGGTCGACGCGAGGATCGTGCTCGAACAGGGCTCAGGCACCGTGCACATCGAGATTCGGGAAGGAACCTGATCGTGACCATGAACACCCCCTCCTCCGCCTCCAGCTCCGCCTCCGCGCGGCCGGCCGATTCAGCCGAGACCGCCGTCACTGCGATCCTCGCCGACTGGAGCACTCCCGTCGGCGACACTCCACCGGCCCCGCCGAGTGCGGACGCGATGGCAGCGCCACCCGTGTCGGCCGCACCGGCCTCGGCGCGACCGACCGTGCGATGGGGAGCCATCGCCTGGGCAGTGCTCTTCGGCTCCGCCGCCGCCACGACGCTCTGGATCCTCATCGACCCGTCTCGCCGCGACGCCGTCGGCGGCTGGCTCACGACGCTGAGCCCGCTCGCCGCCGCCCTCTACGCGGTCGTCGCGCTCGGCGTCACCATGGCGCTGTTCGGCATCGTCGGCCTCATCCGCCGTGGCGAGCGCACCCACGCCCACTGAACCTCTGCCCCGGGCACGCCGACCCGTCGCAAACGCACTCGGTGAAGTGACGCGAATCGACCCTGCCGCTCAGGTGAGGGTCGATTCGCGTCACTTCGCCGCCGGCGTAGGCGGGGGGCGGGCGGGCGCGGGCGCAGCCGAGCGGGCAGGTCAGTGCGGGAGCAGGCGGGCGGGCGGGCGCAGCCGAGCGGGCAGGTCAGTGCGGGCGCAGCCGAGCGGGCGGGCGCAGCCGAGCGGGCGCAGGCGCGCGGGCACGGGCTGCGGCGCAGCGCGCAGGTGCAGCGGCTACAGCTCGACGCCGACGAGCACCGGCTCGGGCCGGAGCACGATGCCGAACTCGGCCTGCACCCGGCTCTGCACGTACCGCGCGAGCGCCGCGATCTCCTCGGCCGTGGCACCGCCGCGGTTGGTCAGGGCGAGGGTGTGCTTCGACGAGATCGCCGCTCGCGAACCAGGCAGCGCGAAGCCACGGCGGATGCCCGACTGCTCGATGAGCCACGCCGCCGAGAGCTTCACGAGCGGCCCGAGCTCGGGCTCGACCGCGTCGACCGCCCCGGCATCGGATGCCTCGAGCTCGGCCTGGTGCGCGAGGAACGCGTCGAGCGGCGTGCCTGAAGCGAGCGAGCCGAGCGGCACGACCTCGTCGGGCTCTTCGGGCTCGACATACCATCGAGGCGCCGATGCCGGCAGAGATCGGGCGACGTGCTCGCTGACGATGGGGTTGGTGAAGAACGAGCCGGCGCTCACCGAATCGGGGTCGGCCGGGTCGAGCACCATGCCCTTCGACGCGCGCAGTGCGAGCACGCTCTCTCGCACCTTCGCGATCGGCACCCGGTCGCCCTGCTGCACGTGCAACGCGTCGGCCAGCTGCCCGTAGGCGATCGGCCGGCCGAGCGCCTCGCCGAGCACGGCGCGCTCGGCGGACGTGTCGTGCAACTCGAGCTCCACGGTCACGACGATGCCGCGCAGACCCTGCTTCAGCACCGAGGTGCGGTAGTCGAGTTCGAGCTCGTCGGCCGTCATGCGGCGCGGTGCATCGGCGCCCTCGTCGAGGAACTCGATCGCGACGAGCGTCGACGCGAGCTCTTGCCCGTAGGCCCCGATGTTCTGCACGGGGGCAGCGCCGACCGAACCGGGGATGCCCGAGAGCGCCTCGATGCCCGAGTAGCCGTGCTCGACGGTCCACGCGACGAGGTCGTCCCACGACTCGCCGGCCTGCACGCGCAGGCGTGCGGAGTGCTCGTCGGTATCTCGACGTGCTGCTTCGTCTTGGTCTCGATACGCTCCTTCGTCGTTACTCGACCCGAGCCTCGACCGGCGGGTCGGCAGCACCTCGATGCCGCGAGTCGCCACCCTGATGACCGTGCCCTCGAAACCCTCGTCGCCGACGAGCAGGTTCGACCCGCCGCCGAGCGCGAGCCACGGGGCATCCGTCGCCCAGGTCTCGGCCGCGAGGTCGACGAGGTCGCGCTGCGTCGTGGCCGTCACGAGTCGATCGATGGGGCCGCCGACCTGCAGCGTCGTGAGTTCCGAGAAGCGGATGTCGCCGCTCATGTCAGGCGAGCGAAACGCGCACTTGCGCCTTGCCGAGCACCGTCTCGTCGCCGACCGTCACGGTGAGGTCGATGCGGGCGACGGATGCCGCCTCGTCGAGTTGTCCGACCTTGGCGGTGACGTCGATGGCAGCGCCCGCTTGCGGATCGACGACGACCGGGCGGGTGAACCGCACCTGGTAGTCGGCGATGCGGCCGGGGTCGCCCGCCCAGTCGACGACGGGCTGCACGGCGAGACCCATGGTGAGCATGCCGTGGGCGAGCACGCCCGGCAGGCCGACCTCGGCGGCGACGTCGTCGCGGTAGTGGATGGGGTTGAAGTCGCCCGAGGCGCCGGCGTAGCGCACGAGCGAGTCGCGCGTGAGCGGGAAGGACCGCTCGGCGACGACGTCGCCGACGGAGAGGGATGCGAAGTCGGGGGCGGGCATCAGTCTTCTCCTCGCACGACGAGCTGCGACACGGCGGTGACCACGTGGGCGCCGTCGGCGTCGACGATGACCGACTCGGCGACGACGATCGAGTGGGTGCCGAGCGACTTCACGCTCGAGACGGTGAGGGTCGCGGTGAGCAGGTCGCCCGCGACCACCGGGCGGGTGTAGCTGAACCGCTGGTCGCCGTGCACGACGCGGGAGAAGTCGATCTCGGCGTCGGGCTCGGCCAGCAACTGGGCGAGCGTGCGCTCTTGCACGACGATCGGGAACGTCGGCGGGGCGACGACATCGCGGTACCCTGCGGCGCGGGCCGCCTCTGGATCGAGGTTGATCGGATTCGTCGCGAAGACCGCGCGCGCGAACTCGCGCACCTTCTCGCGACCGACGAGGTAGGGCTCGGTGGGCGGGAGGACCCGCCCCTGCAGCTCGGGGTTCACTGGCACCCCGCCAGTCTATGCAGTGAGGTCCGCCCCGCCGGTCGAGGAGCGACCGACGAACGCGGCCACCCGCCGGTCGAGGAGCGACCGACGAAGGAGGGCGCGTATCGAGACCCCGCAAGAGGTCTCGATACGCTCGCTTCGCTCCCTACCCGACCGGCGGAGGGGCGCAGCGCACTACTCGACCGGCGTGAGGCTCAGCGCTTGCCGCCGCCGAGCAGGCCACCCAGCAGGTCGCCGAGACCGCCGCCCGATCCGCCGGAGCTCGACCCGCCGCCGAGGAGGCCGCCGACGAGGCCGCCGAGGTCGATGCCGCCTCCGCCGCCGGTGCCCGACGACCCAGACCCTCCGCCGAGCAGGCCACCCAGCAGGTCGCCGATACCGCCGCCGCTCGATTCCTTCGACGCGGCAGCCGGTTCGGCCTGCTTCTTCTGGAATTGGGCGGCGAGGAAGCTCAGCACGATCGGCGCGAGGATCGGCAGGAGCTTGCCGATCAGCTCGCCCGCCCCGCCCTCCTTCTTGTCGAGGGCCTTCACGACCTGGTCGGTGTTGCCGCCGAACACGTTCTTCACGATCTTCTTGCCGTCGTCTTCATCGACGTCGTCGAGGTTGACACCGCCCTCGATGAGCTTGGGGTCGTGCTTCGCGACCGCCTTCTCGAGCGAAGCAGCACCAGCGGGATCGGCGGCGTTGGCGCCCATTCCGGCGAGCAGCGCCGGCAGCGCGTCGTCGACCGCCTTTCTCGCGGTCGCCTCGTCGACACCGAGCTTCGCGGCGATGTCGCCGATCGGGAGGTTGGCGATGATGTCGTCGACTGCAGCCATTCGGGTTCCCCATTTCTCGCGCCCGCGAACGGGGCGCCCACGGTTCACCGTATCGATACGGATGCCGCGGGCGGAAGAGGCATCCGCTCAGTCGAGGTCGAGCCGCCCGAGCCACATACGCAGCCCAGTGACGGCCCTGACTCGCGCACAGGCGCCTCGCCCCTACGATGGCGAAATGCGCAACTTCGGGCGGTGGGTGGTCGTAGCCGGGACCACGGGGGCTCTTTCCATTCTGCTCGCGGGCTGCGTGCTGATGCCACCTGAGCCGACGAACTCGGCGACGCCCTCTGTCGCCCCGACGCCGACGCCCGTGGCGGCGCTGAGTTGCGACGATCTCGTCGACTCCGACGACGTGGCCGTCGCGTTGACGGGAGCCGATGGCGTGCCTCCCGAGGTCGTTCCGGCGGTGCGCCCGACCGCGAACCTCGACGACTACATCACGGATGCCGCAGGCGGGCTCTCGTGCTCGTGGCGCGCGGGTGACCCGCCCGGCGAGGCGATGGGGGCGACGGAGGGCGAGGACTGGGCGTACCTGACCGTCGAGGTGCTCCCCGGCGGCGCAGCCGGGTGGCACGCTTGGGCGATCGGCGGCGGCGAACACGAGGAGCTCACCACATTCGCCGGTGTCGACGCGGTCGCGAGTTGCGGCGATCCGGGGTGCGGCGTCTACACGGCCGCCGGCGACGCTGCGGTGACGGTGACGATGCGCGCCGCCGGATGGGGTATCGGCCGGTCGCGCTACCAGGGCCTCGGCGGCCCGATCGTCACGCAGCTGGAACCGGCGACCCGATCGGTGCTCGATGCCGTGGGCACGGCCGCCCCTGAGCAACTCGCCTGGCCACGGCTCGACACCTCCGGCGGTCGCGAGTGCGACGGTGCTCTCGACTCGGTGGGTATCGGCGCAGCGCTCGGGGTCGAGGGGCTCTCCCTCGAACGCACCACCATGGTGCGAGCGGGTACCCCCGCCGACGTCGTCGGTCTCTACATCTGCCAGGTCGCCGACTTCGATCTGCCGTTCACGATGATCACCGTCGGCCGCGGGCTCGCACCGGTGCTCGACGTGGTGGCGACGACCGCCGACGCATCCGCCGCGCTCGAATCAGTCGCGCTCGCCGGCGCCATCGAGGGCGAGCGCGCGCTGATTGCATGCGGCGAGGGCACGAGCACCTACTGCTCGCTGCTTTTCTCGATCGGGGCGACCGCGTACCAGGTGCAGTCGAAGGACGGCGACACTGTCACCGACATCGCGGAGGCGATGATCGCGCAGGCGCGATGACGATCAGTTGTCGTCGGGCCCGCTGAGGTGATCGAGGAGGTCGTCGAGCGACGCGAATTCGGTCGCCTCGATGCCATCGTCCTCCTCGGGGACCCCGGCGTCGGGTTCGAGGTACGCAGCCAGGTTCGAGAGCGACGAGGTGATCCCCTCTGCGTGATCGCGAGCACGGATCCCCGCCGGGACGTTGCGTGCCACGATCTCGACGATCGTTCCCTCGTCGACGCTCCGCAGCTGCCACTCCATCTGCATGGTCCCCTGCATGGCGGGGTCGTCCGACTCGAAGTCGATCTCCTGCACGACCCGCTCGCCCGGATCGACTCGCGGGATGCGAACCTCGGACACATCCGAGTCCGGCGAGGACTTGCCGGGCGAATCGGATGCGTCGTCGTACGTCAGCACGAGACGGTACGACCCGCCGGTGCGCATGTCGAACCGCTCGAACCGGGCTTGCATGCCCTTCGGCGGCAACCAGCCGACCAGCGCGGCCTCACTCGTGAGGGCCGCGAACACCTCTTCGCGAGGAACGTGGAGGAGAAGACTCGCGCGGTCTGTTCTGCTCATGAGGCGACTCTATTCTCGTCACGAGACCCGGTCGCGAGCCTTCGCTGACAATCCGTCGTTCATGAATGACGAGGGGTCCCGGCGGCCGGCCGGCGGCCGTGAAGCCCCTTCGCAGTGAGCGCGACGGACCGATCGGGATCACGCAGAAGCAGGTCGAGAGCTTCCGTTGCCTGATCGCCGGGTATCGATGCAAGCGCGGCAACGAGGCGTCTTCGGCCCGCGGCGTCGGCCGAACTCGTCGCTTCGACAATGCTCTGAACCACGGCATCGCCAAGACCGTGGTCCACGGCGAGTCGTTCAAGCACGTCGGCCGCCTCCATGTCTCCGTGGCCGAGTGCGACAAGCTCGACGATCGACGAGATGGACGTGGCATCTCCTGAGCGCCCGAGTACCAGGTGTGCACGAGAGCGAATGCGGAGGTCGTCGTGATCTCTCGCTTGGACGAGCACCGCTCGGGTCGCGAGCGAATCGATCTTCTCGAGCACCTCGAGGGCACGGTGCCGGCGATGCGCGACCGGGTCGTTGAGGGCGACGTCGAGCAGTGGGATGGCGGCGTCGCCAACTTGGACGATGGCCCATTGGATCGCTCCGAAGGCGTTGGGGTCGGGCTCGCGAAGCGCCGCCTCGACCAGCACGGCGACGTCGCGGTGGTCGCCGTCGATGATCGAGAGAGCATGGCGTTGCCGTGTCGAGGGGTCATCCCCGTCGAACCCTCGCATGAGTCCGATCGTGCGCATCACGTCTGGCCACCCTTCCGGGCCGGCCATCTGCACATGTTCGAGTCGCGCGAGTAGCTCCTCTGCCTGGGCGAGCTGCGTGCGGGCGCGGTCGACGAGCCGCGCGACCATGCCGCTCACCGTCAGTTGTTCGTCGGCGAGGGCGGCCGGGATCTCGGTGAGGGTGAGCCCGAGCGAGCGCAGTCCTTCCACCTGGAACAGCCGCCGCAGGTCACCATCCGTGTACTGGCGATACCCCGCTGGTGTGCGCTCACTCGGAGTGACAACTCCGATGCGGTCATAGTGTCGGAGCATCCGAGCACTGATGCCGGTGCGTTCGGCAACCTCTCCGATCAGCACGGGCTATTCCTCGATCGTTGGCGCTGCCTGCAAGATCGTGGGTGCTGCCTGCAAGGCGACGATGCGCTGCGCCTCCGCGACGGCCGCGTCGAAGCCGTGATCGGGGTTGCTCATCACGTACGCGGTCGCGATGGCGTGGGTACGCACGCTCGGGTTCTCCGCCGTCGACGCCTCATCGACGACTGCCGTTGCTGGCGCACCGAGCGTCGCGAACGCGCGGCTCAAGCTCCGTTGCAGCTCGCGTTCGCCTCTCCCGAACTGGGTCGCGAGAGTACGCGCGAGCGCGCCCTTCCGCTCTTCGGGAACGAGACCGGCCGCGGTGCGCCAGGCTGCTCGCGCCACCTCGTCGTCATCGTCAGTCAGCAACGCCGTCGTGATCGCCGGCCACGCGCGCGCGTCGCCGAGCTTGGAGAACGTGTGCAGCGCCTGGCTTCTCGCCTGCGCGGTGTCGGAGCCGAGCTCTGCCAGCAGCAGATCGACAGTGGTGTCGCGGTCGTGTCGAGTGAGCGCCCAGGTCAGCATGTCGCGAACATAGAAGTCGGTCTCGATGCCGCACTGGGCCACCAGCACGCGCACGTACTCGGGTGCCGGGTGCGTGCCCGCTGTCAACGCGGCCTGCAATCGAGCGGATGCCACGGGAGCTCTCAAAGCAGCCCGGAGTTGCGACGCCTCGATCTCGGTGCGTGTATCGGTCATGGTGAACACCTCCGGATGCCATACAACACCTTGTCACGGTGACAAGGTCAAGCGTTGTGCGGACTCAGGACTAGAGGTCGTGCGCGACGCGCGAGCTCCGGCGATTGCGAAGAGCGAGCATGACCGACAGTGCGATCGACAACACGAGTGCGATGGCGCTCGTGACGTAGAGCAGTGTCGACCAGCGTGAGCGGTCACCGCCGGAGATCATGAACGTATCCGCGAGCGCCATGCCCATGGGGAACGACGCTGCGAAGTAGGCGGGGGCACCGAACGCGAGGATGAGCAGCATCAAGATCGCGACGAGTTGGGGAGGTGCGTTCTGTGCCGCGATGGCGCACACCACGACCGTGCTCGCGAGCACGAGGGCGAGGCAGACGAAGATGACGACCGGAACAGGGGTGACCGATTCATCCGCCGCCGCCAACGCTGCCTGAATCTCGTCGAGCGTGAGACCTGGCGCGGCGGCCACGGGGTTCAGCACCAGAATCTGGAGCGCACCCAGGGCAGCGTACGCAGCGACCAGCACGAAGCCGATGGCGGCGACCAGCACGGCCGGTTTGGAAGTGTTGCGACGCATGATCCGTAAGCATACGAACGGCGGATGTCGCATGCCGACTCGTTGCACGACGCATGCGCCACTCTCGTTGTGTCCCGCGGCGCTGAATCCGTCGCGCGGGGGATCCGCGAGTGCCCGGGGATTCGTAGGGTTGGAGCGTTTGCGGAAGACGATCGGATCGGAGATCTCCATGACGGACGCTGCTCGACCCAGGGCGGCCGGTGCTGCGCCGGCGCTCGAGATTCGGGGGCTTGTCAAGCGCTTCGACGAGAAGGTCGCCGTTTCAGGCCTCGACCTCGACGTGCCGAGCGGGTCGTTCTTCGGGCTGGTCGGACCGAACGGCGCCGGCAAGACGACGACGCTGTCGATGGCCACGGGGTTGTTGCGACCAGATGCCGGTGAGATCCGCATCCACGGCGTGGATGTCTGGCGCGATCTGGTGGAGACGAAGAAGCTCGTCGGGATCCTCAGCGACGGCGTGCGGCTGTTCGATCGGCTGACCGGCATCCAGCTCGTGACGTATGCGGGGCTGCTGAGCGGGCTGCCTCGCGAACTGGTCGCCGGACGCGCGGCCGAGTTGCTGCAGCTGCTCGACCTCGAAAGCGCCGGGGGCACCCTCGTCGTCGACTACTCGGCGGGCATGACGAAGAAGATCGCGCTCGCGTGCGCGCTGGTGCACGCCCCGCAGCTGCTCGTCCTCGACGAGCCGTTCGAGTCCGTCGATCCGGTGTCGGCGGCGAACATCCGCGACATCCTCGACGGGTTCGTGCGATCGGGCGGCACCGTCATCGTCTCGAGCCACGCGATGGACCTCGTACAGCGCATGTGCGACCATGTCGCGATCATCGGCGAGGGCCGCGTGCTCGCCTCGGGCACGACGGATGAGGTGCGCGCCGGCTCGACGCTCGAGGACCGGTTCGTGGATCTCGTGGGCGGACGCCGAGCGGGAGGAGGACCCGAGTGGTTGCGACTCTCGTAAGGCTCCGGTTCCTGCTCCTCTGGAACTCGCTGCGGAAGAGTCCGTGGCAATTGGTCGCGGTCGTGATCGGCACGCTCTACGGTTTCGGGATCATGGTCGGCGTCGTCGTCGGGCTGTTCAGCCTCAGCTTCGCGCCGGCCGACATCGTCCGCGCCGTCACCGTGCTCGCGGGCGCCGCGCTCATCCTCGGCTGGACGTTCCTGCCGGTGCTGACGTCGGGCATCGACCAGACCGTCGAGCCCTCACGGCTGGTGTCGTTCCCGATCCCGCTCCCCACATTGCTCGTGGGGCTCACCGTGAGCGGCGTGCTCGGGGTTCCCGGCATCGTGACCTCGATCGCCGCGCTGGCCACCGCCCTCACGTGGTGGCAGGCTCCGCTCGCCGCGATCGTCGCGATCGTGTGCGCCGCGATCGGCGTGCTCACCTGCGTCGTCGGATCGCGAATGCTCGTCGCGCTCGCCTCGATCGTGGGTGAGGGCCGGCGGTTCCGCGAGGCCAAGGGTCTCGTCGTCTTCATCCCGCTGATCCTCCTGGGGCCGATCATCCTCGGCCTGCAGCGGCTGGTGGGCGACACCTTCGATGCCCTTCCGCAGATCGCATCGGTCATCGCATGGACGCCACTCGGTGCCATCTGGGCTGTTCCCGCCGACGTCGCCGCCGGCGACTTCGGCCGCGCCGGCGTCGAGTTCCTGATCGGCGTCGCGACACTGGCCGGGTTCGCGCTCCTCTGGCGGTGGGGGCTCGCCAAGGCCCTGGAAACGCCCGCGCGGTCGGGTCCGGCGAAAGCAGCGAAGCGAGGCCTCGGGTTCTTCGGCCGCTTCCCCGGCACGCCGTCGGGAGCCGTCGCAGCCAGGGCCCTGACGTACTGGATCCGCGACCCCCGGTACGCGCAGTCGCTGATCACGCTGCCGCTCGTGCCGGTCTTCGTGCTCGTGTACTCCGGCACGAACGACGACTTGACGCCCCTCAACGCGGTCGGGCCCATCATCGCCGTGCTGCTCGCGATGTCGATCTACACGGACGTCTCGTACGACAACACCGCGTTCGCGCTGCACCTGCAGATGGGCGTCAGCGGTCGCGACGACCGGATCGGGCGGGTTCTGGCGCTCGCGGTCTTCGCCGTGCCACTTTCGCTATTGGTCGTGCTCGGCACGGTCTGGCTGACGGGCGCATGGATCGCGCTGCCCGGGCTGCTCGGCATCACGATCGGCGTGCTCCTCAGCGGGTTCGCGCTGTCGTCGCTGATCTCGGGCAGGCTCATCTTCGCCGTGCCCGCTCCTGGCGAAAGCCCGTTCAAGTCGAAACCCGGTGGCGGCTTCAGCCTGACGCTGTCGCTGCTCGTGACGTGGACCATCCTCGCGATCCTCGTGCTTCCCGAGCTCGTCTTCGCCATCATCGGTTTCACGACCGGCCAGGTCGTCTACGGCTGGATCTCGCTCGCGCTCGGCATCGTGCTCGGCACGGTGCTGCTCGTCATCGGCGTGCGGGTCGGCGGCGACACACTCGACCGCCGAGGCCCCGAGCTCCTTGCGCAATTGCGGCGACAGAACTAGCTGAGGTCTGACTGACAGATGCCGCCGCGGTCCGACGGGACCGCGCCCTCAAGGATCCGCCCGCGCCGCGAGGCGTCCGCGATCAGTCCTCGGCGACCGCCCGTGAGAGCGTTTCGCCGCGGAAGAAGGCCGGGCGCTTGCGCCACTGCCAGAGCATGATGACGACGCCCGAGAGCAACACCACCATGCCGAGCACGAAGACGAGCCCCAGGCCGAAGAGGTTCGAGCCGCTGCCGTAGTCGGGGTCCATGCTGTCGATCAGCGTCGTGAAGAACAGCACGGCGAGGATCACGCCGCCGACGAGCGGGAACAGCAGCGTGAAGACGAAGTTCCGCACCGAGCGGAACCACACCGAGCGGAAGAACCAGACGCACGCGAACGCCGTGATGCCGTAGTAGAAGCAGATCATCATGCCGAGGGCCGTGATCGTGTCCCACAGCACGTTCTCGCTCACGAAGCGCATGACCGCGTAGAAGGCCGAGGCGACGACCGCCGAGACGATCGTCGCGTACCCGGGCGTGAAGAAGCGCGGGCTGACCTTCGCGAACTTCTCGGGCAGGGCTCCGTAGTGCCCCATCGCCAGCAGCGTGCGCGCAGGCGAGACGAAGGTCGACTGCAGCGACGACGCCGAGCTCGTGAGCACCGCGAGCGAGACGAGCACCGCGAGCGGGCCGAGGATCGGACCGGCGAGGTGGAAGAACACGTTGTCCTGGATGTCGGGGTTGCCCAGGCCGAACTCACCGTCGCCGACGCCCGCGAAGGCGATGAGCGAGACCGCGATGAGCAGGTAGAGCACCACGATGATGACGACGGTGATGGTCGCAGCACGGCCGGGCGTCTTCTCGGAGCCGCGGGTCTCCTCGTTCATCGTCAGCGTGACGTCCCAGCCCCAGAAGATGAAGATCGAGAGCGAGAGGCCGGCCGCGAACGACGAGAACGACTCGACCGCGAACGGGTTGAACCACGAGAGATCGATCGCCGTGGCGTCGAAGGCGTTGCCGTTCGCGACCTCGGCGAGTGCGGCCACCGAGAAGATCACGAGCACGAGCACCTGGAAGCCGACGAGCCAGTACTGCAGCTTCTGCGTGGTCTGCATGTCGCGATACGAGATCCAGGTCGCGCCGAGCATGAACAGCAGGCACACCACGACGTTCACGAGCGGGTTCGCCGCGATGCCTGCGATGTCGGGGTTCCCGGCGATCTGCGAGATCAGGAGGAACAGGAAGTCCACCGCAATGCCCGCGAGGTTCGAGAGCACGAGGATCGTCGCGGCGATGAGACCCCAGCCGGCGAGCCAGCCGACCCACGGGCCGAACGCGCGCGTCGCCCACGTGAACGAGGTGCCCGAGTCGGGCATTCGGCGGTTGAGTTCGCGATAGCCGAACGCGACCAGCAGCATCGGGATGAAACCGACGAGGATGATCGCCGGCACCTGCACGCCGACCTCCGACACCGTCGGGCCGAGCGCCGCCGTCAACGTGTACGCGGGTGCGATGCAGGAGATGCCGATGACGATCGCGCCGATCAGGCCGACGGACCCGGCAGAGAGGCCCTTCTTCGAGATGCCGTGCGATGAGCCGTCGATGGCGCGAGACGCCTCCGTGAGGGGCGCATTCGATTCTGAGGGGTGCGTCATTGCGGTCTCTTTCCGTCGATCAGTTCGTGGCGCCGGGCGTCGCGGTGCGCGGCACCACGATCATCGGCACCGGCAGTTCGCGCAGCATCTTCGCCGCCGTCGAGCCGAGGAACAGGTGACTCGGCGTGGCGAGCCGGTTGGAGCCGACGAGCACGAGCTCGCCGGCATGCCAGTCGAGCGATTGCACGGCGGCCTCGATGGTGGCGCCCTTCGCGGTGACCGCGGTGGCTTCCACGGTCGGTGGCAGCGTGCGCCGGGCGGCGAGCAGCACTTCGTCGGCGTGCACCGTGCTCGTGAGCTCGGCGAGCTGTTCGTCCATGCCGGCTGGCAGGTCGATGGAGACGAGCGAGAGCAGCCGCAGCGGCGCGTGGGTCAGCCGGGCCAGCCGAACGGATGCCTCGAGCAGTCCTTCTGCGCCCGGTCGAGTGCCGACCGCGGCGGTGATGCGGGTGACGCCCTGCCCGGGCGACACCTCTCGCGAACCGGCCGGGGCGAGCGCCACCGGCACGTCGGAGGAGTGCAGCAGTTCGTTCGCGACGGAGCCGATGCGCGAGCGCCCGAGGATGCCGCCGCGTGCGGCGCCGACGACGATGAGCGCCGCCTCGAACTCGTGTGCGGCGGCGATGAGCCCCTCGGCGAACGATTCCGCGTAGCGGATGTGCAGCGACTGGGCGACCTCGTCGCCGAGCGCCGCGGAGGCCTCGGCCAGCCACGTGCGCGAGCGTTCCCTGAGGAAACGCTCGTATCCGGCATCCTTCGGCACGTTGCTCGTGCGCGCCTCGCTCGGCAGCACGATGACGACCTCGAGCACCGCCTCGCTTGCGCGTGCGATGCGGGTCGCGAGTGCGAGGGCGTCGGCGCCGCTGTCGTTCGCGATGTAGCCGACGACGATACGGGTCGGAGCGGACATCAGCCCACCTCGAGGATCTCGGCGGCGACCTCACGGCCGACGCGGATCGCACCGTCGACGTGCTGGTAGCCCTTGCCCGCCATGTCGGAGCACGAGAAGTGGATCGGGCCGATGGGCGCTCGCAGGTCGGCGCCGTATCGGGCGAGGCCGCCCATGTCGAAGCTCGCGGCGTACGCGCCACGGGTCCACTCCTCCGAGCCCCAGTCGCTCTCGTAGTAGACGACCGGGTTCAACGCTTCGGGGCCGAAGTAGTGCGACATCGACTCGAGGATCTTCGCCTTGCGTTCCTCTGGCGTGACCGAGAAGACGCCGTCGGCCTCCTCGTCGGAGACGAATCCGACGAGCGTGCCGCGCGGGTCGTCGTGGTTCGTGTTGTCGTAGGCCTCGTGCACGAGTTCGTACGGGCTGAACGCCGTGCCCGAGAGCCCGGCCGCGCGCCAGAACGGCGTCTCGTAGACGGCATGGACCTTGATGACGAAGCCCATCGAGAGGTGCTGGTGCAGTTGCTGCTGCCGGCGGGGCAGCGGCGGCTCGTACGAGATGCGGCTGATCAGGATCGGCGGCAGTGCCAGCACGACGTGTTTCGCGTGCACCTCGAGCGAGCCGGTCACCGCGACGACACCCGACGCCGGGGCATCCGGTGACCATCGCACGGTGCGCACCGCCTGGCCGAGGCGCACGGCGCCGCCGAGCCGTTCAGCCAGCAGCAGCGGCACCTGCTGCAGGCCGCCGACGACGCGCTTGTCGAGGATGAAGTCGGCGTCGACGAGGTTCGAGAACGAACCGGCGGAGGCGGCCATGAGCAGCGCCTGCAGCGCAGAGAACGCGTGCGCCGGCTTCGTGAGCATGGCGCCCGCGATGAACATGCCGATGTTCTCGCGCGCCTCGAGGTCGTCGGTCTGCGTCTCGAGCCAGTGCGCGAACGAGATCTCGTCGAGCTCCTTCGCGCGCGGGTGCGCCCACGGCCGGTCGGGGTCGATTTCGGCGACGAGGGCGTCGAGCTTGTCGATGAGCGAGACGATCTGTTCTTCGGTCGCGCGCGGCACCGGGAAGATCTCGCCCTCGAACTTCTTCAGCTCGCCATCGGGGCCGATGTAGATGTTCTCGCCCTCGCGGTAGCGCGAGTACGTCTCGAGGCCGAGCTCGTCGAGCGTCTCGATGAGCGCATCTTGATCGGGCGAGACCCACTGGCCGCCGATCTCGAGCATCGCGCCGTCGATGTCATCGGTCCACAGGCGTCCGCCGGCGCGGTCGCGCGCTTCGAGCACGACGACCGAGCGGCCGGCGTCCTGCAGGCGGTTGGCGACGGTGAGGCCGGATGCCCCGGCGCCGACGATGACGACGTCGCAATCGATGCGTTCCATGGTTCTGTTCTTCCTGTCTCTGCGCGAATTGCGTTCGCCGGTCGAGTAGGCCCGCCAGGCCGTATCGAGACTCAGCGGTTGGTCTCGATACGCTCGCTGCGCTCGCTACTCGACCGACGGGGGACTCAGCTGACGGGGATGAGGGTGTACTTCGTGTCGAGGTACTCGTGGATGCCCTCGAGCCCGCCCTCGCGGCCGATGCCCGACTGCTTGATGCCGCCGAACGGAGCGGCGGCGTTGGAGACGAGGCCCGTGTTCAGGCCCATCATGCCCGTGGCGAGGCGGTTGATCATGCGGTGGCCGCGGGCGAGGTCTTGGGTGAACACGTACGAGACGAGCCCGTACTCGGTGTTGTTCGCAAGGCGCACCGCCTCGTCTTCGGTCGAGAAGGTCGTGATGCCGAGCACCGGGCCGAAGATCTCTTCACGCAGCAGGCGGGCGTCGGCGGGCACCGAGCCGAGCACGGTCGGCGCGTAGAACGTGCCCTCCCCCTCGATCGGGCTGCCGCCGGCGAGCACCGTCGCGCCCTTGCTCACGGCGTCGGTGACGAGCTCGTCGGTCGAGGCGACCGCCTTCGCGTCGATCAGCGGGCCGATCGCGATGCCGTCTTCGGTGCCGCGGCCGACGCGCATCGCCTGCACGCGCTCGGCGACCCGCTTGCCGAACTCGGCAGCGACCGACTCGTGCACGATGAACCGGTTCGCGGCCGTGCACGCCTGCCCGATGTTGCGGAACTTCGCGAGCATCGCGCCATCGACCGCCTTGTCGAGATCGGCGTCGTCGAAGATCACGAACGGCGCGTTGCCGCCGAGCTCCATCGAGGTGCGGAGGATGCCCTGGGCCGCTTCCTTCATGAGGCTGCGGCCGACCTCGGTCGAGCCCGTGAAGCTCAGCTTACGGAGCCGCGGGTCGGCGATGATCGGGCCCGAGACCTTCGACGAGGTCGACGTCGCGATGACGTTCACGACGCCGGCCGGCAGGCCGACCTCCTCGAGCAACTGCACGAACGCGAGGGTCGTGAGCGGCGTGAGGGCCGGGGGCTTGATCACCACGGTGCATCCGGCCGCCAACGCCGGCGCGATCTTGCGGGTCGCCATCGCGAGCGGGAAGTTCCACGGCGTGATGAAGAACGACGGCCCGACGGGGCGCTGCGAGACGACCATGTGGCCCGTGCCCTCGGGGTTCAGGCCGTAGCGGCCCGAGATGCGCACGGCCTCTTCGCTGAACCAGCGCAGGAACTCGCCGCCGTAGGCGACCTCGCCGCGCGCCTCGGCGAGCGGCTTGCCCATCTCGAGCGTCATGAGGAGGGCGAACTCCTCTTTGCGCTCCTGCAGCAGGTCGAACGCACGGCGCAGCAGTTCGCCGCGCTCACGCGGAGCGGTGGCAGCCCAGGCGTCCTGCGCGGCCACGGCCGCGTCGAGGGCGCGGGTGCCGTCGGCCACCGAGGCATCCGCGATCTCCTTGATCGTGCCTCCGGTCGACGGGTCGACGACGGCGAGCGTCTTGCCGCCCTCGGCGGCGACCCATTCGCCGCCGATGAAGAGCCCGCCGTTGATCTTGTCGAGCACGGTGGCTTCCAGTGTTGCGTTCGTCATGCGTGGTGTCCGTTCGATGTTCCGTGAGTGGCGACCTGGCCGGTCGGCGGATGCGGACCGACGGTGTTCGGTCCGCAGTCGATCAGGGGTAGAGCCCCCGCAGCTTGTGGGCTTCGGCGACACGCTCGACGGCGAGCGCAGTCGCGGCGGTACGAAGCGAGAGCCCCCGCGCTTCGGCGTACCCCAGCACGTGCCGCCACGCGCTGAGCATCCGCTCCTCCAGTCTGGCCTCGACCTCGTCGGCGCGCCACCAGTAGGCCTGGTTCGCCTGCACCCACTCGAAGTAGGAGACGATGACGCCGCCGGCGTTGGCGAGGATGTCGGGCACGACGAGGATGCCGCGTTCGCGCATGATGCGGTCGGCGGCGGGCGTGGTCGGCCCGTTGGCGCCCTCGACGACGACCGTGGCGCGAACGCCCTCGGCGTTGCCCTCGTGCAGCACGCCCTCGACGGCGGCCGGCACGAGCAGGTCGACGTCGAGGCCGAGCAGTTCGGCGCCGTCGATGGGCTCGGCCCCGGCGAAGCCGACGACCGATCCGGTTGAGCGCACGTGGTCGGTGAGCGCCTCGACGTCGAGACCCTCGGCGTTGAAGATCGCGCCGTACTGGTCGCTCACTCCGGTGACGGTCACGCCGGCCTCCGACAGGAACCGTGCGGCATCCGCGCCGACCTTGCCGAAGCCCTGCACCGCTGCGGTCGCCCGCGACGGCTCGATGCCCACGTGCCGGAGCGCGGCGAGCGCGATGTGGGTGACCCCACGCGACGTCGCGCTCGCCCGCCCCTGCGAACCGCCGAGCGAGATGGGCTTGCCCGTCACGATGCCGGGCACGGTGTAGCCCATGTTCACCGAGTAGGTGTCCATGATCCACGCCATCGTCTGCTCGTCGGTGCCGATGTCGGGCGCGGGGATGTCGCGCTCCGGGCCGATGATCGGCAGGATCTCACTCGTGTAGCGGCGGGTCACGCGCTCGAGCTCGGCCATGGAGTGCTCGCGGGGGTCGATCGCGAGTCCGCCCTTCGCGCCGCCGTACGGCACGTCGAGCAGGGCGCACTTCCAGGTCATCCACATCGCGAGCGCCCGCACCTCGTCGAGGTTCACGTTCGGCGCGTAGCGCAGGCCGCCCTTGGCGGGGCCGCGTGAGAAGTTGTGCTGCACGCGGTAGCCGAGGTAGAGCCGGCTCTCACCGGAATCCATGCGGAGTGGCACCGCGACACTGAGCTCGCGGCGCGGGGTCGCGAGCATCTGGTGCAGCCCGTCGGTGTAGCCGAGCAGGCTGATCGCCTCGGCGAGCTGCGAGCGCGCGTCAGTCAGGGGCGTGGCGATGTGCGCGGTGGATGCTGCGGAGTGGCCGGATGCTGCGGCATCCGTTGCGGTCGACACCGTCGTCGCCGCGAGGAGCTCGGTCATGCGTTCTTCAATCCTTCCGCGACGACGCCGAGGCCGTCGACGAGCAGTTCGTCGGAGATGGTGAGCGGGGGCAGGAAGCGCACCACGTTGCCGTAGGTGCCACAGGTGAGGAGCACGACGCCGTTGGCGTGGGCGTACTTCGCAACCGCGTTGGTGAGGGCGGCGTCGGGTGCGCCCGTCTCGGGGTCGACGAGCTCGATCGCGACCATCGCGCCCCGGCCTCGCACATCCCCGATGCGGGGATCGGCGGTGCGCAGCGCGTTGAGCCGGCCGATGAGCACGGCGCCGATCTCGCGAGCGCGGGCGATCAGCCCGTCGTGCTCATACGCGTCGATCGTGGCGAGCGCGGCGGCGCAGGCGATCGGGCTGCCGGCGTAGGTGCCGCCGAGGCCGCCGGCGTGCGCCGAGTCCATGATCTCGGCGCGACCGGTGACGGCCGAGAGCGGCAGGCCACCGGCGATGCCCTTCGCGGTGACGATCAGGTCTGGCACGATGCCCTCGTGCTCGCTCGCGAACCAGGCGCCCGTGCGGGCGAATCCGGTCTGCACCTCGTCGGCGATGAAGACGACGCCGTTGGCGTTCGCCCACTCGACGAGCGCCGGGAGGAACCCGGCGGCCGGCACGATGAAGCCGCCCTCGCCCTGGATGGGCTCGATGATGATCGCGGCGAGGTTCTCGACGCCGACCTGCTTCTCGATCTGGCTGATCGCGCGGGCGGCCGCCTCGCGACCGTCGAGGCCGCCGTCGCGGAACGGGTAGCTGAGCGGGGCGCGGTACACCTCTGGGGCGAACGGACCGAAGCCGCTCTTGTAGGGGATGTTCTTCGCCGTGAGCCCCATGGTGAGGTTCGTGCGGCCGTGGTACGCGTGGTCGAATGCGACGACGGCCTGCTTCTTCGTGAAGTGGCGCGCGATCTTGACGGCGTTCTCGACGGCCTCTGCACCCGAGTTGAAGAGTGCCGAGCGCTTGACGTGGTCGCCGGGCGTGAGCTCGTTGAGCTTCTCGGCGACGGCAACGTAGCCCTCGTACGGCGAGACGGTGAAGCACGTGTGCGTGAAGGCGTCGAGCTGTGCGGTGACGGCCTCGACGACGCGCGGGTGGGAGTTGCCGACACCGGTGACGGCGATGCCCGAGCCGAGGTCGATGAGCGAGTTGCCGTCGGCGTCGACGACGACACCGCCGCCGGCAGCGACGACCGAGATCGGCAGCGTGTGGCCGACACCCGCGGCGACGGCGGTCGCCTTGCGAGCCAGGAGCTCCTGCGAGCGCGGGCCCGGGATGGCGGTGACGAGGCGGCGCTCCTGCACGAGCGAAGGTCCTCCGGTCGTGGTGACCGGGGTGTCGACGAGGGTCATGGCTGCTCCGATGCGAGGTGACGACGTTGGCTGATGCGGCAATGGTAGGTCGGGCCGAGCGGATGCCTCATGGCCCGCGTGTACACTCGAATGCACTTCGCTCGACACCGCGTACATCACCGTCGGTCGCGACGAGGCTCCTCCGGGCGTTCCGTCGCGATCACCCTTCGACCCCGCCAGACCATTCCGATCGAGTGGGCGAAGTTGGTTCTCCTCTCGCATTGATGGGCGCCAACATCGCCCGCTCGGCCAACCACGAAGGAACCCCGTGCAGCCCACCGTGCAGACCCTTCTCGACCGCTCCGAACTCGGACTGGGCCTGCTCACGTCTCGGGCGGCGCTGCCCGACGACGCGCTCTCGGCGCCGATCGTCTGGGCGCACAGCTCCGACCTCGCCGACCCCGCGCCGTTCCTCGATGCGGGGCACGTGCTGCTCACGACCGGTACCCAGTTCGGCGACGACGCCGACGACGACTTCGCGGAGCGCTACGTGCGGCGGCTTCGCGAGACCGGGGTCGCTGCACTGGGCTTCGGCACCGAAGTGATCCGCGAGGGCACGCCCGAGTCGCTCGTCGCCGCCTGCACCGTGCAGCGCCTGCCGCTCTTCGAAGTTCCCTACCGGGTGCCGTTCATCGCGATCGCCCGCACCGTCGCCGACCTCATCGCCGAAGACGCCTACGCCCGCCAGGCGTGGGCACTCAACGCTCAGCGTGCGATCTCGCTCGCGGCGCTGCGGCCCGACGGGCTGTCGGCGACCCTCGCCGAGCTCTCGCATCGCATCGGCGCGTGGGTGGGGCTCGTCGACGCGACCGGCTCGCTCGACCGTGAGGCGCCGTCGGGCGGGCTCGACCAGCCCCTGCTCGGCGAGGTCGTCGGCGAAGCGCGTTCCATGCTGCGGCGGGGCCAGCGCGCGAGTCGCACTCTGCTCGCGGGCGAGTCGACACCGGCACCGCAGCGGATGACGCTGCAGACGCTCGGCGGCGGCGGCGCGTTGCGCGGGGTGCTCGCGATCGGCGACTCCCCCGAGCTCGACCAGGCCGGCCGCGAGGTCGTCACCTCGGTGATCGCACTCGCGGGCCTCGCCCTCGAGCAGAACCGCGACCTCGACCGGGCCCGCGGCCATTTGCGCTCGGGTCTGCTCCGCGGCATCCTCGCCGGCGACCTGACACTCGCCGAGCGGGTCGCGACCGAGATGTGGGGGCCGCTGCCGTCGGCGCCGATGCGCATCGCCGTGACGGATTCCCCGCCGACGAACGTCGATCGCCTCACCGAACTGCTCGAGCTGCGGGTCGACGAGCGGAACGGCCGGCTCTTCTTCGGTCGCGACGACGAGCAGTTCGTGCTCGTGCTCGAGGAAGCCGACCTCGCGCTCGCCGACGAGCTCGCATCGGAGTTCGAGCTGCCGGTCGGCCTCTCCGACCCGGTCGGCGCCGGCGGCATCGCCGCGGCTCACGAGCAGGCCCTGCGCGCCCTCGAGCGGGCCCGCGAATCGGGGTCGGGCGTGGTGCTGTTCGACGAGATCAGCCGCCAGGGGGTGCTCGCGTTCCTCGCCCGCACCGACGCGCGGGCCGTCGCCCTCGCGACCCTCGCCCCGCTCACCGAGCATGACGCCGCCAACGGCACGGCGCTGCTCGCGACGGCGCGCACCTGGCTCGAGAACGGCGGCCAGTTCGACGCCACCGCGAAGGCGCTCGGGGTGCACCGGCACACCGTGCGCAGCCGCATCGCGCTCGCCGAGCGCCTGCTCGGCCGCGACCTCTCGGGTTTCCACGCGCGCGCCGACCTCTGGGCGGCCCTGCTCGCCGTCGACTGACGGCTCGGCTCGGCCCGGCTCGGCTCGGCCCCAGCTCAGCCCTGCCCAGCTCAGCCCTGCCCGGCTCGGCCCTGGCCGGCTCGGCTCGGCCCGGCTCGATGCACCGTCGTGCCTGGCGGGCCGGTATCCGCGATTCAGGCAATGGGCCGCCCGTCAGGCGGGAATCGCAGATCGCGACCTGACGGGCGGCCTATCGCCTGAATACAGCGCGAGCTACCGACCGCGCCGCTCGCGCGCGATGCGCGACCGGTACCACGCGTACGAGTCCTTGGGCACGCGCTCCCCCGACTCGAAATCGACGTGCACGAGCCCGAACCGCTGCGTGTACCCCTCGGCCCACTCGAAGTTGTCGAGGAGCGACCAGAGGTAGTACCCGCGCACGTCGACGCCGAGCTCGATCGCGGCGCGTACCGCCTCGATGTGCTCCGACAGATACGCGATGCGCCGCTCATCGTGCACCGCCCCGCCGACGACCTCGTCGGGGAACGACGCACCGTTCTCGGTGATCACGATCGGCGGCAGCCGGTCGCCGTAATCGGCGCGCAACGACGCCAGCAACTCGGTGAACGCCGCCGGCACGATCGGCCAGCCGAATCCCGTCGTCGGCACCCCCTCGAAGTCGACGGGCTCGAACGGCAGACCCGCTGCGGCGAACTCCGAGCCGTCGGATGCCGCGGCGACCCGCGTCGGGTTGTAGAAGTTCACCCCGTAGAAGTCGATCGGGGCGCCGATCACCTCGAGGTCGCCGTCGGCCAGGCCGGGCATCGCGTCGAGCCCGAATCCCGAGAGGTCGGGGTACGCGCCGGTGAGCACCGGGTCGGCGAAGATGCGGTTGTAGACGAGGTCGAGCGCGCCGGCGGCGAGACGATCACCCGGGGCATCCGTCGCGGGCACCACCAGGGTGTGGTTGTTGGTGATGCCGACCTCGGCGTCGCTGCGCGCACGGATAGCGGCCACAGCCAGCCCGTGCGCGAGCAACTGGTGGTGCGCGGTCGGCAGCGCGCCCATCATGAGCGCGTGGCCCGGTGCCTGAGTGCCGAGCGCGTAGCCCTGCAGCGTCGTCATGGCGGGCTCGTTGAGGGTGATCCATCGGCCGACGCGGTCACCGAGCCGGTCGACGACGAGCGCGACGTACTCGGCGAAGCGGTGGGCGGTGTCGCGGTTCAGCCAGCCGCCGGCCGCCTCGAGCGGCTGCGGCAGGTCCCAGTGGTAGAGGGTCGGCACGGGGGCGATGCCCTCGGCGAGCAGTGCGTCGACGAGGCGGTCGTAGTACGCGAGCCCCGGCTCGTTCGCCGGCCCGCTGCCGGTCGGCTGCACTCGCGGCCAGGCGATCGAGAAGCGGTAGTCGTCGACGCCGAGCCCTGCGAGCAGGGCGACGTCGTCGCGAAACCGCCGGTAGCTGTCGGCGGCCACCTCGGCGTTGGCGCCCTCGAGCACCTGCCCGGGTACCCGGGTGTACACGTCCCAGATCGACTCGCCCCGGCCGTCGGCCGTCGTCGACCCTTCGACCTGGAAGGCGGCGGTGGCCGCGCCCCAGCGGAATCCCCGCGGGAACGGCGCCGGCTCGGTCGAGTGTTCAGGGGTGGCGGCGTCGCGCATGGAGAACCTCGCTGTTCGTCTGCAGGTCACGGTCAGCGGATGCCGCGACACCCGCTCGCCCTCGACTGGGACGCTTGACCCACTCTCGCCACCCTAGCCGGGCAGCCCCGCCGGCGGAAGTGTGTGCGAGCACGCTGCACGACGCGGCGGCGAGTCACCCGGCGAAACCGGAGACCCGCCGCCGCGCGTGGTTCAGCGACCGGCGACCAGCGTCAGAAGGAGGCCGGGATCACACCGTCGTCGGTCTGGTAGCCGGTGACGGGTGCGTGCGGAATCTCCTCCCAGCGGGCCGGGTCCTCCTGCGCGACCTCGCCCGTCGTCATGCCGACCAGCAGCTCCGTCAGCGCACGCACGTTCTGCTGGATCGACTTGCCGCGGGCCTTCTGCCCGAGGCTGCCGTCGCTCGTGTTGCCGCTCGTCTCGAAGAAGATCGCCGGGTTGCTGTGCCCCTCGGGGTTGAGGCCCTTGTAGTCGTATCCGAGCATCATCGCCGAGACGACACCGCCCTTGATGTCGATCTCGAGGCTTCCGCCGACCTGGTAGCGGTCCATGTTGATGTACCCGTAATTGGCGAGCTCGTCGTACACGTGCACGTGCATCTGTCGCGTCAGCGTGTCGTACGCGCCGCCTTCGATACCCGGAAGCGTCGGCCCGCCGGGGGCCAGTGAGATGCCGAGCGAGAGCGTCACGTCGTCTCCCGTGCCGTACTCCGTCTTCAGCCCCTGGTGGTGGATGTCGACGGCGAACGCGGGGTCGACCATCGTCCAGTACTCGTAGTACGCCTCGGACTCGGCGGCGACGAACCGGTTGTCGCCCCAGTCGCGATTCAGGTCGATCCGGGTCTCCGAGCCGTCCTGCAGGATCGTCTGGCGGATATTCGCCTCGGATCCGTCGGGGTTGTACATCGGGATGACGTGGAACGTGTACGTCTCACGCAGCAGCGCCCAGTCGGCGGAGCCGTTCGTGCCGAGGTCCTTCAGCACGGCCAGCAGCGTCTCGGTGCCGTAGGGCTCGTTGCCGTGGATGCGGCCCTGCAGCCAGACCGCCTCGGGTCCGTCGCCGACGGTGGCGACGTAGAGATCGCGGCCCTGCTCCGAGGTCGAGACCTCGGTGCCGATCTCGGCGAGGGTGGCGACCTCGACGCCGAAGCGCGAGGTGCGCTCGAGTCGATCCAGCTCGGCGATGAGGTCGGCGTACGTCGCGATGCTCGCGATGTTGGTGTTGCCGTTGGGCGATGGGAAATTGGCGTCGGCGAGTGCCGGCGAGCCCGCGGCCAGCGGGGCTGCCACGGCGAGTGCTGCTGCTGCGGCGAGAACGGTGGTGCGGCGACGGCGATTCGGTGACGTCGATGCTTCGGTCATCTGTTGCTCCCCCTGTGAGTTCGACATGCCGCGGAGGCGGCACGTGCCCGCGGGAACCTGCCTTGGAATGGGCTTTCCTCTGGGCGTGCTTCGGAGCGTACGGATGCGGTTCCGTGCCCGTCAAGGGACGAGCGTCCGCGCTTCGAGCGCGCACCGCACCGATCGTCCGACACCTTCCCCACCGCGACCGCCCGGCGTACGCTGGAAGAACCCGAAGGAGGACGCGATGCACGCAACCGTCGGAGAACGCCTCATCATCCATGGCAAGCACGTCGGCCAGGCAGCACGCCACGGCGAGATCCTCGAAGTGCGCGGAGACGACGGCAGCCCGCCCTACCTCGTGCGATTCGACGACGGGCACGAGACGCTACTCTTCCCCGGCGCCGATTGCGTGCTCGAGCACGAACAGCACGCCGGCTGACGACGCAGGCGCACTGCGACGCCGAGCACCGCGTCGACGTGCAGCTGTGCCGGCCGCGCGGGTGAGGCGCGGCCGCGTGGGCCGCGTGGGCCGCACACACATCGTGCCGCGCTAGCGTGGACGCATGTTCCACTCCTACGCGGCCATCGGCGACAGCTTCACCGAGGGCGTCGGCGACGAGATGCCCGATGGCACCGCACGCGGGTGGGCGGACTTCGTCGCACTCGGCCTCGCAGCGGCGGCGCGCGAGCCGATCGGCTATGCCAACCTCGCGATCCGCGGCCGCAAGCTCGGGCCCATCATCGACGAGCAGCTCGACGCGGCGATCGCGCTGCAGCCCGAGCTGCTGAGCTTCAACGGCGGCGGCAACGACATGCTTCGCCCCCGCATGGACGAGCAGGCGACCGCCACGCGGTTCCGCGGCGCGATCGAACGCATCCGCGGCGCGGGCATCCACGTGCTCATGCTGAGCGGAGCGAACCCGACCGAGCACTTACCCCTGGGCAAGGTGTTCGACGCTCGTGGCGCACGCCTCACGGCGGCGCTCGTCGACCTCGCCGATGTGCCCGGCGTCACCTTCGTCGACAACTTCAACGATCGCATCCTCCGCGACATCCGCTACTGGTCGGCCGACAAGCTGCACCTCAATGCGCTCGGCCACGCGAGGGTCGCGAGCAACGTGCTGACGGGTCTCGGCGTGCCCGTGCCCGTCGAGTGGGGCGTCGACGAGGTCGCCGCGGCACCCGCCGGGCCGCGCAGCCGCAACACCGCGACGTACTACCGCGAATTCGTGCTTCCCTGGATCGGGCGTCGGCTCACCGGCCGCTCCTCCGGCGACGGCCGCACCGCGAAGCGACCGAGCCTCCAGCCGGTTGCCGCGGATGCCGCGGGCTGACGCCTGACCTCGGGCGTCGAGCGGTCTCAGCCGACCCGAGCCCCGAGCACGTCGGCGACGAACGCCCGCGTGCGGCGTGCGAGTCCCTCGATGCGCTCGAGCTCGTGCACGCTCGGCTGCACCTCCGACGGCGCCGGCGGCCGGCCGAGGCGCACCGTCTCCTGGCAGGCCAGGTCGGCGCAGATGTAGGTGCCGAGGCTGTCGCCGCGTTCACCGGCGGCCCCTGCGCGGCGAGCCGAGAACATCTCGACCTGGTCGCCGGGCTGCTGCGTGTGGCAGAGATCGCAGATGGCGGCGCGGTGATGCGACCCGGTGCGCTCCGCGGCGCGGAGCACGATGCCTGCAGGGGTGCCGCCGAGTTCGGTGACGAGGTAGCCGCGCGCGGGGATGCGCGGGTCGCGCCATGCGAACGCGTCGAGCGGAGCCCACTCGGTGATGAAGAACCGCACCGGCAGCGAGAGCTGCTCGAGCTCTGCCGCGCTCGCATTGCCGAGTGACGAGCGGATGTCGGTCTCCACCAGTGGCTGCATGCATTCCCCTCCGTGCGTGCCTCCAGTCTACGAAGCGCTCACGACGCCGGGCGCGCCTCGGAATCAGCGGCGGCCGCGGCATCCGCTCGATCTGGTGCTGCGCCACGACCTCGGATCAGGAAGCCGAAGGCGAGCGCGACGAAGAACATGAGCACGCCGTACACCGCAGCCGGCAGGCTCATCTCGACGCTTCCGATGACGGTCTGGGCGATCACGATCGCGAGCGTCGCGTTGTGGATGCCGATCTCGAAGGAGCTCGCGATCGACTGCGCACGGTCGACCCGCAGCATCCGCGGCACGACGTAGCCGATGCTGAGGCTCAGCACGCAGAACAGCACCGTGATGGCGGCGAGGCTGCCGAAGTTCTCGAGCAGCAGGTCGAGGTTGGAGACGATCGCGCCGGCGATCACGACCACGAGGATCACGACGGAGGCGATGCGCACGGGCTTGTCCATGCGGTCGGCGAAGCTCGGGCGCCACCAGCGCACGAGCATGCCGAGCACTACCGGCAGCAGCACGATCGCGAAGACCTCGACGGTCTTGGCCAGCTGCAGGCCGAGGGTCTCATCGCCCGGCAGAAAGTAGGCGATCGCGAGGTTCGTGATGAGCGGCAGGGTGACGACGGCGAGCACCGAGTTGATCGCGGTGAGCGAGATGTTCAGGGCGACGTCGCCGCGGAACAGGTGGCTGTAGAGGTTCGCCGTCGTGCCGCCGGGCGATGCGGCGAGCAGCATCATGCCGACCGCGAGCACCGGCGGCAGCCGGAAGGCCAGCACGAGGGCGAGGCAGACCGCCGGCAGCAGAAGCAGCTGGCAGAGCAGGGCGACGATCACCGCCTTCGGATGCTTCGCGACGCGCGCGAAGTCGCCGGGGGTGAGGGAGAGGCCGAGCCCGAACATGATGATGCCGAGGGCGAGGGGCAATCCGATGGTGGTCAACGCTGATCCCATGCGCTCAGTGTGGCGCAACACGGGCCGTGACGGAACGACGAATTCGGCGGTTCGCCGGCTACTCGACGTGGCGGGCCGCGAGACCCGACGACGACCACTCGTCGTACGTCATCGGCGTCGGCCCGTCGTCCGCCGGCGTCGGCACCCACACCCAGACGCCGTCCGTCGAGGCCTGCGAGCGCGGCACGATCGACCATTCGACGGCGGTGGAGTGCTCATTCCACGCGAGTTCGACGGCGCTCGCCGGGTCGAGCCCGGCCGGCGGGGGCTGGTCGCCGAACTCGTCGTGGGTGATGAACTGACGGATGCCGGCCCGGGCGAACTCCCGCTCGCTCACGCAGTTCGCACCCCAGCTGCTCCACTGCTGCCGTTGGGCGATCATGCAGACGTCGCCGTCGTCGCGGAACACCCAGACGTCGTGCCCGACGGCATGCCCGATGTTGCGGAAGGTCGCGACGGCGTCGGTGCCGAGCACCGCCACGAAGGCGCGCGGTCCGGCGTCGACGTCGTCGCGTGCCTGGTCGAACACCTCGAGTCCGCGCGGTGGGTCGGCGCGATCCGGCAGCGCGGAGAACGCGATGGCGATGACGGCGACCGTACCGAGCAGACCGGCCCCCGCCAGCATGAGATGGCGCCGTCGCCGAGACCGCTTCGAGCTCGCCGACCCGCTCACTCGGGTGGCCGCGCTCGCCGGCGGCCCCGCGCTCGGTCCGTAGTGGAGCGTCGGCGTGGCTGCAGGCGTCGAGCGGATCGCGTCGAGCTGAACCTGCCGCGCCTGCCGCGCCTGCCGCGCGCGCTGCGCGCGCCGGTCGAGCTCTTCGAGCTCCTCGAGCTCCAGCTCGACGGCGGCCAGCAGGGCCACGGCATCGGAGGTGTCACCGCCGGGCACGCCGTAGATCACGCGCCGCAACTCCTCGCGGCGGGCGGTCAGACGCGCACGGTCGTGATCCATCGACAGCTCCTGCGGTCAACGGTACGCCGCTCCACCGGCGCCCGCACCCCTCGCCTCCCGGTCGGTCGGGGGCGCGAAGATGCCGTCGTCGAGCTCAGCCGGTGAAGCTCGGCCGCGGCCGGTCGTCGACGCGCGGGCACCAGCCTTCGGGCGAGTGGTCGTAGCTGTGCGCCGGTCCGTCGGCAATGAGCCGGGCGAGCGCGTCGAGGAACCGGTCGACGTCGTCGGCAGAGCTGCCGGCGCCGAGGCTCGCCCGAAGGCCGTTCGACCTGGTCGCCGCACGCTCGAAGAAGGGGTGCGCGCAGAAGCGGCCGGCGCGCACCGAGATGCCGTGCTCGCCGCCGAGCGCCGCAGCGAGGAGGCCGACCGAACCGCGCTCGAGCTCGATGGTGGCGATGCCGAGTCGATCGACCGGTTCGGCGTCGCCCGCCGAGGCGAACGCGGCGGCGGGCACGGACGCCGGCACCGCATCGGCGAAGCCGCGGATGACACGTACTCCGGCCTGCGCGGCGAGCCCGGCGTGCAGGCGGGCGGTGAGTGACTGCTCGTGTTCGCGTCGGGCATCGTCGCCGAGTCGCTCGAGTTCGTCGAGCGCGTGGGCGAGCGCGACGGCACCCACGACGTTCGGCGTGCCGGCCTCGTGCCGGTCGACGCCGTGCTTCCATTCGACGCCGTCGAGGCGCACGGCGCCGACGGCGCCTCCGCCCGCGAGGTACGCCGGTGCCGCGTCGAGCCAGTCGGCACGGCCGACGAGCGCTCCGGCCCCGAACGGCGCGTACGCCTTGTGCCCCGAGAATGCGAGGTAGTCGACGCCGGATGCCGCGAGGTCGACGCGCCGGTGCGGTAGCAGTTGCGCGGCGTCGACCGCGATGCGGGCGCCGTGCGAATGGGCGATCTCGGCGAGCCGGTCGACGGGCAGCACTTCACCGGTGACGTTCGATGCGCCCGTCACCGACAGCAGGGCCGCCGGACATCGGGCGAGCTCGACGTCGAGTGCCTCGAGTGTCGCGGCGATGGTCGCACGGCCCTCGACCACGCGACGAGACCGCCAGGGCAGCAGGTTCGCGTGGTGCTCGAGGTCGAGCACCACCGTGTCGCCCGGCACGGCGCCGGCGAGCAGGTTCAGTGCATCGGTCGTGTTGCGGGTGAAGATCACGAGGTCGTCGTCGCGGGCGCCGACGTGACGCGCGACGGCGAGGCGGGCGTCTTCGACGAGCGAGGTCGACACCTGCGAGGGAAACCCCGAGCCGCGATGCACGCTCGCGTAGTACGGCAGCACCCTGGCCACCCGCTGCGCCACGACCTCGAAGGCCGGAGCGGACGCCGCGACGTCGAGGTTCACGTGACGCACCCGGCCGCCGCCGAGCACCGGCACCTCGAGCCCGGCATCGGCGAGCACCGCGAGCGGGCCGGGGCCGGCGGCGGGCGGCGGCACGGCCGTCGGCTCCGCGACATCCGTCACGGCAGCGGCGCGCGAACCACGGCTGGCAGTGCGCTCTTCGATGCTGATCACGGAAGCTCCTCGATTGCGGGGTTCGCGATGAGGCTACGGTCGGCTCGAAACCCCCTCAAGCACCGGTCGCCGCACGAGGTCACACCGCGACACATTGCGACACACGTCGCGGTGTTCGACCCGCCCGATCGCGGGGTCAGATGGCGTACCACCCGACGTCGGCACGCGCCACGTGCACGTTGCCGGGCCGGCTGAGGCCGAGGTGGTCGCGCAGGGTCTCGCCCTCGTATTCGGTGGGGAGCACGCCCCGCCGCTGCAACTCGGGCACGACCTGCAGCGCGAACGCC
Organism: Agromyces sp. GQ35; assembly: GCF_059758475.1. Classification (NCBI taxonomy): domain Bacteria; kingdom Bacillati; phylum Actinomycetota; class Actinomycetes; order Micrococcales; family Microbacteriaceae; genus Agromyces; species Agromyces sp. GQ35. The sequence continues at coordinate 1,556,069 of NZ_JCAXEO010000001.1, read as the reverse complement.
TCGAACTGCTGCGGCTGCACGGCCGAGAGCACGTTGAATCCGTCGACGGCGCCCGCATCGCCCCATGCCGCGAACTCCGCGGCGATGTCGTCGGCGGTGCCGACGATCATCGAGGCGTTCACCGAGGCCGCGACGACGAGATGTCGCAGCGTCGACGGGCGCTCGCTGCTCGGGCTGCGGCCGGTGCGCTCGGCGACGATCTCGACGAGTTCCTGGCCTGCGGCGCTGAACTCTGCGACGAGTGCCGGGGTCACCGCACGATCGGGCGAGAGCCCGGCGAGGTCGACGCCGACGAGGTTCGCGAGCTGGGCGAGCGAACGCGTCACCGGGAACGCGGCGGGCGGCCCGTCGGGCCAGTCCTCCGCGATCTGCACGAGCTCGCTGAGTTCGTCGGCGATCGACTGGGCGTGCTCGCGGGTCTCCCCGACGATCGGCAGCACCGGGGCGATCACCTTGAGCGTGCGGTCGTCGCGACCCGACTCGAACGCGAGCGCGCGCAGCTCGGCGCGCATGGCGACGGCGTGCTCGAGACCACTGACGGCGACGAGCGCGAGGTCGGCGCTCTGCGCGGCGAACAGCCGCGACCGGGGCGACGTGCCGGCGTGCACGATCGGCAGGTGGCCCTGCACCGGTCGCACCACGTTCAACGGTCCGGTCACGCTCAGGTGCCCGCCGTGGAAGTCGGTGGCGTGCAGCTTCTGCGGGTCGAGGTACACGCCGCTCGCGGCATCCGCGACGATCGCATCGTCTTCGAACGAGTCCCAGAGCCGGCGCAGCACCAGCTCGAATTCGACGGCCCGGTCGTAGCGCGAGCCGTTCGCCGCGTCGAAGTCGAGTCCGTGGTTGCCGGCGACGCGCGGCTCGGCGCCGGCCACGAGGTTGAGGCCGGCACGCCCTCCCGACAGCAGGTCGACCGACGCGGTCGCCCGCGCGAGCGTGTACGGGTCGGAGTAGCTCGTGTTCGCGGTGGCGATCAGGCCGATGCGCGACGTGATGCCCGCGAGGTAGGTGATCGCCGAGATCGGATCGACGCGCGCAACGAGGTACGGGTCGCGGAACTCGAGGTCGTGCCCCGTCGCGAGCCAGTCGCCGAAGAAGAGGTAGTCGAAGCGGGCGGCTTCGGCCACCTCGGCTGTGCGCCGCAGTACGGCGGCGTCGGCGCGGGGGTCGCGATGGGCGCCCGGGTACCGCCAGCCCGACGGGTACGCACCGATCGCCCTGACCATCGCGCCGATGATGAGTCGTGTCACGTTTCGACCTCCGCCCCCGACGCTAGAGAGGCCGGGCGGATGTCGCGAGGGCCGCCGTCACACGGGGGAACCAGCCGTCATACGCCTCAATCCTGGGTCACACGGCGTCACGGCAGGCGTTCAGATCGACGCCCGCTGCACCACGAGGGGGCACTCGAACGGGTCGCGCTCGCCGAGACCGACTCGATTGATGTAGCGGAAGACGATGGCGTACGAACGCCAGAGGGTCGTCTGCGTGTACGGCACGTCGCGCTCCCCCAGGTATGCCGCGATGAGGGGCGCGGCGAGCCGCAGGTGCGGCCTCGGCATCGATGGGAAGAGGTGGTGCTCGATCTGGTAGTTGAGCCCGCCCATCGCGAAGTCGAGCACCCTGTTGCCCCGGATGTTGCGGCTCATGAGCGCCTGGCGTCGGAGGAAGTCGAGCTTCATGCCCTTCGGCACGAGCGGCATGCCCTTGTGGTTCGGCGCGAAGGACATGCCCATGTAGAAGCCGAACAGGCCGAGCTGGATCGCGAGGAACACCGCCGCCTTGTCGGGCGAGAGCACGACGAAGACCAGGGCGAGGTAGCCGATCACCCGCACGGCGAGGAAGGAGATCTCGACGGGGCGCCTCGCGACATGCTCGCGGGCGAACACCCGGTGCACGCTCGACGCGTGCAACGAGAGGCCTTCGAGCAGCAGGATCGGGAAGAAGAATGCGCCCTGGTGGGCGATCACCCAACGAAAGAACGCGGCACGCTCACGGGTGGCCTGCTCAGGGGTGAATGCGACGACGGGTAGGTCGATGTCGGGGTCGACGCCGACCTGATTGGGGTTCGCATGGTGGCGGGTGTGCTTGTGCTGCCACCATCCGTAGCTCATGCCGACGAAGAGGTCGCCGATGACGAGGCTCACCCAGTCGTTCCACTTGCCCGAGCGGAAGATCTGCCGGTGCGCGGCGTCATGGCCGAGGAAGGCCGTCTGCGTGAAGAGGAATGCGAATGCGACGGCGGTGAACAACTGCCACCAGGTGTCGCCGATCCACACGAAGAGCGCGATCGCACCGCCGATGGCGACGGGCACGGCGATGAGCTTCGTCCAGTAGTAGCCGTAGCGGCGTCGCATGAGCCCGGCGTCCTTGATCCGGCGCGCGAGTTCCGTGAAGTCGCTGGCCGGCGTCGTCACGCGATCCACCGGCCTCGGCCGAGTGCGCTGTACCGGTGCGATCTCCGCGGTCATGACGACCTCCTCTCGAGGTCGCCGCACCAGGCCGGGGACACGGCGGTGGGCGAAACGCTTCGAGGTCATCAACGTTACGCCGAGAACGGGCAGACACGAGATTTCCTCACTGAACTCCCAGTCCCGCGGCCTCGAGCGCGGGCCGCGCGGCCGCCCAACCCACGGGTCGCTCGCCCGGTCAGCCGCCCGTACCCCGCACCCGCCGCGACACGGCGATGATGCGCTCGATCGTCGCCCGCGCGGCTTGCAGCTCCTCGGCACCGAGCTCCGCGCCGACCGCGTCGGCCCACGCACGTTGCGCAGCACCGAGACGAGTGACCGCAGCCCGCCCCTCGGGAGTCGGCTGCAGCAGCTTGGCACGCCGGTGCATCGGGTTCTCGAGGTACTCGGCCCAGCCGCGATCGACGAGGAGGTCGGCGGTGCGCTGCACGCTCTGCCTCGCGAGGCCGAGACCGACCCGCCGGGCGATCTCGGCCACGGGAAGACCGCCGTCGAGGGTGGCGCCGAGCACCTGCCACTGCGCCGGAGTGAGCCCGGCGGGGCCGGCGATGTCGCGGGCGGCATCGAGGAACTCCCCGTTCAGCTCGAAGGCCGGCAGCACGAGCTCGGTGACGGCATCACCGGCCGGAGTGCGCCCGACCATCAGGCGGCGCCGACGAGCGCGTCGTAGTAGCGGCGCTCGCCGGTGGTGTACAGGCCGTACCAGGCGTCGATCACCGGCTGCGGCATCGCGCCCAGCGCTTCGAAGACCGCCTTCGCGAACTCGAGGGGCGAGGTCGCAGCGGCCGTGATCACGCCACCGTCGACGACCGCCCGCGCCGGCGAGTACAGCACCTGCCCCGCGTAGCCATCGGCCAGCTCGAGGAAGTCGGGCGCGTTGCTCGTGTGCGCTCGCTCGTTGAGCAGCCCGGCGCGAGCGAGCCCCAGCGTGCCACCGCAGATCGCCGCCACCGGCGTGCCTGCGTCGACGAACTGCTCGGCGAGCGCGAGCACCGACTCGTGCCCCTCGGCCCAGGTGTCGGCGCCGGGCAGAACGAGCATCGCGATGCGGTCGGGGTCGAGGTCCGCGAGCGCGACCTCCGGCAGCACCCGCAGGCCGCCCATCGTCGTGACCGCCGCCGCCGTCTCGCCCGCGACGACGAGGCGGATCGCCCCTCCGGTCATGCCCAGGCCGGCGACGAGATAGCCGTATTCCCAATCGGCCATCGTGTCGGTCGCGTAGAGCACGACCAGTCGTTCATTCGTCTCAGTGTTTGTCAGCATGCTGTCATTCTCGCACGTATGACAGCATGCTGTCAATGACGACGGACGGTGGGATGGCGCGCACCTCCCGCTGCGTACAATCAGAGCATCGCGCTCCGCGCGCTCCCACCCCACGACCCCTGGAGGCCACCGCTCCGTGACGAGACCCGACCGCGATCGAACCCTTGACCGGCAGCAGCACGACGGACACGCATTCGCGAAGCGGGCCACGACGCCCACTCCGCCCATGCGGCTCTCCGACGCGTCCGAACTCGTGCTCGTGGCATCCGCGAACCGTGCGCTCCGTTTCGATCGCGACGACCTCGTCATGCGCAAGGGCCAGTACGCGCTGCGCAACGGGCACATGACGCCGCAGGAGTCGATGGTCGAAGACCTGCTCGCCGTCGGCGCCGCGCTCGATGACGCCGAGATCCCGTTCCTGCTCGTACGCGGCAACGACGACCGGCCGGTCATCGCCGTCGACCGCGCCGAGCGCAAGCGGGTCGCCCGGGCCTTCGCCGACGCCTTCGCCGACGAGCCGTTCTACGCGGCGACCCTCGCGCCGGCCCGGGCCGCCGACACCCACCCGGTGCTCCTCGCCGACGGCAGGCTCTCAGCCGCGCGAAAGCCCGCAGTGCTGCGTGTCTACCGACCTCGCATCGAGCCGATCGGGCGTCTGCGCTACGGCAGCGAGACGGCCGTGCAGATCGAGTTCTGGCGATTCGGCGAGGACACGATCGAGGCCCCCGCTGAGAACGCCCTCATGCGCCGCACCCTGTCGCGGTCCGAGACGACCGACGACGTCGTGCACCTGCACGGACGCGACTGGCCGACCCTCGAGCACATGTTCGAGTCCCTCGCGAGCGACATCGACTTCGAGATCGACATGGTCTTCTCCTGGGTCGACGGGTCGAGCGACGAGTTCATCCGCGAGCGGGCCAAGCGCATGCAGAGTTACGTCGTGGGCGAGGGCGACGACTCCGAGGCGCGCTACCGGCAGATCGACGAACTGAAGTACGCGCTGCGCTCGGTGCACCTCTTCGCACCGTGGGTGCGGCGCATCTTCATCGCGACCGACTCCCCGGCACCGACCTGGCTCGCGAAGCATCCCAAGGTCACCATCGTGCGCAGCGAAGAGATGTTCGCCGACACCTCGGTGCTGCCGACCCACAACTCGCACGCCGTCGAGAGCCAGCTGCACCACATCGACGGCCTCGCCGAGCACTTCCTCTACTCGAACGACGACATGTTCTTCGGCCGGCCGCTGAACCCCGCGCTCTTCTTCTCCCCCGGCGGCATCACCAAGTTCGTCGAGGCCGCCACCCGCATCGGACTCGGCTCGACGCACGCCGGCCGCAGCGGCTTCGAGAACGCGGCACGCGTGAACCGGGCGCTCCTGCGCGACCGCTTCGGCAAGGTCACCACCCGGCACCTCGAGCACTGCGCCGCACCCCTGCGCAAGAGCGTCCTGGCCGAGCTCGACGCGGCGTTCCCCGAGGAGTTCCAGCGCACCGCCGCGAGCCGTTTCCGCTCGGCGACCGACATCTCGGTGACGAACTCGCTGTACCACTACTACGCACTGCTCACCGGCCACGCGGTCGTGCAGACCGACGCCAAGGTCAAGTACGTCGAGACGACGCTGCGTCAGGCGCTGCCCGCCATGAAGCAGCTCTTGAAGCGCCGCGACCACGACATGTTCTGCCTGAACGACGGGAGCTTCCCCGAGATCTCGGTCGAGGAGCGCACGGGCGCAGTGATCGACTTCCTCGAGCGCTACTTCCCGTTCCCGGCGCCGTGGGAGAAAGAGGCAGCGGATGCCTCTGCGCACGCGGATGCCGCGCGCCTGGGCGCCGGCGCGACATCCGCCGTCCCCGAGCTCACCGCCTGACCCCGCCCGCCGATCGAGGAACGAGGGTATCGAGATCCGCCCTCGCCGATCGAGTAGCGAGCGCCAGCGAGCGTATCGAGATCCGCCCTCGCCGATCGAGTAGCGAGCGCCAGCGAGCGTATCGAGATCTCGCAACAGGTCTCGATACGCGTCCTCCTCCGTCGGGCGCCACTCGACCGGCGAGATCTCGCAACAGGTCTCGATACGCGTCCCCCTCCGTCGGGCGCCACTCGACCGGCGAGATCTGCGGGACTACTGCAGCGCCGACGTGAGCCTCGCGACCCCGTCGAGGAACGTCGCCGAGGCTGGCTCCCGTTGCCACTCCTCGAGGGTGAGCTCACGCCCGACGTCGCGGTACCCCTGCTCGACCGCGCGCATCTGGTCGACGAACGAACGGCCGCGCACGAGCAGCATCATCTCGGAGTTGAGGCTGAATGAGCGGATGTCCATGTTGCTCGAGCCGATGACCGCGACGTCGTCGTCGATCGACAGGTGCTTCGCGTGCAGGATGTACGGACCCGGGTACAGCCAGATCTTGACGCCCGCCTGCAGGAGGTCGCGGTAGTAGGAGCGCTGCGCGTGCCAGACGGAACCCTGGTCGCCGATCTCCGAGACGAAGAGCTGCACGTCGAGACCGCGGTAGCAGGCCGAGGTGATCGCGTACAGCATCGCCTCGTCGGGCACGAAGTAGGGGCTCGTGATGATGGCCCGCTGCTGCGCAGAGTTGATGAGCGCGAGGAAGAGGCGGAGGTTGTTCTCTGCGACGTATCCCGGGCCGCTCGGCACCACCTGGCACACGAGTGAGTCGGGTGAGGGGTCGGCCGGCACTGCGACGGCGGGCACGTTCTCCTCCTCGCCGAGCAGCTCGTCGGTCTCGAGGTACCAGTCGGAGAGGAAGACGGTGTTGATGCCGGTGACGATGGGGCCGGTGACCCGCGTCACGAGTTCCTGCCACTGCAGGCCGCGCTTGAGATTCTTCTTCGAGTTGTAGCTGCGATCGATCAGATTCTGCGAGCCCATGAACCCGACGAGTCCGTCGACGACCACGAGCTTGCGGTGGTTGCGCAGGTCGGGCCGCTGGTACTCGCCCTTCAGCGGGCGCACCGGCAGCATGAAGCTCCACTTCGCGCCGATGCGGTCGAGCTCGGCATAGGTCTCGTCGTGACCGGCGGCCTTGCCCGAGGCGATGTGGTCGAGCAGCACGCGAACGATGACGCCGCGCTGCACGGCGCGCTCCATGGCGGCGAAGAACCCCTTCGTGGTCTCGTCGAACGAGACGATGAAGAACTCGACGTGCACGAACCGAGTGGCCTTGTCGATCTCGGCGGCCATCGCGGCGATCGATCCGTTGTAGTCGCCGATGAGCGTCGCCGTGTTGCCGCCCATCGCCGGCAGGGCGCCGAGCACGCGGTTCTGCCGCGTGAGCGAGACGAACCAGTCGGGCCACGACGATCGGTCGGACACGAGTTCGATTCCCTCGGCCCGCTCCGCGATCATGCGGTTGATCTCGGCTTGCCTCTCCACACGCTTCTTCGGCAGCTTGACGCTGCCGATCAGCAGGAAGAAGAGGATGCCGATGAACGGGATCAGGAAGATCGCGAGCAGCCAGGCCATCGCAGCCGTGGGCTTTCGCCCGCGCGGCACGATGATCAGCGCGGCGATGCGGATCGCGAGATCGACCAGCACGAGCGCGACTCCGATGATCGCGGCGACCTCTGTACTCATGACCGGTTCCTCCCCAAGACGCGCGGTTCCCCACGCCGGGGCTTCGCACCTCGCGCGAGAGTGCTCCGAGTATGGCAGGCGGCCGTTCGATCGAACAGGGCGGCGCACCGAGGTGGGTCAGCCCGCGAGCACCGGGATCGGCATGGTGAACGGCGGCTCGGCCGAGACCGGCGCGGCCGCGGCATCCGCGATGCTGATGCCCGACGCGCCGAGACGCCGCACCGTCTCGCCGGCGTCGATCCAGTCGAGCGCTGGGAACGAGCCGAGTGGCACGACCGAGTGCAGCACCGTGGTCGGGTACACGTGCACCAGGTTGAACGCGCGCGCCCCATCGCGGCCGCGCGTGCCGCCGACCGGCACGTTGAGGTCTTGCGTGTAGCAACTGGCCGACGCGACGGAGACCGGCACGCCCGCGAAGGTCGCGGTCGACGAGTAGTGCAGGTGGCCGGCGATGATGGAGCGGATGTCGCTGCCCTCGACCACCTCGGCGAGGCCGGCCTGATCGCGCAGTTCGACGGCGACGGCGAGGTCGAGCACGCTCGGCACGGGAGGGTGGTGCATCGCGAGGATCGTGCCGTGCGGCGCGGGGATCGAGAGCTCTTCCGCCAGCCAGTCGAGCTGGCCCGGTGCGATCTCGCCGTGGTGGTGCCCTGGCACCGTCGAGTCGAGCGTGATGATGCGCAGGCCGTTGACGTCGTCGACCCGGTCGACCGGGCGCACGCCGCCGGTGCTGCCGAAGCTGGACTCGCCGAGCAGCCCGCGCCGGAAGGCGGCGCGATCGTCGTGGTTGCCCATGACCCAGATGACCTGGGCGCCGAGGCGCTCGGCGACGGGATCGACGATGCCGCGGATGCGCGCATATGCGTCGGGTTCGCCCTTGTCGGCGAGATCACCGGTGAAGACGATCGCCTCGGGGCGGGCACCGGATGCCTCGAACTCGTCGAACAGCGTCTGCAGGTGACGCTCGCTCGCGACCCGGTCGTAGAGCATGCCACCGCCAGCGAGCACGTGCGTGTCGCTGATGTGGAGGAGGAAGTGGTCCGGCCGAGGGTACTCGGCCGTACGGCTCGTCACGATTCGTCCCATCGATCGGTGATCGACGCACAACGTCGGGCGTCAGGCATGCAGACTAGCCGACCATGCGGGCCTGAACGGCTCATGAACACGGCATGTGACGAAGCCGAACGCGGTGAGCGCCGGTGAGTCACCCGTCCGGCCGAGCGTTTTCCCGACAGGATGACCGAGACGAGGTCGAGGGGGAAACGAGTGTCGTCGAGGAACACACGCAACGCACTGCCGTCGTGGGGCAACGAAATCTGGTTGACGCGGGGCCAGCGCCGCTTCATCGGCACGGTCGCGACGGTCGCCGTGATCGGCTTCCTGATCACGTGGGTGCTGACGCTCACACCATGGCCGTCGGCACTCGCGATCCGGGCGGTCTTCGAGAAGGGCGGCGCCGACACCGCGGCCGAGATGGACAAGTACGTGACCGACGCGCCGCTCACCGAACATCTCGCGGTGCCGGTCGACGGCGACGCGGCGGACGCCGGCATCACCTTCGACGTGTTCTCCCCCGATGACGGCGACGACGAGCCGTTGCCCACCGTCATCTGGGTACACGGCGGCGCGTGGATCTCGGGCAACTCGTCGAACGTCGACCCGTATCTGCGGATTCTCGCGGCCGAGGGCTACACGACGGTCGGCCTCAACTACACCGTCGGGCCGGAGGCGACGTATCCCACCGCGGTGCATCAGCTGAACGACGCGCTCGCGACCCTCGATGCCGACGCCGACGAGTACCGCATCGACCCCGGCCGCATCGTGATCGCGGGCGACTCGGCCGGGGCGCAACTGGCCAGCCAGCTCGTGACGCTGTCGACCAACCCCGACTACGCGCGACTCATGAGCATCGACCCGGCGCTCGACGCCGACCAGATCGTCGGGGCCGTGCTCAACTGCGGGGTGTACGACCTCGAGGCGATGTCGGAGCTCGACGGCATCGGCGCATGGGGACTCAAGATCGCGCTCTGGGGCTACACCGGCCACCAGGACTGGTCGCAGCTGTCGTCGGGCACGACGATGTCGACGATCGACTTCGTGACCACCGACTTCCCGGCCACCTACATCTCGGGCGGCAACGGCGATGCGCTCACCTGGATCCAGTCGCTGCCGATGGAGGCTCGCCTCGCCGAGCTCGGTGTCGACGTCACCTCGCTGTTCTGGCCGGCCGATCATGCGCCCGCCCAGCCGCACGAATACCAGTTCCACCTCGACTCCGAGGAGGCGCAGGCGGCGCTCGTGGAGACCCTCGGCTTCCTCGAAGAGGTCACCGGCTGAGCACCCAGCTCCCGCCGAGCGACCGAGGTTACGGTTGACGGATGTCCGTCAGGCTCGCACTACCCCGTGGTTCGGAGTGATCGGCGCGCGTCTGCCCGAGGGTCGTCACTTCGCTGTCACGTGGTCGATTCCGGACACCTTCGGTGGCATGACCGACGCCCTGCTGCGACGCTCCGCGGCGTTCCATCGACAGGGCAGGGTGCCGGTCGACGTGCTCACGTTCGACGCCCGACCCGACACGCCCGAGATCGAGGTCGAGCTCCGGCGGCGTGGTGTGCTCGAGGCCGGGGTGCAGATCACGAACCTGTACGACTGGCTCCGGCAGCATCCGCTGCCCGGCGGCTCGCTGCAACTCGATCGCGACGTGTTCACCCCGCTCGATGAACCCAGCGCGAACGACGCCCGCCGCAGCGACGAACCCGCAGGCGAGACACTGCTTCGCGGCGACCGGGTCATGAGTCGCAGCCGCGTCGATGCCGAGGGGCGCACGCTCCAGGTCGATCACTACCGAGCCGACGGCACGCTGCTCCTCAGCGACCGGCGCGACACACGAGTGCGCGGGGAGCTGGGCGGCCGCACGGTCGTGCTGTGCGACGTCGAGGGCCGCCCGGTGCGCTCGTGGCGACGCATCCGTTCGCTCTATCGCGCCTGGCTCGACGCGCTGACCGACGGCCGGCCCAGCTACCTGATCATCGACAGCAAGACCATCGCCCCGTTCCTGCTCGACTACCGCCGCCCGCATGTCGTGACCGCCCATGTCGTGCACGCCTCGCATCGCTCGGCCGGGTCCGAACAGCACCCGATCCGTCGATCGCGGCGAGAGGTGTTCGAGCAACTCGACGGCTTCGACCTCATCGTGCTGCTCTCGCGGCGCCAGCGCGATGATGTCGAGCAGCTCGTCGGCCGGCACGATCACCTGGCGGTGATTCCGAACGCTCGTCCGATTCCGCACCGATCGACCCCGGTACCGCGTGACTCCGGCCGCGGCGTCGTGCTCGCCGCGCTCACCCGGCGCAAGCGGGTCTCGCACGCGATCGATGCCGTGCAGGCAGCGAACGCGGCACGCTCGGCGACCGGCCGGGCGGCTCCACGGGTGCGGCTCGACGTATACGGCGACGGTGAGAGCCGCCCAGCACTCGAACGCCGCATCACCGATCCCGCGGCGGTGCGACTTCACGGGTTCGATCCCGACGCACGACGCCATCTCTCCGGCGCCTCGTTCCTGCTGCTCAGCTCGCACTCCGAGGGCTTCCCGCTCGTGCTCGTCGAGAGCATGGCCGCCGGCTGCCTGCCGATCGCCTACGACATCCCCTACGGCCCAGCCGACCTCATCCGCGACGGGCGGAACGGATTCCTCGTGCCGAGCGGAGACGTCGACGGCCTCGCCGGCGCGATCCAGCGGCTGCAGCGGATGTCGCCACGACGCGTCGCGCGCATGCGTGCTCGCGCGGTGCGCACGTCACGACGCTTCGACGAGCAGCGGGTGACGCGAGCCTGGGCACGAGCGCTGCGACAGGCCGCCGTGCGAGGCGAGGCGCGCAGATCCGACCGGTTCCCTCGCGCTCGGTCGGTCGCGGCGAGACTTCCCCTCCCGCGACCGCTTCGCGCCGTCGGCGCACGGCTCATCGCCGGTGTCGATCGCACGCGTCGGTCATCCGAGCGCGTCGGCTAGACCCCGGCGCACGACTCACTTCGGCTTCTTCGGCCCCTTGCCCTGCCCGGGGTGGTCGTCACCCCGCTCGGGTGCGGCCGTCGGCTCGGTCACCGGGTCGTCGACCGGAGGCTCGTCGATTCCCTCGACCGGCGGCGTCGTCTCGGCTGGAGGCGACAGTGGCGGCGCCGGGGTGGGGAGCACCGGCCCGTAGGGGCTCGGAGCCGTTGGGCGGGTCGATGTCGGGCGGGTCGGATCCGGGCGGGGATCGTCGACCGATGTGGATGCCTCCTGGTCGGCTGCGGCGTCGCCGCTGGGCTGCATGAGTGCGATGCCGCCCGCGAGCATGGCGACGGTCGCGAGACCCGTGACGGCGAGGCCGGCGGCGAGCCGATGACGGGCGACCCACGCGACCGACGTCGCCAGGAACGACAGCAGTGGAGCCACGAGCCCGGTGACCGGTGACGCGGGCGCGGGCGCAACTCGTCGCCCACGTGGGCGCCGCTCGTTGCCGTTCGGCCGAGCCCCGCCGGGCGTGCTCCCGCCGTCGTCCATGCTCTCGGGTCTCCGTCGGGTCTCGGTCAGCTCTCGGTGCGGGCGTCGCCCGTGAACGAGGGTACGCGAGCCCGGTCGATGAAGACGAGTTGCACGAGCCAGGCGAGCACCGCCCCGCCGCCGTACGCGAGCAGGTCGATCGGGTCGAACGAGCCGCCGAGCAGCAGGCGAGCAGGTGGGAACACCTCGACCACCCGCTGCGGCACATCGGTCAGCTGCAGCACCTCGACCGCGGCCGCGAGCGCGAACGCCGCCGCCGAGGCCGGCACAGCGCCGAACCCCGGCCAGCACGCCCGAAGCAGGAAGGCGAAGAGGCCGACGTAGAGCATGCTTCCGAGCAGGTCGACGATCAGCGTGCGATCGACGAGCTGCAGGCCGAGGCCGAGCACGAGGCAGGCGCCGGCGGCCACGAAGCCGCGCACGCGGATGCGTCGCGAAGTGGTCGCCGCCACCGGCATCCGCTCGCTCAGCCCTTGTGGCGGGGCTTCCGGAACGGCTTCTCGCCGTCGTCGTCCGAACGACGCGCCGGGCCGCCGCGATCGGGACGCAGCTCGATCAGCCGGCCCGAGATGCGGGTGCCGTCGAGGCGTTGCAGCGTCTCTTGCGAGAGATCGGCCGGCAGCTCGACGAGCGAGAACTCGGGACGGATCTGGATGGCTCCGAAGTCGCCGCGGCTCAGCCCGCCCTCGTTCGCGAGCGCACCGACGATCTGGCGCGGTTCGACCTTGTGGCGCTTGCCCACCGCGATGCGGTAGGTCGCCATCGGACCGCTGCTCGGCCGCTGACGACGCTCGGGCCGGTCACCGCGATCGCCGCGATCGCGGTCGGAGCGATCGCGACCCGCCCGGTCGCCGCGTTCAGGGCGTGCACCTCGCGCCGGACGGTCATCCCACTCCCGCTCGGAGCGACGCCGCTCAGCCTCGGGCTCGAGCAGCAGCGGCGACTCACCCTGCGCGACGACGGCGAGCGCGGCCGCGACATCCGTTTCGGGAACGTCGTGGTTGCGCACGTAGTGGGCGATGATGTCGCGGAACCCGTCGATGCGCTCGCTCTGGTCGAGCGCCGCGGTGATGCGGTCGTCGAAGCGGGCGAGACGCGTGACGTTGACGTCGTCGACGCTCGGCAACTGCATCTGCACGATCGGCTGCCGGGTCGCCTTCTCGATGCGGGCGAGCAGGCTGCGCTCGCGGGGCGTGACGAAGCTGATCGCATCGCCGGTGCGGCCGGCGCGACCGGTGCGGCCGATGCGGTGCACGTAGGGCTCGCTGTCGGTCGGGATGTCGAAGTTCACCACGTGGCTGATGCGGTCGACGTCGAGGCCGCGCGCAGCGACATCCGTCGCCACCAGGATGTCGAGCTTGCCCGACTTCAACTGGTTCACCGTGCGCTCACGCTGCACCTGCGCGACGTCGCCGTTGATCGCCGCGGCGGAGTACCCGCGTGCGCGGAGCTTCTCGGCGATCTCTTCGGTGACGCTCTTCGTGCGCACGAAGACGATCATGCCCTCGAAGTTCTCGACCTCGAGGATGCGGGTGAGGGCGTCGACCTTCTGCTGGTACGACACGATGAGGTAGCGCTGGCTGATGTTCGCCGAGGTCTGCGTCTTCGTCTTGACGGTGATCTCTTCGGGGTCGTGCAGGTACTGCTTCGACATGCGACGGATCGTCGCCGGCATCGTCGCCGAGAACAGGGCGACCTGCTTCGTGTCGGGAGTGTCGGCGAGGATCGTCTCGACGTCTTCGGCGAAGCCCATCTTGAGCATCTCGTCGGCTTCGTCGAGCACGAGGTACTTGAGCTCCGACAGGTCGAGCGTGCCCTTGTCGAGGTGGTCCATGATGCGGCCCGGAGTGCCGACGACGATGTGCACACCACGGCGCAGCGCCGAGAGCTGCACGCCGTAACCCTGACCGCCGTAGACGGGAAGGATGTGCACGCCCTTGAGGTGCGCGGCGTAGCGCTCGAACGCCTCGCACACCTGCAGGGCGAGCTCGCGCGTCGGTGCGAGCACGAGTGCCTGCGGGGTCTTCTGGGAGAGGTCGAGGCGTGCGAGGATCGGCAGCGCGAACGCCGCCGTCTTGCCGGTGCCGGTCTGGGCGAGGCCCACGACGTCGCGCCCGGCGAGCAGGGTCGGAATGGTCGCGGCCTGAATCGCGGAGGGGGTCTCGTAGCCCACGTCGGAGAGGGCCTTCAGCACAGCACCATCGAGCCCGAGGTCGGAGAATGTCGTCGCGGCGGGCTCGTTGGGAGCCTCCACCTCGACCGGAGCTTCGTCAGCAGTCACGCTTCAGGATAGTCCGTCTGGCTGTGAGAACGCAGTCGTCACGGCTCGAGGCCGGTTCCGAGCGCTCAGAACTGATCGACATCGAACTCGTCGATCATCCGTTCGTCGTCACGCCGGTCGAGCTCCCAGTGCACCTCGGCGGGCGTATTCAATCGTTCGGTCGCATCGCGCAGCTCCGCCACGGCGCCGGCATCGACGAGTTCGATCGCCGGGCCCTGAATCGGCTTGCTCGCGATCGGCAGCGACGGCCCCAGCAGGAGCTTCGCCTTCGACGGTGCGCCGTCCATCGCGACGATCGGGATGTCGATCGTCGCATAGCGGCCCAATCTGGCCAGCGTGCGCGCGTAGTCGAGTACCGCATCGGCGATGGCGGTCGCTGTGGGGAAGTCGTGTCCTGCGTAGAGAAGGCGCTCCATGCTGCTGCTCCGGTTGCGCATCGGTCATGAGTACGGGCACCGGCGGTCGCGGAGCCGTTGGCGCCAACATAGCAAGCCGCTCGTGCCGCCCCCAGGGGCTTGACAGGTCTCCCGACAGGCACGGCCCCGCCGTTCACGGCTCGATGGGTCGAATGCGACTCCCGAACGCGTCGTAGAGACCACGATTGTGCGCATCGCCCTCGGGGAGGTTCGCCGAGACGAACACGGGCACCGGCCCGCCGTGCTCCTGCAGCCTGCGGGTGATCCCTTCGGCGATCATCTGGGCGATGAGGATGCCGGTGAGATTCGAGACTGCACCGATGCGGATGCCGTTCCCGAGGTCGATGGTGGCGTCGCCCGCTGGAGCCGCATTGTCGATGACCACGTCGGCGAGGTCGGCGAGATTCAAGCCGGACGCGTCGCGCGTGGCGACGTGCGCGTTGTGCTTCCGCGACGTGATGGCGATGATCGGATGCCCCTTGCTGCGGGCGAGGACGGCCATCTCGACGACCGCGGAATTGATCCCCGAGTTCGAGACGATCACGAACGCGTCGTCGGGTTGCGGGCGTGCGAGGTCGTAGATCCTCGCGGCGATGCCGGCCTCGCGCTCGAAGGTCGGATCGAGGATCTGTTCGGGGAGCGTGTCGCCGAACAGCACCAGGTCCTTCACCGCGAGCATGCCGACCGCCGCCAGCCCGCCGGCTCGGCCCGCGAGTTCGAGCGTCACCGCGCGCGAGTGACCCGTTCCGAACGCCTGGATGATCCCGCCGGCGGTGATCGCATTCGCGAGGATCTCGGTGGCCTGCTCGATGGGCGCGGCCTGAGTGTCCAGCACAGCTCGGATGTGCTCGAACGCGACTGCGGGGTACTGCAGTGTCGTCGTGGTCATGCGGATACTCCTTGGCTGAGTGAGGTGGATTCGAGTTGGAGGAGCTGCTGCAGTGCCGCCTCGACGAGTGCTTCGCCGCTGCCCCGTCTGACCGGGCTGACGACGGTCTCGTAGCTCACCGGCGCGTCCGCATCGGGCAGGTAGCCGAGATACCCGTTCGTGTACCCGATGACGATGACCGGCCCGGGGAACGGATGTTCTCGGCGGATCCGCTCGGCGAGGGAGAGATAGAGTTCCGCGGGAACCGCGACGAGTCGGATGTGCGCGAGGGCGAACACTTCGAGCGTGAGCACCTTCGTGCCGGCGGCACGGTGCGCACGACTCGCCGCCGCCAACGCGAGTCCCTGCTCGAGAACCGCCCGACGTCGCTCAGCGAATGCGTCGGCGGGGTCGGGCTGCGGTGTCATGAGCTCGAGCTCCGAGGCGCTGCTCATCGGCAGGGCGAGCTCCTCGATGAGCGGCAGAACCAGGGCGCCGGTCGTCGCCGACGGGTCGTGGTCGAGCGCGCCACGCAGCGCGACCGCGATCCGGCCGGCGAGGCGGTCGATCTCCGCGAGGCTCCGCGCCCGACGAGTGGCCCGTGTGCTGATATCGCCCGCGGCACCGGTCGCGGCGACGACCCACCCTGCGTCAGGGTCGAGCGCTCGACGCACTCCACCGGCGAGATCTGCGCTGGCGAACCTGTTGTCAGCCCCGAACACGGTCGGATGCACCGGGGTCACGACGAAGAGGCCGAGCCGTTCGCCGTCGTCTCCCTCGAAGACGATGGCGTCGACCGGGACGCGCGGGGGACCGGAGATCGGCACGTTCCGGCGTCCGCCGACCTCGTCGACCTCGGCGCGAACCGCACGGACGCGAGCGGAGCGCTCCGCCTCGATGGCGCCGAGCGCCGCTTCCCGAGCGGCGGCGGTGACGCGCAGAGCCACGGCCTCAGGGGTGGCGGCACCCCCCGGAAAACACCCCGCCTCGGGCGTGGAGTGCGCATGGGTGGCGGAGACCCACGCCGCTTCGGCGCCGAGCTCGGCGACCGCCTCGCGGACCCTCGCGACCAGGTCGGTGTTGACGCAGATGAGGTCGACGACGAGCAGCACGATCCGCTTGCCTCCGCCGGAGATGCTGACGGCATGGACTTCGAGCGGCTCGAGCGAACCGATCGCCCCGCCAGTGCGGTCGACGTACCCCCCGAGCAGCTCGCCCGGGAGCACCGGCAGGGTCGACGCCGCGTGTCCCACCGCTAGCACGGGTTCTCGCTCTCCCAGGCGTTCAATGCCCGCTCGTACACCGACATGTCGGTGTCAGCGCCCATGTCGGTTTCAGCGCCGGCGGCGACCCGCGCGAGCCGGATCCCGCCGTCGAGGGCATCGCCGCGGGGCGCGTCGAGGCGGAGGCCGCGCGCCACCAGCGCCGAGGAGACGAACGCCAGCAGGGTCGCGTTCACCCGCAGCATCCGACCGGCGTAGCTGACGGGGAGGCCTGGGGCGTGTGCGGCGGCGAGCGCGACAGTGTCGGCCAGGTCGGTGGCGGCAGCGCGGAGGATCCCGGTCGCGACACCGTCCCCTGCCTCTGCGGCCGCGGCGACACGAATGGCGAACGACGAGACGATGACCACCGTCGACTCCGAACGGTAGAACCGCTGGAGCGCCGCGAGCGAGGAGTCGCCGCCGAGCGCATCGGCGAAATCGACGGTGAGTCGGGTCTCCGGTCCGGTGCGGTCGAGGGCGGCCGTCGCCGCACGCATCCCGGCGAGCCCGATGGCGTACGCGCTTCCCCGATCGCCGAGCGTCGGTCCCCAACCGTCGACCCACGCGGGGCGGCCGTCTCCGGTGATCGCCAGGGCGATGGAACCGGTGCCCGCGCTGAGCACGGTTCCGGGCCCGGCCACGGCCCCGGCATGGGCGAGCAACGCGTCATCGACGAGGAGGACCCGTGCCGCGAGCTCGTGCTCGAGGGTCGCGGTGAGCTGTGCCCGCTCCGGTCGTTCGCCGGGAATTCCGGTCAGGCCGAGCACCGCGGCATCCATTTTCGGCGCAGCATCACCCGCAGAGCGCCCGATGGCATTGTCACGGGCGATGCGCACCGCGCCGGCGATGGCGGCGATGTCATGGGAGGATCCGGCGTAGACGAATCCCGGCCCGCTCCCGGTCAGTTCTCCGGTCGGCGTCGAGATGCGGATCCGCAGCCCCGATTTTCCGCCGTCGATGGCGGCGACAGCGGTCACTTGCTGATCCCAGCGGTGAGGCCCGACATGATCTGCTTCGACGCGAACGCGAAGACCAGCGCCAACGGGAGCAGGGCGATCACGAGCCCGGCGAAGAGCGTGCCCCGGTCCGCGGAGTACTCGCCGAAGAACCGGGTGAGCCCGACCGGGATCGTGTACTTGTCGGTGTCGCGCAACAGGATGAGCGGATAGAAGAAGTCGTTCCATGTCGGAGCGAACTGGAAGATCGTGACGACGGCGAGCGCGGGCCGCACGAGCGGCAGCATGACCGAGATGAAGATCCGTCCGTCGTTCGCTCCGTCGAGTCGGGCGGCCTCTTCGAGCTCGACCGGGAGCCCGCGCATGAAGCCCATCAGCACGAACATCGTGAACGGAATGCCGCTGGCCGCGTACAGGAGGATCAGCCCCAGGTGGCTGTCGATGAGACCGCCGGCCTGGAACATGTAGTAGATCGGGAGCAGGCCGAGTTTCGCCGGCACCATGAGCCCGGCGATGAAGAACGCGGCCAGGAAGGCTCGGCCCCTGAACCGTCGCCGGGTGATGACGAATGCGGCGGCGACTGAGACCCCCACGCAGAGCGCGACCGAGCAGATCGTGATGAAGGTCGAGTTCACGAAGTAGGTTCCCAGGGAGGCTGATTCCCAGGCCCTGACGTAGTTGGACAGGTCGAAGCTGGTCGGAAGCGCGATGGGGTCCTGCAGGATCTCACTCGTCGGACGCAGCGATCCGAGCAGCACCAGCAGGATCGGACCGAATGCGATGGCGGCGTACAGCCAGAGCACCGCCTGCACGCCGATCTTCTGACCGAGGCGAGTTCGTCGCTGCGACCGCTGCTGCCGTTCCGCCTCGTGCGATGGTGCGGGCGAACTCGTTCGCGGGGTGTCGAGCGTGGCGGTCATCAGGCCTCCCGGCGTCGAAGGAATCGTTCGAGCGCAATGGCTACGCCGAAGACGAGGATGAACATGAGCACCGCCATGGCGGAGGACTCGCCGATGGCATTCGTCCCTCCACCGAAGGCGAGTCGGTAGTACACGAGCCCGAGCACGTCCATGGATCCGGATGGCCCGCCATTGGATCCGCCGAGGGCGTAGACGAGGTCGAACAGGTTGAAGCACCCGATGAAGGTCAGCACGGTGATGATGCCGACGGCGGGCATGATGAGCGGGAATCGGATGGCCCAGAACAGGCGGCTCGGCGAAGCGCCGTCCAGTGCCGCGGCTTCCTCGAGTTCCTGAGGGACGCCACCGAGCGCGGCGCCGAAGATGAGGAGCGGGCCACCGATCCACTGCCAGGCGTTGATGAGGATTAGCACCGGCAGTGCGGTGCTCGGTTCGCCGAGCCATGGCAGCGCCAGCGCGTCGAGCCCGACGGCGCGCAGGCCGGCGTTGATGGGGCCGAAGTTCGGGCTGAGGAGCATCGCCCAGAGGTAGCCGACGATGAGCGGGCTGAGCAGATAAGGGGTCGAGTAGAGGGTCTGGAAGAGGCGCTTGCCGGTGCGTGTTCGGTGGAGGAGCACCGCCAGTCCGAGACCGATGGTGTTCTGCACGGCCATGGTGCCGATGAAGAAGAGCACGTTGTGCCAGAACGCGGTACCGAGTTGCTCGTTCACCGGGTAGCGGGTGAACAGCTCGATGTAATTGCCGAGGCCGACGAACGCGCCGGCGGCGGTGCCCTTCCAGTCGAAGAGTCCGTAGACGAACGCGGTCAGGATGGGAACGATGACCAGCACCGTGTACAGCACGAGTGCGGGGCCGCTGAACAGGGCGATCCATCCGAACGAGGTGTGCTCGGGCGAATAGCGGCCCCGCACTCGTGCCGTGGTCATGAGCGCGGAGTGAACCACTGGTCGACGCCGCGCTGGATCTGTCCAGCAGCGTCGGCGGCGGCGATCTCCCCGAGCACGACGCTCGAGAACGACTCCGATGCGAGGTCCCAGGCGGCCGGGGTGCCGCCGGAGAAGTACGCGTAGGTGATGTACGGGCTCGGCTCGGCGGCGTACGCGTCGACGGCTTCTGCGAGCAACTCATCGGAAGGGGTCACGCCGGGCACCGGTGAGATCTGGGCGAGCTCATCGCTGAACAGCTGTCCGAACTGGGCGCTGGCCATCCACTCCACGAGCTCGAGAGCCGCTTCCTTGTTGTCGCTGGCCTCGGAGACGCCGAACGACCCGTCCACGTATCCCGGCACGGGAGTGCCGCTGCCGTCGGGGGCAGGCACGTTGAAGATGCCCAGTTCCAGCTCGGGGTTGGCCTTGCGGAAGCTCGCGAGCTCCCAGATGCCGCCGGGGAACGCTGCGGCCTGGCCCGAGGTGAACAGGGCCTGCGCATCTTCGTAGCTGGTGCCCGTGAAGCTCTCGCCCCAGTACGGCTGCGTGCTCGTCCACGCATCGACGGACTCGACCCACGGGGCATCCGTGAAGGATGCCTCTCCGGCGAGCATCTTCTCGAGGTACGGGGTGCCACCGTAGGTGCCGGCTCCGAAGATCTCCTGCTCGATGGGGAGCATCCAGGTGTCGGTCACGGTGTTGGCGAGCGGCGTGACGCCCGACGACTTGATCGCGTCGAACGACGTGGTCATCTCGTCCCA
Organism: Agromyces sp. GQ35; assembly: GCF_059758475.1. NCBI lineage: Bacteria > Bacillati > Actinomycetota > Actinomycetes > Micrococcales > Microbacteriaceae > Agromyces > Agromyces sp. GQ35. The sequence goes on along the minus strand of NZ_JCAXEO010000001.1, from coordinate 1,535,813 downwards.
CGTGGTCGGCTCCTCCAATCCGAGCTCATCGAAGATCGCGGTGTTGTAGATGACGTGGAGCGTCTGAACCGCGAACGGCACTCCGTACACGGCGTCGTCCGATGCACCGCGGGCGCCGTCGAGCACCGACGGCGCGAAGTCCGCCAGTGCGTCGATCTCGTCATCGAGCGCGACGAGGCTTCCGGATTCCACGAGCGGCTGGAGCAGCCCATAGGAGCGCAACTGAGCAACGTCGGGGCCCGAGGCATCCTTGAGTCCGGTCGACAGGATCGTGTCGTACTCCGTGTTGAGGTAGGGCACGTACTCGACCGTGAGGCCCGGGTGGGCGTCCTCGAAGGTCTTGAAGATCGTCTTGTACGTCGCGGCGTCCTCTTGCCGCCAGCCCCAGACGGTGATCACGGAGTCATCTCCGGATCCGGCGCCGCCCGCGCCCGGGGCGCAAGCGGTGAGTGCGAGCGCACTCGCAGTGAGCAATCCCGTAGCGAGTGTGGCCCTTCTGATGTTCGACATTGTTCTCCTCTTGGTGAGACCGCTGCCGACGGAAGGTGGGCAGTGAGTCGGCGGGGCTTATGTGGTGCGCTCACGCTAATACTGGTCTATACCGCATGTCAATGGTTGGTATAGACCAATGTGCCACGGGCCGCTCTATGCTGACTACACGCGACCGAGCGCGTTGGGAATGAGGAGTCACGTGGCACGCACACGGCAATCCGACGGGCGCGCGGAGATCGGCCTGCTCGCCGAGCATGTCGGCGAGCACTTGGGCGAGCCCGGAAAGGGCGAGCAGATCCGCCAGGCGCTCGCCGCCTTCGCCGCCGCCTCGCGCCCCGACACGCTGCTTCCCTCCGAGCGAGTACTCGCCGAGCAGTTCGGTGTTGCGCGCATGACGGTGCGAGGTGCAATCGACAGCCTCGAAACCGCCGGGCTGATCCGTCGCGAGCCCGGGCGTGGGGCGTTCGTCCAGCACCCGAGGCTCGCTCACTCCGAGATCTTCCGCTCATTCACGGAAGACATGCGCTTCCGAGGCATGGAGCCGGGGGCACGCGACTTCGCGGCCCGAATCGAGGAGGCATCCGCTCGCGTTGCCGCGGCACTCGACATCGCCGAAGGCGACGCGGTCATCCGCATCGAGCGCGTGCGAACCGCGGATGGTACGCCGATGGCGTTCGAGACATCGAACCTCGCGCTTGCGCGTTTCCCGGATCTCCTCGATCGGATGTCGGAATCCGCGTCGCTGTACGAGGTGCTCGGCACCGCGTACGGCGTACGACTGGAGAACGCGGAGCAGACCGTCGCGATCGATCGACTGAGCGAAGAGGATGCCGCTCGCCTGGAGACGGTCACCGGAGAACCCTGCTTCGCCATCGAACGCCGAGCCCACGACAACATGGGAAAAGCCGTCGAATTCGGGCGCTCGCTCTATCGCGGCGACCGATACGTCATCGAGATGCATGTCGGGCGCGCCCAGAGCGCCTGACTCACGCGATCTCGAGAAATCCTTGACAGGCATACCGCTCTAGACCAGTATCTGGCGTAGTCCGCCGCAACCGGTGCGGCGCTGGTCAGAAGGGGCCATGCCTCATGAAGTCCTTGCGTACTGCCATACCCCGTCGTCGCAGAGCCGCACTCGCGCTCGCCGTCGCGGCTACCCTCTCCGTCGGAGTCCTCACGCCGACCGGCATCCTCGATGCCGCCCCGGCGACCGCCGCCCCGACCGGGCCGGCCATCTGGCCAAAGCCGAAGCAACTGACGAGCAACGGCCAGCAACTCACGCTGCCCTCGAGTGTCACCCTCGTTGCTCCCGCCGGCGCGGACACCGCCGCTCTCGCCCTGACGCGCAGCCTGCTCAGTGCGACAGGTACCGCAACCACGGTGGCATCGAGCGACCCGGGAACCGGGCCCACCGTCTACGTCGGCGGCCCCACCGAGAACCCGGCCAGCGCAGCGGCGCTCAGCGCGCTCGGCGCGACTGGGCCGGCCGGACTTCCGTCTGCCGGGTACGTGCTCGCCGCCGGCGCCGACGGGCAGGGCCGGGTCCGCGTCGTGCTCTCTGGCGTCGACCCGACCGGCACCTACTACGCGGCCCAGAGCCTCCGTCAGATCGTGTCGCAAGGCAGCTCGGGCTCCAAGATCTGGAAGGTCACCGTCAGCGACAGTCCGTCCTTCGTGATGCGCGGCGGCATGCAGTCGTTCTACGGGCCGGTGTGGTCGGCGGCTGCGGAACACTCGCATATCGAGTTCCTCGCGCGGAACAAGATGGACACGTACTTCTACGGTCCGGCCGGCGACCCCAAGACCGGTTCCGAACCGGCCGACAAGGTGGTGACGGGCGACCACTGGCGGACGATGTACACCCAGGCCGAACTCGACGCCATCGCCGCGACCGTCGACCTCAGCGCCGCGCGCCACGTGGAGTACATCTATCGCATCTCGCCGCAGGCGCCGATGGACTCATCGAAGGGCATCTGCTTCACCGATCCCGCGGATGTCACCGCATTGAAGAACCGCATCGACCAGCTCTGGACCATCGGCGTCAGACGGTTCACCATCGCCTGGGACGACATCCCGGAGAAGTTCGTCTGCGATGGCGACGAACTCGGATACGGCGTGACCGACGAGGGCCTCGCGACCGCCCAGGCGGAGCTGGTCAACAAGATCCAGGCGTTCCTCGACGCCAAGACCGGCGCTCGCCCCCTCCTGGTCGTGCCGACGGAATACTTCTCCACCCGCTCGACGGTGTACCGCACACGACTCGTTCAGGAAATGACGCCGAAGGCGACGCTCTACTGGAGCGGCCCCGAAGTCATCTCGCCCACGATCACGGGAGCAGACTTCACCGATGCCGAGAACGCCTTCGGCGGGCGACCCATCGCCGTCTGGGACAACTACCCGGTCAACGACTACGCCGACCGATTCAGCGCCGACCGGCTGCTTCTCGGACCTGTGCAGGGCCGCGACGCCAGCCTCGCCGAGCAGAGCGCGGGCATCACGTTCAACGCGATGCAGCAGGCGGAACTCTCGCAGGTGGCCCTGTTCACGGCTGCCGACTACGCGTGGAACCCCGTCGCATACAACGCGAACGCCTCCTGGGAAGCGTCGTGGGAGGCATCCATCGTGGCGCTCGGCGGCAGCCGCGCCGACGCGCTTCGGGTCTTCGCCGAGAACAATTACGCCTCTTCGCTCAGTGACATCGAGTCGGTGGGCATCGGTGCGAAGATCGCCGCGTTCCGTGGCGCGTGGCAGTCGAACAACGGACTCGCCGCAGCCGGCACGCAGCTCACCGCCGCGTTCACCGCGCTGAAGAACAGCGCGACGACGCTCCGAGAGCCAGGCTCCAACCAACTCATCGCCGCCGAAGGCGGACCATGGCTCGACAAGGCGAGCCTGTACGGTCGGGCGGGTGAAGCCGCGGTTGCCGCACTCCTCGCCGAACGCGCAGGAAACACGGCCACGATGAAACAGAAGCGCAACGAGGTGACCGCGCTCGTTGCGCAGATCAGCGCGAGCACCGTGCGAGTCGGCGTGGGAGTGCTCGACCCGTTCCTCTCCTTCGCCCTGGCCCGAGGGACGGAGTTCGGCGACCTCAGCGGCACTGGCCGCTCGGACCTGCTCGGCGTCATGGCGAACGGGACGCTGAACGCCTACCCGAACTTCTCGACGACGAGCGGCGAATCCAACCAGGACGGGGCCACGACCTTCGGTTCGTCGGTGACCGTCGGATCCGGGTACACCGGTGCCAAGCTGCCCATCGTCGGGGAATTCTGCGGCGACCGGCACCTCGACATCCTGCAGGTCGAGTCGACCGGCGCACTGCGATACCGCGCGAACACCCGCATCTTCGCGAGCATGTTCGCGGCTCCGGTCCAGGTCGGTCAGGGCTGGCAGGGCAACCTCAGCCTGAAGGCCACCGACCTGGATGCCGACGGCCGTGCAGACCTGCTCGGTGTTCTCGCGAACGGCGACCTGATGGCCTATCGGAACACCGGATGCAGCAACAACGTCCCGGCCTTCAGCAGTGCGGGGGTCAAGGTCGGCCAGGGATGGTCGGCATCGCAGCTGCCCGTGCTCGGCGACCTGTGCGGCGACCGCGACACCGATCTCCTCACCATCACCGCCGGAAACCTGAGGGCGTTCAACAACAGCGGTACGTTCACCGGCTCGATGTTCTCCAGTACCGCGCAGGTCGGCTCGGGTTGGGGCGACACACTGCAACTGAACGCCGTCGAGCTGAACGGAGACGGGCGCGCCGATCTCCTGGCCGTCTTCACGGACGGGAAGCTCGCCGCGTATCAGAACACCGGGTGCACCAACGGCATCCCCGCCTTCGGGCCCCGCATCGACGTCGGAGCAGGTTGGACGAGCTCGAACCTGCCCGTCGTCACCGACCTGAACGGAGATTCGCAAGCCGACCTGCTCTCCGTCGACGCCGCAGGCACCCTGCTCGAGAACGTGAACACCGGGGTCTTCACCGGCGACATGTTCACCCCCGCGAACCGCGTCGGCCAAGGCTGGCAAGGCGCGCGGTTCATCCTCTGAACACGGTGGGTTCCGGCCGGGCGTTCCTCGGCCGGAACCCGCCCGGAATCACTCCCCCGAGTGGCGTCATGGATCGCGGCATCCGGCGTCTCTTCAGGTGAAGGGAGTCGATCATGTGGCACCGACGCAAACACGAGGAACCGACCGAGCACGTCGAGTTCGTGACGCACGACGGCGACCGCTTCGCGGTTCCGTGCAGCTGCCCGCGCGAACGCGATCACGATCGCCTGACCTCCCGAGCACTCGCAACGGCAGATGCCGAACCCGAGCAGGCCCGGTACGCCCACGCCGTCTGACGCGTCGCACCACATCTCGAGAAACGACGAAGGGCCGGATGCCTCGAGGCATCCGGCCCTTCGCTGCGCCAGTCGTCTCGCCGACGCCGACGCCGGCGGCTAGGTATGCCGTTTCGAGGTCACCGCGCGCTGCAGCAGCACGAACACCAGGAGGATGCCACCCGTGATGATCGTCGTCATCTCGGGCGGGATGCCGCCGTCGCGGGTGATCAGCACGTTCATGAGGCCGAGCACGAGGGCGCCGATCACCGAACCGAGCACGTAGCCGTAGCCGCCGGTGAGCAGCGTGCCGCCGATGACGGTCGCGGCGATCGCGTCGAGTTCCCACCCGATGCCGGTGATGTTCTGCGCGATGCCGAGACGCGAGGTGTAGACCACGGCGGCGACGCCCGAGAGCGTGCCGCTGATGACGTAGACGAGCACCTTCGTACGTGGCACCGCGAGACCCATGAGGGCCGACGAGCTCTCGGAGCCGCCGATGGCGTAGACGGTGCGGCCGGTGCGGGTGCGGTGCAGCACGAAGAACGCGACGAGCACCACGAGGAGCGCGATCACGACGCCGGGGGTGACCACCACGTCGTTCACCTTCTCGCCGTCGACGATCTTGAACTGCTCGCCGAGCCAGCGGATCGGCGAATCCTCGGAGAGTCGCTCGGGCTGGGTGCTGAGCAGCGCCGCAAGACCTCGCCCGAGGAACATCATCGCGAGCGTCGCGATGAACGGCTGCACGTTGAAGTACTGGATCAGGATGCCGCTGGCCAGCCCGAACACCGTACCGATGAGGATCATCAGCACGATCACGACGAGCGGATCCCAGCCGGCATTGGAGAGCATGACTCCGGCGACGCTCGAGAGCGCGATGATCGCGCCGACCGACAGGTCGATGCCGCCCGTGAGGATCACGAAGGTCATCGCCACCGCGAGGATGATGAGGTGCGCATTGTTGATGAGCAGGTTCGACAGCGTGTTGGCCTGCACGATGCGGCCGTAGGCCACTTCGCCGTAGATCACCATGCCGATGAAGATGACGATGGCCGCGACGGTCGGCAGCACCGACGGGTTCGATGAGACGACCCGCTTCACCCGGGCCACGATCTTCGCGACAGCGGATGCCTCGGTGGGCGAGTCGGCGCGCGGGGTCTGCACGGCGGTCATGCCGTCACCTCCTGGTTCTCCTGCTTCACCGGCGGCGTGGTCGGTGTCATTCGCCCCTGCGGGGGCCTGCGACGTTGCACGAACCAGCTGCGCACCCGTTCGGACTGCAGCAGGCAGAGCACCACGATCACGATCGCCTTGAATGCGGGCGTGGCCGACGAGGAGATGCCGAGGAAGACGATGGTCTTGTCGAGGGTCGCGATGAGCAGGCCGCCGACGACCGCGCCGCCGATCGAGAATTTGCCGCCCGCGAGCGAGGTGCCGCCGATGACGACGGCGAGGATCGCGTCGAGTTCCATCTGATAGCCGGTGCGCGAGACGTCGACCGTCATCACGGTACCGACCGACATGATGCCGGCGATGCCGGCGAGCACTGCGCTCAGGATGTAGACGGTGAGCAGCAGCCCGTTCGGCTTGATGCCCGCCATGCGGCTCGCCTTCGGGTTGATGCCGATCGCCTCGATCATGAGGCCGAGCGCGCTGCGCCGAACCACGAAGCCCACGACGACGACGATCGCGATCGCGAGGAGGAAGACGACGGGCAGGCCGATGAAGAACCCGTTCGCGATCCAGCGGAACGGGTCGTTCGTGGCCGAGGTGTTCTGCCCCTCGGTGATCACCTTCGCGATACCGCGGCCGGCGAGCATCATGATCAGGGTGCTGATGAACGGCTGCAGACCGACATAGGCCACCAGTACGCCGTTCACGGCGCCGAGCACCGCGCTCACGAGCAGTGCGAGGCCGATCGCGCCGAGCGCGGCGCCGAGCGAGCCCGACTCCCCCGCCTCTTTCATGAACACCATCGCGACAGCGCCCGAGACGGCCATCACCGAGCCGACCGAGAGGTCGATGCCGCCGGTCGCGATGACGAGTGACATGCCGACCGCGATCATCAGGATCGGCGCCGAGGACCGCAGGATGTCGACGACGTTGCCGACGAGGTTGCCGTTGACCGGGTTGATCGAGATCGCCAGGTAGTTGGGGTCTTTCAGCACGTTCAGCGCGAGCAGCGCGAGGATGGCGATCAGCCCCCAGAAGAACGGCTTGCGAATGAGTTCGCGCAGCCATGACCATCGAGCATCGGTGCTCATGATTCCTCCTTCGCCGCGGTGAGCGCATGCGCGCTCGCCTGCCGGCCGTCGCTCGGGTGCAGACCTGCTTCGGCATCGATGATGCCACTGTGCGCGGCCGCCTCGACACCATGTGCCGCAATGATGTCGACGACCTGCTGCGCGGTGACCGTCGGGCCGTTCACGATCTCGCCGATCTTCTGGTGGTCCTTGAGCACGATGATGCGCTCGCTCAGGCGCACGACCTCCTCGAGTTCGGAGGAGATGAACACGACCGAGACGCCGTCTTCGGCGAGTGCCGCGACAGCCTCCTGGATCTCGGCCTTCGCGCCGACGTCGATGCCGCGCGTCGGCTCGTCGAGGATCAGGAGCTCGGGCGTGGTCGCGAGCCAGCGGCCGAGCAGCACCTTCTGCTGGTTGCCACCCGACAGGTTCTTGATCAGCCGATTCGGGTCGGCCGGCCGCACGTTGAGCGCGGTGATGTACTTCTCGACGAGTTCGTCCTGCTCCTTGCGTGGGATGGGCCGCGCCCACCCGCGCTCGGCCTGCACCGCGAGGATCATGTTCTCTCGAACGGTCAGGTCGCCGATGATGCCCTCGTCGCGGCGGTTCTCGGTCGAGAACGCGATGCGCTTGCCGAGGCCGTCGGCCGGGCTCTTGATGTCGACGCGTGCACCGTGCAGCGTGATCTCGCCCTCGTCGGTGCGGTCGGCGCCGTAGAGCAGGCGCGCGAGCTCGGTGCGACCCGAGCCGAGCAGGCCGGCGAAGCCGATCACCTCGCCGCGGTGGATGTCGAGATCGGTGGGCTCGATGGAGCCTCGCCGGCCGATGCCCTTCGCCGAGAGCAGCGGCTCTTCGGCGGTGTAGTCGCGCTCCTCGGCGCGGCGGTTGCCGCCGAGCGACGAGAGCGTGCTGAGGTCTTTGCCGATCATCTTGGAGATCAGCTGGTGGCGGTCGAGTTCGCGCGTGAGGTACTCGCCCTCGTACCGGCCGTTGCGCAGGATGGTGAGCCGATCGCTGATCGCGTAGATCTGATCGAGGAAGTGCGACACGAACAGGATCGCGACGCCCTGGTCGCGGAGCACGCGCATCACGCGGAAGAGTCCCTCGACCTCGGCCGCGTCGAGGCTCGATGTCGGCTCGTCGAGGATGAGCACCTTCGCCTTGACGGCCATCGCTCGGCTGATCGCGACGAGCTGCTGGAGCGCGATCGAGAGGGTCGACAGCGGCTTGTGCGTGTCGAGGTACTCGAGTCCGAGCGTCGCGAGGGCTTCCGTCGCGGCCTTGTGGGTGGCTCGCCAGTTGACGCCGAACGCCCCGCGCACCTCGTGGCCGAGCATCACGTTCTCGCCGATGGTGAGGTTGGTGACGAGGTTGACCTCTTGGTAGACGGTCGAGATGCCGGCGCTCTGCGCGTCGCTGGTGCCGTGGAACTGGCGTTCCTGACCGGCGACGACGATGGACCCGCCGTCGATCTTGTAGACGCCGGTGAGCGCCTTGATGAGCGTCGACTTGCCGGCGCCGTTCTCGCCCATCAGCGCGTGGATCTCGCCCTGGAAGAGGCGGAAGTCCACGCCGTCGAGCGCCTTGACGCCCGGGAATTCGATCGAGATGTCGCGCATCTCGATGAGGGGCAGTGCTTCAGTCATGACAGTCGCATTTCTGTGCTCCGACCGCTTCGATGCGGGCCGGCCGTTCTGTGGACGACCGCGTCGACGCGGGCCGGTCGTTCTGTGGGCGACGATGCGGGGCCGCTGTGGCAGCCGGCCCCGCACTTCAGTTGCCGTGTGCCGCGAGTGCGGCGTGGCGACCGTCAGTACTTGCGGTCGGCGAGCACGGCCTGCGCTGCCTCGGCAGAGTCGAACGCCTCGCTCGGCACGATGATGTACGACTCGACCGAATCGCCGGCGAGCGCCTTCTCGACGACCTCGAGTGCGGTCTCACCGAACAGCGGGTTGTACTCGTGCACGTAGCTGAGCTGGCCGTCGGCGAGCGCCTCCATGGCGGCGAGCGTGCCGTCGATCGTGGCGATCTTCACGTCGACGCCCGGCGTGAGGCCGGCCTCTTCGACGGCCTGTGCCGCGCCGAGGCCCATCTCGTCGTTCTGCGCGAAGATCAGCTGGATGTTGTTGCCGTTGGCCTTGAGCAGCGTCTCGGTGACGCTCTTGCCCTCTTCGGCCGACCAGTTGGCGGTCTGCGCAGCGACCTGCACGAGCTTCGTGCCCTCGACCGACTCGTTCCAGCCCTCGTTGCGTTCGTTGACCACGCCGACGCCGGCGGGGCCCTCGAGGGTGATGTAGTTGCCGCCGTCGGGGAACTGCTCTGCAGCCCAGGCGCCGACCTCCTTGGCGACCTCGACGTTGTCGGGGGCGATGCGGGTGACGTAGAGGCTCGTGTCTTCGGGCTCGATGCCGCGGTCGAGCAGGATCACGGGGATCTCTGCCTCCTGCGCACGAGCGAGCGAGTCCTCCCAGCCGGATGCCTCGGTGGCCGAGAGCAGGATGACGTCGACGCCCTCGTCGACGAACGATGTGAACGCGTCGATCTGCGACTTCTGGTCGAGGTTCGTGGCCGGCGCGTACTTCAGGTCGAAGCCGGCATCCTTCGTGAACGTGTCCTGGATGTTCGTCTCGTTCGCCTCGCGCCATGCACCCTCGGGGCCCACTGCGACGAAGCCGACCGTGGTGAGGTCGCCCTCGCCACCACCCGAACCGCTGTCGCCGCCGCTCGAGCACGCGGCGAGGCCGATGCTGAGCGCGCCGACGGCCGCCAGGCCGAGGATCTTCGTGAATCGCCTCTGAACTGACATGTGATCTCCTCCTTGAGATCCGGCACTGCTGCCGGCTTCTACCCACTCGCGCGGGCTGTGTGTGATTGCAGCTCCGCTCGATGCGTGCCGCTTCCAGCATGTTACCGGGAACAATTTCCGAAGCGCAACACCCATTGTTCCCGGAAACATAACGTTCTGGAAACGGCGACGGGCCGCGAGGTTCTGGTGCGCGCCCCTACGCGTCGTCTTCGTCGGCGGCCGCGATCATCTCGATGATCGTGTCGACGCTGAGCCCCGGCCCGTTGCTGACCTCGCCGATCTTGCGGCGGTCTTTGAGGATCGCGATGCGGTCACTGAGCCGCACCACCTCGTCGAGCTCCGAGGAGATGAACACCACGGCGACGCCGTCTCTGGCCATCTCGGCCACGCGAGCCTGGATCTCGACCTTCGCCGCGATGTCGACGCCGCGGGTCGGCTCGTCGAGCACGAGCACGTGGGGTCTCGTCGCGAGCCATCTTGCGAGCAGCACCTTCTGCTGGTTCCCGCCGGAAAGCTGCTTCGCCGGCGCATCCGGCCCTGGCGCCACGATGTCGAACGACTCCATGAACCGCTCGACCAGCGCATCGCGCTCGGCGTGCGAGATCGGTCGCGCCCAGCCCCGGATCGCCTGCAGGGCGAGCACGATGTTGTCGCGCACGCTCAGCTCCTCGATGATGCCGCCGTCGCGCCGGTCTTCGCTCGCGAACGCGATGCGGTGGCGCAGCGCAGCCGCCGGGCTCGACAGCACGACCTTGCGGCCGTCGATCTGGATCGTTCCCGAGTCGCCCCGCACGACGCCGGCGAGCAGCTGGCCGAACTCGCTCCGGCCCGAACCGCGCAGGCCGCCGAGACCGACGACCTCGCCCCGGTGCAGCTCGAAGTCGGTCGCATCGAAGTCGCCCCGCCGGCCGACGCCGACCGCGCGGTACACGGGCTCGCCCGTGGGCTCGGCGCGGTGGGCGCGTCGCTCCGACCCGATGCGGCGCAGCTCGGTGAGGTCTTTGCCGATCATCTTCGAGATCAGTTCGGCACGGTCGAGTTCTCTCGTCGAGTACTCCCCGTGCCCACGGCCGTCGCGCAGCACCGTGATGCGGTCGCTGATCGCGTAGACCTGTTCGAGGAAGTGCGAGACGAAGAGGATCGCCACGCCCTGCTCGCGCAGGCGCCGCAGGGCCCGGAAGAGGGTGGCCACCTCATCGGCGTCGAGACTCGAGGTTGGCTCATCGAGCACGAGCACCTTCGGCTGGGTCACCAGCGCCCGGGCGATGGCGACGAGCTGCTGGATGGCCGGCGACAACGCCGACACCGATTGCTTGGGGTCGAGGTCGCCGAGGCCCAGCTCGTCGAGCACCGCAACGGCTCGCCGCCGCGTTGCTCCCCACGAGATGCCGTACCAGCGCCGCTCCTCGTGACCGATCATGACGTTCTCGGCAATGGAGAGATTGCCGCACAGGTCGACGTCTTGGAAGGCTGCGGCGACGCCCGCCGCCTCCGCCGCGGCCGGGCCCGAGAGCGCGACCGGCTCCCCGTCGATGCGCACTTCGCCGGCATCGATGCGGTACGCGCCGGTGAGCGCCTTCACCATCGACGACTTGCCGGCACCGTTGCCGCCCATGAGGGCGTGGATCTCGCCGCCGAACAGGCGCAGGTCGACGCCGTGCAGCACCGGTGTTCCCTCGATCACCACGGTGATACCGGTCATCTCGACGACCGGCCGCGCCGAGGCATCCCGCTCGGTCATGACGACCTCGGCGGCGCGGTCGATGCGCGGACGACGAGCTCGCTCGGGATCTTCGAGCGCTGCGGGATCTCGCGGCCCTCGAGCGCGGCGCGCAACACCTCCATGGCCTTGATTCCGAGCGCATGGAAGTCTTGCCGCACGGTCGTGAGCGGCGGGATGAAGTGGCGAGAGAGCGGCAGGTCGTCGAAGCCGACGATGCTCACGTCTTCGGGTACCCGGATGCCGCGGTCGTGGAAGCCGTGCACGACGCCGAGCGCCATCTCGTCGTTCGCGACGAACATGGCCGTGTACTCGGGCACGCCCTTCAGGTTCGACGCGTAGTCGTAGCCGAAGTCGGCGGTCCAGTCGCCGACGACGATCGGCCGCGCCTTCAGGCCCCACTGCTCGATGCGGGTGTGGAACGCGCGCTCGCGACCACGCGCATCGAGCCAGTCGAGGGGGCCGGCGAGGTGCAGGATGTCGCGGTGTCCGAGCGAGACCAGGTGGTCGACGGCGAGCGTCGTGCCGAGCTGCTGGTCGACGCTGACGCTGAGGAACGTCGGGTCTTTCGCGGCTTTCACCACGAGCACGGGCACGTCGATCGAGATGCGCCGGAGCGCTGACACCGACGACGAGCGCGGCGCGACGATGCACAGCGCATCGACCCCCTCGGCGATCAAGTGGCTCACCGCCGTCTCGGGCGTCAGGTTGGCGTCGTCTTGCAGGGCGACGGATGCCACCGAGTAGCCGCTCGAGCGGGCGGCGAACTCGATGCCGCGCAGCGTGCTGGTCGGCCCGAACTCGACCGAGCTGTCGACGATGACGCCGATGCGCTGGGTGCGCTGCGTCGCGAGCGCGCGCGCTGCGCTGTTGGGCTTGAAGTCGAGCTCTTGAATGACGTCGAGCACGCGCTGCCGGGTGGCGGGGCGGATGTTGGGGTGCCCATTGAGCACGCGCGAGACGGTCATGTGCGAGACGCCGGCGAGCGCGGCAACCTCGCGGATGCCGAGCTTCTCGGGGCGCTCCCCCGTCTCGACGTCACTCACGACCGACTCCTGTCTCGCGGATGTCTCTGCACACTCATCGTGCTCGGGCCGCTCGGCGCCGACCTCCGACACCGACCGACGGGCACCAGCCTATTCGCCCCGGCCCGCGCTCGGCTCAGCCTGCGGCTGCGCGCCGTCCGCAACGCGGTCGAGGGCGCGGCGACCCGCTCCCTCGGACTCGGCCCACTCGATGAGTGGGCGAGTGAAGGTGCGGGCCGCCGCGTTCACTCAGCCACAGGACCGCGCGTCGTACGGCGCATCCAGCGAGACGGTCCGCGGCTCGCCATCCACGGGCGCAGTCGCAGTCACGGCGACCGTGGCGGCCGGCAAGGTCGGCTGACGAGTGGTGAACGCGTGCACCGCGTTCTTCCCCGGAGCAAGCGACGCGATCGACTTGGTGCCGAATGACGTCCCGAAGACGACCGAGACCGATACGTCCTCGTGGTTCGTCGCCTGCACCGTCACGATCGCCTTGCCGGCGACGCATCGTGTGCCGGCGGTCACCGCGACGTCGAGCGCCGGAGCCACCTCGCCTTCGGTGAACTCGAGCGTGTCGAGCTCGAACAGGTCACCGGCGGCGCCGCTGTAGGTGAAATAGACGTCGTGGGTGCCCGTCGCCCCCTCGAGGTCGGCAGTCACCTCGGTCCACGCACCCGTCGTGCCATCGACGTCGATCGTGCCCACCACGGGGCCGTCAGCCGAGTCCAGGCGCACCTGGATCGCGCCGCCGGCCTGAAGCGGCTTCACCTTCGCAGTGATCGACGCAGCGCCGTTCTCACCGAACGCCACCGAGGAGAGACCCGTCCAGTCGCCGGCGTCGATGTCCTTCACCACGAGGTTCGGGGCCGAGGCACCGAACTCCGAGGATCCACCATCGACCTTGGCCGTCGCGACGCCCTTCGTCCAGCCGAGGGTCTCGCCCTCGAACACGCGGAACGGATCGAAGTCCCGCACCTGATCGACACCCGCATACGTGCCGACGACCTGGTTGACGGTGCCGTCGGCCTTGAACGTCAGCTCCTCGATGTGCGGGCTTCGATAGCCCTGCGTCGTGTCGCCGTTGATGCGCTTGTTCAGCGTCGGCGCGTGATAGGTGAAGTAGAACTTGCCTTCGTACTCGAAGACCGACTGGTGGTTGTTGCCTCCAGTGCCCGATCCGAAGAACTGGGACTGGTTCGGGAACATGACGCCGGCGTACGCCTCTTTCGGCCACGACATCGGATCCTCCGACATCATGTAGCCGATCTGGCCGCCGCCCGGGTACCCCGGCAGCGGGGTCTGGCTGCCGCCGAAGTCGGTACCCCCGAAGTGCGACGAGTACGAGAGGTAGTACTTCTCTCCGCGCTTGAACACCTGCGCCGCCTCGAAGGCGACCGGCGCGTCGACGACGGCAGCGGTGCCCTCCGTCGAGATCATGTCGTCGCCGAGTTCGATGACGCGGATGTTCTTCGGGTTGTTGAAGCGCTCAGCGGCCGGCATGCTCGTCGACGCGGGACCGCCGCCGAAGAAGAGGTACTCCTCGCCGTCGTCGTCGACCAGCGGCGCGGGGTCGAAGAGCCAGGAGACGCCCTGCGCGCCGGGAGTGCTGCTGTTGATCAGCGTGCTCGTGCGCTCGCTCGTCCACGGGCCCAGCGGGCTCGTGCCCGTGAGCACGTTGCTCGACCCACCGCCGTTGGCGTAGTAGAGGTAGTACTTCTCCACGCCGCCGACGACCTGCTTTGCCATGCCCGGAGCCCACGAGTTGTTCGTGAACGGAGCGACGCCGTTCGGCCCGGCGACCTGGATCTCACCGTGGTCCGTCCAGTTCACCATGTCGGTCGACGAGATGAGCGTCACCTGGTTGATCGCCCCGTAGTTGATCTGCGGAGAGACTCCGGTGACCGGGTTGGGAGCGTACCCCTGGGTGTCGTTCGTCATGTACATGTACACGCGGCCCTTGTCGACGAAGCCGAAGCCGTCGGCCCCGAACTTGTGCCCGAGCAGGGGGTTGTGGTCCCCCGGAAGCCGGCCTTCGACCTCCACGGTCCTCGACGGCGGCGGGGGCGGCGGGGCGCCGACCATCGAGACGTCGTCGAGGGTGAAGTCCATCAGGTGCGTGTCGGGTGCTGACGACGGCGTCGAGGTCCACGGCGTCTCGAAGAAGACACGGGCGGTCGCCACGCTCTGCCCGGTCGGGATCGTGAAGCTGCCGTTGATGTACGCCCACTGCCCCTTCGTCGCCGTGACGCTGACGAGGTTCGTGTAGGTGCTGCCGCCGTAGTGCATCGTGGCGAAGAACTGCTTCGTCGCGGGCCCGTTGGCGTTGTCGTACTTGATCCTGGCCTTGAGCGTGTACGTCTGCCCGGCCGCCACCTTGCCGGTCAGGTCCTGCATCGGGCCTGAGCCGGTGGTGGCGCGGCCGGTGATGATGGCCGCGCTCGATCCCGAGTAGGCATCGGTCGTCGTGGCGAGGGTTCCGCCGTCGGTTCCGTTGCCGTTGTTCACGATCCAGTTGGTCGTGCCGTTCTCGAAGCCGCCGTTCAGCACGAGCTCCTCGTCGGCGGCGTACGATGTCGTCGTCGCAGCGAATGATGCGGTCATGAGCGCCGCCAGGGCGAGACCGGCCAGGGTCCGCCTCGGCACGCGTCTGCGCCGTTCCTGTTGCAGTTCCACGAATCCTCCTTGATTTAGTGTCGTGGGACGTTGGATCCCCGGTCCCGAGGCCAGCCTCGGGACCGGGTTCCGAGCGGTACGGATCCGGGTCGACCGGCTCCGCCCGCCCAGATCAATTGCACGCGCGGGCCGGGTACCCCGCCTCGCGCTCCATCGAGACGGATTCGCCGTCGATGGTCGCCGAGAACTCAGCGGATACGGCTCCCGCGGGCAGGCTCGCGAGGCGGGTCGTGAACGCGTGCACCGCGTTCTTGCCGGGAGCGACCGACGCGAAGGACTTGCTGCCGTACGGCGTCTCGAAGGCGACCATGATCGGCACCTCCTCGGCGTTGGTCGCACGCACAGTGACGACGACCTTTCCGGCCACGCAGCGGGTGCCGGCCGTCAGTTCGACGTCGAGGGTCGGGGCCGGCGCCTGCAGCGTTCCGAGGCGAGCGAGTTCATAACTGAGCGCTCGCTCGGGGGCATCGATCTGGTTCTGCGTACCGATCGCCCCTGCTGCCACCGTTCGCGCCTCGGCAAGCGTGTCGGCCATGGTCGCCCATGCGTCGGCGGGATAGTCCCCCGAGTCGAGCGAGTCGGCGTAGGCGATGGCTGCCGCCAGGTCGCTCGTGTCGAGCGGCTGGTTCTGCGCCGTCAGCGTGTCGCTCAGCAGGAAGCGGTCGACGTCGACGTGGCCGCCGGTCTGCTGGGTCGCGTAGTTGAACAGTCCGACCCGGTGCCCCATGAAGTGCGTCAGCCCTCCGTCGAGCCGGAGCGGCCCGACGGCGTCGCCGAACGTCGTCCACTGGAGCCCGTCGAGACTGTAGGAGAACGTCGTGAAGAGCTGACCCGGAGTCCGAGCGAAGTCGAGGTCCGCCTTCAAATGCACCTCCGTGGCGTCACCAAGTGCCGCAGAGCGGCCCGGCAGAAAGCTCTCGACGGCCGACTGATCGATCGACGCCGCGAAGGGCTGGCCGCGATGGACGACACCCACCGAGCTCACGCCGTTCACGCGCTTGACCGCGACGTACGAGAAGTCGCGGTTGTACGCCGCGAGACCGGCGACGTCGCCGTCGTTCATGCCCGAGATGTCGAGCTTCGTCTCGACCGACTGCCGAGGTCCGAACGTGCGCTGCGAGAGCGTGTTCCGAGTCTCTTCGAGCCAGGTCAGCTCGCCGCCGGAGCCGCGATGCGTGTACGCACCGGTCACGACCTTGCCGGCCGTCATCCGCAACCAGCCTTCGCGAGCGGTGAGCGACCAGTATCGATTGTCGGGCGTGTGGTTCCACTCCCATGCGAGATCGAGGTTCGACCCGTTCGGGGCGATCTCGTCGGCATGGGGCAGCTCGGTGGTGGCCGGGCGTCCGATGAGTGACACGTCATCGACCGCGAAGTCCATGAGGTGGGTGTCGGGGGCGGTCGACGGCGTGCTCGTCCACGGAGTCTCGATGAAGATGCGCACGTCGGAGAGTGCCTGCGATGACGGGATCGTGAACGATCCCGTCACCTTGCCCCAGCTCCCGCGGGTCACGGCCGTGGCGGGGGAGAGGTTGGTGAAGACCGTGCTGCCTCCGCCGTAGCGGGCCGTGATGAGGAACTGCTTGGTCGCCGGGCTCGCAGGATTCTCGTACTTGACCCATGCCGAGACGTCGTACGTGACGCCGTGCTGCACCTTGCCCGTGACGTTCTGCGCCGGGCCCGATCCGGTGGTGCTCCGCCCGGAGACGGCGATGGCCGTCGAGCCGGTGTGCGCGTCGGTGGTCGTCGAGAGCGTCGCGCTGTCATTGGCCATCCAGCCCTCGGTGCTTCCGGACTCGACGCCGGGATTGCCGAAGAGCTCGACGCCGATCAGCGTCTCGTCGAGGTCGGGTGCCGTCGGCAGCGTCCACTGCTCGTCCTGGTAGGCGCGATGCGGTGCATCGTTGTCGAAGTCGTCGGACGCGACGATGCCCTTGAGCCGCTCGAACCGCTCCTGCGCAGGAGCGAGCTCGATCGGCTTCGCGAAGACGCCGTCCACCGGCACGACGCCGTTTTCGCCGAAGGTCGGCCACCCGTCGCTCCAGGTCGCCGGGATCAGTGCCGGAATTCTGCCGATCGGAAACGTGTCGCGGAAGAAGAAGCCGTACCAGTCATCAGCGCCCGCGTCATTCGAGATGGGCACGAGGCTGCCCTGCGCGAATCCGTTCGAGTTCAGCACGCCGCGGGACTCGTAGGGCGCCGGTGTCGCCGCGAGGCGCCCGAGCAGCTCGGTCGAGCGGAACATCGCGACCTGTCGACCGCTGCTCGGCCAGGTGATCATCACCACGTAGTAGTAGCCGTCGATGAAGAACGCCTGGGCGCCCTCGAAGAGCCCGGTGCTGCCGACGTACGGCTGGCTCGCGTAGTCGCCGCGCTGGATGAAGTTCGGAAAGTCCTGCTCGATCGCGGTCAGCGCCGGGTTCAGCCGCACGGCGCTGACGCCGCCGTAGATAATGTACGGCGTTCCGCCGTCGGCGTCGTCGAAGAACAGCGAAGGATCGTGCAGGCTTCGGCCGAGTGCCGCCCTCGTCCACGCCCCGTTCTCGATGTCGTCGGTGCGATAGATGTACGCGCCGCCCAGGTTCAGTGAATTGATGAGCACGTAGAAGGTGCCGTCGTGGAAGCGGAGCGACGACGCCCACTGCCCCTGCCCGTACGAGTTCGAGCCGTTTCGCAAGGAGGCGGCATCACCGATGGCGAGGCGGTCGAACGCGTAGTTCACGATCTCCCAGTTGACGAGGTCGTACGACTTCATGATCGGTGCGCCCGGACTGAGCTGCATCGTGGTGCTGATCATGTAGTAGATGTCGCGGCCTTCGTCGTTCTGCGATGCCGGGACGCGCTCGACGCTCACGTCGGGAACGTCGGCGTTGAGCAGTGGAACCGTGTACGTGCCGTCGCCCGTGTCGGTCGAGGTGTACGACGACTCCGGGTTCCAGTCGTCGGCGGCCTGCGCGGCACCGGCGGTCGCGGCGAGGCCGACGCCGACCAACAGACCGGCGGTGACGAGCGAGACGACCCGCCGAACCAACACTGCACGCGTGCTCATCTGCGATCTCCTTCGATTGCGAACGGGCCGGATTCGGTACTGGAGTGGATCGATAAACTCCCGAACGGCTTTCGGATGTTACCGCGAACATTCCGGCGGTGGCAAGACCGTCCGAGTCGCTCGTGCTCCTGCTCATGCCACGAGCGCCCGCTTCGGTCGCCTCGATCTCCGAGCTTCTGCGCGGTCAGCGCCAGGCGAGTGGGAGGATGGGGGCATGCCCGGTCACGACCGCATGAACGTCACCATGCAGGACGTGGCTCGGCACGCGGGCGTATCGCCGCAGACCGTGTCGAACGTGGTCAACGGGCGCTCGGCGCGCGTCGGCGACGAGACGCGTGTGCGGGTGATCGAATCCATCGCCCAGCTCGGGTACCGCCTCAACCAGTCGGCGCGCTCGCTTCGGCGTGGCCGCACCGGCATGGTCGGACTCGCCATCCCGACGTTCGACTCGGAGTACTACGGCGCGCTCGCGCAGGCCCTGAACGACCGATTCGCCGAGCGCGGGCTGCGACTCGTGACCGAGAACACCGGCGGTGCCGTGCGCGCCGAGGTCGAGTCGCTCGCGTCGTCGCACCTCGATTCGTACGACGGATTCGTGCTCGCGCTCGCCGCCGGTGATACCCCCGACTTCGATCGCATCAGCATCGACAAGCCCGTCGTGCTCCTCGGCGAGCGCGCCCTGTCGAGCCGATTCGACCACGTGCTCATGGACAACGAGGGCGGCGCCCGGCTCGCGACCGGGCTGCTGCTGCGCACCGGAGCGCGCTCGATCGTCGCCCTCGGCGGCGTGCACGACGCTGAGGAGTCCATGCCGGGTCTCCGCACCCGCGGCTACGCCGAGGCGCACGCCGAGATCGACAGCGAATTCGACCCGGCCCTCGTGCTCCCGTCGTCGTTCAACGCCGAAGGCGGGCACGGCAGCATCCGCGCCCTGATCGCGTCAGGGCGGCGGTTCGATGCGGTCTTCGCCTTCACCGATGGCCTCGCCATCGGCGCGCTCCGAGCACTGGCAGACGCCGGGCTGCGCGTTCCCGAAGACGTGCAGGTGGTGGGGTTCGACAATACGACCGCCAGCCAGTACACCGTGCCGCGCCTGACCACCGTGGAGCCCTCGAATGAGGCCAGGGCAGAGACAGTGGCCGAATTGCTCGTCTCGCGCCTGCAACATCGGGAGGGCGTGCTGGAACGGCGCGTCGTCGTGCATCCGACGTCGATCGTCGAACGCGAGACGACCCGTCGCGTGCGCAGCGCCTGACCCGTCAGTCGACGAGCCGGAAGGTCGAGTCCTTTCGATCCTGGTCGTCCCTGATCGGATCGATCCACAGCTGGAAGTTCCGGTGACGGATGTACCGTTCTGCGAAGTTGTGCGAGCGAAAGGAGGTGAGCATCGAGTGCCCGAGCCCGGCGACCGGCACGAAGGTCGCGTCCGCCGCGAACAGCGACGAACCATCGCCCTGGTTCGCGACGAGCCTGAAGAAACTGTGCCGCAGGTAGGTGCCCGGCCGTTCGACGGACTCGAACGACACACGGCCATCTGCCGTGCCCGCCAGCCCCGAGACGACCCTGAACCGTGAGAGGCCGAGCGCCGGGTCGGCGGCGAGCGCGACCGAGCCCGCCGAGGCGGCGACGTAGTGACTCGGATGCGTGAACGCCTGCAGGCGCGAGACGCGCTCGCCGACCCCAGAGGCCGCAGCCGTCAGAGTGCCGAATCCGAGCTGGTCGTACCCGCCGGACTCCTGGCCGTAGTCGCCGCCGCCCCCCTCGGCTCGAACGAGCTGCACCATCTGCGCCGTCCACGGCGCCTGCAGGCCGCGCCGGCCTGCATAGTGCCCGAGGATCGCCTCCCACACGGGTCTGAGCTGCCCCCGCGATCCGCCGCCCACGACGGTCTGGGTCTGCCAGCCGACATGGCCGGCCGTCGTGTTCGGGCCCGACTGCCAGGTGTACGGCGTGAACGGCACGTCGTTGCCGAGGTTGTACTTGGCGACGTACTCGGCCGCCTTCAGGAACCGGTTGTCGTCGGCGCCCCACAGGTCGATGCCTTGATTCCACGCCATTTCGCAGATCGCGCCCATGAGCCCCATGCCCATCATGGTGTGGCCCTGGTCGCGACCGCTCTCCTGCCACTGCGCGAGGCCCTCGTCGGCGTAGACGAACGGCACCGCATGCGGCAGCGAGCCGTTGCCCGCGCCGTTGGCGAAGTAGTCGACCGCTCGATCGACGAGGTCGTCGCGGTCGGCGAAAATCCCGATCGCGAGGATCGACGCCATGTTGCACAGATCCCAATTCGCCCAGTAGTTGGTGATCACGGCGTTGTTGTGGAATGCCAGGAACTGCTCGTTCATCGGTTGGAAGACATTCAGCAGCATGTCGCGGAACGCCGTCAGCCGGAAGTCGCTCCGTTCGCGCACGAGCTCCGCGGCATTCGCGAACTGGTACCCGTAGATGCCCGCTGCGAGGAAGCGGTCGGCGTTTCCGCCGATCGCGACGAGCGACGACGACCAGGCGTTGAGGATGCGCACCGCGGTCGCGCCGTGCTCCTCGAGGCCGGTCGCCCGCCACCGCAGCGCGTTCTGATAAGCGGCGTGGATGTCGTAGGCCATCTGCATGTAGTTCTGGCCGGTGCCACCGCGGATCACGGTTGCGAGCGGCCGCGGATTCCAGGCGGGGTTGCTGCGCCCGTTGGCCGCGAGGCGTTCGTATCCCGAATACCACGGCTGGGACTGTGCAGCGATGCGAGCGGCCAGGTCACCGAGATCGGATGCCGTGTGCAGCAGTCCCGGATGTGCAGACGTGGAGGTGCCCAGCGACGTGAACGCCGAGCGCGGGGCGACCGTGCCTCCGGCCATGGCCTGCGCGGGGAGCGCTGTCGCGCCCGCCGCGCCGGCCGCCGCGAGGGATGCCGCGATCAGCGCCCCCCCGAGCACGTCCCGACGGGTGAGCGCGGTCATCCGCAGCTCCGTGCGGCGTAGGCCGCACTGTCATCGGAGTTCGCGCTGCTCGCCGTCGCTGTGACGCCGACGAACCCGGCGTCGATTGCGGCGAGCCTCGTCGAGAACGCCTGCGAGACGGTCTTGCCCGGCTGCACGGAGGTGAACGTCTTCGAGCCGTAGACGGTCGTCACCGTGACATCCGCCGGCCTGGTGTCGGCGTTCTTCGCCGAGGCGACGACCGTGACCTTGCCGGCGACGCAGCGGGTGCTCGCGCTCGTCTCGATCGCGAGATCGGGGTTCGTGCCGACGCCGGCGTAGGTGAACATGACGCGCTGGTACTCCTCGGCCGTGATCGGCAGGATGCCGCCGTGGCGCTTCTTGAGTGTGCCGAGATTCACGCCGCCCGCTTTCGACCACACCGACGCGGAGGTCGAGGCGAGGTCGGTCGAGCGGAACGGCAGGTATCCGCGGCCGGTGGCGTACTGGTCGGCGAGCAGGCCGTAGAGCTGCTCAGCGGCGCCTCGGTCGTCGTCGTTGTACGCGAAGAACTCCGGTCCCTCGAGGCATCCACCGGTGTAGTTGTTCCCGCCCGAGCAGGTGCCGCTGCCGCTCAGGATCGACTGCAGCGTGCCGACGAGCACCCACTCCTGCTCGGTGCCGCTGGTCTTCGCCGTCGCGGAGGTGGTGATCGCGTCGAGCTTCTTCGACCGCTCGATGGTGATCTCGCCGTCGCCCGACGCCCGGTAGAACCAGTCGCCGACCTTGATCACCGTGGTGTCGATGATGGAGTGCGAACGGTCGATCCACTTGACCGGCGTCGAGAAGGTGGTGAAGTCGCGGGTGGTCGAGAGGTAGACGTCGACGCTGTCGCCGAGCTCGGTGTTGCCGTCGGCACGGGTCGCCCAGTAGACGTAGTACTGCTGGGTCACGTCGTCCCAGATCGCCTCGGGCGCCCAGGCCATGCCCGCGTTCGGGATCTCGCTCGCCACATCGACGAAGCGCGGCTCGCTCCAGTCGACGAGGTCGGTGGATTCCCACACGACGAGGAACTTCGAGCCGGTGACGGTCGCGTTCGAGTTGCCCCAGCCCCCACGGTGGTAGATGCTCAGGTCGGTCGCGATCATGAAGAAGCGGTCGCCCTCGGGCGAGCGCACCACGAACGGGTCGCGCACGCCCCCGTCGCCCTGGTCGGCGGCGAGCGACAGCACCGGATCGCCGTTCGCACGGGTGTCGGTGAAGGTCAGCGCGTCGCGGCTCGTGGCGATGTAGATCTGCTCGTCGCTCGCACTGCCCTCGGTGCCGGTGAAGTGCGCGAAGAGGTAGTCGGTGGTCTTCGCGAGCGGCGTCGACTTGCGCACCGTGAGCGGGATCTCGCGGGTGGCGACGGCGTCGCCGAACGCCCCGGTGACGGTGAGCACGACGGTCGTGTCGACGGTCGTGGGCCGCGTGACGACGCCGGGCGCAACCGCATCGGTGCCCGCGACGTCGACGATCGCGGCATCCGAAGAATTCCAGCTCAGCGTCGAGCCGAACCGCTCGCCGGTCGTCGGCAGCGTGAGGTTGCCGCGCACGTCGCCGGCGTTCGCGAGGGCGATCGCGTCGACGTCGCGCTGGGCCGCTTCTGCATCGGTCGGTGCGGCGAGCACGGTCACCGAGAACTGCTTGGTCGCGGTCGTGCCGCGCACGGTCGCGGTGCCCGTGAGGGTCACGACGGTGTCGGATGCCGGTTGACTGATCGTGCCGTCGGCGCCCACGATTCCGGCGGGCGACGACGACCAGGTCACTCCCCCGCTCGTCGGCAGCACGAGGTCGGTCTCCACGGCGGCGAGATCCTGCTCGTTCACGGCATCGAGGTCGAGCGCGGCTGCCGCCTCGTTCGCCGCGGCCTGCGCGTCGGTCGCGGCGATGGTGCCGAGCTCTGCGGCGGTGAGCGCCTCGGTGTAGACCCGGAACGACGACACCCCGCCCTGGTACAGCGAGTCAGCGGCGTAGGCGCTCTTGCCCAGGAAGTTCATCGTGTGCGTCGTGAGATCGCTGAGGTTCGTCGTGGAGTTCGACTTCTCGGCCACGAGCGCACCATCGATATACAGCCGCAGCGTCGAAGTCGTACCATCGGCGTTCTTCGCGATCGTCGCCGCGACCGACTGCCACCGCCCCTCGGCGAGCTTCGTCGTCGACGTCACGGTCTGCTCACCGGACCAGTTCGTCTTCGAGATCGCCAATCGCGGCGCCACCGGCTGGATGAAGAACTGGCCCGTGGCACCCTCACCCGAACCGCCGATGTTCCACAGGAACTTGGCGCCGCTGAGCGCGGTCGGGTTCGTCTCGACCACGATCGTCGCGGCCGACTGACCGGCAAGCAGCCCATCGGGCAGCTTCACGTGGTTCGCGCCGTTCAACTGCAGGAACCCGCCGCGCCATGCCTCGCCGCCGACGACCGTCCCGTCGTGCCCGGTGCCCGAGAGATCGTGGGCGACCGTGCCCGACGCCTCCGAGAAGTCGTACGACGCGATCAGCGAGCCCGGAGTGACGGCGGTCGCCGCACCCGGGCCGGCGAGCGCCAGACTGCTCGCCGCGAGCAACGCGCCCGTCGCGCCGGCGACCCAGCGCCGCGCACGACGTGCAGTGGGTGACGTCGTTCGAATCGGTGTCTCTCGAATCGGTGTCTCTCGAATCATCGGTGATCCTCCGGAGTGGTGTGTTCGCGCCGGTGGGCGCTGTCGGTTGTTGATGCTGGTGTCTGCTGTGCGGTGCTGCATGCGGCCGGCCGTCGCCCTCAGCCGCAGCTGCGTGCTGCGTACGCGACCTCGACGGGGTGGGCGGCCGAGGCATCCGTCGCGTTCGCGGTGATGGTCGCCGTGCCCGCGGGCATCGACGCGAGCCGGCTCGAGAAGGTCGTGCTGCTCGCGGCGCCGGCGGCGAGCGCGGCGAGCTCCTTCGAGCCGTACGCGGTCTCGATGCCGACAGCCACCGGCCCGACGGCCTCGTCGGACGCGTTGGTCGCGGTGACCACGAGCACGGCCCGGCCCGCTGCGCAGCGAGTGGATGCCGCGGCCGTCACCTCGACGGGGCTCGCGATCGTCTGAGGTGCGACGCTCGTGAGGGTCGGCTGCACCGCTTGGAAGAGCCCGTCCGGGCCGATCGTGAGCTTGTCGATCGTCGTCTCGCGGTGGGTGCCGTCGCCGTTCGGCATGGCGAAGCGGTGGTAGGCGATGTACCAGTCGTCGGTGCCAGGCACGTTGATGATCGAGCTGTGGCCGGTGCCCTTGATGCCGAGTGAGAGGTCTTTCTGCAGGATGACCCCGCGGTAGGTCCACGGCCCGTGCACGCTCGTCGAGGTCGCGTAGCCGACCCGGTAGTTCTCGGACCCGGTGTCGTCGATCGAATACGTCAGGTGATACAGGCCGTCGCGGTGGTTCACGAACGTTCCCTCGCGGAACGAGGTCAGCCCGCTGATGCGTGCGATCGTGCCCGGCTTCAGCGACAGCATGTCGTCGCTCAGCTCGGCGTAGACCGGGCTGCCGTTGCCCCAGAACAGGTAGTACTTGCCCGACACGGGGTCGAGGAACGCGGACGGGTCGATGGCCTGACCCGAGGTGACGGACTCGTTGTTCAGGATCATCGCCGTGGGCTGCGCGGTGAACGGCCCCTCGGGGCTCTCGGCCACGGCCACGCCGATCGTCTTTCGATTCAGGGCCGCGTTGTGGCCGCTGAAGTAGAAGAAGTACCTGCCGTCGCGCTCGATGATCGTCGGCGCCCACGCGTTGCCACTCGCCCACGGCACGTTTCCGTTGGCGCCGTCGAGGGTGAGGAAGGGCTCCGCGGAGCGGGTCCAGTTCACGAGGTCGGGCGACTTCCAGACGAAGAAGTCCTTGCCACCCCAGCCGGCGGTGCCGTCGGTCGTGGCGTAGAGGTAATAGGTGTCGCCGAAGACCGCGATGTTCGGGTCGGCGTACAGCCCGGGCAGCACGGGGCTCTGCATCACGTGCGCCGAGAGCGTCCAGGTCGCCGTCGTTCCGCCCGGCGCGGTCAGCGTGTACGTGACCGGCGCGCGGAGGTCGACGATCTCGCCCGACGCGGGCGAGACGCTCACTCCGGCGGCGGCGGTGAAGGTCGGCGCGAGCGCCGAGGCATCCGTGCCCGGTCGCAGCGGCAGGATCGCCGTGCGGGCTGCTCCGTTCACGATCGGAGCGATCTTCAACACCGACGGGTCATTGAGCGACACGTCGGTCAACTGGTCGGTCGCGCCGGCGTTGGTGAGCACCTCAGCGGCGGTGAGCGCCCGATCGAACACCTGTACCTCGTCGAACGAGCCCTGGAAGTACCCGTCGGCCGCATAGAACGACTTGCCGAGATAGCCGAGGAGGTTCGAGCCCAGCCCGGACACGGTGGTGCCGAGCGCGGGGTTCTCGCCGAACTTCGCCCCGTCGACGTAGACGGTCATCTTCGCGCCGTCGAACACGAGGTCGTAGTGGTGCCACGACCCGCTCGCGACCGTGCCCGTCACGGCCGACTCGCTCTGCCACGACGCATTCGTGATCGCGCTGCGCACATCGGCGCCGCGCACGCGCAGGAAGGAGTACTTCGTCGAATCGGCGCCGAAGGCGAAGGTGAAGAAGTTGCCGCTCGTCTTCTCGCTCTTGATGTCCATCGACACCGTCATGGCGTCGCGGCCGTCGAAGAAGCCCTGCGGGAAGGCCGCGAAGCCGTTGGCGGAACCGTCGAGGCGCAGCACCCGGCCCCGATCGGCATCCGTCACGAGCGCCGCGGTGCCCGAAGCGGTGAGGTCGGCCGTGCCGACCGAGTCGTGCAGGGTGCCGTCGTCGAAGGCGTAGGCGGCGATCGGCTGCGGGGCGGCCGGCTCCTCTGCCGCCGCGGGCAGCGATGCGCCGAGTGACGAGGCCAGTGCGGCCCCGACGACGAGGGACGCCACGGTCGTCAGCCGCGTTCTGCTGGTGCGATTCATGGGTGTGCTCCGATCAACCGCAGGTGCGGGTCGTGTAGGCGGCGGTGTAGTTGGTCGTCAGCGTTTGACCGGAACCGGCGACGGTCGTGGTGACCTTCGCCGTCAACTGACCGGCGGCCAGCTCGGAGGCGCGCGTGCTGAAGCTCGTCGAGGTGCTCTTGCCGGCTGCCAGCGAGAGCCGCTTCGTGCCGTACTGCGACTCGACGAACACCTCGGCCTGCGTCTCGCCCGCGTTCGAGAGCGAGGCGATCAACGTCGCCTTGCCCGCGATGCAGCGGCTCTGCGCGGTGACCGTGATCGGCGGCTCGGCGGGCGCCTCGACGACGACCGTCGCGGTCACGGTGCGGTTGGCGACGGCGAGCCACTCGGTGTCGGTCATGTCGAGGATGGGGCTGCCGTCCTGACGGAAGTAGACCATGCGGACGCCCGCGTCGCGGGTGCCGTTCTGGGTGACCTTCGCGTGGAACACGTTCAGCAGGTTGCCGTCATCGTCATAGGTGTACGAGTTGTGCCCCGGCCCCCAGTTGTCGGTGTTCGGGCCTTCGTAGCTCCAGATCGGGTAGTCGCGCACGACCCACGCCGCGGGATCGAGCAGGTCGTCGCCCGATTGCCCGGTCGCGAGACCGACGCTGTAGGTCCAGTCGACGCCCGACCCCGAGAAGGTGATCATCACCTTGCCGTCGCGCTGGATCACGAACGGGCCCTCGACGACCTCGGTCGTGTTGTCGGACCAGCCGCGATCGGGGAAGACGATCGTCGAGCGCTCGCCGTCGAGCTGCCACGGCCCGGTCGCCGATGGGGTGACCTTCGCGATCTTCAGCACAGCGGGGCCGTTGCCGGTCGAGGGCACGTTGCGCTCGGACCACACGACGTAGTCGGTGCCCGCGTCTTCGAAGTGGGTCATGTCGAGCGTGATGCCGGTGCCGTAGGTGGTCAGCGGCTGGCCGGCCGCATCGACGACGCGCTGCGGCGCCTCCCAATCGGCACGCACGAGCGGGTCGCCGCCCGAGCGCAGGTGCATCGTGTAGGACTGCACCCCGTTCCATCCGTTCACGTTGTTCGCGTTCGCGGCGAAGAGCAGGTACAGCTCGCCGTCGACGACGTGCAGCTCGGGCGCCCACAGCTGCGAGCCGACCGGGGCGGCGCCCGAGAGCCCGATGCCGAGGATCCGGTTATCGGCGGCGGTCGCCAGACCCGCGATGGTGTCGGCGCGGCGGATGAAGAACTCGTCTTGCCCGTTGTCGTCGGTCGAGATGAACAGCCAGGTCTTCTCGCCGTTCGGCAGCGTGTACCGCAGCATGTGCGGGTCGGCGCGGCGAGTGGCGAGCGGGTAGACCGCGTCGTTGCGCTGCAGGGTGCCGGTCGCCGTGTACTCGCCGGGGGTCGTCGTGTCGACGGCCGACGCGTCCCAGTCGACGCGGAACTCGTGCGTGCCGCCGTCGGAGTAGTCGGCAGTGACCGTCTCGGGGAGTTCGAGCTGCCCGCCCGCCTCGACCTCGACCGTCGCGGGACCTTGAACGCCGGTGTTGTGCACGCGGCCGAGCAACTGCCCGACCGCCTGCGCCTCGCCGGCGGTGAGCGGGATGATCGACGCGCTCTCGGCAAACGCGACGCCGACGGCACCCGTGCGTCCTACCGGCTGCTGACCGACGCCGTGGAAGTCGACCGAGGCGAACGCCGCGGTGGTGCCGGTGAGCGAGGATCCGGTCGGGCCGGTCCACACGACCCGGTAGGCGTCGGCCCGGGCATCCCATTCAGCCGAGACCGCACCCGACGCGCCCTGGCCCGGAAGGGGCAAGAAGTCGAGTTCGGTCCAGTGCACGAGGTCGGGCGAGGTGAAGACCAGTGCGCCCGAGGCATCGCCCGCACCCGCCGCGTCGACCCGGCGTGCGATCAGGCCGAAGCCCTCGTCGCCCTTCAGACGGAACAGGTAGGGGTTCGCGAGGTAGCGCTTGGTGCCGTTGCTCGTCTCGGTCATGCCGGTGACCTTCGGGAACACCACGCCGGCGCCCGAGTTCAGCGCGGTGTAGGTGGTGCCGTCGGCGCTGAGGGCGAGGTGAGCGGTGCGCGTGACCTCGGGGTCATCGCCCCCGCGGGTGTTCTTCGTGGTCGAGTAGCTCGCGAGTCGCTGCGCCTGCGCCTCGGCGATGCGCACGTCGAATCGTGCGTTCGCCGTGTCAGGGGCGGTGCCGACGACGGCCTCGAGCGTCGCGTCGTT
This sequence comes from Agromyces sp. GQ35, assembly GCF_059758475.1. Taxonomy (NCBI): domain Bacteria; kingdom Bacillati; phylum Actinomycetota; class Actinomycetes; order Micrococcales; family Microbacteriaceae; genus Agromyces; species Agromyces sp. GQ35. Next base: position 1,507,363 of record NZ_JCAXEO010000001.1, on the reverse strand, counting down.
GAGACCCGACTCGGGGGCCGAGCCGATCGCCCCGCCGTCGACCGAGCCGGCGCCCGATACGTGCGACCACGTGACCGGCAGGCCGAGCACGGTGGCCGGCAGGGCGTAGCCCTGCTCGAGCACCGACGGCAGCACGATCGCAGCAGCCGCGCGCTCGGCCGCTTCTGCGGCGGTCGGCGCGGCGAGCACGGTCACCGCGAACTGCTTCGTCGCGGTCGCGCCGCGAACGGTTGCGCTCGCGGTCAGCGTGACCTCCGTGTCGGATGCCGGTGGGCTCACCGTGCCGTCGGCGGCCACGATTCCGGCGGGCGACGACGACCAGGTCACTCCCCCGCTCGTCGGCAGCACGAGGTCGCCCTCGACGGCCGCGAGGTCTTGCGCGTTCGCCGCGCCGAGGTCGACGGCGGCCGCAACTTCGGCCGCCACGTCGCCCGCGTCGGTCTCGGCGATGGTGCCGAGCTCGGCCGCGGTGAGCGCCTCGGTGTAGACCCGGAAGGACGACACCCCGCCCTGATAGAGCGAGTCACCGGAGTAGGCGCTCTTGCCGAGGTAGTTCATGGTGTGCGTCGTGAGATCGCTGAGATTCGTCGTCGAGTCCGTCTTCGCGGCCACGAGCGCGCCATCGATGTACAGGCGCAGCGTGGAGGTCGTTCCGTCGGCGTTCTTCGCGATCGTCGCCGCGACGGACTGCCACCGGCCGGCAGCGAGCTTCGTGGTCGAGGTGACCGACTGTTCACCCGACCAGTTCGTCTTCGAGATCGCCAGTCGCGGCGCCACGGGCTGGATGAAGAACTGGCCGGTGGAACCATCGCCTGACCCGCCGATGTTCCAGAGGAACTTCCCCCCGCTGAGCGCGATCGGGTTCGTCTCGACCACGATCGTCGCCGCCGCCTGACCCGCCAGCAGCCCTTCGGGCAGCTTCACGTGGTTCGCGCCGTTCAACTGCAGGAACCCGCCGCGCCACGCCTCGCCGCCGACGACCGTGCCATCGTGCCCGGTGCCCGAGAGATCGTGGGCGATCGTGCCCGACGACTCCGAGAAATCGTACGACGCGATCAGCGAACCCGGAGTGACGGCGGTCGCCGCACCCGGCCCCGCCAGCGCAAGACTGCTCGCCGCGAGCAACGCGCCCGTCGCACCGGCCACCCAGCGCCGCGCACGACGCTCAGCGGGTGACGCCGTTCGAATCGGTGTCTCTCGAATCGGTGTCTCTCGAATCATCGGTGATCCTCCAGTGCAGACGGGCACGCCGAGCAGGCGTGCAGAACGAGCGCCACGAGACCATCGGCCTCGGCGCGGAACTGCGAGTCGAAACAGCGAGCCCTCTGGCAAGCTAGGAAGTCGCTTCCAGCCCTCCTGCGGCGGAGTCTTGACGGCCCGCTTCACGGGCCTCGGCGAGCAGCGTGTCGAAGCGGCGCTTCGAGCGCCCGCGGCGCCAAGCGAGCGCCACGATGATGAGAGCGAGCCCGATCAGCACCAGCAACTGGGGCCAGGGCACCGCCCACACGAAGATCGAGGTCGAAGCTGGGGCGACCTCTGCGGTGTCGCCGCCGACCGTGGTGACGGTCGGCGAGACGACGATCTCGCCCGCGAATCCGAAGAGCGGCCAGACCTCGTCGAGGTCGGCGGTGAAGGTGTGGTGCTCTCCGGGCAGGATGTCTTGCTGGCGCTCGGCGTCGGCGGGGAAGGCGACCTGCCTGCCCGCGATGTCGACGGTGCCGCCGACCGAGAGCCGGACATTGCCCTCGTTCACCACGTCGAACGAGACGGCGACGTCACCGGGATGCAGGGGGTTCCACGACGTGCGGTACTCGGTGGCGACGTGCTGCACCGAGAAGGCGGGCTCGAGCTCACCCGTCACCTGCGTCATCACCCGGAACCCGACGCGGCTCTCGACACCGACCGCTGCCCCGTCACCCGAACTCGTCGACATGACGGAGGCGGCGATGCCCGCCGCGTGGTCGCCAGGTTCGGCGTTCTCGGGCACGGTCACGGTGAACGGCACCACGACGGTGCCGGCGGGCGCGACGGTGACCGATTCGGGCAGGCTGATCCAGGTGCCCGCGTCGACGGACGGCTGCCCGGACGGCAGCATGTCGAAGCGGCCGTTGTCGTTGTAGAACCCGTCGGCCGCCGACAGCACGAACGTGACCTCTTCGGCGCCGAGGTTGCGCACCGCGAGGAAGTCGTCGACGCTCGCACCCGGGTCGATCTCGTGCTCGACCGAGAAGCGCCCGTCGGGCCCGGAGGCATCCGACGGCGTGACCGACCACGACACGGGCGCCGCTTCCTCAGCGGCGGCGGGACCCGCGGCCGCGAGCACGCCGCCGACGCCGACCGAGAGGACGGCGGCGACGGCGGCGAGCGCGCGGCGGAGACGAGATCGGTTCACGTGCTTAGAGCGCGTCCTCGAAGAGCGAGAGCGTCAGCGTCGAGGTGTAGGCGCCGGGAGCGACATCGACCGCGGTCTTCAGCACGAGGCCGGCGTTGGCGGTCCACTGGCCGGCGGTGGCCGCGGCCTGCGAGTCGGTCAGGTTGAGCGCCAGCAGCTCTTCGCCGACGAGACCGACGTTGTTCGGCGTCGTGGGGTCGAGCGACGTGTCGACGGCGGGGCCCTCTACCACGTCGTCGCCATTGGCCGGGTTCACGAGCGCCGGCGCCCAGCCGAGGTGGTCGGCGGTGATGTCGGGCTGGCCGGTCGCACCGACGAAGCTGCTCGCCTGGCCGGTGACGTACCAGAACACGCCAGCCGGCACCTCGGTGCGCGTGTCGGTGACCGTCACGTTGGGCAGTGTACCGGTGAACTGACGGTACGAGGCGTTCGAGCCGGTCTCGGCGAGGCTCGTCGCGTTGGCGTCGACCGTGAGGCTCAACGCGCCGTTCTCGACGGCGGCGATGTCGACGTTCACGTCGACGTCGGATCCGCTCGTGGGGTCGGGGTACGCGGCGAACGCCGCGCTTCCGACGCCGACGAGCATGAGCCCGCCGAGCACTCCTGCTGCGGTACGCAGTGCAGCACCTTTGCTGATCATGTTGTCTCCAGTTTCCTCGGTCGGCGCATGCCGAGCCGTTCCGTCGTGCAGCAGGGGGCTGACACGTACGCAGTGGTGGCTCTGGTCGCGACCGAGGTCGGCGTCCTTGCCGGGTACGGCCCCGCGAGGGGCCAGGTGTTCTTCGCCAATGTTAGCGGGAACATTTCTAGCGTAGGGATGGTTCCGAGCACCGTCAAGGCGCTCCCGCATTTCGCGGAACGACATGTCAACCACACTCCGCCGCTGCGTACGCCGCTTCGACGGGCGCCTGCGAGACGTTCGACGACACCGCCGTCACCGTCCCGGCCGCGATCGACTTCTGACGGGTGCTGAAGACGAGCGACGCGGCCTTGCCCGCCGTGATCTCGGCGGTCTTCTCGCCGAACGGTGTGACGACGTGCACCGAGTCCGCGACCGGCGCGTCGTTGCCGATCGTCACGACCAGCGCGACCTTGCCGGCCACGCATCGCGTCGCGCTCGTCACCTGCAGCGCGGAGGCCGGTGGCTCGACGATGACGCGCAGCGTCACGGTTCGGTGCTCGGGCGCCACCTCCTGCTCACTGCTGATCGACAGATCGAGCATGCCGTTCGAGCGCACGTTGACGGCCTTGAACCACGTGTTGCGATCGGGGTCGAACAGGCCCCCAGCGGCCGGGCCGGTGTGTTGCTCGGGGTAGGGCCGCGCGTGATACGCGAGAACGAGATTGCCCGCCTCATCGACGGCGAAGGAGTTGTGGCCCGGGCCGCCCTGGCCGGCCCCGCCGATGCGTCCGGCCGCGGTGTCGTTGGTATCGAGCACCGGGAAGGGCACCTGGGTCCAACTGGCGGGGTTCTTCAGGTCGGCGTCCTTCGCCGCGCGCAGCAGGCCGAGGTCGTAGTACTTGTCGACCGTGCCGCCCGAATAGGTGAGGTAGATGTAGTCGCCGTGCGCGACCATGAACGGCGCCTCGACGATGCCCTGGTCGGCGCCCTCGTTCGTGTCCGACGGCGTCGGCGAAGACTTGCCGTACTCCCACGGCTGGCTGAGGCCGTAGATCTGGCTGAGGTCGCCGTCGATCAGGGGCACGGTGCCCTTCGGCCCCATCGTTGCCTTGGCGACATGGAGCTTCGCTCCGATCGGCATGACCCAGTAGCCCTGGGTCACGCCGTTCTCCTCGCGTTCGAGGTACGACACGTCGAACGCCGCCCCCTGCAAGATGGTCGGCTCGCCCCAATTGACCGGGTCGACGAGGCCGCCGTTGCGCAACGACTGCTCGGTGCCGATGTACGGAATGAGCACCGTGTTGTCGCACCAGCCACCGGTCGGCGCGTAGCCCCGGTTCATGCCGGCGACGATCCACCACTGGTCGTTGATCCTGTGGAACTCCTGCGCCCAGATGTAGCCGCCCCACCCGTAGAAGGTGTTCGGGTACTGCGCCTGCCGGCCGGGTGTGCCGGCATCCGGGTCGATGACGATCTGCTCGGGCGCGTCCTTCAGGCCCTCGATCGTCGTCGCGCGCTTGAGCCCGATGCTGCGGTAGGCGTTCGCATCGATGAGCGCGCTGTTCGGGGCATCCGACGGAATCGAGTAGTGCGAGCCGGTGAGATACCAGTAGCCGTCGTCTTCGTTGAAGAACAGGTCGGGATCTGCCCGTGCGTCGTTGACCATCTGCTCGGCGACCTGCCGCACGGTGCCGTTCACCTCGTAGGTGCCCGGCGTGCTGGTGTCGACGGCAGCGAGCTCGTCGTCGTTCCAGGCGACGGGCAGGTTCTTCGTCGACCCGTCGTTGTACTCCATGGTCACCGTCGCGGGCAGCGTGTCGGCACCCACCGATGCACCGTGTTCGACCTCGACATCGGCGATCGCGGCCACTCCGGTGTTCTGCAGGTCGACGTAGTTCTCGAAGAACACCGCGAACTCGGCCTTCGACATCGCGAACGAGCCGGCCTGGGCCTGTGTGATGAACGAGGGCAGCCCGTCGCCGTCGACTCCGAGTGCGATGGCGTCGGCCCTCGTCGCGGAGGTCGGCACGGCAGCGGCCGTGAGCTCGTCGAGCTGGGCGACACGCCCTTCACCGGTGAGCGCATCGGTCCAATACGCCTTGTAGGTCTCAGCCGCGGCGTCGAACACGATGCGCGGATCGGCGACGATGGAGCCGTCGGCCGAGACCTTCACCGTGCGCTGGTTGCGGAACGTCGCGCCATCGGCGGCATCCCACACGTAGACCGAGTCGGTCGCGTTGTTCTGGGAGGCGACGGCGCCGAGCGTGCCGTCGGCGAAGCGCAGGAGCGACGGCGAACCGAGCTGTGCGTTCGGGTTCGCAGACTGCGTGCCGCTCCACACGGCGGAGAGGATCGCCTGCGACCTGTTCAGCGGTTCCCAGGTCGTGGCGCCTTCTGCACGTGCCGAGACGAACAGCGAATCGGCGCGGCGGTCGTCGTTGTACGCGAGCGGGTCGTCTTTGACCCCGGCAACGGTCGTCACGGTCTTGACGTACGTGGCGACATCGCCGCCCGCGTCGAGGATCTGCGTGTCACCCGTGACCGCGGTCGCGACACCGTCGATGGTCGCCGTCACGGTCACCTCGACGGGTCCGGACTCGGGGCGGGTGACGGTGCCGTCCGCGGCGACGAGCGATGCCCCGTCACCGGAAGCCTGCCACGTCACGGACCGGCCGAGCACGCTCGACGGCAGGTCGCCGGTGACGCTCGCCGGGATCGCGAGTGCCGCCGCCGGATCGCTCGGCGCGGTCGGCACGCCGAGTTCGTCTGGCGTGAGCGCTCGGGCGTGGATGCGCACGTTGTCGAGCAGGCCGGAGAAGTACTCGCCGCTTCCCCAGTTCGCCTTGCCGAGCTGCAGCACGCCCCCGGCAGCGCCGAGGATCGTCGACAGGCTCTCGCCCGCCGTGTTCGTCGCGACGAGCCGTTGGTCCACGAACAGGCGGGCCGTGGCGCCGGAGAGGACCAGGTCGACGTGCTTCCAGCTGGTTCCCGTGTTCGCGACGGCGAGGTTCCCGGTGGTGACACGCACGCCGGCGTTGTCGTACCGCTCGACCGTGACGCCCGCGGTCTTGTCGAGGAAGCCGAGGTAGTGCTCCTGCTGGTAGGCCTGCGTGGCCGCGCTGCGAGCGGCGAACATCGACCATCCCGCATTGCCTGTGGCATCGGGCTTGCTGTCGTACGAGATCGTGACGTCGTCGAGGCCGGCGAGCAACGGACTGCCATCGGGTTTCGTGACGTTCAGCCAGAAGCCGCTGCCGACCCGGGCCGCCTTGCCACTCGGCCCGTCGACGAGCGCGGCGGCGCCGTGCGTCGTCGCGACCGCACCGCCGCCGTCGAAGCTCGACGAGCCGGTCTCGAATGCGAAGTCGGCCAGCAGCGCGTCATCGGCTCCCGCCGCCATCGCCACCGACGGAGTGAGGAGGCCGAGGCCGAGGGCGAACGTGACGGCACCCGCCAGCAGTCCTCGCGTACGTCTCATCTGCATGGTCTCCCGTTCCGTCGCCGTGGTCGACTCAGCCGCAGTTGCGGGCCGCATACGCGGCCGCGATCTCGGTCGAGCGGAGTGCGCCGGCGACGGTCGCGGTCGCCGTGACCGTCACCGCGCCGGCATCGACCGACGCGGCTCGGGTCGAGATGGCCTTCGTCACCGACGCCCCGACGGCGAGGCTTGCCGTCGCCGTGCCGAAAGCGGATGCCGCGACGAGTTCCACCGGCACATCGGCGCCGTTCGTCGCCTTCACGACCACCACGACCTTGCCCGCCACGCACCGGGTGCTCGCCTGCGCGGTCACGGCGAGCTCGGGCTCCGCTGCTGCGCGCACGATCTGCAGGGCATAGGTGACGCTCGTCGTGTGGTCTTGTGCGCGCGCCTCGATCGACACGGTCGTCGGGGCATCCCCCGGCGTGAGCGTCACGGTGCGCGGCTCGGTGTCGTCGACGAGGACGCCGTCGACGTAGACGAGCCCGCTCGGCACGGCCGGGTCGAGGTCGAGCTGCACGCTCGTCGCGCCGAGTGGCACGGTCGCGGAGTACTCGTGCGTGCCGGGCGTCAGGGCGGGTGTGAGCCGGCCATCTGCGACCTCGAGCTTCGAGAGCTCGGCAGCGGTGGCGTACTGGTTCGTCGACGAGGTGTACAGGCCGAACAGGCCGCCCACGTAGCTCGTGCCGTTGCTCTGGAAACGCACCGTCACGACGGGGATCTTCTGCCCAGCGGCATCCAGCACGTAGTTGCCCGACTGGTCGCGCTTGAAGCTGTCTTCGGCGGCGATGCCGTCGAGGATCGCCTGCGGGATCTCGTCGTACTGGAGGTACCAGCTCGTCGCACCGTTCGCGTTCGTCACCCGCTCGTGCTTCAGCAGCACATCGTTGAGGTAGACATCGAAGGTGCGCCCGTTGTCGCCGCCGTAGTACCTGGCGGCCAGGTAGTTCTTGGGCAGCGAGGGGTCGACGATCATGTCGTACTGGAAGAACGCCCCGGCGGCGGGCGGTGCGTGCCGGAAGCTGTTGCCGTTGAACACGCCGACGGTCGAGTTCGAGAACGCGTAGTTCTTGTCGGCCTCGCTGTTGTTGTCGTCGAACGAGGTGAGCGAGTCGATCGTCGTCTCGTCGACGCGCAACTGCTGCTTGCGCTTGAGGATCAGCGCTTGCGCTTCGGCCGAGTCGGGCTGCACGAGCGTCATGTAGGTCGCGTAGCGGGCGTCGTAGAGGCTGTAGTACGGCTCGAAGGTGAGCGCGGCCGAGGTCGCGTCGACCCCGTGCAGCTTGAACCGCATGGTCGTCATGCCGTTCGCGTTCACCCCGTCGGCGATGCGCTCGATGTTCGTCGCCGCGTTCGCCTTCCACGCGGTCGTGTCGGCCACGACGACGTTCGAGTTCAGCGACTTGTCGGCGACGCCCATCTGCACGAGCACTCCGGCGGTGTAGCTGGCGTCGACGTTGCTGCGGCTGAGTTCGGTCGCGAGCAGCACCGGGCCGTACTTGAACGCGACCCAGTTCGGGTTCTCGGTGCCGTCGTCGACGGTGACCTTCGCGGGCAGCGAGTACTCGATCTCGTCACCGCCGGCGACGGGCAGCGTGACGTAGCCGTCACTCGTGAGCGCCGCGGCATCCGTCACCTCGCCGTTGACCGACAGTGTCGGGGCCGAGGCGACCCAGCTCGGCACGCGCAGCTTCAGCACGGTGCCGGCCGCGACCGCCCCGCCGTCGAGGGCCGCAACCGTCAATCGCACGGTCGGGCTGGCCGGCACGTCGGCCGTCTGCGTGAGGCGCAGGTTCTGCGCCGCCGACCGCAGCTCCGAGCTGCGGAACTGATTCACGTACACGGATGTCTCGTCGCTGAAGTAGATCGAGTCGTTCAGCTTCGTGAAGCTCTCGATGCCCGTGCCGTGGTCGCACCAGAACTGGTCGAGCGGAGTGCCGAAGATCTTCGCGTAGCCCGAGGTCTGCGGCTGGAAGTAGGTGACCATGCCGGTCTCGGGGCTCTGCGAGGCGAGGATCGTGTTGATGAACGTCGACTCGTAGTAGTCGGCGTACTTCACCTCTTTCGTCACCGCGAACAGGGCATGGCTGAGCTTCAGCATGTTGTACTCGTTGCATCCCTCGGCGGTGGAGTTCTCGCCGTAGCCCGAGGTGACGCCGTTGGTCGCGAACTGGTACAGCGTGTCGGCGCCGTGGAAGTGCTCGGAGTGGCTGTTCGCTCCGTTCGCGTAGGTGTGGTCGTCGATCACGATCTGCCAGAAGTTCTCGGCCGCGGCGCGGTACATCGGCAGCGCGTCCTTCTCGGCTTGCGTGAGGGTCGCGTAGAGCTCTTCGTCGTCCATGAAGAGCGTGTAGCGCTTGAGCGCACCGATGAGCTTCGGGATGGTCGTGTTGGCGTGCTTGCCGTTCAGCACGTCCTGCCCGTTGGCGAGCGCCTGGAAGAGCGGCACCTCGTCGAAGTACTCGGCCGCACGCTTGTGGTCGGCACTTCTCGTGATGCTGAAGAGCTCGTAGAGCGCCTCGTTCATGCCGCCGTACTCGGTGCCCAGAATGACGGCGGGGTTCGAGAGCGATGCCGCGTAGTTCTTCACCCAGGAGCCGAAGCCGGATGCCACGGAGATGGCTTTCGCCGAGACCTCGGCCGGGGCGTACTGGTGCGCGTCGATGAGCCCAGCGAGCACCTTGTGCAGGTTGTAGAACGGCACGAGCAGCCCGTCACGGCCGCTCGGCAGCGCGTTCAGCGGGAACGGCGCGACGTACCCGGCACTGGAGGGATTCGCGGCCGCCCAAGCATCCTGACAGCGCTCGAGGCCGTCGACCGCGGCAGTCAGTTTCGCCAGCAGCTGCGCCTTGACCGAGGCATCCGTCGTGGTCGCGTAGGCCTGCGACAGGGAGGAGATGTAGTGGCCGAAGAAGTGGCCCTGGAACCGGGTGCCGGTCGCGCGCTCCCACCCGCCGTATCCGGTCGCGGTCGTCGGGGTGAGGCCCGCCTGCACGTACCAGGAGTAGAGGAACTTCTCGGGGTCGAGACTCAGCAGGTAGTCGATCGTCTTCTGGTTGGCGTTCTCGAGGTAGTCGTCGGCGAGCGTCACGTTCTCGAGGCCGGCATCCGAGAGGTACTGAGTGGATGTCTCGCCGGCGGGTTGCACCACCAGGTCGAAGTCGCGGGTGACCGCCGCACTGCCGCCGTAGCTCGCGCTCGCGCTGAGGCGCACCGGGGCCGCAGCACCGTCGGGCCGGGTCACGTGCGCGGTGCCGCCGTCGATCGAGATCACGCCCTCGTCGGAGGAGGTCCAGGCGATCTCACTGCCGCCGGCGCCGGTGGTCGGCACCGAGAAGTCGACGGCCGCGCTCTCTGGGAGGGTGATCGCATCGAGATCGCCGCGTGCGACGGTCGCCGGGTCGAAGCCGGGGATGCCTCGCTGCGTGAGCGTCACCACGTCTTCGACGGTGGCGACCCCGTCGTACAGGGCGTATTCGTCGAGCAGGCCGTTCAGGTGCGAGCCGTTGTAGGTCGGGCCGTTGTAGCCGATGGTCTTGGTGCTCGTGCTCTCGGATCCGAGCACGCCGGAGGCGGTCGCGCTCACGGGGACCTTCACGATCGCGGGCTGGCGGATGCCGTTGCGGTAGAAGGCCACGGCCTTCGTCTCGTGGTCGTAGCTCGCCACGACGTGGGTCCACTGGCCGGTCGGGAAGAAGGCTGCGCGGTCGGCCTCGACGGCGACCTTGTACGGCTGGCCGGCCGACGGGCCGATCGACAGCGCGAGCGGCGTGGTGGCGTTCTCAGAGGTGAGGTACCAGCCGTCGGAGTTGTACGTGGTCTTGCTCCAGGTGAACGTCTGCTCGCCGCTCATTGCGGCGCTCGGGTTGACCCAGAACGAGACGGTGAGGTCTTGCGGCTGCAGGTACGAGGCCGTTCCGAGCTTCAGCGCCGTGGCGCCGTTGAACGAGAACGCCTGGCCGTCGATGCCGGTGGCGAAGCCGGCGACGCCCTTCTGCAGGCCGACGTTCGCGGCATTGGCGCTCGAGTCGGCGAGGTCGCCGTCGAAGTTCAGTTCGAGCACCTTGGATGCCTCGATGCTGAGCTCGCCCGTCGCGGCGGCAGCTGGCATCGCCGACGTGACGAGCCCGCCGATGAGCGCGCCGATGGCGGCGATCGCCGCGATGGCGGTGGTGCGAACCGGTTTCGACATGGGAGTCCTTCGGTGTGATGGGAGCGAGAAGAAAGGTCAGTTGCAGGCGCGTGCCGAGAACGCGGCCGTCTGCGTGCCGCCGGCAGACGTCGCCTCGACGCTGCCCGCCGGAATGGAGGCGAGGCGAGTCGCGAACGTCAGGCTCGTGGCCTTGCCCGCACTGAGTTGCACCGTCTTCGAGCCGTATGGGGTGGCGATCGCGATCTCGGCGGAGGTCTCACCGGTGTTCGCGGCCTTGGTGACGAGCACGACCTTGCCGGCGACGCAGCGGGTGTCGGCCAGCACGGTGAACGAGGGCCCCGCTGGCGGCTTCACGATCACGGTCGCGTTCACGGTGATCGCCGCGCTGCTCGAGAGCACCCGGTCGGGCGCGTTCCACGCCGTCGAGCCGCCGGCGCCGACCCACGTGTCGAGGTTCGCGGAGTACGTGCTCACCGTTCCCGTGATCGGGTACGTGCCAGGGGTGTCGAGATCGACGGATGCCTCGTTCCACGCGACCGGCCGGGGCGCCGTGCCCCGGTCGTAGGCGAGCACGACGTCGGCGGTCGCCGGCAACGCGTCGGCGAGTTCGCTCGGCTCGCTGCCTGCCTCGATCTCGATCGAGCCGAGGTCGGAAGACACGGCGGCCGCGGCATCCGCTGACCGCACCGTGTCGTACTGCGCCTTGGTGAGCGAGATCACACCGCCGTGCTTGGTGCTGGGAGCCATGAAGAACGAAGGGTCGTTCAGCTGGCTCCAGCCCGCGTCGAGGTTCGTGGTGGTCATCGGCCGGTAGCCGGTCGAGGGGATGACGTCGACGTAGAGGTACCAGCGTTCGTCGCTGTGGCTCTTGAAGACAGCAGGGCCCTCGACGCCGCCGGCATTGCCGCCGGCCCAGGCCGCGCCGATCGCCGACTGCAGCTGGGTCCACGAGGTGCCCGGCTCCCACCAGCGCTCGGCGGTCGTCGACTCCATGTAGATGCCCTTGCCGAGGCCGTTGTCCTTCGTGATGCGGTAGGTGGTGCCCTCGTTCTGGATCATCGTGGTGTCGATGGCGTTCGCGCCGGTGTCGATGAACGACCCGCCGTAGGCGTAGGTCTGCTGGGTGAAGTCGGTCGTGGCCCCCCACAGCACCTCGTTGTGGCTCGCGCCGGTGTGCTCGGGGTTGTCGTAGCGGTTCGACGACCAGTACATGACGAAGGCGCCGCGGCCGTCGGGGAAGTAGTCATCGACCCAGGTCGCCTCGGGTGCCCAGGCCATGCCGAGCTCGGCGACCTTGCCGCCGCTCGCGTCGAGTGAGACGTCGAGGCTGCGTGGCTCGCCCCAGCTCACGAGGTCGGTCGACTCCCAGACGAGCAGCTTCGTGCTGCCCTTCGTCGTCCAGTGGCACCAGCTCGTGCACGAACCCGCGCCGCCGTCACCGCCGAACACCCGCAGGTCGGTCGCGATGATGTAGTAGGTGCCGGTTTCGGGGTTGCGAGTGAGATACGGGTCGCGGATGCCGGTGGTGCCGAGTTGCGACGCGAGGATCGGCTTGCCGTCGTTCAGCGGGTCCCACTGCTCGGGGTCGTCGCCGCGCGAGACGTCGAGGTAGATCTTCTCGGCGTAGCCGGCCGAGTCCTCGATGAAGTGCACCATCAGGTAGCCGTAGTCGTCGTTCGCGGCAGCGGCAGGGGCGACCGTCACGGGGATCTCCTTCGATACGCTCACGCCGCGCACGGTGGCCGTCGCGGTCACCGTGCCGCTGAGCTCCGTCGAGCCCGGCGCCGGCTGCACGGCCTGCAGGGTATCGCCCGCCGCGCCGAGCGCGAGGCCGGCAGACGGGTTCGACCAGCTCATCGCGACGCCGGCCGGGGTGGGCAGGGTGATCGACGAGTCCGACATGGCGATCGGCTGGATCGAATCGAGCGACGCCTGCGCGCTCGCTTGGAACGACGACGCGTGCAGGCTGCCGTCGGCGTCTGACACGGCGGCGACCTCGGCGGCCGACAGTGCGCGGTCGTACGCCCGGAACGTCGACACCTCGCCCCGGTAGAACGAGTCGGGCCACGGCGAGCGGCCGATCGCGTTGAGGGTCTGGGCGGTGATCGACGCCGGGGTGAGCGCGGTGGCCGTCTGCCCGACCCGCACTCCGTCGATGTAGAACGAGATCGTGCCGGCGGCACCGTCGATCACCGAGGTGACGCTGTACCAGCGATCGGGCACGAGCGCCGAGGCCGCGCGGGCGTTCGCCTCTCCGCCGTTGCTCGCGGTGGTGATCGCGGTGCGCGCCAGGTCTTTCAGCGACGCGAAGTAGTACGAGGTGGTGCTGTCGTTGCCGATGTTCCAGAGAAAGTGCCAGGTCGAGGCCATCGCGGCGTCGAACTTCGTCTCGACGGTGATCGTCGCGGACTGCTCGCCGGCGAGCAGCCCATCGGGCAGGCGCACCCAATCGGCCGTGCTGGTCTTGGCCCCGCCGGTGAACCGCAGCGAGGATCCGGTCCAGAGGGCATCGGTTCCGTTGATGACCGTGGCCGGACCGAGCGATGACGAGCCGCCCGCCGTATTCGCCACTGTGCTGCCGGTCGTCTGGGTGAAGAGGTACTCCGCCAGCAGGCCGTCGCGCGGGGCATCTGCCGGCGCGGCATTGGCCGCGGCAGGAAGGAAGGGACCGGCCGCGGTGACGGTCGCCAGGAGGGCGGCGCCGAGGGCGAGTGCAGCGGCACGGAACGCGCGAACGGTGGGGGCATGCGTCGACATTGACAGCTCCTCGAGCCTACGACTTCGGTGGCGGGGCGATACCGGCGACATCCTTTGTTACCGGTAACGCCAGACCGTAGCACAGAGTCGTGAAGCGACGCCAGAAGATTTCGGCAGTCGAGCACTTCGTCCACGATCCTTGGTTTTGCGGCAATGTGTCCGGTAACATTCGAGCTCCCGGCGATCATCGTCGGCCCTCCGTCAATGGCGACTACAAGGAGACCCATGCGCCCGTCTGCCGCCCTCCCCCCAACTCGTGCGCGACGACTGCTCGCCGCGGGCCTCGCCGGCGCCGTGGTCGCGGGCCTGTGCGCCACGGCTCCGCTCTCCGCGTCGGCCGCTGAGCTGCCGCCCGTCACGGCTCACTACGACATGTCGCACGCGGGCGGTGCACTGCTCGACATCTCGGGCAACGGTCGCAACGCCGCACTCAGCGGTCTCACCGATGCCTCGTTCGCCGATGCCGGCGGCGACGCCGTGCTCCGGTTCAAGAAGAACGGCTACGCCGCGCTGCCCAAGGGCCTCGTGACCGCCGCCGATAACGACTTCACCGTCGAGTACACGGTCTCGAGCGAGACCGCCGGCAACCAGTTCGGCTGGGTGATCGGCGACGGCGTCGGCGCATGGAACACCACTGCCCTCGGCAACCACGTGTTCGTCAACCCGCGCTCGAGCGAATCCGCGTACAGCAACGCGGTGCTCTCGGGAATCAGGGTCAAGACGGGCACGAGCAACGGCGAGGTGCGCCTGCCGAACGGCGGCGGGCTCAACCCGGGCTTCACCACCCTGACTCTCGTGGGCAGCGGCAACACCCTCACGCTCTACCGCGACGGCGTGCAGGCCTCGACGGTCACCCACTCGTACGCCATGAGCTCGATCGTGCCGGCCGGCACGACGCTCGGCTACCTCGGCCGCTCGCTCTACGCCCCCGATCCGATGCTGCAGGCCGACGTCACCGACGTGAAGTTCTGGGACGTCGCGCTGAGCCAGGCACAGGTCACCGAGAGCATGCCGACGGCGGCGGCGAAGTCGGCGACGACCGACGCGATGCTGCGCGCCGACCTGCTGCCGACCGTGCTGGCGGGCAACCCCTCTGCCGACGCCGTCTCGCAGAACCTCACCCTGCCGGCATCCGTCAACGGCGTCACGCTGAGTTGGGCCTCGAGCGACCCCTCGGTGATCTCGAACACCGGCGTCGTCTCGCGCGCCGTCACGACCGACACCCCGGTGACGGTCACGGCGACCACCTCGCTCGGCACCACGATCGCCTTCGACCTCACCGTGCTCGCCGCCTCGGCGTCGGCCGACCTCGAAGCGATCTCGCTCACCGCGCGCACGACCGAGAACCTGCCGCTCGTCACGACCGGATCGGTCAACGGCGCGACCATCACGTGGACCTCCTCCGATCCCGCGCTGGTCACGCCGACCGACCCCGGCTACACCGCTCCCGCGGTCGGCGCCCCCGACCCGTTCGAGGGCGGCGGCCTCGTCGACCGACCCGCCTACGGTGCCGGCGACCGCGAGGTCACGCTCACCGCGCACGCAGTGCTCGGCCAGTCGACGGTCGAGAAGACGTTCACCGTCGCCGTCGCCGAGCACGCACGCTCGGCCCCCGACGCCGGCTATGCCGCCGCCTACTTCAAGTCCGACGGCGACGAGAAGATCTACCAGGCCGCAACGTCGGGCAACGACTTCTTCACGTTCTCGCCCGTCAACGGCGGCGCCGCGGTGATCACGTCGACGACCGACACCAAGGGCCTGCGCGACCCGTACATCCTGCGATCGCACGACGGCGACAAGTACTACATGGTCGCCACCGACCTCTGCATCGGCTGCGGCACGGGCTGGGGACCCGCCCAGTCGGCGGGCAGCCTGAAGATCGAGGTCTGGGAGTCGGTCGACCTCGTGCACTGGACGCGTACGAACGGCATCGACACCGGCATCACGATCAACCAGCCCGAGGCCGGCATGACCTGGGCGCCCGAGGCGTACTGGGACGACGAGCTGCAGTCGTACGTCGTGTTCTTCGCATCGCGCCTCTACTCGGACGCGTCGCACACCAACACAGACAAGCTCTACGCCCGCATGTTCTCGGTGCTCACGCGCGACTTCCGAACCTTCACCTCGCCGCCCGCGACGTGGCAGGACACCGGGTACGCCCGCATCGACTCGACGGTCACCAAGATCGACGACTACTACTACCGCTTCACGAAGAACGAGGAGGGCGGCGCCGCCGGCACGCTCGAGGCCGGCAAGGACATCTTCCTCGAGCGATCGAAGGTGCTCACCGCGCCGACGACCTCGTCGAGCTGGAGCGCCGACCCCGCCACGACGTGGCAGCTCACCGACACCCACATGACGAGCCTCGAGACCGGTCAGGCCGGAGAAGGACCCGAGATCGTGAAGCTCAACGAGGGCGACCCGAACAACACCTCGGGCGACGGCTACGTCTTCCTCGTCGACAACTACGGTGCCGGCGGCTACCGCGCCTTCGCGACGACGGGCGCCGAGATCGCCTCGAGCTCGCAGAGCGACCGCATCTCGCAGCGCTCGAACTGGAACGTGCGCCCGGTCGGCGGGTTGCCGGCGAGCCCGCGGCACGGCGCGTTCGTCAGCGTGCCGCAGACGGTGCTCACGGCCATGCACGACTGGACCGGAATCACTGCCGTCGCGTCGACCACGCAGCTGACCGCCGACGGCCGTGACGTCACGGCCGAAGTGGCCGCCGCCGACGCCGGTGACATCGCCGGAACGGTGACGTTCTCGGGTGGCGACTGGAGCACCACCGTGCCGCTGCAGAACGGCACGGCGACGGTCACCGCTCCCGCCGAGGTCACGTCGGTGACCGCGACCTACGACGGCTACCGTGATGCCCTCGTGGCCACCTCCGCCTCGGAGCCCGTCGAACTGCACGGCGACCTCGAGCTCGACGCCACGGCGACGACCCGGTGCGTCGCCGGCAAGGTGCAGCTCGTGGTCACCGTGCACAACGCCGACGACGAGCGTGCCGCGGTCGCGATCCAGACCCCGTACGGCGGCAAGAGCGTCGCGATCGCCGCCGGTGCCTCCGCCTCGGCCGCGTTCGCGACACGCGCGGCGTCGATCGCGGCGGGCTCGCTCACGCTGACCGGCAGCACCGCCGGCGGCAGCACCTTCGAGGGATCGTTCAGCACCCCGGCCGCTCACTGCGGCTGAACCCCACCACCCATCACAAAGGAGTGACATGCGCGACATCCTCGTGCGAAAGCTGCGAACGGGGGCCGCAGCGGTTGCGGCCGTCGCCGCCCTCGCTGTTGCGGGCGCCATCGCCCCGCAGGCCGCCGGTGCCGTCGAGGCGCCCGCCCCGCTGATCCACTACACCTTCGACGCCGCCGTCGGCGGCGTCGTCAGCGACGCGTCCGGCAACGGGCACGACGGCGTCATCAAGCAGAGCGGCGCCACCGTCAACGCGGGAGCGCTCTCCCTCCCGGGTGGGGCACGCGCGAGCGCCGCCTACCTCGAGATCCCGACCGTGGGCCTCGTCGGCAAGAAGCAGCTCACGATCTCGACCTGGCTCAGCAACCGTTCGGGCCCGGCGAACGTCGGGGCCGTGTTCATCGGCGCGCCGGTCGCGTCGGGAGCCTCGTACTCGAGCGGCTACTGGATGCTCAACCCGACGAACCCGAGCGGCTTCGTGAAGTCGGTCGTGACGAACACCGTCAATGCCGGCGCCCCGTGGGGCACCGAGATCGGCCCCGGCGCGACGAACACCGCGACCACGGGTGCACGCACGCCGTCGGGCATGGCGCTCTACACGACCGTCATCGACGGGATGAACGCGAAGCTCACGGTGTACGTCAACGGCCAGCAGATCGGCCAGCACGCGATCGCGCGCGATGTGTCGTCGTTCGGCTCGAGCCTGCTGTCGTACCTCGGCCGCTCGACCTACAACGACCCGGGCTGGGCCGGCGACATCGACGACTTCGCCGTGTACGCTGAAGCGCTCGACACGACCACCGTGCAGCAGGTGTTCGCCGACCAGGCGATCGATCGCGCGACCGCGGCGGTCTCGCCTCCGGCGAGCGCGACGGCCGACTTCGCCCTGCCGACGACGAGCCACGGCGCAACCGTCTCGTGGGCCTCCGACGGTGCGGCGATCGCCGTGTCGGACGGAACGGCGACGGTCACCCGCCCCGCCGGCGGCTCGGCCGACGCCGTGGTCACCTTGACCGCGACCTTCACCGCGGGCAGCGCGACGGCGACCCGCAGCTACACCGTCACGGTGCCGGCGCAACTCTCCGACCAGGCGAAGGTCGACGCGGATGCTGCGGCCCTCGCCATTCCCGGAGCCGCCGACGTGCGCACGAGCTTCTCGGTGCCGACGACCGGCGAGAACGGCTCGACGATTTCGTGGGCTGTCACCTCGGGCGAGGGCATCGCGGCGCTCCGCGACGGCGTCAAGCCGGGCACCGCGACCGTCGCGATCACACGTCCCGCCGCGGCATCCGACATCGTGCTCACCGCAACCGCGACCAGTGGCGCGGCCACCGCCTCACGCACGTTCACCCTGACGGTGCCCGCGGCGCCGGAGACGACGGCCGACCCCGAGGCCTACGTCTGGGCCTTCTTCACGGGCGAGGGCGCCGGAGCCGAGCGCGTCAGCCTCGCGGCATCCAAGGGCAACGACGCCTTGCGCTGGAACACGCTGAACGACGGCGAGCCCATCTTCACCTCGACGCAGGGCACGAGCGGGCTGCGCGACCCGTTCATCATCCGCTCGCACGAGGGCGACAAGTTCTACATGCTCGCCACCGACCTGAAGGTCGCCGGCCTGCCCGGCGGCTTCACGACGGCGCAGATCTCGGGCTCGCTCGGCATCGAGGTGTGGGAGTCGACCGACCTCGTGAACTGGTCCGACCAGCGCCATGTGCAGGTCTCGACCCCATACGCGGGCAACACCTGGGCGCCCGAGGCGTACTGGGACGACGAGCTCGGCCGCTACGTGGTGTTCTGGGCGTCGAACCTGTACCCGGGCACCGACCCCGCTGCTCGCACGGCCGTCACCTACAACCGCATGATGTACGCCACGACCGACGACTTCGTGACCTTCTCCGAGCCGCAGGTCTGGTCCGATGTCAAGCGGGGAACCGGCCGCGGCCTGATCGACTCCACGGTCGCCAAGGTCGACGACATCTACTACCGCTTCACCAAAGACGAGGCATCCATGACGATCCGCGAGGAGAAGTCGACCGACCTGCTCGCGACGATCAACGGCTCGCTGCCCGGCACCACGGGCGCCGCCGACGAGTGGACGCTCGTCAAGGAGCAGGTGGCCACCGGACTGCCGAACGGCGAACCGGGCAAGACCTTCACGAGCGGCGAGGGGCCGAGCATCTTCCCCGCGAACCCCGGTGACGTGAACAACCTCGACTGGTTCCTGTTCATCGACCAGCCCTCGTATCACGACGGCCCGAACTACTACATCCCGTTCGGCTCGAACGACATCGCCGATGGCTCGTCGTGGCAGCCGCTCGGTGCCACGCTGCGCGAGAACCTGCCGCAGAACAGCGACGGCGGCAAGCCGCGCCACGGCACCGTGATCCCGGTGACCCGGGCCGAGTACCAGACGGTGCTCGAGGCCTACGCCCCGGCGGTCGCCGTGGCCGAGGTCGCCCCCATCGAGGTCACCACGCGCCCCGGTCAGGCACCGGTGCTTCCCGGTGCTTCGCTCACGACGGTCGACGGCACGACCGACCAGGTCGACGTCACGTGGGAGGGCGTCTCGCCCGGCGACTACCAGGCACCCGGCACGTTCACGGTGCGCGGCGTTGCGCACGACGATTCGCGGATGCCGGTGACGGCGACCGTGACCGTCACGCCCGGCATCGACGTGGCGGCCTCGACCCGGTGCGTGGCCGGCAAGGCCGTCATCGTCGTCAAAGCGACGAACCAGTCGGACCAGGCGTCGAGCGTCACGATCACCTCGCCCTACGGCGAGCGCGTCGTGACGATCACGGCGGGCGCGAGCCAGTCGGCCACGTTCTCGAGCCGTCTCGTGACGGTGCCCACCGGTGAGGTCTCGGCCACCGCCGACGGCGTCACCACCACCGCTGCATTCGGAGGCCGCTCATGCTGAGACCGCTTCGCACCGTGCTGCGCACGGCGCTGATCGCCGCGCTCGCGTTCGGCGGCCTCACCGCCATCGACGCCGCGCAGGCCCCTACCGCCGAGGCGATCGGAGAGGACACCTTCACCAATCCCCTGGCGCCCGACACGGCCGATCCGACGATCGAGTTCCACGACGGCAACTACTACATGGTCGCCACCACGTGGGACAACAAGGTCGTGATGCGCAAGGCGCCGACACTCGCGGGCCTCGGCACGACCAAGCCGGTGACGGTCTACTCCGACACCAATGCGGGCCGCAACGGCAACATGTGGGCTCCCGAGCTCGAACGCATCGAAGGGCCGAACGGCTGGCGCTGGTACCTCATGTACACGATGGGCATCTCCGGCAATTTCGGCACGCAGCACCTGCAGGTGATCGAGAGCGCAGCGGATGACCCGATGGGCCCGTACACCTACAAGGGCCGGCCGATCCCGACCGACGACTGGAACATCGACGGCGCGTACCTGCACCTGAACGGTGAGCTCTTCGTGACCTGGTCGGCGTTCGCACCCGACGGGCTGCAGAGCAACTACATCGCGCGCATGACGACGCCGTGGTCGGCGACCGGGCCGCTCAACATCCTCTCGCAGCCGACCGAGCCCTGGGAGGTCATCGGGCAACCGGTGAACGAGGGCCCGATTCCGCTGCAGAAGGATGGAAAGACCTGGATCGTCTACTCGGCGAGCTTCTGCGGCACCGAGGACTACCAGCTCGGCACCCTCGAGTACCTCGGCGGCGACCCCGTGCTGTCGGCATCATGGCAGAAGAGCGACGGCCCGGTGTTCTCGAAGGCGAACGGCGTCTACGGCACGGGTCACAACGACTTCTTCACCTCGCCCGACGGCACCGAGACGTGGAATCTCTACCACGCCAACAACCGGCCGAACGGCGGATGCAGCCGCGAACGCTCAGCCCGCGCGCAGATCGTGAACTGGGGCGCCGACGGCGACCCCGACTTCGGCGTCCCGCAGGCGACCAGCACGCAGGTGTCGGTGCCGAGCGGCGAGAACGCGCCGATCACCGCCCGGGTCGAAGGCGCCAGGTGGAACCTCGTGAGCCGCAGCACGGGGCTCTGCGCCACGGTGCCGACTGATGAAGCCGGCGCTGCCGCGGTGCAGGGCGACTGTTCCTCGTCGCGCGCTCGCTTCGTGCTCGACACCACCGGAGACGGTTACCTGCGGGTCGTGAACGCCGTGAGCGGCGAGTCGCTCGGGCCCGACGAGTGCGCCACGGCCGAGGGCGCTGCCGTGCTGCAGACGCCCTTCCTCACCACGGGATGCCAGCAGTGGACCGTCACCTCGACGACCGGCGGCTGGTCGAAGCTGACGAACCGCACGAGCGGCAAGGTGCTCGACGCGGGCTCAGGCACGGCGGCCGGCGCCGCGCTCGTGCAGTCGACGGCGAACGCCGCGGCCGGGCAGGACTGGGCGCTCCGCCCCGCCGGCCAGGTCGTGGTCACCTCGATCGTCACGGGCAAGTCGTTCGACCTGCCCGGGTGCTCGACGGCCGATGGCGCGATCCTGCAGCAGCGCGAGTACGTCGCTGCGCCCTGCCAGGGCGTGAGCTTCACCGCTGCCGCGAACGGCGAAGCCGAGTTGCACCTCGGCTCGGCACCCGAGAAGTGCCTCGCCGTGGCCGGCGGATCGACGGCCGACAGCGTCGCGGTCACACAAGGCGCGTGCGGCATCGCCGGCAGCACCTGGCGAGTGCTCGTCGGCAACGACGGCACCGTCGAGTTCCGCAACGGCACGAGCCTGAAGGCGCTCGACCTCTCGTTCTGCGCGGCGGCCGACGGCACGCGCATCCACCAGTACAGCGTGCTGAACAACGACTGCCAGCGCTACCGCATCGCCTCGGTCGCGGCCGACCCCGTCGACGCGCCGATGCTCGAGGCGACCGCCACGACGCGCTGCGTCGCCGGCAAGGCCGTCATCGTCACCACGGTGCGCAACGCCGACGCCGTCGCCCTCGAGGTGACCGCCGCCGGTGCCTACGGATCGAAGACGTTCGCGCTCGACGCCGGTGCGTCGAGCAGCACGGCGTTCTCGACCCGGGCGAAGTCGGTCGGCGCGGGGTCGGTGACGGTCTCGGCAGCTGATCCCGCCGACCCGAGCCGGTCGGTGACGGTCACGGCGAGTCATCCGGCCGCGAGCTGCTGACGCCTCGGCACTGATCGCGCGGTCAACACTGCAACGATGAAGGCCGGTCGGGAAGCATCCCGACCGGCCTTCGTCGACTCGTGGGCCTGACGACCGACGATCGAGATCGAGATCGAGATCGAGACCGATGAAGAAGAGCGCGGCAGCGCCGGCTACGCAAGAACGCGGTAGCGGAGGTGGGTCTCGCTCGCGAAGGCCGACGTTTCGAGTCGTTCGAGCGTGATGCGCTTGCTCAGTCCGGTGAAGAGCGAGATCCCTTCTCCGAGCAGGATCGGCACGACGTCCAAGTGGATCTCATCGACGAGCCCGAGTTCGAGGCACTGTCTCGAGATGCTGCCGCCGAGCAGGCTGACCCACTTCTCCCCCGCCGCCTGCTTGGCAGCTGCAACAGCCTGCGCGATGTCATCGACGACGAAGGTGTACGTCACGCCGTCCTTCTCGATGGGCTCGTGAGCGCTGTGGGTCATCAGATACACCGGCACCTTGATCATGGCCCCGTACGGAACTTCTCCGTCCTCGATGGTCTGGGTCTTGTTCGCGCCGCCGACGACGGCGCCGATGCGCTGTACCACCCTCTGGACGGCGTCTTCGTCTTCAGGAGCCGCCGGGAATCCGTTCATCCAGTCGACCCCTCCGTCCACGTCGGCCATGAACCCATCCAGTGTCACCGTCGCGTGAATGAATACCTTCGACATTGCTCCTCCTTGAACGCGGCTACTTCGATGCCGCCAGAGGTGAGTCGGTCGACTCACCTCTGCCGAGAGTACCGCCCCCTTTGTCGTGAGTCAATGGACTCACCTTTGCGTCATACTTGAGGGATGCCACGCGAACTCTCTGCGTACCATCGACAGGTCGCCGCCGAGAACCGCGCTGCGATTCTCGAGGCGGCCGCCGGGCTGTTCCTCGAACTCGGGTATGACCGAACGCCGCTGGCCCGAGTCGCCATCAACGCGGGCGTCTCGAAGGCGACGCTGTTCAAGCAGTTCCCGACGAAGGCGGAGCTCTTCGAGGCAACGGTGCTCGCGGCGGGCGCGACGCCGGATTCCGAACTGCTCGAGCCGCCACCCGATGACTTCCATGCGGGCTTGGTCAGCCTGGGCATGGCGTACGCCGAGCTGTTGTCGCGGCCCCGAATCGCGGACCTGATCCGGGCGGTGATCGCCGAATCCGCGCGGTTCCCCGAACTGCGCCAGCGCACATTCGATTTCGGCACGCTGCCCGTGCTCCGGGCGCTCCGGCGCTTCCTCCACGAGGCGAACGCTCACGGAACCGCGAACGTGAGCGACCTCGACGTCGCCGCGGCGCAGTTCCTCGGCATGATCGCCACCGTCGTCTTCTGGCCCCGCCTCGTCCACGGCGATTGGTCGCTCACTGACGACGAGGTGCTCCGCACCGTCGACGAGGCCGCGCGAACGATCGCCGCCCGCTACGCCGCTTCCGACGAGCACAGATGACAGGTCATACGACCGAGAGCAGAACCACCAGAGGTGCAGCGACGGAATCGAACGGTGCGGCCGCGACGCATCACGTCGTGCCTTCGCACCGCCGGAGTCGTGCCTGTCGACTGGTTCACGGATTCGAACCGACCGAGGCGGCTCAGCGGCCGGTGACGGCGGAGCGGATGCGCTGCCAGAGCGGGTCGCCCTCACTCACGCCCGACACGATGCGCGCGACGCCGCCGGACTGACCGAGACCGCACGCGAGCGAAATCAGGCCGATGCACCCCGCGGCGATCGACATCGCACCGAATCGATCGCCCGCGACGTCGCGCGCCACGAGGGCGACGCCGGCGATCGCGAGCAAGAAAGCCAGCGTCGCCGTGGTCAGTCGCGCGAAGATCGGGGGTTCGAAGTTGGTCGTGCGAGTGAGCACCCAGGCGCCACCGCGCCGCTGTCGCCCACCGTGGCGATACGGTACGCGGAGCCAGGCCGCAGCCGCCCTCGTGAGGGCGCCGCCCGTCGTCCACAGACGCACCAACACGAACACACCCGTGAGCGCAATCAGCACCGCCACGGCGAGCACGGTGACATCGACGGCAGCCGGCGGGCGCCCGAGCGCGGCGATCGCATCGACCATGCCGCCCGTGACGAAGACCGCCAGCGTCGTCACGACGAAGGCGGAGAGGCCCCAGACCCAGCGCGACCAGCGCTCATAGTCGTGGCGCAGCTGCGTGACCACCTGATCAGCCTCGGCGATCGCCGCCTCGTCGGTTCCGACCGCTTCGATCCTCGGGCGCGATTCCGGCAGGATGAGCGTGAAAGCCATCCCATCAGGTTAGGTCGTCGATGCTTGCATCGCCGCCGCCGTGGTCGTCGCGGTTCAGTGAGCCTGGCTGCCGAGCTCGATGACGAAGACGCCGATCGCGATCAGCACGATTCCGGCGATCATGCGCCAGGTGAGGCGTTCCTTGAAGAACACGCGAGCACCGACGGCGGTGAGCGCGACGCCGCATGCCGCCCAGATGCCGTAGGCGATGCCGACCGGCATCCCTTCGGCGAGCGCGATCGTCAACAACGAGAAGGCCGAGATGTAGAACACCGCGACGGGCGCGATCCAGCGCTTCTTGCGAAGCCCCTCCGAGGCCCGCAAGGACATGGTCGCGGCGACTTCGGTCAGGATCGCACCGGCGAGGAGCAGCCAGGTCATGAGCGCACCTCCGGCTTCGCCGGCTTGGGCGTGACGTGGCCGGTCTCGACGAGCACGACTCCCGCGATCACGATCGCGATGCCCAGCCCGATCATGAACGTGAAGGGCTCGCCGAAGATCACGGAGGCGATCACCGCGGTCAGCGCGACCCCGGCGGCCGCCCAGATGCCGTAGACGACGCCGATCGGTGCGCCCATTCGGAGCAGCAGGGCCAAGGCGACGAACGCGCCCCCGTACCCGACCACGGCGAGCAGCGCCCACCACGGGTCGTCGATCGCGGCGCGCAGCGCGAGCGTCGCGGTGACCTCGAGCAGGATCGCGCCGGCCAGGATGAGCCATTTCTTCATGCGGGTGCCCCTTCGAGGAGTGCGGTGAGTCTGGTCAGCAGATCTGCGCGCTGCGCAGCGTCGATGGTGAGGATGCCGGTCGCCTCGGCAACCCAGAGGCCGTTCGCTGCCAGCCAGACGAGGAGGAGGGGCGTCGTATCGACCCCGTCGCCGAAGCCGAACCAGGTCTGGAGGTACTCCAGCCACGGCCGCGAGAGCTCCGGCCGCCTGACCGCTTCGGAGAACACGACGAACTCCCCCTGAGTCACGCCGCCCTCGCCGGCGAAGAGCACGAACGCTCGAAC
The DNA here is from genome assembly GCF_059758475.1 of Agromyces sp. GQ35. Lineage (NCBI taxonomy): Bacteria > Bacillati > Actinomycetota > Actinomycetes > Micrococcales > Microbacteriaceae > Agromyces > Agromyces sp. GQ35. The sequence goes on along the minus strand of NZ_JCAXEO010000001.1, from coordinate 1,482,377 downwards.
GCGTTCCGCGAGCGTCGACTCCTCGAGCGGCACCCCGAGCACGTTTCGCAGCTCGGCCTGCCACCGCCCGATGACGTGCTCGATGACGGCGATCATCATCGCGTCCTTCGTCGGGAAGTGGTACATGAGGCCGGCCTTGGTCAGGCCCGCCTCGTGGGCGACCGACTGGTATGTGAGGTCGGCGCCGCCGATCTCGTCGACCACTCGCATCGCGGCATCGAGGATGTCGGTGCGGGAACTTGTTCTCATGCCAGAACTTTACCTTACGTACGGTAAAGTTCTGGCATCGGCCGCCGGGGCTCGCGTCACTCAGATCGCCGCGCCGCGGAGTGCGGAGCCGGGCAGGTTGTCTTTCGGAAGCGCCGCGCCATCGCCGAGGGCACGAGTCCAGTCGTCGGTGGTCCCGACGGCGGCGAAGTTCGAGTTGAGCAGGGCCATGAGCGTGGTGTGCACCGTCCTGGCGTCGGCAGAACCGGCGTCATTGGCGATGTTGATGGCACCCGTGGCGTCCGAGAGTACTTCCGCGGCGAGCCCGTGCGTCTCCGACTCGGCGGCCGAGGCGAGAATGCAGTTGTTCGTCATGTACCCGACGAGCGTGATCGTGTCGACGTCAAGCTCGCGCAGCCACTCGAGCAGGTCGGTGCCGGCGAAGACGGTGCCGAACGTCTTCGTCACCGCCTTCCACTGCGGGCTCCGGCGCTGCGCGATCTCCGGGTGCAACTGGAATCCCGGCATGGTCGGGTTGAACACCGGCGCGTCGTCTCCGGACGTGTGCTGGATCACGGCCACGGGCACGCCAGCAGACGTCGCCGCGTCGATCGCCGCGGTGATCTTCGGCAGCGAGTCGGCGTGCGGCGGGTACTGGATCTCGAGTGGTCCGTCGAAGTACTCCTGCTGCACGTCGACGAGGATCAGGGCGCGGCGCGGGGTGCTCATGGTCATCTACTCCTGGTGATTCGGGGAGTCGCGTTTGTCGCGGCCTCTCGATAGTGACGCGACACGCCCGTGAACACCATTGGCACAAATGCCGCGTTATGATGAAAACAGGCCAAACGAGGGAACCATGAAAATCGCGATCTACGCCTTCGACGGCGTGACCATGTTCCACCTGTCCGTGCCGCAGATGGTGTTCGACGAGGTCGCCCGTCTCGGCCTCGGCGACTGGCAGACGGTGCTGTTCTCAGACCGCGCCGGATCGGTGCAGACCGCTGAGGGCTACAGCATCGGCGGCATCCGCGGGCTGAGTGCCGCCGAAGACGCGGATGTCGTGGTGGTGCCATCCTGGGTCGACGACGGTCGTGAGCCCCGGCCGGCATTCCGCCGGGCCCTCGTCAACGCCCAGGAGCGCGGGGCCACCGTCGCCGGCCTGTGTCTCGGCGCCATCGCAGTGGCCGACGCCGGCCTGCTCACGGGGCGCAGTGCCGTGACGCACTGGCACTCCGTCGACAACCTCGCCGCACGCCACCCCGACATCACGGTGGATGCCTCGGTGCTCTACCTCGACCACGGAGACGTACTCACCTCCGCCGGCACGGCTTCGGCTCTCGACGCGTGCCTGCACATCGTCCGCACGCGGCTCGGGGCAGACGCCGCCAACCGGGTCGCTCGCAGTCTCGTCGTGGCACCGCACCGTGAAGGCGGGCAAGCCCAGTACATCGAACGACCGATCTCGGTGGGCGCCGGCAGCGATCCGATCGCTGCGACCTCCGCCTGGGCACTGTTGCACCTCGACGAGGAACTCAGCGTCGAACGACTCGCCGAGGTGGCGCACATGAGCCGACGCTCGTTCATACGGGCCTTCCGAGTCACGACTGGCTCGACACCTGCAGCATGGGTGCGGTCCCGGCGTCTCGATGCGGCCCGCAGCATGCTCGAGACGACCGACCTCTCGATCGACCAGATCGCTGCCTCGTGTGGTTTCGGCAACCCGGTCACGCTTCGCCAGAACTTCGCTTCGGCCTTCGGCAGCACACCGTCGAGCTACCGACGCCGATTCGACGCTCGCCACTGACGCAGCGCGCATCCGACGTCGGTAGTGGTTGTCGGACGCCGTCTCGCGAGTGGCGTGCGACAATTGCAGAGACTTCCATGGAATGGATGCGTGTGACGCGACCTGAGGTGACGCATGACGAATTTGAAGCAGCTGTACCACGACCTCGTTCGGTTCGAGACCGAGTTGTGGGCTGTGGTGGATGCGCGCCTGCGCCATGACTGCGAACTGCAGCTGACCTGGTTCGAGATCATGCAGCTGCTCGGGCGTCGTTCGGGGCTGCGAGTACAGGATGTCGCCAAGGAGTTCGTGATCACTGTGGGCGGAACGAGCAAGGTGATCGATCGCATCGAGAAGGCCGGATTCTGCCTGCGAATGCCCAACCCGAACGACCGACGCTCGGCATTGCTTGTGCTCACACCCGCCGGAAGAGCGAAGCTCGACGAGGCGCTCCCGGTGTTCGAGGACGAGCTGCAGCGGCGGTTCGGATCAGTACTCGGCACCGCTGAGCTCGAGCGGATGGCGGCCGGGCTGAAGCTCCTCCGATCCAGCGCCTTCGCCGGCGACGACCGACTCACCGCGTGAGCCTTGACCGCCGTCGCGATCCGCGTCGGCGGTTCGCGACGGCGGTTCGGTCAAGCTCCGGCCACAGGCATCGAGTACACGCCGAAGTGATGGCCGTTCGCGTCGCGCAGACGGGCGAAGCTGACACCGGAGGCATCCACTACAGGTGGCATGAGCACCTCGGCGCCGAGTCGTTCTGCCTTTTGGATGGTGGCAGGTACATCCTCGACCAGCACGTAGAAGATCGCGTAATCGTCGAATCGGCCAGCGTGATCGAAGACGCCACCGCCAGGCCCGGGAGCACCGGGCGTGATCGCGGCGTGGTACTCCACGCCTTCCAGGTCGGTGTTGAGGCGGAACTGCCACCCGAACAGCTCACCGAAGAACTTCTTGACCTCCTCGGGCTTGTCGCTGCCGATTTCGAACCAGGACACCGAACCGATAGCCGGAGTGTTCACAATTGCATCTCCAATCGCCCGCAGGCAGACTTCGTGACGACTCCCAAGGCCGATCGGCAGCGGGAGGACGGGTCCCAGCATAAGCGATATAGTTGCCGCGGAATCAAATTGATGAGTCAGGGAGCAACCGATGAGCATCGACCAGCACAGCCTCGCAGCCGCTGATGCACCCCTCGTCACGCAGGTGCGCGGCGCCCGGGTGCACAACCTGAAGAACATCGATGTCGACGTTCCCTTGCAGCAGCTGGTGGCGATCGCGGGAGTATCGGGGTCAGGGAAGTCGTCGTTGGCGATGGGGGTGCTGTACGCCGAGGGGTCGCGCCGGTACGTCGAGGCGCTGTCGACCTACACGCGTCGCCGAATGTCGCACGCGAGCCGGGCCACGGTCGACTCCGTGCGACACATCCCCGCGGCACTCGCTCTCCGCCAGCGACCGGGGGTTCCCGGCGTACGGTCCACGTTCGGAACGTCGACGGAACTGCTGAACGTGCTGCGCGTGATGTTCTCGCGCCTCGGCTCGCACGTGTGCCCCAACGGACATCGGCAGGACCCCACGATCGACGTGGCCGCCAACAAGGATCTCGTCTGCCCGGTGTGCGGGGCGGTGTTCTACCCGCCGGGTGCGGAGTCGCTCGCGTTCAACTCTGATGGCGCGTGTCCCACCTGCGCGGGAACGGGAGTGGTGCGCGACATCGACGACCGGACCCTCATCCCCGATCCGTCGAAGACCATCGACCAGGGCGCCGTGGCACCGTGGGGCATGTTCGGGCTCGCGGTGATGCCGCAGGTCGTCGCCGAGTTCGGTGTGCGCACCGACATCCCCTACGCGGAGCTGACCGAGCAGGAGCAGCACATCGTGCTCGACGGCCCGGCCGAGAAGCGGCAGATCCGGGTCCCGTCGAAGTCGGGCAAGCTGTTCGACCTCAACTTCACCTATCGCAACGCGCGCCAGGCCGTGCGGGAGTCGATGAACAACGCCACAAGTGAGAAGGGCCTCGCTCGCATCAACCGGTTCATCAGCGCCGGCACTTGCTCGACCTGTCACGGCACCCGTCTCTCCGAGCAGGCGCGGGGCACCCAGGTGACTGGTATCAACCTGGCCGACGCGAGCGCGAAGACCCTCGCTGATGCTCTTGCCTGGGTCCCAACCGTCCCCGTCACCCTGCCCGCCAACATGCGCCCCATGGCCGAGCTGATCACCGGCCAGTTCGTCGAGATGGGCAGGAGGCTGATGCAGCTCGGCCTCGGCTACCTCACCCTCGACCGGGCGAGCTCCACCCTGTCGACCGGGGAGCGCCAGCGCGTCCAGCTCGCACGGGCCGTTCGCAACGAGACCACCGGGGTGCTGTACGTGCTCGACGAACCCTCCATCGGCCTGCACCCGGCCAACATCGAAGGCCTCATCGGGGTGATGCGAGACCTCCTGACCGACGGGAACTCCATCGTTCTCGTGGACCACGATGTGCAGGTGCTCCGCGAGGCCGATTGGATGATCGAGATCGGCCCCGGCTCCGGCACCGCAGGCGGCACCATCCTCGCCGAGGGCTCCGTCGAACAGGTCAGTGAGCATCCGGCGTCGTTGATCGGCGGATTCCTCGCTGGCCGCGAACCCGTGACCATGCGCCAACGCGCCCCCGAGACCGAGGTGTTCGCGCACGGGGCGATCCGGCTGTCGACCGCGCCGATCCACACGGTCCGCGCGCTCGACGTGGCGATCCCCAAGGGTCGCCTCATCGCCGTCACGGGTATGTCCGGTTCCGGTAAGACGACGCTCGTGCTCGACAGCCTCGTGCCGGCTCTCGCCGCCGCCCACAGCGGGGGCCCGCTGCCCGCGCACGTCACCGCCCTCGACGCCGAGGGCGTGACCCGGGCCGACGTCGTCGATGCGACCCCCATCGGCACCAACGTGCGCTCCACAGTCGCCACCTACAGCGGCGTGCTCGACGACCTGCGCCGCGCCTACGCGACGACACCCGTCGCGAAGGAGCGCGGGCTGACCGCCGGAGATTTCTCCTACAACACCGGTTCACTGAAGTGCCCCCGCTGCGAAGGCACCGGCCAGGTCGTCCTCGACGTCCAGTTCCTCCCCGACGTCGACATCCCCTGCCCGGAGTGCGGCGGCACTCGCTACTCACCCGACGCCGCCGGGATCGGGCTCGACACGACCAGCGGAAACCGTTCGCTCCCCGAACTCCTCGGGACCACGGTCGCCGACGCAGCAGACCTGCTTTCGCGCTTGCCGAAAGTGCGCAAGAAGTTGCAGCGGCTCATCGACCTCGGGCTGGGCTACCTCACCCTCGGCGAAGACACCCCCGCCCTCTCCGGCGGGGAGGCCCAGCGCCTCAAGCTCGCCACCGAGCTCGGACGCACCCACACCGGAACGCTCTTCGTCTTCGACGAGCCCTCCGTGGGCCTTCACCCCCTCGACATCCGCGTTCTGCTGAAGGTCCTCGACCGGCTGCTCGAGACGGGCGCGACGGTGATCGTGATCGAGCACGACCTCGACATGATTGCGAACGCCGACCACGTCATCGACCTCGGCCCCGGCGGCGGCGCCGACGGCGGACAGATCGTCGCGACCGGTACGCCTGAGCGCGTCGCCGGGAATCCAAGCAGCGTCACGGGAAGCCACCTCGCCAGCCTCGTCCTCCGATGAAGGGAGACAAGGCCGCGCCATGACATCAGACCATCAGGTCAAGCGCACCAAGCTCCCTGAACTCAAAATCATGGAATTTCCAGTCATCCAGCTGGCACCGGGGCGAAAATACCGCTTGGGCTCGTGCATTACCAGTGACTAACATCGGATGTTAACGGTAACGTAACGTGTCGTTCCGTGGAGTTCGGCAGTGACGAAAGGCCGATTGAACGGGCGCAAGGGAGCGCTCAACCATCGGACGCGCCACCTCGGAACTCCGGACGCTCATCCCGCCACGGTCCATCCATCACATTGAAGTGAGGTTCTACAACATGACTGCAACCGGACTCACACGCCGCCAATTCACCGGCTACGGCGCGATCGCGGGAGCCGCTGTGCTGCCGGCGATCCTGCCGGCACAGGCGAGCGCTGCACTCGGCAGGAGCGTGCCCTCTGCGTTCGTCGCCCAGAGCGACCCCAGCGAGAGCACGACCGATCGAATGCAGGGGCTCCTCGGCAACTTCGTCGACATGCGGTTCGGCATGTTCCTGCACTACAGCCTGGGCACCTACTCGAACGAGGAGTGGGCGCTGCCGAACCAGTCGCCGACCCTGTTCGCCCCCACATCGGTTGACTGTGCGCAATGGGCTGCGGCAGCCAAGGCAGCGAAGATGGAGTACGCCGTGCTGACGACGAAGCACCACGACGGGTTCTCACTCTGGCCGACGGCCTTCGGCACGCAGAACGTCGCGCACAGCGGGTACCGGCAAGACGTCGTGCGCAACTACGTCGATGCGTTCCGTGCCGAGGGGTTGCGCATCGGGTTCTACTTTTCGATCTGGGATCGAACGGCTCCCATCCAGGCCTACGGCGGCCACGTCTCGGACACCACGAAGCACATCGAGCCCGAGAACCTCGACCTCATCCTCGGCCAGCTCACCGAGCTGCTGACCGACTACGGCCCGATCGACCTGCTCATGACCGATGGCTACACGTGGCAGATGGGCATGCAATCGGTCAGCTACCGGCGTGTCCAGGAGTTGGTCAAGGAGCTCCAGCCCGACTGCCTACTCACCGATATCTGCGCAGTCACGCAGCCGTGGCTCGGCGACGCGATCTTCTGGGAGGAGCCGCTCGGGATCACCGTGCCCGAGGGCAACATCTATGGAGGGATGCAGGGTCAGACGATCAGCAACGGCTGGTTCTGGCATCCTTCGGTGCCGACCGAGGCGCTGATGTCGGTCAACGACATCCTGGAGCACCTGAATGAGCTGGAGCCGCGCTACACCTCGTTCCTGCTCAACTGCCCGCCGAATCGCAACGGGCGCCTCGATACGAACGTGGTGCAACGCTTGACGGAGGTCGGCGCCGCCTGGCCCGGCCCCGACGCGGCACGACCACCCCTGCCCGCGCAACCGGTGAAGGTCGAGTGGCCCGTGGTGCCGATCGCGGCGTACGCCACCGCGTATCGCGTCGGTGAGGGTCCATTTCATGCCATCGACGGACGCGGCGACAAGGACTTCGAGACCTGCTGGTCGACGTGGCCGGGCACTGGAGCACTCGCACTCCCTGCGACCCTCATCGTCGACCTGGGTGGCACCTGGTCCGAGGTGAGCACGTTGCAGTACCTGCCCAAGCAATGGCGGCGCTCGGGAACCACCGACGGGGACATCACCCACGCGCGCGTGTACGTGTCGACGGACGGAATCGAGTATGAACACGTCGCCACGGGGGTGTGGGGCCAGAATCCGTCGCCGAAGACGGTCGAATGGGCGCCTCGGGATGTCGCCTACGTCAAGTTCGAGGTGCTCGCCGGGTCGGGCAATTACTCCAACGTCAACGGCATCAAGGTCGGTGGACGCAATGCCCGCCCGCAGCGCAAGGATCACCCGTTGACCGACCAGCAGATCCGCGTCACCAACCCCGCCACGGGTGCGGCGCTCACGGCTGCCGCGGGGGCCGCCTCGGCGCGCGCGGCGGACGAGAGCGCAAGCCAGGTCTGGGTCGTGCGGGAGGCCGAAGACCACTACTGGTATCTCGAGAGCCTCGACAGCTCGATGGTGCTGACCCTCACCGGAACCAACCGAAACTCCGGGGCTGCTGTGACGCTTGCGCCCCGAGAGCGGACGTTCCGTCAGCAGTGGGCGATCTCGGCCCTGGAGAACGGTACCTACCTGTTGACCAACCGATTCAACATGTTGACCCTGGGCCCGACTTCCGGTGACGTCGCATCGGGAGTACCGGTGACCCTGCGCCCCTCCTCGACGAGCGACACGACGCTCGCGTGGACGGTGTCGGAGGCCATGGATCCGACGTTCACAGATGTGTCATTCACCGCGACCACCCGCTGCGTCGCCTCGAAGGTGACCTTGGTGGTTCGCGTTCAGAACGGGTCGGTGCTGCCGGTCAACGTGAGCGTGTCGACCGACTTCGGAGACAAGACCTTCACCCTCCTCCCCGGCAAGACAGCACTCCATGCGTTCTCTACGCGTCAGGCCACGATCGGCGCGGGCACCGCCAGCGCCGATCTCAGTGCGCAGGTCGATGGGAGCCATGTCACCGCCAGGCTCGAGGCAGCGTACGCGGCGGCAACGTGCGGGTGAGCTGACCGCGTAACGGTTGCCGAGTTCGAGGGCCTCGCTTCGTTCCGCTCGCCACAGGGTTGGCGCAGAGCGAGGCCCTCCCGATCCCGAGGTGGGGGGAAAGAGAGCATGGCGAGGATGTCACGCCGCTGCGAGCTTCTTGACCCGCTTCTTCGCGCTCTTCTCGACGAGTACCGGCACGAAGTCCCGAATGGGCAGCCCCTCGAACGCTTCATGCTCGGCGGCAACGATCCGCGCGATCTCGGGGCGGTCGACGGTCGGGTACTTCACCGCGAGCCGGTCGATCACCTCGTCGACGCTGCGCTGCTCGCCCTTCTCACGTTCTTCCATGGTGCGAGTCTCCGAAATTCCCGAGGCCGCGTCAACACGATTCGACGGATCGTCACGCGTGGTTCACGCTCGCCGCCTTGGGGCCGGCACTCGAGCACGTCAGTCTCGGCGGGTGCGTCATGCGAGTTGAGGCAGGTCGTGCCGCCTGCCACAATCATTGTGCGATCACCGTGGCTGCACCGACTGTCAGCCTTCCGCAGCTCCGATGGGCCACCTCGTGAATCCCTCCTCCGCTCCCACCGTTCGCCTCTCCCGTATCGAGGAAGAACTCGTCATCGCGAGACTCGATCCGGGCGAGCCGATCCCGCCATCGTTGTTCAGTGCCGACGCCTCGGTCACCTCGGTCACCCGCACCGGTTCGGAGCTGTCGATCGTCTGCCCGCGCACCATGGCCCCCGACGGAGCCGAAATCGACGGGCCGTGGGCCGCCTGGTACATCGTCGGCCCGATTCCGTTCGGGCTAACCGGTGTCGTTCAGTCGGTCGTGTCTCCGCTCTCATCACGAGGAATACCCGTGTTCGTGGTGTCGACGTTCGACAGCGACCTCATCATGGCGCCGCTCGATCACGCCGATGCAGCGGCATCCGCTCTGCGCGACGCAGGCCACGAGGTCGCCTGACGAGCACTGCCGGATGCCGGTGCGCCGGGCTGAGACCGAGCTGCCGGTTGCACAACGCGGCCTTACACCCCGCCCAGCGCGAGCCCGAGCACGGCCGATGCCGCGATCGCGAGCCCGACGCCACCGAACTGCACCCCTGAGATGCGCTCTTTGAGAACGAGGCGAGCGAGCACCAGCGTGGCGAGCGGATACAGGGCGATGAGCACCGAAACGACGGCGAGGCTTCCCGACCGCAGGGCGGCGAGCACGAGAGCCGCCGAGAGCCCCATCAAGGCGCCGGCCACGATGCCGGCGATGACGGCCCATCGACGACCGTGAGCCCCCGCGGCCGTCACCTCGGAGCCCAGTGCATCGAGGAAACATCGCACCGGCGCAGAGGCGAACGACAACGCGATGGTCACGAGCAACAGCACGAGCCCGACGCTGATCTGAATCAGGGCGGCGATGAGTCCGGAGTCGGCCGGTGCCCGGTCGAGCGCGATGACCGAGCTGCCGAGACTGACGCCCGAGACCACCGCGAGCACCCCGGTCGGCAGGGCGATGCGTCCGCTGCTGCCGCGTGGTTGGGATGCGATCAGCACGGCAGCAACCAGGGCGAGCACCACGCCCGCCCATGCTGCCGGTGGGAGCACTTCGCCCAGCAGAACAGCGGCGGCGATCGGCACTGCGGCGCTGAGCACGGCGATCAGGGGAGATGCGAGGCTCATCGGTCCACGGGACATCGCAGCATAGAATGTGGTGAAACCGACAACCGCGCACGCGCCCGCGATCGCACCCCAGACGAACACCTCGTTCGACCACCGGCCCCCCGTCATCAGAACGGCCGCGGCGAGCACCACAGTCGCCGCCAGGTAGCTGACGGTCGTGGTCGGGATGACCCGCAAGCGGGAGGCCGCGACCGCCCCAAGGAAGTCGGAGACGCCGTATGAGAGCGACGCGATGAGCGCTGCCACGATACTGGCGATCATTCCGGCCACCTCACGATGCCCCGCCGCCCGATTCGCCGGTGCAGCCTCGATGCTCCTGGCACCGCGCCCTCATCCGGGTCAGGTATTTGAAATGATATACAATTTGCGCGCTTCGCCAGCGTATACTTGGCCTTCACCGAGTCGACTCCCCCGCGGCCCGAAGTTTCGCTATTACAAGGTGGTAATACGTGGACGTTCACCCTCCCATCGAGCCCGCCGGTCGCGTGCACACCTCGGTGTCGCACAGCTTCCGGGAATACCGGCACGCGGTCGTCAGCTCCTTCGTGCCGCTCGATGTCACGCGCGTGAGCGCCGATCCGTTCTGGGGGCGCCTGCGCAGTATCGACTTCGATGATGCGCACGTGCACGAGGTGACCGCGTCGCAGCACATGGTCGAGCGCACCGAGACGCTCGTCGCCGCCAACGACCCGCGCTTCTACAAGGCGAGCCTGCAGCTCTCCGGCACCGGCCTGCTCATCCAAGACGGTCGCGAGGCCCTGCTGCAGCCCGGAGACCTGGCGATCTACGACACCGCCCGGCCGTACTCGATGCTGTTCGAGCACGACATGCGCATGCTCGTGCTCATGTTCCCGCGTGAGCAGCTGGGGCTGCCACCCGACATGATGCAACAACTGACGGCGCATCGGTTCTCGAGTGCGATCGGGCTCGGCGCGATGATCATTCCGTTCCTGCAGAACGTCTCGCAGAGCCTCGACCGAGTGGGCGGGGTCACCGGACCTCGACTGGTGCGCACCGCCATCGACCTCATCACCACGATGTTCGCGAACGAACTCGACCTCGAGGTCAACCCGCGCGACAGCCACCAACTGCTCATGCAGCAGGTTCGGCGCTACATCGAGGCCAATCTCGGCTCGACCGAACTCAGCCCGTCGCAGATCGCCGCCGTTCACTTCATCTCGACACGGCATCTGCATGGTCTCTTCCGTCAGAAGGGCACGACCGTCTCGACGTGGATCCGAGAACGGCGGCTCGAGAATTGTCGACGCGATCTCATCGACCCCCTCAACGCCCACCTCTCGGTCGGCGCGATCGCCGCACGGTGGGGATTCGTCGAGGCGGCGCACTTCTCGCGTGTGTTCAAAGCGGCCTACGGCGCCTCGCCGAGCGAACTGCGGGCGCGCAGCGTGGGCCGCTGAGCGCCCGCGGTTCGACGTTCGCGGGAGAACCGGGTCAGACCGGCTCTTGGTGTTCCGCGTAGTCCGACCTGCCGAACGGAATGATCAGCGCACCGCCGGGCGAGTTGGCGATCCTTCCGTCGCTCTCGAGGCCGATGAACTTGCCGGTCGAGCGACCACCGGCGTAGTCGAAGACGAAGACGGTGCCGACCGGGATCTTCTCTTCGCGCCAGGTGAAGAGGTAGAGCTCGTCGTCGAGCTTGTAGGTCGTGGCCAGCTCTGCGGCGGCGTGCCCTCGCTGTTCGCCGACGAGGTTGTGCCACACGAACCGCCGCGAGCTGAGATAGATGTGCTCGTAGAGGTGATTCGGGCTGTAGCGGAAGAGGGTGCGCTTTCCGATCAGGTCGCGAGTCGGAGCCGGCGTCACAGCCGAACCGGGTGCACCCTCGATCGTGCCGCCGTGGAAGCTCTGCATGACGCGTGTCTCGACCTCGGCACGCTCGTCATGGATGCGCGAGTGAACGATCAGCGCCCAGCCCCGCTCCGGGTGGAGGGCCACCGTGAGGCTCTCGACGCGATGCGCGCCGAGCGTGAAATCGACCCAGTAGGCTCCATCGCCGACCGGCACCTCCTCGTACACATCCGCGCCCGATCCCGACCAGGCGAATCCTGTGGCTTCCCAGGCCACCGTGCCGTCGTCTCCGAAGGCGAGTGCCAGCTCACCGTCAGCCGTGCTGATGACGAGGGCGCGCCCCGCGAGGTCCGTGCTCCGGGCAACCCGGTTGGCATCGATGCCGACCGAGAAGTCGTCCATGTTCAGCCATTCGGTGGATTCCTCGCGGAGCACCGTCTCAGTGTCGTGTTCGGACATCATCGTCTCTCAACTCTCTTTCTCGAATCGGTCAGTGCAGCAGGAACCCGGCGGCCTTCTCGCCGATCATGATGGTCGGTGCGTTCGTGTTGCCGGTCGTGATACGCGGCATGATCGAGGCATCCGCGACCATCAGGCCCTCGACACCGTGCACCCGCAGCGTGGGATCGACCACCGCGAGATCATCGACGCCCATCTTGCAGGTGCCGACTTGGTGGTGGTACGTGATGACGGTGCGACGGATGTAGTCCGTCAGGGCCTCGTCGTCGTCGACATCAGGCCCGGGATACAGTTCGCGTGCACCCCAGCCGTCGGCGAGCGCCGATGCGGCGCCGATCTCTCGACACTGTCGCACGCTCGCCGCGAGGGCCCGGAGGTCTTCGTCCTCGGCGAGCGCGGCGACGTCGATGAGCAACGCCGCATGCGGGTCGTCCCCCGCCAAGGTGAGACTGCCACGACTCTTCGGGCTCACGATGCCGGCCATGAGGGAGAAGCCCGACGCTGGCCCGGTCATCCATGGCTCGTACATCGGAACGCTGAAGTTGATCGGCTGGGTGTCGGGCACCTCGAGCTCTGGCCGGCTCCGCCAGAAGGAGTGGGTCTGCGTGATGCCGGTGCCGAACGGAGGCGGGTCGATGGGCCGCGTATCCGTTGCGAAGATCACCGGCGAGAGGAAGTGGTCGTGCAGGTTCTGCCCCACGCCCGGGAGATCGACGACCACGTCGAATCCGAGGTCGTGGAGTGCTCCGCCTGGCCCGATGCCACTGCGCATCAGTATTCGGGGAGAAGCGAGTGCGCCGGCCGCGAGCACGACCTGGTCGGCCTCGACTTGCTCGATCCGGCCGTCCCGTTCGACCTCGACACCGGTGACGCGCGTGCCGTCGAGGAGCAGCCGGTGCACCCAGGCCCCGGTCAGCACGGTGAACAGCGGCGAATCCCGTACCGGCTGCGCGTAGGCCCGCCACGTGCTGAGCCGCTTGCCATCCCTGATGTTCAGCTGCATCTTCGAGATGCCGTCCATGTGCTCGCCGTTGTAGTCGCGGTTCTGCTGGATCCCGATCTCCGCCGAGGCATCGATGATCGACTGCTGGATGGGATGGAGCGCGTAGTCGACGGTGACGTCGAGAAGACCATCGGTGCCGCGAAGCTCCGACGGCGGACCGTCGTAGCTCTCGATCGCCTTGAAGACCGGAAGCACGTCGTTCCAGCCCCAGCCCGGGTTGCCGAGGGACTCCCAGTGGTCGTAGTCCTGAGGTGCGCAACGAACGTAGATCATCGCGTTGAGGGAGTGCGAGCCCCCGAGCACCTTGCCGCGGGGCAGGTGGAGTCGCCGGTCGGCCGCGTGGGCCTGGGGCACGGTGAAGTGGTCCCAGTCGTCCGCGCTGTGCCAGAGCTCGCCCAGTCGGGCAGGATCGTGGATCGCAGGGTTCTCATCAGGACCTCCTGCCTCGAGGAGCAGCACGCGCTTGCCGGCATCCACGAGACGGCGGCAGATGACCGCACCGCTGGAGCCGCCGCCCACCACGATGACATCGGGTCGTTCATTCATGGCCTGAGCGTGTCACGGCACCCGCGGGCGCCACCATGGCGAACGGGTCTCCGTTCACTCTGAGTCAAGGGGCGTTCGGCCCGCGACAAGTGCGCGGAGACCGCTTCTGGGGATGCTGGGTTGAGCATCCCGGTACGCGACCGTGATCCACGTCGAAGGAGTACTCCATGGTGACCGCCGAGTCGACCACCTCCCGGCAAGTCGTCTTCCCCGAGCGGGGCGTGATCGAACTCACTTCGATCGAAGTAGCGCCGCCGGCATCCGATGAATTGCTCATGCGAGTGCGTCGGGTCGGCATCTGCGCCACCGACCTGCACCTCCTCGACGGGCACATCGGAGACCCGTTCCCGCTGGTGCCCGGCCACGAGTTCGTCGGTGAGGTGGCGGCGATCGGCGACGAGGCCGCGCGCCGGCGCGAGCTCGCTGTCGGCGACCGGATCGCCGTCGAGATGCAGCTGCCGTGCGGTGCGTGCCCGCGCTGCGCCGAGGGTCGGTACAACATCTGCGATCGTGATGATCCGGCCGATGGGCTGCCGGTCGGGCGGGAGTACGGCGTCAACATCCCGCGCACGGCGGCACCCGGCCTCTGGGGTGGCTACGCAGACGTCCTGCACGTGCCGGCGGAAGCCATCGTGCATCGGCTCCCGGCGCACATTCCGTGGGACACCGCTGCGCTCGTCGAGCCGCTCGCCGTGTCGTTCCGGGCAGTGCAGCGCGGCCGCGTCGCTGCAGGAGACTCGGTCGTCGTCATCGGCCCGGGCCCGGTCGGCCTGCTGATCTCGGCGGCCGCGAAGGTCGCCGGTGCCGCTCGCGTCGTCATGGTCGGTACCCGACCGAACCGGCTCGACCTCGCTCGTCGCTTCGGCACGGATGCCACCGTCAACTCCCGTGAGGTCGAGAACGTCCGCGATGCCGTCGCCGAAGCACTCGGCGGGCTCGCGGATGTCGTCATCGAGATCGCCGGCGTGACTGATGCGCAGTCGCTCGCCGTGACGCTGGTGCGTCGTGGCGGCCGGGTCGTGCTGGCCGGCGCCTGCGGATGGGGTGCGGATGTCACGTTCGGTTCCGACCGAGACCTGCTCACTCGCGAGATCGATGTGCTGCCCTCGTTCCTCTCCGCCGGCGGCTACGAGCCGTCGATCGCCGCGCTCGCCGACTCGGCATTTCCCTTCGCAGACCTCGTCACCCACCGGTTCTCCCTCGAACAGGTCGGTGACGCGTACGACGTCGTGCGCAACAAGCGCGATGACGTCATCAAGGCTGTGCTGGTCCTCGCCGACTGACACGCCGCATCCCGCCCATCACAAGGAGTCGTCACCATGAAGAGCCCCCGCGAGGTCATCGAATCGCACTACGCCGCCGGAGAGCGAGGCGATCTGCCAGGCATGATGGCGGATTTCGCGTCGGACATCGTTTGGACCGAAGCGGCCGGCTTCCCTGTCGCAGGCACCTACGTCGGCCCCGATTCGGTGCGCGATCACGTGTTCATCGCCCTTGCGCAGGAGTGGGACGGCTGGGCGGTGGCGATCGACGAACTCGCGGTCGACGGTGAGACCGTGGTCGGGCTCGGCACCTACACCGGCACGAACAAGGCGACGGGCAAGTCGGTCAGCGCTCGTGTCGCGCACATCTGGCGCGTGCGAGAAGGCAAAGCCGTCAAGTTCGAACAGATCACGGACACGGCCGAAGTTCTCGAAGCCATGCCCTGAGCACCGACTCCAGGCCATGTCCTGAACGGCAGCCGGTGCGGCTCAAGCGAGGCGGTACGCCTGCTCGAGCCGCTCCGGCGCCTCTCGCAGCTCTGCAGCCGGGGCGTGGATGACCACCTGGCCTTGCGCCATGGCATACGCATCGGTCGCGAGATCGAGCGCGACCTGGGTGAACTGCTCGATCAGGATCACACCGACGCCGGCGGCCGCGATGCGACGCAGCGCCGGCACGAGTCGGCGCACGATGATCGGGGCGAGTCCGAGTGACATCTCATCGACGATCAGGTACCGGGGCTGCGCGACGAGCGCTTGGCCGATCGCCAGCATCTGCTGCTGGCCGCCCGACAGCGACCCTGCCAATCGACCGCGCAACGGGACGAGCTCCTCGAAGAGGGCTTCGACGCGCTCCACTGCAGGCTGGCGTTCGGCGCGCGGTACGAGCAGTGAGGCCACGCGCAGGTTGTCGGCGACCGTCATGTCCTTGAGCACGCGATGCCCCTCGGGCACGGTTGCGATCCCTGCCGCGCGAATGGCCGTCGGGCTCTTGCCGACCATGTCGGCACCGTCGAGCCGCACCGATCCGCGAGAGACCTTGATGGTGCCGGCGATGGCCAGGACGAGCGATGACTTGCCTGCGCCGTTCGGGCCGAGGAGCGCCGTGATGGCGCCCTCCTCCGCCACGAGATCGACCCCGTGCACGACTTCGCGTCCGCCGCGTTCGATCGCGACCCCTTCGATGACCAGTCGCCCATCGCCGCTCATGCCTGCTCCTCGAGTTCAACGGTGCCGAGATACGCTCGGCGAACCTCGGCTGAGGCGAGCACCTCAGCCGTCGTGCCGACCGCGATCACGCGACCGAAGTCGAGCACGGCCGTGGTGCGGCAGACGGTGGAGACGAGATCCATGTCGTGGTCGACGAGAATGACGAGGGCCCCGAATTCCGCAGGGATCCGGCGAATCAGGGCGGTCAACCGCTCCGTCTCACCGGCATCCAATCCAGCTGCAGGCTCATCGAGCAGAATGAGTCGCGGATCCCCGCAGACGGCCTTCGCGATCTCGACCAGCCGCCGCTCGAGCATCGAGAGGCCTGCGCCGAATCGGTCGACGCCATCGAGCCCGACGAACTCGATGGCACGATCGACCGCGAAGCGGCCGCCGCCCGTGTGCTCGGAAGAGAGGCGGATGTTGTCCCACGCGCTCAGGGTATGAACGACCTGCTCCTGCTGGAACGTTCGCCGCAACCCCCAGCGCGCCCGCTTCGCCGGATTCATCGCCAGCAGATTACTTCCTGCCATGGTGAGAGATCCGGATGCCGGTATCGCAAACCCCGACAGCGCATTGAAGAACGTGGTCTTCCCGGCACCGTTCGGGCCGATCAGGCCGCAGACGTCGCTTTCGAAGCCTAGGGAGACATCGTCGAGCGGCTTCACTCCGCCGTATTGCACGGTCAAGCCTTCGACGAGCAGTCCGCCGCTCATCGCGACCTCCCTCGAGTGAGTCGTTTGCGAATTCGTTCGGCGAGCGCCTTCAACTGCCCGGCGATCCCTTGGGGAGCTGTGGTGATCGCCTGGATCATGCCGAGCCCGAGGATCACGAAGATGAGGTTGCCGTCGACGCCCCAGGCATCCAGCAGGGGTGGAAGTCCTTGGGAGAGGAAGCCGGCGATGGCCGCGCCGAGCAGCGAGAACGCTCCGCCGATGAGCACGGTCGCGAAGAGCAGGATGGACTGCGATGCCTTGAACGAGATCGGGTCCAGGAGTCCGGCGTTCGCGGCTAGCAGCCCGCCCGCGACTCCGGTGGTGGCGGAGACGACGGCGAGGGCCCAGAGGCGATACCGCACGGTGCCGATGCCGGCGGCGAGAGCACCGGCTTCGCTCTGCCGGATCGCCGCCCAGGCTCTGCCCGGACGATTCGACAGGTGCAGCGCGATGATGAGGAACATGATCGCCGAGACCACGAGCACGTAGCGGAAGTAGTCGGCATCCGTGGTTCCCAGCGCCGGGCGCGGCAGCGGTTGCTGCAGCACGCCGCCCTGGGCCCGGCCCAGGAAGCCCTCGCCGCCGTTCGGGAACCCGGTCACGTTGAAGACGACCTCGAAGGCGCCGGCCAGCATGAGCGTCACGATCGCGAGATTGAGGCCCGAGAGGCGCAGTGCCGGCAGACCGACCAGTACCCCGATGAGTCCGGTGCCGATCGCAGCGACGACGAGCACCATCTCGAAGGGCATCTCGGTCGCGTGGCCGACGCGAAGCGTGATCCACCCGCCGACCCCGATCAGCGACACCTGCCCGAGCGAGACGAGGCCGAGCCGGCCGTACAGCAGGGCGATGCCCGCCGCCGCGATGGCGAAGATCATCGAGACCGTCACGATGCGCGTCCAGTACGCGCCGAGCACGACCGGTCCGGCAGCGAACATGGCGATGAGCACGACCGCGAGCACCACATTCCGCACGGTGAAGAGCTTCTCGGCTCTCCAGCCCGCGATGCGGCTCGACCGCTGCGGCACGGCGGTCATCGTGCCACCTCGATGGTGACGACCTTGCGACGCTGGAGATAGAGGATCACGATGGTGGCCACGACGAACGGCGTGGCATTGCTGAAGGGCGACGTCGCCGGAAAGGCCGAGGCAACGGCTTGGACGACGCCGATCACCAGCCCGCCGATCAGGGTGCCGACGAGGGATCGGAAGCGGCCGACGACGACCGCCGCGAGCACCGGGATGACGATGAACGTCAGGAAGACCGGTTCGAGTCGCGTCTGGCTCGAGAGCAGCAGGCCCGAGATGCCGGCGAGGGCGCCCGAGACCGCCCATGCCAGCAGTTCGACCCGCCGCACCCGGATGCCGAGCATCGAGGCGAGCTCGCGATCTGAAGCCAGTGCGCGCATCGCCGTTCCGGTGGGGCTGCGCTGGAGATAGATCGACGTCGCGATCACGATCGCCAGCGCCAGCGCCAGACAGATGAGCTGCGTCACCGTGATCCGAGTTCCAAGATTGAAGCCGATCGTGTCGGTGGGCAGGCGCAGGGTTCGAGCCTTGTCGTCCCAGGCGAAGAGCATGACGCCGAGCAGGATGAGAGCGAGGCCGAGAGTGGCCGTCGCTTTGGTGAGCGTGTTCACGGTGGCGAGGAATGGTCCGGCGAGGAAGCCGAACAGGAGTGAGAGAGCCGTCGCTGCCAGGATCCCGATCGCATAGGCGAGCACGGGCTGCATCCGGAGCTCGACGAGTTGCCAGGCGAGCATCGCGGAGACCGCACCGAGCGCGCCGTACCCGAAGTTGAGCACCCCGGTCGTGCGGTACAGCACGAGCATGCCGACGCCGCTCAGCGCGAACAGCGAGCCGAGCACGAGACCGGCGACGATGAAGGGAAGAATCACGGGAGCAACGACTCTCTCACTCGGCCGGTCAGCCGACCAGGCTCTGGGACTGTTCGTTCTCGAGGATCGACGCGAGCGCCGGGTCTCCCGAGTCGATGCAGTCGGTCAGCTTCGTGAACACGCCGTCCTTGATCTCGGCGGTGCGGGTCGAGTGATTCGCGTTGTGCTCGTCAGCTTCGCCGTAGTACCACGGGCGGCAGAGCAGATCCGACTCGGAGTTCGTGATGCCGAGCACTGCCTGCGACACGGTCTCTCGCGTGATGTTCTCGGGGTCGAGCTCCAGCAGCGCATTCGTGAACATCTTGGCGGCGAGGAAGCCGGCCTGGCTGAACGTGTCGCGGGGCGCGTCACTGGCCGCGTAGGCATCCATGACGGACTTCCAGAGCTCGTTGTCCTCCCCCTCCGCGTCGACGAGTTGCAGCTCCGAGTTCGCGACGAAGCCCTCCCAGTACGCGCCGATCTGCGTGCCGAACTGGGCGTCGTAGCACGACGCGGTGCAGGTCCAGGTGATGTCGCCGCGGGCATCCTGCTGTTCGACGGCGGCGAGGATCGCTGCGGTGATGGGGCCCGGATCCACGATGATCACCGACGTGGCGCCGGAGTCCTTGATCTTCTGGATCAAGGGAAGCCAGTTCGTCTCGGTGGGATCACTGAGCTCGGTACCGACGATGTTGATGCCGTTGGCTTCCGCGTATTCGAGGATGCCCGCGGCGACCCAGTCGCCGTTGCCCTGCGTGTTCAGACCGACCTGGAAGACCGCGTCGGCCTTGCCCTCCTGTTCGAGCCACTGCAGCAGCTGGATCGCGCTCTGACGCGGCCCGGCGTTGACCGGCGCGATGTTGCTGGAGCTGAAGCAGGCCTGCGGCACGCCCACGCCCGTGATCGAGTAGAGGTCGGCTTTGGCGTACTCGGCGTTGGCGACGTCGCAGCCGATGAAGGTCGCATCTCCGACGAGCCCCACGACGCTGGTGTCGGCCGCGTAACCGGCGGCGAGTTGAGCCGTCTTCGTCGGATCGAGCGCGTCATCCTGGTAGGAGTACTCGACCGGGCGCCCGTTGATGCCACCGTTCTCGTTGACGCAATCGAAGTACGCTGCGGCGGCCTTCGGCGACGAGGAGAAGTCGACACCGCCGCTGGCGGTCGCGATGGCGCCGACGGCGATGGGATCGCCCGTCGCCGTCTCACCCGTCGCCATGCCGCACTGCAGGTCGTCTTTGTCGGTGGTGCCGCCGGCATTGCCGCCGCCGCCATCATCTGCGACGCACGCGCTCAGCGACAGGGCGAGCAGTAGTCCGGTGGCGAGCGCGAGGGCGCTCTTGGCTGTGATTGCACTCATGTCGTGGTACTCCTTCGTACGGGCAAACGTGACGAGAACGCTCGGGGCGAGGATCGCCCAGGTGTGGTGCCGTCCTCAGGATCGATCAGCGACGCCGAAAGGGTGTTGTTCCGAGGCGAAGAGGCCTTGCCCGAGCGCGCACAGCAGTCGGCATGCGGCGCGCCGGATCCTCGGCCTGCGCTGAGGGACACACGGCGTGCACGCACGGTCAACCGCATTCCGCCGACTCCTCGTGATGCTGGAAGGGCTGCATCACCTGTGCTCATCTAGGAGGAAGTCATGTCGGAATACGTCGAGCTGCTGGCCCGCATCGCGGCGCCCGCTGGCGAAGGCCGCGAGGTCGCCGATCCGGCCACCGGCGCGGTCGTCGGCCGCGTTCGCGAGCAGACGGTCGAGGATCTCGAAGCGGCCATCGCCGACGCGAAGGCGGCGCAACCCGCATGGGCCGCACTCGGCCATGCGAAGCGCATCGAGCTGATCAATGCCGCCGCCGACCGCATCGACGCCCAATCCGAGGCGCTCGCGGAACTGCTCTCGCGCGAACAGGGCAAGCCGCTCAACGGTCCCAACGCGCGCTTCGAGGTCGGCGCATGCTCCGCATGGCTCAGGGCCGCCGCGGCAACCGTGCTGGACAGCGAGACCGTCGTCGACGACGGCACCACCAAGGCGGAACTGACGTACAAGGCCATCGGAGTCGTCGGCGCGATCGGCCCGTGGAACTGGCCGCTGATGATCGGCATCTGGCAGATCGCCCCGTCCCTGCGCATGGGGAACACCGTGGTCGTCAAGCCGTCGTCGTTCACCTCCCTCAGCGTGCTCGCGATGGTGTCGATCCTCAACGAGGTGCTGCCGCCCGGTGTGCTCACGGCGATCTCGGGCAACCGCGACGTCGGAGCCCGACTCGCAGCCCACCCGCACATCGCGAAGGTCATGTTCACGGGCTCCACCGCTGCCGGCCGCGAGATCATCAAGAGCTCGGCGAACAATCTGGCCCGGCTCACGCTCGAGCTCGGCGGCAACGATGCCGGCATCGTGCTGCCGGGCACCGACCCGGTCGAGATCGCCGAGAACCTGTTCTGGGGCGCGTTCATCAACACCGGCCAGACGTGTGCGGCGCTCAAGCGCCTCTACGTGCACGACTCCATCTACGAGGAGGTCATCGCCGCCCTCAAGGACGTGACCGCACGGATGCCCATGGGCAACGGTCTCGACGAGTCGAACGTGCTCGGGCCGGTGCAGAACAAGAAGCAGTTCGACATCGTGTCGGGCCTGGTCGAGGACGCCAAGCAGCGTGGCGGCCGGGTGATCACGGGTGGCGCTGCCGCGACCGAGCTCGGGGATCTGTTCTACCCCGTCACGATCGTCGCCGACCTCAACGACGGCGACCCCCTCGTCGACGAAGAGCAGTTCGGCCCCGCCCTCCCGGTCATCCGGTACTTCGATGTCGAGGATGCCATCGCGAGTGCAAATGGGCTCGACACCGGCCTCGGCGCATCCGTCTGGTCCGCCGACCCGGCGCTGGCGCGCGAGGTGGCCGCTCGTCTCGAGGCCGGAACGGTGTGGATCAACCAGCACGGCACCCTGCACCCGATGGCGCCGTTCGGCGGAGTGAAGAGTTCGGGCTACGGGCTCGAGTTCGGCGTCGAGGGCCTGAAGTCCGTTGCGGTGCCGCAGATCATCAACGGCTGAGAGATGAGCGACACCTTTCGGGCCGGACTGTTCGCCGGCCGGGTCGCCGTGGTGACCGGAGGCACCTCGGGACTGGGCGCTGCGACCGCGCGCGTGCTCGCACGGCTGGGCGCCGAGGTGCACGCCGTGGGTCTCGGCGCAGACCCCGAGCTGTTCGACGATCCGCTGATTCGCGTCCGTGAACTCGACGTCACCGACGACAGCTCGCTCACGGCGCTGTTCGCGAACCTCGATCGTGTCGACATCCTCGTGCCCGCGGCCGGCATCAGCCTGGGCGAGCGAGAGCTCGAATGGGATGCCTTCCAGCGCGTCATCTCGATTCAGCTGCTCGCCGTCTACCGAACCATCCAGCTCGCACATCCGCTGCTCGCCCGCAGCGGGGGAAGCGTCGTCACCATCGCCTCGATGTACGCGTACTTCGGCGGCGGCACGATCGCCGCCTACTCGGCGGCGAAGGGCGGCGTCGTGCAGCTGACCAAGTCACTCGCCGAGGTCTACGCGGTCGACGGCGTGAGAGTGAATTCCATCGCTCCCGGCTGGATCGACACTCCGCTCCTGACTCCGCTCAAGGAGGATGCGGTGATCGGTGATCGGCTGCTCTCCCGCACCCCACTCGGGCGCTTCGGCGACCCTGAGGAGGTGGGCGCGGTCGTCGCGTTCCTGGCCTCCGACGCGGCATCCTTCATCACCGGCGCGGTGCTGCCGGTCGATGGCGGCTACCTCGTCACGGGCATCTGAGCACGCGGCGGCATCGGTTCAGTCTCGGTTCTCGCTCGGGCGGCTGCGCCCCGAACCCCTCTCGGGAGTTCGGGGCGCAGCCGCTGCAGTTTCAGCGAGCGACGTCCGAGTCCTTCGCTGCATTCACGGCAGCTTTCTCATCGAACTTCAGGAGGTAGCCGTCCTTCTGCGCCTCGTGCATTGCTGCGCGCACGAGCTTGACGTAGGTGTTGTGGCTCGCGTATCGCGCCGTCAACTCCTCGTCGGTGAAGTACCGGTGCTGGCCTGAGATTGAACAGGGGAACGCCTGGCCGTTGAGCGGCGTCACGAACGCGGTCGGGGCGATGAGCTGTGCGAGACGCACACCGCCGAGCGCATTCCCGTCGGCGTCGCGCACCGGCACGCCGGCGGCATCTCGGTCGAAGAGCTTCGAAGGCGCCGCCGCCTTCCCGGTCAGAATCCACGTGCGAACCGACTCGATGGCGGCGTTCAGCACCAGTCCGGTATCGACGGTGCTGAATGCCGGGAGCACGACACACGACGGCTCGATCCACTCCGTGAACGAGATCGGGCCGTTCGGGCCGAGCAGCGACTGATCACGAACCATGACGTCGTTCATGTACTGCGAGCCGTAGAGCGACGCATGCGTGCTGCCGGCGACCTCCCAGACGCGAGTGTGCTCGGCGGTGGTCCTCGGCAGGCCGAATGCGAACGCGTCGGAATTCACGCTGATCGCCGGCACCGCCTGGTCTGCGCGCAGCTGACCCGCTTGATCCTCATAGACGAAGCCGTCGAAGAGCCCCGAGAGCGGCTGGATCGTGTTGTAGTAGACGGTCAGGCGTGCAGCGGACTGCGACTGGCCTGACGCGATGATGTTCTGCACGTCGAGTCCGGGCAGCGGTTCGGGGGCCGTGTTGTCGACGAGCGCCTTCGACACCTGCGACATGATGTCCCATGACAGCGGATCGCCCGTGCAGAGCGATGCCGCGCCATCACCACACGCGCTGACGTCGACCGAGAGATCCCCGTATCGCTCCGGGCTCCATCGCTTGAGGTGTTCGACACCGACGCGCTGCGCCGAAACCGCGGCGACCGCGTAGCCCTCGCGCAAGAGATGCTCGTAGGCCTCGGCGAACAGGAACTCGCCGTCTTGCCCGGTGGTCACGTTGGCCCACTCGACGATCACGGTTCCATTGAAGTTCTCTGGCTGCGGCGCCCTGACCAGCACGCGCGTGCGATACGGCCAGTCGCCGTCGAGCACCTGCGCCGCCTGCAGCACGCCGGTCTCCGCGCCCGCATAGCGGTTCGCCGTGCCCTCGGCGTAGAACTCCCGCTCGGTGTAGCCGAGTGCCTCCAGATCGACCGCGGCAGCTCCGAGCGGCGTCGTGCCCGGCACGTCGACGGGGGTGAGGGCCGCGGCAGGCACCGGCGGCGCATCCGCCGCTGTCGCGCTCGATGCGAATGCAGCTGTCGGAGCCGCGACGAGCGCCGCGGTCATGATGAGCGGCAGGAGCGTTCTCGCGACGCTGCGAGACCTCCGTGCCGGATCGTGCTGGTGCTGGTGTTGGTGGCTCATGTTCACGAACTCCTTCGTCGCGTGGGAGTCATCTCCCGCCTTCACCGGGCTCGCGGACGCGAGCTCAGTGGCCTGACGGGTGCAGTCTCGTGCGAAGCCAGGTGCGCCGGCTTGCCGGTGCACGCACAACCCTTGTCGGCCGGCGCGCTGCCGTTCGGATGCGGTGCTCGACGGTGGGAGCGATGGCCTGGCCGGTCGGCGGGGCCGCGCGCTTCGGCGTCACTGGCAGGATGCCGCGGGAAGCTCGAACTCCTTGCGCACCTCCACCGGCTGCCCGTCGACGGTTGCCGAAGCGGTCAGGGAGATCACACCGCCGGGCGTCGAGGAGAGCCGCGCTGAAAACGCGGCCGTTGCGCGCGTTCCGGACTCGAGGATGCCGAGGTCCTTGCTGCCGAAGGGAGTCGCAACCGTCATCGCCACCGGAACGGTGTCGTTGTTCGCCGCGGTCACCACGACGACGACCTTGCCCGCGACGCACCGCGTCATCGGCGTGGCCGACACCGCCAGATCCGGCGCTTCCTCGGTCACGTCGGCGACGGCGAGCCACGAAATCACCGGCTTCTCGCTGCCGGCGCCTTCGTTGGTCACCACGTACTCGACCGTGGTCTGCTCCGAAACCGTGAAGGTGAGTGCTGCCGAAAGCGGCGTGTTCGTCGCTGAGAGCGCGACGTTGCCCTTGGCGAGCTCGACTCCCCCGGCTGCGACCGTGTGGTTCATGGTTCGGTTCAGTCCCCACCACTCGGCGAAGCCACCCGTGAGCGTGTAGGTACCGGCCTCGAGCGGGAGCCGATACGTCAGCTTCGTCGTGTCCTGGTACAACCCGGTCGAGTACTTGTCGTTGATGTCGGTCGTTCCCTTTACCCGCATGCCCTCGGCAACGTAGCCCCATTGAGTGGCGGAAGTCGATGCCTGATCGACCTTGTCGTTGCGCAGGCCAGGCACTGACCCCTTGACCGCCGTGTACTGCGGCGATTCGGCGCCGTTGGTGCCCGAATCGATGTAGTAGACGAGACGGGCTGGAACGATCTCGAAGCTCGCTACCACCGGCTGATCGGTCTCGGTGAGGCGGCCCGTCACGGTGAGCTTCGCGTACGCCGTGCGTTTCTGTGCGGCGGAGTCGGCATCCCACTCGACCGGTTGCTGCGTTCCGGCGACGTTCACCGTGTGCGGAAGATCGTCGTCGACGCCGAGAGCGCTCTGCACGCCGAGGTCGCGCGGCATGCTCTGCACGTAGACCAGAGCCAGCCGCGCGTTGTAGCCCGTCGTTCCAGTGGTGCCGAACTCGAGGGCGACGACGGTCTCGGCATCCAACGTCAGAGTCTGCGACACGGGCGTCGCCGTCCCGGTCGACACAGCGGTCTTCGTGCTCGTCGAGCCCGCAGCCGTCACTTTCGAGGAGACGTTGGTCGTGAGCCCCGCGCGCGGAGCCTGAACGCCGACCACGTTGTACGAGCCGGCCGGAAGCGTGAGGTGGTAGGTGACCGGCTTGTTGTAGTCGGCACCGACGTACGACGAGGCCCAGTCCTGAGGCGTTCCGGCGGCCGCTGCGGTGGCGGCGGTCGCATACCCCCACGTCGTTCCGGTTACCACGCCGTCCCACTTCTCATCAGCGCTGTCGTTGCGCAGACTGTCGGATGCTGCGACCGCGGCGTACGCGGAGCCGGCAGTCGCACCCGACGAGCCCGAGTCGATGAAGTACTCGAGGTTTGCGGGCACAACCAGGACGGTGGCACTGAAGCGCTGATAGAGGCCCGACTGGAGCTTCTCCGTCGAGCGTCCGGTCGCCGCGAAGGTCGCGAGTTCCGCCGTGGTTGCTGCGCTCGCGACGGAGCCCTGGCCCCACGTCACGGCCACCGCGGCACCGCCGAGTTCCAGGGTCGCCGGCAGCGCTCGGCCGGAGGACGTGATGGTGACCACGCCCAGCTCGAGCACGTCGGGGCTGACGTCCTTCGGCGTCAACTGGTCTGCCGCAGCGGCAAGGCGCGCGGCGAGAGCGACGGAGCCCTCCGCGTCGAGGCCGTACTGAACCGTCTCGGCGACGGCCGAGCGGGCGTCTGCGAGCACGGCCGCGAACAACGCCCACGTCTCCGGGCTGAACTCGCTCTCAACGAGATCGTCGACCGCATCGATCGCGGCGGCGAGCGCCGCCGTGTCCACGTGCGCCGAATCGGCCGTCGCGGTGATCACGCCGACCGCGTCCACGTTGAGGGCGCTGTCGTTCGCCGTTCTGACGGTGACGGTGTGCTCGGCGTTGCTGAGGCCGCGAAGCTGGAAGGTCGTGCGCTCGCTTCCGGTGCTCCACGTGGGGGCTGCTGCAGCCACGGTGACACCGTCCACGACGACGTCGAGGGTCGCAGAACCTGGGTTGGTGCCGATGATGTCGAGCCCGGTGCCGGTGAAGGTGTACGTCATTGCGGCGCCCCGCGCCGTGCTCTTCGACGCCGTGCGCTGCCACTCGAACATTCCCTGGCCGTTGACATGGCTCCAGCTCTCGTCGAACTCGAGCACGGGCGCCGAGGTGTCATCCCAGCTGGTCTGATGCATGCCGTCGATGATGGTGGCGTAGTAGGGCGTGTACGCCGCGATCGTCTCGACCCTCAGGTTGTCGAACTGCACGAAGTTGAAGGTCGAGCCGAGTTGGATGCGGCCCGCGGCCTGCGGTGCGGCGTCGGTGTAGGAGGCGATCTCCACGCCGTTCACGTGCGCCTTGTACACCGCACCGGTCACCGAGACGGCGATGTTGTTCCACACGCCTGCACCGGTCTCGAAACTGGTTGCAGGCACGTCGGTGACGGTACCGGTCGACAGCGTCGCGCCGAAGCGCATGAACGTCCAGGTGCCCGACGGGTCGATCTTCAGCTCGGCGGCCGAGGTGTTCTGCCCGTTCGCCGTGCCGCCTTGCTGACGGGCTCCGACGCTGGCGTACTGCGAGCCGGTCGCCTCGAAGAGGATGTCGGTCGAGACGGTGTAGTTGGCCCAGCGGGCGTCACCAAGGGTGGTCTTCGGGTCGCCGCCGTTCCACGCGGCACCAGCCATGCCCGGCCCGACCTGCTGCCGTAGGACGCGTCCGTGCGTAGCGTCCGCTGTGGCGACGGACTCGAATGCGCCGTTCATATCGTTGGTGTACCGGGGCGTGACGCCCTCGTCTTCCGGTTGGATGCTCGGCGTACCGTCGGGCTTGGCGCGGCTGCCACGGCTTTCGAGGAACGACTCGCCGGTGTCGACGAGCCCACCGGTCTCCGGGTCGTAGCCCTTCACCGTGCCCTGCTCGGCGTAGTCGAAGTCGTCGGCGTACAGCACGTTGTCGTCAGTCACCCCGTTGACCGCGCCACTCGGGTCGGTGTCGAGCACGTCGCGACCGCCGTCGGCGTTCGTGTACTCCGGGGTGCTCGGCAATGTGCTGCCGTAGCCCTCGCTCGCGATGAGGGAACCGTCGCCTGCCGCCGCCGCGTGGTCGAGAGTCGTGATGGTGACCATCGACCACGGCTTGACGTCGACCGTGTAGGTGCCGTCGACGGTCGGCGCGATCTCGGCGATGGGAGCGAGATAGTTCGCGTCGAAGGCGCGGCCCGCGTCGGCCGCACGGGTCTCCCAGACCTCCGCGGTCTCGTCGGTGCCCAGGCTGAGCCCTTCGGCTCGGATGCTGTAGGTCTTCGTGAACTTGCTGTCGTTGATGATGACGGTGGAGAAGTCGGACGCGTCCGGCGCGGCCAGCGTCGTGTACGACGCACCGCCGGCTCGGGCGCCGCCCGGCGGACTACCGGTGCCGAGCTCACTGCCCGATGCGTTGGGGATCGCACGCCAGACGCCTGCGGTGTTGTCGTCGTTCTCCCAGCCCAGCTCGGCGAACTGGGTGAAGTGCTCGATGACGGCAAGACCGCCGTCGTAGTACAGCCACCCCGACCAGGGGTCGCGGGCGCTGACGAGTTCCTTCGACGCGTACTGCGACCCGTCGTAGAACGACCCGATCGCCGGCTGGAAGATGTTGAGCGTGCGACGAGAGGCGTGGAACCCGGTGGTGACCCAGTTGCCCATCTCGAGCGCGCTGTTCGGACCACCGAACCCGGTACCGACACCGCCCTGCTCGTCTGCGTTCGTGTTGTTCGGCCGGTCGGCGGAGTTCGAGAAGGTCGACTGCCCTTCGGAGTTCCACACTTCCTGATCGAGCTGCTCGGCGATCTTCTTCATGTTGCCGGCGCTGTCGTCGGCGCTGGAGTAGTGGAAGCCGACGACATCGACCGCGTCGCGCAGTGACGGATCCGACCCCGTCATCGCGTTGCCGAACGACAGCGGAGGCGTTCCGACGGTGTCGGCTGCGACGGTCTCGATGGCACGGTACAGCCGCCGCTCCTCGTCGGAGACGAACCCGTTGTTCGGGTCATCCGCCGTCGCCCCCTGGTAACCGGAGGTGTCATTGCGGAGCCAGCCGGAGAAGTCTCGGTACAGCTGGATGTCGGGGTTGTTGGTCTCGTTGGTGTCGGGGTTGATGGAGTCGACCATGACGCCGAACTCGCGAGATGCCGCCAACACGGTGTTCTTGAACCACACGTACTGGTCCTGGTGGCTCGTCACCCATGTCGGGCGGCTCCAGCGGAGGATGCTGACGTGAAGGTCGCCGTGAGCGACGAGTTGCGCATCCGCGGCGAGCTGGAACCCTGGCTCGCGGAGCACGTTCGGGTACTCGTCTCTCGAGCGCATCGTCGCGGCGTTCGGTCCGGTCGAGGTGTTTCGGTCGTTGCCCATCTCGATCTTGATCGTGTTCATGATGGGGTTGTCGCCGCCGAACAGCGTCTCGATCATCTCCCAGTACTTCTCGGGATGCTGCGACTTGTAGTCCAGCAGTAGCGCACTGGTGGAATTGGCCGTGAGTACGCCGAACCCTTTGAACGTGAGTCCATTGCGGTTCTCGGCCGCCGCTGCCACATCCGCGCCATCCACGATGACGGTGACCGGCTCGGCGCCGGCAGCCGCGGCGTGGGAGACGGGGAGCACGACAGTGGCCAGCGCAAGCGCGGCCACCGTGACGGCGCTGGTGATCCGGGTCGATGACATCTTCGTCATGGATGATTCCTCGTCTTCGAAAGAGCCCACTTGGGTCGAAGGGTAGGAAAGCACGCCGGCAGTGCGTACGGAAGCATTCGAACTTGGCTGTTCCGAATCACACAGATACGAACACGCACCGCCATGAGCCGTGCCGCGCGCAGGGAGAGCTGAAGTCTGACAGTAGCGAGGGCGGGACTCGAACCCGCGACACCACGATTATGAGCCGTGTGCTCTAACCACCTGAGCTACCCCGCCGGGTAGGCCTCGACGGCAGAACCGAAGAGAACCAGAGCCCCGAGTCAGGATTGAACTGACGACCCCTTCCTTACCATGGAAGTGCTCTACCACTGAGCTATCGGGGCGCGCTGCCACAATCGGCAACCGTACGAGGATATCACTTCTGCGGAGTGCCGCCGAACCGTGACCACGAGCGTGCGCCGGTCTCACTGCACGGGCGTCGGTTCATGCAGGCACGCCCTGCCACGACGGGGTCGCGACGCCCGGCAAGGCGACCGCAGCGAAACCCGCACCGTCGATCTGCAGCGTGATTCGACCAGCGGATGCCTCGAGCCTCACGTCGCCGAACAGACTCGTCGCGGCATCCGACCCGGCCAGCCCGTCGGCGTCGAATTCGAGCACCGCCGCCGCCCGCGAGGCGACGACGAGCACCGTCTCTGCAGCCGACTCTCGCACGAATGCCACCGCATCATCGTCGACAGCGAGCCAGCGGATGCCGCCGCTCGCGAGCACCGGGTGGTCGCGGCGCAGCCGGAGCAGCTCGCGATACAAATCGAGCACAGGGGCGACCTCGGCCGACGCCTCACTCCCCCACGGAATCGGCGTGCGCGACGCCTCACCGTCTTCGCCGGTAAGCCCGAACTCGTCGCCGGCCCAGACCACCGGGATGCCGGGCAGGGTGACCGCGAGGCCGAGGGCCGCCGGCACCGTGCCGGGCCGGGCGTGCGTCGCGAACCGCGGGGTGTCGTGCGTGTCGAGCGCGTTCATGGTGGCCAGACGCGTGCGCCACGGGAACCCGGCGGCGAACCGCAGGTGCGTGGCGTGGAAGTCGCCGCCCGTGAACGACGGCACTCGCTGCAGGGCGAAGCCGATGCCGCCGCCGCCGGGGCTGCCGGGTTCGAGCAGCCAGCTCCAGAGCGGCCTCGTGAACGGCGTGTAGGTCATCGCCCCGTGCCACGCATCGCCCTGGAAGTCGCTCGCCGCGTCGTTCGTGGACTCGCCGAGCAGGATCGTGTCGGGGTTCACGTCGATCATCGTGCGGCGGATCGTCTGACGCACCTCGGCGTTCAGGTCGGTCTCGCCGAGCCGCCCGGTCATGTTCGCGACGTCGATGCGCCAGCCGTCGAGGTTGAACGGCGGGGCGAGGAAGCGCGCGACCACCGAGTCTCGACCCTCGATGAAGCGCCGGCGCAGTTCGGTCGAGCTCCAGTCGAGCTTCGGCAGGCTCGGCACGCCGAGCCATGACTCGTAGCCGCCGCCGTGCGCCTCGTCGCGGAAGAAGTAGAACTCGCGCTCGGGCGCCGCCGGGTCGGCCTGGGCAGCACGGAACCACTCGTGCGCATCGCCCGAGTGGTTCGAGGTCAGGTCGCCGATCACGCGGATGCCGCGCGCGTGCGCCGCCTCGACGAGCCTCACGAGCGCGTCGTCGCCGCCCAGCAGGGGATCGACGAGGTCGAAGGTCGAGGCGTCGTACCGGTGATTCGAGCGTGCTGGGAAGACCGGCGTCAGGTAGAGCAGGTCGACGCCGAGCGACTCGAGGTGGTCGAGCTTCTCGCGCACCCCGTCGAGGTCGCCGCCGAAGAGCTGCTTCGAGCGCCCGGGGTAGACCGGGTCGACGGGGTCGCTCCAGTCGGCCGGCATCGCCCATTCGGGCAGCGCGCCCTCGGCCCTGAGCGTGTCGAACGGGGCATCGCCCGACCTCGCGAACCGGTCGGGGAACACCTGGTACATGACGCTCGACGCCGCCCACTCGGGCGCCGCCTCATGGGCGAGGAGCTTGAAGTCGTCGTGGTCGCGCGTCTCGACCGCCGACAGGCCGAGCTGGTTCAGCCAGTGCTGACGCCCGTCAGCGCCGACGAGCAGCCAGCGGTAGCCGTGCACGGGGTTCTCGACCTCGACGGCCGCCTGCCACCACTGCCAGCCGTCGATCGTCGCGATGAGGGATGCCTCGTCGAACCGCGGCTCGCGGTTCGGGTTCGACCGGGTGCCGACCCACGAGAGCGGCCCGAACGACTCGGACACCCGCAGCCGAACCTGCACGACCTCGCCGAGCGCAGGCGCCGGGGTCGAGACGTGCAGCGGGGATCCGTCATGATGCGGTGTCAGGGCCTCTGGCATGAGTCCACCTTTCCATCACCCACCCACGGCACCTGCAGCAATTCAGGATGGGAGTGGCGAGTCGCTATCGAAATGACACCGGCAGCGGCGCGACACGCCTCCGCTCCTGAATTGCTGCGAGGTCGGGAAGAGACATTGCTGAGAAGCCAGGAAGAGGGTGGCCCGGCCGACGCGAGAGTGCTGGCTACTTCACGGCGCCGGCGGTGAGCCCGCCGACGATGTACTTCTGCAGGAAGAGGAAGAGCGCCACCACCGGCAGCGCCGCGATCACGGCGCCGGCCGAGAACGCGCTCCAGTCGGCGTAGCGCGGGTTCGAGACGAGCTTGGTGAGGCCCACGGCGAGCGTCTGCTGCTCGGTATCGATGAGCAGCACGGATGCCACGACGAACTCGTTGACCGACGCGATGAACGAGAGCAGCGCCACGACCGAGAGGATCGGCGCGACGAGCCGAAGGATGATCGTGAAGAAGATCCGTGCGTGCCCCGCGCCGTCGAGCTTCGCCGCCTCGTCGATCGAGGCGGGCACCGTGTTGAAGAAGCCGTACATGAGGTACGTGTTCACACCCAGCGCGCCGCCGAGGTACACCATGATGAGGCCGAGGTGCGTGTTCAAGCCGATCGCGGGGAACCAGTCGCCGATCGCGCTCATCAGCAGGAAGATCGCGACGACCGCGAGCAGCTGCGGAAACATCTGCACGACGACGATCGAGATGAGCCCGAAGCGACGGCCCGTGAACCGCATGCGTGAGAAGGAGTACGCCGCGAGCGCACCGAGGAACACCGTCGCGACCGCGGTGATGCCCGCGATCATGAGGGTGTTGCCGAACCACGTGAGGAACGGAACCTTGGGGTCGGTGAGGATGCGCACGAAGCTGTCGATGCCGATCTTCGAGAAGAGCGCGTTCGACCCGGTGAGCGTGCCCTGCGGGTTCAGCGCCGACGAGATCACGAACACGATCGGGAAGAGCGAGAAGAGCACCATCACGACGCCGACGATGTGGCGCCAGCCGGTCGCCCGGAACCAGCGGCCGAACTGGAACGGCTTGCGCGGCATCGGCGCGCGGGGGGCGGAGCCCATCACCGAGACGCTCGCGCGCGTCGAGGCATCCGCGAACTCGTCGATCTCACCGGCGATGAGGCCGGTCGGCGTACCGGGAACTGGCTGCTGCGCGGACATCAGTTGAGCTCCTCGAGCGACTTGGTGCGACGGAAGGCGATGACCGAGATCACGGCCACGATGATGAAGATGATGATCGAGTACGCGCTCGCGAGGCCGTAGTCACGCGTCTGCCCGGTGAACGCCACCTTGTAGACCATCGAGATCAGGATGTCGGTGAACCCGACGGGAATCGGCGCGTTCGAGTCGCGCGGCCCACCGTCGGTGAGCATGTAGATCACGTTGAAGTTGTTGAAGTTGAACGCGAACGACGCGATGAGCAGCGGCGCGACCGAGACGAGCAGCAGCGGCAGCTTGATGAGCCGGAACACGGCCCATGGTTTCGCGCCGTCGACGGTCGCGGCCTCTTGCAGCTCATCGGGGATCGACTGCAGCGCACCCGTGCACACGAGGAACATGTACGGGAATCCGAGCCAGAGGTTCACGATGAGCACCGAGACCTTGGCGAGCACCGGGTCGGTGAGCCACGGCACGGATGCCCCGCCGAGCAGCACCTGGTTGATGAATCCGAAGCTCTCGTTCATCATGCCGGCCCAGACGAGTGCCGAGAGGAACGAGGGGATCGCGTACGGCAGGATCATCAGCACGCGGTAGTACTTGCGGCCCCGCATGCGCATGTCGTTGAAGACGATCGCGAGGAACAGGCCGAGGAAGAACGTCGACGCGACCGAGATGAGTGCGAACGCGAAGGTCCACAGCGTGACGTAGATGAGCGGGCCCGCGAGGCGCTCGTCGGTGACGGCGCGCACGAAGTTGTCGAAGCCGACCACGATCTGCCAGCCCGGCAGCAGCTCTTCGCCCTGGTCGGAGGTGAACGCACCCGTGCCGAGGTCGGAGTAGACGGTGCCGGTGTCGAGGTTCGTCATCGTGCCGGCAGCCTCGTCGTACTCGAGGTTCGAGAGGTAGAGGTAGGCGCTCGACCCGTCGGGAGTGCGCAGCGCCCCGTCGTTCGGGTCGTCGGAGAACGGCACCGCGAGCTCGGTGATCTCGTCGGTGCGGGCGATGACGTCGGCGAAGCTCAGGGTGCTCCAGCCGTCGATGGCGACGGCCTTGCCGCCCTCCATCTCGGCGTCGACCTCGTCGAGCGGCTGCTCGTTCGTGCCGACGCTGGCCTGGCCGTCGGGGTCGGTCACCAGCAGGCCGAGCGTGCCGCCCTGGTCGACGACCGTGACCGGGTAGGTGGGCGAGTCCTCGACGCGCTCGAGCGACGAGGCCATGAGCGAGCTGACCGCCTGCTCCTTCGAGCCGTTGTGGCCCGTGCCGTAGTTGGTGAAGGCGATGTAGCCCGTGTAGACGAGCACGAACACCTGGAAGATGACGAGGAAGATGACGCCCGGCGCGAGGTACTTCGCCGGAAGCTTGCGTCGCGAGAAGTAGATCCAGTTGACGATCACGGTCACGACGGCGACGATGGCCGCGACGAGCCACTGGCCGGCGCTCGCGAGGATGACGACGCCGTAGACCGCGATCGCGTCGACGATGCCGAGCAGCAGCAGCTTCACCAGCAGCATCTTCACCCCGCCGGATGCCGCGTCGGCGATGTTCGCCGCACGACGCTGGCGCTTCGTCGGCTTCGGCGTG
Organism: Agromyces sp. GQ35; assembly: GCF_059758475.1. Taxonomy (NCBI): domain Bacteria; kingdom Bacillati; phylum Actinomycetota; class Actinomycetes; order Micrococcales; family Microbacteriaceae; genus Agromyces; species Agromyces sp. GQ35. The sequence goes on along the minus strand of NZ_JCAXEO010000001.1, from coordinate 1,448,096 downwards.
GTCTCGGGCGTGACCTCGTCGTCGATCGTGGTGCTCATGCTGCTCGCTCTTCTCGTCGCACGTGAGTGCTCCGGGCCGGATGCCGTGGCGACATCCGACCCGGAGCTGCTCTGCCGTTACTTGCTGATCGCAGCCTGCACGTCAGCGGTCAGCTTCTGCCAGGTGGCGACGGGGTCGGCACCGTTGATGATGTCGGCCTCGGCGATGCCCCAGTACTGCCAGACGGCGCCCATGGCGGGAATCGCGGGCATCGGCACGGCCTCTGCACCGACGGCGGCGAAGCCGGCGACGATCGGGTCTTCCGACGCGGTCTCGGCTGCGGCGCTCAGCGCGGGCAGCACGTTGCCGGCCTTGAAGAGCTCGAGCTGCACGTCTTCGGTGCCGAGGTAGTTGACGAGGAAGTCGTTCGCGGCGACCTTGTTCTTCGACTCGGACGAGATGAAGAAGCCCTTCACGCCGGCGAACGGCGACGCAGCCTCAGCGGTCGGGCTCGGCACGGTGTCGATCGCGACGTTGATGCCGGCGTCGGTCGCTGCGCCGACGTTCCACGGGCCGGTCAGCCAGAAGGCCGCCGTGCCGTCGAGGAAGGCCTGCTTGGCGATGTCGCCGTCGACGTCGGTGTTGAAGACGCCGGTGCCGTTCTTGCCCTGGCTGCCGAGCCACGTCGCGAACTGCTCGCCGCCGGCGTTGCCGAGCTGCAGGTCGGTCGGGTCGTAGCCCTGGTCGTTGCTGCCGAAGACGGGAGCGCCGAACGCGGTCTGGAACGGGTAGAGGTGGTAGGGGTTGCCCTCTGCACCCTGCTCGACGACGAACGGCTGGGCGAGGCCCGCGGCCTGGCCCTTCGCGATCATGTCGTCGAAGCTCGCTGCGGCCTCGGGAACGAGGTCGGCGTTGCGCAGCACGGCGATGTTCTCGACCGCGTAGGGAAGCATGTAGACGGTGCCCTCGTAGGTCGACGCGTCGATCGCGACCGGGAGGTAGTCGGCGGCGGAGTCGCCGAGCTCGATCGGGGCGACGACGCCGTTCGTCGAGAGCTCGCCCAGCCAGTCGTGCGCACCCATCGTGATGTCGGGGCCCTTGCCCGTCGGCACCTGCTGGATGAAGTCGTCTTTGATGTCGGCGTTGTCCTTGCCGACGAGCTCGACCTTCACGCCCTTCTCCTCGGAGTACGCGTCGGCTGCAGCCTGCAGCGCGTCGACCCGCTCGGCGTCGACCCAGACCGTCAGCGTGCCGCTCGACGAGGCCTCGCCTTCGGAGCCGCTGTCGCCGGCGGAGCAGCTCGCGAGACCGAGCGTCGCGATGACTGCGACGGCCCCGGCAGCGAGGAGGCTCTTCGTGTTCACCCTCATTGGTGTGCCCTTCTCAGTGTGCGTGGGATTGCCCGCATGATGCAAGCGATTACAGGTATACCCTGCGCGAGGCCCTTTACCAAACTGCTGCGCCAGCATCGATACCGGTTTGTAACCAACAGGTGAAGCTCTCTGACTGCAAGCGTTTCCATCAGGTGACGGGATGTCGTACAGTTTCCGTCATGACTTCCGAATGGTGGCGCACTGCCGCGATCTACCAGATCTACCCGCGGTCCTTCGCCGACGCGAACGGCGACGGCATGGGCGACCTCGCCGGCATCACCTCACGGCTCGTGGCCCTGCAAGAGCTCGGCATCGACGCCATCTGGCTCTCGCCGTTCTACACCTCGCCCCAGCGCGACGCCGGCTACGACGTCGCCGACTACTGCGACGTCGACCCGCTCTTCGGCACCCTCGCCGACTTCGACGAGATGGTGGCCGAGGCGCACGCCCGCGGCATCCGCGTGATCGTCGACCTCGTCCCGAACCACTCCTCCGACGCGCACGAGTGGTTCCAGGCCGCGCTCGCGGCGCCCCCCGGCAGCCCCGAGCGCGCCCGGTACCTCTTCCGCGACGGCCGCGGCCCCGACGGTGCCGAGGCGCCGAACAACTGGGAGTCGGTCTTCGGCGGCCCCGCGTGGACCCGGGTGCTCGAGGCCGACGGCACCCCGGGCCAGTGGTACCTGCACCTCTTCGACAGCTCGCAGCCCGACTTCGACTGGACCAACGACGAGGTGCGCGAGAAGTTCCGCGACATCCTCCGCTTCTGGCTCGATCGCGGCGTCGACGGGTTCCGCGTCGACGTCGCCCACGGCATGATCAAGGCCGAGGGGCTGCCCGACTACACGCCCCCGGCCGAGGGCGGCAGCATGGGCGGCGCGGCGGGCCTCACCGCCGAGACATCCGGAGTTGCGCTCGAGCCCGAGATCTCGGCCGAGCCAGGTGACGGTGCACCCTACTGGGGCCAGGATGGCGTGCACGAGATCTACCGCGATTGGCGCGCACTGCTCGACGAGTACGCCGGCGAACGCATCCTCGCGGCCGAGGCCTGGGTCGACCCGCTCCCCCGCGTGGCGAAGTGGGTGCGCCCCGATGAGATGCACCAGGCGTTCAACTTCGCCTACCTCGAGACGCCATGGAAGGCCGAGGCGCTGCGCCACGTCATCGACGCCTCCCTCGATGCTTTCGGCTCGGTCGGCGCCCCGTCGACCTGGGTGCTCTCCAACCACGATGTCGTACGGCACGCGACCCGGCTCTCGGTCACCGAGGCGAACCCGCAGGGCCACGGTCTCGGACCGCGCTCGAAGGGGCTTCCCGAGTACGCGACCGGCGTGCGCCGGGCTCGCGCCGCGACGGCGCTCATGCTCGCGCTTCCCGGCTCGGCGTACCTGTACCAGGGCGAGGAGCTCGGCCTGCCCGAGGTCATCGACCTGCCCGACGACGCCCGTCAGGATCCGACGTGGTTCCGCACCGCCGGCGAGCGCTACGGCCGCGACGGATGCCGCGTGCCGCTGCCGTGGGAAGGCTCAGCGCCCTCGTACGGCTTCGGGCCGACGGACGCGTCGTGGCTGCCGCAGCCCGCGCAGTGGGCATCGCTGGCACGTGACCGGCAGCAGGGCGACCCGACCTCGACCCTCTCGCTCTACCGTGACGCGCTCGCACTGCGGCGCGCGCGCGAGCTCGGTGCCGGTGCGGTCGAATGGCTGCCCGGGTTCCCCGAGTCGGTCGTGGCGTTCCGCAACGGCGACGTGGTCGTGATCGCCAATACCGGCGATGCCGCGGTCGAGCTGCCAGAGGGCGAGGTGCTGCTCTCGAGCGAAGCCCTCGCCGGTCGCGTGCTGCCCGCCGATACGACGGCGTGGCTCACGGCGTAGCTCGCGGCGCCGGTCGCGCAGCGCTGCCCGCGCTGCGAGCCGTAGCTCGACGCGAACGTGTCTCACACGTCGTCGAAGTACAGATCCCAGTGCAGGCGGCAGCGCGGGTTGAAGTCCGCGGCGCAGGCCGGGCAGGAGTCGGTCGAGCGGTAGGCGCTCACCGAGAACTGCGTGCCGCAGACTCCGCAGAGGATGCCCGGCGCATCCCACTCGGCCCTGGGTACCCGCACGACCGGGTGCGACGCCGTTTCGTCGTGACAGGAGTGGCACGGGTAGTACCGGTCGCAGCAGGCGAACCGGATGGCGACGACGTCGACGCTCGTGGCGTAGTGCACGCAGCGGGTCTGGTCGTCGACGGTGCGGCCGTGCACGTGCGGCCGCACGCTGGCCTGCGCGAGCGTCGGCCCGATCGCCGCGGCATCCGTCGACTCGTGCATCGCGGCCTTCTCTGCGGACGTCAGTTCGTGTGGTCGTAGAGCCAGACGAGCGGGTCGACCTTGGTGCCGTTGATACCGCCTATGCGGATCTCGAAGTGCAGGTGCGGGCCCGTCGACATGCCCGTGTTGCCCGTCTGTCCGATGGGATCGCCGACCTTCACGGTCTCGCCGACCTCGAAGCGCCGCGAGCCGTCGACCATGTGCGCGTAGACGCTCGTCACGGTCTCGCCGTCGATGACATGGTCGATCATCATGACCACGCCGAGGGATCCACCGGAGTCCGTCGAGTTCGACACCACTCCGTCGGCGATCGCCTGGATCTCGGCGCCGAGCCCGGGGTTGAAGTCCTGACCACCGTGATCGCTCGAGCAGCCCGCGCAGTCGCGGTAGCCGAACCGGTCGCCGATGTGCACGCCCACCGCGAAGGGCCACTGGATGGTGCCCGCCGGGTTGTTGGTGAACGTCGCCTCGGCGCGGATGCCGGCCGCACGCGCGTACTCGTCGATCGTCTGCGTCTCGTAGCCCTCGCGCTCGACCGTTTGGGCGAGGGTGCCGCCCGTGATCTCGACGCGCTGGCCGGGCTCGCTGTCGAGCGTCGCGCTCTCGAGGGCCATGGCCTGCACCTCGGCGGGCGAGAGCAGCGAGAGTGCGGGCACCGAGGTCGTGATGAGGAGTAGCGCGGCGAATCCCATGGCCGCGAGGCCGCTGGCCACGCGAGTCACGCGGCGCGGACCCTTCACGCGACCGTTGCCAGGGGGGCGGCCCGGTGCGGACGCCGCGGTCGCGGTGCCTCGACGTACACGCCCGCCGGACGCGACGGCGGCACCGGCCGCACGCCGCGACCGGCTGTCGGCGTCGCGGACGACACCGGTCGACGGCTGCCACGGGATGCGGTGATGCTCGAGGTCTGCGATCGCGGGAGCGGCGCTCTCGGACGCCGCTGCCACGAGGGTTTCGCGGCTGACGAGGGCACGCCGGCCGGAGGGGACGCCCGTGTTCGCACTACCGAGCTCGGGAAGCGACGCTGTCGGCACGGCCTCGACGACCGGCTCGGGCAGCGCGCTCGCCGACTCGATGAGGGCGGCGAAGTCGGCGGTGGGAGCGGTGACCGCAGGCACGACCGCAGGCACGGCTGCTGGTGCGCTCCGACGAGGCCCGGACGCGCTCGACGTCGTGTCGGCATTCGCCGCCGCGTCGGCCTTCGCCGCCTTGCGCTCGGCGCGCGACAGCCGCGGCGAGCGCTTCGACGACTGCTCACGACGTGACGCGCGCGAGACCTCGGGCTCGGGTTCGACGTCGCCGAGACCGGCGAAGATCGCATCGAAGGCACCGCTGCCCGGCACGGTCTCGGGCGCATCCGCAGGTGCAGACGCGGTCAGAGGAGCGGCAGCCACGACGACCTCAGGGGCGGTCGCAGCAGGCGCCGGCTGCGCAGCGGGTGCGGCGGCGAACGCAGCGGCCGGGGCCGGCAGCGCAGCCGGCACGGCAGGGAACGCAGGGGCGGGGGCGGCCTGAGCAGCGGGCGCGGGCGCCTGCGGCTCGACGACGGGAGCAGGTGCAGGTGCAGGTGCAGAAACAGCGAAGGCCGAGTTCCTGTCGACGGGAAGGTCGACCGGCTCGGCCTGGGGTGTCGGAGCGAGGGGCATCGGGAGAGCAGAGGGCGATGAAGCAGCGGCACGCCGGGGTCGAAGCGAGCCGGCTGCAGGAGCGGCCGGGCCGGGGGCCGGAACAACCGCCGCCGGGGTGAACATCGCTTGCCACGAGACGTCCGTCGCTGCCGGTTCGCGGCCCGCCTGCTGGGCATCGCCCGGCTGACCTGCCTGCCCGTACGACGTCTGGCCGCCGGCTCGATGCGCCTCAGCGGCTTCGCGCTCACGCAGCTCTCGACGGGTCAGGGGTCGCTCGGGCCGCAAAGGGGCCTGGGTGCCTGGCGATGAACCGTCGGGCACGAGGGGGGACTCGAGCACGTGTAGGGAAACTCTCGGCGTCGTGGGGCGAACGGGGACGTTTGGGGAGGTGACATCTCGGCGTCTCACCGGGATAACGGATTGGTAAAGACTACCCGGTCTCGGCGGTGCACGCCATGTGGAACTGACATTCACGGATGTCACCGCGGCGCGCGCCCGCGACATCCGCAGAACCGCCGCGCTGACGGCCGGCCGGCCGCTCGGGCGAGCCGCCGCCGACGACGCCCGTCGGCGCGTCCTGCCACCGACTCATGCGTTCAGGCCGGCCTCGCGCAGCGTCGCCGCCAGCTCCTCGTACAGCGCGGGCGCCGCCGCGACCGTGAGCTCGAAGGTCGCTGCACCGCCTGCCGGGCCTGCGACGCGAGCTCCGGCCTCGTGCGCGATGAGGGCGCCGGCGGCATGATCCCACGGGTTCAGCCCGCGTTCGTAGTAGGCGTCGAGACGACCGGCGGCGACTGCGCAGAGGTCGAGCGCGGCCGAACCGATGCGACGGATGTCGCGCGCCCGCGGCAGCAGCGTGAGCAGCACCTCGGCCTGTGCTCGCCGTGCTTCGGCCGAGTACGAGAACCCGGTACCGACGAGGGCGTGGCTGAGCGGCACCTCGGAGTTGACCTGCAGCGTGCGCCCGTCGAGACGTGCACCGCCGCCGCGGTGCGCCTCGAACACCTCGCCGGTCGTCGGGTTGACGACGACCGCGGCGAGCGCGGTCCACGACTCGGGATCCGCCGGCCCCTCGACCACCGCGATGCTGATCGCCCAGGCCGGAATGTCGTAGAGGAAGTTCACGGTGCCGTCGATCGGGTCGACGACCCAGTCGATGCCGCTCGTGCCGACGTGCGTGGCGTCCTCCTCGCCGAGGATGCCGTCGTCGGGCCGTGCCTCGAGGACGAGCCGGCGGATGAGCGCCTCGGTGTCGCGATCGACCGCCGTCACGATGTCTACCGGTGAGGACTTCGTGCTGGCCACGCTCACGCCGCCGCGGCGCGCCGCACGCGCGAAGTCGGCCGCCTGCACGGCGATGCGACGCGCGAGATCGAGCAGGGCAGCGGATGTCGCACCGCCGCGCACCTCGCCCGCGCTCGTCGCTTCGTGGTCTCCGGTCGTCGACTCGAGTTCGCTCATGCCTTCACGCTAACCCGGCGACGTTCCGTTCGGCCCGAGCGCCGGCCACGCGGCATCCGCTGCGACGCCGGCCGGAACCACGAAAGCCCCGGCGAACCGGGGCTTCTCTGGTGGCGAGTGAGGGATTCGAACCCCCGAATGCTGAGCAGTCTGATTTACAGTCAGATCCCTTTGGCCGCTTGGGTAACTCGCCATCGCACCCGACCACGTTCTGCACACAACCGGGGGCCTGTCAAGGATACCCGTCGAGGCCCGGTGCGAGAAATCGGCTGCCGGGAGCGCGAGGACGCCCCGCAAGGAGCCGTAGACGCGTCAACTCGAGGCGCGCCACCAGGGCATCTCGGCGGTGTCGTTCGGATCGCGCTGCGGGGTCGTGTCGTAGAGGTCGGGCCGCGGTGCCGGGTCGTAACGACGCGGCGATGGCGCCGACTCGTACTGCTCGTCGCGATGCATGGAGCGCGCCGGTCCGCGGAGGCCCGAGCGCTGGATGACCCGCTGGATCGTGGCACCGCGCTCGTCGGGGGAACCGACGAAGCGGATCTCGCGCAAGCCCTGGTCCTGCGCCGCCGACTCGAAGACGAAGTGCCCGTAGCCGATCACTCTGCCGATGACCGGCTTGTGCACCGAGATGTCGAGGATGCGCGAGATGGGCATGGTCGCGATGCGCTGCGAGAGGATGCCGTGCACCCGGAACACTCGCATGTTCGTGATGACGAAGCGGTCCATGCGCGCCTGCAGGATGCGCCACAGGCCGTGAAGCAGCAGGAACAGCGCGAGGAAGAGCGGCAGCCAGTACACCTGCTGCGGCACCCACGCGAGCAGCAGCAGTGCCGGCACCGCCGCGAGCATCTCGAGCACGGCGCCCACGATCGCCGCCCAGTGCTTGCGCACCTCGTCGACGATCACCTCGCCCTCGTCGGCGATCAGATGCCGCTCGACGCGTGGATCGAAGCCGAACACGCTCATGGCGTCATGTGGCGAGGGAGGTGAAGAACCTGCCCACTGCCTCGGTTGCCGTCACGACCGCGCCGAACGCGCCCTGCACGACGTTCGCCGCATCTTCAGGCCGGCTGATCATGTAGAACAGGGCGAAGATCACGACCAACGCCACAGCGATGCCCTTGAGCCACTTCACGGGTGCTTTCCCTTCACGTCGGCGACTGGGGCAAACCACCACCCCCAGAGCCGGCCCCGACACGCATGTCTACCGCACCGGGCGGAAGTGGACAATGCGCCACGCGGGCCGCGGCCGAGCCGGGCGATAGGATTCCACTGACTCGGCGAGGCCGGGAACCGACTCGGCGACGCCCGGGATTGAGGAGCCATGGCCGGCATCGAAGAGGTCGCGAGACTCGCGGGCGTGTCCACCGCGACCGTGTCGCGCGCGCTCAGCGGCCGTGGTCACGTCTCCCCCACCTCGAAGGCGAAGGTCGAAGAAGCCGCCGCCCGTCTCGGCTACGTCGTCTCCTCGAATGCCTCGAGCCTCGCCTCCGGCCGTACGCGCAACATCGGCGTCGTCATCCCGTTCCTGAACCGCTGGTTCTTCTCCTCGGTGCTCGAGGGCGCGCAGCAGTCGCTCCTCCGCAGCGGCTACGACCTCACCCTCTACAACCTCTCGGGCGACGGGCAGGAGCGATCGAGCGTCTTCGAGCACTTCCTGCTGCGGCAGCGCGTCGACGCCGTCATCGCCGTGTCGCTCGAGCTCACCGAGCCCGAGGTCGCCCGCCTGCACGAGCTCGGCAAGCCGCTGGTCGGCGTCGGCGGCCCCATCCCCGGCGTGCGCACCCTCACGATCGACGATGTCGCCGTCGCCCGCCTCGCGACCGAGCACCTCATCGGGCTCGGCCACACCCGCATCGCGCACATCGGCGGCGACCTCGAGTTCGACCTCGACTTCCACCTGCCGACCAACCGCCGCATCGGCTACGAGGGCGCGCTCAGCGACGCCGGACTCCACATCGATCCGCGGCTCTTCGCCCCGGCCGACTTCACGATCCGCGGTGGCTACCACGCCGCCAAGCAGCTGCTCGGCGCACCGCACGATCGGCCGACGGCGATCTTCGCGGCGTCCGACGAGATGGCGATCGGATCGATCCTCGCCGCACGCGACCTCGGGCTGGTGGTGCCGCGCGACGTCTCGATCGCCGGCATCGACGATCACGACCTCTCCGACTTCTTCGGGCTCACCACCGTCGCGCAGTTCCCGCGGGTGCAGGGCGAGATGGCGGTCGAGATCCTGATGGACGAACTCGAACCGAGCACGACGGATGCCGCAACGCCCGCCGCGACTCCCCTGCCGTACGAGTTGCGCGTGCGCTCGTCGACGGCCCGCCCGCCGGCCTGATTCGCTCGGGCTCGCTCGAGGCCCGACGCCGGTCGAGTAGGCCGCTCGCGGCCGTATCGAGACCTCCGCGGGGCGCTCGTGACCGGCGCGCAGCACCATGCCCGCGGCATCCGCTCGCCGATACACTGGGCGGCATGGCAGATGCAACGTTCGACATCGTTTCCAAGGTCGACCAGATGGAGGCCGACAACGCCCTCCACCAGGCGCAGAAAGAGGTCGCGCAGCGCTACGACTTCAAGAACGTCGGTGCCTCGATCGAGCAGTCCGGCGAGAAGGTGCTGATCAAGGCCAACAGCGAGGAGCGCGCGAAAGCGATCCTCGAGGTCTACGAGGCGAAGCTCATCAAGCGCGGCATCTCGCTGCGCTCGCTCGACGCCGGGGAGCCGTTCCCGTCGGGCAAGGAGTTCCGCATCGAGACGACCATGAAGGCCGGCATCGACTCCGAGAACGCGAAGAAGATCAACAAGATCATCCGCGACGAAGCACCCAAGAGCGTGAAGAGCCAGACGCAGGGCGACGAGGTGCGGGTCTCCTCGAAGAGCCGCGACGACCTGCAGGCCACGATGGCGCTGCTCAAGGGCAAAGACCTCGAGGTCGCCCTGCAGTTCGTGAACTTCCGCTAGCTGGCGGCGCCCCACTCTCCCGTCACGACCCTTCGACGATCTACGACGGCTTCATCACCGCCCACTTCCGTCAAAAGGTCGTGACGCGATTCAGAAGAGCCGCAGCCGGCGTGCCCCGCCCGGCAGACCGAGGCGACGCAACCGCGCGACGAGCGGACTGCGTGCCCACATGTCGGCCCAATCCCATCGGTCGAAGGCACGCATCCGGCGACGGACCGCCTCCTCACGTTTCTTCTCTTGAACCACCGTTTGCGACGACACGTGCGCGTTTCCTCCGCTGAGGTACTTGCCGTCGCCATCTGCCTCGCCGCCGACTCCGAACTCGCCCCAGTAGAAATCGAGATACGCCCACGCACCGAGTTCGGGCATCCAGAGCGGATGCTGCAGCGCAAGCGCTGGGAATCCGTACTCCTCGAACACGAGCCTGCTGCACGTCTCGAGCGGCGTCGCCGCGAGCGATGTCGCTCGTTGCAGCACTGCCGACGTTCGGCGGCTGCCGGCATACGGCAAGAGGCGTTCGTGCTCGGCCAAGAGCGCGTCGATCGTCGTCAGTGGTGGCGACGTCTCCCAGGGCATCGAACTGAGCGCGGCGTCGACGGCGACCAGTGCGCCGCCGAGCGGCGCGTGCCTGCACAGCTGGATGAGCGAATGCTCGATCGCCGTGACGGCGACCCCATCGACCTCGGTGATCGGCACATCACCGATGCGCGCGACCGTGATCGTCGACGAACGGCGATGGCCGTGGTCGCCGTCAGCGAGCACGTACGCCGCCTCGGGCCACGAGCCGATCATCGGCAATGCGTGCAGCGCGACGGCCGAGTACGACGTGAACACGGGGTCGCGCAGTGTCTCGGCGGCCGCGAGCACCTGATGACGGTAGTCACGTGCAGCGCGCTGCGGGCGCGACAGCGCCGGGTCGGATGCTGGCGGTGGCCGGTACACGCCTCGACGCACTCGCTCGAGATCGCCATGCCGCACCGCCGCAGCAAGCGCAGACGTCAATCCGGCCGGGCGAGCATCGCGCGCGAGCACGAACCCGTTCTCGTTCGGGATGAGCAGCTCCATCCGATCACTGTGCCGGCTGGGGCGTCCTCGGCGACGCCACGATGGCGGAAACCGCCGAGGTTCAGGTCCGGCGTCGCTGTGGAGGGCGACTGTCGGCGCGCGTCACGACGGCTTGACGGCAAGGGCCAAGGTGCATTCCTACCCGGATGCGTCGAAAGGTCGTCGCGGGCGGGGAGGCGCGCGGGCGAGAGGGCGGGGGTCAGGTGCGCGAGCGCGGGGCGTAGCCGCGCAGCCAGTGGGTGATCGCCGCGTACGCCGCCGACCGCGCCGGCTGCCGCGAGAGGAACACGTCGTGCAGTGCCCCGTCGATGCGCGCGACGGCGACGGTCGGCGCGAGGCGCAGGGCGCGTTGCGCGATCTCGTCGACGACGAGCACGATGTCGCTCGACAGCATCCCGGGATCCCACCGCGGCTGGATCGTCGATCTCGCCGACACCATCGTCAGCACCGGCGCTCCCACGTCGATTCCGGAGGCGACCGTGGCGTGCCCGTTCAGCACCGCCGTCAACCACGCCGCGTGCGTCGCGAAGCCGCGGTCGGGCCGCCAGGCGTGGTCGTACTCCCACTCGCCGTCGGCCTCCTTCGCGACCGACCGCGTGTAGAACCCGAGGTCGACGTTCGGCAGCGCGCCGAGCGGGTTGACCTTCGCTCCCCACCCGATCACGGGCGCGAGCGCCTCCCGCCCCACGCGACTCGCCTGGAACTCGAGCCACGGGCTGTTCAGCACGAGCGCCGCGGCGCGGCCGGGATGACGGCCCGCCCAGAGGCTGAGGGTGAGCCCGCCCGTCGAGTGGCCCAGCAGGATCAACGGCCGAGCGGATGCCGCGGCATCCGCTGTGCCCTGGCCCATCGCGACGAGCGCGGCCTCGATGTCGGCGTCGTAGTCGCTGAGGTCGCTGATGAATCCGGGGGTCTGGCCGGGACGAAGGCTTCGGCCGTACTTGCGCAGGTCGAGCGCGAAGAAGCGGGCGCCGGCATTCGACCAGAACTCGGCGAGCTCCGGGTTGAAGAAGTAGTCGCTCCAGCCGTGCACGTAGAGCACATCGGCTCCGGATGCCGCGCCTCGCGTGAACCGCGGGCGCCACGGCGGTCGGTGCCGCACGAGGGTGGCGACGAGTTCGCCCTGATCGTCGTGACCGAGCGGCAGGGTGAGCTGTTCGAAGTGCGCCCCGAGCACGTCGGGCCGCCACTGCTCTCCTGAGCTCGCGGCAGGGGCCCCGCCGTCGAGCGCGTTGGTGGGATTCACGAGACCTCCTCCGCGCATCCTAACGAGCGGCGCGCCGAGGTTCGGTGCCCGCACGCGACGGCGCCGCGCGCAGCGTCAGGAGCCGAGCTCGGTGAAGGTGGCGACGATCTGCACGACGGCCGGCGTCATGATGACGATGAACAGCACCGGCAGGAGGCAGAAGATGAGCGGGAAGAGGATCTTCACGGTCATCTTCATGGCCTGCTCCTCCGCGCGCTGGCGACGCTTGAGCCGCATCTCGCCCGACTGCACGCGGAGCATGTCGCCCATCGCGACGCCGTACGCATCCGCCTGGATCACTGCGCGCGCGAATCGGTTGAGGTCGTCGATGTCGGTGCGTCGTTGGAGCTCCATGAACGCGGCCCTGCGCGTGCGCCCGATGCTCATGTCCTGCAGCACGCGGATGAGCTCTTCGGCGAGCGGCCCCGCGCTTCCGCGTGCCGCCTTGGCCATCGCCGAGTCGAACCCGAGCCCAGCCTCGACGGCGATCGTCATCTGGTCGAGGGTGTCGGGAAGCGCCCGCCGGATCGCCTGCTGACGTTCGTGCGCTCGACTGTTGATGAGCACGTCGGGGAGGAAGAACAACAGGATCGTGACCGCGACCGCCAGGAGCACCTTGAGCGGATGCGGCCCGCCCACGACGACGAACAGCAGGCCGAAGAGCGCGCCGGCGACCGCGAGCACGAGCTTCCACGTGACGATGCCGTTGACGCTCCAACCCGCCGGCCGGCCGGCGAACACGATCTGCCGCTCGAGCCAGCCGACGTAGCCGCTCGGTGCGGCGGCCGCCAACGACCTGCCGAGGGTCGATTGCTGCACGACGCCGGCGGTCGGGTGCACCTCCACGACCTCGTCGGTCGCCGTCGCCGCCGCCGCCGTCCGCTTCGGGAAGAGCAGGAACACGAAGAGCGCGACGGCAGCCGCCGTGATACCGGCCGCGAGGTAGGCGATGAGGGTGTCCATCAGAACTTCACCCGCACCACGAGCGCGATCCACAACGTGCCGAGGATCAGGAGGATCACCGCGACGATGAACGCGATGATGCCGATGAACGTCCCGAAGAACGAGGGGAGGAAGTTCGGCTGGATCACCGAGAGCAGGATGAACATGCCGATCGGCAGCGCGACCAGGATGATGCCCGAGAGTCGTCCCTCAGCACTCAGTGCCTTCACCTGGCGGCGGATCTGGTTGCGCTCCCGGATGGTGGTGCCGACTCGGTCGAGGACCTCTGCGAGGTTGCCGCCCGTGTCGGCGTTGATGCTCACCGCCTGGGCGACCCAGTCGAAGTCGTCGCTGTGCATGCGCCGGGCCGTGGTGCTGAGCGAGCCGGGCAGGTCGCGGCCGAGGCGCGTCTCGTTCATGACTCGGGCGAGCTCCTCACCCATCGGTGCCGGTGCCTCGCTCGCGACGGCGGCGATCGTGCGCGAGAGGCCGTGCCCGGCGCGCAGTCCGCCGGCGACGAGCTGCACGGTGTCGTCGATCTGATCCGCGAATCGTGCGCGCCGGCGCCCGGTCTTCAGGATCACGATCACCTTGGCCACGAGCGGAGTGGCGATGGCGAACAGCACCGCGAGGAGGATGGCCGTGCCGCTCGCCAGGCCGAGGAGCGCGCCGACGAGGGCTGCGCCACTCGCGGCGGCCGCCACGTAGATGACGAACTGCGAGGGCGTCGAGGCGATGCCGGCCAACTCGAGCTGCTCCGCGCCGAAGAATCGGGTGCGCCCACTCGTCGCCGAATCGACGACGGCGGTGGTTCGCGCCGATGCCCGGTTGAGCAGCGAGACGTGTTCGACCCCCGGTGCGCGACGGCGCGACGCCGCCACGCGCGGTGCGGGCGGCGCGATGACGAGGAAGACGAGGGTGAGCACGGCGAGCAGTCCGAGCACGAGGCCCAGCACGAGCAGCACGGCACTCATCGGATCTCCCCGAGCAGGTCGCGTTGCTGCGGCTGGAACAGTGCCATCGAAAGCGGGATGCCGTGGTCGGCGATCTTCTCCGCGAACCGTGGCCGCACCCCGGTCGGTTCGACGCGGCCGAGAAGTCGTCCCTCCTCGTCGAAGCCGGCCGTGTAGTCGAAGGTGAACGCGTCCTGCAGGGTGACGAGCTCGCCCTCCATGCCGTGCACCTCGGTCAGGTGCGTGACTCGGCGCACGCCGTCTTTGTGCCGACTGATCTGCACGATGATGTCGACCGCCGAGGCGATCTGCTCGCGGATGGCCCGGAGCGGCAGGTCCATGCCGGCCATGAGCACGAGCGTCTCGATGCGCGAGACGGCGTCGCGCGGCGAGTTCGCGTGGATCGTCGAGAGGGAACCCTCGTGCCCGGTGTTCATGGCCTGCAGCATGTCGAGGCTCTCGGCACCTCGCACCTCGCCGACGACGATCCGGTCGGGGCGCATGCGCAGCGAGTTGCGCACGAGATCGCGAATCGTGATCTCCCCACGACCCTCGATGTTCTGGGGGCGCGATTCGAGCCGCACGACGTGGTTCTGCTGCAGCTGCAGCTCGACGGCGTCTTCGATCGTGATGATCCGCTCCTCGGAGGGGATGAACGCGGAGAGCACGTTGAGCAGGGTCGTCTTGCCGGTGCCGGTTCCACCCGAGACGAGGATGTTGAGCTTCGCCCGAACCGCGGCATCGAGCACCGTCGCGAGTTCGCGCGTCATCGACCCGAAGCGGATGAGGTCTTCGACCGTGTACGGGGTTCCCGCGAACTTGCGGATGGTGAGCGAGGCGCCGTCGACCGCGAGCGGCGGAATGATCGCGTTCACTCGCGAACCGTCGTCGAGTCGCGCGTCGACGAGTGGAGACGACTCGTCGATGCGTCGACCGACCCGCGCGACGATGCGTTCGATGACGCGCCGGAGCTGCGGCTCGCCCGTGAAGCGGTGCGGAGATTCCGAGAGCCGGCCGAGGCGCTCGACGTAGATCTGATCGTGCCGGTTGACCATGATCTCGCTGATGGAGTCGTCGGCGAGCAGCGGTTCGAGTGGCCCGTACCCGAGCACGTCCGCGCCGATGTCGTCGATGAGGCGGTTGCGCTCTGCGGTCGTCAGTGCGAGTTGCTCCCCGGCGACGATCTCGGCGAGCTCGCTCCGGGCGATGGCGTGCAGCTGCTCCTCGGTGAGGCTCGCATCGTTGAGTCGTGCCCCGATGCGCGCGAAGAGTTCGTCGGCCGCCTTCTCCTTCACGCCGGCGAGCGGATCGAAGGATGCTGCGGACTCACCGTTCCCGGCCGCGTAGGGCACGAATTCGCGCTGGGGCGGTTCTGGCGCCGGCACGACGGACTCGGGCTCGGACGGCGCCTCACCCCCGGCGCTCGTCGTCTCGAGGAGCGATTCGGGCGTTGGAACGGCGGGAGGCGCGGATGGCTCGGGCTCGGTCGAATCCGCTGCGCCGGGGTTCTGCAGCGCGTTCAGTCGATCATGCAGGCTCATGCGATCGCCGCCTCTTGTTGGTTCGGGCCCGGCCGGGCAACGCGTCGGGTGCGATCCGAGCCGCGAGGACGCGGATCGCCTTGGCCGCCGGGTCGCGCGCCTCGGATCGGACGAGCGGCACCCCGCGGTTGCCGGCGAGGAGCACCGCCGGCGATCTGGGAACCTCCACGTCGACGGGCGCCCCGATGATGTTCTCGACGTCCTTGATCGTCAGTCCCGACATCCGATCGCTGAAGTTCACGACGAGATGGCGGTTGGCGGGGGTCAGGCCGAGTGTTCGCAGCAGCTCGAACTCGGTGCGCATCGCGCGAAGGCTGGCGACGGCCATGTTGGTGACGAAGACGGCGTCGGTCGCGTGCTCGATCACCGTGAGCGTGTGCTCGCCGAGCCCGGGAGTGGTGTCGACGATGACGTACCGGAAGGCAGCGCGGAGCCGGGCGATGAGCCGCGCGAGGGCGCGAGGTGCGATGCCGTCGCCGAGTTCGGGCGACGGTGCGCTCGCGACCACGAAGAAGCCGTCGGGGTGATGGGTGAGCGTCGTCTTCAGCACCAGTTCGTCGGATGCCTCGGGCGCCACCGCGTCGACGATCGTCGCCGTGGGCTCGAGCGCGAGCGAGGCGCTCACGTCGCCGAACTGCAGGTCGGCATCGATGAGCACGACCGAGTTGGGCACGCCTTCGGCGACGCTCGCCGCGATGTTGATCGCGAGGGTCGACTTTCCCTGTCCGCCTTTCGGTGCGACCACTGCGATCACCTCGCTGCGGGTGCCCGGCGGCAACGGCGGGAACTCCCAGACGGGAGCTTCGGGTTCGGCGGCCTCTTCGATCGTCTCGGGGGTCGCATCCGACCCCGCTTCGTCGAGTGAGGCGGAGTCGGCGACCAGGTCGTCGTACGAGACGAGCTCGTCGATGCCGCCGCCGGCGACGACGTCGTCGAATTCGGGGAGGTCGACTTCAGGTTCGGGCGGAAGCTCGAAGTCCCGCTGTTCGGCCCGGCCGTTCACGACGAGCCACTCTGAGAGCCGGTCGAGCAGGTCGAGCGTCGTCGTGTCACTTGCCATCGGGCTCAGCACTGCGTGCAGCTCGAGTTCGTCGACCCAGTCTTCGAGGTCGCTGCGCTGCTCGCGCACGACGATGATGCCGATGCCCGGGTGACGTTCGACGAGCCCCTCGACGAGATCGCGCGTCTCCTCGTAGTTCAGCACTGGGCCGAGCAGCGCGATGCGCGGCGACTCGCCCGCCATGTCGAGGATCGTCTCGGCACCGAAGGTCAGGAACTCCCCCGTCACCACCTGCAGCCGTCGACCGAGCAGGGCACGCAAGCGCTGCTCGTACTCGGCGGACCGGCTGATGAGGAGGTAGGGAGTCACCGTCGTCACCGTCTGACGTTGCTCTCATCGACGGGGGCGGAGCCGGAGGTGTCGGTCGCCTCGTTCTGCAGGGTCAGCCAGACTCCGTGGTGTTGCGGATACTTCTCGGCCGCCTCGAGCGCCCACACGAGGCGTTCGACGTCGTGGGTGCCCAGCGCGACCGTGAAGAGGAGCGTGTCGCCCGACTGCACCCCTTCGACTTCTTCGGAGCCGTCGGACACTGTCGTGCCGACCCGCACCGCCGTCACGAGCACCCCATCGAATTCGAAACGAGTGGTGATCGGCGCGACACCGGGCGGCGAGCTGATTTCGGATGACGTGGTCACGACGATCCCCACGGTGCTGCCGGGCACGACCGAACCGCCGACCATTCGCTGCACCGGAAGCGCGAAGCTGACCTCCTGCATGCCGACCGGCACATCCACCGTGCCCTGTGCCGCGCGAACCGCGGGATCGACGAACCGGGCCTCGAGCAGCTGCTCGCCGGGGAGGATCGCGACGTCGGCGACGGTGCCCTCGAGCGTGGCGAGGTCGTCGACCGCACCGTCGGCGATGTTGCGCCTGGGCATCGTGTCGACCGTCACGTACTCGGAGACCTGAGCACCGGGGGTTCCGCTCGGGATCTCCTTCTCGACGATGAAGACGTCGGCCATCTCGGCACCGCTCGCCGCCCGGGCGTCGGCGCCTCGCACGTAATTGACGAGCACGAATGCGCCGAGCGCGGCGAGCACGAGGGCGAGGATCGCCCCGATGATTCGGGTCTTCATGTGGTCCTTCTTCGCTGAGTAGGGTCAGTCCTCCGCTGAGCAGGGTCAGTCGGTCATTCGGAGAGGCGCACGATCATCAATCCAGCTCCCGGGGAGTTGCCGAGTTCGAAGTCTTCGCCGAGTTCGACGTACTTCACGAAGAAGCCCTGAATGCCCTTGGAGTTCCCGCTGGGGAACTGGGGGGTGAGCGGGCTGCCGCCGCAGTAGACGTCGTTTCCACCGCTGGTCTTCAACCCGGTGATCTTGAAGGCAGCGAACCTCGAGATCGTGTAGGTCGCGTTGTTCCCCTGCCCGGTGGTTGCGCTGTAGAGGGGAATCAGCACGGTCTTGCAGAGCAGGGTGTTGAGATACGCATTCGAACAGCCGTTCTTGTTCGGGTTCGGCTGAATGCCCGGCTCTCCGCCGACGATCCCGCCAACGGAGATCTCGGCCTGGCAGTTGGTGCCGTCGAGCCAGCCGAATCCGCCTGGGTACCCGTTGGCGCACGGCTCCCCGGTGTTCCCGTTGTTGATCAGGATGAGTGAACGCTGCGGGTTCTGCGTGTCGGCGGGCTGTGCCGGCAGATCGTCGAATTCGCACTGGGCGATCGCCAGCGGGATCGTGTTGCCGGAGATCGGAGCCCCCCACTCCGCCGTCGCCTCGGCGTCGACCGTCGTCTCGGTGGGCACGATGATCGAGGCGAACGGATGCCTGACGGTGGTGCCGCTGTCGGTCATCGTCGACGCGCGCACCACGACCTCACCGCTGCTCGAGTTCACGGTGAGCGACAGGAGCTCGCTCGCCGCGCTGTCATCGTTGGCGTTGAGCATCGCCATCTCATCAGCGAGCGCACCGGCACCGCCACTGCACGTGGGGTCGGCGGCGCACTCCTGGGCGACGGCGAGCGCCGCGGCATCCGCGCCGTTCTGCAGTTGCCCCTTCTCCCAGAACAGCAGGCCGACGTCGGCGACGACCGCGATGAAGACGAGGATCGGGATGACCGACATCGCCACCCAGACCGCTATCGCCCCGCGCTCGTGTCGCTTGCGTGCTCTCACCCACCGCATCGCATGGTTCCCGTTCCGCCGAGGGTTGCCTGGCCGCTGATTGCCGCCAGCCATCCCGTGAGATCGGTGAGCGGGATACTCACGATCATGGTGAGTTCGTCGTCATCGACGTTGGGACTGCACGTCGACGCGTAGGTGATCGTCGGCGTGCCGGGCACGATGCCGGCGACGATGTCTTCGGCGTCGCCCTGCGCGCCGGGATCGTTCGCGTGGACCGCGTAGTAGCGTGCGCCCTCGCGCGCAGCGGCCGTCACGGTGAGCTGCTGGTTGAAGACCCATCCGAGGTCGACGATCGCGAACAGCACGATCAGAAGGAAGGGCACGACGAGCGCGAACTCGACGGCGGCAACCCCGTGCTCCGATCGTGGAGATCGCATCAGTACCTCACTCTGCTCACGCACCTCGGGGCCACGTCCGGTCGGACGCGGCCCGTCGGCTCGCTGTTCGGACCTCCTGGCTAGAGGTTCGGAATGATATCGGTGTTCACGAAGGTGACGACGGCCGGCCCGATCAGGGCGAGGGCAGCGATGATGACGAGGGAGACGAGCCCGACGATGAGGGCGTACTCGACCGCGGTCGCGCCTTCTTCTTCGTCACGGAGTGCGTTGATGCGAGCGTTGATGCGCGCCTGAATGCGCGAGTATGCCTGGAGCATTTCGGGTCCTTCGGGTTCGGGTGAGGTGCAATCCCCGCTCGGGTAGGTAGCGGTGAACCGAAGGTAGTCCTGCGTGTATGCGCCTCGAATGCCCCCCTTCGGGGGATGTGAGGGCCGACCGCGCAACGAACCGCGCGATTCCGCCGGATTTCACGCACGATGCGACCATCCCGACCCCCGTTCTGGGGGTACCGATTGTCCCCCACCATGGGGTACATCGTCCCCCACTATCGGGGTACATGGTGTCCCCCGACCGGCTCAGGCGATCGCCCGGTCAGGACCCCGCGACCAGCACCGCGATGAGCGCGCCGGCGAGCATCGACGGCCCGAACGGGATCGAGCCCCGAAGCGTCACACGTCGGAGCGCAAGCGCGACGATCGCGATGACCCCGCCGATGACGAACGCGGCGAGCAGCCCGAGCAACCACGTCGACAGGCCGAACCAGCCGAGCAGCAGCCCGATGACGAGCGCGAGCTTCACGTCGCCCATTCCCATCGACGAGGGTGAGATGAGGGCCAGCAGCAGGTAGACGGCGAACATCGCCGCCGCGCCCGCGAGCGCCCAGAGGAGCGCCATCCAGGTGCCGGTCGCGGCACTCGCCACGATGAGCAGCGCCGCCACGCCGGCCAGCGCGGGGAAGACGACCGCGTTCGGCAACCGGTGCTCGGCGAGATCGACGATGGAGAGCACCGTGGCGCAGGCCGCGAAGGCGAGCAGCGCCGGCAGCACCCACGACGGACCGAAGCGCCAGGCGAGCGCGCCGAAGACGACGGATGCGACGACAGCAGCGGTCACCTCGACCGTGCGCCGCGACATCCGCTCGCCCTGCATCGAATGAGCGGCCCAAGCGGCGAGCGGCCACCAGCCGAGCGCGAACCCGACGAGAGCCGCGATCAGCGCGGGTGCGAGCAGGGCCATCCGTGGAGCGTAGCGGGTCACGGGTCTCGATACGGCGCTGGCGCGCCTACTCGACCGGCGAGTGCGTTACGCCTCGCCCCGCGAGATGTCGACCATGTCGTCGCGCGGCACGACCTTCACTCGCACGCGCCCCTCGGCCGAACCGAGCGCCTGCTCGTGCTCGTCGAGGCGGTGCCAGCCGTCGAGGTCGGTCCAGCGGATGTCGCGCGACTCGAGCAGGTCGATCACCGACTGCTCCGACGGCGACTCGGGCGTCCACCAGTTGCCGAGGTCGTTGATGACGTGCTTGATCGTCTCCATCGCGTCGGACTTCGTGTGCCCGATGAGTCCGACGGGGCCGCGCTTGATCCAGCCGGTGGCGTAGACGCCGTACATCTGGCGGGCGTCACCGGTCTGCTCGTCGCGGATCAGCACCTGGCCCTCGTGATTCGGGATCACGCCGAAGTCCTTGTCGAAGGGGATCCCGGGCAGCGGCGACCCGAAGTAGCCGACCGCGCGGTACACGGCCTGCACGGGCAGCTCGCGGATCTCGCCGGTGCCGACGACCCCGCCCTCGCCGTCGGGCGCGGTGCGCTCCCAACGGATGGCGCCGACCCGGCCGGTGCCGTCGTCGACGATTTCGAGCGGCTTCGCGAAGAAGTGCAGGTGCAGGCGACGGCTGGCCTCGCCCACGGACCGCTGGCGCCACTGATTCAGCACCTTGTCGATGACGAAGACCTGCTTGTTGCCCGACACGGCGGCGCGGGCAGCGTCGTCGTAGTCGAAGTCCTCGTCGTAGAGGATCATGTCGACGTCGCGCAGCTCGCCGAGTTCGCGCAGCTCGAGCGGCGTGAACTTCACCGAAGTGGGGCCGCGCCGGCCGAACACGTGCACGTCGGTGACGGGCGAGGCGGCGAGGCCCGCCGCGACGTTCGCGGGGATCTCGGTCGGCATCAGGTCTTCGACGTGCTTGGCGAGGATGCGCGAGACGTCGAGCGCGACGTTGCCGTTGCCGATGACGGCGACCTCGCGCGCCTCGAGCGGCCAGGTGCGCGGGAAGTCGGGGTGTCCGTCGAACCAGCTCACGAACTCGGCAGCGCCGTACGAACCCTCGAGCTGGGCGCCGGGCACGTTCAGCGAGGCATCCTTCACCGCGCCGGTCGCGAAGATGACCGCGTTGTAGTGCTTCTTCAGGTCTTCGAGGGTGATGTCTTCACCGAAGCGCACATTGCCGAAGATGCGGATGTCGCCGCGGTCGAGCACCTCGCGGAGCGCCGTGATGATGCCCTTGATGCGCGGGTGGTCGGGGGCGACGCCGTACCGCACGAGCCCGTAGGGCGCCGGAAGGTGGTCGAAGAGGTCGATCGAGACGTCGAAGTTGCGCTCCGACTTGAGCAGGATGTCTGCGGCGTAGATGCCCGCGGGGCCGGCCCCGACGATCGCCAGTCTCAGCTTGTTCCTCGTCACGTGCGTGGTCTCTCCATCAGCTCTCGCGCTCCACGACCGTCTCGGCGAATCGTGTGAGCGCCTTCTTCACACTGCCCTCGGGCAACGGCGCCAGGGCCGCGACGGCTTCGTGCGCCCAACGGTGGGCCTCAGCGAGCGTAGCGCGAGTGGCCTCGTGCGCCCGAAGCTCGGCGACGATCGCGTCGACCGTCTCTTTCGACGGCACGATGCGCGACGCGAGCGTGTTCGTGTCGAGCGGGTCGCCGAGCGCTGCCGGGTCGGTGATGACGACCACGTCGCGCTCGATGCGCTCGAGCAGGGCAGCGGATGCCTCGTCGTGCTTGGCATGCTCGGAGAGCCGGAGCATCGGCAGCGTGACGACGCCGGCGCGCAGGTCGGTACCGGGGACCTTGCCGGTCTCCGCCGGCTGCGGAGACAGGTCGATGACGTCGTCGACGAGCTGGAAGGCGACGCCGATCTTCTCGCCGAACTCGATGATGGGGGCCTCGTAGCCCGGGTCGGCGCCCGAGAAGATGATGCCCGACTGGGCTGCGGCAGCGATGAGGGAGCCGGTCTTGTCGGCGAGCACCTGGATGTAGTGGGCGATGGGGTCGTCGCCCGGCTGCGGACCGACCGTCTCGTGCAGCTGGCCGAGCACGAGCCGCTCGAAAGTGGTCGCCTGCATGCGGATGGCACCTTCGCCGAGGCCGGCCATGAGCTGACTGGCGCGGGCGAAGAGCAGGTCGCCGGTGAGGATCGCGATCGAATTGCCCCACACGGCCTGCGCGCTCGGTACGCCGCGGCGGCGGTCGGCGTCGTCCATGACGTCGTCGTGGTACAGGCTGGCGAGGTGCGTGATCTCGATCGCCTCGGCGGCCGTGACGACGTCGTCGGTGACCCCGGCACCGAGCTGGGCGGTGAGCAGGGTCAGCATCGGCCGCACGCGCTTGCCGCCCGCCTGGAGCAGGTACCGCGTCGAGACATCCGCGACGGTGTCGGCGAACCGCACCTCTTCGAGGAGACCCGCTTCGACCCGGTCGAGGCCGGCGTCGATCGCCTTGGCCATCGCCTTGTCGGCGGATGAGGCGAAGACGCGCTCGCTGAGGCCGAGATTCGCGGCGAGCGATGAGCCTCGACGGGCGACCGGGTGACTCGGTTTCACGATCACCAGCCTACCGGGGGTCGTCGGCCGGGGAGCGCCCGACGAAGGAGGGGGCGTATCGAGGCCCGTTGCGAGGTCTCGATACGGCCCTGGCGGGCCTACTCGACCGGCGAGACCGGTGAGACCGGCTTGGTGCCGCGGTGCAGCGCGACGACGCCGAGCGCAAGGTTGCGCCACGCGACATCCGTATAGCCCGCCTCGCGCACCCAGCCGGCCAGCTTCGGCTGGTCGGGCCACGCGTTGATCGACTCGTTGAGGTACTCGTAGGCGGTGTCGTTCGAGCTCGAGAGCTTCACAAGCGGAGGCATGACGTAGCGCTGGTAGATGCCGTAGCCGGTGCGCACGAGCGGCGCGGGCGGCGTCGAGAACTCGCAGATCACGAGGCGTCCGCCGGGCTTCGTGACTCGGAAGAACTCGGCGAGCGCCTGCTTCGGCTCGTTGACGTTGCGCAGGCCGAACGAGATCGTCACGGCGTCGAACTCGTCGTCGTCGAAGGGCAGCTTCGTGGCGTCGGCCTCGACGAACACGAGGTTGGGCACCCCCGCCTGCCGTCGGCGGCCGACCTCGATCATGCCCGGCGAGAAGTCGGCCGCGACGACGGATGCTCCGGACTTCGCGAGGCTCGCACTCGAGGTACCGGTGCCGGCAGCGACGTCGAGGATCTTCTGACCGGGTCGAGGGTCGACCGCACGCGTCGTCGAGACCCGCCAGAGCGGAGCGTTGCCGACCGAGAGCACGTTGTTGGTGCGGTCGTAGCTCGCGGCGACGCGATCGAACATCGCCGACACCTGGTCGGGCTGCTTGCCGAGGTCTGCGCGCGTCATCCCTCGATTCTAGTTCGCCGGTCCCTGATCACCGACGGTCGCGCTCGACGCTGCGCTCCGTCTCGGCGAGGCAGCCAATCGCTCGTGCGCGCCTCGATGATGTGGGCGCCCGGTATCGACTCCGGATCGAGGTCCTCGCCGCTGTTCCCCTCGCCGTGCAGGGCGTCGAATGCGATGTTCCGCGCTTGACGCAGCACCGCGAGGTCATCGCGCCCCGGGAGCGCTTCGGCCAGTTCCGCCGTCAGGTCGGCGATGAGTCGCCCCCGCTCGGCATCCACCTCGAGCTTCACCTCTGCGCGTGCGTCGTCGACGGCCGAGTCGATCGCCGCTGTCGCGCCGCGATCACGAGCTCGCCCGAACCAGAAGATCCCGACGGTCAGCGCGAGCCCGACGATGCCGACGACGAGCCCCAGACGGACCGTCGGTGACTCCGTCGCGAAGGCCCAGATCGCCGCCAATCCCCCGAGCACCACGCAGACGACCTGCGACTGGAAGAACGTGAAGCGCGGAACGGGGCGACCGAGGGTGCACAGCGCGACGACGAAGATCGCGCCGCCGATGATCGCCGTCCAGAACGCTCCCGCATCGGGTCTCGGCTCGAGTGAGTTCCCGCGGTAGCCGATCCCGAGGAACACCAACGGCGCCGTCATCCCGAGGGTGAGGAGGAACACCGAGATCGGAACCAGCCCGCCCTTCGGGCTGCGCGCACCGAACCGGGCCCGCACGAGCCGGCCGACCCTGCGGCCCGCTGCATCCGACACGGCGCGCGCGGCATGCCACGTCGCGTCGCCGACGGCGCCGAGCCCACGCGCACGGAACAGCGCGTACTCGAGCTGGGCCGCCGCCGGAAGATGCGAGCTGCCATGACGCCGCCCCCACCGGACCGGGTCGATGACATATGCAGCGAGTGCGTCGGCTGCTGCCTCGTCAGGCACGGGGGTGGTACCGGTCATCGTGCAGATCCGTCTCCTCGTCAGGCGTGCACGGCTGGTGACGAGTGCGCCCACCCGTCAGCGTAGCGGCGGGGCGCTCAGCACGCCGGGCGTAGGCTGAAGCGGTGAGGCAGACGGATGGCGCGGCGCAGGCCGCGAGTGCTCGGCTCGTCGTTCGCACCGTCGCCGTCGATGAGACCGAGCCCCTGATCCCGCGCGCCGATCCGCGGCATCCGCTCGTGTGGATGCGCCGCGGCGAGGGCATCGTGGGACTCGGCGAGACGATGCGCATCGAGACCACGGGGCCGAGCCGGGTCGCAGACGCCGCAGCCGCGTGGACCGCGCTCTCCGAGCTCGCCGAGATCGACGACCGGGTGGGGCTGCCCGGCACCGGGCTCGTCGCCTTCGGCGCGTTCGCGTTCGCCGACGAGTCCGAGGCGACGAGCGTGCTCCTCGTTCCCGAGCTCGTGATGGGCCGACGCGACGGCCGGGCCTGGGTGACGCGCATCACGCTCGATACCGGCGACGACGAGGCCGCGGATGTCTCCGGCTCCGCCGTCGACGTGGCACTGCCCGAGCCCGCCCCGAAGCGACAGGTGCCGCGCGTGGCATTCACGCCCGGTTCGATGACGCCAGAGGCATACGAAGATGCCGTCGCCGAAGCGGTGCGTCGCATCGACGCAGGCGAACTCGAGAAGGTCGTGCTCGCGCGGCAGCTCGTCGGAGAGTTGCATGAAGACGCCGGGCTGCGTGCGACGATCAACCGTCTCGCCGAGGACTACCCCGACACGTGGGTGTTCGCCGTCGACGGGCTCATCGGCGCGAGCCCAGAGACCCTCGTGCGCGTCGACCACGGCACCGTGTCGGCCCGGGTACTCGCGGGCACCGCATCCCGCGGCGCGGGCGAGGCGTCCGACCGCGAGCGGGCGGTCGCGCTCTCGGCGTCCGAGAAGGACCGCGCCGAGCACGCGCTCGCCGTGCAGAGCGCCGTGAAGCGGCTCGCTCCGCACACCGCCCGCCTCGACACGAGCCCCGAACCGTTCACCCTGCAGCTGCCGAACCTCTGGCACCTCGCCACCGACCTCAAGGGCACCCTCGGTGACGGATCGAGCTCGCTCGACCTCGTGCAGGCCGTGCACCCGACCGCCGCGGTCGCCGGCACCCCGCGACGCATCGCCCTGCCCGTCATCGCCGAGCTCGAGGGCTTCGACCGGCGCCGCTACGCCGGGCCGGTGGGCTGGATCGACGGCGACGGCGACGGCGAGTGGGCGATCGCGCTGCGCTGCGCACAGGTCGACGCCGACGGCACGGTCACTGCATATGCCGGTTGCGGCATCGTTCACGACTCCGCGCCTCGAGACGAGCTCGCCGAGACCGTGATGAAGTTCCGCCCGATCGTCGAGGCCTTCGGCGGCTGACTTCCTGCCGCCGCTCGAGAGCCGAGACCCCGCCGGTCGAGCAGCGAAGCGAGACCCCGCAGGTCGAGTAGCGAAGCGTATCGAGACCCCGCCCGATCTCGACACGCCCCCTGCAGCGGCTGAGCCGCCCGGGGCAGCTAGGGCATGTCTGACAAATGAGGTCCGTCTCGCGTTCTAGATCGGCGTTGCTTTTGGGTGCTGTAGCGCTTTGGCGATTTCGAGCAAGCGGCTCATGGTGTCGTCATCATCGGTCCGTGGGTCTGGGGTGGGTTCGGGGTCGAGTGCTCGGAGCGCCGCGCTGATGAGGCCGTCCGCGCCGTAGTGGTTGGCGGTGTCCCGGTCCTGATACGCGCGAAGGACCGCGACCGTCGTGTCATTCGGGTAGATCAGTGCTGCGGTCGCCAGTGCTGGAGCGGTGAGAGTTCCGTAGCAGTGCGCGAGGCCGCTGTGGACCGCTTCGGAGAGCCGGGAGTCTGCGCGAGCTATCGCGTACCAGGCTCCAACGACTTGAACTCGCCACTGCATGCCAAGCATCGATTCGACATCGCCGAGTTCCAGTTCAAATGCGTGGCTTCGGAGTTCGGCAATCTGTGCGATCGCTTCGTCCCGGAACGTGGGATTCTCACCCATCCAGTTCATGTAGAACGGGCGGATGTAACGCGCGATCCACTCGTTCCCACCGCGGGATTCGATCCAAAGCGTTTCAGCTCGCAGCGCTGCGGCGCCGTCATGGTTCTCCATAAGACCCAGTATCGGACGCTCACATCTTGCTCAATCTCGGTGCCCACGATGTTCGGGTTCAGAGCCGTCCTCGATGTAGTGCGTAGCAGCACCGATCATCGCTTGCAACCAGGCGACGACGGCGTTAAGGACGACGGCCGCACGGTAGACGATCGCGTACTTGTCGTACCGGGTGGCAAGACCTCGCCATTGCTTGATGTGGCAGTAGCGACGTTCGATCACGTTCCGGTTCTTGTAGTCGCCCGCGTCGAGCCCGACGGGCCGGCCACCGCGTGATCCTCGCCGCTTGCGGTGGCCTTTCTGGTCGTCGGGCTCCGGGATTACGGCTTTGATGCCACGAGAGCGGAGGTGGCCGCGGATCGCACGGGAGGAGTACGCCTTGTCGCCGCGCACCGCGTCGGGGCGAGTTCGCGGCTGGCCCGTGTCGCGGCCGACGCGCAAGTGCGCCATCAACGGCAGGAACATCGGGGAGTCACCCGCCTGACCCGGGGTGATCAGCGTGACCAGCGGGAGGCCGTGGCCATCGACGAGTTGATGGATCTTCGTCGACAACCCGCCACGGGATCGGCCGATGCCGTGATCAGGCGGCTCTTCCCGCAGATTCTTGTAGTTCGATCCAGCCCCCCGTGAGCCGGGTCGTGTTCGTCGCGTGTTGATGCGCGCGAGCGATCGTCGAGTCCACCGACAGTGACCAGTCGACGAGTCCCGCCGCGTCCGCCGCGGCGGTCAGCTTCGCGAGCACCCTGTCCCAGGTGCCGTCCGTCGCCATCCGGTGATGCCATGTCCACACCGTTTGCCACGACCCGAACACCGCGGGCAGATCACGCCACGCGATGCCCGTCCGGTACCGGTACACGATGCCGTCGACTACCGCCCGGGCATCCGAGAACGGGCGCCCCTTCCGGCCCGTTGGACGCGGCAGTAACCCCTCGATCAACGACCACTGAGCATCCGAGAGCAACTGAAACCGCGACACGCACTCAGCCTCCCAGCAAACGGGCAAGCCATTTCTCAGACACGCCCTAGCTCGCGGCGAGTCTCGCCTGCTGCTCCTCGACGTCGTAGTCGGCCTTCGGCCACTCGAGCTGCATCGCCTCGAGCGCGTCGATGAGCAAGTGCTGCACGGCCAGCCGTGCGTACCACTTGCGGTCCGCGGGCACGACGAACCACGGGGCATCCCGAGTCGCGGTGCGGTCGAAGACGAGCTGGTACGCCTCGGCGTATTCGTCCCAGCGCATCCGCTCGTCGACGTCGCCCGGGTTGAACTTCCAGTGCTTCTCGGGCCTGGCGAGCCGCTCGGTGAGCCGCGCCTTCTGCTCGGCGCGCGAGATGTGCAGCATGACCTTGATGATCGTCGTGCCCGTCGCGGTGAGCTCGGCCTCGAACTCGTTGATCGCCTCGTACCGGCGCTCGAGTTCGGCCGGAGGCGCGAGCTGCCGCACCCGCCCGATGAGCACGTCTTCGTAGTGCGAACGGTCGAACACGCCGATCATGCCGGCGCCGGGCGCCTCCTTGTGCACGCGCCACAGGAAGTCGTGCTCGAGCTCTTCTGGCGTCGGCTTCTTGAACGCGGCGAACTGCACGCCCTGCGGGTCGACGGCGCTCATGACGTGCTTGACGATGCCGCCCTTGCCTGCGGTGTCCATCGCCTGCAGCACGAGCAGCACGCGACGCTCGTCGCCCATGCGACTCATCGCGAAGAGTTGCTCCTGCAGTTCGGCGAGGATCTCGGCGCCCGCGGCGAGTGCATCCTGCCCAGCCGCCTTGTCGCCGTCGAACCCGGGGTGGGCATGCGAGTCGGACTCCGCCAGCTCGAATCCCTCACCGACCCGCAGCAGATCGGCGGGGTCTGCGGTCCAGTACGACTCGCGGGTCATGTCAGGCTCCTTCGGCGACGCGGCGTCGCATCGGCTCCATCCTGCCGAGCGAGCGGATGCCGCGGCAAGTGCCGGTTCAACGCGGCAGCGGCACTTCGAGCAGCGACGGCCCGTCGATGCGCGTGGCGAGCGCCTCATCGAGCTCACCGCGAGTGGTCGCCCGGGTGTAGGCCCACCCGTATGCGGAGGCGATCGCGGCGAGATCGACGTGCTGCGGCGTGAACTGCACCCGGTCGAACGCGTCGGCCGGTGCGGATGCTGCGACCTCGAGCGAGTCGAAGATCGAGCCCCCGCCGTCGTTGCCCACGATCAGCTGCACCCGTGGCCGCGATTCGCCGTCGCCGATGAGCATCGAGCCGACGTCGTGCAACAGAGTGAGGTCGCCGATCACCGCTCTGGTGATGCCGGTGCGCGCGGCATCGGCGGCGTTCGCGGCATCCGCCTCGACGGGCTCACCCGGTGGCGACGACTGACTCGCGATCGCGACGCCGATCGCCGTCGCGACCGTGCCGTCGATGCCCGCGAGCCCGCGATTGGCGTGCACCGCGATGCGCCGGCCCGGTACGGCACGATCGGCGTCGCGGATGAGGCGGGATGCCCCGAACACGAGCCGGTCGTGCGGCCAGGTCGCCGACCACACCGCGTCGACCAGCATGCGCCGGGTGACCGGAGCGCGTACTGCGGCGAGCTGCGCCTTCATGTACTCGCGTTGCGCCTCGAAGTCCGACACGTGGCCGGTCTCGTCGATGCCGCTGCGCTGCACGACGGTCACCGGCAGTCCGGCCTCGACGAGGAGGCGGCTCGCGTGTACCCAACGGCCAACCCACGCGCGCTCCTCGGCCGAGGGCTGGTGCGGCTCGGCGCGGACGGCCCGCTCGAATCGGCCGATCCGGCGCCCGGGGTTGAACCACTCGATGCCCCACGGCGCGACCGCGATCGCCTCGACCCCCTCGCGCTGCACGAGTGCCGGCACCTCCCGCGAGAGCGTCGGGTGCCCGAAGACGATGACCCGTTCGATCTCGTCGCCGAACCCGGGCTCACGCATGAGCTCGCGGTAAGCGACGACGAGGTTCGGCCCGAAATGGGCTCCGCTCGTGACCTCGGCGAAGAGCGGCCACCCGCCCGCGCGGGCGAAACGCTCGGCTCCGGGGCCGGCGCCGGCCCCGGCGACCACGACCGTGCGCGGCCCTGGCGCGATGGGCACGGCCGAATCATCGGCACCGGCAGCGGCGTCGGCATCGCGCCGATCGGCACGCGGTTCACGTGTTCGAGCGGCAGACGGCGGGGCGTCGAGGCCGGGGCCGGCCGAGACCACCGCCGACAGCGGTTCGCGCAACTGCAGGTTCAGGTGCACCGGACCCGGACCCGGATGCGGCGCAGGCAGCCCGTCGGCGCCACGGCCGAGTGCAGCGGCGACGGCGTCGCGGGCGAGGCGAGCCGCGGCATCCGTCTCGCTCGCCGCCCCCACCGGCGCGGTGACATCGCGTTCGAAGCGCACCGCACCCGCGAAGATGCCCGGCTGCATGGTCGTCTGATTCGATCGGATGCCCCGGAGCTCCGCCGGGCGATCGGCCGAGAGCACGATCAACGGCACGCCCGAGTGGTGCGCCTCGAGCACGGCTGGGTGCAGGTTCGCGACCGCGGTGCCCGAGGTCGTGATGATCGGGACCGGGCGTCCCGATTCCACCGCGAGACCGAGGGCGAGGAACGCCGCGCCGCGCTCGTCGATGCGCACGTGCATTCGCACGGCGCCGGCACGCTCGAGCTCGGCCGCGGCGAGGGCGAGTGCCTGCGAGCGGGAGCCGGGTGCGACGACGACGTCGATGACGCCCTCGCGCACGAACGACGTGAGCAGGGCCAACGCGTGGTCGCTCGCCGGGCTGCCGCTGGCTGATCGGTGTGGTGCCGGCTCAGCCATTCGGGCGGCCGGACGGACCGGGCTCACCCGGTGTCTCGGGTGTGTCGGGTCGCTTGCGCTCGGTGTCGAGCGAGCCGTCGACGTCGTTGCCGCCGTTCTTGTCGGCGTCGAGTTCGGCCAGCTCCTGCTCGAGTCGGCGGATTCGCTCGTCTTGCACCGCGTCGCTGCCGAGTTGCCGCAGGAAGTCCGCGTCGTCGTCGGGAGCGACGGTGTGCGACCGCCCACCGGGCAGCCGTTCGGCGCGACCGCGGCCGATGACGAACCAGAGCAGCGCACCGATGATCGGCACGAAGAGGATGACGACGATCCACCAGCCGCGGCGCAGGCCACGGATGCGCGTGCGATCGAAGAACGCGCAGTCGGCGACGGCGTAGATCGTGAAGATCACGGCGGCGACGCCGAGTCCGAAGAGCAGCCGGGCCATGCCTCCAGTCTAAGCGCGCGGCCGTGTCCTGCGGCTGTGAGTGCGTTCAGGCATTGCGATCTACACTGGGCAGGTGAAATCCGTGCCCGTCTGGATCTGGTACACCGCGCTGCGCCTCGCGCTGTTCGCCGTGCCGCTCGCCGTGCTGCTCATGGTCGGGGTGGATCCGCTGATCGCCGCGGCCGTCGCCGCGCTCTTCGGGTTCAGTGCGTCGCTCATCTTCCTGCGCCGCCCGCGCGAGTCGATGTCGAGCGACCTCTACGCCGTTCGCCACCGCGAGAAGCCGCTCGTCGCCGAAGACGACGAGGCCGAAGACGCCGCCGTCGAGCGCGACCGGTAGCCGCCGGTCGAGTAGGCCCGCCAGGGCCGTATCGAGACCTCCGCATGGGTCTCGATACGCTCGCTGGCGCTCGCTCCTCGACCGATGCTAGAGCGCGAAGGCCAGCCCGAGCCCGACGCCGTAGACGAGCGCCGTGAGGCTCGCGAGCTGCAGGGCGATGATGAGCTCCCGCGGGGTCTTCGCGGTGAGCACGATCAGGCACGCCGGAAGCGCCGCGAGCAGGGCGAACAGCACCAGCCATGCCGTCGGGTAGAGCAGCGCGAAGAACACGACGATCGCGAACGGCGCGAGCATGAAGATCGTGAACAGGATGCGCCCCGCGAGCGGCCCGACGAGCACGGCGAGGGTGCGCTTGCCTGCGATCTTGTCTTGCGCGACGTCGCGCAGGTTGTTCGCCATGAGCACGGCGCAGGCCAGCAGGCCGACCCCGACGCCGCCGAGCCAGGCCTCGAAGTTGACGTTGAGCGCCTGCACGTAGGCGGACCCGGCGGTCGCGATGATGCCGAAGAACACGAACACGAAGAGTTCGCCGAGTCCGTAGTAGCCATAGGGGTGCTTGCCGCCGGTGTAGAACCAGGCGGCCACGATGGCGACGGCGCCGACGGCGAGCATCCACCACTGGCCGGTGACGATCGTCAGGGCGAGGCCGGCGAGCGCGGCGAGCGCGAAGAAGGTCAGGGCGACGGCGAGCACCTGCCGGGGTTTCGCGATGCCCGAGCCCGTCAGCCGTGCCGGTCCGACCCGATGCTCGTCGGTGCCGCGCACGCCGTCGGAGTAGTCGTTGGCGTAGTTGACGCCGATCTGCAGCCCGAGGGCGACGACGAGTGCGAGCAGCGCCCGGGTGACATGCCAAGGGCCGTCGGGGATCGCGACGATGCCGGCACCGGTTCCGAGCGCGACCGGGGCGATGGCGAGCGGCAGCGTGCGGAGACGGGCGCCCGACACCCAGTCGGCCGCCGTGGCGCGATCACGGGCCGGGCGGCGGGGTCCGCCGGATGGCGCGCCTCCCGCCGTCTTCGCGGCCTTGGCCGGGTTGCCGCTGCGCCCGCGCGCGCGGTTGCTGCCCGCGAGATCGGGGGCGGGATTCATGCGCTGGGATTTCGGGCGTGCCACAACGAACATGCTAGTTCGCCGCCATGGTGCCTCGCCTCAGCGCACGGACACGCTACGCCGACGGCGGTTGCGGAGCCGCAGCGCGAGCCACCGCCGCGATGGCGCGTCGATCGGGCTTGCCCGAGGCGAGCACCGGCAGCTCGGCGATCACGACGATGCGCACGGGCCTCGCGGCAGGCGGCAGGCCCGCAGCATCCGTCGCCGACGCGAGGTCGCCGAGGGTGACGGATGTCGCGGCATCCGTCGCCGGTACGACGACCGTTGCGCGCTCGCCCCACTCGGGGTCGGTGACCGCGACCACGACGGCGTCGGCCAGACCTGGACGAGAGCGCACGGCCCGCTCGACCTCGCCGAGCGCGACCTTCACCCCTCCGGAGATGATGGCGTCGTCGGCGCGTCCGCGGATGCGCAGCGCACCGTCGGCCGTGAGCTCGCCGAGGTCGCCCGTGCGGTACCAGCGGCGTCCTCTGGCGTCGGTCGTGAACGTGGCCTCGGTGCGCTCGGGGTCGCCGAGATACCCCTCGGCGAGCATCGGGCCCGAGAGCTCGACCCCGCCGTCGACGATGCGCACGTCGACGCCGTCGAGTGCGCGCCCGTCGTAGACGCATCCGCCGGCGGTCTCGCTCGAGCCGTAGGTGCGCACGATGCGGGCACCGAGCTCCTCGGCTCGCGCGGCGAGCTCGGAAGGCAACGCCTGCCCGCCGACGAGCACCGCGTCGTACCCGGTCAGCGCCGCCGCGACGAAGGCGTCGCGCTGCGCGCGCTCGACGACCCGCGCGAGCTGCACCGGCACGAGCGAGGTGTAGCGCGGCGCGTCGGCGTCGAGGCGAGCGGATGCCGCGGCGAACGCCTCGGGCGTGAACGGCCCCTCGCCGAGCAGCACCGGGGTCGTGCCGGCGAGCATCGAGCGCACGAGCACCTGCGCTCCGGCGATGTAGTGTCCGGGCAGCGCGAGCAGCCAGCGACCGGGTCCGTCGAGCCGGTCGGCCGTGGCATCGGCGCTCGCGATGAGCGCGTCGGCGGTGAGCATCACCCGCTTCGGGGCATCCGTCGACCCGCTCGTCTCGACGACGAGCGCGATGTCGTCGGGAACTCCGCCCGTGACGGCTTGGCGTCGCGCGACCTGCTCGTCGCGTTCGCGTTCGCGTTCGCGTTCGACAGCAGCTGGCGCGACCTCACGGGACTCGGGCGAGACCGAGGGCACCGGCCAGACGGCGGGGCCGCCGTCGAGGGCCGCGCGGAGCGCATCGGCGAGC
The DNA here is from genome assembly GCF_059758475.1 of Agromyces sp. GQ35. Lineage (NCBI taxonomy): Bacteria > Bacillati > Actinomycetota > Actinomycetes > Micrococcales > Microbacteriaceae > Agromyces > Agromyces sp. GQ35. The sequence goes on along the minus strand of NZ_JCAXEO010000001.1, from coordinate 1,414,447 downwards.
GACGGGACATCCGCCGCCGTAACCCGTTCGAGCGGTTTCATGGTCGACCGTGGATCAGTAGTGCCACGGGTACGGGCCCCAGTCGGGGTCGCGCTTCTCGAGGAAGGCGTCGCGTCCTTCGACGGCCTCGTCGGTGCCGTAGGCGAGCCGCGTCGCTTCGCCCGCGAAGACCTGCTGGCCCACCATGCCGTCGTCGACCGCGTTGAACGCGAACTTCAGCATGCGGACCGCCGTCGGCGACTTCGTGAGGATCGTGCGGGCCATCGCGATGGCCTCGCGCTCGAGCTCGGCATGGGGCACGACTCGGTTCACCGCTCCCATCTCGTAGGCGCGCTCGGCCGAGTACTCCTCGGCGAGGAAGAAGACCTCGCGCGCGAACTTCTGCCCGATCTGCCGGGCGAAGTACGCGCTGCCGTAGCCGGCGTCGAAGCTGCCGACGTCGGCGTCGGTCTGCTTGAAGCGGCCGTGCTCGCGGCTGGCGATCGTGAGGTCGCAGACCACGTGCAGCGAATGACCGCCGCCGGCCGCCCAACCGGGTACGACCGCGATGACGACCTTCGGCATGAATCGGATGAGCCGCTGCACCTCGAGGATGTGCAGCCGCCCGAGACCCGCAGATCGAGTCGCCGACGAGGTCTCGATACTCTCGCTGGCGCTCGCTACTCGACCGGCGGACTCATCCGAGTCTCGACCGGCGGGCGCTTCGTACTTGTAGCCGTCGCGCCCGCGGATGCGCTGGTCGCCGCCCGAGCAGAACGCCCAGCCGCCGTCTTTCGCACTCGGACCGTTGCCGGTCAGCAGCACGACCCCGATGCGCGGGTTCGTGCGGGCGTCTTCGAGCGCGCGGTAGAGCTCGTCGACCGTGTGCGGGCGGAACGCGTTTCGCACTTCGGGCCGATCGAAGGCGATACGCGCGATGCGCCCGTCGAGCGAGTGGTGGTAGGTGATGTCGGTGAAGCCGGATGCCCCGGCGACTGCGGTCGCGGCATCCGCCCACACGCTCGCATCGAACAGTTCGGAGACCTCGGCGCTCATGACCCCAGCCTATTCGGGAGTCAGCCGCCGAGCCCGAGGAGGGAACTGCCGTACGTCGTGACGACGACCACGACGGTGATGACGGCCGCAGTGATCGGAATCAGCGCCGCGATCACGAGCACGATCCCGCCGACGCCGATCAGCACGTTTCGCGACACCGGGTCGTCGGGCACTTCGACGTCGTCGATGCCGAGCTGCTGCAATGCGTCCATGTCCACCATCCCTGTGGGCGTTCACCCTAACACCGCCACTTTCCGGGAGCACGGGTGCGAGACTGGGCACATGCTGCCCGAGCCGAATGACCTGCTCGCCACCGCCCGAGTCGTGGCCCTCCCCCTCGTGACGCGATTCCGCGGCATCGACGTGCGCGAGGCCGTGCTCTTCGAGGGGCCCGAGGGATGGACTGAGTTCTCACCGTTCGTCGAGTACGACGACCACGAGGCATCCGCCTGGCTCGCCGCTGCGATCGACTACGGGTGGAACGCGCCGCCCCCGGTCGTGCGCGACCGGATTCCGGTCAACGCGACCGTGCCGTCGGTCGATCCCGACAGTGTCGCGGCGGTGCTCGCCCGATTCCCCGGGTGCCGCACCGCGAAGGTGAAGGTCGCGAGCCCTGACCAGACCCTCGCACAGGATGTCGCCCGGGTGCGCGCCGTGCGAGAGGCGCTCGGGCCCGAGGGCCGCATTCGCATCGACGCCAACGGCGGCTGGAACGTCGACGAAGCCGAGCACGCGATCCATGCGCTCGCCCCGTTCGACCTCGAGTACGTCGAGCAGCCGTGCGAGAGCGTCGAGGAGCTCGCCGAGATCCGTCGGCGCACGAAGTACATGGGCGTGCCGATCGCGGCCGACGAGAGCGTCCGCCGGGCCGAGGACCCGCTCGCGGTCGCCGAGGCGGGCGCCGCCGATCTGCTCGTGATCAAGGCGCAGCCGCTCGGCGGCATCCACCGCGCGCTCGAGCTCATCGGGCGCACGGGCCTGCCCGTCGTCGTCTCGAGTGCGCTCGACACGAGCGTCGGCCTCGCGATGGGCGCCCAGCTCGCGGCATCCGTCACCTCGCTCGAGTTCGATTGCGGACTCGGTACCGCCGCGCTGCTGGCAGCGGATGTCACCCGGGCGCCGTTGCTGCCCGAGAACGGGTCGATCCCCGTGCGCCGGGTACTGCCCGACCCCGAACTGCTCGACCGGTACGCTGCGTCGCCCGAGCGCACGGAGTGGTGGATGGAGCGCATCGTGCGGTGCAACGCGGTACTCGCGCAGGCGTCGGGGTGACGACTCGAGCACGCGAACAGTCGCGCACGCGCGCCGACGACCTCAGCCGGTGACGGTCGCCCGCTCGAGGTAGGTCGTGATCGCGTCGCGGTTCTTCGAGAGGCATCCGATGCGCTGCTCGAGCTGAGCACGGCGCTCGGCGAGGGTCTCGGCGAGCGCGCGTTCGATGATCGGGGCCTCGACGAACGACGTGTTCGCGAGGCACGGCAGCATGTCGCGAATCACTGCGGTGGGAATGCCGGCCTCGATCAGCCCGCGCACCTGCTTCACGCGCTCGACGGCCGATTCCGCGTAGTCGCGGTAGCCGTTGTACTCCCGGGTCGAGGGCACGAGGCCCTGCTCCTCGTAGTACCGCAGCAGGCGCGTGGCCACGCCCGTACGGGTGGAGAGTTCGCCGATGCGCATGCCACCTCCTGAGTGGACTTGACCTTCACATTAGTGTGAAGGTTCGACACTGTCGACATGGCTTCACCGATCACCGCGAATCACCCTGCGCCCTCGCCCGCATCCCGCCTCGGCCCAGCGCGCCGACCGCTCCCCCGACGCGGTCTTGCGCGGTTGCCGCTCAACGGCCTCCTCGCGCTCGCCTCCGTCGTCTTCGTGGGGGTCGTCACCGAGATCCTCCCCGCAGGGCTCCTGCCGCAGATGAGCGCCGACCTCGGGGCATCCGAGTCGCAGATCGGCCAGCTCGTCGCCGTCTACGCGGTCACCACGGCGATCACGGCGATTCCCCTCACCGCCCTCACCCGGAGCCTGCCCCGAAAGCCCCTGCTCGTCACGCTCGTGCTCGGGTTCGCGGTCGTCAACGGCGTCACCGCGATCGCCGACTCGTACGTGCTCATCCTCGTCGCCCGCATGGTCGGCGGCATGCTCGCCGGACTCCTCTGGGCCATGGCCGCCGGGTACGCGATGCGCACCGTCGAGCCCGAGCATTCGGGCCGAGCGCTCTCGATCGCGATGGTCGGCACTCCCCTGGCGTTCGCCTTCGGCCTGCCGATCGCCACGAGCCTGGGCGGTGCGATCGGCTGGCGCGCGGCGTTCGGCGTCGTCGCGATCGCCGGCGTCGGCCTGGCCGTGTGGGCCATCGCCGCATTGCCGTCGTTTCCCGGTGAGCGAGCCGGGGCACGCCCGTCGCTGACCTCGGTACTGCGGATGCCCGGGCTCGCCGCCGTGCTCGCCACCACGGCGTTCTTCATCCTCGCCCACAACATCGCGTACACCTACATCGCGCCGCTGACCGTGGCGTCGGGCATCGACGCACGCCTCGACCTCGCGCTGCTGGTCTTCGGCATGCTCGCGGTGGTCGGCGTGATCGGCGCGGGGGTGCTCGTCGACCGGCGCATGCGCTCGATGGTGATCGTCGCCGCCGTGCTGCTCGGCCTCGCGATGCTCGCGATCGGGCTGTGGGCGTCGCAACCCGGTGTCGTGTACGTCGCGCTCGGCGTCTGGGGACTCGCCTACGGCAGTGCGCCGACGCTGCTGCAGGCCGCACCGGCTCGCATCGCCGGTGAGGCAGCGGATGTCGCGCAGTCGATGGTCGTCGCGACCTGGAACGGCTCGATCGCTGCGGGCGCGTTCCTCGGCGGGCTCGCGCTCGATGCGTTCGGAGTCGACTGGCTGCCGTGGCTCGCGCTCGTGCTGGTCGCCCTCGCCGCCGTCATCGCCGCGACCGTGCGGCCGGCCTTCGCACCGCTCGCCCCGCCGGTCGAGTAGCGCCCGACGAAGGAGGGGGCGTATCGAGACCCGCACTGGATCTCGATACGCCTCCTTCGTCGGCTACTCGATCGGCGGCGTCACCAGAGCAGCAGCGGCACGGCGAACGACTGCGAATCGGCGAAGCCCTCGCCGCCATCGAACTCGGCGCGCAGAAGGTGCAGGCCGCGCGGCAGTTTCGGCAGCTTGATGCCGAAGCGCCCGCGATCGGCCGCCACGAGTTCGGTCTCGGCGATGACCGTGCCGCCGTCGAACACCCGCAGGGTGCCCTCCGGTGCGTTGCCGTCGACCGCGAACACCTGGCCCTGCATCCGAACGGCCGAGCCGGCCTTGGCCAGCAGCTTGTTCGGCGTCGCGACGGTGAACGTCGCGACTGCCGGCGGCGGCTGCTCGTCGACCAGCACCGCGACGCTTCGTGCCGGCACGGTGACGGCGCCCGTCGCGGCATCCCAGGTCGTCGCCTTCACGACCTCGTCGGCTCCCGACACCTGCGCCTCGGTCAGCGCGAACTCGCGACCGGCGAGACCGTCGACCTGCTCGGTGATCGCCTCCGGTGACGAGTTGAACACGACGAGCGCGCCGTCGAGCTCGGGGTCGGCGTCGTCGCCCACGAGATCGTCGATCTGCATCACGACGAGGCCGGGCGCGGCATCCGGTCCGCCGACCGGGAACGACACCTTCTCGTCGATGAGCTCGGCCGAGCCGAGTTGCAGCAGGTCGACCTCGTTGCGCACCCGCAGCAGGTCGAGCGCGGATGCCTCGGCGGCGGCGATGTCCGCGGCGCCCGGCTTCAGCGCGGGGTTCGCGAGCAACGGTGCCATGATCGACCACTTGCCCTCATTGTCGGCGGCAGGCGGCAGGCCGGAGCCGAAGGTCGACTCCTGGCCGGTCCAGTCGATGCGGTTGAACCAGTCTCCGGAGTTGTAGCTGTTGCGGTCGAGCGACTTCGAACGCAACAGCTCGGTGCCGGCGTGCCAGAACGAGGGCGACTGCGAGAGCGTCACCGTCGCGAGCGACAGCGTGTTCATGCGCACGCGGTCGGCCATCGAGGTGTCGGTCGGCAGCTTGAACACCGAGAGGTCGTAGAGCGTCTCGTTGTCGTGGGCGTCGACGTAGTTGATGACCTCGTCGGGCTGGTCGGCGTACCCGGCCGGCGATCCGCGGTAGTCGAGCTCATCGCCGCGCACGACCTGGCCCGAGGCATCCGTCAGCTCGTAGGCTCGCAGGTTGCCCGCGAGGCCGAGCTTCACGAGGTCGGTCTGGTGCCTGAGGTCGGCGAGCGCCTGCTCGGGCGTGCCGTTGATCGGGTCGCCGTTCGGATCGGTCGCGAGCCCGGTGCCGTACCCCTGCACGAACGTCGAGGCGCCATCGACGGGGCTGCCGCCGTGCACCGCGTCTCGCAACCGGTCGTTGAAGGTGCCGATGCCCGTGCCGCCGAGCTGGCCCTGCGTCGCCTGCTCGAAGAGCGCGTTGTTCGCGACCTCGCCGAAGTTCCAGCCCTCGCCGTAGAGGTGCACGGCCGAGCCGTCGACACCGTCTTCGGCGAGCGTGAGCTCGTCGAGCGCGTCGCGCACCGCGAGCATGTTGGCCTTCGAGTGGTGGCCCATGAGGTCGAAGCGGAAGCCGTCGACCTTGTACTCCCTGGCCCACAGCACCACGGAGTCGACCATGAGCTTCTGCGCCACCTCGTGCTCGGTTGCGACGTTCTGGCAGCACGTCGAGGTCTCGACGTTGCCGGCGGCGTTCAGCCGCTGGTAGTAGCCGGGCACGATCCGGTCGAGCACCGACTTCTCACCCTGGCCGGATGCCGCGGTGTGGTTGTACACCTCGTCGAGCACGACCTGCAGGCCCGTCGCGTGCAGCGCGCCGACCATCTCGCGGAACTCGGCGACGCGGGCGCCGCCGTTCGGGTCGACCGCGTAGGAGCCTTCCGGCGCCTGGAAGTGGAACGGGTCGTAGCCCCAGTTGAAGCCGTCGAGGTCGCGGATCGATTCGAGGCAGGCCTGCTGCTCGGCCGACGCGGGCCCGAACGACGCGAGGTCGCATGCCGGGGTCGCCTGCGCCGCACGGTTCTCCTCGATCGTGGCGATGTCGAACGTCGGCAGCAGGTGCACCGTGTTGATGCCGGCCTCGGCGAGTTGCTCCAGCTGGTCCGTGCCCGCCGACTCGCGAGTGAAGGCGCGGTAGGTGCCGCGCTCTTCGGCCGGCACGGTCTCGTCGCCGATCGAGAAGTCGCGCACGTGCAGCTCGTAGATCGCCCGGTCGACCGCCCGCTCGATGACCGGCGCGGGCGTCTCCTCCCACTGCGCCGGTCGCAGGGACTCGTCGTCGAGGTCGACGACGACCGAGCGCACCGAGTTCGTCGTGAGGGCCACAGAGTACGGGTCGGTGACCGAGTTCGTCTCGATCGCACCGGTCGACGGGGCGTAGACCTCGACCGACCAGCGGTACTCGTCGCCGGCACCGAGGCCGTCGACGCTCCACGTGCCGTCGGCGTCGTTCAGTTCGGCGGCGATCACCTCTGCCTCACCGGATGCCCCGGCATCCCACCGCTCGACCGAAACCGATCGTGCGGTCGGCGCCCACAGCGAGAGCGTCGCCTGGTCTCCCTGCCAGCTCGCACCGAGCGGCACGGATGCCACGGCGTCGCCGTAGAGCTCGTCGAGCACGCCGGGCAGCTGCACGCCGGTGAAGGCGCTCAGCGCGTCATCCGTGCGCTGCGCGACGGCGAGCTGCTCGGTGAGGAGCTCCTGCACCTCGGCGCGGTCGAGCCCGACCGGACGCAGGGCGAGGTAGCCCTCGAGCGCCGGGAAGGTCGCCAGCTGCGCGTCGGAGAGCCCGGCAGGGTCGAGTTCGAGCTCGACGGCATCGCCGCCGCCCGTGACCTCGCCATCGGCCACCGCGAGTGACGCGTCGGGCGAGTGCTCGAGCGACCACGCGGCATCCGACGCCTCTGCGCCGCCGAGCAGTTCGGCCGGCCAGGCGAGCGTGTCTTCGCTCACCCAGTGCGCGCGCAGCTCCCCGGTACCCGCGAGCGGCGGGTCCGTCACGATGATCTCGAGCACGTGCGTCGCGAGCGTGTAGCGGAACTCGACGAGCTTTCCCGTCGTCGCCGTGAACGCGTAGTTCGGGCCGCCGGGCACGCCGCCGACGCCGTAGTTCTCGTCCCAGCCCTGACCGTGCGCGACCTTCGTCTCGTACGCGCCGTCGGGAATCTCGTCGGTCGCGTAGGTGTAGACGCCGTCTCGGTCGCCGTCCTGCATGAGCGAGGCGAGGCACTCGGGCTGCCAGTCGCCTGGGCATCCGACCTCGGACTGGAAACTGCCCGGCAGCGTCACGACGGGGCCTTCAGCGGTCGACGAGACGACCTTCGTCGTCGGGTTCCAGAAGAACGTGATCGGCCCGCCGGCGTGCGTGTAGGTCACGTTGCCGCCGTTCGGCTCGCCGTTCGCGCCGTAGTTGACGTCCCAGCTGCCGTTGATCGCGACCTTGTACTCGTAGTCGCCGGCGGGCACCTCGAAGGTGCCGGCGTAGATGCCGTCGGCGCGCAGCGCGAGCTTCGCGACCTCGCAGCCGGGCGCCCAGTCACCGGCGCAGCCCATCTCGGAGTTGTGCGAACCGGGCACCGTGACGAGTTCGATCGGCGTCTCGGGCTCCTCCTCCTCGACGAGGTTCACGGCGTTGCCGACGCTCGCGTACGTCGACGCGGCCGAGCGATTGCCGGCGGCGTCCGTCGAGACGGCGCGGTACTCGAGCAGCGTGCCCGTCGCGAGGCCGGCCGTGTCGTGGAAGACGCGGGGGCTCGTGTCCTCGGCGGTGCCGAGCGGGTGCCAGGCCTCGTCGCCAGTGGCACCGGCGATGCGCCAGGCGAAGCTCGTCTCCTGCCAGGTGGCGTCATCGACGTCGGCGACGACCGGCGTGACGCCCGTGACACCTGCGCCGGCGGCGGGGGTCGAGACCGAGACGGCGGATGCCGCGTCGGGCGCGCTCACCGTGCGGTCGGCCTGCAGTACGACGGCGCCGAGCGCCGGCACGGTGACGGATGCCACGCCGTCGGCGTTCGCGACGATCGGCGCACCGTCGGTGCCGTAGAGCGGTGAGAAGGCGCCGTCCTTCGTGAGCGTTGGCACCTCGACGGTCTTCGGCGCGTTCGAGTTGTTCGCGGCCACGAGGTACTCGGTCTTCTCAGCCCGATCGACGCGTGAGAAGGCGTAGACGCCCGCGCCGTTGTCGACGTAGCGCTCGATCTGGGCACCGGTCGAGAGGGCGGGGTGCGCAGCGCGGAGCGTCGAGAGCGCGGCGATGTGCTCGTAGAGCGGGGCATCCGTGCCGAAGTGCTCACCGGTGCCGAACGTCTCACCGGTGACGAGCTGCTGGTTCTGGAACTCGGTCACCTGGCTCGGGAACAGCGTCTGCCGGGCGCTCTGGTCTCCGCCGATACCGGCGAAGCCCTGCTCGTCGCCGTAGTAGACGACCGGCTGGCCACGCGTCAGGAAGAGCAGCTCGTGCGCGAGCTCGTCACGCTCGAGCGGGGCATCCGTCGACTGCAGGAAGTAGCCGACGCGGCCCATGTCGTGGTTGCCGAGGAACGTCGGCAGTGCCGTCGCCGACGAATCGGGCGTCGTGTAGTAGTCGTCGCCCGCGAAGAGCGACTGCAGGTTCTTCGCCGAGTTGCCCGCGGCGAAGCTCACGGCCTGCGACTGGAACGTGAAGTCGAGCACCGAGTTCATGTCGCTGTTGCGCACGTACGGGCTCAGCTTGACGGGGTCGGCGTCGTAGACCTCGCCGAACATGAAGAAGTCGGGCTTGCCTGCATCGTGGGCGTAGTCGAGCACCTGCGTCGACCACTGCTCCCAGAACTCGAAGTTCACGTGCTTGGCCGTGTCGATGCGGAAGCCGTCGATGCCGAGGTCGATCCACTGCTGGTACACGTCGACGAAGCCGTTCACGACGGTCGGGTGCTCGGTCATGAGGTCGTCGAGGCCGACGAAGTCGCCGAACGTGACCGACTCGCCCTCCCACGTGGAGTCGCCGCGGTTGTGGTACAGCTTCGGATCGTTGAGCCAGACCGGAACCTTGAGGTCGGCGTCCTCGGCGGTCACGACCGGGGTGTACGGGAAGCTCGTCGCCGCGTCGAGTGCCGGGAAGTCTGCGCCGGTGTCGGCATCGGCGTAGTCGGCCGGGTCGAACGCGGTGCCGTCGGCGTCGAGGTACGGCGCCGTGGCCTGGTCGATGTAGGCGTGCTCGCCCTCGGCGTAGTCGATGACGTCGGCGGTGTGGTTGGTGATGATGTCGAAGTAGACCTTGATGCCCTTGGCGTGGGCCTCGCCGATGAGCGCCTCGAGCTCGGCGTTGGTGCCGAGATGGGGGTCGATCTGCGTGAAGTCGGTGATCCAGTAGCCGTGGTAACCGGCCGAGGCGTTCGCGCCCTCGCCCTGCACCGGGCGGTTCTTGAAGCTCGGCGTGAGCCAGATCGCCGTCGTGCCGAGCCCGTCGATGTAGTCGAGCTGGTCGCGGAGTCCCGCGAGGTCGCCGCCGTTGTAGAAGCCCTTGTGGGTCGGGTCGTAGCCGGTCGTGAGCGCGTCGCCGACGAGGCCGCCCTGATCGTTCGACGCGTCGCCGTTCGCGAAACGGTCGGTCATGACGAAGTAGAAGGTCTCGTCGCTGCCGGGCTGGCGCACCGGGTCGGCGACGAGCTCTGCGTCGGATGCCCCGTCGTAGGCGCCGCGCATGCTCGCAGGGGTGACCTCGAGGCCGACCTTCTTCAGCGTGTCGTCGAAGACGACCCGCACGGTGGTGTCGCCCGCGATCGTCAGCGGGATGTTGTCGCCGCCGCCGTTCAGGCCGTACGCCTCATCCCACGAGTCGTTCACGGCGACCTTGTACTCCCATGTGCCGGCGGGCACGGTGAACTCGGCTGCGAAGACCCCGGCCGTTCCGGTGGCCGTGAGCTCCGTCGCCGCGCACTCGGGCTGCCAGTCGGCGGAGCATCCGAGTTCGTCTTGCAGGGAGCCGACGAGCGCGAAGGTGCGCGGCTCCTCTGCGGCCGAGGCCGCGAGGCCCGGGATGACGGCGAGGGCGGATGCCGCGAGGGCTCCCGACACCACGAGGGCGAACCAGCTGCGTGCGCGAGCGCGTTGCGTCATCCTTGACTCCCGATTTCCGGCACGTCCGCGTGCCACCGACCTGCAGGCGACGGTAGCAGCGGCTCGTGCATTAATGCAAGCGCTTACAGACAATATGGAATCGGTAGCTCGCAGTGCAGCATTTGAGACGCTCATGGCCATGCAAGCGCTCTCAAGAATGCAGATTCTTCATCAGGACAGTAACTGTCCACAAGGCTCGATACCGTCGTGACCATGAACAACGACACCGACATCCGTCCCTTCCGCATCGACATCCCGCAGGCCGAGCTCGATGCCCTGCACGACCGACTCGCCGGCACTCGCTGGCCCGACGAGCTGCCGGGTGTCGGGTGGAGCTACGGCGTTCCGGCCGGCTATCTGCAGGGACTGGCCGAGTACTGGCGCACCTCCTTCGACTGGCGTGTGCAGGAGGCGAAGCTCAACGAGTTCCCGCAGTTCACGACCACGATCGACGGGCAGAAGGTGCACTTCCTGCACGTGCGCTCCCCCGAGCCGAACGCGATGCCGCTGATTCTCACCCACGGCTGGCCGGGGTCGATCGTCGAGTTCATGAAGGTCATCGGGCCGCTCACCGACCCCCGTGCGCACGGCGGCGACCCGGCCGATGCATTCCACGTCGTCGTTCCCTCGATGCCGGGCTTCGGGTTCTCCGGCCCGACGACGGAGACCGGATGGGACATGTCGCGGATCGCTCGCGCATGGGCGGAGCTGATGCACCGGCTCGGCTACGAGAAGTACGGCGCGCAGGGCACCGACACGGGCTCGGTGATCTCGCCGATGCTCGGGGCGTTCGATTCCGAGCACGTGGTGGGCGTTCACGTCAACGGCAGTCTCGGCTTCCCCACCGGAGATCCGGCGGAGCTGGCCGGCCTGAACGAAGCCGAGCTCGCACGACTCGCGAGCATGCAGCACCAGATGCAGGACGGCGTCGGCTACGCCATCATCCAGTCGACCCGCCCCCAGACGATCGGTTTCGGCCTCGCCGACTCCCCAGTCGGGCAGCTCGCGTGGATCGTCGAGAAGTTCAAGGAGTGGACCGATCCGGCGTTCGAGCTGCCCGAAGAGGCCGTCGACCGCGACCAACTGCTCACGAACGTCAGCCTGTACTGGTTCACCAACACGGCGACGTCGGCGGCGCGGCTCTACAAGGAGGGGCAGGCGAGCTGGGGCAACCAGACGCAACGCTCGGAGGTGCCGTCGGGTGTCGCGGTGTTCCCCGGCGACGTCGGCATCCGTTCCATCGCCGAACGCGACCACAACGTCGTGCACTGGTCGGAGTTCGACCGCGGCGGCCACTTCCCGGCCATGGAGGTCCCCGACGTGCTGGTCGGCGACGTGCGCGCGTTCTTCAGCGGGCTCCGGTGAGCACCGGCGAGGCCGGGCGGATCAGAGGCCCGAGTAGGCGTGCAATCCCTTGAAGAACAGGTTCACGACGGTGAAGTTGAACAGCACAGCCGAGAAGCCGATGATCGCGAGCCACGCCGAGCGCGAACCTCGCCAGCCGCGCGTCGCGCGCGCGTGGATGTAGCCGGCGTAGACCACCCAGATGATGAAGGTCCACACCTCTTTGGTGTCCCAGCCCCAGTAGCGGCCCCACGCCTTCTCGGCCCAGATCGAGCCGGCCATGAGCGTGAAGGTCCACATGATGAAGCCGATGATGTTGACGCGATACGCGAGGTTCTCGAGCGTGACCGAGTCGGGCAGCGTCGCGAGGAAGGTGAGCTTCGCGGCCTTCGCCGTCGCCACGAGCGATTCGCGACGCGACTGCATGAGCTGCACGACCGAGAGGGCGAAGCCGAGCGCGAAGAGCCCGACCGACGCGCTCGCCACGAACACGTGGATCACGAGCCACACCGACTGCAGCGCCGGGGGCAGCGGAATCGGGCTCACGTAGAAGTTCAGGGCCGCGACCCCGAGCAGCACCAGCACGAGTCCGGTGACGAAGGTGCCGAGGAATCGCAGGTCGTGCCTGGAGACCACGACCACGACGAGGAACACGGTGGTGATGATGAGCGTGCCCGTGAGCGCGAACTCGTACATGTTCGCCCACGGCACGCGGCCGGCGGCGAAGCCGCGAGTCACGTCGGCCGTGAGGTGCAGGAGCCAGGCGAGCACCGTCATCGCCACGCCGACGCGAAGCGACGGTGAACGGCCGTAGGCGACGGCTCCGTCACCGGCCGGTCGAACGGATGCCCCGGCGCTGACGGCGCCCGGAGCGCTCGAGCCCGACGTGGCTCCGACGACGACGGCCTGCTTCGACTCGACGCGAGCCGTGGCATCCGCTGCCGCCGTGGCAGCCGCCGAACGCCTGGCGAGGTCGATCGAGAACGCGATGAACGCGATCGCATAGACGACCATGGCCGAGTACACGCAGAGGATGGAGATCTCGTCGAGCGTCAACTGCACTGTTCTACCTTACGTCGAAGACTTCGAGCCGGAACCGTCGGTGTCCGCGGTATCTGCCGCCTCCGCACGCCCGGCGTGCTTGTCGGCGAAGGAGGCGACGGCTTCCTCGAGCCCCGGGTCCTCGCCACGGGCGAGGGCGGCGTACTCGAGCACCACTCGACCATCGGGCTTCGTCACGGCCTTGACCCACATGCGGCGCCGGGGCACGAACAGCGACACGAGCAGCCCGCCGAGGATGAGCGCCGCGAAGATCAGCACCCAGATCTGCGTCGGGTCGTGATGGATGTCGAAGCTCGCGAAGCGAGGCACGCTCTGCGAGTAGTCGCCGTCGGCGGCATCCGTGCTCGCCGACTCGGGCGTCGCGTCATCGAAGGTGACCGTGCCGAGGCCGTTCGGCAGCTCGGCGGTCTCGCCCGGCTTCAGCTCGATCGAGTCGAGTCCGGTGTCGCCACCCGTGAGCTGCTCCATGGTCGACGGGTCGAGCGTGTACACCGACGTCGGCGTGCCCTCATCGATGCCGAGGTCGCCCTCGTAGACGTTGAGCGTGAGCACCGGCAGGATCAGGTCGGGGTAGCTCGACGTGTACGCCCCCGTCGTGAGCTCGCTCTGCGTGGGATAGAAGAAGCCGACCATGCCGAGCTGCTCGGGCATGCCGTCGGGCACCTTGACGACGCCGATCGAAGTCAGGTTCGCGTCTTGCGGCAGGAACGGCACGGCGTCGGTGAACACGACCTCGCCCTCGGCGTTCTTCACCGTGATCGTCGGCGCGTAGCCGTTGCCGAGCAGGTAGACGTCGGTGCCGTGCGTGTAGAGCGGCTCGTTGACCTTCACGGTTCGCTGCTCGGCCTCGCCGCCGCGGCCCTGCACGGTGACGTGCGCCGTGAAGTCGATCGGCTGGCCGATCGCGTCTTGGTTGCGCGTCTCGTAGACCGCGTCGAGGTTCTCGAGCGAGAGCCGGTATGGGGTGAGCCGGGTGTCGTTGAAGAAGCGTCCGGGGTTGAACGAGTCGAAGGCAGCGAGGGTGTTGACGAAGGTCTGGCCCTCGACGATCACGCGCTGGCCCGAGAATCCGAAGCCACCGCCGAATCCGACCGCCACGAGCACGCCCAGCAGTGCGGTGTGGAAGACGAGGTTGCCCGTCTCGCGCAGGTACCCGCGTTCGGCCGAGACCGAGGGCTCGCCGCGCAGGGCATAGCCTTCGACCCGGTACCCGGCCTGACGGAGCTGCTTCGACGCGGCGTCGATGGCCGCTTCGGCCGACTCGCCCTCGGGCAGCTCGCGCTCGGTGAACCCCGCAAGCCGCGCGAGCCGCGCGGGCGTGCGCGGCGGCCGCGCCCGGAGCGCATCGAAGTGGTGCTTCGTGCGCGGAATGATGCAGCCGATGAGCGAGACGAAGAGCAGCAGGTAGATCGCCGAGAACCACGCCGAGGTGTACACGTCGAACATCTGCACGCTGTCGAGAATGGGCGCGAGCCTCGGATTGTCGTCGAAGTACTGGGTGACGCCGTTCGGGTCGCTCGACCGTTGCGGCACGAGCGAACCGGGCACCGCGGCGATCGCGAGCAGCAGCAGGAGCAGCAGCGCGGTGCGCATGCTCGTGAGCTGTCGCCAGCCGAATCGCACCCAGCCGACGAAGCCGAGCTTCGGTTGGGCGACGGATGCCTCACCGGCATCCGGCTCGACCGAGTCGATGTGATCGGCGGGACGCGACGGCGCACCCGGATCAGATTGCGGGGACAAAACCCGTGATCACCGCCTGCAGTTCGTACATCCAGATGGACCAGATTCCCGTCACCATGAGCACGCCGATGAGGATCAGCAGCGCCCCGCCCGTGATGTTGATCACGCGGATGTGGCGGCGAAGGAACGAGAGCGAACCCGTCACCCAGCCGAAGCCGGCCGCGACGAGGAGGAACGGGATGCCGAGCCCGACGCAGTACGCGAGACCGAGCAGCACCCCCCGGCCGGCCGACGCCGAGTCGGCGCTGAGCGCCAGCACGACGGCGAGGGTCGGGCCGATGCACGGCGTCCAGCCGATGCCGAAGACGATGCCGAGGAGCGGTGCCCCTGCGAGCCCCGTCGCCGGTCGCCATGACGGCTTGATCGTGCGCTGCATGAACGTGAACTGCCCGATGAACACGAGGCCCATGACGACCAGCAGCACGCCCGCGATGCGCACGATCAGGTCGGCGTACTGCAGCAGCCACGCGCCGGCGACGCCCGCGACGAGGTTGAACGAGACGAAGACCACGGTGAAGCCGGCGACGAAGAGCAGCACGCCGAGCAGCAGGCGGCGGCGGTTCTTGCGCTCGGTGGCCGCGTCGGCCGAGGCATCGGTGAACCCGCCGAGGTAGCCGAGGTAGCCCGGCACGAGCGGCAGCACGCACGGCGAGAGGAACGACACGAGGCCCGCGGCGACCGCGATCGGCATCGCCGCGAGCAACTGCCCGTTCAGCACGATCTCGCCCGCGCCCATCGCTAGGCCCGCTCGTCGAGGAGGTCGTCGATGATCGTCTCGAGGATCGACGCGTCTTTCAGCTGGCCGAGCACACGCGCGGCGACCTTGCCGTCTTGGTCGAGCACGATCGTGGTGGGCACGGCGGCCGGCGGCACCCGGCCGGCGAATGCGAGCTGCGCCTCGCCGCTCTCGACGTCGAGCACCGAGGGGTAGGAGATGCCGTAGTCCTTCTCGAAGGATGCCGCGTTGGCGGCCTGGTCGCGCACGTTCACGCCGGCGAAGCTCACCTCGTCGGCGTCGCTGCCCTCGTACACCTCTTGCAGGATGGGGGCTTCGACTCGGCAGGGCGCGCACCCCGCGTACCAGAAGTTGACGACCTGCACCTTGCCCGCGGCATCCGCGGAGTCGAAGCTGTCGCCATCGACGGTCTCGCCGGTGAACTCGATCGGCTCACCGCGGTCGGACGAGTCGTACACCGTGATGGTGCCGTCACCGGCGATGTAGTTCTTGCCGCTGCCCTCGGCGAACTGGTCTGCGAGGTTGTCGTTGCCGGAGGTGCAGCCCGCCAGGAGGAGAGCGGATGCCACGACCGCCGCCACGCCGGTCGAGTAGCGAGCGAACCGACTGATCATCATCACACCGCCCCCACGTCGGTGGCATCGGCCGAGAGGCCGGCCGCCGGATCTGCGTAGGCGACCTCGGCGAACCGGGCGCCGCGGCGTTCGAGCGTCGTGATGCTCGAGAGGGCGCAGCGGCGCCGGCGAGGGTCGTGCGAGAGCGACAGGCCGGCGAGCCGGCGGTGCACCATCCAGATCGGCAGCTGGTGGCTGACGATCACGACGTCGCCGCCGTCGGCCGCCTGCCAGGCGTCACCGATCGCGGCGAGCATGCGGTCGGCGATCGACCGGAAGGGCTCGCCCCAGCTGGGCTCCCAGGGGTTCACGAGCAGGGGCCAGTTGCGGATGTCGCGGAGTGCACCGTCGACGCCGCGCATGCGTTTGCCCTCGAATCGGTTCTCGGGCTCGATCACCCGCTCGTCGAGCGACGGCTCTAGCTCGAAGACCGCGGCAACCGGTTCCGATGACTGCTGCGTGCGCTGCAGCGGCGAGGAGACGACGGCACTCACCGGTCGTTCGCGGGCGACGAGATCGTCGGCGGCCGACTGCGCCATGCGGCGCCCGAGGTCGGAGAGGCCGAATCCGGGCAGCCGCCCGTAGAGCACGCCCTGGGGGTTGAACACCTCGCCATGGCGCACGAGATGAATCTGCTCGGCAGGCACGGGTTCCAGTCTAGAGAGGCGTTCCCTTTGAATCCGCCGAGCGCCGGGGTCGTGAAACCCCCACAGGTAGGATGGTCGATCGTGAACCCCCGCACCCTCGTCAAGAACCTCGCCGCGCTTCCCGACGGCCCCGTCACCGTATCCGGATGGGTCGAAACGGTGCGTGATCAGAAGAAGGTGCAGTTCGTCATCCTTCGCGACGAGTCGGGCGCGGTGCAGCTCGTGAACCCAGCGACGCGCGAGCTGGAAGACGACGCCGACGCCGCAGCATCCGCTCGCCTCGCGACGACCGAGGCCATCTCGGCGCTCTCGCACGGCTCGTTCATCACCGTGACCGGCGAGCTGAAGCACGACGAGCGCGTGAAGCTCGGCGGCCTCGAGGTGAAGATCGGCGGTTTCGACGTCGTCACCGCGGCCAACCCCGAGACGCCGATCGCGGCCGACTCGAGCCTCGACAAGCGCATGGACTGGCGCTTCCTCGACCTGCGTCACCCGAAGCAGGCCCTCATCTTCCGCATCCAGACCACCTTCCTCCACGCGCTTCGCGGCGTGTGGGTCGAGAAGGGGCTCATCGAGATCCACACGCCGAAGCTCATGGCCTCGGCGTCGGAGTCGCGTGCTGAGCTCTTCGAGGTCGAATACTTCGAGACCAAGGCGTACCTCGCGCAGAGCCCGCAGTTCTTCAAGCAGATGGCGCAGGCGGCCGGCTTCGGCGGCGTCTTCGAGGTGGGCCCCGCCTTCCGCGCCGACCCCTCGTTCACTTCGCGGCACGCGACCGAGTTCACCTCGGTCGACACCGAGATCAGCTGGATCGACTCGCACGAAGACGTCATGGCGCTGCACGAAGAGCTCATGGTCGCCGGCTTCGAGGCCGTGGCCGCCAAGCACGGCGCGGAGATCGCAGAGCTGTTCGGCATCGAGCTGCAGGTGCCGTCGCGTCCGTTCCCGCGCATCCCGCTCGCCGAGGCGAAGCAGATCGTCGCCGACCGCGGCTACGTCATCCCCCGGGCCGACGACGACATGGACCCCGAGGGCGAGCGTCAGATCTCGGCCCACGTGAAAGAGACGTTCGGGCACGACTTCGTGTTCCTCACCGACTACGCCTCGAGCATCCGGCCGTTCTACCACATGCGCCACGAGGGCGACGCGAGCCTCACGAACTCGTACGACCTCATCTACAACGGCGTCGAGATCTCGACCGGGGCGCAGCGCGAGCACCGCATCGACGTACTCGTCGAGCAGGCTCGCGACAAGGGCATGGACCCCGAGGAGCTCGAGTTCTACCTCGACTTCTTCCGTTACGGCGTGCCCCCGCACGGCGGCTTCGGCATGGGTCTCGCACGCGTGCTGATGCTCATGCTGGGCGAGCAGTCGATCCGCGAGACGACCTACCTCTTCCGCGGCCCGACGCGCCTGCTGCCCTAGCGCGACCTCACCGGTCACCTCGCCGAGCGCGAGGTGACGCAGATCGACCTGACCCGTCGCCCGAACGTCGATTCGCGTCACTTCATGACGCTTGCGGGCTCCAGCCGGCGGCGAGCAGTGCCTCTCGAACGCGCTCGAGGCGTTCGACGCGGCGATCACCCACGTGCGTGGCGTTGACGCGGATGACCCGCCACCCCGCGCGAGCGAGATCGTCGAGCCGGTCGACGTCTCGGGCGTACTGCGCGCGATCGCGACGGTGCTGTTCGCCGTCGTACTCGACGAGCACCCGGAATCGGGCGTAGACGAGGTCGCCGATGGCGATCCGCCGACCGCTCCGATCGAGAATGTCGGCGTTGATCTCCGGTTCGGGGAGGCCGAACTCGACCAGATCGAGCCGGAGTTCGGATTCCGCAGGCGAGTCCGTCCTCGTTCGGATCCGCACCATCGCCGCGGCGAGTCGTCGATGGCCACGCCGACCGGCGTTGCGAGCGACTGCGCTGCGGAGTTCGCCGAGCGAGGCGAGCGGATGTCTCCGCTGGACCAGCGCGTCGCCCAGCACGATCAGCTCGCGCTCGCTGAGCTCGGCCGCGAGTTGCCACCACACGTCGACCGCGGAGACGACGGGAAGCGAACGAAGACGGACCTCGCGCACATCGCCACGCTGCACCCGATGGCCGCGCACACCGCGTGCCCGCGGGAAGCTGCCGGGAAGGTAGGCGCCCACGTCGAGGGGATCATCGACCGAAGACCGCACCGGGAGTCGGTGCAGGAGCGCGGCCGTGCGATGGGTGAACACCTCGCACCCACGCATCCGTTGCCGGTACGCCTCGCACCGAGCTTCGATCGTCTGCTGCGCGACGACGACCGTGCGCACGCCGTGGAAGGGGCGCTCGAGATCCGCGCCCCGGAGCCGGCCCTCACCGAACCCCGATGCGCGCGCGTCGGCCGTGGAGAAGGGCCGGATCTGCATCACCGGGGGCAACTGGATTCTCGGGGCCATGCAGCGACCCTGCCGTCTCGTCGGGGGCCGGGCGGTCATCGACCGCGCTTCCGCCGATGATCCGCTGTCCACAGCCACTCTGCGGGCGAGTGGGTCGACACCCGCGGAGGGCCCAGATCCGCGCGATGGCCGCCCGCGAAGTGACGCGAATCGATGCTCCTCGCCGCTGCAAGGTCGATTCCCGGCATTTCACGGGCAGGCGAGAGGGAGGGAGGGAGGGAGGGAGGGAGGGGGGAGGGCGGCGCGTAGGCTCGGGGCATGGTCGAGCTCACGCCGATGGTCCCGCTCGAGGGCGGCACGTTCCGCATGGGCTCGGGCGAGTTCTCTGCCGACGAGACTCCGGTGCACGAGCGCGCCGTCGGGCCGTTCGAGGTCGACATGCATCCCGTCACGAACGAGCAGTTCGCCGCATTCGTCGAGGCGACCGGGTACGTCACAGTCGCCGAGCGACCGCTCGATCCAGCAGACTTCCCAGGCGTCGATCCGGCAGACCTCGTGCCGGGCGGTCTCGTGTTCACGCCGACCGCGGGCCCGGTCGACCTGCGCGACTGGGGGCAGTGGTGGCGCTGGGGCGTCGGCGCGAGCTGGCGGCATCCCTTCGGCGCAGGGTCGTCCGTCGACGACATGCCGACCCATCCCGTGGTGCAGGTGAGCTTCGCGGATGCCTCGGCGTACGCCGACTGGGCCCGCAAGCGCCTGCCCACCGAGGCCGAGTTCGAGTTCGCCGCCCGCGGCGGGCTCGAGGGCGCACGGTTCGCGTGGGGCGACGAGGAGTTCCCCGACGGCCGGCTCATGGTGAACCGCTGGCAGGGCTCGTTCCCGTACCGCAACACCGGCGCCGAAGGCTGGACGGGCGCCTCGCCGGTCATGACCTTCCCGGCGAACGGCTACGGCCTCTTCGACGTCACGGGCAACGTGTGGGAATGGACGACCGACTTCTACGCGCCGCGGCACGAGGTGCCGGGCGTCGAGGCGGTCGACGCCGAAGCCCGCCCGAACCTGCTCGCCGCGGCATCCGCCGAGCCCGGCTCGCGCATTCCGCGCCGGGTGTTGAAGGGCGGCTCGCACCTGTGCTCGCCCGACTACTGCCTGCGCTACCGACCGGCCGCCCGCTCACCGCAGGCCGACGACACGGCGACGACCCACATCGGGTTCCGCTGCGTGCGCGACGCCTGATCGAACGCCGCAGACGGGCCGGCTTCAGCGCAGGCCGTCGGGCTGGACGGTCGAAGGCAGGTCCCGCGTCGCGGGCCCTTCGATCAGCCGGCCGGATGCCTCGAATCGCGAGCCGTGCAACGGGCAGTCCCAGGTGTGCTCGGCATCGTTCCACTGCACGACGCCGCCGAGGTGCGTGCAGATGGCGCGCACCGCGCAGGTCTGCCCGTCCACGGTCGAGACGCCGAACGGCTCACCGCGTCGCGACCCGATGACCCCCTCGCCCTCCGCCGGTTTCGGCAGCGGCGTCGGATTCACCTCCGCCCGCGCCCAGCCCGCGGCGAGCTCTGCGGCGACCTTGCCGTTCTCGGAGGCCCCTCGAGCGAGGTCGGCCGGCACCGTCACCCGAGTGCCGAGCACCTGGATCCACGGCCGATGCTCGCGCCACGGCTCGCCGAGGATCTCGGCTGAGATGCGCATCGCCGCGGCGACGCCGTTCGTGAGTCCCCACTTCGCATAGCCCGTCGCGAACCAGACCCGTCCACGACTCCGGGGCATCCTCCCGGCGAACGGAATCAGGTTCAGCGACTCGTAGTCCTGTGCCGACCATCGGTGCGTCAGCTCGGCTCCCGGAAAATGCCGGCGCGTCCACTGCACGAGCTCGTCGGCCCGCGCGGCCGCCGACGACTCCCGACCGACCGGGTGCGCATTGCCACCCACGAGGAGCTGCAACCCGGCAGCACCGGCTTCAGGGTGCGGCGGTGCCGTGCGCAGCGAACGGGTGGGCTGGTCGACCGAGAGGAAGAGCCCCGGCGTCGGCGGATCCGCGACGCGGAAGGAGGCGATGTACGACCGCGAGTGGCGGGTCTTCGCGAAGTACAGTCCGCGATCGAGCACCGGGGTCGCCGTCGCGACGACGACGTCGTGCGCGCGAAGCGGGCCGTGGTCGGTCTCCAGCACCACGGGGTCGGAGGCGTGCACGTCACGCACCCGCACCCCGGTGACGAGTACGCCGCCGGCGGCGACGAACTCGCGCGCCAGCGCGAGCATCAGCCGATACGGGTCGAGCGCCAGCTGCCCCTCGAGCGCGACCGCTCCGGCGAAGGGGAACTGCACCGGCATCCCCTCGATCATCTCGACCGGCAGCCCGGCCTCGCGCGCCGCATCGAATTCCGCGAGCACCGTCTTCAGGCCGGCGTCGGACTGGGCGTAGCTGTAGGCCGGTTCGACGGCGACGGGGACGTCGTGGGCACCGGCGAACTCGGCGATCCAGGCCTGGCCGTCGAGGTTCGCCTCGACATACGCTCGGGTGACCTTCGCCGAGTGCGAGCGACGGATGCGCTGCAACCGGGTTCCTTGCAGCACGCTCGCCTTGCCGGTGTTGGCGCCCGAGGCGAGGGCGGCGACCTCGGTCGCTTCGACGATCACCACGGAACGACCGGCGCGCTGCAGCATGAGCGCCGCCGAGAGCCCGGTGACGCCGGCGCCGATGACGGCGACATCGGCCGTCGCTTCGGGAAGCGCGGCGAGGGTCCCGTTCTCGACGGGTGCAGGCGCGCCCGCCTTCCAGTATGAGGTCATGCCGCCAGTCAAGACCCGACGACGATCGCCGGCAACGGCTTGACCGTTGCAGAATCGACC
The DNA here is from genome assembly GCF_059758475.1 of Agromyces sp. GQ35. NCBI lineage: Bacteria > Bacillati > Actinomycetota > Actinomycetes > Micrococcales > Microbacteriaceae > Agromyces > Agromyces sp. GQ35. Next base: position 1,392,917 of record NZ_JCAXEO010000001.1, on the reverse strand, counting down.
GGTAGCGCCTGCCTCGCTGGTGGCGCTCAGCCCGCGAGCAGCGCCGTCGTCAACCGCACCGGATCGATTCGCCAGAAGTCGTGCACCACGTCGTCGATGAGCAGCACGGGGATCTCCTCGGCGTACCGAGCGCGCAGTTCGTCGTCGTCGAGGATCGACCGCTCTTCGAGGACGACGCGCGGCGGGGCATCCGTCACCTCGATCCCACGCAGCACGCCCTGCACGACCGCCCTCGCGTCGTCGCAGAGGTGGCAGCCGGGCTTGCCGATGAGGGTGAGACGGATGTCGCGTGCCATAGGTCGATCGTATGCGGGTCTCGATACGGCGCTGGCGCGCCTACTCGACCGGCGGGTCTCGATATGGCGCTGGCGCGCAGGCTCGACCGGCGGGCGCCGAAGGCACAGCGAAAAGCGCCAGGCCGAAGGGCCTGACGCTCAGCCGGTAGTGCCGAAGGACTACTTCTTGTTGCGACGCTGGTGGCGCGTCTTGCGAAGCAGCTTGCGGTGCTTCTTCTTCGCCATACGCTTGCGGCGCTTCTTGATGACGGAACCCATCAGAACCTCACAGAAAAGATCAGTCGGTCGCGCGTGCCGCGGCCGTTGGCTCGAAAGCCTCGGGGTAGTCTACCGGATCCGCGCGGTCGCACTCGCCCGATGGGTTAGCGTCGAGGGATGCCACACCACGACATCGTCATCCGCACCACGTCGGAGGCCGACTGGCAGGCCGTGCGGGCGCTCCGTCTCGAGATGCTGCGCGACTACCCCCTCGCCTACGCCGAGACCCTCGCAACGGCGCTCGATGTCGATGAGGCAGGCTGGCGGCTTCGGGGGGCACGCGGCACGAACCCGCGCCAGACCTCGGTCGTCGCGATCGACGGCGACCGCTGGATCGGCCACATGGGCGGTTACATTCCGGATGCCACGTCGGGCCCGGTGCTCGTCGGTGTCTACGTGGCGGCCGACCACCGAGGCGAGACGGCGGGCGTCGCCCGGATGCTGCTCGACGCCATCGAGGAGTGGGCGCTCGGCTTCGGTGAGACGCTTCGCCTCGAGGTGCACGAAGACAACCCCCGCGCCATTCGGTTCTACGAGAAGCTCGGCTTCACGCAGACCGGTCGCAGCCGCGAATACGAACTCGCGCCCGGCGGCCTCGAACTCGAGATGATCAAGCCGCTGCGCTGACCCGCCCCGCGAGTTGAGTCCGTCGAACCGGGTACGGCAAACTCCTCCTCATGACCTTCGTCGACATCCTGCTCATCATCGCGATCCTCGGCAGCGGCATCGTCGCGGGAGCGTTCTTCGCGTTCTCGACGTTCGTGCTCCAGGGAATCGACCGGGCGGGCGCCGCCGAGGCCGCGCGCGCCATGCGCGGAATCAACGTCACCGCCGTGCGGGCCCCGTTCATGATCGCCATCTTCGGCACCGCGCTCGTCGCCGCGGTGCTCCTGGTCATGGCCTTCCTGGGGGAGCCGGCCGGCGCGACGTGGTGGTCGATCGCCGGAGCGGCGCTCTACCTCGTCGGCGTCGTGGGCGTCACCGGCGGTGCGAACGTGCCGCGCAACAACGCGCTGGCAGCGCCGGCGGACTCGGATGCTTCGGCGCTCGCCGAGGCGTGGCACGTCTTCCGTCCGGGGTGGCTCGCGTGGAACCACGTGCGCACCCTCACCGCGACCGCGGCGTGCCTCGCGTTCGTGCTCGCACTCGTCGCTGCGCTGTGAGTTGACGTCGTCGAGGCGGGCAGCGCGGGTCAGCGGCGCTTCTTGGGCACGACGACCGCGGTGACCTGGTGCGCCGTCTCGGCGAACGCCTTGCCGATGGCCGACGCGAACGCGAACTGCTCCTCGTTCAACGCGACATCGCCGTTCGCCGCAGCACCCGCGAGCGTCGCAGCGTCGGCTGCGGCATCCGTCGACATGAACGGAATCAGCCAGTCCTCGAGCGTCTCGAGCGGCGTGCGGTCGAGCTTGTAGTAGCGGTGCTGGCCCTCTTCGCGCACCGCCACCAGGCCCGAGTCCCGCAACACCTTCAGGTGCTTCGACACCGTCGGCTGGCTCGCGCCGAGCGCCGTCACGATCTCGGAGACGCTGATCTCGCCGCGCGAGGAGGGCACCGCACCCTCGCGTTCGAGGAGCACGGCGAGGATGTCGCGCCGTGTCGAGTCCGCCACCACGTCGAAGATGTCCGCCATGCCCCAAGGCTAGTCATTCACGGCGGGGAGTACCATGACACACGCATCCGGTGACGGCACAGAGGGGGCTCGATGCGCGCACAGCCGATACGGCGGCTCGGCCGAGTCGACCGCCGGTCTTGGCTCGGCAAAGCGCGTGACGCGCTCGACGCGTTGGTCAAGAGCTCACCGTCGCGCTTCGCGATCCTCATCTTCGCGGCTCTGATCCTCGTCACCACCCTCCTGCTGTCGCTGCCGATCGCCCGGGCCGGCGAACGCAGCAGCTCACCGCTCGCCGACGCGCTGTTCACCGCGGTGTCGACGATCTGCGTCACCGGCCTGACGACCGTCGACATGGCCACGTACTGGTCGCCGTTCGGCAACGCCGTCATCTTCATCGGCATGAACATCGGCGGCATGGGCGTGTTGACGCTCGCGTCGATCCTCGGCGTCGTGATCTCCCGGCGACTCGGCCTCCGAGCCAAGCTCATGGCGGCGAGCGACTCGAACCCGTCGCGCGTGCACGTCGGCCCGGTGGCCGAGCGCCAGGCGATCCGCCTCGGCGAGGTGGGCGGGCTTCTCGTGACCGTCGCCGTGAGCACGCTGACGATCGAGGCGGTGATCATGCTCGGCATGATCCCGAGCGTGCTCGCCGCGGGCTACGACCTCGGCACCAGCATCTGGTACTCGGCGTACTACTCGGTCAGCGCCTTCACGAACACGGGCTTCAACCCCAACCCCGCCGGTCCGGTCGAGTTCTTCGACGACTACTGGTTCCAGTCGCTGATGATGATCGCGGTCTTCCTCGGCAGCGTCGGATTCCCGGTGATCTTCGCGCTCGCGAAGCTCTGGCGCAAGCCGCGCCGGTGGAGCGTGCACGTGAAGCTCACCCTCGCGACCACCGGCATCCTGTTCGCGCTGGGAGCGCTGGCGTTCCTCGTGCTCGAGTACGACAACCCGAAGACCTACGGCGGCTTCAGCTTCGGCAAGACGTTGTTCGAGGCGTTGTTCATGTCGACGATGACGCGGTCGGGCGGTTTCTCCACCATCGACATGGCCGACCTGTATCCATCGAGCCTGCTCGTCTCGGACATGCTGATGTTCGTGGGCGGCGGCTCGGCGTCGACCGCGGGCGGCATCAAGGTGACGACCCTCGCGGTGCTCTTCCTCGCCGCCTTCGCCGAGGCGCGCGGTGCGCCCTCGATGGAGGCCTTCGGCCGGCGCATCCCGCGCGACATCCTGCGACTCGCCGTGAGCGTCGTGCTGTGGGGGGCGACCATCGTCGCCGTGTCGACGATCATCCTGACCCAGATGACGAAGGCGCCGCTCGACTTCGTGCTGTTCGACGTGATCTCGGGGTTCGCCACGTGCGGTCTGTCCACGGGCATCACGTCGAGCCTGCCACCCGAGGGCAAGTACGTGATGGCGGCCACCATGTTCATGGGGCGGGTTGGTACAGTGACACTCGCCGCGGCCCTGGCGGCGAGCCAGCGCCGGCAGTTGTTCAAGCGTCCGGAAGAGAGGCCCATCGTTGGTTGATCGAATCAGGCACGACGCCCCGGTGCTCGTGATCGGCCTCGGCCGATTCGGCGCGGCCACCGCGGGTCAGCTCGACCGGCTCGGCCGCGAGGTGCTCGCCGTCGACGAGAGCGAAGCACTCGTGCAGAAGTGGTCGGAGCGGGTGACCCACGCCGTCGTCGCGGACGCGCGCTCGCTCGACGCCCTGCGCCAGATCGGCGCGCAGGATTTCTCGATCGCGGTCTGCGCGGTGGGGTCGTCGATCGAGGCATCCGTGCTCATCACCGCCAACCTCGTCGACCTGAAGATCCCGCAGATCTGGGCGAAGGCGATCTCCGCGTCGCACGGCAAGATCCTGCAGCGCATCGGCGCGAACCACGTGATCTACCCAGAGCGCGAGGCCGGCGAACGAACCGCGCACCTCGTGAGCGGGCGCATGCTCGACTTCATCGAATTCGACGACGACTTCGCCCTGGTGAAGATGTACCCGCCGAAGCCGATCCGCGGCAAGAACCTCACCGAATCGGGGGTGCGGTCGAAGTACCGCGTGACCGTCGTCGGCGTGAAGAGCCCCGGCAAGCCGTTCACGTACGCGACCGAGCACACCGTGGTGTCGAATCACGATCTCATCATCGTGTCGGGCACCGAGGGCGACATCGAGCGGTTCGCGGCGCTCGAGTAGACGGCGTACTCGGCGAGCGCGCTGCGACGGTCAGCCGGCGAGCATCATGATGACGCCGACGACAGCCGCGAGCGCGGCGATGCCGAGGAACACGAACCCGATCATGCGAAGCGCGCGCCGCCCCGCGGGGGGTTCGTGGAGTCGCAGCCGGTGCGGCTCTCGCTCCTTGTAGTACGCGAGCTCCTCATCGGCATCGGTGACGTGCGCCCGCTCATCGGAGCTGAGCGCGCGCGTGTGGAACCCGCCATCGGCGAACCACCGGATGACACTGCCCTCATCGCGGTCGACGACGACCGCCTCTGTGCGGAGCCAGCGCCCGTCGGCGAGGCGGATGAGCAGTGCGAGCAACAGGAAGACGAGGCCCGCGGCGAGCGCGAACCATCCGATCACCTCGACCACGAGCGAGACGACCTCTGCAGCACTCATGAGGCAACGCTAGTGCCCGGGGCGGGGGCGGGAAGGCACCGGCGCGCTCGCCCCGCAGCCCGCCGACACGTCCGCCTCGTCCGCACGCACCTACGCTGGAACCCGTGGACTGCTCCTACTTCGACGCCCGGCGCTGCACGTCGTGCTCGCTCATGGGGCAGCCGTATGCGAAGCAGCTCGCGGACAAGCAGCGCCACGCTGAAGAGCTGCTCGCCGCGCACGACGGGCTCGACTGGCTGCCACCCGTCGCGAGCGCCGAAGCGGGCTACCGCAACAAGGCGAAGATGGTGATCGGCGGCACGACCGAAGCCCCCACGATCGGCATCCTCGACGCCGACGGCCACGGCATCGACCTCGAAGCGTGCGGCATCTGCTCGCCTGGCCATCGCGCCGCGTTCCCGGTCATCTCCGCGTTCATCACTCGCGCGGGGCTCACCCCGTACAACGTGCCGGCTCGAACCGGCGAGCTGAAGCACCTGATCCTCACCGAATCGCCCGACGGCGAATTCATGATCCGCTTCGTGGTGCGCTCGACCGAGCCGGTCGGCCGCATCCGCAAGCACCTGCCGTGGCTCATGGCCCGACTGCCGAACGCCCGCGTGGTCACCGCGAACGTGCTGCCCGAGCACAAGGCGGTGCTCGAGGGCGAGCACGAGATCGTCTTCACCGAGGCATCCACCCTGTCGATGCGCCTGAACGACGTGACGATGCACCTGCGCCCGCAGAGCTTCTTCCAGACGAACACCGAGATCGCCGCGGCGCTGTACTCCGAGGCACGCGACTGGGTGCGCAGCCTTGCCCCCGACTCGGCCTGGGATCTCTACTCGGGCGTCGGCGGCTTCGCGCTGCACATCGCGGATGCCGCGGCATCCGTCACGGGCATCGAGACGAGTGTCGAGGCGGTCGCGAGCGCCGAGCTGAGCCGAACGGATGCCGCGCTCTCACGCGTGCGGTTCGCGGCCGGCGATGCCACGGCGTTCGCGGTCGGCGCCGACGACGCCCCGGACCTCGTGGTCGTGAACCCGCCCCGGCGGGGCATCGGCCGCGAGCTCAGCGGATGGCTCGAGGCATCCGCTGTTCGTCACGTGCTGTATTCGAGTTGCAACGCCGCCTCGCTCGCCCGCGACCTCGAGGCGATGCCGTCGCTCCGGCCGGTGCGCGGGCGGGTGTTCGACATGTTCCCGCAGACGACCCATTTCGAGGTGATGGTGCTGCTCGAGCGCGCCTGACGAACCCGATCAGGCGGCGGGGCCGGCAGCCCCGCTCGCGGCGCGGGCGAGGCAGAAGCGCCGCACGGGCTCGCTCGGCACGAGTTCAGCCAGCCGCGCGTACTGCGTCGCAGCAGCATCCCGGCGGCCGGTGCGCCAATCGAGGTCGGCGAGCGCGAGGCTCGCGTCGATCGCGGCGTACGGCGCGGCACCGTCTGCGAGCGCTTGCAGTTCGCGTCCGATCGCCCGGAGCTGCGCCGTGCGCTCACCCGAGGGCGGTGCGAGCAGGCTCCGGTGCAGTTCGGCCGAGTATCGCGCGACGGTCACCGAGGGCGCACCCCAGACCCGCTCGAGGGAGCGGTAGAACGCGACGACTCGATCCCAGTCGGTCTCGGCGAAGCTGGCCGCCGAGCTGTGCAGCCCGGCGATGGCCGCCTCGATGACGAACCGGCCGTCACCGCGGTCGGCTGCGGCCGCCGCGTCATCGAGCCCGGCCTCGATCAAGCGGCGATCCCAGCGGCGACGGTCGACCTCGTCGAGGGGAATCGCCGCGCCCTGCTCATCGAGCCGGCCCGGACGGCGGGCGAGTCCGAGTCGCACAACGGCCCGGAGACCCCGGACCTCGGCGTCGTCGGGATACTCGGCGACGAGCGCATCGGCGATCGACAAGGCCTGACGGCCGAGGTCGTCGAGCGGAGTCCGAGGGTCGAGCACGTCACGGTGCGCGACCGTGAACATGCCGGCGACGCTCGCGAGCACGACCGGCAGGCGAACGCGCCGTTCCGGCGCTTCGGGCACGTGGAATCGTCCGCGCGCCTCGGCGAGAGCTCGCTTGGCCCGCGTGAGCCGGGCGGCCGCGGCAGACGTCTGCACGCCGAGGTGGGCGGCGATGCGCGACACCTCGAGGCCGCACACCACTCGAAGGGCGAGCACGAGGCGCGCCTGCTCAGTGAGTGCCGGGTCGCACGCGACGAAGAGCAGCGCGAGCCGGTCGTCGAGGCCGGCACCCGGAAGGCGATCTCCGTCGGCGAGGTGCTCCCCCGCAGCATCCGTGCCGAGCCGCAGCGGCGCCGACTCGGCGGCGAGCCGCTGCAGGTGTCGTTGCTCGACGACCGAGCGACGGTGACCGTCGATCCACGCCCGCTTGCCGACGGCGATGCACCAGGCCGCGAGCGAACCGAGCGGGGGCCGATCGGCGCCGGCCTCGGCGACGGCCCTCGCGATCGCCTCGGCCGCGTACTCCTGCGCGTCGTCGAGGCTGCCCGTGTAGGCGGCCAGGGCACGCACGATCCGCGGCCAGGCTTCGACGAAGTCCTCGCCAAGACCGGCGACCGGATCGCTCACGAGGCGGGGAACACCTTGCGCCACTCGATGTGCCCACCGGTCGGCACCAGTGCCGCGATACGCCGGGCAATGGCCTCGTCATCGGTCTCGACGAGGTAGAACCCCGAGACGACCTCGGTCGTGTCGGGGTACGGGCCGTCGGAATAGACGGCGTCCTGCTCCGCCCGATCGCCGGCACCCGGCGTGACCCGGCCACCGTACCGCGCGTTCTGCAGTGCCGAACCGCCGACGAGGCGCGCACCGAGCCGAGCGACGGCCTCCTGAAACGCGGTGTGCTCGGGGAAGTTGTCGGCCGGGTCGCCGCCCGGGACTCCACCGCCGGAGAGGTAGGCATCGGAGTCCCAGTCGGGCTCGTGGATGAGATAGACGTACGTGTCGGTCATGGCGTCTCCTTGGTCGATGCCCGCTCGGGGCTGTGACGAGGGTCGTCACACCATGGTGACGAAGTGCGCCGCGAAAAATCGACATCGCGCGAAGAATCGCCCGGAGTCGTCACTCGACCGGCGGCGCAGAAGGCAAGGAGGCCGTCATCCGCTCGAGTTCGGCGATGCGCGAGGCGCGATCACGAGGCACTCCGGGCACACCGGGAAGCTGCTGATCGGCTCGCGGCCCGTCGAGCGGGCGGAAGTCGACGCCCCGCTCGTCGAGCCACGCGAGATACCCGGGCAATCGCTCGGCGAACGAGGCCCAGTCGAGCGGGCCGCCGTTCCACGCGACCTCCGCGAACGCGCCGAGCCTCGGGAACACCGCGTAGTCGAGGCGACCCCGCGTGTCGAGATGCTCGGTCCAGACGTTCGCCTGCACGCCGATCACGCGCTCACGAAGTGCCGGCGACGACGTCGCGGACACGGGGGCGAATGCGGCCACGTCCTCGAGCGAGAGCACGGTGCCGACCGGGATCGGCTCGGCCGGGTCATCCGACTGCCGGTAGTCGAAGTACGTCCAGAGGTCGGGGCAGAGCACGACCTCGTGGCCGAGGCGGGCGCCGAGCTCGGCCCCGACCGGGCCGCGCCACGAGGCGACGATCGCGTCGGGGGCGGGGTCGCGCCCCTCGAGCATCTCGTCCCACCCGATCACCCGGCGACCGCGCGCCGCGAGATGCCGGGCGATACGCCCGAGGAACCACGCCTGCAGCTCCTCCTCATCGGCGAGGCCGCGCTCGGCCATCAGCTCCTGCGTGCGCGCGTCGGCGCGCCATCGCGCCTTCTGCGCCTCGTCTCCGCCGATGCCGATGACCTCGGAGTCGAACACCTCGCACAGCTCGTCGAAGACGTCGCAGACGAACGCCATGGTCGACTCCTCGACGTTCAGCACCTCGTCGGAGATGCCGAATCGCGTCCACGGCTCGGTGACCCGCCGGGCAACCGCAGCCGCGCCTCCGACGCCGTACTCGGGATACGCCGCGAGGATCGCCCGCGCATGCCCCGGCACGTCGATCTCGGGAACGACACGGATGCCGCGGGCGGCCGCATACCGCACGAGATCCCGCAACTCCTGCTGGGTGTACCAGCCCTCGTGGGGCACCCCGTCGAGCGTCGAGGCCGGTCCGTGCCCGAGCTGCGATGCGGATCGGCGGCCGCCGACCTCGGTGAGTCGTGGATGCGCGCGCACCTCGAACCGCCACCCCTGGTCGTCGGTGAGGTGCAGCTGCAGCACGTTGATGCCGTGCGCCGCGAGCAGGTCGACGAACCGCTCGAGTTCGGGCATCGGCCGGAACCGACGGGCCACGTCGAGCATGACTCCGCGCCATGCGAACCGCGGCTCGCCCACGAGCGCCAGCGGTGCGCGCGCGTGCATGCCCGGGTTCACGCGCCGGCCGCCAGCTCGCGGGCGCGTGCCAGCGCGGCGTCGGTCGCGTGGTCGAAGATCTCTTTCAGCGCTGCTTCCTCGAGCACCGCGACGGCACGTTCGGTGGTGCCCTTCGGGCTCGTCACCCGACGGCGCAGTTCGGTGGGGCCGACATCGGATGCCGCGAGCAACTCGCTCGCGCCGCGGAACGTGCCCTCGACCATGACCGCTGCCTGCTCGGGCGCGAAGCCCTTGTCGATCGCCGCCGCCGTCAGCTGCTCGATCAGGTAGAAGACGTACGCGGGGCCAGAGCCCGAGATCGTCGAGAGCGCGTCGATCTGCGCTTCTGGCACGACGAGCACCTCGCCGACGGTCTCGAAGAGCGACACGGCGAGCGCGAGGTCGGCGTCGCTCGAGCGCGTGCCCGCCGAGACACCGGTGACGGCGCGGCCGACGACCGCCGGCGTGTTCGGCATCGAGCGGATCACCGCGACCGACTCGGGCAGCAGCGACTCGAATGTCGCCACGGTGACGCCGGCCGCGACGCTCACGACGACAGCGCCCGGATCGAGCGCGTCGGCGATCTCCTCGAGCAGTGCCGGCACCATCGCGGGCTTGACCGCGATGACCACGAGCTTCGCGCCCGCGACGGCACTGCGGTTGGCTGCGGCATCCGTCTCGGTGGCGAATGCGGTGACGCCGGGCAGCTCGGCGAGCTCCGCCGCTTTCTCGGCGCTTCGGTTCGTGGTGCGAATGCCGCCGTCGATCTCGATGCCCGGCTGGAGGAGGCCCGTGAGCACGGCTCGGGCCATCGACCCGGCCCCCAGGAACGCGATCGCGGGCAGTCGGACGGGGGCGTCGGCACTCATGCGACCATCCTAGGTTCGGGCTCGAACGCTGTGCCCCGCCGCAGATGTAGCCCGCGCTCACGCCCGTTTAGGATTGCTCCATGAGCGCATCGGGCGGAACCAAGGCAATCATCGCGGCATTCCTCGCGAACACGGGAATCGCGATCACGAAGTTCATCGCCTGGTTCTTCTCCGGCTCATCGTCGATGCTCGCCGAAGCCGTGCACTCGGTCGCCGACGCCGGCAACCAGCTGCTCCTCATCTTCGGCGGACGCCAGGCGAAGAGGGCCGCCGACAAGGAGCACCCGTTCGGCTACGGCCGCGAGCGGTACGTGTACGCCTTCGTCGTCTCGATCATCCTGTTCTCCGTCGGCGGTCTCTTCTCGATCTACGAGGGCATCGACAAGCTGCAGCACCCGCACGAGCTCGAGGTGCCGTGGCTGCCGATCCTCGTGCTCTCGATCGCGATCGTGCTCGAGTCCTTCTCGCTGCGCACCGCGGTCAAGGAGTCGAACCTCGTGCGGGGCAAGCAGAGCTGGATCCAGTTCGTCCGCCGCGCGAAGGCGCCCGAACTGCCCGTGGTGCTGCTCGAAGACATCGCGGCGTTGCTCGGCCTGGTCTTCGCGTTCATCGGCGTCGGGCTCACCATCATCACGGGAAACCCGTTCTTCGACGCCATCGGCACCCTCTTCATCGGCGCCCTGCTGATCGTCGTCGCCGTCGTGCTCGGCATCGAGACGAAGTCGCTGCTCGTGGGTGAGGGTGCGACCGACGACGACCACGCCAAGATCGAGCAGGCGATTCTCGCGGGCCCCGAGGGCGCGCGCATCATCCACATGAAGACCCTCTACCTCGGGCCCGACGAACTGCTCGTCGGTGCGAAGGTCGGCTTCGCCTCCGACCAGCGACTGCTCGAGGTGGCGGCGACGACGAACGCGATCGAGACGCGCATCCGCGCGGCGGTTCCCGCAGCACGGGTCATCTACGTCGAGCCCGATGTCTACGTCGAGCCGAACCTCGCCGCCCCGCCCACCGACGCGATCGTCATCAAAGGCCTCGAGTGACGGGTGCCGTGCGCACCGCACTGGTGCTGCGACACGACTCGGCCATCGGCCTCGGAAATCTGGGCCCGACGCTCGAGGCGCACGGGTGCGAGATCGTCACCGTCGACGCGCCGACGACGGATGTCGCTGCACTCGATGCGCTCTCGCCCGACCTCGTCGTCGTGCTGGGCGGCGATGAGGGCGCCTACGAGACCGATCGCTTCCCGTACCTCGCCGACGAGATCGCGCTGCTCCGCACGCGCATCGCCGCGCGAGCAATGCCCTCGCCGGTCGAGTAGCGACGCAGGAGCGTATCGAGACCCGCTCGTTCGAAGGGCCCGACCCCCGCGGCTCTCGCGCTACTGCCACGTCGCCGTGTCGGGATCGATGCCGTGGGCGCTCGCGCTCGCGTCGACGACTCGACGGAACCATTCGGCGAGGCCGGTGCGGATACCGTCGTAGTGGGCGGCGAATGCCGGATCCGCCTCGTACATGCGGCCGAGACAGACCTGCATCTGCCGCGAGAGCGGAAAGTTCGACGCCGAGAAGACCTCACGGTGCCGCTCGACGAGGTCGTTCGCTTCGTCGCTTCCCGGCGCGACCCCCGCGTCCATCGCATCGCCGAACGCGCGGTCGAGCTCGGCGATGGCGTCGGCGGCGGCCTGCCACTCCTCGGCCGAGCGCACAGCCGAGCGTTCGGCGAACTGCCGCCATTGCGTCGTGTCTCCGTACCGCTCACGGGCCTCGGCGGACCAATCGGGGTTCCACTGGGTGCCGAAGATCGCGGCCTGCTGCTCGACGGTCAGCAGCAGGCCGCGCTCGTGGGCGTCGATCATGCGGTCGAGTCCGACACTGAGCTGCTGGAGGCGGTCGATCCGTTCAGCGACCTGGGCGAGTTGCACACGCAACGCGCCGGGCACGTCAGTGGTCGAGTCGTCGAGGATGTGCCGGATGCCGTCGAGCCCGAGACCGATCTCGCGGTAGACGACGATGCGGTGCAGGCGTTCGAGATCGGCGGCGGTGTACAGCCGGTATCCGGCCGTCGTGCGCAGCGTCGGTCGGGCCAGGCCGATGTCGTCCCAATGGTGCAGTGCCCGCACCGTCACGCCCAGTCGCGATGAGACCTGACCGACGGTCAGACCGTCGGCGTCGGCGGCTACGGCATCAGACATGCTCCCCATTGTCGCCGCGGACGGAGGCCGGCGCGGTGGTGATGCCGATGGCCTCGAGATTGCGCGCCTCTTGGCTCACCGGGTCGAACGGCTTCGCGGCGGTGAAGACGATCCGCGCGTTCTCGGGCGTGATCACCTCCACGTCGCGAGTGTTCCAAGGAGTGTCGCGCGGGCCGTCGACCGATTCCGGCCGCAAAGCGCGGCATGCCTCGACCAGCGCGTCGACCTCGCTGAGGACGCCCGAGAAGCTGAAGCTCATCGCCGGAGCCTCATTCGGGACGCTCGCCGCCGCCACGAGGAGGACGTCTTGGAACGCCCACCGACGCAGATGCACCAGCGTGCCGGGGATGCCGAAGAGTTCGAAGAACCCGAGCCCGCGCGTCCAGAAATCCACCGAGGCTGCCAGGTCGCTCGTCGGGATCGACACGAACGCGGGCATGCCGTAGATGCCGCGGAACAGCTCCGGCGCGACGGCATCAGGCCCGGGGGTCGGCACAGGGCTCATCTCGAATGCGTTGTAGTAATTGCTCATGGACCCACCCTCCGGCCTCACGCAAGGTGAGGGTCAACCCGGGGTCGGGAGAAGTGCTGTCGACAGCAGTCAGGGGCGGCGCAGTGGATCGTCGAAGAATGCGAGCAGCAGCTGCGCCGCGGCATCCGCTTCGACACCGGCGAACACCTCGACCCGGTGGTTGAGCCGCCGGTCGCGGAGCACGTCGTAAAGCGAGCCGGCGGCGCCGGCCTTCTCGTCCCAGGCGCCGAACACCACGGTGGGGATGCGTGCGGCGAGGATCGCGCCCGCGCACATCACGCACGGCTCGAGCGTGACGACGAGGGTGCACTCGGTGAGCCGCCAGTCACCGGTGGCCTCGGCGGCCGTGCGGAGAGCGAGGAGTTCGGCATGCGCGGTGGGGTCGCCCAGCAATTCGCGCTCGTTGCGTCGGGCGGCGATGACCCGACCCGCGGCATCGACGACGACTGCGCCGACCGGAACGTCGCGGGTGACGGGCGCTTGGGCGGCCTCGGCGAGCGCGAGGCGCATCCATTCCCGGTGCTGCGGCAGCTCCATGCACCGCTCCCTTCGTGAGACGCCCGCGAACTAGACTCGAGCCTATGCGAGTCCACGTTGCCGATCACCCGCTCATCACCCACAAGCTGACGGTGCTTCGCGACGTGAACACCCCGTCGCCGGTCTTCCGTTCGCTCGTCGAGGAGCTCATGACGTTGCTCGCGTACGAGGGCACCCGTGGTGTTCGCGTCGAGCCGGTCGACATCGTCACCCCGGTCTCGCCGACCACGGGCGTGCGCATCGCCGACCCGAAGCCGCTCATCGTGCCGATCCTTCGCGCCGGTCTCGGCATGCTCGAGGGCATGACGAAGCTGTTGCCGACGGCCGAGGTCGGCTTCCTCGGCATGGCGCGCAATGAAGAGACCCTCGAGCCGACGACGTACGCCGAGCGGCTGCCCGATGACCTCAGCGACCGCCAGTGCTTCGTGCTCGACCCGATGCTGGCGACGGGTGGCTCCCTCGCGGCGGCCATCGAGTTCCTGCTGAAGCGCGGCGCGACGGATGTCACGGCGATCTGCATCCTCGCCGCCCCCGAGGGGCTCGCGGCGGTCGAGCAGGCGATGCATGGCCGCGAGGTCACGATCGTGCTCGGAGCGGTCGATGAGCGACTGAACGAACTCGGCTACATCGTGCCCGGCCTGGGCGACGCCGGCGACCGGCTGTACGGCACGGTATAAGCACCCTCGCGCTCTGCTCGGCCGAAGGATCTTCGAGGCGCGACGCGCCGTAGCGAGTACGAAGCGCGGAAGATTTTCGATTTCTCCTGTTTGTCGCAGGATCTTGCAACGCGGTGGTCACGCTGGCTGATCCTGCCGACTGCCGCATCGCATTGCGCACCGCGTGCGACGTCACACCTCGTCACGCAATGGTCATGAATTGACACACGCTCGGGTATCGGTTTGACTGACGCTCATGACTGACACCGCACGCAACCTGACCGCCCCCGGCGCTCTCAGGATGACCGGCATGATGATGCCGGCACGTGCACCCATGTGTTGTCGAATGTGCCGCTGACCGCGACCCGACCGCCGAGTCCAGCAGCCGATCCGCATCCCGATCGGCACCGACTCCTCTGAACCCTCCGCCTCTTCGGGGGTTCGCCCGGCCGAATCGGCCACTCGCTCCGACCCCGCCTCCGGGGTCCGTCGCCGCACCCTCCACACAAGGATCTCCGTCATGTCTCTTGCACTCGCACCCGCTCCCGTTCGCACCGTCCAGGCCCGCACCGCACCGTCGCTTCCCGCTGCACCGCTCCGCTCCGTGCCCACCGCTGCTCCCCGCACCCCCGCCCCGGTCTCCGACACCGAGGCTGCCCGCGCCCCACGGGTCCGGGCAGTGCCCGAAGGCACCGAGGCTCGCGGCTTCGTGCTCTACGTCGGCATCGACGAGGCGAAGGCCCTCGCCGACGGCACGACGCTGCACCGTATCGTCGAGGCGCTGCGCACGCTCACCGCCGAGGTCTCCCCCTCGGCCGAGACCTACGCCGCGGTCGCGTTGGCGCCCGAGGGTGCCGGCGGTCGCGACGTCGACGTCGTGCGCCTCGCCCTGCAAGACCCTGCAGCGCTCGCCAAGCAGCGCGAAGGCAATGGCACCCGGGATGACGCCGACCGCCACCCCAACGGCGTCATCATCGACATCTCACGCAAGCGCGTGCTGCTCGATGGCGAGGCCGCCGGCCTCACGTACAAGGAGTTCGAGTTGCTGCAGTACCTCGTGCTGCGCGAGGGCCGCACGATCGACCGCCACGAGCTGATCGACAACCTGTGGGATGCCGACGACGAGGCACCGAGCGAGCGCACGATCGATGTGCACGTCCGCCGCCTGCGCTCCAAGCTCGCGCACTACCAGGACATCGTGCGCACCGTACGCGGCGTCGGCTACCGCTTCGACCGTCACGCCGACGTGTCGATCCGCCAGGCGTCGACGCCGTCGCCCGACCTCTACTGAACCTCCCGCGGCACTGCCACTGAGCTTCCCGCGGCCTGACGTCGGCCGGCGACACCGCCGGCACGTCAGAGGCAACAGCGCTCGTCTGAGGTAGCCGGTTCGTTGCCTCCAACGTGATTCGGCGCCTCCTGCGACATCCTCATCGTGATGATCTTGAAAAATAACGGAACGATAACTAGCGCCTGTTACCGATCCGTTATATATTCGGAAGTGCGCCGACTGTTTGCTGTGGCAGGCGGCGTGGAATGTGATTGCAGGACACTCTTGGTGCAAGGGAGAGGGCCGGTCGTCAGCCTCTACGACCGGCCCTCAACCGATTCCGGACACAGCCGCTCGAGGGACAAGCACCCAGCGACGTCAGCCTCTACGACCGGCCCTCAACCGATTCCGGACACAGCCGCTCGAGGGACAAGCACCCAGCGACGTCAGCCTCTACGACCGGCCCTCAACCGATTCCAGACACAGCCGCTCGAGGGACAAGCACCCAGCGACGTCAGCCTCTACGACCGGCCCTCAACCGATTCCCGCCGCAGTTCCCTATTGTTGGATGCGTCCCACGAGATCGTGGAACGAACTCACGAGACGAAGGGAACTGGCATGGCAGATCGCGCGATCACCGTCGCCGCATGGGAATCACTGTTCCGTGCCCAAGTCACGATCATGCGTGCACTCGCCGCCGAGTTCCCGAGCGACGTCATCTCGCTGAACGAATACGACGTGCTGTTCAACATCACCCGTGCACCCGGCCGACGGCTGCGACTCAAAGACCTGAACCGCAATGTGCTCATCACGCAGCCGAGCGTGAGCCGACTCGTCGACCGGCTCGCGGCACGCGGCCTGATCGCGAAGCTCCACGACCCGAACGACGGGCGCGGCACGATCGTCGCGATCACCGACGAGGGATTCACGCTGTTCCGGCGCGTCGCGATCTCGCACATGGAAGCGATCAACCGGCAGTTCGGCGACACGCTGTCGGACGAGGAGCTTCGCACCCTCGCCGACCTCTGCAATCGGTTGCGGCCCGAGCTCGCCCAGAAACCGGTCGACGAGCCAGCGAGCTGAGCCCGCTCCCGTTTGACGGCGGGGCGGGAACCCTACCTCCCGCCCCACCGCGAGTCTCCGGGGAGACCCTCCCGCCGAGCGACCCGAACTGGGCTCGGCGAGCCTCTCCCGGCGATCACGCACGCGCGCGATCACGCGACTCGCCGATGCAGCGCGAGAAGGTCGGTCGGGTCCGACTCGGGTCTGCTCGCATCGTAGTCGTCAGCTTGCGGTGTGGATACTGCCCCGATTGGGGGGGGTCGAATCGGCGGCGCCGCCGCCCTTCCGTCGCCTCACGGCCAGTCGACGGATGCCTCGTACTCCTCGTGCCGCCGCAGGTACGCAGCGATGAACGGGCACTCGGGCACGATGCGCTCGCCCCGGGCGACAGCATCGTCGAGCACGAACTTCGCAAGCTTGCTCCCGAGACCCCGCCCCTCGAACTCGGGCAGCACCACGGTATGGGTGAACACGATCACGCCGTCGTGCAGCCGATATTGGGCGAATCCGGCGCGCTCACCGGCGAACGAGAGTACGTAACGGTTGCGGTCATCGTTGCGGACGATTTCGACGATGTCGGTGGCCATGGCGTGACTCTACCCGGCTCGGCCGACCGCCTCGCCGTGAACGACGCGCGCTGCGTCGGCGGCGAACCGAGCCGACCGGCGGTGGGAGCGTTCGCCGATGAACGTCTCGACCGGGTGCGACATGGTGACGTCGGGCGGCACTCCAGATCACCCGCGTGGAGGCCGACACCCTCCCTCCCGAGCACGAGCGGCGACGGATGCGTCCGACGCGCGCCGCGACATCCGCCTCGCCGTCGTCGTGTGCATGCCCGTGCGCCGTCGCGGTCGCAACGACGAGGGCGATCAACCAGACGAAGACCAACGCGAAGGCCACGATCTCGAAGACGGTCAGGTTGAAGAGCCCGAGTCCGTCGTACGCGACCATGGCGACCACCTCGACCGTGAGCGAGCCGTACGACAACCACACGAAGATCCGCGGCATCCGCGATGCGAAGAGCTGGACGCCGAGGCACAGCGTCGCGAAGGCTGCCGCCGCACCGACGGCGAAGGCGTTGTGCAGATCGGTGGCGCCATCGATCGGCACCACTCCGACACCCATGAGGCATACGCCGACAAGGGCGATCAGTGTCTGCATCACCGCGCGTGCGCCGGGGCGCAGCCCGAATCGCCCGTCAGCGAGCGCGCGCGTCAGCGAGGCCGACAGGCCGGCGATCCCGAGGCCCGACACGATGATGGCGCCGTTGAAGCACGCCGCTGCGAGGTCGTTCGAAGTACCGAGGGTACTGAAATTGCGCGTCCACCAGTCGCCCGTCGGGGTGATGCTCATGCTCGCGATGCTCCCGGCGGCGAGCAGCATGGCGACGAGGTTGAATGTGCGGTAGACCTCGTGCTCGATCGCGCGACGGTGCAGCTGGTAGGTTCCGACGCCGAACGCTCCTCCGAGCAGCACTCCGACCAGCCGATGACCGCCCGGCAACCCATCGAACGCCGCCGCGGTGAAGTGCACGCCGAGCAGCGCGATCGCAGCCCAGGTGAGGCCGTTGGCGATCGCGCGAGGCTCTGCCCGCAGGGCCGGCAGGCCGAGGTGCACCAGGCCCGCGAGCCCCGCTCGTGAGCCCGAGGCGACGATCAGGCAGAGGCCGACCGCCGCGCCGCCGGCCAGCGCCGGCGCCATCCACATCACGTCGACCGCGTGTTCACCCGTCGCCGAGAACCGCGGATCGAGCGCGCGATAGAGCACGATCGAGACCGCCGCCGCGATGAGCAGCGCATAGACCCGTCTCATGAACGACGCGGGGCCGCTCGAGCGCAAGCTTCGCAGCCGAACGTGCCCCACACGGTCGGCGGAGCCGGAACGGATCGCACGCTGTGAAAGAACGACCGCCCGGTAGAACGAAGCCGAGTCGAACCCGGCTCGCACACCCCTCATATCCGAACTCTCGATCACGGGAAATCAGACTGAGGCGAGCCTAACCGCCTTGCGGCCCTACCGTCACGTCTGCGCCGAGATACCGTCATCGATCTTCAGCGACTTCCCAGCAAGCGGCAGGCTGGCGCAGAGGGGATTCATAGCCTCCCCGGCCGGCCTCGACAACGGTGGGTGGTGAACCCGTTGCCGGGCTCTTGGCGAGCGGGAACGGGAGCGGAAACACGAACGGCCCGCCGAAGCGAGCCGTTCGATTACTGTCTCAACCAGTGTGCGCCCGGAGGGATTCGAACCCCCAACCTTCTGATCCGTAGTCAGATGCTCTATCCGTTGAGCTACGGGCGCGTTGGCTGTCACCCGCGCTTCAATCGCAATCAGGCAACCACGTAACTCTAACGCACGCGCTCAGATCTCGCCAATCGAGGGCGACGGTCTCAGTGGGCGGAATGCTCGGGTCGCAGCGCGTCGAGCGCGGTGAGCTGACGCCGGTTGGCGACCTGCCGGTACGAGGTCTCGATGAGCTCGGCGATGAGGCTCCAGTCGGTGTCGGCGTGATCGAGGTCGAGCGCGACCCATCGGTTTCGGTCGTAGTAGGGCGGCCCGAAGAACCGATCGTCTTGCACGAGCGCGAGGTGCTCGTCGGGGTCGGTCTTCAGCACGATCGAGAGCGGACGTTCCATCGAGGCGCTCACGTGCACGAAGATCGGTTTCGCCGCCCGGAAGGTCGGCCTGCCCCATGCTTCGACTTCGACGGCTTCTGGCAGTTCGAGGCAGACGGCGCGCACGCGCTCGACGAGCGGATGCTGAGGGTCGACGACGCGAGGATGGTCCACGTGCGCCACGTTACGCCGCACCGCCGACACCAGGCGAGCCCGCGTCATCCGACCGGCGCTATCCCTTGACGGCGCCGCCGAGGCCGGCAGAGCGCAGGAAGACGCCTTGGAAGAGCAGGAACAGCACGACCGGGATGAGCGTCGAGATCGCGAGCGCCGCGAGGAACACGTCGAGTTCGATCGACCCCTGCACCGCCGGCAGCCGCACCGACAGCGGCTGCACGGCAGGGTCGGGCAGCACGAGCATCGGCCAGAGGAAGTCCTTCCACGCGGCGATGATCGCGAAGACCGAGACGACGCCGAGGATGGGCTTGGACATGGGCAGCACGATCGACCAGAAGAGCCGGAACGGGCCGGCGCCATCGGTGCGCGCCGCCTCGAAGACCTCCCGCGGCAGCGCGTCGAAGAAGCGCTTGACGAGCAGGATGTTGAACGCGTTCGCCGCCGCGGGCAGCCACACCGCGAGGTAGTTGTTGAGGAGTGACACGTCGCCGGGCAGCGGCGGGTTCACGATCGTCAGGTAGAGCGGCACCAGCAGCACCACCGCGGGTATGAACATCGTCGCGAGGATCGCGCCGTTCAGGATCGGTCCGTACCGCGGCCGCAGCACCGACAGCGCATACCCGGCAGTGGTCGCCACGAGCAGCTGGAAGAACCAGGATCCGCCCGCGATCACGATCGTGTTCCAGAAGTACTGGTCGATGTGCACCTCGATCCAGGCGGCGTGCAGGTTCGCCCAGTCGATGCCGTTCGGCCAGAGTGCGAGCGGTTGGCGCAGCGTGTCCTGCGTCGGGGTCACCGCCGACTTCGCAAGCCACAGCAGCGGTCCGAGCCCGGCGACGACGAGGCCGACGAAGAGCACGAAGTGCACGCCGCCCATGCCCAGGCGCACGCCACGCTTCTTGCCGTCGAAGTCCGAGACGATGCCGCGGTCGCGGTCGTCTTCGCGGCGTCTCATCCGTCGAGATCTCAGCGAGAACCGAGGCAGACGGATGTCTCGTGCGGTCGGTGTCGTCGTCATGAGGTGCTCCAGCGTTTCGTGAGCGTGAAGTACAACCAGCTGAGCAGCGCCAGCACCACCGCCAGCATCACGGAGAGCGCGGTCGCCTCTCCGTAGTCGCCGCCGAGGCTGTTCTGGAACGCGTAGCGGTAGATGAGGAGCAGGATCGTCACCGTGGCGTTGTTCGGACCACCGCCCGTGAAGAGGAACGGCTCGAGGAACACCTGCGCCGTTGCGATGACCTGCAGGATCAGCATGATGAAGAGGATTCCGCGGAGCTGGGGCAGGGTGACGTGCCAGATCTTGTTCCAGATCGAGGCGCCGTCGACCTCGGCCGCGTCGTAGAGCTCGGGCGGCACGCTGAGCAGCGCGGCGAGGTAGATGATGATCGACCCGCCCGCGCCGGCCCACGTCGCCTCGAGCACCAGGGAGGGCATCGCCGTCGCCGACGACTGCAGCCACGGCTGCGCGGGCAGGCCGAACCAGCCGAGCACGGTGTTGAAGAGGCCCGTCGGGCTCGCGTCGTAGAAGACCTTCCACAGCAGCACCGCCACGACCGGCGGCACCACGACGGGAAGGTAGGCGAGCGCGCTGTAGAACCCCTTCGCTCGCCGCACCTCGCTCATGAGCACGGCGACGACGATCGGCAGCGGGAAGCCGAAGAGCAAGGCGAGTGCCGCGAAGTACAGGGTGTTCAGGATGGCGGTGCCGAGCAGCGGATCGCTCAGCACGGCGGCGAAGTTGTCGAGTCCCACCCAGGTGGGCGGGTCGAGGAGGTTCGTCTCCTGGAGGCTCATGATGACCGACTGCACGATCGGCGACCAGCTGAAGACGGTGAAGACGAGGAGCATCGGGGCGAGGAATGCGAGCGTCGAGAGCCCGCCGCCCCGCATCCACGTGCGGAGGTTCCGCGGACGCCGGCGTTGAGCGGATGCCGCGGGCGAGGCGCCCTCGTCGGCGCTCGGCGCCGCGGCGGGCGGTGTCGCGGTGAGAGTCATCGGTGATCCTTCTTGAGCGTCGCCGGTCGAGGAGCGCGGAGCGCGTATCGAGACCCGAAGGTCTCGATACGCGTCCTCCTTCGTCGGGCGCTACTCGACCGGCGAAAGGTGGAGAGGCGAGGCGCTACTCGTCGAGCAGGGCCTGTGCTTCGGCGTCGGCGCTCTCGAGGAGCGCGTCGATGTCGGCGTCGGGGTCGGTGAGCACCGCCTGCACCACGGGGTCGAGCAACGCGTAGATCTCCTGGGTCTTGCCCTTCGGCTCGCCGACCGGCGTCTGCTCCCAGATTCCCTCGATGAAGGGAGCCATCTGGTCGCGGGGCACGTTGATGAACGGCTCGATCCAGACGAGCGATTGCTCGTACGCTTCACGATTCAGCACCGGCAGCAAGGGGGTTCCGACGGCCTGGTCGCTCGCGGCGAGTGTCTCGGCGTCGAGCACCGCGGCATCCTCGTTCAGGAGCTTCTGCATGTAGTACCAGTCGATCCAGGTGACGGCCGCCGCCTTCGTCGTCTCGTCGACGGTGGGGCTCACGACGGCGATGTCGCCGCCGCCGAGGGTGCCGCCCTCGTTCTCGATCGGAATGACCGTGAGCCCGTAGTCGTCGGGGTTCAGCGAGAAGTCGCGCACGAGTGCCGTGTAGATGTCGGAGCCGGTGGTGTACATGCCGATGTTGCCGGCTGCGAACTCCTGGTTGATCGAGCCCCAGTCGAGCAGGAAGTTCGCCCCCAAGGAGTTGTCCTCCCAGCGCAGCTGCTGCAGGAACTCGAGCGCGGCCGCCGTGCCCTCGTTCGCGATCGTCGAGGTGTAGGTGCCGTCGCCGTTCTCCTCCTGGATGCTCCCGCCGCGGGCGACCGTCGCCGCGGTGAGCTGCCAGCCGCCCGTGTTGTTCTGCGTCATCTGCATGTATCCGGCCTTGCCGGTCTTCTCGGCGATGGTCTTCGCTGCCGTGCGAACCTCGTCCCACGTGGTGGGCGGGCTGTCGGGGTCGAGTCCGGCCGCCTCGAAGAGCGTGCGGTTGTAGTGCAGGCCCATCGCGTAGGCCTGGCGCGGGAACCCGAAGATGCGACCGTCGGAGTCCGTGACCCCGTCGAGGATGACCGGGTTGAAGCTGTCGGTGTAGCCGAGCTCCTCGATCTCATCGGTCACGTCCATGAGTTGGCCGTTCTCGAGCAGCGTCTTCGAGTCGGTGAACGGCACCGTGAAGACGTCGGGCAGGCTGCCTCCGGCGAGTTGCACGGCGAAGGTCGGGCCCTCCCATTCGTATTCGACGCCGATGACGTCGATGCCGGGGTTGAGCTTCTCGAACTGCTTCTCCTGCTCGGCGAATGCGTCGTAGGCGGCCTGATCGGCGCCGGGCGGGAACGTGGCGACGCGAAGCTCGGTCTTGCCGCTCTCGCCTCCTCCCGAGCTGCACGCGGCGAGCGCGCCGACCATCGCGAACGCGGCGATGCCGGCGATCACGACCTTCCGTGGTGACTTCATTGTCCAGTCCTTTCGGTGCTGTGTTCAGGTGTGATGCGGGATGCGTGCCGCGACATGGTGAGCGCGACGGCCTCGACGGTCAGGCGCTTCGGTGGAGCCAGGCCGTGGAGTCTGGGGGAAGCAGTCCGCCGACGAGCGGAGTGCTCGAGAGCAGGATGCTCTCGTGGTCGGGCAGGGCGATGGGCTGGTCGCCGAGGTTCGTGACGTTCACGAAGCGCTCGCCGCGGTGGAAGATGAGCGCATCGGCCCCGCTTGCGACCCAGGTGAGCGATCCGTCGCCGAGGGCCGCCTCGCGCTTGCGCAGGCGCAGGGCCTGTCGGTAGAGCCAGAGCATCGATCCCGGGTCCGCTTCCTGCGCCTGCACGGTGAGGCCCGCCCACTCGACCGGCTGCGGCAGCCAGGGACTGCCGGAGGCATCGGGCGGGCTGAACCCGAAGGGCGCGTCGGTGCCGCGCCAGGGCAGCGGCACGCGGCATCCGTCACGGCCGGGGTCGACGCCGCCCGAGCGGAAGTGCATCGGGTCCTCGAGCACCTCCCGCGGCAGCTCGACCTCGGGCAGGCCGAGCTCATCGCCCTGGTAGAGGTAGAGCGATCCGGGCAGCGCTGCCGTCAGCAGGGCGGCGGCACGCGCGCGACGGATGCCGCGTTCGAGGTCGGTGGGGGTATCGAACCGCTTCCTCGCGAACGCGAAGGAGGAATCCGCCCGGCCGTATCGCGTGACCGGCCGGGTGACGTCGTGGTTGGAGAGCACCCAGGTGCTCGGCGCGCCGACGGGCGCGTGGGCGGCCAGCATCAGATCGATCGAGTCGCGCAATTCCGCAGCGTCCCATGGCCTCGACATGAAGTCGAAGTTGAACGCGGTGTGCATCTCGTCCGGCCTGAGGTATGCCGCGAAGCGGGCGGCATCCGGCACCCAGACCTCGCCGACGAGCACGCGAGTGCCCTCGTAGGAGTCGGCGATCCGACGCCAAGCACGGTAGACCTCGTGCACCTCGTCCCGATCCTCCGTCGGATGGGCTCCGGGTGCGACCACTGCCGGCACTTCGGGCAGCGCCGGATCCTTGATGAGCAGGCCGGCAGAGTCGATGCGCACCCCGGCGACACCTCGGTCGAACCAGAACCGCAGGATCTCCTCGTGCTCGCGCCGCACATCGGGATGATTCCAGTTCAGATCGGGCTGCTCGGGAGTGAAGAGGTGCAGGTACCACTCCCCCGGTTCGCCGTCGGGGTTCGTGGTGCGCGTCCACGTGTCGCCCTGGAAGTTCGACACCCAGTTCGTGGGCATCTCCTCACCGTTCGGACCCTTGCCCGGGTGGAACCAGAACCGCTCGCGCTCGGGTGCCCCCGGCCCGGCCGCGAGCGCCGCCCGAAACCAGGGGTGCTCGCTCGAGACGTGGTTGGGCACCACGTCGATGATGGTGCGGATACCGAGCTCGAGCGCCTCCGCGATGAGCTGCTCGGCGTCGTCGAGGGTGCCGAAGCTCGGGTGGATGTCGCGGTAGTCGCTGACGTCGTACCCGCCGTCGGCGAGCGGTGACGGGTACCACGGGTTGAACCAGAGCGCGTCGACCCCGAGTTCCTTCAGGTATCCGAGACGGCTGCGGACGCCGCGAAGGTCACCCGTGCCATCTCCGTCGGAGTCGGCGAAGCTGCGCACGTAGACCTGGTAGATCACGGCGCTGCGCCACCAGAGCGAGTCCTCCGCGAGCGCGGTGGGTACCGGGGTGGCATCCGTGAGGTGCATGGTCACGCTGCGAATCTCCTCGCGTCGACGGGGCGGAAGCGCCGTGTCGGCTGGAGACGACGGCGTCGATGACCGTCAACGTATTGAGAGCAACAGAATGATGCAACTATTCAACAAATCGACATCAGTTTGCGAAGATTTGCGTGGAATTGCGGAACCAGCTTGCCTGATTCACGCAAGCAAGACCGCAGAGGGTCAGCGGGCGGCGGGGGCGGTCGAGCCGCGGACCACGAGTTCGGGCGCGAAGAAGACCTCGTCGCCGATCGCCCGATCGCTCGACATCTGCCTCATCAACAGCTCGATGATCATCTTGCCCATCGCCTCGATCGGCTGGCGCACCGTGGTCAGCGGGGGCTCGGTGCAGTTCATCAACGCGGAGTCGTCGTACCCGATCACCGACACGTCGGCAGGCACCCGGAGCCCGGCTCGACGCACGGCGCGCACGGCGCCGAGCGCCATGGGGTCGCTCGCGCAGACGATGCCGGTGACGCCGGCGGCCAACAGCTTGGTCGCAGCCGTCTGCCCGGACTCGAGGGAGTAGAGCGAGTGCACGACCCGGTCGTCGCCGAGCTCGAGCCCGTGGCGCTCGGCCATGCGCACCGCGGCCGCGTGCTTCCGCTGCGACGGCACGTGGTCGCGCGGGCCCAGGAGGATGCCGATCCGCCGGTGACCGAGCTGCACGAGGTGGCCGAAGGCCTGCTCCATCGAGGTCTCGTCATCGCACGAGACGGTGGCGAAGTCGAGTCCGTCGATCGGGGCGTTCACGAGCACCGTGGGGAGCTTCAGCTCCTTGAGTCGTGCGTAGTGGTCGTGATTCACCTCGGCCTGCGCGTACGCGCCGCCCGCGAAGATGACCCCGGACACCTGCTGGTGCAGCAGCAACTCGACGTAGTCGGACTCCGAGATGCCACCGGCCGTCTGGATGCAGAGCACCGGCGTGTACCCGTTCTGCGCCAGGCCACCGCCGATCGCCTCGGCGAGCGCGGGGAAGATCGGATTCTGCAGCTCGGGCATCACCAGGCCGACGAGCCTCGCCCGCTCGCCGCGGAGCTTGGTCGGTCGCTCGTAGCCCAGCACGTCGAGCGCCGTGAGCACCGCGTCGCGGGTCGATGCGGAGACCCCCGGCTTGCCGTTGAGCACCCGGCTGACGGTGGCTTCGCTGACTCCGACCTTGCGCGCGACATCCGCGAGTCTCCTCGACATGCCCGCCATGCTACGGGAGGGCCCGCAAGAACTCGACAATCGGCTTTGTCGCCGTGCTGCACCGCGAAACGGTGCGTGGGCCCAGGTCAATCCCCTGGCGGCGGTGCCGTGTGCGTGCCTACTGTGAAGCAGCGGATGCCGCCGCAGCCGCATACCCGAAAGGAGCCCGTCATGGGCGAGCCGCACGGGCGGACCCCCGATACCCTCACCGAACCCGAGCAACCCGAGCAGCCGAAATTCGCAGAGGAAGCGGTGCGACGACGCATCCGCGACCTTCCCCCACCGAGCACCGAGGGCCCGTCGCTGAGCGACCCCGAGGCGCGGGTGCCGGCCGAAGATCCGCTCGATGCACGCAAGCCGGGCATCGAACGCGATGACCCCCTCGACCCCCAACGGTCACGCGGTGCGCACGGCCGCGGCTGACGACTAGAGTTCCGGCATGGGCAAGTTCATCTACAACTCTTCGTCACGCGAAATCGAGATCGACGACCGCACACTCGCCCATCTCCGCGTGGCCATTCTCAACAAGCTCCGCCGCTCCGAGAGCTTCGCGATGACCTGGGAGCACGGCGTGGAGAACGGCAGCGGTCGCACGACCATCTGGCTGCACGAGTCCATCCCGCTGCAGTTCGTCTTCAGCGGCAACCGTCCGCCCGTGCTGAACCGGCTCTGGGTCGAGCAATTGCTGCTCTCCGCCAACAGCACGGCCGGCCTGCACTTCGTGCCAGAGCCGTCGGAATCCGAGCAGTTCGAGGCCGAATAGCATCGACGCTCGCGATCCTGTCGTCTGAGTCCCGCGTAGCAGTCCCTCCTCCCGGCAGCAAGCCCTCGCGGCCGTGGAACGCAGTGCCTACCGTGGCTGACGGGCGCCGACCGCGCGCCCGGAGCAAGGAGGAAATGGCCATGAGCACAACCCTGACGGCGTCGACCGAAGTCGAGGTGCCCGTGCGTGTCGCCTATGACCAGTGGACGCAGTTCGAGTCCTTCCCGGAGTTCTTCGGCGGCGTCGACGAGGTGCGCCAGATCGACGATGCGCTGACCCACTGGATCGTCTCGATCGGCGGCGTGAAGCGTGAGTTCGACGCCGAGATCGGCGATCAGGTGCCGGACGACCATGTGGCGTGGTCATCGATCGGCGAGGTGGTGCACCGCGGCCTGGTGCGATTCACGCCAGTGACCGCCGACCGCACCCGAATCGACCTCGAGATCGAGTGGGAGCCCGAAGGCTTCGTTGAGAAGGCCGGAGCCGCCCTGCACATCGACGACATGCAGGTCGAGCGCGACCTCGCTCGGTTCAAGGACTTCATCGAGGATCGTCACCGCGCCTCGGGCGCGTGGCGTGGCGAGATTCACGGCGAGGGCTCGACTCCGACGAGCAGTGCAGCTGCGGCTGCGCTCGAATCGGACGATGCGGTGATCGGGACGGATCCCGATCTGCGCCCGTAGCCATTCGCAGGCCTCGGGGCCCCGCGACGTCGGCGAGCGCCGAGGCCCCGGGGCTCTAGGCCTGAACGGTCTCGCTGTCGGCGATCTGCTGCACGTCGACGCCGACCTGCACCGGCTGATCGGCAGGCGTCTGAATGGGGTCGGTGTCGAGGTGCTCCGGCACGAGCAGGATGCCGCCGGTGCTGTTCGCCGATCGCATGAGATCTTCGATCCATTGCCGGCTGAGTTCAGGAGCCTCGGGCTCGTCGAAGACGAATCGCAGGGGGATGGACGCATGCAACCACAGCGTGCTTCTGCCGCGGGGCTGGTCGTCGGCGTGCTTCCACGACAGCGTGAACGACTCGCCACGGCGCAGTTTCGTCGTGATGGCGACCTTCAGGTGCGCCAGAGCGCGGTCCTCGATGCCGATCGGGGTGCCGGAGTCGCCGTAGTAGAGGGTGCCCACCCGAACAGCATACGGGCTGGGCACGCGAAACGGGCGGCCCGAAGGCCGCCCGTCCAGTGCGAAGTGTTGCGAGGTCGAACGGTCAGACCGTCCGCTTCCCGCCGAGGTACCGCACGAGAAAGACGATCACCGCGATGACTGCCAAGGCGATGCCAACCCAGATGAGGAAGTTCAGCGCAGGCACGACGCCGCCGGTGATGAGCAGCACGACCGCGGCAATGGCGATGATGGCGACGAGGATGTTCATGATCTCTCCTTCAGGTGTTCCGGCTCATGGTCGACGAGCGCGGAGGGCGGCTCGAACCCTGCGGGCAGAACCTCGAGACGGGGGTACGCCTCGTGATCTCGACGCTATTGGAGGGCCGTTCCGCGCGGCTAGGGGTTGACCCTCGTTCGCGGCGCGTGGTAGCCGCGTGCGCCGCGCAGTCCTCAGCGGTGACGACGCGCGCGCCGACGTCTGTCAATCCCCTGCCGGCGCACGACCGCGACGCGTACCGTGGCCGATGATTCGAGGAGGACCCTATGACGAACGATCAGCTGATCGATCCCACCACGAAGCACACGACCGACCGGTTCCCGAAACAGGAGCAGCAGCCGCCGGGTCTCACGGGACGGATGTCGCCGCTGCCCGATCACGGCGAGCAGAGCTACCGCGGTGCCGGCCGGCTCGAAGGACGACGGGCGCTCATCACCGGCGGTGACTCCGGCATCGGCAGGGCGGTCGCGATCGCGTTCGCGCGCGAGGGTGCGAAGGTCGCGATCGCCTTCCTGCCGAGCGAGCAGGCGGATGCCGAGGAGACCGCGAAGTGGATCCAGGACGCCGGCAGCGACCCGCTACTGTTGCCGGGCGACCTGCGCAGCGAGGCGCACTGCAAGGAGTTGGTCGAGCACACCGATCAGGCGTTCGGCGGCATCGACCTGCTCGTGCTGAACGCCGCGCACCAGCGCAATCGCGGCGGCATCGACACGATCCCGACCGCGGACTTCGAGGCCGTGATGCGCGTGAACCTGTTCGCTCCGGTGTTCCTCGCGCGGGCGGCCGTGCCCCTGATGGAAGCGGGATCGAGCATCATCACGACGAGCTCCATCCAGGGTTTCGACCCGTCATCGGAGCTCGTCGACTACGCCATGACCAAAGCGGCGCTCGTCGCCTTCACGAAGGCACTCGCAGAAGAACTCGGGCCACGAGGCATCCGTGTCAATGCCGTCGCACCCGGTCCGATCTGGACTCCGCTCATCCCGGCCACCGGCTGGCCCGACAAGTTGCCGGATTTCGGGCGGAACACCCCGCTCGGTCGCGCCGGTCAACCCGCCGAACTCGCCGGCGCGTACGTCTACCTCGCATCCGACGAAGCGTCGTACGTCTCCGGAGCCGTGCTACCGGTCACCGGTGGGCGCCCGCTCTAAGGCTCGATACGAGAGGAGCACATCGTGCCCGGTCGCAAGAACCCGTCACTCAAAGATCCGGAGCTCTACGAGGAACTGCGTGACGACGGAGCATCGAAGGAGAAGGCTGCCCGCATCTCGAACGCCGCCGCGAACCAGGGGCGAAGTGCCATCGGCCGAAAGGGCGGCGAGCACGGCGACTACGAGGACTGGACCGTCGACGCTCTGCGGAAGCGCGCGAAGGAGCTCGGCATCACGGGCTACAGCGGCAAGCGCAAGGCCGAACTCATCTCGACGCTCCGCAACCACTGAGTCCACCGATGCCGCGTCTCAAACGGGTCGAGCCATACGTCTCACCCGGGTTCGCCCGGGTGAGGCGGGGTCGCGGGTTCGGCTATGTGCACAACGACGGCGGGCTCGCCGGGCGGGCCGAGCGGGCGCGCATCGCCGACCTCGCCATTCCGCCGGCGTGGGAAGAGGTCTGGATCTCGGATGCGCCCAACGCGCACATCCTCGCAGTGGGCGTCGACGCAGCGGGTCGACGCCAATACCTCTACCACCCTGCGTGGCGTGAGCGGCAGGATGCCGAGAAGTTCCTGCGCATGACGGCCCTCGCCGAGACGTTGCCGCGCGCCCGGCGCAGTGTCGCGCGTGACCTCGCGCTCGACGCACTCCCCCGCGAGCGGGTGCTCGCCGCCGCCTTCCGGACGCTCGAGCTCGGCGCGATCCGCATCGGTTCCGAGGAGTCGCTCGCAGGGTTCCGCAGTCGCGGGCTCACCACGCTCCTGGTGCGGAACGCGCGGCTCGACGACGACGAGACCGTGCGGTTCCGGTTCCGGGCGAAGGGCGGCATCGCACAGGACATGCGGGTGACGGATGCCTCGCTGGCCGCATTCGTCGAGCAGGCCGGCGACCGCTCGGCCGCCGCCCGACTGTACGCCTGGTCGCACGGCCGCGGCATGCGAGCGGCCGGGCCGGTCGACGTGAATGGCGACATCCGAGAACGGACCGGCGGTGACTTCACGGCGAAGGACTTCCGCACGCTGCGCGGCACCGTCGTCGCCGCCGACCACCTCGCCGCGCTCGGGCCGGCGGGCACCGCTCGCGCGAGGAAGGCCGCCATCCGCGAGGCGATCGAGGAGGCGTCGCGCGTCCTCGGCAACACGCCGAGCATCGCGCGGGCGAGCTACGTCGACCCGCGAGTACTCGCCGCATACGAGCACGGCCGGGTCGTGGCATCCGGCCCGAATCGCGAACGGCGGCTGCTCGAGTTGCTCGGCCCGGCGGGTGCGGGTGCGCTCGCCTGAGACGGCGATGGCACGGCTCGGCACGGCTCGGAACGGCTCGGCTCGGCTCGGCTCGGCGAGCCATCCGACATTCAGGATTCGCGCACGACCTCGGACGGCGACTTGTCGGGCCGAAGGCCACGCCAACGCGGATGCCGCGCCATCCCGCTGCCTGTCCAATCGGCGAGTTCGATCTCGCCCACGAGCTCGGGGCGGACCCAGACCGCATCCCGCACGTCGGCGGCCGGTACCTCTACGAACGGCGACGCGGGCCGCGCGAGCGGCTGCAGGGCTGCGAGCAGTCGGTCGAGGGTGATCTCGCCGAGGCCGGAGCCCACACGACCGACGTACTCGAGACCACCGGGCCCGGGAACTCCGAGCAGCAGCGAGCGGATACGGCCGGTGCGCGTGCCGATGCCGCGCCGGTAGCCGCCGATCACGACCTCTTGGGTGCGGGTCAGCTTCAGCTTCAGCCAATCCGCGGAGCGTGCGCCCGGACGATACCGGGAGTCCGGACGCTTCGCCACGAGGCCCTCGAGGCCGAGGCGGCGACTCTCGCCGAGGGCATCCTCCGGTGTGCCTGTCGCGGGCGCCGGCACCTCGACCGGAACGCCGCGCTTCACGCGCACGAGGCCGGCGAGGCGAGCACGGCGCTCGCGATACGGCTCGTCGACGACCGCGCTCCCGGCGACCTCGAGCACGTCGAAGAGCAGCAGGCGGGCGGGAACGGATGCCGCGACCCGCTCGATCTCGCGAGGCTTCGTCAGGTTCATCCGCTGCTGCAGGCGACCGAAGTCGGGGCGGCCATCGGCGTCCAGCGCGACGATCTCACCGTCGAGCAGCGCGTCGCCGCGCACGACGCTCGGCAGCGACGCGAACTCGGGATAGCGGGCGGTGATGTCGACCCCGTTCCGGCTGAGCAGTCGCACGGCGCCCGCCTCGGTACGCGCGAGCACCCGGATACCGTCCCACTTCCACTCGAGGGCCCACTCCTCACCGGCGAGCATGCCGACCGTGCCGACGGTCGCGAGCATCGGTCGCTCTGCGACGGCATTCGTCGAGCGAGGCGCCGCCGACGACGACGGGCCGGCATCCGCCGGTCGAGTAGCGCCCGCCGAAGACTCTGCATCCGCCGGTCGAGTAGCGCCCGACGAAGGAGGACGCGTATCGAGACCCCCCGACCCGTCACCCGTACTCCCATGGCCCCCGCCCGGCGTCTGGTCCTTCATGCGATGCAGCAGCCACGAGCTCTTCTCACCCTGCCCGTCCGTTCGAATCAGGACCAGCCGTACCCGACCCCCCAGTGGTCCGCCGGGCTGCCCGTCGAGGTCGATGATGATCTCGGCGTCGCGCCATTTCTCGGTGGCGTAGGTGCCGGTGTCCCAGATCGTCATCGAGCCGGCGCCGTATTCCCCCTTGGGAATCGTGCCTTCGAACGTCGCGTACTCCATCGGGTGGTCTTCGGTCTGCACCGCGAGGTGGTTCGTCCCCGAGCTCTCGGGCACGCCCTTCGGCACGGCCCAGCTCTTCAGCACGCCGTCGCGTTCGAGTCGCAGGTCGTAGTGCAGGCGCCTGGCATGATGCTCCTGGATGACGAACGTCGGCGCGCCGTCGCTCGGCGCGCCCCATGCCGACGCGGGCATGGGTTCGGGCGTGACGCCGGTCTTCCGCATCGAGAGATACTCGGCGAGGGGTCCGCCGTGGGAGCGCTCGGTGATCACCCGCATCGGATCACCCGATTCCGCCACGCGTTCGAGCACTTCGGATGCCTCGAGCTGACGAAGGCCCGGGTCCTCGAGCTCCTCCCAGGTGCGCGGTGCCGCGACCGTCGGACGCGGCCGACCGCGCAGCGAGTACGGCGCGATCGTCGTCTTCTTGCCGTTGTTCTGGCTCCAGTCGATGAGCACGCGTCCGGTGCGCAGCGTCTTGCGCATGCTCGAAACGATGAGCTCGGGGTGGTCGGCCTCGAGCGCCCGCGCGAGCTCGTGGGCGACCGCGGACACCTGATCCGAGCTCTGCGAGCCGTCGAGCGCCGCATAGAGGTGGATCCCCTTGCTGCCGCTCGTCACCGGCACCGCCTCGAGGCCCATGCCGCTGAGCAGCGCGCGCACGAGGCGCGCCACCTCGGCGCACTCGACGAGCCCCGTGCCCTCGCCGGGATCGAGGTCGAACACCATGCGATCCGGCTTCGCCGGCTCGCCGCGGGCGTCGAAGCGCCACTGGGGCACGTGGAGTTCGAGTGCCGCCTGCTGGGCCAGCCACACGAGCGTCGCGCGGTCGCCCGCGATCGGGTAGGCCTTGTCGCCGTCGGAGTGATGCTGGATGCCTCGGCGCACCCACTCGGGAGCGTGCTCGGCGAGGTTCTTCTCGAAGAACGCCGGCTCCGGGGCATCCGCCGTGCCGACGCCGTGCACCCACCGCTTGCGGGTCACCGGCCGACCGGCGACGAGCGGCACGCAGACGTCGGCGATCTCCGCGTAGTAGGAGATCACCTCGCCCTTCGTCATGCCCGTCTCGGGATACATGACCTTGTCGAGGTTCGTCAGCCGCAATCGGCGGCCGTCGACCTCGACGAGCTGGCGCGCGCCCTCAGCCATGCCCCCATCATGCCGCACCCGCCTCGGGGGGTATCGCGAGGGCCTCCGGCTGGTGTGTACTTGACCCATGCGAGCCGTCTGGAAGGGGGCGGTCACATTCGGCCTCGTCAATGTGCCCGTCAAGTTGTACAGCGCCACCGAAGATCACGACGTGTCCCTGCATCAGGTGCACGACGAAGATGGCGGGCGCATCCGCTACCAGCGCAAGTGCGAGGTCTGCGGCAAGGTCGTCGACTACAAGAACATCGACAAGGCGTACGACGACGGCGAGCAGACCGTCATCATCACCGACGACGACCTCAAGTCGATGCCCGCGGAACGCAGCCGCGAGATCGAGGTCGTCGAGTTCGTGCCGAGCGAGCAGATCGATCCGATCATGTTCGACCGCAGTTACTACCTCGAGCCCGACTCCGCCTCGTCGAAGGCCTACGTGCTGCTGCGCGAGACGCTCGAGTCGACCGATCGCACCGCGATCGTGCAGATGGCTCTGCGGCAGAAGACCCGGCTCGCAGCGCTGCGCGTGCACGGCGATGTGCTCATGGTGCAGACCCTGCTCTGGAGCGACGAAGTGCGTGCGGCGGAGTTCAAGGCGCTCGACGAGCCGGTGAAGATCTCGGCGAAGGAACTCGATCTCTCCAAGCAGCTCGTCGAGAGTCTCGTCTCCGACTTCGACCCCGAGCAGTATGTCGACGAGTACCAGCAGGAGCTCCGAACGCTCATTCAGGCGAAGCTCGAGCAGGGCGAGGGCCTCGACACCGCGGCGACGTTCGGTGAAGAGCCCGAGGAGGAGGGCGGCGAGGTCATCGACCTCATGGAGGCGCTGCGCCAATCGATCGCGGCGAAGCGCGACGGTGGCGGGAAGACGGCCGACGGCGCCAAGCGCTCCGCATCGGGGGGCGCGAAGAAGAAGACCGGCACGAAGACCGCATCGAAGTCGACCTCGAAAACCGCGTCGAAGTCGACCGAAACGAGGAAGCGCGCGGCCTCCGAATGAACGGATGCCGCGCGCTCGACACGTGCGTGCCCTGCTGAGTCGCGCGCCGTCGAGCGGCACGTGACTCAACGAGTCGTCGACTCAGCCGACGATCACTATTCGGCGGTGCACACCTCGGTGACCTTGACCGCGGCGGCCTGGATGCCCTCGGTCTGAGCTGCCTGGGCCTCGGCATCGATCTCTGCGCCGGCTTCGACATCAGCCTCGGTCGGCAGGGTCGCGGCCCACTCGCTGGCCTCGTCGAGCTTCTCGTCGAGCGCGTCGAGCGCCTCGGAGAGAGCGGAGTCGTCAGCAGCTTCTTCGCCGAGCGCGTCGACGCGCTCGGAGAGCCCGTCGAGGTAGCTCTGCACCTCGGCCGGGTCGCTCGCCGTCAGGATCGCGTTCTGCGCACCGTTGGAGATATCGCGCACCTCGACGCGAACGACCTCGCACGAGTCGGCAGATGCCTCAGCACCGCTGTCGCCGCCTGCGGCACAGCCTGACAGGAGCAGTGCGCCCGCGAAGACGAGCGCCGTGGAAGAGATGATTCGTTGCATGTTTGCTGTCCCCTTGATCGTGTAACTCGGAGAGTCTATCGAGCACCGCCGACACGCGTTCGGACGTGTGTTCGGGGCCGTCAGTCGGAGCGCGCGGCTTCGCCGGCGTGTGCGGCGAGGATGCCGTCGACGATGTCGTCGGGCGCAGTCGCTGCATCCAGTTCTGCGCCGCGCTCGATCTCGGTCAGCGGCTCGAGCGTCGCGAGCTGCGACGGCACGAGGGTCGCAGGCATGAAATGACCGGGCCTGGTCGAGACCCGCTCGAGCAGCGCATCGGCGCTCAGCAGGAGTTGCGCGAAGAAGACGTCGTCGGCGCCACGGCGGATCGCCTCGCGATAGACCGCCTTGAGTGCCGAGCACGCGATGACGACGCCGCCCGACTCGCGCGCCCCGGCGATCTCGTCGGCGATGCGATCGAGCCACGGCCAGCGATCAGCGTCGTCGAGCGGGATGCCGGCCGTCATCTTGGAGACGTTGGAAACCGGATGCAGCGCGTCGGCATCGATGAAGGGCACCGAGAGGCGGTCGGCAAGCAGCGCGCCGATGGTCGACTTGCCGCTGCCGGAGACGCCGCAGACGACGATGAGGGGTGTGCTCGCATCGAGCGGTCTGTCGTGCGTCATGTGCTCCTGCCTCCGGAAGAACCGTCGACGCCGCCCTCAGGCACCGCCACCGGCAAACAACGAAGGCCCCCGCTCGGGCGGAGGCCTTCGTCTCAACGTTCAGATCGCAGTTCGGGGGTTTCAACACCACCCGAGCGCGGAGACGAGGGGATTTGAACCCCTGGTCCCCTTACGGGGACTCCACCTTAGCAGGGTGGTGCACTCGGCCGGACTATGCGACGTCTCCTCGTGAGCGCTTGCACGCACACGCGAGAGCCATCATAACCCGCGAATGCCGCCGATGACGATTCGGCCGGGCTTCGACTACTGGTCGTCGAGCGTACGGCCCGCGGAGCACCGAGTCTCGGCCGCGGTCTGGCCTGCGACATCGCTCGGCAGAGCCTCGACCGTGGGAGTGGGAGCCGACGCGGCAGGGTCGGCAGGCGCTTCAGCGGCGGGGTCTGCGGGAGGCACGATGGCGTTGGGATCGCCGGCCGACGCGAACGCCGACTCCTGAGCCGCAGCGTCGAATGTAACCGGCAGGTCGTTCTGCAGCGCCGTGTTCACGTAATCGGCCGAGCTCGTAGGAGCAACCGCGCCCCCGTCGTCGATGTACGCCGTCGGGTACTGGATGAACGCGATCTTGTTGAGATCCGTGTCTTTCAGCGCTTTGGCGATCGAGATCATTCGCGTCGGATCCATGAGGCCATCGGAGAGCTGCATGTTTGCGAGCGCGGCCTTGGCGATCGAATAGAGCTTGACCGGATCGCCAAGCGTGCCGTTCGACTGCAGCGTGCGCGCGAGCGAGGAGAGGAACACCTGCTGGTTCGAGATGCGCGCAAGGTCGCTGCCGTCGCCGACGCCATGACGAGTGCGGAGGAACTGCAGCGCATCGATGCCGGCGAGCGTATGCGTACCGGCCTCGAGGAACATGCCCGTGTATTCGTCTTCGATGGGCTCCGCCACACAGACGTCGACCCCGCCGACCGCCTCGGAGAGGCCGGCGACCCCCAGGAACTGCACGACCCCGGCGAACGGGATCGTGATGCCGAGCTGGCTCTCGACGGTGGAGACCACGCAGCCGAGGCCACCGTGCGACAGCACCGAGTTGATCTTCACCCCCGACATCTCGGAGAGCATCTCATCGGGAGCCTCGGGGTCGGCGCACTCGGGAACATCGACGAGCATGTCTCGCGGAAAGCTCACCACCGAGGCATTCGAATGGTCTTGTGAAATGTGCAGGAGCATCGTGACGTCGTTGAGCACGGCAGTCTCTTCATCAGGGTCGCCGAACCCCATGCCCTGGCCCTGCCGGCTGTCACTGCCCACGATGAGGATGTTGACGCCGCCCTCCATGGCGCCGACGTCGGGTACGCCCTCGAGCACATCTTCATTGCCGAGCGTGATCGTCGGCTGCACACTCTGGGCCAGGTCCCACGCCGCATAGGCGGCGACGGCTGAGCCGGAGACAAGGGCGACTGCGGCGATGGACGCGGTCACCTTGGCCGC
Organism: Agromyces sp. GQ35; assembly: GCF_059758475.1. Lineage (NCBI taxonomy): Bacteria > Bacillati > Actinomycetota > Actinomycetes > Micrococcales > Microbacteriaceae > Agromyces > Agromyces sp. GQ35. The sequence continues at coordinate 1,356,650 of NZ_JCAXEO010000001.1, read as the reverse complement.
CGTCTTCCACGGAGTGTGCCGCTTCAGCCGACCGTGCCGGACGATCGGAGTCGACGACGCAGCGCGTCGAGCGCTGGAACGAAGCTCTTCTGCCACCGGTGTCCTGTTCTTTCGTCTGAATGTTTCGCGCGGAGGGCGTGGGATTCGAACCCACGAGACATTGCTGCCCACTGGTTTTCAAGACCAGCTCCATCGGCCGCTCGGACAGCCCTCCATGCCCGACGATGCCGCGGTAGACCACGGAACGTGCAGGCAGGCCCCGATTCTAGCCGAAGCAGGTTCCATCCAGCCTCGCAGGCGAGCCTGAAAAGGTGCTGAAGCGGGTGACCGGCGGCGTCACTCCCCGCTTCAGCCGTCGTTCGCCGTGGAACACCGAACATCGTCGCCGTCTTGGCCGGGGACGTCCGGGGGCAGCGGCTCGACCGGCGCCGACGTGGCCGCGGGGTCATCGGGTGCCGGTTCGGCGGGCGGAGGAGCTGCTGGGTCTGGTGCCGTGCCGAACTCGGTGTTCTCGTTCGCCGTCGGGTCGAGCCGCACCGGCACATCGGCCTGAAGTGCCGCGTTCACGAGGGCCGCGGACTCCGCCGGGAGGACCGCCGACTTGTCGTCGTTGTACCCCGTCGGGTACTGGATGAATGCGACCTTCGACAGGTCGATGTCCTGCAGCGCCCTAGCGATCGAGACGAGCCGCGCAGGGTCCTGCATCCCCGACGTCAACTGCATGTTCGACATAACCGCCTTCGCGATCGAGTACAGCTTCACCGGGTCCTGCAATGTGCCACCGGACTTCATGGTGCGCATCAGCGAAGCGAGGAAGATCTGCTGGTTCGAGATCCGCCCGAGGTCACTGCCATCACCCACGCCGTGGCGGGAGCGGAGGAAGGCGAGCGCGTCGTACCCCGAGATACTGTGCGTGCCGGCGTCGAGACGCAGGCCCGAATACTCGTCGTCGATGCGTTCGGCGAGGCACACTTCGACGCCGCCCACCGCCGTCGAGAGCGCGGCCACTCCATCGAACTCGACAATCCCGCCAGCCGGGATCTGGACGCCGGTCAGTGTCTCGATCGTCAACGCCACGCAGTTGAACCCGCCGTGCGCGAGCACGGAGTTGAGCTTCACGCCCGACATCGCCGAGAGCGGCTCGCCCTCGGGGTCTTCGGGGTCGGGACACTCGGGCACCGACACGATCAGGTCGCGGGGAAAGCTCACGACCTCCACGTGCGAGTGGTCCTGTGCGATGTGCAGCAGCATCGTGACGTCGTTGAGCTCGGCCGACTCCACTTCCGGGTCGCCGAACGCCCCACTCGCCGGCCGCTTGTCGCTGCCGACGAGCACGAAACTCAGTCCGCCGTCCATCGCGCCGATGTCTGGGACATCATCGAGCACGGCCTCGTTCTCGAGTTCAAGAGACGGTTTGAACGAGTTCAGCAAGTCGATCGCCGCGAAGGCGGCAACGCCGGCGGCGCTGACCGCGAGCACGGCAACGACGGATGCCGCGAGCTTCAGGTAGGTCGAGACGACGCCCTGCCGCGGCATTCGACCGTGTCGTGGCGCCTCGGTCGGCCCGGTTCCGGTCTGCTCATCCGCACTGCTCACCGAACCCCCTTCGATCCGCCGATTCTACGTCGCGCTCCCGTGCGCTTCACCGGAACACGGCGGCCCGATGCGTCACGGCAGCGTGTCGAGCACCGCCGCGAGCCCCGCCTCATCGACGGAACCGCCCACCTCGAGCGCGGCTTCGCGCACCTCGTCGGGAGCCTGGCCCATTGCAACGGCCCTGCCGGCGGCGCCGGCCCAGGCGAACATCTCGAGGTCGTTGCGCCCGTCGCCGGCCGCGAGCACGCGTTCGATCGGAAGGTCGAGCCAGCCTCGCACCCGCTCGAGCGCGGTCGCCTTGTTGACGCCGTCGGGCGCGATGTCGAGCCATGCCGTCCAGCCGATGGCGTAGCTGACGTGGTGCAGGCCCATCTGGTCGACGATGCCGAAGAACTCGTCGAGGCCGTGCTCGAGACTCGTGACGACGACGCGTGTGGCCCGCTGGTCGAGCAGCTCTTCGAACAGCACCTCGCGGGCGTTGTCGAGGTTCCACTCGGACATGCCCTCGGTGTACAGGCGGTAGCCGTCGGGCAGTTCGACCATGAACTTGCCCGCCGGCAGGAACGATCGGATGCGTTCGAGCACCGGGGTCGGGTCGAAGGTCTCGACGTGCCGGCGCATGTAGCCGTCGGATGCCGCGTCATCTCGCTGCATGGTGATGGCACCGTTGGCGCACACCACGTATTCGGGCGTGAGCCCGAGCTGCTGCAGCACCGGCGCCGTCGTGGCCCAGGAGCGGCCGGTGGCGAGCGTGACGACGTGACCGCGATCGCGAGCGGCCGCGACGGCGTCGGCGACGACCTGGTCGATCGAGCCGTCTTCGTGCATGATCGTGCCGTCGACGTCGAGCGCGACGAACCACGGGTCATCGGTCGCCGCCGGTCGAGTCGGCGCCCCGGCGCCGAACCGAGACCCCGTCAAGTGGTCTCGATACGCGCCTTCGCCGCTACTCGACCGACGGGGCACTCGACTGCTCATGCGACCGGCTCGAGCACTTCGAGGCCGCCGAGGTACCCCCGAAGCGCTTCGGGCACCACGACCGATCCGTCGGCCTGCTGGTGCGTCTCGAGAATGGCGACGAGCCATCGCGTCGTCGCGAGCGTGCCGTTGAGCGTCGCGACGGGAGCGGTCTTGCCGCTCTCGGTGCGGTGCCGGATGTCGAGGCGACGCGCCTGGAACGTGGTGCAGTTCGACGTGGACGTGAGTTCGCGGTAGGCGTTCTGCGTGGGCACCCAGGCCTCGACGTCGTATTTGCGCGCGGCGCTCGAGCCGAGGTCGCCGGCGGCCGTGTCGATGACACGGTACGACAGGCCGAGGTCTTGGAGCATTCCCTCTTGCCAGCCGAGCAGCCGCTCGTGCTCGGCCGCGGCATCGGCCGGGTCGATGTAGGTGAACATCTCGAGCTTGTTGAACTGGTGCACCCGGATGATGCCCCGGGTGTCTTTGCCGTGGCTGCCGGCTTCGCTGCGGTAGCAGGTCGACCAGCCCGCGTAGCGGATCGGTCCGTTCGACACGTCGATGATCTCGTCGGCGTGGTAGCCGGCGAGCGCGACCTCGCTCGTGCCGGTGAGGTAGAGCTCCTGCTCGGGCAGGTAGTAGACCTCGTCGGAGTGCGCGCCGAGGAATCCGGTGCCCTGCATGATCTCGGGCCGCACGAGCGTCGGGGTGATGAGCGGAGTGAACCCGGCCGCGAGCGCCCGGTCGAGCCCCATGTTCATGAGCGCGAGTTCGAGGCGGGCGCCGATGCCCTTCAAGTAGTGGAAGCGCGCGCCCGAGACCTTCGCCCCGCGCTGCATGTCGATGGCGTCGAGCAGCTCGCCGATCTCGAGGTGGTCGCGCGGTTCGAAGTCGAACGCCGGAATCTCGCCGACCTCGCGCAGCACGACGAAGTCGTCTTCGCCGCCGGCCGGAACACCGTCGATGACGATGTTGCCGAGCCGCTGCACGGCGAGCGTGAACTCCGACTCGGCCTCGCCCGAAGCCTGGCTCGCGGCCTTCACCCGGGCGGCGAGCTCCTGCGCCTCGGCGACGAGCGCGGCCTTGGCCTCTTTCGGCGCCTGGGCGACCTGCTTGCCGAAGGCGTTCTGCTCGGCGCGCAGGGCCTCGAACACCGTGATCGCGGTACGTCGCGCAGCGTCGGCCTCGACGGCCGTGTCGACGAGCGCCACGGACTCGCCGCGGAGCTCTTGCGAACGCTTGATGAGGTCGGGGTTCTCGCGAAGCAGCACGGGGTCGATCACCCGAGCAAGTCTAGCCGGGGCATCCGACGACCCCATGGGCGCTCGCGCGCGTGCACTCGGTTTCCAGCCGCGATGCAATACCGTGGGCTGCGTGACGGCAGACGAGCAGGTGACGACGGATGCCGCGGAGCGGCGCTCACGTGCAGCCGTGATCTTCAATCCGACGAAGCAGGGCGTCGAAGCGTTGCGGGCCGCCATCGAAGTCGCCGAGCAACGCCAGGACTTCGCCCCGTCGCTCTGGATCGAGACCACCGAAGACGACCCCGGCAAGGGCATGGCGCGCGAGGCCCTCGACGCCGGCGTCGATCTCGTGATCGCAGCCGGCGGCGACGGCACGGTGCGCTCGGTCGCGGCATCGTTGCGCGACAGCGGCATGCCGCTCGGGCTCGTGCCGCTCGGCACGGGCAACCTGTTCGCACGCAACCTCGACATCCCGGTGAACGATCAGGCCGACGCCGTCGTGGTCGCGTTCTCCGGCATGGACCGTGCCGTCGACGTCATCGTGGCCGACATCACCCGCGAAGACGGCAGCGACGAGACCCACGTGTCGCTCGTGATGAGCGGCATCGGCATCGACGCGGCGATGATCTCCAATACGAACGACGACCTGAAGAAGCGGGTCGGCTGGCTGGCCTACGTCGATGCCGGCCTCCGGGCGATCCCCGCCTCGAAGCCCTACCGGGTGACCCATCGGGTCGACCTGGGGCGCCACCACCGGTCGAAGGTGTCGAGCATCCTCGTCGCGAACCTCGGCTACCTGCCCGGCAACATCGAGCTGATCCCCGACGCCGAGATCGACGACGGCCGACTCGACGTGGCGGTGCTGCAGCCGCGCAACCTGCTCGGCTGGCTGTTGATCTGGCGAAAGGTCACCTGGGAGAACCGGGTGCTGCGCAAGTCGGCGCTCGGGCGACAGTTCCTCGATCTCACCGGCGGCAACAAGCGCCGTGAGATCGTCTACCTTCGTGGGCGCTCCGTCGAGCTTCAGATCGAGGGAGCCGCCGAGGAGTTCGAGATCGACGGCGACGAGTTCGGCCTCGTCACCTCCGCACGATTCACGATCGATCCGGCCGCGCTGATCGTGCGCGTGCCGCGCTGACGCCCCGCTGACGCGCCCCTCAGCGCGAAGGGCGTTCCCGGCGGCTCGCGGACGCGATCACGAGGACGCCGAGCACGGACGAGACGCCGGCGACCACGGCGAGCGCGGGCACCGAGCGCGCGATCTCGATGAATCGCATCTGCGAGATCTGTTCCTCGGACGGCTCGCCCGACCAGTTCATCCCCTCGTTGCCGTGCATGGTCACCCCGAGCGCCCACTGGATGGCGAGCATGCTGAGCATGGCGAGCACCACCAGCACGATCGCGGCCGGGTTCGTCACGAGTCGCCGGATCATGCGCCCGCCTCGGCGTCGCGCGCGACCGCGTCGCCCGCGTCCCTCCGACGGCGCACACGTGCATGCCTGAGGCCGCTCCACACGAGCATGACGACGAGCCCGAGCAGCCCGACCTGCATGAGGGGAGGCGCGATGAGCCATGCGGCGGTCTGCAGCAGGAGGTCGGCCTCGTTGCTCGGACCGTAGTAGTTCTGGCCGGAGATGCCGGCCCAGTACAGGGCGGCGCCGAAGACGACGGCCGCCGCCGAGATCGCCCACGCCGCCAGGAAGTACGGGTCGGCTCGCGGCACCGCCTCGGGCTCGACGTCGCCGAACCAGTCCGCCGACCGGGGTTGGCGGCCGTCTTGGACCGCGGCGCCGGCGCCGTCCTCGGATGCGATGGGCGACGCACTCGGCATCGGCTCGATCCGCGGCGCGACGATCGTCTCGGGCACCGCCGTCGGCGGATCGGGAACTCGGACCACCGTCGGCGGTCTCGCCGCCGCGGCATCCGTCTCGCCCGACGCGTCGCCCGGGTACCCGCGCTGGAAGCGCGGGTCGAACCGCGGATCGATGCCTGCCGTTGCGCCGTCGCTCACGTCTGCTCCTCGGTTCGGGGCGACCCGTCAGGCGTCGTCGGGCTCGCCGCTCAGCAGGCCGCGAAGCCAGTCGCGGGCCTCGATGAAGATGCCGTCATCGTACTTCGAGTGGTACGAGACCTCCCGCTGGTCGGCACGCGGATACGAGCCGAGGAAGATCACCTTCGGGCTCGTGCGGCGCAGGCCGAGCAGGGCGTCGGCGACGCGCTCGTCGGCGACGTGTCCGTCGAAGTCGACGACGAATCGGTAGCGCCCGAGGGCGTCGCCGATCGGCCGGGACTGGATGAGCGAGAGGTTCACGCCGCGGGTCGAGAACTGCTCGAGCATCGCGAGCAGCGCACCCGGCTCATCGTCGGGCAGTTCGACGATGATGCTCGTCTTGTCGGCGCCGGTCGGCTCGGGAAGCACCCGCGAGCGGCCGACGAGCACGAATCGGGTGACCGCGTTGGCGTTGTCGCCGATGTCGCGGGCGAGCACGTCGACGTCGAGGTGGTCGGTGATGCCGGGAGGGGCGACGGCTGCGTCGGCCTGGCTGCCTTCGAACAGGGATGCCGCGGCGGCGACGTTGCTCGTCGCCGGGATGTGCCCGTGGTCGGGCAGCTCGCGTTCGAGCCAGCCGCGCGACTGCGCGTACGCGACGGGGTGGGCGTTGACGACCCGCACCTCGGCGAGCACGGTGCCCGGCCGGGCGACGAGCACGAAGTTCACCGGCACGAGGTACTCGCCGAGGATACGGAGCCCGGGCACGGTGGCGAGCGCGTCCTGCGTCGCCGAAACACCGCCGTCGACCGAGTTCTCGATCGCGATCATCGCGGCGATCGAACGGCCCTTCGTGACATCCGCGAGCGCCTCGCCGACGTTGTTCACGGCCCGCCAGTGCTTGCCGGATGCCGCGGGCACCTGCTTCAGCGCCGCTTCGGTGAAGGTGCCGGCCGGCCCCAGGTAGGAGTAGGTCTCCTCGGGCGGTGTGGGCGCGGCATCCGTCATGCAGGCCAGCCTAGCCATCGCGCCCAGGCCGAGCGGCTAGCGTCGACACCGTGCGAAACCCCGCAGCGTGAGGAGGGGCCGATGACCACGATCGACGAACGCCGGGCCGTGCCGACCGACGCCGAGCGGCTCGTGGCGCTTCGGCGCATGAAGCGCGTCGCCACGGGGTTGCTCGCCGTCGCCGCGGTCGTGTTCGCCGTGTCGTTCGCGCTGCAGGACCAGGTGCCGTGGCTCGGCTACGTGCGCGCTGCCGCCGAGGGCGCGATGGTCGGCGCGATCGCGGACTGGTTCGCCGTGACGGCACTGTTCCGGCACCCGCTCGGCATCCCGATCCCGCACACCGCGATCATCCCGAACCGCAAGGACGAGATCGGCGCGAGCCTGGGCGCGTTCGTCGAGCACGAGTTCCTCTCCGACGACGTCGTGCTCGGCAAGCTGCGTTCGATCGGCATCTCCCGCCGGCTCGGCGGCTGGCTCGCGACACCGGCCAATGCAGAACGACTGACCGCTGAGGCATCCGTCGCCGCCCGCGGCGTGCTCACCCTGCTCGGCGACGACGACGTCGAGGACGTGATCGAGCGACTCGCCCGGCGTCACCTGTTCGAGCCCGAGTGGGCACCGGCGATCGGCCGGGTCGGGGCCCGGCTCGTGGCCGCCGACCAGCAGCGCGCCGCCGTCGACGTCGTGCTCGAGAAGGCCGAGGCGTGGCTCGAGGGGCATCCGGAGGCGTTCGGCAACATGGTCTCCGACCGCTTGCCGCGGTGGCTGCCCGGCTTCGTCGATCGCATCGTCGACGACCGCGCCTACCGCGAGGTGCTCGCGTTCGTGCGCGCGGTGCGTACCGATTCGGAGCATCCGCTGCGCATCGCGATCGACCGCTATCTCGCCGAACTCGCCGAGGGCCTGCAGCACGATCCGACGATGATCGCCCGGGTCGAGTCGCTCAAGGCCGAACTGCTCGAGAGCCCGCGTGTGCGCGAGTTCGCCGGAGAGGCGTGGGCGTCCGTGAAGGCGAGTCTCGAGGAGGCGCTCGCCGATCCGACGAGCGAACTCCGCGCAGGTCTCACTGCCGCCGTCGTCGAGGTGGGCGCGCGGCTCGAGGCCGACGAGGGCCTCGCCGCGAAGGTCGACACCTGGGTGACGGATGCCGCGGCCTACGTCGTGCGCAACTACCGGCACGAGATCGCGGGTGTCATCACCGAGACCGTCGAACGGTGGGATCCGCGGGAGACGACCGAGAAGATCGAGCTGCAGGTGGGCCGCGACCTGCAGTTCATCCGCATCAACGGCACCGTCGTCGGCGCACTCGCGGGCCTCGCCATCTTCACGATCGCAACGGCGGTGCACGCACTCGTGTGAGTCGCGCCGCGGTGCCAGACTGGGTGGCATGCACGAGCGAGCAGGCACCCCGGCGACCGCATCCGACCTCATCGATGTGGAGGCCCTCGTCCGGGCGTACTACGAGCAGCATCCGGATGCCTCGGAGCCGGCGCAGCGCGTCGCGTTCGGCACCTCGGGGCACCGCGGGTCGGCGCTCACGGCGAGCTTCAACGAAGACCACATCCTCGCGATCACGCAGGCGATCGTCGAGTACCGCACCGCGCAGGGCATCACCGGCCCGCTCTTCATCGGCGCCGACACGCACGCGCTGTCCGCTCCCGCGCAGACGACGGCCCTCGACGTGCTCGTCGCCAACCGGGTGCGCGTGCTCGTCGACGAGTTCGACGACTACGTGCCGACGCCCGCGCTCTCGCACGCGATCCTGAAGTGGAACAACGACCCGGCGAAGCGCGCCGAGGGCGAGGCCGACGGCATCGTCATCACCCCGTCGCACAACCCGCCTCACGACGGCGGCTTCAAGTACAACCCGCCGCACGGCGGCCCTGCCGACTCGGATGCCACGAAGTGGATCGCCGACCGCGCCAACGAGCTCATCGCCGGCGGGCTCCGCGACGTCAAGCAGGCCGAGCCGAGCGGTGTCGAGACCTACGACTTCCGCGGCAACTACGTCGCCGACCTCGCGAACATCATCGACTTCGACGCAATCCGCACCTCGGGCATCCGCATCGGTGCCGACCCGCTCGGCGGGGCATCCGTCTCGTACTGGGGCGCGATCCGCGACGCGTACGACCTCGACCTCACCGTCGTGAACGAGCGCGTCGACCCGGCGTGGTCGTTCATGACGCTCGACTGGGACGGCAAGATCCGCATGGACCCGTCGTCGCCGAGCGCCATGGCGTCGGTGCTCGAGCACGCGGGCGACTTCGACATCCTCACGGGCAACGACGCCGACGCCGACCGGCACGGCATCGTCACGCCCGACGGCGGCCTCATGAACCCCAACCACTACCTCGCGGTGGCGATCGAGTACCTCTTCGGGCACCGGCCGAACTGGCGAGCGGATGCCGCGATCGGCAAGACCCTCGTCTCGAGCTCGATGATCGACCGGGTCGCCGCCTCGCTCGGCCGCCGGCTCTGGGAGGTGCCGGTCGGCTTCAAGTGGTTCGTGCCCGGCCTCGTCGACGGCTCCGTCGGCTTCGGCGGCGAAGAGAGCGCCGGCGCCTCGTTCCTGCGCTTCGACGGCACGGTCTGGACCACCGACAAGGACGGCATCCTGCTCTGCCTCCTCGCGTCCGAGATCCGCGCGGTCACCGGCAAGTCGCCGTCGGCCCTCTACGCGGAGCTCGTCGAGCGCTTCGGCGACCCGTCCTACGAGCGCACGGATGCCGCGGCATCCGCTGCCCAGAAGGCGGCGCTCGGCAAGCTCGACGGCGACGCGATCTCGGCGACCGAGCTCGCGGGCGAGCCGATCACGGCGAAGCTCTCGCACGCGCCGGGCAACGACGCGGCGATCGGCGGCGTGAAGGTCGAGACGGCCGATGCGTGGTTCGCGGCGCGGCCGAGCGGCACCGAAGACGTGTACAAGATCTACGCCGAGTCATTCAAGGGGCCGGAGCATCTTGCAGAGGTGCAGGCTGCGGCCAAAGAGATCGTCGACGCGGCACTCGCCGGCTGAGCCGGTTACTTCAGCGAGAAGTAGGTGACGGCCCCGCCGCCCGAGGCGAGGGCCTCGTCGACGTTCCAGTAGTCCGCGTCCTTCGTGTGGCCGCCGACCCAGACGGTCGTGCCGTTCGCGCCGTGCTCGACGCGCGTGACGACGGCGGTGTGGTCACGGTCGCCCGAGCCGTCCCAGTCGAACTGGGCGATGTCGCCGACCTTCACGAGGCTGCGCTGCGAGTCGTCGAGGGGCGTCGCGAGGTCGGGCCGGGTGTACAGCCAGTCGCGCATCGCCGTGGAGCTCGCCCAGCTCGGCGACATCGCACCGGTCGCGCGGTCGTAGTACCAGCCGGCGTCCATCGCCCAGCCTCGCGCGACGAGTGACTGGCTCGCGAAGTTCGCGCAGTCGACACCGCTCAAGACGGTGTACTCGGCCGTGTTGTAACTGCTCCAGTAGGTGAGCACGTATCCCAGCTGCGCGTCGATCGCCGGATTCGAGGTGTAGGTCAGCACGAGCGACTGCGGCGCGGCATGCACGGCGGCCTCGTCGATCGCAGTGAGCTGGGCGGCGAGCGAGGCGGGCGCAGCGGCACCGGCCACGGTCGCCGTGCCGGGCGCCGTGACGGCCACGGGCTCCCCCATCACATCGGTGAATGCGACCGGCACCCCGCCGAGCGCGGTCTCGGCGACGGCCGGCACCTGGAACGTGAGCTGTTCGGGTGCAGCAGCCACGATCGGGGCTTCGACGCCGCCCACCACGACCTGGCCCACCTGATCGAGCTCGTCTCCGGTCACGGTGACCTGGGTGCCGCCGGTGAAGGGCGCTGCTGCCGTCGAGAGCGCGCTCGTGACGGCAGGTCGTGCGGCGATCTCGATCGACGAGGTGAGTTCGTCTCCCGCGGCGGCTGCCGCCTGCGACGAAGCGGCGGTCTCGCTCGCGGCGGCGAGCATCGCCTTCTCATCGGCGGATGCCGCGGCGACGGCGCCGAACGCGCTGACGCCCAGGATGGCGCTCGCGCAGCTGAGCGCCACGACGCGTCGCGCTCCGCCGCTCGACGGGCGCCGGTTGCGCACCCGCTCGGCTCGATGGCGAGCACGGCGTTCCTCGCGGCCCGCGACGGCATCGGACGACTCGGCGAGGGGCGCCGACGCGGGGGCGGCGATCACTTGCGCGTCGACGGCCGCGACGGAATCGAGGGCGCCCTCGACGACCGGTTCTCGGTAGGTCGCGCGGCGTCTCGCGGGGAGTTCGGAGGAGTTGGAGGCAGGGGTGAAGAAGGTGAGGCGCACAGGTGGGGGAATTCCGGGTCGGCATTTGGGGGGACGTGACAGCCCATCACGCGAATTTGTGAGGATCCCTCCGAACGGCTGGGAAGCCGGTGAGAGCGCGCTCTCGGCGAACCGCCGCGACTAGGACGCCGCGACGGCGCGATTCGCCCGCACCGCGCGCACCGCCGCAACGCCGAGCGGCACGAGCACCAGCAGCGCGACGACGTTCACGCCGGCGAAACCCGCGGCTCCGAGCACGACGCCCGACAGGGCAGCGGATGCCGCGGCGGCGAGGTTCATCGCCGCGTCGGTCGCACCCTGCAAGGGCACCCGCATCTCGGGTTCGACCGAGGTCGTCAGCAGGGTGGAGCCGCCGATGAGCCCGCACGACCAGCCGAGGCCGAGCAGGCCGAGGGCGAGCGGGATGAGCAGCATGTCGTCGGCGGGCGCCAAGATGCCGATGAGCGCCGCGACGATGAGGATTCCGGCGCCGACGGCGATCACGCGCGGCGGTCCGAGACGGTCGACGAGCCAGCCCACGATCGGGCTCGCGCCGTACATGCCGATGATGTGGATGCTGAGCACGACGCCCACGAGCGAGAGCGAGAGGCCGTGCGAGGTCATGTGCACCGGCGTCATCACCATCACGCCGATCATGACGGTGTGCGAGCACACGATCGCGAGGATCGCGAAGAGTGCGCGTGGGTCGCGAACCGCCGTGCGGAGCGCGCGCCAGGCGCCGATCGGTTCGGCGGCCGGTGCGGATCCGGCCGGATCGGCGACCTGGTCGGGTGCGAGGTCGACGTCACGACCCTCGTCGGGCGCGCTCGTCGCGGCATCCGTCGCCATCGTGCCCGGCTTCGGCAGCCGCAGCGCGGTCGCCACCAGCAGGGTCGACAGGGCGAACGCGGCGCCGGAGAACAGGAACGGGCCGACGAGCGGGGGCAGCCCGAGCGCGAGACCCACGGCATCGCCGGTGGCGGAGAGCAGGGGGCCGGCCACCGAGCCGAGCGTCGTCGCCCACAGCACGAGCGACATGGAGCGCGCCTCGAAGCCGGCGGCCGCGACCTCGGTCGCCGCGAACCGCGCCTGCAGGCCCGCGGCGGCACCCGCCCCGAATGCCGCGAGGCCGAGGAAGACGAGCGGCACCCATCCGCTCGCGGCGGCGGCGATGACGAGCACGGCGCCCGCCGCGGCGAGCGCGTAGCCGACGGCGAGCGCGACATGCCGGCCCGAGCGCACTGCGAGGCGGGCGAGTGGGATGGCGGCGACGGCTGCGCCGAGCACGCTCGACGACTGCGCGAGGCCGGCGAGCGCGACGACTCCGGTCAGGTCTTCGACGAGCAGGGCGGCGACGGCGATGCCCGACGCGACGCCGACCCCGGCGAGCAGCTGATTGACGACCAGCACCGCGAGGGAAACGCCGCGCCGCGGCATCCGCTCACTCATATTCGGGAGCTGCCGGGAGGCCGAAGAACTCCTCGAGCGTCGTGATGCCCGTCTCGTGCATCTCGGTCGCGAGCGGCACCCCGACGTAGCGGTAGTGCCAGGGCTCGAACTCGTAGCCCGTCACCGGCGTCTTGTCGGCGGGGTAGCGCAGGATGAACCCGAAGCGCCACGCGTTGTCGCGCAACCAGATGCCCTCGGCGGTGTCGCCGAAGCAGGCGGCGAGCGAGCACTCGCCGCTCTCGGCGCCGATGTCCATCACCAGGCCGGTCTGGTGCTCGCTGAAACCCGGTCGCGCGGTCAACAGGTCGTCGCCGTCGTAGATCGACTCCTGTGCGGAGAACGATCGGAAGGCACTGTTCGACGCGAGCGAGAGGTCGGCCTCGTCGAGCGCGGCCTGGAACATCGCGACGATCGCATCGGACGGCTCTTGGCGCAGCAGCGGGTCCCAGGTGTGCGGCACGGGCACGTCGACGAGATCGTCGGGTTCGAAGTCCTGCGGGTTCAGCGGCCGGAGCTTGTTGACGACGACCCAGATGCTGTTGGCGTCATCGAGGGAATGCGCAGTGCGATCGAAGGTGTCGACGCTCGCCGGCGGCGGAGTCGCGCCGGGCGCCGGGCGGGGCGATTCGGTGTCGGGTGGCGCGGATGCCTCGCCGGTCGCGGATCCGCCGGGGCCGGTGCCGGCCGAGCCCGAGACGGCGCCGATGACGACCACGGCGACGGCGATGAGCGCGAGACTCAGCGAGCCCGCGATGACGAGACGCCGGCGTTGCCTCACTTGATCGGAGGGAACGCGACCTTCACTCACTGACACCCGACGAGTCTACGCGCGGGTGGCTCGACGCCCCGGATGCCTCGAATCGGCTGCGCGAGAAGATCACGGCTCAGTAACGAACCCGGCGCGTGAGAGCGCTCTCTTGACAGCGGGCGGTTCCACTGCATAGAGTCGCACCTCGAACCGTGAGAGCGCTCTCACGTTCGACGAAGAGAGCGCTCTCACGCTGCGCACATTCCCGTCCACGCACACACAAAGGAGTGACCGTGAAGCTCTCACGCCACACGAAGGTTGCCGCTGCCATCGCCGGCGCGGCATCCATCGCCCTCCTCGCCACCGCCTGCTCGACCGGCGGCGGCGAAGAAGGCGACGGCGACATCACACTGACCGTCACCACGTTCGGAACGTTCGGATACGACGACCTCTACACGGAGTACGAGGAAGCCAACCCGGGCATCACGATCGAGGCGACCAACATCGACACGGGCGGCAACGCCCGCACCGACGCGTTCACCAAGCTCGCCGCAGGCTCCGGCCTCTCCGACGTCGTGGCGATCGAGGAGGGCTGGCTCGGCGCGATCATGGAGGTCTCCGACCAGTTCGTCGACCTCACCGACTACGGCATCGCCGACCGCAAGGGCGACTGGGTCGACTGGAAGTACGAGCAGGCGACCGACCCCGAGGACCGGGTCATCGGCTACGGCACCGACATCGGGCCGAGCGGCATCTGCTACAACGGTCCGGCGCTCGAGGCGGCCGGACTCCCCTCCGACCGCGAGAGCGTCGCCGAGCTGCTCAACGGCGACTGGGCGCACTACTTCGATGTGGGCCGCCAGTACCAGCAGGCGACCGGCAAGGCCTGGTTCGACCACTCTGGCTTCGTCTGGAACTCGATGGTCAACCAGATGCCCGAGGGCTACTACACGAGCGACGGCGAGCTGAACGTCGAAGACAACGCCGACCTCAAGGCGAACTTCGACCTGCTCACGGCTGCAGTCGGCGACGGCCTCTCGGCCGCGCAGGCGGCATGGGACTGGAACGGCGGCAAGTCGTTCGTCGACGGCACCTTCGCGACCTTCGTCTGCCCGGGCTGGATGCTCGGCGTGGTCGAGGGCCAGGTCGAGACCGGCGGCGGCGACGCCTCCACCGGGTGGGACTTCGCCGATGTCTTCCCCGGTGGCGCAGCCAACTGGGGTGGCGCGTTCCTCTCGGTGCCCGAGTCGTCGGAGCACAAGGAAGAGGCCGCCAAGCTCGCGGACTGGCTCACGCAGCCCGAGCAGCAGGTGAAGCAGTCTGCAGCAGCGGGCAACTTCCCGAGCACCGTCGGCGCACAGGAGACGCTCGCCGAGGAGGCGACGCCGAACGAGTTCTTCAACGGCGCTCCCACCGGTGCGATCCTGGCCGCTCGCGCCGAAGGCGTCGTCGCCCAGTTCAAGGGTCCCGACGACTCCGTGATCCAGGAGAACGTGTTCGGCCCGGCGCTCTCGGCGCTGGACCGTGGCGAAGCCGATGGCGCCGCCGCCTGGGACCAGGCGATCGAGCTGCTGCACGAACTCGTCGGCGAGTAGTTCCCGCCTGAGGAACGGAGGGCCCTCGGGCGCGTCGCCCGGGGGCCCTCCTCCTCGTCATCTCCCACGACTGGACTTCGCATGACCACGACCATTCGGCCTCCCGCGAGCGGGACCCCCACGCCGCAGCGCCGAGCCGCGGCATCCGAACCACTGACCTTCCGTCAGCGCCTCTCGCGTTTCGACGTGAAGGCGAGCCCGTACTTCTACGTCTCGCCGTTCTTCATCCTCTTCGCACTCGTCGGCCTCTTCCCGCTCATCTACACGCTCGTCGTGTCGATGCACGAGTGGGACCTGCTGAAGGGGCAAGGGCCGTTCGTCGGCCTCGACAACTTCGTCGAGATCCTCGGCGACGCCATGTTCTGGAACTCGATCGGCAACACGATCAGCATCTTCCTGCTGTCGTCGATCCCGCAGCTGACCATCGCCCTCATCGTCGCCTACCTGCTCGACCAGGGGCTGCGCGCGCCGACCTTCTGGCGCATGAGCGTGCTGCTGCCCTACATCGTGACGCCCGTCGCCGTGGCCATCATCTTCTCGAGCGCGTTCAACGAGGCCGACGGCCTCGTGAACAACCTGCTGAACGTCTTCGGCATCGCCGACCAGGACTGGAAGCACGACACCTTCCTCAGCCACATCGCGATCGCCACGATGGTGAACTTCCGCTGGACGGGCTACAACGCCCTCATCCTGCTCGCCGCGATGCAGTCGGTGCCGCGCGACCTCTACGAATCCGCCGCGATCGACGGCGCCGGTGCCGTGCGGCGGTTCTTCTCGATCACGATCCCGTCGATCCGCCCGACCCTCATCTTCGTCATCATCACCGCCACGATCGGCGGCCTGCAGATCTTCGCCGAGCCGCGCCTCTTCGATGTGTCGACCGCGGGCGGCATCGGCGGCAGCGACCGGCAGTTCCAGACCACGGTGCTGTTCATGTGGGAGCTCGCGTTCTTCCGGCGCGACTTCGGCGAGGCCGCCGCGGTCGCGTGGCTGCTGTTCCTGCTCATCGTCGGGTTCGGCCTCGTCAACTTCCTGATCTCCCGCCGCATCGCCACCGGCGGAGACCGGCCGAGTCGCCGCACCCGCCGGGCCCGCGAACGCGCCACCCGAGGAGGAGCGGCATGAGCACCCTGACCCCCGAACCCATCCCCGCCGTGATGGTCGACGACATCGAACCGAGGCGCGACAGCGGTGGCGGTCGCGACGGCGATGCCGATCGCGGCGGTCGCGGCGCGGGCCGTCGGCCGAGGCGAGCCATGGGCACGGCCGGCATCGGCAGCCGCCCGGGCTTCCTCATCTACGGACTGCTCGCCGCGTTCATCATCGGCGGCGCCTACCCTCTCTGGTGGTCGGTCGTCGTCGGCAGCGGGACGAACGCCACCCGTGGCGAGACGCTCCCCCTCATCCCCGGCGGCAACTTCTTCGCCAACGCGGCGAAGGTGCTCGACGCCATCCCGTTCTGGCTGGCGCTCGGCAACTCGATCGTGATCTCGGCGGTCATCACGATCTCAGTCGTGACGTTCTCGACGCTCGCAGGGTACGCGTTCGCGAAGCTCCGCTTCCGCGGACGCGACGGGCTCATGGTGTTCGTCATCGCCACGATGGCGATCCCGACCCAGCTCGGCATCATCCCCCTCTTCATGGTGATGCGCGAGCTCGGCTGGACCGGCACGATCGGCGCGGTCATCGTGCCGACCCTCGTGACCGCGTTCGGCGTCTTCTTCATGCGCCAGTACCTCGTCGACGTCATCCCCGACGAGCTCATCGAGGCCGCCCGCGTCGACGGCGCGAACCAGATCCGCACCTTCTTCAACGTCGCGTTGCCCGCAGCGCGTCCGGCGATGGCGATCCTCGGCCTCTTCACCTTCATGATGGCGTGGACCGACTACCTCTGGCCGCTCATCGTGCTGAGTCCGACGAACCCGACCCTGCAGACGGCGCTCAGCCAGTTGCAGTCGGGTTACTACGTCGACTACTCGGTCGTGCTCACGGGTGCGATCCTCGCCACCGTGCCGCTGCTCGTGCTCTTCATCGTCGCGGGCAAGCAACTCATCTCGGGAATCATGCAAGGAGCTGTGAAGGGTTGAACGAGAACCGCACCCCCGCCGACCGCCACCCCGCGTTCGACCGGAGCTGGCCCGAGAACTTCCTCTGGGGATCGGCGACCGCAGCGGCGCAGATCGAGGGCGCCGCACACGACGGCGGCAAGGAGGAGTCGATCTGGGACGCGTTCGCCCGGGTACCCGGGGCGATCGCAGGCGGCGACACCCCCGACCGCGCCGTCGACCACTACCGCCGCATGCCCGAAGACGTCGCGATCATGCGATCGCTCGGCCTCGACTCCTACCGATTCTCGACGAGCTGGGCGCGCATCGTGCCCGGCGGGCGCGCCGTCAACCACGAGGGCCTCGACTTCTACTCGCGGCTCGTCGACGAACTGCTCGGCGCAGGCATCCTGCCCTGGCTGACCCTCTACCACTGGGACCTGCCGCAGGCACTGCAGGAGCACGGCGGCTGGGCGAACCGCGACACGGCGTATCGCTTCGCCGACTACGCCGAGGCCGTCTACGGGGCGCTCGGCGACCGGGTGACGCACTGGACGACGTTCAACGAGCCGCTCTGCTCCTCGCTCATCGGCTACGTCGGCGGCGAACACGCGCCGGGCCTCAACGACCCGGTCGCCGGCCTCGCGGCGGTGCATCACCAGCACCTCGGACACGGCCTCGCGGTCGAGCGGCTCAGGGGCCTCGCGGATGCGTCGGGGCGCGACGTCCGTCTCGGCATCACGTTGAACCTCACCAACGCGGTGCCGAACGATCCGCGCGATCCCGTCGACCTCGAGGCGGCACGCCGCATCGACGCGCTCTGGAACCGGATGTACCTGGAGCCCATGCTGCTCGGGGCATATCCGTCGGACCTGCTCGACGATGTGCGCGAGTTCGGCCTCGACGAGCGCATCCATCCGGGCGACCTCGAGCAGATCTCGCAGCCCCTCGACTTCCTCGGCGTGAACCACTATCACGACGACAACGTCTCGGGGCACCCGCTCCCAGCCGACGCGCCGCCCTCGCTGCGCCCCACCGATCGCCCCGGCCGCTCGCCGTTCCCCGGCAGCGAGTACGTCTCGATGCCGTCGCGCGGGCTGCCGCGCACGGCGATGGGATGGGAGGTCAATCCCGCCGGACTCACCCGGTTGCTCGTGCGTCTCGGCGCGGAGTACCCGAACCTGCCCCCGCTGTACGTGACCGAGAACGGCGCGGCATACGACGACGCCGTGACCGATGACGGCGCGGTGCACGACACTGAGCGCACGGCGTACATCCTCGATCACGTCGACGCCATCGGCGCCGCGATCGAGATGGGCGCCGACGTGCGCGGCTACTTCGTGTGGTCGCTGCTCGACAACTTCGAGTGGGCGTGGGGCTACGAGAAGCGATTCGGCATCGTGCGCGTCGACTACGACACCTTCGAGCGAACACCGAAAGACAGCGCCCGTGCCTTCGCCGCGCTGATCTCGGACACCAAGACCGCCCCCGCGACGCTCACTGCCGCGACGACTATCGTGGGGTGAGCCGCAACACTGTGAGGGGGTTCGCGATGACGGGAATGCAGGCCGGCCAGGCGCCGACCCTCGAGATGGTCGCGGCGCGCGCCGGCGTCTCGCGCGCGACCGTCTCGCGCGTCGTCAACGGTTCGCCGAAGGTCAGCCCCGACGTCGTCGAAGCGGTGCAGGAGGCCATCGCGGCGCTGAATTACGTGCCGAACCGGGCCGCCCGCTCACTCGCGAGCCGGCGCACGCAGGCGATCGCCCTCGTCGTTCCCGAGTCCACCTCGCGCGTGTTCAACGACCCGTTCTTCGCGACGCTCGTGCAGGGCGTCGGCCTCGCCCTCGCGAGCACCGACTACACGCTCTCGATGCTCATCGAATCCGAGACCGGCAGCGAGAAGACACGTCGCTACCTGCTCGGCGGCAACGTCGACGGGGCGCTCGTCGCCTCGCACCACACGGGCGACCACTCGTACGCGAACGTCAGCCTCTCGCTGCCCGTGGTCTTCGGCGGCCGGCCGCTCGACGCCACCGAGAGTGTCAACTACACGGTCGACGTCGACAACACGCACGGCGCCGAACTCGCGGCGCAGCACCTCGTCGATCGCGGACGCGCCCGCATCGCCACGATCGCCGGCCCCCAGGACATGCCCCCCGGCGTCGACCGGCTGCGTGGATTCAGCTCGGTGCTCGAGCGCGCGGGCCTGCCGATCGATCTGGTCGAGTACGGCGACTTCAGTCCAGCTTCGGGTGCCGTGGCGATGCGTCGCCTGCTCGAACGCGATCCGTCGATCGACGCGGTCTTCGCTGCGAACGACCAGATGGCGATCGGCGCCTACTCGGCGATCGCCGAAGCCGGCCTGACCGTGCCCGGCGACATCGCCGTGGTCGGCTTCGACGACGACCGCTACGCCGCGACCGCGATGCCCCCGCTCACCACGGTGCACCAGCCATCGGTCGAGATGGGCACCGAGATGGCACGCGCGCTCGTGCGCCTCATCGAGGGCGACGACGTGCCGCCGACGACCTTGCTTCCGACGAGTCTCGTGGTGCGCCAGTCGAGCTGACGACCGGCTCGACGCGACGCCTCAGCGCGGCGGAACTCCCTGCTCGAACACGACGCCCGCGACATCCGTGAACCGCCCCTTCATCACGGCGATCGCCTCGGGGTTCTCATCGACGAGCACGAAGCGCCGGCCGAGCGTCGCGGCCACTGCCCCGGTCGTGCCCGACCCCGCGAAGAAGTCGAGCACCCAGTCGCCCTCGCGCGTCGACGCCTGCACGATGCGGCGCAGGATGCCCTCGGGCTTCTGCGTCGGGTAGCCGGTCTTCTCGCGGCCGGTCGGCGAGACGATCGTGTGCCACCAGACGTCGGTCGGCAGCTTGCCGAGCTCTGCCTTCTCGGGGGTCACGAGCCCGGGCGCCATGTAGGGCTCCCGGTCGACGGCGGTCGAGTCGAACCAGTACGCCGCCGGGTTCTTCACGTAGACGAGGATCGTGTCGTGCTTCGTCGGCCACTTGCGCTTCGCCTTCGCGCCGTAGTCGTACGCCCAGATCAGCTCGTTGAGGAAGCACTCCCGCCCGAAGAGCGCGTCGAGCAGCACCTTCGCGTAGTGGGCCTCCCGGTAGTCGAGGTGCAGGTACAGGGTGCCGTCGTCGGCGAGCAGCCGCCACGCCTCGACGAGCCGCGGCTCGAGGAACCCCCAGTAGTCGTCGAAACGGTCGTCGTAACGCAGCAGGTCGCCGCGGATGCGCTCGTAGCGCTTGCCGGCGAACCCGGTGATGGTTCCGGCAGCGCTCGCAGAACCTGGCGCGGGCTCCCCGCCATCCGTCGTCGCGATGCGCACGTGGCGGGTCGCCTGCCGCGACTGGGCGCGACCCGTGTTGAACGGCGGGTCGAGGTAGATGAGCGTGAACCGGCCATCGGGCAGGGTGGGCAGCACGGCGAGGTTGTCCGCATGGATGATGCGGTCGGGTTCGTCGTCGGTCACGCGTCCAGTCTGGCAGCACGGCTGAGAGGTCTCGATTCGACGCCGGCAGACCTCCTCGAGGAGCTACTCGACGTCGATGCGGATGGAGCCGCGGAACCGATCGGCTCGCGCAGGCGCAGGCTTCGAGGCATCCGAACCGTCGTCGGCGAAGGCGATGCCCTTGTCGCCGTCGCCCGGTGCCGGCGCGGGTGCCGGCAGGCGACTCTGCCGATCGAGCTCGACCTGCGCCTCGTGCTTGCGCGGCGCGAACACCTCATCGCCGATCATCATGACGCCGCCACCACCGCCACCGCGGCGCGTCTTGTCGGAGAGGTCGATCCAGCCACGCCGCACCGCGACCGCCACGAAGGCGGCGACGAGCACGGCGATGCCGAGCCAGATCCACCAGTCCATCCGGCGATTCTAACGGGGATCGCTGAGCCTTCCTCGCGCGCGGGTCAGGGGACGCGGTAGAGCCACTCCCGGGCCGCGAATTTCGACTCGACGAGCGCTTCGGCCTCGGCGAGCTCGTCGGCCGACACCGTGCCGGGCGTCGCGCCGTAGAGCGACGCGAACGTCTGCTTCAAACTCTCGATGATCGCTGCCCGCGACAGCCCGGTCTGCGAGCGCAGCGGATCGACGCGCTTCGCGGCGCTCGCGATGCCCTTGTCGCTGATCTTCTCGCGGCCGATGCGCAGCACCTCGAGCATCTTCTCGTTGTCGAGGTCGTAGGCCATCGTGACGTGGTGCAGCACGCTGCCGGAGCCGAGGCGCTTCTGCGCCGCGCCGCCGATCTTGCCGAGCGGGCTCGCGATGTCGTTGAGCGGCTGGTACGTCGCCTCGATGCCGAGGCCGCGCAGCCCCTGCAGCACCCAGTCGTCGAGGTAGGCGTAGGAGTCGGCGAAGCTCATGCCCTGCACGAGCTCGCCCGGCACGTAGAGCGAGTACGTCACGACGTTGCCGCGCTCCATCATCATCGCGCCGCCGCCCGAGATGCGGCGCACGACCTCGAAGCCGTACTTCTCGGCACCTTCGGGGTCGACCTCGTTCTTCACCGACTGGAAGCTGCCGATGACGACCGCCGACTCGTCCCACTCCCAGAACCGCAGCGTCGGCTTGCGCCGGCCCTCGCCGACCCGGGTCGCGAGCACCTCGTCGAGGGCGAGGTGCGTGCGCGGCGGCACGGCCGCGTCGTGCACGATCTCCCATTCGTAGTCGGCCCAGCCCGTGGCATCCGTCATCGCCCGGCGCACCGCCACGGCGATCGCCTCGGCCGAGAAGCCGAGCAGGACCGCGTCATGGCGAAGGCCCGCGGTGAGCGCCGCGGTGATCTGCTTGGCATCGGATGCCGCGGAGATCCCGTCGAGCGCAGCATCGAGGTCGCCCAGCGCCTCGTCGGGTTCGAGGAAGAAGTCGCCCGCGATGCGGGGGTTGCGGATCACGCCATCGGTCACGTCGAAATCGACGACCACGAGCTTGCCACCGGGCACCTTGTATTCACCGTGCATGCCGTACAGCCTACGGATGCCGGGCGTACGCTGGCGGCATGACGACGTTCTTCCTGGCGCGGCACGGCGAGACCATCTGGCACGCCGACCATCGCTACGCGGGCAACTCGGATGTCCCGCTCACGCGTCACGGACTCGGCCAGGCGGCGGCGCTCGGCGCCTGGGCGGTCGACGCGCGCCTCGACGCGATCGTCGCCTCGCCGCTCAGCCGCGCGCGCCGATCGGCCGCGCCTTCGGTCGAGACCACCGGCCTGGAGTTGCGTCTCGACGACCGGCTGGTCGAGATCGACTTCGGCGATGCCGAGGGCCTCACGCCCGATGAACTCACCGAGCGATACCCCGACGACTGGGCGGCGTTTCAGGAGGCCCCCGCGACCCATGCGTTCCCCGGCGGGGAGTCGGGCCGGGCAGGAATCGCGCGCGCCCTGCCTGCATTCGACGAACTGGTCGAGGAGTTCCCCGACGGGCGGGTGCTGGTCGTCGCGCACGCGACACTCATCCGCCTGCTGTTCTGCGAGCTGGCGGGCATGGATCCCGACGGCTACCGCGACCTGCTGCCGGTGCTCGGCAACTGCAACGTCACCACGATCGTCTACCCGTGGGCGACCGAGTCTCGAGCGGCGCACCATCCGCGCATCCGCATGCTCGGGTACGACGTGCCGCCGTGGCACGCCGGCATGTAGCCCCTGCCCTCAGTCGACCGCGAAGTGCTCGTCGAGCCACCGCACGAGATCGGCTCGCACCTCTTCGCGATTCGTCTCGTTGAAGACCTCGTGGCGAGCGCCCTCGTAGACGATGAGCTGCGCGTCGACGAGATGCGCACGCCGGACATAATCACGCAGCAACGCGAGCGCACTGCGCTCGCCGGCGACCGGGTCGTCGCCGCCCACCAGGATGAGCAGTGGCAGCTCGCTCGGGATCTGCTTCGACGGCCGGGTGATGAGCGACAACGACTGCGGCCATCCGAACAGCTGCTGCAGGGTGCGGCTCGTCGTGTATGGGTCGTCCTCGAAGGACTGGGCGACGGCCGGATCGCGGCTCAGCCACTCGACGTCGGTTCCCCCGGAGCGGGCAAAGCGCTTGTTGAGGTCGCCGAGATTCGTGTATCCGAGTTGCAGCCAGGCGCTACCGGTGAGCACGACTGCGTCGTAGCGGTCGGGATGCCGATTGACGACGTGCTGCGTCATGAAGGAGCCCCACGAGTGCCCGAGGATCACAAGCGGCACCTCGTCTCCCTCGGCCTCGCGGATGATCTCGCCGAAGTGCTCGACGCCGGCGATGGCCGCCCTCATCCCGCCCGGCCCGGGTCGACCCATTCGGGTGAGGTCACCGCCGTGCTGCTCGAACCCGGTCTGCCCGTGCCCACGGTGGTCATCGGCCCAGACCGAATAGCCGGCCGCGTTCAGCGCGCTGACGAGCTCGCCGTACCGGCCGATGTGCTCGCCGACGCCGTGCGCGAGCTGGATCACCGCCGTCGCGTCGGGCACCCGCCACGATTCGTAGTGGATGTGGACCCCGTGTGCGTCGGTGAACGTGCGCATGTCGTCATTGTGACAGGCGCGGCATCCGTTCGCGCCCTGCACCCTCACTCAACTCTCGCGCGTGATCTCCACGGTGACGAAGAGTTCCGAAGCCCCGGACCCGCGTAGACGCCGCGGAGTGGCGGCAGGGCGAAATGAAGTTCGATGTCCTGAATCACTTGACCCGAGTGACGTCGAAGTGATCTGATATGAGCGTTTGGCCCTTCTTCACGTCAATTGCAATCAATGATGAAAGCGAGCACTGATGACCCCCGAACGCACGAGCCGCGCACGACGAGGCCGACGCGCCTCGGCGATCGTCGCGGCAGCAGCCATCGCCGTGCTGGCGACGACGGGCGTGTCGCCCGCGTTCGCCGCACCTGAGCCACCGGCCGCAGCCACGGCCGCCGCGACCGGAGTGACCGCGTCGACCACGCCGATCACCCCGAAGTCCGTCACCCCCGAGGTCGCCGTCGACGCAGCCGGCACTCCCCTCGGCGCGATCAGCGGTGTGAAGCAGGACGGCGCGAGCGTCACGCTCACCGCGGCCGCCGGAGCGATGCGGGTGTCCTTCCTCGACGACCGCACCTTCCGGCTCGAGGCCGACCCGAGCGGCAGCTTCACCGACCCGGCCAACACCCCCCAAGACGACCCGGCCCGCACGGCGAACATCGTCGTCGGCGCCGACAGCTTCGACGCCCCCGGCGTGACGGTCACCGACGGCGACACGATCACCATCGCGACCGCCGCCGTCTCGGTGGTCATCGATCGCGCCACCGGCCGATCGGCCGCGACCCGCGTCGACGGCTCCGTCATCTGGTCAGAGTCGGCACCCATCACCTTCGGCGCGTCATCGGCGACGCAGCACCTCGCGGGTATCGAGGGCGAGCAGTTCATCGGCGGCGGCATGCAGAACGGCCGCTCGGTGCACACGGGAGCGACCGTCAACATCGCGAAGAACTTCGACTGGGACGACGACGGCTACCCCAACGCCGTGCCGTACTACATGTCGTCGAACGGCTACGGAGTGCTCCGCAACACCTTCGCCCGCGGCAGCTACGACTTCGCCGCACACACGACGACCCACGAGGAGAAGCGGTTCGACGCCTACTACTTCGTCGGCGACTACAAGGAATCGCTCGAGTCGTACACCCAGCTCACCGGGCGTCCCATGATGCCGCCGGTCTACGCACTCGAGTACGGCGACGCCGATTGCTACAACCGCGGGAGCGCCACGTACACGGCATTCAAGGACCCCGCCAAGCTGACCACGCCCCAGGCGCTCGACTTCGCGAAGGAGTTCGTCGAGCACGACATGCCCGCGGGCTGGATGCTCGTCAATGACGGCTACGGCTGCGAGTACGTCGACCTGCCGCAGACGGTCGATGCGATCGAAGAGCAGACCGATCTGAAGACGGGCTTGTGGACGCAGCGTTCGCTCACCAACCAGGAGTTCGAGGTCGGCGACGCCGGCGTTCGACTGCGCAAGCTCGACGTCGCGTGGGTCGGATCGGGCTACCGCCAGGCACTGACCGGCTGCGAGGCCGCCCACGGCGGCATCGAGCAGTACTCCGACGCTCGCGGCACCTCCCTCATGGTCGAGGGCTGGGCCGGTTCCCAACGCTGCGGCATGCAGTGGACGGGTGACCACTCGGGCGACCTCGACGCGGTGCGCTGGCAGGTCTCCGCGCTCACCGGCGCGGGCAACTCGGGCCTCGCCTTCACGACCGGCGACGTCGACGGCATCTTCGGCGGCTCCGCCGAGAGCTATGTGCGCGACCTGCAGTGGAAGGCGTTCGCACCCGCGCTGTACTCGATGAGCGGCTGGGCCGCGACCGACAAGCGTCCGTGGCTCTACGGCGAGGAGGCGACGGAGATCAATCGCGACTACCTGCAGCTGCGCCAGCAGCTGATGCCGTACATCTACTCGCTGGCCGCCGATTCCCACGCCAGCGGCGTGCCGATGATGCGCTCGATCGCGCTCGAGTACCCGGGCGACCCGGGCGCGTACAGCGTCGAGGCGAACAACGAGTTCCTGCTCGGCACCGACTACCTCGTCGCGCCGGTGTTCACCTCGACCGAGGTGCGCAACGGCATCTACCTGCCGGCGGGCACCCAGTGGGTCGACTACTGGACGGGCGCACTCCACGAGGGCGGGCAGGTGCTGAACGGGCACCCCGCACCGCTCGACCGGCTGCCGATCTTCGTGCGCGCCGGCGCCGTCGTGCCGCAGGGCATCGTCGCCCGCAACGCCTCGCTCGTGCCCGAGGACTCCCCGATCACGCTCTCGGTGTACCCGCAGGGCGAGTCGAGCTTCGAGCTCTACGAGGACGACAAGGTCACCCGCGCGTACGCGGACGGCGAGCACAGCACCCAGTCGTTCTCGATCGACGCACCGAAGGCCGGCAAGAAGGGCACGGTGCGCATCGAGATCGGCGAGCGCGCGGGCGACTACGACGGTAAGGCCGACGCGCGCCCCTACCGGATCGAGGCGCACACGGGCTCGGAGCCGAAGCACGTGAAGCTCGGCAGCACCACGCTGCCGCGCGTCGACGACGTCGCCGATCTCGAGACCGCCGCGGGGTGGACCTACCTCCCCGAACGGGCGGGCGGAGTGGTCGTGATCGCAACGGGCGAGATCGCCGCCGATGAATCGGTACGACTCACCCTCACGGACACAAGCGGCGTGGGCGGTCAGGACGCGGATGTCGCCGCGGCATCCGTCGCCGTCGACCTGACCGAGCGGGTCTTCCAGGGTGAGCAGACGAGCGTCACCGCCACGTTCCGGAACACCGGCACGAAGACGAAGGACGACGTCGTGCTCACCGCGACGGCGCCCGCGGGCTGGACGCTCGTCTCGTCGACGGGCGACGTGCCGGGCAGTGTCGGGAAGGGGGAATCGGCGAGCGCCGAGTTCGTGTTCGAGGTGACGGATGCCGCGGCAGCCGGCCCGCAGACCGTGAGCGTCACCGCGGCCTACGAGTCTGCGAAGCAGGCACGGACCGTCTCGGGAGCGAACCAGCTGTACGTCGCCTACGGCTCGCTCGCCGGGGCGTTCAACGCGGTGTCGATCACCGATCTCGCGACGGCGACGGCCGGCAACTTCGACGGCGGCGGTGCATCGTTCTCGAAGGACGCGCTGGCTGCGGCCGGAGCGACGCCGGGTGGCACCGTGACGGTCGGCACCGGCGACGCAGCGATCGAGTACCGATGGCCGGAACCGGTCGGCACTCCGAACTCGGTGGCGCCTGCCGGGCAGACGATCGCGCTGGGCGGGCAGGGAACGCACCTCGCGATCCTCGCCTCCGCTGCTTCGGGCGGTGGAGTGAACCCCGAGCTGACGCTCACCTACACCGACGGCACCGTCGAGAAGCAGCGCGTGTTCTTCCCGAACTGGCTGCCGCAGGCATCCGGACTCGGCGGCGCGACCGTCGCAGTGAAGTCGCTCGGGCGCAACAGCGCGACGAACCCCGACGTCTACGAGTACCCGACGTACGGCTACCAGGTGTATTCGAACCTGCTGCGCCTGAACCCGGGCAAGGAGCTCGCCTCGGTGCTGCTCCCGACCGAGAGCCGGCTGAAGATCTTCGACTGGCAGGTCGTCTCGCAGCCGCTGCCGCCGGGGCCGACGGGGTCGGCGTGGGCATCGGAGCTGCCGTGGCTCAGCGCGACGAACGGTTGGGGTGTCATCGGCAAGGACGTGGCCAACAAGGACGCCGCGAACTCGCCCGACCTGCCCCTGAAGATCAATTACACGGATCCGGCCACCGGGCAGTCGCCGGTGTATGCGAAGGGGCTCGGCGTGCACGCCGCGTCGAAGATCACCTACTACCTGGGCGGCGCGTGCTCGGCGTTCACCGCCGAGGTCGGGCTCGAGGCGGGCTTCGCCGGCAATGTGATCTTCAAGGTCGACACCGACGGAGTGAACCGGTACCAGTCGCGCACGTTCACCCCGGGCTTCGCCCCGGAGTCGGTGAACGTCGACCTGACCGGTGCGCAGTACATCGACCTGATCGTCGACGCGCCGGGCAGCATCAATGGTGCGCACGGCATCTGGGGTGATGCGCGGTTCACCTGCGAGTGATCCTCCACGGGTGAGGGCGTGCTCCTCACGCCCGACGGCCGGGGCCCGCGCGATTCAAGCGCGGGCCCCGGCTCGTTCGTGCACCGGAGCCACGCGACATCCACTCGCTCGAATTTTACTTAGCAAGGCTAATGAGCTATGCTAACTAATCTATGGCGACGATCACCGAGCAGAGCACCGACCTCCGTTTGGCGACGTTCCGGCTGGCACGGCGCCTTCGCGCGCAGAAGGCCGACCAGGCTCTCTCCGATGCCCAGTTCGCCGTGCTCGGCGAGCTCTTCCGCCACGACAGCCTGACCCTCACGCAGCTCGCCGAGCGCGAGAAGGTCTCGGCGCCGTCGATGAACCGCACGGTCAACTGCCTCGAAGAGGCGGGATATCTCGTTCGCACGCTCGACGAGGTCGACCGACGCAAGACCAACATCACCCTCAACGACGCCGGTCGCGACGTCGTCAAGGCCACCATCTCCAAGCGGGATGTCTGGCTCACCAACCGCCTGCGCGAGCTGTCGAAAGACGATCGCGCCACCCTCGCCCGTGCCGCAGAACTGATGGGAGGACTCGCCACCCAGTGAGTGCCATGTTCCGCTCCCTCGTCCACCGCAACTACCGAATCTGGTTCATCGGCGCCCTCGTCTCGAACATCGGCGCCTGGATGCAGGCCACCGCCCAGAACTGGGTGGTCCTCACCGAACTCACCGACAACGACGCGTTCGCCGTCGGCATCACGATGGCGCTGCAGTTCGCGCCGCAGCTGCTGCTCGTGCCGGTCACCGGCCTCATCGCCGATCGATTCGACCGCCGCAAGATCCTCATGGTCACGCAGACCGCCCTCATGCTGCTCGGGCTCGCGCTCGGCCTGCTGCTCGTGTTCGGCCACGCCGAGCTCTGGCACCTCTACCTCTTCGCGCTCGCGCTCGGCCTCGTGAACGCCGTCGACAACCCTGCGCGGCAGACCTTCGTCTCCGACCTCGTGTCGAGCTCCAACATGTCGAACGCGGTCGCCCTGAACTCGGCGTCGTTCAACACGGCCCGCATGATCGGCCCGGCGGTCGCGGGCTTCCTGATCGTGCTCGTCGGCTCGGGCTGGGTCTTCGTCATCAACGCGTTCACCTTCCTGGCGGTGCTGGGGGCGCTCGCGATGCTTCGCGGCAGGCAATTGAAGCGGATGCCGCGGGCCCCACGCGCCCGTGGGCAGTTCGTCGCCGGCTTCCGCTATGTGGCAGGGCGACCCGATCTCGTCGTCGTCTTCGTCATGGTGTTCCTCATCGGTGCGTTCGGCATGAACTTCCCGATCTTCTCCTCGACGATGGCGGTGGAGTTCGGCCGCGGCGCCGGAGAGTACGGCCTGTTGTCGTCGATCCTCGCGATCGGCTCGCTGACCGGGGCGCTCCTCGCCGCGCGACGCGAGCGTGCCCGCATCCGGGTGATCATCCTCGCGTGCGCCTTCCTCGGATTCGCGACGCTCGCCGCCGCGCTGATGCCCACGTACTGGACCTTCGCCGCCTCGACGATCCTCATCGGCCTCGGCGCGGTGACGATCCTCACGACCGCGAACGGCTACGTGCAGACCACGACCGAGCCCGCGCTGCGCGGGCGGGTCATGGCGCTCTACATGGCGGTGCTCGCGGGCGGCACGCCGATCGGGGCGCCGATCGTAGGCGCCGTCGCCGACGGCATGGGCCCGCGCTGGGCGCTCGGACTCGCCGCCGTCGCGGCAGCCGTCGCCGCCCTCATCGGCCTTGGCTGGCTCGTGGTCTCACGGGGAATGCGGCTCGCTCGGCATCCCGAGTTCGCCTGGCGCCCGGTCGTGCGCTTCTCGGATGCCCCGACCGCGGCGATCGCCGTGATAGCGACGCAGGCCGTGCCGACCCTTCGAGTCGATCAACTCACGCACGAGCTCGATCGGGAGCTCCGCGGGGAACGCAGCGCTGACCGCACCGCCGGGCGCGACCGCCCGCGCGAGGTCGAACGCGAGCTGGTGCCGGTGGTCCCGAGCGACCGGCTCGTGCCGGCCGACTTCTCGGAGCAGGTGGCACTCACCTCGCCGATCCGGCTGCCGAAGTTGCCGCGCCACGGGCGGGCGTAGCCCACTCCTCGCGCGGCGGCGGATCCGGGAAATCCGGATCTCAGATACGGCTCCTCCGGCTCAGGCCGCGCCCGACGTCGATTCGCGCACCACGAGTTCGGGCTGGAACACCACGCGCTCGTGCGCGGTCTCACCCCCGGCCTCCTTCAGCATCAGGTCGACGGCGGTGTACCCGATCAGCGCCGCCGGCTGCCGGATCGACGAGAGCGGCACGACCGCCGCCGAGGCGAAGTCGATGTCGTCGTACCCGATCAAGGCGATCTCGCCGGGCACGTCGATGCTGCCTTGCATCATGAGCGCCTGCAGCACGCCCATGGCGAGAAGGTCGTTCGCAGCGAAGATCGCATCGGGGCGATCGGATGCCGCGCGCTCGCGAATGCGCTCACCGGCGGCGCGGCCCGCGAGCACCGTGAGCGACTCGGTCTCGATGACCTCGAGGGTGACCCCCTCGGCCTCGGCGATGGCGCTCCTGGCCCCGTCGAGACGGTCGGCGACCTGTCGGATCCCCATCGACCCGCCGAGGAACGCGATGCGGCGCCGGCCGGTGTCGATGAGGTGGCGCACGGCGAGACGGCCGCCGACGACGTCGTCGACCGCCACCGAGGAGAAGCTCTGGTCGGGCACCTCGCGGTCGACGAGCACGACCGCCGTGCCGCGGTCCCTGATGCGCTGCAACCGCGGCAGGTCATCTGCCAGCGGGGAGATGAGCACGCCGGCGACTCGCTGCTCCTCGAAGAGATCGAGATAGGCGCCTTCACGATCGGTGTTCTCGTCGCTGTTGCCGAGTAACACCGTCATGCCCGCCTCGGCCGCGCGATCCTCGGCGCCTCGAGCCACGTCGGTGAAGAAGGGGTTGCGCACGTCGAGCACGACGAGGCCGATGGATCGGCTGTGCCCGGCGCGCAGCTGGCGTGCAGCGTCGTTCCGAACGAAGCCGAGGGCAGTGATGGCCGCGGTGACTCGGGCGACGGTCGCCGGGGCGACCTTGTCGGGGCGGTTCAGCACGTTCGAGACCGTTCCCACCGACACGGATGCCGCGGCCGCGACATCCCGCACACTCACCGTCATGCTCGCCCGCCCCGTTCTCGCCCACTGTGGCGAACTCTGCTGTGAAACGTACCATCGCCTCCGCAACCGACCCGGCATCGGTACGGGAGCGGCAGAAATCGCCCGCACTGCACAGACCCGCTCTTCCATGGCAGAATCACGGAAAACGCATTCCATCTTGCGGAATGCATCACTGGTCGCCTACTCTTGAAACGATTCATAACAGGACGGAGAGCTCGACGATGAGCCAAGGCAGCGCTGCCGCCCCAGACCGGCACGTGGAGCGGGTCTGCTTCCAACTGCAGGTCGACCCCGCTCGGCTCGACGAGTACCGTTCCCGCCACGCGGCCGTCTGGCCCGAGATGCTCCGCGCGATCGAGGCATCCGGTCGACGCAACTACTCCCTCTTCCTCCACGCCGACGGACTGCTCATCGGCTACTACGAGACCGACGACGACGACGCGTCTCAGGCCGCGCTCGAGGTCGACCCCCGCACTGCAGCGTGGGAGGCCGACATGGCCCAGTTCTTCGTCTCACTCGGCGGTCGCCCCGACCAGTCCGCCCCACGACTTTCCGAGGTGTTCCACCTCGAAGACCAGCTCGCCGCGCTCGGCTCCGAGCACTCCTCGACGCACGACAGAACATGCACCAGAAACAAGAAAGAGCCATCGTGAGCATCCTCTCCAGCGACATCCTCGGCCAGCTCGAGCAACAGGCCATCGAGCTGCCCTCGTGGGCGTTCGGCAACTCGGGCACCCGATTCAAGGTGTTCGCGACGCCCGGCACGCCCCGAGACCCGTTCGAGAAGATCGCGGATGCCGCTCAGGTGCACCGCTTCACCGCCCTCGCGCCCACCGTGGCACTGCACATCCCGTGGGACAAGGTCGACGACTACGACGTGCTGCGCAAGCACGCCGAAGACCACGGCGTCGCCCTCGGCACGATCAACTCGAACACGTTCCAAGACGACGACTACAAGTTCGGCGCACTCACCCACGAAGACGCCGCCGTGCGCCGTAAGGCGATCGACCACCACCTCGAGTGCATCGACATCATGCACGCGACCGGCTCGCGCGACCTCAAGATCTGGCTCGCCGAGGGCTCGAACTATCCGGGCCAGGCCGACCTTCGCGGCCGTCAGGATCGCCTGCACGAGTCGCTGCAGCAGATCTACGCGCGCCTCGGCGACGAACACCGCCTCGTGCTCGAGTACAAGTTCTTCGAGCCGGCGTTCTACCACACCGACGTTCCCGACTGGGGAACCTCGTACGTGCAGGTGGCAGCCCTCGGCGACAAGGCGATGGTCTGCCTCGACACCGGCCACCACGCGCCCGGCACGAACATCGAGTTCATCGTCATGCAGTTGCTGCGCCTCGGCAAGCTCGGCTCCTTCGACTTCAACTCGCGCTTCTACGCCGACGACGACCTCATCGTGGGAGCGGCCGATCCCTTCCAGCTGTTCCGCATCATCTTCGAGGTGATCCGCGGCGGCGGCCTGAACAACCCCGACGTGGCGTTCATGCTCGACCAGTGCCACAACATCGAAGACAAGGTGCCCGGTCAGATCCGCTCCGTGCTGAACGTGCAGGAGATGACCGCCCGGGCCCTGCTCGTCGACACTGCAGCGCTGCGTGCAGCGCAACTCGCGGGCGACGTGCTCGAGGCCAACCGCGCTTTCATGGACGCCTTCTCCACCGACGTGCGCCCCGCCCTCGCCGAGTGGCGCGAGTCGCGCGGCCTCCCCGCCGACCCCATGGCGGCGTTCGCGGCATCCGGCTACCTTGCGAAGATCGCCGCCGACCGCGTCGGCGGCGTGCAGGCCGGCTGGGGCGCCTGATCGAGAGCCCACCATGCTCGCGAGTGGGCGAAGTTGGTCGAGCACCCGCCCCGATGAGCGCCAACATCGCCCACTCGAGACCGAAGCAGAAGAAATGAGAGACGGAGACGAGCGGATGCCTGAGACGAGCGAGCCGTACGCCGCAGCAGACGGGCTCGTGCGGGTGTACCCGGCGAGCGCGGGCGACGACGCGACGGATGCCTCGGCGCACGGCAGCGCGCCGGGTCTCGTCTGGGCGCACGGCGGCGGCTTCGTCGCGGGCGACCTCGACATGCCCGAGGCCGACTGGGTCGCGCGCTCGCTCGCGGCACGCGGCATCTCCGTCGTGTCGATCGACTATCGGCTGGCGAGCGCGGAGCAGGGCAACCACTATCCCGCGGCATCCGACGACGTGCTCGCCGCGTGGAGCTGGACGCTCGATCATGCCGATGGGCTCGGCATCGACCCGGCGCGGCTCTCGATGGGCGGCGCGAGCGCGGGCGCCAACCTCGTGACGGGCGCCGTGCTGCGCCTACTCGCCGACGACCGCCGGTCGAGTAGCGAGCGAAGCGAGCGTATCGAGACCTCTCGACCGGCACTCCCGGCCGGCGTGTTCCTCGCCTATCCCACCCTCCTCGCCGTGCAGCCGGCACCGGATGCCGCGCTCCGTGCGCTCCTCGACGCGAACCCCGGCGCCGACCGCTTCGGCCCGGCGAGCGTGCGCGCCATGTACGAGGCCTACCTCGGCGGCCCCGTCGACGAGGTGCCGCTGCCGGCCGTGCCCGGGCGCGCCGCTGCATCCGACCTCGCGGGTTTTCCGCCCGTGCTCATGATCAACGGCGAGGCCGACGAGCTCCGCGTCTCGGGCGAGGTGTTCGCCGCGACGCTCGCCGAGGCGGGTGTGCCGCTCGAGCTCATCGTCGAGCCCGGCACCGAGCACGGCCACCTGAACCGGCCCGGCGAGCCCGCGGCATCCGACTCGATCGAGCGCGTCGTGCGCTGGATCGGCACCCTCGCGGGTCTCGATACGGGCGCAGGTCGCCCCACCCGACGGGCGACCACCGAACACCTGACCGCCCTCCGCACCACCGAAGGAATCTCCTCATGACGAACCAGGCAGCAGCCGACCTCATCGCACGGTCGAACCGCCTCGGCGCCGACCCCAAGAACACGAACTACGCGGGCGGCAACACGTCGGCCAAGGGCACCGAGACCGACCCGGTCACTGGCGAGCCCGTCGAGCTGATGTGGGTGAAGGGCTCGGGCGGCGACCTCGGCACGCTGACCGAGCAGGGTCTTGCGGTGCTGCGCCTCGACCGGCTGCGCGCGCTCGTCGACGTCTACCCCGGCGTCGACCGTGAAGACGAGATGGTCGCGGCGTTCGACTACACGCTGCACGGCAAGGGCGGCGCGGCACCGTCGATCGACACCGCCATGCACGGCCTCGTCGACGCGGCGCACGTCGACCACCTGCACCCCGACTCGGGCATCGCGATCGCGACCGCGGCCGACGGCGAAGAGCTCACCGCGAAGATCTTCAGCGACGGTACCGGCCAGCAGCGTGTCGTGTGGGTGCCGTGGCGCCGCCCCGGCTTCCAGCTCGGCCTCGACATCGCCGAGATCAAGGCGAAGAACCCGCAGGCCATCGGCTGCATCCTCGGCGGGCACGGCATCACCGCGTGGGGCGACACCTCCGAGGAGTCCGAGCGCAACTCGCTGTGGATCATCGACACGGCCGCGGCGTACATCGCCGAGCACGGCACGGCCGACCCGTTCGGCGCCGAGCTCGAGGGCCACGCACCGCTCGAGGCATCCGAACGCCGTGCCAAGGCCGCCGCGCTGGCGGCCACGATCCGCGGCATCGCCTCGCACGACAAGCCCATGGTGGGCCACTTCACGGATGCCCCCGAGGTGCTCGACTTCCTCGCCCGCGCCGAGCACCCGCGGCTCGCCGCGCTCGGCACGAGCTGCCCCGACCACTTCCTGCGCACCAAGGTGAAGCCACTGATGCTCGACTTGCCGGCCGACGCCGACGTCGAGGCATCCGTCGCCCGCCTGCGGGAGCTGCACGAGGCGTACCGCGCCGACTACCAGGCGTACTACGACGCCCACGCGGATGCCTCGAGCCCCGCGATCCGCGGCGCAGACCCGCTCATCGTGCTCATCCCGGGCGTCGGCATGTTCAGCTACGGCGCGAACAAGCAGACCGCTCGCGTTGCCGGTGAGTTCTACATCAACGCCATCAACGTGATGCGCGGCGCCGAGGCGCTCTCGACCTACGCCCCCATCAGCGATGCCGAGAAGTTCGCGATCGAGTACTGGGCGCTCGAGGAGGCGAAGCTCCAGCGCATGCCGAAGCCGAAACCGCACGCCGGCCGCATCGCGCTCGTCACCGGCGCGGCATCCGGCATCGGCAAGGCCATCGCCACCCGCCTCGCGGCCGAGGGCGCGTGCGTCGTCATCGCCGACCTCGACCTCGAGAAGGCGCAGGCCGCTGCCGCCGAACTCGGCAACGCGGACGTCGCGATCGGCGTGCAGGCGAACGTGACGGATGCCGCGGCGGTGCAGCATGCGATCGACGACGCCGTGCTCGCCTTCGGGGGCCTGGACCTCGTCGTGAACAACGCGGGGCTCTCACTCTCGAAGCCACTGCTCGAAACGACCGAAGCCGACTGGGACCTGCAGCACGACGTCATGGCGAAGGGCTCCTTCCTCGTGTCGAAGGCCGCCGCCCGCGTGCTCATCGACCAGGGCCTCGGCGGAGACATCATCTACATCTCGTCGAAGAACTCGGTGTTCGCGGGGCCGAACAACATCGCCTACTCGGCGACGAAGGCCGACCAGGCCCACCAGGTGCGGCTGCTCGCGGTCGAGCTCGGCGAGTACGGCATCAAGGTCAACGGCATCAACCCCGACGGCGTCGTGCGCGGCTCGGGCATCTTCGCCTCGGGCTGGGGCGCGAACCGTGCCAAGACCTACGGCATCGAGGAGGAGGACCTCGGCAAGTTCTACGCCCAGCGCACGATTCTGAAGCGCGAGGTGCTCCCCGAGCACGTCGCGAACGCCGTGATCGTGCTCACCGGCCCCGAACTCTCGCACACGACCGGCCTGCACATCCCGGTCGACGCGGGCGTCGCCGCGGCGTTCCTGCGATGATCGCCACACCCGTCGATCGAATGGCGAGCGCCGGCGAGCGTATCGAGATCAGGAGCGCTCGCGCTTCGGGTCTCGATACGGCGCTGCGCGCCTACTCGACCGACGAGGTCGCGCGATGACCGCGGGCACCGTCGCGGCGGTCGACCTCGGGGCGACGAGCGGGCGAGTCATCCTCGGCCGGATCGACCAGCGCGCCGGCACGCTCGAGCTCGATCACGTCGCGCGATTCACGAACGGCCCGGTGCACCTCGCATCGGGCCTGCACTGGGATCTCACCGGCCTCTACGGCGCGCTCTCCCGCGGGCTCGCCGATGCGTTCCGGCGCGACCCGGCGGTCGCCTCGATCGGCGTCGACTCGTGGGCGGTCGACTACGCACTGCTGCGCGGCGGCCGGGTGCTGGGCGAGCCGTTCCACTACCGCGACGAGCGCACCGCGGCCGGCGTCGACGCCGTGCACGCGACCGTGCCCTTCGACGAGCTCTACCGCCGCAACGGGCTGCAGTTCCTGCCGTTCAACACGGTGTACCAGCTCGCCGCCGAGCGCGACGGGACGAGCGGATGGCTCGACCTCGCCGATTCGCTCCTGCTCGTGCCCGACTTCATCGGATTCCAGCTCACGGGCGCGAGGGTGGCCGAGCGCACGAACGCGTCGACGACCGGGCTCGTCGGCGTGGAGTCGGGCGAATGGGACGACGAGCTCATCGAACAGCTCGGGTTTCCGGCATCCGTCTTCGCACCGCTCGTCGCGCCCGGCGACTCGCTCGGCGGTCTGCGGGCCGGAGTCTCAGCCGACCTCGGCGCCCCGACGCGCGTCGAGGTCGTTGCGGTGGGGTCGCACGACACCGCCTCCGCGGTGGTCGCGGTGCCCATGCGAGCCGAGTCGGCCGCCTACATCTCGTGCGGCACCTGGGGCCTCGTCGGCGTCGAGCTCGAGCGCCCCGTACTGACGGATGCCGCGCGCGAGGCGAACTTCACGAACGAGGGCGGCGTCGACGGGCGTGTGCGCTTCCTGCACAACGTCATGGGACTCTGGCTGCTCTCCGAGTCGGTGCGCTGGTGGGAGCGCGACGGGGCGAGCATCGACCTTGCGGCGCTGCTCGGAGCTGCGGCATCCGTCACCTCGCCCGTTGCGGTGTTCGACGCGAACGACCCGCGGTTCCTGGCCCCGGGTGACATGCCGGGACGCATCGCCGAGTGGTGCGGCGAGCGGGGGGTCGCCGCACCGGCGACGCGCGCAGAGTTCGCGCGATCGATCATCGAGAGTCTCGCCGAGGCGTTCGCCGGCGCCGTGCGCACGGCGTCGATCCTCTCGGGCGTCGACGTCGAGACGATCCACGTCGTGGGCGGCGGTGCACTGAACGAGTTGCTCTGCCAGCGCACGGCCGACCGCTCGGGCATCCTCGTGCTCGCCGGTCCGGTCGAGGCGACGGCCATCGGCAACGTGCTCGTGCAGGCGCGGACGCAGGGGTTCGCGAGCGGCGACCTCGAGTCGCTGCGCGTGCTCGTCGGTGCCGCCTTTCCGCCACGGCGGTACCAGCCCGTCGGGCGCTGAAGGACGTTTCCGCTCAGGCCGACGCCCGACGGTTCTTGCGGTGCTTCAGGAGCAGCTGAACGGCCACGCCCGTGATGAGCACCGAGAACGCGACGTTCGACCAGAACGGCGTGATGGCGGTCGCGGTCAGCAGTCCGAGCGGGGATGCCGCGCACGCCGTGATCCCGACGAACGCCGCGGCGCGCACGTCGATGTTGCGACGTCGGGCGTTTCCGAACGTCGCCGACACCGAGCCCGGCACCATCATGAGCAAGGAGGTGCCCTTCGCGACGAGGTCGCTCGCACCGAAGAAGAACATCAGCACCGGGACGACCACGATGCCGCCGCCGACACCGAGGAGGCCGGAGAGCACACCGGTGATCACGCCGACGACGCAGAGCGCGATGGCGGTCAAGGGGTCGAGCGCGATCACGTCGTCGCGTTGCGGCACCACGATCCACAGGCTCACGACCGTGATGGCCAGGAACCCGATGAACGACCAGAAAAGCGGCGCCTTCGGGATCCTGGCGAGCAGGTAGGTTCCGATCTGCGCCCCGCCGACGACTCCGACGGCGAGCAACGCGCCGGCGATCCAGTCGACATTTCCCGACAGGGCATAGCTGATCGCACCGACCACTGCCGTCGGCAGGATGGCCGCGACCGAGGTGCCGGCGGCGAGGCGTTGAGAGAAGCCGAGCAGCATGAGCGCGGGGACGACGACGATACCGCCGCCGACGCCGAACAGGCCGGAGAGGTAGCCCGCTGCCAGGCCGAGCGCGATCAGCGCCACCGCCGAATACCGGGTGGCGTCGGCGGGGGTGGCGTTGGATTCGAGGTGGCGCGTCATCTTCAGATCTCGGTTCGTCGTTTCAGGTGTGTTCGGTACGGGCGCGGTCACTCGCCGACGATGGCCGCAGACCCGTCGGAGCGCGGATCGCTGGCGGCGTCGTAGCCCGACGGCAGGATGCGGATCAGGTTGGAGTGACCGAGCCCCTCGTCACGGGGCTGCACGGTCTTCACCTGGAGCCCGCTCGCCCGGAGCGCCTCCTGCGCTCGGCCGGGCACATCCGCTTCGACCGTGACCGTGCGAGCGGTGTCGCCGTCGTCCTGCACGCCGACGACCCAGCGGGCTGCGCTCGTCGCCTCGATCGCGGACGCCCCCGCGAGGGAGTTGAGCAGCAGGTGGGCGTGGATCTGCGGCTGTGCCTGTCCGCCCATGGTCGCCGCCGCGAACGCGAGCTCGCCGTCGCGTTGGGCGAGCACGGGCATGAGCGTGTGGGGCGGGCGACGGCCGGGCGCGTAGGCGGCGGGATGCGCGGCGTCGAGTGAGAACGAGGTCCCGCGATTCTGGAAGAGAATGCCGGTATCGGGCTCGAGCACGCAGGCTCCGAACGCCCAGTACACCGACTGCACGAG
Organism: Agromyces sp. GQ35; assembly: GCF_059758475.1. Lineage (NCBI taxonomy): Bacteria > Bacillati > Actinomycetota > Actinomycetes > Micrococcales > Microbacteriaceae > Agromyces > Agromyces sp. GQ35. The sequence continues at coordinate 1,318,113 of NZ_JCAXEO010000001.1, read as the reverse complement.
CGAGACCGCCCATCCGTCGGCGCTCACGGCGGTGAGGCCGACGGTGTCCCCGGATGCCGCTCGCGCGTCGGCGCTGATGAGTTCCGGGGCGTCCATGCCGACGAGTTCGTCCGCGCCGACCTCCGAGGTATCGGGGTCGGCGAGCCAGCGTGCGCGCACCCGGTTGTTGCCGGCGAAGACGGCCGCGAGCCGGCCGGCGTCGGCACCGAGAGGGTCGGTGATTCCATCCTGTTCGAGCGCCCGCAATGTGCGGAGCAGCGAGAACCCCTGGGTGTTCGGAGGGCTGGTGAGCACCTCGATGCCGAGCGTCTCGATCGAGATGGGCCGTTCGATACCTGCACGATATCCGGCGACATCCGTCTCGCTGATTCGGCTGCCGAGCGCACAGAGGCCGGCGATCCAACGCGACGCGATGCGTCCGATGTAGAACTCGTCGGGTCCGTGCTCGGCGAGCCGTCCGATCGTGTCGCCGAGGGCGGGCTGGAGCAACGCAGCCCCCTCCTCGATCGGCGACCCGTCGGGGAGGAAGAGGTCGCGGCAGCCGGCGTCCGCCGCCAGGTCGCGACGGTCGATGCGCGCCGCTCGCGCCACCGATCGCGCGACCGGCACACCATCGTGCGCGGCGGCTGCGGCTCGACCGAGGCGCTGTTCCCAGGTGAGTCGACCACCGAGATCGGCGAGCGCGTGCCAGCCACGGACGCCACCCGGCACCGTGACCGTGTCGATGCCACGTGCAGGCAGCGCGGAACCGTGACGCTCGCGGAGCTCGGCGAGACCCATCGCCGAAGGCGCACGGCCGGTCGCGTTCACGAAGCGCACGACCCCGTCGGGGCTGCGCACGAGCGCGACGAGGTCACCGCCGAGGGCCACGTTGTTCGGGTAGACGACGCAGAGCATGGCGGCGGCGGCGATCGCTGCATCGATCGCGTTGCCGCCGCTGTGCAATGCGTCGGCGCCGGCCTCGGTGGCGAGGTAGTGAGACGTGGCCACCGCACCAGGCGTGGCATTCACCGGCGTCATGCGGGTGTCGACTCGGTCGCCGCGGACGAGACGGCCGCGTCGGCCGCGTCGGAATCTGCCGAGGAGGCGCGCAGAGCCGACAAGAGCACGGACTCGACGTGCGCTCGTGCCTCCGACTCCGCCTGGGGCCCATCGTGCGCTGCGATCGCTTCGAAGATGCGGCGGTGCGCCGCGCTCGACGCGATCCGGCGCTCGGGCGTCTGCAGCGCGCGCCGCCGGCTCGGAGCGATCTCTGACGCGATGAGTTCGGTGAGCTGGGCGAGCAGCGGGTTGTGCGTGTACTGGGAGATCGATTGGTGGAACGCGCGATCGAGCACGGCATAGTGCTCGAGGTCGGTCTCGACCTCCATCTCCTCGACGAGCGCGCGGAGCTGCGCGATGTCGCGGGACGTGACCCGGGTCGCGGCCAGCGCCGCGATCGGCGGCTCGATCACTGCACGCAGTTCCATGATGCGGGAGAGCTCGGTGTTCCCGGCGGCCGTGGCGTCGAGGAGGACTGAGAGCGCGTCACCGGCGTGACCACCGCGGGACGCAGCGGAGACGACGATCGTGCCCCGTCCCGGTCGACGGTCGATGAGGCCCCTGCTCTCGAGTTCGTGGAGCGCCTGTCGGATCGACACCCGGGAGACGCCGAGGAGCTCACCGAGCTCCCGCTCGGGAGGCAGTCGATCGCCGGGCTTCAGTTGCCCGTCGATGATGAGTCGTTCGAGGTCGACGGAGAGTCGATCGGGCAGAGAGAGCGATTCCGATCTCCGCAGCGATGTCCATTCCATATCGCGCTCCTTCGTTGGATGCCGAGCGGGAAGTGTCGAGCGAACGACATCCTCCCACTGAACAGATTGACAGTTGGTCCTACCAGCTGTCAAACTCTCCGAACACAGCGTAGTGACCCCCCGAAAATCTAGGAGTGATCGTGGCCGATTCGTTCTTTCTCCGCCGATCCGCCGGCATGACCGCGACCCTTGCCGTCGCCTTTTCCCTCGCCGCGTGCGCGGGAACCGGCGCTTCGGACACAGGGTCGCCCGATTCGGCGGGAGATTCGATCAAGCTGGTCTCCCCCAGCGCCCTGACGATCTGCACCGGTGATTCCCCGCCGAACATCTTCTACGACGAGAACAACGAGCTGACGGGCGTCGAGATCGACATCGCCGGCGCCCTCGCAACCGAGCTGGACCTGGAGCTGAAGCTCTCCGAGTACGCATTCGCCGGCCTCATCCCGGCGCTCCAGGCGCAGCAGTGCGACGTGATCATGGGCTCGCTCTACATCAAGCCGGAACGCGAGGAGATCGCGAACTTCGTCCCCTACCTCTACTCCGGAACGGCCGTCGGCGTGGCGAAGGCCAACCCGAAGGACGTCAGCGGGTTCGACGAATCCCTCTGCGGCACGAAGGTCGTCGCCATCACCGGGGCCACGGGCGCCGTCGAGGCCGAGAACCGGTCGAAGGAGTGCGCCGACTCCGGCGAGGCGCCGATCGAGCTCACGCTCGTGGACGAAGGCACGAACGCGATCCAACAGGTGCTCGCCGGCCAAGCCGACGCCTTCATCGACACCTCGGAGATCGTCGACTTCTACCATCGAGAGTCCGACGGAGACTTCGTGATGACCGGGGAGCCGTTCGGCAAGATCGAGATCGGCGCGGCGACCCTCAAGAACAACGCCGCCCTCAACGAGGCTCTCGACGAGGCATTCCAGACACTGCTCGACGACGGTCGTTACCACGAGATCCTCGAGCAGTGGGGCGTGCAGAGCGCCGACATCACCGCGAGCGCGTAGCCGCTGTCGGGCACCCCCGCATACCGACCTCCGAAGGAGCCCCCCATGGCGTTCGACTGGACCTACTTCTGGCAGAGCCTGCTCACGCCGAGCCCGCAGTTCCTCAATGGACTCGCGCTGACCGTCATCATCTCCGTGGTGGCGATGGCGCTCGCCCTCGTGCTCGGACTCCTCATCGCGCTGATGGGCCGCAGTCGATTCCTGCCGTTGCGCATCTTCGCGAGCCTCTACATCTGGGTGGTCCGCGGCACTCCGTTGCTCGTGCAGCTCGTGATCATCTACACCGGATTCGCCGCCGCAGGGCTGTTCCGCTTCGAGGATGTCGACCTGTTCGGCGCTCTCATCAAGGGCGCCGTGCAGGCGGCGATCGTCGGCCTCATGCTGAACGAGAGCGCGTACATCTCCGAGATCGTCCGCTCGGGCCTCGAATCGGTCGACCGCGGACAGAACGAAGCAGCGCTCTCACTCGGAATGACCCCGCTGGGTGCGATGCGCCGCATCATCGTGCCGCAGGCGATTCGGGTGATGGTGCCGCCGCTCGGCAACTCCTTCAACGGCCTCATGAAGAGCACCTCGATCCTGTCGATCATCGGCGTCGCCGAGATGTTCCAGATCGGGAGCACCATGAGCGCTTCGACGTTCAAGGTGTTCGAGATCTACATCGTGGTCGCGCTCTACTACCTGCTCCTCACGACCGTCTGGACATTGATCCAGACCGGGATCGAGAACATGCTCAACGCCCAAGCCGGTCTTCCGCGAGCCGAGCCCGTGCTCAAGCGGCTCTTCGGTCTCCGCAGCCGGAAGGCCACCGCCGTGGCCGCGCCGGCCCTCCAGCCCGTCGATGCCGCGTGAGGAGCGAGCAATGACCCTGTACACCGCCCCGAACACGATCGACGTCGAGCCAATCGTGCGTGCCGTCGGCGTGCACAAGTCCTTCGGTGACAAGCACATCCTGACCGGCGTCGACCTCGAGGTCGCTCGCGGCGAAGTGGTCGTGCTCGTCGGCCCATCCGGCGCAGGCAAGACGACGTTCCTGCGAACCCTCAATCGACTCGAGGCGATCGATGCGGGCGAGATCGCCGTGCGCGGCGAACGCATCGGCCAGCGCACGAACCCGCGCGGGCGGCTCGTCGAGCGATCCGTCCGCGAACTGGCGCAGCAGCGAGCCGAGATCGGGTTCGTGTTCCAGCACTTCAACCTGTTCCCGAACATGACCGTGCTCGAGAACATCTGGCATGCGCCGGTCCACGTGAAGCGCGAGGGGAAGGCCGCCGCCGTCGCCTACGCCAACGAACTGCTCGGTCGTGTCGGCCTCGCGGAGAAGGCGGACGTGCGCCCCCGCTCCCTGTCGGGAGGACAGCAGCAGCGCGTGGCGATCGCGCGGGCGCTCGCCATGCGCCCCGCGTTGATGCTCTTCGACGAACCGACGAGCGCCCTCGACCCTGAGATGGTCGGTGAGGTCCTCGCGGTGATGCGCGACCTGGCCGCCGCCGGCATGACGATGATCGTCGTCAGCCACGAGATGGGGTTCACTCGAGAAGTGGCCGATCGCGTCGTCGTCATGGACGGGGGCAGGATCATCGAGTCGGGCGACCCGCACCAGGTCTTCACCGCGCCGCAGCACGAGCGCACACGCCAGTTCCTGTCGAAGGTGTTGTGACAGCAGGGCCACGCGGGCGAGGAGGCGCCGTCGTCGGACATCGTGCGCGCCCCCTCTGGAAGGATTGACGCATGACGCAAGCCGAACTGCTCGTGAGCGTGCCCGGAACCACACTGCTCGATGCCCTGGGCACACCGCCGCCGCGCGTCGACGTCGTCATCTGGGATCTCGAAGCCCCCGCGCCGGCGGACCGCATCGACCTCGTCGTGCCGCCGTACATGGGGACGACGGCCGTGCTCGGTGCGCTCGACGGCGTCAGCACGCGGCTCGTGCAGTCGCAGTCGATCGGCTTCGACGGCGTCCCGGCCGCACTGCCGCCGGGCCACGTGTACGCCAATGCAGCGAGCGTGCACGAGACCTCCACCGCCGAGCTCACGCTCGCACTCATCCTTGCGTCGCAGCGCGGCATCCCCGACTTCGTGCGCGCCGCGGGCGAGGGCCGATGGGCGCCGGCCCGGCATGAGAGCCTCGCCGACCGACGCGTGCTGCTCATCGGGTACGGCGGCGTCGGCCGTGCGATCGAGGCCCGACTCGCCCCGTTCGAGGTCGAGGTCACCCGCGTCGCCAGCCGCGCACGCTCCGACGAGCAGGGGTTCATCCGGGGCATCGACGAGCTGCCGGCGCTGCTGCCGAACGCCGACATCGTCATCGTCGGCGTTCCGCTCACCGAGTCGACGACCGGGCTCGTCGACGCAGCGTTCCTCGCCGCGCTGCCCGACGGTGCCCTCGTCGTGAACATCGCCCGCGGCAAGGTCGCCGACACCGCGGCGATCCTCGCCGAGGCCGAGCGCGGTCGCCTGCGGTTCGCGCTCGACGTCACCGATCCCGAACCGCTGCCGACGGGGCATCCGCTGTTCGCTCTGCCGAACGTGCTCGTGAGCCCGCACGTGGGCGGCGCGTCGACCGCGATGATGCCGCGCATGGCACGGCTGCTGCGTGAGCAGATCGAGCGGATGCTCCGCGGCGACGAACCCCTGAACGTCGTGTACCGCAGCTGACGGACCTGGGCTTCGACAGGCTCGACCGGCACATCTTCGAGAGGACCCCATGCCCCACTTCGACCACGCCTTCGATTGGGCACGACGGAACACCGCCAGCGGCGCGCTGCCGACGGCCGTGCTCGGCATCGCAACGAGCGCCGGCATCGTCGCACTCGACGCGTTCGGCACCGAGCGCGGGCGCGAGACATCCGTCGACGATCACTATCCCCTCTTCTCGGTGACGAAGCCGCTCGTCGGTCTCGCCGCCCTGCGACTCGTCGAGCAGGGGCGGCTCACACCCGACACGCCCCTCGCCGACGCCGTACCCGAGTTCGGTGCCGACCGCGACGACGTCGTGCGGCTTCGACACCTCGTCAGCCACAGTTCGGGCATCGTCGAACCCCCGATGGACACTCCCGGATTGCGCTCGTTGCTGCTCGCACCCGGGCGCGACTTCACGGCCGGCACGGTCACGCGATACTCGACCATCGGCTTCGAGGGGGTCGCCGCCCTGATCGAGCATGCCGGCGACGAGCCGTGGTTCGACGCGGTCGCCGCCGTCGCGGCACGAGCCGGCGCCGACGGCTTCACGCTCGACGTCGACTCGACGCCGCACGAAGTCATCGAGGCATCCGCTCAGGGTCTCGACTACCCGCGATTCGCGGCGCTCGGCCACCCCGGGGCCGGACTGTTCGCGCGGGCCGCCGACCTGCTCGCCGTCGGCAGCGCCCTGCTGCGCAACGACGGCTCGCTCGTCGCACCCATCACCGTCGAGGCGATGCTGCGCCCACTGACCACGGACATGACGAAGCTCGAGCCCTACCGGGCCGAGCGCGGTCAGGAGTGGGGCTTCACGTGGAACCTGCGCAACAACGCTCCAGGCCTGCTCGCGCGCGACAGCTACGGCCACGGCGGCTGGGCCGGGTGCGAGTTCTGGATCACGCCGTCGCAGGATGTCTGCTTCGTGCTGCTCACGAACATCGCCGGCGGCTTCGGCCGGCTCGGCGTCGACGGCGACGAGCTGCACAACGCGGTGGTCGCGGGTGCGTAGCAACGGCATTCCCACCGGCACTCAGGCACCGCCGACCCGAGAGGCATAGGGTCGAGGCATGGCCATTTCGGCAGAACCTCGCGTCGCCCTGTACTTCGATTTCGACAACATCGTGATCTCGCGATACGACCAGCTGCACGGTGACAGCGCGTACCGCAAGGACACCTCGCGCGGCAAGGCGCCCGCCGCGGGAACGCAGACGGCGAAGAAGCTCGCCGAGGCGACCGTCGACATCGACGCCGTGCTCGACTTCGCCGCCACCTTCGGCACGATCGCGATCGCGCGGGCCTACGCCGACTGGTCGACGCCCATCAACGCGAGCTACCGCGGGCAGCTCATCGACCGGGCCGTCGACCTCGTGCAGCTCTTCCCGCTGTCGGCGACGAAGAACGGCGCCGACATCCGACTCGCGGTCGACGCGGTCGAAGACATGTTCCGCATCGACGACCTCTCGCACATCGTCATCGTCGCCGGCGACTCCGATTACGTCGCGCTCGCGCAGAAGGCCAAGCGGCTCGGCCGCTACGTCGTCGGCATCGGCGTCGCGGGCGGCACGAGCCGAGCGCTCACGGCATCGTGCGACGAGTACGCCGACTACGACACGCTGCTCGCCACCGACGTCGCCGTGAGCGACGACGAGGTGACGGAGGTCCCTGCGCCAGCCACTCGAGGCGGCTCACGCGGCCGCGGGGGTGCAGCGGTGACCGAGACCGAACCTGCTGAAGAGGCTGCAACGGCTGCCGCCGAACCCACGGCCGAGACGGCCAAGGCTCCCGCCCGCCGTCGTCGTGCGTCGACGAAGAAGGCGACCGAGGCCGGCACGGAGGCCGCGATCGAGTCGGCCGTGCCCGAGGCCGAAGTGCAGCGTCCGTCGGCACGGGCACTGCAGTTCGTCGCGCCGACGGACCCGGGCCCGATCGACGACGACGTCTCGGCCGGCAGCCCGCGCAACCCGGGCCGACTGCTGCTGAAGGCGCTCGAGCTGATGCGCGCGAAGAACGACGAGGAGTGGCAGTCGTCGAGCGCGGTCAAGAACCAGATGATGCGCATGGATCCGACGTTCCAGGAGCGCAGACTCGGCTTCGCGTCGTTCACCGACTTCCTCAAGTCTCGCGGCGGAGTCGTCGAGCTCGATGAGGCCGGCCGGGGCCGCGTGCGCATCCGCCCGAAGAAGGACTGAGCCGCGCCCCGCGGCGCTTCCCCTCCCGCCCCTCCGAGCACGCTCCGCGCCGCCCTCTCTCCACTTCTCTGCGCCGTTGCGCCTCCCTCCCACGACCGTTTGCGCCATCCGGGCGGTGTTGCAGGGGTCGTGAGCGCGCAAAAGGTCGTCACGGGCGGGCGTGCGGGCGGGCGCTTGATCGCACCGACTGTGGTCTGACCACATCTGCTATTGTGGTCTGACCACACAAGGAGGGGCGATCGGCATGGGCGCTGAGACATCCGACACCCCGCGCGCCTGGCGCAACGTGCTCGAGCACATCGAGCGACAGCTGCTCGACGGCGCGCTGCGCCCGGGCGACCGACTGCCCGGCGAGCGAGCTCTCTCGGCCGAGCTCGGCGTCGGCCGCTCGAGCGTGCGCGAGGCCCTGCGCGTGCTCGAGGTGCTCGGGCTCATCCGCACCGCCGCCGGCTCCGGCCCGAGTTCGGGCGCGATCATCATCGCCACTCCCGGCGGCGGCATGAGCGCACTCATGCGGCTGCAGGTCGCCGCGAGCGGGTTCCCGGTCGCCGACATCGTGCGCACGAGGCTCATCCTCGAGACCTCCGTCGCGGGCGATCTCGCCGACGCCTCGGCCTCCGCCGTCTCCCCTTCCGCAGCCACCGCCGCTCCCGACCTCTCGGCGGCCGAGGTGCTGCTCGACGCGATGGACTCCCCCGGCCTCGCCCCGACCGAGTTCCTCGCACTCGATGCGGCCTTCCACCTCTCCCTCGCCGAGGCCTCCGGCAACCAGGTCATCACCGCCACGATGGCGGGCCTCCGCAGCGGCATCGAGGGGTACGCGCTCGAGGGCGTCGCCGCCATCGCCGACTGGTCGGCCACCTCGACCCGCCTGCGCACCGAGCACCGCAGCATCGTCGAGGCGATCAGGGCGGCGGATGCCCCGGCCGCACGCGCCCGCACCCACGCCCACATCTCGGGCTACTACGCCGAGACGTTCCCACCCGCCGCGCCCGCCCAGTCCACCCGACCGCCGGTGTCCACCGTCCAGTCGCCCGCACGATGAGCACCCCGATGAGAAAGCAGAGTCGCACCATGGTCCAGCGCCAGTTCCCGAACCCCAAGGAGCTCGCCGAGCTCATGAAGTTCAAGAAGCCGACGCTCAACCCGACCGACCGCCGACTCGATCGGGCGGTGACCATCGCCGATCTCCGCGACATCGCGAAGCGGCGTACGCCGAAGGCGCCGTTCGACTACACCGAGGGCGCCGCCGAGGGCGAGATCTCGCTGGCGCGTGCGCGACAGGCGTTCCAGGACATCGAGTTCCACCCGTCGATCCTGCGCAGCGTGCCGGTGGTCGACATGACCCGCGACGTGCTCGGCGGCCCGAGTGCCCTGCCGTTCGGCATCGCCCCCACCGGTTTCACCCGGCTCATGCAGACCGAGGGCGAGATCGCCGGCGCCGGCGCCGCCGCCGCCGCGGGCATCCCGTTCACGCTCTCGACGCTCGGCACGACCTCGATCGAGAACGTGAAGGCCGAGAACCCGAACGGCCGAAACTGGTTCCAGCTCTACGTCATGCGCGACCGCGAGATCTCGTACGCGCTCGTGCGCCGTGCCGCCGCTGCCGGCTACGACACCCTGTTCTTCACCGTCGACACTCCGGTCGCCGGCGCGCGCCTGCGCGACAAGCGCAACGGCTTCTCGATCCCGCCCCAACTCACGCCCGCGACGGTGATCAACGCGCTGCCCCGCCCGGCGTGGTGGATCAACTTCCTCACGACGCCCTCGCTCGAGTTCGCGTCACTCTCGACGACCGGCGGCACGGTCGCTGAACTGCTCGATCACGCGATGGACCCGACGATCTCGTTCGACGACCTCGACATCATCCGCGGCATGTGGCCCGGCAAGATCGTCGTCAAGGGCGTACAGACCGTCGCCGATGCGAAGCTCCTCGCCGACCGCGGCGTCGACGGCATCGTGCTCTCGAATCACGGCGGTCGACAGCTCGACCGGGCGCCGATCCCGTTCCACCTGCTGCCGCACGTCGTGCGCGAGGTCGGCTCCGACCTCGAGGTGCATGTCGACACGGGCATCATGAACGGCGCCGATATCGTCGCCTCTGTCGCACTCGGGGCCCGATTCACGCTGATCGGTCGCGCGTACCTCTACGGCCTCATGGCCGGCGGGCGTCGCGGCGTCGACAAGACCATCTCGATCCTCCGCGGCGAGATCGAGCGCACGATGAAACTGCTCGAGGTCGCGACGCTCGACGAGCTCGGTCCGCAGCACGTCACGCAGCTCTCGCGCTTCACGGCGCTGCCGAAGCCGGTGACGGATGCCGCAGCGCAGGCGGTCGAGGCGAAGCCGAAGACGGTTCGGGCTCCGCGTGCGGCGGGTTCGACCGCGAAGACGACGTCAGCCACGAAGACTGCGACCGCGAAGACGTCTGCCTCAGTGACGAAGACGGCCGCATCCGCGCGCACCGCCATCAAGAAGTAGCGCACGAGCCCGCGATGACGGCAGTTCATGCGGGTGTGCCGGTCGCACAACCCGCACGAACTGTCGTCGACGGCGGCAGTCAACGACCCCACCGCCGACTCCGCCTCTCGGCTACACCTCGATGGCGCCGCCGCGCTCCTGCAGGTAGCGCCGGAGCGTGAGGTCGGGGTCGGACGCCTGGCGCTCGCGGTAGCGCGTGAAGTCGAGTTGCTCGCGCAGGCTTTCGCCGCCGCGCATGCGATCGGCCTGTGCCGTCTCGGTGAGCTGGATGGCACGTGCCAGCTCGGCGAGCTCGTCGGCCCGATCGGCCGGAACCACGAGCACGCCGTCATCGTCGGCGAGGACGTGATCGGCCTCGCTGACGGTGACGCCGTCGAGCACGGCACTCGGCATGCGGCGGCCGGCGGGCGGCACGCGGCGGGGACCGTACGGACAGGCGCCGAGGCTGAACACGGGCAGGCCGATCTCGCGCAGCTGGGAGCTGTCGCGATGCAGTCCCCAGACGACCAGTGCGGCCAGGCCGGCGCGCTCGGCTTCGAGCACCATCAGGTCGCCGACGCAGGCCTCGTCGAGGCGCCCGCCGTTGTCGATGACCATGACGTCGCCCGGCGAGGCGTCGTCGATCGTCTCGAGCAGCACATCGACGCTGCCGAGATGCGTGACGGGTCTCGCCCGGCCCGCCACCAGCGGGCCGGGCACGACGGGGCGCAGCGCGACCGGGCCGAGTCGCGCATCGATGCCGAGCCGTAGCGCGGCATCGGCGATGGCTGCGGTGGACGGAACAGCAGCGGATGCCGCGGCTGCGTGCATGTCGAACCTCCCGATGTCGTTTGGGTTCGAGTGTGGCACGCGCTTCGGACACCCCTCACCCGGCGCCGATCAGCTCCTCGAGACGAGCGATCGGGTCGTACCAGCCGAGATCGAGGATCGCCGTCTGCACGGTCTTGTCGAAACCGGTCAGCACCGCGAGGCCGACGAGGATGAAGACGACGCCGATCGTGCGTCGGAACCATCCGTCGGGGTTCGCGAGCCACCCGAGACGCCGCACGAGTCCCCGGCCGAGCAACGCGATCAGCAGCAGCATGCCGGCGAGCCCCGCGGCGTAGGCGAGCACGTACCCGAGGCCCTCGGCGAAGGAGACCGGCAGCACCGCGGCGACGATCAGCGCATAGGTGGGGCTGCAACTCGAGAACACCGGCCCGAGTGCCGCACCGGTCAGGATGTCGCCGGCGAAACTGCGCCGAGACACCGAGCGGTCGAGCATCGCGCCGCTGCGGGCCTGCAGGCCGAGCAGCATCGAGACCCGGGTCCACACCGCGGGCACGAGCAGGTCGATGCCGAGCGCGATGACGATCACCCCCGAGACGATCTGCCAGACCTGCGGCGGCACGCCGAGCAGCGTCGTCGTGGCCTTGAGCAGCAGCGTGAAGGCGACGACGCTCACCGCGAGCGACACGGCGATGACATACGGCCGCCAGCGGGCACGGGGGTCGGCATCGCCGCCGCGTATCACCGAACCACCGACGATGACGGGCAGCAGCGGCAGCACGCACGGCGCCGCCACGGTGAGCACGCCCGCGGCGAGGCTGAGCAGCAGCGAAGCGGTCATCGCTCAGGGCATCGCGGCGACGAGGGCCGCGATCGAGGGGTCTTCGTAGAGCACCGAGCTCGAGATCTTCTCCCCCGCGTCGTCGACGAACACGACGGTCGTCTGCAGGGTCACCTCGTACTTCTGGCGCAGATCGGTTCGGCCGTCGTAGTCGACCTTGAAGACGGTGAGGCCGTCGGGCGCGCCGTCCGCGCGCAACTCCTCGTCGAGCGCGCGGCAGTTCGGGCACCAGCTCGCGTGGAAGAAGAGCACCTTCGCACCGGCGGTGGCCTCGATGAGACCGTCGGCGTAGTCGAGGTACGCGCCGGGTGCGACATCCGACCCGGTCTGCGGTGCATTCGATGCCGGCGCAGACGCAGAGGCGGTCGCTGACGGCGTCGCCGACACGGACGCCCGTGCCGATTCGTCGACCGGCGTCGGCCCGGCTGCGGCGCAGCCCGCGAGCGCGAGCGCGGCGGCGAACGCGAGGAGGGTGACCGCAACCCGCATCTCAGGCCTTTCGTTCGCACGCGTCGGACTCGCCCGATGGCGCGACCGGTTCCACCGTAACCGTGTCGTCGGGCAGCGCACGTCGCAAGACCTTACGAGCCGGTGACGCCGTCGATCACCAGCCCGTGAAGAGCAGGTGCTGCACGACGAGGGCGAAGGCGAGTTGCCCGGCGAATCCCGCGCGCCGCCACCGTTCGCTCAGCAATGCGGTGCCGAGCAGCAACCAGGGCACGAACGGAAGCCAGATCCGCTCCACCTCCGCTCGGCTCATCTGCGAGAGGTCGGCCGCGGCCACGCTGAGCAACGCGGCGATGGCGAGTGCGGCGAGCACGCGTTCGGAGGTCGCCAGCGCACGCAGTCGGATGCCCCGCTGCACCGTGACCGCGACGGCGGCGCCGACCATCGGGCCCGCACTCACGGCGAGCGCCGCGAGGTTTCCCCACATCCAGTACGTCGGTTGGCGACGGCTCGCGACGCCGTCCCAGTACCGCTCGACGAGCACCGGGTACGCGTCCCACCACTCGAAGCCGAACGCCGCGAACGCGAGCACCACGGCGAGCGCGGCGCCGGCAGCCCACGGCAGGGGGCGCCAGTCGCGACCGATGAGCAGCACCGCGACGGCGAGGATGCCGAGGAGGGGAAACCCGTACGAGAGCATGACGCAGTATCCGAGCACGAGGCCGGCGGCGACCGACCACCCGGCGAGTGCGCGCCGCGACTCCGCCGTGACGCCGAAGGCGAGCAGGCAGAGCCCCCACGCGGCGACGGCGGTGAACATGCCGTCGGCCGAGACGGCCATCCAGATCGCCGCCGATCCCATCACGAGGAACGGGGCGGCCCGGCGGGCACCCGCTTCGGCGCCGAGACGTCGCAGGGCGATCAGCACGGCGACGGGGGCGGTCGCCGCGGCGAGCAGTACGACGGTGCCCGCAGCGAGACCGCTGCCGAGCCCGAGCTGCACGAGCACCACGAAGAAGAGCAGTGCCCCCGGCGGGTGCCCGGCGAGGTGGACCGGCCAGTTGTCGGGCGCATCGAGCGGGATGCGGGAGACGTACTCGCGCAGGGTGGCCGGGAAGTCGGTCACCGATCGGGCCGTCTCGAGGTACTCGTAGGGCGTCTCGAGGATGTGCCCGATGCCGTCGAGACCATCGACCGTCGCGAGCGCCGCCATCCAGGCCGCGCCGGCGACGACGGCGACGACGAGGAGCCACCGCCACCGCAGGCGTTCCGCCATCCCGACGCCGTACACCGCGGCGAAGACGGCGAGCACGACCGCGGGCACGGTGCCCGGCCCGAAGCGCGGCAGCCACTCGGCGTGCAGGGGCGGGAAGGAGCGCACGTGCACGCTCTGGCCGAGGATCACCGGCACGAGCATCGCGAGCACGATCAGCGCGACCGCGACGCCGATGCCGACCCACGGCACCCAGCCGCTCGACGACGCCGGGCGCGGCGTATCGAGACCGAGCGGGCGAGCGGTGTCACGTCGACGATCGGGCACGTCTCGACCCTAGGCAGAACGGATGCCACGGGGCATGACGCAATCATTACGGAACGCGAACGGCCTCGCGAGACGAAGCCGGACACCGGCGTCCGCGAACCGTAAGACTTGTCGGCAGCGGTGGGAACCCGTGCGTGTTCGACTGGCGCCATGGCCGATCTCACGACCCGCGCCGCCGCCCGTGTCAGCGCAGCGGTGGAGGGACTCGCCGCTCGCGCCGGTGACGCTGCCGCCGACCCGGTGAAGTCACCCCGCACGGCGGTCGTCGTCGGCCGTGTCCTCGCGATCGCCTTCCTCCTCTGCTTCGCGACCGGGCTCTACAGCCACGTGCTGCAGAGCCCGCTGCCGTGGTTCACCCCTCCGACCCGGCCCGTCGAGCTCTACCGTTGGACCCAGGGGTTGCACGTGATCTCGGGCATCGCCACGGTGCCGCTGCTACTCGCCAAGCTCTGGACGGTGTACCCGCGGCTGTTCAGCTGGCCGCCGGTGCGCTCGATGGGACACCTGCTCGAACGCGCGGCGATCGCACTGCTCGTCGGAGTCGCGCTGGCGGAGGTCACGATCGGACTGCTCAACATCGTGCAGTGGTATCCGTTCCCGTTCTCGTTCCGCTCCACCCATTTCGCGCTCGCCTGGGTGCTCATCGGCACCCTCGCGATCCACGTCGGCGTGAAGCTGCCCGTGATCGTGCGGCACTGGCGGCGGGTTCGCGGCGAGCGCCCGACGGGCGGGCGGTTCGTCTCGCGACGAGGGTTCCTCGGCGCCGTGGGTGCGGCCACCGCATCGACGGTCGTGCTCACGGCGGGGCAGTCGGTCGAAGTGCTGGCCCCGCTGAACGTCTTCGCACCCCGGCGCATGGGCGTCGGCCCGCAGGGGCTGCCGGTCAATCGCACCGCCGTGCAGGCCGGCGTGATGGCGAAGACGACCGCGCCCGACTGGTCGCTGCAGCTCATCGGTCCGTCGGGCATCCGTTCCTTCACCCGGGAGCAACTGCTCGGGATGCCGCAGACCGAGGCGGTGCTGCCGATCGCGTGCGTCGAGGGCTGGAGCCAGTCGGCGTCCTGGCGCGGCGTGCGTCTGGCCGACCTGCTCGACGAACTCGGCGTGCGGCCGCGGCATCCGCTCGTCATCACGAGCCTGCAGCAACGCGGCGCGTTCCGGGTCACCGAGATGCCGCCCGAGTTCGCGCTCGACCCCCTGACCCTCGTCGCGCTCGAGTTGAACGGCAGCGCGCTGCACCTCGACCACGGCTATCCGGCCCGGATCATCGCCCCGGGACGACCGGGCGTGCTGCAGACCAAGTGGCTGCACTCGATCGAGGTGCGCTCGTGAGACTCGCCCGGGTGCTGCTGATCGCGGCGGGTCTCGCCGCTGCCGGCTGGGGCGGCTCGCTGCTGCTGATGTCGACGCCGACGCAGTGGCTCGGCGTCGGCGTCTGGCTCGGGGCCGCGATCGTCGTGCACGACGGGATCGTGGCACCGGTCGCCGTCGCGATCGGGCTCGGCGCGCACCATGCTGGGGCACGGTTCGGAGGGCGAGGCATCGCCGTCGCACAGGGCGCGTTGCTGGTCGGCGCCGTGCTCACGGTGGTGGCCGTGCCGGCGATCGTGGCCTCGACCCTCGGCAACCCGAACCCGACGATCCTCGTGGGTGCGTACGTGCCGTCCCTCATCATCGCCTGGGCTGTGCTGCTCACCATCGCCGTCGCGGCGCTCGGGAGCTCGCGTCTCGCTCAGGCCGCGCGCGAACCCTCGGACTCCGCACGCACGAAGTGACGGCCGTCGGCCACCCAGTGTTCGATGAGCGTGAGTCCGGCGCCCTCGGCGAACGGCCGCAGTGCCGCCCAGCCGACTCTCGCCCACGGGAAGGGTTCGCTCTCGTTGCCGTCGTCGTCGACGACGGTGAACATCGCGACCGCGACCAGTTCCGGCTCGGGCTCCGCCTCGATCACGATCGACCCGCCGTCGCCGAGGAGCGAACGGCATCGTTCGAGCAGCGCACGGGGATCGCCGCCGATTCCGACGTTGCCGTCCATGAGCAGCACGGTCTGCCACCGTCCTTCGAGCGGCAGCCGCTCGAAGATCGAACGGGTGAGCGCCAGGCTTCCGTCGAGCCGGGTGTGCGCCACCGCATGCGGTGCGATGTCGATGCCGAGCACCGGCAGCGACCGTGCGGCGGCAGCGCGAACCATCCGTCCGGGGCCGCAGCCGACGTCGAGCACCGGCCCGGAGGCGCCGGCGAGCGCGGTGAGATCCGCCGGCGTCGCCGATCGCACCCATCCACCGGCGTCGAGGCGATGCACCGTGGATGCTCCGTCGACGCTGCGCAACGAGAGGACACCGTGCCGTCCGTCGACGAACAGGCGTCGGTACGGTTCTCCCCTGCCGGCGCCGAAGACACCGCGACTCGGCATCGAGACCGTCATGCGAATACCCGGCGTCCGAGCCTGCGATACTCGGCCGCGAACCGGGTCCCGGGTGCCGCAGCGGCAACCAGCTCGGCCTCGATCGCAGTGTCGACATCGACCAACGTCGGGAGTCGGCCCACCGAACGACCTGCGGCGATCAGGCGGCGCAGCTGGAGATCGCCCGTGTCGGGGAGCGACATCGGCACGCCCCTGATGAGCTCGCCGCTCGGTGCGCGCATGCCGAGCGCCCAGAAACCGCCGTCGGCTGCAGGACCGAACCAGCAGTCGAACCCGTCGTCGCGATCGAAGTCCTCGAGTGCGGCGGCGACGTGCCGCACCTCGAACTGGGGCGTGTCCATGCCGAGCAGCAGCACCGGCCCGTCGAACAGGTCGAACGCGTGGCCGAGCCGCGTGTCGAGGCCGCCGTCGACCTGCTGCACCAGGTCGAATCCCCGGGCCGCCGCCGGCGGGGTCGCGCCGTCGAAGTAGAGCACTCGCCGGGCCACCGGCAGCATCGCGACACCGGCGAGCGTGTCGTCGAGGCTGGCCGCGGCGAGGGCCGCAGCCTCCTCGAGGGTGAACGGCGGGCTGAGCCGCGTCTTCACTCGCCCCGGGCGGCATTCCTTCGCGATCACCACCAGGGTGGTCATCCGGGAACCTCGGCGAACACACGCGACATGTCGGAGATGGCCGTCAGCGTTCCGCGCACCGTGCCCGTGACCTTCGATCGGCCTTCGCGCGGGGTGTACGGCACATCGAGTTCGCGAATGCGCCAGCCCGCCTCCGAGGCGCGCAGCACCATCTCGAGCGGGAAGCCGCTGCGACGATCACGAAGATCGAGCGAACGCAGCTCGGCGGTGCGGGCGACCCGCATCGGTCCGAGGTCGTGCAGGAGGGCGCCGGTCCGGCGGGTGAGCCGGCGCGCGAGCACCGCGTTCGCGAGCCGGGCATGCAACGGCCAGGCACTGAACGTCACCGGGCGGCGACGCCCGAGCACGAGGTCGGCCTCGTGCCGGGTGAGCAGCTCGACGAGCCGCGGCAAATGCGCCGGGTCGAGTGAGGCGTCGGCGTCGCAGATCGCGAGCACCGGGGCATCCGCAGCCATGATGCCGGCGTGCACGGCTGCTCCGAACCCGCGTCGGGGTTCCTCGACGACCGTCGCCCCTGCGCGACGTGCCACGTCGGACGAACGGTCGGTCGAGCCGTTGTCGACGACGATCGCCCGGTACCCCTCGGGCAGGCGCTCGAGCACCCACGGGAGCGCCAGCTCCTCGTCGAGGCACGGGAGCACGACATCGACCCGGACCATACCCATGCTTCGACGCTAACCACGGGTCACCCTGGCGGCACCGTCCAAGTCTTACGGAACGCGAACGGATGTCCCGATCCCTCCCTGGTGCCCTGGGGCGGCGACGTACGCTGTCAACGTGTCTCCCGCTGCACCTTCCTCCGTCGGCAACGAGGACCTCGTGGGTCGCCGGGTGGTCGTCGTCGACGACGACCCCACGGTCGCCGAGGTCGCGTCGAGCTACCTGCGCGCCGCAGGGTTCATCATCGACGAGGCCCGCGACGGGTTCGCGGCGCTGCAGCTCGCCGAGCGGATCGACCCAGACCTCGTGGTGCTCGATCGCATGCTGCCGGGAATCGACGGCATCGAGGTGTGCCGCCGGTTGCGCGA
Source organism: Agromyces sp. GQ35 (assembly GCF_059758475.1). Lineage (NCBI taxonomy): Bacteria > Bacillati > Actinomycetota > Actinomycetes > Micrococcales > Microbacteriaceae > Agromyces > Agromyces sp. GQ35. Next base: position 1,300,286 of record NZ_JCAXEO010000001.1, on the reverse strand, counting down.
ACGCAGCGCGGTGCCCGTGATCCTGCTCACCGCGCTCGGGTCGGAGGACGACCGCATCGCCGGGCTCGAGGCCGGCGCCGACGACTACCTCGCCAAGCCGTTCTCACCGCGTGAGCTCGTGCTGCGCGTGCAATCGGTGCTGCGGCGGTCGATCGACGAGTTCACGCCCGAATCGGTGCTCGAATTCGGCGAGTTCCGGCTCGATCCCTCGGCCAGGGTCGCCACTCGAGCCGGCACCGAGATCCCGCTGACCTCACGCGAGTTCGACCTCTTCGAATTCCTGGCAAAGCACCCCAACCAGGTCTTCAGCCGCGAAGACCTGCTGCGTACGGTGTGGGGATGGACCTACGGCGATCTCTCGACCGTGACCGTGCACGTGCGGCGGCTTCGCGAGAAGATCGAGCGCGACCCGCGCACACCGACACTGCTCACCACGGTGTGGGGCGTCGGCTACCGATTCACGATGGGCGGTGCATCCGATGCCATGGTCTGATCTCGTCGCGATCGCCACGGTCGCGCTGACCGCGAGTGCCATCGTCGGCGGGGCGGGTGTCCTCGTGCTGCTCGCACTGCGGCGGTCATCGCTCGTCCTGCAGGTGTGCGTGCTCGTGCTCGCCGCGGTCGGCGCTGTCGTGGCGAGCATGATCGGCGTCGCCAACGAGATGTACCTCTCCGAGCACGACTTGACGGTCGCCGTCGCGGTGGCCGCGGTCTCGGGCGTCGTCTCGCTCGTGCTGGTCACCGTGCTCGGTCTTCTCGTCGCGCGCAATTCACGCGCCCTCTCGGCCGCTGCGCGACGCATCGGGGCCGGCGAACGCCTCGACACGGCCGGACGGTCGACGAACAGCGAGCTCAACGCGCTCGCCGCCGAACTCGTCGCGACGAGCGCGAAGCTCACCGAGGCGCACGAGCGCGAACAGCGCATCGAGGCGTCCCGGCGCGAACTCGTGGCCTGGATCTCGCACGACCTCCGTACGCCGCTCGCCGGCATGCGGGCCATGGCCGAGGCCCTCGAAGACGGCATGGCACCCGACGTCGATCGGTACCACCGGCAGATCCGCATTCAGGTCGAACAGCTCTCGTCGATGGTCGACGACCTCTTCGAGCTGTCGAAGATCGATTCCGACACCCTCCGCCTGTCGCTGAAGGAGGTTTCGCTCTACGACGTCGTGAGCGACACCGTCGCCGACCTTCGCCCGGTGTCGCGAGGGCGCGAGATCCGCGTGGAGGCGCCGCTCGCACAGGGTCTCGTCGTGATGGCCGACCCCCGCGAGCTGTCGCGCGCGATCGGCAACCTGCTCATGAACGCCATTCAGCACACGCCCGAGGGCTCGGCGATCACGGTCGCGGTCGACGTCGTCGACGAACACGCGATCGTCTCGGTCATCGACTCGGGCGGCGGCATCGCCGAGGAGGACCTCGACCGGGTGTTCGAGCCCGCGTGGCGCGGATCGCCGGCGCGCACGCCGTCGCTCGAAGACAGCCGTTCGAGCGGCGCCGGTCTCGGCCTCGCCATCGTTCGGGGCATCATGCGGGCGCACCGCGGCGAGGTGGAGGTACGAAACGTGCCCGGCGGATGCCGCTTCGACCTGCTGTTGCCGAGGGAGACGCCGGCCGTCACGTGACCGCGACGAAGTCGCGCAGCCCCTGATCGAGCGTCACGCCGGCCGCCCAGCCGAGCTCGGACCCGGCGCGAGCGGAGGACGCCGTGATGTGCCGCACGTCGCCGAGCCGGTACTCACCGGTGACGACCGGCGACGGCCCGCCCATCACGTGCGCGAGGCCGATCGCCACTTCGCCGACCGTGGTGACGCTGCCCGATCCCACGTTGAACGCTCGTGCCGTGCCTGCGGCGAGCGCGGGCAGCCGCTCGATCGCGGCGAGGTTCGCGGCGGCGACATCCGACACGTGCACGAAGTCGCGTCGCTGGGCGCCGTCTTCGAACACCCGAGGCGCCTCGCCGCGCTCGAGCGCCGAGCGGAAGAGCGCGGCGACGCCCGCGTAGGGGGTGTTCCGCGGCATCCGTGGCCCGTACACGTTGTGGTACCTCAGCATCGCTGCGGTACCACCGGTCGCTCGGGCCCACGTCGCGGCGAGGTGCTCCTGCGCGAGCTTCGTGAGGGCGTAGGCGTTGCGCGGGTCGAGGGCGTCGTCCTCGTCGACGAGGTCGGGCGCGAGCGGCTCGCCGGTGACGTCGTCGCGGGGGTCGAACCGGCCGGCGTCCAGGTCGGCTGCGTCGCGCGGCGCCGGCCGGCGGCGCGCTCCCGAGGCATCCCGGTAGGCGCCCTCGCCGTAGACGACCATCGACGAGGCGAGCACGAGCCCGCCCGTTCCCGCCCTCGCCATCGCGGCGATCAGCTCGGCCGTGCCGGCGACGTTGCTCGAGGCGTAGTCGGGGGCGTCCGCGAGGTCGACGCCGAGGCCCACCTTCGCGGCCTGGTGGCAGACGACGTCGACGCCGACGAGCGCACGATCGAGAAGATCGCGATCACGGATGTCTCCGCGCACGAGTTCGACCCCCTCGACCCGAGCCGGTGGCCGCTCGTGCACGTCGGCGCGCAGCGAGTCGAGCACCCGCACCGTGCGGCCCGCCGCGACGGCCAGTCGAACGACCTCACCGCCGATGAATCCGGCGCCGCCGGTGACGAGCAGTGTCACGACGTCACCGGCGCCTGTGCGAGGAGTGCGTCGATCGCGGCCTGGTCGATGAGCTGACGTGGGGCGTACTCCGCCGGCACGGCGTCGACGACGCGGGAGATCGCCTCGACGAGCCGGGGCCGCGCCTCGGCGAGGCGCCGGAACACGAGTTCGGCGGTGACGGCATCGGGGTCGTCGTCGGAGATGCCGCTGTCGGTGTCGGTCACGACGCACAGCGACACCGTGCCGATGCCGATCTCCGCGGCGAGGGCGACCTCGGGGCAGAGTGTCATGTTGACGAGATCGGCACCCGACTGGCGCAGCAGCACCGACTCCGCGGCCGTCGAGAATCGTGGGCCCTGGATGACGGCAACGGTCGCCGCCGGCACGGCATCGGGCAGTTCGCCGATGGCGAGTGCGCGCAGCACGGGGCAGAACGGCTGCGTGAACGGCAGGTGGCGAACGACGCCGCCGTCCCCGTCGAAGAACGTGTCACGCCGCGCGACCGTGCGGTCGATGAGCTGGTCGGCGATGGCGAGGGTGCCCGGCGGATACTCGGCGCGAAGCGAGCCGACCGCCGCCGTCGAGACGACCGCTCGAGCGCCGAGGCTCGCCAGGGCCCACGCGTTCGCCCGAGCGTTGATGCGGTGCGGCGCGACCGTGTGACCCGCAGCGTGCCGGGCGAGGAAGGCGACGCCGCGGCCGTCGAGCTCTCCGACGGTCACGGCCGCGGCCCCGTAGGGCGTCGCGATGTCGCGCGGCACGCCCCCTTCGACGAGTTCGTAGAGCCCGGTGCCGCCGATCACGCCGATGAGGTCCGTCATCCTTCAAGCCTGCCCCGTGCCGTTCGTGCCAGCGCGGCTTTTCCTTACGATCCGATGACGGCGGGAGGCGGAGTGACCGTGGTCGCAGCGGGGTGCCGCCCCGTGGCGCGATATCGCAGGAACCACGCCAGCATGAGCGCCGAAGCCAGCAGGTAGAAGGTGTGCAGGAACCAGATCGGGCCGAGCGGCAGGCTGAAGACGTACAGGGAGTGCACGGCGTTGCCGATGTTCGTGATCGCGAGGTTGCCGAAGCTGTACGACGAGAGGTCCCGCGTGCGCACGGCCTTCATCAGCATGGGCAGGTAGCTCATGGCGAAGAGGCCGGTCGAGAGGATGCCGGCGAGTACGGCGAGGTCCATGCACCCGACGGTACGAAGGTGCCGTCGCCGCGGCATCCGGAGAATCACCCATTCCGGGATGCCGCGGTGGAGCGCTTCGATCCTCCATCACACCCGCCGTGCCCGCGCCTCAGATCAGGGCGTGCTCGTAGGCGTACGCCGTCGCCGCCGCACGCGACGAGACGCCGAGTTTCGCGAAGACGTTGCTGAGGTGACGGTCGACCGTCTTCTCGCTGAGGTACAGCTGGCCGGCGATGCCGCGGTTCGTCTTGCCCTCCGCGACGAGGCGCACGACCTCGATCTCGCGGGGGGTGAGCGCACCGAATGGGGCAGGAGCGCCCCTGCGCGCGATCGCATCGACCTGCAGCAGCTCGGGTGCCGCGCCGAGCTCGAGGAACACGACTCGAGCGGCATCCAGCTCCATCGCCGCGGATGCCTCGTCGTCGAGCGCCCGCCATGCGCGCGCCGTGAGCACTCGACATCGCGCCGCCTCGTAGGGTGCGTCGACCTCCTGCCAGCTCGTCCACGCCGTGCGCAGCGGGCCGAGCGCGGCTCGGGCGTCGCCCTCGGCGATCAGCACCGCACCCTCGGATCGTGCACCGACCGCGCGCCGCAGCGGCTTCGCGTCCGTCGGGGTCGCCCCGAGCAACTCGTCGGCGGCGCGCCGGGCAGCCGCGACGTCACCTGCGGCGAGCTCGATCTCGACCACCGCGGGCAGCAGGCGGTGGCGTGTCGCGAGGTCGACCTGCTCGGCGACCGCGCCGATCTGCGAGCGCGCCAGTCGCACGTTCCCCTGAGCGAGCCGGAGCAGTGCCTGGCCGGGCTGCGGCGGCCACCCCGTCTCGGCGGCATGCTGGTACGCCGCTTCGGCCGGGGCGAGCTCACCGCGCAGCCGGTGCACCTCGCCCTGCAGGTACCATCCCGAGAACTCGGCGTTCCAATCGCCGTGGTTCGCCAGCTCCACGGCCACCCTGGCCGCGTCGAGCGCGTCCTGCCACGCGCCGTGCAGGCAGTACAGCTCCGCCCGATGCGCCTGGCACATGCCGCTGAACATCACCATGTCCGGTCGCTCGCCGCACCAGTGGTCGAGGGCGACCGTCCACTCCTGGGCGCGGCGCACGTCGAACGCGAGGTGGCAGCTGCCGATCACCTCGCAGTACACGATTCCGGATGCCACGGGTGAGATCTCCCCCGCGGTGACCGCGACCATCACCTCGTCGAGGCGCCCGAGACCCGCGTCCGCACGACCGAGCATGATCTCCGCCTGCGCGAGGCCGAGGTGGGCCAGGGCCATGACATCGCGGTCGCGGAACCGCTCGCCGATCGTGTGCACCTCGGCGAAGGTCTGCGCCGCGCCCTCGATGTCGCCCTCGAACAGCTGCCCGAGTCCGACGGGAATCCGTGCGAGGCCAGCTGCCGATTCGGCCCCGCGCCCGCCCTCGGCGACTCGCGCGGCGCGCGCGAGCCACCCTCCGCCGGGCGCACGGTCGCCCCTGTCGGTGAGGTAGATGCCGATCCATGCGGCGGAGCGGGCTGCACCGGCCGGGTCGTCGGCGTCGAGGAACGCCTCGTGCGCGCGCGTCGCGAGGTCGATGCCGACCGTGTCGCGGCCGAGCAGCAGGGCAGCCGTCGAGAATCGCTCGACGTCAGCGGCTTCGAGCTCGCCTTCGCCGTCGGCCTGCGCCAGCGCTTCGAACGCGTCGAGCCAGCGGTGCTCGGCGAAGGCCGTGCGACCGTGAACGAGGGCTGCCGAGGAGTTCATCTGCCTCCCACCGACGAACGAGCGGGGCGAACCGCCGGATACACGTCACGGTACGCCTGCGCCGCGGACCGGGCAAGAAGCGCGAAGCCGAATCAGCTCGCCGCGTGTGCGCGGCGTCGCGCCTGCTTCACCTGCTTCTCCGCCAGCTTCTCGTCGGTCGGCGTGCCGACCGACGCCATGACCGTGTGGAGCGCGACGAACTTCGCCATCTTGTTGGCCTGCTTCGCCTGGGCGTTGCGCCGTTTGATCGTCTTGGCGCGCTTCTTCGCGTCGGTCTCGGCGAGCGCCCGCCGACGGGCATCGCCCGAGCTGGTGGCCACGATCGAGGCGCGTTCGAGCTGCGCCGCGGCCTTGCGCGCCATCCGCTTCGCGCGCCGCGGACGGACGCGCGCCTCGTTGCTCGCGGCGCGGACCCCGTCGCGGGCACCCGCCGTCTTCGCCTCGAACTTCGCGCGGGCCTCGACGGAGAGGGTCTTCGCCAGCTTCTGCGCTTGCTTGCCTGCGCGCTTCGCCTCGGCGACGGCCTTTCGGGCCTCGCGTCGCTCGGTGCGTGGCGTGGTTGCGTTCGACTTCGCCATGTCGTCCTCCGTTCCGGGGGGTCGTTCGCCAGTGTGTCACCGCCGCGGCGGCGGGCACAGCGGTTGACCGGAGCTGCGCAGTCGGCTACACGGCGCGCTGCGACTGCCGACGCACGTGTTCGACGACGACGATGCCCGAGGCGTACGGGGTGGCCTCGACCAGCTCGAATCCGCGAGTTCCGTAGCTGCCGGGGGCGAACAGCGGAATGCCGTCGCCGAGCAGCACCGGGTTCACCTTCAGCACGAGCCGATCGATCTCCTCGATGAGGACACTGGCGAGCGACCCTCCGCCGCACAGCCAGATCTCGGCGCCCCGCTCGGCCTTCAGCTCTCGCACGACGCCGACGGGGTCGCCGGCGATCGTCGTGACCCCCTCGCCGTCTGCAGCATGGCTGCGTGAGAAGACGATCTGACGCAGGTGCGCGTACGGGCTCGTCATGCCGTACGGCAGGCCGACGGCGTAGGTGTTCCAGCCCATGAGCACGGTGTCGAAGCTCGTCGCGGCTTGCGCGATGCCGAGCGCTTCGGCCGCGACGGTCGGCACGGCGTCGGGGTAGCGCGTGAACATGGCGTCCATATGGTCGCCCTCGGCGAGGAAGGCGTCGAATTGACCGGCGGGTCCGGCGATGCAGCCGTCGAGGCTGACGGCGGCGTAGTACACGAGTTCTCGCAAGTTCGTCCTATCCACGATTGATGTAGTGGTTGGAGACTACAACATGCGTAGTGGTTTGCGCTACTCTCAATCCATGGCACGCAATGACGAGCGACGAGCGACGATCGCCGACGCCGGCCTGCGGGTGCTCGCCCACGAGGGCGCCCGCGGGCTCACGCATCGCGCGGTCGACACCGCGGCCGGCGTCCCCGCCGGCACCACCTCCAACTACTTCCGCAGCCGCGACGCCCTCATCGCCGGACTCGTCACGCGCATCGGCGAGCGCCTCGCCCCGACTCCGGCCGATCTCGATCAGCGCGCCGGCACCCCGCCGAGTCGCGCGCTCTTCGCCGACTACCTCCGCGACATCGTGCGCCGTCTCAGCCAGAACTCCGAGGTGACGCTCGCCCTCTTCGAGCTCCGGCTCGAGGGCGCCCGCCGGCCCGAACTCGCCGAAGTGCTCGCCTCGTGGCAGCGAGCCGCGTTCGACGCCGACGTCGCGTTCAACGAAGCGGCGGGCCTGCCCGGCGGTCGGCGCGAGATCGCCCTCTTCCACTACGCGATCGACGGCCTGCTGTTCGACCGTCTCACTTCGCCGATCGACCCCGGCACGCGCACCGACGAGATCATCGACGCGCTCGTCGAGCGGCTGCTCCCGGCAGCCTGACCGCAGGCCACGAGAACGCGGATGCCGCGAGCCGCTCCGGCTCGCGGCATCCGCTGTTCGTACCGGCTCGGCTACGCCTGCGCGTTGGCGGCGGCGAGCAGTTGCTCGACCTGCTCGCGACCGACCGGCATGCCCGGGAACGACGCCAGTCGCCCGATCGGGAACGACGCCATCATCTTGAACATCGACGGGTCGGCCATCAGCGCACCGGCCGTGCCGCCGTCGCCGCCGGCGAACGCCTGCTGCACGATGGGCCCGGCCACCGGGTGCGCGAGGATCTCGCCGATCGAGGAGTCCATCGTGAGCGGCACGTTCACGGCATCGCCGTCGACGACGACGGGGAGAACCTGACGGATGTCGCGGCTCGACGCTCCGACCTCGACACGGTACGTCCCGCCCTCGACGAGCCAGCCGTCGACGCGGATGTCCCAGTACGCGAGGTCCTCCCGACGCACGCGCACCGCGACCTCGCGCGATTCACCCGCGGCGAGCGCGACCTTCGCGAAGCCCGTGAGCTCGCGGGGGGCGCGGGTGACGGTCGAACCCGGCAGCGAGGTGTACACCTGCACGACCTCGGCGCCGTCGCGGTCGCCCGTGTTCGTCACGGTCACACGCACCGTGAGCCCGGCGGCATCGGTCGTCGCCGAGGCATCCGCGTACTCGAAGCTCGTGTACGAGAGACCGTGGCCGAACGGGTACGACACCGCGAGCTCGCGCGCGTCGTACCAGCGGTAGCCCACGAAGAGCCCCTCGCCGTACCGCACATGACCGTGCTCGCCCGGGAAGTCGAGGTAGGCGGGGCTGTCGGCGAGCCGCACCGGGATCGTCTCCGCGAGGCGGCCCGACGGGTTCACGACGCCGTAGAGCACGTCGGCGATCGCGCCGCCGCCGGCCTGGCCGAGCAGCCAGCCCTCGACGATCGCAGGCACGTGCGCGGCGAGACCCGAGAGGCGCACGACGCCGCCGTTCGAGAGCACGACGACGACGCGGGGGTTCGCGGCGACGACCGCCTCGGCGAGCGCGAGCTGCGCCGCCGGCAGCTCGATGTCGTCGCGGTCGAAGCCCTCCGACTCCTGCGCGGCGGGCACTCCGAGGAAGAGCAGCACGGTGTCGGCAGCGGATGCCGCGGCGACCGCCTGTGCGGTCAGCTCATCGGATGCCGCGCCGTCGCCGTCGTAGCCGGCAGCGAAGGGCACCTCGACGCCACCGGCACCGGCGAGCACCCGGATCTCGTCGAGCGCGGTGTCGAGTCGCGTCGGGTTGATGAGCGACGACCCGGCGCCCTGGTACCGCGGCGTGCGGGCGAGCTCGCCGATCACTGCGACGGATGCCCCGGGCGCGATCGGCAGCACGGCGTCGTCGTTCTTCAGCAGCACGATCGATGCCCCGGCGACCTCGCGGGCGAGTGCGTGGTGGGCGTCGACGTCGTACGAGGCATCGGCTCGAGCGCCATGTACGGCCCTCTGCACGAGTTCGACGTTGCGCCGCGCCGCCGTGTCGAGCACCGACTCGTCGAGCGCGCCGTCGCGCACCGCCGCCACGAGCTCGGCGTCGGTGCGGCCCGAGCTCGACGGCATCTCGAGATCGAGGCCGGCGACGACACCCGTGACGCGGTCGTTGACCGCGCCCCAGTCCGAGACGACGACACCGTCGAAACCCCACTCGTCGCGCAGCACCGAGTTCAGCAGCCACGGGTCCTCGGAGGTGTAGACGCCGTTCAGCCGGTTGTACGAGCACATGACCGTCCACGGCTGCTCGCCTTCGACGACGCGCTGGAAACCGCGCAGGTAGATCTCGCGCAGCGGGCGCTGGTCGATGTCGGCCGACACCCGCATGCGGTCGGACTCCTGGTTGTTGGCGGCGAAGTGCTTGAGCGATGCACCGACGCCCTGCGACTGCAGGCCGCGCACGAGCGCTGAGCCGAGCACGCCCGAGACGAGCGGATCTTCGGAGAGGTACTCGAAGTTGCGTCCGCAGAGCGGCGAGCGCTTGATGTTGACACCCGGGCCGAGCAGCACGCCGACGCCCTCGGCCTGCGCCTCCTCACCGAGGGCGTTGCCGACCCGCTCGAGCAGTCCGGGGTCGAACGAGGAGCCGAGTGCGACGGCGGGCGGAAAGCATGTGGCCGGCACGCTGTCGCCGATGCCGAGGTGATCGCTGCCCTCGCGCTGCTTGCGCACGCCGTGCGGGCCGTCGGTGAGCAGGATCGAGGGCACGCCGACGCGGTCGACGGCCTTCGTGGTCCAGAAGTCGGCGCCGCTCGTGAGCGAGGCCTTCTCCTCGAGGGTGAGGTCGGCCACGATCTCCCCGGCGGGGCGATCGAGAGCGGATGCCGCGGCATCCGTCGGGTTCAGGGTGTCGGTCATGATGCTCCTTCGTGTGCCGGTGATGGGATCCTCCGCCGGAAGAGGGGTTTTCCGCGGTCCGCGCGCAGCAGGGGCGCGAACGCCCACCACAGCACGAGGGTCGCCGACGCGCCACCGATGACGCCGAACACGGCGTCGGAGAACCAGTGCGCGTTGATGAGGGTGCGCTGCCAGACCATGCCGACGGCGATGAGTCCGCCGACGATCCACCAGACGTTGCGCGTGGCCGCCGGCAGCAGGGCTGCGACGGCGACGAGCAGGATGCCGGCGCTGACCGCATGGCCCGACGGGAACGAGCCGTGGTCGACCGCGAAGAGCGGGCCGAAGAGGTCGTTCGCGAGGTCTTCGGCGGGCCGCGGGCGGTCGACGAGGTTCTTCGTCAGCTGCGAGACGACGAGGCTGCCGCCGAACTCGGCGCTCAGGAAGAAGAGAGCCGAGCGCCAGCGACGCACGATGAACAGCCACGCCGGAATGATGAGGATCGTCAGCACGGCACCCGGCAGTTCGCCGAGGTACTGGAAGAACATCGGCACCGCCCAGCTGGCCTGCCCCGCTTCAGGCCCGCTGCCGAAGATCGACCGCCACGCGTCGTCGAGGGGCTGGGTCAGCGGGTGCTCGACATCGGCGACGACCGCGAATGCGAACAGCACGAAGAGCGCAAGGCCGGTCACTCCCGCGATGAGCAGTGCACGCGGGCGGCGTTCGGTGCGAGCAGCGGATGCGTCGGGCCCACCCGCCCCGGGCAGGCGAGTGCGTGTCGGGGCGGATGCCGCAGCGCCATCCGTCATCACTTCACCGCCTTGATCGGCCAGACGGCGAACGCTCCGAGGATCGACAGCGCGATCGCGACCGGGAAGAGCGCCGCGTAGCCACCGAAGGCGAGCACGATCGCACCGCCGACGGCGGGAGCGAGGGTCTGAGGCAGGGTCGCGGCGATGTTCACGACGCCGAGGTCCTTGCCGAATGACTCCTTCGAGGGCAGCACCTCGCTCATGAGCGCCTGATCGACGGCCTGGAACATGCCGAAGCCGAAGCCCGCGATGACGGTGAACACGAGCCAGCCGGTGTAGGTCGGCAACACAAGGGGCACGAGGAAACCGAGTCCGACGAGCACCGACGACAGGAAGACGAAGATCTTGCGCCGTCCGAGCTTGTCGGAGAGCGGGCCGCCGATGACCATCGCGATGATCATGCCGGCGAGGCTCAGCAAGCCGAACACCGGGATCGCCGCCGCAGCACCGTCCTCGCCGAGCTGGATGTAGTCCGCGAGGATGTACAGCTGGAATCCGGTGACGGCGAAGTACCCGGTGTAGAGCAGCAGGCGACCGGTGAACGCCCAGAAGAAATCGGGATGCTTGATCGGGTTGACCCAGAACGTGTGGAGGAACACCGAGAGCGAGAACCGCGAGTTCACCTGCTCCTTGCTGGAGTGGTCCGGGTTGAAGACGACGAAGAGCACTGTGACAATGAGCGCGATGCCGGCGAGCAGCATGTACGCCGCCGGGATACTCGAGCGCAGTGAAGCGCCGGCGACCTGGCCGCCGATCGCGCCGAACATCGCGCCCATGCCGGCGAGCGCAGCGAACGTGCCTCGAGCCGCGCGGGGCACCCGGTCCGGCAGGATCGCACTCAGCGGGCCCTGTGCGAAGTTGTAGGCGATCTGCACGATGGTCCACGCGATCGCGATCTGCACGAGGCTGTCGGCAAGTGCCATACCGATGAGCGCAAGGCCGCCGATGAGCACCCCGCCCACCATCCAAGGGGCACGACGACCGAACTTCGAGCGGGTGCGGTCGGAGACCATACCGGCGATCGGCTGCGCGAGCATCGCCGCGAAGGCGGCGATCGTAGCGATCAGCGTGAGGTTCGCGACCTTGTTCTCGGGGTCGATGCCCGAGACCTGCAGCGGGAGCAGCACGGACGGGATCGCACCCCAGAGGACGAAGATCGCCATGTTCGCCGGGATGATCCAGCCGAGCAGTCGCTTGACCGTGCCGGTGACGAGCGGTCGGGGGTCGTCCGTGCCGTCGGGCTCGACGGTGGGCGCGGGGGCAGACGCCATTGTCATATCTGGTCCTTTCGCGGCCTCGACGGTGAGGCGGGTGGCAAAACCATACATCGCTCGGTTTTCGTTCGCAACCACAGTTCCGTAGCATGCAGGTATGGCGGCACGCAGGGGTTCATACGCGAAGGGCGTCGCGAAGCGCGAGGAGATCCTCACGGCGGCGCTCGACGTGATCGCACGCAACGGCTATCGCCGCACGAGCGTGCGCGAGCTCGCCGATGCCGTCGGGCTCAGCCAAGCCGGACTCCTGCACTACTTCTCGTCGAAAGAGGAGCTCTTCCAGGAGATCCTCCGCAAGCGCGACGAGGTCGACATGGCGAACTACGGCATCGACACCGACCAGTCGATCGACGGCCTGCTCTCCCTCGTCGGCCACAACATGGACGTGCCCGGCCTCGTGCAGCTCTACGCGCAGGTCTCGACCGAGGCGGCCGGCGACCCCGACCACCCGGCGCACGCGTTCTTCATCGAGCGGTACGGAACGATCCGCGGCGCCTTCGCCGAGCTCATCCGGCGGGAGCAGGCCGCCGGACGCGTCGGCGCCGACATCGATGCCGACACCACGGCGGCGCTGCTCGTGGCGGCAACCGACGGCCTCCAGACGCAGTGGATGCTCGACCCGTCATTCGACATGGTCGACCACATCCGGCGTTTCTGGGATCTCGTGACACGACGGGCCTGATGATGCCACGGCCCAGCCTCGTCTCGGGTGACGTGCGCCGGCACAACCTGACCGTCGTGCTCGAGCACATCGCACGCAGCGGGCCGAGTGCGCGCAGTGAGATCGCCGAGGCGACGGGGCTCACGCGAGGCGCCGTCACCGCGCTGGCGAGCGCGCTCACCGAGGCGGGCGTGCTCGGCGAGACCGACCCGATCGCGAGCGCCAAGGGCCGGCCGATCACGCGGCTCGAGCTCATCGCCGCCGAGGTCGCGATCCTCGTCGTGCAGCTCGACGCCGACGCGGCGACGGCACTGCTCACGACGCTCGCCGGTGGCGAACTGTTCCGCGTCTCTGCGCGGCACGGCCGACCGATGGGCGACCCCGACGCGGTGCTCGACGTGCTCGCCGACGTCACCGGCGAGGCGCTCGAGGCGGCATCCGAGCTGGGGCGTCTCGTCGCCGACCTGACCGTCGTGGTGTTCGCGCCGGTCGGCGGCGACCCGGCCGTCGTGCTCGCCGACACCGACCTCGGCTGGGGAGCGGTCGACGTGCTCGAGGGCGTGCGGCGGCGCATCCCGTCGCTGCCCGAGCGTGCCACCCTCGCTTCCGACGGATGGCTCGCAGCCGGCGCCGAACGCGCGCTGCTGACCGACGTCCACGACCTGGTCTATCTCAAGAGCAACTCGGGCATCGGCGGCGCACTCATCTCGGACGACCGGATCGTCGGGGGTGCGCACGGCGTGGGCGGAGCGCTCGGGCACCTTCCCCTCGTTCCGAACGGCGAGCCCTGCGAGTGCGGTCAGCACGGATGCCTCGTGACCGTCGCCGGACCCGACGCACTGCTCGAACGCGCCGGCCTCGATCACCTGGTGGCCGAACGCGGCCTCGCCGGCGCGCTCGCCGAACTCTCGGCGCGGATCACCGCCGAGGAGGCGGCCGCATCCCACGCCTGGAGTGCGGCGCTCCCCTGGATCGCTCGGGCACTCCAGGTCATGTGCCTCGCGACCGATCCGGCGACGATCGTGATCGGCGGGTACTGGGCCGCGCACACGGCTTCGATCGAGCGCGCGTTCCGCGCGAACCGGCCGACGATCGCCGAACCCTCCGCCGGGGCATCCGCCGTGCCGATCGTCTCGGCCGGGCGACTCGGCGACGACGCGGCACTGCTCGGCGCCGTCTGGGCCTCACGCGACCGGCTACTCGCCGACCCGGCCCGCCTCGGCGCCTGAGGCAACGGCGACCCATTTAGTTCAACGGTTGAATTTCCCGACGATTCGTCGCATACTCATTGCCGAGCGTCATTCGGTTTTGGGCGCTCCTCCTGCACCATCGGCCGTTCTCAACGAAGAGGAGCCCCGTGTCCATCCAGCCCCCCGCCTCCAACGACCCGACCACGCTCGTCGCCCCCACCGGCGCGATCTCCACCGCCGCGCCGGTCCCGGGCGAGGCGCCGCAGAGCCCGCCGCCCACCCGGGCGTTGCTGCCCGGCATCCTCGTCACCGCGCTCACGCTCTTCGCGACCTACGGCGGCCTGATCGCGATTCTGCTGCCGACCCAGATCGCGCTCCTCGACGAGCAGAACAAGGTCGCGAACCTGGCGATCGTCTCCACGGTGTCGTTCGTCTTCACGCTCTTCGCCCAGCCCATCGTCGGCGCGTTCAGCGACCGCACGCGTTCGCGCTTCGGCCGGCGCACCCCGTGGATGGTCGGCGGTGCCCTGATCGGCGGCGTGTTCCTGCTCGGCCTCGGCTCGCTCACCTCGCTCGTCTGGATCGCGGTGTTCTGGGTCATCATCCAGGTCTCGTTCAACGCGCTGCAGGGGCCGCTCAGCGCGCTCACTCCCGACCGGTTCCCGCGCGAGAAGCGCGGTACCGCGAGTGCCATGTTCGGCATCGGCTCGCAGCTCGGCATGACCGTCGGCATCATGCTCGCGGGCGCACTGGCCGCGAACCTCGGCGTCGGCTACTCGGCGTTCGGCATCGCGGTCATCGTGGTGACCCTGCTCTTCGTGCTCGTCAATCGCGACTGGTCGTCGAAGGACGCCGTGGTGCCCGCGTGGAGCTGGAAGCAGTTCTTCGCCGGCTTCTGGATCAGCCCCCGCAAGCACCCCGACTTCGCGTGGGCGTTCGCGGCGCGCTTCCTGCTCGTGCTCGGCTACTTCGTGGTCACCGCCTTCCAGCTCTACATCCTCACCGACTACATCGGCATGCCGCTCGTCGAGGCGCAAGGCGCGGTCGTCACCCTCACGCTCGTCGCGTTCGTGCCGACGCTCATCGCGATCGGCCTCTCGGGCTGGTGGAGCGACCGGATCGGCCGTCGCAAGGTCTTCATCTACGCGGCATCCGTCATCATGGTCGCCGGCCTGGCCGCGCCGCTGCTCATGCCGAACATGACCGGGATGATCGTCATGAGCATCATCAACGGCATCGGGTTCGGCCTGTACATGTCGGTCGACGCGGCACTCATGACCGAGGTGCTGCCGGGTGGCGGCGCGGCCGCGGGCAAGGACCTCGGCATCCTGAACGTCGCCACCAACATTCCGCAGGCGCTGAGCCCGGCCATCGCGGGCGTCATCATCGCCTCGTTCGGCGGATACCCCGTGCTGTTCGTCTTCGGTATCGTCGCAGTCATCGCCGCGGCGCTTGTTCTCATCCCCATCAAGAGCGTTCGTTAGGAGCATCCGCGTGACCGACACCACCACCGCCGCCACCGCCTTCGTCGAGGTCGACACCCGCGCCGGCCGAGTACGCGGCGCCTGGCGCGGCGAACCCGGCGGTGCCGGTGCATCCGCCGCCTTCCTCGGCATTCCCTTCGCCGAGGCACCCGTCGGCGAGTGCCGATTCGCCGCGCCAGTGCCCCATGCACCGTGGGCGGGCGTGCGCGACGCACTCGAGTACGGCGCGACCGCGCACCGCGACGACGCCGGCCCGACGCTCATCCCCGAACCGGCGATCCCGGGCGACTCGACGCTCAACGTCAACGTCTTCACGCCGGCACCGGCGACGGACGCCTCGCTGCCGGTGCTCGTCTACATCCACGGGGGCGGCTACTTCGCCGGCTCCCCCGCCAGCCCCTGGTACGACGGCGCCGCATTCAACCGCGACGGCGTCGTCACCGTGTCCATCTCCTACCGACTCGGCTTCGACGGCTTCGGCTGGATCGCGGATGCCCCGCTGAACCGCGGCGTGCTCGACTGGCTGCTCGCCCTCGAGTGGGTGCGCGAGAACATCGCGGCATTCGGCGGCGACCCGGCACGGGTCACGATCGCGGGCCAGTCGGCCGGCGGCGGCGCGGTGCTCACGCTGCTCGGCATGCCGCGCGCACAGTCGCTCTTCACGGGCGTCTACAGCATCTCGGGGGCGGCCGCCGACGTCACGCTCGAGCACGCCGAGGCCTTCGGCCGCAAGCTTGCGGCCCTCGGCGGCGTCGAGCCGACGCGCGCGGGGCTCTCGTCGTTGAGCGAGGAGCGCGTGTTCGAACTGCAGCAGCAGCTCAACGGCCCGCAGCCCGGCGGCACGCCGATGGACCTGCTGCGCGGCTTCATCGACGACGGCCTCACCCTCGGGCCGGTGATCGACGGCGAGCTCATTCCGCACGCCACCGTCGACGCGATCGCCGCGGGCATCGGGGCTGACAAGGGCCTCGTACTCGGAACGGTCGACGACGAGTTCTCGATGATCCTCGACGAGGCGAAGGGCAAGCTGCGCTGGGTTCCCGCCTCAGTCATGCTCGGCAAGGTCGGGCTCACCGGCCGCGTTCGTGCGGCCTACCTCGCCGCGAATCGCGACGTCCGCAAGCGCGGCACGGCGGCCGTCGTCGGCCGGTACATCACCGACCGGATGTTCCGAACGCTCGCTGTGCGCATCGCCGAGGCGCGCGGCGCTGCGCCGACCTGGCTCTACCGCTTCTCGTGGCGTTCGCCGAACTTCGGGAGCGCTGTGCACTGCCTCGACGTACCGTTCTTCTTCGACTGCCTCGGTGCCGAGCACATCTCGGCGCTCGCTGGCGATCACCCGTCGCAGTCGCTCGCCGACGACGTGCACCGCGATGCCGTGGCGTTCGTGCGCGACGGTGCGCCGTCGTGGCCGAGATTCACGGATGCCGCGGGCGAGACGCGCGTCTTCGACCTCCCGTCGAGCGTGGCGCGCGATGGATACGCGAGCGTGCGACCCCTGCTCTGAGCACGGGCCCGCGCGCGCGGGAATGATCGACGGGGCATCGTGCTTGCACCTCTCATGAGGCCACAGGACGCTTCGACCACCACCGTGATCGACCGGGGCGCGGCGATCGACGCCGCACTCGCCCCCGAGACCGACGCCGCGATGATCAGCGCGGTGCTCGAACGCCTGCACTGGCGCGTGCTGGAGTTCGGGCACCGCGAGCTCGCAGCGGCCGAGACGCATGCCGACGCCGGCCGGCCGGGCATCCGATTCCACTACGTCGCCACGGGCGCGCTCGAGCTCCGACGCGACGGCGACGAGCCCCTGGCGATGCAGGCCGGCGACTTCGTGCTGCTTCCCGACGGCGGAGCGGCACGACTGCGCGCCACCGCGGCGACCCTGCTGCTGAGCGGCTCCCTCGCCCTCGACGGCGGAGCGGCGATCAGCCCTGCCGTGATGCCGCCCGTGCTCTTCACCTGCGGCTTCCGCGTGCACGAGCCGATCTTCGCCTCGCTGCTCGACATGATGTACCGCGAGTCGTCGAACGATCGGGCGGGCAGCGGTTCGGTCATCGAACGACTCGCCGACGTGGTGGCATCCGCCGCCGTTCGCATCTGGCTGGAGCGCGGCTGCGGCGACGCCCGCGCCTGGCTGGCACCGGTGCGCGACCCCCACCTGGGGCGCGCGCTCGACGCGATCCACGAGGATCCGGGCTCGCCCTGGACAGTGGAGTCGCTCGCCCGGCTCGCGAGCGCCTCCCGCTCGCAGTTCGCCGAGCAGTTCAAGGATGCCGTCGGCGACACCCCTGCACGGTACCTCACGCGCGTGCGCATGGAGCGGGCCGAGCGGATGCTCCGCTCCGGAGCATCCGTCACCGACATCGCCTACCAGCTCGGCTACGAGAGCGACGCCGGGTTCAGCCGGGCATTCCGCCGCCACGCCGGCGTCGCGCCGAGCCGCTGGCGCAGGGTCAGCGCGGCGAGCGCGTCCGTGCCGAGCTGAGCACGCCCGCTCCGAGCACCGCGGCGATGCCGCCGCCGATGAGCGCCGCCTGCACCCCCACCGAGTCGACGAGCAGGCCGCCGACGGCGGCCCCGATCGTGATGGCGATCTGGAATGCGGCGACGACGAGTCCGCCGGCGCTCTCGAGCCGATCGGGGGCGACCCGTGCGATCCACGTCTGCACCATCGTCGGCACGGCACCGAAGCCGACGCCCCAGACGAAGACCGTCACGATCGCGAGCGCCAGGTTCGTGCCGAGCAGCGCGAACAGCACCGTGGCCGCGCCGATCGCGACGGGCGCCGCGATCACGAGCACCGGCAGTCGCTTGTCGGCGATCGGGCCGGCGGCGAGGTTGCCGACGAAGTTCGCGATGCCGTAGACGACGAGCAGCAGAGCCAGGAGCGCCGGCGTGAGCCCGTCGACGGACTCGAAGGCCGGCCGCAGGTACGTGAAGCCCATGAAGTGCCCGCCCGCGATGAGCGTGATCGCGAGGATGCCGAGCGCGACGACCGGCCGGCGAGCGGTCTGCAGGAGGGTGCGGAACCCCGGAGCACCGGTCGGCGGGAGCGACGGGAGCGTCGCGAGCTGCGCGGCGAGAGTGAGCACCCCGGCCCCCGCGGCGATCAGGAACACCGCGCGCCAGCCGAGCAGTTCGCCGAGGAACGCGCCGGCCGGCACCGCGGCGATCGTCGCGAGCGAGACCCCGGCGTTGACGACCGTCATCGCGCGGCCCAGCCGGTCGGCGGGCACGAGCTGCGCCGTGACGGCGAGCGACATCGCCCAGAAGCCCGAGATCGCGATGCCGAGCAACAGCCGCGATACGAGCATGAGGCCGAACACCGGCGACAGCGCGACGAGCACGTTCGAGACGATCGCGAGCGTCGTGAGGCCCGCCATCACCCAGCGCCGGTTCACCCGCGGCAGGCCCGACACGACGAGCGGGCCGCCGATGATGCCGATGATGCTCGTCGCCGTGACGAGCTGGCCGGCCGCGCCCTCGGAGATGCCGAGTTCTGCGGCGATCGGCGTGAGCAGGCTCGCCGGCAGGAACTCGCTCGCGACGAGCGTGAAGATGCCGAGCCCGAGCGAGACGACCGCGAGCCAGGCGGCCCGGGGCACCGGGGCCGGCGCGGTCTCGTTCGCAGTCGAGGATGCGGACGACTCCGCGGAGGTGAGCGTGTTCGACGACATGGAGCTCCTTCTGGTCTACGCCAAGCCTCACGCGACGAGCCGCAGCTCACCCGACCGTTCGTCGCCGCGACCCGACCGATCCGCCGGGATGGCGCTCGGCCGCGGCGCTCAGCTCCGCGACGGCTTCGTCGCGGAGTCGTCGGGCACGGCCGGCTTCGGCACCCCGTGACCGAATCGGCTGCGGATGCCCCACGCGGTGACGCGCAGCATCGCCTCGACGACGATGCCGGCGCTCATCTTCGACCGCCCGTGCGCGCGTTCGACGAAGGTCACGGGAACCTCGACGATCGTGAGCCCGGCTTCACGTGCGTGCCACAGCATGTCGACCTGGAACCCGTAGCCCCGAGTGTGCACGTCGTCGAGGCGGATCCGCCGCAGCGCACCGGCGCGGAACGCCCGATACCCCGCCGTGGCATCCCTGGTCGGCAGTCGCAGCACCCACCTCGCGTAGGCGCTGCCGCCTCGCGAGAGCAGCTGCCGGCGCCGGGGCCAGTTCTCGATCGAGCCGCCGTCGATCCACCGCGATCCGATGACGAGGTCGACGGGGCCGTCGAGTGCGGCGAGCAGGCGCGGCAGCTGCTCGGGCAGGTGGGAACCGTCGGCGTCCAGCTGCACGATCGGGTCGAAGCCCTCGGCGAGCGCCCACGCGAAGGCGTCGAGGTAGGCGGCGCCCAGGCCGTTCTTCTCCGTGCGGTGCAGCACCCGCACCGAGGCATCCGTGGCCGCCAGCTCGTCGGCGAGCACCCCCGTGCCGTCGGGCGAGGAGTCGTCGACGATGAGCACGGATGCCGCGGGCACGGCCGCACGTACGCGGGCCACGATCGCGGCGATGTTCTCGCGCTCGTTGTAGGTGGGGATGACCACCAGCGGTCGGTGCAATCCGCTCTCCGTGCTTCTCGGGATGGGGCGTCGGGCGTCTCGAGCCGCGACTTCACGCGCTCGAGATGAGGCATGGGCTCTCCGGCATCGTAGCGGGACCACCGTTCCCGAAGCTCGGTGAGCTCAGCGCACCCCGGCCATGAGCTTCAGCACGCCCCTGCTGCCGAGGGCGAGACCTGCGCCGAGCACGATCGCGATGCCCCCGAGCACGCCGAAGTAGGCGACCTCGTTGTCGGCCGAGTAGAACGTCGCGAGCTGGCCCGAGATCGCCGTGCCGAGCGAGACGGAGAGGAAGAAGAGCGCCACCATCTGCGTGTGGAACACCTTCGGTGCGAGCTTCGTCGTGACCGAGAGGCCGACCGGTGAGAGCAGCAGTTCGGCGACCGTGAAGACGAAGAGGATGCCGACGATCGCGAGCAGCGGCGTCGAGTTCGCACCGCCGCCGGCGAAGGGGATGAACAGCAGGAACGCCACGCCCATGATCGCGGTGCCGAGCGCGAACTTGATCGGCGTCGACGGCTGCCGGTCGCCGAGCTTCGTCCAGATCGCCGCGAACACGCCCGACAGGATGATGATGAAGATCGGGTTGATCGACTGCACCCACGAGATCGGCATCTCCCAGCCGAAGAGGTCGCGGTTCAGCTGCTCGTCGGCGTAGATCGTGATCACCGTGAACTGCTGCTGGTAGAGCGACCAGAAGGCCACGCTCGCGATGAAGAGCGGAATGAACCCGAACACCCGGCTGCGCTCGACGCCCGAGATGCGCCGGCTCGAGAGGATCACGACGAAGTACGACACCGCCGCGACGATGACCGCCCCGATGACCCAGGTCACGAGGTTCGTCGCCGTGATGAGGCCGGTCAGCACGAGCACGACGATGACCACGACGGATGCCACGGCGACACCGATCATGAGGCCGATGCGGTCGCGGGGCAGCGGGTTCGGCACCACGGATGCCTCGGGCGGCAGGCTCTTGCGCCCGAACGAGTACTGGATGAGCCCGAACGCCATGCCGACGGCGGCGAGTGCGAAGCCCCAGTGGAAGCCGGCCTCCTGCTGCAGCAGACCCGTGAGGATCGGGCCGAAGAAGGCGCCGAGGTTGATGCCGAGGTAGAAGATCGAGAACCCGGCGTCGCGGCGCGGGTCGTTCTCGGAGTAGAGCGTGCCGACGACGCTCGTGGCGTTCGCCTTCAGCCCGCCCGACCCGAACGCGACGAGCACGAGTCCGACGCCCACGCCGAAGAACCCGGGGATGAGTGCGAGGGCGATGTGGCCCGCCATGATGACGATGGCACTGTAGAACAGCACCTTCTCGCTGCCGAGCAGCCGGTCGGCGATCCAGGCACCGAGGATCGTGGAGAGGTACACCCCGCCGCCGTACGCGCCGACGATGCCGGCCGCCTCCGCCTGGTCCATGCCGAGTCCGCCGTCGGCGACGGAGAAGTACAGGTAGATCAGCAGGATCCCCTGCATGCCGTAGAAGCTGAAGCGCTCCCACATCTCGACGCCGAAGATGTGCACGAGTGATCGCGGCTGCCCGAAGAAGCCGCGGTCGCCGCGGGTATCGCGCGACGAGTCGCCTTCGCCGGTTCCCCTCGGCTCGGGCGGCCCGTGCTCCCCCGGAGCAGGTTCGGTGACGCTGCCCATGCCGGTCACCTTACTCCTCGGCGAGCCATCCCAGCATCAGTTCGCTCGCGCGGCGAGCACCCCGGGGATCACCCACCGAAGCCCTGCGAGGATACGACCATGACCATCACCGAAGAGCCATGGCGACTGCCGGGAACGTCGACCGCGCTCCGACTCCTGCAGGTGCTCTCTCGCACCCCGTCGGACGCCCCGTGGGTCGCCTGCGCCCCCGTCAGCCCTCGACGACGCCGGCCCGCGCGACCTCGCCGAGCCACGAGAGGCTCGGCTTCGGCCGGCGTTCGAAGGTCTGAGGGTCCCAACCGATGAGCCCGAACGTCGGCCGGAAGCTGCCCCACTCGTAGTTGTCGAGGGCGCTCCAGTGCAGGTAGCCGCGCACGTCGACGCCGTCGGCCATGGCCGTTCCGACCGCCTGCAATGCGCCGCGCGTGTAGTCGATGCGACGGGGGTCGTCGGCGGTCGCGATGCCGTTCTCGGTCACGTACACGGGAACGCCGTTGCGGGCCCAAGAATTGCGGATGCCGTCGCCGATCGCCGCCGGGTAGTACTCCCAGCCGGTGAGCGTGCGCTCCGCGGCATCCGGAATCGGCAGGGGCCCGTCGGGGCCGATCTTCGTGCGCGTGTAGGCCTGCACGCCGATCCAGTCGTCGCCGGATGCCGCGTCGAGGAACACGTCTTCGCGCGACCGGCCGTAGTCGGCCGCGACGTGTTCGGCGCCGGGTTCGGGCTGGTAGGCCTGCGTCGCGACCGACCAGCCGGCCCGGCCGCCTGCGCCTCGCACGAGCTCGACGGCGCGCTTGTGCGCGGCGATCAGCCGGTCGGTGACCTGCGGCACACCCGGCGGCAACCCGATCGACGGGAACCCGACCGCGGGGTCGGCGAGCACCGACACCATGTTGGGCTCGTTGATGGTGCAGACGAGGTCGACGCCGTCGATGATCGGCAGCGCCGCCTCGACGAAGCGAGCGAAGCGGTCGACCGAGGCATCCGTCAGCCAGCCGCCGTCGCGCGCGAACCAGACCGGATTGGTGAAGTGATGCAGCGTGACCATCGGCTCGAGGCCGAGGCCGCGCGCGGTGTCGACCATGCGGCGGTAGTGGTCGATCATCGCCCGCGAGACGAAGCCCTCCTCGGGCTCGATGCGCGCCCACTCGATGCTGAACCGGTACGAGTTGAGCCCCGCGTCGGCGAGCAGCGCCATGTCTACGGGGTAGCGGTGGAAGCTGTCGGCCGCGTCGCCCGACGGCGACTCCACGGAGGCGCCGGGCAGGTGCCCGTGCTCGCGCTGCCACCAGTCCGAATTGACGTTGTTGCCCTCCACCTGGTGGGCGGCGGTCGAGGCGCCCCAGAGGAAGCCGTCGGGGAAGCGGACGTCGGTCATCCAGGTCTCCTTGCTTGGTTGCGGCCGAGGCCGCCGTTGATCGCGGCCGAGGCCGTCACTTGATTCCCGTGAGGGCGATGCCCTGCACGAAGTAGCGCTGCAGCACCACGAAGATGAGCAGCACGGGCACCACCACGACGACGGCGCCCGCCATCATGAGCCCGTACTGGGCCGCGTTCTGGCCGACCGAGTAGAGCGCGAGCGCCACCGGCAGGGTGTACTTGTCTTCGCTCGTGGCCACGACGAGCGGCCAGAGGAAGTTGTTCCAGCTGCCGAGGAACGTGAGGATCGTCAGCGTCGCGACGGCGGGCCCGCAGAGCGGCATGATCACCCCGAGGAAGATGCGCCACTCGCTCGCGCCGTCGATGCGCGCGGCCTCGATGATGTCGTCGGGCAGGCTCAGCATGAACTGCCGCATCAGGAACACCCCGAGCGGCGTGATCAGGAACGGCAGGATGAGCCCGGGGTACGAGTTCACGAGCCCGAGGTTCGCGGTGAGCACGAAGAGTGGCACGAACGTCACCACGCCCGGCACCATGAGCGTGGCGAGCACGAGCACGAAGAGCAGCCGCTTGCCGCGGAACTCGAGCTTGGCGAGCGCGTAGCCGACCATCGACGAGAACACGATGTTGCCGAGCGTCACGAAGACAGCGACGATGACGCTGTTCGTGAAGAACGTCGTGAAGTCGAGCCGCCCGAACAACTGCGTGTAGTTCTCGACGGTGGGGTCGATCGGCCAGAAGTTCGTCGGGTACTGGCGAATCTCGGCGGTCGTCTTGAACGAACCGAGGATCATCCACACGAACGGCATGACCATCGCGACGAGCCCGAGGGTCAGCACGACGTAGAGCCACCACTTCGGGCGCGGGCGACGACGCCCGGTGCGGTTCAACGGGGCAGCGGATGCCGCGGAGCGGGCTGCATCCGTCACCGTGGTGTTGCCGGTGGTCGACGACATCAGTCCTTCTTTCCGAGCAGTCGGAACTGGATCAGCGACAGCGCCACGATCGCGAGGAACAGCACGTAGCTCGCGGCGGACGCGAACGAGTAGTTGCCGAACCCGAACTGGTTGTAGGTGTACATCGCCGTCGAGAGCGTCGCGTCGAGCGGGCCGCCGCGGGTCATCACGAACGGCTCCTCGAAGAACTGCAGGAAGCCGATGCCCGTGATCACCGCGGCGAAGAGCAGCGTCGGCCGCATCGCGGGCAGCGTGATGTTGCCGAACCGCTGGAACGCATTGGCCCCGTCGACCATCGCCGCCTCGTGGTGCTCTTTGGGCACGCCCTGCAGGCCCGCGAGGAAGATCACCATGAGCGTGCCGATGTTGCGCCAGATCGCCATGAGGATGAGCGACGGCAGCGCCCACGTCGTCGACTGCAACCAGTCGGGCCCGTTGATGCCGAACCACCCGAGGAAGGCATTGAGCAGGCCGTCGGGCTGCAGGATGAAGCGCCACACGATGGCGATCGCGACGATGGACGTGACCACCGGCGCGTAGTAGCCGACCCGGAACACCGTGCGGAACTTCGCGATGCCCGTGTTCAGGGCGAGCGCCACGGCGAGTGCGAGCGCCATCGTCACCGGGACGCCGACGATCACGAAGATGCCGGTGTTCAGCAGCGAGCGCAGGAAGCGCGGGTCGTTGAAGAGCTTCACGTAGTTCTCGAAGCCCACGACGTTGACGTTGAACGGCGTCTGCAGGTCGCGGGTCGTGAGGTCGGTGAAGCTCATCAGGAGCGACGCCACGATGGGGCCCGCCATGAAGACGAGGAAGAGGATCACGAACGGGGCGGCGAAGCCCCACGCGATGAAGGTGGCGCGCCGGCTCCGGCGCGATGCCGCACGGGCACGCGTCGGAGCCGACGGGGTGAGAGCGACCATGGGCTACTGGCCGGTGCCGATCGACTCGGCCTGCTGCTGCACTGCGGCGAGTGCGTCGTCGACGCTCGTCTCGCCGCGGGTGACCTTCTCGAGCTCCTGGTCGATCACGGCCGAGACCTGCGCCCAGGTCGGGATCGCCGGCGGGGCCTTGGAGTCGGTCAGCTGCTCGCCGAAGACGCTGAGGTACGGGTCATCCGAGAACACCGGGTCGTCCCATGCTGACTGCACGCTCGGCAGGTCGCTCGAGATCTCGTACCAGGCGACCTGGGTCTCGGGCTGGCTCAGCCAGCGCACGAACTTCCACGAGGCGTCGCGGTTCTCGCTGTCGTCGAAGACGGCGAGGTTGCCACCGCCCGTGAAGCTCGTGCGGCTGTCGGCGCCCGGCACCATCGCGACGGCGAACTTGTCGGCGAACTCGGGGCCGCCCTGCTCGAGCAGGAGGCTCACGTGGAACGGGCCGCTGTAGAAGGACCCGACCTCGCCCGAGATGAACTTCTGCTCGATCTCGCCGCCCTCGAGCCGCACGGGCTCGGAGATGCCCGCTTCGAAGAAGCTCGCGTAGAACTCGAACGCCTCTTTCCATTCGGGGCTGTCGAGCGTGAACGTCGTGCCGTCGTCGGCGAGGATGTCGCCGCCCTGCTGCCAGGCGAGCGGCGTCACGTACTGCCAGGAGTCGAACCCGCCCGGCGGGAGCGACACGCCGGAGGTGGCGCCTTGCGCCTGCAGCGCCTTCGCGAAGGCCGTGTACTCGTCCCACGTCTCGGGTGCTTCGACGCCGGCCGCCTCGGCCAGGTCGGTGCGGTAGTAGAGCACGCGGGTGTCGACGTACCACGGCACGCCGTAGGCCACCTCGTCGACGACCGTGGTGTCCCAGGAGCCTTCGAAGAAGTCGCCCTCGTCGACGAGCCCGTCGGGCGTCGGTTCGAACGCGCCGGTCGCGGCGAACTCGCCGACCCAGGTCGTGCCGAGCATCGAGATGTCAGGCGTCTCGCCGCCGGCGATCGACGTCGCGATGCGGTCGTGCGCACTCTCCCACGGCACCGCGGTGACGTCGATCGTGACGTCGGGGTTCTCTTCTTCGAACTGCTTCGCGAGCTCGCCGAGCACTTCGCCCTCGTTGCCCATCGCCCAGACCTCGACGGTGCCCGTCGCCGGCTCGTCGTTGATGGCGCCCTTGCTCTCGGGTCCGCCTTCGCCGCCGCCGTCGCCACGCCCGCAGCCGGTCAGCAGGATCGCGCCGGCTGCGACCACGGCGCCAGCCGTCGTCACCCGTCGCAAACTTCGGTTCGATCTCCATCGATTCATCGCTCGGCCTCCATTGGTCGCTTGGTGAGCACCACCATAACCCAAAAACCTTACATCCGATAGGTTTTCGGCGTCGAGTGCGATAGATTCTCCTCATGGGACACGGGGAGACGGATGCCAGGGGCAGCACGCCAGACGGCGAGGCATCCGCCTCCCGCCCCGTGCGCGGCGCGCGCGGCAGCTATGCGAAGGGGCAGGCCAAGCGCCAGGAGATCGTCGATGCGGCACTCGTCGTCTTCGGGCGCAGTGGATTCCACAGCGGCTCGCTGCGCGAGATCGCGAAACGCGTGAACCTCACGCCCGCCGGACTCATGCACCACTTCTCGGGCAAGGAGGAGCTCTTCACCGAGGTGCTCCGCCAGCGCGACGCCCGCGTGCAGGGGGCGGCCGGCGACGTGTCGGAGTTCACGCTGCTCGAGCAGGTGCGCAAGGTCGTCGCCTACAACCAGACCACCCGCGGCCTCACCTCGCTCTACACCGTCATCTCGGCCGAGGCGACCGACACCGAGCACCCGGCACACGACGAGTTCGCCCGCCGCTACGCCGAGAGCGCCGCATCGGCGCAGCAGGTGCTCGCCGACGCGCAGCGCGACGGCCTCATCAGGGCCGACATCGACACTGCCCATGCGGCGCGGCTCATCTCCGCAGTGATGGACGGCCTCCAGCAGCAGTGGCTGCTCGACGAGTCGGTCGACATGACCGCCCTCTTCGACGAGTTCGTACGCGGCTACCTGCTCGAGCCCCGCGACTGAAGCCCCGGCTCGCCGACCGTGCCGGCGAGCTTCGCCTTCGCGTAGTGCCGTCGGGCCTTCGCGCGATTCCCGCACGTCTCCATGGAATGCCACTTGCGCGCATTCGCACGGCTCTCGTCGATGAGGAAGTGCTGGCAGTCGTGCGCAGCGCACGGGCGGATGCGCGACCCCTGCTCCCCTTGGAGCGCCGCCCACTCGCCGATGACCCGCGCGCCGATCGCACGATCCGCGGCGACCTCGTCGATCCACTCGAGCCCGTTCTCGCCGACGCGGGCCCGTTTGCGCATCGCCCCGGCCCACGGCTCGAGTGCCGCGGCATCCGTCTCACCTCGAAGGAAGGGCACGAGTGCGGCCCGCACGGCCCGGGCATCGGCGACCTCGGCCTCCGAGCCGTCGGCGTCGTGGGCGCGCAGCCACGCGGATGCCGCGGCATCGTCGCCGATCTCGTCGAGCACCTCGTCACCGATCACGAGCCGCGAATTCACGAGGTCGAGCAGGAGAGAGGGAGACATGGTCACTCGATTCTGAACAGGAGGTTATAACCATCATAACGCTATAGACAGGTTGGAATGAACGCGCTATGGTTGCGTTGTAACCAACACACCGAACCAGACCGGTTAGGTGAATGCCTCACGAGGAGCAGGAAATGTCGAACATCACCGTCGGAACCGAGAACAGCACCCCGATCGAGCTGCACTACGAAGACCACGGCACCGGCCAGGCCGTCGTGCTGATCCACGGCTACCCGCTCGACGGGCGCTCCTGGGAGAAGCAGTCCGCAGCCCTGCTCGAGGCCGGCTACCGGGTCATCACCTACGACCGGCGCGGCTTCGGCCACTCCAGCCAGCCGACCACCGGGTACGACTACGACACCTTCGCCGCCGACCTGAACACCGTGCTCGAGACGCTCGACGTGCGCGACGCCGTGCTCGTCGGCTTCTCGATGGGCACCGGTGAGGTCGCACGCTACCTGAGCACCTACGGCAGCGAGCGCGTGTCGAAGGCCGCCTTCCTCGCCTCGCTCGAACCGTTCCTGCTGCAGACCGACGACAACGCGACCGGCGTGCCCGCCTCGGTCTTCGAGGGCATCGAGCAGACCGCCAAGGCCGACCGCTACGCGTGGTTCGACGACTTCTACCAGAACTTCTACAACCTCGACGAGAACCTCGGCTCGCGCATCAGCGAGGCCGCCGTGCGCGCCAGCTGGAACGTCGCGGCCGGCTCCTCCTGGTTCGCCTCCTCGGCGGTCGTGCAGTCGTGGCTCACCGACTTCCGCGGCGACATCGAGAAGATCGACGTGCCGGCACTCATCCTGCACGGCACCGCCGACCGCATCCTGCCGATCGACGCCACGGCGCGCGAGTTCACGAAGCGACTGCCCGACGCCGACTACGTCGAGATCGAAGGCGCACCGCACGGGCTCCTCTGGACCCACGGCGCCGAGGTCAACGAGGCGCTGCTCGCGTTCCTCGCGAAGTAGGAGGTAGGGCGTCCAGCACGGCCCAGACACGATTGAGCGGATGCTGCGGCATCCGCTCACTCGTGTGCGCACCGTCATGCGGGGGTTTTCCCCACGGCGCCGCGGACCGGCGGGTGGCTAGGGTCGAAGCAGAGGCCGGCGGTGCGCCGGTCTGGTTCGACAGGGGAGATCGATTTGCGCGCGTCAGGCATTCGAACGGCCGAAACCACCGGAGCGACCGTGGCGGGGCGGTCAGCACGGGCGGCACGCCCGTTGCTCGCCGGAGCGATCACCGTCGCGACCGCCGCGGTGCTGAGCGGTTGCGCGTTCCTCTCCCCGCCCGAACGCTTCAGCGACGACGCAACGCTGACCGACGAAGTGCAGACCATCGAGATCGACGAACCCGGCGGAAGCGTCACGGTTCGCGGCGTCGAGGGGGCCACCGGCATCGAGCTCTCGCGCACCGTCTCGTACCGTGGAGAACGCCCGACCGACGCGACCCATGAGGTCGACGACGGGGTGCTCGTGCTCAGCGGGTGCGGCCGCAACTGCACCGTCGACTACACGATCGAGCTGCCGGTCGGCGTCGACGTGCGCGGGTCGACCTCCAATGGGGCGATCGAGCTCAGCGGCGTCGCCGCCGTCGACGTCTCGACGAACAACGGCCGGGTCGAACTCGACGACGTGACCGGCAGCATCGACGCCGAGACGAGCAACGGACGCATCGAAGGCCGCGACCTCGCCGGCACCGGTGTGCGGGCGAGCACCTCGAACGGCGCCATCGACCTGCGGCTCGCGACGGCGCAAGACGTCGACGCACGCACCTCGAATGGGGCGATCGACCTCGTCGTGCCGACCACCGGCGTCAGCTACCGAGTGACGACCGACACCTCGAACGGATCGGTCGACGTCGAGATCGACGAGGACTCGGCCGGTGAGTTCGTGCTCGACCTGGCGACCTCGAACGGCGCGATCACGGTGACGGGCGACTGAGGCGGCCGCCCCGCCGGAACGGGCTACTCCCGCGCGGTGAACTCGCCGAGCACTGCTTCGAGCTGATCGACGGCCCAGTCGAGATCGGCCTGCTCCACCACGATCGGCGGCGCGAGCCGAATCGTCGAGCCGTGCGTGTCCTTCGCGAGCACGCCGCGGCGCATGAGCGCCTCGCAGACGGATCGCCCGCTCGCGAGGGCGGGGTCGATGTCGATGCCCGCCCAGAGACCGGCGCCGCGCACGGCGACGACCCCTCGTCCGATCAACCCGAGCAGTCGCTGCTGCAGGTGCGCGCCGAGCTCGCGGGCACGCTGTTGTGGTTCGCCCGTCGCGAGCATGCGCACGACCTCGAGCCCGACGGCGGCCGCGAGCGGATTGCCCCCGAACGTCGACCCGTGCTCGCCCGGGCGCAGCACCCCGAGCACCTCGCGGTCGCCGACGACGGCCGAGACCGGAACGATGCCGCCGCCGAGTGCCTTGCCGAGCAGGTAGAGATCGGGCACCACGCCGACGAGGTCGCAGGCGAATGTCGCGCCGACCCGGCCGAGGCCCGACTGGATCTCATCGGCGATCATCAGCACCTTGCGCTCCGTGCAGAGCGCCCGCAGTGCGGGCAGGTAGGTGGGCGGCGGCACCACGACGCCGGCCTCGCCCTGGATCGGTTCGACGAGCACGGCCACCGTGTTCTCGTCGATCGCCGCCTCGAGGGCAGCGACATCGCCGTACGGCACGGTGCGGAAGCCGGGCGTGTAGGGCCCGAAGTCGGCGCGCGCGTCGGGGTCGTCGCTGAACGAGATGATGGTCGTCGTGCGGCCGTGGAAGTTGCCCGCCATGACGACGATGTTCGCGGCATCCGGCGCCACGCCCTTGACCCGGTACCCCCAGGCACGCGCGACCTTGATGCCCGACTCCACGGCCTCGGCGCCGGTGTTCATCGGCAGCACCATGTCTGTGCCGCAGAGCGCTGCGAGCTCGGTGACGAAGGCCCCGAGCCGATCGTTGTGGAATGCACGACTCGTGAGCGTGATGCGCCCGAGCTGCTCGCGCGCCGCCTCGATGAGCCGCGGGTTGCCGTGCCCGAAGTTCACGGCGGAGTAGGCGGCGAGGCAATCGAGGTAGCGGCGCCCCTCGACATCCGTCACCCAGGCGCCGTCTCCCGACGCGACGACGACCGGCAGCGGATGGTAGTTGTGCGCGGCGTGCTCGGTCTCGAGCGCGATGGCCTCTTCGCTCAGGGTCGTGGACGTATTCGTGTTCATCGGCGCAGCTCCAGGGTGCAGCATTTGACGCCGCCGCCGCCGAGCAACAGCTCGGAGAGGTCGACGCCGATCGGGTGGTATCCGTGCTCGCGCAACTGCCGCTCGAAGTCGGCGGCGCGCGACGCGATCACCACGTTGAGTCCGTCGCTGAACGAGTTGAGGCCGAGCACCGCGGCATCCGCCTCGGTGGCGATGATCGCATCGGGGTAGCGCTCCCGCAGAACGGCGACGGATGCCTCGTCGAACGCGCTCGGCAGGTAGGCGATGTGCTCCTGACCGGGCGTGGCGTCGAGCACGGCGATCGCGGTGTCGAGGTGGTAGAAGCTCGGGTCGACGAGGCGGAGCGTCACCACTTCACGGCCGAAGATCCCGGCGAGCTCCTCGTGCGAGCGCGAATCGCTGCGGAAGCCCGTGCCGGCGAGGATCGAATCGCCGACGAGCAGGAAGTCGCCCTCGCCCTCGTTGATCTCCACCGGTTCGCGCACGTCGAAGCCGGCCGCGGCGAACCATCGCATGTACGCCGGCCCCTCGGGCTGGCGCTCGGGGTGCGTGAACCTCGCGCCGTAGGCGATGCCGTCGATGACGAAGCCGCCGTTCGCCGCGTAGACCATGTCGGGCAGCCCGGCGATCGGATCGATCAGCTCGATCTCGTAACCGAGACGCACGTACGTGTCGTGCAGCACCTGCCATTGCGCGAGCGCGAGGGCCGTGTTCGTCGGCGCGGCCGGGTCCATCCACGGATTGATGCGATAGACCACGGTGAAGTGCTCGGGCCGGCACATCAGCACACTGCGCCCGGTGGCGCGGCGTTCCGGTCGCGCACGGTTCTGCTCGCCGGTCTCGATCAGGGTCGACATCTCACTCCTTCGAGAGTTCAGCGGATGCCGCGGCCCGAGGGTCGCGGCATCCATTGTGCGCACCACCGGCGGACCAGGTCACGCTCACGAGCCCGACGACGACGTTCGGGTTTCGCCGCCGTCGAGACGCCACCTCAAGTGTGAACGGAATCGCAGCGCGGTTGGTGGCGTCGAGCGCAACTTTCGTGCTCGTTCGACGCCCTCACACGACTTTCATGCGAGGTCGAACTGACGGATGCCGCGACTCACGCGTCACGGACGGGTGCGACGGTGCCCGCCGTCGCGTCAGGCGGCCACCGCGCCGTCGTTCTTGGCGTCGCGCCATGCGAGCCAGCGCTTCACTGGGCCGAGGTCGTAGCCGGGGCCGTTGATGCCGATCGTGAACAGTCGAACGCCTGCCGCGAAGAGCGCCTCGGCGTGATCGACGTCGACCCCGCTGCGGTCGAGCTCGTTCGAGACGACGATCTCCGACACATCCCGGCCCACCTCGTCGCCCCAGCGGGCGAGCACGTCGAGCTTGTGCGGCAGGTCGGCCGGTGCGACGAACGAGTGCCAGATGTCGGCGTGCTCGGCGACGATGCGCAGAGTCTTCTGTTCACCCTTTCCGCCGATCATGATCGGGATGTCGCGGGTCGGCGCCGGATTGAGCTTCGCCCAGCGCGCCTCGATGCGGGGCAGCGCTCCGGCGAGCGCCTTCAATCGCGACCCGGCTGTGCCGAACTCGTAGCCGTACTCGTCGTAGTCACGCTCGAACCAGCCCGATCCGGTGCCGAAGATGAACCGTCCGGTGCCGCCCTTCGCGCTGATGTGGTCGAGCGTGCGGGCCATGTCGGCCTGCAGGTCGGCGTTGCGATACGAGTTGCAGCTGACGAGGGAGCCGAACTCGATGCGCTCGGTCTGCTCGGCCCACGCGCCGAGCATCGTCCACGCCTCGAAGTGCAGCCCCTCACGGTCGCCGGTGAGCGGGAAGAAGTGATCCCAGTTGAAGACGACATCGACGCCGAGGTCCTCGAGGCGCAACACGGTGTCGCGGATGGCGGAGTAGCGTGCGTGCTGCGGCTGCACCTGCACACCGAGACGCACGGGAGTATCGAGGTTCATCGGTCAAGCCTACGTCGGGCGGTCGCCGCGAATGCCGCAACCGCACGACGCGCGCGGCCGTTAGAGTGGCGGGCATGCTCGACACCGTGCGCACCGCCGGCCGTATCCTGGTGCGAACGTGGCCGACGCTCCTGGCGTGGTTCCTGGCGGGGTGGCTCGCGCGCTACCTGATCATCGAGCTCGCGTCGGCGATCGGCGTCACTTCGACGCTCGCGGCGTTCCTCGTGCTGCCGCTCGCGGCACTCGCGCGGCTCGTGAGCTTCATCGCGATGTTCCTCACGATGCGCGATGCGATGCCGAACTACTCCGTGCTCGCGGGTGAGGCACGGCCTCGATTCGGGCAGGCCGTGCTCGCGAGCATCCTGCCGTTCTTCCTCTTCTACGCGGCGTGGGGCTTTCTGAAAGACGACGCGCTCGATTACACGCGGCGAGCGCTCGAGAAGGTGAACTGGTTGGCCGACTCCGTGAACACGGGCGAGATCGACACGCTGCCGTTCGATGTCATCACGATCGGCGTGATCGTCGTGACGTTCGCGGCGCGCACGGCGATCAAGCGCCTCGGCACCAAGCTGCCCGCGTGGACCTCGGTCGCCGCGATGTACTGCGAAGCCGTGTGGGTCTTCCTCACCCTGTACTTCATCAGGGATGGCATCGCCCTGATCACCGGTTGGATGAACTCGCGCGTCGCGGTGCACTGGTGGAACGAGTTCATCGCGAACATCGATGCGAGCTTCGCGTGGTTCGAGCCCGTGCAGCAGGCGACCGGCTGGCTGCTCAACCAGCTCGGCGAGCTCATCCTGCTGCCACTGGCCTGGCTCGCGCTCGCGGGCGTGGTCTTCGGCCAGGCACTCGGCACCGCCACGTACGGTCGGGTCAGGGCGCTCGAGCGCGTGAACACGCGGTTCGCGCGGCTTCCCGAGTGGTCGCGTCGGCGTCTCACCGATGTCGGCAAGGCCTCGCTCGGCCGGTGGAAGACGATCTCCGACGCCCTGCTGCTGATCTGGCGGGCGGGCGCCGTTCCGATGAGCCTGTATGTGCTCGCCTATACGGTGCTGCTCGCCGCCGAACGTTGGCTCGCCTACGCGATCGGCCACTTCGCGGGGCCGCACGAGCTGCACGTGTGGCAGTTCATCGACACTCCTGTATCGCTCCTCATGACCTCGCTGCTCCAGCCGGTGCTGCTCGTGCTCGTCGCTGCCGCCTACGACTACTGCTTGGCCTCGATCTCGAGCGGCACCCGCACGAACGACGGCAGCGCCGATGCCACCGAGATCGTGAGCGCAACGTCGCCGGTATCCTCGGGCACCATGAACGGCAGCTCGACGACATAGGGTTCGGTCGTGTCGGTGACGCATCCGGTCGTGGTGCCCTCGCTCGCCGCCCAGACGTCGAGCAGTCCATCGCCGTCGAAGGTGCGCCCTCGCGCCGGCTCGACGAGGTCGAGCAGGCAGCCCTCGAAGTCGGGCCCGGGCGTGACCTCGAGCTGCGCGACCACGAGCTCGACCCCGTCGGGCAACGGGGTCAGCTCGCTCGAGTCGTTCGGACGGCCGCGGGCGGCGTCGAGCACCTGCCAGTGCGCCCCGCCGTATTCGAACGTCGTCTCGGCCGGGTGCTCGATGGCGAGCGACGCGCGTGACCCGAAGATGTCGTTCCACTCCGTCCAGCTCGTCGCGGCGAGTGCGGCGGGCAGTACGAGGGCGAGCGCGATGAGCCCGCCGCGGTTGCGCCGCCACCAGCCGTGTTCGGTCACGGCGCCTCCTCGGTGATCGATTCGAGCGCGACGGATGCCTCGGGCTCGATTCCTCCGAGCTCGATCGGCACGACGAGCACCGAGTCGCCACGCGAGTCATCTCGGAGCGCGAGGTGGAGCTCGACCGGACCCTCGGGTACTTCGGGCAGCTCGAAGGCGATCGAGCCGCTCGCCTCGACGGGGATCGCGAGCGATCGGCCCGCAAGGTCGCCGTCGAGGCGGTCGCTCGCGCTGTATTCGATGCCGGCGGTGTGCAGCGCGATGCCGAGGAGCCCCACCCTGCGCTCGTCGATGATCGCTCTGGCACTGAGGTCGACGACGATCCAGACTCCGCCAGTCTTCACGGCCTCCTCGGATTCATCGACGATCGCGTCGGCGACACGCACACCGTGCACCGTGGCGGCGAGGTTGCGCCCGACGGCCTCCTGCCCGATCGTGGCGGCGACAGGCAGCGGTTCGAGCCAGTCGCGCGACGCGGGCGCCGTGTTGATGACGACTCCCGCGACGACGAGCACTGCAGCTGCGAGTGACGCGTGCACGAGCCGCGTTCGCGCGGCGCTCATCCGTTGCCTCCGTCGCGCAGCGGCAGTTCGCCCGATGCGACGAGGAACGGGCCATCGAAGGATCCGCCGACGATGAAGGTCGTGCCCTCGTGATAGCTGCGATCGAACACCTCGACTCCGATCACCGCCGCATCCGCGACATCCGCCGGCAGTTCCCACACCCAGGCGAGCGTGCGCGGCACGCCGACCTGCAGCGTCGGCCACTCGCGACCGTCATCGACGTCGAGCACGGTCGTAGCCTCGTCGGAGACGGCGTCGAGTCCAACCACCTCGTCGAAATTCGCAGAGCCGGCCGGTGCGGTCGACACGTTCTCGACGTCTGCGACGACCATGACGAAGCGATTGCCGGCTTCGGGCTCGAGGGACACTCCGGGAAGCTCGTCGACGACGACTCCCTCGAGCACCGTGATGTCGAGCTGCGCGCCGTCGATGCGCTCACCGGCTTCGAGTGCGGCGATGGGCGTCGTCGGGGCATCCGCGAGACCGCCGAATGCTGCTGAGAGACCGAGCAGCACCAGGACCAGCGCGGTCGAGAGCCAGCTCGTCGGGACCCGATCGAAGGCTGCACGGAGTCGGCGGCGCTTCGGCGGCGCAGCAGGCGTCGCGTCGGGCTTCGCCCCACCGGCCTCGAGTGTCATGCGCACAGCCTAAGACGAGCGGATGCCTCGCGGTGATGTCGCAGCGCGCGGTGCGCCTGCTGCCGGCGGCACGGCGTCGCGATCGGAGTGCCGCTCGCATCACGCACATCCGGTCGAGAGCGTCAAGGGGCGCAGGAAAACTGCGTCATGTGCTGCCCCGACGCAATCGATCGACATACAATCCGAGGATGGACAACCTCGACCGCGCCATCCTCGACCTGCTGCGGCAGAACTCCCGTGCCGGGTACGGCGACATCGGGTCGTCGGTGGGCCTCTCGGCGTCGGCCGTCAAGCGACGCGTCGATCGCCTCGTCGCCGACGGCGTCATCCGCTCGTTCACGATCCAGGTCGACCCCGCCGTCGACGGCATGTCGACCGAGGCGTACGTCGAGCTGTTCTGCCGGGGAACCGTGGCACCCGACGAGCTGCAGCGCATCCTGCAGGGCGTCCCCGAGGTCGTCTACGCGGGCACCGTGACCGGCAGCGCCGACGCCATCGTGCACATGCGCGCCCGCGACATCGCCTCGCTCGAAGACGCACTCGAGCGCGTGCGCGTCGCGCCGAACGTCGACCACACCCGCAGCGCGATCGTGCTCTCGAGATTGGTCAACCGCAACCGGGACTGACTGACCCACTGACCGGGCGCGAGCGGCGCTTGACGCGTACAGTTTGTAGTAATACATTAACGACCATGTCTCTCCACTCGCCCGAATGGTTCATGCTCAGCGTTCTCGCGCTCGTCTCGGTGGCGGCAGCGATCTCACCGTTGTGGATGTCGCAGCCGCCGGCGATCGGACGATTCGCTCGAACCGTCGGGCTTCCACTCGACGGAGACGTCGAGCTCGAGCGCACCGTCGGCGAACGGCTCCGGTTCCGCGCACGGTGGGGCGCGGTCGGCACGGTGGCCGGAGCGGGCGTCGGAGCGCTCGTCGCCGTGAGCGGCGTGCTGACCACGCACGACGAGTGGGGCGCAGGCCTCTCGCCAGTCGCCGGGCTCGTGCTCGCCGGTCTCGTCCTCACCGGGCGCGGCATCGGCACGGCGATCTCGATCCTGCCCGCGCCGCCCGAGGTTCGTCGCCTCGGTCCGCGCGTGGCACGACTCCCCCGCCCCACCGCCTCCGACTACGTCGCGCCGATCGAACGTGTCGGCGCCCGCGTCCTCGTGGCGGTCGGTGGGCTGCTGGCCGTCGTCGTTGCGGTGCTGCCGACGCCCGGCGAAACCCGAGTACTCACCGGCGCCGCTGCCGTCGCCGCGATCGCCGCCCTCGTCGGAGCCGAGTGGATCTCGTCGGCCCTCGTGTCACGGCCACAGCCCTCGGTGAGCGAGCAGTTGCTGCGCTGGGACGATGCGCTGCGGGCCCAAACCCTGCGGGACCTCGTCTCGGTACCGCTGATGGCCGGCGGTCTGGTCGTCGCCGCGTCGATCTTCGCCTGGCCCGACTCGGTCGGGCCCGCGGCAGCGTTCGGCCAGGTCGTCGGGGGCATCCTCACGTTCGCCATGCTGACCGCTCTGGTCGCAGTGGCGGTCGTCTCGATCGCGCTCCGCCCCGCCCGCTACTACCTCAAGCGCCTCTGGCCGGTGCAGTTCGCGGAGGCGCAGCCACCCGGGTACGGTTCGCCGACGCCGACGCCGACGCCCGAGGGTGCATGATGCTGCTCGAACTCGACCCCGAATCATCCGTTCCGCCGTACGAGCAGCTTCGGCGGGCCGTCATCGAGGGAGTACGCGCCGGCACACTCGTCGCCGGAGTGCGGCTGCCGCCTGTGCGAACCCTCGCGACCGAGCTCGGCCTCGCCGCCAATACCGTCGCTCGGGCCTACCGCGAGCTCGAGCGCGACGGGGTCATCGAGACGCGCGGCCGCAACGGCTCGTTCGTCTCGGCCAGCGGCGACCCGACCGAGCAGCAGGCGCAGCTCGCGGCATCCGCCTACGCCGAACGCATCGCGCAG
This sequence comes from Agromyces sp. GQ35, assembly GCF_059758475.1. Lineage (NCBI taxonomy): Bacteria > Bacillati > Actinomycetota > Actinomycetes > Micrococcales > Microbacteriaceae > Agromyces > Agromyces sp. GQ35. The sequence continues at coordinate 1,262,970 of NZ_JCAXEO010000001.1, read as the reverse complement.
CTCGGTCTCGACGCCGAACAGGCCCTCGCGATCGTGCGCGCAGCCCTGCGCCCCGGCACCTGACCGCGCCCGCACCCGTCGCCGCTGCCGCTGCCGCACCGCCACGCACCGCGGCCCGAGTGCTCCTGAAATTCAGGAGATCAGGCCACAAGGGCCACCAGCAGCGCCCACCACCCGAGATCTCCTGAGTTTCTGCGGCGGATGCCTCGAGCGCACGCTGTTCACGCGAGCGGCCGCCCTCATGCCTCGGGAATCGGCTGCTTCGGCAGCTTTCGCACCTTCGCCCGCCGGCGTCGGCGCTCGGGAATCATCGAGCGCATCTCTTCGAGCTTGCCGAAGCAGAGCAGCCGGTCTTCGCCCTCGAGCACGACGCCCTTGCGCGGGTTCGGGATGACGGTGGTGCCGCGGTGCAGGGTGAGCACCGTGATGTCGCGCTCCCAGAGGCCGGAATCGCCGAGTGTCGTGCCGACGAGGTCGGCGTTGCCGTGCACGACGAGCTCGGCGACCCCGTAGCCGGTCGACACGGTGAGCCGCTGGCGCACGTCGATCTCGGGAAAGCCGACCTGATTCGCGATGTGGTCGATGATCGCGCCCGCGACGTCGAGCTTCGTGGCCGACTCGATGCCCTCGAGGCCGGGAGAGGAGTTGACCTCCATCACGAGTGGTCCGTCGTCGCCCTCGAGCATGTCGACGCCGGCCACTCGCAGGCCCATGATCTGCGCCGAGCGCACCGCCGCCTGCTCGTATTCGGGCGTCAGCTCGACTGCCTCGACGGTGCCCCCGCGGTGCACGTTCGAGCGGAACTCGTCGCCGCTCGCGCTGCGGCGCATGGCGGCCACGACCCGGTCGCCCACGACGAGGGCACGGATGTCGCGGCCCCGGCTCTCTTTGATGAAGCGCTGGATCAGCACGTTCTGCTTCGTCGAGTGCAACGTCTCGATGATCGCCTCGGCGACCTTGACCTCGGGAGCGAGGATGACGCCGATGCCCTGCGTTCCCTCGAGGAGCTTGATGACGACCGGCGCGCCACCCACGCGCTCGATCGCGGGTCGCACGTCGGCGCGGTTGCGCACGAACGCCGTCGCCGGCATGCCGATGTTGTGGCGCGAGAGGATCTGGTTGGCGCGCAGCTTGTCGCGCGAGTTCGTGATGCCGTTGGCCGTGTTCGGGGTGTAGACGTCCATCTGCTCGAACTGACGAACGACGGCCGTGCCGAAGTAGGTGACCGAGTTGCCGATTCGCGGCAGGATCGCGTCGTAGTCGGAGAGCCGGCGACCGCGGTACTGCAGGTCGGGCTCGGGGCCCGAGAGATCGATCGCGAAGCGCAGGGTGTCGAGCACCTTGACCTCGTGACCGCGCTGCTGGGCCGCCGTTCGGAGTCGTTGAGTGGAGTACGCCTGTGGGGCGCGCGAGAGGATCGCAAGTTTCATCGTCAGCCCCTGCAAAGATGGTCGAGTGAGAGAGCCCACCTATTCAAACACCATCGCGGGATGGCGCGAATGGGTGAGCCTGCCGAGCGCAGGAGTGCCGTGGATCAAGGCGAAGCTCGACACCGGAGCACGCACCTCGTCGCTGCACGCGTTCGACCTCGAAGAAGATCGCCGCGGCGAGGTGCCGATCGTGCGGTTCGGTGTGCACCCGTGGCAGAACTCCGACGAAGACGCCGTCGTGGTCGAGTGCCCGGTGCACGACCGCCGCTCCGTGCGCAGTTCGTCGGGCCACACTGAAGAGCGCATCGTCGTGCTCATGGACGTCGTGCTGCTCAAGCGCACGATGACCGCCGAGGTGACCCTCACCAACCGCGACGAGATGGGCTTCCGCATGCTGATCGGCCGGGAGGCGCTGCGTCAGGGCTTCGTCGTCGACTCCGCGCGCTCCTTCGTGGGCGGGCGCGCGCCCCGGGGCATCCGTCGCCGCAATCGCGGCCGCGACCTGCCGCCGCCGGTCGAGTAGCGAGCGCCAGCGAGCGCCGAGCGAGCGCCAGCGAGACCCGTTCCGACGTCTCGACACGGCCGCGGGAGATCCTTCAGGCTGAGTCGGGCAGGAGCCCGGGCGGGTCGATCCGAAGGGCCGCGAGTTCGACGAATTCCAGGGCAGCGGCGGCCTTGCGCCGGTGTGCGACCATCCAGGCCCAGACGGACAGCGCAGCGATGCCGCCGCCGACGACGATCGCGATGACGAAGTACTCGGGTTCTTCGCTCAATGCCACGAACCCGCCGAGAACTGCGATCAACGAGATGACGAGACCGGTGAAGGCGGCGCAGATGCGGGTGCGATTCGAGCCGTCGGCCATCGCCGCCTGGAACGGCGTTGCGAGGCCGCGTTCGCGGCGCTCCGCATCCCCTGCTGCCATCCATTCGCGGCCGGCTCGCCGGAGCTGCGTGTTGTGCGCGTCGGCGGCGAGCGTCCAGATCACCGCTCCGATGAGGCCCACGAGGAGCGTCGCGAGCATCGGTGCGACCACGGAGTCGTTGTCGTCGCTCGACAGGCGACCACCCTCGATCTGCTCCCAGACGACCGCACCCGCGATCACGACGACGAAGCCGGCGATGGCGGCGCACAGGATCCAGAAGCCGATGCGTCGCCAGATGCGACGACCCTTCGGCAGCGCGGCGACGACGGCATCTGCGTCCGCGTCATCGGCTGTCCAGCGGCTCACGAGTGCTTCGGCTTCCACCGCCGTGATCGTGCGAGCGCCCGGTGCTGCTGGCGCGGCTTCCGCGACGTCGATGCCGTTCGATCGGGCCGCGGCGCTCTCGCTTTCGCCCGCGGACGGCGCCGCAGGCGGGACCCCGAGGGTCCCGTCGATCTCAGCCAGGAGCGTCGCTGTCGAGACCTCCACGGCACGAGCGCTCGTGCTCGCCTGCAGATTGGCGGCGATCACGTCGCGCCGACCGGCAAGGTCGTCGTCGGGTCCGGCGATCGGTGCAGCCTCGACGAGACGGCGCAACTCCCGGAGCGCGAGCTCATCGAGGCCGCGGAACGGCCGGCCGGCCGCGAGCACCCGCACCGATGCGCCCTCGGTCGAGAAGAAGCGGTAGGTGAGGTACGCCGCGGTTCCGTTCATCGAGATGCTGCGGCGCACTCGGGTGACCGACTCGAGCGACACGACACGACGACCCATCCGCACCCGCCGAGTCGACACATCGAACGCGAGCGGCGCGTAGATCAGCCGCATGACGAACACGATCAGGGCGCACCAGGCGAGGGCGGTGAGTGCGACGGCGATCAGGAAACGCCCGGGCGTCTCTTCGGGCAGCAGCCAGAGCGCGCCGAAGTGGGTCACGAGACCGAGCAGCACGCTCATCACTGCGAGCGTGCCCGGCGAGCGCCTCGCCGGCGAGTTCGGGATGATCGTCATGGTGTCCATAACGGACAAGGATGCCGCACCCCACGGTCGCTCGCGATGGGGGAGCGCTTCATGGGGCGAGCACCGCCTGCCGGTCATGAGTGGGGCGAAAACACGCGGTGGCGCTGGGCGCGCACCGCGTGTTTCCGCCCACTCAACGCCGAGGGTGCCTCAGATCACTCCGTCGGAGATCGTCGTCGGGTTGCCGAAGCGGTGGTTCGTGATCGAGATCGCCTGCTCGTGCAGGAACGGCAGCAGCTCCACGCGACCCGAGGGCGTCACCGGGTGCGACCACACCGCGACATCCGGTGTGCCGCCGAGCGCCTCGGCGAGAGCGGATGCCCCGCCGCCGACAAGTCGCACACGAGGTGTGGCGATGCCACGCTTCGCGGCACGGGCGAGCCATGCGGCGTCGTCTTCACGCACGATGCGGATGTCGCGGGCGGCGAGCAGGGTGCGCACGCCCTTGGGCAGCTCGACCGCGGTCGAGACCGACATCGCCGACTTCGCGAGCACCCCGGCCGCGATGACCCGCAGCCCCTCGGCGAGCGTCGCCTGGTCGCCGATGCGCACCGTCACCGGCAGCGAACGGTAGCGGAAGACGTTGCGCTCGACGCCGACGCCCGAGACATCCTTCACGACGCCGTACTCCTCAGCCCACGCGAGCTCGTCGGAGAGGGCCGAGCGACGCAGCACGTCGAACGACTCGTAGTCGAGGGCCGACTGCGACGCCTCGATGAGCTCGGCGACGCGCTTCTCGAGCCCACGAAGGTGCAGGGTGGTCGACGAAGTGCCGTGCTGGGGCAGCCACTCGCCCAGGCCGAACAGGTAGTTCGGCCCGCCGGCCTTCGCGCCGGCGCCGACGGCCGAGCGCTTCCAGCCGCCGAACGGCTGCCGCTGCACGATCGCGCCGGTGATGCCGCGGTTGACGTACAGGTTGCCCGCCTCGACGCGGTCGAACCAGGTCGCGAGCTCCTCGGGGTCGAGCGAGTGCAGGCCGGCGGTGAGGCCGTAGTCCACGGCGTTCTGCATGCGGATCGCCTCGTCGAGGTCTTTGGCGTGCATGACACCCAGCACGGGGCCGAAGAACTCGGTGAGGTGGAAGTACGATCCCGCGGCGACGCCCGTGCGGATGCCCGGCGACCAGAGCCGCCCGGTGTCGTCGAGCTGCTGCGGTTCGACGAGCCACTCCTCGCCGATGCCGAGCTGGGTCAGCGCGTGCAGCAGCTTGCCGTTCGCGGGCTCGACGATCGGGCCCATCTGGCTCGTCGCCTGCTCGGGCCATCCGACCCGCAGCGAACGCGTGGCGTCGACGAGCTGGCGACGGAATCGCTCCGACTTCGCGACCGACCCAACGAGGATCACGAGCGACGCTGCCGAGCACTTCTGGCCGGCGTGGCCGAAGGCGCTCTTCACCACGTCGGATGCCGCGAGGTCGAGGTCGGCCGACGGCGTCACGATGATCGCGTTCTTGCCGCTCGTCTCGGCGAGCAGCGGCAGGTCGGAGCGGAACGAGCGGAACAGCTGCGCCGTCTCGTAGGCGCCGGTGAGGATGACGCGGTCGACGGCCGGGTGGGAGATGAGCTCCTTGCCGAGCTCACGCTCGCCGATGTCGACGAGGGCGAGCAGCTCGCGCGGGATGCCGGCCTCCCAGAGCGCCTCGACCATGACCGCGCCGGAGCGCTGGGCGAGCTTCGCGGGCTTGATGATGACGCCCGAGCCTGCGGCGAGCGCGGACAGCACGCCGCCCGCGGGGATCGCGACGGGGAAGTTCCACGGCGGCGTCACGACCGTCAGGAGCGACGGCACGAACGTCGCACCCTGCACGTGGTCGAGCTCGCGCGCCCGCTCGGCGTAGTAGTGCGCGAAGTCGATCGCCTCGCTGATCTCGGGATCGGCCTCGGCGATGGTCTTGCCGGTCTCTGCGGCCATGACCTCGATGAGGCGGTCGCGGTTCGCTGCCAGCGCGTACCCGGCACGGTGCAGCACCGCTGCACGCTCGGCACCGGGCAGCTCGCCCCAGGCGCGGCCGCGGGCTGCGACGGTCTGGATGGCCCGCTCGAGACTTGCGGCGTCGTCGATGCGCGCCGCGGCGATGGTGTCGAGGCCGAGCTGCGAGGTCGGCACCCGCTCGAGGATGCGCCGACCCCACTCGCGGTTCGCGGCGAGGGCGGGGTCGGTGTCGGGCTCGTTGCGGAAGCCGGGCGTGGCGCCGGGGCCCGATGACGGGCGGACGGCGGATGTCGCGGCATCCGTGAGCTCCGATGCATCCGTGCCCTCCGACCCGCGCGTGATGCCGAGCACGACGCTCGTGAGCGACGGGTCGTGCTCGTGCTCCGTGCCGGGCGCCGGGGCATCGGGAACGGTCATCGCAGCGGCGAGGGACTCGTCGGTCCACTCGGTGCGCCGGTTCTGGGTGCGGTTCGGAGCGGGCGCGACCCCGACCTCGGGCTCGAGTGCCGCGAGCGACGCGAGGTAGCGGGCCTGTTCGCGCTGGAACAGCGGCTCGCTCGCGGCGAGCTCGAACACGGCCGACATGAAGTTCTCCTGGCTCGCGTTCTCTTCGAGCCGGCGGATGAGATACGCGATCGCAACGTCGAACTCGCTCGGGTTCACGACGGGCGTGTAGAGCAGCAGGTTGCCGACGTCACGGCGCACGGCCTCGGCCTGACCGGTCGCCATGCCGAGCAGCATCTCGAACTCCACGCGCGAGTCGACGCCGCGCTCGCGAGCGGTGAGCCAGGCGTGGGCGACGTCGAAGAGGTTGTGCCCCGCGACACCGAGCTTCACGGCATCGGTTCGCTCGGGGGTCATCGACCAGTCGAGTACGCGCTTGTAGTTCGTGTCGGAGTCCTGCTTGGTGGCGTACGTCGCGACCGGCCAGCCGTGCACGGCTGCGTCGACGTGCTCCATGGCGAGGTTGGCACCCTTGACGACGCGCACCTTGATGGGAGCTCCGCCGGCCGCGCGGCGGTTCTTCGCCCAGGCGGTGAGCTCCTGCATCGCGCCGAGCGCGTCGGGCAGGTAGGTCTGCAGCACGATGCCCGCTTCGAGGTCGCGCAGTCGGGGCTGGTCGAGGAGTGTGGTGAAGACCGCGATCGTCAGGTCGAGGTCGCGGTACTCCTCCATGTCGAGGTTGATGAACTTCGGGGTCGGGCTCTTCGCGGCGAGCTCGTAGAGCGGCGTGAGCTTCGCGACGACCTTGGCGACGGCCTCGTCGAACGACCACATCGAGAGCTGGCTGACGACGCTCGACACCTTGATCGACACGTAGTCGACGTCGTCGCGCGCGAGGAACTCGAACGTGCCGGCGAGACGCCGGTCGGCCTCCTCTTCACCGAGCACGGCCTCGCCGAGGAGGTTCAGGTTCAGGCGGTTGCCCGATTCGCGCAGGCGCGCGATGGCCGGGCCGAGCTTGTCGGGCGTCGCGTCGAGCACGAGGTGTCCGACCATCGCGCGCAGCACCCGGCGCGCGATCGGAATCACGATCCACGGGAACACCGGGGCGACGACGCCGCCGACCCGGATCGCGGCACGCAGGTACCAGGGCAGGAACTTCGGCGTGAGCTTCGCGACCTGCTCGAGGTTGCGGCCGGCGACGCCGAGATCTTCGGGCCGCATGACCCCGTCGACGAAGCCGACGGTGAAGTCGAGACCGCGAGGATCTTTGAGCACACCGGCGAGCCGCTCGGCGGCGGGGTCGGCGGGGTGCTCGGCACTCTCAGCGAGCCAGCGGCGCACGAGGGCGACGACGTGATCGGTGTTCGGCCGGGCGTCCGTGGCGGCGTTCGACATGGTCACGAGGGTAGTGTCCTTTGCTTCTGGCGCGCCGGGGTTCGCTCGCCTGTCGGGATCAGTATGCGCCGCGACATCCGTTCGGTAAAGCGAATGAATCTGAACGATACTGTTCAGAAGACCCGAATGATCGCTGGATGCCTCGGAGGTGCCCCATGCTCGACGTGCGACGCCTGCGCCTGCTGGTCGAACTCAGCGACCGGGGCACCCTCTCGGCGGTCGCCGAGGCCCTTTCCTACAGCCCGTCGTCGGTGTCGCAGCAGCTCAGCCAGCTCGAGCGCGAGGCGGGCGTGCCCCTGCTCGTGCAAGTGGGCCGGCGCGTGCAGCTGACCCCACAGGCCGAAGTGCTCGTGGGCCACGCCCGCGCCGTGCTCGACCGGCTCGAGGAGGCCGAGTCGGAGGTCGCCCGCTCGCTCACGGCGGTCGGCGGCACGGTGCGCATCGCCGTGTTCCAATCGGCGGCACACGCCGTGGTGCCGCAGGCACTCACCCTGTTGCGCGCCGAGCACCCGGCATTGCGGGTCGAGGTCACCGAACGCGAGCCCGACGCGGGGCTCTTCGAGGTGTCGGCACGCGACTTCGACCTCGTGATCGCCGAGCAGTACCCGGGGCACACCCGGGCGCATCGCGAAGAACTCGACCGGGTCCATCTCGTCGCCGACACGATCCGACTGGCGTTGCCGCCGCACCCGTCATCGCGTCGCGGCACCACCGCCGGTCGAGGAGCGAGCACCGGCGAGCGCATCGAGACCTCGCTGCTCGCCGCGGCATCCGGCATGCCCTGGGTGCTCGAGCCCGAGGGCACGGCGTCGCGCGACTGGGCCGAGCAGCTCTGCCGCGAGGCGGGGTTCGAGCCCGACGTGCGGTTCGAGACGGCCGACCTGATGGCGCACATCCGCCTGATCCGCTCGGGCAACGCGGTGGGCCTGCTGCCCGATCTCGTGTGGGCCGGCGAAGCACCGAGCGTCGCGCTGATCGATCTGGCGGGGCAACCCGAGCGCGAGGTCTTCACCTCGACCCGGCACGCCGCAGCGGCCCGGCCCGCGGTCGTCGCCTGCCGTGATGCGCTCGCTCGAGCGGCCCGCGCCACGGCGACGCCTTCCGGGCAGTAGCCGTCGGGCTCGCCTACGCTGTGCCCATGTCGCGAACGATGCAACGGTGGGCCGTCTCGGCAGTGCTCGCGGTCGCTGCGGCGACCCTGGCCGCCTGCGCGGGCAACGCCGGTACGGATGCCGCGGAGCCGGTCGATCCCGTCGGCACATGGGGCGACGCGTCGGCGACCTCCGAGCCCTCGCTCGTGCTGGCCGACGACGGCAAGCTGACCGGGACCGACGGGTGCAACCGTCTGGTCGGCGCGTGGAACGCGGACGAGCACGCAGGCGATCACGCCGACGGCAGCCCGATCGCGTTCGTCGACGTAGCCTCCACCCGCATGATGTGCCAAGACATCGACACATGGCTCTCTCGCCTCGCGACCGGCACGATCTCGGGCGACACCCTCACCGTCTTCGACGAGTCAGGCGCCGAGATCGGCTCGCTCGAACGGTCGAGCGACGAGGCGCCGACGCCCGAGGCCACGGTCACGCCGGCCGCCGAGACGATCGACCCCGAAGCTGTCATCGGCACTTGGGGTGTCGCGACCAACGCCGGCGAGCCCTACATCGTCTTCTCCGCCGACGGCACCGCCGGCGGAAGCGACGGATGCAATGGGTTCGGAGGCAAGACCTGGGCGGTCGAGGGCGACGCCGTCGAACTCTCCGGCGGCATCCAGAGCCTCATGGCCTGCGACCAGATCGATCAGTGGGTCAACGGGGCCGCCTCCGCGACGATCGACACCGAGACGATGATCTTCTTCGACGAGTCGGGCGCCCAGATCGGCTCACTGCCGCGCACCGAGTAGCAGGGCCGGCAACACGCACTACACCGAGAGGTGGAAACGGATCGCGTCATCGATCGCGTCGAGCACGCCCACGGGGCATCTGCCGATGACGCCCCGCACCCGCTCGACCGAGATCGAGCGGATCTGGGCAGCCTGCGCCTTCGACGGCGTACTGAGGCCCATGTGCTCGAGCTCGACGGCCTCGAACACGCCGGTTTCGAAACCGCCGAACACTCGCGTGACGTTCGTCGTCAACGGAACGATCGTGACCACGCCGCGACGGAGCCGAGTGGCGATCGAGTTCGCGCCGTCGTTGCTCACGAGCACGCATGGCCGGGCCTTGGATGCTTCGGCGGGCAGCGCCGGGTCGAGCGAGACGACCAAGACGTCACCGCGCCTCATCCGGGCGCTCCGTCGGCTGCAGTCGACTCCCAGACTGCTGCCTCACCCGAGGCTTCCCACTCGTTGAACGCCGCCGCGTAGTCATCAGCGGCGTCGAGCTCGCGTCTCAGCCGCACGAGGTCGTGGATCGCGGCCGACCGATTGCCCTCGTAACGCACGGCGATCGAGTCGATGAACGCGACATCGGCCGGCGAGAGGCTGACGCTCAGCTTGGTCATACCTCGATGCTACCGGAGTATGACCGCACGAACAATACAGCGGTCGGGCATGAACGGCTCACAGCCGAGCGGATGCCGCGGTGATGCGTTCGCCGAGTGCGGCGACGAGCTCGAGCACCTCTGGTGATGCCTCGAGGTGGTACCTCACTCCCTGCGGAATCCAGATCAGTGCCATCGCCAAACCCTCGGCGGTGTCGGCCTCGAGCGGCCAGGCGCAGTGCGCGGCGTCGACCGCGACGACCTCGCGTCCGTACCACCCGAGGTGCTCGGCGAGGGCGGCTCGGGGCAACTCGACGATCGCCCGAGCCGTCACGCTGCGATTGCGCCAGCGGAGCGCAGTCTCGACCCGGTCTCGTGCGAGCTCGTCAGTCATCTGCCGCGGCTCGAACAGCACCCGGGTCGCGAAGACGTCGCTGATGCGGTCGACTCTGAAGGTACGCCAGTCGTCGCGCTGCCGGTCCCAGGCGAGCAGGTACCAGCGGCGCGCCACCGGCACGAGCCGGTATGGCTCGACCACTCGCGACGACGACTCGCCCGCGGCATCCGTGTAGGTGAATCGCAGCCGCTCGGAGTCGCGACAACCGAGGGCGAGCAGGCCGAGGAGTTCGGCGTCGACCTCGGGGGTCGGCCGGCCGGAACGCGTCGCACCGGGCCCGCCCGCGCCGATCGCGGCGTGCGACTGCAACGCTTCGATGCGGCGCCGAAGGGCCGGCGGCAGCACCTGCTCGATCTTCGCGAGCGCGCTGATGGTGGTGTGCTCGGCACCGCGCAGCCCCGCGGTGGCCTGCGAGCGGAGGCCGACGGCGATCGCGACGCCCTCGTCGTCGGTGAGCAGCAGCGGCGGCAACCCGGTGCCGGCCTCGAGCCGGTACCCGCCGGCGCTGCCGCGCGCGGAGTCGATGCCGTAGCCGAGCTCGCGCAGTCGGTCGACGTCGCGGCGCAGCGTGCGGTCGGAGACGCCGAGCCGGTCGACGAGTTCGCGCGCCGACCAGTGCCGGTGACTCTGCAGCAGGGAGAGGAGTTCGAGGGTTCTCGAGGTGGTTGCGGCCATGGTCCAAGTTTCTCATTCATCAGGACAGGAACTGTCCGGATGCCTCGAGAAACTGTCGATATGACGAACCAGATGATCACCGCTCAGGGCCTCACGAAGACGTTCCCCGCCAAGGGGAAATTCGTCGAGGCCGTCCGTTCCGTCGACTTCTCGGTCGACGCCGGCGAGCTCGTCGCCTTCCTCGGCCCGAACGGCGCCGGCAAGTCGACGACGCTTCGCATGCTCACCACACTGCTGCCGCCGACGAGCGGCGAGGCGACCGTCGCCGGCTGCGACATCCGTCGTGATCCTGCCGGCGTGCGCCGCCGCATCGGCTACGTCGGCCAGGGCACCTCGGGTGGTCACACCCAGCGCGTGCGTGACGAGCTGCACGCCCAGGGCGCCTTCTCCGGCATGGGCCGTCGCGAGACGCGAGCCCGCGCCGACGAGCTCATCGAGTCGCTCGAGCTCGGCCAGGTGGCCGGCCGGCAGGTGCAGTCGCTCTCGGGCGGCCAGAAGCGCCGCCTCGACATCGCGCTCGGGCTCATCCACCGCCCCGAGCTGCTCTTCCTCGACGAGCCGTCAACGGGTCTCGACCCGCACAGCCGGGCGAACCTGTGGGAGCACATCGTCGAGCTCCGGCGCCAGACGGGCACGACGATCTTCCTGACCACGCACTATCTCGAAGAGGCCGACCAGCTCGCCGAACGCGTCATGGTGATGGATCACGGCCGGCTCATCGCCGACGACACGGCCTGGGCGCTCAAGGACTCGCTCGCCGGCGACCGCGTCACGCTCACCTTCGAGACGGCGACGGATGCCGCGGCCGCCGCGGCCCGAATCGACGGCGACGCCTCGGGGTCCATCGTCACGGTCACCGCCCCCGGCGGCGATCGCGCGTTGCCCCGCTACATCCGCTCGCTCGCCGATGCCGGGCTCGAGGTCGTCGCCGCGACGCACCGGCAGCCGACCCTCGACGACGTGTTCCTCGCACTGACCGGCCGCAGCCTCCGCGAGGAGGCGGCGCACGCCGAGGCATCCGAGCCCGCCCTCGCCTGATCCCTCCCGCCGGTCGAGGAGCGCGCGACGCAGGAGCGCGACTCCAGCAGAACCGACAGCACACCCCAGGTCTCGATACGCGCTTCGCGCTACTCGACCGACGAACATGAAGGAGCAACTCCCATGACCACCATCGACACCACCGCCCGCCCGACCGGCTTCGTCCGCGACACCGTCTCGGTCTTCATTCGCGAGTCGCGCCCGCTCGTGCGAGACCCGTTCAGCGTGATGTTCTCGCTCGTGCAACCGCTCGTCTTCCTCGGCCTGTTCGGCCCCTTGCTCGTCGGCGCCGCCGGCGGCGACGTCGCTGGCACGCTGCAGTGGTTCGTGCCCGGCATCCTCGTCATGGTCGCGCTGTTCGGCACGGCCTCGACGGGCGCGAACCTGCTCTTCGAGATGCAGACGGGCTCGCATGAGCGCACGCTCGTCGCCCCGCTCTCGCGAAGTGCGCTCCTCGTCGGCCGCGCATTGAAAGAGGTCGTGCCGCTCGTCATCCAGGGCACGATCGTCGTGCTCGTCGCCGTGCCGTTCGGGTTCACCCTCGACGTGCCGGGGCTCATCGCCGGCCTCGCCGTGCTCGCCGTCTTCGGCATCGGGTTCGGGGCGCTCAGCTACTCGCTCGCCCTCGCGTGCCGCAATCGCGACTGGATGTTCTGGATGGTGCACCAGACGCTGCTGTTCCCGCTCATGATCCTCTCGGGCATGCTGCTGCCGCTCGACGACGGCCCCGCCTGGATGCACGTCGCCGCCGCGATCAACCCGCTGAGCTATCTCGTCGGCGCCGAGCGCGCACTGCTCGCGGGCGACTTCGGCGCCCCCGAGGTCATCGGCGGCATCATCGCCGCGGCCGCGACCTGCGCGATCGGCGTCGTGGTCGGCGTGCGGGCGATGCGGCGCGCTCGCTGAGCGGGCGACCGAGCGGGCGAATACACGCGGTGGGAGCCATCCTGCACCGCGTGTATTCGCCCTTTCGCACGGTAGTTGGGCAGGCTCATTCATCGCAGGATCCGAACGACGTCTGCACTCGGTCCTGTCGTCGCCTACGCTCATGGGATGCCCCACGACGTCGTGATCATCGGCGGTGGCCACAACGGCCTCACCGCGGCCGCCTACCTCGCGCGCGCGGGCAAACGGGTGCTGCTGCTCGAACGCAGCGACCACCTCGGTGGTGCCGCCGTCTCGGCCCAGGCGTTCGACGAGGTCGACGCCCGGCTCTCGCGCTACTCGTACCTCGTCAGCCTGCTGCCGCAGCGCATCATCGACGACCTCGGCCTCGACATTCAGCTCGTGCGGCGGCGCTTCTCCTCGTACACCCCCGACCCGTCCGATCCCGCGCGCGGATTGCTCGTCGACCGCGAGGCCGACACCGACGCCGCTCTCGCCGCCTTCTCGCGGGTCGGCGCCGACGCCGACTTCGCCGCCTGGAACGATCTCTCGGCCGACACCGCACGCCTCGCCGAGCGGCTCTTCCCGACGTTGACCGAACCCCTCCCGACGCGCGAAGAGGCCCGCATGCTGGTCGGCGACGACCGCGTCTGGCGCGATCTCGTCGAGCAGCCGCTCGGCACCGCGATCGACGCGCGCTTCACGAGCGACCTCGTGCGCGGCGTCGTCGCGACCGACGGGCTGATCGGCACCTTCACCGAGCTCGACGATCCCGCGCTCGATGCGAACCGTTGCTTCCTGTACCACGTCATCGGCGGCGGCACCGGCGATTGGGATGTTCCCGTCGGCGGCATGGGCGCCGTCACCGGCGAGCTCGCGAGAGCGGCGCGCGAGGCCGGCGCCGAACTCGTCACGGGCGCCGAGGTGACCTCGGTCGACCTGTCGGGCGAGGTGCGCTGGCAGCAGGGCGGCGACTCGAGCGAGCGGATGTCGCAGGCCGGCGTCGTGCTCGCGAACGTCGCCCCTGCGGTGCTCGACCGGCTCATCACCGCCGACGCCTCTCACCCGGTGCCGACCGTCGTGCGTGAACGCCTCCGCCAGCTCAGCGCCCCCGAGGGCGCCCAGGTGAAGGTGAACCTGCTGCTCGAGCGGCTGCCGAAGCTCCGCGATACCGAGGTGGCACCCGAGGCGGCGTTCGCGGGCACCTTCCACATCAACGAGCTCGAGTCGCAGCTCGCGACGGCATACAGCGACGCCGCCCGCGGCCGCATCCCGTCGCCGCTGCCCTGCGAGATCTACTGTCATACCCTGAGCGACCCGTCGATCCTCTCGCCCGAGCTCGCGGCATCCGGTGCTCACACCCTGACCGTCTTCGGCCTGCACGTGCCGCACCGCCTGCTCGAACGGTTCAGCAACGACGAGCTGCGCGAGGCGTTGCAGGCGGCGGTGCTGCACTCGCTGAACTCGGTGCTCGCCGAGCCGATCGAGAGCATCATCGCGACGGATGCCGCCGGCCACCCGTGCATCGAGACGAAGACGACGCGCGACATCGAGGAGGCGCTCGCCATGCCCGGCGGCAACATCTTCCACGGACCGCTGTCGTGGCCGTGGGCGGAGCCGGGCACCGCGCTCACGACGCCCGCGGAGCGCTGGGGCGTCGCAACGGCCCACCCCGGCATTCTCATCTGCGGATCAGGCGCGGTGCGCGGCGGCGCGGTGAGCGGCATCGGCGGCCACAACGCGGCGATGGCGGTGCTCGAGGCATCCGTCGCCTGAGCTCGCCGACGCTCGGCGTCGGCACCCGCGAGCATTGGCCCGAGCACCCCGAGGACGCCGATGCCACGAGGAGATCATGGCGTCGCGCGAGGAGTACGACGGCGCTGCGGACTAGAAGACGAAGAGCTGTCCCAGCACGAGAATCGCAATGACGAACAGCACCACGACCGCGCCGACGATCGTCAGCGACTTCACCGAGAGCTTCGCCACGCCGTAGCCCACCAGGAACGGCAGGGCGAGCAGGAAGATCGTCACGATCCACCAGAAGGCGGAGTACCCGGCCGGCGACGCCTCGCCGAGACGCCCGCCGAACAGCTGCTCGGTGCCCGGGTGCGTCGCGAACGCGAAAGCCGCTGAGAGCGGTACCGCGATGAGCGCCGCGACGATGAGCCCGGCGAGCGCACCCCACAGCCCCGACTTGCCCTCGGTGATGTCCATTGCCTGTTCGCGCCCCGCACCCTTGGAACTCATGCGCTCACTCTAGTGTCGTGCCGCGGCGCTCTGGTAGATCGACACCGGCGGGATTAGCCTGAGGGAACGAGCGAACGGGGGCCGAAGATGACCGCGAAACCGACCGGACACTACGCGCTGAAAGACGACGGCCTGTACCTGCAATTCGACCGCCTCTTCTATGCCCCGATTGAAGACGTCTGGTTCAGCCTCACGAATCCGAACGCCATGCGCGCCTGGATCGGCACCTACACGGGCAGCCCCGCCACAGGGGGCGTGCGTTTTCGCATGGAGGCCGAGGGCGAGGGCGAATGGCAGAACGTCTCGATCCTCGAGTGCGCGCCGCCACGACGGTTCACCGCCGACTCGGGCCCCGGCCCCACCGGCATCCGCGTCTTCTGCCATCTCGTCGAGGGCGGCGGCATGACGACGCTCACGCTCGGCCAACGACTGCACGACCCCGCCGAAGCCGCCGACATGGGTCCCGGATGGGACTACTACCTCGACCGGTTCGCCGCGGCCCGTGCAGGTGCGCCGCAGCCCGACTGGGCGACCTACTTCCCGTCATTCGCAACGCACTACCGCGATCTCGCCGTTCCGCGCGCGGTGAACTGAGCGCAGAGGAGACGTTCCCGGCACGCCGAGCGCAGCGCGCGACGGGCGACGGATGTCGCGAGCCCGCGACATCCCGAACCCTAGACTGTGCCCGTGAACACGGCTGACCGACTGCGGCGACGCTCCGCAGACTCCGAGGCGCGCACTGGACTCTTCGCGAATCACCCGTTCCGGTGGGGCTTCGTCGTCACCCTGGGCGTGCTCCTCGCGCTGGTGCTCGCCCTCATGGTGGTGAACCTGCAGAGCGTGCTGCTCTCCGTGTTCATCGCCGCATTCGTGGCGCTGGGCCTCGATCCGCTGATCCGCTGGTTCCAGCGCAAGGGGCTCTCGAGACCGATTGCGATCGTGATCGTGATCGTGCTCTTCGTCCTCGTGGTCATCGGCGTCTTCTGGATCGTGCTGCCGCCCGTCGTACAGCAGGCGGCCTCGCTCGTGCAGAACATCCCTGCACAGGTCTCGCAACTGCAGGACGACGGCTGGTTCGAGCAGGTCGACGCCGCGACGAACGGCCTCGCGTCGACGGTCGTTGCCTGGGTCGGAGGCCTGCTGGCAGACCCCAACCTCTGGGCCAGCATCGGCGGCGGCGCGCTGAAGTTCGGCGCCTCGGTGCTGAACGCGGTGTCGACCGGCGTCTTCGTCGTCGTGCTCTCCATCTACTTCATCGCCACGCTCGACACCACCAAGCGAGCCTGCTACCAGCTGATCTCGGCTTCGCACCGCACCCGGGTCGTCGGCTACTCCGAGCGCATCATGGAGTCGGTGGGCCGCTACCTGAGCGGCATGGTGGTGCTGGCGTTCCTCAACGCGGTGTTCTCGGTGATCCTGCTCACTCTGGTCGGAGTGCCGTACGCCCTCATCATCGGTGTCGTCGCGCTCTTCGTGACGCTGATTCCGCTCATCGGTACCGTGCTCACGACGACGCTGATGACGATCATCGCGCTCTTCACGACACCTCTCGCGGCGCTCATCGTGCTCATCGTGATGCTCGTCTACATGCAGGTCGAGGCCTACGTGCTGACGCCGAAGGTCATGGGCAAGGCCGTGCAGGTGCCCGGCACCATCGTGCTCATCTCGGCGCTCGCGGGCGGCACCCTGCTCGGCCTGCTCGGAGCGCTCGTCGCGATCCCCATCTCGGCGGGCATCCTGCTCATCATCCGCGAGGTCGTGATCCCGCAGAAGGCCAGGTCGTAGCCCCGCCCGCCGGTCGAGGAGCGACGAAGCCCCGCCGGTCGAGTAGCGACGAAGGAGCCCCCTGCCCGCCGGTCGAGTAGCGACGAAGGAGCGTATCGAGACCTCGCAACGGCTCTCGATACGGCCCTGGCGGGCCTACTCGACCGACTGCCGGTCAGTGCCAGACCGACGGAGCGGCGGCGCGCGTCGGCGGCAGGGCGACATCCGTGCCCCACCGTTCGATCCACTCAGGGAGCCCATCGCCTGGTGTCGCGCCGAACGCCTCGACGAGCTCGGGCACTGGCACGACGCCGCCCGCCTTGCGCAGGAAGCGACCGCGGATGAATCCCTGCGCGAAGACTTCGGGCTCACCTCCCGGCCCCGGACGTACGAAGCGCTGCTCGACGTAGACGGCCTTCTCATCGAAACCGAGAATGCGGGACTCGATCGTGAACCGCTGCCAGAGCGAGAGCGATTTGCGGAATGTGATCGTCTCGCTCGCCACCACCGGGTACCACCCCTTCTCACGCATGATCGCCCAGACCCCGTTGCGCACGAGCATGTCGAAGCGCGCGACGTCCATGATCGAGAAGTACACGCCGTTGTTCATGTGACGGTTGATGTCGAGGTCGGTCGGCAGGGTGATGAAGTTCGTGCGCGCGACCTCGTAGTGGTCGAGGTCGGGCTTGCGCCGCGAGAGGAACAGCACGTGGAGCAGGGTGCGGAAGAACATGTGCATGATCCACGACTGTATGACGAAATCGTGGTGGATCATCGAACGTTGGCGAGTGCCCACAAACCGGGCGTCCCTGCGCCGTCGTTCGTGTGCGTTCGCCTCCGCCGGTCGAGCAACGAGCGAAACCCCCGCCGGTCGAGCAACCAGCGAGACCCCCGCCGGTCGAGCAACCAGCGAAACCCCCGCCGGTCGAGTAGCGAGCGAAGCGAGCGTATCGAGACCTACGGCCGCACCAGCCGGTACCGCAGGTGCGTCGCGCGGGCACCCTGCACGACGCTGATGGGCTCGAGCTCGACGCGGTGCGGGGCCGAGTCGGGGAAGAGCCGGCTGCCCCCGCCGAGCAGCACGGGCACGAGGTGCAGTCGGGCCTCGTCGACGAGTCCTGCGGCGAGCGCCTGCCTCGCGACATCCGCACCGCCCATGATGCACACGGATGCCGCGCTCGCGGCCTCGCTCGCACGTGCGACGGCTTCGGTCACTCCCCCGGTGACGAACTCGTAGCGCGACCCGCCGCGCTCGAACGGCTCTCGCGCGCGGCTCGTGACGACGAAGCAGGGGCGGCCTTCGAACACGGGCTCGTCGCCCCATGGCCCCTCGCCCACGTCGAACGTGCGGCGGCCGAGCACGAATGCTCCCGTCGTCTCGAACATGCTCGACGCGGCTTCGCGGTCGATCTCCTCGAGGGCGGCATCTCCGCCGCCGTTGCGATCGTCGGTCGGCACAGCGCCGTCGAAGATCGAGTTGCGCATCCAGTCGTGCACGCGCTCACCGGTGAGGCCGAGCGGATGCTCGAGACTCACCCCCGGCGCAGACGTGAAGCCGTCGAGCGTCATCGTCATTTCGAGGAAGACGTGGGACACGGCCGTCATATCTTCGCGGGCACGTGCCGCTCGTCGACGCCGTTGTACACCGACAGCGGGCGGATGAGTGCGTTCGAGGCCGCCTGCTCCATGATGTGCGCCGTCCAGCCGGTGATGCGGCTCGCGACGAAGAGCGGGGTGAACGTGAGCGTGTCGAAGCCCATCAGGTGATACACCGGCCCGGCCGGGTAGTCGAGGTTGGGCTTGATGCCCTTTCGCTCGGCCATCGCCGCCTCGAGGGCGATGTAGAGCTCGAGGAGATCGGGCCGCTCGTAGTGCTCGACCATGCGCTCGAGCGCATCGCGCATGGTGGGAACGCGCGAGTCGCCGTTCTTGTAGACACGGTGGCCGAAGCCCATGATCTTACGCTTCTCGGCGAGCGCGGCATCGAGCCATCCGGCCGCGGCATCCGCCGACCCGATCTCGTCGAAGGCGTGCATGACCGCCTCATTGGCGCCGCCGTGCAGCGGCCCCTTGAGTGCGCCGATGGCACCGACGACCGCGGAGTAGAGGTCGGCGAGCGTCGACGTGATGACCCGCGCGGTGAAGGTGGAGGCGTTGAACGAGTGCTCGGCGTAGAGGATCATCGACACGTCGAAGGCGGTGACGACCTCGAGCTCGGGCGCCTCGCCGAAGGTCTGCCAGAGGAAGTTCGCCGAGAAGCCGAGGTCGGCGCGCGGTTCGACGAATTCGAGCTCGCGCCGCCGGCGCTGGTCGTAGCTGACGATGGAGGGCAGCTTGGCGAGCAGGCGGATCGACTTGTCGAGGTTCGCCTCGACGCTGTCGTCGGCCGTGGCGGGGTCGCTCGCGCCGATGACGGAGACAGCGGTTCGCACGACGTCCATCGGGTGCGCCGTGAGCGGCAGCTCGTCGATGATGCGCTTCACCTCGTGGTCGAGTCCGCGGAGCGATCGCTCGCGCTCCTCGAACGAGGCCAGTTGCACCTCGTCGGGCAGCTCGCCGTACCAGAGCAGATAGGCGACCTCTTCGAAGGTGGCCGAGGCCGCGAGCTCCTGCACCGGGTAGCCGCGGTAGAGCAGCGAGTTCGACTCGGGGTTCACCTTCGAGACCGCCGTGTAGTCGACCGGCACACCGGCCAAGCCCTTGTAGATGACCGGGGCTTCCCCCTGCTGCTCGCTCATCGTGCTCCTTGCGGATCGGTGCGGGCGCTGCGGCGCGACCGCTCCCCCAGCCTAGAGGCACCCGCCCGTTCCGACGTCACGGCGGTGTGCTGGGCGAGGACAGTTGTTGCGGGTCGACCGCTGCGCGCACCCGCAACAACTGCCGTCACCACTCGGCCTGCACACGGACGCGCCGGGCGCGATTCTCGACAGCGACGGGCACTGGGGCCAGGGATCCGCGGGCATCGGCAACGATCGACTCGTGACTGCGCGGCGCCCCCTCCCACCCGAGCTCGCCGGTGCCGCCTTCACGGTGACGGAGGCGCGAGCTGCCGGGGTGCCTGCGGGACGACTTCGCGCGCTCGACCTCGAACGCCCGACGCGCGCCGCGCGGATGCCCCGTGGTGCCGATCTCCCCAGCAGGTGCCGAGCCGTGCTCCGCGCGCTCCCCGAGCACGCGTTCGTCTGCGGCGTCACCGCGGCCGAGTTGCACCGCCTCCCCGTACCGATGGTCCTGCGCTTCGCGACATCCGCTCTGCTCGAGATCGGAGTCCCGGGGCCGAGCCGTGCGCTCCGTCGCGCGGGCCTGCGCTGCCGTAGTCTGCGCATCGGCGAGGGCGATGTCGAGCGGCGAGGCGACCTCCGCGTCACCACGGTGGCCCGCACCTGGTGTGATCTCGCCGCGACGCTCACCGTTCCCGAACTCGTGGCAGCGGGAGATGCGGCGTTGCGAAGGCTCGCGCCTGCTGTGCTCACCAGCGCCATCGATCGGCATCCCGATCACCGACTCCGCGGTCGACTTCGGGCGGCGTTCGACCTGCTCGACGCGGCATCCGAATCCCCGAAGGAGTCAGAGCTCCGCGCTCTCGTCGTGCTCGCGGGCCTGCCGCGACCGAGCGTGAACGTACCGATCTTCGACGCAAGCGGCCGGTTCGTGGCTCGGGTCGACCTGATGTTCACGGAGTACCGAGAAGTGCTCGAGTACCAGGGCGATCACCATCGCACGGTTCTGGCGCAATGGCGGCGAGACCGCACCCGCGAGTCCGAGCTCGAGGCGCTCGGCCATCACGTCACCGAGGTCACGCAGCTGGATCTCGACCTGCCCCGCGCCCTCATCGACCGCATCACGGCGAACCTCCGTCGCCGAGGTTGGGCCGGACAGGTCGTCATCTCGCCATGGTTTCCCGTGCGCGGCCGACGTTGACGGCAGTTGCTGCGGGTCGGCTGACATTCACACCCGCAACAACTGACCGCAAGCGCGAGCGGGCGGAGCGGCGCGAGGGGGCGGAGCGGCGCGAGCGGGCGGATGCCGCGTCAGCGGGCCACGCGGAAGTTGAAGATGCTCGTGTCGAAGTGGTTGTAGCCCTCGTAGTCGATGAGCTCGTAGAGGTCGGCGCGGTGCTGCATCTCGTCGAGCTTGCCGGTGAGCGCACCGACATCCGTCAGCTCGTCGAGGCCGCGGCCGGCCGCGCCCATCGCGAGGCGCAGCAGCGACACCGGCCAGATGACGATGTTCATGCCCACGTCGGCGAGCTGCTGCACGGTGAAGAGCTCGCTCTTGCCGAACTCGGTCATGTTGGCGAGCAGTGGCACGTCGACCGCAGCGCGGATCGCGGCGAACTCCTCGAGCGACGCCATCGCCTCGGGGAAGATCGCGTCGGCACCCGCGTCGACGAGCTTCTTCGCGCGGTCGACCGCGGCGGGCAACCCGTCGACGGCACGGATGTCGGTGCGCGCCATGATGAGGAAGTTCGGGTCGCGACGAGCGTCGACGGCGGCGCGGATGCGCTGCAGCGCCGTGGACTCGTCGACGACCTGCTTGCCGTCGAGGTGGCCGCAGCGCTTCGGGTTCACCTGGTCTTCGATGTGCAGGCCGGCGAGGCCGGCGTCTTCCATCTCCTGCACGGTGCGGGCGACGTTCATCGGCTCGCCGAAGCCGGTGTCGGCGTCGATGATCGCCGGCAGCTCGGTCATGCGGGCGATCTGCTTGCCGCGGCCCGCGACCTCGGTGAGCGTCGTCAGGCCGATGTCGGGCAGTCCCAGGTCAGCGGAGAGCACGGCTCCCGAGATGTAGACGCCTTCGAAGCCCTTCTGCTCGATGAGCCGCGCCGACAGCGGGTTGAACGCGCCCGGAAAGCGCAGCAGCTCGCCGCTCGCGAGTCGCTCGCGGAAGAGCCGGCGCTTCTCGGCCGGCGGGGTCTGGGCGTACAGCATCAGATGACCTCTCGGTTGGTCTCGATACGCTTCGCAACTCGACCGACGGGCAGCATCAGAAGAGCCCCTCGGGAACGTCGATGCCGACGAGCGCGCCCGGGGCGACGGTGAAGGTGAGGCCGCCGAGCTCGTCGGGGCCCAGCTCGGGCAACCGCTGCGCGACGTCGAGGAACCGCTCGATCTCGTCGGGCGTGAGTGCCCACTCGGCGAGCGTGCGGAACTTCTGCACGTACTGCTCACGGGCGAACGGGCGTGCGCCGAGCGGATGCGCGTCGGCGACGGCGATCTCGTCGACGATCTCGCCGCCGTCGCTGAGCTTGATCACGACGCGGCCGCCGAACGCCTTCTCGGCGATGTCGTTCGAGTGATAGCGGCGGGTCCACTCCTCGTCTTCGACCGTCGTGACCTTCTTCCAGAGCGCGACGGTGTCGGCGCGGTGCGCTCGCTCGGGCGAGTACGAGTCGGCGTGGTGCCACGACCCGTCTTGCAGTGCGACGGCGAAGATGTACGGGATCGAGTGGTCGAGCGTCTCGCGCGAGGCATCGGGGTCGTACTTCTGCGGGTCGTTCGCCCCAGAGCCGATCACGAAGTGCGTGTGGTGCGAGGTGTGCAGCGTGATCGACTCGATGCGCTCGGGGTCGTCGAGGATCAGCGGGTACTCCTCGTGGAGCTTGCGGGCGAGGTCGATCCACGCCTGCGCCTGGTATTCCGCCGAGTGCTCCTTCGTGTACGAGTCGAGGATGGCGCGCTTCGCCTCTCCCACCTCGGGCAGCGGCACCTCGTACGAGGCATCCGGCCCGTCGAGGAGCCACGCGATGAGCCCGTCTTCGCCCTCGTAGATCGGCACGGGACTCGTCTGGCCGCGCATCGCGCGGTCGACCGCCTCGACGGCCATCTTGCCGGCGAACGCGGGGGCGTGCGCCTTCCAGGTGGAGATCTCGCCCTTGCGGGACTGGCGGGTCGCCGTCGTCGTGTGCAGTGCCTGGCCGATGGCCTGGAAGATCGTCTCCTGATCGAGGCCGAGGAGCGTGCCGATGCCCGCGGCCGCCGAGGGGCCGAGGTGGGCGACGTGGTCGATCTTGTGCTGGTGCAGCGAGATCGCCTTGACGAGGTCGATCTGGATCTCGTAGCCGGTGGCGAGCGCCCGCACGACGTCACGCCCGGTGAGTCCGCGGTTCGCCGCGAGGTGCTGGGCGACCGCGACGATCGGCGGGATGTTGTCGCCGGGGTGGGAGTACTCCGCAGCGAGGAAGGTGTCGTGGAAGTCGAGCTCGCGCACGGCGACCCCGTTGGCCCACGCCGCCCACTCGGGGCTCGTGCGGCGCGCGGCGTCGGCTCCGAAGACGGTGGCGCCGTCGCCGCCGATCGAGACGGGGTGGGCGAGTGCCTGGCTGCGCGCCGAGACGACCGGCCCCCGCGCGATGGAGGCGGCAGCGACCGCCGCGTTGTCGATGACGCGGTTGACGACCATGTCGGTGACGTCGTCGTCGAGTTCGACGGGATCGATCGCGACCCCGGCCAACTGCCAGGCGAGCTGGCCCTCGCGAGCCAGGTTCTCGTCACTCCGGTGTGTGCGCAGGTGGTGGGTCTTCACCCCTCAACGCTATCCCGGAACCCGCCGGTCGAGTAGCGAGCGCAGCGAGCGTATCGAGACCCCGCCGTCCGCGGGGTCTCGATGCGCGGCCTCCACGTCGGTCGCTACTCGACCGGCGTGGGCCACACGGGCTCGTCGACCGGCGTCTCGATCACACGCGCCGCGAGCCCCGGCTCGACATCGTCGAGCGATGACGGGTTCCACCGCGGGTTCCGGTCCTTGTCGATGACCTGGGCGCGAATGCCCTCGCGCAGGTCGTGCTGCTCGATGAACCACGACACGAGACGGAACTCCTGCTCGAGCGCGTCTTCGAGGCTCGGCAGCGTGCGTGCGCGACGCACCGACTCGAGCGTCACCGTGAGCGCGGTCGGCGAGAGCGTCTCGAGTTCGTCGGCGGCCGCTGCCGCGTATGCCGCGGCCGTCGGGTCGGCCGGTACCGCCGCTCGCCCCTCAGCGAAGGCGCGGAGCCGGTCGATGATCTCGCCGACCGTCGGCGCCGAGTAGCACGCATCGACCCAGTCCCGCGCGAGCGCGAGCGCCGACGGGCCCGGCGTCTCATCGAAGAGCATGAGGATCTCTGCCGGGCTGCCCGGGTCGGCCCGCTCGGCGAGCGCCTGCAGCACATGCGGTAGGCGTTCTGAGGGCACGAACGAGTCCGCGAAGCCGGCGTGCAGGGCGTCCGCGGCATCCATCGTGCGCGAATTCAGTGCGAGGTGCACGCCGAGCTCACCGGGTGCCTTCCCGAGCAGCCACGAACCGCCCACGTCGGGAGTGAAGCCGATGCGCGTCTCGGGCATCGCGACGCGCGAACGCTCGGTGACGACGCGGATCGAGGCGTGCCCGGCGAGGCCGATGCCGCCGCCCATCGTGATGCCGTCCAAGATCGCGACGACGGGCTTCGGGTAGCGGGCGATCATCGCGTCGAGCCGGTACTCGGCGCGGAAGAAGCGGCGCGCCTCGGCGTGATCGCCGTTCGACACGTAGTGCGACAGCTCGCGGATGTCTCCGCCGGCGCAGAAGCCGCGCTCGCCCGCGCCGTCGAGCACGACGACCCCGACCTCGGAGTCGTCGCGCCAGGCTTCGAACACCACCGTGAGCGCACGGATCATCTCGTAGCTCAGCGCATTGAGCGCCTGCGGGCGGTCGAGCGTGACGTGGCCGACGCCGTCGGCGACGGTCGCGGAGATGTGGTCGCTCACGAGTGCCACCGTATCGGCTGCCAGGCGGGCACCCGTACAATCTCGGGGTGGCCGTCGCCAAGATCCTCCTCTACTACGTCTTCACGCCGCTCGGCGACCCCGAAGCGGTGCGGCTCTGGCAGCGCGACCTTGCGGAGTCCCTCGGTCTGCGCGGCCGCATCCTGATCTCCGAGCACGGCCTGAACGGCACAGTCGGCGGCGAACTCGGCGCACTGAAGCGCTACGTGCGCAAGACCCGCGACTACCCGGCGTTCAAGCACATCGACTTCAAGTGGAGCACCGGCACCGGCCTCGACGAGCACGGCGCGAGCCTCGACTTTCCGAAGCTCAGCGTCAAGGTGCGCGACGAGATCGTGTCGTTCGGCGCACCCGGCGAAGTTCGCGTCGACGCCGACGGCGTGCGCGGCGGCGGCACGAAACTGAGCCCCGACGCGCTGCACGACCTCGTCGCCGAGCGTGGCGACGACGTCGTCTTCTTCGACGGGCGCAACTCCCTCGAAGCCGCGATCGGGCGGTTCGCCGGCGCCGTCGTGCCCGATGTCGAGACCACGCGCGACTTCGTCGAGCTGCTCGACTCGGGCGAGTTCGACGAGCTCAAGGGGCGACCGGTCGTCACCTACTGCACCGGCGGCATCCGGTGCGAAGTGCTCTCGAGCCTCATGACGAGTCGCGGCTTCGGCGAGGTCTACCAACTCGACGGCGGCATCGTGCGCTACGGCGAGCGCTACGGCGATGACGGCCTGTGGCAGGGTTCGCTCTACGTCTTCGACCAGCGCGGGTCGGTCGACTTCAGCGACCATGCCGCGGTCATCGGCTCGTGCGCGCAGTGCAGCGGTCCCACGAACCGCACCGTCAATTGCACGGATGTCGCGTGCGATGCCGAGTTCGTGCTGTGCGAGTCGTGCGGCGCGAGCGCCTGCCCGGCGCACGCGGCCATGCCGGTCGAGGAGCGGGCGCCAGTCCCGCCGGTCGAGGAGCGAGCGCCAGTCCCGCCGGTCGAGGAGCGAGCGCCAGTCCCGCCGGTCGAGGAGCGAGCGCCAGTCCCGCCGGTCGAGGAGCGAGCGCCAGTCCCGCCGGTCGAGGAGCGAGCGCAGCGAGCGTATCGAGACCCCCGGTCAGCTCCGTGAACGGACTCGGGGTCGCCTGGCGTATGCCCGCGCGTTGCGGCTCGACAGGGCGAGGAGCACGAGGATGTCGAGTGCGAGCGTGATGAGCGTCGTGCGGAGCGTGATCTCGGTGTCGGCGCCGAAGTAGTCGATCGCCGACCAGGTGATGCTCAGCGTCGCGAAGACCATCACGGTGATGCGGGCCCAGTTGCTGCCGCGGGAGATCAGGAGCGCGAGCACGAGCTCGACGGCGAGTACGAGGCCGCCGATGATGAGCACGACCACGAGCACGGCGTTCGAGCCGGCATCCGCCTCGGCGTCGGTCTCGAGCGGGATGCCGAGGTCTTCGGTGAGCACCCGCCGCCACTGCACCGCGAGCGAGATGAGCCAGACCACCCCGGCGAGCACCCGGCAGACCACGAGGGCCGCTCCGAAGACGGTCGCCGCGGGCCTCGCCATCGTCGGCTCGACCGGTCGCGCCTGCACGAGACGGGCCGGCGACTCGAAGGCCGGGCGCTTGTCGACGCTCACAGCCCCGCCTCCGTCCGCCCCGAGGGCGCCGGCACCGCGGCAGGCGCCGGCACCGCGACATCCGTGAGCTCCCCGGCATCCGCTGCCTCGATCGCCGCGATCGGCACCGCGCCGACGTCGACGACCGGCAGGTCCCCGTCGGTGCGGATCGTGTCACCACCGCCGTTGCGCGAGTGGTAGCCCGTCGAGAAGTCGGCGAGCACCTCGACGCGCGCCGCCGGGTTCGCCCCGATGACGGTGGCGACGATGTGGTCTCGCTCGATGTCGATGTCGGCGTCGATCTTGTGCGTGACCTGCAGGGTGAACAGTGAGAAGCCCACCGCCCGGTCGAAGGTGCCCGCGGCGAGCCACTCCACGCGGCGCCCGCCGGGCAGCAGCCAGTCGTCGGGAGTGCGCCAGAACCGCACGTGATGGCGCCGCGCCGGATTGCCCTCGACTTCCTGCTGGTAGGCGAAGTCCTGCTGCCGTCCGAACAGGAAGAGCGGGCTCACTGGCGCCTCGTCGTAGCTGCGGCGCGTGATCGTCGACGTCACGATGCGCCAGCTCGACGCCAACGTCACGTCGTCGGCCCGGGTCCAGCCCGCCGAGCGCATCGCGGCGTGCAGCGACGCCGCATCGCCGTCGAACGCCAGGTTCACCGGGTCGCCGAGCAGTCCGTCGCTCGTGCGCGCACGGCCGATGAAGTAGTCGGGCACGTAGATCGTCGTGAGGATGCGGTGCAGCCGGGGCAGCACGAGGTAGGCGAGCACGAGCCAGAACAGCAGGAAGAACAGGATGCCGAACCAGCCGAACGAGAACGACTCGGTCAGCACGAGCCACGCGAGCCAGACGGAGGCGACGCCCGCGAACACGAAGAAGAAGCCGTCGAGGGCGGCGTTCACCGAGAACCGGCGCCCTCGCACCGGTTCGGTCGTCGCGCCGGATGCCCCGGCCCCCACCTCCGACATGCCCCAATGCTAGCGAGGGGCAGGCGACCGGCATCATCGCGCGGCCGGCGAAGGTTCTAGGCTCTCGCCATGGCCTACGACATCGCGCGCATTCGTTCCGAGTTTCCGTCGCTCGAGAGCGGTTGGGCCCAGTTCGACGGGCCAGGAGGCACGCAGACACCGAGGTCGGTCGGCGACGCCGTGGCATCCGTGCTCACCGGGCCCCTGTCGAACCGCGGCACGACCGGAGTCTCGGAAGAGCGGGCGGAGGCGGCGGTGCACGGGTTCCGGCTCGCGATGGCCGACCTCGTCAACGGGCATCCGCGCGGCATCGTGCACGGTCGCAGCGCCACGCAGCTCGCCTACGACTTCTCGCGGCATCTCTCGAGGGAGTGGGGACCCCGCGACGAGGTCGTCGTGACCCGGCTCGACCACGACTCGAACGTGCGACCGTGGGTGCAGGCGGCCGAACGCTCCGGCGCGACCGTGCGCTGGGCGGACTTCGACCCGGCGACGGGCGAGCTGCCCGTCGAGGCGGTCATCGCGCTGCTCGGTGAACGCACGCGACTCGTGGCCGTCACGGCCGCGTCGAACCTCATCGGCACGATGCCCGACGTCTCCGCGATCGCCGCGGCCGCGCATGCGGTCGGAGCGCTCGTCTACGTCGACGGCGTGCACTTCACCGCACATGAGCTGCCCGATGTCGCCGCACTCGGTGCCGATTTCTTCACGTGCTCGCCGTACAAGTTCCTCGGCCCGCACTTGGGCGTGCTCGCGGCCGCACCAGCGCTGCTCGAGTCGATCGCGCCCGACAAGCTCCTACCGTCGACGAACGCCGTTCCCGAACGGTTCGAGTTCGGCACGCTCCCCTACGAGCTGCTCGCCGGCGCCACCGCCGCGGTCGACGCACTGGCCGGCCTCGCCGGGACGACGGATGCCGCGAGCTCGCGCCGTGCGAAGCTCGCCGAGTCGTACGCGGCACTGCACGAGCACGAGGCGACGCTTCGCTGCCGCATCGAGGAGCGTCTCGCGCAACTGCCGGAGATCACGGTGTGGTCGCGCGCCGGGCGACGGACGCCGACCTTGCTGATGACCTTCACCGGCCACGAGGCATCCGAGATCACTGCGCGGCTCGCCGAGCGTCACGTGCTCGCGCCGAGCGGCAACTTCTACGCCGTCGAGGCGTCGCGACGGCTCGGCCTGGGCGATGCCGGCGGTCTCCGGGTCGGACTCGCGCCGTACACCGACGACGACGACGTCGACCGCCTGCTGGAGGGGCTCGTCGACGCGATCGGCTGAGAGCCGTCGGCGAACGCGCGCCGGCGCGCAGCGTGGTCGGCGGGCAGCCGTACGCTGGCACGATGACTCTCGCCGACTCCGCTGCCGAACTCCGCCGCCTGCACACCGCACCCGAACTGCTCCAGGTGGTGAACGTGTGGGACGTCGTGAGCGCGAAGGCGGTCGCCGCCCTGCCGCAGACGCGAGCCATCGCGACGGCGAGCCACTCGATCGCGGCGAGCTTCGGCTACGCCGACGGCGAGCAGATCCCCGTCGACCTCATGCTCGACATGTGCGGGCGCATCGCGCGGGCCGTCGACGTGCCGGTGAGCGCCGACCTCGAAGCCGGGTACGGCAACCCTGGCGAGACCGTGCGCCGCGCCATCGGGGAGGGCATCGTCGGCGCCAATCTCGAAGACGAGCTCGCGCCGCTCGCCGACTCGGTCGCGGCGGTCGCCGCTGCGGTCGCCGCCGCTGCAGCCGAGGGCGTGCCCTTCGTGCTGAATGCCCGCACCGACGCGTGGCTCCGCGGCAAGGAACGGCCGCGCGACGTCTGGGTCGCCGACGCCATCGAACGCGGACTCGCCTACCTCGACGCCGGCGCGACGTGCGTGTTCGTGCCGGGCAACTTCGGCGACGACGTCGTCGAAGAGCTCACGGCCGGCATCGGCCGCCATCGCGTGAGCGTCATCGGCCTGCCCGACGTGCCCGCACCCGCCCGTCTCGAAGAGCTCGGCGTGGCGCGCATCTCGTACGGCCCGTACACGCAGCGCATCGCGCTCGGCGCCCTGCAGGATGCCGCGACGGTGCTCTACTCCGGCGGCGTGCCGCCGCACGGCATCCGCGCATTGAACTGACGCGTTCTGCGAATCCCCCACGAGGCGGATGCCCCGCAACCGGCTTGCTCGCTAGGGTGATCGGTGAGGCGGCCCAGCCGCCCGGTCGGGCGGGGGCGCGACCTGAGCGATCGAGCTCGCCCCCACGTGAGGAGCACGCATGGCGAGCGGTATTCCCATCGAGATCACTGGGCTCAGCAAGCACTTCGGCCCGGTGACCGCGGTCGACGACCTGAGCTTCACCGTGCAACCCGGCAAAGTCACCGGATTCCTCGGCCCGAACGGTGCGGGCAAGACGACGACCCTGCGGGTGCTGCTCGGGCTCGAGCGCGCGAGCGCCGGCACGGCGACGTTCGGCGGCACGCCGTACTCGGCGCTGCCCCGGCCCCTCGAGACGGTCGGTGCGGCCCTCGATGCGAGCTTCCATCCGGGCCGAACGGCACGCAACCACCTGAAGGTGTACGCGACCGCCGCCGGCCTGCCGACGACGCGAGTGTCGGCAGTGCTCGAGCAGGTCGGCATGGCCGCGTACGCCGACCGGAGGGTCGGCGGCTACTCGCTCGGCATGCGCCAGCGCCTCGCCCTCGCCTACACCCTGCTCGGCGACCCCGGTGTGTTCGTGCTCGACGAGCCGATCAACGGGCTCGACCCCGAGGGCATCAAGTGGATCCGCGGGTTCCTGCAGACCCTCGCCCACGAGGGTCGCACGGTGCTCGTCTCCTCGCACCTGCTCAGCGAAGTGCAGCAGAGCGTCGACGAGGTCGTGATCATCGCGAAGGGCCGGCTCATGAAGAGCGGCACCCTCGCGAGCCTCGAACTCGACTCCGCGCCCCGCACGATCGCCGACTCACCCGACCGTGCGGCGCTCGCCGCAGCGCTCTCGGCCGCCGGCCTCGAGTTCACCGAGGGGCGCAGCGGCTTCATCGTCGATGAGCCCGATCCTGCACGCGTCGGCCATGCCGCGTTCGTCGGCGGGGTCGAACTCGCGGCCCTGCATCGATTGAAATCGGGTCTCGAAGAGTCCTTCCTCTCCCTCGTCGGCGGCGAAGGCGAGGCGTCGTGAATCTCGTACGCGCCATCGGCGCCGAGTTCCAGAAGGTCTTCACGACCCGGATCTGGTGGCTCCTCGCTATCCTCCTCGCCGCCTACGTCGCCTCCATGTCGGGCGGGTTCGGCGCGTTCTTGGGGTGGGCCACCGAGAATCCGGATGCCGCGGCGTCCTCGGGCGGCACGACACCGCTGCCCGCCGGCATGGATCTCGCCCCGCTGGTCTACAGCTTCGCATCGTCGATCGGCTACGTGTTCCCGGTGCTGCTCGGAGCGCTCGCCGTCACCGGCGAGTTCCGGCACCAGACGCTCACGCCGACGTTCCTCGCCGAACCGCACCGCAACGTCGTGCTCTCGGCGAAGTTCATCTCGCAGCTCGTGATCGGCGCGGGCCTCGGCGTCATCGCCTTCGCGGTCTCGGTCGGCGCGGGCTCTGCGGCGCTCGCCGCGTTCGGGCTCGATACGGGGCTCGACTCGAGCGACACGTGGGCCCTCGTCGGCCGCGGCGTGCTCGCCATGGCACTCTGGGGCGCGATCGGCGTGGGGCTCGGCGTGCTCGTCACCAACCAGGTCGCCGCGATCGTCATCGTGATCGCCTTCACGCAGTTCGTCGAACCGATCCTCCGACTCGTCGCCTCGCTCAGTGACATCACGGCGTCGATCGGGCGATTCCTGCCGGGCGCCGCGAGCGACGCGCTCGTCGGCGCATCCTTCTACAACATCGCCTCGCTCGGTTCGAGCAACTCGCTGGAGTGGTGGCAGGGCGGGCTGGTGCTCGCCGGCATCGCCGTGGTCGCCACCGTCATCGGCGGGGCGACCACCTGGCGGAGGGACGTGACGTAGGGAGTGCATCGTTCCGAGCTTCGTCGTCGTCGGCTTCGGGTGCAGGGCCTGCGCGAGCCGGTCGACGCGTCGGCGCCCGAGGTCGTGCGCCGGTTCGTCGCCGTGCAGGCGCAGGAGTTCGTGCCCGCGCAATGGGGCCTCGCCGCGCGAGTGGTTCCCGAGCGCCGGCCGGATGCCGCATCCGTCACAGCCTCGCTCGACGCCGGTGAGATCCTCCGCACGCACGTGCTGCGACCGACGTGGCACTTCCTGCACCCGGCCGACGCCCGGTGGATCATGGAGCTCTCGGCCGAGCGCGTGCACCAGCAGAACGGCACGTACTACCGCAAGACCGGGCTGACGGGTGAGGCTGCAGCGCGCGGTCTCGACGTCGTCGCCGCCTCGCTCGCGGGCGGGCACCGCACCCGAGCCGACCTCGTCGCCGCACTCGACGCCGAGGGGATGCCCTCGGCCGGGCTCGCATTCACGTACCTCATGATGCTCGCCGAACTCGAGCGGGTCGCGATCAGCGGTGCCAACTCCGGCAAGCAGCGCACGTATGCGGCCTTCGACGAGCGCGTGCCGACGTCGGCGCCGAAGGCCCGTGACGACGCACTCGCAGAACTCGCAGGCCGGTTCATCGCCTCACGCGGCCCGGTGACGGAACGTGATTTCGCCGTGTGGTCGGGCTTCACGCTCGGCGACGCCCGCCTGGCGTTCGCCGCGGCGACGGATCGAAGCGACGGCGCGATCACGACGGCGGAGGTCGACGGAACGAAGCACTGGCTCGACGGATCCGCCTCGCCCGAGCCGAGCCCGGCGGCACCCGACGCGAACGCCGTCGACCTGCTGCAGGCGTACGACGAGTACATCATGGGCTACGCCGCGCCCCGCGCCTTCCTGCTGCCAGACGGCGTCGAGTCGGTGCACGCCGAGACCTCGCTGCACGCGCTGATGATCGACGGGATCATGGCCGGCCGCTGGGCACCCGTGGTCCACCCGAAGCGCGTCGTCGTTCGCATCGTGCCATGGCGGACGTTCTCGCCTGGCGAGGAAGCGGCGCTCGCAGCGTCCGTCGCCGCGGTCGGGCGATTCTTCGGCCTGCCGGTCGAGCTCGTACGCGAGCACCCCGACGGCACGAGCCTCTCCGGCTGAGTACGCCGTGCGAGCCGTCA
Source organism: Agromyces sp. GQ35 (assembly GCF_059758475.1). Classification (NCBI taxonomy): domain Bacteria; kingdom Bacillati; phylum Actinomycetota; class Actinomycetes; order Micrococcales; family Microbacteriaceae; genus Agromyces; species Agromyces sp. GQ35. Next base: position 1,230,897 of record NZ_JCAXEO010000001.1, on the reverse strand, counting down.
GGCTCCGGCAGCGCGCCGGTTCGCCTCGACCTCGGCCATGTTCGCCTCGGCCCAGTCCTTCATATGCCACACGATCGGCATCAGGCTCTCGCCGAGGGTGGTGAGCGAGTACTCGACATGGGCCGGGAAGACCTGTTTCACCTCGCGCGTCACGAGGCCGTCGCGTTCGAGCAGCCGGAGCGTCTCCGTCAGCATCTTCTGGCTCGCGCCGGCGATGCGGGCGCGGAGTTGCGAGTGCCGCTGCGGCCCCTCGGACAGCGGCAGCAGCACGAGCGTCACCCACTTCGCACCGAGGATGTCGAGCACTTGGCGCGACGGGCAGGTGGCGAGGTATGACGCGTAGGCGTCTTTCGCGGCGGCGCGCTGCTGGTCGGCGGTGAGCGTCACGGGGTCTCCGGATTCCGTCGGCGGATGAATGGTCGGGGCACCTCCGGCATCCCACGGCACTGTGAAGTGCCTGCTGGTGGGACGCGCACGGCGATGTGACGATCGAAACCGCTGCGGGGCGTGATCCATTCCCGGTGAGCGCAGCGCAGTCGACACCATCCCGCTCGACCGAAGGAATCCAGATGACCAACCTGCTGCACGTCAACGCCTCCGCCAGGGGCGACGCCAGCCGCTCCCTCGAGCTGGCGACGCGCTTCGTCGACGAGCTCCGAGCCGCCGACCGTGAGCTGACTGTCGAACGGCTCGACGTCTTCGACGGCTCGCTTCCCGAGTTCGGCACCGTGGCGGCCGGAGCGAAGATGGCCGTCTTCGGCGGGCAGGAGCAGACCGCTGAACAACAGGATGCCTGGCGCGACGCGCGAGCCGTGTTCGACCGGTTCGACGCCGCCGACACCCTCGTCTTCAACGTGCCGTTCTGGAACGCCGGGGTGCCGTATGCGCTGAAGCAGCTCGTCGACGTGATCACGCAGCCGGGCTGGGCGTTCGCGTTCGACCCCGAGACCGGGTACCGCGGCCTGCTGCAGGGCAAGCGGGCCTTCGTGGTCTACACGAGCGGGGTGTACGCCGAATGGCTGCCGCCGGCGTTCGGCTCCGACTTCACGACCACGTTCTTCCGCGACTGGCTCGCCTTCATCGGCGTCACCGACGTCGAGGAGGTGCACTTCGCGCCGACCGTCGTGAACGCCGACGTGGAGGGTTCTCGGCGAGCGGCGCTCGCGGCCACGCTCGAAGTGGCGGGGCGGTTCGCGGCGGCCGAGCGCTTCGCGGCGTGAGCTGAGCGATCGCGGGGGCGATGACCCGCTACGATCACGGCATGGCCGTCATCGGAAGCGTCTTCATCGCCCTCGCCGCGCTGCTGCACGGCTACATCTTCCTGATGGAGAGCGTCTGGTGGACGAAACCCTCGACGTGGAAGCGCTTCGGCGTCGCCGACCAGGCCGCGGCAGACGTGACGAAGCCGATGGCCTACAACCAGGGCTTCTACAACCTCTTCCTCGGCATCGGCGCGGCGCTCGGCCTCGTGCTCTACTGGGCCGGCGCGATGCCGGCGGGCAAGACGCTCGTGCTCTTCACGGCCGCTTGCATGTTCCTGGCTGCCGCTGTGCTGACCACGACCGGTCGCGGGTACCTGAAGCCTGCGCTCGTGCAGGGCACGCTGCCGCTCATCGGCTTCGTGCTGTTCGCCTTCGCCTGAGCCTCGGTCAGTCGGCGTCGGGCGCGTCGGGCGCGTCGGGCGCGGCCGTGATCTTCAGCCGATCGATGAGTTCACCGGCGTGGTTCGTGCTCAGGATGATGCGGGTGAACTCGCCTGCGGCGAGCTCGAGCACGACCGCGGGGCGCTTGCCCTTGACGATCACGAAGTCGGTGCCGCCGTGGTACTTCCAGACGCCGACGGCCACGACGAGTGGGATCTCGGTGCCCCGGCGACGGATGCCTCGGATCCAGATCCACGGGTCGTCGGTGATCGTCGCCGAGCGGATGTCGTCGCGCTGCACCACGAGGTCGTCGGCACGGAGCGCGAGCGACTTCTCGGCCGTGGTGAGGTGAACCTCGATCCGGTCGGTGTGCACGCGGAGCTTCGCCATGCTTCCATCCTGCCCGAGTCACGCGTTTCGAGGCGTGTCGACTCCCCACAAACGAATAACGGTTTCGTCGTCGGGAGAGGGGCTCCCGACGACGGAGTGGCCCGCCGGTCGAGTAGCTCCCGACGAAGGAGGGAGCGTATCGAGACCCTCAGGCCTCGAAACGCTCGCTGCGCTCCCTACCCGACCGGCGAAACGCGAGGCGCTCCCGACCCGACCGGCGACCTCACGGACGAGCGGAGGCCGCGGCGCGCGCAGCGGCGGGCAGCGCGTCGATGACCCGCACGATCGCGGCGTCGTCGTGCGCCGCGGTGACGAACCAGGCCTCGAACACGCTCGGCGGCAGCGAGACCCCGGCGTCGAGCATCGCGTGGAAGAACGGGGCGTACCGCCACGACTCCTGTCGTTGCACGGTCGCGTAGTCGCGCACTTCTCCCGCCGCGGCCTCAGCACCGAACACGAAGCTGAAGAGGTTACCGGCCCGCTGCACCCGATGTGCGACACCCTCCGCGTCGAGCGCGGCGGAGACCGCGTCGCTGATCGTCTCCGCCGTGGCGTCGAGCTTCGCGTACACCGAGGCATCCGCTGCCCGAAGCGTCGCGACGCCCGCGGCGACGGCGACGGGGTTTCCCGAGAGCGTGCCCGCCTGGTAGACCGGGCCGAGCGGGGCCAGCTCGTCCATGATGTCGGCGCGACCGCCGAGCGCGGCGACCGGCATGCCGCCCCCGATGACCTTGCCGAACGTCATGAGGTCGGGCGTGCAGGCGCTCTCGTCGCCGGCTTCGAGGCCCCACCAGCCGGCGGCCGAAACGCGGAAGCCGGTGAGCACCTCGTCGGAGATGACGAGCGCACCGTGGGCGTGCGCGAGCTCGACGACGGCGCGGTTGAAGCCCGGCATCGGCGGCACGACGCCCATGTTCGCCGCGGCGGCTTCGGTGATGACGGCGGCGATGCGGTCGCCGTGTTCGGCGAACACCGCGCGCAGCGCATCGAGGTCGTTGTAGGGCACCACGAGGGTGAGGGCGGCGATACCGGCGGGAACGCCTGCCGACCCCGGCAGCGCGAACGTCGCGAGGCCCGACCCGGCCTCGGCGAGCAGCCCGTCGGAGTGGCCGTGGTAGTGGCCGGCGAACTTCACGAGCAGGTCGCGTCCGGTGAATCCACGAGCCAACCGGATGGCGCTCATCGTCGCCTCCGTGCCCGTCGAGACGAGGCGGAGCTTCTCGACCGGCCCGACGCGCTGTTCGACGAGCTCGGCGAGCTCGGTCTCGGCGGGCGTCGACGCACCGAACGAGAGGCCGCGCGCCGCGGCATCCGTCACGGCCTCGACGACCCGCGGATCCGCGTGGCCGAGGATGGCCGGGCCCCAGCCGGCCACGAGGTCCACGTATTCGCGACCTTCGGCGTCGGTGACGTAGGGTCCCTTCGCCGAGACGAGGAATCGCGGCGTGCCTCCGACCGAGCGGAACGCCCGGACCGGCGAGTTCACGCCGCCCGGAATGGCCGCCTGCGCGCGGGCGAAGAGCTCGTCGTTCGTCGGGTTGCTCACTCCGTGTCTCCGTTCGTGATCCAGTGCGCGAGCTCGACGGCCCAGTAGGTGAGCACGGCGTCGGCGCCGGCGCGGCGGATGCCCCGCACCGATTCGACGACGGCACGCTTGCGATCGATCCAGCCGTGCGCGGCGGCGGCCTCGATCATCGCGTACTCGCCCGAGACCTGATAGGCCCAGACGGGCACCTCGGATGCCGCGGCGACGTCGGCGAGCACGTCGAGGTAGCTGCCGGCCGGCTTCACCATGACGATGTCGGCGCCCTCGTCGATGTCGATCATCGCCTCGCGCAGGCCCTCGCGTCGATTGCCCGGGTCGAGCTGGTACGAACGTCGATCGCCCTCGAGCGTCGACTCGACGGCCTCGCGGAAGGGACCGTAGAACGCACTCGCGTACTTCGCCGAGTAGGCGAGGATCGCGGTGTGCTGGTGCCCGCCGTCGTCGAGGGCCTCGCGCACGGCGGCGACCTGGCCGTCCATCATGCCCGAGAGCCCGAGCACCTCTGAACCGGCGCGGGCCTGCTCGAGCGCCATGGCGGTGTACCGCTCGAGGCTCGCGTCGTTGTCGACGCGGCCGTGCTCGTCGAGCACGCCGCAGTGGCCGTGATCGGTGAACTCGTCGAGGCAGAGGTCGGTCTGCACCACGATTCGCCCGGCGGATGCCTCGGCGGCAACCCTCGTGGCGACGTTCAGGATGCCGTCGGGGTCGGTTGCACCCGATCCGCGGGCGTCGCGCACCTCGGGCACGCCGAAGAGCATCACGCCGCCGATGCCCGCGGCCGCGGCATCCGACACCGCCTGCGGCAGGCTGTCGAGCGAGTGCTGCACGACGCCCGGCATCGAGCCAATCGGCACGGGGGCGGAGACGCCCTCGCGCACGAAGATCGGCAGCACGAGGTCGGCGGGGTGCAGCCGGGTCTCGGAGACGAGCCGGCGCAGCGCCGGGGTCTCGCGCAGACGGCGCGGGCGGACACGGGGAACGGGCGTGGAACTCACCCGACCAGCCTACGTCGCGGGCGCTGTGCGAGAACCGGGCGGCCGGTGCCGATGCCGGTGCCGGCGCCGATCGGGCAATCCCCGCACGCTGCTCAGGCAATAGGCCGCCGGTCAGGACGAATCCGCGGGATCTTGCCTGATCTGCGGCCTATTGCCTGAAACGCGCGAGACGAAAGGTCGGATCAGGCGTTGGCCGTCGCGGCGTCGACGACCGCGTCGATGAGGGACTCGGCGGTACGGTCACGTGCGACGACGTCGACGCGAAGGCCCACCTGGGCGGCGTCCTTCTTCGTCTGCGGGCCGATGGCGGCGACGAGGATCGACTCGGGGATCGGGCCGAGCTGCTGCTGCACCTGCTCGGCGACACTGCCCGAGGTCACGAGCACGGCGTTGACACGGCCGGCGCGCACGTCGTCGGCGACCTTCTTCGAGACCGGCACGCCGACGGTGCGGTACGCGACCACGGCCTCGACGTGATGTCCGGCGCGGGCCAGGCCGATCGAGAGCACCTGCTTCGCGATGGCCGAACGCAACGCCAGCACGCGAAGGCCGGAGGCGCCCTCGGTGGCCGCCTCCCACTCTTCGAGGAGGCCGCGGGCGGAGTTGTCTTCCGACGGCACGATGTCGACGTGGTAGCCCGCTGCGCCGAGCGCGGCAGCGGTGGTCTCGCCGACCGCTGCGACCTTCGTCGTCTCAGGAATGACCGCATCGTAGGTCGAGAGCACGTCGACCGTCGTCGCGCTCGTGAGGGTGACCCAGTCGAACCCGCCGGCGGCCAGCTTCGCGAGCGCAGCCTCGAGCGCCGGCTGATCGTCGGTCGGCGCGAAGTTGATCATCGGCGCGATCACGGGCGATGCGCCCCGCGCGCGCAGCGCGGCGGCGACGCCGTCGCCCCACGGACCTCCGCGCGGCACGAGCACGCGCCAGCCGGCGAGTGGCTTGCCGGCCGAGCCGGGCAGGTTGATGGCACCCGTCATCGGTTCGAATTCGCTCACTGCGACTCCTCAGGTGGTGCAAGTTCGGCGGCGCCGTTGCCGAGGAGTTCCGCGACGACGCGTTCGGCGACATCGCGTGCCGCGTCCGCCAGGTCGGCGGCGTTGCGGCTGTCGGGGGTGGCTGCGTGCGAACTCGCGAGCTGCCGCGCCCCGTCGGCACTGTACACGGTCGCCGTCAGGAACAGAAGTTCGTCTTCCATGAACGCCGTGGCGCCGATCGGCGCCGAGCAGCCGGCCTCGAGACCGGCCAGCACGAGGCGCTCGGCCAGCACCGTCGCACGGGTCAAGGGGTGGTCGATCGCCTCGAGTGCCCGCTCGAGCGAGCGGTCACCCGTCGCTCGGCGCACCTCGATGGCGAGCGCACCCTGGCCCGGCGCGGTCGGCCAGTCAGCGAGGGGCAGCAGGTCGGTCACGGCATCCGACCGGCCGAGGCGACCGAGGCCGGCCGCGGCCAGGAGCACGGCGTCGAGCTCGCCGGACTCCACCTTGCCGAGTCGTGTGTCGACATTGCCGCGCAGGTCGACCGCGACGACATCGGGCCGGGCGGCGCCGAGCTGCGCGATGCGGCGGGGCGAACCGGTGCCGACGCGGGCCCCCGCGGGAAGCGTGGCCAGCGTGAGTCCGTCGCGCGCGCAGAGCGCATCGCGGGCGTCGGCCCGTTTCGGCACGGCGCCGAGGCGCAGGCCCTCGTGCTCGGCGGTTGGCAGGTCTTTCAGCGAGTGCACGACCACGTCGCATTCGTCGGCCAGCAGTGCTTCGCGGAGCGCGGCTGCGAACACGCCCGTGCCGCCGATCGTGGCGAGCGAGGCACGCGAGATGTCGCCCTGCGTGGTGATCGGAACGAGTTCGATCTCGGCCTTCGCGGCGGAGCCGAGGCGCTCGGAGATCTGCCGGGTCTGGGCCATGGCGAGCGCACTGCCCCGGGTGCCGACGCGGATCACGCCGCTCACGCCGCTCACGGTGCGATCCCCGCGAGGGCCGGCCGGAAGCCGAGGCGCACGTTCTCGCAGCAGCCGGGGCGACAGACGTCGTACCAGGGACCGAGCTCGGTCTCTGCCGGACGCTCGGCGACGGGCGTGCCGTCGACCCGCTCGAGCACGAGATCGACGAGGCCGGCGACGTACGCGGCGTGGGTGCCGGGCGTCGGCACGCGCACGGCGGCGAGGCCGTGCTGCTCGGCGGTCTCGAGCGCCTCGTTGTCGAGGTCCCAGAGCACCTCCATATGGTCGCTCACGAATCCGAGCGGCACGATGACGACGGCCTTGCGACCGGCGGCGGGCAGCTCTTCGATGGCGTCGTTGATGTCGGGCTCGAGCCACGGCATCGACGGGGGGCCGCTGCGCGATTGGTACACGAGCTGCCACGGGACATCCGCTGCCCCGGCCTTGGCCATGACGACCTCGGCGACCGCACGGTGCTGCGCGGCGTAGGCGCCGCCCTCGCCGAAGCCGCGTTCGGCGGGCCCCGACTTCGCGGCATCGGTCGACGGGATCGAGTGCGTCGCGAAGAGCACCTCGATCTCGGTGCTGCGGTTCAGTTCGCCGGACGCCTCGAGGCCCGCGAGCCCGTCGCGCACGCCCTCGACGAACGGGGCGACGAAACCGGGGTGATCGAAGAACTGCCGCACCTTGTCGATCTGGATCTCGTCGCCGAGCCCGGTGTCGGCGAGCGCGTCGGCGAAGTCTTCACGGTACTGGCGGCAGCTCGAGTACGAGCTGTAGGCGCTCGTGGCGATGGCGATGAGCTTGGTGTGGCCGGCGGCCTTCGCCTCTGCGAGCGCGTCGTTGAGGTACGGGTCCCAGTTTCGGTTGCCCCAGTAGACCGGCAGGTCGATGCCGCGGCTCGCGAGCTCGGCCTCGAGTGCCGCCTTCAACTGACGGTTCTGCTCGTTGATCGGACTCGTGCCGCCGAAGTGGCGGTAGTGGTGGGCGACCTCTTCGAGGCGCTCGTCGGGGATGCCGCGACCGCTCGTCACGTTCCGGAGGAACGGGATGACGTCGTCTTGTCCCTCGGGCCCGCCGAAGCCGGCGAGCAGGATCGCGTCGTAGGCGACGGGCTCGGTGACGTGCTCCGGGCCGGGCTGCGCCGCGGGAGTCGCTCCGGGCACGATCGCGCCGGCTGCACAGGGGGCGGATGCCGCGGGGGCCGGTTTGCGGCCGAGATTGACCGCGGCCATTACTGCAGCACCTCCACGAGCTCGGCCGTGGTGATGCGACGGCCCGTGTAGAACGGCACCTCTTCACGCACGTGGCGGCGGGCGTCGGTGTTGCGAAGGTCGCGCATCAGGTCGACGAGCTCGGTGAGGTCGTCGGACTCGATGGGCAGCAGCCACTCGTAGTCGCCGAGGGCGAACGCGCTGACGGTGTTGGCGATCGCACCGCGGAACGCGGCGCCCTTGCGCCCGTGATCGGCGAGCATGCGGCTGCGCTCGTCTTCGGGCAGCAGGTACCACTCGTAGCTGCGCACGAAGGGGTAGACCGTGAGCCAGGACTTCGGCTCGATGCCGCGCAGGAAGCCCGGGACGTGCCGCTTGTTGAACTCGGCGTCGCGGTGCACGCCCATGGCGTTCCAGGTCGGCAGCAGGTACTTCAGGATGCGGGCGCGGCGCAGCTCCCGGAGCGCCCACTGCAGTCCCTCGGCGTTCGGGCCGTGCAGCCACAGCATGACGTCGGCGTCGGCGCGGAGGCCCGAGACGTCGTAGATGCCGCGCAGGGTGATGTCCTCGTTCTCGACGAGCGAGATGACGCCGTCGAGCTCGTCGACGATTCGGCGCACATCGTGACCGTCGTAGTCGTCGGGCCTCGCCGGGTCCCGGCGGAGCACGGCGAACACCGTGAACCCCTCGGGAGACTCGCCGGCTTCGGAATCGGGACGGAGCGCGTCGGCTGCCGCTTCGGCAGCGGGGGAAGACATGCCTCCAGTCTCCCCCTTTCCGCGTGAACGGCCAAAAGAAGTCATGCGGTCGGGTGCGAGTCGACGAGAGATGACCGGGGCATCGCGCTCGACGTACGCTCGACGGATGAGGATCTGGTCGCTGCACCCGCGCTACCTCGACCGGCAGGGGCTCACCGCGTGCTGGCGGGAGACGCTGCTCGCCCAGGCGGTGCTCGAGGGCGCGACTCGCGGCTACACCCGGCATCCGCAGCTCGAGCGGTTCCGCGAGATGCCCGATGCGATCGGCGCGATCGGCGACTACCTCGCCGTCGTCGCCGAGGAAGCCGCCGCCCGCGACTACCGGTTCGACGGAAGCAAGGTGCACCAGCGCAGCGCGACCCCGGTTCGCATCGAGGTGACGCGCGGGCAGCTGGCGCTCGAGTGGACGCACCTGCAGGCGAAGTTGACGAAGCGGTCGCCCGAGGTCGCGCAGCGATGGGCCTCGGTCGCTGTTCCCGATCCGCACCCGTTGTTCCACGTGGTCGACGGCCCGGTGGCCTCATGGGAACGCGCGGTGGCGATCGACGATGCGGCTCAGCCCTGACCTGAGCCGTCCCGATCCTGATCGAGCTCGGTCGCGCTCAGCGCGTCGAGGAACCGGATGACGACCTCGCGCTCGTCGGGCGCGAGCGCGGCGGCGGCGGCGAAGCGACGCGCGTGCTGTCGCCCGACCGACTCGCGAGCCACGATGCGCGTCGTCTCGGTGACGGCGATGGCGAGGGCCCGCCGGTCGGTGGGGTGGGGTGCGCGCGTGACGTGGTCTCCGTGCTCGAGGCGGTCGAGCAGCTTGGTCGTGGATGCACTCGAGATGCCGAGGTACTCGGTGAGGGCGCCCGGGGTCACGATCTCGCCCTGATTGCGTGCGGCGATGAGGAATCGGAGCGCGCGCATGTCGGTGGCGTTGAGCTTCATGTAGCGGCGGGATGCCTCGCTCATACGACGTTCGGCGTCGTGCCAGCCGCGCAGGCTCTGCATGACTCGAACGATCTGTTCGACGCTCGCATCGTCGAGTCCCGAGCGGCTGACGAGTTCTTCGTCGCGGTCGGAGATGCGCGGGTCGTGCATGCCGGCGGCGATGTCGCTCCGAGCATGCCGATCAGTTGCCATGGATTGATTCTAGCCAGTGATGTATATTTCTCGCTAAGCTAACTACTAGCCCAAGCAGTGAATGACTGGAGCTCGCATGACCCTCACCGACATCGAAGAGGTCGTGCTCCTCGACGCCGACGATCGGCCCATCGGGCGCGCGCCGAAGTCGAGCGTGCACGGCGCGGACACGGCGCGGCACCTCGCCTTCTCGTGCCACGTCTTCAATGAGCGCGATGAACTGCTCGTGACCCGGCGAGCGCTCTCGAAGCAGGCATGGCCCGGCGTCTGGACCAACTCGTTCTGCGGCCACCCGGCCCCCGCCGAGACCCTCGTGCACGCGATCCGCCGTCGCGGCGAGTTCGAACTGGGGCTCGAGCTCGACCGCATCGAGCCCGTGCTCCCCTTCTTCCACTACCGGGCGACGGATGCCTCGGGCGTCGTCGAGAACGAACTGTGCCCCGTCTACACGGCGCGCTCGACGACCACCCCGGTGCCGCATCCGAGTGAGGTCGTCGACTTCGCGTGGGTGCATCCGCACCAACTCGCCCCGGCGATCGAGCATGCGCCGTGGGCGTTCAGCCCGTGGCTGGTGCTGCAGGCGCAGCTGCTGCCGTTCCTCGGCGGATCCCGATCCGAGTCGATCGCCTCATGATCGCCCTGACCCTCGACCGTGCTGTCGCCAGGCGCGGCGCGACCGTCGACGAGTTCCTCGAGGCGTTCTTCGTCGAGCGCGTGGCGCGGGCGGCCTCGCTCGGCGACGACTACGCCCGGCTCTGGGAGTCGGCGCGCGACGCCACCGCCGGCGGCAAGCGCATCCGGCCCGAGCTCGCACTCGCGGCGCACACCGCATTCGCCGGTACCGAGTCGACGGAAATCGTGCGGCTCGCCGCGGCGTTCGAGCTCCTGCACACCGCCTTCCTCATGCACGACGACGTGATCGATCACGATCTCGTGCGGCGCGGTGCGCCGAACGTCGCCGGCCGCTTCGCGCTCGACGGCATCGGACGCGGGCTGTCGACCGCTCGAGCGCACGACTACGGCGAAGCATCCGCGATTCTCGCCGGCGACCTGCTGATCAGCAGCGCGCACCGACTCGTGGCAGAACTCGACGCGCCTCGCGACGTTCGCAGCCGGCTGCTCGAGATCATCGACGAGTGCGTCTTCCTCGCCGCGGCCGGCGAGCACGCCGACGTGCGCCAGGCGGGCACAGCTCCCGACGAGCGCGACATCCTCACCATGATCGAGAACAAGACCGCGTCGTACTCGTTCAGCGCCCCCTTGCAGGCGGGTGCCGTGCTCGCCGGCGCACCAGCCGATGCGGTCACCCGCCTCGGCGAGATCGGCCGCCAGCTCGGCATCGCCTTCCAGCTGCGCGACGACGTGCTCGGCGTCTACGGCACCGCAGCGGTCACGGGCAAGTCGGTCCTCGGCGACCTGCGCGAGGGCAAGGAGACACTGCTCGTCGCCTATGCCCGCCAGCACGCCGCCTGGGTGGACGTCTCGGGTGACTTCGGCCGGCCGGACCTCGACGAAGCAGCCGCCGAACGCCTCCGGGCGACGATCGAGGCGAGCGGCGCCCTGGCTCGAGTCGAGCAGCTCATCGCCGCTCGCTGCGGCGGTGCCGTCGATGCGATCACCGCAGCCCGACTGCCGGCCGCACTCCGTGACGGCCTCACGGCATCGGCACGCGAGTGCGTGGAGCGTGCGCGATGACCGCGCCCGTGAGCGGACTCGCCCTCTACGACCGCACCGCGCGCCTGGGTTCGGCGCAGGTGATCTCGCACTACTCGACCTCCTTCGGGCTGGCGAGCCGATTGTGCTCCGGCCCCGTGCGCGCACACGTCGCCGATATCTACGCGCTCGTGCGCATCGCCGACGAGATCGTCGACGGGCCGGCCGAGGAGGCGGGGCTGGTACCGGCCGAGCGACGCGAGATGCTCGACGCCCTCGAAGCCGAGACCGAGCAGGCGATCGACCGCGGGTACAGCTCGAACCTCGTGGTGCACGCGTTCGCGCAGACGGCACGCGCGACGGGATTCGGGGCCGAGCTGACCCGCCCGTTCTTCGCGTCGATGCGGCGCGACCTCGAACCGGTCGACTTCGACGATGACGAGTTGCGCGCCTACGTCTACGGCTCGGCCGAGGTCGTCGGGTTGATGTGCCTCTGCGCCTTCGGCGACGGGCTCCCCGCCGATGCCGCGCGCGATGAGCGCTGGCGACGCGGTGCCCGGCACCTGGGCGCCGCGTTCCAGAAGGTCAACTTCCTGCGAGACCTGGCCGACGATTACGCGACGCTCGGGCGGCGCTACTTTCCGGGTATCGACCCCGCGCACCTCACCGAGGCCGAGAAGCACCGGCTGCTCGACGACATCGACCGCGATCTCGCCATCGCGGGGGCGGTCGTGCCCGAGCTGCCGAGCGGATGCCGCAGGGCCGTCGCCGCGGCGCACGCGTTGTTCTCCGCCCTCTCCGAACGGCTGCGCCGCACCCCTGCCGCCGAGCTGTTGACGACCCGGGTGAGCGTGCCGACGTCGCAGAAGCTGCTGCTGCTCGTGCGCGCGACGGCATCGCGGTCGCGCCGCAGCATGCGCCGAGCGGATGCCTCGTGAGCCGCGTCGCCATCGTGGGTGCGGGCATCGCCGGCCTCGCGACCGCCGCACTCCTCGCCCGGGACGGGCACGACGTCACCGTCTACGAGGCGAATGACACCGTGGGCGGCCGTGCAGGCCGATGGGACGCCGACGGCTTCCGGTTCGACACGGGCCCCTCGTGGTACCTCATGCCCGAGGTGTTCGAGCACTTCTACCGACTCATGGGCTCGAGCGCCGCCGCTGAGCTCGACCTCGTGCGCCTCGAGCCCGGCTACCGGGTGTTCTTCGAACGCCACGACGAGCCACTCGACCTCGTGGCGGATCGGGCTCGCGCCGCCGCCGCGTTCGAGGCGATCGAACCCGGTGCCGGACGGGAGCTCGAGCGGTACCTCGACTCGGCCGACGAGACCACGCGCCTCGCGCTCGACCACTTCCTCTACAACGACTTCTCCGCTCCGAGCACGCTGCTCGTGCCACCGGTGCTGCGGCGACTCGGGCGTCTCGGCCGTCTGCTGCTGCAGCCGCTCGATCGCTTCGTCGCCGGCCGCTTCCGCGACGAGCGCCTGCGGCAGGTGCTCGGCTACCCGGCGGTCTTCCTCGGCACCTCGCCCTCGGCCGCCCCGAGCATGTACCACCTGATGAGTCACTTCGATCTCGACGACGGCGTCTTCTATCCGCTCGGCGGGTTCCGCGAGGTCATCGACAGCGTGGCGCGACTCGCGGAGCGCGCCGGCGTGCGCATCGTCACGAGTGCCCGAGTCACCCGCATCGAGGTCGAAGACGGCGCGGCAAGCGGCATCCGCCGGCTGGATGCCGCGGGCGCGGAGCACCTCGATGCGGCCGAGGTGGTCGTGTCGGCCGCCGATCTGCACCACACCGAGACGGAGCTGCTGCCCGCGACGGCACGGAGCCGATCGGATGCCGCGTGGCGGAAGGCGGAGCCCGGCCCCGGCGCAGTGCTCGTGATGCTCGGAATCCGCGGCGAGCTGCCGCAGCTGCAGCACCATAACCTGCTGTTCACCGCCGACTGGAACGAGAACTTCGAGCGCATCTTCGGGCGCGCCCCGTCGGTGCCCGACCCGGCCTCGCTGTACGTGTGCAAGCCGAGCGCGACCGACTCGACGCTGGCGCCGGCCGGCGACGAGAACGTCTTCGTGCTCGTGCCGGTGCCGGCCGATCCCGTCATCGGCCGAGGCGGCATCGACGGCACGGGCGACGCCGCGGTCGAGCGCATCGCCGATGCCGCCATCGCGCAGATCTCGACGTGGGCGAACATCCCCGACTTGGCCGAGCGCATCGTGGTTCGCCGCACCGTGGGCCCCGGCGACTTCGCGGCGGAGTTCAACTCGTGGCGCGGCTCGGCGCTGGGACCCGGGCACGTGCTGCGCCAGAGCGCATTCCTTCGCGGTCGCACGGCGTCGCAACGGGTGCGCGGGCTCTACTTCGCGGGGGCCACGACGATTCCCGGCATCGGCCTGCCGATGTGCCTCATCAGCGCCGAGCTGGTGGCGAAATCGCTGCGCGGAGAACGCGGCGCGGGGCCGCTCGCGGAACCGGTCGTCCGGAGCGTGCCGGCATGAGCGTCGTGTACCTCGCCGTGCTGCTCGGCGGCATCGGCTGCATGGTGCTGCTCGACATGCGGTTCCGGCTCGTCTTCGCGTCGTCGACGTCTCGGCGTGCCGCCGTCGTGCTCGCCATCGGCGTCGCGTTCTTCCTCGCCTGGGACCTCGCCGGCATCGGCCTCGGCATCTTCCACCGCGGCGAGAACGCGGTGAGCACCGGCATCCTGCTCGCCCCCGAGCTGCCCCTCGAAGAGCTCGTGTTCCTCGCCTTCCTCTGCTACCTCACGCTGGTGCTCTACACCGGCGCCGTACGCCTCATCGCGGCGAAGGAGGCCCGCCGATGACCTATCTGCTGCTCTCGATCGGATTCCTCGCCGTCGCGCTCGTCGTCGCGGCATTCGGCTGGCGGCGCGCACCGCGCGGACACGGGCGGGCCGTGCTGCTCACGACCCTCGTGCTCGTCGTGCTGACCGTCGCCTTCGACTCGATCATGATCGCCGCGGGACTGTTCGGCTACGCCGACGAGCACATCTCGGGCCTGCGACTCGGCCTCGCGCCGATCGAGGACCTCGCGTACCCGGTCGCCGGCGTGCTGCTGCTCAGCGGACTGTGGAACCTGCTCGGCGGGGTCGATCGCGCCGGCGGGCGCCGCGCGACATGGGTCGCTGCCGATGCGGAGCGCGAGCGATGAGCGTCGTGGCTCGCCGCAGTTCCGTCGCCGACCTGCTCACCGCATCCCGTCCGCTCAGCTGGGTGAACACCGCGTTCCCCTTCGCGGCCGCCTACCTGCTGACCACCCGCGAGGTCGACCCGGCGTTCGTGGTCGGCACGATCTTCTTCCTCGTGCCGTACAACCTCGCGATGTACGGCGTGAACGACGTGTTCGACTACGCGTCGGATGTCGCGAACCCGCGCAAGGGCGGCGTCGAGGGCGCGCTGCTCGTGCCCGGCCGCCACCGGCTCACGATCGTCGCCGCCATCGTCGCCTGCGCGCCGTTCGTCGTCGCCCTCGTGGTGTTCGGCGGCCCGGTGTCGTGGGCGGTGCTCGCCGTCAGCCTCTTCGCGGTCGCGGCGTACTCGGTGCCGGGGCTTCGGTTCAAGGAGGTGCCGTTCCTCGACTCGCTCACCTCGAGCGTGCACTTCGTGAGTCCGGCGGTCTACGGCCTGGTGCTCGCCGGGGCGGCATTCACGCCGCAGCTCCTGGCGCTGCTGCTCGGCTTCCTCGCCTGGGGCGTCGCGAGCCACGCGTTCGGGGCGGTGCAAGACGTCGTGCCCGACCGCGCGGGCGGCATCGGCTCGATCGCCACGGTGCTCGGTGCCCGGCGCACGGTGTGGTTCGCGATGGGCGCGTGGGTGCTCGCCGGGCTGCTCATGCTCGTCACGTCGTGGCCCGGACCGCTCGCCGCCCTGCTCGTGGTGCCGTACCTCGCGGTGGCTGCGCCGTTCCGCAGCATCACCGACGCCGAATCGGGGCGGGCCAACGAGGGGTGGAAGCGATTCCTCGGCATCAACTACGTCGTCGGCTTCCTGGTGACGATGCTGCTCATCTGGTACGCGGCCATCACGGGCTGAACCCGATCGACCCGCGACGAGCGGGCGCATCGACTGCTCGAGGTGGTTCAGCGCAGGAGCCGCGTGAACCGGAACGACGCGAAGCCCTCGATCGGCAGCTCTTCGATACCCGCGAAGCCCGCCTCCCTGGCATACCGCTCGAGGGTCGACTGCCGCATCACCGTGCCGGTGCCGACCGATCCGGGCGCGGAGAGACTGTCGGGCAGGCACATGAGGAGGCTGTACCCGTACATGATCCGCTCCGTCTCGTCGCCGTCGGGCGCGAACTCGGCTGCGACGGCCTCGTCCATGATCACGACCACGCCGTCGGGGCGTGCGGCGCGTCGGATCGCCGCGAGCACCTCGACCGGTCGTGGCATGTCGTGCAGCGCCTCGAAGACGAACACGGCGTCGAACACGGCGTCCTCGGGAAGCGCCTCACCGGCGACGTGATGGAACCGAACCCGATCGGCGACTCCCGCCGCCCGCGCGTGATCCCGCGCCGCCGCGATGGAGGGACCGTCGATGTCGAACCCCTCGACACGAGCGTCCGGATACCCCTGCGCGATCCCGATCGCCGACCAGCCGTGCCCGCTCCCGACATCCGCGATCCGGGCGCCTGGGCGGGAGAGCACCGAGTGCATCGAGGGAACGCCGGCGAGCGCAGGCGCGAGCTGCCGAAGGAACCACGGGCGGTTGATGTCGCCCTGCGCCTCGCGGGCATCGTCGCCGAGCTGCTCCCACGAGACCCCGCTGCCCGTTCGGTACGCGTCGAGCAGTGCGGGGAGTTGACCTGCCGTCGCGGCCAAGAACCGTCCGAGCGGTGCGAGATAGCTGAGCGAGTCGGAGTCGACGAGCACCTCCACGTGCGCGGGCGGCAGGGTGAACCTGCGGGCGGATGCCGCGGCATCCGCATCATCGACGGTCAGGATGCCGATCACCGCCTGCTGCTCGAGCCATTCGAGCGCGTAGCGCTCGTGGGTGCCGGTCCGTGCGGCGAGTGTCGGCGCGTCGAGCGCCTCGCCGGCTGCGAGGGCGCGATACCAGCCGAGACGATCGCCGAGATAGATGCTGAGCTGTTCGATGCCACCGAGAGCCGAGGCGAAGATGCGGTCGGCGAATGCCGTCACCGCGTCTGCGTCGCGATCGACAGCTGCGGCCTGGGAGTCCCGTTCCGACGTCATCGTCGATTCCTTCCGATCAACCGGCGCGAGGCCGGACTGCTACTCACCCACGAGCAGGCGAGTCGAGTGCTCGAGGTGCTCGCGCACGGCGTCGGGCCCGCGCGAGGGGAGTTCGTCGAGCAGGGCGCGATGCTCGGCGATGAGGCTGTCGAGCGTGTAGTGCGGGCGCACGTGCAGGAGGAACAGCAGCAGCTCGCTGCCGAGCCCCGCGTGGGCCTCGATGATACGGGGGCTCTCGGATGCCGCCACGATGGCCCGATGGAAGTCGGCGTGGATGCGCTCGACCTCGAGCCAGTCCACGGCGGCGTCGCCACCGGCGGCGGCAACGGACTCGCCCCGGGCGAGTTCGGCGAGCCGGTCGAGAGCGGCGTGCGCCGGCTCGAGCACGTGCTCCGGCCACTCCCCGTCGTATCTCGCACCAGCGATGCGCACCGCCTCGACCTCGAGCGCGGCGCGCAGTTGCTGCAGCGCGATGACGTGATCGCGATCGAAGCTCGCGACGCGCACACCGCGGTAGGCCTCCGCGACGGCGAGGCGTTCGGCGACCAGTCGCTGGAATGCCGCGCGGACCGTGTGGCGCGACACGGCGTACTGCTCTGAGGAGGCTTCTTCCCGAAGCGGCGTGTCGGGCGGGAGCGCTCCGCTCAGGATGTCCGCGCGCACGAGGCCCGCGACCCGATCGACCGCGGTCGCTGATGCGGCCGCGGTACTCGCCGCGCGTCGTGACATCGGCACCGGGGCATCCGCTCGCTGTGACCCTGGGCGGCGATCAGTCGAGGTTCGCGCGCACGACGAGCCACACGGTGACCCCGACCGCTGCGACGACGCCGACGGCGGCCGCGATGGCGGCGACCGGCTGTTCGTCGGCGAATCGGCGGAGCTTCGCCTTCGCCCGCTCGGTTCTGATGCCGACCTGCTTCGGCACGTTGAGCTTGTCTTCGAGCGCGTTGAGCGTCTGGGCGAACTCGGAGCGCGCTCGCTGCGACGCGGCCTTCGCCTGCAGGCGGGTGAGGTTGCGTTCGCGCGTCGCGGTGTCGCGCTTCGACGGGTGGCGGGCGTCAGTAACGGCGGTCATAGTCACCCGTTCCCTTCAGGGCGTCGAGGTCGGCTTTCAGGCTGTCGATCGACTCGAGCGGTTCGGAGCCCCGCTTGAAGTTGACGTAGGCGATCCAGAGCAGCACGACGATGATCAGCAGCAGCGCACCCGACACGGTGAGCGCGGCCGCCCAGGCCGGCATCACGAGCGCGAGCGCGAAGATGCCGGTGACGATCAGGGTGAAGAGCAGGAAGACGCCGACGACCGCAGCCCCGGCGACGAGGCCGGAGCCGATGCCGAAGTGCTTGACCTTGTAGGAGACCTCGGCCTTGATCTGGTCGATCTCGGCGCGCACGAGCGAGGTGATCGTGTCGGGCAGCTCGCCGATCAGCGTGAAGAGCGATCGGTCGTCGTTCGAGGGTGCGGTCATCGCGCGGTCACCTCCACGGTCATGAGTCGGATGCGGCGGGCTTGGCCTTGGCCGGCGTGCTGCGCTTGGCCGTCGACGCGGTCGTGCGCGACGCGGTGGACCCGGTGCGCTTCGCAGCAGGCTTCGCGGCGGATTTCGTGCCGGATGCCGCGGAGGAGGCGAACGACGCCGCCTCATCGATCGCATCGTCGAGTGCGGAGGCCGCGTCGTCGACGGCGGACTTCGCCGCCTTCGCGGTCTTGGCGACGTTCTGCTTCGCCGACTTCGCGGTACTGCCGACGTCGCGCTTGGTCGCACCCGAGCCGCGGGTGGCGTTGCCGATCAACGACTTCACCCCGTCGAGCACGGTGTCGGAGAGATCGCCGACCTTGTCGGCGGCGAAGCCCTTGACGGTGTCGACGCCCTGTTGCACGGCCGGCGTGTTCCACACGCCCTCGGCCGCCTTTCGAATCTGCTCGTAGCGCTCACGGCCGGCTCGCGTACCGAGCACGTAGCCGACTCCGAGCCCCACGACGAAGAGGATCTTGCCTTTCATGTGCACCCCAATTTCCTCTGTGGTTCACCACAGCGACTGTTCCAGCGTAGACCCCGCACGAACCGGCGCAAGGGGGTTGCGCTGAAATATTCCGTTCCGGCTATGCGATGCCGTCGGGCTGCACTCGACGGTGCCGGATGCGCCGCGCGACCTCGAGCGCGTGCGGCACCACGGAGGCCAGGCCAGTGCCCGCGACCCATGACCCGGTGGCCTCGATGCCGGTCTCGGCGACGAGCGCATCCTCGAGCACGCGCACCCGGTCGCGCTGGCCGAGTGCTGCCTGCGAGAGCGCATCGCGCCGCGCGGTGCGGCCGGACGCGCGGAGCATCCGCTCGTCGAGTGGAACGCCGAGGAGTACGGACGCGTCGGCGAGCGCGAGCGCCGCGGCCTCCTCGTCGGAGCGATCGTCGAGCGGGTTCGGCACCCCTGCTCGCCCATAGGAGAGGCGCACGACGTGCCGCCCTCCGGCGGCATCGGCCAGCCAGTTCCACTTCGCCGTCGAGTGGGTGAGCGCCTTCGCGGAGACGCCGGGGGTGTCGGCTGCGACGAGGACGCCGGTACCGCGTGGTGCATGGTCGAGCTCCGGGGCGTCGAGCACGAGGGTGACGATCTCGACGGATGCCGCGGGCGGCCAGGTCGTGCTCGTCATGTCGGGCGCACTCTTCGCCCCGGGCGCCCAGCCGTCGAGGGCCGCCTCGACGAGGCCGAGGGCGACGTGCCCCGATGCGGCGAGCACGACGTCGGGTGCGGTGACGAACAGCTCGCCGGTCTCGGTGGTGGCGATGACGAGCCATCCGGATGCCTCGTCGGCGCGGTCCTCGGTCGATGCGCGGCCGACCGTCGCCTCGTCGGCCGCGTCACCGACGCGCTCGAGCCCGGTGACCTCCGCCCCGCGCACGACGGTGACGCCGAATCGGTCGAGCTCGCGCTCGAGAGCCTCGACGAGACGGTGCATGCCGCCGCGGAGGCCGCGCACGGCTCCACCGGCCTTGCGCGCCTCGACGAGTTGCCCGACGCCGCCCGAGAGCGAGCCGGTGCGGGTCATCGCCTCGTTGAGGCCGGGCGCCACGACGTCGAGGTCGAGCTCGTTCGGGTCGGTCGAGTAGACGCCCGCCGAGATCGGCGTCACGAGCCGGTCGAGCACGGCCTGACCCATGCGCGAGCGCACGAGCTGGCCGAGGCTGTGGGCGCGGCCGATGCGGAGGATCGGCATCAACCGATCGCCGTAGGCTCGGATCGCGCCGCCCCAGCCGATGATGCGGCGCACGTCGTCGCCCAGCGGGTTCGCGGGAATGCCGAGCACTCCGGTCTTCGGCAGCGGGGCCGCGTCGGGGCGTCCCTGCTTGCCGGGCATCACGAGCCAGGCGCCGGCGGGGTTCGGGCTCTCGATCTCGGCGTCGAGCCCGAGCGAGCCGAGCAGTTCGGCGACGGCGCCACCACGGGTCGCGAACGACTCGGCGCCGCTGTCGAGCACCAGTCCGTCGAGTTCGATGCGCCCGACGCATCCGCCGAGTTCCCCACTCCGCTCGAGCACGGTGACGCGAAGACCGACCTTCGCGCACTCGAGAGCCGCGACGAGGCCGGCGACACCTCCCCCGACCACGACGACGTCGGCGGTCGATCGCTCGATGACCGGTTCGGGTGCGGGCTCGGTCATGCCGATGCCTCGTGCACGAGTTCGACGACGCGGGTCAGCACCGTCGGGTCGGTCTCCGGCGGTACGCCGTGGCCGAGGTTGAAGACGTGGGCGGGCGCGGCCCGGCCTCGTTCGAGCACGTCGCGCACGGCCGCCTCGAGCACGGGCCACGGTGCCGCGAGCAGGGCGGGATCGAGGTTGCCCTGCAGCGGCACGCCCTGGCCGACTCGCCGCGCGGCGACGTCGAGTGGGATGCGGTAGTCGACTCCGACGGTGTCGACGCCGATGTCGTGCATGGCACCGAGGAGCTCGCCGGTGCCGACGCCGAAGTGCACGACGGGCACGCTGCGAGTCGTCGTGCCGGTCGTGCCACCGTCGCCCGAGGCATCCGGCCGCTCGTAGGCGAGGTCGTGCACGAACGAGAGCGCCTTCGCCGAGGCGGACGCGACGTGCGTCTCGTAGTCGGCGAGCGAGAGCGCACCGGCCCACGAGTCGAAGAGCTGGGCGGCGGACGCCCCGGCGAGCACCTGCGTGCGCAGGAAGCGCCCGGTGAGCTCGGCGGTCCAGTCCATGAGTGCGCGCCACGCTCCCGGGTCGGCGTGCATGAGCGTGCGGGCGGCGAGGTGGTCTTTCGACGGGCCGCCTTCGGCGAGGTACGCCGCGAGCGTGAACGGCGCGCCGGCGAAGCCGATGA
Source organism: Agromyces sp. GQ35 (assembly GCF_059758475.1). Classification (NCBI taxonomy): domain Bacteria; kingdom Bacillati; phylum Actinomycetota; class Actinomycetes; order Micrococcales; family Microbacteriaceae; genus Agromyces; species Agromyces sp. GQ35. The sequence goes on along the minus strand of NZ_JCAXEO010000001.1, from coordinate 1,210,086 downwards.
GGGGTGTGCTTCCGGCACTGGTCGAGCCTGCCGGGACTCCACCGGCCGGCACCGTGGCGTTCAGCTCGGCGACCACTCGCCCGACCGCCTCGGTGATGGGCGCGGATGCCTCGTCGAGCCGCGCAGGGTCGATCGCCGTGAGCTCGGCGACGCCGGCGGCATCCGCGTAGCCCCGCGTGAAGACCGGACCGCGGCCCGGCTGGATCTCGACGTCGACGCCCACGAGCTTCAACGGCACCACGATGTCGCTGAAGAAGATGCCGGCGTCGACGTGGTGGCGACGCACGGGCTGCAGCGTGATCTCGGCTGCCATCGCCGGATCGAGGCAGGCGTCGAGCATGCGCGTGCCGACGCGGAGGTCGCGGTACTCGGGCAGCGAGCGCCCCGCCTGACGCATGAACCAGACGGGAGTGACGTCGGAACGCTCTCCTCTATATGCACGCACGAGGCGCGAGTCGGAAGTCAGACCGGCGGAGAGGGGATGCTGCGCGGAGAGGTTCACGCCCTACATTGTCGCGTATCGGTCTGGGTGAGTCCGGCGACGTGTGATCGCGTTCATTCGTCGACGAGTTCTCAGTTCCGTCGGCAGGAAGCCTTACATTCCTGCGTGCATCAGCGCTAAGGTCGAGACGTTGTGCGCCCCCGAGCACGACGACGCACGTATCCCCCGACGTGCGCCTCCGCACCCACGGAGAACCCATGCCCCCAATGATGTGTTGCACACTGTTCGTCCCCTTCGAGCCGGCCGCACCGGCTCGGCATGCCGCCCGGTCTGCACGAGGCGCGCGATGAACGCGGCCACGCCGCATCGCGTCGGCATCACCTTCGCCATCGCCGCCGTCGCCGCGATCGTGGTGGGCGGGCTCATCGCCGGCTCGGCCGCGCTCGAGCGCGTGATGCTGCGCCTGCCCGACGTTCCGGCGGTCGAGCGCTTCGCCGTCGTCGTCTCGGGCCTCGCGGTGCTCGCCGCCGTCGTCTGGATGTTCGTCCGGCTCGGCGAGCTCTCCCGGTCCCGTGCCCGACGGCGCGCACTCGAGGCCAGCGTGCGGGGAGAGGTGAGTTGCGGCATCCGCAGCCGCGAGCTCGTGGCGAGCCTCGCCGAGCTGACGATCGATGACCCGCGCGCGCTCGGCATCTCCGCGCGCTACTCGATCGTGGTCGACGAACTCGGCGTCGCATTCTGGAAGGGCGGCCGGCGCCCCCGGCGAGCCGTGCATTTCGCCTGGCGAGAGGTGCGCGGCATCCGCTGCGACTCGATGATCGCGGGCGATTCCCCGCTCTCCGTGCTCGTGCTCCGGGTGCGACGCGGCGGCGTCAGCGTCGAGTTGCCGATCGTGTTCGCCGACGAGCGACCGGGCCGGTACTCGTTGAGCGACGCTCCGTTCTTCGCCGTGGTGCGCAGCTGGAAGGCGAAGCATCGCGAGGCGCTCGCGTCCGAAGGACTCGAAGTTCCGACGCTCACGGCGCCAATCCAGATCGTGCGCTCGACGCCGGTGCTCGCCGGGCGCTGAGACCCCCGACGTCGCACTGGGCGAACACCGATTCGACGGCGAGTAGAATCCCTTCGTGCTCATCTGCCTCTCCGCGAGTCACAAGAACGCCGGGTTCGACATGCTCGAGCGGCTTTCGGCGACCGCGGATGCCGCCGGACCCCGCATTCGCAACGGCCACCCCGCCGTGCGCGGCGCAGTCGTCGTGGCGACCTGCAATCGATTCGAGGCGTACCTCGACCTCGACGCCGTCGACGGAGAGTCACCCGTACCCGCCGTGCATGAGGCGATCCACGCGGTGGGCGCGATCGCCGGACTCGAGGCCGACGAACTTCGCACCACGTTCGGCTTCGTGCACGGCAACGCCGTCGCCGGGCACCTGTTCGCCGTGGCATCGGGTCTCGAGTCGGTCGTCGTCGGCGAGGGTGAGATCGCCGGGCAGGTGCGCCGCTCCCTCGAACGCGCACGCGGCGAGGGCACCACGACACCCGAGCTCGAGCGGCTCTTCCAGCGCGCCTCGCAGATCTCGCGCCGCGTGAAGAACGAGACGGGCATCGGCGGCGAAGGCCGCTCGCTCGTGCGCCTCGCACTCGACCTCGCCGAGAGCCGCGTCACCGACTGGGCCGCCACGCGAGTGCTGCTCGTCGGCACGGGCCGCTTCGCGGGCGCCTCGCTCGCTGCCCTGCGTGATCGCGGCGCCACCGACGTGCGAGTGTTCTCCCCGTCGGGCCGCGCCGAGAAGTTCGCCGCCGGGCATGGCATCGAGGCCGTCGGCCGCACCGAGGTCGCCGCGGTCGCCGCGAGTGCCGACGTCATCGTGACCTGCACGACCGCCGAGCACCACGTCGTCGATCGGGCGTTGCTCGAAGCCGGGCGAGCCGTGCTCGAGACACCCGACGCCGCCACCGCCGCGGCCCCGCTCGCGCTCGTCACCCATGCCGTCGACGTCGCCGCCGAGCGTCAGCTCGTGATCGACCTCGGGCTGCCGCGCAACGTTGCACCCGACGTCGTCGAGGTGCCGGGTGTCGAGCTGCTCGACCTCGAGACCATCCGAATCCACGCCCCGCTCGAAGAGTTCGGGGCGACGGATGCCGCGCGAGCGATCGTCGGCGGGGCGGCCCGCGCATTCGGAGAGACCCGCGAGGTGCACGACGTCGCTCCAGCCGTCGTGGCCCTCCGGCGCCACGTCTTCGACATCCTCGACGGCGAGATCGAGCGCGCCCGCGGCCGCGGCGACGACGACGGACGCACCGAAGCCGCGCTGCGGCACATGGCCGGCGTACTGCTGCACACGCCGATGGTGCGCTCGCGCGAGCTCGCCCGCGCCGGCGAGCAGCAGGCCTGGATCGACGGCATCGCGGCGATCTTCGGCGTGACCGCAGAGGCCGCCGCTGCCATGCCGCACGAGGTGCCTGGTGTCCGCGACGAGGGAATCGGCGACTCGGGGGCGATCGCCGCCTCCTGAGTGACATCGGTCGCTCGCGATACGCTTCGAGGCGATGCACGAGATCACTGAGCCGGCCCCGGCCGAAGCCGAACCCGAACCCGAACCCGAACCCACCATCGATGTCGAGCCGACGAGCGCGCAGCCCGGTGCTGGCGGCCCCGACGGCCCCCCGGCGCTGCGACTCCCATTCGACGCGACCGCGCTCACCGAGTCGCCGCTGCGCACAGCGCGCCTGGTGCTTCGCCCGCTCGAGGCATCCGACGCCGCCGACGTGTACGAGTACCAGCGACTCCCCGAGGTGCTCACATACCTGCCGTGGCCCGAGCGCGACCGGTCCGACGCGTACGCGCACACTGCCACCCGTTCGGCCGCTCGGGTGCTCGCCGCCGACGGCGACTTCTTCGTGTTCGCGATGACACTTCCGGGCACACCGTCGGTCGACGGCGGCGAGCACGATCGAGTGATCGGCGACATGATGGTGCGGGTCTCGAACGTCGCCCACGCGCAGCTCGAGCTCGGCTGGGTAGTGCACCCCGACTTCCAGAGCCGGGGTTACGCGAGCGAGGCCGCGCGCGCGATTCGAGACTTCGTGTTCGAGACCCTCGATCCCCATCGGATCCAGGCGTTCCTCGACGCTCGCAACACGGCGTCCGCCGCCCTCTGCGAACGCCTCGGCATGCGTCGCGAGGCGACGATTCTCGAAGAGCAGTTCAACGACGGCGAGTGGCAGGACACCGCGGTCTACGGCGTGCTGCAGCGGGAGTGGGCCGCTCGTCGCCCGGCCGACACCGGTGGCGAGAGCACCGGGACGGGCTCGACAGCCTGAGGGGGACGCCCGGCGCTCTCCACCGGTTGTGCAACCAGCGGTGGGCGCCGTTTCGGCTGGGATCGCCAGGCGCGCACTCGATCGAACCTACGGGGCGCATCGCGGTCGGCGCGGCCCCCGTTCGAGGGACAAATGGCTGGTCGAGCGCGTGAACCGCGCCACAGCGTCACCCCCTGCGCGAGCCGTGCCTCACGGCCCGGCGGCCGGCGCCGACGCGTCGAGCGACCGTTCGGCGGACATCGACGCCGACATGTTTCTCCACAGGGTTATCCACAGGCTGTGAACACATGTTCGAATGTCGCCGCGGCAGTCGCAGCGCCGAGGCCTATGCCCCGATGAGTCGCGCGGCCAGGTAGCCCTCGAGCTCGGCGAGCGGCACCCGCACCTGCTCCATGCTGTCGCGCTCGCGCACCGTCACGGCGTTGTCGTCGAGCGAGTCGAAGTCGACCGTGATGCAGAACGGCGTACCGATCTCGTCTTGACGACGGTAGCGACGACCGATGGCGCCGGCGTCGTCGAAGTCGACGTTCCAGTGCTTGCGGAGCGACGCGGCGACCTCGCGGGCGAGCGGCGAGAGGCGCTCGTTGCGGCTGAGCGGCAGCACCGCCGCCTTCACGGGCGCAAGACGCGGGTCGAGCCGCAGCACGGTGCGGGTGTCGACGCCGCCCTTCGCGTTCGGCACCTCTTCGACGTCGTAGGCGTCGACGAGGAAGGCCATGAGCGAGCGGGTGAGACCGGCCGCGGGCTCGATCACGTAGGGGATCCAGCGCTCGTTCTTCGACTGGTCGAAGTACGACAGCTCTTTGCCCGAGTGCTCCGAGTGCGTGGTGAGGTCGAAGTCGGTGCGGTTGGCGACACCCTCGAGCTCGCCCCACTCGCCGCCGGTGAAGCCGAAGCGATACTCGATATCGACGGTGCGCTTCGAGTAGTGCGAGAGCTTCTCGGAGGGGTGCTCGAAGCGGCGCAGGTTCTCGGGGTCGACGCCGAGGTCGACGTACCAGTTCCAGCGGTAGTCGAGCCAGTACTCGAACCATTGGTCGTCGGTGCCGGGCTCGACGAAGAACTCGAGTTCCATCTGCTCGAACTCGCGCGTGCGGAAGATGAAGTTTCCGGGCGTGATCTCGTTGCGGAACGACTTGCCGATCTGGCCGATGCCGAACGGCGGCTTCATGCGCGCCGCCTGCAGCACGTTGGCGAAGTTGGTGAAGATGCCCTGCGCCGTCTCGGGGCGGAGGTAGTGCAGCCCCGACTCATCCTGAACCGGACCCAGGTAGGTCTGCAGCATCATGTTGAAGTCGCGGGGCGGGGTCCACTGGCCACGGGTACCGCAGTTCGGGCAGGCGATGTCGCCCATGCCGTTCTCGGGAACGCGGCCCTTCTTCTCTTCGAAAGCCTCGAGCAGGTGGTCTTCGCGGAAGCGCTTGTGGCAGTGCAGGCACTCGACGAGCGGGTCGGTGAAGACGCCGACGTGACCGGAGGCGACCCACACCTGCTTCGGCAGGATGACGCTCGAGTCGAGGCCGACGACGTCTTCGCGGCCGGTGACCATGTAGCGCCACCACTGACGCTTGATGTTCTCTTTCAGCTCGACGCCGAGGGGCCCGTAGTCCCAGGCGGAACGGGATCCGCCGTAGATCTCGCCGGCCTGGAAGACGAAGCCCCGGTGCTGGGCGAGGGCGATGACGGATTCGAGACGGCTGGGTGCGGCCACGGTGGCTCCAATGGTCCTGGGATCGGGCGAATGCCGGAAAACGACACGGTGTCACCATCCTACGGGCGGGCGCGGGCGCGAACGAGCGCGAGCCATCCCCCGGGTGCGGCGGCCTGCGGCTACGCTGTGCCCAACACGACCAGGGCCAAGGGGGCGACGGTGTGGGATTTCGTGCTCGAACTGAACGTGATCGACGGGCCCTTCGTCATCGCGATCGCCGCGATCGCCGCGCTGGCACTCCTCTACCTGCTCGGGCGAGGCTCCGGCTGGTCATGGGTGCTGACGGTGATCGTGCTGCTCGTCCTCGGCGGGCTGATCGGCATCGCGACGCTCTGGATCGCGGTGAACCTGCTCGATGCGTTCGGCGGGCCGGTGAACGAGGCCGCCTGGCTCTGGGTTCCGGCGGCGTTCGCCGCGAGCCTCATCGCGATCTGGAACCTCTGGCACTCGCGATGGTGGCGCAAGGTCATCGCGCTGCTCGCGATTCCCCTCTTCGCCGGCGCCGCCGCCCTCGGGGTGAACGCCGCGTACGGCCTGAACCCGACCCTCGGGTCGATGCTCCACATCTCGACGGCCGACCCCATCGCGGTGCCGACGCCCGACCCCGCCGATGCCGCGGACCCCGCCGAGCCGCTGTACCTGACCTGGACGCCACCGGCCGACCTGCCCGCCGGGGGCGAGATCGGAACCGTCGAGGGCGGCGTGCCGAACACCGTCTCGGGCTTCGCGGCGCGGCCGGCTCAGCTCTACCTGCCACCGGCGGCATTGGTGAAGGATGCTCCGCGGTTGCCGCTCGTCGTCATGATGATGGGTCAGCCGGGCGACCCCGATGCGAGCTTCATCGGCGCGGTGCTCGACGAATTCGCGTCGGAGCACGACGGGCTCGCGCCGATCGCGCTCGTCATCGACCAACTGGGCGATCCCGCTGAGGACCCGCTGTGCCTCGACACCGAGCTCGGTGCGGTCGAGACGTATGTCACGCACGACGTCATGCCGTGGGCGAAACAGCACCTCGACGTGCTGCAGGGCCGGCAGTACACCACCATCGCCGGTTACTCGAACGGTGGCGGGTGCGCGGCGTACTTCGGCTCGAAGTACCCCGAGATGTTCGGCAACATCCTCGCGATCTCGCCCGTCGAGTTCGCGGGAGCCGAGCGGCCCTCCGAGGTGCTGTCGAGCGTCTTCCACGGCGTCCAGGCCGCCTACGACGCCGTGAAGCCCGCGAACATCATGCTCTCGAAGACGCCCTACCCCGACACGACGGCCGTGTTCACGGTCGGTGAGGACGACACGGCGTTCGCTCCGGGCGCGGAACGCCTCGCGGATGCCGCGGCCGCGGCCGGCATGCAGACGACGTTCTTCGTCGTCGCCGGGGCGGACCACGATGCAGCGGCGTTGAACGGCGGCCTCGACGAGGGCTTCGAGGTGCTGTACCCGAGACTCGGGCTCTCCGCACCGTGACGCTGAACCACCCCACCGGGAGCAGACATGAGTGAATCCAGCGCCGACACCGAGCCGACCGGGCGCCTGCGTACGACCGGGGAGACGATCGGCGCGTTCATCCGACGCGTACCGTTCAGCATCGCCGTGGCCATCGTGCTCCTCGGCACGTCGATCGCCGCGGGCACCGCGATCGGCACCGCCTCGGAGGCGACGGCGTCGACGTGGGCCGCCGGCGTGCTCACCACGATCGAGGAGGGTCGATGGTGGACGGTCGGCACCGCGCTCGTCATCGCATTCGACCCCTTCCAGCTCGTGTTCGGAGTGCTCGCCTCAGTGCTGCTGCTCGGCGTCGCTGAGCGCCGCATGGGCACCTGGCGCACGATCGTCGCGTTCGTCGTCACCGGCGTGGTCGGCGTTGCACTCGGCACGCTGGTGCAGTGGCTCGGCTCACTCGCCGGCGAATGGTGGGCGACGGGCACCGCCGCCGACCTGACGCTCGACCCGCTCACCGGCATCGTCGGTGCGCTGATCGCCTCGACGGCGTTCATGGGAACACTCTGGCGCCGCCGCATCCGCATCGTCACCCTCGCATTCATCCTGGTCTTCGTGCTCTACGACGGCGACTCGTCGAACGCCTACCGGATCATCGCGGCGATCGCCGGGTATCTCCTCGGCGCCCTGCTCGCCCGAGATCCGTCGACGCTGTCGGCGCGGCGCAGTTCGCATCGCGAGACCCGCACCCTCATCGCCGCGGTCATCGCCGTGACCGCGGTCGGGCCGATCGTCGCGCTCATCAACCGCTCCGAGCTCACGCCGTTCGCGTTCGGCTCCTACCTCTACCGTGACGAACCCCTCGAGCTCGCCGCGGTCATGACGCAGTGCGGCAGTGCCGTCACCGCGGTGACCGACGCGTGCATCTCGCAACTCGCGCTGCTCAGCGCCCAGGGCTTCGGCATGTTCCTGCTCTCGTTCGTGCCGGTGATGCTCCTGCTGCTCGCGGCCTGGGGCCTCCGGAGTGGCCGACGCTTCGCCTGGTGGCTCGCGATCGCCGTCAACCTCGCCATTCTGCTCTTCGCCCGCACCGCATTCGACGTCACGGTCTCGACCGCCGACGTCGACGACGGCACCTGGACGGTGTTCGACCTCGGCGAGCTGGTGCTCTGGGCGCTCGCGGTGCTCGCATTGCCGATCGGCATCATCGTCATGCTCATCGTGACCAGGCGGCACTTCCAGCTGCGAGCTCCTCGACGCAGGCTCGGGCGCTTCGCCGTCGTCGTCTCGGTGACGTTCGTCGTGCTCGCCGGAGCGTACTTCGCCGTCGGCCTGTCGACCCTCGGCGAGTACTGGCCCGCCGCGACCGGCTGGGACCTGCTGCTCGACACGCTCAAGCGATTCGTGCCACCGCACTTCCTCGCCGTGGTCGACCCCATCGTGTTGCCCGGCCACGACCTGACGAGCGTGCTCTACCAGGTGGTCGGGCCGCTGTTCTGGGCGGTGTTCATCGTCGCCGCCGTGCGGCTGATGTCACGATCGCGCGCAGAGACCGCGGCGAAGACGGCGGACGACGAGCGTCTCCGCGAACTGCTGCACCGCAACGGCGGCGGCACTCTCGGCTTCATGGCGACCTGGCCCGGCAACGTGATCTGGTTCGGCGACGACGGGGGGTCGGCGGTCGCCTATCGGGTGATCAACGGCGTCGCCATCACGATGTCCGACCCGATCTGCCCGCCGAGCGACGCCGGCCGCGTCATCCGCGAGTTCGCCGCCTTCTGCGACGCGAACAGCTGGATGCCCGTCTTCTACAGCGTGCACCCGCAGTACCTGCCCGTCTTCGACGAGCTCGAGTGGCAGCACATGTCGGTCGGCGAGGAGACGCTCGTGCGCACCACCGGGCTCGAGCTCACGGGCAAGCCGTGGCAGAAGGTGCGCCAGGCGCTGAACCGCGGCATCAAGGAGGGGATGACCACGGTCTGGGCGAGCTGGGACGAGCTGCCGCTGGCGACCGTCGCCGAGATCAATGCGATCTCCGAGGAATGGGTCGCCGAGAAGGAGCTGCCCGAGATGGGATTCACGCTCGGCGGCATGGAGGAGTTGAAAGACCCCGAGGTGCGTCTGATGCTCGCCGTCGGTCCCGACGATCGGCTGCAGGCCGTCACGAGCTGGCTGCCCGTCTACCGCGACGGCGCGGTGGTCGGCTGGACGATCGACTTCATGCGCCGGGCCGACGGGAGCATGAACGGCATCATGGAGTTCCTCATCGCCTCTGCGGCGCTGCACATGAAGGAGACCGGTGCCGAGGTGCTGAGCCTCTCGGGTGCTCCGCTCGCGTCGAAGCCGCTCGCCGACGGTGACACGCCGCCGGACCCGACGGTGATGACGCGACTCCTCGACTGGCTCGCCACGACGCTCGAACCCGCCTACGGCTTCTCGTCGCTGTTCCGCTTCAAGGCGAAGTTCAACCCCGAGTACGAGACGATCTCGATGGCCTACCCCGACCCGCTCGCGCTGCCGACGATCGGCGTCGCGATCGGCCGGGCGTACCTGCCCGAGGTGTCGCCGAAAGAGGCCGTCGCCCTCGTGAAGACGCTCACGACGTAGCATCCGTGGTCCGCCGCGCGACGCCTAGGCTGGAACGGATGCCTCAACTCACCGACATCCGTGTCGCGGCGATCGCCCTGATGCGTGACCGGCGCGTGCTCATGGTCACCGCGCGCGACCGCGACGTGTACTACATGCCCGGGGGCAAGATCGACGCCGGCGAGACGGCCGCCGAGGCCGCCGCCCGCGAGGCGCTCGAAGAGGTCGCGCTCGTGCTCGACCCGGCCGATCTCGTCGAGCTCTTCGAGGTGATCGTGCAGGCTCATGGCGAGCCAGACGGCCGGCTGGTTCGCATGCGCGTCTTCCACGCCGAGACGGATGCCGCGCCGCTCGCCTCTGCCGAGGTGGGCAGCCTGCACTGGGTGACGAGCGCCGAGGTCGACCGGTGCCCGCCCGCCGGGGTCGAGGTGCTCGAGCGGCTCGCCGCCGCCGGACTCATCGACTGACCGCGACGCATTCGTCGGCTGACCGCTGCCTCAGGTCTGCCTCGTAGACTTCGGACATGCCGACGACTCGCGAGTTCCGCAGTGGGGAGCACGTCATCGTCGTCCGCGAGTCGGGCATCGCCGACGGCCCGGACTACGTGCTCGTGCACGGCCTCGGCATGGCTCACGAGTATTGGGGCGACCTCGCCGTCCGGCTCGAGGCGACGGGCACCGTGTACGCCCTCGACATGCCAGGTTTCGGCGACGCCCCGCAACCGCGGGAGCCGCTCAGCATGGAGGCGTCCGGGGAGCTCCTCGCCGAGCTCATCGCCGCCGAGGGACTCGACCGCCCCGTGCTCGTCGGCCACTCGACCGGTGCGCAGGTCGTATCGGAGACCGCCGCGCATCATCCGGAGCTCGTCGGCCGACTCGTGCTGATCGGGTCGACCGTGAATCCCCGCGAGCGCACCATCCTGCAGCAGGCGTTGCGCTTCCTGCAGGACATCGCCGTCATCAACCCGAAGGTGATGGCGATCGGGCTCGCCCAGTACTCGGAGGCGGGGCCGAAGTGGTTCACTGCGAACCTCCGGCCGATGATCGAGCACCGCCTCGAGCGCGTCCTTCCGCTGATCGCCGCCGACACGCTCGTCATCCGCGGCGAACACGACCGCATCGTGCCGCGGTACTGGGCCGAAGAGATGACGGCGCTCATTCCGAATGGGCGCTACGCCGAGGTTCCCGGACGAGGCCACGACACGATGCTCACCGGGGTCTCAGAGGTCTTCGACCTCATCTCCCGACATGCACGCGGCGAGCCCGTCGGCCGCGAGGTGGCGACGGCGCCCCCGATCGAGGCGCCACTCGCGGCAGCGCCTCGCCCGCTCTCGCCGCTCGCGGCCGCCGGCTGGTGGGCGCTCGACTACCTCGACGCGGCGAAGCGGCACACGCGAGTGCTCACGGTGCCGAGACCGCCGCGACGTTGGGGCGAGGGCGACGCCGCCATGCCGACGATCGTGCTGCTGCCGGGCGTCTACGAGCACTGGTCGTTCATGGCACCCGTCGGCGACGCGCTCAACGCCCGGGGTCATCGTGTGCGCGTCGTGCACGGACTCGGTGCGAACCTGCTCGCGATCCCCGAAACGGCCGAACGTGTCACGCGGGCGTTGCTCCGCCTGCCGACCCCCACGGCCGGCCGCATCCTCGTCGGCCATTCGAAGGGCGGGCTGGTCGGCAAGCGGATGCTGATCGCCGCCGCAGCCGGCGGCACCGACGAGCGTCTCGGGCTGCTCGGTGTCGTCGCCGTCGCCACGCCGTTCGGCGGATCACGACTCGCGCGCTACATGCTCGACCGGAGGCTGCGGGAGTTCCTGCCCGACGGGGCGACGATCGTCGAACTCGGCGACGCGGCATCCGTCAACTCGCGCATCGTGTCGGTGTTCGGCACCTTCGATCCCCACGTGCCCGAAGGCAGCGCCCTCGACGGAGCCACGAATGTGCAGGTGCCGGTCGCCGGGCATTTCCGCATCCTCGCGGCGCCAGAGACGATCGCCGCGGTGGTCTCCGGCGTCGACTTGCTCGCTCAATCCACCGACGAGTCAGAACGCCTCGAACGGAGCCGCGTACCGGAATGAGCCGCGGTGCTCGTCGCTCGCTCGCGACAGCCGCAGCACTTGGAAGTACTCGCCCCAGGCGGGCTCGGGCGGGGCGACGCCGACCTCGGAACCGGCGACGAACCCGAACCTGCCGTAGTACCCGGGGTCGCCGAGCAGCACGACCAGCCCTTCGCCGTGCGCTTCGGCGATGCGGATCGTCTCGTGCACGAGCGCCGAACCGACCCCGTCGCGCTGGCGCTCAGGGGCGACCGCGATCGGTCCGAGCCCGAGCACCGGAGTCGTCGAGCCGGCCGAGTCGGTCGCGGTCGTCGCAACCGGCGCGACGGTGCCCCGAGTGCTGATGCAGTAGCCCACGACCTCGCCGCCGAGCTCGGCGACGAGCGTGAGGTGCGGCAGCACCGCCTCGGAGTCGAGCAGCGCCGTGTTCAGCCCGACCTCGATCGGCGGCTCGGCGGGCGACGACGTCGGTGTCGCGAACGCCACGGCAAGCAGGTGGTCGATGGTTGCACGGTCATGGGATTGCATCGGTCGGATGTGCACGTCGAGAGCGTACACGGCACGACCGCCGTGCCCGTCGGGAATGCGGAACGGGGGCGGTACCGCGTGGCACCGCCCCCGTTCACTCGCCGCTGGGTGCGGGTCAGTGCTGAGTCGCGCGAACGCGACGCGTCACGAGCATCGCGCCGGCGCCGAGCACCAGGAGTGCGAGCGCCGCGACACCGATGCCGAGGTCGACACCCGTCTCAGCCAGCTTGGGGCCGGCCGCGGCCGGGGCCGAGTTCTCGCCGGCCGGAACCACCGGAGCGGCGACGACGGGGGCTTCACCCTCGACGGAGCGGCCCGACAGGTCGCCGCTGAAGAAGAAGACGAGGACGTCGCCGACCTGGGCGCCCGGGATCGTGGCGGTGACGGTGCCCGCGCCGGCTGCGTCGGCGACGGTCTCTTCGAGACCGTCGAACTCGCCGACCGGCTCGCCGTCGCGGAGCAGCTGGAACCCGTAGTAGACCGGCTCATCGGCACCGAAGCCCGCGAAGTTCGCGGTGAGACCGGCGGCGAGCTGCTCGGGCGAAACCACCTGTCCGAAGCTCACGGTGGGCTCGGGCACGTCCGACTCGGTGATCGTCAACGCGACGAAGTTCGACACGAGCCATTCGGTGTCATCGAGCCGCTGCATGGCGCCCACGGAGACCCGGGGGTAGTCGGACTCGCTCGTGACCGGAGCATCGCGGGTCGGCACGACCTGTGCATCGATTGCACCCTCGGCATCGGGCGTCACGATGACGTCGTAGAGGGTCTCGCCCGAAGAAGGGCCAGTGCCGACACCGACCGAGACCGTCACGTCTCCGGTGCCGACGAAGCCGGTGCCGGTGATGTGGAAGCCCGCGCCCCACTCGCCTGCCGGGAAGGAGGTCGTGTCGATCGCGATCACCGGCGCGTCGGCCGCCTGGGCCGGAGCAGCGGCGAGCAGGCCGGCGAGCGGAAGCGCGACGACTGCGGCGATAGCGGCCGCTCGGACTCGCAAGGAGATGGGACGCATGCTTGATGGCGCCTTTCGAAGGAAGGTTGTCTGAGAGAGGAGCCTCTCCGCAGGCACTCTAGCAAACGGACACCATCCTCCGAATGGGGAGAACTCCCCATGGCCGTGCCGCAGCCGGGATGGGCTAGTGCACGTACTCCAGCAGGTCGAGACCCACCTGACGCATGCCGTCGAGCACCGCCAGACGGGAGGAGATCATGGTGTCGGCGTAGTACATCGACACCGCGTACGAGACGCTCGCGCGCGGGCCGCGGAGCACGCCGACCTCGCTGCGCACGCCGCCGTCGGTGCCGGTCTTGTTCATGAGCAGCACGTTGTGGTCGGGGGTGCGGTGCGCGAGCGGATCGAGGCCGAACGCGCTCGCGACCATCGACAGGTCGGCGTTCAGCGAGAGCCAGCCGACGACGCGCTGCGAGACCTCGGGCGAGACGATCTCGCCGCGCGCGAGCGAGGCGAAGAGCCACGTGAGCTCTTTCGCGGAGCCGATCGACAGCTGCGGGGCGTCATCGGGCCCGCGGTGGTCGCGCACGAGGTCGAGCAGCGCCGTGCGAGTGAGGCCGAGCGTTTCGGTGCGGGCGCGCACGGCCTCGAGGCCGACGTGACGGATGAGCACGTTCGTGGCGAGGTTGTCGCTCGTCGCCCCGATGAGTGCCGCGAGGTCGGCGAGTGGCAGCGACGGCGACTGCATGTGCTGCCAGATGCCCGAGTCGCCGACCGCGTCGCGGGGCGCCCGGTCGAGCACGGTGAACGCCTCGCTGCCGTCGCCCGAGAGACGAGACGCGACCTCGACGAGCAGCAGCACCTTGCCGATCGACGCCGTCGGCATCACGACGTGGTCGTCGACTGAGAAGAGCACCTTGCCGGTCGCGAGATCGGTCGCCCGCGCCGAGACCTGCACTCCCGCGAGCGCGAGGTCGCCGAGCGAGTTGAAGCCTCGTGCGAAGTTCTCGTTGGGCTCTTCGGTGCGATGCTTCCCGCGCCGGATCTCGGAATGCCGTGCGCGCCGCTCCGAACCCTGCGACGACGTCACCACGGTGATTCCACTGCCTTCCTCTGGCGGTCGGCGCTCCCCCACCGCGTTCAGCGGCGCGCTCGAGATTCGTTGTTCTTGCGGATGCGGATCTGCGACTACCAGATCGTCACCCGCTCGGCTGGGTCGAGCCAGAGCGCGTCATCGGGAGTCACTTCGAAGCTAGCGTAGAACTCGTCGATGTTTCTGACGATCTGGTTGCACCGGAACTCGTTCGGCGAGTGCGGATCGATCGCGAGCAGGCGGATGACCTCTTCATCGCGGCCCTTCATCTGCCAGGCCTGCGCCCACGAGAGGAAGAAACGCTGCGCTGCGGTCAGCCCGTCGATGACCGGAGCACCGTCGATGTCGCCGTCGAGTGAGAGCACGTAGGCCTTCCACGCGATGGCGAGACCGCCGAGGTCGCCGATGTTCTCGCCGATCGTGAGCGCACCGTTGACTCGCGGGGCGCCGGCGTCGGTCGCGACGTCGGTGTCGTCGTCGGTCGCGGCATCCGCCGGTGTCTCCGGCGTGGTGTCGGAAGCCTCCGACTCCGAGAGCTGCGCCGGCACGAGCGCGTCGTACTGTGCGATGAGGGCCGCTGTGCGCTCCTCGAACGCGGCGCGGTCGGCCTCGGTCCACCAGTCGGTGAGTCGCCCGTCGCCGTCGTACTTCGAGCCCTGGTCGTCGAAGCCGTGGCCGATCTCGTGCCCGATCACGGCGCCGATCGCACCGTAGTTCGCGGCCGCATCGCGCTCGGCGTCGAAGAACGGGTACTGGAGGATGGCCGCGGGGAACACGATCTCGTTGAACCCCGGGTTGTAGTACGCGTTGATCGTCTGCGGCGTCATGAACCACTCGTCGCGGTCGAGGGGCTTGCCGATCTTGCCGAGTTCGCGGTTGAACTCGAACTCCGCGGTCGCCCGCACGTTGCCGACCAGGTCGTCGGCGATCTCGAGCGCCGAGTAGTCGCGCCACTTCACGGGGAAGCCGATCTTCGGCGTGAACTTCTCGAGCTTGTCGATGGCCTTCGCTCGCGTCTCTTCGCCCATCCACTCGAGCCCGGTGATCGACTGGCGATAGGCCTCGACGAGGTTCGCGACCAGGTCGTCCATCGCCACCTTCGCTGCGGGCGGGAAGTGCCGCTCGACGTAGATGCGGCCGACCGCTTCGCCCATGGCCCCCTCGACGAGCGAGACGCCGCGCTTCCAGCGCTCGCGCATCTGCGGGGTGCCCGTGAGCGTGCGGCCGTAGAAGTCGAAGTTCGCCTCGACGAAGTCGTTGGAGAGATACGCAGCGCTGCCGCGCACGACCTGCCACGCGAGCCAGTCCTTCCACGCAGGCAGCCGGTCTTCGGTGAGCAGCGCACCGAGCCCCTGCACGAACGAGGGCTCCCGCAGCACGATCTCGTCGAACGCCCCCGCCGGCACGCCCATCGCGTCGCGCCAGATGTTCAGGTCGACGGATGCCTCGGCGACCGCGTCGTCCCAGGAGAACAGGTTGTACGTCTTCTCGCTGTCGCGGGTCTCGACGTTGTTCCAGTGGGCCGCGGCGATCTCGGCCTCGAGCTCGTACACCCGAGCTGCGCGCACATCGGGGTCGACGAGCTGTGCGAGCCGAAGCATCCGCTCGAGGTGCGAACGGTACGCCTCGCGCACCGACTCGAACCGCTCTTCGCGGAAGTAGCTCTCGTCGGGCAGGCCGATGCCGCCCTGCTCGACGAAGACGAGGTAGCGCTCGGGGTCGCCGGGGTCGTTGTCGACGTAGAGCTGCAGGAACCCCGGCACGCCCTGCCGCTCGAGCTGCCCGAGGGTCGTCAGGAACGCCTCGACCGTACTGATCAGCTCGACCTCGACGAGCTGGCCCGCGATGGGCGTCGCGCCCAGCAGGTTCGCGCGCTCCTCGTTGAGGAAGCTCGCGTAGAGGTCGCCGACCTTGCGCGCCTCGGTGCCCGGCTCGGCGTCTTGCGATTCTTCGATGATCTCGCGCACGGCCTGCTCGGCCTCTTCGTGCAGCACGAGGAACGAGCCGTACCTGGCCTTGTCGGCCGGGATGTCGGTGCGTTCGATCCACCTGCCGTTGACATGCCGGAAGAGGTCGTCTTGCGGCCGGATGCCCGCGTCGAGTTCGTCCTGCTTGATTCCGGAGGGCAGCGCGACATCGGTCATTGCTCCAGCCTAAGTGTCGGCCCCTCGGCGCCGCACCCCGTCTCAGCGAAGCTGCGCGAAACTCTCAGCACTCGCCGTCGGCCCGACGACCAGAATGGTGTCGCCCGACTGCAGCATCGTGTCGGCGTCGGCGTTGCGCCACTGCTCCGCGTCGCGCTTGAAGGCGGCGATCGTGACCCCGTAGGCGCTGCGCAACCCGGTGTCGCCGAGCCGCTTGCCGAGCAGTTCGGCCGGGGCGGCGGCCTTCACGAGGGCGTACCCCGGGTCGACCTCGATGTAGTCGAGCGCTGCTCCACGCACGAGGTGCGCGACCCGGCGACCCATGTCCTTCTCTGGATAGATCACGTGGTGCACCCCGAGCTGGTCGAGGATGAGGCCGTGCCGGTCATCGACGACCTTCGCCCAGATCACCGGGATGCCCATGCTGAGCAGCACCGAACACGTGAGGATCGACGCCGAGATGTCGTCGCCGATGGCCACGACGACGCGGTCGAACTCGTCGATCGCGAGCTGGCGCAGCGCCTCCTCCTTCGTCGAGTCGGCGCGCACCACCTGCGTGAGCTGGCCGTTCATGGCCTGCACGAGGTCTTCGTCGAGATCGATGCCGAGCACCTCGGTGCCGGCCGTCATGAGCTCGAGGGCGAGCGAGCTGCCGAAGCGGCCGAGACCGATCACGGCGACCGAGTCGGCCTCCGCGATGCGACGCGAGGTATCGCCGCCGAGAAACGGGAATCTAGCCAATGGCGGGCCTTTCCTTGGGGAACTCGTAGAGGATCCGCCGCTCGCGCAGGGCGATGGCGGTGCCGAGGGTGAGCGGGCCGAGCCGGCCGGCGAACATCAGCAGCACGAGCACGAGCTTGGCGGCATCGGGCAGGTCTGCGGTGATGCCGGTCGAGAGCCCGACCGTGCCGAACGCCGAGACCACCTCGAACAGCACACGGTCGAGGTCGAGCCCGGTGAGCAGCAGCAGCACCGCCGTGGAACCCACCACGGCGGCGACGGCGATCAGCACGACCGTGATCGCCTGCCGGTGCACCGCGCGCGAGAGGCGCTTGCCGAAGATGTTCACCGACCCCTCGCCCCGCAGCTCGGTGAGCATGATGAAGAACAGCACGGCGAAGGTGGTCACCTTGATGCCGCCCGCGGTGCCTGCGGGTCCGCCGCCGATGAACATGAGCACGTCCATGCCGAGCCAGCTGGCATCGTGCATCGCACCGATGTCGATCGAGTTGAAGCCGGCCGTGCGGGTCTGCACCGAGTGGAAGAAGCCCGCGAGCACTCGGGCGGCAGGGTCGAGCGCACCGAGCGTGTCGGGGTTGTCCCACTCGATCACGGTGAGGTACACCGTGCCGCCGACGAGCAGTACGACGGTCGCCCAGAGCACGAGCTTCGTGTTCATCGACCAGTGCAGCGGCTTGGTGAACTCCTTGCGCAATTGCATGATCACCGGGAAGCCCAGGCCGCCGAGGATGATCGCGGCGCAGATCGGCAGGCAGATGAACGGGTCGGAGACGAAGCCCATGAGGCTGTCGGAGAACAGCGCGAAGCCGGCGTTGTTGAACGACGAGACCGCGAGGAAGCCGGCATGCCAGGCCGCCTCGCCCGGTGCGTAGCCGTACCCGAAGAGGAATCGCGCGCCGAGCAGCAGGAACACGGCGGCTTCGATGGTGACGGAGATGAGGACGATGCCGCGAACGAGGCCACGGACGTCGGCGAAGCCGACCGCCTTCGCCTCCGCCGCGGTGTTGAGCCGCGAACGCACCGAGAGCTTGCGCGCGAGCACGAGGCCGATGAGCGAGGCGAAGATCATGATGCCGAGGCCGCCCAGCTGGATCAGGATCATGATGACGACCTGCCCGAACGGCGACCAGTGGGTCACCGTGTCGACCACCGTGAGACCCGTGACGCACACCGCCGAGGTCGCCGTGAAGAGGGCGTCGATGAACGACGCGCCGCCCCCTCCGGCTTTCGAGATCGGCAGCATGAGCAGCAGCGTGCCGACGAGCACCGCGAGCGCGAAGCCCACCACCACGGCCTGCGCGGGGTGGAGGCGGAACGCGGCACGCCGCGACATCCGTCGACCCTTCGCGATGGGCACCCGAGTCGTCACTCCCCGTACTCTAGACCGCTCGAACCACGGATGCCCCGGCACTTCGCCGCGTCCGGCGCGTCGGCGGCGCGGCATATGCTCGATGCGGCCATGAGCACCAACGACACCGCCCCATCCGCGCCGCGATCCGTCGACCGCGACATCCTGCGTCTCGCGGTGCCGGCGCTCGGCGCACTCATCGCCGAACCGCTGTTCCTGCTCGCCGACACGGCGATGATCGGTCATCTCGGGGCCACGCCGCTCGCCGGCCTCGGCCTCGCGAGCGCGGTGCTGCAGACGATCATCGGGCTCATGGTCTTCCTCGCCTACGCGACGACGCCCGCGGTCGCCCGCCGGGTCGGGCTCGGCGATGAACGCGGCGCCGTGGCATCCGGCATCGACGGACTGTGGCTTGCCCTCGGGCTCGGCGCCGTGCTCGCGGTCGCCGGCTGGTGGGCCGCCCCCGTGCTGGTGGGCGCCTTCGGCGCGAGCGCCGACGTGACCGCCGAGGCATCCGTCTACCTGACGATCTCGATGGCGGGGCTGCCCGCGATGCTCGTCGTGTTCGCCGCGACGGGCCTCCTGCGCGGGCTGCAGGACACGCGCACGCCGCTCTGGGTCGCCGGCATCGGCTTCGCCGTGAACATCGCGCTCAACTACGTGTTCATCTACGTCGCGGGGTGGGGCATCGCCGGCTCGGCGGTCGGCACCGTGGTCGCCCAGTGGGGCATGGTCGCGGTCTACCTCGTCGTCGTCGCCCGGCACGCCGCACGAGTGGGTGCCGGCCCGTGGCCGCATCACGCCGGCGTGCTGCGCGGAGCCGCCTCGGGCGGATGGCTGTTCCTGCGCACACTGAGCCTGCGGCTCGCGCTGCTGCTCGCCACCTGGGCGGCGACCTCGCTCGGCTCGAATGAGCTCGCTGCGTTCCAGGTCGCGATGACCATCTACTTCACGATCGGCTTCGCCCTCGACGCACTCGCCATCGCCGCACAGGCGCTCATCGGCCGCGACCTCGGCGCCGGCGACCTCGACGCCGTTCGCTCGGTACTGCGCAGGTGCCTGCAGTGGGGTGTCGGCAGCGGCGCAGCCGTCGGCGTCCTCGTGCTCGCGACGGCGTGGGTACTGCCGGCCGTCTTCACGAGCTCAGCGGATGTCGCAGCGCTGCTGCCCCCGGCGCTCGTCGTGCTGGCTCTCTCGGCACCGCTCGGCGGCATCGTGTTCGTGCTCGACGGCGTGCTCATCGGCGCCGGTGACGCCCGTTACCTCGCCTGGACCGGCCTCGTGAACCTCGCCGTGTTCGTGCCGCTCGCGCTCTGGGTCGTCGCCGTCGCCCCGGCGGGCGCCGCCGGACCCGCCTGGCTCATGGCGGCGTTCGCCCTCGGCTATCTCGGCGCCCGCGCGGTCACGCTCGGGCTCAGGGCGCGGGGCCCCGCCTGGATGATCGTCGGCGCGGGGCGCTGAGCGCGGCGGGTCAGGCTGCGGAGGTGTCGAGCCACTCGCGCGCGGCGGCGACGAGGGCGGCGACGCCGACCTCGAGCGTCGGCTCGATGAGCGGCGCGAAGTGCGGCGAGTGGTTCGACGGGATGTCGTCGGGCATGCGGCCGGTCGCGAGCGCGTTGCCGAACAGCGACGGGTCGGCGCCGCCGAGGAACCAGTAGACGAGCGGCGCGCCCGCCGCCGTGGCGAGCACACCGACGTCTTCGCTGCCCGACACCACGCCCGGGTCGATGACGTGCTGCTCGCCGAGCGCGCGTCGGAGTGCGACCGTGGTGCGCTCGGTCGCCGCGGGATCATTGACGGTGATCGGGAACCGCTCGTCGTAGACGAACTCGGGCTCGCGCGGCGCTCCCGAGGCGGCGGCCTCGGCCCTGGCGATGCGCTCGATCGACGCGAGCACCTTCGCGCGCACGGTCTCGTCGAAGCTGCGCACACTGAGTCCGAGGGTCGCCTCCGCCGGGATGATGTTGCTCTTCGTCCCCGCGTGGATCTGGCCGACGGTCACCACCGCGGCATCCGTTGCGGCCAGCTCGCGCGCCACGATGCCCTGCAACCGCACCGTCGTCGAGGCGGCGAGGTAGACGGGGTCGACCGTGGTCTCCGGCCGCGATCCGTGCCCGCCGGTGCCGTGCAGGCGCACTGTGAGGGAATCTGCGCCGGCCATCGCCACACCGCTGCGCACCGCCGCGAAGCCGGCCGGGAACGGGGCGACGTGCTGGCCGAGCACGATGTCGGGTTTCGGCACCCGGTCGTACAGGCCGTCGGCGACCATCTCCTCGGCGCCGCCGCCCCATTCCTCGGCGGGCTGGAAGAGCGAGACCAGCGTGCCCGACCAGCTCGCGCGGTCGGCGACGAGCCGCTCGGTCGCGCCGAGCAGGCAGGTGACGTGCACGTCGTGTCCGCAGGCGTGCATGACCGGCACGTCGTTGCCGTCGGCGTCGATGCCGCGCGCCGTGCTCGCATACGGGAGCCCGGTGGCTTCGAGCACCGGCAGGCCGTCCATGTCGGCGCGCAGCAGCACGGTCGGTCCTGCGCCGTTCTCGAGCACTCCGACCACGCCGGTACGGCCGATGCCGGTGGTCACGGTCAGGCCGAGCGCGGTGAGCGCATCGGCCACGATGCCGGCGGTGCGGTGCTCCTGGAACGAGAGCTCGGGGTGTTCGTGCAGGTCGCGGTAGACGGCGGCGAGGTCGATGCTCATGTCGTCAGCCTATGGTCGTGCCGGCCGGATCGACGATCGAGGCGTGCCGTTGCAGCGATTCAGGAGCGGAGGTGTGTCGCGGCGGTGGGACAGCGCCCTCATCGGCAGGCACGCCGGCGCGCTCCTGAATTGCTGCACTGTGTCACGGCTGCACTGAGAACCGTCAGGCCATGGGACGCGGCGCCGCCGTCGTGTCGCCGACGTGCAGGGTGCTCGTGAAGCAGCGCGACTTCGGCGGCTCGCCGGCGAGCATCTGCACCACGGCCTCACCGGCCGCCCGCCCCTTCGCGACCGAGGGCTGCACGAGCGTCGTGAGATCGTGCTGCAGCCCGTCGACGCGGATGCCGTCGAACCCGAGAACGCTGAGCTCGGCGGGCACCCGGATGCCGAGCTCCTCGGCGGCCTGGATGACGCCCGCGGCGAGCAGGTCGCTCTGGGCGATGATCGCGGTCGGGCGATGAGCGGGGTCGGCGAGCAGGGCCCGTGCCGCCTCGAGCCCCTCCTCGATCGAACTGGCGCCGGCGGTGCGACCGGTGGCGTTCGGGAAGATCTCGCGGGCGCCCGCGAGACGCTGGCTCGCCGTGGCGGCGGTGCTGGCCCGGAGCAGCTCTTCGGTGATCGGTCCCCGCGTGCGTTCGGAGTCGAAGGGCAGGGTGACGACCGCGACATCCGTGTGCCCGAGTTCGCGAAGGTAGTCGGCGCCCCGCCTGGTCGCCGCCTGATTGTCGATCGAGATCTCCGGAATGTCCTCGCCGGTCTCCCCTTCGATCGCGACGGCCGGGATGCCGCGGCGCCGCAGCGCCTCGATCGACACTCCGAGCCGCGGGCTGCAGCCGATCAGCACGACGGCGTCGACGGGGGCGCTCTCGATGCCGACGGCGTTGCCGCCCGCTTCACCCGTGTCGGTGAGCAGCAGCAGGCCCGCGCCGAGCGGGGCGATGCCCTCGGAGATGCCGTCGAGCATCTGGATCTTCACCGGGTCGAGGAACGCGGCGCGCACGCGCTCCTCGAGCACGACGCCGACGATGCCCGACCGGCCGCGCCGCAACGATCGGGCGCGAGGATCGGGACCCGCGTAGCCGAGGTCGGATGCCGCGGCGAGCACGCGTGCCTTCGTGGCATCGGAGACGGGGCCCGAGCCGCTGAATGCGAGCGACGCCGTCGACGGCGAGACGCCGGCGCGCACTGCGACATCGGCGAGCGTCGGACGGGAAACGGCGTCGGGCTCCATGGGCCCGATTCTAAGGCGAATCGATTCGATTCGGGTTCCCGCCGGTCGAGGAGCGACGAAGGAGCGTATCGAGACCCGTCACTCCGACGCCGGCCGGCAGAGTCTCGATACGGCGCTGGCGCGCCTACTCGACCGGCGGGGTGGGCGCGCCTACTCGACCGGCGGGGTGGGCGCGCTTACTCGACCGGCGCGGCCACCTCGTCGCGAGCGGCCTCGAACGCGGCGACGCACCGACTGATCTCCTCGCCGGAGTGCGCGGCCGACAGCTGCACCCGGATGCGCGCGGCGCCCCGCGGCACGACCGGGAAGCTGAACGCCGTGACGTACACCCCGTGCCGCTGCAGCGCATCGGCCATGCGCGCGGTGAGCCCGGCGTCGCCGAACATCACGGGCACGATGGGGTGCTCGCCGGGCAGCAGCTCGAAACCGGCATCCGTCATCAGCGACCGGAACAGCGCCGCGTTCGCCACCAGGCGCTCACGCAGCGAACCCGAGCCCTCGACGAGCGAGAGCGCCTCGATCGTGCCGGCCACGATCGCCGGCGCGAGCGTGTTGGAGAAGAGGTACGGACGCGCCCGCTGGCGCAGCAGGTCGACGATCTCCTGACGGGCCGCGACGTAGCCGCCGGATGCCCCGCCGAGCGCCTTGCCGAAGGTGCCGGTCGTGATGTCGACCCTGCCCTCGACGCCGCAGTATTCGGGCGTGCCCCGCCCGTTCGCGCCGACGAACCCGACGGCGTGCGAGTCGTCGACGAAGACGAGCGCGTCGTACCGCTCGGCGAGGTCGCAGATCTCCTGCAGCGGCGCGATGTAGCCGTCCATGGAGAACACGCCGTCGGTCACGATCACCCGGCGACGTGCCCCCGCTGAGGCGACGAGCTGCGCCTCGAGGTCGGCCATGTCGCGATTCTTGTAGCGGTACCGGCTCGCCTTCGAGAGACGGATGCCGTCGATGATCGAGGCGTGGTTGAGCTCGTCGGAGATGATCGCGTCGTCGGCGCCGAAGAGCACCTCGAACACGCCGCCGTTCGCGTCGAAGCACGACGAGAAGAGAATCGTGTCGTCGTACCCCAGGAACGCGGACACCCGCTTCTCGAGCTCGAGGTGCAACTCTTGGGTGCCGCAGATGAATCGCACGCTCGCGAGGCCGTAGCCCCACTCGTCGAGCCCCCGGTGCGCCGCCTCGACGATGCGCGGGTCGTTCGCGAGCCCGAGGTAGTTGTTGGCGCAGAAGTTCAGCACCTCGCGCCCGGCGACCTCGATCTCGGAGGACTGCGGGCCGTGGATGCCGCGCTCGCGCTTGGTGAGTCCGGCGGCCTCGATCTCGTCGAGTTCGCCGCGCAGCTGTTCGCGAATGGTTCCGTACATCAGAGCTCCGTCCAGTCGAGGATGACCTTGCCGACGCCGCCCGATGCGGCCGCGTCGAACGCCGTGCGCCACTCGCGCGCCGGGTAGCGATCGGAGATGATCGAGGCCACGCGCCCGCGCAGCTCGGGGCTCGTCTGCAGCATCGCGCTCATCGAGTTCCACGTCTCGAACATCTCGCGCCCGTAGATGCCCTTCATCGTGAGCATGTGGGTGACGACCTTGCCCCAGTCGATCGCGAAGGGCTCGGCGGGCAGGCCGAGCAGCGCCATGCGCCCGCCGTGGTTCATGTTCTCGATCATCTCGGGCAGGGCTTTCGCCGAGCCCGACATCTCGAAGCCGACGTCGAAGCCCTCGCGCATGCCGAGCCGCTCCTGCGCGGAGCGGACCCGCTCCTTCGAGACGTCGACGACGGCGTCGGCGCCCATCGTCATCGCGAGCTCGAGGCGTGCGGGCGAGACATCCGTCGCCACGATGTAGCGAGCGCCGACGTGGCGCGCCACGGCGATCGACATCAGCCCGATCGGCCCGCACCCGGTGACGAGCACGTCTTCGCCGACGACCGAGAAGGCGAGGGCGGTGTGCACGGCGTTGCCGAATGGGTCGAAGATCGCGCCGACCTCGGGCTCGATGTCGTCGTGGTGCACCCAGACGTTCTCGCCCGGCATCACGATGAACTCGGCGAACGCGCCGTCGCGGTGGAGCCCAACGCCCTTCGTGCGGATGCACATCTGGCGGCGCCCTGCGCGGCAGTTGCGACACATGCCGCACACGATGTGGCCCTCGCCCGAGACGCGGTCGCCGACGGCGACGTCGTGCACGAGCGGCCCGACCTCGACGACCTCCCCGTAGAACTCGTGACCGGGGATGAGCGGCGCGGCGATCGTCGACGCGGCCCACTCGTCCCACTTCTCGATATGCAGGTCGGTGCCGCAGATGCCGGTGCGCAGTACCCGGATCTTCACGTCGCCCGGGCCGATGACCGGTTCGGGTCGGTCGACGTACTCCAGGCCGGCGCCGGGGGCAGGTTTGTAGAGGGCCTTCATCGATAACCTCATTGTTCTCGGGGTCGCGAGCCGGGGGTGTTCGGCTCTGGGTCGAGGCTGCCGGGTCGTGTCCGGATGCCTCGAGCCCCAGTCAGTTCATGGTAGCCACGGATGCAGCGGCATCCGCCACCTGCCCACCCTCGAAATAGGCGACGAGCGCCGGGTCGAGCTGCGGCACGGTGAGCGCGCCGCCGCCGCCGCGCAACGACTCCGTCGCGCGAATGCCGACGGCCACCGCCTCGCGAGCGGCGACGGGCGACGTCTCGGTCGCGCCCCCCTCGCGCACGAAGCGCAGGAACTCGGCGACGAGCAGCGCATCCGCGCCGTCGTGGCCGGCCTCCTCATCGGCCTCGGGCACGATGAAGGTCT
Source organism: Agromyces sp. GQ35 (assembly GCF_059758475.1). NCBI lineage: Bacteria > Bacillati > Actinomycetota > Actinomycetes > Micrococcales > Microbacteriaceae > Agromyces > Agromyces sp. GQ35. Next base: position 1,185,022 of record NZ_JCAXEO010000001.1, on the reverse strand, counting down.
CGTCGGCGGGCGCCGCACCCTGGTGCCGGCGGTTCCAGAGACGCACCTCGGTGCCGGCGACGTCGCCGAGGTTCTCGATGCGCCCCTCGGTGCCGATGATCGTGTAGTTGCGCCAGTAGTCGGGCGTGAAGTGGCACTGCTGGTAGCTCGCGAGCACGCCGTTGCCGAGGCGCATGTTGACCATCGAGATGTCCTCGACGTCGATCACGGGGTTCAGGCCCGTCTGCGACGCGGGCGGCCAGTTGTCGAGGCTGAACCAGTCGCGCATGCGCTCGTCGGAGCGATCGCGGCGGTCGTCGATCTCGCCGTAGACGCTGAGCGAGCCCATCGCCTGCACCTGCTCGGTGTACGCACCGGCCAGCCAGTGGATGACGTCGAGGTCGTGGGCGCCCTTCTGCAGCAGCAGCCCCGTCGTCTTCGCACGCTCGGCGTGCCAGTCCTTGAAGTAGTAGTCGCCGCCGTTGCCGACGAAGTGACGGCACCACACGGCTTTCACCTCGCCGATGCGCCCCTCGAGGATGAGTTTGCGCATGAGCACGATCACGGGCATGTGCCGCATGTTGTGACCGATGTACAGGCGGGTGCCGGTGCGCCTGGCGGTCTCGAGCATCGCGTCGGCGTCGGCGATCGTGACGGCGAGCGGCTTCTCGCAGAAGACCGGCACTCCGGCCTCGAGCGCCGCGATCGCGACGGAGGCGTGCTGGTGGTCGGGGGTCAGCACCATGACGGCGTCGATGCCGCTCGCGAGCAGTTCGTCGAGCGAGTCGGTGACGGATGCCTCGGGCAGCGCCGCGCGGGCATCGGCCCGTGAGCGCTCTGAGAGGTCGCACACCGCGACGACGCGCGAGCCCTGGCCTGGCCGGTGGGCCTCCTTCCAGAGCGAGGCGCGCGCGCCGAAGCCGATGATGCCGATGTTCAGATCCACGGGGTGGTGCTCCTTCGGGTATTACGGAAGTTCGGTGACGCGCGGTGCGCGCGGCGGTGCGTCGAGGTCGGTCGACCCCCCTGGGAACAGCGACCACGGGAACTCGTGCAGCTGCGGCTCGGGCGCCTCGGTGTCGAGCGCCCGGGCCACGATGATCTCGGCCTGGCGCTCGTAGAAGTCGCTCGGACCGACGGTGGTGAGCGTCGGCGCGACGGCCTGCGCGTCTGGGGTGTTGCCCACGCCGACCACCGCGACATCGTGCGGCACCCGCAGGCCCAGCATGTGGGCCGCGTTGATCGCCGCGATCGCCGCGAAGTCGGTCGTCGCGTACACCGCCGTCGGCCGGTTCTCCTGCGAGAGCAGCGCGACCGCCGCGGTGAACGCGCTCGCCTGCGTCTCGGCGTAGCTCGCCGTGTGCGACGGGTCGACGGCCAGCCCGTGGTCGCGCATGCGCTCGAGGTAGGGCGTGTAGCGCGAGTGCTCGGGCGAGCGCACGGCGCCGTCGGCCACGAGGCATCCGATCGCCGTGTGGCGTTCGAGCAGGTGATCCATCGCGAGGTAGCACCCGGGAAGGGCATCGGAGCGGATCACGTCGTACCCGGCGGGCTCGAGCGTCTCGGAGAACACCACGAGCCGCTGCCCGCGCTCGACGAGGGCCTGCAGCTTGCGCTTGCCGTCATCGGTGTCGACCGCACCGTCGAGGTAGGCGACGTCGCTCTCGACCCGGTCGAGCGCGGCGTACCAGTCGCCGTCGGCAAGGATCAGGGTCGTCAATCCGTGCCGGTTCGCCTCTGCATTCACGGCGGCCGCGACGGCGAGCGACCAGGGGTCGCTCAGCATGTGCAGCGAGAGCTGCACGGTGTCGCTGCGCCCGGTGCGGATCGTGCGTGCGGCGCGGTTCGGGCGGTAGTTCAACTGCTCGGCCGCGTCGAGCACGCGCTTCGCGGTCGGCTCGGCGACACCGGAGTCACCGCCGTTTCGACCCGAGAACACGTACGACACGGTCGCCGTCGAGACGCCGGCGAGCTCGGCGACCATGCGCAGCGTCGGACGTCGGCGCGGCGCGGCCGCACGCTCGTCGGGTTCCTGTTCCTGCGCCTGCGTCATCGCGTCATCCCTTCGTTCCCGAGAACGCGATGCCCTGGATGAACTGCTTCTGCAGGATCATGAACGTGATCAGCATCGGCAGCGTCGCGAGCAGGGCGCCGGCCATGAGCACAGGGTAGTCAGTGCCGTGCAGCCCGACGAGCTGCGACAAGCCGACCGAGAGCGGCATCTTCTCGGGATCGGTCGTCACGACGAGCGGCCAGAGCAGGTCGTTCCACGACCACAGCACCGTGAAGACCACGAGGGCGATGATGCCCGGCCGTGCGAGCGGCACCATGATGCGCCAGAAGGTCTGCCACGGGTTCGCACCGTCGATGCGCGCGGCCTCCTCGAGTTCCGACGGCATCGACATGAAGAACTGCCGCATGAGGAACGTGCCGAATGCGCTGAAGATGCCCGGCACGATGAGGGCCTGCAGCGTGTTCAGCCAGCCGAGTGACTGGATGATCTCGTACTGCGGCAGCAGGTACAGCTGCGAGGGCACCATGAGCACCGAGAGGAACACGACGAACACGACGTTGCGGCCTCTGAAGGGGATGCGCGCGAAGGCGTAGCCCGCCATCGTGCAGAGCACCACCTGGCCGACGGTGCGCCCGATCGTCAGCACGACCGAGTTCAGGAACATCTGGCCGAACGGCATCGAGTCGAAGACCTCGGCGAAGTTCGTGAACACCCACGGGTCGGGCAGGATCACGGGCGGCACCTGCACCGAGTCCTGGAACGTCTTGAACGCCGTCAGGGTCTGCCAGATGAACGGGAACACCATGATCACGGCGCCGCCGCCGAGCAGCAGGTGCACGATCCAGTGACCACGGTTGCGACGGCCACGAGCAGCGGATGCCTCGCGGCGACGGCCGCCCGCGGCATCCGCGCCGGTCATCGCCCGGGTGTCGAGGGAGAGGTCACTCATAGTGCACCCACTTCTTCTGCAGCCGGAACTGCACGACGGTCAGCACCAGGATGATGAGGAGCAGGAGGAACGCGATCGCCGCCGCGTAGCCGCGCTCGTTGTCGAGGAACCCCGCCTGGTAGAAGAGGTACACGATCGTGCGGGTGTTCGGCATCGCCGGGTTGTTGCGTCCGAGCATCATGTAGACGAGGTCGAAGACCTGCAGCGCGCCGATGACGCTGATCACGCTCACGAAGAAGATGCTCGGCGAGAGCAGTGGCATCGTGATCGAGAAGAACTTGCGCACGGGGCCGGCGCCGTCGAGGTCGGCGGCCTCCATGACCGTGTCGGGAATGCCCTGCAGGCCGGCGAGGAAGATCACGATGTTGGTGCCGAGGCCGGCCCAGATGCCGACGACCGCGATCGCGACGAGCGCCGTGTTCGGGTCGGTGAGCCAACTGCGACCCTCGATGCCGACGACTCCGAGCACCTCGTTGAGCACGCCGTAGTCGCCGTTGTAGATCATGCGCCAGACGAGGGCGATCGCCGCCGGCATCGTCACCACCGGGATGAAGTACAGCGTGCGGTAGACGCCGCGGCCGCGCAGGTTCGTGGTGTTGAGCAGGGCTGCGATGCCCACGGCGAGCGGGATGCCGATGAGCACGATGACCGTGTAGAGGGCCGTGTTGCGGAGCGCTCCGATGAGCTCGGGGTCTTGGACGAGGGCGACGTAGTTGTCGAAGCCGACGAACTCGGAGCCGCCGAACGGACCCGACTTCGTGAACGAGAGGATGAGGGTGCGCACGGTCGGCCAGAGGTAGAACGCGAGGAGGCCGGCGGCGGTGGGCCCGATGAAGAGCAGGGCCCACCACCCGGACTGGGCCGGGCCGCGACGCCGACGCGTGCGGGCGGCGGGGCCGGGGGCGGCTCCCCCGAGCCGCCCCCCGTCGAGCTCGGCGATCGGCGCCGCGGAGCGCTGCGCGATCAACTCGGTCATGCGCTTACTCCGACTCCGCGTCGAGTGCGGCCTGCATCTCGTCGGCGAGCTGCTGCAGTCCGTCTTCCGGAGCGAGGGTGCCCGCCCAGACCTGCGAGAGCACCTCGCTCTCGATCGCGGTCCACGCCGCGGTGTTCTTCGAGACGGGGTAGGGCACCGCGGTCTCGAGTGCGTCGATGTAGACCTGCAGGTCGTACTGCGGAAGCGCGTCGACCCAGGCGTCCTGCGTGCCGTTGAAGGCGGGAATGACGGTGCCGGTCTCGGCCTGGATCTTCGCGGCGGTCTCGCCGCTCGCGAAGGCGGCGAACTCGGTGGCGACATCGAGGTGATCGCTCTTCGCGTTGGCGACGTTGCCGATGCCGTGGATCACGCTCTGGTTGCCCTCGGGGCCCGCGGGCAACGGCGCGACATTCACCGTGTCGGCGATGTCGGGGTTCTCCGCATAGGCGACCGCCGCCCATGAGCCGTTCTGGAACATGGCCGACTTGCCGGAGAGGAAGAAGTCCTCCGGGTTGGTGTCGGTCATCTGCTGCGCGGTCGGCGACGAACCGGCGGCGATCAGGTCGGTCCAGAGCGTGACGCCCTCGAGCGCCTCGGGCGAGCCGTAGCCGCTCTCGGTGCCGTCGGCGTCGATGACCTCGCCACCGGCCTGCGCGATCGAGTTGTAGAAGTTCTCCTGGCCGTACTGGCTCGCCGTGATTCCGTACACCCCGGTCGCCGGGTCGGTGAGTGCTGCCGCGGCGGCATTCAGGTCGTCCCAGGTCCAGCCCGCGGTCGGATACGCGACGCCCGCGGCGTCGAAGAGTTCGGTGTTGTACCAGAGCGCGACGGTGTCGAAGTCCTTCGGGGCGCCGTAGAGGCTGCCGTCGAAGGTGTACAGGTCGATGAGGCCCTGCGGGTAGTCGGATGCCTCGATGCCCTCGTCGTCGAGGGGAGCGAGCACGCCGTTCGCGGCGTAGAGCTGGAAGTTCGGGCCGTTCATCCAGAACACGTCGGGAGCGGCGCCGCCCGAGACCGAGGTCTGCAGCTTCGTGAAGTACTCCTTGTACGGGGTCAGCTGGATGTCGACGGTGACGTTCGGGTGCTCCTCGGTGAACGCTGCGGCGATCTCCTCCATGGCGGGCTGCTGGTTCGGGTCCCAGATGCCGTACGTGAGGGTGACGTCGCCGGTGCCGCCGGTGTCGCCACCGCCTGACGAGCAGGCGGCGAGGGCCACGAGGGCCACGGTCGACGCGGCCAGGGCCGCGACGGTGCGGCCGGTGCGAGTGCTGTGGAGCATGATTCTCCTTCGGAGGGCGGGGGGATGCAGGTGGATCCGCGGTGCGTCGCCGACCGACGGGCCGGATCGGCGGCCGTCGGCGACGATGTCACGAATCGTGTTAATCGTTTAGCAGTGGAACCTAGCGCGGGACTCACCGGCGCCGCAAGCCCCCAGTTTCGCGGCGACGACGGGCGAGAGCATGCTCGGTTGCGCTCACTCGGAGTGCTCGATATGGTTCACAGGTCGGGTCGATCGAATCGATTCGACCCGCACGGCCGAACCGATGACGAAGAAGCAGAGACGATGAGCGAAACACCCCGAGCCTCCGCCCGAACGGGCCGACCGACCCGAGAACTCCTCGCCTGGCGCAACGCGATCTTCGCGATCTTCTTCCTCAGCGGCCTCAGTCTTGCCAGCTGGGTGGCCCGTATCCCGGCGATTCGCGACGACACCGAGCTCAGCACGCAGGGCGTCGGCCTCGTCATCCTGACCGGCTCGATCGGCTCCGTGCTCGGACTCATCGCCGCCCCCTGGCTGCTCGCCCGCTTCGGTGCGCGCACCGGCATGATCGGGTCCCTCATGACCGTATCGGTCGGACTCGTGCTCGTCGGCATCGGCGGGGCCACCCTCTCGTCGGTGCCCCTCGTCGTCATCGGCCTCATCCTCTTCGGCTTCGGCAACGGCGCCGTCGACGTCATGATGAACGTCGAGGGCGCCGAGGCCGAGCGCGAGCTCGGCAAGACCGTGATGCCGCTCATGCACGCCTTCTTCTCGTTCGGCACGGTCGCCGGCGCCGGACTCGCCGCCGCGGCATCCGCCCTGCAGCTCTCGGTGACGGTGCATCTCGGCATCGTCGCCGTGCTCATCGCGGTCGCCGTCGTGATCGCGGTTCGCTACGTGCCGATGCGCGCCGAGGTCGGCGACGACCTGCACACCGACGCACCCCGCCCGCCGTGGACGCAGCGCCTGCGCGACAACCTCGCAGTGTGGGGCGACGTGCGACTGCTGCTCATCGGCGTGATCATGCTCGGCATGTCGTTCGCCGAGGGCTCGGCGAACGACTGGCTCGCCCTCGCCGTCGTCGACGGGCACGGCTTCGACGAGACCACCGGCGCGATCGTGTTCGGCGTCTTCACGGTGGCGATCACCGCCGCCCGCGTGCTCGGCGGGCCGCTGCTCGACCGCTTCGGCCGCGTGCCGGTGCTGCGCAGCCTCGCCATCGTCGGCATCATCGGGCTCAGCATGTTCATCTTCGGCAGCGAGCCGTGGGTGCTCATCGTCGGTACGGCGCTCTGGGGCATCGGCTGCTCGCTCGGATTCCCCGTGGGCATGTCGGCCGCAGCGGACTCCCCCGACGGCGCGGCAGCCCGCGTGAGTGCTGTCGCCATGATCGGGTACACCGCGTTCCTCGCCGGGCCGCCGCTGCTCGGGTTCCTCGGCGAGCACTTCGGCATCCTGAACGCGCTGCTCGTGATCCTGGGGCTCCTCGTGCTCTCGGCGCTCGCGGCACCCGCCGCGCGGGAGCGCAGCGGCCCGCTCGCTCGCTCTTCGGACTGAGATCAGGGCGGACGCAAGGGGGTGACGCACGCGACATCCGCGGCGCAGAATGCCCTCATGCGCACTCACGACGACGCCGAATCCGACGACACCGACACCCCGCGACCGGAGCACACCCGGCCGAACGGCGTGAGCGATGCCACCGTCGAGGCGCTCGGCAAGTTCTCCGAGGCCCTCGAGGTGCTCGAAGACGCCCGCGGCTCGCTCTACCGGTTCCACCGGCTCACCGGCACTGCCGACCTCGCGATCGGCGAAGCGGTGCGCCTGTTCCGGGAGGCCGGGCACGACGCGATCGCCGACCGCATCGATGCCGAGATCGTCGGCCGCAACGTGCTCGAGGGCCGGTGGACGTTCCAGATCGTCGAAGAGTACGACGACGGCTACTTCGCCGCGGTCGCAGCGTCGGAGCGCGCCGCTCGCGACGAGCTCGTCGGCGGGCGTCGGCACGTGTTCGAGGCGGAGATGAAGGAGCGCGAGCGCAGCGCTGGGATGCGGCACCACGAGGCCCGCCCGCACGACGGCTCGTCCCAGGGGTAGCGCGAGCGCCGCGTCATCCGCTCGCCGTACACTCGACAGGTGCGTCTCGTCATCGCCCGTTGCTCCGTCGATTACGCGGGGCGCCTCGCGGCCCATCTCCCCCTCGCCACCCGCCTGCTCATGGTGAAAGGCGACGGCAGCCTGCTCGTGCACTCCGACGGCGGCAGCTACAAGCCGCTCAACTGGATGAGCCCGCCCTGCACGCTCACGGCGCTCGAGCCCGACGACGACCAGCGCACCGCCGGCATCGTCGAGTTGTGGAAGGTCGTGCACCAGAAGACCGCCGACCAGCTGATCGTCTCGATCCACGAGGTGCTGCACGACTCGGCGCACGAGCTCGGCATCGACCCCGGCCTGCAGAAAGACGGCGTCGAGGCGCACCTGCAGAAGCTGCTCGCCGAGCAGATCGAGCTCCTCGGCGACGGCCACCGCCTGGTTCGTCGTGAGTACATGACCGCGATCGGGCCGGTCGACATCCTGGCGACGGATGCCTCGGGCGCCTCGGTCGCCGTCGAACTCAAGCGCCGCGGCGACATCGACGGCGTCGAGCAGCTGACCCGCTACCTCGAGCTCATGAACCGCGACCCGCACCTCGCGCCGGTCACCGGCGTGTTCGCGGCGCAGGAGATCAAGCCGCAGGCGCGCACGCTCGCCGAAGATCGCGGCATCCGCTGCGTCGTGCTCGACTACGACGCGATGCGCGGCGTCGACGGCGGGCACACCCGGCTGTTCTGATGCGCGGCCGGAATGCCCCGCTCGGCCCGCTGGGTGTTGACTGAGCAAACCTCGCATTCGGGGGGCCTAGGATGTCACGGTGACTTCCGAGACCCTGACGACCCCGACGACGCCCGCGCCGACCCGAACCTGGACGGCCGTGCTGTTCGACCTCGACGGCACGATCGTCGACTCGGCATCCGACATCACCGCGTCGCTCGCCCACATGTTCACCGAGCTGAACCTGCCCGTGCCGAGCGATGAGGTGCTGCTCTCCTACGTGGGGCCGCCCCTGCTCGACAGCCTGCGCCTGACGGCCGGCTTCGACGACGCCGAAGCGTGGGAGGCCCTCAACGTCTATCGCGACCACTACGGCGAGCACGTGCTGCGCTCTCCCGTCTTCCCGGGTGTCGCCGGCGTGCTCGAGCGGCTGCACGCCGCCGGCATCCCCATCGCCCTCGCGACCTCCAAGCCCGAGTCGATGGCCACCAAGGTGCTCGATCACCAGGGGCTCAGCCAGTACTTCGCCGTGATCGCGGGTGCCAGCGACGACGAGGAGCGCAGCACCAAGGCCGACGTCGTCGCCGAGGCCCTGCGTCGCTTGCAGGCGCTCGGCGTCAACACCGAGCACTCGGTGATGGTCGGCGACCGCGGGTACGACACGCTCGGCGCGCTCGCGAACGGCGTCCCCACGATCCTCGTGGAATGGGGCTACGGATCCCCCGACGAAGCCGCCGACGCCATGGCGGTCGTGCACTCCGCCGACCAGCTGCGCACGCTCCTGCTCGGCTGAGCGCAGGAGCGCCGCGGTCACTCCCGGTCAGGCACCACCTGCACGGTGAACGAGACCGAATCACCGGTGGCGCCGTTCTCGAGGGTCACCTCGGTCTCGCCGACCGCCGTCGCGGTCAGGCCCGGGTTGTACTGGGCGCTGCCGTCGTCGCGGCCCGGCGTGAACTCGACGATCGCCGGGTCGGAGATCTCGGCCGTCCACTCCGCGAACGTCTCGTCGTCGCCCGTGAGGTCTATCGATCGGTTGTCGTCGACCTCGACCGTCGTGCCGTCGACCTCGTTCACGTCGACGATGACTGGTGGCAGCGCGCTCCCGTCGCCGCCGACGGGGTCGTCTCCGCCGGGCGCACAGCCTCCGAGCGCGAGCACTCCCGCGACGGCCATGACCACGGCCACGGATGCCGCGCGCCGTTGCCTGATTCCGCCGAACTCGATCTTCACGCAAACCCCCTCGACTGTGCCGGTCGCGGAGCGCTTCGCCGTTCGAAACCCGCCGCCCCGATGCTCGTGCCCAGCGTAGCCTCGCCGACGACGAGTGGCCGGGCCGATGCCTCGCCTCACGCAACAGACCCCCTCTTCGGGGGCCGACGCGCCCCTGATCGGTCGCCAATCACCGTCGCCGCGCAACAGAGCTGCGTCCTCATTCGGAGATTGCGCACAGCCCTTCCATAGGTGACGCAATGCACGGCAGGATTCCGAGTACGTTCGCCCACCGACGAACGTCGTACGCGACCCGCGGTCACCTCCGCGGGTCGTTCGAAGGGAGAAGCATGTCTGGATTCACGGGCCGCGCGCGGAGGCGCGCGGTTGCGGTCATCCCGGTCTTCGCGCTCGCCGCCACCGGTTTGGTGTCGTTCGGCGCGAGCGGGGCGGTCGCAGCTGAAGCACCGGTGTCGCCACCGGTGATCAGCGACTCCGAGTACTACATGAACTACGTCGCGCCTCGTGCCGACCTCGCGCTCGACACCGACGGCGAAGTGCTCGTCGACGGTGTCACCGCCAAGTCGTCGGCGCAGATTCAGGCCGACGCCGAGGCGTTCGATCAGAAGTACGCGCAGGGCAACCCGATCGCCGCGAAGGGACTCGCCACGCTCGAGGCGAAGTCGATCGCGACGGGCAAGAACCCCAAGGAGCTGAAGAAGCCCAAGCACGACAAGAAGCCCAAGAAGTCGAACTTCAAGCAGGCCGAGACGACGCAGGAAGCGAAGCTGCTGACGATCCTCGTCGAGTTCAACGAGAACGCGAACGACGACTTCACCGGCACGTACGTGCCCACTGAGTTCGGCTCGAAGCAGTGCATGCCCGGCAACGTGCAGAACGGCCCGTTGCACAACGGCATCCCCGACCCTGCGAGCTTCGAGCTCGAAGACAACAACACGATGTGGGTGCCCGACTTCTCGACCGAGCACTACAACAAGATGCTCTTCACCGACGAAGGCATCACCGACCGTGTGCGCACCGACCTCACCGGCCCCGACGGCCAGCCCGGCTTCGACATCTCGGGCTACACGATGAAGTCGATGTACGAGGAGATGTCCCGCGGCGCATACACCGTCTCCGGTGAGGCCACCCCGTGGATCACCGTGCCGCACTCCGAGGGCTGGTACGGCGCGAGCCTCTGCTTCCAGAACGAAGAGGGCGTGTACGAGGCCGGCGAGGTCCAAGACCAGCAGGGCCACCCCGACAACCCCAAGGGTCCGGGTCAGCTGCCGATCGATGCGGTCGCGGCTCTCGCAGAGGCGCAGCCCGACTTCCCCTGGGACGAGTACGACATCGAAGACCAGGGCGACCGTGACGGCGACGGCGACTTCAACGAGCCCGACGGCGTCATCGACCACGTCGTGCTCGTGCACGCCGGCGAAGACAAGTCCGGCAACGGCGGCGAGCAGGGCACGTACGCCATCTGGGCGCACTCCTCCGCTGTCGCAGGAGGCGCGGACATCCCCGGCACCGACCTCAAGCTGTCGAACTACATCGTGCAGCCCGAAGACTCGGGTGTCGGCGTGTTCGCGCACGAGTACGGCCACGACCTCGGCCTGCCCGACCTGTACGACACCTCGAACCAGGGCAACTCCGACGTCGACTTCTGGGACCTCATGTCCTCGGGATCGCACTCCGGCCCCATCTTCCAGTCGATGCCCACCCACATGGGCATCTGGGACAAGTGGGTGCTCGGCTGGGTCGACCCGGTCGTCATGAACCCGGGTGACGACGCCGAGACCATCAAGGTCGGCCAGGCGTCTCGCTCGCCCAAGGGCTCCGAAGACGGCGTGAAGATCAACCTTCCCGACAAGGTGATCACCCTCGCCGAGCCGGCCAGCGGCGAGAACATGTGGTACACCGGAGCCGACCAGGACTGGGGCGACATCCGCATCTCGCGCACGGTCGACGTACCGACCGACGCGAAGTTCTGGATGAGCAACAACTTCGTCATCGAAGCGGACTGGGACTACGGCTTCGTCGAGGTCTCGACCGACGGCGGCACCACCTGGACCGACGTGAAGGTCTTCAACGAAGACGGCACGGAGGCCACCACTCCCGACGGCTACCCCGACCCGAACGGCAACCTCGCCACCTTCGGCAACAAGCAGTACGGTCTCACGGGCGACTCGCACGGCTGGGCTCGCCAGTACGTCGACCTCTCGTCGTACGCGGGCACCACGGTGGGCGTTCGCCTGCGTCTCGCCACCGACGCCGCCTTCCAGGAGCGCGGCTGGTTCGCCGATGACTTCGCCGTCACGAGCGGCACCGAAACGGTGTGGAGCGACGACGTCGAGAGCGGTGAGAACGGCTGGACCGCCGAGGTCACCACCTTCGCCGACACGACCGGCCCCGGCTGGCGCATCGACACCGGCACCTCGAGCAAGGCCCAGTACTACATGGTCGAGTGGCGCAACTTCGACGGCTTCGACGAAGGGCTGAAGTACGGCTACAACTCGGTGTACAACGCCGGCGCATGGAAGGTCGAGAAGCTCGCCTACAACGCTCCCGGAGCGTTGGTCTGGTACCGCGACACGACCTACGGTGAGACGAACCACGTGCGCACCAACGAGACGGCTCTGCCGAGCTACGGCGCCAAGGGCGGCCTGCTGCTCGTCGACAGCCACTTCGACCCGCTGCGCCGCACGGGCGAGGCGGCCGCGGCCGACGGCACGCTGCAGCACAACCTGCCGTCGCGCTCGCAGTCCTCTGACGTCGCCTTCGGCCTCACCCCGACGTACGCCTTCACGGAGTGCTTCACGGGTGCGGAGCTGACGACCGAGTACTGCACCGACATCCCGTCGCGCGAGCCGGTGAGCACCTTCACCGACGACCTCGGCTGGACCTCGGGTCTCGAAGTCCTGCCCGACGGTCGACTGGCCCGCCGCTTCCGCGACGGTTCGGTGGTCGTGCCCTCGGTCGGCAACGCGCCGTACAGCACGCGGATCGTCGACTTCGACGGCAACCCGCTGACCGACCTGTACGGAGCTGCGAGCCCGCTCGGTGGCGTCTTCGGTACCGGCAACCCCGCTGACGACGGCGTGGGCTACGGCACGGTGATCCAGGTGAAGAAGGCGTTCAAGGGCAACCAGTCCGCGCTCATCTCGATCACCCCGCCCGCAGCAGGCTGATCGGGCGACACCGGCAACACCAGCACGAACGACGAGGCGTCGGCTCCCTTCCGGGGGTCGGCGCCTCGCCGCGTTCGGCGATGCCTCTGCGACGCACTCGGGCGATCGAGCTGTACACCGATGGTGCAGGGAAGTCGGACCGCCGTACGGCGATCAGTCGCGGACGGTCGCGGGCTCCTCGACCCGGGCGAGCAGTCCGTCGAGCAGGCGGTCGAGGCCCCACCCGAACGCCAAATCCACGACGACGGTGCCATCGGAGTCATCGACGGGGCCCGCAGGGACGTCCGCGGCATCGGCGAAGAGATGGGCCGTCGCCTCGGTCAGCGGATGGCTCGAGGCATCCGACCAGAGGGCGCCGGCCGAAGTCGCATTTGCAGTCGCCTCGGCGTCGTTCGCACGCTCGGCGGCATCGAGCGCGGCGACCCCGAGCACGTGGGCGCGCACCGCGTGCGCGGCACGGGCGGCGTCGTCGAGCGGCATCCCCCCACCCATGAAACCGGCGATGAGGGTTTCACTCAGGCCGAGCGCGTGCTGCCCGTCGAGCGGCCCGCTCGTGACGAGCACCATCGCACCCGTGTGCTCGGCGAGACGTGCGCGCAGCGCAGCGGCGAGCGCGTACACGCGGCTGCGCCAGGCGACGTCGGGGTCGGATGCCGCGGCGAGATCGAGGCTCGAGAGCAGCTCTTCGACCATGGCCCGGAGCAGGGCGTTCTTCGACGGGAAGTACGTGTAGATCGCGGTGGGCGTGAGGCCGAGCGCCGCCGCGACCCCGCGCACGGAGACGGCGGCGAAACCCTTCTGCTCGAGGATCTCGAACGCCGCATCGACGATGTCGACCTGGCTGACGCTGCGCCTCGGTCCGGGTTTCATGGTGCTCGTGCTCCTCGTGGTCGACCCTCAAGGCTACCGGCGCCGACCGGTCGCTTCGACCTCGGGCTGTCACGACCTTTTGACGGACCACGGAGGATTCATCGCCTCCCCGCTCCGTCAAAAGGTCGTGGCATGTGCGCGGGCTCAGGCCAGCGGGCGCAGGAACGTCAGCACCGAACCGCGTTCGACGATCAGCGGGCCGAGGGCGGCGTTGAAGTCGGCGCCGTACGGTGCAGCGAGATGCTCGGCGAAGGCGGCGGCATCCCGATATGCCTCGGACACCACGAACCGTGTTCCGATCGGCGAGGGTCCCGCTGCGGCAGCCCCCGAGGGAGCGGCGACCACACGACGCGGGGTGAAGTCGAGGCATCCGCTCTCTCGCCGGACCTCCGCCGTCAGCGCGAGGAGGAGGCGCTCGACCTCCTCCTCGCGGCCGGCGACGGCGGTGAACTCGGCGATCAGTTCGACCCGACCGTCGGCCGTCACCGTCATATCGGCCGTCACGTCGGCCGTCACGCCGGCGCTCGCTTCGTTCACGCCTTCGCCGCGCCGGTCATGATGGCGACGGCATCGGTCATCGAGTGCGACTCGGGCGTGATGGTCGCGGCCCGCTTGCCGAGGCGCTGGATGTGGATGCGGTCGGCCACGTCGAACACCTGCGGCATGTTGTGCGAGATGAGGATGACGGGGATGCCGCGGTCGCGCAGGTTCTTGATGAGCTCGAGCACCTGGTTCGACTCGCGCACGCCGAGCGCCGCGGTGGGCTCGTCGAGCACCACGACCTTCGACCCGAACGCCGCGGCGCGCGCAACGGCGACGGCCTGGCGCTGTCCGCCCGAGAGGTTCTCGACGGGCACCGTGACGTCTTGCAGCGTCGAGATTCCGAGCGCGCGCAATTCGTTGCGTGCCTTCTCGCGCATGCCCTTCTGGTCGACGACGCGGAAGACCGAGCCGAGGATGCCGCGCTTGCGCTCCTCGCGCCCGAGGAACAGGTTCGCGGCCACGTCGAGCGCGGGCGAGACGGCGAGGTTCTGGTAGACGGTCTCGATGCCGGCCGCCCGGGCGTCCTGCGGACGCTTGAAGTGCACGGGCTTGCCGTCGAGGAAGATCTCGCCCTCGTCGGGGATCTCAGCCCCGGTCAGGCACTTGATGAGCGTCGACTTGCCGGCGCCGTTGTCGCCGATGATGGCGAGCACCTCGCCGGGATAGAGCTCGAGGCTCACCCCGTCGAGGCCGACGACGCGGCCGAAGGTCTTCACGAGCCGGCGCGCACTGAGGATCGGGGTGCGGGTCTCTGCGGGGCCGGCGGCGGGCGCCTGGCCCGCGGCATCCGTTGCGGTGGTCATTTGCGTACCTTTCGAATCCACTGGTCGACCGAGACGGCCACGACGATGAGCACGCCCACGGCGAAGGTCTGCCAGAGCACGTCGAGCCCCGCGAGCGAGAGTCCGTTGCGGAAGACGCCGACGATGAGGGCGCCGAGCAGGGTGCCCCACACGGTGCCGCGGCCGCCGAAGAGGCTCGTGCCGCCGATGACGACGGCGGTGATCGAGTCGAGGTTGAGTTCTGCGCCCGCGTTGGGCGACGCGGCGTTCGTACGACCGATCTGAATCCAGGCACCGAGCGCGAGGATCGCTCCCGCCGCGAGGTAGACGCTCATCAGCACCCGGTTCACGCTGATGCCGGCGAGGCGCGCGGCCTCGGGGTCGTCGCCGACCGCGTAGACGTGTCGGCCCCAGGCCGTCTTCGCGAGGATCAGGGCGACCACCACGTAGAGCACCAGCATCATCAGCACGCCGATGGTGAAGTTCACGCCGCCGATGGTGAAGGTGGCGCCCATCGCGGTGAGCAGTTCGGGCATCTCCGCCCCGCGGACGGTTGCGCCCCCCGAGTACAGCAGGGTGAGCGCGACGAAGATGCTGAGCGTGCCGAGCGTCACGATGAAGGGGGGCAGCTTCAGACGGGTGACGAGGAAGCCGTTGAGCGCGCCGGCTGCGAGACCGACGACGAGGCCGAGGCCGATGGCCAGCACGCCCGGGAGACCGAGCTGCACGCTCGTCTGCGCCATCACCATCGAGCTCAGCACCATGACCGCGCCGACCGAGAGGTCGATGCCTGCGGTGAGGATGATGAGCGTCTGGGCGACGGCGAGTGTTCCGACCACGGCGACCTGCTGCGTGATGAGCGAGAGGTTCGCCGGGTTCAGGAAGCGGTCGTTCAGCAGGCCGAAGACGATGACGGCGAGCACGAGCACGATCGCCGGGCTGACGGCCGGGTAGCGGTGCAGGATGTTGCGGACGCGGCTGAGGGGCGTGGTGCGGTCGAGGAACTCCTCGGCCAGGTCGAGCGCCGACGTCGGCGGCTCGGAGGTCTGCTGGGTCACGTTGATACTCCGATGTTCGGTGGGTGAGGGGTGCCGGCCGGGAGGGACCGGATGCCGCGGGGCTGAAGCGCGAGGCGTCGCCCCGAGGCATCCGTCACCGACCGGCACCGCTCACGTTGCGGTGCCGAGGGTCAGCCCCAGCAGATCTCGCCGCCCTGCGCGGTGTCGATGGACTCGACGCCGTCTTGGGGGTCGTCGGTGACGAGCGCGACACCGGTGTCGAAGAAGTCGAGCCCCTCGGTCGTCTCGGGTGCTTCGCCGGTCTTCACGAGGTCGAAGATCGCCTGCACGCCGAGCTCGGCCATCTTGACCGGGTACTGCTGGCTCGTCGCGCCGATGATGCCCTCGGCGACCTGGTCGACGCCGGCGCAGCCGCCGTCGACGGAGACGACGATCACGTCTTCTTTGCCGGCTGCCTTGAACGCCTCGTAGGCGCCGTAGGCGGCCGGTTCGTTGATCGTGTAGACCACGTTGATGTCGGGGTTCTTCGAGAGCAGGGTCTCGGCGGCGGTGCGGCCGCCGTCTTCTGCTCCACCGGATGCCTCGTTGCCGACGATCTCGTAGTCGCCGCCGCTGTACGTACCGGTCTTCGCCTCGTCGCCGTTCACCTCGGCGTCGGCAGTGTCGATGCCCATGCCGTCGAGGAAGCCCTGGTCGCGGTTGTAGTCGACGGAGACGATCTTGTCGTCGAAGAGGTCGATGAGGGCGATGGTCGCCGTCTCGCCGGCGAGCTTGGCCGCCGTCCAGCGGCCGATCTCCTGGCCGGCGGCGAAGTTGTCGGTCGCGAAGGTGATGTCGACGGCCTCGGGGTCGGCCGGCGGGGTGTCGAGGGCGATCACGAAGAGTCCGGCATCGCGGGCCTTCACGAGTGCGTCTTCGACGCCGGGGCCGTTGGGGGTGATCAGGATGCCCGCGTCGCCCTTGGAGATGGCGTTCTCGATGGCCTGGATCTGGGTGTCCTCGTCGCCGTCCTCCTTGCCCGCGGCGAGGGTGAGCTCGACGCCGAGTTCGTCGGCGGCCGCCTCGGCGCCGTCCTGCATGGCGACGAAGAACGGGTTGGTCGTGGTCTTGACGATGAGCGAGACGCCGATCGCGTCGGCATCGCCGCCGTCGCCCGTGTCAGCGCCACCGGCGCAGCCGGTGAGGGCGAGTGCCGCGGCCGCAGTGAGCGAGCCTGCGGCGATGAGACGCCGGCGGAGTGCACCGGGTGCTGTGTGATTCATCGATGAATCTCCTCTGGTGTTGGAAGGCCCGTTGTCTTCCTGACAACGATGTCATTGTTAGGTCTAGCCCATCACCGCATGTATAGTCAAGTCCAACTTGCACATTTGGGAGCAGATTGTGACACCGTTGTCAAACACGAATACAGCGCACGAGGGCGCGCGTTCGCGGCCGACGATGCGGCACGTGGCCGCACTGGCCGGGGTCGGAGTGAAGACAGTCTCGCGAGTGATCAACGGCGAGCCCAACGTGTCGGCGGCCACGATCGCCAAGGTCAACGCGGCGGCCCGCACGCTCGACTACCAGCCCGACCTGCACGCCGGGAACCTCCGCCGTGCCGACGGCCGCACGCGCACCCTCGGCCTCCTCGTCGGCAGCGTCGACAACCCGTTCTCGGGCGCGGTGCACCGCGCCGTCGAAGACGCCGCACTCGCCCGCGGCGTCTCGGTGTTCGCCTCGAGCCTCGACGACGACCCCGCCCGCGAACAGGAATCGGTCTCCGCCTTCCTCCGTCGCCGCGTCGACGGCCTGATCCTCACCACCGTCTCCGAGAGCCAGGCCTACCTCGGCCCCGAGCTGCGCCGCGGCACCCCGGTGGTCTTCGTCGACCGCGAGCCGGCGGGCATCACCTCCGACGCCGTGGTCAGCGACAACGCCGAGGGTGCAGCGCTCGCGACCCGCCACCTACTCGAGCACGGGCACCGAGAGATCGCCTACCTCGGCGACCGCCCCGAGATCCAGACGGCACGTGAGCGTCACCGCGGCTACCTCGACGAACTCGGCCGCGCCGGTGTCTCCACTCGAGGCCAGCAGGTCATCGAGGGGCTGCACGACGAGGCGACGTCGCGCGCCGCGACCCTCGCGCTCTTCGACGCGCCGAACCCGCCCACCGCGATCTTCTCCAGCCAGAACCTCGTGACCATCGGCGTCATCCGCGCGCTGCGCGAACTCGGCCGCCACCATGACACCGCGCTCGTCGGCTTCGACGACATTCCGCTCGGCGACCTGCTCGATCCGGGCGTGACGGTGGTCGCGCAGAACCCGCAGGCGATCGGTCGCGCCGCGGCCGAGCGGGTCTTCGCCCGCCTCGACGGCGATTCCACCCCCGCGGCGCGCACGATCGTGCCCACTCGGTTGCTGGTGCGCGGCTCGGGCGAGATCGCGCCGCGATCGGAGGGGTGAGCGGATGTCGCAGGAACGCGCCGAGCACGGCGCCCGCATCACGGTCATCGGCGACGCGCTCATCGACGAGCTGAGAGACCCGAGCGGCTCACGTGAGTTCATCGGCGGAGCCGCGCTGAACGTCGCCGTCGGGCTCGCACTGCTCGGCGAACGGGTGACACTCGTCGCCATGCTCGGCGACGACGATCCGGCGACCCGCATCCGCTCGTACCTGCGCGACTACGGCGTGCGACTCGTCGAGAGCCCGTCGGAGCACGGCACCTCGCGCGCCGTCTCCGATCGCACCGACGGCGAGCCGCGCTACGAGTTCAACGAGGCCGCGCAGCGGCGACGCATCCGCTTCGACGACGCCACCCGCGCCGCGATCGACGAGGCCGACCTCGTCGTCGTCAGCTGCTTCCCGTTCGACGACGCCGAGCAGTACGCCGAGCTCGTGGGTGCGATCGCGCGGCCCGAAGGTCGGGTGGTGGTCGACGGCAACCCGCGAGCGGGCATGCTCGCCGACCGCGCCGCATTTCTCGCCGGCTTCGAGGACTTCGCGTCCCGGGCGTTGCTCACGAAGGTGGGCGACGAAGACGCGGAGCTTCTGCTCGGCGACACGCTCGACGCGTTCGTACGACGCCTCCGAGACCCGAGCGGCGCGCAGGGCGCGATCCTCGCCACGGCCGGGCGCGCCGGGGCATGGGTGCGCCACGGTGACGTCACCGTGCACTCGGACATCGTCGATCTGCCGGGGCCGATCGTCGACACGATGGGAGCCGGCGACGCGACACTCTCCTCGATCGTGCACCAGGTCGCCTCCGGCGGCCTCCCGCAGACGGCGGCGACGTGGAGCGCGTCCCTGCACGAGGCCATGACCGTCGCCTCGGCGACCGTCCGGCACGAGGGCGCACTGCTGCGCGTACCGCAGCCGGAGGCCCGTTTCCCGAGCTGACGACGGTTCACCTGGACGTGTTCGCCGAGGTCAGGGTCGAAGCACGCGAACCCGGCTGAGGGCGAAGACGAGGGCGCCGACGACGATGGTGGCGATGAAGATCATCAGCGAGTAGAGCGCGACGCTGCCGTACCCCGTGTCGGGGTCGAGGAACGGGTACGGCACCCAGCCGTCGGTCGCGCCACGGAGGATCACGACGACGATCCAGATCACCGGGTAGATCAGCACGACCCAGAGGCGTCTCCAGGGAAGCGCATCGCGGTCCCCGAAGAGGATCCAATCCGCGATGGCGTAGATGGGGAAGAGGACGTGGAGCACCCAGTTCGCCCAATCCAGGGAGATGCCACCCTCGAGCCCTGCCAAGAGGAGGTTGTAGACGATTCCGACGATCACGATGTAGGTCGTCGCGCACGCACGGGCGAACTGCAGGAGTGGTGTCTGCGGGCGGCCCATGAAGGTGGCCAGGGCGGCCAGGAACAAGACCACGGCGGTGATGATGTTGCTCTGCATTGTGAAGAACCCGAAGAAGTTGAACGGGTTGATCGTCGCCCGCGATGCCGTGTCGAAGAAGGTCGCGACGATCGCTGTCACCACGAGCGCGACGATCGCCAGCCTGGCCACCGCGAACACCGGGGCGGCGCGCCGAGTCGATGTCGCAGTGCTGGTTTCACTCGCAGTCGTCATGGCACTTCCCCCACTCGGCGATCCCGTCATCCGGAGCCTAGTGGTGTGTCCATCGGTTGCGCGCTGCGCGGCGCGCGCTTCTCCTCGACGAGCGACCGCTTGCAATGTCCGTCGGACACTCCGTAACATCGCCGTCACTCACTGACAACGATGTCACGGTGGCATCGATACTCGCGCAATGAAGGGCGACTCGAACGATGACGACGAAATCACGATGGCGCACAGTGGCCGCGACGGCTGCTGCCGCGCTGGCACTCGGCATGCTCGGCGCCATGCCGGCGATGGCGGATGACGACGGGCCCGACCCGGCGACCGAGCAGTACCGCCCGCGTCTGCATTTCACTCCCGAACGCAACTGGATGAACGACCCGAACGGCCTCGTCTACAACGACGGCACGTGGCACATGTTCTTCCAGCACAACCCCGCGGGCACGCGCTGGGGCAACATGAGCTGGGGCCACGCGACGAGCACCGACCTCGTGCACTGGGAGGAGCAGCCGATCGCGATTCCCCAGACGTTCGACGAGGAGGGCGTTGCGATCGAGGACATCTTCTCGGGCTCGGTCGTCGTCGACGAGCAGAACACGAGTGGACTCGGCACCGCCGAGAACCCGCCGATGGTCGCGATCTACACGAGCGCCTACACGAACGCGCACCCGACGCATGCCGGCAAGCAGGCCCAGTCGCTCGCCTACAGCCTCGACGACGGCCAGACGTGGACGAAGTACCAGGGCAACCCGGTGCTCGACCGCGATTCCGCGAACTTCCGCGATCCGAAGGTGATCCGATACACCGACCCCGAGACGGGCGAGTCCTACTGGGTGATGGTCGCGGTCGAGGCGCTGCAGTACCAGGTCGTGCTGTACCGAAGCGATGACCTCACGAACTGGACCCACCTCAGCGACTTCGGTCCGGCCAACGCGACGGGAGGCATCTGGGAGTGCCCCGACCTGTTCCCGCTCCCGGTCGACGGCGACCCCGCGAACACGAAGTGGGTCATGGTCGTGAACCTCAACCCGGGCTCGGTCGCGGGCGGCTCGGGTGGCCAGTACTTCGTCGGCGATTTCGACGGCACCACCTTCACCTCCGAGAGCACGGTGTCGGATGCCGCGGCGCCGGCCGGCGACCTCTTCGCCGGGTTCGACGACGGCACCTATGGCGGCTGGACGGTCGCCAACGAACCCGGCAACTGGGCGAACGGCCCCTTCACGGATGCTCCGGCCACCGGCACCCTCGCCGGGCAGAACACCGTCTCGGGCTTCATCGGCGCCGGCCTCGTGAACGGCTTCGCCGACCACGACTGGCCCATCGGCAGCATGGAGTCGCCGGCCTTCACGATCGAGGCCGACTACGTCAACCTGCTCGTCGGCGGCGGCAATCACCCGCACGTCGACGGCACGCAGCTCGGCAACGAGCCGCCGGCGGGGCGCCTGCTGTTCGACGGATTCGAGTTCCCCGACGGCACGACCCTCGCCGACGCCGGCTGGGAGGCGACGGGCGATCTCGCGACCGAGCCGTGGCGCAACCCGTCGACGGCCGGCGGCGACTACTACCTCGGCCAGAAGCGCATCAACACCTGGGAGGGCGGCCCGAAGGGCGACGACAACCTCGGCGACCTCACGTCGCCGGCCTTCACGATCGAGCCCGGCGAGGACCGCCTGTCGTTCCTGCTCGGCGGCGGCAAGCGCTTCAAC
The DNA here is from genome assembly GCF_059758475.1 of Agromyces sp. GQ35. NCBI lineage: Bacteria > Bacillati > Actinomycetota > Actinomycetes > Micrococcales > Microbacteriaceae > Agromyces > Agromyces sp. GQ35. Next base: position 1,163,664 of record NZ_JCAXEO010000001.1, on the reverse strand, counting down.
GGCACGCTCGAGGTGCGGCTGCTCGTAGACGGCGAGGTCGTGCGCACTGCGACCGGTCCCGAGGCCGGCCAGCTGAACTGGCAGTCGTGGGAGGTCGCGGAGTTCGCCGGTCGCGACGCGCGGTTCCAGGTGCACGACGACGCGACGGGCGGCTGGGGCCACCTCACGCTCGACCACGTCGTGCTCGGCGCCGAGCCGGCGCAGGCGAGGTCGGAGGAGACCAGCGTCAACCTCGTCGTCGACGGCGAGATCGTGCGCACCGCCACTGGCAGCAACAGCGAGAACCTCGACTGGGTGAACTGGAACGTCGCCGAGTTCGCCGGCCATGAGGCATCCGTTCGCATCATCGACAACAACCGGTTCGGGTGGGGTCATGTGCTCGTCGACCAGGTGATGTTCGCGGATGCCCCGGCCGCTCCGCGCATCGAGGGTTACGACTGGCTCGACTGGGGCCGCGACTACTACGCGACCGTGTCGTTCGGCAATGCACCCGACGGTCGCCGCGTGATGCTCGGCTGGATGAACAACTGGGACTACGCGAACGACATCCCGACGGGCACATGGCGGAGCGCGATGGCGCTGCCGCGTGATGTGTCGCTCGTGACGACCGAACGCGGCCCCCGGCTCGTGCAGCAGGTGGTGCCCGAATTCGCAGAACTCGAGCAGACCGATCGGGCGTACACGGATGCCTCGCGGCCGATCGCGGCGGGCTCCGAGACGCTGCCCGTGTCGGGCGAAGTCGTGCGCATCGACGCCGTGCTGCGGCCCGGCGACGCCGACGCGGCCGGGCTCAGCGTGCTGGGCGACGGCGAGTCGGCGACGCGCATCGGGTACGACGCGGCATCCGGTCGCCTGTTCGTCGACCGTCGAGACTCGGGAAGCACGGCGTTCCATCCGACGTTCGCCTCGCTCGATGATGCGCCGGTGGCGCTGCGCGACGACGGCACGATCGCGTTGACCGCCTACGTCGACCGCTCCTCGGTCGAGGTGTTCACCGCCGACGGTCGCACCACGATCACCGACCAGGTGTTCCCGAACGCCGGGGCGGACGCCATCGGACTCTGGGCCGAGGGCGACGGCGCGACGCTCGAGTCGCTGACCGTGACGCCGATGCACGGGGCGATGTACCAGGAGGCCGGCGTCGACGGTGCCGCGGCGGCGCCGTCCGCCGCCGAGCTCTCGTCGACCTCGGGCCCGAAGTCGGCCGACAAGGACGGCGACTACGTCGTGAAGGTGAAGGTCGCGAAGGGCGAGCCGACGACGGTCGTGCGGCTCATCGAGGACGGCCGCGTGATCGCCCGGGAGTACCGCACGGACGACAGCGACCGAATGGTGAAGTTCTCGATCACGGATGCCGCGGCAGGCGATCACCGGTACACGGTCGAGCTCGAGAACTCGGCCGGCGTCACGCACGGGGGTGAGCTCCTCGTGCGGGTCGCCGGCTGAAACACGGGTGGGATGCCACGTGCCGATCGTCGCCTCCCACCCGCCTCGTGGGAGGAACGGGTGTCGGCCACGTTCGCAAACGTCCGATGTTCTCTTGCGGCGTCCGGGCAAGCTGTGTAGTATGACCGCCTGATAACGATGTCACATCGGACGTCGTGACCAAGCCCCAACCTCCCGATGAAGGGCAAGACCAACTATGACGACGAAACCACACTGGCGCACCGCCGGCGCGGCGGCCGCGATGGCGGCACTCGCCGCACTCGGTGTGCTCGCCGTGGGCATGATGGGCGCCATCCCCGCGTTGGCCCTGTAGTCCACGTTCGACCGTGCACCCAGCACGGCGCACGAGCGGATGCCCCGGGGATCGATTCCCCGGGGCATCCGTCGTTCGAGCGTTACTGCACCTTGCCGCCTGAGTTGACGTCGATGTTCGCCGGGATGTCGGCCCAACCGCCGAGCCCGTCGTTGCCGTAGGTGTAGTCGACCGCGCTGTTCACGCCATCGAGGTCGATCTTCACGGTCGGGGCGAGCGTGCCGCCGCGCACGAAGTCGTCGTGCGTGCCGATCGTGTCGATGAACGACTGCACCAGGCCGCCGGGCATGACGTAGTGCGAGTACGCCTGGAAGTGGCCCGGGTGCTGGTTGAAGTCGGGCGCGAACGGCTGGCCGCCGGCGAAGTTGAGGTTCGTCGGGTTGCCGAGCGCGAGGCCCGAGCCGCTGTTCAGCGGCTGGAAGTCGCTGCGGATGCCGTCGCCGACGAAGCCGTAGACGCCCTCGGGGCCATCGATGCCCGCCGCGAAGGTGCCGCGGTGGCTGATCGTGAAGAGGTAGGCCTTGCCGTCCTCGAACACGAACTGCGGTCGCTCGGTCTGGTCGGTGACGCAGTTGGCCGAGAGGATGGGCGGCAGGAACTCCCACTCGGTGAGCTCGTCGTTCTTCGCCTTCGCCAGACCGATGTTGCCGATCTGGTACGGCGCGCCCGAGGCGTTGACCGCTTCGACGGTCTCGGCGTAGGGGTCGCCCTCTCGATACCCGAGGTCTTCGGCGTTGCACGTCGCCGAGTCGCGAGGCATCGCCGAGTTGCCCTCGAACACCATGTAGGTCTCACCCGGGTGCGCCGGGTCCTCGAAGGTGAACGGGTCGCGGAAGTTGAAGAACGGGTTCTGCGCACCGGTCTGGTAGTACGTGCCGTCGGCCTGGAGCAGGTCGGTGACCGAGTTGAAGCCCGTGAACTTCACGCCGTTCTTGTTGGCGTGCACGTGCCCGACGCTCAGCGCGATGCGCGGGTCGTAGGGTTTGATGTCGTTGCCTGCAGCGTCACGGTAGAACGCGACATCCGTGAAGAAGAGCTTGATCTCGCCGCCCTTCATGATGCGCGCGGAGCCCGACCACTGGGTCTGGTGGCTGTAGGACTGGTCGTCGAAGATCTCGCCGGTCACGCCTTCATCGAAGACGAGGCCGCCGTAGGTCCAGCCGCCGTTCTCGGGCCGCTCGTCGACGGGGATGCCGGCCGGGCGGAAGAAGTAGCCGATCTTGGCGTACTGGTGTCGCTCGTCGAAGCCGAGGCTGCGGTCGGCGACCAGCGAGAAGATGATCTCCTTGCCGTTGACGCTGTACTGGTTGCCGTCCTCATCGGTCAGCGGCCAGGTGTCCCAGACCCAGACCTCGCCGTTCGACATGTCGGGGAAGTCCTGCGGCACCGTCGGCATGGTGAGCGCGGTCGGCATCGAGTTCTCGCGCGATGGCGCAGCGGGGTCGGACAGGCGCTGGAGCTGACGGGCGTCGGCGCGGGTCCACTTCGCGGTGAAGTCGTCCTCGGGCGCGTAGGCCTCTTGCGTGTGCAGCGTCGGCTCGGGGCCGGGCTGCAGATCGTCTGGTGCGGCGACGGCTCCGGCCGCGCCCGTGAAGAGGGTCGCGACCATGGCTCCCGCCGCGACCATTCCTCCGATGAGTGGGCGCGTCAAGCGCCCAGTGGATGTTGACATGTTCGTCACCTTTCGTGGATGAAGGTACGACCCTCGAAATGTGACGCTTGTGCTCCCCGACACAGGAACCTATGCGAATTCTGACAACGATGTCAACCCCTCGCACCGGATTGCCCGTGCGGCGCGTTCTTCGGGAAATTCCCAGATCAGCAGCAGGGCGGGGATGGTCGCGCGTTCATTCGGACAACAGCTCGATCGATGTTTGCAAATCGATTTGCATCTCACTAACGTGGCCTGCGATTCCTCGAGTGGCGCTTGCGCTCCTCCCCACAGACAAACCGCGAAGGCGCATCGCCGGTCGATGACCGCCTCGCTGGCGGATCCGACTGCACGCGGTGCGTGAACCACGACGGAGGATCATGAACCGAACACCTCGACGCGAAGCGCCGCCGGGCGATCGAGCAGGCACACGCTCGGGCCGGGGCGTGCACTCGACGGCCGCGAGGCTCACGCTCGTGACGGTCGCGGCCGCGGCGGCGATCGCCGCCGTCGTCGCCGTCATCGTGCTCGCGCCGGGCAGCGAGTCGCCGCGTCCGACCGACGCCGCCCCGACGCCCACCGCGGAACGAGAGTTCACGCGACCCGCCGACTGGTCGCCCTACCGACCCGCCGTGCATCTCACGCCGGCCGAACGCTGGATGAACGATCCCCAGCGGCCGCTCTGGCTCGATGGGCGCTGGCACTACTACTACCTCTACAACGCCGACTACCCCGAAGGGAACGGCACCGAGTGGTATCACGCGACCTCGACCGACCTCGTGCACTGGCGCGACGAGGGCGTCGCGATCGAGAAGTACGAGAACGGGCTCGGCGACATCGAGACCGGCAGCGCCGTGATCGACACGGAGAACACGGCGGGATTCGGCGAAGACGCCGTGATCGCGATCCTGACGCAGCAGCACGAGGGCGTGCAGCAGCAGTCGCTCTTCGTGTCGACCGACGGCGGCTCCCGATTCGAGCCGTTCGACGGCAATCCCGTCATGGGCAACCCCGGCGAAGCGCACTGGCGCGATCCGAAGATCGTGTGGGACGACGAGCGCCGCGAATGGCTCATGGTGCTCGCCGAGGGCCACCGCATCGGCTTCTACACCTCGCCCGACCTGAAGGCGTGGACGTACCGGTCGGCATTCGAGCGCGACGACCTCGGGGTGCTCGAATGCCCCGATCTCTTCCAGATGTCACTCGACGGCGACCCGTCGAAGACGACCTGGGTGCTCGCTGCCGGCGTCAACGGCGCCGAGCAGGGCATGACCACGGGCACCGCGTACTGGACGGGCGACTGGAATGGCGAGACGTTCACCGCCGATGGCGCCGGCGCCGATGCCGGCGATGGCGCCGGTGACGCGCCTGTCCCGTCCTGGCTCGATCGTGGCGCCGACTTCTACGCGGCGGTGACGTGGGAGGACCCGCGCCTGCCCGAAGCCGAACGCCTCGCTTCGCGCTATTCGATCGGCTGGCTGAACAACTGGGCCTACGCGGGCGAGCAGCCCACCGAAGACTGGCACGGCGGCACCGACTCGGTCGTACGAGAACTCGCGCTCCGCACTGTCGATGGGCGGCCGACGCTCGTCTCGACGCCGGTCGAGGCGCTCGCCTCACTCGCGGGCGACACCGAGATCGCGAAGGACCTGCGGGTGACGGATGCCTCGAGCACCTCGCTCCCCCAACCCGGATCCGACGCCTACCGACTGCGCGTCGAGGTCGCTCCCGATCCGGACGATCCGGCCTCGGAGGTGCGCTTCCGCATCAAGGAGGGAGACGGGGCATTCGCGACCGTCGGGGTCGACTTCGGCGCCGGCACCGTCTTCGTCGCCCGAGATGCCGATGCCGTCGCCGCCTCGATGCCAGAGGTCTACCGAGAAGTGCGCTCCGCGCCCGCACCCACTCGAGACGGAGTCGTGACCCTCGATCTCATCGTCGACACGGCGTCGGTCGAGGTGTTCGTGAACGACGGCGAAGCGGTGCTCTCGAACGTCGTGTTCGGGGCGCCCGGGGCGAACGGACTCTCGGTGGAGTCCATCGGCGGGCAGACGGAGCTCCGCTCGCTCCGCCTCACGCCCCTCGCCGTGGCAGCGGTCGAGCGTGCGCCGGCCCCGACCCGCCGCTGAGGCGAGGGGTGGCGCGCGGGCCCGGGGCTCGGCGGCCGCTCAGCGCTGGGGCCGCGCGACCGAGCCCCGCTCGATCAGCTCGCATGTGAGCAGCACCGGCGCCGCGACATCCGCCGCCGCTCCCGGCACCTGATCGACGCCGTCGATCAGGTCGAGCAGCCTGCTCATGCCCCAGCGGCCCATCTCGCGGTGCGGCAGTGCGATGGTGGTGAGTGCGGGGACGAGCGCCGCCGCGACGATGTCGAGATCGTCGACCCCGAGCACCGAGCAGTCGCGCGGCACGTCGAGCCCGAGTGCCGCCGCCGCCTGGTACACGCCCATGGCCATCTGGTCGTTGAAGCAGAACACCGCTGTGGGCCGTTCGGCCGGCGACCGGTCGAGGAGACGGCCGCCGGCAGCTCTGCCCCCGATGGCATCGGACGCGCCGCGCTCGACGAGCGCACGGCTGCCGTCGAGTCCGGCGGCGGCGAGCGCGGCACGGAACCCCGACTCCCGGCCGCGACTCGCCGGCGCGTCGTCCGTCGTCGTCGCGAATGCGATGCGGCGATGCCCCGCGGCGAGCAGGTGCTGCACCGCCGTCTCGGCGATCGCGTGCTCGTCGGGGGCGATCGCCGGCACGCGCCATCCGTCGGCAGGCACGGCGTCGACGAGCACGACGGGCGTCGTTCCGAGCGCATCGGGCCGGTGCACCTCCTGGTGGAACATGCGCGCGAGCAGAATGCCGTCGACGCGACGATCGACCAGGGATCGCAGCTGGCGTGCCTCGAACTGGGGATCGCCCTCGGAGTCGACCACCATCAGCACGACGTCGCGCTCACGAGCCGCCTCCTGTGCGCCCCGCACGATGCGACCGGCGAACGCGGTCGTCGCGATGTGATCGCTCGCGAGTCCGACCACGCCCGAGCGCTGCAGCCGCAGCCCGCTCGCGAGCCGGTTGGGCGTGTAGCCGAGCTCGGCGGCGATGCGGATGACCCGGTCGCGCGTCTCAGCGCGCACCGCGCGGCTCCCGCTCAGCGCGTGCGAGACGGTCGTGGGTGAGACGCCCGCCGCCGCAGCCACGGTCGCGATGCTCGGGCGCGGCGGAATCGCGTCATCCGTTCGTCGCTCGCGCCCCATGACCATCGAGCCTATCCGTGGCGCTCGAGACGGTTCAGGGCTCAGAACGGCCAGATGAGGGGCACGTAGAACACCGCGACGAGCAGGAACAGGACCAGCAGGGGCAACCCGAGCTTCCAGTAGTCGCCGAAGCGGTAGCCGCCGGGCTCGAGCACCATCGTGTTGGCGGGCGTCGCCACCGGGGTGAGGAACGACGCCGCCCCCGACACCGTGAGCGCCATCATGAACGGCAGCACCGAGACGCCGAGGTCAGCCGCGACGACCATCGCGACCGGTGCGACGATCAGCACCGTCGCGGTGTTCGAGATGAGCTGGCCGAGCACCATCGTCAGCGCGCAGATCGCGAACAGTGCGAGGTACGGCGAAGCATCGCCCACGAGTCCGAGCAGTCCCTCGGCGATGACGTCGGCGGTGCCGGTGGTGATGAAGGCCGTCGAGAGCGGGATCATGCCCGCGACCAGCACGACCGTCGTCCACGAGATGCTGCGGTACGCCTGCGTGGGCGACACCACGCGGGTGAGCACGAGAGCGGATGCCGCGGCGAGGCCCGCGATCGCCGGCGGCACGAGGCCCGTGGCGAGCAGCACCACCATGGCGGCGAGGATCACGACCGCGCGCTTGGCACCGGCGCCGAGCGGCACGGCACGGCGCATCAGCGCCGGCTCGTCGACGACGAGCACATGGGGTCCGGCGGTATTGCGTTCGAGCTGGTCCCACGCGCCGGTGAGCAGCAGCATGTCGCCGGCCTGCAGCCGAGACTCGGCGCCGACGAGGTCTTCGCCGGCCCGTTGCACGGCGAGCACGACGAGATCGCCGCTCGGAGTCACCATGCCGGGAAAGAGGTGCAGGCCGATGAGCTTCGATCGAGGAGCCACCACCACCTCGGTGACGCCGTGGCTCGCACCCATCAGCTCGCGGCCCTCGGGCAGGTCGTACTGCTGTCGAAGGGTGCGTGCGTGCGCGCTCACGTCTTGCGGCAGCGTCGTCGGCGCACGTTCGGGCAGCAGTCGACGCCCGATGAGCGAGACGATGAGCAGCGTGCCGACGACGAGCGGCACCCCCACGAGACCGAACTCGAAGAAGCCGAACGGCCGGGCACCGGCGTCGGCGGCCGCCTCGCTCACGATGATGTTCACCGGCGTGCCCGTGAGCGCGAGCAGCGACCCGGCGTGGGCCGAGAACGCGAGCGGCATGAGCATCTGCGACGGCGGGATACCGGCCCGCGTCGCGACGACGACGACGACCGGGATGAACGCCGCGACGGCGCCGTTGACGCTGATCAGCGCGGTCGCACCGGCGACGAGGAGGCACACCACGAGCAGCAGCGACCGGCGTTTCGTGCCGGCACGGCCGATGACCTGCTGCCCTGCCCACGCCGTGACCCCGGTCGAGTCGAGCGACTCGCTCACGACGAAGAGGGCGGCGATGAAGATCACCGTCGGGTCGCCGAAGCCGGCGAGCGCCTGCCCGAGGTCGAGGATGCCCGTGAGCCAGAGCGCGACGGAGACGCCGATCGCGACGATGCCGAGCGGCACCCGATTCGACATGAACGCCACGATCGCGAGCGCCAGGATGACGAGCGTGGTCGCGACGGGGTTCATGCGCTCACACTAGCCGCGAGGCATCCGTCGCAGCAGGGGTCCGTGCGACGACCGCAATGACGCTCCGCCACGGAGCGCGGCGGAGCATTCCCTCGCCCGTCGACGAGACAGTTCCGCCGGTGCTGTCCACGCAGTACGGTGAGCATCAGGATCAGCTCGAACCCGGGGGGACGTTCATGAGCATGCAGGCCGAGGCATCCGTCACCGTTCCGATTCCGAAGACCTCATGGCTGCCGCTCATCGTGGTGGTGCTCACCCAGATCCAGGCATCGTTCGCCGTGAACGCGCTGACCGTTTCAATGGCCGGTATCACCACCGATCTCGACACCCCGGCGAGTTCGGTCGGCACGGCGATCACCGCGGGCACCTTCGCGATGGCGGCGTTCATCCTGCTCGGAGCGAAGGTGAGCTCGCGCTTCGGCAGCCGCGGCGTCTTCCAGATCGCCGTCGTGATCCACGGGGTCGCGATGCTCGGGGTCGCACTCAGCGTCTCGCCTGCCATGCTCTTCATCGCACAGGCGTCTTCGGGTGCCGTCATCGCCCTCATCGCCCCCGCGCTCACCGTGTTCATCGCCACGAACTACCGGGGCTTGCAGCAGGGGAGGGCGATCGGCCTGCTCGCCGCGGCGATCCCGGCGGCGGGCGTGCTCGCGCTCCTCCTCGCCGGCTGGTTCGCGAACACGATCGGCTGGCGTTGGTCGTTCGCGCTCATGGTCGGGCTCGCCGTCATCAACGTGCTGCTGAGCTTCCGCCTGAAGCGCGTGCCGGCCCAGCCCGGTCTGTCGATCGACTGGACCGGCGCCATCCTCGCCGCCGTCGCCGTCATCCTGCTGAGCTTCGGCTTCTCGGGGCTCGCGAGCTGGGGTGTCTGGCTCGCGACCGATCAGGCGCCGTTCGACGTGCTCGGGATCTCGCCCGCCCCGCTCCTCGTGCTCGCCGGACTCATCGTGGGCCAGGTGTTCTTCTCGTGGCTGCGCCGCCGTGGGCGCGAAGGCAAGCCGCGAATCTTCGACCTGCGCGTGCTCGCGACGGGCTCCGAGCGTGCGATCACGGCGTGCATGGGCATCATGCTCTTCGTCGGCACGGCCGCGAACTTCCTGATTCCGCTCTACATCCAGGTCGTGCAGGGCCAGTCGAGCATCGAGACGTCGTTCTCGATCATCCCGTACACGCTGTCGATCTTCCTCGCCTCGACCTTCGTCGCCTCCCTCTACGGCCGATTCACGCCACGTGTGATCGCGAGCGCGGGCTTCGTCGTCGTGGCATCCGCGCTCACACTGCTCGCGTTCACGGTGCGCGGTGAGTGGAGCCAGGGCTTCGTCGTGGCCGGCCTCATCCTGCTCGGTCTCGGACAGGGTGCGATCGTCGCGCTCGTGTTCAACACGCTGCTCTCCTCGGCACCGAAGCAACTCGCCGGCGACGTCGGCGCTTGGCGCGGGCTCGTGCACAACCTGTCGGGCAGCGTGGGCATCGCCGTCGGCACGGCCTTCGCGGTGGGCATGCTCTCGACGATGCTGTTGACGGGTGCGCAGGAGCACCCCGAGATCTCCGACGAGCTCATCTCGCAGGTCAACCTCAACGAGGCCGACTTCCTCACGAACGAGCAGCTCGCGGCGGTTCTCGAGTCCCGGGCGACCGGACCCGAGCTCGACGCCGCTATCGCCGTGAACGCCGAAGCACGGTTGCAGTCGTTGCAGGTCTCACTGCTGGGCCTTGCCGCCCTGGCACTGCTCGCGATCGTGCCGGCGACCCGTATGCCGGGCCGGCGCCATGACGAACTGCCCGAGAAGCTCGAGCCCGACGACGACGACCCCATCGACCCTGTCGACGAAACGGAGGCGCTCGCATGACCACGACTCGCAGCGCGAACAAGCTCATTCCCGCGAACTTCACCGCCACGCCGTCGCTCGCGCACGCGCCCGCAGTCGTGCTCGACGACGCGCTGGACGATGTCGAGGCGACCGGAGTGCTGGTCTTCACGGATGCATCGGAGCAGGACTCCATCGCCGGGCTCGCTCCCGCTGCATGGCAGCGGGCCGGGTTCGAAGCGAAGCCCGGTCAGACCCTGCTCGTGCCGGGCGAGGCGCCCGTCTTCCTCGTCGGCGGCGGTGCCGCGGCTGAGCTCACGATCGACGGCTTGCGCGACGCGACTGCGAACTTCGCGCGTGCCGCATCGACGAGCGCCCGCCTGGGGTTCGAGATCCCGGGACTCGGCGAACTCGACCCAGCGACGGCCGGGCAGGCGATCGCCGAGGGAGCGGCGCTCGGGCGATACCGCTACCGGGGCCTCTCGGCCAAGCCCTCGGACGCGCCGCTCGAACGGCTCGCCGTGCGCATCGGCGACGTGCTGCCGAAGAGGTCGGGCGCCGCCGAGCTGTCAGCCGGCATCGAGGTAGGGCTCATCGCCGCGCGAGCGGCGAACGTCGCGCGCGATCTCGCGAACACGCCCGCCGGGCACCTCACCGCCACCGAGCTGGCCGAGACCGCCGTCGCCCTCGGCACGCGCTTCGGCTTCGACGTCGAGATCTTCGACAAGCAGCAGCTCATCGAACTCGGCTGCGGCGGCCTGCTCGGCGTCAATCGCGGGTCGACGGAGGAACCGCGCATGGTGAAACTGCGCTACACCCCGCGCGGCGCCTCCACCGGCCACCTCGGACTCGTCGGCAAGGGCATCATGTACGACTCGGGCGGCATCAGCCTGAAGCCGTCCGACCCGATGCACCTGCTCATGAAGATGGACATGGGCGGCGCGGCATCCGTGCTCGGCGCCTTCACCGCGCTGCGCGCGCTCGATGCCACTGCGACCGTGACCGGCTGGCTCATGTGCACCGACAACATGCCGTCGGGGTCCGCCTACCAACTCGGCGACGTGCTCACGGCACGCGACGGCACCACCGTCGAGGTGCGGAACACCGACGCTGAGGGCCGACTGGTGATGATGGACGCCATCGCCCTCGCGAACGAAGACGAGGTCGACGCGATCGTCGACATCGCGACACTCACGGGAGCGGCGCTGATGGCACTCGGCACCTCGACCGCGGCCCTGTTCGGCAACGACGAGACGACGCTCGGCACCGTCGAACGAGCCGCCGCCGCCACTGGCGAGCAGGTGTGGCGGCTGCCGCTCGAGCGCAGGTACCGCAAGCAGCTCGACTCCGACATCGCCGACATCGCGAATCTCGGCGGCCCGTTCGCCGGGGCGACGACGGCGGCGCTCTTCCTCGATCACTTCGTCGGCTCGACCCCGTGGGCGCACCTCGACATCGCGGGCACGATGCAGTCGGATACCGACGACTCCTGGCGCTCGAAGGGCGCGACCGGGTTCGGCACCAGGATCTTGATCGACGTCGCGCGGGGGTTCAGGCCCGCGCGCTGAGCGTTCTCACTGCGCAGCACGCCAGGCGTCAGCGCAGCACGCCCGCGCGGTAGGCAGCCTCGGTGCGGGTCGCCGCGCCGAGCTTGCGGAGGATCGCCGAGACGTGCACGCTCGCGGTCTTGCCGCTGATGAAGAGTCGCTCGCCGATCTGGCGATTGCTGAGCCCCTCGGCGATGAGCTCGAGCACCTGTCGCTCGCGGGCCGTGAGCTCGGCGGTCGCAGCGGCGGCGGCGGCCGCGTCGTCGGATGCCGGCGCGCCCGCGATGCCCGGAGCCGAGCCGCCGGTGCTCGCGCCCGAGCGGGCGACGCCACCGCCCATGCCGCCGTCGAGCGCGATGCCTGCGGCCGCAGCCACCTGCCTCACTCGATCGCGGATCGCACCGACACCGCCGCTCAACGCCAGGTCGAGCGCGCTCTGCAGCGTCACCTTGGCAATGGCGCGGTCACCGCACGCGAGCTCGGCCTCGCCCTGTCGGAGCAGGGCGTACGGAGCGAGATAGCCGGGCGCAGTGGGCGCCGCAGCGGCTTGCGCCGCTGCCCGCCAGGCTGCGCCATCCGAACCGGCTGGGCCGCCGGAGCCATCGGAGACATCCGCCGCTTCGGCGAGCTCGGCGTCGAAGAACGCCGACCAGAGCCGGTGCGTGGGCCAGGTCTCCAGTCGATCGAGCAGCGCACGGAACGCCGGCTCGGCCCCGCTGATCTCAGCCGTGAGCGCGTCGGCGAGTCCGCCCGCGCGCTCGGCGATGCCGGACCGCGCGGCACCGACGACCCTCGCCGCGACCCAGAGCAGCGGCAGGGCGTAGCCGGGCAGCGGCGCGTCACGGATCTCGAGCGCTCGCCGCACCTCGCGCCAGGCTTCGGCCACGTCGCCGTTGGCGAGAGCCACCTCGGCCCCGACCCGACTCACGCTGAGCCTCGTCTGCGTCTCGACCTCCATGACGTCGCCCCACGCCGACCGGAAGGACCGGAGCTGCTCGGCGGCGCGCACCGGTTCGCCGAGCCAGAGGATGGCCCAGATGCGGGCGCGCTGCAGGTAGACGCCGAAGGGGCCCGGGGGGTCGAGGGCGATGGCGCGTTCGACGAGCGCGGCGGCGCGATCCCATTCGCCGAGCGCGAAGAGCGGGTCGACGGCGTTCGAGGCGAGAATGACGCCCGAGCTGCGCTCGACGCCCTGGGCGCGGGCCTGCTCGAGCCCCTCTTCGGCGAGTCGCACCGCCTCGTGATGGTTGCCGACGAGGTACTGCAGGTCGGAGGCGTTGACCCAGTAGCGCAGCATGGCAGCACCGTCACCCTCGGCGAGCTCTCGCGCGCGCTCGAGACCGGCGAGTCCCGCCTCGACCTCGCCGCGACTCGCTCGACTGACCGCCGCGACGTTCGTGGCGATCGAGGCATAGCGCGGAGAGTCGATCTCGATCGCCACGGCGAGCGCGCGCTCGGCTGTCTCGACGGCTTCGTCGAGACGGCCCTCGATCATGAGCCGGCCCGAAAGGCCGGTGAGCGTCGTCATGCGCAGCTCACTCGAGCCGTGTTCGCCAAGTGCCTCGAGTGCCTCTTCGAGCACCGGGATGGAGCCCGGGCGCCCGACGTTGGCAAGGTACATCGCCTTGTCGCGCAGAAATCGGGGGTACTGAGGGTCATCACGCGGGCATTCGGCGAGCGCGGCCTTCACGAGGGTGAGGCTGCGCTCACCCTCGCCCGCGTTGCGCAAGTGCGACGCCGTACGGCCCATGAGTTCGAGTTTCGACATGCCGGCGCTGCGTGCCGGGTCGGGCACGACGTCCCACAGGCCGAGGGCACGCTCGCCGAGTTGGGCGGCGGTCGCGTAGGCCGCAGCCGCGCGAGCTTCGCGCATCGCCTGAATCGTCGCGGGGAACGCCCGGGCGGCGTCGTGCGCACCGAGCCAGTGGAAGGAGATCTCGGCCGCGAGGCGTCGCGTGCCCGCCGCGGCGGCGGCCTCGTAGGCCTCGGCATAGCGCGAGTGGAAGCGGGCCCGTTCGCCCGGGAGCAGGTCGGCGAGGATCGCCTCGCGCACCAAGGCGTGCCGGAACGCGTAGTCGTCGCCGTCGATCGTGAGCACGCCGGCCAGCACGCTCTCGCGCGCGGCGAGTTCGAGCTCGCCCGCCGTGCCGTCGAAGACCGACTCGAGCATCGCGTGCGAGATGCGCACGCCGCCGACGCTGACGAGCCGGAGCAGCGCCTGCGAGCTCTCGGAGAGTCGTTCGTACCGAGCGAGCAGCAGCTCGCGCAAGGTGTCGGGCAAGTCGCTCTCGTCGCGGCACCCGTCGAGCCCGACGAGCTCTTCGACGAAGAAGGGCACCCCGTCGCTGCGGCGGAAGACGGTCGCGATCACCTGGTCGGTCGGCGCCTCGCCCGTGAGCGACTTCGTGAGCTTTCGCACCTGCGCGCGCGTGAGCCGCGAGAGGTCGCGGCGCTCGACCCAGCGGTCGCGCTCGGCCTCGGAGAGGAATGGCCGCAGCGGATGGCCCCGCGTGACGTCTTCGGTTCGGTACGTGAGCACCGTGAGCACCCGGCTCGAGCCGAGCGCGCGCATGAGGAACCGCAAGAGAGCGAGCGTGGCGGCGTCGACCCAGTGCAGGTCTTCGATGAGGAACACGATGGGTCGCTCGCGCGACAGGGTCTCGAGCAGCACCGCGATGCCCTCGTGCAGCTGCCCGGTGGCGGCGCCGACGCCGGCCGGGGCCTCTGCGGTCGGCGTGACGGACCCGGATGCCGCGAGCTCGGGCAGCAGCGCAGCGAGCGCCGAGCGGCCGGGCCCGGCCGCCTCGAGCACCCGCTCGGCCCCGAGGTCGGCGACGAGCGTGCGCAGTGCCGTCTTGACGGGGGCATACGGTGCCGCCACGCTGCCGAGATCGACGCACTGCCCGGCGAGCAGGCGCACGTCGGCCGGAAGTCCACTCTGGAACTCGCGGATCAGCCGGGTCTTGCCGATGCCGGCCTCGCCGCCGATGACGACCGTGAACGGCGCGCCGGCGCGCACCTCGTCGAGTCGCTCGTTGAGCCTCGAGAGGTCGGCGTCGCGGCCGACCATGGCCGCCGCTGACGTGGTCACGATCTCATCGTGCCACGTACCGCCGACATCCGCGGCTGCCGCAGCATCCGTGATCGCGCTCAGCGGAACGCCCCCCGCCGTGCGCCGCAGATTCAGCTGCTGCGCCGACGGCCCGGCGGGCGCGGGCGCCGAGGGTGCGGCCGTGGTCACCGCAGCGCGAGGCGGGGAGCCCGATGCGCGTGGTGCCGGCGGTGCCGCCGCACGGGTTCGGGTGACGCCACCGCGTCACCTGAACCGCGCTCCTCGTTGTCGCGCTGCAGGCCGAGCTCCCACTCGGCGCGCAGCACGTCGGTCTGGTGTGCGTGCAATGCGACGAAGTCTGCCGAGAACTGCATGATGCCTCCTGGTGTGCCTCCGATCCTCTCGACCGGATGCCTCCAGCGTGCTCGCTAAGGCACCCGCGACCCATCGGGCGATCGCCCTATTTCCTCGCCCGAGTGCCTAGGCACTCGGGCGCGGACCTGGCCGCAGGAATGACGGACTTCGGTCCGATCAGGCGGCTGCAGCCGATGGCGCTCAGTGAGGAAGGGTCGGGGTGCGCCGGTATCCGTCACGTGCGAACTGCACGACGGCGGCGGAAACGGCGACGACGGTGACCAGGGAGATCAGCAGCAGGAACAGGAGTGCGAACACGGGGTGATTCCTCTCACGGCCATCACAATATGTGATGAAACCTCATCAAAGCTTCTGGCCTTCGCCGGTCCGCGTCGTCAGGGCGACCACCGACTGGGGCGTCAGGGTTCCCTCGGGGGTGAGCGGCGACGGCTCGGGCTCGCCCCACGCCCGGCTGAGCGGAACCACCCCTGCCCACACCGAGTGGTCCTCGCCGTCGTCGGGCGCCTCGGATGCTCCGGCCGCACGCATCTTCATGACCACGTCGTCGAGTCGCAACCGCAGTACGCGCGTCGCGGCGACCTCCTTGCGCTTCGTCGTCCGCAGTTCGGCGGGCCGGCCGGGCATGAGCCGTTCCGAGAGCGCGAGCAGCGCGGCATCCGCTCGGTCGCCGTCGACCGGCTCGAGCACCCCGTAGGCGACCGCGCTGCGGTAGTTCATGGAGCTGTCGAAGAGCGACCGGGCGAAGACGAGGCCGTCGAGCGCGGTCACGGCGAAGGCGACGGTCTGGCGTTCGGATGCCGCGCGCAGGGCGAACCCGCCGCCGGTCGAGCCGTGCAGCAGCACGTACTCGCCCGCACGCGCGAAGCCCATGGGCACGACGACGGGCACACCGTCGACGGCGGCGGCTAGGTGCCCGACGAGTTCGGTGTCGAGCAGTTCGAAGAGGGCGTCGCGGTCGGTCGTCTGTCGCTCGGACAGGCGACGGATGCGGCGTGGTGCGGGCGTGGGGAGAGTGGGATCGTCGATCGTGGTCACGCTCCGAGTCTCGCGGTACACTGGTCGTGTTGCGAGTCCAGTTCTCGCACATTCGACCAGTCCAGTGGAGCTCGCATGGACGGCCCCCTCCTCTCGATCGACCGTGAGTCCGACCATCCCCTCGGCGTACAGCTCATCGAGGGCGTGCGCCGCGGCATTCTCGGGGGCGCACTCCGCCCGGGTGATCCGATGCCCTCGACTCGCGCACTCGCGCGCGAAGTCGGCGTCTCCCGCAGTGCCGTCGTGACCGCCTACGAGCAACTCGCCGGTGAGGGCTATCTCGAAATGCGGCAGGGCGCCGCGACCCGCATTGCCGAGCTCCCGACGACCGGCGGCGCGCCGCGCACGGCCCGAACGGCCCGCGCCGCCGACGCCGCCCCACCGTCAACCGATGCCCGCGCCGAACCCCGCATCTCCCTGCTGCCGGGCCATCCGTCGACGGCACGGATCGACACTCGCGCCTGGCGTGCCGCGTGGCGGCACGCCGCAGCCCTCGACATCCCCTCTCTGTCGCCGCCGCCGTTCGGGGTCGATCGACTGCGCGCCGAGATCGCCGATCACCTGCGCCACGCCCGCGGCGTGGAGTGCTCCCCCGACGACGTCGTGATCACCGCGGGCACGAGCGAGGCCATCGGCCTGCTGGCCTCCGCGCTCAGCACTCTCGCCGGGCCGCGGCCGGTCATCGCGGTCGAGCATCCCGGCTACCCCTCTGCGCGCCGCACGCTCGAACGCCGTGGCGTGCGCACCGTCGCCATCGCGGTCGACGTCGACGGCCTCGATCTTGAGGCGCTGCGACGCGCACGGCGACGACCCGACGCCGTCATGGTGACGCCCAGCCACCAGTATCCGCTCGGCGGCCGCCTTCTCGTCGCGACCCGACTCGAGCTGCTGGCCTGGGCCCGCTCGACGGGCACCCTCGTGATCGAAGACGACTACGACAGCGAGTTCCGCCACACCGGACCGCCGCTGCCGGCGCTCGCCTCGCTCGACGACGCCGGCCTGACCGTGCTCGTGGGCAGCTTCTCGAAAGTGCTGACGCCGTGGATCCGTCTCGGCTACCTCGTGCTGCCGCCCGCTGAGGCGAACCCGGCATTGCGTGCCGCGGTCGCCGAGGTCCGCGCCGATGAAGCCTGCCCGGTGCCCGGTGTCGCGCAGGACGCCATCGCAGCCCTGCTCGCCGGCGGCGCCGTGCGCCGGCACATCGCTGCCACGCGGCGCGAGTACGCCCACCGGCGTCGCCTCGTGCTCGACGCGCTCGGCGGGTTGCCCGGCGCGCCGCTGTCTGGGCTCGATGGCGGGCTGCACGCCGTGGTCGGGTTGCCGGATGCCGCGACATCCGCTGCCCTCGTCGCTCGCCTCGCGGCCGCGGGCATCGCCGTCGCGCCGCTCGCGGACTACTCGGCGGTGCCCGGCGAGGAGCAGCCCGGCATCGTCTTCGGCTACGCCTCGCCGAGCGACACCCAGCTCACCGAAGGGCTCGCGGGCATCCGTGCCGCGATCATCGAGAGCGGCGCTGCGAGTGCTGTCGAAAGCGCTTCCCGCCCGATAGTGTGAACCGACCGGCGCGCCGAGGGCGGCGCGCCACCCTACGGTTCGGAGGCCCGGTGAGGCGAGCGCACGGCACGGCGGCGTGGGGCGCCGCCCAGATCGGTCTGGCCGGGCTCGGCATCGCCGCCGTGATCACGATGAGCGGATGCGTCGGCGCCCCGGCTCCCCCGCCGGTCACGATCATCGCGACCGTCACCGCGACGCCCACCCCCACCCCGACCCCGACTCCCGTTGCGCCGCCGGTCGCCGAACCCGCTCCCGCCCCCGCGCCCGAGCCCGTGCCGAATGCCCCCGCCCCGGTATACGAACCCGGCCCGGCGGTCGACCTCGGTGCACGCGACGGCGCCAACGGCTCTCCGGTGGTCGACGGCAGCGGCATGCCGACCAGCTACACCGTCGTCTCGGGCGATCACTTCTTCGACATCGCCCAGCGATTCGACCTGCCGCAGCAGCAGCTCCTGCGCATGAACCCCCAGGTGCACGATTTCGGCGAGAACGTCTACATCGGCGACGTGCTCAACCTCGACTGGACGAAGACCGGGTGACCTTCAGGGCGACGGCCGCACGGGCGGGGCGTCGTCCGGGGCGAGGTATGCGCCGATCTTGCGGAACAGCGCGTCGCCGCCGTTGGAGTAGTTGCCTTCGCTGTCGAACGCCTCCTCCTCGTAGGTGACGGCGACGGCGATTGCGATCTTCTCCGACGGCAAGTACGCGTTCACCGCTGCGTAGCCGTAGAAGAGCGGGTTCTGGAGCAACCAGTCGCCGGTGATCCACAGCCCGAGTCCGTACGTGGCGAACTCATCGAGCGGGCGGCAGTTGACGCATCCGTCGATCGCCGTCGTCTTGCCGCGCAGATCGGTCGAGGTCATCGCCTCGTAGGATGCCTCCGACAGCAGTTCGCCCGTGCCGACCGCGACAGCGCTGGCCAGCAGGTCATCGATGTTGCTCGTCTGGATGGCACCGTGGCTGATGGTCCACGACGGGTTCCAGTTCGTGGAATCCTCGTAGAACGGGGTGCCCGCCGGAATGTTGAAGAAGGTGCGCCGCTCCGAGCTGTAGGCGTGCAGCGCCGGCTCGGGGATCTCCGCGGTGAGCGACGCCCTGGTGTTCGTCAGCTCCAACGGGTCGAGCACCCGCTCCTGCAGTGCGTCTTCGAGCGACATGCCGGTGACCTCCTCGAGCACCAGTCCGAGGATGACGTAGTTGGTGTGCGCGTAGGCCCAGTTGGTGCCCGGCTCGAACCAGAGCGGCTTGTCCATCGCGAGCGCGAGCTGGTCTTCTGTCGTCCAGGCCCTGAACACGTCGGAATAGGCGATCTCGGCGAACTCCTCGTTGCCGAGCACGAAGTCTTGATACCCCGACGTCATCTGCGCCAGCTGCTCGATGGTGACCTCGTCGGCGTGCGGCAGATCGGGCAGGTACTTCGACACCGTGTCATCGAGGCTCATCTTCTTCTCGTCGACCAATTGCAGCATCAGCGTCGACACGTACGAGATCGCGACAGCGCCGTTGCGGAAGTGCATGTCGGTCGTGGCCGGCACTCCGGTCATGGACTCGCCCTCGGCGGCGGTCACGATCTCGGTCCCGTCGACCGTCACCTTCACGATGACCGCCTTCAGGTGCGCCTCGTCCATGTAGTCGCGCACGATCTCCATGATGGCGTCGGCCTCGACGGAGTCGCCGCCCTGCATCTGGTCCGGTTCGGCCGAACCGGGAATCGATGCCGTCGGAGTCGGTGACGTTGCGGGCGGCGTGCCGCCCGATGTGCATGCCGCGAGCAATCCGAGCGCGCATGCGAACACCACGATTCGCCCGACCACCGGGCCCCGCCGTGAAATGGACATGACTGAAGTGTCCCGCCGACGAAGTTGAGAAAACAACAGTTTCGGCCGTTCTGGGGGTCCCTCTGCCGCGCGATCGGGCCTCGCCGGTCGAGTAGCGAGCGACAGCGAGCGTATCGAGACCCTGTGCCCTACTCGCTCGCCCCGGTGTTGCGCAGGAAGACGATGACCCAGCTGAAGATGAGCACGGCGGCGACCAGTTCGACGGCGGTGAGGTTGTAATACCCGGTGACGAAGAAGACCGCCAGCACCACGATGACTCCGACATAGACGTAGCCGAGCAGGATGAAGACCCGGGGCATCGACGGAACAAGCCAGCGCAGGCTCACGACCATCGCGACGTAGACGATCGCCATGCCGGTGGCCGCCAGATTGTGCGCCTCCAGGAACTCGTCGACGGGGAAGATTCCCACGCAGGCGAGGAGCACCCCGATGAGCACGAGCGCGAAGCGAACCAGGTTGCGGCCGCGCGACTCGGATCGGGTCGAGTTCGGCAGGAACGCGGTCGCGTAGTGGGCGATCGTCGTCACCATCACGCCGGCGATGATCAGCGTCAGGTTGAACGCCAGCGCTGAGACGTCGTCGCTGATTCCGAGCGTGCTGAGGTTCTTCTGCCACCAGAGCGGGTCGGTCGCGCTGAGCATGCTGGTGAGGGCACCGACCACCAGGAACAGTGCGAGCACCAGCGACAGGAGCATCGGGGTGAGGTTCACCGCAGAGAGGAACGCCATGTAGGCGGTGACCGCCAGCGCGACACCCGTCAGGACGGCCGCCGAGAACGAGTACACGCTCGCGCCGATGAAGCTCTGGCTGAGCAGCGACGCGAGTCCGGCCCATCCGAGCAGGGCGATGATCGCGTGCGCGAGGGTCAGTGCCGCGATGTCGAACCAATGCAGCCGCGGCCGCATACCGTCTCCCGGCGCGGCCTGGCGGATCCGGGCCCGTCGCAGTGCGCATCCGAAGAGGAACGCCGCGATCGCGGCGAGCGCTCCGCCGACGGCGACGACGTCGCCCAGGGACCCCCGGCCCGCGATCGGTACCTCTCGCCCCCAGAACACGAGGAGCCCCGCGAGCGCACCCACGACGAACGCGCCGGCACCGATGAGGAGCGCCGAGGATTCCCTCGACTCCTCGCTGGCGATCGGGTGGCGAAGAACTCGCGCGATGGGTGAGGATCCGCTCATCCTGGTACTCCGTTCGTCTTCAGTGCTGCACCCGCACCTTGCGAATGCACGTGGTACTCGCCCCGCTGGCCGTCAGCCGAGCAGGGTTCCCGCTGCCGCCGAGGAGGGTTTCGGGTCGGGAAGTCGTCGCATCCTCAGCGCGGTGATGATGCCGAGCAGCCCTGCGAGGATGGGGATGAGCAGTGCGACCTGCAGGGCGATCGGCCGGGACTCGGTGTTGATGGCGATGATCTCGTCCTGCACCTCGTCGGGCTCGTCCGCGAGCAGCTCCTCGAGCTGCAGATCCGACATGAGCTGGGCGTCCTCTTCCAGGGCGACCGCGACGCGTTCCCGGTCGTCGGGCGCGAGCACCGCGCTCGACTCCGCGCGAGCCGTGAACGTGAAGGCGAGCACGGCGAGCATGATGGCGCCCGCGAAGGCGAGGCCGAATGACAGCCCGAACGACCCTGCGGCCGAGTTCACGCCGGCCGCCTCGCTCACCCGCTCGTCGGAGATCGGCGACAACGTGTAGTTGTTGAGTTGTGACACGAGCAGCCCGAGGCCGCCTCCGGCGATGACGAGCGGAATGGCGAGCCACCATCCCGAGTCGGCACGCGGCACGACCACGACCACTGCGGACAATCCGACGACGAGGAGCATGAACCCCCACAGGATGATCGAGCTCGGACGACCGTTCGCTCGCTTCCCGGCGAGCAGCGCGACCACGAACATGCTCAGCGAGAGCGGCGCGATGGAGAGACCGGCGAGCAGCGCGTTGTACCCGAGCACCATCTGGAGGTAGAGGGGCAGCACGATCATGGAACCGCCGAGGGCGATCTGCTGCAGGAGCTGGCCGCTCACTCCCGCCTTGAACACCTTCGATTCGAACAGCACCGGATCGACGAGGGTGGCACGTTCACGCCGCTTGCGTGCCCGCAGCCACCAGACGAACCCGACGAGGGCGATCGCCCCGACGCCGATGATGAGGGCGACGTACTGTCCGCCCTCCTGCCAGACGAGGATGCCGAGCACGACGCCGCCCATGCCGACGACCGAGAGTGCCGCGCCGACCCAGTCGACCGCACGCGAACCGGTGTAGGGCACGTCCTTCACGAGCTTGATGCCCGAGAGCACGACGGCGATCACGACGGCCTCGAGGAGGAACCCCACCCGCCACGAGAGGAAGGTCGTGATGAAGCCGCCGAGCAACGGGCCGACGCCGGCTGCGATCGCGGCTGACGCGCCGACGAGGGCGTACACGCGCTTCTGATGCGCGCCTTCGAAGTTGCCGTGGATGAGGGATTGCATCGACGGGAGCAGCAGCGACGCGCCGATGCCGCCGATGATCGCCCAGAAGACGATGATCGCCGTGAGGTCTTGGGCGAGCGTCATCGCGATCGCGCCGACCGCGTAGCCGAGCAGCCCGAGGATGTACGCGAGCTTCCGTCCGATGAGGTCACCGGTCTTGCCGCCGATGAGGATGAACGCGGCCGAGACGAGCGCCTCGAGGGCGATCGCGCCCTGCACGCCGCTCGCGGTCGTGCCGAGGTCTTCCACGACCGCGGAGATCGACACGTTCATGAGCGAGGTGTCGACGACGAGCACGAACATCGCCATCGCGAGCAGAATGGCGAGCCGGCCGTTGAACGGTTTCGTGGTGCCGTCACCCGTGTCCATGGCTCACCCAACCACATCGCTCGATCTCCGGAAAGAGCCAGTTCGGGACCTCGTCACGGTCTGGAGCACGTGGCCTCACCGGATGTCGCCCGAAGTCTCCGACGGCAATCCGCGCAGGTTAGGATAGCCTCTCCTCCACTTCGAATCCGAAAGAGCCTCGTGATGCGCCGCCTTCTCCCCTCATTCGTCGCGTCCGCAGTGACCGTCGCCCTCGCCGCCGCATTGACCGGATGCTCCGCGCCCGCGTCGTCCGACGGTACGGCGTCCGATGCTGCGCCGGACGACGCGCTCGTCGTCTACAACGCGCAGCACGAGCAACTCACCGAGGAGTGGGTGGCCGCCTTCACCGAGGAGACCGGCATCGAGGTCGTGCTGCGGCACGGGTCCGACAGCGAACTCGGCAACCAGCTCGTGCAGGAGGGCGCGGCATCGAAGGCCGACGTGTTCCTCACCGAGAACTCTCCGGCGATGTCGCTCGTCGAGAACGCCGGGTTGTTCGCCCCGGTCGACGCGGCGACGCTCGAGCTCGTGCCCGAGGCGTACCGCCCGTCGAGCGGGCTCTGGACCGGCATCGCCGCGCGCTCGACGGTGCTCGTCTACAACCCCGAGCTGCTCAGCGACGCCGAGCTGCCGGCATCGCTCATGGACCTCGAGAAGCCCGAGTGGAAGGACCGCTGGGGCGGCGCCCCCGGCGGCGCCGACTTCCAGGCGATCATCTCGGCGATGCTCGCACTCGAGGGCGAAGCGGCGACCGCGGCCTGGCTCGACGGCATGGCCGAGAACGCGACCGTGTACCAGAACAACATCGCGACCATGAAGGCCGTGAACGCCGGCGAGATCCCCGCCGGCGTCATCTACCACTACTACTGGTTCCGCGATCAAGACAAGACGGCCGAGAACAGCGGCAACACGAAGCTCCACTACTTCGGCAACCAGGATCCGGGCGCCTTCGTGAGCGTCTCGGGCGGCGGCGTGCTCGCATCGAGCACGCACGAGAAGCAGGCGCAGCAATTCCTTGCGTTCCTCGCGGGCGAGCAGGGCCAGACCATCCTCGGCGAGGGATACAGCTTCGAATACCCCGTCTCGAGCGGCATCCCGGCCAAGTCGCCGCTGCCGGCACTCGACACGCTCGACGCGCCGACCGTCGACCCGTCCAAGCTCAACGGCCCCCAGGTCATCGACCTCATGACGAACGCCGGTCTGCTCTGACGACAGCCGCTGCGATCGACGCCCCGGCCCGCACCACTGGCGGGCAGGGACGATCGGGCGACGGCGCGCGACGGCCGCCGACCGCACTGGTGGCGCTCGTCGTGGTGCTCGCGGCCGTCATGCTCGTGCCGGTCGGCTACGTGGTGGCGACGGTCATCGAGATCGGATGGGCCGAACTCGCCGAGCTGGTATTCCGCCCCCGGGTGGGCGAGCTGCTGCTGAACACCGTGCTGCTGCTGGTGCTCGGAGTGCCGACGACGATCGCGCTCGGCGTCGGCGGAGCCTGGCTCGTCGAACGCACCGACCTGCCCGGCCGCCGAGTGTTCGCGGTACTGCTCGCGGCGCCACTCGCCATCCCGGCCTTCGTCGCCAGCTACGGCTGGGCGAGCGCGATCCCGTCGATCCACGGCCTCGGCGGCGGGCTCCTCGTGGCCGTGCTCGCCTACTCCCCCCTCGTCTACCTTCCGGTCCTCGCAACGCTGCGAGGACTCGACCCGGCCCTCGAGGAGTCGGCCCGCTCGCTCGGCGACGGCTCGTGGGCGGTCTTCGCCCGGGTCGTACTGCCGCAGCTGCGACTCGCGATCCTCGGCGGCGGCCTGATCGTCGCCCTGCACCTGCTCGCCGAGTACGGCGCGTTCGCCTTCGTACGCTTCGACACCTTCACCACGGCGATCGTCGTCGCGTACCAGTCGACGTTCGCCGGACCATCCGCGGCGTCGCTCGGTGTCGTGCTGACCGCGCTGTGCCTGTTGCTGCTCATCGCCGAGTCGTCGGCGCGGGGTCGCGGGCGGTACGCACGCGTCGGCTCGGGCAGCCCGCACCCGGCGGTGCCGCTCCGGCTCGGGCGCGCGACCGCACCCGCCTTCGTCGCGCTCTCGGCGCTCGTGCTCGCGGCGACCGCGGTGCCGCTCGCGAGCGTGCTGCGGTGGCTCGGCGCCGCCGACGGTTCGGCCTTCGCCGACCTCGCATCGACCGCGCTGCAGACCGCGCTGCTCGGCGCCGGCGGCGCGATCGGAGCGATCCTCGTGGCGTTCCCCGTGGCGTGGCTCGTGGGCCGCTTCCCCGCCCGACGGAGCCGCGCACTCGAGGCGCCGTACTACGTGGCGAGCAGCCTGCCCGCCATCATCGTCGCGCTCGCGCTCGTCACCGTGACGCTCCGTCTCGCGCCCGCCTTGTACCAAACGGTGTTCACCGTCATGGTGGCCTATGTGATCGTGTTCCTCCCCCGCGCGCTGGTGTCGCTGCGGGCGGGCATCGCGCAAGTCCCCGAGTCGCTCGAAGAAGCCGCCCGCTCGCTCGGCGTCTCACCCTTCACGGCCCGGCTGCGCGTGACCGTTCCGCTACTCGTTCCCTCGATCGCCGCCGGCGCGGCCCTCGTCGCGCTCGGAGCCGCCAACGAGCTCACCGCGACCCTGCTGCTCGCGCCGACCGGCACGCGCACCCTGGCCACGCAGTTCTGGTCGGCCGCATCCGCCATCGACTACCCGGGTGCCGCCCCCTATGCACTGGTGCTCATCCTGCTCTCGATTCCGGCCGTCGGGCTGATGTTCGCGCAGGCTCGGGGATGGCGGGCGCGATGAGGCTCGTGATCGAATCCGTCGCGAAGTCGTTCGGGAGCACGGGAGTGCTCGACGACATCTCGCTCGACGTGCCCGACGGGTCCCGCACGGCGATCGTCGGCGCCTCGGGCAGCGGCAAGAGCACGCTGCTGCGACTCATCGCGGGGTTCGAGGAGCCCGACCACGGACGCATCGCCCTCGGTGATCGCGTGCTCGCAGGAGGCGGCGGGCGCTCGGTGCCCGCTCACCGCCGCGGCATCGGCTACGTCGCACAGGACGGCGCTCTCTTCCCGCACCTCACGGTCGCGGGCAACATCGGCTTCGGGCTCCGCGGCGCGCGCGACCGCGCCGCCCGCGTGCGCGAGGCGATGAGCCTCGCCGCACTCGACCCCGCCCTCGCCGAGCGGTTCCCCCACCAACTCTCGGGCGGCCAGCAGCAGCGCGTCGCCCTCGCCCGGGCTCTCGCTCCGCGGCCCGCCGTGATCCTGCTCGACGAACCGTTCAGCGCCCTCGACACCGGGCTGCGCGAGCAGACGCGCCGAGCCGTCATCGAGGCGCTCGAGCGCTCGGCGACCACCGCCGTGCTCGTCACCCACGACCAGGACGAGGCGCTCACCTTCGGCCACGGCATCGGCATCATGGTCGATGGCCGGCTCGCCCAATCGGGCGTTCCGTCGGAGGTCTACGACAGTCCGGCCACACCCGAGATCGCGGCCTTCCTGGGCGCTGCGGTGCTGCTGCCCGCCACGCTCGGCAGCGGCTGCGCAGAGTGCGTGCTCGGACGCATCCCGATCCGGCACGATCGAAGCGGCGGCAGCGCCTCAGTCGCGATGGTGCGCCCGTCGCAGTTCGAGGTGCGCTCGTCGGCCTCGGCGGCATCGGTGCCGAACGCGACCGTCACCGGCGTCCGCCGCGTCGGTCCGATCACCGAGGTGCAACTGCGGCTCGGCGACGACGCGCCGTCGACGATCGAGTTGCGACTGCCCCACCACGAGGTCGTCGGGGTCGACCCCGGTGCCCGGGTCGAGGTGCGGGTCGACGGTGGCGTGGTGCTCTACCCGGTCGCCGCCCCGACCCGACCCGACCCGGAACCCTCGGTCAGCGCCGACGCGCCCTGACCAGCGCGGTGACTCGCGCGGTGACTCGCGCGGCGGCGAAGACGTAGAGCTTCCATGCCGCGAGGCCGACGGCGAGCGAGAGCAGCGTCGCGAGCCACGGAAGGTGGTTCTCGAGCGACGGGTACACCTGCCAGTGCGTCAGGTAGATGAACATGGATGCCCCGGCGAGCAGGCCGACGACCGGCACGAGCAGGCGCGGCAACGGCACGGCCGGCAGCCAGATCAGCAGCAGCAGCCCGATCAGGATGATGAACTCGCGGGTTGGGGTGCCGAAGAACCCGACGATGCTCGCAAGGGCGACCACGGTCGCCACCCACCGCTGCAGGAGCGTGCGCGAGCGCGCGATGAGCCAGCCGAGGGCGAGGCACCAGAGCACCATGGCGGTCGTGTATCGCTCGGTGGCGTGAGCCTCGACGCCCCCGAGCAGGAGCGTGCGCGCCGCGAGCGCCAGGGCGAGCACCACGAACGCGAACGCGTAGGGGTGTCGCCGCTCGACCCGGTCGATGCCGGGAACGGCGAGCAGTGCCGCGAGCCCGAGCAGCGACCAGGCGACCGCCTCGATGAACCAGAACTGCCAGTGCACGCTCCAGGTCGACTCGCCGCCGAAGTTGTTCACGAACAGCACGGTCTCGGGCCGGTAGTAGCCGGTGACGAGCGCGACCGCGCCGACCCACAGCACGGCCGGCACGAGCAACTGGCGAGTGCTGCGCAGCAACGCGAGCGATCGGCGTCGACCCGGGACATCCGCCAGCTGGAATCTCGCCAGGTTGTACCCCGCAACGGCGAGCAGCAGGTGGGCGCCGCCCTTGAGGTCGAAGAGGTTCGCGTGCGTGCCGACGATCAGCACGATCGCGACGGCGCGCAGCAGGGCCGGCGTCTCGATGCGGGGCAGGCGGCGGATGCGAGAGCGTGCGACCGTCGAGCGCGTGGCCGCGGTGCGCTCGGGATCGGCGGGCGGCGGGGCATCCGCTCGATCGGGCGCGGCCACCGTACCGAGCTCGCGCACCGTCATCGTGGGCCACTCGCGTGGCAGCGCACCGAGCAGCGATTCGAGGCGCAACGAGACCTCGACGTAGCTGAGCGAATCGCCGCCGAGACCCGAGAACGAATCATCGAGGGTGACACCGCTCGTGCCGAGCAGGGCGGTGTACAGCAGGCGGACGGCGTCGGGCGTGACCTGCTCAGCGGATGTCGCGGGGCAGGTCGCGCCGTCGATGGAGGCGGTGGCGTCGGCGCCCGGGCGGGTCGCGGGCGGAACGCAGGAGTCGAGCGCGGCGGCGTACCGCACGAGTGCCGCCGTGTCGGGCTTGCCGCTCGAGGTGCGCGGGAACTCGTCGATCGCGTGCACCCGGATCGCGTGCGTCGGAAGGCCGGTGTGCGCCGCGGCCCGGTCGCGCACCGCGCCGGCGAACCGCTCGGCGCGCACGAAGAGCAGCAGCCGTTCGTCGGAGCTCGCCGTGCGCACCTCGAAGCCGTCGTCGCCGAGCAGCCGTTCGACCCGGTCGAGGTCGATGCGCAGGCCGAAGACCTTCACGAAGCGGCTGCTGCGCCCGACGACCTCGAAGAGCCCGTCGTCACGCCGGCGCGCGAGGTCGCCGGTGCGCAACTCGTCGACGACGCGTCCTGCAGCGAAGTCCGCCGGCTCCTCTGCGTAGCCGAGCATCACGTTCGGACCGGAGTAGACGAGTTCGCCGACGCCGTCGTCACGGGGTTCGTCGATGCGGAACCGCCCGCCGGGAATCGGCACGCCGATCGCCCCGGCCGCCGATTCGGCGAGACGAGGCGGCAGGTAGGCCATGCGAGCGGTCGCCTCGGTCTGCCCGTACATGACGACGAACTCGAAGCCGCGTTCACGGCCGAGACGGGCGTAGTGACGCACCTGCTCGGGGCGGAGCCGCCCGCCCGCCTGGGTCACGTAGCGCAGGCTCGGCGTCGCCCGATCGGCGAACCCTGCCGCATCGAGCAGGTCGAAGGTGTACGGCACGCCGGCGAACGAGGTCGCCTCTGCGCGATCGAAGGCGCGCCAGAACTCGTCGTCGACGACCGAGTGCGACTGCAGCACGAGGCTGCCGCCCGCGACGAGGTGGCTGTTGACCACCGAGAGCCCGTAGCAGTAGTGCAGCGGCAGCGTGGTCGCTGCACGGTCGGCGACGCCGAGGTTCAAGTAGTCGGCGATGGCGACCGCGTTGCTCTCGACGTTCGTGCGGCTCAGCCGGACGAGCTTCGGGGAACCGGTCGAACCCGAGGTGCTCGCGAGCAGCGCGAGCTCGGGGTGGAGGTCGTGACGCGTGCCGTCACGACGCTCGATGAGTGACCAGCCGGTGACGCCGGGCGCGCTACCGGCGTCACCGCCGGCGATCACATCGGGATCGAACCGCTCGATGAGCGCCTCGCGGTGCTGCCGGTTGCTCGACGGATCCCCGTCGACGAAGAGCACCGGATGGCCGCCCTCGAGCGCAGCGAGGTAGGTGACGATCGGTTCGACCTCGTTCGCGCCGGCGATCATCACGAGTCGCCGTTCGGAGCCGAGCTCATGCCGTCGCGCATCGACGCGATCGCGCAGCTCGCCGTGATCGATCGTCGACTGGCCGGCGACGAGAGCGGGCGCCGACGACGGTCCGCGAGTCAGCCGCAGCGCGGTCGACTCGAGCGGGCGGATGGGCACGCTTCGCCTCCGTGGGGGACGGGAGAATATGAGGGGGACTCCGAACATCGGAGTGAGAGAAGGCTAACCTAAGTTGCTCGCCGACTCCATTCGGGCGACCTTCCTCGTCGTCGCAGCCGAGCAGCGAACGCCGCCCGCGGAGTCGGGAGTCGCCGGTGCGGGAGTACCGTGGTGACGTGCTGACTCCGCCGAACACCGAGAAGCGACCGACCCGCCGCGAGCACCACGGTGACGTGGTGATCGACGACTACGAGTGGCTGCGCGAGAAGGACGACCCGGCCGTCGTCGCCCACCTCCACGAAGAGAACGCCTATACGAAGGCGAAGACCGAGCATCTCGCGATCCTGCAGGAGCAGATCTTCGAGGAGATCAAGACGCGCACCCAGGAGACCGACCTCAGCGTGCCCACGCGCGAGGGCGACTGGTGGTACTTCACCCGCACGGCCGAGGGTCGGCAGTACGGCATCCACTGCCGGGTGCCGGCTGCAGGTCCCGACGACTGGGAGCCCCCGGTCACGGATGCCTCCGGCACCCCGCTCCCCGGCGAGCAGGTGCTCCTCGACGACAACGCAGAGGCCGAGGGCCACGAGTTCTACTCGCTCGGCAGCTTCGACGTCACCCCCGATGGGTCGACCCTGCTCTACGCGACCGATGTCGAGGGCGACGAGCGGTACACGATCCGGTTGCGCGCGCTCGACGGCTCCGGTCGCGAATACGACGACGTGATCGAGGGCACCGCCGGCGGCGCGACGTTCGACCCGAGCGGTCGGTACGTCTTCTACGCGACCGTCGACGAGTCGTGGCGCCCCGACACGATCTGGCGCCACGAGATCGGCACCGCGGCATCCGACGACGTCTCGGTCTTCCACGAACCCGACGAACGCTTCTGGCTCGGCGTCGGCGTCACCCGCAGCCGCCGGTTCCTCGTCGTCGAAGCCGGGTCGAACATCACGAGCGAGACCTGGCTGCTCGACGCAGCCGAGCCCACCGGTGAGTTCACCGTGGTCTGGCCCCGCAAGGACGGGGTCGAATACGACGTCGAGCACGTGGTCGCCGGCGCAAGAGACCGCCTGCTCATCGTGCACAACGACGGCGCCGTGAACTTCGAGCTCGTGAGCGTGGCGGCATCCGACCCGCAGGGCGAGCGGCGGATGCTGCTGCCTCACGACCCGGCCGTTCGCCTCGAAGGAGTGGACGCGTTCCGCGACTTCGTCGCGGTCGAGTATCGCCGCGACGGCCTGCCGCGCGTCGCGGTCGCGAAGGTGCCAGAGGCCGGCCTGCCGGCGGACGCCACCCCCGACGACACCCTGCACGAGCTCGCGTTCGACGAGGCGCTGTTCTCGGTGGGGCTCGCCGGAAACCCCGACTGGACGCAGCCGACCCTGCGCATCGGGTACACGAGCTTCGTGACGCCGTCGACCGTGTACGACGTGGTCGTGGCGACCGGCGAGCGGCGGCTGCGCAAACGCCAGGCCGTGCTCGGCGACTACGACGCCACCCGTTACGCGCAGCGCCGCGAGTGGGCGATCGCCGACGACGGCACCCGCATCCCGGTGTCGCTCGTCTACCGGCACGACCTCGTCGACCTCGGCACGCCCGCGCCGACGGTGCTCTACGGCTACGGATCGTACGAGCACTCGATCGACCCGGGCTTCGGCATCCCCCGCCTGTCTTTGCTCGACCGCGGCATGATCTTCGCCGTGGCGCACGTGCGCGGCGGCGGCGAGATGGGCCGGCTCTGGTACGAGCACGGCAAGAAGCTCGAGAAGCGCAACACGTTCACCGACTTCGTCGCCGCCGCCCGCCACCTCATCGACAACGACATCACGGCACCCGACCGGCTCGTGGCCCAGGGCGGCAGCGCGGGCGGGCTGCTCGTCGGCGCCGTCGCGAACCTGGCGCCGCAGTACTTCTCGGGCTTCCTCGCCGAGGTGCCGTTCGTCGACCCGCTGACCTCTATCCTCGACCCGTCGCTGCCGCTCACCGTCATCGAGTGGGACGAGTGGGGCAACCCGCTCGACGACGAAGAGGTCTACTCCTACATGAAGTCGTACTCCCCCATCGAGAACGTGCACGACGGCGCCCACGGCGGCCGGCACTACCCGCGCATCCTCGCCGTCACCTCGCTCAACGACACCCGCGTGCTCTACGTCGAGCCGGCGAAGTGGGTGGCGAAGCTCCGCGATGTCGGCGCCGACCCACTGCTGAAGATCGAGATGGCCGCCGGGCACGGCGGTGTCTCAGGGCGGTACTCCGCATGGCGCGAACGCGCGTTCGCCTCCGCCTGGGTCATCGACGCGGCGGGGGCGCACCCGAGCGGGGAGTAGGGCGAGCGGGCTGCGATGCAGCATGCGCGCGCATGGATTCAGCGCTGAGCGAGCAGCATTCCGGATGTCACGGGCCACTGCCAGACTGACGAAATGCCTCTTCTCTCCGATCTGAGCGAGCGAATTCCAGGCCGGGCGCATGGTCCCGGCGCAACCGAATACGAGTCCGGCCGCACCGTCTTCGCGGGCGTCGGCGAGCCCGAGGCGGTCGTACGACCGCACACCGCACACGAGGTCGCTGCGGCGGTCGGCCTCGCCGCCGCCGCCGGTCTTCCCATCGCCGTGCGCAGCGGCGGCCACGGCCTCCTTCCGGTCGAAGACGGGCTCGTCGTCGATCTGGCCGAATTCACGAAGATCGAGGTCGACGCCGCCGGCATCGTCACCGTCGGCGGCGGTGCACGCTGGGGCGACGTCGCCGGCGTGCTCGGTCCGCACGGGCTCGGCGTGAGCTCGGGCGACACGCGCCAGGTCGGCGTCGGCGGCCTCGCGCTCGGCGGCGGCATCGGCTGGCTCGTGCGAGCGCACGGGCTCACGGTCGACGCGCTGCGCGAGGTCGAGCTGGTCACCGCCGCGGGCGAGGTGCTCACCGTGAACGAGACCGAGCACCCCGAGGTGTTCTGGGCGCTTCGCGGCGGCGGCGGCAACTTCGGCGTGGTGACGCGCTTCAGCTTCCAGGCGGCGCCGGCCGACGGCCTCGTCGGCGGCCACGTGCGGTTCGACCGCTCCGACGTGCCCGCGGTGCTGCGAGCCTGGCGCGACGTGATGCGCGCCGGCCCCGACGAGCTCAACTCGTCGCTGATGCTGATGCCGCCGTTCGCCCCGGGGGTGCCGGCGGGTCCGCAGCTCGGCGTCGCGTTGCAGGGCGGCGAAGAGCAGCTCCGTGAGCTGCTCGCCCCGCTCCTGGCGCTGCCGTCGGTGACCGAGGTCTCGCTCGCGCCGACCTCCTATGGTGATCTTCTCGAAGACGCGCCTCCTGGCCGACCGCCGCTGCAGTTCGTCGGCGGCAACGGCTTCGTACCCGAGCTCTCCGACGCGGCACTCGACGCGGTCGCCGCGGCCTACGATCGCCCGGTGCCCACAATGGTGCTGCTGCGTGCACTCGGCGGTGCGTTCTCGCGCGTCGCCCCCGACGCGACCGCCATCGCGCACCGCGACGCCGAGGCCCTCCTCATCGTCAACGGCGTGCTTCCGCTCGACGCGACGGCCGAGCAGCTCGCGGCGGCGAGGGCCGGCAGCGATGCCGCACTCGCCTTCACGAACGGCGTCTACGGCAACTTCGCGGCAGAACGCGGCGAGGCGATCACCGCGGCGATGTACCCGCCGGCCACGCTCGAGCGCCTGCGTCGAGTGAAGGCGCAGCTCGACCCCGGCAACGTGTTCCGCCAGAACCACAACATCACGCCGGCGAGCTGAGCGACGACCGACGAATGCCTCGGCGCGCACGCCGGGGCATCCGTTCTCGCTCGGCACGCTCGACGGAGTGCACCGCCGCGGGTGATCCTCAGCGCGGCAGCACGAGGATCAGCGCAACTGAGCTCGAAGCGGGCGCTTCGGCTTCCGCCACGAACCCGGTCGACCGGTAGTAGCCGACGGCGCCGGCGTTCGTGCGGAGGATCACCGCTCGGATCGCCGTGAGGCCGCGCTCGCGCGCTTCACGCACCGACGCATTGATGAGTGCGGTTCCGACGCCCGTCCCGCGCGCCTCCTGCGACACGAACGTTCCGATGTCGGCCATGCCCTCTGGCAGGTCGTCGTGAAACCGCTCGAGGGCTTGAAAGCCGAGCACGCGGCCGGTCTCATCCTGTGCAACGGTGCAGCTGACGCAGTGGCTGCCGGTGAGGAACCACTCGGCGAACTCCTCGTCCGAGAGGTGCGCGTCGATCGCCGTCTTGTCGCCTTCGTCGATCACCCGGTTCAGGAGTCGACTGAGCGGAGCGGCGTCGGATGGCACGGCAGCACGGATGAACACGCGATTCATGCTCCCACGGGCCCGGCCGGAGTTCACACCGTCACCCGAGTCGTCGGGTCAGGTGCACGGTGACCTCGTCTCCGTCTGTCTTGCCGATCGATCGACGGAGCTCGGCCGCGATCGGCAATTTGTGCGTGCCGTCGCCGAGCGCCATGAACGAGCTCCGGAATTCCACGCCGTCGACCGTGCCGGCCACTTTGACGAGGCCGCGGGTACCGAAGACGGCTGCGCTGTCGGGCAGCTTCACGCACGTCCAGGTGTCACCCGGCTGCACCTTGCCGAGCACGGCACTGAAGGTGATGTCGAGGGGGCCTTCCCTGCTGGTCATGCGGTGTCCTTTCTCGAGTTCGGTTCGCTGGGTCAGATGAAGAAACCGACGATGGCGCCGACGAGCACGAGCTTCAGCAGCCAGTCTCCGGCGTGGAGCACTGCGGTCGACACCGGCACCCGCTCCCATTGCACCGAACCGGCGAGCAGCACGAGGGGCAATGCGAAGAGGGCGACTCCGAGCAGAGCACCCGCCCCGGGGCCCGACCAGCCTGCAGCAGCCAACAGACCAGCCATCAGGCCCGCGACGACGGCGCTGCGCACCAGCTCGAGCAGGATCTGCCATGGCTTCGGGCGCTCGTCGCGGGCAGTGCCGCGTTCGGCGGAGGCCGGTGGCGCTGCCGGAGCGACGATGTAGTAAATGGAGCTGAGGACGAACGCAGCCACCGCCGCGATCGCGATTCCCAAGGCGAGCATCGACTCCACCTCTCTATTTAGTACGGCTGGGTTCTTTATTCCAACGTAGACCCCATGTAAAGTACTGTCAAGTACTAAAATTGGAGGGCCATGGGGATCAGCGAAGTGCGCCGACTCGGCCGTCCGCGCGGGATCGCCGGAACCGCCCTGCTCGACATCGCGCGTGAACAGTTCCTCTCGCGCGGGTTCGCCGGCACCACCATGGACTCGGTCGCCTCGGCGGCGCACATCTCGAAGGCATCCCTCTACCGCGACTTCCCCTCGAAGAGCGAGTTGTACGCCGCCGTTGTCTCCGACTGGGTCGACCGCGGGCGCGATGCGATGAAGCCGCACACCGATGCCCTATCGGCCGCCGACGATCCCGTCGCCCAGCTGCGACAGCTCGCCGGTGTGCTCCAGCGCGGGGTGCTGTCGCCCGCCGTGCTGCAGATGCGCACACTCGTCGCGGCTGAGGCCGCTCGATTCCCCTCGGTCGCCTCCGACTACGTCGAGCGCAGCTGGGAGCGGAACATCGCCGCCCTCGCGGATGCACTCTCCGTGCTCTCGCAGCGGGGGGCGCTGCGAGCCGAGCCGGCGTACACCGCCGCGGAGCATTTCACCTGGCTGGTGGTTGCGGCTCCGCTCAACCGGCTCACGCTCGCGGGAAGCACCCGACCCTACGACGACGCCGAACTCGCCCGCATCGCCGATGAAGCGGTGATGACGTTCCTCGCTCGTTACGGCCCGCCGCAGCTTCCCTGATCACCCGGCCTACTCGAGCGCCGCACGCCGGGCGAGCACCGCTGCTTCCATGCGCGACGCGACGCCGAGCTTGCCGAGCACCCGCGAGACGTGCGTCTTGGCCGTCGACTCGCTGATGCCGAGCTCGCCCGCGAGATCGGCATTGGACAGACCGCGTCCGAGCCCCGCGAGTACTTCGCGCTCACGCTGGGTCAATTGCGCGATGACGGGATCCGGCTCGTCCGGTACCGCGACCGTCGCGAAGGCGTCGAGCAGCCGACGTGTCACCTCGGGCGCGAGCGCCCCCTCGCCCCGAGCAACCGCATGCACCGCGGCGTGCAGTGCTCCAGCGCTCGCGGACTTGAGGAGGAATCCCGCCGCGCCGGCTCGCACGGCACCGAACACGTACTCGTCGAGGTCGAACGTGGTCAGCACGAGGACTTCGGCGAGCCTCTCGGCGACGATCGCCCGTGTCGCGTCGATGCCGTCGGTGCCGGGCATGCGCACGTCCATGAGCACGACATCGGGCCGGAGCGCTCGCGTGTTCCGCACCGCAGCGGCACCGTCGGCGGCCTCGCCCACGACCTCGATGTCCGCGGAATCGAGGAGCGTGCGCAGCCCGGCCCGGATGGCAGCGTGATCGTCGGCGATGAGGACTCGTACGGTCATTGGGCGCTCCGAGGTATACGGGCGTGGAGCTGCCATCCGCCATCGACCGGAGCCGCGGCCAGCGTGCCGCCGAGCAGTTCGGCGCGCTCCCGGAGCAGGCTGATTCCCTGGCCGGTGCCGATGGTCGGCGCAGACGGGGCGCCCCCTCGGGAGAGGATGTCCACCTCGGCTGTCGCCTCGGTCGCGTGGAAGCGGATCTCCACATCCGCTCCGGGCGCGTGCCGTGCCGCATTGCTGAGCCCCTCGCTGACGATGCGGGCGAGCGCCTGGTCGATCGCCGTGGGAACCTGCGGCGTCTCGCCCACGACGGTGACCTTCACCGCCGAGCTCCGCGCCACGAGATCAGGGAGTTCCGCCAGGCGCGGCGGAGCGATCAGCGGGTCGGACCCTGACCGCAGCACGAGGATCATCGAGCGCATCTCGTCGAGGCCGTCGATGCTCGCCTCGCGAATCGCGCGCAGTGCAGACCGATCGTGCGCCTGGCTGGTGGAGGACAGCGCCGCCTCCGCATGGATCGCGATCGCCGAGAGGTTGCCCGCGATGACGTCGTGCAGGTCGCGAGCCATCCGACCGCGTTCCTGCCTCACGGTGTCGGCCTTGACGATGTCGGAGAAGCGTTCCGCGTCACGCGCCCGCGCCTCGGACAGCGCCGCCACCTCGCGACTCCGACGCACGGACATCCCCCACCAGTACGCGGTGCCGAGGAGGAGGAACGCCTGGAGGGCGAGCAGCACCCCGGCCTGCAGGGTCGCGCCGGCGAGCAGCGGCCCGAGGAGCGCAGCGACGACGAGCACCACGATGACGGCGAGGATCGCCCGGACGTGGCGCGCGCGCCCGAAGAGGACAGCGGAGTAGAGGAGGTCGAAGAAGACGAGAACCATGCCGAGGCTGCCGCCGAGCCAGATGTCGACGCCGGCCACCGCGGTGCCGGCGAGCAGCATGGTCATCGGGCGGTGCCGCTTGCCGAGCATGAGTGCGGAGCCGACGAGGATCGGGATGACGTGCCACCACGGGCTGATCTCGGGCGCCCACGTGACGCCCGACCAGAGATTCGTCAGCCCGATGGCGATGAACGCGACGCCCGCAGCAGCCGTGGCGAGCGCGGTCACGAGATCAGGCCAGGCAGCGTAGAGACGCCTCACTTGCCGCACGACCGCCGCATTGCGCCACTCCATGCCCCCATCACAGCACACGGCGCGGTGGCGGCGGTCGTCCGAAGGATGTACCAGGGGGTCATCGTTCGCCCGATGCGCGCCGCGCAGTTGCGCCCCGAAGGTGGAGTCATGACTCTGGACCTCGGCCTCACCCTGGCCGCCCTCGCCCTCGTCGACAGCCTCAGTATCGGGACCCTGCTCATCCCGCTGTTCTTCCTCGTCGCCCCGGGGCGCGTTCGCACCGGACGAGTGCTGCTCTACCTCGCCACGATCGCCGTGTTCTACTTCCTCGTGGGCCTTGCGCTCACCGCCGGCGCCGATGCACTGCTCACCGGGTTCGCGGAACTCCTCCGTACCCCGGCCGCGCGCTGGACCCAGCTCATCCTCGGCGTCGGACTCCTCGTCGGAAGCTTCTGGATCGACCGCAAGCGGCCGGAGGGCGAGGAACGCCCGCCCGGTCGACTCACCCGGCTCCGAGACCGCGCGATGGGCGACGGCTCGCCGACCCTCGTGGTCGCCCTCGCCCTCGGTGCCGGACTCGTGGAGGTGGCGACGATGCTCCCCTACCTCGGCGCGGTGGGAATGATCACGGCGGCCGGGTTGCCACCGCAGTTGTGGGCAGGAGTGCTCGCCGTCTACTGCCTCGTGATGATCGCCCCGGCGCTCCTGCTGCTGACGGCGCGAGTCGTCGCGCGGCGACTCGTCGAACCGCCGCTCGCCAAGTTCGCGGCGTGGCTCGAGAAGAACTCGGCGGAGAACACCGCGTGGATCGTCGGAATCGTCGGCTTCCTTCTCGCCAGGGATGCCGCATCCACCCTCGGGCTGTTCTCCTGAGTTTCGGAGAACCGCCGGCACGTCAGCCGATCGGCGGGTCCTCGTGCACGTCGAGGTCGGCAGGCGCCATCGTCCACCCGGTGAACCGCACTTCGAGGTCGCCGCGCATCGGCGCGCAGACGAGCGGGCCCGCCGACGCGAGCTCCGCCGTGAACGGCGCGACGCGAATCGTGCGCCATGCGCTCGATTCGGTGCGGGCGCGCAGCACGACGGAGTCGCCGGCGACGCCACCGTGGCTCGCGCGCACGGTGATGAGCTGCCCGGCCCAATCGGGCACGGGGGCCATCGACCAGTCCGAGACGCCGTTCGTCACGACGGCGCCGAGCTGCAGCACGCCGTCGGAGATCTCGAGGCCGGCCTTCACCCAGCGTTCGGGTCCGGCATGCAGCATGATGCCCGCTTGGTCGTAGGCCGCGCTCAGG
Source organism: Agromyces sp. GQ35 (assembly GCF_059758475.1). NCBI lineage: Bacteria > Bacillati > Actinomycetota > Actinomycetes > Micrococcales > Microbacteriaceae > Agromyces > Agromyces sp. GQ35. The sequence goes on along the minus strand of NZ_JCAXEO010000001.1, from coordinate 1,125,972 downwards.
CTCGAGGCGTCGAAGGTCACCTCGACGGCGGTACCCGCCGGCCATTCGCCGAGCAGCGCGTGGCCATCGTCGTGCACGAATCCGTAGTGGGTGGTGCGCCAGTAGTCACTGCCGTCAGCAGCACCCACGAGCAGGTGCTCCCCGTCGAGGCGCGCCGTCGCCGGGTCCCTCGTCCATGTCCCTGCAGCCCAGTCCACGCGTCGTCGTTCCATGGTGCAACGCTACCGAGGCGGTGGCCGAGTGCGGCCACCACGAGTCAAACGGAGACGAGCGGCGCAGCGACCGCCTCGAGCGCGCCCGGCACGAGGCGGAAGTACGCCCAGGTGCCGCGCTTCGAGCGTGAGAGGAACCCGGCCTCGGTGAGGATCTTCAGGTGGTGCGAGACCGTGGGCTGACTGAGCCCGACCGGCTCGGTGAGATCGCAGACGCACGCCTCTTGCCCCTCGGATGCCGCCACGATCGAGACGAGCCGCAGGCGAACCGGGTCGGCGAGGGCCTTCAGCTTTCGCGCGAAGACGTCTGCGTCGTTCGCCGTGATGGTCTCGCGGGTGAGCGGTCCGCAGCATGCGACGGGCGCGTCGGCGGCAGCGGTCGCCGCCTCGGCGATGTCGCGCGAGACGAGGGGCAGCTCGATGATGGTCACGAGAACACTCTACCCGTATATTGACATCTGTCGATATAGTCGCCACACTCTCTATATCGACAACCTTCAATGAATGCGAGACACGGATGACCCTCATCGACCTCACCGCACCGAAGACCACCGCCCCGACACGGCTGCAGGGCCTGCCCGTCGCCATCGTCGGTGCCGGGCCGATCGGCCTGGCAGCCGCGGCGAACCTCACCGAACGCGGCATCGACTTCGTGCTGCTCGAAGCCGGCGACCGCATCGGCGCGAGTGTGATGCAGTGGGGCCACACCCGACTGTTCTCCCCGTGGAAGCACCTCGTCGACCCCGCCGCCAAGCGGCTCCTCGCCGAGACCGGCTGGTCCGAGCCATCCGCCGACGCCCTGCCCACCGGCGCCGAACTCGTCGAGCGGTTCCTCGCCCCCCTCGCGGCCCTTCCGTCGATCGCCGGCCGCACCCGGCTCGGCGTCGACGTCACCGACGTCACGCGCGAGGGCATGGACCGCACCCGCACCACCGGGCGCGCACAGGCTCCGTTCCTGCTCCGCGTCCGCACCGCCGACGGCGTCGAAGAGCTCACCGCCCGCGCCGTGATCGACGCCTCGGGCACCTACCGCACGCCCAACAGCCTCGGCTCCTCCGGACTCGACCCGCTCGGGCTGCTCGACGTCGCCGACCTCGTGACCCACGCCCTGCCCGACGTGCTCGGCAGCGAGCGCGCCGCATTCGCGGGCAGGCACACGGTCGTCGTCGGCGCCGGTCACTCCGCCGCGAACACGCTGCTCAAGCTCGCGACGCTCGCCGAGCAGGAGCCCGACACCCGCATCACCTGGGTGATCCGCAACGCCACGGCGGCCCGGGTGTCGACGTCGCCCACCGACGAGCTCGCAGCCCGCGCATCGATCGGCGCTCGGGTCGACGCGCTCGTCGACGCCGGCCGCATCGAACTCGTCGATCGCTTCGAGATCGTGCGACTCGCCCGGGGCATCGACGACGAGGCATCCGTCGCCCGCATCACCGGCCGTCGCGGCGACGGACTCGAGACCATCTCGGCCGACCGCATCGTGAACGCCACCGGCTTCCGCCCGAACCTCGACATGCTGCGCGAGATCCGACTCGAGCTCGACGACATCGTCGAGGCGCCTCGGCGTCTCGCCCCGCTCATCGACCCGAACGTGCACTCGTGCGGCACCGTCGAACCGCACGGCTTCGCCGAACTCACGCAGCCCGAACGCGACTTCTTCATCGTCGGCATGAAGAGCTACGGCCGCGCGCCGACCTTCCTGCTCGCGACCGGATACGAGCAGGTGCGCTCGGTGTCGGCATGGCTCGACGGCGATGCCGCGGCGGCGCGCAACGTCGAACTCGTGCTGCCGGCCACCGGCGTGTGCTCGTCGAGCGCTCCCAGCGCGGGCGGCGCGAGCGGCGGCTGCTGCAGCTGAGCGACGGGGTCTCCGGCGGCGAGGGGGATGCCGCCGCCGGAGCGCGGGCGATTCGAAGGGTAGAGTCCGTCAGGTGATCGTCGGTGTTCACACCGACTCGGCCGTTCTGGCCGCTGCGCAACGTGGCGCTCCACACTCGACTTCGTCCGCGGCTTGCTGAGAGCCGAGCCCTCGCCCCTGGAGACCACCTTTGGCTATCGTCACGCGCCCAGATGCGCCCAACCGCTACAAACCCGAACCCTCGGTGCTCGCCGCCCTGCGCAGCCCGCGCATTCTCACCCGCGAAGTTCTCGCGGGTCTCGTCGTCGCCCTCGCACTGATCCCCGAGGCGATCTCCTTCTCGATCCTCGCCGGCGTCGATCCGCGCGTCGGCCTCTTCTCGTCGTTCGTGATGGCGGTGTCCATCGCATTCCTCGGCGGCCGTCCGGCCATGATCACCGCTGCGACGGGTGCCGTCGCACTCGTGATCGCACCTGTCGCCCGCGACTACGGCATGGACTACTTCATCGCCACCGTCATCCTCGCCGGCATCTTCCAGGTGCTGATGGGCGTGCTCGGCGTCGCCAAGCTCATGCGCTTCATCCCGCGAAGCGTGATGGTCGGCTTCGTGAACGCACTCGCGATCCTGATCTTCAGCGCCCAGCTCCCCCACCTGATCGGCGTGCCGTGGCTGGTGTACCCGCTCGTCGCGGTCGGCATTCTCATCATGGTCGTCATGCCGCGGCTCACGAAGGTGGTCCCGGCGCCGCTCGTCGCCATCGTGCTCATCACCATCGCAACGGTCGTCACGGCACTCAACGTTCCGACCGTCGGCGACGAGGGCGAACTGCCCGAGAGCCTGCCCGAGCTCTTCATCCCGAACATCCCGCTCACGTGGGAGACGTTCGTCATCATCGCCCCGTACGCACTCGCGATGGCCCTCGTGGGCCTGCTCGAGTCGCTCATGACGGCCAAGCTCGTCGACGACGTCACCGACACCCACTCCCGCAAGACCCGCGAAGCCCTCGGCCAGGGCGCGTCGAACGTGCTCTCCGGCCTCTTCGGCGGCATGGGCGGCTGCGCCATGATCGGCCAGACGATGATCAACGTGAAGGCCTCGGGCGCCCGCACCCGCATCTCCACCTTCCTGGCGGGCGTCTTCCTGCTGATCCTCGTCGTCGGCCTCGGCGACATCGTCGCGATCATTCCCATGGCCGCACTCGTCGCCGTCATGATCATGGTCTCCGTCGCGACATTCGACTGGCACTCCATTCGCTGGTCGACGCTCAAGCGCATGCCGAAGAGCGAGACCACCGTCATGGCCGCGACCGTCGCGATCGTCGTCATCACCCACAACCTCGCGATCGGCGTCATCGTCGGCGTCATCGTCGCGATGATCGCCTTCGCCCGCCGTGTCGCCCACTTCGCCGCCGTGGAACGCACGGTCGAGCCGGACGAACCCGTACCGACGGCCTACTACACCGTGATCGGCGAGCTCTTCTTCGCCTCGTCGAACGACCTCACCACGCAGTTCGAATACGCCGACGACCCTGACCGCATCGTCATCGACATGTCGGGATCGCACATCTGGGATGCCTCGACCGTCGCCGCGCTCGATGCCATCACCAACAAGTACGAGCGCCACGGCAAGCGGGCCGTGATCGTCGGCATGAACGAGGCGAGTGCCACCATGCACGGCCGGCTCGCCGGCAATCTCGGCGCCGGCCTCTAGCACTCAGACACCACCCCGGCACGACGCCGACCTCCGTGCCATAGACTCCCATCTATGAGTGATGCGGTGGAGGCGACGCGGGAGCTTCGGCTCGTGGCCGATCCGACGCGCGCCCACATCCTTCGGAGCATCCTCGCCGCGCCTGACGGCAGGGTCCTCGTCGGTCGCCTCGCCGACGAGCTCGGACTTCGGCAACCGACCGTGAGTCATCACGTGAAGGCGCTGCTCGATGAAGGCCTGCTGACGCGCGAGCCCGACGGGCGCCGCACCTGGTACTCACTGGCGCCGGCGCACTCGGATCGCATCGCCGAGATGCTGGGCCGGCCCGAGGCCGAGGTCGCCGTGGAGCCGATCCTCGATCGCGTCGTGCACGACCTCAGCGAACGGTTCCAGGGCGTGTTCAACGCAGAGACGGTCGAGCGATACGTCCGTGAGAGCTACGAACTGCTCTCGGCACGACCGACCCCGGGCCAGCGCGTTCCCTCGCTCGCGGCGCAGTTCGCGGCGGATCGACTCGAGGCACTCGCCCGGGATGACACCGCGCCGGGCGCCGGCGTACCGGAGGTGCTGTTCGTGTGCGTGCAGAACGCCGGCCGCTCCCAGATGGCCTCGGCGATCCTGCGGCATCTGGCAGGTGATCGCGTGCACGTGCGGACTGCAGGGTCGGATCCGGCCGGCGAGGTGCGAAGCTCCGTGGTGACCGCGCTCGATGAGATCGGCGTGCCACTGGCCGGCGAGTATCCGAAGCCGCTGACCGACGAGGTCGTACGTGCAGCGGATGTCGTCATCACGATGGGCTGCGGCGATGCATGCCCGATCTACCCGGGCCGCAGATACCTCGATTGGGACCTTCCCGACCCGGTCGGGAAGCCCCTCACCGAAGTGCGCGAGATCCGGGACGACATCGAGCGCCGAATCCGCCAGCTGCTCACCACCCTCTGAGATCGACAGGACCCATGACCGCCGACGAGTCCCCCTCGCCCAGCCCTGCCCCGCTCCTTCGCCGCCTCGTCGCCGAGTGCCTCGGCACCGGCCTCCTCGTCGCGATCGTCGTCGGTTCCGGCATCGCCGCCGCCGAGCTCTCCCCCGGCGACGTCGGCCTGCAACTGCTCGAGAACAGCCTCGCCACCACGCTCGGCCTGGCGGTGCTCATCGCCGTGCTCGCACCCCTGTCGGGCGCCCACTTCAACCCGGTCGTGTCACTGGCCGACTGGTGGTTGTCGCGCCGTTCGGGCGAGCCCGGCTTCGCCGCTCGAGACGTCGCCCCCTATGCCGGCGCGCAAGTGCTCGGCGCGATCGCGGGCGCGCTGCTCGCGAACGCCATGTTCGCGGTGCCCACCACGATCTCGTCGAGCGAGCGTGCAGCACCGGAGACCCTCCTCGCCGAGGTCGTCGCGACCGCGGGTCTCGTCGTGGTGATCTTCGCGCTCGTTCGAAGCGGCAACACGCGGATCATCCCGGCCGCCGTCGGCGCCTACATCGGCGCGGCCTACTGGTTCACGAGTTCGACCTCGTTCGCCAACCCGGCCGTGACCATCGGTCGCATCTTCTCCGACACCTTCGCGGGCATCGCGCCGGCGTCGGTCGCGCCGTACCTCGCCGCGCAGCTCGCCGGCGGGCTGGTCGGCGTGCTCATCGTGAGCTTCCTCTTCCCGGCCCGGACGAGCGGAGCGGGCTCCGCCGGCATCGATTCCGGCTCCGTCTCCGGCTCCGCGAGAACGAAGGCTCCCACCGCGGTAGCCAAATGATAGATCACCGTCTATCATTGCGGTATGACTACTGAGAAGCCCTCCGTCCTGTTCGTCTGCGTCCACAACGCGGGCCGCTCGCAGATGGCCGCCGGCTACCTCCGCGAGCTCGCCGGTGGCCGTGTCGACGTGTTGTCCGCCGGCTCGGAGCCGAAAGACCAGATCAACCCCGTGGCCATCGAGGCGATGGCCGAAGAGGGCATCGACATCGCGGGCAACACCCCGAAGATCCTCACGGTCGACGCCGTGAAGGAGTCCGACGTCGTCATCACGATGGGCTGCGGCGACGCGTGCCCCATCTTCCCCGGCAAGCGGTACGAAGACTGGGAACTCGAAGACCCGGCCGGCAAGGACATCGTCACCGTGCGCCGCGTGCGCGACGACATCCGAGGCCGCGTCGAGGCGCTCCTCGCTGAAATCGCTCCGGCAGCGGCCTAGATCATGGCCGAGCTCGACACCGCAGGGCGACGTGGCCTGCCGGGACTCAACTTCCCCGAACGCTATCTCCACGACCTCTCGCTCGAGCTGACGGCACGGTTCGACGGCACCTTCAATGCCGAGACCGTCGAGCGGTATGTGCTCGAGTCCTACACCGCGCTGCTTCGCACGGCGACGGTCAAGGCGCACCTCGCCAACCGCGTGGTTCGATTCGCCGCCGACCGGCTGACCGCGCTCGCCCAGGCGAAGGGAGCCATCGCTCATGCGGTGCCCGAGGTGCTGTTCGTCTGCGAGCAGAACGCCGGTCGCTCGCAGATGGCGGCCGTACTCACGCACAGCATGGGCGGCGACCGCGTGCACGTGCGATCGGCGGGATCGATGCCGGCCGCCGAGCTGAACCCCGCGGTGGTCGCCGCGCTCGAAGAACTCGGGCTCGACGTGAGCCACGAGTTCCCGAAGCCCCTCACCGACGATGTCGTGCAGGCCGCAGACGTCGTCGTCACGATGGGTTGCGGCGACGCGTGCCCGATCTACCCGGGCAAGCGGTACCTCGATTGGGCGCTCGACGACCCCGATCAGCTCAGCCTCGACGAGGTGCGACGGGTGCGCGACGAGATCCGCGCCCACATCGACGAATTGCTCCAGAGCCTCGAGGTCGCACCCGCATGAGCGATCAGACCATCGAGAACGTCGTCGTCATCGGCTCGGGCCCGTCGGGCTACACGGCGGCCGTGTACCTCGCCAGGGCCGGCCTCGCACCGGTCGTGCTCGCGAGCTCGGTCGAAGCGGGCGGCGCGCTCGTCACGACGACCGAGGTCGAGAACTTCCCCGGATTCGCCGAGGGCATCATGGGCCCCGAACTCATGGAGCAGATGCGCCAGCAAGCCGAGCGCTTCGGCGCACGCATCGTCTACGACGACGCGACCGAGGTCGAACTCGCCGATGACGTGAAGACCATCCGCACCATCAACGGCGTCGAATACCGGGCGCGCACCGTCGTCCTGGCCATGGGCTCCGCCTACCGCAAGCTCGGCGTCGAGGGCGAGGAGCGGCTGACGGGCCGCGGCGTCTCGTGGTGCGCGACCTGCGACGGGTTCTTCTTCAGGGGCAAGGACATCGCGGTCGTCGGCGGCGGCGACTCGGCACTCGAAGAGGCGATGTTCCTCACCCGTTTCGCCGACTCGGTCACCCTCGTGCACCGGCGCGACTCGCTGCGCGCCTCGCGCATCATGCAGGAGCGCGCGTTCTCGAACCCGAAGATCCGCCCGTACTGGAACGCCGAGATCATCGCCGCAGAAGGTGACGACGGACTCGAGCGCCTGCGACTGCGCGACACCACCACCGGTGAGGATGCCGCAATCGACGCGACCGGCCTCTTCATCGCGATCGGGCACGACCCGCGCAGTGCGCTCGTCGCCGGCCAGGTCGAACTCGACGACGAGGGCTACGTGCTGGTGCAGCATCCGTCGACCCGAACGAACCTCGAGGGCGTCTTCGCCTGCGGTGACCTCGTCGACAAGCGCTACCGCCAGGCCATCACCGCCGCCGGCACCGGATGCGCGGCCGCGCTCGACGCCGAGCACTACCTGGCGGCGAACGGCTTCGCCGACCCGGTCGAGGAGCAGGCCGCGATCATCCTCGAGACGCCCTGACGAATCGCACGGGAGCAACCCGGCGGCGGACGACGCCGATGGCCCCGACGCCGCCGGAACCTCTAGCTCGCGCGCGCCGTGAACATCGCGACCAGCGCGAGCCCCGCCATGATCGCCGTCATCGCCGCGTAGGAGCCGACGCCCGCGACCACGGCCGGACCGATGGCCGGCGACAGGGCCATCGCGATCGTGATCGGGGCCGCGAAGGCGCCGTTGATCGCACCGTAGTTGCGGGTGCCCCAGCGGTCGGCGACCGCTGACGCCTGCACGAGGGTGTTGGCGCCACGCACGGCGCCCGCGACGATGCCGATCGTGACGAGCAACCAGATCGGGCCGGGCACGAGCGCGAGGGCCGCGAGCGACACCGCGGCGAGCGCGCACACGACCGCGACCGGCACCCGCGGCTGTGCACCACGCGGCAGCACGAGGAACAGCAATCGGCCGACCACCTGTCCGGCCCCGATCAGGCCGAGCGCGAGCGCCGCGAACTCGAAGGTCAGGCCCTTCTCCATGTAGAGCGGCACCGCGGCGAGCGTCACGCTCATCAGCGCCACGCCGACAGTGATCATCGTGATCTCGAGCATCCAGAAGCGCCGCGTGCGTAGCACCGACGACACCGTGTGCGCGGACTCGTGATGCTGTGCAGGCCGGTGCGGCCAGCGGCGTTCGAGCGACAGCAGGTGCAGCGGCACCGTCACGACCGCGAGCACCGCGGCGAGCACGAGGAACGTCGCCCGCCAGTCGAGCACGGAGAGCAGGCCCGCGACGATCGGCGCGAAGATCGTCGACGCGAGCCCGCCGGCGAGGGTGAGGATCGTCATCGGCGCCTGCCGCCGCTCGCCGTAGCGCCGGGTGATCACCGTGAACGCGGCTTGGTAGAGCACGGCCGACTGGGCGACTCCGCACACGACCCATGCGGCGACGAAGACGATGAGGTCTGGTGCCGACGCGACGCCGACGAGCCCGAGCGCGCCGATCACCGACCCCGCGCTCATCACCGTGCGGGGCCCGCGCTCGTCGAGGAGGCGCCCGACGAGCACGCCGACGAGCGCCGAGACGACGAGCCCGGCCGAGAATGCCGAGGTGATCGCAACGAGCGACCACCCGGTCTCGCGAGACACCTCGGGCGCCGCGACGATCATCGCGTAGTAGAGGATGCCCCAGCTGACGACCTGCCCGATCGACAGCGCAGCGAGCCGCCACTTCGACCGGCGGGCCTCCGAGCGCCCGCTCATCGCTCCACGCTCAGCCCACGAATCCTCGGAACGGGTCGTTCGCCTCGGCGCGCCTGGCCCGCTCTGCTTCGGCGGCGGCGACGCCGCGCTCGAGGTCGGCCAGCAGGTCGTGCACACGCCCCTCTCGTTCGGCCTCGTAGGTCTCGTCGACCTCGATCTGGGGCCATTCGCCCCACTCGCGCTCGAGACGGATCTCGATCGCTCCCGAGACCTCCTGCCACGCTTCGTCGCGGGCGCGCTCGGCGAACTTCTCGAGGTACTCGGGGTCGCTGCGGCGTTGCCACAGCTCTTTCGATACGGCGGCGTAGACCTGCTCGCGACGACGCAGGTTCGCGGCATCGGCTCGCCGGTAGTCGTGTTCGTGCGACGACCGACCCTCGCGTCGCGCTGCCGCAGAGCGGGTCTCGCCGGTGAGCTCGGCGACTTCGTCGGCCTCGCGCACGAGCTCGTAGAGCACCTCGCGGGCAGCGGCCGCGGCCCGCTCGGGCGCGAACGGCTCTTCTCCTCGCAGCGCCTCGACGATGAGCCGGTTCTTGAGCGCCATGCGCCCTGCGGACTCGGCGACGAGCACGCCCTCTGCGAGCATCTCGTCGAACGTGGGCGGAGGAACCTCGGGCAGGGCGTGGCGATCGAACGGCTTGAAGCGCCGCCGCTCTCGCTTGCGCCACAGGGGCATGCCGATCGACCTCTCGAACTTCGGTGTCCGCCGCCGTTCGGCGGTCGGAGATCGAGCCTATCGCGGGCATCCGACGCGCCGGTGAGCGCGTCGGTGGTCAGGGGTAGCCTGCCGAGATGAGCAGAGCGGATGCCGCGAAGCGGTCGTGCAGCATCACGCTCGCCGACGGCCCGTGCCCACGACCGGCCGAGCCGCTCGCGCCGCTCGAGCTCTGCACGAGGCACTTGCTCGAGGCCTACGACTGGGTCGCCCGCGGCGTCGGCGTCACCGACCTGCTGCCGGGGCCCTGTCTCGTCTGCGGGTGCCCGGTCGGCGTCGAGTACCCGTCGGGCCGGGTCTGTGCGGTCTGCGAGTGGCGCGTCGGCGACGTGCCCGATCTCACCGTCGCCGATCCGCGAGTCGACGTCGTCTACTACCTCCGTTACCGCGGCCAGATCAAGATCGGCACCTCGGCGAACCCCCGCATGCGGGTGGCGAGCCTGCCGCACGACGAGGTACTCGCGTTCGAACTCGGCGATCGCCTCGTCGAGCGGCGCCGGCACGAGCAGTTCGCGGCACACCGGTTCGCCGGCACCGAGTGGTTCGCGGTGCACGACGCACTGCTCGCGCACGTCGCCGACTTGCGCCTGGGCGTGCGCGACCCATGGGCGCAGTACGAACGCTGGGTGAGTCGGCGGCTGGCGGCGCAGGGCTGAGCCGCTGCTCGCGCATCACGCGTCGTCGTCTGCGCGCCGGGCTCGCACGTGGGCGATGAGCACCCAGAGCAGCAGGAGCACCCCCACACCGGTGGCCACCGCTGCGCCGAGGATCACGCCCGACTGCCAGGCGGCGTCGGCCTGCGGGTCGCCGTCTGCGGGGGTGTCCCGCGGGCTGAGCGCGTAGAGGCCGATGCCGATCAGCCCGATGACGGTGAGCACCGTGCCGAGCGTCAGGTACAGGCCCGTTCGTACCGGCCCTGTTCGGATCGCCTCGTCCATGCGACGGTCCGCTTCGTCGATGCGACGATTCGCTTCGTCCATGCGATGGCGTGCGCCGTACATATGACGACGCTACGCCCGATCGCGAGCGACCGACAGGGCGACGGCGATCGGATTCGGAAGCGAGGCGCTCACGAAGTGCGTCGCGAGCGACGGCGAGCTACCAGGGCGACGGACGGTCGTTGTCGCGTTGGCCGTCGTCGGGAAGGTGGGGCAGCTCCGAGCCACCCGCGCGGATGCACAGCCACCTCAGCTGCTCCGGGCTGTCGGGCACGCAGCGCCAGGTGCGCCAGACTCCCTGGCCGACCCGCACCACCGTTCCGGGGCCGACGTCGACGACCGCGTCGTTCAGGCCCATCTGCCCACGACCGGCGAGGAAGACGTACGCCTCTTCGACCCGAGCGTGCGTGTGCCAGTACCCGGCCTCTTCGCCTGGTTCGAATGCGTTCGCGGTCATGCCGATGTACTGCATCGTGAGTTCGTGATCGACGACGCGTCGACCGTCGCGTGAACTCTCGGGGCGGAAGCCGCCGTAGTGGCTCCGCCAGTCGTCGAGGCCGCCCATTTCCAGCACGTCGTAGTCGCTCACAACGTCACTGTATCGGGGCGCCGAGATCGGGCGCGACGACTCCCGCGGGTTCATGGGCAGTGCAACTGGGTGCGCTCGCCCGAGCGGTCGATGACGTGACTCGACATCGGCGCGCCGCAGATCGGGCAGGCCGGCGGTGCCGCGGCGACGGGTGCATCGTCATACGGGCCGAGCGGCGGCGGGCCGATGTACGGCAGCAGCTTCGCGTTCAGCCGGTCGATGAACCCGGCGTAGCCGCGCTGGGCGCCCTGGACGCCCGGCGGGATGTCGCGCTTTCTTCGTGTCACAATCATTAGTGTACTAACTATTAACCCCACGTCATACTGGAAGCCCATGAACGCCAGCAGCACACCCCGCCCCGGCGCCTCCGTCGCGACCGACGAACACGCCCCCGCGGCATCCGCTCGGCCGTCGCAGCACGGCGCCGACGACCTGCTCGCGCTCGAGAACCAGGTGTGCTTCGCGCTCGCGGTCGCCGCACGCGGTGTCATCGGCGTCTACCGCCCGATCCTCGAGCCGCTCGGCCTCACGCACCCGCAGTACCTCGTCATGCTCGCCCTCTGGCAGCGCAGCCCGCGCACCGTGCGCGACCTCGGCGAGGCACTGCAACTCGAACCGGCCACGCTCTCGCCGCTGCTGAAACGCCTCGAGGCTCAGGGCTCCATCACCCGCGAGCGCAATGCGCGCGACGAGCGAGCACTCGACGTCGCGCTGACCGACGCCGGGCGCGCGCTGCGCGAACGGGCACTCGAGATACCGCCGCAGGTCGTCGACCGGATCGGCATGAGTCTCGACGAGCTCGGCGGCCTGCGCGACCGTCTCACCGAGGTGATCGCGGCCGTGCAGCGCGGCTGACGCGCACCGCGGCTGACGCGCACCGCTCGACTACGCGAGCGGCTCCGGCGGCTCGAAGCCCGCGACCCGCCCGTCGGCGGAGGCGTACTTCACGATGAGGCTCGCATCCTTGCCGCCGAGGCCCTCGTCGATGAGCCGGGCGAACTGCTCGAGCGCGATGCGCGCCGCCGGAAGGTGCAGACCGGCGGCCTCGCCCGCTGCCACCGCGAACGAGAGATCCTTCTCGGCGAGCACCGTCGTGAACGTCGCGTCGAAGCCGCGATTCGCCGGACTCGTCGGCACGACCCCCGGCGCCGGGTACCAGGTGCGCAACGGCCACGACTCCCCCGACGAGACGGATGCCACTTCGTAGAACTTCGCCGCGTCGAGCCTGAGCTCCTCGGCGAGCTGCGAACCCTCCGCGACACCGAGCAGCGAAACGAAGAGCATCAGGTTGTTCGCGAGCTTCGCGGCGATGCCCATCGTCGGGCCGCCGAGGTCGAAGACGTGCCCGGCGAGCGGCTCGACGAGCCCGGATGCCTCCGCGACATCCGCCGGCTCACCGCCGAGCATGAAGGTGAGCGTGCCCGCCTCGGCGCCCGCGATGCCGCCAGAGACCGGCGCGTCGACGAAACGGTATGCCCGGTCGGCGGATGCCTCGTGGCAGAAGCGCGAGGTCGCCGCATCGACGGTCGAGGTGTCGAGCAGCAGGGCCGTGCGCGGTGCCGTCGCCCACACGCCGTCATCACCGCCGAAGACCTCGCGCACGTGCTCGCTGCGCGGCAGCGACGTGAACACGGCATCGGCGCCGGCGGTCGCCTCGGCGATGGTTCCGACCACGCGCACCCCGCGCTCGGCTGCTGCCGTGCGTGCGGCCGGTACCGGATCGACGCCTCGCACGAGGTGTCCGGCCGCCACGAGATTGGCCGCCATCGGGCCGCCCATGTTGCCCAGACCGATCCACGCAATGGTGGCCATGGTCCCTCCCGACGTCGTCGACGCGAAGCACGCTCGGGCGGAAGCCGACCGGATCCCACCTCGCCTCCACGATACGTCGGGCGCATCCGTCACGGCCAGCGCCGGCGCACGCACCCGCACGCACCCGCACGCAGCCCGCCGCACGGCACGCACCGCACCGCACCGCACCGCACCGCACCGCACGGCACCGCACCGCACCGCACGGCACGGCACGGCACCGCACCGCACGGCACCGAATCAGGAGAAAGGCCCCGGCTCAGGACGTTCTCGCGAGAATCGTCCTGAGCCGGCGTCTATTGCCTGAATCGAAGCTCAGGCTCGTGCCCGATCACGCCCCAGCGAGGCGAGCGCGTGCGCTGTCGAGCGCTGCACCGGTGCCGGGCGCGAGCACCTCGGCCACCACGAAGCCGTCCCGGCGCACGAGGTAGACGCGGTCGGCCCGCAGGCGTCGGCGTCGCGGGCCTGTCGTGTGGCGCGGGAAGACATGCGCCTCCACGTCGAGCTCGGCGGCGATGCGGCGCACCGTCCGTTCGGGCACGCCGTAGCCGTGCACCTGCCAGCGCATCGAACGCAGCGCGGTGATGTTGCCGCCGGTCCAGGGCAGCCGCACCCCGATCGCGTGGTCTCCTCGCCCGCCCCCGGCCTCCGGCATTCGATACCTGATGCGGGTCTGCGACAGGTAGCCGAACACTCGACGTCCGCCGATCAGCCGCGGCAGCAGCCGAACGGCGATCGGGCCGAGCAGCGGCACGATGCGTCCGCGCACGAAGCGCGCGAGCGGTGTCGCCGACGTCACCACCCCGAATGCCCGATCGGTCGTCGCGACGAGCACCTGTCCGACGGGTCGCCGCTCGGCCTCGTACCGGTCGAGCCGACGGTCGGGCATTCCGTCGATGAGCACATCGGCGAGCGCGCACGCGAGGTTGTGCGCCTCCTGCAGCCCGGTGTTCATGCCCTGCGCGCCGACGGGCGAGTGGATGTGCGCGGCATCGCCGACGAGGAAGCACGGCCCCTTGCGGAAGCGTGCTGCGAGTCGGTGGTGCAGCCGGTAGGTCGTGAACCAGTCGGATGCCGCGTACCGCACGCCGAACTCGCGTTCGAGCATCTCGCGCACGAGCGGCTCCGGCAGCTCGCCGTGCTCATCGCGGTCGCGATCGTGCATCACCCCGAGGAGTCGCGCTCGTCGCGGCCCCATCGGGAAGGCGAGCAGGAATTGCTCGGCCGTGATGCGCACGTTGATCGCGCCGTCGACGAGGCCGGTGGCGCCCGAGGCATCCGCGACGAAGAAGGAGTGCGCGTTCGTCACCCCTTCGAACGGGATGCCGAGCGTGCTTCGCACCACGGAGTGCGCGCCGTCGGCGCCGACGCAGAATCGGGCGCGCACCGTGACGGCACCGGTCGGCGCGGCGAGCGTCGCGGTGACGGGCGCATCCAGTCCTCGTGGAGGTCTCGATACGCGTCCTCCTGCGGCGGGCGCCACCTCGAGTCGCTCGAGGCGATGCCTCCACCGCACACCGCGGCCGAGCTCGCCGAGCGCATCGACGAGCAGGCGTTCGTTGCGGCTCTGCTCGAAGACCGTGATCTCGCGATACGGCGTGACCCCCGCGCCGAAGGCGCGCAGTTCGATCCGACCGAACGGCCGGTGCCCTCGGCCCGCGCCGGGGACGACCACGGTGGCCGATGAACGCTCGGCGAGCACCCGATCGATGAGGCCGAGCTGGTCGTAGAGCTCCATCGAGCGCGCTTGCACCGCGAGCGCCCGGGACTCGCGGGTCGGACCGTCCTTGCCGTCGACGATGATCGCGGCGACGCCGAGTTTCGCCAGGCATACCGCGAGCATCAGCCCGCTCGGCCCGGCACCCACGATGAGCACGTCGGTGTCGATCGTCCCGAGGGATGCCGCGGCGGCGGGCGTCTCGGAAGCGGGTGTCGCAGGGGCCTCGCCCATGATCCAACTGTCGCACCGCGCAGCGCCGGATGCCAGACTCCATCGAGGAAGCTCCTGTTCTCCGCGGTCGACCTCGCCGGATCGCTGAACCGGGTTGCCGAATTCTCGCGAGAATCCGACCGATGCCGAGCCCTGCTCGCTATCGTGGGGGCAGGCGCGGCCGTGCGGCACGCGGATCGGAGTCCCCATGTGGTGGAACAGAAAGCGATCAACGCCCGAAGCCGCCCCGAGCGACGCTGACGAGACGGTCGCCAGCATGACGGGTGGCGAACACCGCAACGCCTTCATCCTCGTCGGCCTCGGCGGCGCAGCAGTCGCCGCATTCGGTCTCGCCGGCATCGCCTCGATCGTCGCCCCGGTGTTCCTCGCCCTCGTGCTGACGATCTGCGTGCATCCGCTGCGAGTGGCTCTCGAGACGCGCGGGGTGCCCCGCGGTCTCGCGACCGGCTCGGTCATCGCCGCGGTGACGGTGCTGCTCGTCGGCTTCGGCTACGCCGTGCTCGTCGCGTTCGGGCAGTTCACGACGCTGCTGCCCCAGTTCGCCGACGAGATCAAGCAGTGGGGCGCCGATCTCGCGGCCTGGCTCGGCTCGCTCGGCATCGGTGCGGAGGGAGTCGATGCCCTCTTCGCCGACTTCGACCCGTCGGCGCTCATCGCCTTTTTCGGCAGTCTCGTCGGCGGCGTCGCCGGATGGGCATCGGGTCTCGTCGTCATCTTCACCATGCTGATCCTCATGGCGTCGGATGCCGGCTACCTCCCGACCCTCCTGCGACAACTGCGGCCGCGCCGGCCGCTCCTCGTGACCGCGCTCACGAGGTACGGATCGAACGTGCGCCGCTACATGGTCGTGACCACCGTGCTCGGCCTCGCGCAGGGATTCGTCAACTGGCTCGCGCTCATCATCATCGGCGTACCCGGCGCGTTCATCTGGGGCCTGCTCGCGTTCCTCTGCAGCTTCATCCCGAACATCGGCTACTTCATCGCGATCATCCCGCCGATCATCTTCGGCGCACTCGTCGGCGGCTGGCCGATGGTCATCGCCGTGATCATCGTCTACGGCCTCGTGAACGCGATCATCCAGTCGATCATCCAGCCGAAGGTGGTGGGCAACGCCGTCGCCCTCAGCCAGACGATCACGTTCTTCTCGGTGCTGTTCTGGGCGCTGATCCTCGGGCCGATCGGGGCGATCCTCGCGATTCCGCTCACCTTGCTCGTGCGCATGGTGCTCGTCGACGCGAACCCGAACTCGTTCTGGATCCGCCCGCTCCTCGGCGACCTCGACGAGGCGAAGGAGCTCATGGCCGAGTCGGATGCCGCGACGAAGGCCGCCCGCAAGGCGAAGCGCGCCTCACCGCCGCCGGTCGAGTAGCGCCCGACGAAGGAGGACGCGTATCGAGACCCGAGCAGGGCGAGGTCTCGATACGCTCACTGCGCTCGCCACCCGACCGACGGCTCCCGTCAGAGCCAGATGTCGTCGGATGCCTCGAGCCGCCGCCACCCGCGGGCGGCGATCGTCGGCGGGAGCACGTCGGCGGCGATGAGCTCGGGCATCTCGAGGCCGGTCAGCCCCGCGACATCCGACACCGCGACCTGGAAGGTGCGGAACGGACCAAGCGGCGGCGCCCCGCCGGGCGCCGGTGCCGCGAGCTCGCTGGTGTCGACGAGCGGCGCCTGGTCGACCACGAATGCCGTCGTCGCGAGAGCGTCACCCGAATTCCACGCCGCGACCTTCCAGAAGCGCAACGGCACGCGGATGCCCCGGTAGGGCGGGTCGCCGGCGGCGAGCACCGGCGCCGTGAAGACGCTGAGCTTCAGCTCGTGCACCTCGGCGTGGCCGAGCACGTGGTCTTCGAGGCCGAGCCACAGCTCTTTCGACTGGTTGAATCCCGACGCCTGCGGGGCTGCGTTGGGGTAGCGGAACGTCTCGGCGTTGGCGCGGGCCGCGACCTCGGGGGTGCCCCACACCGGGTCGCGGCGACGCACGAGATGCCCGCGATCGAAGTCGTTGCGAGCGTAGATCTCGGGCCCCGCCTGCCAATCCGCGGGAATGCGTTCATCGAGTCGCCAGTCGTCGCCGCCGCGGTCGACCTCGACGAGATCGGCACCGTCGATGTTGACGCCGGTGACCCGGGCGAGGCGACGAGCCGTGTCGAGCACGACCGTGAAATGCAGGTAGTCGAGCTCGACGACCGCATCGTGTTCGGCCGGCACCGCATCATGCGCTTCGCCGACTCGCGGCATCGCCGCCTGCACACCGAGGAACCGCGCGTCGAAACCCATGCTTCGAGTCGACCACACCCCGCCGACACGGCTCGCACGACACGGCGGCTACCCGTGCGTCTCCGCGCTGGTGAAACCACTGGCGCAGCTGACGTGCCTGATCGATCCCCTCCGCTGCGATTCGGTTCGACGAACGCGTGGGAGCGGTACGCCGCCCCAAGCCGCGCTTCATGCTCACTCTTCGACAGCATGACTAAACCGCGGAGTATCGCAGCGAGGCGTCCAACACCTTCATGAGGGATCCGACCCGGCTCGTGCTCACCGGCGCGAGGGGGTATCGATTGAGCACGTCGATCAGGACCGGCGTCGCCCGTACCCGGGCCTGCTCGATGAACGCCTCACCGACGGCGGGGTCATCGCCGGCGCTGAGCTCGGCAGCACGCGCCGCACTCGCGGCAGCGCGGAGGATGTGGCCGACCTGCGTGGCTTTGGCGAGCGGATGCAGATAGGCGGCGGCCGCGGCGTCACCGGCAGCGCGTGCAGCATGCTGCGCAGCTTCGTCGGCCACGTCTTTCGCGGCTCGGTGGGCGTCGAGCGCCGTGACGCGCTGCAGCTTGGTGCGAGCGTCACCGTCGGCGAAGACCCAGGCGGCATCGAGAGCCGCGCGCGGCCGAGGGTCGTCAGGACTGACCGCTTCGAACAGGTGCAGCGTCAATCGGGCGCTCTCCGCTGCGTATCGGGCGACGACTCGCAGCTCGGCCGTGGTCAGCTCGAAGTCTCCTGTTGCGGTCGGCATGGCTCACCTCCTCCTCAGCGCAGGCGCAGGGTCGCGAGAATGGCCGCCGCGACGTCGTCGCGGTCGCGGTGCGGCTCGAACACGAGCCACTCGAGTCCCGACATGAGCACGGCGCCGAAGACGCCGGACGCCATGATGGCACTGCGTCCGTCCGCGACATCCGTCTCGTCGATCGCCTCGGCGAAGACCGCGAGCGCGTCGTGTCGAAGTGCGAACAGCGTCTCCTGCCAGGCGCGGTCGGTGCGGAAGATCTCGGACGCCATGAGTTTGGCGAGCGGCGCGTTCGCAGCGATCAGGTCGAGCAGGTTCGTGACGAGCGCGTTGATCGCCTCCCAGCCGCGCAACTCGCCCTTGGCGCTGCGGAGCGAGTCGGCGAGCGCGCCGACCCCCTCGTGCAGCAGCGCCTCGAAGAGCTGGTCCTTCGAGCTGAAGTTGTAGTAGAGGCTGCCCTTGGCGACGCCGGCGAGCTCGGCGACCTCGTCCATGGTCGTGCCGGTGATGCCCTTCGTGGCCGCCAGTTCGAGCGCAGCGTCGAGGATGGCGCGCTTCGTGGTGGTCGCGCGGGCCATGCTGTCTCCTTCGTTCGCTCGAGCCGACGCCTAGATCGCCAGCTCGGGGTGTAGCCGGCCGACGCTCCACATGCGCTGCTTGCCGGCGCTCCAGGCGCTGATCGCGAGCGACCCGACGAGGATGCCGACCAGTACGAGCACCGAAAGCCACAGTCTAGAGTCCACGCCCCCGGTGATGAGCTCGCGCAGGCCGCTCACGACGTACGAGGCGGGCATGAACGGATGCAGCGCCTGGAAGAACTGCGGTGTGGTCTCCACCGGGTAGGTGCCGCCCGACGAGCTCAGCTGCAGCATCAGCAGCACGAGGCTGACGACCCGGCCCGCTGCCGTGCCGAGCACGATGATGAACATCTGCTGCAGCGCGAGGAACGCGAGCGTCACGAGGTAGATGAACGCGGAGGTCGCGAGCCAGTAGGCCGGCTCGAGGCCGATGCCGTAGACCAGCACGAGCACCATGATCACGACCTGGCCGGCGCCGATCGCCATGGCGGGCATGAACCCGGTCATGACGGCACGGAGCCCGGTCGCCGAGGCGGCGAGCGCACGGGTCGGCAGGGCACGCAGGATCAACCACGTGATGAGGGCGCCGACGAAGGTCGCGAGTGCGATGAAGAAGGGGGCGAATCCCTCGCCGAAGCTCTTCGACTCGTGCTGCCAGCGCTCGTCGAGCTGCACCGGTGAGGCCATGACCTCGGCCTTCGCCGCGATGTCGGCGGCGCTGAGCTGCGGCGCCTCGGTGGCGCCGTCGTCGAGCTTGTCGGCCAGGGTCCGACTGCCGTCGGCGAGCCGGGTCGCGCCCGAGGCGAGCTGCGTGCCGCCGTCGGCGAGCTGGTCGGTGCCGTTCATCAGCTCGCCGGTTCCGGCGCTGAGTGCCGCCGCACCGTCCGAGATCGTGTGAGCTCCGGATGCCGCTTCGCCCGACTTTCCCGCGAGGGTCGACGCGCCATCGCGCACCTGGGCCGCGCCCGCCGCGAGCTCGGCCGCTTTCGGCGCACCGGCACTGAGCCCGCCGGAGAGCTGATCCACCGCTCCCGCGTACGCTGCACTCTTCGCGGCGTACGCCTGCACGCCATTGCTCGTCGTCGAGGCGCCGTCGGACAGTTGCTGCATCGAGTCGAGGTACGCCGCAGCGGGAAGCTCGGGGTGCTCCTGCATGGCAGCGAGCACTGCAGCCACCGAATCGGAGACCTGCTGGGTTCCCCCCGCGATCGCTCCTGAGCCGTCGGCGAGCTGATGTGCGCCCTGCGCGAGCTGCGCGGAGCCTGCCGCGGCCTCGTTCACCTTGCCCGAGAGCTCGGCCGCGCCATCCGCCACGCGGCTCGCCCCGCTCGAGAGCGTGCTCGCTCCCGACGTGAGCTGGTCGAGCCCTTCGGCGAGGGTGCCCGTGCCGTCGGCGAGTTTTGATGCGCCGCCGTCGAGGCCGTTCGCACCGCTCGCGAGGTCACCGAGGCCGATGACGAGCCGGCCGGCGCCGTCATTCGCGGTCGCCGCCCCCTCGGCGAGGGTGCCGGCGCCGTCAGCGGCGGCACGGATGCCGTCGCCGGCGTCGTCGATGCCGACGAGCATCGCGTCGGCGGTGTGCTGGCCGACCTGTTCGGCCACGGCGTCGCGCAGCTGCACCATGGCCTGCTTGCCGAGGGTAGAGGCGAGGAAGCTGTTCGAATCGTTGTAGTCGACCTCGACGGTCGCCGCCTTCGGGTCATCGGTGCCGACCGAGACCGCGCTGGCCGAGAAGTCGCGCGGGATGGTGACGGCGAAGTAGTAGTCGCCATCGGTCACGCCGGTCGTGGCATCCGCGGCATCCGTCACCTGCCAGTCGAGTTCGCCGCCGGCCGTCAGCTCGTCGACGAGGTCGTCGCCCGCCGTGATCGGGGAGCCGTCGCGGATGGCGCCGGCGTCTTCGTTCACGAGGGCGACGGGCAGGTTCTTCAGCTCGTCGGTCGGCGCCCAGAACGCCCAGAGGTAGAGGGCACCGTAGATGAGCGGGATGAAAAGGAGCACGACGAGCGCGATCTTGGGCAGTACGCCCTTGCGGAAACGGCGCAGCTCGGTGCCGGAGGAAAGGAAGGCGAACATCAGGCGGTCTCCAGGATGCGGTCGGTGGCGTCGGCGGTGGCGGGCTCGCTGGTCGCCGTGCCCTCGAGCGCGGTGGGGGTGATGTCGAAGGCGAGCGGGGCGATGCCGAGCTCGTTCCAGATCGCAGAGTCCGGCGCGGCAGCGGATGCCACGACGGCGGTGCCTGCGCCGGCGATCGCGTCGAGGCGCTGCCAGAGCACGAGCCGGGCGGCGGGCGCCTGCAGCTGCTCGATCTGGTCGAAGAAGAGCACCCGCGGTTCGCTCATCATCGCGAGGGCGATTCGCAGGAGCACGGTCTGCACTTCATCGAGGTCCCAGATCAGGGTGTCGACGGCCGGGAGCGGCACGTCGCCGAAGACCGGGGTGAGCACGCGGCGCAGTTCGGCTCCATCGGTGCGGCGCACGATCGCCCACCAGGGCGCGAGCCAGGCGGCCCGTTCGCGAATGGCCGCACCGACCGTCACTGATTCCTCGAGCGTGTCGATGCCCTGGAACCCGGCGATCGCCGTCGACGTCTGCACGGGCCGAGCGCGTCGCGGCAGCTCGTGGCCGAGCACCTCCGCCGCGCCGCTCGTGGGCTTCATGCGACCGGCGAGGGTGAGCAGCAGGCTCGTTCGGCCACTGCCGGCAGGGCCGTAGAGCACGGTGAGCCCATCGTCGGCGATGAGGTTCACGGGGCCGTAGACGGCGCCGCGCTTGGAGTGGAGGGCGAGTTCGTGCGCCCGCACGATGATCGACACGTTGCTTCTCCCTCGTTTTGTACTGACCAGTCAGTTTAGAACGAGAGTGTGTGTTTGGCAACTTCTCCACGTATGGGCGGGCGCCGGGCACCCCGCGGGTCAGCTCCCGGTGCGGAGGAACTGCGCAGCGCTCGCGCGGTGGAAGGCGGGATTGCGCACTTCCAATCGCACGACACCGACGGCGCCGGCGCCGTAGCGGAAGCTGCCGAGCGAGCGCCACGCCCCGGCTCCCTCGGTCTGGTTCACGACCACCTCGGTACTGCCGGCCTCGTGCTCGACGACGTAGGCGGCCGAGGAGGTGGTCGTCGGGTTGGTGGGGTACCAGACCGAGACCCGATACATGCCGGGCTCGGGCAGGTTCACGGTCCAGGTCACGGTGCTGCCCACCGAGTCGACATCGCTGTAGCGCGTTCGAGTGCCGTTCCAGCCGGCCAAGCCGCTCGGGTACCAGAGCCCGGTTTCCAGATAGCCCGGCCATGGAGACTGGGTGTGGGCGATCACGCCCTCGTCGGCGACCCGGACCAGTACTCCACGGCGCAGCGTCTGGTCCAGGCGAGCCTCGAACCGATTCGTCGATCCCGGGCGAACGGCCGGCCCGGCCGTCACCGTCCACGTGTGGGTCAGGTCGGATCGCGGCGGCACCTCGATCACCGCATCCCGCTGACCGATGCTCCACCCGGAGACGCCGTAGAGAGCCAAGGTGCCGCGCAGCGGTGTGACGCCGGTGTTGATCACCAGCGCGGTCAGCTGGGCGGTCGCACCCGGTCCGCTGACGATTGCGGTGTCGGTGGTCAGCGACACCACCCGGCGACTGTCGATCACTTCGATCGCCGCCGGCCTCAGCACCACTGGATCACTTCCGGAAGCCGTCAACGCCGCCTCGACCCGAGTCTCTCCGAGCGCGGCGGTCGGCGCGATGATCGCGGCCGAGTCGACCCGGGTCGCTCCCAGCGCGGGAACGGAGACCGTCGGCACGATTCCGTCCAGTTGCCAGCCGTCGGGCAACGTCAGGGCCACGTCACCGCTGAATGGCTCCGCGGTCGCATTGCGCACCTCGATCACGAGCGGCACCCGGTCGCCGGCGGTGCCCGTGGCCTGGGCGATCACGTCGCCGCTCACCCCGCTCTCGGCGCCGCTGATCCTCGCCGGCAGGCTCAGGGTGACCTCCTCGGTGGTCACCGCGCCGACGGTGATCGTGTAACTGAACGTCTCGGCCAGGGAGTCGACCGCGATCGTCCACTCGTACGGGTAGCCCTTCGGCGCCGCATCCCGCACCGGGCGGTCGCCGATCCGATAGCTGAGGGTGGCCGGCTCCTCCGTGTCGATCTGCACATAGGCGTCGTAGCCTCGGCCGTCGGGTCGCACGAGGAGCACGCCGCGGGCGAGGCCGTAGTCGGTGGCCGGATCGGAGTCGACCTCGTGGAAGCTGTCGGGGCCGTGATCGACGAGGTCATCGAAGGGCAGCGCCGTTCGCTCCACCGACACCCCCCGCACGACCAGGGCGACGAGCCCGTGTCCGGGCACCCTCACCCGGAGCCGCCCGCCGTTGGCAACATGGGACGAGCGACTGCCGTCGGCGGCCACCACCTCGACCGCCGGCGCGTCGCTCGCCACCACGCCGGTCAGTTCACCGGTGAGGTCGACGACGACGAACTGCGCGTCGGACGCGGAGTTCGTGAGGCTGACGTACAGGGCATCGTTCCCGACGCCTGCCATCCAGTTGACCAGCGGGTTGTCGAGGGAGATCAGGCCGGCCGGGAAGTACGGCCACACGCCCTCCTCGCCGAAGAAGGTGCCGGGGGCGTGGCCGTACGCGAAGTACTTGAAGTAGGCGAAGTCGGCTTCGAACGCGTGCGGGAAGTCGATCTTGCCCGAGCTCCGGTAGAAGCTCTCGTTGATCAGATAGTCCATCGCGAGGCCGAGCTGGGCGGGTGCATGGTGGAAGTAGTACCCGGTGATCCCGACCGGACCGCTGGTGGCGAAGTCCGGCTTCAGCTGGGCCACCTGGAACTGACGGCTGTAGTAGCCGGGATAGGTGGTGAACCGGCCGATCACCATGTTGTGCGCGACGTCGGCCAGCAATGGGTCGCCCGTGTGATGAGCCAGCCGCAGCAGCGCCCCGGCCCAGCAGGGATTGAAGACGTAGCCGCCACCCGGGTCGGTCAGCGAACTGTCACCGAGTTTGAACGACGACAGCGCCTCGAACGTGAGTCCGGTGGTGGAGACATACCAGGCCGGCACGGTCTCGGGAGCGACTTCGGTGGTCGGATAGGACGGCAGGGACGACCGTGTCTCCCAGTCGTACTGCTGCGTGATCACGTGCCCCTCCGGCACGGTGATCGTCTGGTCCGGCACGGGGCGAACCGCGGTCTGGGTGATGAAGCGCTGGGCCTCCCGATAGGCCCCGTCGAGGAACTCGGCCTCGCCGGTCAGCTCGAACAGCACCAGCAGGTCGACCCAGTACTTGGAGAAGCTGTAGGCGAACCCTCCCGGCGGTTGCCCGTTGCCGCGATACGGCGTGATGATCTCGTCCTGCACGTAGCGCTTCGCGATGAGGGTGGCCTCGGCGAGGTATGCCGGGTCTCCTGTGATCTGATGGGTGGCGAGTGCGGTCGCGAACGGCGCCCGGCTCTGACCGACGACGCCCGCCTTGGTGGCGCTCAGCGCCAGTCGCTGGATTCCCGCGTTGCGGCCGTGCGTCAGTTGAGAGAGCGCAGCCAGGTTCACGGCGTCGGTGGGGATCCGCGCGATCCGGTACTGCGTCGTGTCGTTGTAGACCGCGCCGCCGATCACCGGCGAGTGTCCGATGCCCTTGCGGGACAACTGGTACTCGATCGCAGGCCGGGCACGCCGATCGTAGAGGGTGCCGTCCGCGACGCCGGTCAGGTAGTGCGCGGAGAGGAGCACGCCGCTGGCCGCGGTGCGGACCGCGTCCTCGTTCTCGACGTCGACGAACCCCTTGCCCCGGTTCCACCACCCGGAGAAGGACGGGATGTAGTCGACCGAGTCGTCTCCGTCGGGCTCGATGGCGATCAACTCCGTCATGGCGTGGACCGCGTCGGTCAACGATCGGTCGTAGACGTTGTGCCGGTAGGCCTTCAGGCCGTACTCGCCACGGCACAACTGGGAGTAAGTGTCGTACAGGGAGCCGGCGCGGGCAGCGAGGCCGAAGGCGAAGCCACGTCGCTCACCGGCCGCCATGGCCGTTCGAAGGCCCGGATACGGTGCATAGATGCTCGGCACGATGTCGAGGCTGTCATTGCGCAGGCTCATCCCATAGGGCTGGCGGTCGGACATCAGGTGGCGTTCGTGCACGAACTCGGCCACCTCGGCCGGGAGGTAGACCCCCGAGGTGACCGCGACGTCACCGACCGGGTACTGGGTCAGCGCCATCGGGGCGAAGAGTTCCCACGCACCGAGCGGCGCCGAGCCGTCGACGACGGAGAGTGCGTGCTGGTACGACCCGCAGAGCACCTCGTCGATGCCGTCGAGGCCCTTGGCGTCCTGGCTCTGGTACCCGACGAGGTAGTCGCCGGCGCGCTTGGCCGTGAGCACGTAGTGCGCCTCCGGGTGGTCGCCGTCGAGTCGCCAGCGCACGACGAGTTCCACGTCGTCGGTGCTGGTGCGCAGCTCGATCACCTGACCGCCGAGACGCCGATACGAGGTGAAGCCCAGCCACGCCGGCTGGAGCGGCCCGTACAGCTCCGGCGCGCTGCCGGACGGCAGGGTGCCGGCCAACACGACCCATTGCTCGTCGAAGCGCTGCTCGGGGTCGGTCAGCGACAGCCACCGGCCATCGTGCTTGATCTCGAGGTCGCGGACGATCGTCTCACCGCCATCCCACCGGGCCTGGAAGAACGTCATCCGGTGATTGCGCCCGACCAGTCGCGCCACTCGCGTCAACGAGAGGTTCGGTTTGTCCAACCGGCGCAGGGCGTCGGCGTACGCTCCGTTCGCGCCGCTGAACCCCGGATCTGCTGCGGCGGCGTCGGGGTGGCCACCGAGGACCGCCGGGAGCACGCCCGCGACCATCAGCAGGCGGAGCGCGGAACGGCGGCTCCACAGCCCGGAACGATCATCGGCCTCTGGGTTCTGCGTTGAATCCATGATGCATATGATGCATGTGTTATGCGAGAGTGTCAATGGCCATGCTGTCAGCGACGCCGGTAGCGTCGATCATGCACTCGCCCTGAGAGGAACCGCGGTGACCCTGTACCCCGAGGAACTGACCGAGTACTCGCTGACCGCGCTGCTGACCGCCCCCGCACTGCCGGAGGAGCCCGCCGACTTCGACGAGTTCTGGCGCGAGACGTTCGACGAGTTCGGCACCGCACCGGTCTCGTGGCGGCTCTCGCGCGAACTCGACGCCACCGAGACGCATCACGTGACGGAGATCCGCTTCGATTCGTCGGCCGGCGAAGAGGCCGTGGCGTTCATGATGGTGCCGAGCGGCGAAACCGGCGTCCGCCGCGGCCTCGTGGTCGGGCACGGCTACGGGGGCCGCGCCGCCCCCGACCCCGACCTGGTGCCCGCGGGAACGGCCGCGATCTTCCCTGCGGCGCCGGGCACGCTCCCGAACACCTCGAGCCGCTTCCCGGCCCTCCCCGACGAGCATGTGCTCGCGGGCATCGCGCACCGCGACGCGTACTCGCACCGCTTCGCCGCCGCAGACATCTGGCGAGCCGCGACCGTGCTGCTCGAGGCCGCCCCCGCAGCGGCCGGGGTGCTCGACTTCAGCGGCGGGAGCTTCGGTGGCGGCGTCGGGGCGATGGCCCTGCCCTGGGACTCCCGCTTCCGCCGCGCCTCGCTGGACGTGCCGAGCTTCGGGCATCACGCGATCCGACTCACCCGTCGATGCACCGGCAGCGGCGAGGCCGTGCGCCAGCACTTGCAGCGGCACCCCGAGGCACGCCCCGTGCTCGACTATTTCGACGCCGCGATCGCCGCACGGCGCATCCGCATCCCGGTGCATGTGGCAGCGGCGGTGCTCGATCCTGCCGTCGACCCGCGTGGGCAGTTCGCCGTCTACCACGCGCTCACCGGTCCGAAGCGACTGAGCGTCCGCGCGAACGGGCACCTCGACGGGCCGATCGCGGAGGCCTCCGAACGGCTGGCGCGGCAGGATGCCGCCGACTTCTTCGCGCTCCCCGCCGACCGCCTGGCGTAGACGCGCAGCGAGGCGCGCCGATCGTCCGCTACGAAGCGGTGTGCGGTCCGACGCCACGCCACGGCAGCGCCGGCGCCCCGCCGACCTCGACCTCGACGCCGAGCAGCGCACCGTCGGCGTCGGATGGGTTCGACAGGCCGATGCTCGCCGTCGTGATCACGAGCAGGCTGCCGACGAGCGCGACCGCGGTGGGCCGCCGCGACGGCAGCTCGATCGTCTCGAGCAGCGCGCCCTGGGGCGAGTAGCGGCGCACCTCGGCGGCATCCCACACCGCGACCCACAGCATGCCCTCGAGGTCGATCGTCATGCCGTCGGGGTTGCCGCCCTCGACTCGGCACACCGTGCGCCGGTTGCCGAGCCGGCCGTCGGGCGAGACGTCGAAGGCCTCGATGCTGCGGTGCGGCAGCGTGTCGATGTAGTACAGCGTTTCGCCGGTGCGATCGAAGGCGAGCCCGTTGGAGACCGTGACCCCGCCGAGGCGCTCGGTCGCAACGCCGTCGGGGTCGATGCTCCACAGCGCGCAGTGCGGTGCTCGGGGCATCGACTGGCTGCCCACCCAGAAGCGGCCGAACGGGTCGCACCCGCCGTCGTTCATGTAGCTGCCGGCCGCGGCGATGTCGGTGGCGAGCGATGAGACGACCCGGTCGTCGCCCACGTGCACGACGCCACGGTCGACCGCCACGGCCCAACCCGCGTCCGGCTCGGCGAGCGGCACCGGCGCTCCGATGCGCGCCCCGACGGTGACGGCGGCGCCGGGCACGACCGCTCCACCCTCGAGACGCCCCCGGTGGAATGAGCCCGTCACCATGTCGATCCAGGCGAGACCACCGTCGCGGCCGTCCCAGCGAGGTGACTCGGCCTGTGCATATCGGCCGACGGAGATGATCTCGACGGTTCGTGAGGGCGTGGAGCGCGACATCCGTGACATCCTTCATTGGTGGCGATACCCGATATATGGCAGACTAACTCACAATATGAATGTCACTTGCGAGAGTGAGCGACTGAAGAGCAACGACGCTGAGAAGAGGACGTGGCCGATGGCCCCGAAGCTGCACGGCTTGATGCCGATCCTGGCCACCCCGTTCGACGAGGCGGGCGCACTCGACCGCGGGAGCCTTCGCCGCCTCGTCGAGTTCGAGCTCGCCTCCGGCGTCGACGGCGTGGCCGTCTTCGGCATGGCGAGCGAGGGGTTCGCACTCACCGCCGCCGAGCGGCGCACGATTCTCGCCGACGTCGTCGAACTCGTCGCCGGCCGAGTACCCGTCGTCGCCGGCGTGAACGGCACCTCGACCGCCACCTCGATCGAGCAGGCGCTCATCGCCCAAGACGGCGGCGCCGACGCCCTCATGGTGCTGCCGCCCTTCATGGTGAAGCCGCCGGCGGCCACCCTCGTCGACTTCTACGGCGAGGTCGCGGCTGCCACGTCGCTGTCGGTGATGGTGCAGGATGCCCCGGGCGTGACCGGCGTCGCCATGGCCCCGTCACTCATCGCCGAACTCGCCCGACTCGACGGCGTCGACTCCGTGAAGATCGAAGCTCCACCGACCGCGCCCAAGGTCGGTGCGGTCGTCGACGCGATCGGCGACGCCGACTTCGCCGTGCTCGGCGGCCAGAACGCGCAGTTCTGCCTCGAGGAGTACGCGCGAGGCGCCGTGGGCACGATGCCGGCCTGCGAGTTCGCCGACCTGCTCGCCCCCGTGCTCGCGCAGTTCGTGGCGGGGCGCGTCGACGAAGCGCGCGCGGGCTTTCGTCGTATGCTGCCGCTCGTGCTGGTCGGCCTGCAGGGCGGCATCGCGTGGGCGGTGCACAAAGAGGTGCTCGTGGCGCGCGGCATCATCGACCACGCGACCGTGCGCTACCCCGCTGCGCCGCTCGACGCCGGCAGTCGCGCCGCCGTCGACCTCGTGATCGAGGAGCTCGAGCTTCCGCCCCTGCCGATCCCGGTGCGCGTGTGAACCGCCGCGGCGTGCTGCTGATCGGCGGCACCTCCGACATCGGCCTCGCCATCGCGCGCGCCTTCGCCGAGCGTGGCGACGCCGTCGTCGGAGTCGGGCTGGAGCCATCCGTCGACCCCGTCTTCGAGCGGTACCTCGTCGCCGACTGCAGCCGAGCGGATGCCGCGGAGCAGGCGGTCGCCGACGCCGAGCAGGCCCTCGGCCGGCTCGACACCGTGGTGCTCGCCGCCGCGCGCATGCCGATCGGCCGGGCCGATGCCACGAGCGACGACGACTGGCGGGGTGCGCTGGGCGCGACCCTCGACTCGGCGTTCTTCGTGGCCCGCGCCGCGCTACCGCGCCTGGCACCCGGTTCATCGATCGTGGCGGTCACTTCGGTCAATGCCTCACTCGCCGCCCCTGGCCTGCCCGCGTACGCAGCGGCGAAGGCCGGCGTCGAGGGCCTCGTGCGGCAGCTGGCGCTCGACTACGGCCCCCGGGGCATCCGTGTCAACGCCGTGGAACCCGGGAGCATCTCGGCGACCGACACCGGCGAGAGCGAGGGCTACCCGCTCGGCCGCATCGGCCGACCCGAGGAGGTCGCCGCCGTCGTGGCCTTCCTCGGCTCCGACGCCGCCTCCTTCGTCACGGGCACGACGATCCCCGTCGATGGTGGCCTGTCGATCTCCTCCCCCGCGGCGTGGCTCAAGCCCGAGCTGCGCGCGCGCTGGCTCTAGCGGCGCGAGCGGGCGGCTCTCGCGGTGCGAGGACGCCCTCCGTCGCAAACCAACTGAGGCGGGTGCCCCGGCTCTGTGCCGGCGCACCCGCCTCAGCGGTCGCGGTCTCGCTCGGCTAGTCGCCCACCGGCACGAACTTCACGACGTTCGTGCGCAGGTAGCCGGCCGCACTGTTCGTGAGCGTGACGGCACCCGCGGTGCCGGCGTCGAACTGCGCAGTGCCGAGCGACACCCACTTCGCGCCGCCGCTGCGCTGGTCGATCTCGGTGACGGTCGTGCCGCCGGCCCCGGTCACCGTGTACCGCGCCACCGGCGTCGAGTTCGCGTGGTTCGGCACCCACGCCCAGACCTCGTACTCACCCGCCGCCGGCAGCTCGGGTCGCCACTCGACGCTCGCGATCCCGTTGATGCTCGCGCGCGTCTTCGACGCGAGCCAGCCGGGCACGCTCGACGGGGCCCAGGTGCCCGCGGTCTCGGTGTAGCCGTCGTCCTGCACACCGATGATCGTCATCGGCAGCGGGGTCACCTCGACGGTGGTCGGCTTCGACTCGTTGCCGACGAAGTCGAGCGTCGTGATCTCGATCGTGTGGGCGACGCCGTTCTCGAGGTCGGGCACCTCGAAGCCGAGGTCGCGGTTGTGCGCGTCGTTCGTGTTGCCGAACGGCACGGGCGTGATGAGCTCGCCGTCGGCGTAGACGTTGTAGCCGCCGAGGTCGAGTTCGGAGTTCTGGTCCCAGTAGAGCACCGCCTTGCCGTTGGCGGCCTCGGCCACGACACCGGTCGGCGGCTTCGGCGCGTGCTTGTCGACCGGCACGACCGCGTCGACGGCAGCGGATGCCGCGGACTCGTTGCCGAGCCGATCGACCGCGGTCACCGTGATCGAGTACGTCTCGCCGCCGAGCAACTCGTGGAAGGCGAACGAGGTGCGCTGCACGGGCTGCCAGGTGAGTCGCTGCCCGTCGAGGTACACGTGGTACCCGACGAGGTCGGCATCGGCGACGCCCTGCCACTCGGCCGTGAACCAGTTGTCGCCGATCGGCGGCGTGCGCTCGACCTCGACCTCGAGGCCGGTCGGCGTCGCCGGGGCTCCTGACTCGGGTGCCGCGGCGATGAACTTCACGGCGTCGGCCCGCATGAGCCCCGTCACGCCGAAGTCCTTGCCGAGCTCCACGTAGTCGCCCGCGGCGAGCTCGAAGTTCCCGAGCCGCACCCACTTCGCCGTCGGCACGCTCGCGTCGATCGCCACCTCGGTGCTGTCGCCACCGGCGACGACCGTGTAGCGCGCGTTCGACGAGTTCGCGTCGCGCGGAACGACCCAGGCGTACACGTCGTACGTGCCGGTCTCCGCGAGCTCCGGCGTCCAACGCGCGGTCGCGCTCGAGGCGCTCGCGTACCGGGTGTCGCTGCCGCGCCAGCCCTTGATGCTCGTCGAGCCGCCCCATGCGCCGGCCTCGGTGTAGCCGGGCCCGCCGTTGTCGATCACGACGGCAGGCACGAACTTCACCGCGTCGGCGCGCAGCACGCCGGCGCCGGCGGCGGCACCGGTCACCGAGACGCCTTGGCCCTGTCCGGGCGAGAAGTCGTGCACCCCGAGGCTCACCCATTGCTGGCCCGACGCGCGCTGGTCGAGCACGACGTCGGTGCTGCCGCCGTCGCGCGCGACCGTGTAGCGGGCGGCCGAGTGCCCTGTCTGCAGGATGTTCGAGTTCCAGACGTAGACCTCGTACGACCCCGCGTCGGTCAGCGGCGGCGTCCACGCAGCGGATGCCCCTGCGACATCCGTGCGGCGCACCCGCTTGTCCTGAGCACCGAACGCGACCTGCCGCCCGTCGGTGAGCTCGTCGGCCCACTGCCCCGCCTCGGTGTAGCCGGCATCGCCGTTGTCGACGACGACCTGAGCCGCGGAGGCATCCGCCCCACCCTCGACCGGCGCGAAGTACCGGAAGTAGTCCCACGTCGTCTCGCCCGGCAGGTTCGACTCGTCGACCGGCGCGGTGTAGCCGAGCGTCGTGAGCCAGATGTTCTGGATGCCGTGCGGCCCCGCCTTCGGCAGCGTGTTCATGAGCACGCCGTCGGTGTAGAAGCGCACCTCGGTCGGCGTCCACTCGAAGCCGTAGTTGTGATACTCGAGCGAGGAGTCCGCCTGCGTGATGAGCTTGCCCTGGTTGCCGACGTGCTCGGGCACGAACCAGTGCGAGTGGTAGGCGAGCTTGTCGGGTGCGTGCGAGTCGACTTCGAAGCCGTCGATCTCGTTGATGCGGTTGTGCGGGCCGCGATAGTCGGGCACGTCGGGGATGTAGGCGGTGAGCCCCGTGGTCCAGAACGCGGAGTGGAAGCCCTGGTCGCCCCAGAGCTTCGCGCGCGTCTCGTAGTAGCCGTAGCCGAACCAGCGGTTCGAGATGACGCCGCCGCACGTGTAGTTCTCGCCGTTCGCCGACTCGGCCTTCAGCGCGATGTGCAACAGGCCGCCGCCGACGCTCACGTTGTCGGGCTGGTTCGAGCACTCGGCCTTCTCGCCCTCGCGGAAGAACCATTCGCTCTCGTCGAGTCCGGTGCCGTCAGCGTTCACCCCGTCGAACTCGTCGGCCCAGGCGAGCTCGTAACCGGGTGGAGCGTTCGAGGGGAGCGATTCGTCAGCGGCCTCGGCCGGACCGGCGAGCGGTGCCGCGACGAGCAGCGCGCCCGTCGCCGCGAGCGCCGCGCCGAGGGCGACGAGTCGCCGCGAGCGAACACGGAGGTGGAATCGGTTCAGTGCCATGACAGTGCTCCTTTGCAATGCAGCGGATGCTTCAGGGCACCCCGATCACCGGCCGCCCGCGTGTCCCCGCACACGACCGGCACCGAGGCGTTTCGATTTCGGCACCGGCCGCCCGCGTGTCCCCTGCAGACGGCCGGCGCCGAGGCGTTACGAGTTCGCGTCGAGCAGGTCCTGCACTTCCTTCTTCAGGGAGTTGAGGCCGGACTGCACGTCGACCTGGCCCGCAAGGATGTTCGCGACGCCGGCACCGATCGCGGTGTCGATCTGCGCGGTCACGGGCACGCGGTCCCACGCGGCGCCGCGAGCGTGCTCGGAGACCTCGGTGCGGAACGTGGTCTGGTACTCGTCGGCGGCGAGCGCCGGGATCTGGTCGGCGACGGACTTCGCGGCCGGCGCGACTCCCGAATGCTCGTACTGCGCCGTCGCGGCCTCGACGTTCGTCGCCGCGTAGGTGATGAAGTCGCGGCTCGTCAGCTCGCCCTCGCCCGCACTCGCGAACAGGCCGCCGCCCCAGGCGCGGTTGTACGAGGGGTTGCCGTCGGCGGTGGGCCGGGCGATCGCACTGATGTTGTCGATGATGTTCTGTGCGGCACCGTTCGTCTTCACGAAGGTCGAGGCGAGCGGAGCGTCGTCGTAGAGGGCGGCGCGCCCGCTCGCGAACAGGATGCGCCCGTCTGCCCGGGCGACGTTCGGCTGCGTCAGGCCGGCATCCTGCAGTCCCTTGTACCAGGTGATCGCCTCGACGCTCTCCTTGTCGCCGATCGTGCACTCGAAGTCGTCGGTGACGACGGGGCTGCCCCAGCCCCACATCCAGTGCGCGGCATCCTTCAGGTCGGGGTTCTTCGTGACCGCCGCGTACGGGATCAGCGACGAGTCCTGCGACTTGATCTTCTCGAGCGCGGTCGCGAACTGCTCGACGGTCATGCCCGACTTGATGCCGACGCTCTTGGCGATCTCACCGTTCGTGATGATGCCGATGCCCGACGCGGTGAGCGGCAGCACGAGGAGTTTGCCGTCCATCGTGTAGGTGTCGAGCACGCCCTGCGGGATGCCGAGTCCGTCGGCCAGCTCGGTGAGGTCGGCGAGCACGTCCATCGGTGTGAGCACCTGCCATCCGCCCGACTGGCCGACGCCCATGAGCTTGCCCGAGCGACCGGTGAGCGCGAGCTGCGTCGCCGCCTGGTCGTAGGGGTAGATCACGGGCGAGACCGTGACGCCCTCCTCGGCGGAGAAGCCCTTGAGCACGCTCTCCCAGGCCGGCCTCAGTGCCTCCTCGCCGAGCGAGTTGCCGTAGAAGTTGATGGTCTTGGCCTTGGTCGCGGCGTTCGCGCCCGCGCTGGCCCCCGGTGCGGCGGGGGTGGCGCAGCCCGCGAGGGCGAGGGCGCCGAGCGCGGCGAACGCCGTGCCACCGCCGAGGAAGGCGCGGCGGCTGAGCTGCGAGGTCGAGATGTTCATGGGAACTGCTCCTTCGTCGAGGGGGTGGGTCGGGGGTGGTTCGGTGGAGCTGCGCTAGCCCTTGACCGCCCCCGACGCGAGGCCGGAGACGAAGTAGCGCTGGAGGAGGATGAAGATGATGGCGAGCGGCAGCGAGGTGATGAGGGATGCCGCCATGAGCGCGGGCCAATCGGCCGTGCCCTCGCGGATGAAGGCCTGGGTGAGGCCGGCCGGCAGCGTCTGCTTGTCGGGACCCGCGAGCGTGAGCGCGAAGAGCAGGTCGCTCCAGCCGCGCATGAAGGCGAACATCGCCGCCGTGATGAGCCCCGGCACCACGAGCGGGAAGACGATCTGGAACATCGTCCTGATGCGCGAGAGGCCGTCGACCTTCGCTGCTTCGAGGATGTCGTCGGGCAGGCCGTCGATGATGCCCTTCAGCAGGAAGACCACGAGCGGCAGCGTGAACGTCGTGAACGAGATGATGAGCGCCGTGTAGGTGTAGAGCAGGCCCGCCGAGCTCAGCATCAGGTACAGCGAGATCAGGAGCAGCGCCCCGGGGATCAACTGCCCGATGAGGAACATGAACATGATCGGGTTGCGGCCCCGGTAGCGGAACTTCGAGAGCGAGTACGCCATGAGGCCGCCCACCAGCACGGAGAGCACGGCCGTGCCGGTCGACACGATGAAACTGTTCGCGAGGTTCTGCAGCAGTGCGTCGTTCTGGAAGAACCCGATGAAGTTCTCGAGGGTCGGGTCGACCGGGAAGAGCGGCCGGTCGAGCGCGAAGACGGCCTCCTTCTTCATGAGCGCCGTCGCCGCGAGCCAGTAGACCGGCAGCAGCCCGAAGAGGGCGAGCAGCAGGAGCGCGATGCGCCCCGGGATCGAGAGTCTCGGGCGAACGATCGCCTCGCCGATGTCGCGGCCGCGGCTCATCGCTTCTCCAGTCGTCGGTTGAGGAGCAGGTACCCGCTCGAGATGATCGCGAGGAGGATGAGCCAGAGCACACCCATGGCGGAGGCCTTGCCGAGCTCGTAGCTGCCGAACGCGAGTTGATAGAGGCTGACGGCGAGCGTCGTGGTCGAGTCGCCCGGCCCGCCGCCGGTCATGACGAAGATCGTGTCGAAGTTGCCGAAGTTGTAGATGAACTCGAGCGTCGCGACGAGGGCCACCGGACCGATGATGTGCGGCAGCGAGATGTAGCGGAAGCGTTGCGACCGCGTGGCCCCGTCGATCGTCGCGGCCTCGAGCTGCTCGCTCGGCAGGGTCTGCAGCACCGAGAGGGCCACGACCATGATCCAGGGGAACGAGTGCCAGGTCTTCGCGATGACCACCGCCGCCATCGCGCCGGTCGGGTTGCCGAGCATGCTCACCTCGGGCAGGCCGACCATGGTCAGCAGGTGGTTCAGCACGCCGTAGCTGTCGTTGAAGATCCACGCCCAGAGGAACGAGACGACGACGCCGGGCAGGAGCCACGGCAGCATGAGGGTGCCACGCAGGATGTTGCGCCCGCGGATGCGTGCGTTCAGCAGGATCGCGAGGGCGACTCCGAGCAGCACGGGGAAGATCGTC
Source organism: Agromyces sp. GQ35 (assembly GCF_059758475.1). Lineage (NCBI taxonomy): Bacteria > Bacillati > Actinomycetota > Actinomycetes > Micrococcales > Microbacteriaceae > Agromyces > Agromyces sp. GQ35. The sequence continues at coordinate 1,091,116 of NZ_JCAXEO010000001.1, read as the reverse complement.
GCGAGCGTCGCGAAGGTGAGCGTCGTGCCGAGGCGGGCCATGAACTCGCCGAAGATCGCCGTGTAGTTGTCGAAGCCGACGAAGGTGCGATCGGGCCGGAGCAGCGACTGGTCGTAGAGACTCGTGCCGATGCTCGAGACGAGCGGGAAGATCGCGATCACGAGGAAGAGCAGGATCGCCGGCAGGGCGATCATGAATCCGAAGGTGCGATCCTTCGCCCCGAGGGTCGTGCGACGCCCCTGGCGTGGAGGCTCGGCCGACTCGCGTGTCGCGGGCCGATCGAGGATGGCTTGCTGCATTGCGTTCACTTCCCGAGAGAGGTCAGCCCTTGGGTGAGGGCCCCGTACGTCGTTGTATCAGTCGTCAACGGTGACGTGCGGCCAGTAAACCACAATGCGGATTCGAAATCCACAAAATGCATAACTCACCCATATTTGTGTTGCCCCCGGCCATTCCTCTCATTAGGATGACGGGCAGTGGCGTCGAGCCGCAGCGTCGCATCGAGCGGCACCAGCATGAGAAGGAGTCCCGATGGCATCCGAATCGGTGGGTGGCACCCAGACCGTCGAACGGGCGATGTCCCTGCTCGCGTGCTTCACCGAAGAGGCCGGCGAACTCCGCGTCTCCGAGCTCTGCGCCCTCACCGGCCTCGGCCAGTCGACGGTCTCCCGCATGATGTCGGCACTCGACCGCATGACGTTCGTCGTGCAAGACGACCGCACGGGCCTGTACCGGCTCGGGCCGGCCGCCGTCTCCCTCGGCACCATCGCACTGAACGGTTCGCCGATCTTCCGCGCATCCCGCCAGATCGCGCAGAACCTCGCGCACCGACTCGGCATCGGTGTCAACGTCGCGGAACTCAGCGGATTCACGCTCACCTACCTCTGCAACTTCGAGGGCGCGCTGGCCCCCAAGTCGTTCGCGATGGCCGGCCGCACCGGCCCGCTGCACGCCACCGGCCTCGGCAAGGCGCTGTTGTCGGGCATGCCCGCGACGCGCGTCGACGAGTACTTCGCGAACAGCCCCCAACGATTCACCCCGCACACGATCGTCGATCGCGGCGCGATGCAGCTCGCCCTCGATGAGACCCGCAGCCGTGGCTATGCGACCGAGATCGAGGAGCTCGCCTTCGGGCGCGCGTGCATCGCAGCCCCCATTCGCAATCGAGCCGGCGAGATCGTCGCCGGGCTCTCGGCGAGCGGCCCGCTCTCGGTGCTCGACCTGCAGGCGCCGCATCAAGAGCTCGCCCTGCAGGTGATCGAGGCTGCCGACGAGATCTCCGTCGCCCTCGGCTACAGCCCGTCCCACTCCGCGACGGCATTCGCGGCCATCTGACCCCCACGCCGCGGCATCCGTCGACGGCTTCTCGTTCACTCACGTCACCGGAGACCCCTGTGAGAATCGCGCGCGTCCAGACCTTTCCCCTCTTCCTGTCGAAGGAGGATGCCGACAACTCCTACGCGGGCGAGTCGGCGGTCGAGCACCGCGGCTACATGATCCGGCCGCCGTGGCGGAGCCTCTACTCCCCCGGCTACGAGACGCTCATCGTGAAGATCGAGACCGACGACGGACTGGTCGGATGGGGCGAGGGGCTCGCCCCCGTCGCGCCCGAGGTCGCCGCCGCGATCGTCGACCACCTGCTCACCCCGCTCATCCTCGGCGAGGACCCGCGCTCGGTGCGCACCCTCTGGCACCGGATGTCGGAATCGATGCGTGAGCGCGGGCACCTCACGGGGCACCAGGCCGATGCGATGGCCGCGGTCGACATCGCCCTCTGGGACCTCTGGGGCAAGGCGACCGGCCTCTCGGTGTCGGAGCTCGCTGGCGGGCGCTTCGCCGAAGTGCTGCCGACGTACGTGTCGGGGGTCCGCGGCGCCGACGACGCGGAGATCGCCGAGGGGGCCGCAGTGCTCGTCGAAGCGGGCGTGCGCCGGTTCAAGATGCACCTCGGCACCGACCTCCGCACCGACCTCGCGACCTTCGACGCCGTCCGCGCCGTGCATCCCGACCTCGAGGTCGCGCTCGACGCGCACTGGAGCTACCGCCTCGGCGAGGCGAAGGCCCTCGGACGCGAACTCGACGAACGCCACGCCTGGTTCTTCGAGGCGCCGCTCGCCCCCGAAGACGTCGAGGGCCACCGCGACCTCGCCGCTGCGATCGACACTCCCGTTGCGGTGGGCGAGGCCATGCGCAGCCGATTCGAGTTCACCGACTGGCTCACGCGCCGTGCCGTAGGTCTCACCCAGCCCGACATCGGGCGCACGGGCATCACCGAGGGGCTCGCGATCGCGGCGGTCGCCGACGCGTTCCACGTGCAGGTCGCGCCGCACCACTCGGCCGCATTCGGCATCGCCATGGCGGCCGGCGTGCACGTCGCCGCGAGTTCGGCATCGCTGCTCGCGTTCGAGTACCAGCCGCTCACGCTCCCCGTCGCGAACCGCATCCTCACGACGCCGCTCGAGGTGCGGCCCGACGGCGGCTTCGTCGTGCCGACGGGCCCAGGTCTGGGCGTGAGCGTCGACGAGGCCGTCGTGCGGGAGTTCGTGCGCGGCTGACCGCGCTCGGCCGAACGATCGGCCCGCGCCGTAGGCCGAAAGAAGTTCACGAGATCTCGGCATGAACACTCGGCCAGCGGCCGTGTGCGGGATTGCGTGGCGCGCGCCATCCGCCGCATCCATGCACCTCCCGGCACGCGATTCGTGCGCCCGACGCACGAAACCTGACACTTCTTTGCGAATCAACGGCAGTATGTGAAACTTTCCTGTGGCCCACCGGTGACCCGGCGCGGCCGAGCCGAAAGGGACATCCGGATGCACCGCAACGAACCCGCCCGCGGGACGAACCTCGACCCGACCGCCGCCGACGGACCGCGCGTCCCGGCCACGCGCATGCACTCGACCTCCGACGAGACGTCCCACCTCGTCGACCTCGTGCTCGCCTATTCGCGCCGCCGCATCCTGAGCGACGACACCCCGCTCGACAAGCCCGTCTCCGAGGCCGAGCTGCGCCGCCTCGCCGGCCGCACGATCGACGAAGACGGAATCGGCGCGGCCCGAGCGCTCGCCCTCTTCGAACACGTGCTCGCCCCGGCGTGCATCACGACCGACCACCCGCAGTACCTCTCCTTCATTCCGACAGCGCCGACGAAAGCAGCGACGGCGTTCGACCTCGTGGTCTCGGCGAGCGCACTCTACGGCGGTTCCTGGCTCGAGGGTGCGGGCGCCGTCTACGCCGAGAACGAGGTGTTGTCGTGGCTCGGCAGCGAGTTCGGCCTGCCGTCGACCTCTGGCGGCGTCTTCGTACAGGGCGGCACGCTCGGCAACCTGTCGGCGCTCGTCGCGGCACGCGAGCACGCGCGCCACCAGCTCGCCGGCGACGACGCGGATGCCACGGTGCCGGCTCCGCCCGGTGGCCGATGGAAGATCGTGTGCAGCGCCGAGGCCCACTCCTCCATCGCCTCTGCCGCCCGAGTCATGGACGTCGACGTGGTGCCGGTCACCCCGGCCGGCGACGGCGTGCTGCGGGGTGAAGAGGTTCGGGCCGCACTCGAGACGCACGGGGCATCCGTCTTCGCCGTCGTCGCGACCGCCGGATCGACCAACTTCGGCATCGTCGACGACCTCGCCTCGATCGCCGAACTCAAGCGCGAATTCGACTTCTGGTTCCATGTCGACGGGGCGTATGGTCTCGCCGGCATGCTCTCACCGCTCGCGCGGCACCGCTTCGCCGGGGTCGAGCACGCCGACTCCGTGATCGTCGACCCGCACAAGTGGCTCTTCGCGCCGTTCGATGCCTGCGCGCTGATCTACCGCGACCCCGAGCGGGGGCGTCGGGCACACACGCAGCACGCCGAGTACCTCGACACGCTCACCGAGGGCGGCGACTGGAGCCCGTCGGATTACGCGGCGCACCTCACCCGACGAGCCCGCGGCCTGCCGTTCTGGTTCTCGCTCGCGACCTACGGCGGCGCGGCGTACCGCGAGGCGATCTCGAATTCGATCGCGCTCGCGGAGCGCATCGCCGACGAGATCGCGTCGCGCGAGGGGTTCACGCTCGTGCGTTCGCCGCAGCTCTCGGTCGTGGTGTTCGAACGCGACGGCTGGTCGAAGTCCGACTACGACACCTGGTCGGCTCGGCTGCTCGACGAACAGCGCGCCTTCGTCACGCCGAGCTCGCACGCCGGCCGGCCGAACACGCGATTCGCGATCGTCAACCCGAACACGACGTTCGAGCACCTCGTCGCGATCCTCGACACGATGTAGCCGCCGGTCGAGCCGGCCGCCCCACCCCGCTGGTCGAGTACGCGCGCCAGCGCCGTATCGAGACCCGACGCGTGGTCTCGATACGCTCGCCGGCGCTCGCTACTCGGCCGACGAAACAGATCATTGAACTTTTCGGTTCAGTGTCCTACACTGAACCACATGGTTCAGCAACAGTTCGCATCGCCGGCGTACCTCGACCGGGCGTTCGCCGCCCTCGCCGACGAGACGCGACGCGACATCCTCACCCGGCTCGGCTCCGGCCCCGCCACGATCACCGAGCTCGCCGAACCGAGCGGCATGACCCTCACCGGCATCCGCAAGCACGTCGACGTGCTCGAGTCCGCAGGTCTCGTCACGACCGAGAAGGTCGGCCGAGTACGCCAGGTCAGCCTCGGCACCGAGCGATTGGACGACGCCATGGCATGGATCACCTTCTATCAACGGCTCTGGGCCCGTCGCCTCGACGGCCTCGACGCCTACTTCACCCTCTCGAAAGGAACGGAATCATGAGCGACACCGACATCAACGAAACGATCGGAATGAAGGTCCAGCGCCAACTGCCGGCCTCGCCGGAAGACGTCTTCGACGCCTACACTGACGCCGAGAAGCAGAAGATCTGGTACTCGATCCTCGACGAGGAGCCCGGCGTGGTCGAGATCGAGGTCGACCTCCGGGTGGGTGGCACGCAAACCGCGGTCTGGGGTCCCAACCGCGACTTGCTCTTCCGCGAGGTGCAGACCTTCCTCGAGATCGATCGGCCGCACCGCCTGGTCACCGAGTCGAGCGGCAGCGAACCCGACGGAAACACGATGACGACGCACATCGTCGTGACCTTCGAGGCGAACGACGGCGGCACCCTCATGACCGTCGAGCAGACCGGCTTCCCGACGCCCGAGGTGCGCGACTTCTTCCAGAACGAGGTCATGAACGGTGCGTTCGACCGCATCGAGGCCTACCTGACGCGCGGCTGAAGCCCGGCCGGGCGCAGCTGGAACCCGGCCGGCCGGTCAGACGCCGGCCGACGCGATATGCGGCGCGAGCGCGCTCGTCGGGGCGACCTCGGCGAGCGCGGCGGCGCCGTCGACCGGGTGCGCTTCGCCGAGCCGGATGTCGGCCGCCGGCAGCACCCGGCGCACGGCCGAGACGAACTCGCGCCCGAGCACTTCGCCCGCGAAGAGCCCGCCGACGCCGCGCACGCGTGAGGCGGTCGTGTGGAGCTCACCGACACGGCGCAGTCCGGCGATCGCGGATGCCGCGAGCTCACGCGCCCCTTCGGCGATGATCTGCTCGGCGACTGCGTCGCCGGCGGCGGCCGCCTCGGCGACCGCACGGGCGTACGACGCGACGCGCTGCACCCGCTCGGGGTCGGCCTGCAGCTCGATGTACGCCCCCTCGAGATCGGGGAAGTCGGCGCGCACGACCTCGGTCAGCACGGTCGGGTCGCCGCGGCCGTCGTGGGCGCGCATGACGGCGTCGAGGCCGGCCCGTCCGAGCCAGTACCCGCTGCCGGCGTCGCCCATGATGTAGCCCCAGCCGTCCACCCGGGCGATATCGGAGACACCGGCGGCGAGGGTGACGACGCCCGTGCCCGCCGCGACGACCACGCCGCGCTCGTCGCCGAGTGCGCCGAGATACGCGGTGATGGAGTCGTGGGCGAGGTGCACGCTGCGGGCACCGAGCGGCGCCGCGGCGGCGAGCAGGTAGCCCGCATCGGATTCGTCGTCGGTGAGCCCCGAGACGCCGAGCCCGACCCGTTCGGCGGTGCGGCCGGCCTCGTGCGCCTGCTCGATGATGCGCGCGAGTTGCGGCAGCAGCGGCAGGTCGGTTCGGATGCCGGGGGCCGACCACTCACCGATGCCCGCGGCATCCGAGTGCCTGACCTTGATGCCCGACTGGCCCGCATCGATCGCGAGCGTGCTCGTCACCGTCACGGCGCGGTCTCGGGGGCGGGAGCCGCCGCGGTCTCGGCGAGCAGCAGCTCGGTCTGCACCCGACGCCACCTCGCCGACGCATTCAATGCCCTCGCCGCAGCGATGAGCAGCACACTGAGGCAGACGAGTGCGGTGAGCAGCGCGAGAGCGAACAGCACCCACACGCCGCCGTACAGCCAGGAGAAGTTGAAGGCGTCGTACAACATGCCTCGACCGTAGCGGGGATCGTTGCCGCGCGCGGCAACGCGGACGAGTGCTGCTCGAACCTCAGGGCGCCACCGGCACCGGCGACGAGAGGTCGTCGATGATGCGGTCGATCTCGGTGAGGGCGTAGCGGGCGAGCACCCGCTGCGCGACATCCGCTGGGCTGCCCTGCTCTTCTTCGAGGTCGCCGATGACGATGATGTTCTCGTCGTTCAGGGTGTTCGCGGGTGCCGTGTAGTTGAAGCTGCCGACGATGAGGAGCCGCTCGTCGATGACCATGAGTTTGTGGTGGAGCTTGCGCACCCCGGTGTTGCGCTTGTTGGTGAAGAGCTCGACGTCGCCTCTGCCGAGGTCGCTCGTCGCCGCCCACTTCGCCGCGCCCTGGCCGCGGTCGAGCACGCCGCGGATGCGCGGCACGAGCGGCCGCAGGCGGATCATCGTGTCGTCGATTCCGGATGACTGGGCGAACGTGAACATCGCGAAGTCGATGCTCCCGCGGGCCTTCAGCATCTGCTTCATGATCTCCATCTCCGGACCGTGCCGCGGGGCGAAGAGCGGCTTCACCCGCACTTCGGGCAGGTCGAACTCCTTCGGTCTCGGCTCGACGCGCTCGTGCAGGTCTCCGAAGGTGCCGGAGCGCATGCGCTCGAACTCGCGCAGGTACTCGGTCGCGGCGTGCTGGCCGTGCAGCACGACGACGTGGTTGAGGTTCTGCCCGGCGTCGATTCCGGATGCCTCGTTCTTGCCGGTGTCGGTGAGGGTGAAGTTGGTCGAGCCCGTCAGCACCGCGGCCGTCGGCTTGCCCGAATCGCGCACGATGAACTTCTGGTGGAAGATCTTCGGGTTCAGGTCGCTGACGACGTCGACCCGCGCCTTCAGCAGTGCGCCCTGGATGATGCGGTTCTCCTCGTGCGCACCGGTGACGCCCCACGGATCCTCGAGCGCCTTCTCCTCGGTCAGGTAGTCGCCCTCGAGGATGACCCGCACCCGCACGCCGCGGATCTTGGCCGCGAGGATCGCCTTGGCGATCGGCCGCGAGTCGATCTCCTGCACGGCGATCGCGAGGCTGTGCTTCGCCCCGTCGATGAAGTCGCGGATGGCCTGGTCGAGGTCGTCGGGCCCGCCGACCGCGGTCGGCCCCATGTACAACTCGACTCCGCCGATGGTGACCGGCATGGCGCACCTCTTTCATGAGTGTTCCTCAACTCAAGCGTGACCCCGCTCGCCGCGCCGGTCATCAGTGCCCGCCCGGAGCCCGCCGCGCGCACCGCTACGCTGGCGAACCATGAATGCGCCCATCGTCATCTCCGGTCCCGCCGCCTGGAACCGCATCGTCTACCTCGAGCACCTGCCCGAGCCCGTGCCGCACATGCAGTTCGCGCTCGATGACTACGAGACGATCGGCGGCACCTCCGCCGGCAAGGCGCTGGGTCTCGCGGGCCTGGGGCGCGCGGTGCTGCTGCACACGCTGATCGCCGACGATGGCGAGGGCCGGCGCGTGCGTGGTGCGCTCGAGGCCTCCGGGGTCGAACTCGCAGCGCTGACCGCGTCGCGCACCGAGAGCCACCTGAACCTCATGACCCGCGCTGGCGAGCGGGTCTCGCTCTACCTCTCTTCTCCGTCCGACCCCGGCACGCCGCCGTCGGCCGAGCTGACGCAGGCGATGACGGATGCCCCGGCGATCGTGCTCGACCTCTCCGAGCGTTCGCGCGCACTCATCGGGGCGGCGCGCGCTGCCGGCCGGCCGATCTGGACCGACATCCACGACTACGACGGCACCGCCGAGTTCCACCGACCCTTCATCGAGGCCGCCGACTGGATCTTCATGAACGCCGACCGCATCAGCGACGACCCGCTGCCGTTCATGCACGAGTGCGTGCGCGGCGGGGCATCCGTCGTGGTCTGCACCCTCGGCGAGCGCGGGGCGATCGCCGTGAGCGCCGGCGACGACGAGCGGATGCTGCGCACCCGCGTTGCCGCGGAACCCGTCGACGTGCTCGACACCAACGGGGCCGGCGACGCGTTCATGGCGGGAGTGCTCGACGCGCACCTCGCCGGCTCTTCCCTCGAAGATGCGCTCGCGGCCGGCGCCCGGCACGCCGCGACCGTGCTCACGACGAAGCACTTGCACCCGGTGCTCGACGCTGTGCTCAGGTAGCGTCGGCGGGCGCCGGCGCAGGTGCGGGCGCGACATGCGCGGTGTACCGTGTGCGTCGACAGCTGAGCCGAGCGGATGCCGCGGCGTGAACGATTCGGGGAGGAATCGGCAATGGTCCTGATGCACCAGCGCAGCGGTGGCGCGGAAGACGACATCGACTGGCACGAGTCGATCGAGGGCGAGTCGATCGGCTCAGAGGTCTCGCTCATCCTGACGTACAACGCGAACGATGGCTCCGGGCCGCGGTTGCATCAGCACCCCTACACCGAGACCTTCGTGATCAGGCACGGGCGGGCGTTGTTCACGGTCGGCGACGAACGGCTCGAGGCCGTGGGCGGGCAGGTGCTCGTGGTGCCCGCGCTGACGCCGCACAAGTTCGTCGTCATCGGGCCGGAGGCGATGATCTCCACCCACATTCACGCGAGCCCGACGTTCATCACCGAGTGGCTCGAGTAGGGGTACCGCGGGTCAGGCCGCGAGCATGCGCTCGGCACGCGCGAGGTTCGCGATGAGCTCGTCGCGGTTCTGCACCGAGACGTACGCCGGCTGGTCGCGCTCGACGCGCCAGCTCTCGGCGAGCGAGCCGACGGTCACGGCGTCGAAGCCGAAGTCATCGTAGAGCCCCATCATGAGCGCGGCGGCATCGTCGAAATCGCTCGCCGTGGCGAGCGCGCGGCGACCCGGTGTGCCGGCGGGCGACCCGTCGGTGAGGATCGAAGCGGCCGTGATGTGATTGAACCCCTTCGCGATCCGCGACTCGGGCAGGTGCGCCTGCAGCAGCCCCGACACGGTTGCCCGACCGGAATCGAGCTCGTCGATGTGGCCGTCGCGCTCCCAGTAGTAGTTGTTCGTGTCGATCACGATCTTGCCCGCGAGTGGAGCAACGGGAACGTCGCGGTAGGCCGCGAACGGCACCGTCACGACGACGAACTCTCCGGCTGCCGCCGCCTCGGCGGGCGTGCCGGCCGTCGCGTTCGGGCCGAGTTCGGCGACGAGGTCGGCGAGCGTCTCGGGCCCGCGCGAGTTGCTGATCGTCACTCGGTGACCGAGTTTCACGAGTCCGCGGGCGACCGCGCCTCCGATGTGTCCGGCGCCGATGAGTCCGATGTGAGTAGGTGCGATGTTCGTCATGCTTGGGCCAACGCCATCGACGCGCGATTCGATCCCGGTTCTCGGCATCTGCACAGATGTGCACGCCGGGCCCGCAGCACCTACGCCGGCTCGACGTTCGTGTTGTCGCGGAACAGGTTGCCCGGGTCGACCCGGCGCTTGATCGCACGCAGCCGTTCGAGCGTCGCGGGCGGGTAGGCCGCGGCGACCGCATCCGCTCCCTGCTCCGTCTCGAAGCTCACGTAGGCGCCCGAGACATGCGGCGCGATCAGCTCGTTCCACTTCTCGCTCGTCTGGTTCCGGCTCGAGCCGAAGGCGACGACCGAGAACTCGGCCGCGCGGTGTGCGAACGCCGTGGCATCCGTCGGCACATCGTGCACCGCGCCACCGACCGCGCGCAGCTGGAAGAAGTAGCTCGCCCCACTCGCTAGGAATCGGGCGGCATCGCGCGCGAACTCGGGAGAGATGCGCCCGATCACGCCGGTGCGCGCGGTCGGCTCCCCCTCGGCGCCGTGGCTGCCATCGGCGGCGTTCGCCATGATCGACGCGTAACTCGTCAGCCGCACATCCTGGGCGACGAGCGGTGCCGCTTCGGCGAGCGGCTGCAGCCGCGAAACCACCGTCTCGGGGTCGTCGGAGTCGATGACCGCCATCACCTGCGCGACCGGCGCTTCGCCCGGCCTGGCACCGCCCATGATGAGGAAGCTCGTGACGTCTCGCGGCGAGTCGACGACCCAGTCGCCCCACGCCAGCAGGAACCCGGCGGTGTCGCTCGCGTCGAACCCGAGCTGCGCGAAGCCGAGCTGGCCGACCTCGTCGACCTCGAACTCGAACGCCGTCACCACGCCCACGTTCGCCCCTGCGCCGCGCACGGCCCAGAAGAGATCCGGATGCTCCGCGGCATCCGCACGCACCATGCTGCCGTTCGCCAGCACGACCTCGGCGGCGCGCACGTGGTCGATCGTCAGGCCGTGCTCGCGCACGAGCCAGCCGATGCCGCCCGCGGTCGCGAGCCCGCCGACCCCGACGCCGCCGTAGTCGCCCGACGAGAGCGCCCAACCGTGCGGTGAAAGGAACGCGGCCACCTCCTGCCAGCGTGCACCGGCCTCCACGCGCACGAGTCGACGTGACTCGTCGAGCACCTCCATCGCGTTCATGCGCGAGAGATCGATGACGATGCCGCCGTCGTTCGTCGATCGACCGCTGATGCCGTGGCCGCCGCTGCGCACGCCGAGCGGCACGTCGGGGTGCGCACGCGCGAAGCCGATCGCGTCGGCCACCTGCGCGGCATCGGCCGGTCGCAGCACGAGCCCCGGCGCACCGCCGCGCAGGTAGGTCGACTTCACCCGCACGTAGCCCGCGTCGCCCGGCTCGATCGCATCGCCGGCCAGCGACGCCGGTACCGCGTCGTAGTCGATGCCGTCGCGGCGCTTCGCCCGCACGGTGGAACTGCGCACGGCGCTGTTCCCGGATCCCGTCGCGGTCCCGCCCGCGGCCGGCACGACACGGTCGGCGGATGCCGCGACGTCCGTCACTCGAAGCTCGCGTGCGACCGCCTCGCGCAGCGCGGGCGCCACCTCCTCGGCGAAGTGCTGGATCGCGCTCGGGTCGTCGCCGGCGAGGATGAAGGTGCCCGCGCCGTCGTCCACGACGTACGGCAGCAACTGCTCGACCCACTGTGCTGCCGGCCCGTCGAGGAACCCGCCGCCGGCTCCGGCGGAGAATCGCCCGCCGATGTTCACGATGCGCCGGATCTCCCGAGGGTCGCGGCCGGCCCCGAGGGCTGCATCATCGATGATCGTGTTCGACTCGGCGAATTGGCCGGGCTTCATGTAGCCGAGCGAGGGCAGCCAGCCGTCGCCCTTGCGGCCGGTGAGGCGCAGCATCCTCGGCTTGTAGGCGCCGATCCAGATGGGGATGTTGTGCGCCGGCGCCGGCCCTCGCTTCGCTCCGCTGACGCGGTAGTAGTCGCCGTCGACCTCGAAGCGGGCGCGATCGCCTTGATCCCAGACGCCGCGGATGATGTCGATGGCCTCGGAGAGCGCATCGACCGCCTGCCCCGGAGTGAGCCGGCGTCCGCCCATCGCCTCGATCGCGTCCCAGAAGCCGCCGGAGCCGAGGCCGAGTTCGAAGCGTCCGCCCGAGAGCAGGTCGAGACTCGCAGCCGCTCGGGCCAGCACGGCCGGCGGACGCAACGGCAGATTCGTCACGTTCGCCGCGAGATGGATGCGCTCGGTGCGCGCGGCGACCCAGGTGAGCAGCGTCTGCGTGTCGTGGAACGCCGGCTGGTACGGGTGGTCCTGGAAGGTGACGAGGTCGTAGCCCGATGCCTCGCTGAGCTCGGCCAGGCGCACGGCCTGCTGCGGGGGGTCGTTCTTCGGCGTGATGAAGGTGCCGAACTGCAGCTCGTGGCCGTAGTGCATCGTGCTCCGATCGCTCAGGGCGCCCGCTGGACGCGGCGCCACGATTCCATCGTGCTGTACGGATGCCGCATCCGCATAAGAGGGGTAAGCTACTTACTTATGGTAAGCCGCAAACCGGAATCCCATCGCGACACGACAGATGCCGCCGTCACCGACCTCGATGAGCGCCGCGCACGCCTGCACGAACTCGGGCACATCGACGAGGCCGCGTGCCGGCGCTTCCAGGGCACCGTCGAGTTCGCGGGCCGCAAGTGGAACGCCGCCATCCTGCTGGCCGGGGTGCGCGGAGCCCGTCGATTCTCCGAGTATCGGGGCGCCGTCACGGGCATCTCCGACCGGCTCCTCGCCGCGCGGCTCAAAGAACTCGAAGACGAAGGCGTGCTCGAGCGTCACGTGCGCGCGACCACTCCCGTGACGATCACCTACAACCCGAGCGCGGCCGGCCTGCAGTTGATCGAGCTGTTGCAGCCGCTCGTCGAGTGGGGCCACACGCACGGTGAGGGGCAACGCACGAACGCGTCACCCCGCGGCGACCGGGGCGGAGAACTCCGCGGGTCGGCTTCGGGGTGACGCGATCGTGTGTGGCGCCGGTGGGCGCTGCGCTGGGAGCTACTTGGACTCGGAGGCGGCGGGCGCCTCGTCGTCGGCAGCTGCGTGAGTCGACTCGGGCGCAGCAGCGGTGTCGTCCGCGGAGGGAGCTGCGACGACCGGCGCTGACGCCTCGGTGACGACCGGGCGATCCGCCGTCACGACGGGCGCATCGTCGAGGTCGTCGCCCTCGTCGAATGCCGCGTCATCGAAGTCGACGGGCGCCGCGACATCCGCCGCCTTCGCACGGGCCGCCACGACGGCGAGCGCGTGCACGGCGAGCGCGATGACCACGGCGAGTGCGCCGGCGGCGAGCAACAGGCCGGCGATCGTCGTCGACGACTGCGCGGTGAGCAGGCCCTCGACGTCTTGCGAGCCAGCAGTGTAGAGCTCGATCTGCTTGGCGGTCGAGGAGGCCAGGAGCCAGTAGCCCCCGCCGATCAGGGCCACTGCCGCGACCCAGAGCAGGATCAGCGGCACGTTGACCTTGGAGCTGGCGGATGTGTTCACGGTCATGACGTCCTTCGTATTCGGGATCGGCCGGTTTCGACCTCTGGGCACGCTACGAGGCGAGCCTATGCGTGTCCTATGAGCGCGGGTGGCATCGCCTCCGAGGCGGCCTCAGATGGCACGGTGGTCGACGAACTCCATGCGTGGTCCGCGTCGCGGACGCCCGCGCACCCCGGCCGCGCCGAGCAGGCGAACCACCCGGTACCTGTGGCCGCGCCACGGCTCGAGCGTTGCGAGCATCTCGTCGTCGGTCATGTCGCGCCCGGCCAGCGCGTGGCCGACGTAGTTCGACAGGTGGTAGTCGCCGACCGAGAGGGCGTCGGCATCGCCGAGGGCGCGCTGGGCGACCTCGGCCACGCTCCAGGGGCCGATGCCGGGCATCAGGGTGAGGCGAGCCGCGGCGTCCGCGGGGGTCATCGTGACGACGGCCTCGAGCTTGGCCGCGTACCCCGCGGCGTTCTGCAGTGCACGAGCTCGCTTGGGGTCGACACCCGCGCGATGCCACTCCCAGCTGGGGATCGAGCGCCAGGTCTCGGGCGAGGGCACCACCCGCATCGGCCGCGGCGTCGGCCCCGGCGCCACGGTGCCGAAGCGGGTCAGCAGGCGCCGCCACGAGTCGTGCGCCTGCAGCGTGATGACCTTCTGCTCGAGAATCGTCGCGGCGAGCGCTTCGAAGACCTGCGCCGTGCGCGGAATGCGGAGGCCCGGGTTCCGGCGGTGGGCGTCGTCGAGCACGGGCAGGAGCGGGTCGAACCCGGCCGGGTCGTCGCCCTCGCCGAGCAGCTCGGGCGCTTGCGCGACCGCAGCGCCGGCACCGGGGCCCCAGGCCTCGCAGCGCAGCTGCTCCGCCGAGAGCTGGGTCAACCGCAGGGTCGCATCACCCTCGACCGTGCGCGTCGCCCGCCAGATCGCCCCTGCGGAGTCGGCGCGGAATGACGGGTCGCCACCACCACGACGGAGCGAGCCGAGCGTCTGCCGCAGATCGGTCGGATGCCGCGGCCGCCAGTCGAGGGCGTGATCGGCGATCATCGCTCCAGTGTGCACGACGCTCCTGACAACCGGGCCTCAGCCGACGGATGCCTCGTGCTCCGCTGCCGGCCGGTCGATGACCGGCGGCGAAACGCTCGGCGCAGCGCTCGTCCGGCCGGTCGGCTCAGCATCGACATCCCCACCGGCCGGCGCCGACCGACGTGCAGCCGGCAGCTCGACGAGGAAGGTCGTACCCGCATCGCTCGAGTGCACGGCCACGGTGCCGTCGTGCGCTTCGACGATCGAGCGCACGATCGCCAGGCCGAGCCCGGTGCCGCCGTTGCCGCGCCCGCGAGACGGGTCGCCGCGCACGAAGCGCTCGAACAGGATCGGGACGAGATCGGCGTCGATGCCGGGCCCGGTATCGGCGACCCGCACCTGCACCGCTCCGGCCGAGGTGCCTGCGGCGCCGTGCATCGTCGGAAGACCCACGGTCACGGTGATGGTCGTGCCCTCGGGCGTGTGCACACCGGCGTTGCCGAGCAGGTTGCTCATCATCTGGTGCAGGCGCTCGGGATCGCCGTTGATCGTCACCGCAGCATCTGGCACGAGCGCGATCCACTCGTGGTCGCGGTACGCCGCCTGTGCGTCGCTCACCGCCGCGGTGACGAGGTCGGCCAGGTCGATCTCGTCGTGCTGCATGTCCTGGCCTTCGTCGAGTCGCGCGAGCAGCAGCAGCTCGGAGACGAGCGAGCTCATGCGGTTCGCCTCGGACTCGATGCGGGAGAGCGCGAACTCTGTCGTCTCGGGCAATTGCGCGCTGTCTTGCCGGGTCAGTTCGGCGTAGCCGCGAATCGCCGCGAGCGGTGTTCGCAGCTCGTGGCTCGCGTCGGTGATGAACCGCCGCATCCGCCGGTCGGTGGCCGACCGCACCCGCAGGGCGTCGTCGACGTGACGCAGCAGCAACTCGAGCGCGTGACCGACCCGGCCGACCTCGGTGCGCCCGTCGACGTCACGCGCGTCGAGCCGGATGGGCACCGAGACCTCGCCCGAATCGAGGGAGACGTCGGTGACGGCGGATGCCGCGGCCGCCACTCGGGAGAGCGGCCGCAACGCCGCCCGAACCAGCAGGGCGACGCCCACGACCGCGGTGAGGATCGCGAGCATCGCAAGGGCCAGGTTGACGATCGTGTGCGCGACGACGGTCTGCTCCGCCGCCGCGGCGCTCACGGCGACGAACAGCAGTGAATCGTCGCGATCGGTGGCGACCGTCGCACGGTAGGCGCCGAACTCGGTGAGATGCAGGCCGACGGGTTCCAGTCCGTCGGTCGTCGGAGCGTCGGGGTTCAAGCCGGCAGACAGTCGAGCAGCCGCCGACTCGATCTCGTCGACTGTCGCCGCGTCGAGCGGTACGCCTCCGGCATCGGTGAACCTCGCGGCATCCGCGATCTCGCCGTCGATGGTCATCGCGATGATGGTGCCCGGTGCGTGCCCGACGAAGTCGACGAGCTCCTTGCCGAATCCCTTCGGCGACTCGGCATCTCCCGATCGGTCCGCGTTGTTGCGGCTCTTGTGCACGGAGTATTCGAATCCCGACATCGACGCCGCGACCTGCCCGTCGACCATCGAGTCCACGGTGGCGCGCAACGCGATGTCGCTGAAGATGCTGACGGTGAGGAGGATCGCGGCCAGGAGTGCGGCGACCCCGGCCACGATCTTCGTGCGCAACGTCATCGGCCTGCGCATCCGGTCGCCGAGCGCGCTCATGCCGGCGACCTGAGCATGTACCCGACCCCGCGCACGGTGTGGATGAGCGGGGTGCGATCTCGATCGATCTTGCGTCGCAGGTAGGAGATGTAGAGGTCGACGATGCTCGCCTTGCCGGCGAAGTCGTAGTGCCACACGTTCTCGAGGATCTGCGCCCGGCTCAGCACGTGGTTCGGGTTTCGCATGAGGTAGCGCAGCAGTTCGAACTCCGTCGTGGTCAGGGCGATCGGCTCATCGCCGCGAGAGGTCTCGTAGCTGCGCTCGTCGAGCACGAGGTCGCCGACCTGCAGCCGCAGGCCCTCGGTCGGTGCGTGCACGATGCGGCGGAGCAGCCCGCGCAACCGGGCGACGAGCTCCTCGAGGCTGAACGGCTTCGTCATGTAGTCGTCGCCGCCCGCGGTGAGGCCGATGATGCGGTCGTCGACCGAGTCGCGGGCGGTGAGGAAGAGGGTCGGCGCCGCTGAGCCCGACTCACGCAGGCGTCGGAGCACCGTGATGCCGTCGATGTCGGGCAGCATGATGTCGAGCACGACGACGTCGGGTCGCGCGGCACTGACGAGTTCGAGGGCGTCGTGGCCGGTGTGCGCGACATCGACGATCCACCCCTCGTAGGCGAGTGCGAGACTCACGAGCCGGGTGAGCGTGACCTCGTCGTCGACGAACAGCACGCGGATCGGTGCACCGTCGGGCCGGGTGATCCGCGGCAACTGCGCGAGCATCGCACGACGGCGAGGCGAGCCGTCGACGGGCAGCTGGGAAGGCGAGATCACGCTCAATTATCGACTCGACACTGCACGATGCCGTCGGAATCGCACCAGTTCATAGCGAGCTCACATGATCGCATGCCGCGGTCAATTCTCGGCTCTCTAACGTCGGGCCATATGACGCGCGCTCTCGCTCCCGCCCTCGTCGGCAGTTCGACCCGCCGTTCCGGCGACCGGGCACTGCACGCCCTGACCCGAGCTCTCGGCCGGCTGCGACTCGCCGCGCCGCGCCGACCCCGTTGGCTGCGAGGTCCGCGCCTCGACACTCCGGTCGTCGCGCCGACACTGCAGACCGACCGGCTGCTGCTCCGCCCGCATCGCATGACGGATGCCGCGGCGTGGTACGCCCTCCAATGCGAGCCGACGGTGCTCGAGTTCCTGCCCTGGCCCGAGCGCAGTCGCCGTCAGTCCGCGCGGCACCTCGCGCATCGCACCCGGCATACCCGGCTGCTGCAGCGGGACGACTTCCTCGCCCTCGGCGTCGAGCGCGACGGCATCCTCATCGGCGACGTCTCGCTGCACCTGCGCGATGTCGGTGCCGGGGAGCGCTCGGCGGAGATCGGCTGGATCCTCGCGCCTGCCTGGGAGGGGCACGGCTATGCGACGGAGGCGTCGACTGCGATGCTCGACCTCGCGTTCGGGCGACTCGGCGCGAAATGGGTGACCGCGGTGGTCGACGCCGGCAATGCTCGATCGATCGCCCTCGCGGAGCGGCTCGGTTTCCTGCCGGTGGGCGACGACGGTTCCGATCGGGTGCTGCGACTCGGCGCGGAGCGGTTCCGCCGCGCGGGGAACTGACGGCTCGAGGCGAGTGCCGCGTCAGCGCGGGGCGAACGCCGCGTGGAAGAGCGCCCACGCCCGCCGGGCGACCGGCTGCCGATCGGCCTCGTCCGTACGCGAGAGCACGTCGGAGAGCATGGTGATCGCGAGCAGCACGTCGGCGACCTCGACGTGGTCGCCGAGTCGACCGGCGGCGCGTTCACGGGCGAGCATCGTCTCGGCGATGCGGGCGATCCGGTCCTGCAGGTGGGTGACTCGGTCGTCGTGGCGGTGGCGCCAGATCAAGTCGATCAGCGCCGTCGAGACCATGGCTTGCTCGATGATCGCGTCGAGCAGGTCGTCGAGGGTCGCCCCTTCGCGCGCCACCGATGACTCGAGCTCGTCGATGTTCTCGTCGAACACGGCCACGCCGAGGGCGAGCCGATCGGGGAAGTGACGGTAGAGGCTGCCCTGCCCGACCCCGGCCTTCTTCGCGATCGCGTTGAACGGCGCCTGCAGTCCGTCGACGGCGAACACCCGCCGTGCAGCATCGATGATCGCGCGCCGATTCTCGGGGCCGGCACTCGGGCCGCGATTGGCCTTGCGGGCCTCGGAAGTTCCCTCCCCACGTTCAGGCACGAGTGCTACCTTACTACCGGACAATCGTGTCCGGTAGTAGGTGAGCGCAGCATCGCAGCAGCAGAAAGAGCAGGAATCCCGACATGAGCACCACGAAGCCCCTCACGGGTGACGACTCCATCAAGACCTGGCTCGAGCACCCGGTCGGCGGCCCGATCCTCCGCGACCTGCTCGCGCAGGCCGGCCAGGACGCCGATGTGATGCGGCCTGTGCAGCGCCTCGCCATCAAGCGCCTCATCAAACTCAGCAAGGGCCAGTTCAGCCAGGAGACGGTCGACCAGCTCGTCGCGCGCGCGGCCGCCGGTGACGTGCCGGCCGGGGCTTCGGCGATGACGGATGCCGCGGGCACCACCGACGCCGCAGCATCCGACGCCACCCCGGCCGCTCCCGCCACTCCCGCCATGGCGGCGCCCGAGTGGGTCGAGCGCCTCGACCGGGGACGCTTCACGGGCAAGACGATCATCGTCACGGGAGCCGGATCGGGCATCGGTCGAGCCACGGCGTCGCGAATCGCCCGCGAGGGTGGCCGGGTCATCGCCGTCGACGTCTCCCAGGAGCGCCTCGACGAGTTCGCCGCCGAGCACGCCGGCGCGCAGATCACGACCCTCGTCGCCGACATCACCGACGACGCCAAGGTCGCCGAGATCGTCGCCGCCGCTGGAGACCGCATCGACGGGCTCGCGAACATCGCCGGCATCATGGACGACATGACGCCCATCGGCGAGCTCACCGACGCAGTATGGAAGCGCGTCTTCTCGGTCAACGTCGACGGCACCATGAAGCTCATGCGCGCCGTGGTGCCCGTGATGGTCGCCCGCGGCACGGGATCGATCGTGAACACCGCCTCGGAGGCGGCCCTGCGTGGATCGGCCGCGGGCGTCGCGTACACGGCGTCGAAGCACGCGGTCGTCGGCCTCACGAAGTCGACGGCCTTCATGTACGGCCCGAGCGGGCTGCGCGTCAACGCGGTCGCACCGGGCCCGACCATCACGAACATCGAGGCGAAGTTCGCGTCCCCGCTCGGCGCCGAGCGCGTGCAGCTGGCGATGACGCTCCTGCCGGATGCCGCAGAGGCCGAGGCCCTCGCGGCATCTCTCACCTTCTTGCTCAGCGACGATGGCGTGAACGTCAACGGCATCGTGCTCGCAAGCGACGGCGGCTGGTCGGCGGCCTGATCGAGACGGGCCGGCCGAAGACGCCCGACCGGCCCGTCCGCCACTCGCAGCATCCGTCGTAGCCTGAGAGGACCATGCGCTTCGGAACCCTCGACTTCACGCCCGCACTCGACTCCCCCGCGCTGCTCGCCGCGCCGACCGCAACGGCACTCGCCGGCCTCGGCGGGTCGGCGACGGATGCCCCGGGCGCGCTCGTCGCCGCGATCGACCCGTCACTCGCCGACACTGCCGCCTTCTGCGAGCACTACGAGATCTCCATGGCCGACGGCGCGAACTGCGTGATCGTGCAGGCCCGCCGCGGGGAACGCACCTGGTACGCGGCGTGCCTCGTGCGCGGCTCCGACCGGCTCGACGTCAATGGCGCCGTGCGCCGCCACCTCGACGCACGCAAGCTCTCCTTCGCCCCCATGGACGCGGCCGTCGAGCTGAGCGGCATGGAATACGGCGGCATCACCCCCGCGGGCCTGCCCGCCGACTGGCCGATTCTCATCGACCCCTCGGTCGCGGAGCACGACCGGCTGATCGTCGGCAGCGGCATCCGCGGCTCGAAGCTGCTCGTGACCGGCGCGTTCCTCGCGTCGCTGCCCGCCGCCCAGGTCCTGCCGATCGCGCAAACCGCCTGAGCCGCTCGCGGCGACCGGCCGGTACCGGAACCCGGCGCCAATGGAGAACGGCCCTCGCCTGGAGATCTCATCCAGGTCGGGGCCGTTGTCAGGTGGTGCGCGAGGGGGGACTTGAACCCCCACACCCTTGCGAGTACTGGCACCTGAAGCCAGCGCGTCTGCCAATTCCGCCACTCGCGCACGTGTGGAGCACCGAGGTGCTTCCAACCAAGCGAGACTAACATCTCACCGTCGGCAATGCCATTCGAGGCCGGCGGATGCCTCGCGGCGACGGTCCGTTCCCGACCCTTGGTGATTCCTCCGAGTCTGGTTCCCACGTCGCGCTGGCCTGCCGCGCGGGAATAGCATCGAGCAGCGGGTTTCGGTGCCCCCCGACCGACGCGACGAAAGGACCGCCCGTGACCTCGCGCGACTCCCCCATGAACGATTCCTCCAACGCCTCCCTTCTCCGCGACATCCGCGGTTACCTCTTCGACCTCGACGGCGTGCTCACGCCGACCGCGACGGTGCACATGCACGCCTGGGCGCGCCTCTTCACGCCGTACCTCGAGCAGCATGGCGCCGCGCCGTACGAAGAGTCCGACTACTTCTCGTACATCGACGGCAAGCCCCGGTACGACGGGGTGCGCAGCCTGCTCGAGAGCCGTGGCATCCAGGTGCCCGAAGGTGACGTGACCGACGCTCCCACCGAAGACACCGTGCACGGCCTCGGCAACCGCAAGAACGAGGCCTTCAACGAGACCCTCGCAGAAGAGGGCGTCGCCGCCTACCCGGCGAGCGTCGCCTTCCTCGACGCAGTGCAGGCCGGCGGATGCCTCGTGGCCGTCGTCTCGAGTTCGAAGAACGCCCCGTCGGTGCTGGCCGCGGCAGGGCTCGCCGATCGCTTCGAGGTCGTCGTCGACGGGGCGGTCGCGGCACGCGACGGCATCCCCGGCAAGCCGGCCCCCGACACCTTCGAGCGCGCCGCCGAGCTGCTCAGCCTGCCGACCACGGCGTGCGCGGTCGTCGAAGACGCCGAGTCCGGCGTGAAGGCCGGCGCGGCAGGCGACTTCGGCGTGGTCATCGGGGTCGATCGCGGCGTCGGCCGCGACGTGCTCGTCACCCTCGGCGCCGACATCGTGGTCGACGAACTCGACGAGCTGATCCCCCAGCTTCCGAAGAACGACTCCCCCGCGAACACCACCCCCCGAGAGGAACGCGAATGAGGTTCGCCGACCACGACCCGCTGAACCGCACCCGGTTCCCCATCGACGAGTGGGCGCTCGTCGAGACCGAGTTCGGCGAGGCCGACATGGGCCGCACCGAGACGCTCTTCGCCGTCGGCAACGGCTACCTCGGCCTCCGCGGCAACGTCGAAGAGGGCCGTGACGGCCACGTGCACGGCACCTTCGTGAACGGGTTCCACGAGACCTGGCCCATCAGGCACGCTGAAGAGGCGTTCGGCTTCGCACGGGTCGGGCAGACGATCGTGAACGCGCCCGACGCGAAGGTCATCCGTCTCTACGTCGACGATGAGCCGCTCGTGCTCACGGTCGCCGAGATCCTCTCCTACGAGCGCCGACTCGACTTCCGCCTGGGCGCACTGAGCCGTTCGATCGTGTGGCGCACCCCGTCGGGCAAGCGCGTGCTCATCACGAGCCGGCGCATGGTGAGCTTCACCGACCGGCACCTCGCGCTGATCGACTACGAGGTCGAGATGCTCGACGCCGACGCAGCGGTCACCATCTCGAGCCAGATCCTGAACCGTCAAGACGGTCGCGACGAGTACCGCTCGGGCGTGCCAGAGGCGGTCGGCACCTTCGACCCCCGCAAGGCCGAGATGTTCAACGAGCGCGTGCTGCAACCGCGGGTGAAGCGCGCCGAGAACGGCCGCTACGTGCTCGGGTACCAGACCACGAACTCGGGCATGACGATCGCCGTCGGCGCCGAGCACCAGATCGCGACCGAGAACGAGTACAGCGAGTCGAGCTCGATCGGCGACGACCTGGCCAAGCACACCTACCGGGTGCAGGCCAGGCAGGGTCACCCGATCCGCGTGACGAAGACGATCAGCTATCACACGGCCCGCACGGTGCCGACGCGAGAGCTCGTCGACCGGTGCGATCGCACCCTCGACCGCGGGGTCGAGCAGGGCGTGGCGGCGCTGTTCTCGCAGCAGCGCACCTGGCTCGACGATTTCTGGGCGCGTGCCGACGTCGAGATCGAGGGCCAGGCGTCCCTGCAGCAGGCGGCCCGCTGGAACCTGTTCCAGCTCGCGCAGGCCACCGCGCGCACCGACGGCGACGGTGTCGCCGCCAAGGGCGTGAGCGGTTCCGGGTACGGCGGCCACTACTTCTGGGACAGCGAGGTCTACGTCCTCCCGTTCCTCAGCTACACGGCCCCGATCGTCGCGCGCAACGTGCTGCGATTCCGGCAACGGATGCTTCCTGCCGCCCGCGCCCGCGCGCAGGAGCTGAACCAGCTCGGGGCCCTGTTCCCGTGGCGCACGATCAACGGGCAGGAGTCGAGCGCGTACTACGCCGCCGGCACCGCGCAGTACCACATCGATGCCGACATCTCCTACGCGCTGTGCCAGTACGTCGCCGCGACGGGCGATCAAGACTTCTTGGGTCGCGGCGCGATCGACATCCTCGTCGAGACGGCCCGCATGTGGGAGGACCTCGGCTTCTGGCGGTCGAACAACACCGATGACATCTTCCACATCCACGGCGTCACCGGCCCCGACGAGTACACCACGGTCGTCAACGACAACCTCTACACGAACGTGATGGCGCGGGCGAACCTCGCCGCCGCGGCATCCGCCGTCGACAACCTGCAGGTGCTCGACCCCATCGCCTACCACCGCCTCGTCGAGCGGCTCGAGGTGACGCCCGCCGAGGTCGCGGGCTGGCGGCGGGCGGCGGCGCACATGCACATCCCGTTCGACGAGCAGCTCGGCATCCACCCGCAGGATTCGCAGTTCCTGCAGAAGGAGCTGTGGGACCTCGAGAACACCCCCGAAGACCGCCGACCGCTGCTGCTGCACTACCACCCGCTCGTCATCTACCGCTTCCAGGTGCTGAAGCAGGCGGACGTCGTGCTCGCCCTCTACCTGCAGGGCGATCGATTCTCGACCGAGGCGAAACGTGCCAACTTCGAGTACTACGACCCGCTGACCACCGGCGACTCCACGCTCTCGGCGGTCGTGCAGTCGATCATCGCGTCCGAGGTCGGCTATCACGAGCTCGCGCTGCGCTACTTCCGCTCGGCGCTGTTCGTCGACCTCGCCGACCTGCATCACAACGCGGCCGACGGCGTGCACGTCGCATCGACGGGCGGTGTCTGGAGCGCGCTCGTCTCGGGCTTCGGCGGGTTCCGCGACCACAAGGGCGCCTTCACCTTCGACCCGCGGTTGCCCGACGGTTGGCCGAAGCTGACGTTCCGCGTGACACTGCGCGGCACGCGGCTGCGCGTGACCCTCGAACCCGAGACGATCACGTTCGCGGTCGAAGACGGGGCCGAGGCGCGGGTTCGGGTACGCGGGGTCGACGTGACCGTGACGAGCGGCACGGATGTCTCCATTCCGCTTGAAGGCCAGGGTCCGCGGCTCTACGGAGCACCCACGATGCGCGACGTCGCCGGCTCGCGTCGTTCCGACGGAACCCTGCTGACCGCGTCGATCCCGACGCTCTCGCTCGACGTCGACGAGGCGGATTCGACGATCCAGATCGACTGATTCGCGAGTCTTCACAGCCCTTCGGGCTACCATGTCACAGTCACGGCTGAGCCGGAGCGCAACTGGAACGGGAGACCTGTGGGCCTACTGGACAACTTCGAGAAGGGTCTCGAGCGAGCCGTCAACGGCGCGTTCGCGAAGACCTTCCGCTCGGGGCTGCAACCCGTCGAGATCACCTCCGCCCTCAAGCGGGAGATCGACACGAAGGCTGCGGTCGTCTCACGCGACCGCGTGCTCGTGCCCAACAGCTTCGTCGTGCGCATGTCGCGCGACGACCACGTTCGCATGGCGAGCCTCGGTCCGGCACTCACCGACGAGCTCATCGACCTCGTGCAGAAGCACGCAGCGAGCCAGCGTTTCCAGTTCGCCGGCGGCATCACCATCGCGCTCGAACCCGACGACGGCCTCGCCGTCGGCATGGTTCAGGTCGATTCGCAGAACGTGAAGGGCCAGGTCGCCTGGACCCCGGTGCTCGAGGTGAACGGCAAGCGCTACCCCATCCTCAAGGGCCGCACGGTCATCGGCCGTGGCAGTGAGGCCGACATCACGCTCGACGACTCCGGCGCCTCGCGCCGGCACGCCGAGGTGCAGTGGGACGGCAGCCGTGCGCGCGTGCGCGACCTCGGCTCGACGAACGGCAGCCAGCTCAACGGTTCGCCCGTGAAAGAGGCGATCCTCGAACCCGATTCGGTGATCACCATCGGTCGCTCCCGCATCGTCTTCCGGGTGCTCGCGCAGGCGTCGGGGGGCGGCGGCAGCGACGCGCGCCGACGCGCGGACCCTGCCACCGAACGACACGACATGGGCGGGTTCTGGGGGCCCGGCGAATGAGCGAACTGACCCTCCTCGTCCTCCAGCTCGGCTTCCTGCTGCTGCTCTGGGTGTTCATCTTCGCGATCGTCTACGCACTGCGCAGCGACCTGTTCGGCCAGCGCGTGCGAAAGCTGCAGCCCGATTCGGCAGCCGTTGCCGCACCGGCGGCCGCGTCCGCGTTCCCGAGCTCCCCGGTCTCTGCGTCCGCTGCAGCGCCCACCGCGGCGGTCGCCCAGGCGCCCGCGGCATCCGCCGGCGGCAATGGAGAACTCGCCTCGAGCGAGAACGCCGCCCGCCTCGTGATCACGAGCGGCACGAAGAGCGGCGCCGAATTCCCGCTCGGCCACGACGAGATCACGATCGGCCGGTCGAGCGATTCGGCGATCATCATCCGCGACGACTACACCTCCACCCATCACGCCCGCCTCATGCAGTGGAACGGCCGCTGGATGATCCAAGACCTCGATTCGACCAACGGCACCTTCCTCAACGGCTCCCGAGTGACCGTGCCGACCCCGATCCCGCTCGGAGCCACCGTCAAGGTGGGAGCGACGACGTTCGAGCTGCGGCGGTAGCCCATGGCGACGGTGAAGGCGAGCGCAGCGGTCTCGCATGTGGGGCGCATCCGCTCGAACAACCAGGATTCCGGCTACGCGGGGCGCCGGCTGTTCGTCGTGGCCGACGGCATGGGCGGACACGCCGGCGGTGACGTCGCGAGCGCGATCGCGACGCGCCGCATCGCCGACGCCGACGTCGACTACGACAGCACGACCGAAGCCGCCGCGGCCCTCGAGGGTGCCCTGATCGCCGCCAACCGGCAGCTCGCCGCGACCGTCGCCGACCACTCCGAACTCACCGGCATGGGAACGACCGTCAGCGCGGTGCTGCTCGTCGGCGACCGTGTCGTCATCTCGCACATCGGCGATTCACGCATCTACCTGCTGCGATCGGGCGAGCTCAGCCAGATCTCGACAGACCACACCTTCGTGCAGCGACTCGTCGACGCCGGCCGCATCACCGCCGAAGAGGCGATGGTGCACCCGAGACGCTCGGTGCTGATGCGCGTGCTCGGCGACGTCGAGGCCTCGCCTGAGATCGACGCGATGGTGCTCGACGCTCGTGCCGGCGATCGCTGGATGCTCTGCTCAGACGGGCTGTCGGGTGTCGTCTCCTTCGATGACATCCACGAGTTCATGTCGGCCGAAGCCGGCGCCAAGCAGATCGCCGACCGGCTCGTGAAGGCCTCGCTCGACGGCGGCGCTCCCGACAACGTCACGGTCGTGGTCCTCGACATCGGCGAGCCCCCGGCACCGGCGACCCCGCCGCTCATCGTCGGCTCGGCGGCCGCCCCCCTCGCGTTCGGCCAGCCCGAGCCGGTGCGTGCGCGCGGTATCCGTCTCACTCCATTCCGGCCGCACCCGGTGCAGGAGACGCACTTCGAGCCCGACTCGGCCGACTACTTCGACGAGATCATCGAAGAGGATGCCCGTCGTCGTCGCCGCCGCCGATGGGTCTGGAGCTTCTGGATCGTGCTGCTCATCGGCGCGATCCTGATGACGTTCGTGCTCGGCTACCAGTGGACGCAGACCCGGTACTACGTGGGCGAATCGAACGGGCGGGTGGCGATCTTCCAGGGCATCCAGCAAGACCTCGGGCCGATCTCGTTGCACGAACTGCACACCGAAACCGCGCTCGACGTCGCAGAGCTCCGCACCTACGATCAGCAGCGGGTCGAGCAGACCATCAGCGCGGGCTCCTTCTCCGAGGCGTATCGCATCGTCCAGCGGCTGGAGGATTCCGTTGAGTGACCTGCAGGCCGGCCGCGGAACCGCCGGCGACGTCGGCCGCGAATCGAGACCCCCGACTCCCCCAGACGGCATCCGACGCATCCGGATGCCGCAGAAGCTGCGGAACCTCGAGTTCTGGCTGCTCCTCGTGGCCTGTTTCATCAATGCCGCAGCTATCGTGCTCGTGCAGTTCGGCGCACTCGGCCGAGTCGACACGCAACTCGTGCTGCTCGGTGCCGGCCTCTCGCTCCTCGTATTCGGCCTGCACATCGCGATGCGTTTCGTGGCGCGCGACGCCGACCCGTTCCTCCTGCCGGTCGCGACCGTGCTGAACGGCCTCGGCATCGCGATGATCTATCGCATCGACATCGCCGAGGGCGACGCCGGCTGGGACTCGGCCGCGGTGCGGCAGATCGCGTGGAGTGCGATCGCGATCATCTGCGCGATCGCCACGATCTTCGTGATCCGCAACCACCGCGTGCTGTTCCGGTACACCTACCTCGCCGGACTCGTCGCGATCGTCCTGCTGCTGCTCCCGCTCGTGCCCGGGCTCGGGCGCGAGGTGTACGGGGCCCGCGTGTGGATCGGCTTCGGCGACATCGCCACGTTCCAACCCGGTGAGATCGCGAAGATCGCCCTCGCCGTCTTCTTCGCCGGCTACCTCGTGCGCAACCGCGACTCGCTGTCGATGGTGGGCACCAAGTTCCTCGGCATGCAGTTCCCCCGCGCTCGCGACCTCGGACCGTTGCTCATCGTGTGGGCGTTGTCGATGGCGGTCATCGTGTTCCAACGCGACCTCGGAACAGCGCTTCTGTATTTCGGCCTCTTCCTCGTCATGCTCTACGTGGCCACGAGCCGGCTGTCGTGGGTGGTGCTCGGGCTGAGCCTCTTCATCGGTGGCGCCATCATCGCCAGCCAGACCCTCGACTACGTCGGCAACCGTTTCGCGAACTGGCTCGACCCGTTCAGCGACGAACGATTCAACGCGGACCCCGGCGGCAGCTACCAGCTCGTGCAGGGGCTCTTCGGACTCGCGAACGGCGGCCTGATCGGCACGGGATGGGGCGAGGGTCGACCTGATCTCACGCCGGTGCCGCAGAGCGACTACATCATCGCGAGTCTCGGTGAGGAACTCGGGCTGGCGGGCGTCTTCGCGATCCTCGCGCTGTACCTGCTCTTCGTCGCCCGCGGTTTCCGCATCGGCTTCGCCGGCCAGGACGACTTCGGAAAGCTGCTCGGCGTCGGGCTCGCGTTCGTCGTGGCCCTGCAGGTCTTCATCGTCGTCGGCGGTGTCACCCGCGTCATCCCGCTGACCGGTCTCACCACGCCGTTCCTCGCCGCCGGTGGTTCGTCGCTCGTGGCGAACTGGATCATCGTGGCGTTGCTGCTTCGTCTGTCCGACACGGTCCGCAACCATCCGAGGCTGGTGATCGACGGATGAACCGCGAGCTCAAGCGCGTCTCGATCGTGGCGCTGCTGATGTTCCTCACGCTGCTCGTCTCGTCGACGATCATCCAGTACGTGCAGGCGGAGGCCCTCGAGGCCGACTCCCGCAACGCGCGAACCCTCTACGAGAGCTACTCGATCGAGCGCGGCCCGATCCTCGTCGACGGCGTGCCGATCGCCTCGTCGCAGCCCTCCGACGACAACTACAAGTTCCAGCGCGTCTACGCGAACGGGCCGTTGTACGCGCCGATCACGGGCTTCATCCCGGTGAACGGCGAGGCCACCGGGCTGGAGCGGTCGCTCAACGATTACCTCAGCGGGCAGTCGTCGAGCCAGTTCTTCGACTCGCTCAACCGCTTGATCTCCGGGCAGGACCCGATGGGGGCATCCGTCGAGGTCGCGATCGACCCCGTGGCGCAGCAGGCCGCCTGGGATGCGCTCGGCGAACAGTCGGGCGCAGTCATCGTCACCGAGCCATCCACGGGCCGCATCCTCGCGATGGTCTCGAAGCCGACGTACGACCCGAACACGATGGCCGTGCACGACGACGACCAGGTCACCGCGACCTACGAGGGCCTGCTGGCCGACCCGGGCGACCCGCTCTTCAACCGGGCGACCGGCGGCGACATGAACCCGCCCGGTTCGGTCTTCAAGCTCGTGGTCGTCGCGGCCGCCCTCGAGTCGGGCAAGTACACCCCCGAGAGCCAACTGCCGAACCCGGGCACCTTCACGCTGCCCGGCACCGACTCCGTGGTGCGCAACACCGAGGGTGGCAACTGCGGCGGCGGTGCGACCGTGAGCCTCGCGACGGCGCTGCGCCTCTCGTGCAACATCCCGTTCGCCGAACTCGGCATCGAACTCGGCGACGCCGCGATCCGCGAGCAGGCCGAGAAGTTCGGCTTCAACTCGGAGTTCGAGATCCCCACCGCGACCGAGCCCAGCGTCTTTCCCCGAGCACTCGACGACGCCCAGACGGCGCTCTCGGCGTTCGGCCAGTACGAGGTGCGCGCAACGCCCATGCAGATGGCGATGGTCTCGGCTGCGATCGCCAACGACGGCATCGTGATGAACCCGAACCTCGTCGACCAGATCACCGCACCCGACTTCACTCCGTTGCAGGAGTTCGAGGGCCGTGAGTTCGGCCGTGCGATCAGCGAGGAGACGGCGAACACGATGGTATCGATGATGATCAACGGCGTCGAGAACGGGGCCGCGAGTAATGCAAGAATAGACGGCGTCAGCGTGGCCGGTAAGACAGGTACAGCGGAGAACGGCGAGAGTGACCCCTACACTCTCTGGTTCACCGGTTTTGCCCCCGCCGACAATCCTCAGTATGCGATCACAGTGCTCGTTGAGGATGGCGGGGGACTTGGCCAGGAGGGGTACGGCAATCTCGTTGCCGCACCCATCGCAAAGCAGGTACTAGAGGCGGTGCTGAACAAATGAGACCGAGCGCAGGGCTCACCTTCGGAGGGCGCTACGAGCTGCAATCGCGCATCGCGATCGGCGGCATGGGCGAAGTGTGGCAGGCCACCGACCTCGTGATCGGTCGCCAGGTGGCGATCAAGATCCTCAAAGACGAGTATCTCGGCGACCCCGGCTTCCTCGAGCGCTTCCGCGCCGAAGCCCGTCACGCCGCACTCGTCAACCATGAGGGCATCGCCAACGTCTTCGACTACGGCGAAGAAGACGGCAGCGCGTACCTCGTCATGGAACTCGTGCCCGGAGAGGCACTCTCCACCATTCTCGAGCGCGAGCACGTGCTCTCCACCGACAAGGTCCTCGACATCGTCGCGCAGACCGCGGCCGCCCTGCAGGCCGCGCACGCCGCCGGTCTCGTGCACCGCGACATCAAGCCGGGCAACCTGCTCATCACGCCCGACGGTCGGGTGAAGATCACCGACTTCGGCATCGCCCGCATCGCCGACCAGGTGCCGCTGACCGCCACCGGCCAGGTCATGGGCACCGTGCAGTACCTCTCGCCCGAGCAGGCGTCGGGTCACCCGGCTTCGCCGACCACCGACATCTACTCACTCGGCATCGTCGCCTATGAGGCGCTCGCCGGCCGTCGTCCATTCACGGGCGAGTCGCAAGTCGCCATCGCGATGGCGCAGATCAACGAGACTCCGCCAGACCTCCCGGTGACGGTCTCCGAGCCGGTGCGCAACCTCGTCTACGGATGCATCGCCAAGAACCCGGCCGATCGGCCCCAGTCGGCCGCGCATCTCGCACGTGCCGCGACGGCCCTGCGCCGTGGCGACGTGCAGGCCGCGGCTGCCGCCGTGCCCGCCGTGCTCGGTGCCGCAGGCGCGACCGCCGCGACCATGCTCATGCCGCAGGCCGGTGCCACCGCCGCGACGACGGTGCTCCCGTCGGCAGCCGGTGTCGTGACCGACGTCGACGAGCCGGTCGAAGAGAAGAAGAAGCGCAGCCCCTGGACGTGGCCGCTCATCGTGCTCATCGCACTGCTGGCGATCGTGCTCATCGGCACGATCATCGCGTTCGCGATGAACGGCGGCGCGAAGGATGCTCCGAGCACCCCGCCGAGCACGCCTGCGTCGAGCCCGTCGACACCGGCGAGCACCCCGCCGCCGACGTCCGAGGCGCCCACGAACGCCCAGGTCAATCGCGAGGACTACCTCGGCCTCACGGTCGACGAGGCGCGCGCGAAGCTCGAGGGGCTCGGCATGATCGTCAACGCCGTCGAGGGCAACCCCGCGGCGACAGCCGACGAGGCCGGCCGCGTCTACGACGTGAACCCGACCGGCAACATGAAGATCGGCTCCGAGGTCACGATCACGTACTTCGTCGACCCCGAAGCGCCGAGCGCTCCGTCTGCAGCGCCCACCGCGAATCCGAACCCGTTCACGCCCGATGACAATCCGGCGAACAAGGTTCCCGTCACGATCTCGTGGCCGGCTCAGCAGTGCCCCGCAGGCCAAGAGCTCACCGGCTACGCGGTTCAGACGACCGGTGATGCAACTGCACCGGCACCGGTCGGCCCGGGGACGCTCAGCGCGCAGGTCATGGCCGGCCAGCAGGAGTTCCAGGTTACGTTCCAGTACTTCTGCGGCCAGGTCAATTCACCGTCGTCACCGGCGCTGACCGTCACCGTCGACACGGACAACTGACGGCCGGCAGCAACGACGACGAGAGGGATGGAACCACGGTGAACGATGAAGGACGAGTGCTCGCGGGTCGGTACCGCGTCGGCGCCCTCATCGGACGCGGCGGCATGTCCGACGTGCACGTGGGCTCCGACACCCGGCTCGGGCGCCAGGTCGCGATCAAGCTGCTGAAGCCGCAGCTCGCGACCGACCCGGCGTTCCGCATGCGCTTCCGTCAAGAGGCGCAGTCGGCGGCTCGCATGGCGCATCCGACGATCGTTCGCGTCTTCGACGCGGGTGAAGAGACGGTCGTCGATGCCTCCGGCCAAGAGGTGCAGCTGCCGTTCATCGTGATGGAGTTCGTCGAAGGACGGCTCCTGAAGGACATCATCCACGACGGGCCGCTCGAAGCCGCCGCGGCCGTGCGGGTCATCGACGGCGTGCTGACCGCTCTCGAGTACTCGCACCGCGCCGGAGTCGTGCACCGCGACATCAAGCCGGGCAACATCATGATCACCACCACCGGCCAGGTGAAGGTCATGGACTTCGGCATCGCACGTGCCGTCTCCGACTCGTCGACGACGGTGGCCCAGACCACGGCGATCCTCGGGACCGCCTCGTACTTCTCACCCGAGCAGGCGAAAGGCGAGACCGTCGACGCTCGCACCGACCTGTACTCCACGGGCGTGGTGCTCTTCGAGATGCTGACCGGTCGGCCGCCGTTCCGCGGCGACACCCCGGTCGCGGTGGCGTACCAGCACGTGAGCGAGCGTCCGGTCAAGCCGAGCGTCATCAACCCCAAGGTCTCTCCCGCACTCGATGCGGTCGTGTTGCACGCACTCGCGAAGCACCGCGACCAGCGGTACCAGACGGCTGCAGAGTTCCGCGCCGACGTCGACACGGCTGCATCCGGTCGTGTGCCCGTGCACCGAGAGCCCGACCAGGCGACGATGCTCTTCGGAGCCCCGACGTCCTCGTTGTCGAGTTCCGAACTCGCCCTGCGCCAACTCGCCGAAGACGAGACGATGACCCGCACCCAGCGCCGCCCTCCGGCGATCTGGATCTGGTCGGGCATCATCGGCGTCATCGTCATCGTGATCGCCGTCATGTACTGGGCGTTCAACCTGCAGCCGACCGACGAGCTGCCGTCCAATGTCAAAGAGATCCCGGTGCTCACCGGCGCGACCTACGAAGAGGCCGTCGCAACGCTGCAAGAACTCGGCCTTCCTGCGACCCGCATCGACGAGACCAGCGAAACGGTTCCCGCCGACCAGGTCATCCGAAGCGACCCGCCCGCGGGTGAGACCGTCGATGCGGGCACCGCCGTCACCGTGTACGTCTCGACGGGCCGGCAGGCGGTCACCATCCCCAATCTGCAGAACAAGACGCTCGAACAGGCGAAGGCCGACCTCGCTGCCGCCGGGCTCGTGGCGGGCACCGAGACGAGAGAACCGTCTCCGACGGTGCCGGGCGATACCGTGCTCGGCACGACCCCTGAGGCCGGTGCATCAGTCGAGGCCGGATCGACGGTCGACTTCCGCATCTCGAGCGGAATGGTGACGCTCACTGACCTCACCGGGCAGACGCTCGCGGCGGCCTCCTCGTATCTCGCCGCAGAGAACCTGCAGCTCACCGCCGTGCCGAAGCCCGATCCCGGGTGCAAGTCGCAACCGGGCTCCCCGGTCACTCAGCAGTCGATCCCGCCCGGCGACGTGCCGCAGCATTCCTCGGTCGAACTCACCTACTGCGCTGGTTGACACTCCTCGACGGGCGAGCTCACCGAAACCCAGTCACGCGTCGAGCTCGCCGAAACCGGGCCGATCAGACCGCTGAACTCGTGGCGTTGGCCCGTACCAGCGGGCTGAGTCCAACTGCACGCTCGCGTGCTTCGGGCAGCCCCGCAACGGCGAGCCAGTTGCCGAGCATGCGGTAGCCGCCCTCGGTCAGCACCGACTCGGGATGGAACTGCACGCCGTAGATCGGTGCCGTCACGTGCCGAAGTCCCATGATCACGCCGCCCTGCGTGCGGCTCGTGACCACGAGCGAGGCGGGCACCGTGTCGTCGACGACCGCGAGCGAGTGGTACCTCGTCGCGGTGAACGGTTGCGGTACACCTTCGTAGAAGGCACTTGCGTCGTGAGTGATGCGAGACGTCTTGCCGTGCATGAGCTCTTCGGCGTTGGTGACGACGGCGCCGAACGCCTCGGCGATCGCCTGATGGCCGAGGCAGACGCCGAGAATCGGTTGGCCCGTGGCCAGTGCGGCCTCGACGATCGCGATCGACACGCCTGCGTCCGACGGCTTGCCCGGTCCGGGAGAAATCAGCACCGCGTCGTACGCGGCGATCCGCGCCGATACTTCGGCGACGTCGAACGCGTCATTGCGCACGACCTCGGTCTCCGCTCCGAGCTCCTGCAGGTAGCCGTTGAGGGTGTAGACGAAGCTGTCGTAGTTGTCGATGACGAGGATGCGGGTCATTGCTCCACCGTGACGTTGATCGGATTCAGTATGCCGTCGACCCAGGGGAACACCCAGGTAAAGAGGGCGAACACCGCTGCGGCGATCAGCAGCAGCACGAGGATGATGCGCAGCCAGACCGGTCCGGGCAGAATGCGCCAGAGGGCACCGTACATGTCAGCTCCCCCAGGTGGCGACGGTCGCCGCGATCTCGGCCGGCGGTCCGGCTGAACCCGGCTGCCACGACTCCAGCACGCCGTAGGCGATGATGCGCTCCGCCGTGGAATACAGCGGGTTGCAGCTCGTGAGCGTCACGATGCGGTCGGTCGGCGCGAGGTCGGGGTGATGCGGCACCGGCGCCAGCACGTCGACCGTCTCGGGTGTCACGTATTCGAAGTCACGGAATCGGTAGGTGTACCAGCCGTCTCTGGTCTGGATGTAGATCGCGTCGCCGAGCTGCAGCTGCTCGATCTCGTGCATGCCACCGCCGTAGGCGCTGCGGTGCGCAGCGATCGCGAAGTTGCCGACCTCGCCGGGCATCTGCGTGTCGGGGTAGTGCCCGACACCGAGATCGAAGCTGTTGAGCACGTCGAGCCCGTAGCCCTCGGCGATGTTGCGCTGCGAATCCTCGCCGAAGCGCGGTACGTACATCACCGCGAACGCCTCGCCGTTGCCGTAGTCCGTGGCGTCGACGACCGGATCGCCGTAGTCGGCCGGCGCCGGAGGTGGCGCATCTCCCTGCGTCTCGCGTGCCTGTTCGAGCCATTCGGCGCTGCGTTCGGAAGCCGCCGACGACTGCTGTCCGGCCATGATCGCGTCGTTCCACCACAGCTGCCAGCCGAGGAACAGGAGGATCAGCGCACCGGCGGTGAGCAGCAGTTCGCCGAGCACGCCGACGACGCTCACGCGGGGGCGCTGACGCTCCGACAAGCGGCGCTCACGCCGGGCGTCGGGTTGCGGCTCGGACATAGCGCTGATTCTATCCCGCATGCCATTCAGTCGAATGTGTTCGCAAGCCCAAGCTCGGCTAGAATCACCCCCATGGCACGTACGAAATCCCCGAAGCCCGCGCGCGCAGAACAGCCGAGCGGCGAAGAGGCTCCGAACCCGGTGTGGTTCAAGCCCGTCATGTTCGGCTTCATGCTCGTCGGGCTCGCCTGGATCATCGTGTTCTACGTGAGCCAGGGCCGCTTCCCCATCGCCGACCTCGGCTCGTGGAACATCCTCATCGGCTTCGGCATCGCCTTCATCGGCTTCCTCATGACCACCCGCTGGCGCTGACCGGCTCGACGACACCCAAGAGAGGGGCGGATGCTGCGGCATCCGCCCCTCTCTCGTGTTGCCGCTCCTGCCGAAGACGGCCAGCGGGAAACCAGGTTTATCCACAGGTGTGGAAAAGCCGGTCATCCCCTCGTCCCCCGAAATGACGACAATTACACCTGTGTAACTCTCCCCAGCTGTGGAAACTCCTGTGGATAACTTCGAACGGCGTCAGCCGATCGGCAGCAGGAAGTACCGGAAGCTCAACAGCACGAGCACGAGTGCAACCGCGACGAGCAGCCAGATCTGCAGCTTCTGCTGCGAACGCTTGCGAGTCTCGATGAAGATCAACCCGATGACCGCGCCGACGGCGAGGCCGCCGAGGTGCGCCTGCCAGGCGATGTTGAAGCCGGGTACGAAGCCGATCACGAGGTTGATGCCGAGGAGCACGAACAGCTGCGTCGTCTGCCCGCCCATTCGCCGCTGGATCACGAGGAACGCACCCATGAGGCCGAAGATCGCTCCTGAGGCGCCGACCACCGCGACGCGAGGATCGCCGAGCCAGAGCACGCCGATCGAACCGCCCAACCCGGCGATGAGGTACAGGGCCAGGAACCGCCATCGCCCGAGCAGCCCTTCGAGCAGCTGTCCGAAGATCCACAGCGTGTACATGTTGAGCAGCACGTGGAAGATCAGGCCGGTGGAGTGCACGAAGATCGACGTGATCATGCGCCACGGCTCGAGATTGCCCGGCAGCGAGTAGACGCCCGCGTACAGCAGCCGATCGGTGATCGCGAGCCCGGGCACGAGTTGCAGCAGGAATACGGCGAATGTGATTCCCATGAGGGAATACGTGACCACGGGGGCTCCACGGCCTGCCGCGGAGCGCATGCGGGTCAGGACCGCCGGCTTCGTGCGTGGAGCCGTGGCCCGCTGCTCACGCATGCACTCGGGGCAGACGACTCCCACCGCGGCTTGGGTCTGGCACTCGGGGCAGATCGTGCGCCCGCACCGTTGGCACAGGATGTAGCTCTGCCGATCGGGATGCCGATAACAGAAGTTCGCCCGATCAGGCCCCGAGTCGCTCACCCGCGGTTCAGAGCTGCTCGACGGTGACGCTCTCGATGACGATGTCCTCGAGGGGCTTGTCACGACCGTCGGTCGCGACCGCGCCGAGACGGTCGACGACCGCGCGACTCGCCTCGTCGTTCACTTTGCCGAAGATCGAGTGCTTGCCCTGCAGCCATGTGGTTGGGCCGGTGGTGATGAAGAACTGCGATCCGTTGGTGCCGCGCCCCATCTGAATGCCGGCGTTGGCCATCGCGAGCACGTAGGGCTCGGTGAAGTCGAGCTCGGGGTTGATCTCGTCGTCGAACTGGTAGCCGGGACCGCCGACGCCCTGACCGAGCGGGTCGCCGCCCTGGATCATGAATCCGGGGATGATGCGGTGGAAGATGACCCCGTCGTAGAGGGGTGCTGTGGACTTCTCGCCCGTGGCGGGGTGGGTCCACTCGATCTCGCCGGTGGCGAGGCCGACGAAGTTCTTGACCGTCTTCGGGGCGTGGTCGCCGTAGAGGTCGACCTTGATGGGGCCGTGGTTGGTGTTGAGCGTCGCAACTGCGGTGGGAATCGGCATCCTCATATTCTGTCACGGGCCGATTCGTCAAGCCGCATGCCGTATTCGGACTCCCACCCCGCTTCCAGCCGTTTCGATGGCAAGATGGAGGAGTTCGCTCACAACGATGGAGGTCGAGATGAGCCTGTCACGCAAGCGCCGGAAGGAACTCAAGCGACTGCAGAGCAACGCTGGGGAGCTCTGGGAGAACCAGCAGCACGTGCTCGAGCACGCGAACGCCGTCGCTCGCGAGGCGAGCCGCCAGCTCGGTCAGCTCACGCGCGAAGAGGTCGTTCCCCGGGTACGCACCGGCTACGAAAGTTATGTTCGGCCGGGGGTCCAGCAGGCCGGCCGAGTCGCTCGCAGCGCCGGTGACACCGTCGAGCGCACAGTAGGCACCGCCCTCGGTTCCGTGCTGTCGATCGGCGACATCGCCAACGATGCGCGGGTCCGTCGCGCCATCGAGCGGGTCTCGCCTCGAGCGGCAGCCGTGGTCAAGCAGAAGAACGGCCCGGGCTTCGGCACGTACCTCGCCATCGGCGCCGGTATCGTCGCCGCCGCAGGTGTCGCGTACGCCGTGTGGCAGACGTTCCGCGCCGACGACGAGCTCTGGGTCGCCGACGATGAGCCGTCCGCGGCATCTCCGAGCGACATCTGATCGCTCTCAGCTTCACCGATGGCCCCGCCTGATCAAGCGGGGCCATCGTCGTTCCGCGACCCGAGATCTCAGTGCGGGCACTGACTTTCAGCGAATCTGAGAATTCACCTTGCGGTTGGCGTGAAGATCCCGCTAATGTCGACACCGGTGTTCTTGCACCGAACT
Source organism: Agromyces sp. GQ35 (assembly GCF_059758475.1). Taxonomy (NCBI): domain Bacteria; kingdom Bacillati; phylum Actinomycetota; class Actinomycetes; order Micrococcales; family Microbacteriaceae; genus Agromyces; species Agromyces sp. GQ35. The sequence continues at coordinate 1,054,211 of NZ_JCAXEO010000001.1, read as the reverse complement.
TGAGAGGAGTTGATACCCATGATGAAGCACATCTTCACGCCAGCGTTTGCCGCGGCCCACACGGGAGTCCTCCTTTCGTCTCGGGCCTGCTAGCAGTTCGCCCCGGGCATCACGCGCACTCGCGCTGACCGCCCACTCCGCCCTTCGGGCGTGACCCTGCGGTAGCCACCGCGCTTCCACTGGCGACTTCGGTCGCCGACGTCACCGATCGTGACGAACGGATGCTCCGGTGAGCTGCCAACCCTGGGTCATGCTGCCCGGCGCTCGAGTTCGAGCGCGCGCATCGCCTGCCTCGCCGGCCGACGATCGCCCGCGCCGGCGCCACCCCGACGATCCGCTGCTCGAAGCGATCGCTCTCGGCAGCGTTCCGCGATGCCGTCCGGCGACGACACCTCACACTCGTCGCCAACAACGCACCACCACACAACACACAACACATCAGAAGGAATCACCGTGAATACGAGTACTCTCATCGCCGGTCGCAGCCCACAGGCCCAGACCGTCACCCTCCGTGCTGATGCACGTCGGCTGCGCGAACGCGTCGCTCGCCGTGTCGGGCTCGCCCTCATCGCCTGGGGTCGTCGTCAAGACGAGCAGCGCAGCCACTCGGCGAGCTCCGAGCGTCGACACAACGAGCTGGTCGCGGCGCGCCTCCAGGCCGCCGAGTTCCAGCGCATCGCGCTCATCGCGCAACCGATGATCTGATTCCCATGCAGACCATCACGCACCCCCACAGCCGGCCCCCGCGGGCCGAGGTCGTCGCACACGCGACGGCATCGACCCCCGGGGAGCTCGGCGTCTCGCGGTCGTGTCGCGAACGGTTCACCCGGCACAGCCGGACCGTTGACGACACGGCCGCGCGTTTCACCCGGATACTACGAACCCGCTCCCGGTGGAACACCGTCGACCGGTTCGGCCGCGTTCAATCGAAGAGCGATGTCGAGCAGGCTGACCCGCTTGAGCTGCGGCACATCGTCGAGCGCGAACCAACGCGCCTCATCGCTCGATCCGTCGACCTCGTTGCGGAGCGCCCCTCCGACGACAGTCGCCCGGTACACCACGCGCATCGCGTAGAGGGGCGAGGCACCGACGTGACGCTTCGCTGCAGGCACGATCATCGTGTCGATGCCCAAGAGGCGATCGATCGATGCCTCGTAGCCGGTCTCCTCGGCGATCTCCCGACGGGCCGCAACGACCGGGTGCTCGGCACCCTCGATGCCGCCACCCGGCAGGGTCCACCCCGATCGGCCGTGCTCGTTCCAGTGCGACAGCAGTATGCGGCCGTCTTGGATGATGACCCCGTACGCAGCGATGCGGATGTCCATTCGGACACTGTAGCGGCACCCAGTTCGCGTGCCGCGGTACCTGGTCGTTGCCGTGGCTACTCCCTGACCTCAAGCTGTGGATATTCGTCGGCGGCAAAGGTCGCTTCGCCATCGATGTCGTAGACGTCGAGCCGAACGTCGTACTTCGAACCCCACCAGCCCGGACTCGTCGCACGGGTGTTGACGAAGTGTTCCCCGGATTCCACCTGCGAGTAGCGGATCGTGACGGAAACCCCATCAGAGCTGCGCGTGTCGAGTTCCATTGCACCCCACTCATCTGTAGCCACCTGTTGCACACCCCATCCTCTTGCGCTGAGCGAGTCGGCGAGGGTCGCGAAATCGAGCACGCCGGAGGACTCGAAGACGAAGCGCGCATCCAAGGAGTAACAATCGGTTGCTGCCGTAGCCCATGGGCACTGACTCGAGGATGTCGAGTGCGCCTCCGCGCCGGTCCAGTCGCTTGGCGAGATGAGTCCGCGGACCTCCGAGAGAGCCTGCTGCGTCGCCTCGTACCGTTTCCGATCGAGGTCGTCCCGGGCGTCGCGATCCCGCGCTTCGGCAGCTGCGAAGGTGTCGCCACTCGCGTCCACGGCTGATGCTCCGAGGCGAGCACCGGCCACGCACGTCGCGATGAGGGCGACCGGGATCAGGAATGCGGCAGCCCAGGCCACGATGATGCTTGCGCGATGCGGGTTCTTCGGCTCCTTCTTCGCTCGCACTATCGCGATCATCAACACCGCGATCCAGGCAAGGATCGCAGCAGCGGCACCGCCGACCATGAGCGCCGCCTCGATCACGGACGGCAGGCTCTCGCCCGACAGGGTATTGAAGATCGAAGGCAGCGGGGCGCTGTCCGTCGCGCCGGGCATTGCGCCCCCGAAGCAGATCCACCCCCACCAGATGACGAACAGGAGCGGGACTATCGGCAGCGGGGTGCTCAGATGACCCCGTTTCCGGAGCAAGAAGCGAGGAAGCGCTCCAAGGAGCGCTGTCCCGGGGACCAGCACCACCGAGGCGGGAATGAGCACCAGGCTCTCCCAACCTCCGTTTCCCAGCAGGCCGTGCAGACACACGAACGCCGGCACGATCCAATTCATCCACGGCCAGATCTCCCAAGTGAGCCGGGCGATCGACCGTTCCAACTCTCGAGATGCCCGCGGCGGCAGGGCCTGAATTCGACGACCCTCCGCTGAGATCGACGGATCGATCACACCTGCACCCCAACTTCTCGGATCATCGGATCATCCTGTCAGAAGTGAAGCGATTCGTGCCTGGAGGGCTCAACAGGCTCGTCCGACAGCACCGGTGGACCTACCGGCCCCACGTTACTCTCGGACGCGCGGACGTCATCGACGTTGATCGGCAGGGCCCGTTGGGGAAGCCTGGCGGTCACGGAGGAGAAAGAAAACTGTGGAGCCTGGGAGAATCGAACTCCCGACATCCTGCTTGCAAAGCAGGCGCTCTACCAACTGAGCTAAGGCCCCGAGTGGAATGCCGCGCATTCCTGGGTTATGAAGTTGTGGAGTGGGGATACGAGGACTTGAACCTCGGACCTCTTCGTTATCAGCGAAGCGCTCTAACCGCCTGAGCTATATCCCCGAATTTCGGCCGAAGGAAAGACTACCGGACGTTCTGGCAATCTCCGAATCCGGCCGAAGTCGACGTCAGTTGTTCGTGAAACCGACGAGGATGCCGCCCGTGATCTTGACGCTGAGGTTGTAGAGCACGGCGAGAATCGCACCGAGCGCAGTCGTCACGACCAGGTTGAGCAGCGCGGCGACGACGGCGAAGCCCATGACGTTGCCGAGCGACAGGATCGACGTGAGGTCGCCGCCGGCGCCGGCGACGTCTTGCACCAGCTCGTTGAGCTTGTTGAAGATGCCCGTCGAGTTCAACACCGTGTAGATGAGGAACGTGGCGACGATGCTGACCACGGCAAGGCACACCGCGATGAGGAACGACAGCTTCACCGCCGACCAGAAGTCGATGTAGACGAGCCGAAGGCGCACCTGCTTGGCAGGGGTCTTTCGGTTCGATTTGCGGGCCAGCTTCTCGGCGACGCTACTCATGTACGGCTACTCCTCTCGCGCGGGCTCGGCCGCTTCGGACTCTGCGGCCTCCTCCACGAGATTCCGTTCGGAATTCTTCGCGATGGCGATGATTCGGTCGTCGTCCGCGAATTTCGCGAACACGACACCCATCGTGTCCCTGCCTTTGGCGGGAACCTCGGCGACGTCAGAGCGTACCACCTTGCCACTGGCAAGAACCACAAGCACCTCGTCGTCGTGGCCGACGATGAGCGCGCCTGCAAGATCGCCTCGATCGTCGCTCAGCTTGGCCACCTTGATGCCGAGTCCACCGCGATTCTGCAGGCGGTACTGGTCGACGGCGGTGCGCTTGGCATAGCCGCCCTCAGTGACGACGAAGACGTACCGAGCGTCGTCGTCATCAGCGGAGACCTCGGCCTGGACATCCTGCGCGACCTCGGCCTGCGAGCCCGCGACGACGGATGCCTCGAGCAACTGGTCGCCCGCCCGGAACGACATGCCCTTCACACCCGAGGTCGACCGGCCCATCGGGCGGAGGGCCTCATCCGTCGCCTCGAAGCGCAGGGACATGCCCTTCTTCGAGACGAGCAGGATCTCGTCGTGCTCGTCGGCGAGCATCGCCGAGACGAGCTCGTCGCCGTCACGCAGGTTGATCGCGATGACACCGCGCGAACGGTTGGTGTCGTACGCCGTCAGGTCGGTCTTCTTCACCAGCCCGTCGCGCGTGGCGAGCACGAGGTACTGCGCGACCCCGTAGTCGCGGATATCGAGGATCTCGGCGATCTGCTCGTCGGGCTGCATCTCGAGCAGGTTCGCGACGTGCTGGCCCTTGGCATCGCGGCCGGCCTCTTGGATCTCGTAGGCCTTCGCGCGGTACACACGGCCCATGTTCGTGAAGAACAGCAGCCAGTGGTGCGTCGTGGTGACGAAGAAGTGCTCGACGACGTCGTCGGCGCGCAGTTGCGCGCCCTTCACGCCCTTGCCGCCCCGGTGCTGCGAGCGGTAGTTGTCGCTGCGCGTGCGCTTGACGTAGCCGCCGCGCGTGACCGTGACCACCATCTCCTCTTCGGGGATGAGGTCCTCGACCGCCATGTCGCCATCGAAGCCGGGCACGATATGGGTGCGACGCTCATCGCCGTACTTCGCGACGATCTCGGCGAGCTCTTCGGAGACGATCGTGCGCTGACGGTCGGGCGAGGCGAGAATCGACTCGTAGTCGGCGATCTCCGCGGCGATCTTCTCGGCCTCTTCGTTGATCTTCTGCCGTTCGAGGGCAGCGAGGCGGCGCAGTTGAAGATCGAGGATCGCTCGCGCCTGCAGTTCATCGATGTCGAGCAGCTCGATGAGCCCGTCGCGGGCGTCTTCGACGGTGGGCGAACGGCGGATGAGTGCGATGACCTCGTCGAGTGCGTCGAGCGCTTTGAGGTAGGCCCGCAGGATATGCATGCGCGCCTCGGCCTCGCGCAGCAGGAACTGCGTGCGCCGAACGATGACCTCGATCTGGTGGTCGACCCAGTGCGCGATGAACCCGTCGATCGAGAGCGTGCGCGGGATGCCGTCGACGATCGCGAGCATGTTCGCGCCGAAGTTGTCTTGCAGCTGGGTGTGCTTGTAGAGGTTGTTGAGCACGACCTTCGCCACGGCGTCGCGCTTCAGCACGATCACGAGGCGCTGGCCGGTGCGACCCGAGGTCTCGTCACGGATGTCGGCGATGCCGCCGACCTTGCCGTCTTTCACGAGATCGGCGATCTTGATCGCGAGGTTGTCGGGGTTCACCTGGTACGGCAGCTCGGTGATCACGAGGCACGTACGGCCCTGCAGCTCTTCGACCGAGACGACCGCACGCATCGTAATCGAGCCGCGGCCGGTGCGGTACGCGTCGTTGATGCCCTTCACGCCGAGGATCTGCGCCCCGGTCGGGAAGTCGGGCCCCTTGATGCGCTGGATCAGCGCCTCTTGCAGCTCTTCGCGCGAGGCCTCGGGGTGCTCGAGATACCACTGGGCTCCGGATGCCACTTCGCGCAGGTTGTGCGGCGGGATGTTCGTCGCCATGCCGACGGCGATGCCGACCGAACCGTTGACGAGCAGGTTCGGGAAGCGCGCAGGCAGGATCGATGGTTCCTGCGTGCGGCCGTCGTAGTTGTCTTGGAAGTCGACGGTCTCCTTCTCGATGTCTCGAACCATCTCGAGCGCGAGCGGAGCCATCTTCGTCTCGGTGTACCGGGGAGCGGCCGCGCCGTCGTTGCCCGGCGAGCCGAAGTTGCCCTGGCCGAGTGCGAGCGGATAGCGCAGGCTCCACGGCTGCACGAGCCGCACGAGCGCGTCGTAGATCGCCGTGTCGCCGTGCGGGTGGAACTGGCCCATGACGTCGCCGACGACGCGGGCGCATTTCGAGAAGGCGCGGTCCGGTCGATAGCCACCGTCGTACATCGCGTAGATGACGCGTCGGTGCACGGGCTTCAACCCGTCGCGCACGTCGGGCAGGGCGCGCCCGACGATGACACTCATCGCGTAGTCGAGGTAGGAGCGCTGCATCTCGAGCTGCAGGTCGACCTGGTCGATCCTGCCGTGCACGCCGGGGCCCTCGTACCCCTCGTCGCCGGGGTTGATCACATCAGATGTCAAGGAAACGCACGTCCTTCGCGTTCTTCTGGATGAAGTTGCGGCGGCTCTCGACGTCTTCGCCCATCAAGGTGGAGAAGATCTCGTCGGCAGCGGCCGCGTCGTCCATGGTGACCTGCAGCAGCGTGCGGGTCTCGGGGTTCATCGTGGTTTCCCACAGCTCTTGGTGGTTCATCTCGCCGAGACCCTTGTAGCGCTGCACGCCGTTGTCTTTCGGGATCCGCTTGCCCGACGCGACGCCCGCATCGAGCAGCGCGTCGCGCTCCTTGTCGGAGTAGACGTACTCGTGATCGGCGTTCGTCCACTTGAGCCGGTAGAGCGGCGGCTGCGCGAGGTACACGTACCCGAACTCGATCAGCGGGCGCATGTAGCGGAACAGCAGGGTGAGCAGGAGCGTCGTGATGTGCTGGCCGTCGACGTCGGCATCGGCCATGAGCACGATCTTGTGGTACCTGGCCTTGTCGGTGTTGAAGTCTTCACCGATGCCCGCACCGAACGCGGTGATCATGGCCTGCACCTCGGCGTTGCCGAGCGCGCGGTCGAGCCGGGCCTTCTCGACGTTCAGGATCTTGCCGCGGAGCGGCAGGATCGCCTGGGTCTCGGGGTTGCGTCCCTGCACGGCGGAGCCGCCGGCCGAGTCTCCCTCGACGATGAAGATCTCGGAGAGCGACGGGTCTTTCGACGAGCAGTCCTTGAGTTTGCCGGGCATGCCGCCCGACTCGAGCAGTCCCTTGCGACGAGTCGCTTCGCGAGCCTTGCGTGCGGCGAGACGAGCGGTCGCCGCCTGGATCGCCTTGCGGATGATGTCGCGTGCCTGGGTGGGGTTGCGTTCGAACCAGTCGCCGAGCTGGTCGGCGGTGACCTTCTGGACGAACGACTTCGCTTCGGTGTTGCCGAGCTTCGTCTTCGTCTGGCCCTCGAACTGCGGCTCGGAGAGTTTGACCGAGATCACCGCGGTGAGACCTTCGCGCACGTCGTCGCCGGAGAGGTTCTCGTCTTTCTCCTTGATGATGCCCTTCTCGCGGGCGTACTTGTTCACGAGCGTGGTGAGCGCCGATCGGAAGCCCTCTTCGTGTGTGCCGCCCTCATGGGTGTTGATCGTGTTCGCGTAGGTGTGCACCGACTCGGTGTACGACGTCGTCCACTGCATCGCCACCTCGAGCGCGATCTTGCGATCGGTGTCTTCGGTCTCGAACGAGATGATCTCGTCGTTCACGACATCGGACTTCTTCGAACGGTTCAGGTACTCGACGTAGTCGACGAGGCCCCGCTCGTACATGAAGGTATCGGTGCGCTGACCGGGAGGTCCGGCCTCTGCTTCGCTCGCTGCCGTATCGTCGGGATCGATCTCGACGTGGCCGACGCGCTCATCGGTCAGGGTGATCCGCAGGCCCTTGTTGAGGAAGGCCATCTGCTGGAATCGAGCACGCAGCGTCTCGTAGTCGAACTCGACGGTCTCGAAGATGTCGGCGCTCGGCCAGAAGGTGATCGTCGTGCCGGTCACGTCGCTCGGCTCGTCTTTCGAGAGCGGGGCATCGGGCACGCCCACCGTGAACGACTGGCGCCAGACATGGCCTTGACGGCGAACCTCGACATCGAGCTTGGTGGAGAGGGCGTTGACGACGGATGATCCGACGCCGTGCAGCCCGCCGGAAACGGCATACCCACCACCACCGAACTTGCCGCCCGCGTGCAGCACCGTGAGCACGACCTCGACAGTGGAGCGGCCCTCGGCCTTGTGGATGTCGACCGGGATGCCTCGACCGTCGTCGATGACGCGCACGCCGCCATCGGGAAGGATCGTGACGTCGATGGTCGTGGCATGGCCCGCAAGCGCTTCGTCGACCGAGTTGTCGACGATCTCGGAGACGAGATGGTGCAGGCCTCGGGGACCCGTCGAGCCGATGTACATACCCGGCCGCTTGCGAACCGCTTCGAGGCCCTCGAGTACCTGGATCTCATCAGCACCGTAAGCCGGTGACTGGGCCTTCGTGGGTTCCGCTGTCATGTGTGAATCGGGCTCCTGACCGTCATTCTGGCGACTCTCGATCCTATCAAATCAGGGGTCGACGGGTGCCGTGAAGCGCCGATCTGGGGCGATAACAGATTCGAAGTGACCGAATTTGCCTGCCTAGCCGTAGGTATCGCGCGGACCACGCCCTGGAACCGATCTGGGGCCCCTTTTCCAGGTGGGGGCATCAGGGCCTTGAAAGCGAATGGTCTCGACGCCGGCGCCCGGGAACCGCGTCGTGATTTCGGTGAGCAGTTGCGTGCGCATCATGCGCAACTGGGTCGCCCACGCGGTCGATTCGCACCGCACCTGCAGCATGCCGCCCTCGATCGCGATCGGTTCCGAGTGACGTGCGGTCTCTTCGCCGGCGATGTCAGCCCATGAGGCGAGCACGTCGTGCTGCGAGAGCGGACCGTTCCAGCCGAGCTGGGTGCTCAGCGAATCGATCGTGTCGGCCAGGGGTCTCGGGTCACGCCCCGGCGTGAACGGCTGGCTGCCCGACGCTTCGCGTGTGCGTACCCGACCAGGCCGGCCCGTGCGGGATCGTGGTTCGCCGCCGAAGATCTCACGGAAGTGCTGGTAGACGCGTGACGCTTCAGACATCGCTCACCTCCCCGGCGCTGAGCTCTGAAGCCATCGAAGGGCCGCCATCACTCCCGGGCATTCCCGGATCGAGAATGCGACCACCCTCGATGTGCACGATTCGCGCGGTGAGCGGTGCGGGAACGTCTTCGATCACCGCGGCCGTCACGAGCACCTGCTCGAAGCCGACGATGGCACTCGCGAGACGTTCGCGCCGCAACCGATCGAGTTCGGCGAAGACGTCGTCGAGCACGAGCACCGGGTCGCCGGTCATCGAGTCGCGACGGAGAAGCTCAGCCGAAGCCAGCCGGAGCGCGAGCGCGAACGACCATGACTCGCCATGACTCGCATACCCCTTTGCCGGCAAACCGTTGAGCAACAGCACGACGTCGTCGCGGTGCGGGCCGACGAGCGTGACACCGCGCTCGAGTTCTTTCGGGCGAAGCGCCTGCAACGCATCGGCGAACCGCTCGCGAGTGCCCGACCCGGGGTCGGAGAACGCGGTCGACGTGTCGGGCTCACCGTCGGGGTCGGCACCGTCGATCGAGAGTGACGGGCTCATTCCCGGCGAATGATCCGCGTCCACGATCGATCGGTACGCCGCCGCAAGGGGCTCGCGAAGCTCTGCCACGAGCGCCAGCCGCTGGTCGATGAGCTCGGAACCGAGTGTCACGAGGCGTTCGTCCCAGATGTCGAGCGTCGTCAGCTTGTCGACCGCGAGGCCGCGTGCGCGTGCGCTCTTCAACAGCGAGTTCCGTTGCTTGAGCACGCGTTCGTAGTCGGTCATGACGCCGGCGAGCCGAGGGGTGCGCTGCACAAGCAGCTCATCGAGCAGCCGGCGCCGCACCGACGGCTCGCCCCGTACGATCGCCAGGTCTTCGGGAGCGAAGAGCACGCTGTGCGCGTATCGCGGGAGCTCTCTCGTCTTCACCGGCGAACGATTGAGTTGCGCCCGATTTGCACCCTGGCGGTTCAGTTGCAACTCGACGAGGAGCTCACGATCACCGTGCGACAGCAGGGCCCGCACGATCGCGGCGTCGGCGCCAGCCCTGATGAGTGCCTGGTCACCCGAGACGCGGTGCGAACTCAGAGTGGCGAGGTAGCCGATCGCCTCGACGAGGTTGGTCTTGCCCTGTCCGTTGCGGCCGACGAGCACCGTGGCACCCGGTCCGAGCTCGAGATCGGCCCGTTCGTAGTTGCGGTAGTCGGTCAGTGAGAGCCGGGTGACGTGCACGTTCGACTCCCTTCGACGACGAGGCATCCGGATGCCACGCGGCCGCCGGAATCGCAATTCACCACGCTACCCCGCACCGCCGACTCGGCTCGCGTTGATCGAGTAGCGAGCGTATCGAGATCGCCATCGGCTCTCGATACGCTCCTTCGTCGTTACTCGACCGGCGTTGGTGTCATCGCAGCAACAGGTTCGGCTGCAGCAGGTAGCGATAGCTGTCGGCACCCGCCTGTTCGCGAGAGGACTGACTCGTGATGAGCACCGGACCCGGCTTGTTGGGATTCTCGGTCTTCGTGAACGAGACGCGCACGAACTCCGAGTGCACGGCGCCGAGACCGTCGAGCAGGAACTGCGGCTTCAACGACACCACCGTGTCGTCTCCAGTGAGGATCGCGTCGATCGACTCCGAGGCCTGAGCCTGCTCGCTGCCGATGGCCTCGAGGGTGAGCCCGTCTGCGGTGAAGCTGTAGCGCAGCGCCGCTTCTCGCTCGAGCACGAGCGCGACACGACGGGTGGCTTCGATGAGTTCGGCCGTGTTCACGACCGCGTAGTTATCGACCGTCTCGGGGAAGAGCCGACGTACGGGCGGGAAATTGCCCTTGATCAGCAATGAGGTGACGGTCTTCTTCTCAGCGCTGAAGGCGATGAGCTCGCGGTCGTCGCGGCTCGTGATCGAGACGGAGATCGTGCCGGAGTGGCCGAAGGTCTTGCCGACCTCCTGCAGGGTGCGTGCCGGCACGAGGGCGGTGACGGTCTCGTCGCCGGCGACAGTGCCCCCGTCCCAGTCGAGCTCCCGCACCGCGACGCGGTAACGGTCGGTGGCCACGAGACTCAGGTTGTTCGCGTGAACCTCGAGCTGTACGCCGGTGATGACCGGGGTGACATCGTCGCGCGAGGCCGCGACGGCGACCTGTGCGACGGCGGCGGCGAATTCTTCGGCTGGAACGACACCGGATTCGGGACCGATCTCGGGAATCGACGGATATTCCTCGACCGGCATCGACAACAGGGTGAAGCTCGCGGATCCGCAGCTCACGGAGATGCGGCTGTCTTCGGTCGCCACCCGCACGGGTGCGTTCGGCAGTCGGCCGGCGATCTCGGCGAGGAGTCGCCCGGAGACCAGCACGGTTCCGGTCTCTTCGACGTCGGCCTGGATCTCGGTCTGCGAAGACACCTCATAGTCGAAGGAGGACAGCACGAGTCCGTCGGCGTTCGCCTGGATCAGCACTCCCGACAGGATCGGCAACGTGGTGCGCTGGGGCAGCAGTTTGACGGCGAAGGAAACGGCCTCACTGAAGACGTCGCGGTTGACCTGGAACTTCACGGTTCTCCCGTCGTGGATGTCGCTGGGTGGCTCCCATGCTATCCGCAGAGTTCGGCTCGACGTGGGGCGAATCGATGATGGCGCGGTGCGGCCGCGACTGTCGAACGAGGTCCGTCGATCTCGAGGTTGTGGGAATCTCCCCTTAAACCATTAACTCTTAACAGTGTTAACCGCTGTGGAAACTGTGGATGGTGTTCGGAGACCCGCGGAACGACGCCGAACGCGGACCATCGCAACTGTGCACAGTGTGTGGGTTCATGGGCGGATGACTCCTGCCGTCGCCGAATGCATGACACTGTTCTGCACAGGCAGAGCCCCTGTCTCAACAGGCACTGGGCGGTTGCCCCTTAACAATCCACAGGTTCTCCACAACTGTGGGAATCGTGTTGAATCGACGCGGAACAGGCGTCGGTGCCCGTTTTCGGGCGCGCTGAATGAGTCGGACCGCATCCGAACTCAGCGGTAGCGGCTGACCTGCTTGATGCGCGCGGTGAGCTCGGTGACCTGGTTGTAGATGGAGCGTCGCTCCTTCATGAGTTCCGAGATCTTCTTGTTCGCATACATGACCGTGGTGTGATCGCGATTGCCGAAGAGCTGACCGATCTTCGGCAGCGACAGGCTCGTGAGTTCACGGCAGAGGTACATCGCGATCTGACGAGCGGTGGCCACGGCTTGCGATCGGCTCGAACCATAGAGGTCGTCGACGGTCAACTTGAAGTAGTCGGCGGTCGCCGTGATGATGTCGACCGGCGAGACGACATTGTCCGAGTCATCCGTGATGAGGTCTTTCAGGACCGTCTGTACGAGGGGCATGTCGACCGGCGTGCGGTTCAGGCTCGCGAAGGCCGTGACACGGATGAGCGTGCCCTCGAGCTCGCGGATGTTGCTCGACACCTTCGACGCCATGTATTCGAGGATGTCGTCGGGTACCTGGAGTCGCTCGGATTGCGCCTTCTTGCGGAGGATCGCGATGCGCGTCTCGAGGTCGGGTGCCTGCACGTCGGTGATGAGTCCCCACTCGAACCGGCTGCGCATGCGATCTTCAAAGCCGGTCAGGTGCTTGGGAGGCACATCGCTCGTGATCACGACCTGCTTGTTGTGATCGTGCAGGGTATTGAAGGTGTGGAAGAAGGCTTCCTGGGTCTCCGCTTTACCCTGCAAGAACTGGATGTCGTCGATCAGCAGGATGTCGATGTTGCGGTAGCGCTGCTGGAAGAGCGAGCCGCGGTTGTTCGCGATCGAGTTGATGAAGTCGTTCGTGAACTCCTCGGAACTCACGTACCGCACTCGGATGCCCGGGTAGAGGCTCATCGCGTAGTGGCCGATCGCGTGCAGGAGGTGCGTCTTGCCGAGCCCCGAGTCGCCGTAGATGAAGAGCGGGTTGTAGGCCTTCGCCGGAGCCTCCGCCACGGCGACCGCTGCGGCGTGGGCGAAGCGGTTCGACTGCCCGATGACGAAGCTGTCGAACGCGTACTTCGGATTCAGCCGGGTGTCGCGAGACGCGACCGGATTGGTGTTCTCGAACACCGATTGCGGTGAGGCGGGCATCTCGACCGGGTCGAGCAGTTCATCGACGAACGGTGACTGCGGCTCGGGAGCCCGTGACTCTTCGAGCTCGGGATTGACGACCACGTAGAACGATGTCACCGGAGAGGGTGCCTCGACCACGCTCATCGCAGAGAGCAGCGACACACGCATGCGCTGGTTCAGCATGCTCGCTGTGAAATCGTTCGGCACCTCCAGGTAGAAGGTGCCGGCCGCGATTCCCTTCGGTTCGACCAGATTGAGGAAGCCCTGCAGCATCGGGGTGATCGCGTCGTCGTCTGACAGCCGATCGAGGATCGTCGCCCACGTATCCGAGATGGGCTGTTCTGTCATCGTTCCCCGCATTCAATCCGGTGCCGTCGTCTGCCGCTCATCGATCCCCCGATCGACGGAGCAAGCGGCGCGAGGCGAGTGTTCAGTAGGTTATCCACCCCCTGTGGGGAGAAATCGGAAGAAGCCCGAGATTCCGCGCACCGAGCTGGGGATAACTGGTGTCAAACGCTATCCAATGAAGTCGTCCGCGACAAATGCCGTTTGAGGGATTCGACTGCGTCGGCGTGTCGTTCCACAGGCGATCCCGAGGTTGGCGCGATACTGTCTCTTTTGCACTGCGCTCGGTCGAATGAGGTTCAGTTTGACCGCGAGGCCGCGAGGCCGTAGTTTTAATCAGTTGACCCCAGCCCATCAGGGCACCCAGTTTTCCCGCCTTCGCGCTGTAGAGCGATCCCGGCGAGGAGATCCGAACGCCGGAGAAGAAGAATGAGCAAGCGTACTTTCCAGCCGAACAACCGTCGTCGCGCCAAGAAGCACGGCTTCCGCCTTCGCATGCGCACCCGCGCCGGCCGTGCCATCCTGTCGGCACGTCGCGGCAAGGGCCGCACCGAGCTCTCCGCATAGTTCTTCGGTGCTCGCCAAGGCCAATCGCATCACGAGCGCCGACGACTATCGAGTCATCGTGCGCCGCGGTGCGAAGGTTGCCGGGGCCCACACCGTGAGTTATGTGCGCTCACGGGAGTCGGGCACCGACGCGCGCTTCGGCTTCATCGTCTCGAAGAAGGTCGGCGGCGCCGTTCGTCGCAATCTCGTGCGCCGCCGCCTGAAGGCGGTCTGCCACGAAGCGCTGGGTGAGGGCATTGCCGACGTCGACGTGGTCGTGCGCGCTCTCCCGTCGGCATCCGACGCCCGGTGGAGCGAGATCCGATCCGAGGTGCTCGGCGCTCTCGCACGACGTCGCACGCGAGCTTCAGCTACCCCGGTTCCGGAGAAGGGCGAATAGCGTGAAGAACGCCGTCCTCTTCGCCGCGCTCATCCCCCGAAATCTCGGCGTGCTCGTCATCCGCGGCTATCGCGCGGTGATCTCGCCGCTCTACGGCGACGTGTGCCGCTACTACCCGTCCTGTTCGGCATACGGTCTCGGCTCTGTTCAGCAGCGCGGCCTCCTCATAGGATCGGTGCTCGCCGCGTGGCGGATTCTCCGTTGCAACCCCTGGACCGCGGGCGGCATCGATGACGTTCGGCAGGCCTCTCACTCGCGGTATCGCGTGACCGACTTCGGCTGGGTGCTTCCAGCGGGGCACGGGTCATCGGATGCCGCGGAACCGGCGTTCGCCGCGACCGCTCACCACGAGCACACGCACGATCGCGATTTCGCGCACCTCTCCCCCACCGTGTCCCGAAAGGACTGACTCAACCACATGGACATCATCAGCATTGTCCTCTGGCCCATCAAATGGGTCATCGAGCTGATCCTCGTCGCGTTCCACTCTTTGTGGGGGTTCGTCGGGCTCGACCCCGACGCTGGACTGACCTGGGTGCTGTCGATCGTCGGTCTGGTCATCGTCGTTCGTGCCGCTCTGATCCCGATCTTCGTTCGGCAGATCAAGAGCCAGCGGCGCATGCTCGAGGTTGCGCCACAGCTCAAGAAGATCCAGGACAAGTACAAGGGCAAGAAAGACCAGTTCTCTCGCGAGGCGATGTCCCGCGAGACGATGGAGCTCTACAAGAAGACGGGCACAAACCCGCTCTCCTCCTGCTTGCCGCTGCTTCTGCAGATGCCGATCTTCTTCGGCCTCTTCTCGGTACTCAACGATGCCTCGATCCATTCCGATCGCGGTGGAGTCGGCGTGCTCACACCGACGCTTGCCGACTCGTTCTCGAACGCCGTGTTCTTGGGTGCACCCCTCAACGAAACCTTCATCAACGCATGGAACAACGGGTTCCAGCCGTGGCAGGTCATGGTGGTCGCGAGCGTCATGATCGTGCTGATGACGGCGTCGCAGTTCATCACGCAGCTGCAGATCGTGTCGAAGAACATGTCGCCCGAGACCAAGGCGAGCCCGATGTTCCGGCAACAGCGCATCCTGTTGTACCTGCTTCCTCTCGTCTTCGCGTTCTCCGGTGTCGCCTTCCCCATCGGCGTCATGTTCTACTGGCTCGTTTCGAACTTCTGGACCATGGGTCAGCAGTTCGTGGTCATCCGCAACATGCCGACTCCGGGCAGCGAGGCGGCGAAGGCGCGCGAGGAGCGACTCGCACGCAAGGGCAAGCTCGTGGTCGAAGAGAAGACCGAGATCGAGCCGCAGGAACCGAAGAAGACGCAGCGCCAGCAGCCCGTCAGCAAGAACCGCGCGAAGAAGCAGGGGAAGTAGACCCATGACCGACATACAGAACGAGACCGTCGACCGGTCGACCGCGCAACTCGAAGAAGAGGGCGATATCGCGGCCGACTACATCGAAGAACTGCTCGACATCATGGACCTCGATGGTGACATCGACATCGACGCCCGCAACGGGCGCGCATACGTCTCGGTCAACGCAGGCGAGGGTGCGAATCTCAATCTGCTGTCGAAGCCAGACACGGTCAGTGCGTTCCAAGAGCTCACCCGTCTCGCCGTCCAGACGAAGACCGGTGCGTTCTCGCGCCTGATCCTCGACATCGGTGGATCGCGTGACGCGCGACGCGATGAACTCGCAAGCCTGGTCGAGCGGGCGTCCGAGCGCATCGAAGGCGGAGCGGCCGAGGCGTCTCTGCCGGCGATGTCGTCGTATGAGCGCAAGCTGGTGCACGATCTCGTCGCTGAGCGCGGACTCCACTCAGAGTCGCGCGGCGAGGGTGCCGAGCGCCACACGGTCATCACTCGCGTGGGCTGATGTTTCACGTGAAACCATGACCGACGACGTCGAACCCGTGCTGGAGCCAGAGCCTGCTGCAGCCGCCGTGCTCTTCGGGGAGCACATCGAATCCGGACGCGCCTTCGCGGAGGCGCTGGCACGGCACGGTGAGGAGCTCGGCCTGATCGGCCCGCTCGAACTCCCCCGACTCTGGACGCGGCACGTGCTCAACAGTGCACTGGTGGCGCCCCTGCTGCACCCTGGTCGAGTCGGTGATGTCGGCTCGGGTGCCGGTCTCCCCGGTCTGGTCCTTGCGATCATCCGCCCCGACGTCTCGTTCACCCTGATCGAACCGATGGAACGTCGCGTCGCGTGGCTCGAGCGTCAGGCGGGCGAACTCGGACTCGAGAACGTGACCGTCGTCAGGGCTCGCGCCGAAGAATCGAAGCTGTTCGACTCACTCGATCAGGTGACTGCGCGAGCAGTGAGTGCGCTCCGTACCCTCATTCCCGTAACCGCTCCCCTGCTTCGTCCGGGCGGTGAGCTCGTGCTCATGAAGGGCGCCGGCGTCGACGGCGAGATCGGTGCCGCCGAGAAGGTCATCCGCAAGCATCAACTCCATGATGTCGAGGTGCTCGTACTCGGCGAGGGTGTCGTGTCCGAGGTGACCAGGGTCTTCCGCGCTACCGCGCGCTGAACGCTTGGGCGTGACGTCCACCGACGCGCCATGGTCGCTGCCCATCAGGTCGACGTCGATCACGCCGGACGCATGAGGTTGCCGGGTCGGAGTCGATGCGGCAGCCGGTATCGCTTCAGTTCTCGGTACGCGGCTCTGCCAGACCTCGCCGACCTGAATTACGATCGAGGGTCCGCCCCCGTTCTTCACTGAGCGATTGAGTCGAGCAACAATCGGGCGGGCGGGCGAGAGTGCGTGGTGCGCAGATCATCGACCTTCCTCGACGCGCACTGTCGGGACTCGGTGTGCGTGTTCGCGGCGACCGCCAGTGACCGGCATTCGTGACGCGTGCTTCCCAGATCGACGTAGGGATGCGTTTCACGTGAAACGAAGAGGGGCGTCACCATTCCCCGGCACTTCCACCCGATGGCGGTCTCGCCCTGGACTCAGCAGAGCGATGATCTCGTGCATGACCCCGTCGCGTGCCGAAGTCCACCGGCGCTCTCGAAACTCAGCCTCAGTGTCACGGCAGGGGTCTGCGAGTCGGAGCGGACGTCTTCGCTTTGATGGACGTGTACGAGAACTCCACACGTCCGGCCGCTTCTCAGCTTGGGACCAGCTGAGCCATCCGGAGTGGACCGGCTCTCGCGTCAGGCGCTTCGGTGCCGGTCGGTGACTCGTCCTCGCAGTCTTCGGCGCACACATCGTCCGTGTTGGAGTGCACCCAGATCGAGCGAGAGGGTCATCGCCGGTGACGGCCCACGCTTGGGCAGTGCCGGTTGCCACCGCCGAACCACGATCGTCACTCGCCGGCGATCCGCGCCCCCAGTTCTTGTTCGGATACCCGGCGATCAGGCTCTGGCTTGATATCTCGGCACCAGCAGTGCCGTGCCGCAGTACCGTTCGCGATGGCGAAGGGAGCGCCACGCCCAACGAGTGTGGCCCACCCGTGTCGTCGCGGTTGAACTCATGCTCCAGCGGTGCGCGGAAGCCTCGGGTCCCGACGGGTCCATCGCCTTGCGGCCGACCACTCCCCTAGGGCGTGTGGATCAAGTCCGATCTGATCCAGATCAGCGATGGGCGGAGCGTTGCAAGTTTCAACGTCAGTGGCAGAGCGTAACCTCGGCCCGGTGGCAGTGAACAAGACTCTCCGACCCCGCGTCGTGATGATGTGCGGGCCAGGTGGTGCTGGCAAGACCACCTATGCCAAGCGCCTGGAGCGCGAGGGTTGGACGCGTTTGTCGTTCGAGGTGGAGTTCTGGGATCGCGGAATCACGACGATGCCCTCCACCGACGTGGTCGCCGAGGTGTCCGCAGACCTGAAGGCGCGCTTGCTGCGCCACGTCGCGGCTGGGAACGACGTCGTGCTCGACTTCGGATTCTGGTTCCGGCGACAACGCGATGAGTTCCGCGCACTGCTCGCACCCCAGGGCATCGCGCCGGAGACTGTCTATATCGCAACGACCCTCGACACCATCCTGAGCCGAGTCGGTGACCGACACGGGAGGCGGGCGGACGATTGGCCGCTCACCGAGCAGACGGCGACGGAGTACTTCGAGCGGTTCGAGCCGCCGACGCCCGAGGAGGGGCCGCTCGAGGTGGTCCGCTACGCCGTGTGAGCCAGATCGGGCTTGATCCAGATGAGCGTGGCGGCGAGGGTGATCGCGGCATGGTGGGCGCGGGCGGTCTTGTCTGAGGGCATCGCGATGCCTCGCCATTGTTTGAGCTCGTTGAAGCACCGCTCGACGACGTCGCGGCTCTTGTAGCGCTCCTTCTGCTCGTCGCCGAACTCGATCGGTCTGCCGGGCGTCTTCCGGCGGTGCTCGATCTGGTCGTCGCGTTCGGGGAGCGTCGCGGCGATCTTCCGCTCCCGCAGCCAAGCCCGGGTCTTCTTCGACGGGCAGCCCTTGTGCGCGATCACGCGATCGGGACGCTGACGCGGCGGGCCAACCGGACGCGGCACGCTGATCTGATCGAGCGTGGCAGCCATCATCGTCGTGTCGTTGATGTCCCCGCCGGTGATCACCCAGCTCAACGGACGCCGGTGGCCGGCCGCGGTCGCACCGTGCTGGTGCACGCGCGCGATAGAGAGCCGATCGACACCACCCATTCGAGCTTCCAGGCCGCGTCGGACTTTCTGCACCTCAGCGAAGAGCGTCTCCCAGGTGCCGTCCTCGGCCCAGCACGTGAAGCGCTTGTAGATCGAGTTCCACTTCCCGAACCGCTCCGGCACATCCCGCCAGGTCGCACCCGTGCGGCACTTCCAGGCCATACCCTCGACCGCGAGTCGATGATCCGTCCACGGTCGCGAACGCACCACCGGCACCGGCACCAACGGCTCCAGAACAGCCCAAACCTCACCCGGGATCGACGGCCCGTCGGGATTGTGTGCCCCGCCGCCCAGTGCGCCTGAACGCACTCGCCGGTGTGTACTGCGGCCGCTCCACGGTCTTCGCCAGACGACCCTTCCCTTCCCCTCACCCGCCCCACAGCCGCGTCGAGTGCCACCACGCCAGCGCATTCTCAAGCCTGGATCGCCTTCAACGGGATTGCCCGCGCAAATGACACCGCGCATGTGAGGCCGATGCATATCACTCTCGTGGTCACAACCGGCTCATGTTTCACGTGAAACACCTTCATGTCCCTCGAGCGCGTTCGGCCTTCAGTGACAGCGACCAACGGAATGAACATCAGCCAGTGAGGCCGGCGGGCTCATTCGCGATACGTTCGCTCCGGGTAGCCGGGGCATGTTTCACGTGAAACACCCTCGATGAGCGTCCACTCACCAGCGCCGCAGCATTCGCATGGCGAGGGCCACCGGACCTCTTCGGCCGCTAACCGGTTCGTACGTCCGGTTCGAGTTGCCAGGCCGCTCCCCCAATGTCCGTCAACATCAGGCTGAGAAGCTCGACACGACGTCTCGCGAACCATGTCCGCTCATCTCAACGCTCCTTGCGCGAACCCACCGACCACGCTGCCACTTCCGCCCCCGCGGCGATCGACGGCATCCACGCCGTTCGAACTGCCCAGTCCTGCAGGTGATGCACGTCCCGCTGCGCTCGGCCGACTGACCCTCCGACCAGCGCTGGTCTCTGCTGATCTCCGTGCCCGGTCACCGACATGCTGGGACGCGATCGAGTCCGCGCACCGCTGTGCCGCGCGCGTCTGGAAGTGCAGGGATTACGCTCCGGCTGGGAGCTGTTGCGACCCATAATCAACCGCGCCCCATTCGCAGGGCCTGCGGTCCTCCGACACTTCAGGCGGTGCGCACGGCGAGATCGTCTCGCCGAGAGACCAACACGTTGCGTACTCCTGCCGAGTGCCCGACAGTTCGTGCAACTCGGAGCCTTGGTTCGCCGTCGCGCCCACTCCGCCGAGGAAGACCCGCCCGTGCCGAGCGTACGATGCCGGGCACTCGCACCCCGCAACGCCCACGCCCCTTGACGCCGAAGGCACGGACCGACGGTCTATGAACCCTCCCGATGCCGCCCGGGAGTCTTTCCCAGCGAGGATCAGTCCGGATCTCGTCCCAGTTCGCTCGTCGAAAGGTCGAGAGTCGGTTGCGGCGGTTAGGCTGGACTCTCGGGTCGAGACCTCCGGAGATCACCGGAAACTCCCTCGGCACACGGTTGGAGCGGTCGGTATGGCACAAGGCGGGGGACGTGGCTGGTTTCACCGCAAGCGCCCTCAGCCCACGCCAGAAGAGATGAACAGCAACACAGATCATTCAGGTCCGGCTCCCGAACTCGAGGCCACGCGGTCCGCGCCCGAATCGGCAACCGCCGAGTCTCTCCCCTCGATTCGCCCAGCGGGCATTGCGAAGCAGTACCCCGCCTGGAGCCCAGAAGCTCGTGTCAGCTCGACGGTCGATATCCCCACCGCGGCCGGGGAGCAGATGACCATTGATACGACGCCGACGATCATCGATCCTCATCAGACTGACGTCTCTGCGGAAGACACCCCGGCAGCACCGTCTCATTCACCGGCGCCAGGTCGCGAGGTCGTCGACCCGGCTGCAGCGGCGACGAGCATCGATTGGGATGCGGCGACGGCAGCCGCACTCACTGACGAAGCCGAGCCACTCAGTGCTCGCGATGATCCCCGCGCAGCTCCCGCGCCCGACCGGCTGCTTGAAGACCTGATCCGCGAGATCGTCGGTGATGCAACGGCTGACACGGCGTCGGCGCTGCACCCGGCGCGGGCGTTGGATGAGGCAGACGATGCGCTCACCACGAATGCGAGTGAGATCGACTCCGTGATCCCATCTGCCGAGCGTCTCCCGCCGGCGCACCCGTTCGGAACGACCGAGGCACCATCGACGCTCGCCGCCACGGTGTATCCGCGACCAGTTGACAGTCCGGCGTCACCGGCGGCCGCACAGAGGCTTGATGAGCCCCAACGATTCGACGCTGCCCTCGGGCACGATCAGGCCGCTGACCCCGCATCCATCGCGCGACGCGGTGAACCGGCCATGAACGAACGCGATGCCCCGCTCGCGCACGCAAGCGCGAACACCCGCGAGTCCCCCACTCCCGTCCCCGAAGCCCCCATTCACGACCCAGATGTTTCACGTGAAACGTCTCCACAGCACGGAGGAACTCCCCTGGCTTACGAACTCGCCGACGAGACGCGTCGGCGCATTGCCCTCGAAGAAGCGGTCCTTCCGCTGCCCCCTTCGACTCGCGTGCTGACGATCTCCAATCAGAAGGGCGGCGTTGGCAAGACGACGACTGCCGTGAACCTGGCAGCCGGACTGGCTCGATCTGGAGCCCGGGTGCTCGTGATCGATCTGGATCCGCAAGGAAACGCCTCGACCGCTCTCGGCGTCGACCATCGCTCGGAGCGCAAGAGCGTCTACGAGGTACTCGTCGCCGATCTCGCACTCGCGGAAGTCGTGCAGAAGTCGACTGAGCACGAGCTGCTCGACTGTGTACCCGCCACCATCCATCTCGCCGGCGCGGAGATCGAGCTGGTCTCGCTCGTCGCCCGAGAGCAGCGTCTCCGACGTGCCCTCGACGCACATCTCGCAGCGATGGAGCATCCCTACAACTACGTGTTCATCGACTGCCCACCTTCCCTCGGGCTCCTGACGATCAATGCGTTCGTCGCCGCTCGCGAGGTGTTGATCCCGATCCAGTGCGAGTACTACGCACTCGAGGGGCTCTCCCAGCTTCTCAGCAACATCGAGCTCATCGAGAAGCACCTGAATCCCGAGCTCCGGCTCTCGACGATCCTGCTGACGATGTACGACTCCCGCACGAATCTGGCTCAACAGGTCGCTCAAGAGGTTCGCGACCACTTCCCGACCCAGACGCTGGCGACGATCATCCCCCGCTCGGTTCGAGTGTCGGAGGCACCGAGCTATGGGCAGAGCGTGATCAGTTACGACTACGCGTCGAGCGGTTCCCTGTCGTACCGAGAGGCAGCCGCGGAGATTGCACGTCGCGGAGCTGCGAAACCCGAGGAGTCGAACTAATGGCAACCAAACGAACCGGACTCGGCCGCGGAATCGGCGCTCTGATTCCGAGCGGTGACGACAGCAGCCGGGCGCGTCCTGTCGACGTCTTCTTCCCTGATTCCGAGTCGCAGCCGACGGCAGCGGTCGCGGTCGTCGAGCAGGCTGCGGCGAACGAGGGCCTGCTCAACGTTCCCGGCGCTCATCTGGCGCGCCTCGATCCGAACGACATCGTTCCCAATGCCCAGCAGCCGCGGAGCGTGTTCGACCCCGACGACCTGGCCGAACTCGTGCACAGCGTGCGCGAGTTCGGGGTGTTGCAACCGATCGTCGTTCGACGTCACCCCGACCTTCCCGGCAAGTACGAACTGGTCATGGGCGAGCGGCGACTTCGGGCGACGAAGGCGGCCGGGCTCGACACGATTCCCGCCGTGGTGAAAGACACCGCGAATGAAGACATGCTGCGCGATGCGCTGCTCGAGAACCTGCATCGGTCCCAGCTCAATCCGCTCGAAGAGGCCTCGGCCTACCAGCAGCTCCTTGCCGACTTCGGCATCACGCAAGAGCAACTTGCCTCGCGCATCGGTCGCTCACGGCCACAGATCTCGAACACGCTCCGTTTGCTCAAGCTCCCCGAGGCCGTGCAGCTCCGTGTTGCCGCTGGGGTGCTGACCGCTGGTCATGCCCGAGCCATCCTCTCGATCGGCGATGATGCTTCGGCGATGCAGCGCTTCGCCGACAAGATCGTCAACGAGGAGTTGTCGGTTCGAGCAGCCGAGGCCGTCGCCACGAAGGAGCCCAAACCGTCACGGCCGAAGCCTTCCGCCGGCAAGCGCCAGGATTTCCTCGAGGATCTGGCGAATCGTCTCGGCGATCGACTGGACACCCGCGTCAAGATTGCGCTTGGCGCTCGAAAAGGCCAGATCACAGTGGATTTCGCAACAGTGCAAGATCTTCGCCGCATCCTCACGGAACTCGGAGAGAATCTCGATGGCGTGTGACAGAAATTCACGCGGAGAATCGTTCCTGACGAACTGAAATCAGGCGGTTCGCCCCGCCGCCGGATCGTTCGACTTCGGAGACAGGGCTGAAATGCACGAAGGGCCGACCCGAATGGGCCGGCCCTTCGTGACTCGGTCGGGCACTCAGCGAGCGCGAGCCAAGGCGGCGTTCACCAGCGAGCTGTAGAGCGTTGAAGCATCCGTGCCCGATGCCTCGATCGCGAGCGGCACGAGTGACGTCTCGGTGAGGCCTGGAATCACGTTGGCCTCGAGGAACCATGGAGTGCCCGACGCGTCGACGATGAAGTCGATGCGCGAGAGATCACGAAGTCCGAGCGTGCGATGTGCGAGCACGGCGGCCTCCGAGACGGCGGTGATGGTCGCATCATCGAGCCGTGAAGGCGCGTAGAACGTGGTCTCCCCCGCGTTGTATCGCGCTTGAAAACTGTAGACGCCGGTCGTCGGCTCGATCTCGACGGCCGGGAGGGCGCGCGGGCCGTCTCCGGTGTCGACGACGGCGACCGCGATCTCCGTCCCGACGATGCGTCGTTCGACAACGGCGACGTCGGCGTAGGTGAACGCCTCGACCATCGCTCGGGGCAGGTCATCGGTGTCCTCGACGATCGAGACGCCCTGAGCGGACCCGCCTGACGCCGGCTTGACGACGATACCGCCTTCGAGAGCGGATCGAACGACGTGCAGAACGCTGGATGCGCCGAGCTCACGAAAGGACTCGTGCGAGAGCACGATCGACTCGGGAATCGCGACGCCGGTCGCGCCGAGGAGCGAACTCGCGACGGGTTTCGACCACGCTCGCCTGGCCGCAGCTCCCGATGATCCCACCGTCGGCATGTCGATGGAGTGGAGCAGATCGAGCAGCGAGCCGTCTTCTCCGCTCGATCCGTGCAGTGCCGGGAAGACGACGTCGGGCTGCTCGCTCACCAGGTACGGGAGCAAGCTCGCATCAGGGTCACGAAGCACGACGCGATGTCCGGCCGCGGTCAGGGCGTCGGCGACCCGGCGTCCTGAGCGCAGCGAGATGTCGCGCTCATGTGAGATGCCGCCCGCGAGCACGACGACGAAGAGATCGGCGGAATCACTCATGATCAGGGTTTTCTCCACTACTTCAGATCAGACGGCGGCGCGGAATCGTAGTCCGCACTCGGCGGGAGCTGGAGTTGTCCAGTGCCGGCGAACGTATCGAGGAGGTCGAGTTCACCGTTGATGACGGTCGCGAGGCGGCGAATGCCGAGCCGGATCGCCTCGGGCGTCGGATAGCAGAACGACAATCGCATCGCGTGGCGCCCGCGCCCATCGGCGAAGAATGCGGTGCCGGGCGTGTAGGCGACCAACTCCTTCACCGCTCGAGGCAGCATCTGCTTCGAGTCGAGCACATCGGGCATGGTGACCCAGACGTAGAAGCCGCCGTTGGGGTTCGTCCAACTCAACTGCGGCAGGTGCTCGCCCAGCGCGTCGATCATCGCGTCCTTCCGCTCGCGATACACACCGCGGAACGTATCGATCTGGGCTCGCCAATCGGTGGTCGCCAGATACTCGGAGACGACGAGCTGGCTGAAGGAACTCGGTGAGAGAATCGCTGATTCGGCCGCGAGGATGAGCTTCTCGCGAATCGCATGTGGTGCGAGAGCCCAACCGACGCGGAACCCGGGGGCGAGCGTCTTCGAGAACGAGCCGAGATAGATGACGCCCTCGGGGTCGAGTGATCGCAGCGCATTGGGTGCCGGCTCGTCGAAATGCAGCAGCCCGTACGGATTGTCTTCGAGCACGAGGATCTCGTTCGCCCGACAGATCTCGAGGATCTCGGGGCGCCGCTCCGCCGAGAGCGTCACGCCGGCGGGGTTATGGAAATTCGGGATCGTGTACAGGAACTTGATGCGTCGGCCCTGGCCGCGGAGCGCAGCGATGGTCTGCCGGAGTGCTTCGGGAATGAGGCCCTGTTCGTCCATCGCGACGTGCACGACGTTGGCCTGGTACGACCGGAAGACGCCGAGCGCACCGACATAGCTCGGTGACTCCGCGAGGATCACGTCTCCGGGGTCGATGAAGAGCTTCGCGACGAGGTCGAGCGCCTGCTGCGAGCCGGTCGCCGTCACCACATTGTCGACCGCACCGCGAATGCCCTCGAGTGACATCACCTCGAGAATCTGTTCGCGAAGTTGCGGAATTCCCTGACCAGAGCCGTATTGAAGAGCCATCGCGCCCTGTTCGCGCATGACCTTCTCCATCGAGGAGACGATGAGTTCATGCGGGAGGGCGGAGACGAACGGCATGCCGCCGGCGAGCGACACCACTTCGGGCCGGGAGGCGACGGCGAAGA
This sequence comes from Agromyces sp. GQ35, assembly GCF_059758475.1. Taxonomy (NCBI): domain Bacteria; kingdom Bacillati; phylum Actinomycetota; class Actinomycetes; order Micrococcales; family Microbacteriaceae; genus Agromyces; species Agromyces sp. GQ35. The sequence continues at coordinate 1,028,942 of NZ_JCAXEO010000001.1, read as the reverse complement.
GGGCTCGAACTTCTGAGGCGGCCAGCCCGGCGGCTCGCTCGGCGTAATTCGCGTACCAAGGGTCGAGATTGTTGCCGGTCCGCTGGGGGACGCCGTCAGTTGCCACTGCGCTGCTTCCGTTCTGTTCAGGATGTCCATGCTAGTTGCTGGCCACCGGGTGGATCTTTCGCGGGACTCCACGTTCGTCGCGTGCCGAAGACGCGAAAGACCCGCCCGGCTTTCGCCGGACGGGTCTGAAGTTCGACCGCCGACTACGAGATGTAGGCGGCGAGGTCGGCCTCGAGTGCGGGCTTCGGCTTGGCGCCGATGACGGTCTTGACGACCTCGCCCTTCTCGAAGACCTTGAACGCGGGGATCGCGGTGATCTGGTACTTCATCGCGAGCTGCGGGTTCTCGTCGACGTTGAGCTTGACGATGTCGAGCTTGTCGGCGTGCTCGCTCGCGATCTGGTCGAGGATCGGGCTGACGGCACGGCACGGACCGCACCATTCGGCCCAGAAGTCCACGAGGACAGCCTTCTCATTGTTGAGGACCTCCTGCTCGAAGGTGGCCTCGGTCACTGCACGTGCAGTCATTGCGTTCTCCCTTTTCGTGAAGCCTTGCGGTGGAATTCGTGAGTCCGAGGGGATGCCGCGGTCAGGTGGCGTGGCGGCATCCGTGTCGCCGGGACCGGGCGCGCCCGCTCAGTTGACGGCAGCGAACTCGGTCTCGAGGATTGCCTCGGCTGCGTTCTCGTTGCCGAGGGCTGCGAGGTAGTGCTCGGCGTCGAGCGCAGCGGCCGCGCCGGAGCCCGCCGCCGTGATCGCCTGACGATAGTGCGGGTCGACGACGTCGCCTGCGGCGAAGACGCCGGGAAGCGAGGTCTTCGAACTCCGACCCTCGACGGCGATGGTGCCTTCGGCCGTCAGATCGAGCTTGCCGTGCACCAAGTGCGTTCTGGGATCGTTTCCGATGGCGATGAACAGCCCATCGAGGTCGAGGCCGCGCTCGTCACCGGTCGCGGTGTCGCGCAGCGTCACTCCGGTGACGGCGTCGGTGCCGTGGATCGCCGTGATCTCGGCGTTCCAGATGAACTCGATCTTCTCGTTGTCGAACGCGCGCTGCTGCATGATCTTCGACGCCTTGAGCGTGTCGCGACGGTGGATCACGTAGACCTTGTCGGCGAAGCGCGTGAGGAAGGTCGCCTCCTCCATCGCGGAGTCGCCGCCACCGGCCACGGCGATCGTCTTCTGACGGAAGAAGAAGCCGTCGCAGGTCGCGCACCAGGAGAGACCGTGCCCGGAGAGCACCTCTTCTTCGGAGAGGCCGAGCTTGCGGTAGGCCGAACCGGTCGCATAGATGACGGCGGCGGCCTCGTGTTCGTCGCCGTTGCCCAGCTTCACGCGCTTGACGGGGCCGTCGAGCTCGAGCTCGACCACGTCGTCGTAGACGACCTCGGTTCCGAAGCGCTCGGCCTGTGCCTGCAGCTTCGTCATGAGGTCGGGACCCATGATGCCCTCGGGGAACCCGGGGAAGTTCTCGACCTCGGTCGTGTTCATCAGCTCGCCACCGATCTCGACGGAACTCGCGATGAGCAGTGGTTTCAGCTGCGCGCGGGCGGCGTAGATCGCGGCGGTGAATCCGGCCGGGCCGGAACCGATGATGATGATGTCGCGCAAACCCGCTCCCGTCGTTGCTGGTGGTTCGTAGCATTCAACGAATCGGATGCCACGACATGCTCAACACAGTCTAAGCGGCGGGTATTCCGCACCCGGTCGGTGATCCCGTGTGTGACGGATGCACCGTGGTCGGGGTCGTCTCGGGTACCCGCGCCCGGCGTGGTCGGCGTGCTCAGCGCCGACGGAGACGCGCGAGGACGGGGGCGGCGAATCCACGCAGCTCGGGCGAGTGAAGCACCCAGAGGCCGGCGAAGTACAGCACCGCCATCACCGTTCCGATGATCGCCATGGAGATGATCGCGCCGAACACGCTCGAGAGCGCGAAGCCGGAGGCCTGAGTTCCGCCGAGCACGAAGAGCAGGGTCACGCCGGCGAGGACCGGCAGAACGAGCGCCACGCCGGATCGGAGGAACGTGACCGCGATGCGCCGGCCGTCGAGCGGGCCGATGCGCCGTCGAAGCAGCACGATGGCGACGATCAGTTGCACCAGACCGGCCAGGGTGGTGACGGCCGCGATGCCGAAGGCGACCCAGGAGGTCGGGAGGGCGATGCACGCGAGCGCTCCGGAGATGAACAACACGACCTGCACGAGCGTGAAGAAGAACGGCGTCTTCGTATCGCCCAGCGAGTAGTAGGTGCGTTGCACGATGAACAGCACACTGAAACCGATGAGACCGATGACGTAGGCGATGATCACGTTGCCCATCGACCAGATGAGCGGCTCGACCTCGGTGAAGACCCGTGCGAAGAGGTAGGCGCAGACGATGAGCACCGCGGCCGCCACCACGATGATGACACCGACGCCGCGCACGGCACTCGAGAGGTCTGCGCGGACCCGATCGACCTCTCCGACAGCAGCATGCTCGCTCATGCGCGTGAAGTAGGCCGTTGCGATCGAAACGGTGATCACCGAGTGCGGCAGCATGAAGATCAGCCACGCGGTCTGCAAGACGAACACCGAAGCTTCGTCGCCCGAGTTCGCTGAGACGCCGACCACGGAGGTCTCGACGAATCCCGCGACCGTGGTGAGGAGGAGCATTCCGAACGTCCAGCCGGCGATGCCGGCGGTCGAGCGGAGGCCGACGCCCCGCCACCGGAAATCGGGCCGATAACGCAAGCCGGCGTGCCGCCAGAACCAGAACAGGATCAACGCTTGGAGTGCGACTCCGAGCGTGGCGGAGCCGGCGAGAAGGGCGACCATGCCGGCGCTCCACTCCCCCGCCGACCTGAGCCCATCGGGATCGGCGCCGAAGATCACCGCGAAGAGTCCGAGACCGGCCAGAGCGACGAGGTTGTTCAGCACCGGCACCCAGGTGAACGGTCCGAACACGCGACGGGCGTTCAGCACCTCTCCGAGCAGCGAATACATGCCGTAGAAGAAGATCTGCGGCAGGCACCAGTACCCGAACGCGACCGCGAGCGAGAAGACGCCGTCGCTCATTCGGGAGCCGATCAGCAGCGTCAGCACCGGGGTCAGCAGCGTGGCGAGCACCGCGGCTCCGGCCAGGATCGTGAACCCCAGCGTGACGATCTTGTTGATGTAGGCCGAGCCGCCGTCGGCATGCGCTGCCGATCGCACGATGAGCGGCACGAGCACCGCGCTGAGCACGCCACCGGCTACGACGACGTAGATCGTGTTCGGGAGCTGATTCGCTGCGGCGAACGCGTTCGCACCTGCACCACTGGCGCCGATGACGGCAGCGAGCAGCGCGGTCTTCACGAAGCCGAGGAGGCGGGAGACGATCGTTCCCGACGCGAGGAAGACGCTTGCGCGTCCGATGCGATCCTCAGCCATCACGGCGCTCGTTGTCGGGGTCCCCGGTGCCCGCTTCGTCGACCGGTGCCGCGGCATCCGTCGAGGCATCCGCGTCGGGTGCAGCGGTGTCGGGAGCAGTCGTGTCCGCGGCCGCGTCAGCCTTCTCGGCCCGCTGCTTGCGAAGGCGGCGGATGTTTCGCCACACGCCGATGCCGAAGAAGGCGACGGCCACGATGCCGAGGATCGCGGCACCGAGTCCCTCCCAGTCGGCCTGCACGTTCGCGGGGATCACGACCGGTGAGCCGATCGGGACCCCGGCCGTGGAGGCGAGCGAGACCGTGAGATTCACCTTGCCGTTGCCGATGCCGGCGGCGACCGGGACGCGAACGATGCGGCGCGACTCGGGCTCCACCGTCACAGTCGCCTGGTCGTCGACGATGAGGCGGCCGTTCGACGGGTCGACGTCGACGACGACGGTCACGGGATACGGCAGGGCGTTGAGGATCGTCGTTGGCACGCCCGTTTCGCTCGAGACCACGGTGATCGGGCTGCTCGGTACGACGGACACGGCGCCGATCGTGCTGCGCTGCGTCAACAGCCATTGACCGACGGCCGTGTCCCACGCCTCGCGGTCATCGAGCCACGCGACGTCGAGCAGAGCCAGCAGGTCGCGCCGAGCCGGCCCGGACAGGAGGCCGGGGTCGTCGAGCACTGTCGAGAAGGCGGCGACGTCTGCCTCGGCTCGCACGAGCCGGTCGACGTTGGACCGGCGGGGATCCTGCTCGGGAAGATCGACGAGTGCGCGATCGACCGGGGGAGCACCGATGGCGTCGGAGAGCGAAGCGGGTATCACCCCGGCGTTCGCCGCGAGCGCGTCGAGCGTCGCGGCGACCCTGGCGGACTGCGTGCCGGCGCTCCGGTCGAAGGTGGCGAGCAGGGTGAGCGGGCGAGCGCTCGTGGTCGCCCCCCCGAGCGCGAGTTCGGCGCCGAGCAGGCCGGCCGCTGCGCGCCACTCGGCGTCGGTCAGCGCTTCGGATGCTTCGCGCAGCGGCGCGGTGAGCCGCGAGTCGGCGGCGACCGCCGTCGCCGCATCGACGTTCGACGCTGCGTTCGACCATGGCTCGACCGGCACGACGTTGCCCGGGGCGAGAATCGCCGTGGTCGAACCCGCGGCGGCGAGAACGCCGAGATTGCCGACGGCGACCGTGTCATCGGCGGGCCAGGTGATGTCGGTGCGGGTGTACGGCCACGCGAGGAGGTCTTCGGTGCTGGGCACGCCGCCTGGGGCCGGGGTCGAGGGCGTGGCGGTGGGCGTTGGTGTCGCGTCGGTGGGTGGCACGTCGCCGCCGCCCTCGCCCGAAGCGTCGACGGTGAAGTCGTCTGGATCGAGGATGTCGGCGAAGGAGATGGGTGCGAGCGGCGACGGAAGGCCGAGCTGCACCTGCGCTGCGACGTCGGCGTCTGCATACGCGAGCGGGAATATCTCGTTCGGCAGCCCACTGAGACGGTCGAGCCAGGCGAGCGCCGACGGCGGCGCTGCGGTGCCGAGGGCGCGGATCGATGCGACGATACGCGGGTCGATCGCGATCGCGACCGGCCGGCCGGCCACCGCATCGAGCTGACGGGCGAGAAGGCCGAACGGCGAGGTCCAGCTCTCGAGATCATCGGCGCCGATGATGCCCGCGCTCGACGCGGGCACGGTCAGCGGATAGGCGAGCGCGAGCGAGATCGGGTCGGACGCGGCCGCTGCGCTGTTGGCGTAGGCGTCGGTCGCGGCCGCCACGAGTGCTCCGTCGACCACCAGCTCCGCGCCGAGCCCGACGACCGGAGCGTCGTCGACCTCGTCGATGACGTCGGGCGCAAGCGTGACCGAGATCACCTCGACCGCGCCGGGAGCGAGTGCACCCGCTTCGGCATCGGCCAGGGCGATGCCATCGAGCGCCTGCGGCGCCACGGCCTCTGCCTCGGGTGCCTCGGCGTCGTCGCCGCCCTGCTCGAGCCACGCGTCGAGCTCGACGACTGCGTCGATCGCGTCGGCCGAGCGCATGACGCGAAGGCTGCCCGCAGCGATCGTCTCGGTCGTCGTGTTCTCGATCTCGATCTCGAGGGTGATCGGGGCGCCGGGCGTGATCGTCGTGCCGACCGTCGGTGCCACGCGCATGACGACACCGCCGGTCGAGGGCGCAACGGCAGCCGAGGCGACTCGGGCCGTCGACGCATCCAGCGACGCGTGGGCCGTCAGGGGCGCCGTCACCAGCATGGCGATGGCCGCGCCCGTGGCGCCGATGCCGGCCATGGTGCGGCGGGGACGGTCGGCGAGACGCGCGAAGCATCGGCGCGCGGCATCCGTCGATTCGACCCGTGAGCGCCGACGGCGCGCAGGGTTCGACTCGGGCACCATGCTGGCGATTCTACGGCGTGGCCGCATGGCGTTCGCCCGGCCGTCCACAGGGGACTCCGGTGGCCGTTTAACATGGATGCATGCAGAGTGTCGCGGCGGCCCTCGACCGGCTGGGCGAGCTGGCGGCTTCGCCGACGGTTTCACGACTGGCTGTCGCGTTCGAGGCATCGGGCCACGAGCTCGCACTGGTCGGCGGCCCCGTTCGCGACGCATTCCTCGGCCGCGCGGTCAACGATCTCGACTTCACGACTGACGCCACCCCCGACGAGATCCTCTCGATCGTGAAACCGATCGCCGAGTCGACCTGGGACATCGGGCGTGCGTTCGGCACCATCGGCGCGAAGATCGCCGGGGAGCAGGTCGAGATCACGACGTATCGCGCCGACGCCTACGACGGCAGTTCGCGCAAGCCCGAGGTGGTCTTCGGCACGACCCTCGAAGACGACCTCGCGCGCCGGGACTTCTCGGTCAACGCCCTCGCCCTGCGCCTGCCGAAGCTCGAGCTCGTCGACCCGTCGGGCGGGGTCGAAGACCTCGTGGCGCGTGTGCTGCGCACCCCCGCCGCGCCTGAGCAGTCGTTCGGCGACGATCCGCTTCGGATGCTGCGTGCCGCGCGTTTCTCGGCCCAACTCGAGTTCACGGTGGAACCGGCGACGTTGCAGGCGATGACAACGCTCGCGCCAGAGATCGACCGCATCTCGGCCGAACGAGTGCGCGACGAACTCTCGAAGCTGCTGTTGACGCGGTCGCCCCGCGGCGGCATCCGTCTGCTCGTGGAATCGGGTCTCGCGCAACGCGTGCTTCCCGAACTGCCCGCCCTCTCGCTCGAGCGCGACGAGCATCACCGGCACAAGGACGTCTACGAGCACAGCCTCACCGTGCTCGACCAGGCCATCGAGTACGAGATCGCGCGCGGCGTGCTCGACTCCCCCGACCTCGTCGTGCGGCTCGCGGCGCTGCTGCACGACATCGGCAAGCCCGCGACCCGGCGATTCGAGCCGGGTGGCGCGGTGAGCTTCTACCACCACGACGTCGTCGGCGCGAAGCTCGCCCGCAAACGCCTGCGTGCGCTGCGCTTCGACAACGACACGATCGCCGCGGTCTCCCGCCTCATCGAGCTGCACCTCCGCTTCTTCGGCTACACCGACGCTGCGTGGACCGATTCGGCGGTGCGCCGGTACGTGCGTGATGCCGGAGACCAGCTCGAACGACTGCACATCCTCGCGCGAGCCGACGTGACGACGCGCAACCGGCGCAAGGCCGATCAGCTCGCGTTCGCCTACGACGACCTCGAGGAGCGCATCGCCGTGCTCGCCGAAGAAGAGGAGCTCGCCGCCGTGCGCCCCGAGCTCGACGGCGCCGACATCATGCGCCTGCTCGACGTGCAGCCGGGTCCGGTCGTCGGCGAGGCCTACCGCTACCTGCTCGAGGTGCGTCTCGATGAGGGGCCCATCGGCCCGGATGTCGCGACCGAACGGTTGCGCGCCTGGTGGGCGGCGCGTGGCGCCGACGCAGCGCCGGACACGGCCGAGGGCGCCCGCGGCTGAATGGCGTCGGCACGAGGCATCCGCTATGCTGTCAAGGTTGCCCGTGTGCCGCGATTGTGCGGCCTCCACTGGTGACGTATGCACAACCCTCCTGCTGCAGAGATCCTGTGGCCGTTTGAGTCCGAAGGAGGTGGGTTAGTCATGCACCAATACGAGCTGATGGTAATCCTCGATCCCGAGATCGATGAGCGCACCGTTGCTCCCAGCCTTGACAAGTTCCTCAACGTCATCCGAAACGATGGCGGCACTGTCGACAAGGTCGACATCTGGGGACGCCGTCGTCTGGCGTACGAGATCAACAAGAAGAACGAGGGCATCTACGCCGTCGTCGACTTCACCGCCGAGTCCAAGACCACCGATGAGCTCGACCGCCAGCTGAACCTCAGCGAAGCCGTCATGCGCACCAAGGTCCTGCGTGCGGAAGAGGCGATCGCTCAGGTCGCCGCACACCAGAAGGCCCAGGAGGCGAAGGCCGCGAAGAAGGCCGCCGCTTCGGCGAAGGCCGGCGCGAAGGCAGCAGCTGCTGCCGCCGCTCCCGCTGCTGCAGTCGCCGCCGCTCCCGCATCGGCCGAGAAGGACGCCTAGTCCCCATGGCCGGCGAGACCATCATCACCGTGGTGGGCAACCTCACTGCAGATCCCGAGCTGCGTTACACGCAGAACGGCCTCGCGGTTGCCAACTTCACCATCGCATCCACTCCCCGTACGTTCGACCGTCAGGCGAACGAGTGGAAAGACGGTGAAGCGTTGTTCCTGCGCGCGAGCGTCTGGCGTGAATTCGCCGAGCACGTCGCCGGTTCACTCACCAAGGGTTCCCGGGTCATCGCTTCCGGGCGTCTCAAGCAGCGTTCCTACGAGACGAAGGAAGGCGAGAAGCGCACCACCATGGAGCTCGAGGTCGACGAGATCGGCCCGAGCCTGCGCTACGCCACCGCGTCCGTGACGCGCGCCCAGTCCAACCGTGGCGCAGGCGGCGCTGGAGGCGGCTCCTTCGGGGGCGGCGCTGGTGCCGACGAGCCGTGGGCACCCAGCACTCCCGCAGCAGCAGCCCCCCAGGGTGGCGGCAGCGGCGGCGATGTCTGGAACACCCCCGGCACGAGCTACGGCGACGAGACCCCCTTCTAGGCCCAGCCTGCTCGCAGGCGCAGAGGCCGGTGAGCGGATGCCTCGAAGCATCCGTTCGCTCGAATCGTTTTCAATCAGACAGGAAAGACAATGGCTGGAAAGTCGAGCGGCGATCGCCGCAAGCCGACCCGCGGGAAGGGCGCGAAGAACGCCGCCCCGGCGAAGTCCATCAAGGTCGGTGTCATCGACTACAAGGACGTCGCAACCCTTCGCAAGTTCATCTCCGAGCGTGGAAAGATCCGCGCCCGCCGTATCACCGGTGTCTCCGTGCAGGAGCAGCGCCTCATCGCCCGCGCCGTCAAGAACGCGCGCGAGATGGCCCTTCTGCCCTACTCGGGCTCTGGCCGTTAAGGAGCACGACAATGGCTAAGGTAATTCTCACGCACGAGGTCACCGGCCTCGGCACGGCCGGCGACGTCGTCGAGGTCAAGAGCGGTTACGCTCGCAACTACCTCGTTCCCCAGGGCTTCGCTGTGGCGTGGTCGCGCGGTGGCGAGAAGCAGGTCGAGCAGATCAAGGCGGCCCGCATCGCCCGCGAGCTGCACTCGCTCGAAGACGCGCAGGCCCTCAAGGCCAAGCTCGAGTCGAGCAAGGTCAAGCTGGCCGTCAAGTCCGGTCTCGGCGGTCGCCTCTTCGGCTCCGTCAAGACCGCTGACATCGCGGCCGCCGTCGCGGCAGCCGGTCTCGGCGAGATCGACAAGCGCAAGATCGAGATCACGGCGCCCATCAAGGCGACCGGTGACCACGAGGCGACGGTTCGTCTGCACGACGAGCTCTCGGCGACGATCACCCTCCAGGTGGTCTCGGCGAAGTAACTCGCAGCACACGCAAGCGGCGGTTCGGGCTTCGGTCCGGGCCGCCGCTTCGTCGTTTTCGCGTACACCCGTCGCGTCTGTCGCGCAAGTCGAGATCGGAGTTTGCTGAGACCGTTGTACACAGGTCGACCCACAGCGGCAGTGGAGTTTCAAAGAAGTTTTCACTCACAGGTGTGTATAGAAAAAATGCCAGGTCAGGTTGAAATTCAACTCGTGTAATTCACACGAATTCCACAGTTGTCCACAGGCTGAGTGCACACCTTCTACGGCGTTTCGCCCAGTTTGTCCCCAGAGTTATCCACAGGCCAGGTTGTGTACTCCACAGGCCTTCCCTATCGTGAAGCAGCGTCCCTTCCACCTCGTCTGCAGATCCGGTCGGCCAGCCATGTCGGCGGCTCCCGGGAGACTGGGTGGCGGGCGCGGGTCGCTCGCCCGTTTGAGCCGAACCGGAGGTCATGGAGTTGTCGATCGCGCACATCGGGCTCGCAGAACCGGCCGACGACGAGGGTTCCGCCCGACGGGGCGAACGCGTTCCTCCGCACGACCTCCTCGCCGAGCAGAGCGCGCTTGGCGGCATGATGCTCTCGAAAGACGCCGTCGCCGACGTGATCGAGACCGTGCGCGGCGTCGACTTCTACGTGCCGAAGCACGAGGTCGTGTTCAACGCCATCCTCACGCTGTACTCGCACGGTGAGCCGACCGACGTGATCGCCGTCACCGATGAACTCACGAAGACCGGCGATCTGCAGCGTGCCGGCGGCGTCGAGTACCTGCACACGCTCACGAGCATCGTGCCGACCGCGGCGAACGCCGGCTTCTACTCCTCGATCGTCGCCGAGCGCGCGCTGCTGCGCCGCCTCGTCGAGGCCGGCACCCGCATCGTGCAGATGGGGTACCAGGGCGAGGGCGAGGTCACCGACCTCGTCAACAACGCGCAGGCCGAGATCTACAGCGTCACCGGTTCGGTCGAGACCGAAGACTACGTGCCGCTCTCCGACGCGGTGACCGCGGCGATCGACGAGATCGAAGCGGCCAAGCACACCGACGGCAAGTTCACGGGCGTGCCCACTGGGTTCGCCGACCTCGACGACCTGACCAACGGGTTCCACCCCGGCCAGATGATCATCGTCGCGGCGCGACCCGCCATGGGAAAGTCGACGCTGGCGCTCGACTTCGCCCGCGCGGCATCCATCACCAACGACCTGCCATCGGTGTTCTTCTCACTCGAGATGGGTAAGAGCGAGATCGCGATGCGACTGCTCTCGGCCGAGGCATCCGTGCCGCTGCAGATGATGCGCAAGGGCACCGTCGACTCCCGCGACTGGACCACGATCGCCGCGACGCGAGGGCGCATCAACGACGCACCGCTCTACCTCGACGACTCCCCCAACATGACGCTCGTCGAGATCCGCGCCAAGTGCCGGCGGCTCAAGCAGCGCGTCGGGCTCAAGATGGTCGTCATCGACTACCTGCAGCTGATGACGAGCGGCAAGCGCGTCGAGAGCCGCCAGCAGGAGGTGTCGGAGTTCTCGCGTGCGCTCAAGCTGCTCGCGAAAGAACTACAGGTACCGGTCATCGCGCTGTCGCAGTTGAACCGTGGCCCAGAGCAGCGCGCCGACAAGATGCCAGCCCTCAGCGACCTGCGCGAATCGGGCTCGATCGAGCAGGACGCCGACATGGTGATCCTGTTGCACCGCGAGAGCGCCTATGAGCGCGACAGCCCGCGTGCCGGGGAGGCCGACCTCATCGTCGCCAAGCACCGCAACGGGCCGACTCGCACCATCACGGTGGCGTTCCATGGCCACTTCTCGCGGTTCGCCGACATGGTCCAGGCGTAACCGCCAAGTTGTAAGTTCTCACGCAGCCAGTCGATCTCTCGTCGCAGTCGCAGCGTTCGGCCCTACGCGAGCGATTGCAGGTAGGCCACGAGAATCCGCTCGAGCTCGCGCACGAGCGCGCCGCGCTCGGCGTCGGGCGCGGCGACGATCAGGGGCATGAGTCCCTGCACCATGTGCATGACGACGAGCACCGTGCGTTCGAGGTCGCCGTCGTCGAGTTGCGGCAGGAGGCGCGCGACTCCCACTCGGATGCGCCCGTGAAGGTTCTCCCTGACGGGGGCGACCGCCTCGAGCATGCTCGCCGGCATGTCGGTGCGTGCGAAGAGAGCCTTGTAGCCGGGGTTCGCCCGGTTGAACTCGACGAGGGGCACGATGGCCGCGTGCACGGCGGATTCGAGGGTCGCCGGCTCGACGCCACCCGTGCCGAGCTCGACGCCGCTCAGCTGCTCGGCATATCGTTCGGACAGCGCGTTCGCGATGTCCTCCTTGTTCTTGAAGAACTGGTAGAGGGAGCCCGGCGAGATGCCGGCTCGCGCCGCGATCGCATTCGTCGTGGCGGACTCGTAGCCGAGGTCGCCGAAGGTCTCGGCCGCCGCGAGCAGGATCTGGTCGATCCGCGCGCGACCGCGGGCCTGCCGCTTCGTTTCTTGGGAATCCGCTGACATCGCACTCCATACGTCGACAAACACGAGTAACTGCTCGTATTCTTTTTTGCGACTACTTGCTCGCATATTCTAGGTGAGGTTCGACGTGATCGCCCGTGCGGTGTCCAGGTTCCCCAAGTCCGTCGTCGCGGCATCCGTTGCCGTCTTCATCGTGTTCGCGGCGCTCGCCGTCACCGCCATCGAGTCGCTCTCGCTCAATCGCTACGACGCCCCGGGCTCGGAGTCGGTCGCGGCGCGCCAGCTCCTCGCGGAGCGCTTCAACACGAGCAGCCCGAACATCGCCGTGCTCGTCGAAGCGAAGCGGGGCGACGTCGACGATGCCGACGTCGCCGCGGCCGGAGCGGGGCTCACCGAGCAGATCGCCGCCTTCGATGGCATCGGGGATGTTTGGTCGTACTGGTCGCCCGAGGGTCCGGCGAGCCTCGCGAGCAGCGAGCGCGATTCCGCGGTGATCCTCGCCTGGGCCGGCGGCGACGCCGATCACGTGCGCGGCGAACTCCTCCCCGCACTCGAGGCGGAGGTCATCGCGGGTGCCGAGGATGCGGCCATCGCCGTGCAACTCGGTGGCAGCGATGAGGTGTTCCGAGCCGTTGCCGAGCAGGCGCGTACCGACTTCCTCCGTGCCGAGCTGATCATCCTGCCGCTCGTCATCGGGCTGCTCTGGCTCGTCTACCGGAGGTTGAGCGCCGCGCTCGTCACGATGGCCGTCGGGCTCTTCTCGGTCGCCGGCACGCTCGCGATCCTGCGAATCGTGTCGGAGTTCACCGACATCTCGACCTTCGCGTCGAACATCGCGCTCGTCATGGGCATCGGCCTCGGCGTCGACTACGGGCTCTTCATGACCTACCGCTTCCGGGAGGAGCTCGCCGCCGGCCGCGAGGTCGCCGACGCGGTCCGGGCCTCAGTGCGCGCGGCCGGGCGCACGATCGTCTTCAGTGGCGCCACCGTCGCGGCGGCACTCGCCGTGCTCTTCGTGTTCCCGTTCCCATTCCTCTCGTCGTTCGCCTACGCGGGCATCGCTGTGGTCGTGACCGCGGTCATCGGATCGACGGTGCTGCTCCCGGCCGCGCTGCGGTTGCTGGGACACCGGGTCGCGCGGCCCGAGCGGGCGGCGTTGGCCGGCACGGCCGTGGCGGCGCCCGAGCAGGGCTTCTGGTACCGCACCGCGACGCGCGTCATGCGCCGTCCCGCACTCGCGGGCGGGCTCGGACTCGTCGTTCTGCTCGCCCTCGGCGCGCCGGCGCTCGCAACGAACTTCGGCCCGCCCGACGATCGGATCCTGCGCGCGACGCAGCCGGTCCGCGCGATGTACGACACGATCCGGTCGGACTTCACGGCGGAGGACGCCGATGCCGTCTACATCGTGACCGAGTCGGCGACGGATGCCGCGATCGCCGCGTACGCCGAATCCGCCTCACGGCTCGACGGCATCGAGCGCGTCGATGCCGCGACCGGCGCGTACGTCGACGGTGAGCGTATCGGCGACCCCGGGCCGTTCGGCGCCGACCGGTTCCGCAACGGCGACGCCGCATGGATAGCCGTGCTCCCGACGACCGAGCGACTCGCCGCCGACCCGATCGACCTCGTCAGCGACATCCGTGCCCTCGATGCGCAGTTCGACGCGGTCGTCGGCGGCTACCCCGCCGAGCTCGCCGACTACCGGGCCGGCGTCCTCGAGCGATTCCCGCTCGTCGCGGGGCTCGTCCTGCTCGTCACCTTCGTCATGCTCTTCCTCATGACGGGGAGCGTCGTCGCACCGCTCAAAGCCTCGATCCTGAACCTCCTGTCGCTTTCGGTGATGTTCGGGGTGCTCGTCTGGGGGTTCCAGGAGGGCGGCCTCAGCGGCATCCTCGGATTCGCGCCGACCGGCGCGATCGAGCCGAGCATCCCGCTCCTCATGTTCTGCATCGCGTACGGGCTCTCGATGGACTACGAGGTCTTCCTCCTCGCCCGCATCAAGGAGGACTACGACCGCACGGGCGATGTCGTCGCCTCGGTGCCGCGTGGCATCGCACGCTCGGCGCCACTCGTGAGCTCCGCCGCGCTGATCCTCGCGATCTCGTTCGGCGTCTACGCGACGAGCGAGGTGACCTTCCTCCAGCAGCTCGGCATCGGCATGGCCCTTGCGGTCGTCGTCGACGCCACCATCATCCGCGGGGTGCTCGTGCCGGCGTTCATGCGCCTGGCCGGGCGCGCCAACTGGTGGGCGCCACCATTCCTCCGCCGCTTCCACGATCGCTTCGGGTGGCGTGAGGAGCTGGACGTCGCGGGCACCGCCGCACCGGCGCGCGCGACGGCGGAGGCGATGTCATGAGCCGGTCCGTCCTCGTGGCCGGGACGGCATCCGGTCTCGTGCTTGTCACGTTGGGGCTTCAGTGCAGGGATCGGAGGCGTCGAGGTGGCTCGTGATCGCCGTCACCACCTCGCCCATGTCAGGGTATGGGAACGGGTGACCGGTGTCTTCCAGCCAAAGTCCGCGGGCGGAAGGGATGGCTGCGGCGAGTCGGTGCCCGTGCTCGATCGGCAGGAACGCGTCGGCGTTCCCATGTATCACGAGGGTGGGTGCCGTGATCGTGCCCAGAAGCGGGTATCGGGAGCGGGTCACGGCGACAGCAGCCTGGTGCTGCAGCAGTGCACGGAGGTTGAGTCCGTTTCGTTCGCGCAGGTCGTAGAGAACGATCCTGGTCCACTCTTCCACGTCGACAGGTTCGTCTCCGCCTTGCGAGACCAGCCCCGCGAGCATCTCCTTCACGAGATTCGTTTCGCCGCCGAGCAAGCGGTACCGCAACAGCGGAAGGCCCGCTATCGCGGACTGGATCAACGGCCAGGTCCGTGGTCCGGGCATAGCGGCGTCGGTGGGGTCCGCCGATGTCGACATGAGGGTGAGCGACTGGACACGCTCGGGGTATTCGATCGCGACCTCTTGGGCGATGAAACCTCCGAGGGAGAGCCCGAGCACGTGAGCGCGGTCGATGCGAAGCTCGTCGAGGACGGCGATCGCATCGTTCGCCATGTCGATCAGCGAGTACGGATGCTCTCGGCTCCATCCCGTCATCCAACTCGATGCGCCGGTACCCCGGTGGTCGTACCTGACCACTCGGTATCCCGCCGCCGACAGGGCGCGCAGGAATGCGGGCGGCCAGAACAACGAGCCCACACCGAGTGCGATGTTGAGCAATACGACACCCTTCTCCGCACCGGCAGGAGGGATGGACTCGTACCAGATCCGGACCCCGCCGGACTGGGCGTACCCGGTCGTGCCGTTGACGACTCCCGTCACGGGACCGGAACGGATGCGGGCAATCGTTCTCTCGGTGCCGGGCGGCAGACGGGGCCCTCGCCAGGCAAGAAGCGCCGCGAGTCCGGCAAGCCCCAACGCCGCCGATGCCAGCACCACCCATTTCCTCATCGGCTCAGCTTACGAGCGCGGCGGACGCCTGAACACGGTCGGTATCGCTGGCCACGAACCGGATGTCGCTCAGCGAGAGACGGCCACGCGGAGCTCGGGAAGCTCTCGCACCGCCGGGAGCCGGGACGCGAGCACGACCGCCAGCTGCGCGGCGAACACCACGGCGGCCACGGCGATGCACCACTCCATTCCGAAGGCGGCCGCGATCAGCGCACCCAATCCGGCGCCGATCGGGCGAGCACCGTAGGTGGAGACAACGAGCAGAGATGACACTCTGCCGATCATGCGTGACGGAGTGACGGCCTGTCGCAGTGAGGTGGTGGATATCGACCAGAGCACGGGTCCCAGCCCGAACAGGAAGAACGATCCGAGTGCGAGGACCGGGGTCGGCAACCACAGGGTGGTCATCATCAGGCACGCGGCGACGAACCCGCCGACCGGTCCCAGCGCCGACATCCGCCCCAGAGTGATGCGTTTCGACAGTGGCCGGGCTGCCAGCGCACCGATGACCATGCCGGCTCCGAACACTCCCATGGCGATCCCGACGGTCGCCGGTGTCATCCCCAGATTCCTCAGGGCGTAGACGACGAAGATCGACTGGATGAGGAACCACCCGACGTTGAAGATCATCGATGTCACGATCATCGGGCGGAGAAGTTCGTGCGAGAGCACGAACCGCAGACCGTCGGTGATCTCTCCCAAGACTCTCCGGGACGTCGGTGCCGTACGGGCGATGTCGATCCGCGCGAGCAGCGCCACCGCGGCACTGCAGGTGATCGTCGCCACCACGAAGGCCGTCTCGGCGCCGGCGACGGATACGATCGCACCCGCGATGACCGGCCCGGAGATGAAGGCGATGCTGCGCCCGAGCTCGAGCCACTGGTTGGCATCCAACAGCCGATCGCGGGCGACGAGTTGCGGCACGGCTGAAGGAATCGCCACTCCGACCCCGACGGTCCCGATCGCGCCGACGAAACCC
This sequence comes from Agromyces sp. GQ35, assembly GCF_059758475.1. Lineage (NCBI taxonomy): Bacteria > Bacillati > Actinomycetota > Actinomycetes > Micrococcales > Microbacteriaceae > Agromyces > Agromyces sp. GQ35. Next base: position 1,012,750 of record NZ_JCAXEO010000001.1, on the reverse strand, counting down.
ACGATGAGCAACGCCTCGAAGGTAAGCCAATCCATGAGGATCAGCACGACCGTGCACCCCAGCGTGAGCGCACGCAGGGCTTCCGAGGCGACCAGCACACGTTTCGCAGAGGACCGATCGACAATCAATCCGAACGGAATGGACAGCAGGAGAAACGGGAGCGTCTGCGCGACCTGAAGGAGGGCGGTCTCCGTCGCTCCGGCGCCGAGCACGAGCACTGCCGCGAGGGGCGCAGCGACGAGAGCGATCTGCTCGGCGAACTGGGTGAGGACGCTCGACCAGGCGATGCGGGTGAACCGGGCGGGAAACGGACGGCGTCGGTCAGAGGACATACTCGGATTCCAGCAGCAACGTCGGCGCTGCTCCGGCGGGAACCGGACATCGCATCCTGCGCCGAGTCGGCACGCGAAGGAACACGGCTGATACTCCCGGTCCTTGGTCCGGCGTGCAGGATGGGGAGGTGACCGATACGGATACGAACGGCCTCGCCCTCTCGCGGGCGTATTTCCTCGAAGTCGTGGGCCCGATACTGGCGGAGCGGTTCCCCAACCTTTCCTATTCCGCTGGTCGACTTGGCGCTGGCTCTGATGTCCTCGGTCTCGACGACGCTGTATCGCGCGATCACGACTGGGGCTTGCGGCTCAACCTGTTCGTGCCGGATGCCGCAGTAGCTGACGTCGACCTGGAGCTTGAGCGGCTTCTCCCCGGCAGCTTTCGCGGGTTGCCGATCCGATTCACCTTCACCGGTCAGACGGAGCGGCGGCACCAGGTCGAAGTGCGTAGTGTTTCCGACTTCCTGAACGCGCATCTGGGTTTCGATCCTCGTGCGGACGCGTCGGCCCATGATTGGCTATCGCTCTCAGGGCAGGCTGCACTCGAAGTCGTCGCCGGTCCGCTCTTCACCGAGACTTCCGATGAACTTGTCTCAGCTCGACGGGCGCTCGAATGGTATCCCGACGATATCTGGCGGTACGTGCTCGCCTGCGACTGGATTCGCATCGAGCAGGAACTCCCTCTGATGGGACGCGCAGCTGACGTCGGTGACGACGCAGGCTCCCGCATCATCGCTGCTCGCTTGGTCCACACCGCAATGCACATGGCGTTCATGCTGGAACGCCGCTGGCCGCCGTATGCAAAGTGGTTCGGCACGCTCTTCCAGACCTTGGAGTGCGCAGGTGAGGTGGGTGAGGCGCTCGATTCCGCACTCCGCGCCGACGACCTGACCGGTCGACAGCTCGGCATCGCCGCCGTACTGGAGTCGCTCCTCCAGCGGCAGAATGCCCTCACCTTGACCGCGACGACACGAGCGACGATCCCATTCTGGGATCGGCCATATCTGCATCCCGACCCGGAAATCGTTGCCCAACTCCTTGCCGGGGTAGTGGATCAGAGCGTCCGGCGTCTGCCGCGAGGCCGCGGGTCGGTCGATCAACGGACTGACAATGTCGATGTCCTCGTCGACGTCGAAGCACGCAGGGCCGCAGTCGCACACTGAGCCGCCGGATCGCCCGAGAGACGACCCTTCGCGGCGACAGTGCGCCTGACTTCAGGCGGTCGCCGCCCAGAGGGCGGAGAGCAGCGCTTCGATGTGTTCGGGCGGGACGCGGCCAGGTTCCACGACTTCGAGCCGGTCGACCGCGCCGAGCACCGCGGCGGTCACGGCGAGAGCGAGTTCCCGGTCTTCGAAGGAGAGGAGGTCGAGCGCTGCTGCGTTCGCGACGAACGCAGCGAGCCAGGAGTCGTCGGCGGCCACGTCGGTCCCCGCGAGCACGGTGCGCAGCGCAGGGCGCAGGGTGAGGAGCGCACCCAGCCTGCCTGCGCCGGCGTGGAATGCACTCCAGAACTCCGCAACCGTCGTGCTGGGGGTCCATTCCCCGAGCGCCGCCCCCACTTGTCCGCGGGCATCGTCGCGCACGGCATCGATGAGGTCGTCGCGGCCGTCGAAGTAGTTGTACATCGCCGAGCGCGAGACGCCGGCGGCCTCGGCGACGTCGAGGAGTGACATGTCCGGGAGGCCTCGCTCGGCGAGGTGATCGGCCGCGATGGCGAGGATGCGGGCCTGCTCATCACTGGGGAGTCGACGGAATCGAGGAAGCACCACGGCCACAGCCTATGCGGCGGCCTCGGGGCGGAGTGCCGCGATCCGACGGTGCGTGACGATGGTGAACCACCAATGCGCGGCCCAGACCGCGAGGGCGAGCGCGCCGGTAGCCACTCCGACGACGCCGGGGAGCAGAGAGGCGATCTGAAGGGCGCACCACAGGAATCCAAGCGCGAGCCACACGCGCGTGGCCCCGAGCCCAGTGCGTCCGTCGCGCCGGAGGCTCGTCCCGAGGTCGGCGATGATGAAGAAGTCCTCGACGAAGTTGAACGGAACCGCGAACATCAGCCACACCGAGCGGGGTGAGCGTACCCGTGCCTCGGGCCGAACTGTCGCCTGCATGCGCTGGAGTGTGCGGCAGTAGAGCGCGACGAGGCCGAAGAAGACGGAGATCGCGGCCGCCGAACCCCAGAGGCCGAGCGCAGCGACCTCACCGAGGATGCCCGCGCCCCAGCTCGGCGCCCACAACGGCTGCGTGAGCAGCCCGACGACGGGGATGGTGAGCAGGATGGTGATCAAGCGCATCTCACCATCCTCACACACCGTGGACACCGTGTGCACACAATTTGTATTGTGCCGCCTTCTGTGAACTCCGAACCCCGAAGCGGTCAGGAAATGCCGCGGAAGCAGTCGCGGATGTCGTCCGCGAGCAGCTTCGGCTCCTCCATCGCGGGGAAGTGGCCGCCTTCTGTGAACTCGCTCCAGTGGCCGATCGACTTCCCGGGGTCCAGTGCGCGACGCACGAGCGGATGGGTGTCGAACACGGCCCATCCCGATGGCACCCCGGAGGCCATGACCATGCCGCGGTCGGAGTGCTCGGACTCGTAGTAGAACTGCGCGATCGAAGCGCCGCTGAGGGTGAACCAATACAAGCTGATGTTCGTGAGGAGCTGGTCGCGGTCGACGTTCGGCGCTCGGTAGCCGCCACTCGTCCTTCTCTTGAACTTCTCGGCGATCCACGCGAGCTGACCGACCGGCGAGTCGGTGAGTGCCGGGCCGATCGTGTCGGGCCGGTGATTGTGCATCCCGATGTATCCGCGCTCTGCCGCGCTCTCGGTGTGCAGCGCCTCGATCTGGGCGATCTCGTCGCCCGACAGGCCGGTGGGGTAGGGGAACTTGTCACCGACCAACCCGAGCCATACGCGGTCTGCGCCGAAGTGCGTGCCGATGATGCGCTCCGGGTAGACCGCCGCGAGGTGCCCGGTGGTGCCCGCGCCGACGTCGGTGCCGTGGGCCGCGAACCGCTCATAGCCGAGACGCGTCATGATCTCGGCATAGGCGTCCGCCGTCCGCGCCAGCTGCCAGCCGGTCCCTGACAGCGGGGTGGAGAACCCGAAGCCGGGCAGCGATGGGATGACCACGTGAAACGCATCGGTCAGGAGCGGGATGAGTCGCTGGTATTCGACGAACGAGCTCGGCCAGCCGTTGTTCAGGATGAGCGGGGTGGCCTCGGGGTTCGCCGATCGCGCATGGACGACGTGGAACCTCTGGCCGGCGACGACCGTCGTGAACTGTTCGTACTCGTTGAGCTTCGCTTCCTGCGCGCGCCAGTCGAACCCGTCGCGCCAGTACTCGGCGAGCTCCGTCAGATACCCCAGCGGGATGCCGCGGCTGAAGTCGGTGGGATCGTCTCGGCCCGGGACGGGGATCGGCCAGCGCGTGTGCGCCAGCCGGCTGCGCAGGTCGTCGAGGTCGGCCTGCGGGATGTCGATGCGGAACGGTGTCAGTGCGGTGTTCTCAGTCATGACATCCACGGTGCCAAGGAATGCGGAAGGTTAGCTTCCGCGATTGCTGGGATGATCGAGAACATGTTGGAGACCTCGGCCCGCCTGCTCGAGCTGCTCTCGTTGCTGCAGCTCAAGCGCGACTGGACGAGCTCCGAGCTCGCCGGCCGGCTCCATGTCAGCACGCGCACAGTGCGCGCCGACATCGGCAAGCTGCGGTCACTCGGCTATCCCGTGGACGCGCGGCCCGGCGTCGCGGGCGGGTACCGGCTGGCCGCCGGGACGTCGATGCCCCCGCTGCTGCTCGACGACGACGAGGCCGTCGCTGTTGCGGTTGGGCTGGGCGCGGTCGCGACCTGGAGGCTCGGCGTCGAAGAGACATCCCTCACCGCGCTCGCGAAGTTGGAGCAGGTGCTGCCGACGCGTCTACGTCGGCGCGTCGACGCGGTACGTGAGGCGACGAGTGTCGTTGCGGGCGCTGGACCGCCGCTCGATCTCTCGGCGCTCGCCGCGGTCGCTTCCGCGATCCGCGGCCACGAACGGCTCCGGTTCGGGTACACGAAGCCGGGGGGCAAGGAAGCGGGGCGCCACACCGAACCGCAACGGCTGGTGTGCTGGGGGCCGCTCTGGTACCTGTTGGCGTGGGATCTCGACCGTGGGGACTGGCGGGTCTTCCGTGTCGATCGCATGGTTCCGCACGCGCCGACGGGTGCGCGGTTCCGGCCACGCGTGATTCCGGACGACGATGTCGTCGAGTACGTCGTCAGGCGCGTCATCACGGCGGCCTGGACGTACCGCGCTCGCATACTCGTGCACGCTCCCGCAGCCGCGGTCGCCGCGAAGCTCCACATCCCGGTCGACATCGAGGTGGTCGACGAGTCGACCTGCCGTGTCGAGTTGGGTTCCGACGACCCGCACCGGCTCGCGCTGTGGATGGCACAGCTCGACGCCGACATCGAAGTGATCGAGGGCGACGAGCTCGCGGTGGCGTTCGACCGCCTTGCGACGAGGTTTCGTCGCGCTGCGGGCGGCGAAATGGTCAGCGCGGCAGGAGAACGCGCACCTGGCCTCTGATGTCGTCGAGGATCTCGTCGACGGAGCGGTCGATGTAGATCGTGGCCGCCATGCTGAGGAACATGACGGCGGAGACGATGTGCGCGAGTGCGGCCGCGTCATCGGCGCTGGTGCGCTGGTCGCGTTTCAACACCTCCGCGATCGCCTCTTCGGTCTGCACGGTGAGGGCGAGAGCGTCGCGGTGGTAGGGCTCTTCGGGGTCGCCGAAGACGATCTCCCGGAGGTAGGTGCGCCCGTTGTCGACCTGGGTACGGTTGCATTCCACGACCGGACGCAGGATTGCCATCACCGCTTCGAGCGGGTCGGAGCTCCCCTCGGCGGCTGCCCGGCCTTTCACGAGGGCGTCGTTGTAGCTGGAGTTCTGCACGAGCAGGAGCAGCTCGCCCTTGGTCTTGGCGTAGAGGAACAGGGTGCCCGTGCCGATGTCGGCCTTGTCGGCGATCTGCTGGGTCGTGACCTCGTCGACGCCGTGCTTCGCGAAGAGCTCGCCGGCGGCGGCGGTGATGCGCTCCAGCTTGTCTTGCTTGTTCCGCTCGCGCCGTCCGATCGGCTGTGGGGCGAGGGTCATGGCGCGTCTCCTCTGGGAATAGACTCTGACTTTGCTCAGTTCTGATTATAGTCAAAACTGTGTGGACTCGGATGTGCCTCGGTTCATTCTCCCACGATGATCCGTACCGCGATGCGGATCCCACCCCCAAGAGAAAGCACGTGAACATGCCCTCACTCAACGGAGCCGTCGTCCTCGTCACGGGATCGAACGGTGGCATCGGAACCCACTTCGTGTACGAAGCGCTCGCCCGCGGCGCACGCAAGGTCTACGCCACCGCTCGCACCCCCCGCACCTGGGACGACGAGCGCATCGTGCCGCTCACCCTCGACGTCACCGACCCCGCATCCATCCAGGCAGCAGTCTCGGCCGCGGGTGATGTGACCGTGCTGATCAACAACGCGGGCGCGACCACGCAGAGCCCGGGAATCCTCACCCACACCGACGAGGAGATCCGGAACAACGTCGAGACGAACTTCCTCGGCCCACTGTTCCTCGCCCGCGCGTTCGCACCGATCCTGTCAGCACGGAATGAGTCTGTGATCATCGATATCCACTCCGCGCTGAGCTGGTACGCCGTCGCCGGCATCTACAGCGCCACCAAGGCGGCCCTGTGGTCGGCCACCAACTCGCTGCGCCTGGAACTCGCCCCTGAGGGAGTCCATGTTGTGGGCGTGCACGTCGGGTGGGTCGACACGGCGATGGCTGCGCACACGAGCGATCCCAAGATGGATCCGGCTGATCTCGTGCGCGCCGTAGTGGATGCCGTCGAAGCCGGCGAGTACGAGGTGCTCGCCGACGGGACGTCCGTGCAGCTGAAGGCCGCGCTGAGCGGCCCGGTCGAAGCGCTCTACCCGGGACTGCAGCGCACGAACGCCTGACGCCGCACGTCGGGTGCCGGTCAGCGGGCGAGGAACTCGGCCGCGACAGGGGCGAACTTGTCGTGGAACTGGAAGATGCCGCCGTGGCCGGAGTCGGGGTAGATGATCAGTTCGGATCCCGTGATGCGGCGGTGCAGGTCTTCGGAGAGCACCGAGGGCACCATCCGGTCGTTGTCTCCGTTCGCGATGAGGGTGGGCTGGGTGAGCTTCGACAGGTCGGCGGGCGCTGAGCGGCCCCACTTCTTGATCGCTTTCAGCTGCGTCTGGAGAACCTTTACGGTGGCCGGGGCGTCCCGGTCGACGGTGCGCTCCTGGAGACGCTTGACGAACGCCTTGCCGGCGCGCTTGCCGGAGGTGTCGCGGTTGAAGAACAGGAACTCCTTCGGGTCCGACCGGGTCAGGGTCGCGCGCAGGATGTCGTAATAGGTCGTGCCGGCGACCTTATCGATGTCCTTCCCGCCGGCGGGCCCGGTGCCGGTGAGCACGAGCTTGCGCACGAGTTCGGGGTGCTTGACCACGAGGGCTTGGGCGACCATGCCGCCGAGGGAGAACGAGAAGACGTCGATCTTGTCGAACCCGAGCGCGCGGATGAAGGTGTAGGCGTCGTCGGCCATCGCCTCGATGCTGTCGGGCACTTTGCCGGTGGAGGCGCCGACACCCCGCTGGTCGAAGGTGATGACGTGGTGGTTCTTCGCGATCGGGTCGACGATGCGGGGGTCCCAGTTGTCGAGCGTCGCGGCGAGGTGCACGAAGAAGACGACCGGGATGCCGCCCTTCGGTCCCAGCTCGCGGTAGGCGAAGGTCACGCCGTTCGCGCTGATCGTGCGGGCGGGCGCTTCCGCATACGAGGTGATCACGGGTTCTCGTGAGGTGTTGGTATTGCTCATCATGTTTCTTCCTTCTGAATGGGGGGGGGTGAGGTGAATTGTCGGAGGCGCATCAGCCGGTGACGGTGACGACGCCTTTCCCGCGAATGCTGCCCGTGGCGATGGACTGCATGGCTTGCGGGGTCTGGGTGAAGTCGAAGACCTTGCCCACGACCGGGCGCAACACGCCTTGGTCGACGAGTGCCGTGATCTGCCTGAGCTGGTCACCGCTGGCGCGCATGAACAGGAACTCGTAGTTCACACCGAGCTTCTTCGCCTGCTTGCGAATCTTGCTGCTGAGCCCGGCGGTCGCCAGGCGCATCAGGGGGTTGAGGCCGATCTCGCGGGCGAAGCTCGGGTCCGGTGGGCCGGAGATGCCGATGGCCTTGCCGCCGCGCTTGAGGACGCGCAGGGACTTCTCGAGGTTCTCCCCGCCGAGGCTGTCCAGCACCAGGTCGTAACCGTCAAGGAGCTGTTCGAAGTCCTGGGTGCGGTAGTCGATGACGGTGTCAGCTCCGAGTTCGCGGACGAAGTCGGCGCTGGAGCCGCTGGCGGTGGTGGCGACGGTCGCGCCGAGGTACTTGGCAAGCTGGATCGCGATCGTTCCGACCCCGCCGGCGCCGGCGTGGATGAGGACCTTCTGCCCCGGCTGCACGTTCCCGCGCTCCACGAGCGCCTGCCACGCGGTCAACGCCACCAGCGGTAGCGAGCCCGCCTCCTCCATGCTGATCGACGCAGGCTTGAGTGCCAGGTCGGCCTCAGCGACGGCGATGCGCTCGGCGAACGTACCGATGCGGTCCTTGTCGGGCCGGGCGTATACCTCGTCGCCGGGCTTGAACTGGCGCACCTTCGCGCCGACGCGGATGACGGTGCCGGCGAGATCGTTGCCGAGGATCAGGGGCAGCCTGTACGGCAGGATCTGCTTGAACCGACCGGTGCGGATCCCCTCGTCCAGCGGGTTCAGCCCGGCCGCGTCCACCCGCACCAGGACATCGTGCTCGCCGACGACGGGCTCGGGGACATCAGCCTCCTGGACTGGCTCCGTGTACTTGGTGACGACGAACGCTCGCATGCGATGGTGCTCCTTCTTGACGACTTCTTTGCTCGGATACCCGAGTATGCTCAATTATGAGTCAACTCAGTAACCTTGTCAAGGGAGGTCGTCATGGTCGACGCACAGCCTGACGCCGAAGCCGTCTTTGGGTGGATTGCAGCGGGAACGACGGCCGGTGTGATGATGAGGGGTGCACTCTGTCTCGACTCCCCCGCTCGTTCGTCGGGCTGTCATGAGCGGTCACGACTCAGCGACGGTGGGTCGCCTCGTCGAGGCATACCTGCGCCAGACGGAGCATGAGAAGGCTGCGCACCTGCAGCGCGCGCCCTTCCGCGACGACGACGAGCTCCCCGCGAGCTACCAGGCCGAGGCCGCACGTCCGGCGGCGGCGTACGCGGGAGCGTCGGTCTCCCTCGCAGAGCTGGGCTCTGCCGCTGTGGGCGTCGCGGTGCTCACGAGAACCGAGAATGCGATGGAGATCAAGCGACTCTGGGCTGATCCAGGTGCGCGTGGGCGCGGGGTCGGATCCGCGCTTCTCGATGCCGTGCTGCAGGAACAGCAGGAACAGCAGGAACCGCTGCGCCTCTCGGTCTGGGACTGGCGAGACTCCGCGCTGCGGCTCTATCTTGGGCGGGGCTTCGTCCGAGTACCGTCGTGGGACGAGCGACCCCGCCTCGTCTGCATGGAGCGAGCCGCGACTTCGGCCTAGCGGGGGCGCATCGCTTCGCCGGTTGCGACAGTAGGCTCCCCTCATGGTCGAGTCGAGCAGTGAGCCCGCGTGGGCCTGGCCGGATCTCCATGACGCCCAACGAACGGTACTTCTCGAGCTGCTCATCAACGGGTCGACGTCGCGCGCCGAGCTTGCTCGCCGCACGGGGCTGTCCCGGACGAGTCTCACCCGCCTCGCACGGGATCTCGTCGAGCTCGAATTCGTCACCGAGGGCGAGACCAACGCCCCGAATGGGCGGGGACGCCCGTCGGAGATCTTGAATCTCGAGCCGAGTTCGGCCCAGTTCGCGGGGGTGAAACTCACCGGCGAGGCCTTGTACGCGGTGGTGACCGACCTGCAGGCGAACGTCATCGAGATCGAGGAGCGGGCACTCGTCTCTCGATACGCGCCCGACGTGGTCACCCAGATCGCAGAGGTCGTCAGGGGGTTCAGGGCCGCCAACCCGCGGTTGACATCTGTGGGAGTGTGCCTCGCCGGTGATGTCGAGCAGGTGCGCGGCCGATCGGTCATCGTGGGGTCGCACTTCCTCGGGTGGGACAACGTGCCCCTCGAGTCGCTCGTCGAGGCGGAAACCGGCCTGCCTATCGCGATGGGCAATGACGTGCAGGCGCTCACCGCCGCACATCACTGGTTTGGAGCAGGGGTCGGGCGCAGCTCCCTCGTACTGATCGGCCTGGGCGCCGGCATCGGTGCGGGCATCGTCGTCAATGACGAGCTCGTACGCGGCGCGAACGGGCATCCCGGCAAGGTCGGTCACATCCCCGTGCGGCACGACGGTCCGACGTGCGATCGGGGTCACGTCGGATGTGCGTCGGCATACGTCACGATCCCCGCCATCCTGCATAACGCGGCCGACACCAGCTTCGCGCGGGTCCTCGAGCGTGCTGCCGCAGGTGACCGCGAGGCGCAGAGTGCGCTCGACGATGCCGGATACGCACTCGGTGTCGTCATCGCCCAACTGGCAAACGTCATCGATCCTGAAAAGGTGATCGTAACGGGAGAGGGACTCGCGGTCGCGCGTGCAGGCGGGTCCGCGATGCACATCGCGCTCGCCGAAAGGCTGGACCCCGCCTCCGAGCGCCCGGAGATCGAAGTCCACGACTTCTCCTTCGCCGACTACGCCTGGGCGGCAGCGGTCAGCGCGATCCGACGGGTCGTCTAACGGTTCCAACGCCGGTTTCCGCGTTCATGCGGCGAATTTGTTGTGCCTCTTGACATATTGTTTCATGAGAGTACAAAATGGGCGGGCACGCGCGAGAGCGCACGACGGACAGGGCAGTCCCCCATCAGCTCCGACCTTCGAAACGCTCGCCACCCGCAGCAATTCGCGCATCATCGCCACTACAAGGGAGTAGCACGCACCCATGAAGCACACATTCCGCGCAGTATCCGTCGCCGCCGTCACGGCCGGCGCGCTTCTCCTCACCGGCTGCTCCGGTGGCGGCGGAGACACCGCCTCCGGCCCCATCACCCTCGACTACTGGACCTGGGCCCCGAACGTTCAGGAGATGGCAGATGTCTGGAACGCCGAGCACCCCGACATCCAGGTCAAGGTCACCGAGGCGGCCGGAGCCGACGACATGATCGCCAAGCTCCTCGCCGCCGAGCGCGCCGGCGAGGGCCCGGACATGGCGCAGGCCGAGTTCCAGAAGCTCCCGAACCTCGTCGTGAGTGATGTGGCGGCAGACATCAGCCAGTACGCCGACACCTTCAGCTCCGACTTCTCCGACGGCACCATGAGCCTCGTCACAGTGGGCGAGGGCGTGTACGGGGTACCGCAGGACATCGGGCCAATGATCTTCGTCTACCGCGCCGACCTGTTCGAGCAGTACGGTCTTACGCCCCCCACGACGTGGGACGAGTACGCGGCCCTTGCCAAGCAGGTGAAGGAGGTCGCACCGAACTCCTTCCTGGGTGGCTACCCCGATGACGCATCGACCTTCGCCGCGTACGCGCAGGCCCTCGGTTCCGAGTGGTGGGCGACGGATGGCGAATCCTGGTCCGTCGATATCGACGGCGCTGCATCCGAGCGCGTCGCGACCTTCTGGCAGGACCTCGTCGAGAGCGGCTACGCCGACACGACACATTTCTTCACTCCCGAGTGGAACACGATGATGAACGACGGCACCCTGCTCAGCTGGACCGCCGGTGTCTGGGCCCCCGGCGTGATGGAGTCGGTCGCTCCCGACACCGCGGGCCTCTGGGCAGCGGCACCGATGCCGTCGTGGGACGGTGAGACCCAGGTCGGACTCATGGGCGGATCCTCGGTGCTCGTGACCAAGTCCTCCGAGCACCCCGAGGAGGCGGTGCAGTTCCTGCAGTGGCTCAACGGCTCGGAAGAAGGCTCCACCGAGCTCATCGACAAGGGCGGACTCTTCCCCGCTTCGACCGCTGGCCAGGACGCCCTCGCCGACCAGCCGGTGCCGGCGCTCGTCAGCGGACAGGCCGACTTCTGGACGTTCGCCGCGGAGGTGGCGGCCGACACCGCCCCCGTCACCTGGGGCCCCAACGTGCAGGTCGCCTTCGACGCCTACAGCGACGGGATCAAGTCTGCGACGGCCTCGAAGGGCTCGTACGTGGACGTGCTCGGCAAGGCACAGGACGCGGTCGTCGCCGACCTGGAAAAGTCCGGATTCACCGTCAAGTAGCGCCGGCAACCGATGGCGGCGCGGCGTGCAGCCCGCCCGCGCCGCCACCGGCCGTGCTCAACGAAAGCAGAACCATGACCACCCAGCACATCACCGCACCAGTGCGCCGCCGCCTGAGCGGCTCCCGACCTCGTCTTGCGCCGTGGGTGTTCCTCAGCCCTGCGGTCGTGCTCTTCACCGTCTTCCTCCTGATCCCCATCGGCTACGCGATCTACCTGAGCTTCGTGCAACTGAAGGTCGACGGCGGAGCCTTCGGCATCCGGCGCCCGGTGTTCGTCGGATTCGAGAGCTACATCGACGCGCTGACCGACCCTGAACTCCTCGCCTCGCTCGGCCGACTCGCCATCTTCGGATTCATCTCCGTGCCACTGACGCTCGGTCTCGCCCTGCTCTTCGCCCTGCTGCTCGACCTGCCGCGAGTGCGATTCACGCGATTCACGAGGACTGCGATCTTCATTCCCTATGCCGTTCCCGGGGTGATCGCCACGCTGCTCTGGGGGTTCATGTACCTGCCCAGCACGAGTCCCTTCAACTACGTGCTGCAAGCGGTCGGACTGCCGGCCATCGACTTCTTGAACTCCTCGGCGATCTACGGATCGCTGTCGAACATCGCGATCTGGGCGGGAGTCGGCTTCAACATGATCGTGTTGTACACGGCGCTGCGTTCCATCCCGAGCGAGATCTACGAAGCAGCGAAGATCGACGGCGCGACCGAGTGGCAGATCGCTTGGCGGATCAAGATCCCGCTGCTCTCGCCGGCCCTGATCCTGACGCTGCTGTTCTCGCTCATCGCGACGCTGCAGGCGTACTCCGAACCCGCGACCCTGAAGTCCCTGTCCAGCGCGATCTCGCATTCCTTCTTCCCGCTGATGAAGGTCTACCGCGACGCGTTCGCCCTCGACAATGCCTCAGGCGCGGCAGCCATGTCGGTGGTGCTGGCCCTCGGCACCCTCGTCATCTCGATCGGGCTTCTCCGACTGCTCCAGCAGCGCACATTCGACGAGAGCAAGTGATCATGACCACAACACTCCAACCCACTCGCGACCGCCGCGATGTCCGTGTCGTCCCCACTTCGTCGCAACCCTCCCGCCGCCGTCGAGACGCCCGGGTCATCCCGACCGTGCTGCTGCTCATCGGCGCCCTGTACACCCTGATTCCCCTGGTGTGGGTGATCACCGCGAGTTCGAAGACGCCCGGTGAGTTGTTCACCACGTTCTCGTTCATTCCGGGCACCGGGTTCCTCGACAACCTCGCGGACCTGTCGACCTACGGGGGTGGCCAGTTCTGGCAGTGGGCGGGCAACAGCCTCATCTTCGCCGGCGGCGGGGCCCTGCTGTCCACACTGGTCTCCGCGTCGGCCGGGTACGCCCTCGCGCGCTATCGGTTCCGCGGCCGGCAACTCGTGTTCGCCGTGCTGCTGGCGGGCGTGCTGCTACCGCAGATCACCCTGGCGATCCCCCAGTACCTGTTGATGTCGGAAGTCGGTCTGGCGAACACGTACTGGTCGGTGCTGCTGCCGAGTGTCATCAACCCGTTCGGCATCTACCTCGCGTGCATCTACGCGCAGGGCTCGGTTGCCGAGGAACTCGTCGAGGCGGCTCGGATCGACGGCGCGAGCGAGTTCCGCACGTTCCGTTCGGTCGCTCTACCCATCATGGTGCCCGGCTTGGTGACGGTGTTCATGCTGCAGTTCATCGGCATCTGGAACAACTTCCTGCTGCCGTTCATCATGCTGAGCGACGAGTCGAAGTTCCCACTGACGACCGGGCTCTACCTGCTCCTCAACCGCGGAACCGGGTCGCCGGCGCTGTACAGCCTCGCCATCATGGGCGCCCTGGTGTCGGTCATCCCGCTCATCGCGATCATGCTGTTCCTGCAGCGCTATTGGAAGCTCGACCTCATCAGCGGCAGCCTGAAGGGATGACCGTGGCGACCGATCTCTCTGCACTGACTCTCGGCACGTCCGCATTCGCTTCCGCCGTCGCACGGGGGGACGACCCGGCTGCCGCGCTCGCGGCGGTGTTCGATGGCGCCACCGCACCCGTTCTGCGTGTCATCGACACGTCGAACGAGTACAGCGGCGGTCTGAGTGAGCGCCTCATCGGCGACGCCATCCGTCACCGCGGTGGGGTTCCCGAGGGGGTGACCATCGCCACCAAACTCGACCGCGACCCGGTCACTGGCGTCTTCTCCGGCGATCGTATGCGCCGCTCGCTCGACGAATCGCGCGAGCGGCTGGGAATCGACGTCATCCCCCTGCTCTACCTGCACGACCCGGAGTCGATGACCTACGCCGAAGCGTTCTCCGCAGGCGGCGCCGTCGAGGCGCTCGTGCGCATGAAGGCCGAGGGGAGCGCCGCGCGCATCGGAATCTCCGGCGGCCCCGCCCGCATGCTCGAGAAGTACGTCGAATCGGGCCTCTTCGATGCCGTCATCACGCACAACCGGTTCACACTCGTCGACCGCTCCGCCGACCGCCTGCTCGACCTCGCGTCCGGGGCCGGCGTCACGGTGTTCAACGCCGCGCCCTACGGGTCGGCGCCGCTGGCCAAGTGGCCGGCCCCGGCGACGTCGTATGCGTACCGACCCGCTCCGCCGGCGATGATCGACGCGATCGACGCAATGGGTCGAGCCGCGGCCGAGGCTGGAGCGCCCCTCGCCGCCGCGGCCCTGCAGTTCAGCATGCGCGACCCGCGTGTCTCGTCCACGGTCGTCGGCATCAATTCGCCCGCCCAACTCGAGCGCACCATGGCCCTCGCCGCTCACCCCATTCCCGACGGGCTCTGGGCCCGCCTGGAGAGCCTCCGGCCGAGCCCGGAGGTCTGGCAGGATCCGCCCGGACCTTCCGATTGGGATGAATTTCCGACCGCACTACGAGAGACCTTCACGAAATGACCACGCAGTTCACCTCCCACTCCGCCGACCTGCCGGAGCCGAAGCAGTTCCCCTGGATCGCCGACGGATTCGCGCTGGGGGGCGACTACAGCCCCGAGCAGTGGCCCGAAGACGTGTGGTTGGAGGACGTCGCCCTCATGCGCCGCGCGGGCGTCAACTCCGTCAATCTCGGCGTCTTCTCCTGGGGGCTGCTCGAGACCGCCGACGGCGAGTTCCAGTGGGGATGGCTCGATCGGGTCATGGACCTTCTGCACGAGAACGGCGTGGGTGTGAACCTCGCCACGCCCACCGCTGCCCCTCCGATGTGGTTGATGCGGGCGCATCCCGAGATCGCGACGGTCGATGAGTTCGGCGTACGCACATCGCAGGGCGGCCGGCTCGCGTGGAGCCCGAGCTCCGCCACGTTCAGGCGCTACGCCCTGCGGATGGTGCGCGCGCTCGCCGAGCGATACGGAACGCACCCGGCGCTCAGGCTCTGGCACGTCAGCAATGAGATCGGCAATGAGAACGCGCGGTGCTACAGCGACGAGACCGCGGTCGCGTGGCAGGCCTGGCTCGTCGAGAAGTACTCCGATACCGAGGCGCTCAACGCCGCGTGGGGCACCGCATTCTGGGGGCACCACTACACCTCGTTCGACCAGGTGCTCCCGCCTCGACATGCCCGCACCCACCACAACCCGGGGCTCCTGCTCGACTTCGAGCGGTTCACCTCCGATGCCCTGCTCGGCCACTACCGCGCCGAGCGGGACCTGCTTCGCGAGCTCACTCCGCACACTCCGATCACGACCAACTTCATGGTCATGAACAACCCGGGCGTCGATGACTACGCGCGCTGGGCGAAGGAGGTCGATGTCGTCGCGAACGACCACTACACGATCTCGACCAACCCCCACCGCCACACCGAACTCGCTTTCAGTGGCGACCGGGTCCGCGGGATGAGCGGCGGGCGACCCTGGCTGCTGATCGAGCACTCGACCAGCGCGGTGAACTGGCAGCAGGTCAATCGCGCGAAGTCGGCGGGAGAACTGACTCGGCACAGCCTGGCCCACATCGCTCGGGGCGCCGACGGCGCGCTGTTCTTCCAGTGGCGCATGTCGACCGCTGGAGCGGAGCAGTTCCACTCCGGCATCCTGACCCACTCGGGCGCCGATTCGAAGGTCTTTCGCGAAGTGGAGCGTCTGGGCGCCTCACTGCGAGCGCTCGCACCGGCCGTCGGGACGACCGTCGAGCGCGGTCGCGTCGCCATCCTCTTTGACCAGGATGCCGCGTACGCATGGCGCTCGACTCGCAAGGGCTCGCAGACGATCGACTACATCGACCTGCCCGTCGCGATCCATCGTGCGCTGACAGCTCGCGGGATCGCCGTCGAGGTGATCCACCCACACGACCGTTTCGATCACTTCGACCTGCTCGTCGTGCCGACCCTCTTCCTCGCCGACGCCAGGACGGCGTCGGCGGTGACGGAGTTCGTCGACGCCGGTGGTCATGCCCTGATCAGCTATCTCTCCGGAATCGTCGACGAGCACGGTCGCGTGATCGCGGGCGGCTATTCCGGGGCATTCCGCGAAGTGCTGGGCATCTTCGTCGACGAGTTCTTCCCGCTGGTGCCCGATGAGTCGGTCACGCTGGACAACGGGTGGTCGGCCGGCGCCTGGACGGAACTGCTCGAGGTGCGAGGCGCCGAGGTTCTTGCTGCATACACCACGGGCGAACTGAGCGGGGTGCCCGCGCTGACGCGCAATCGCCAGGGTTCGGGCACGGCGACGTATCTGGCCACCCGACCGAACGACGAAGGCCTGCTCGCCCTCGTCGACGAGCTGGTCGAACTCGCCGGGCTCCACCCGATCGCCGAGGCCGAAACCGGCCTCGAGGTCGTGCGTCGGGTCGGAGTCTCCGGTTCGTACCTCTTCGCCATCAACCACAGCGACGTGCCGCGGTCGGTGCAGGCCCGCGGCAAAGACCTGCTGACCGGCATCGCCCATGACGCGCCGATCACCGTGCCCGCCGGCGAGGTCATGGTCGTGGAGGAGACCCGGTAGGGCAGGCCCGGTCGCGGGGGCGTATCGCGGGCGTATCGGAATCCGGATACGCCGTGACAACAGCCGGCTGCCTTGACTGGAGGCATGGCCTACCGCATACACGCCCGAACCGGCATCTCGGTGTACGGATGCGGGCCCGATGAGGCCGCCGCGTTCCGTGAGGTGGCGCCTCGTTTCGGGGTCATCCCGACGATCATCGATGCCGCGGTGGCCGAAGACAATGTCGGGCTGGCGTTCGGGAATCGCTGCATCAGCGTCGGCCACAAGACGCCCGTGGCCAACTCCACGCTCCGCTTGCTGAGCGACGCCGGGGTCGCATACATCTCGACGAGAAGCGCCGGGCGCAACCACATCGACGTGGATTTCGCGCGGAGCGTCGGCATCGCCGTCGAGGGCGTCGAGTACTCACCCGACAGTGTCGCCGACTTCACCCTCATGTTGATGCTCATGGCCGTGCGGAACGCGCGATCGATCGTCACTCGCGCAGAAGCGCACGACTTCCGACTGAATGCCACTCGGGGCAGGGAGCTTCGCGACCTGACGGTCGGCGTCGTCGGCACCGGTCGCATCGGCGCGGCCGTCATGAACAGATTGCAGGGCTTCGGATGCCTCGTGCTCGCCCACGACCGCAGCCCCACGACGCCCGCGGGCTCCGTCACCCTCGACGAGTTGCTCGAGCGCAGCGACATCCTGACACTGCATACGCCCCTCACTGCGGAGACGAGACATCTGCTGAACCGTGAGCGATTCGAGCGGATGAAGCCCGGCGCGATCGTCGTCAACACGGGCCGAGGCTCGCTCATCGACACCGAGGCGCTCGTCGCAGCGTTGGAGAGCGGCAGGCTCGGCGGCGCCGCGCTCGACGTGGTCGAAGACGAGGAGGGCATCTTCTACGCCGACCGCCGGAACCGGCCGATCGAGAGCCCGCTCTTTCTGCGGCTGCAGGCGCTGCCCAACGTGCTCATCACGCCGCACACCGCCTATTACACGGAGCAGGCCCTGCACGACACGATCACGAACACCATTCGCAATTGCGTTGCATTCGGAGGACGGCAGCATGGATAAGTTGAAGATCGCGATCCTCTTCGGAGGCGCCTCGGAAGAACACCCCGTCTCGGTCAAGTCGGCGCAGGAGGTCGCCCGAAACCTCGACCCAGATGCGTACGAGCCGCTCTTCGTCGGCATCACGACGAGTGGCGAATGGCGGCTCTGCGAGAGCCCCGGACCCGACTGGGAGAACAGCGCCTTCCGTTCGACCTCGCTCTCGCCCGACCGAGGAGTGCACGGGTTGCTCGTGCAGTCGGAGGGGCGGCTCGAGACGATCCGCGTGGACGTGGTGCTGCCCGTCTTGCACGGCACGCTCGGCGAGGACGGCGCCATCCAGGGCTTGCTGGAACTCTCCGGAATCCCCTACGTGGGATGCGACATCCAGAGCTCGGCGCTGTGCATGGACAAGTCGCTCGCCTACCTCGTCGTTCGCAGCGCGGGAATCGCCGCGCCGAAGTTCTGGACGGTGACGGCCGACGGGCATGTCGACGCCGAACGCCTGACGTACCCCGTCTTCGTGAAGCCGGCCCGATCGGGGTCCTCCTTCGGGGTCAGTCGTGTGGACCGCCGGGAAGACCTGCCGGGCGCGGTCGACGACGCGCGGCAGTACGACTCGAAGGTGCTGGTCGAGGAGGCGGTGCTCGGCAGTGAGATCGGATGCGCCGTGCTCGAGACCGACACGGGGCTGATCGTCGGCGAGGTGGACCAGATCCGGCTGTCGCACGGGTTCTTCAGGATCCACCAGGAGAACGCGCCCGAGATCCGCTCCGAGAACTCGACCGTGGTCGTTCCCGCCGACATCCCCGCAGAGACGCGCCTGCTCGTGCAGCAGACGGCGAAGGCGATCTACCGGGCGCTGGGTTGCCGGGGGCTGTCGCGGGTCGACATGTTCCTGACGGATGACGGACAGGTCGTGCTCAACGAGGTCAACACATTCCCCGGCATGACCTCGTACAGCCGGTATCCGCGAATGATGGCGGCAGCGGGGATCCCCCTCGGCAGGGTCATCGACCGGCTGGTGGCGTTCGCACTGAACGGAGAACGCCGATGATCGACGAGTTCGTCTTCGTGGATGAGCTGGTGCCGGGGATCCGGTGGGATGCGAAGTACGCGACGTGGGACAACTTCACCGGCAAGCCGGTCGACGGATACGCCGCCAATCGCATCGTCGGCACTCGCGCGCTGTGCGGAGCACTGGAGTGCGCGCGCGAGAAGGCAGCAGCGCTGGGTTTCGGCGTGCTCCTGTGGGATGGATATCGACCCCAGCGAGCCGTCGACGGCTTTCTGCGCTGGTCACGGCAGGCGGAGGACGGCCGAACGAAGCGCCGGCACTATCCGAACATCGACCGGTCCGAGATGTTCGAGCTCGGCTACGTGGCCGCCCGGTCGGGCCACAGTCGGGGCAGCACCGTGGACCTGACGCTCTTCGACCTGGAGACCGGTGAACTCGTCGCCATGGGCGGCGACCACGATCTGATGGACTCGGTCTCACATCACGACGCCGATGGGATCCGGGGAGCCGAAGCGCGAAACCGCCGGCACCTGCGCTCGGTCATGGAGGACTCCGGATTCAGCCCCTACCCGACCGAGTGGTGGCACTACACGCTGCGGGACGAACCGTTTCCCGACACCTACTTCGATTTCCCGATCGGGTAGTGGTCACGCGACACGAGGCGGAGGCGGCGCGGCGGGCAACTGCACCGAGACGCGGAGCCCACCGGCGGCGAGCGGCGCGATCGAGAGAACTCCATCGTGCGCCTGGGTGATGCTCTTGACGATCGCCAGGCCGAGACCGACCCCTGCGTGGTGGGTGCGAACGCGCTCGGTGCCGCGCTGGAACGGCTCGGTGAGCGTCGAGACGAGCTGTGGGCTGAGCAGCTCGCCGGTGTTGGCGATCGTGAGCGTGACGAACTCGGCGCCCGCGGCGCTGTGGATGTGCACCGTGCCGTGCTCGGGCAGGTTGTGCACGATGGCGTTGTGCAGGAGGTTCGTCGTCAGCTGCAGCAGGAGCGCGGGCGAGCCGACGGTCGGGGTGATCTCCCCGGAGGTCTCGATGGTGACGCCGTGCTGCTCCGCGAGCGGCAGGAGCGATTCGGTCGCCTCCTCCGCGAGGAGCGACAGGTCGACGCGCTCTCGGCTGAACGACCGCTGGTCGGCCCGGCTGAGGAGGAGCAGCGCTTCGGTGAGGTCGATCGCCCGGGCGTTGATGGCGAGGAGGCGTTCGGCGAGTTCGCCCGTGACGCCCTTGGGGTCGTTGCGGGCGACCTCGAGCAGGGTCTGGGTGATCGCCAGCGGCGTGCGCAGCTCATGCGAGGCGTTCGCGGCGAACCGCTGCTGTTCGGCGACGTGCGCCTCGAGCCGCGCGAGCATGGCATCGAAGCTGTCGGCGAGCTCGCGGAATTCGTCGTTGCGGCCGTCGAGCTCGATGCGGTACGAGAGCGACCCGTTCGCGGCCCTCCGGGTGGCGTCCGTGATGCGGGCCAAGGGCACGAGCATGCGGCCGGCGAGGAACCACCCGCCTACGAGGCCGAACACCAGCAGGGCGACGAGTGCCGCGCCGGCCGCCGGAGCGAAGGCGCGGATCAGGTCGTCGCGCCCGGGAACGAATCCGTCGATGGTCAACGCCGCCTTGGCGGGCACGTAGCGGAGGAGGAACACCCACACCATGAGGAGGAGCAGGGCGCCCGCGAGCATGAGGAAGCCGGCATAGCTGAGCGTGAGTTTGAGACGCACGCTCATGCCCGGCGCCCTAGCCACGCTCGACTCCCCCGGCGCCGGGGCCGGCGTCTGGTCCGACGTCGATGCGATAGCCGACGCCGGCCACCGTGGCGATCAGCCAGGGTTCGCCGAGGCGTTTGCGCAGGGCCGAGACGGTGATGCGCACCGCGTTGGTGAACGGGTCGGCGTTCTCGTCCCAGGCCCGTTCGAGCAGCTCCTCGGCACTGATCACCCCGCCCTCGGCGGCGACGAGCACCTCGAGCACGGCGAACTGCTTTCTCGTGAGCGCGACGTAGCGGTCGTCGCGAAAGACCTCGCGGCGGAACGGATCCAGGCGCAGGCCGGCGATCTCCCGCACGGGCGGGCGGTTGTGCGCCCGTCTGCGGTCGAGCGCCCTCAGCCTCAGCACGAGTTCTCGCAGCTCGAACGGCTTGGTGAGGTAGTCGTCGGCGCCGAGCCCGAACCCCGTGGCCTTGTCATCGAGTCGGTCGGCGGCGGTGAGCATGAGGATCGGCATCCCGCTCCCGGAGGCGACGATGCGTTCGGCGATCTCGTCCCCGGACGGCCCAGGGATGTCGCGGTCGAGCACGGCGATGTCGTAGGAGTTGATGCTCAGCAGTTCGAGCGCAGTGTGCCCGTCGCCGGCGATGTCGGCCGCGATCGCTTCGAGGCGCAGCCCATCGCGGATGGCCTCTGCCATGTAGGGCTCATCCTCCACCACCAGCACGCGCATGATGCCCATGCTAGGAGCCGGCGCATATCGTGGGCGTATCGAGAACCGGATACGGGCTGGGAACACCACGCTGTCTTGACTGGCAGCATGAGTCACCAGACAGCAGCACGCGCCCGATTCCGCCGGCTTCTCGGTCTGACCGTCGTCGTGATGGTCGTCGTCGCCGCGGTGATCGTCGGGGTGCTCGCCGCGCAACCGGGGTCATCGGCCGCGCGCTCCTTCGGCGAGATGCTCCACGGTGGTGCGGCGACCGAAGCCGACGGCGTCCTGCCAGACGGCGCGACGCTCGACGACGGCGCCTACGCCGGCATCGCCAATCTCGACCCTGCCCTCGTGCAGGCACTCCGCGATGCGTCGGCGGCCGCTGCCGCCGAGGAGGGCATCGAGTTCCTCATCGTCGACGGCTGGCGTTCCCCGGCGTATCAGGATCAGCTGCTTCGCGAGGCGGTCTCGACGTACGGGTCGGCTGAGGAAGCCGCCCGATGGGTGGCCACGCCCGAGGCATCCGCCCACGTGTCGGGCGACGCGGTCGACGTCGGCCCGTTCGACGCCACGTACTGGTTGTCGCAATACGGTGCGGCGTACGGACTCTGCCAGGTCTACGCGAACGAGCCCTGGCACTACGAATTGCTCCCCGAGGCCGTCGATCAGGGCTGCCCGGCGATGTACGCCGACCCCACGGAGGACCCCAGGATGCAGCACTGATCGGCGTTCTGCCGCTCGAGTCCCCGCGTTCGGAACGCGGGGGACTTCTTTGCTATTCAGTGTTGCTATCTACCGGTACCTGTGATTACTATGTACCAGTAGTCAACATCACCGAGTACTAGTACTCACCCACACCGAGTAGTGAAAGGAGGGGTTCCATGGGCAAGCAGACGACCGAGATGCTGAAGGGCACGCTCGAGGGCATCGTGCTCGCGATCCTGGCAGTCCAGCCGGCATACGGCTATGAGATCACCGCACGACTCCGCGACCAGGGCTTCTCCGACATCGCCGAAGGCACCGTATACGCCCTGCTGGTCAGGATCGAACAGCGCGGCTTCGTCGACGTCGAGAAGGTCCCGTCAGAGAAGGGCCCGCCGCGCAAGGTCTACACGCTGAACGCATCGGGCAGCGAGTACCTCGAGGAGTTCTGGGTCACCTGGGGCTTCCTCGCCGAACGCATCGAACAGCTCCGCAACCGCATCGACCGCACGAACGAAGAAGGAGAGTAGTCATGGCTGCCAAGTGGATCGAAGCCGTCACCGGCTCGCTCGAGCAGAAGAAGCAGTACAAGCAGGCCAAGGCCCGCATGGACGACCTGCCGGCACCGTACGCTGCCGCGGCGAACGCCGTGCATCGCTACCTCCTCTACCGGGGCGACGTGACTGACGGCGACACCATGGCGCTGATGATCGGCGACCTCGCCGACCTCTGGGACCGAGCCGCGACCGACGGCACGCCGGTGCGCGAGATCGTCGGCGACGACCCGGTCGAGTTCGCCGAGGCGTTCGCACTGGCCTACACCGGCAAGCGGTGGATCGATAAGGAGCGCGCTCGCCTCACCAAGGCGATCGACGACGCAGAACGAGAGGAACGGAAATGACCACGGCACCAGCCATCAGCGTGCGGGGCATCGAGAAGTCGTTCAACGACCTGCACGTGTTGCGGGGTGTGGACTTCGACGTGAAGGCGGGCAGCATCTTCGCGCTGCTCGGCTCGAACGGCGCCGGCAAGACCACGCTCGTCCGCATCCTGTCCACGCTGCTGAAGGCCGACGCGGGCGCCGCGACGGTGCACGGCTTCGATGTCGCGGCGAATGCCGGCGATGTTCGCGAGTCGATCAGCCTCACCGGCCAGTTCGCAGCGGTCGATGAAGTGCTCACCGGCCGCGAGAACCTCGTGCTGATCGCGAAGCTCCGGCACCTGAAAGACCCGGGGGCGATCGCCGACGAGCTGCTCGCCCGCTTCTCGCTCACCGAAGCAGGCGGCCGCAGGGCCGGCACCTACTCGGGAGGCATGCGCCGCCGGCTCGACATCTCGATGAGCCTGATCGGCGATCCGCCGATCATCTTCCTCGACGAGCCGACCACGGGACTCGACCCGCAGGCGCGCATCGAGGTGTGGCAGACGGTCAAGGAGCTCGCCGCGGGCGGCACGACCGTGCTGCTGACCACGCAGTACCTCGATGAGGCCGAGCAGCTCGCCGACCGGATCGCGATCCTCCACAAGGGCACGATCATCCAGAACGGCACGCTCGCCGAACTCAAGCAACTCCTCCCGGCCGCCAAGGTCGAGTACATCGAGAAGCAGCCCTCCCTCGAGGACGTGTTCCTCGCCCTCGTCGGGGAGACCGGCGAGACCGATACCGCCGATGCCCGCACCGACGGTGCAGTGCCCGCAGGAAAGGAAGCACGATGACCACCCACGTCCTCAGCGACACCCGGGTTCTCACCGGTCGCTCGCTGACCCACATCCTCCGCAGTCCCGACACGATCATCACCACCGCGGTCACCCCGATCGCGCTGATGCTGCTCTTCGTGTACGTGCTCGGCGGCGCGATCAACACCGGCTCAGACGAGTCGTACATCAACTACATGCTCCCCGGCATCCTGCTGATCACGATCGCGTCGGGCATCGCCTACACCGCGTACCGGCTCTTCCTCGACATGCAGGGCGGCATCTTCGAACGCTTCCAGTCGATGCCGATCGCGCGGTCGAGCGTGCTCTGGGCCCACGTGCTCACGTCGCTCGTGTCGAACCTGATCTCGATCGCGATCGTCATCGGCGTCGCCTTCATCATGGGGTTCCGCACCGGAGCATCCGTGGGCGCCTGGCTCGCCGTCGTCGGCATCCTCGTGATGTTCACCCTCGCCCTGACCTGGCTCGCGGTGATCGCCGGCCTCTCGGCGAAGACCGTCGACGGCGCGAGTGCGTTCAGCTACCCGCTGATCTTCCTGCCGTTCATCAGCTCGGCATTCGTGCCCACCGACACGATGCCCGCCCCGGTCGCCTGGTTCGCCGAGAACCAGCCCGTGACGTCGATCGTGAACAGCATCCGCGCCCTGTTCGCCCAGGAGCCGGTCGGCAGCGAACTCTGGATCGCCCTCGCCTGGCTCGTCGGCATCCTCGTGGTCGCCTATGTCTGGGCCATCGCGATCTACCGTCGCAAGGTCAGCTGAGGTCGAGCACTGTCCGCCGGCCTCACGACCACGCAGCGGATGCCGCCAACTTCCCTCACCGGGATGCGGGCGGCATTCGTCGTGCCGCGGCATCCCCGTCGTGCCGGAGGATCTGTTCGCCCGCGGCGACGTAGCCGTCGAACAGGGTGATGATGTCGTCGAGCCGGCCCTGCGCGACCGGCTGCTGCGCGACGAGTCCGCGCCCGAGCTGCAGCGCATCGATCAGTGTCCGAGCCCGGCGATGCGAGGCCTCGAGCAGGGCGTCGAGTCCGCGAGTCGCCTCCACGAGGAGGCGGCGGCTCCCGCGCTGAGGAATCGTGCGGGCGAGGCCCCAGGCTGCGAGTTCGCGGGTGGATGTGCTGACCTGGCCCTTGCTGAGCCCGACCACCTCGGCGACGCGATCTAGTGAGACCGCATGTTCCTCGAGCAGCAGCGCGCCGTAGATGCGTCCGGTCGCTCGCGACAGGCTCCATGAGGCGAGCAGGTCGCCCACAGCAGTGATGAACTCGTGCTCCTCGGCCGACGTCATCGCGTGGCCTCGATCGAGGCGAGGAACCGCAGGAGCTCGGCGGTGACGGAAGCCGGGTCGTCCTGACTCACGATATGGCCGGCGTCCGGCACCACGTGCTCATCGACGTCGTCGTGGCGTGCCCACGCAGGCATCGCGGTCGAGATGTTCCCCGTGCGGTCGTCCGCTCCCCGGATCAGGCACAGCGGCACCGGCGTGCGATACGACGCGTCGGGGTCGACGAAGCTCGTGGTCGCTCGCCAGATCTCGAGGAACTCCGGCTTGCTCACCTGGCCGAAGGCGCGCTCGGCGTCGCGTCGGGCGAAGTCGGATGTCGCCGAAGCCCTGGCCATGATGCGGGGAAGGCGCTTCGCCGGGATGAGGGCGAGACCGGGCGCCGCGAGGCGGAGCAACTGCCGCTCCATCCAGCTCAGCGGGCCGGTGTTCCACGTCGAGTCGAGCACCGCGAGGCCGGAGTAGGCAGAGGGATGCCGCCGGACCAACGCTTGGGCGAGGTTGCCGCCGAGGGAGTGGCCGACGAGCACGGGTCGGTCGAGCTGGAGCGCGCCGATCAACGCCTCGGTGTCGCCCATGAGCGCTTCCGCGGTGAGCGGCGACGAGTTCGGGCGGGATCGGCCGTGGCCGCGCAGATCCAGCAGCACGACCCTGCGCCCGGCCGCAGCGACGGCGTCGGCCTGATCGGCGAACATCACGTGATCGGCGCCCGCCCCGTGCAGGAACAGCACGGCCGGCTCGGCGCCACCGGAGTCGTGGAATGCGATGGAGCATCCCGGAACCGAAAGGTGCTGGTCTAAATTCAGCATATTCTAAATATAGCTGAACTCAGGACGCGGGGACCCACCCGCCGGCCAGCCGTGGGCACCAGCAGCGCACCGCCGAGCGATATCGCCGGTAGTCCTCGCCGAAACGAGCCTCGAGGTCGGATTCCTCGTGAGGACGTACGACGTAGTTCCAGACCAGCGAGCCGGCGATCGCGTAGACCACGACGAGCCACGAGGCGAGCATGAGGCCGACTGCGACGCCCTGCACGATGCCGGCAATGGCCATCGGGTTGCGAACGAAACGGTACGGCCCCGCGATGACGAGCCGATTGGGCATCGCCGCAGGAAGCGGTGTTCCGCCGCCGCGGGTCGACATCACGGACGCCGACCAGAGGCCGAGCGCGCTTGCGAGCAGGAACACGGCGCCACCGACGGCGCCACCGACGGCGCCGACGATCGGGGGAAACGGCGCGGACAGCCCCCAATACCGCTCGAAGACGGAGATCAGGAGCGGGAGCCCTCCGAGGAACACCCCCCAGAACACGAGGATCTGCAGGGCGGTGGCGGCCACGTGAGTGGCCGCGCCCACCTCGATCCTGGCGGGACGGAAGGCGAAGGGGCCGATGAGGATCCACTCCGTCGGCACTCGTCCGAGCAGCACCAGGCACAGCGCGATCACCGAACCGCAGGTGGCACCGGCCATCAGGAGCACGCCCCAGCCGGCTTCGGCCGTCACGGTCGCGTAGCTCGCGAGGGCGAGGGTGACGAAGACGGTCCATGCGGTGCTCACGACGGCAGCCCACCTCGCCCCGAGCGCGGCCAGTGCCGAGGCGCCCACGAACAACGGGATGTCGAAGGCCGCGACGACGACGGGATCGAGGCCGCCGAGCGTGGTCTCGCGCACGAACGGCGAGAGGAACACGCCCACCCACCAGGCCGCCCCCGCGATCGCCTGCGCCGCGAAGTACGCGCGGCCCCAGGTCACCGCCGCCGTCAGCTGACGGCCTTGCGCACGAGTTCGGCGACCTTCTGCTCGACGGCCGGAGTCCAGTTGCGAACCGCGAAGCCGACGCCCCACATGTCGCCGTCGTCGAGTGCGGCCCGGTCTTCGAACCCGATCGTGGCGTAGCGGGTCTTGAACTTCTTGGCGGCCTGGATGAACACGACGATCTTGCCCTCGGAGTTCGCGAAGCCGGGCATGCCGTAATACGTCTTCGGCATCAGGTCGGGCGCGACGTCGGTCACGACCTTGTAGAGCCCTTCGGCCAGCAACTTGTCGTCGGGTTCCATCTCAGCGATCGCGTCGCGCACGGCTTTGTCGCCGGCCGCCCGGTTCTTGCCGGCCTTCTCCTGCTCGCGAAGTTCCTTCGCGCGCTGCTTGACGGCGTCGCGCTCGTCTTTGCTGAGTCCTGAGTCGGTGGTGGCCATCGTCGTGCTCTCCTTCGGCGATTCGTCGGCGACGCCGCGGATCGTGCGACATCGATCTCAGGTTAGGCGGGGACATCCGTCGCACGCTTCTCCGATCCTGCCCGATCGAATGCCGCGCGCCCGTGCCGCCGCGCGCGCTCGAGCCGCCCTACGCGAAGGCGTGTGCGATCATCGCCGCGCCGAGGACGGCGACGATGCCGTTGCCGACGACGGGTGTCCATCGCTTGAGGCCGCCACCCGACTTCTGCCGCATCCCCGCCCCGAGCGCAACGAGCAGCACTTGCCAGCTCAGTGATGCGACGCCGACCCCGGCGACGAAGACCGTGGCGGCGACGGGTGACGCGATCGTCTCGCCGAGGCTCGTCACGAGCGCGGCGAAGTAGAGCAGGGTGACGGGGTTGATCGCGGTGAGCGCGAAGAAGAGCAGGTACCGCCGCCGGCCCGGGAGTTCGGTCTCAGCCGGCTCGCCCACGCGTGCCCGCGTCAGTTTCAGGAGGCCGTGCAGACCCAGCGCGATCAGCACGCCGCCTCCGACGATGCCCGGCCAGGGGCCCCAACCGGTGATGACGGGTGCGAGCAGGGAGCCGACGGTCACGGCGACGATGCAGTAGACGACATCGACGGTGCCGACCCCTGCCGCCGCCGCCAGCCCGCGCCTGGCACCGCGGGTCGCGCCCTCCTGCACCAGGAGCACGCCGATCGCACCGAGCGGGACCGCGACGGCGAATCCGGCGAGCACGCCGAGGCCGAGTGCGGTGAGGGCTTCCATGAGCCAAGCGTGGCCGAGAGCGCGCGGGCGAACTGCGCAAATGCGCCGTCTGGGTGAGAGAATTCACCGCATGAGCCAACTTGACGAGCAGATCATCGGCGTGTTGCGCACCGACGGGCGGGCATCGTTCAGTGAGATCGGTCGCCGGGTCGGGCTGAGCACGAACGCGACGGCGGCACGCGTGCGCCGGCTCGAGCGTGAGGGCGTCATCCTCGGGTACCGCGTCGTGCTCGCCGACGATGTGGTCGATTCGAGCGCAGCGCTGGAGGCATTCGTCGACGTCCGCCTCGAGCCGGGGGCGGACTCCGACGCGTTTCTCGCCTGGGCCGCTCGGCTCCCGGCGATCCGAGACGCCGTGCACGTCACCGGACCGCACGACTATCTCCTGCACGTGCGGGTCCGCGACACCGCCGCGCTCGACCGCCTCCTCCGAAGCCTGAAGAAGGAGGGCGGGGCGGCTCAGACGCAGACTCGACTGGCGCTTCGCTGAGCGGGCTTGTCGCCGCGCGCCCGGCAGCCTAAGCTGACTGCGCGATATGAGAATCTCCCATTCTATTATCGAACTCGCCCTGCAGCGACGCAGGGCAGGAGAGGAGACGCGGTGCAGTTCCACCACTACGGCTACGTGTCCGGTGACCCGCGCGTGCAACCCGCCGCGGGCGTCGGCATCGATCGGCCCGAAGACCTGCCCGACGAGGTCGACGTGCTCATCGTCGGCTCGGGCCCGGCGGGCATGGTCGCCGCAGCCCAACTCGCGCAGTTCCCGAATGTCACGACGCGCATCATCGAACGCCGAGGCGGCCGACTCGCGATCGGCCAGGCCGACGGCATCCAGGCGCGCAGCGTCGAGACCTTCCAGGCGTTCGGGTTCGCCGAGCGGATCACCGCCGAGGCCTACCGCATCACCGAGATGGCGTTCTGGAAGCCCGACCCGAGCGACCCGTCGCGCATCGTCCGGGCGGCGCGCGCAGCCGACGACCCGAGCGGCATCAGCGAGTTCCCGCATCTCATCGTGAACCAGGCGCGAGTGCTCGACTACTTCGCCGAATTCGCACGCAACTCTCCCGCCCGAATCACGCCCGACTACGGCTACGAGTTCCACACGCTCGAGGTCGCCGACGATCGCGAGCAGAGCGACCACCCGGTCACCGTCACCCTGATCCACACGGGCGGTGCGCTCGACGGCCGGCACCGTGTCATCCGTGCCAAGTACGTCGTCGGCGCCGACGGTGCCCGCAGCGCCGTGCGCGACGCGATCGGCGCGAAGCACCTCGGCGCCCAGGCGTTCCACGCGTGGGGTGTCATGGACACCCTCGCCGTCACCGACTTCCCCGACATCCGCACCAAGTGCTCGATCCAGTCTGAAGCGGGCAACATCCTGCTCATCCCGCGCGAGGGCGGGCACCTCTTCCGCATGTACGTCGACCTCGGCGAAGTGCCGGCCGCCGATCACGGTGCGGTCCGGCAGACGAGTCTCGACCAGATCATCGCGAAGGCGAACGAGATCCTGCACCCGTACTCGCTCGACGTGCGGAACGTGCCCTGGCACAGCGTCTACGAGGTCGGGCACCGCCTGACCGATCGATTCGACGACGTTCCCGTCGACGAGCAGGGAAGCCGCACTCCGCGGGTCTTCATCACGGGCGACGCGTGCCACACGCACAGTGCCAAGGCCGGCCAGGGCATGAACGTGTCGATGCAGGACGGCTGGAACATCGGCTGGAAGCTCGGACACGTGCTCGACGGCCGGAGCCCCGAACGGCTGCTCGAGACCTACCACGCCGAGCGGCACGTCGTCGCGAAGGACCTCATCGACTTCGACCGGCAGTGGTCGACCCTCATGGCGAAGAAGCCCGAGGAGTATGCGAGCCCGTCGGAGCTCGAGGACTTCTACGTGCAGACCGCCGAGTTCCCGGCGGGGTTCATGACCCGGTATGCGCCGTCGATGCTGATCGCCGCCGACACGCATCAGTCGCTCGCGACCGGCTTCCCGATCGGCAAGCGCTTCACATCGGCTCAGGTCGAGCGAGTCGCCGACACGAATCCGGTGCAGCTCGGTCACCATCACCGCGCCGACGGGCGGTGGCGCATCTACGCCTTCGCGGATGCCGCGGCGCCCGCCGAGCACGGTACGGCGCTCGCGGACTGGGCGAACTGGCTCGCCGAGGCATCCGACTCGCCCGTCGTCGCCTTCACCCCCGAGGGCGCCGAACTCGACAGCCTGTTCGACGTCAAGGTGGTCTACCAGCAGGACCACACCGGTGTCGATCTCGGCCGGGTTCCCCGGGTGTTCTTCCCGCGCACGGGGCCGTTCGAGCTGATCGACTACGAGAAGGTCTATGCCGCCGACCCCCAGCACGACATCTTCGAATCGCGCGGCATCGACCGCGGCGGTGCGGTCGTGGTGGTGCGCCCTGACCACTACGTCGCGAACGTGCTGCCGTTCGACGCGGTCGGGGAACTGGCCGAGTTCTTCCGAGGCATCCTGCTCGCCCGCTGAGTCGCCGTCAGGCGCCGTACGCCCTGGCGATGCTCGCCGCGGCGAGTTGCAGGCGCTCGGCGATCTCGGCCTCGGGGCGCGTGAACGCGACGTGGATCACGGCGATCGAGGCCGGCGGCTGGCCCGGCAGGGTCAGTGGAACGGCGACCGACCTGAGCGAGGGCACGACCTCGTCGTGGCTTCGCGCGTAGCCGCGCTCCCGGCTCTCGGCGATCTCGTCGCGGAGTCCGTCGGGCAGCTCGGCCGGCCATGCGCTCTCGGGAAGGCTGAGCAGGATCGCCTTGCCGGGCCCGCCGCGTGTGATCGGATGCCGGTGGCCGGGGCGATACGACACGACGGCGACCGATTGGCGGGGCGAGGCGCTCACGAGGGTCACCGCCTCCTCGTGGTCGACGAGTACGGCGAGCAGGCACGTCATGCCGAGCTCGTTCGCGACCTCGTTGAGCTCGGGCAGCGCGAGGTGCTGCAGATCCCGGGCCACGCCCGAGGCGAGTGCGGCGAGCCCCGTGCCGAGGGCGAGGCGGCCGGCGGCGTCGCGGGTGACGAGCCCGTGGTCTTCGAGCGTGCGCAGCAGCCGGTAGGCGACCGAGCGATGCACACCGAGCGAACCCGCGAGCTCGTCGATCGTCAGGTTGCGGTCGGCGGCGGCGAGAATCTCGAGCACGCGGATGCCGCGGCTCAGCGTCTGCGAACCCGCGTGCGTTGCCGGCTTGTCCGCCATCGCCCTGCCCTTCGTACGTGCGCGCCCCGACCGTCGGCTCCAACGGCGTCGTTCGTCCGATACTAGGACGGCGCGACCGGTATTCGGATACGCCCGGTGCGCGCGCTGCCGCCCGGCGGCATCCGTCCCGCGCCTCGAGCGCGATCGACGCTCGATTTCCGCCGACCGAAAGAACGCACGAACTTTCCACCGGGAATGCGGCGAATCCATCGAACGGATGCCCCGTGGAGCCGTACGCTGAACGACACGTGCAGCAGCGCCGCGGCACCGGAGATCCCTCTTCGCCGACGGCACCGCTGCACTCCCATGTCTGAAGGAGGCTTCGTGCGAGTCGGTATCCCGAGAGAGCGGCGTGATGGTGAGCGCCGGGTGGCGGCGACACCCGAGACCGTTCGGCAACTGGCCGCGCTCGGCCTGCAGCTCGCCATCGAGCGCAGTGCCGGTGAGGCAGCAGGCCATGGCGACGTGCGGTACGCCGAGGCGGGAGCAGAGCTCGTCGACGGGCTCGACCTCGGCGCGATCGACGTGCTGCTGCACGTGCGCCCGCTCACGGCCGAGACCGTCGCAGCACTGCGCGGCGGCACGATCACGGTCGGGCTCGCCTCGCCGTCGAGCGAGCTCGAGACGGTGCGGGCGTTGCGCGATGCCCGAGTGAAGTCCTTCGCGCTCGAACTCGTGCCGCGCATCTCGCGGGCGCAGTCGATGGACGCGCTGACGAGCCAGGCGCTCGTGGCGGGGTATCGGTGCGTACTCGAGGCGGCCATGCGCCTGCCCCGGTTCTTCCCGCTCTTCATGACGGCGGCCGGCACGATTCCACCGGCGAAGGTCGTGGTGCTCGGCGCCGGCGTCGCGGGCCTGCAGGCGATCGGCACGGCGAAGCGGCTCGGCGCCCGGGTGTCGGCGAACGACGTGCGCGCCGCGTCGGCCGACGAGGTCGCCTCGATGGGCGGCACCTTCATCAACCTCGAGCTCGACACGGCCGCAGACGCGGCGGGCGGCTACGCGAAAGAGCTCGGCGAAGACCGTGCGGCGACGCAACGGCGGCTGCTCGCACCGTACATCGCCGATGCCGACGTGCTCATCACGACCGCGGCGATCCCTGGTCGCCCGGCACCGCGGCTCGTGACGAGCGAGATGGTCGCGGCGATGCGGCCCGGCTCGGTGGTCATCGACCTTGCGGCCGAGTCGGGCGGCAACGTCGAGGGCTCCGTCGCCGGGGCGGATGTCGCGGTGCCGACCGCCGGCGGCGATGGCACGGTGACGATCGTCGGCATGAAGGATGTCGCGTCGACGATGCCCGCCGACGCCTCGCGGCTCTACGCGAAGAACGTCGCGAACCTCGTCGAGCTCATGACGCACAACGGCGTCGTCGAACCAGACTTCGACGACGAGGTCGTCGCGGGGGCCTGCCTCACCTTCGCCGGCGAGGTGCGGCACGCGCCCACGGCCGAGGCCCTCAACCAGGAAGGACACGACTGATGGACGGCATCGCCCTGCTCACGATCACCGTGCTGTCGGTGTTCGTGGGATTCGAAGTGGTCTCGAAGGTCTCGAGCACCCTGCACACCCCGCTGATGTCGGGCGCGAACGCGATCCACGGCATCATCCTGGTCGGTGCGATCATCGTCGCGGGGCAGGCAGCCGACGGGTGGACGCTCGTACTCGCGCTCCTCGCGGTCGTGCTCGCCACCGCGAACCTCGTGGGCGGATTCGTCGTCACCGACCGCATGCTCGAGATGTTCCGCGGTCGCAAGGAGGCGGGTCGATGACGCTCCTCTCCCCCGTCTGGACGGCGCTGCTCTACCTGGTCGCCGCGATCTGCTTCGTCCTCGCCCTGAAGGGCCTCAGCTCGCCGAAGACCGCTCGCCGCGGCAACCTCATCGGCGCGGCGGGCGCCCTCGTCGCGGTCGTGACCGTGTTCCTCTCGATGAAGCTCGACAACATCCCGTGGATCCTCGCGGCGATCGCAATCGGTTCGGCCATCGCCGCGCCGATCGCGCGCCGGGTGCAGATGACGCAGATGCCGCAGCTCGTCGCCCTCTTCAACGGTGTCGGCGGTGGCGCGGCCGCACTCGTCGCGCTGCTCGAACTGCCCCACACGGATGACCCGTGGGTGCGCCTCGCGATCGTCTTCACGCTGCTCGTGGGCGCCGTCTCGTTCGCGGGGTCGCTCGTGACCTTCGCGAAGCTGCAGGAGCTCATGACGACCCGGCCCGTGATCTTCCCCGGCCTGCCGGTCATCATGACCGCCTCGGTACTCGTGGCACTCGCGGCATCCGTCGCCGTGATCTTCACGGGTGCGGGCTGGCTCGCGGTCGTGCTGCTCGCTTTCGGGCTGATCACCGGCGTGCTGCTCGTGCTGCCGGTCGGCGGCGCCGACGTGCCGATCGTCATCTCGCTCCTGAACGCGTTCACGGGCCTCGCCGTCGCGGCGTCGGGCTTCGTGCTCGGCAACGTGGTGCTCATCATCGCCGGCACGCTCGTCGGCGCCTCCGGAACGATCCTGACCCGCGCGATGGCGTCGGCGATGGGCCGCAGCGTCGCCGGCATCCTCTTCGGCGCCTTCAAGGGCGGCTCGACGGCGGGGTCGACCGTGGCCTCCGACCGGCCTGTGCGCTCGTCGAGCGCCGAAGATGTGGCCGTGCTTCTCGGCTATGCCCAGAAGGTCATCATCGTGCCCGGCTATGGGCTCGCCGTGGCGCAGGGCCAGCACACCGTCGCCGAGCTGCAGAGCGAACTCGAGTCGCGCGGCATCGAGGTCGTCTTCGGCATCCACGCGGTGGCCGGTCGCATGCCGGGGCACATGAACGTGCTGCTCGCCGAGGCGAACGTGCCCTACGAGTCGCTCAAGGAGATGAGCGAGGTGAACCCCGAGTTCAAGACGGCGGATGTCGCGCTCGTCGTCGGCGCGAACGACGTCGTGAACCCGGCCGCGAAGACCACGCCCGGCTCACCGATCTACGGCATGCCGATCCTCGAGGTCGACGCCGCGCGGCAGGTCGTGTTCCTGAAGCGTTCGATGCGGCCGGGCTTCGCCGGCATCGAGAACGAGCTGCTCTTCGAGCCCCAGACGACACTGCTCTTCGGCGACGCGAAGGACTCGCTGGGCAAGGTGCTCGCGGCGGTGAAGTCGCTGTAGTCCGCCGGTCGAGTAGGGAACGAACTCCGCCCGTCGAGTAGGCAGCGATTCCCGCCGGTCGAGTAGCGAGCGAAGCGAGCGTATCGAGACCAGTCGTGGGTCTCGATACGCTCGCTGGCGTTCGCTACTCGACCGGCGCGGGTCGTTGCGTGTGGGCGTCGGCCCAGTGCTGGTTGAACATGACCCCGAGGATGTTTCCGAACGGGTCGACGACCGAGGCCGTGACGAAGCCGGGCCCGTGTTCGGTCGGCTCCTGGTAGCTCGCGCCGCCGAGTTCGAGCAGGCGCGCGTACGCGCCGTGCACGTCGTCGACGTGCCAGTGGATGACCTCGCCGGCCGGTCCCTCGGGTGCCGGCGGGCGGTACCTCGCGTCGATCAGGCCGAGCTCGTCTTCGTCGTCGCCGACGCGGAACTCGATGTAACCGGGCACCCGGTAGTAGGGCTCGATGCCGAGCACCTCGGCGTACCAGGCGGCGGCAGCCTCGAGATCGGCGGCGTAGTAGCTGACGGTGGCGAATCCTCTGAGCATGAGCGGGTTCCTTTCGAGTGCGCATCGTGTGATGCATCCGTGTTCCGAGGTGATGAATACAGTCTCGAATGCAGAAGTGCTCACCTCTTGACTACTTTTCTGACGAGAATGAGAACATGCGCGCAGATCGTCTCGTGGCCGTCCTCCTCACCCTGCAGGCGCGGGGTCGGGTGACCGCTGCGCAGCTCGCCGAAGAGCTCGAGGTCTCCGTCGCCACCGCCCGCCGTGACCTCGAGGCGCTCTCGACCGCGGGCATTCCCGTGTATCCGCAGATCGGCCGTGGCGGTGGGTGGCAGTTGCTCGGTGGGGCGCGCACCGACCTCAGCGGGCTCTCGGCCGGTGAGGCACGCGCGCTCTTCCTGCTGGCCGGGCCCGCGGCATCCGTCGACCCCGAAGCGAAGGCCGCCCTCCGCAAGCTCGTGCGGGCACTGCCAGAGACCTTTCGCACGAACGCCGAGGCGGCCGCCGAAGCGGTCGTCATCGATGCCGGCGAATGGGGCCGGCCGTCGCCCGTGCGACCCGAGCTGCTGCCCGTGCTCGAAACGGCGATCGTCGATCGAGTGCGGCTTCGCGTCCGCTACGCCGCGTGGAACCGCGAGCCCGTCGAACGCATCGTCGACCCGTGGGGCCTCGTGCAGAAGCAGGAGCACTGGTACCTGCTCGGCGCCGTCGACGGCGCCGAGCGCACCTACCGCGTCGACCGCATGCTCGATGCCGTGCGCACGGACGAGGCAGCCGACCGGCCCGACGGCCTCGACCTCACCGAAGTCTGGGAGCGCGTGACCGCCGCCGTCGACCGGCAGCGGGCGAGCGCCACCGCGACGATCATCGTCGACTCCGGCATCGTGCCGCTGCTGCAGACGCAGTTCGGCCAGCGTGCGGTCGAGGAGGCCGAGCTCGACCCCGGGCGTTCACGAGTGCGGGTGACGGCGCCGACCGCGGCGATGATCGCGCGGGGGCTCGCCGGATGGGCCGAGTACCTCGAGGTCGTGGAGCCCGAGTCGCTTCGGAATGAGCTCTCCCGCCTCGGCGAGGCGCTCGTCGTCCGCAATGCACCGCGCGCATCGAGCACGCCGCCCCCGGACTCCGCACAGGTGCCTCCCGCGTAGGATGGATCGGTACCCCAACCGATGTGAAAGAGGTCGTCGTGGCCATCGCCGCCGCCCCCGAGCGTGCCCGGTACTGGGTCGTCCCCGTCGTTCGCGGCATCCTGGCCCTCGTGCCCGCCGCCGTCATCACGTTCTCGCAGAACCACTCCCCCGATTTCGGCCTGCTCGTCTTCGGTGCGTGGGCGATCGTGTCGGGGCTCGTCGTCGGGGCGCTCACCCTGCGACTGACGACGGAACGCGGCATCCGCTCGCTCTTCGTGATCGTGGCCGTGGTCACCGTCGCCGCCGGTCTGCTCGCGGTGAGCGTGCCGGGCGGCCTGCCGTTCCTGCTCTACCTCGTGAGTGTCTGGGCGGCCGTCACCGGCTTCGTCGAGCTCTTCGCGGGCTTGCGTGCGCGCGGCCGGTCGGCGGCCGCTCGCGATTGGATCGCCGTGGGCGCCCTCACCGCGATTCTCGCGATCGTCTTCCTCGTGTTCCCGCTCGACGCCGTCACCACGGTCGGCCTGCTCGGCGGCTACCTCGTCATCCTCGGCGTCTACCTGTTGATCGGCGGGTTCTCGCTGAAGTGGGCCACCAGCCCAGCGGATGCCGCGTCTCACGCATCCGGAACGGAGCAGACCTCGTGACCCAGAACCCCGATCACTACAAGCCGAGTCGGCGCGACGTGCTGCGCCCCGCCGAGTACGTCGGCGGCGCGGCGATCGCGGCGATCTTCACCGGACTCGTGGTGCTCATCACGGCTCGCGAGCCGATGCTCGCGCTCATCGTCGCCGGCATCGTGTTCATCGTGGTGCTCGTGGTGCTCGCGCTGCTGTCGATGGCGGTCAAGCCGAACGCCGAAGAGACCGCCGAGCTCGACGGCGACGCGGCATCCCGTGACGTCCCGCCCGACCCCGACGCCCCCTCCCAGCGCGGCCACTGAGCCGCGGCCGCCGTCGGTCGAGTAGCGAGCGTCAGCGAGCGTATCGAGACCATTCGCAGGGTCTCGATACGGCGCTGCGCGCCTACTCGACCGGCGGGCGGCGCTGCGCGCCTACTCGACCGGCGGGGTGGCGAGCCGGTCGACGAGTTCTGAAGCGATGCCGGTGTACGAGCCCGGAGTCAGCGTGAGCAGTCGCTGCTTGGCGTCGTCGCCGATCTCGAGGCCCTCGACGAACTCGGCGAGTTCGGCGGCGCCGACGCGCTTGCCGCGGGTGAGCTCCTTGAGCATCGCGTAGGGGTCGGCGATCGTCGATCGACCGGCGACGACCTCGGCGCGGATCACCGTCTGGATCGCCTCGCCGAGTACCTCCCAGTTCGAGTCGAGGTCTGCAGCGAGCACGACGAGGTCGAGGTCGATCTCACCGAGGCCGCGCTGGATGTTGTCGAGCGCGAGCATCGAGTGCCCGAAGCCGACGCCGATGTTGCGCTGCGCGCTCGAGTCGGTGAGGTCGCGCTGCATGCGCGAGGTCACGAGCGTCGCGGCGAGCGAGTCGAGCAGCGCCGACGAGAGCTCGAGGTTCGCCTCTGCGTTCTCGAAGCGGATCGGATTGACCTTGTGCGGCATCGTCGACGAGCCGGTGGCGCCGGGCGCCGGGATCTGGCGGAAGACGCCGAGCGAGATGTAGGTCCAGATGTCGGTCGCGAGGTTGTGCAGAACCCGGTTGGCGTGCGAGATCTTGCCATACAGCTCGGCCTGCCAGTCGTGCGACTCGATCTGCGTGGTGAGCGGGTTCCAGGTCAGGCCGAGCGACTCCACGAACTCGCGTGAGACCTCGGGCCACGCGACATCCGGAGCCGCGACGACGTGCGCGGAGAACGTGCCGGTCGCACCCGAGAACTTGCCGAGGTACTCGGTCGCCTCGATCTGCCGCTCGATGCGGCGCAGGCGGTAGGCGAAGACCGCGAGCTCCTTGCCCATGGTCGACGGCGTCGCGGGCTGGCCGTGCGTGCGCGACAGCATCGAGGCGTCGCGGTGCTCGCGCGCGAGCGCTTCGAGCGTCTCGATGACTCCGCGGTACTTCGGCAGCCACACGTCGCGAACGGCGTCGCGCACGGTGACGGCGTACGAGAGGTTGTTGATGTCTTCGCTCGTGCAGGCGAAGTGGGTGAGCTCCGAGATGGCGTCGAGTCCCAGGTCGCTGAGGCGGCGGCGCACGTAGTACTCCACGGCCTTGACGTCGTGGCGGGTGGTCGCCTCGAGGCCGGCGAGCTCGTCGATGTCGGCCTGGCCGAAGTCGGCGACGACCTGGCGGAGTGCTGCCTTCTCGTGCTCCGAGAGCGTCGAGGTACCGAAGAACCCGCGGTCGGTCTGCGCGATCAGCCACTCGACCTCGACGTGCACGCGCGCCCGGTTGAGCCCCGCCTCGGAGAGGTGCTCGCCGAGCTCGCCGACCGCGGAGCGGTACCGGCCGTCGAGGGGGCTGAGCGGCTGGGGAGGCAGCGTAGTCATCGAATTCCTTGTCTGAGTGCGGGTGCGAGTTGCCGGAAGAGCGCCGACGTCGACCGTTCAATCATCTCAAGTACTCGATCGAACATCACCGCGTCGGAGTAGTAGGGGTCGGGAACGTCTTCCAGCGCGGTCGATTCGGGCTCGAACTCGAGCAGCATCCGCACCTTCTCCTGCTCGGCCGCGTTCGGTGCCCAATTGCGCAGGATTCGCGCCTGCCCCCGGTCGAACGCCACGACGAGGTCGAGTCGCGGAAAGTCGGCGGCGTCGAACTGACGGGCTCGGTGGTGGTGACCGTCGTAGCCTGCACGGGCGAGCGCGTCGACCGTGCGGGGGTCGGCGGGCTCGCCGACGTGCCAGTCGCCGGTTGCCGCGGACTCGATCGCCAGCCGGCCGGCGAGCCCGGCACGGTCGGCGTGGGCGCGCAGCACGACCTCCGCCATCGGTGATCGGCAGATGTTGCCCGTGCACACGAAGGAAACCCGGAATGGCTGCGCGGCGTCCCCAGCGGAATCCGCTCGCGTCATGGGTTCCATTCTGGACGACATCGGCCGAGCGCACAGCAGCCAATTCGGGGGCGGTACGCTGGCGAGCCGCCTTGCGATGGGGCGAGCTCGGTCAGATGCGAAGGGAGCGACGATGACGGATGCCCCCGAGCCCGACATCCATGTCGACGAAGCGCTCGCCGAGGCGCTCGTGGCGGCGCAGCATCCCGACCTCGCGGCCCCGATCGCGCGCCTCGCCAACGGTTGGGACAACGTGATGTTCCGGCTCGGCGAGCACCATGTGGTGCGGCTGCCCCGCCGTTCGGTCGCGGCCGGTCTCGTGCTGCACGAGCAGCGGTGGCTGCCCGGCATCGCCGAGCGCGTGCACATTCCGGTGCCCGCTCCCGTGCGCATCGGCCGGCCGGCGCCGGAGCTCGGCTTCGACTTCCCGTGGAGCATCCTGCCGTGGTTCGACGGCGACTCCGCGGCCGACGTGCCCGCCGCAGCGCGCACGACCGCGGCGTCGGCGCTCGCGGGGTTCGTCGTCGAGCTCGGGGTGCCGGCACCGCTCGAAGCACCGTTCAACGAGTATCGAGGCGTACCACTCGCTGCGCGCGATGAGGCCGTGCGGGCGAGGCTCGAGCGCGGGCTTCCGAATGGCGACGCGCTGCGCGCGGTGTGGCACCGGGCGCTCGCCGCACCGGAATGGACGCGCCCGCCGACCTGGCTGCACGGAGACCTGCACCCGGCGAACCTCATGCTCGACGCATCCGGCGGTCTCGCTGCAGTGGTCGACTTCGGAGACGTCTGCGCCGGCGACCCGGCGTGCGACCTCGCGACGGCGTGGCTCACGTTCGACGGCCCGGCTCGCGCGGTGTTCCGCGCCGAGGTCGACCGGCGACGGTCGACGGATGCCGCGATGTGGGAGCGCGCTCGCGGTTGGGCGCTCGTGCTCGGCAGCTCGATCGTCGACACGATCGGCACCGGAGGACGCCTGGGTCGGGTGGGTGTGCACGCGCTCGAGCAGGTGCTGGCCGACTGAGGGCGTCGGACGTTGCCCGACTCGGCCTCAACAGCCGCTGCATCGCGCCGATCGCACGAGCGTTCGCGGTGATCGATGAGCGGATGCCTCGCGCCGATGAGACTCGGAGCATGTCCGATCTCGATCCCCTGATCGCCGCACTCACGGGAACCGCCGCCACACCGGAACGCGCCGAAGAAGCCGCCCGTCACCTCGTGATGCTCAGGTCGTTGCTCGCCGAGGTGCGCGACCGTTGGCCGGCCATCGTTCCGGTCGGTGCCGACGGCTGGCGTTCAACCGCGGCCGACCGCTATCTCGAACGCCTCGACACCCTTCGTGCAACCCTCGCCTCGGTCGAAGGAACGCTCGCCGGTGCCGAGTCCGAGCTTGAAACGTGCATCGCGAACATGCGCGCGGAGCTCGCGGCGTATGAAAAGGCCGTTCGCGTCGAGGAGCGTCGCGCGCTCGACCTGCAGGCCGACTCGGCTCGCCAGGATGCGTCGCGGGCGCACCGCGTCGACGTCGAAGCAGCGGCAGCGTGGACGACGCGCTGATCCTCTCCGGCGGGGGTTCGACCGCGGTCGCCGTCGACGAGTTGTTCGCCGAGGCGGTGCGGCTCATGACGGTCGAGCACGTCGTCGGCGACTGGTCGGAACGTGCCGGGGTCATCATGCGCGGAATCTCACGGCTCGATATCGCCCGAGGCTCGGCGTGGAGCGTGCAGCCCGATCCGTGCTGGCAGCTCGATCTCGCCATCCGCCGACTCGCCTCGGCGCACGCAGAGGCGGGCCTCTTGCGGTACTCGCTCATCGAGAGCGCCGAGCGGTACGGCTTCACCGAGCGCATGGTCGACGGCCTGTGGGCGATGGCCGGGCGGGTCGGCGCGTGGGCACTGGGCTGGGCGGCGCCGTTCATCGTCGTGGCAGCACTGCCCTCCATCGCGATCAGCGCGATCACCGGTGGCCGCAGCCCGCTGACCGACTGGCTCGCCGACCACCGCGAGCTGCTCTCGGATCCGGCATTCGTCAGGCTCGTGCGAGTGGCCGCGGATTCCGCCGACGAGTTCGCCGGTGGTCTCCTCCACCTGCCGGGCCCGGTCACCCAGGCCGGCATCACCGTCGGCGCGCCCGAGAGCGCATCGATGCTCCTGGGCGTCGCCGGGGTGATCGGTGCCGCGACGGGCAGCCGGGTACTCGTCGATGCTCCCGTGCGGGTGACCCGAGCGCTGCCCGACGGTCGCGCCGACCAGAGCGCCCGCGAGCCCGCCGCCCGGGGTGCGGCCCACCCCGAGCAGGGGCCGGTGACCCCGCCGACCGGCATCGGCGAACTGGTCGAGCGCATCCCGACGACCGACGCCGGGGCGCAGATCCGCGTCGAACGGTACGGCGACCCCGACGATGCCCGCTGGGTCGTCTACATCGGCGGCACGGTCGACTTCGGGTTGACGGCGGGCGTCGAGACGCACGACATGACGAACAACCTGCACGGCATCGCCGACGACTCGACCCTCGACACCCTGCGCTTCTCGGGCGCAGAGTCCGGCGCGGGCGAACGTGCCGTGCGCCTGGCCCTGGCCGAGGCGGGCGCCCGGCCCGGCGACCCACTGATCCCCGTCGGGCACTCCGGTGGTGGCGTCGTGGCGGCCGCGCTCGCCGGTGACCCCGAGCTGAACGTGGTCGCGGCGGTCAGCGTCGGCGGCCCGGTCGCCACTGCCCCGCTTCGCGACGGCGTGCCGCTGCTGTCGATCGAGCACGAGGAGGACTTCGTGCCGGCGACCGGCGGCACAGGGCATCCGTCGCCCGACCGCCTGACCGTCTCACGCAGCGTGCTCGAGCCCGGCGTCGAGTACGAGACCGCCGTGCCGGCGCACGAACTCGGGCGCTACCAGCAGACCGGCACGCTGGTCGACGCGTCAGAGGAGCTGCGCCTCGTCGCGTTCCGTGAGCGGCTCGCCGGGTTCACCGGTGACCGCAGCGGGGAGATGAGCCGCTGGATCGGCACCCGCGAGGTCAGTCCTTCGACGACGGGCGAACCACGAGGCCGATGAGCCAGCTGATGAGTCCGAGCACGAGTGCCCCGAGCACGCCCCACCAGAAGCTGTCGACCACGAGACCGAAGCCCATGAGGTCGCTGATCCAGTCGACGAGCAGCAGCAGCAACCCGTTGACGATGAACGAGATGAGGCCGAGCGTCAGCACGTAGAGCGGGAAGGCGACGATTCTGATCAGGTTGCCGATGACCGCGTTGACCAACCCGAAGATGAGCGCGACGAGCAGGTAGGTGAGCACGCTGGCGACCGTGGTGTCTTCGTAGGGCACCACGTTGACGCCAGCGACGATGAGGGTCGTGAGCCAGAGGGCGAACGCGACGACGATGACCTTGACGATGAACCGCATACCTCCACCTTGTCAGACGGCGCCCGCCGGGCGAAGGGGTACGGTGGAATTCGTGACCGCACTGGAGCCCACGGGCGCACGCGTACGCCTGCGCCCCGAGATCGCCGCCCTCCCGCCGTATCGTCAGGGGCGCCCGGCGCCGGCCGATGGCTTCAAGCTCTCGAGCAACGAGAACCCGTTCGACCCGCTGCCGTCAGTGGTCGATGCCGTCGCCGCCTCGGCCGAGCACATCAACCGGTACCCCGATGCAACCGCCCTCGCCCTGCGCGAACGGCTCGCCGAGCGTTTCGGCGTCAGCGCCGATGAGGTGCTCGTCGGCGCAGGGTCGGTCTCGCTCCTCGCCCAGTTCATCCTCGCGGCTGCGTCCCCCGGCGACGAGG
Source organism: Agromyces sp. GQ35 (assembly GCF_059758475.1). NCBI lineage: Bacteria > Bacillati > Actinomycetota > Actinomycetes > Micrococcales > Microbacteriaceae > Agromyces > Agromyces sp. GQ35. Next base: position 970,337 of record NZ_JCAXEO010000001.1, on the reverse strand, counting down.
TCGTCTACTCGTGGCGTTCGTTCGAGGCCTACCCCGGTCTCGTCACCGTCGCCGGCGCGAGGAGCGTGCCCGTGCCGAACCGCGCCGATCACGGGCACGACCTCGACGCGATGGCCGCCGCCGTCACCGATCGCACCCGCGTCGTCATCGTCTGCTCGCCTAACAACCCCACGGGCGTCATCGTGACCGCCGCCGAGTTCGAGTCGTTCATGGCGAAGGTTCCCGCCGACCGGCTCGTGCTGCTCGACGAGGCGTACATCGAGTTCGTGAACGCCGGCGAAGCGGCCGACCGTGGCGGTGACGCCCCGGTCGACGGCCGCGCGCTCATCGGCCGCTACCCGAACCTCGTCGTGCTCCGCACCTTCTCGAAGGCGTACGGGCTCGCCGGGCTCCGCGTGGGCTACGCCGTCGGTCCGATCGAGTTGCTCGACGCGGCCCGCGCCACCGCGATCCCGCTCGGGGTCACTGCGGCCGCGGCATCCGCTGCCCTCGCCTCGCTCGAGCCGGCAGCAGCGGCCGAGCTGCTCCAGCGGGTCGCCGTCATCGCAGAGCGCCGCGATCGCGTGCGCGAGGCACTGCTCGAACAGGGCTGGCCCGTGCCGGTGGCTCGTGGCAACTTCATCTGGCTGCCGAGCGGCGAGGCGACGACGGCGGTCGCCGACCGCCTCTTCGACGCAGGGGTGGTGACGCGGGCCTTCGCCCCAGAGGGCATTCGAGTCTCGATCGGCGAGGAGCAGTCTGTGGAGATCCTCCTTACGATTCTCAGTGAGCTTGTACCTGCGTCACAAGAAGGGCTCCCCGACTAACGGGTAGCGTGGAACGGTGGCAGCCCGCGAGAGAGAGTTCACCGCGCCGACGGTTCAGCTCCTGACCCCCGAGGGCGCACTCCGCCCCACCCCCGAAGCCGAGGCGTACCTCCCGCTCGTCGAGGCGCTCAGCGACGCCGAGCTCGAGCGCTTCTACCGCGACATGGCGGTCTCCCGGCGCATCGACGTCGCGGGCGCCAACCTGCAGCGGCAGGGCCAGCTCGCGCTGTGGGTGCCGAGTCACGGGCAAGAGGCGGCGCAGGTCGGCTCCGCGCACGCGGCGCGCCCGCAAGACCACCTCTTCCCGTCGTACCGCGAGCACATCGTCGGCATCATCCGCGGCCTCGACCCGGTGCGCATCCTCGCGCTGCTGCGCGGCGCGACCCTCGGCGGCTGGAACCCCGAGGAGAACGGCAACTTCCACCTCTACACGCTCGTGCTCGCGTCGCAGACACTGCACGCGACGGGGTACGCCATGGGCCTCCAGTTCGACGGCGCCACCGCGACTGGCGATCCAGAGACGGATGCCGCGGTGCTCGTGTACTACGGCGACGGCTCGACCTCGCAGGGTGACGCGAGCGAAGCCCTCGTCTTCGCGTCGAGCTACCAGACGCCGCAGGTCTTCTTCATCCAGAACAACCAGTGGGCGATCTCGGTTCCGGTCTCGCGCCAGTCGCGCAGCCCGCTGTCGCTGCGCGGCGGCGGTTTCGGCATGCCGGGCATTCGCGTCGACGGCAACGACGTGCTCGCGAGCTACGCCGTGACCCGTCAGGCGCTCGAAGAGGCCCGCGCCGGCGACGGCCCGAGCCTCATCGAGGCCGTCACCTACCGAATGGGTGCCCACACCACTGCCGACGACCCCACGAAGTACCGCACCGACGACGAAGTCGCCTACTGGGAGGCACGCGACCCGATCACCCGCTACCGCGCATGGCTCGAGGGTCGCGGGGCATCCGCAGCCTTCTTCGCCGGCGTCGACGACGAGGCGAACGACATCGCCGCCGACCTCCGGCACCGGGCGCTCGAACTGCAGGCGCCCACGCGCGAGGTGATCTTCGAGCACGTCTACAGCGAGCCGCACCCGCTCATGGCCGAACAGGCCGAGTGGCTCGACCAGTTCGAGAACTCGTTCGACACCGCACCTGACGGGAGCGCGGCATGAGCGCCCGCACCGAAGAGGAGACCCCCGTGACGGATGCCGCGACCGACGCCGCCGCGACGAGTGAGGCGCCCGGCGTGCGCGGCGTGCAGACCCTGTCGATGGCCAAGGCGATCACCGCGGGCCTCCGCGACGCCATGCGCGCCGACGACAAGGTGCTGCTCATGGGAGAAGACATCGGCCCGCTCGGCGGCGTCTTCCGCGTGACCGAGGGCCTCTCGGCGGAGTTCGGCGAGAAGCGCGTGCTCGACACCCCGCTCGCCGAGTCGGCGATCGTCGGCACCGCGATCGGGCTCGCGATGCGCGGCTACCGGCCCGTCATCGAGATCCAGTTCGACGGCTTCATCTTCCCGGCCTTCGACCAGATCACGACCCAGCTCGCCCGACAGACCGTGCGCCACGACGGCAGCATCTCGATGCCCGTCGTGATCCGCGTGCCCTACGGCGGGCACATCGGCTCGATCGAGCACCACCAAGAGAGTCCAGAGGCGTACTTCGCACACACCCCCGGGCTGCGCGTCGTGAGCCCGTCGAACCCGCACGACGCGTACTGGATGATCCAGGAGGCGATCCGCTCCGACGACCCCGTGCTGTTCTTCGAACCGAAGAGCCGGTACTGGCCGAAGGGCCCGGTCGACCTCGACCACACCGGCCTGCCGTTGCACGCGAGCCGCATCATGCGGCCCGGCACCGACGTGACGGTCGTCGGGCACGGGGCGATGGTGGCGACCCTGCTGCAGGCCGCCGACATCGCGGCCACCGAGGGTCGGAGCCTCGAGGTCGTCGACCTCCGCTCCCTCTCCCCCATCGACTACGGCCCCCTGCTCGATTCGGTGCACCGCACCGGCCGACTCGTGGTCGCGCAAGAGGCGTACGGCAACGTGTCCATCGGCTCCGAGATCGCCGCGACGGTCGCCGAGCGGGCGTTCTACGCGCTCGAGGCGCCGGTGCTGCGGGTCTCGGGCTTCGACACGCCGTTCCCGCCGGCGGCGCTCGAGACCGAGTACCTGCCGAGCCCCGACCGGGTGCTCGAAGCCGTCGATCGGGCCCTGGCGTTCTGACGACGGCGCCGCGGCGCACTGACATGACGATGACGGCATAGACCGACTGCGAGGGTAAAGAGCATGAGCGAGATCCGATTCCCCCTCCCCGATGTCGGCGAGGGTCTCACCGAGGCCGAGATCGTGCAGTGGCGCGTCGCACCCGGTGACCGCATCAGCCTCGACCAGGTCTTCGTCGAGATCGAGACGGCGAAGTCGCTCGTCGAGCTGCCGAGCGCTTTCGAAGGCGTCGTCTCCGAACTGCTCGTCGGTGAGGGCAGCACGGTCGACGTCGGCACGCCCATTCTGGTGATCCAGACGGATGCCGCGGGGCTCGCGACCGATGCGCCCACCGGTGGCGCCGTGGCCGACGCCGCTGCCGGCGCGGCACCGTCGACATCCGCGACGGTGGCGGCAGCCAACGCGACCGCCGCGACCGCGACCGCCGCCGCGGCGCCTGCCCCCGCTGCCGCGCCTGCCGCCGAAGAGAGCGGCGCGGTGCTCGTCGGCCACGGCAGCTCGGGCCCCGCTGCGACGCGTCGCCGTCGCCATCCCACGCCCGAAGGTGCGCACGGGCACCTCGCTCCCCCGGCTCCGACTCCCCCGGCCCCGCCGGCACCGGCGAGCCCCGCCGCCGGGTCGGTCGCCGCTGCGACATCCGCCGCCCCTGCTCCGGCTCCGACCCGTCCGGCCGCACGAGTACCCGTGATCGCGAAGCCGCCGATCCGCAAGCTCGCGAAAGACCTCGGCGTCGACCTGTCGCGCGTCGCGCCCACCGGCCCGATCGGCGACATCACCCGCGACGACGTGATTCGCGAGGCGAGCCAGGCCAGCGTGTTCCGCAACATCCAGACGCCCGAGTGGCCGTCGGGCCGCGAGGAGCGCATCCCGGTCAAGGGCGTGCGCAAGGCGATCGCGAACGCCATGGTGCAGAGCGCGTTCCAGGCGCCGCACGTCAGCCTCTTCGTCGACGTCGACGCGAGTCGCACGATGGAGTACCTCAAGCGCCTGAAGGCCGCACCCGACTACGCGGGCGTGAAGATCTCACCGTTGCTCATCATGGCCAAGGCCCTCGTCTGGGCGGTGCGGCGCAATCCCACGGTGAACGCGCAGTGGACCGACTCCGAGATCGTGGTCAAGCACTACGTCAACCTCGGCATCGCCGCGGCGACGCCGCGCGGGCTCATCGTGCCGAACGTCAAAGACGCGCAGGCGATGTCGATGGTCGAGCTCGCGACTGCGCTCGAGCAGCTCACGCTCACCGCGCGCGAGGGCAAGACGCAGCCGGCCGAGATGCAGAACGGCACGATCACGATCACGAACATCGGGGTCTTCGGCATGGATACGGGCACCCCGATCCTGAACCCCGGCGAGGTCGCCATCGTGGCGCTCGGCACCATCAAGCAGAAGCCCTGGGTCGTCGACGGCGAGGTGCGCCCGCGCTTCGTCACGACGATCGGTGCGTCGTTCGACCACCGCGTCGTCGATGGCGATGTGGCGTCGCGCTTCCTCGCCGATGTCGCCTCGATCATCGAGGAACCCGCGCTGCTCCTCGAGTAACCGGCTTCACAGGTTACGCGGTCGAAGCCGCGAGAGGGGGCATGCCCACCGAAGCCGAGCGTGAGGTCAGAGCTGCAGCTCGTAGGTGATCGCGTCGAGGGTGCGTGTTGCCTGCGTGAAGCCGGCGCTCTCGAGTGCACGCCTCGCAGGCAGGTTGCCCACCTCTGCCTCTGCGCGCAGGATCGCGACGCCGGCGGCACGCGCCAGCTCGATCACAGCGGTCACCGTGTGAGGCGCGAGCCCCTGGCCGCGCACGGCCGGCACGAGTCCGAAGGCGAACTCGACGGCCCCGTCGTCGCCGGGCGGCCCGAACAGGTTCACTCCCCCGATCGCCGCGCCGTCGTGGCCGCGCCGCACGAGGTACGGCCCGAAGGGCATCGGGTCGCCGTTCTCCTGCACCGCACGAAGGTACTCGGCGAGCAGCTCGGGCTCGTCGGTGAAGGCGTATGCGCCCTCCCACCCGTCGTGCGGGTCGACCTCGCCGGCGAGCACTCGCTCGGCATCGGCGACGGTGAACGGATGCAACGTGAGCGGGGTCGTCGTCGTATCCACGTGCTTCACTCTCCCACGTCGGTGCGACACTCGCCAGATCTCTGCACAGGATGACGCCGGGAATGCCCCGGTCTCACTCGGGTGTTCACCCAGAGTGCCGCCCGCCGTTGTCTGGTGGTTTTGACAATCATTATCAATAAGCCTACCGTGGAATCATGACCGCACCATCCAGCACCTCGCCTCGCCGTCCCCTCGTCTGCATCGCCGGCGGCGCGGTGCTCATCTCGGCGACACTCGTGCTCGCAGGGTGCGCGGCACCCGCGGCATCCGATGACGCCGACGGCCCCACGATCGTCGCGACGACGACCCAGGTCGGCGACTTCACCCGCGAGCTCGTGGGCGACACCGCTTCGGTCACTCAGTTGCTCTCACCGGGGCAGAGTGCGCACAGCTTCGACCCGTCGGCGGCACAACTGCTCGCGCTCACGAACGCCGATGCGCTCGTGGTCAACGGGGCCGGGCTCGAGAGCTGGCTCGATGACGCCGTGCAGGCGTCCGGCTTCGATGGCACGGTGATCGACGCGAGTACGGGCATCGAGCTCTTCGGTACCGACGACCACGACGATGCTCACGACGACGCTGCAGAAGGCGACGCAGCCGTCGACGACCACGATCACGATGCGGATGCCGCCGAGACGGACGCTCCCGACGAACACGCCGACGAGCACGCCGACGAGCACGCCGACGACTCGCACGATGACCACGACCACGGCTCCGGCAACCCGCACATCTGGACCGACCCCGAGCTCGCCGAACAGATGGTCGAGAACATCGCGCACGGTCTCGCCGACGTGCCGGGCGTCGACGCCGCCGCCATCGAGCAGAACGAGTCCGGGTATCTCGCCGAGCTCGACGCTCTCGACGGGTGGATCGAGGAGAACGTCGAGGCCGTGCCGCCGGCCGATCGCCTGCTCGTCACCAACCACGACGCGTTCACGTACTTCGTCGACGCGTACGACATCACCTTCGTCGGCAGTGTCATTCCGAGTTTCGACGACAACGCCGAACCGAGCGCCGCCGAGATCGACGACCTGGTCGCGAAGATCGCAGCGACCGGCGTGAAGGCCGTCTTCTCCGAGGCGTCCATCTCGCCGAAGGCCGCCGAGACGATCGCCGCAGAAGCGGGCGTCACCGTCTACTCCGGACCCGACGCACTCTACGGTGATTCACTCGGCGTCGACGGCAGCGACGGTGAGACCTACATCGGCAGCCAGATGCACAATGCGCGCCTGATCCTCGAGTCCTGGGGCGTGACGCCTACCGCGGTGCCCGCAGCACTGCAAGGATGACACTATGAGCGTCTCCCCCGTGCTGCGTCTGCGCGGTGCCGCCTTCACGTATCCGGGCGGCTCCGGAGTCAGCGGACTGCAGCTCGACATCATGCCGGGCGAGGCGGTGGCGCTGATCGGGCCGAACGGCGCCGGCAAGTCCACGCTGCTGAAGGGCGTGCTCGGGCTCGTGCCGAAGACTGCGGGAACGATCGAGCTCGGCGCTCCGGATGGCGCGGACTCCGCGGCATCCGGCGGTTCGAGCACGGCGCATGCCGCAAGTGGCATGATCGCGTTCCTCCCCCAGTCGGCCGAACTCGACCCCGACTTCCCGATCAGCCTCGAACAGGTGGTGATGCAAGGTCGCTACCGGCGGCTCGGCCTGCTTCGCTGGCCCGGGCGCGCCGATCGAGCCGCGGTGCGCGACGCACTCGAGACGGTGGGCTTGACCGCCCTCGCCCGCCGCCCGTTCGGGGAACTCTCCGGCGGACAGCGGCAACGCGGCCTGCTCGCGCGGGCGCTCGCGTCGGAGCCCGCGTTGCTGCTGCTCGACGAGCCGTTCAACGGGCTCGATCAGGCGAACCGCGACGCGCTCGTCGACACCATCCGCACCCTGAAGACGCGCGGAGTGGCGGTGCTCGTCTCGACCCACGACCTCGAACTGGCACGGCTCGTCTGCGATTCGGTGGTGCTCGTCAACGGCACCCAGCTCGCGAGCGGTCCCGTCGACGAGGTGCTGACGCTCGGCAACGTGCAGGAGTGCTTCGAGGGCCTCGAGGTCGAACTCGACGAGCACACTCTCGTCGTGCCCGGCCACGAAGGTCATTGATGCCGAGATCGACATATACGCTCTCCGTTGGAGCAGGCGGTGACGGATGTCGCTGACCGACGCCCTCTTCGGGGCATTCGCCGTACCGTTCATGGGCCGCGCCCTGCTCGTGATGCTCGTACTCGCCGTCGTCGCCGGCGTCGTCGGGGTCCTCGTGAACCTGCGGGGGCTCGAGTTCATCAGCGACGGTCTCACGCACGCGGTCTTCCCTGGACTGGCCATCGGCCTCGCGCTCGGAGGCACTGCAGGGCTCCTGCCCGGAGCGGCGATCGCCGCGCTCGGGGGCGCGCTCGCGCTCACCTGGCTCGATCGCGCAGGCATCACGTCCGATGCCGCGATCGCCATCGTGCTCACGGCTGCATTCAGCGTCGGTGTGATCGTGGTCTCGCGCAGCGACGACTACGCCGGCGAGCTCGAGGCGCTGCTGTTCGGACGAGTGCTCACGATCCCGCCCGGCGAGGTGCTGCCCTTGATCCTGGTGAGCGTCGTGGCACTCGTCGCGGTGTCGATCACGGTGAAGCAGCAGCTCTATCGCGCCTTCGACGCGAAGGGCAGCCGTGCTGCCGGGGACTCGGCGCTCGTGCTCGATCTCGTGCTGAACGCCGCGATCGCGCTCGTGGTGGTGGCCGCGGCGAGCACGATCGGCACGCTGCTCGTACTCGCACTGTTGATCGTGCCGGGCGCGGCCGCCCGCCTCATGACGATCCGACTGTGGTGGTTGTTTCCGGTCGCGGCGGTGTTCGCAGCGATCGCGGCCTGGCTCGGTCTGGCGCTCGGCTTCGCCGTCTCGGTGGGAACCGGGCTCGACCTGCCGGCCGGCAGCACCGTGGTGGCGGTCTTCGTGGTCGGGTACGGGCTGGTGCTGTTCGGCAGTCGGGTGTTCGGGCGCGAACGGCGGTCGCGTCGGGGTGCGGGTCCCGATACGCGGCCTCCTTCGTCGGGCGCTCCTCGACCGGCCGAGACCGCTCGACCGACGGCGGATCGACCGGCGGCACCGGGGGAGGGGCGCTGATGGGGTACTTCGAGCGAGCGCTGCTCGCCGCGATCGTCATCGGCGCGGGAGCCGGCTTCGTCGGGGCACTCGTCGTGGTGCGCCGTCGCACGTTCTTCGCCCAGGCGCTCACCCACGGCACCTACCCCGGGGCGGTGGCGGCTGCGGCACTCGGCGTGAGCGTGCCGGCGGGCGCCGCCGTGGCATCCGTGGCCCTGGTCGGTGTCATGGCCGGGATCGCCCGCGTTCGTCGGCAGGGGGCGCAAGTCGCGGCGGGCATCGTGCTCACCGGTGGATTCGCGGCCGGAGCCCTGCTGCAAGCGCTGGTTCCGGGGCTGCCGGTGCGGGCGGAGTCGCTGCTCGTGGGCTCGATCCTCACGGTCGGTGACGGAGATATTCTGCTCGCAGCATGTGTCGCGGTCGTCGCCGCACTGTGCGTCGTCCTGTTCGGCAAGCAGATCGCATTCTCGACGTTCGACCCGCACGGGTTCCGGGCCGCCGGGTTCCGCGAATGGCCGGTCGAGCTGCTCGTGCTCGGCCTGACGGCGGCATCCGTCGTCAGCTCGCTGCCTGCCGTCGGGGCGATCCTCGCCATCGCGTTGATCGCTGCACCAGCCGCCGCCGCGCGCCTCGTCGTGACGTCGTTCCGCGGGCTGCTCGTCGTCGCCCCGGTCATCGGCGCCGCGGCGGGGGTGCTCGGCGTCGTCGCCTCGCGCGGCCTTGCGATCGCTGCCGGACCTGCGATCGCCCTCGCGGCGACCGCGTTCTTCCTGCTGTCTCTGGGAATCTCCAAGCTGAGGGCGCTACCGTTGAAGCGAGTCTCCATACCTGTCGAGACCGCAGAGGACGCACGCATCACATGAAGCGCAACACCTGGCAGCGAGAGGCCGTTCGCGAGGCTCTCGACGACACCGAGGGGTTCATCAGCGCGCAGGCGCTGCACTCGACGCTGCACGCCAGCGGCTCGCCGATCGGTCTCGCCACCGTGTACCGCGCCCTCGGCGACCTCGCATCGAACGGTGAAGCCGATTCGCTGCAGTCCCCCGACGGCGAGGCGCTCTATCGCGCGTGCAGCACGACGGGACATCACCATCACCTGATCTGCCGCAACTGCGGGCTCACCGTCGAGATCGCGGCCGACGAGGTCGAGGCCTGGGCCAAGGCCGTGGCCGCCGAGCACGGGTTCACCGGTGCGGCGCACGTCGTCGACGTGTTCGGACTGTGCGCGAACTGCACCCTGCTGCAGTCCGCTGCCGACCCGGCAGCACCGCCCATCGCGCAGAAGCGCTGATCAAAGCTCAATTCTGCTGACTCGATTTGGGGTTGGGCGGCTGACCTCGGTAGCGTAGTCCCCGGTCCTGCAAGACCGCATCGCCCAGTCCGCGTTCCAGCATTCCGAAATCGGCATGCCGAAACGTACGGTTCGGCGGCAGAGCATCCGGCCCCGATGGCCGTGTGCGACGGAGGCTTCATTCGCCCGGAGACGCAGCAACGCTCCGCGCTTGAGTTCGTTCCCGATTCGCCGCCAACCCGGCCGTGACCCATGAGCTCGCCCTACCCGAGCGAAGACGCGCGCGTTCGTCGTGCGCCGACTCCGGCGAGCTCCGGAGCACCCGTACATGACCGACACGACCGCACTCGAGGTTCGACGCCTCACCAAGTTCTTCGGCCGCAAGCCGCGTGAGGCGCTCGAGCGCCTGCAGGCCGGTGCCAGCCGGTCCGAGCTCGCGCCGCTCGGTACTGCAGCGGTGATCGACGCCGATTTCGATGTGCAGCGCGGTGAGATCTTCGTCGTGATGGGCCTGTCTGGCTCGGGCAAGTCGACGCTCATCCGCACGCTCAACGGGCTGCTCGAGCCGACGGGCGGTTCGGTGACGGTGATGGGGGAGACCATCACCGGGATGAGCCCGAAACGGCTGCGTGAAGTGCGCCGCCGCCACGTCTCGATGGTCTTCCAGCACTTCGCCCTGCTACCGCACCGCACGGTGCGCGAGAACGCGGCCTACGGCCTCGAGATCCAGGGGGTGCCGGCCGCCGAGCGCCGTGAGCGCGCCGAGCACATCCTCCAGCGCGTCGGACTCGGGGGATGGGGCGACAAGCTGCCCGCAGAACTCTCGGGCGGCATGCAGCAGCGCGTCGGGCTCGCCCGTGCGCTGGCGTCCGACACCGACATCCTGCTGATGGACGAGGCCTTCTCCGCGCTCGACCCGCTGATCCGCAAGGAGATGCAGGAGCAGCTCGTCGAGCTGCAGCAGGAACTCGGCAAGACGATCGTGTTCATCACGCACGACCTCAACGAGGCGATGTTCCTCGGCGACCGCATCGCCGTGATGCGCGACGGTCGCATCGTGCAACTCGGCACCGCCGAGGAGATCCTCACCGACCCCGCCGACGACTACGTCGCGCAGTTCGTGCACGACGTCGACCGCTCGCGCGTACTCACCGCCGGAAACGTCATGGAGGCGCCGCGCGCCGTCGTCACCGCCTCGGCCGGGCCGCGGGCGGCACTGCGCTCGATGCGTGATCTGCAGACCTCGATGGTCTTCGTGGTCGGCAGCGGCCGGCGGCTGCTCGGCGTCGTGCACGACCGCGATGTCCTGCGACTCGTGCAGCGCGGCGAGCGTTCCCTCGAGGCGGCGATCAGCGATGACCACCCCGTCGTCGGCGCCGACGAGCATCTGTCCGAACTCTTCGAGAGCGCCGTCGAGAGCCAGCTTCCCCTCGCCGTCGTCGACGAACAGGGGCGTCTGCTCGGCGCGGTGCCGCGGGTCACGCTGCTCGCGGCGCTCGGCAACGTCTCGGCGAACACCTCCGAGCACGCCATCATCGAGATGCCCGGAACCATCCCCGTCGAGGTGATCACGGCGACCCTGCACCGCACCGCGCGCCCCGACACGGCGGCCGCCGACGCCGCCGACGCGAGCGCCGTGGCCGCAGCCGTCGCGGAGGCCGCCGACATCCGTGCCGAAACGTTGCAGAGCGCGGATGCCGCCGAACTCGGCGACCAGCCGGCCGATGCGATGCGAGCGGATGCCGCGGGGGAGAGGAGCCCGGCATGAGCGAGTTCCGTCTTCCGCTCGGCGACTGGGCCGCCGCGTTCATCCAGCTCATCACCGACGTCTTCGGCGGGTTCTTCACTGTCGTGCGCGGCGTCTTCGCGGGTTTCTACGAACTCATCGATCTCGTGCTGCAGACCCCGCCCTTCTGGGCCGTGATCCTCGTGCTCGCAGCGATCGCGTGGCTCGCCAAGGGGTGGAAGCTCGCGCTCGGCACCGTGGTCGGCCTGCTCGTGATCGTCGGCGTCGACCAGTGGGACAACGCCATGTCGACGCTCGCTCTGGTGCTCGTGGCCTCGCTCATCGCGGTCGTCGTCTCGGTGCCGCTCGGCGTGCTCGCCGCTCGATCCGACGTCGCGTCCAAGGTCATCCGGCCGATCCTCGACTTCATGCAGACGATGCCCGCGATGGTCTACCTGATCCCGGCGCTCATCCTGTTCCGGGTCGGCGTCGTGCCGGGCATCGTCGCGACGATCATCTTCGCGATGGCGCCGGGCGTGCGGCTCACCGAGCTCGGCATCCGCGGCGTCGACAAGGAGGTCGTCGAGGCCGGTCAGGCGTTCGGCTCCTCGCCGTGGCGCATCCTCCGGCAGATCCAGCTGCCGCTCGCGATGCCGAGCATCATGGCCGGCGTCAACCAGGTCATCATGCTCTCGCTCTCGATGGTCGTCATCGCCGGCATGGTCGGCGCGGGCGGGCTCGGCGGCCAGGTCGTGCAGTCGCTCACCCGCATCGACGTCGGGCTCGGCTTCGAGGCCGGCCTGTCTGTCGTGATCCTCGCGATCATCCTCGACCGGGTCACCGGCGCGCTCGGCCGGTCGCGCAGCCCGCGTCGTCGCACTGCGCAGTCGGCGGCGGATGCGACAGGGCCGACGGATGCCGCGGAGCCCCCGGCTCCCGAAGCGGCACCCGCCGCTCACGAGCGCGTGCCCGCGGCATCCGCCACCGCCTGACCCGCGCCGCACCGCCAAAGCTCGGGCGCGTGACATCCGCGCGCCCAAGGGTCGCTTCGGCGGCCATCCCCAACACCCGTGCACAGCACACGGGAGGAAAGGAACACATTGAAGAAGCGCACCTTCACCGGAGCACTTGCACTCGGAGCGGTCTCCGCTCTGGCACTCAGCGGCTGCGCCGGCGGCGCAGCGGCGGAGACCCTCGAGAACGGCGACCAGAAGGACATCACGATCGCCGTGTTCAACGGCTGGGATGAGGGCGTCGCCGCGAGCGAGCTCTGGAAGGCCGTCCTCACCGAGCAGGGATACGACGTGACCCTCGAGTACGCCGACCCGGCTCCCGTCTACACGGGCCTCTCGACCGACGACTACGACGTGACCCTCGACACCTGGCTGCCGGTCACGCACGCCGACTACATCGAGCAGTACGGCGACGACCTCGTCGACCTCGGCGCGTGGAACGAGGACGCCAAGCTCACCATCGCCGTGAACGAGGACGCCCCGATCGACTCGCTCGAAGAGCTCGCCGCGAACGCCGACCTCTTCGGCAACAAGCTCATCGGCATCGAGCCGGGTTCGGGCCTGAACCGGGTCACGACCGACGCGGTGATCCCGACGTACGGGCTCGAGAAGATGGAATACCTGACGAGCTCGACGCCGGCCATGCTCGCCGAGCTGACCGCCGCCACCGAGAACGGCGAGAACGTCGCCGTCACGCTGTGGCGCCCGCACTGGGCCTACGACGCCTTCCCGATCAAGGACCTCGAAGACCCCGAGGGCACGCTCGGCGACGCCGAGGGTATCCACTCCTTCGGCGGCAAGAGCTTCGAGAAGAGCTACCCGACGGTCGCCGGCTGGCTGAAGAACTTCGCCATGGACTCCGAGCTGCTCTTCTCGCTCGAGAACGCGATGTTCAACAGCGACGCCGATTCCGACGACTACGCCCCGATCGTCGAGCAGTGGATCGCCGACAACCAGGAGTACGTCGACTCGCTCACGAAGTAGCGCGCGACGAACAGGCGGGTGACGGATGCTGCGGCATCCGTCACCCGCCTTCGTCGTGCCATGGGCGGGTGCACCGTCGGCCCGGTTCGGCCCCTCGGGCCTCATCTGGTAAGCTGGCTCGTTGGCTGGGCACTTCCACTGCCCACGCCGCGACACTCCCCACCGGCAGCGTCCATCGAAACTACGCGAGAGATCGCGGACCTTCGAGTGGGGAAGGTCAGCAGACAAGAGACCTTGGGAGGGGCATCCGCCCCTCGGTATTGGAGGAAACCAATGGCAGCAGTGTGCCAGGTGACTGGAGCCGTTCCCGGCTTCGGGCACAACATCTCGCACTCGCACCGCCGGACGAAGCGCCGCTTCGACCCGAACGTGCAGAAGAAGACCTATTTCGTGCCGTCGCTTCGTCGGAACATCACCATCAACGTGTCCGCCAAGGGCATCAAGGTGATCGACGCTCGTGGCATTGAGGCAGTGGTCAAGGACATGAAGGCACGTGGGGTGAAGATCTAATGGCGAAAGCACAAGACATCCGCCCGATCATCAAGCTTCGGTCGACCGCCGGCACCGGGTACACCTACGTGACCCGCAAGAACCGCCGCAACAACCCCGACCGTCTCGTGCTCAAGAAGTACGACCCTGTAGTGCGCAAGCACGTCGACTTCCGAGAGGAGCGCTAAGACATGGCGAAGAAGAGCAAGATCGCGCGCAACGAACAGCGCAAGGTGATCGTCGAGCGGTACGCCGCGAAGCGCCTCGAGCTGAAGAAGGCGCTCGTCGACCCCAACGGCACCGACGAGAGCCGCGAAGAGGCTCGCAGGGGCCTCCAGAAGCTTCCCCGCAACGCATCGCCGATCCGCGTGCGTTCGCGTGACGCCATCGACGGCCGCCCCCGTGGCGTGCTCACGAAGTTCGGTGTCTCCCGTGTTCGCTTCCGCGACATGGCGCACCGTGGCGAGCTTCCCGGCATCACGAAGTCGTCGTGGTAACACGACGACAATAGGCACAGCCGAGCACATCGACTCGCGCTCTGGCGCGAGTTGGTAAGCAGCACAGCACCACAGCATTCCGACGAACGGGACGCCCCTCCGGGCGTCCCGTTCGTCGTTTCCGGGCGGGGCCGGGGGAGCCGCCCCCGGGGGGCCGCGCAGGTGGATCGGGCAGGCCGTCGCATGCCCACAGGCTGCGCCGAGAGCGAACTCGTGTGCGACACGCCGGGGCGAAGCTGCCCGAAACGGCCGGAAATCCGCGGGATTCCGGGGAACTCTGTTACATTCAAGGCGGCCTGATCGGCCACGGGGGCGGTTGAACGATCGTTCCCGAGAACTCACAACTGCTGTACCGAACAGCGAACGTCCGAGGAGGACATTCAATGGCTGACAAGTCGCTCAACAAGACCGAGCTCGTCGCGAAGGTCGCAGCGTCGACCGGACAGAGCCAGGCAACCGTCGACGCCGTTCTCGGCGGCCTCTTCGAGGCGCTCGCCGAGTCCGTGGGCTCGGACATCAAGGTCTCCATCCCGGGCTGGCTCGCCGTCGAGCGTACGTCGCGTGCTGCACGCACCGGCCGCAACCCGCAGACCGGCGCCGAGATCCAGATCCCGGCCGGTCACTCGGTCAAGATCTCGGCCGGCTCGAAGCTCAAGGCTGCTGCGAAGTAACTGCGACTTCACCGAAGGGGCGTGCGGCGTGAGCCGCGCGCCCCTTCGACGTTCCCGTCGCTCTCGTCGACGCGATTTCAGGAGAAAGGCCGCTATTCAGGACGAATGCGCCGATTTCATCCTGAGTAGCGATCTTTCTCCTGAGCTCGAGGTGGGGTGTGACCGTGGGCAGAGGTGCGGCGGCGGATGCCTCGGGGCGACGCGATTCGCACCGAGCGCAGCCGCGCCGCTCTGGGCCGGCGCTCGGCTGGCGCCGTCTAGGCTGGTGCGCGTGCCTCGCTCCGTCCGAGTGCTCGGCCCCGCCGCACTCATCGCCGTCGCCCTCGCGGCGACGTTCGTCGGCCTCGCGTTCGGTGGGGGAGCGGCCGAGCAGCTGATCCAGGATCCCGGCCCGGTCGCCCGCTACGGCGTGCCGGTCGCGAAGCTGTTCGTCAACCTCGGGGCGGCCGGCATGATCGGCGCGCTCGTGCTCGCCGTCTGGGCCCTCAGCCCGAAGCGACGCGAGTTCGACGTGGCACTCGACGTCGCTGCGGCATCCGCCGCCGTGCTGACGGTCGCGAGCGCCGCAAGCGGCCTCTTCACCTTCCTGCTCGTCACGAGCGTGCCGTTCGAGTTGAGCGACGCATTCGGCCAGAAGCTCGGGCAGTTCGTCACGACGATCGAGCTCGGGCAGGCCTGGCTCACGACGACTCTCGTGGCGGCGGCCGTCGCCGTGCTGTGCTTCGCGGTGCGCAACCACACGGCACTCGTCTTCGTGACGGTGCTCGCCGTGGCGTCGCTCGTGCCGCTCGCACAGCAGGGCCACGCCGCCGGTGCGGCGGGACACGCAGCGGCGATCACCGCGCTCGGCCTGCACCTCGTGTTCGCTGCGACCTGGCTCGGCGGGCTCGTGACGATCGTGCTGCTGCGGCGCGAGCTCGGCGCCAAGCGGCTTCCCGTGGTGCTCGGGCGCTACTCGAGCGTCGCCCTCATCTGCTTCATCGTGGTGGCTCTCTCGGGATATGCGGGTGCGGCGTTGCGCATCGGAACGCTCGAGCAGCTCGCGACGCCGTACGGCGGGCTCGTGGTCGTCAAGGTCGCGGCACTCGTCGCGCTCGGGCTGTTCGGTGCGGCGCAGCGACGATTCCTGATCGGCCGGATGTCGCGGGGCGCGAGTGGAGGTGCGGCGGGTCTCGATACGCGTCCTCCTTCGTCGGTCGCTACTCGACCGGCGAGTGGTTCGTCGGTCGCTACTCGACCGGCGGGTGGTTCGTCGGTCGCTACTCGACCGGCGAGTGGTTCGTCGGTCGCTACTCGACCGGCGAGTGGTTCGTCGGTCGCTGCTCGACCGGCCGGTGGGAGCGCGTTCTGGTGGCTCGTGGTGGCCGAGCTCGCGTTCATGGGACTCGCGTCGGGCGTGGCGGCCGCCCTCGCTCGCACGGCGACCCCCGTGTCGGAAGAGACCGGTTCACTCGCGCGCACTCCCGCGGAGATCCTGACGGGCGAACCGCTGCCCCCGTGGCCCGAGGTGATCCGGTTCTTCACCGAGTGGAAGCCCGACCTGATCTGGGTGCTCGCCTGCGCGTTCGGCATCTTCTTCTACCTCGCCGGGGTTCGACGCCTGCGCAAGCGCGGCGATCACTGGCCCGCGTATCGAACCGTGCTCTGGGTCGCCGGGCTGCTGCTGCTCGCGTACATCACGAGCGGCGGTGTGAGCGTCTACGAGCAGTACCTCTTCTCGGCGCACATGCTCGCGCACATGGTGCTCACCATGGCGGTGCCGGTGCTGCTCGTGCCGGGCGCGCCGGTGACGCTCGCCGCCCGCGCCATCCGTGCCCGGAAAGACGGCAGCCGCGGCGGTCGCGAGTGGATCCTGCTCGCCGTGCACTCGAAGTTCGCCGGCATCATCGCCAACCCGATCGTCGCCGCCGTGCTGTTCGCGGGCTCCCTCTGGGTCTTCTACTACTCGCCGCTCTTCCGCTGGACGATGGAAGACCACATCGGCCACGAGTGGATGATCGTGCACTTCCTCATCACGGGGTACCTCTTCGTGCAGTCGCTCATCGGCATCGACCCCGTGCCGTACCGACTGCCGTACGCATTCCGGCTGGTGCTGCTGCTCGGCACGATGGCGTTCCACGCGTTCTTCGGACTCACGATCATGTCGAGCACCGGACTGCTGCTGGCCGACTGGTACGGCGCGATGGGCTGGGGCACCGATGCGCTCGTCGACCAGCAGCTCGGCGGCGGCATCGCCTGGTCGATCGGCGAGATTCCGACCGTGGCGCTCGCGATCACCGTGGCCGTGCAGTGGGCGCGCAGCGACGAGAAGGAGTCGAAGCGCCGCGACCGGCATGCCGACCGCACCGGGGATGCTGAGCTCGAGGCGTACAACGCGCAGCTCGCGGCGATCGCGGAGCGCGACGGCCGAGCGTAGCGCTCGCTATTTGAGCTGAATGGCGATGGTGTCGTCGGGCTGGATCGTGGCCGCGAGGGCCAGCGTGAACGGCCGGTCTTCTTCGAGTGTGTAGCGGTGCCCGTCGAACAGGGACTGCACCTCGACCGAGATATGGGCGACGCCCTCGGTCGGCGGCATGTCGAACGAGGTCTCGCCCGGGGTGAGCGTCACCAGCGGCACGGTCACGATGCTCCAGGCGGGGACGCCCTCCACGCGATCGTCGATTTCGATGCCGAAGGGGCACTTCGCCGGCTGCAGCACCGTCTGCGTCGCGCACTCCGCGAGGAACTCGTCGACCTTGACCTGCACGCGTTCGACGAAGGCCGCGGTCGGTTGCGCATCGACGGTGACGGGCACGCGGGCCGAGACATCCGCCTGCAGCTTCGCGGGCACCGCCTCGAGCAGCACCGAACTGTGGGAGAACTCGTAGACGGCCGGCGCGATCGCGAGATACGGGGTGACCTGCGTGAATGCGGCGAGTTCGTCGCCCGTCTTCGTGGCGCGGGAGTCGAGTTGCAGGGTGCCGACCGAGAACAGTGGATTGTGCGCGGCCGTGACATCGACGATCGCGAGCGGGCTGACGGCGAACTCCCACCGATTGAGCACGCCGTAGAGCGGCGTGATGGGCCGTACATCGAACGAGGACTCGACGATCGCGTCTTCGAGCCGGTAGCTCGCCGTGACGGTATGGGTGCCGTCGCCGTGGGCGATGTCGCTCATGATGCGCACGTCTTCGGGCCCCGACTCGACCACGCCGGTGCGCAGCATCGCCGTCGACACGTTCGCCGGCAGCCCGAGCGCCTCGAGTTCTGTGGCGTCGAGCGCGACGCCCGGCGTCGTCGACGCTGTGGCGATGTCATCGCTCGCGATGGCGGAGAGGTAGCGCTCGATGAAACTCGAGGCGCCGTAGATCGTCTGATTCAGCCCACCGAGCGCGGCGAGGAAGGCGCCGACGACGAGCACCGCGAGCCCCGCCCAACCGGCGACGGACAACGGTGAGATTCGACTACCGCGCACCCCGGAGCTCCCCACCCAGCCAGTCTAGATGGGCGGCCTCGGTGGGGACTGGGGATATCCTCAGCGCGGGCACGGCGCCCGGGCCGAGGCGGTTACAGTGGGAGCGCCTGCGGCATCCGTCCGGGGCATCCGCCCGCCGAACCGAAAGCGCTCCAGTGCAGAACGTGACCCTCAGCCGCGAACAGGCCGCGGTGTTCCAGGCCATCGAGGGCACGCGTGAGCACGTCTTCGTGACCGGGCGCGCGGGCACGGGCAAGTCGACGCTGCTCAACCACCTGAACTGGAACACGCAGAAGCAGATCGTGATCTGCGCGCCCACCGGCGTGGCCGCGTTGAACGTCGGCGGCCAGACGATCCACTCGTTGTTCCGCCTGCCGATCGGCGTCATCGCCGATCACGTCATCGACCAGAACGACACGGTCCGCAAGATCTTGAACGCGATGGACACCCTCGTGCTCGACGAGGTGTCGATGGTCAACGCCGACCTGATGGACGCGATGGACCGCTCGCTGCGCCAGGCGAGGCAGCGCCCGCTCGAACCGTTCGGCGGCGCGCAGGTGGTGCTCTTCGGCGACCCGTACCAGCTCGCACCGGTGCCCGGCGATGCCGATGAGCGAGCGTACTTCGCCGACACCTACGACTCCATGTGGTTCTTCGACGCCAAGGTGTGGCGCGAGACCGACCTGCGCATCTTCGAGCTCGGCGAGATCCACCGCCAGCACGACGACGACTTCAAGCAGATGCTGAACGCCGTGCGGCACGGCCGCGTCACCGCCGAGATCGCCGGCGTGCTCAACAGCGTCGGCGCTCGGCGCCCGCTGCCCGAGCAGGGTGCGATCACCCTCGCGACCCGCAACGACACGGTCAACCGCATCAACCGCACGCAGCTGCACCGCCTGCCGGGCCAGTCGCAGGGCAACGAGGCCGAAGTCGCCGGCGACTTCGGCGGCCGGGCGTTCCCGGCCGACGAGAATCTCGAGCTGAAGATCGGCGCGCAGGTGATGTTCCTGCGCAACGACACCGCGATCGGGCCGGAAGGCCAGCGGTGGGTGAACGGCACGATCGGCACGGTCACGTCGCTCGACCGCGCCGTGCGCGTCGACATCGACGGCGAGGAGCATGAGATCGAGCAGGTGACCTGGGAGAAGTACAAGTACACCTGGGACCCCGTGCGAAAGAAGCTCGAGAAGCAGATCGTGGCGGAGTTCACCCAGTTCCCGCTGAAACTGGCATGGGCGGTTACGATCCACAAGTCGCAGGGCGCGAGCTACGACAGCGCGATCGTCGACCTCGGTCAGCGGGTGTTCAGCCCGGGCCAGACGTATGTCGCGCTCAGTCGGCTGACCTCACTCGACGGCCTCTACCTCGCACGCCCGCTGCGGCCGAGCGACATCATCGTCGATCGCAACGTCGAGCGCTTCATGATGGGCGCGAATCGCGAGATCGCGTCGCCGAAGAGCTGACCGCCCCGGTCGAGCGACGGATGCCGCGGCATCCGTCGCTCGCATGGAGCCCGCCGATCGTGGCGGGTTCATCGAGCGACGCCGGCCCTGGATGGCTCGCGGGCGGATGGCAGGGCTTCCCAGCGACGGCGGATACAATTTCAACGGACACACGGCTGAGGGGAGCTTGGTGGCTGGCCAAAAGCGGGTCAAGTGGCGGCGGGGCGTTCTCGCCGCCGTGCTCGTCGGCGCGCTCGGAATCGCGGGATGCACCGGCGGAGTCGTCGATCCCATGGCCGCTCTCGACCCCGTCGATGCAGAGTTCGGTGAACCGCTCGCGGGCGAACTGCAGGCGGTGCTCGACGAAGCCGTCGCGCTCAGCGGCTCGAGTGGCGGAGTCGCGGGTGCGTGGTCGCCGTGGTCGGGGGAGTGGACCGGCGCGTCGGGCGTGGTCGACTTCGGCGAGGCAGCCGCACCGGTCACCGTCGACACCCGGTTCCACCTGAGCACCCTCACCACCGAGGTCACGTGCACCGTGCTGCTGCGTCTCGTCGACGAGGGCGTGGTCGCGCTCGATGACGAGGTGGCCGACATCGTCGATTGGGTGCCGGGTCTCGACGGCATCACGCTCGGCCAGCTGTGCCAGCACACGTCGGGTATCGCCGACTACTACCCGGGCTTGCGCAGTCATTTTGTCGCGAACCCCGAGCGCATCTGGCCGCCCAACGAACTGCTCTCGAGTGGCCTCGCGCTGCCGCGCACTGGCCCGCCGGGGGAACACTGGGCGCACTCGCGCACTGGAGTGCTCCTCCTCGCGATGGCGCTCGAGCGTCGAACCAGCAAGTCCTGGAACCAGCTCGCAGAGCAGTACGTGTTCGACCCGCTCGGCCTCGACGCCACTTCACTTCCGTCACCGACCGACACCGAGCTCGAGGGCGGGTTCGGCGCATACTCGGCCGCGGTCGCCGGCGACGGCTCGGTCGACTGCGCCGTGCTGCGAGATGACACGTCGCAGTCGAGCTCGATGGGAGGAGCGGCGGCGGGTGCGGTCTCGGACCTCGATGACGTGCATCGTCTGAGCGCCGCATTCGCAACCGGCGCACTGCTCGACGAGGGCACGGTTCGCGCCCAGTGGACCGCGATTCCGCTCGGCGGAGATGCCCCTGCCTGGCAGAGCTGGGGGCTCGGCGGCGCCGAGTACGGACCGATGCGCGGCTTGGCCGGCGAGTCCGCCGGTGCGCTGACCGCCGCGTTCACCGATCCGAAGAGCGGGCTCACCGTCGTAGTGGCCCTCAACAACTCGACGTCGGGTGCGGACTTCGCCCGCGAGGCGGCCTTCGCACTCGCGTCACTCGCATCCAAGGCGACGGCTGCAGCAGAGCACGAACAGCCGCTCGTCGAGCTGCCGTGGTCGTTCGAGCAGGCGACGACGAAGATGCGCGAACTGGCGAAGTGCCCGCGTGTGGAGCCTGCGGCCGAGCCTGCCCCCGAACCCGAGCCGGCCCCCGCGGGCTGACGAGGGCGAGAGTCCGGGGTTCGCCAGGCGGCATCGCTGCACGTAGATGAGGAATCATCGAAACGCTGTACGATGGCAGCATCCTCACGCCGACGGTGGATGAAGGAGGTGGGGCGTGTGTGTCGCTGGCTCGCCTACTCAGGAGAACCGCTCCAACCCTCACTCGTGATTCTCGACGCACAGCACTCGCTCGTCGCCCAATCGCTCGATTCGCCGCTCGGCGCCGAAACCGTCAACGGCGACGGTTTCGGCGTCGGCTGGTATCCCGCCGGGGCGACGGCCGGGAGTCATCCGTCGTTGTTCCACAGCGTCGAACCGGCGTGGAACGACGAGAACCTCCGAGAGCTCACGGAGGCGATCGAGAGCCCGCTCTTCTTCAGCCATGTGCGCGCCGCCGCGGGGCCGCCCATTCAGCGCACGAACTGCCACCCCTTCCGCCACCACAACTGGCTCTTCATGCACAACGGGGTGATCCACGGTTTCCGTGCGATGAAGCGCGAGCTCACCTTCGCGATCGATCCGTCGCTCTACCCCGACGTTCAGGGAACGACCGACTCGGAGGTGCTCTTCCACCTCGCGCTGACCTTCGGCCTGCAGGACGACCCGATCGCGGGCATGACCGAGGCGGTGCGCTTCGTCGAGCGGACCGGCCGGGAACACGGCATCGGCTATCCGATGCAGGGCACGATCGCGATCGCCGACGGTGCGACGATCTGGGCGTTCCGGTATTCATCGGAGGGCAGGTCGCGCACGCTCTTCCATTCCGTCGACATTCCGACGCTTCAAGAGATGTACCCGGATCTGCCACGCCTGCGACTCTTCGGGCAGAACGCGCGCGTCGTGGTCTCCGAGCCGCTCAACAACCTGCCCGGCGCCTTCGTCGAAGTGCCGGAGTCGACCGTTGCGATCCTCGGCGCCGACGGCTATCGGTACGAGCCGTTCATGGAAGGCGTGAACGCCTGACGGCGCACCGACTCAGTCGGAGCGTTTGCGCGCCCTCAGCGAGCTCGTCGTGAGGACGAGCACGATCGCGGCTAGCACGCCGGCGCCGAACCAGAGCCAGGAGTTGGGCTGGCCGACGGCTGCCCCGATGGCACTCCCGACAAATCCCAGCGACAACGCCGTGAGCGGGAACCACTGCCTGACCGGCCGAGCGAGGATCATCTCCACACTCTATCCCCGGCTGCTCAGGGTGGCCCGGCCTGACCGGCGGCCTCACTCGGAGCGCCGCCGGACCGGCCCCTGGCCTCAGCTCTGGGTTGCGATGGCGAAACGGGCGGTGCCGTCGGCGCCGATTTCGGCGTCGAGCACCTTGTCGTCGAGGGCGAGCACGGCGTTCGTGCCGAGATAGACGCGCGCGCCGTTGTTCTCGACGACCGCATCGAGCTCTTCGGGCGACTCGACGACACGCACGGCGAAGTCGGTCGATTCGGGGTTCTCGCTGTTGATCCGCAGGCCGCCGTCAGTCGTTCCGGTGCTCTGCTCGACGATAGCCTTCACGACCGTCGTCGCCGATTCGGTGAGTGTGAGCATGTTGCTCCCCTTTCCTGTCTGGCGATGAGTCAGCCACGATGCCGAGCATGAGCGGATGACGCAAGGCGAACGCACCGACTCTGCGGGAACTCCCAAGAAGCCACGGCCCGCGCACGCCCGCGCTCGGCGTGCGGTGGGGGTGAGCCCTACTCGTGTCAGGGGGAATGCCGGATGTCGGCGCATCGGCCGTCTCGCCAGGCTGAGCGCATGAACAACTCAACCCGCACGAGCACCGGCCGAGTGAGCACCGACCGAGTGACGGAACGGCGCCCCGGGTCCCGCAAGATCGCCACCCGTATCGCCTGGACCTGGGTGCTGCTCTCCTCGCTGGCGATCACCGTGTACGCGGTGGTGCCGTACCTCACCGCCGCGCTCGCCGACCTCTCCGACGAGGGCGTCGGACTCGCGGCGAACTACGACGGCCGGCCGGTGTTCGTGCAGCTCGCGTTCTATGTGCACATCGTGGCCGGCGGTCTCGCGCTCGCGGCAGGGCCGCTCCAGTTCTGGCGCGGCCTGCGCACGAGGCATCCCCGGGTGCACCGCTGGATCGGCCGGAGCTCACTGCTCGCCATCGCGATCGCGGGCACGGCCGGGCTCATCATGGCGCCGTTCAACAGCGCCGGTTTCGCCGGATTCTTCGGGTTCGGCGCCCTCGCCGCGCTCTGGCTCCTAACCGGTTGGCGCGGTTACCGGGCGATTCGGGCCGGGGATGTCGCGAGCCACCGAGCCTGGATGATGCGCAACTTCGCACTGACCTACGCGGCGGTCACCCTGCGGCTCTGGGTGGGCGTACTGCTCGGGGTGCAAGCGCTCCCCGGCGGCGAGTTCGACTTCGGTGCGGCCTTCGACAACGCGTACATGGCGGTGCCGTTCCTCTGCTGGGTGCCGAACCTGATCGTCGCCGAGTGGCTGATCCGTCGCCGTGGGCTGCCGTCATACCAATTGCCGGCGAGTGGGACACCGAGGGTGCAGCGCGAGTCGTCTTCCCGAAGGGCGCCGCACTCCGCGGCGGCCGCCTCAGGCGAGCGGTTCGATGAGCGTCGCGTCGCCCGGGTCGACGGCGCGTGAGTTGTTGACGCGGCGGTCGACCTCGTAGTTCGAGATCGTCGCGGCGAGGCGCTCGGACTCGGCCGTGAGCATCGCCACCATCTCGCCCTTGCCGTCGTCGTCGAGCTTGACCGGCGCCAGGTACTCCTGCCAGGCGTCTCGCCCGAGGAAGACCGGCATGCGGTCGTGCACCTCGCCCGAGGCATCCCTCGCCTCACGAGTGATGATCGACGTCGAGACCTCCCACTCGTCGTCGACCTTGCGCGCGGTGTAGATGCCGGCGGCGGCGAGCAGTGGCTGCTCGCAGTGCAGGAAGAAGGCCTGCTTGTGCCCCGGCTCGCCCGTCCACTCGAAGTAGCCGCGCATCGGCACGAGGCAGCGCGACGATGCGAACGCACCCTTCCACAGCCCGTTGGTGGCGACCGTCTCGATGCGGGTGTTGAACTGCGGTCGCTTCGACTCCTTCATGAACGAGGGATGGAAGTTCCACACGGCCGGATCGATCGAGCGGATGACCTCGCCGGTCTGGCTGTTGCGCCGCTCGCGCACGATCGGCACGACCTCGGTGGGGGCGATGGAGTACTGCGGGCTCCAGTCGCGGTAGTCGTTGCCCTGGGCCACGAACTCTTGAATGAGCTCGTCGATCTTGGCGTCGTTCGCGAATCGTCCGCACATGCAGCCAGTCTGCACCCGCCCACCGGCATTCGACAGTGGTGCGCCTGATGCGACTACCCGAGCGCTTTGCGCAGCAGTTCGGTCAATCGGTGCTGCTCGTCCGCAGTCAAGCGTCCGACCGCGGCACGGGCATACGCGAACTCCCGCTCGAAGCGGCGGGTGAGTTCGTCTCCGCGTCGGGTTCGGGCCACCAGTCGCGCGCGGCGATCGTCAGGATTCGGCTCACGCGTCACGAGGGCGAGAGCCTCGAGCCGGGCGACGATCTGCGTGACGTTGGAGGCGTCGCAGCCGAGTTCCACGGCCAGTGCACCCATGCCGCGACGTTCCTCGAGGCGCCCGAGCACGCACGCCTGTGCGGCACTGAGCGAGAGGCGGGCTGCGGCTGTTTCATAGGCGCGGTCGTACGCGTCGACCAGGTCGAAGAGGGCAGCCTCCGCCTCGGATGAGGTCGCTATCGGTCCGCTCGGCAATGCCATCGGGCCAGCATAGGCGGACTGCTTGATTCGCTCAAGTAATCGTGTTCCAATGTTGCTTTATTGAATCAAGCAAATGAGGAGTACGGATGACGAACACGACCTCCCGGAGCGCGGCGATCAGTGCGATCCCGGCTTCGACGATGAACGCCGCGGTGCTCGACCGATTCGGCGGAGTGGAACAGCTCACCCAGCGCGCGATACCAGAGCCGGAAGTGACGGACGATGACGTCCTCGTCCGGGTGGAGGTCGCCGGTGTCGCCTCTTGGGATGCCGTCGAGCGTGAGGGGCGGTACGACGGGGTCTTCGGAGTCGCTTCGGCCTTCCCGTATGTTCTCGGATGGGATGCGGCCGGCTCGGTGGCGGCAGTCGGGCGCAACGTGACGCGATTCGAAGTCGGCGACCGCGTCTACGCGGCGACGATGCCGGTTCCGCGTGGAGGCTTCTACGCCGAGTACGCGGTCGTCGCGGCGGAGCACGTGGCGCATGCGCCCGACCGGCTGCCGACGGAGCAGGCCGGCGTGATGGCGTGGGATGCGCTGACCGCGCTGAGCGGCCTCGACCTGCTCGACCTGCGGCCGGGTGCGACGCTCATGGTCTTCGGCGCCAGTGGAGGAATCGGGCACCTGGCCGTACAGCTCGCCCGGCACCGGGGGCTTCGGGTGCTGGCGGTCGCTTCCGGCGATGACGGCGTCGCGCTGTGCGAGCGCCTGGGCGCCGATGCGGTCGTCGACGGACGCAAGGACGATGTCTTTCTCGCGGCGGCCGAGTTCGCGCCAGACGGACTCGACGCGGCCGTCGTCACGGTCGGCGGAGAGACGACGGAGCGCTCGCTTCGCGCGATGAAGAGCTCGGGGCGTATCGCCTGGCCGAACGGGGTCCACCCGCTGCCGGCGGCACCCGTCGACGCGCCGATCTCGTACTACGACGGCGCTCGAAGCCAGGCCGCCTTCGAGCGCCTCAATGCCGTCATCGAAGCAGGCGCCCTCATGCCGCACGTCGCGCAGACATTCCCACTGGCGCAGGTACGGGACGCGCACCTGGCGCTCCGCGACCACTACGTCGGGAAGCTGGCACTCCGGTTGGCATCAGCCCTCGAGCGCTGAGCCATCACCGTGTCGATGCCGGCGGCGAGACGTCGCGCCTGACCAGGCGGATCCGGCTGGACGTACTCGATACCATGGGAGCGATTCCGGTTCGACAATCGCGACGGTACGTAGCAAGCATGATCACTGATCCAATCCAGCCGGTGCACGCACTTGCGACGGCCGTCGCCGACGACGACTTGGATGCCGCGACCGAGGTCGTTCGCGGGGCGTGGTTCGAGCTGCTCGTCGCACACGGCGAACTCGCGCGTGAGTTGCTGGAGCGAGTCCCGCTGCGCCAGCTCGCCGCACACCCGTTGCTCGCGATGCTGCTCGGCCTCTGTTACAACGGCGTCGATCACCGTCGCGCGAAGGCCGTGCAGTACTTCACGCTGGCTTCGGCGGCCATGCGCACCCGAGGAGGGAGAACGAGCGCGGCCGATCGCGTGCTGATCCTCGCGACCGAGAGCGCTGCGCTCCGGCTCATCGGGCGGGCATCGACGGCGGCGGGGCCGGCCAGGAGTGCGTTGCGCGTCTTGGAGTCGATGCCGGCGGCGGACAGGGTCGAGATGCTCAGCCAGCTTCCGCGGCTGTACGCCCAGTTGGGCACCAGCCTGTACTACGCCGGCCAGCTCCACGAGGCCATGGGCGCCTTCACCATCGGTCTCTCCGAAACCTCCGATTCCGGCGACGGGGCGGGCTTCACCAACGTCTCGATGCTCGCCGGCATCCACGCGTTCGATGGCGATCTGGGCGAAGCGGAGCGGTACCTGGTGCTCGCGCGGTCGGCGCCATGGACCGACCTGCAACGTTCGATGTACCCGGGCACGTTCTATCGTCTGGCGGAGGCGCTGCTCGCGCTCGAGCGGTTCGACGTGCCGGCCGCTGAAACGCATCTGGCGGCGCTCATGCACGATCGGCGCACGATCGAGCACTGGACGGCGATCGCCCGAGTCGAGGCGCTCGCCGCGCTCGCCGCCGGCCGACCGGCCGACGCGCTCGCCCGGCTCGAGGTGTTCGTGAGCTCGCGCGGCGCTGAGGGGCGCTCGTCGTCGGCACGAAGTGCGCTGGCGTCGGTGCGCTCGGTGCTGCACCTGGCGTTGGGCAAGCCGGATGCCGCGCGGCACATCTTGCTCCGCGATGCGCCGCCGACCCCGCAGACGCGCGTCGACCGCGCGCGAATCGAACTGGCGCTGTCCCGGCCCGGCGCGGCGCTCCACGAACTTCGCGCCATCGCGGGAGCATCCCAATCGGCCCGCACTGCCGCCGAAGCGGCGACGCTCGAGGCGGCGGTGCTGCTCCGTCTCTCCGACGCGAGGCGCGCGCGGTCGGTCGTCGACCATCTGTGCGCCGCACTGAACGCGACCGCCCTGCGGTTGCCGCTCGCACTCCTCCAACCTGCAGATCTGGAGCGGGTGCGTGCGGCCGCGAGCGAGCTCGGATCGAAGGGGCTCGTCACGGAGGTCCCGACGCCCTCGTTCCTCGTCGAGATCTCGACGCCCGCGCTGCTGACCCCGCGCGAGCTCGTGGTGCTCCGGGCGCTCATGACGACTGCCTCGGCCGCGGAGATCGCGGCCGAGGCAGTCGTCTCGGTCAACACGGTCAAGACCCAACTGCGAAGCGTGTACCGCAAGCTCGGCGCACGCAATCGCGAAGAGGCCATTGCGATCACCCTGGATCGACACCTGCTCGCGGCCGAGGAATGAGCATTTCGCCGAGCTCGCCCGACGTGCCCGCGCCGTTGCGCCCCGCACGGTCGTTCACGACGCGCGTGCTGCTCACCTGCGCCGCATTCGCGGCCGTGCAAGTGCTCGTTCTGATCACAGTCGCCCCGTTCACCGCGACGCTCGCCGCCGCGCTGCCGCCCGTGTATGCACTCGTCGCCGGTCTGCACAGCCTCCTGCCGTTCGCTGCACGGCACTACCTGGGCGCGACCGGCACCGCGACGCTCACCGCATTCATCGCAGGATTCCTCGCAGGGCCGTTCTCGCCCATCGGCATGCTGTTGATCGTGCCGCTCGTCGTGGGCGGCGCCGCGTACGATGTCGCACTGGCCTTGCTCCGGAGAGACAGCGGTCGGGTGGCGACGAAGTTCGCGGGAACTGCGGGGAATGTGGCGGCCGGAGCGATCGCGGGCGTCGCCCTGTTCGCCGTCTCGTTGCCCGTATTCTCGGCCGAGCATCTGACGTGGCCGATGCTCGCCGCGACGCTCGCGGGTCGGATGGTGGGAGAGGCCGGAGCATCCGTGCTCGCCGGTCGCGTGGTCGGGAGTCTTCGACGGGCAGGCGTGCGCGGTTCGTTCACGCGATGATTCGCGGATGCCCGCCTGCCTCTCCACTCGGGGTGAATCCGAGGGTGAAATCCGCTCGCATGGTCGGCGTCGTGAGCCAGTCTCGAGGTCACGTGTGAAGCACGGACCAGGCACGGACCATCCGTGGACCAACTTGGAGTCTCCGCCGGGGGAGCGATGCGCGTGATGTGTGATGTGTGAATGATGGGAATGCCGAGGCTTCGGCGCGGATGCGGACGAGTGGGGACGCACGAGTGGGAAACGCGACCGTCGAAGCACAGAGGCTGTTGGAGGATTGAGTGTGGGCGAATGCCCAATTCCCGCCCTACCGGGAAGGACGAACAACGTGTCGTTGGATGGGACTGCTGACGCCGGTGGGTCGCGCTCCGAACCGCGACGAGCCACCAGCCGGGGCTTGCCGCGTGCATCGAAGCGCTCGATCATTCGAGGGGCGCTCATGGAGCGGCTCGATCATCTCGCGGCCGTCTCCGTCATCCAGGCACCGCCCGGATACGGGAAGAGCACGCTCGCCGCGATGTGGGCGCGGCACCGGGCCGAGGCCGGCGATACGGTCGTCTGGGTCGTTGCGACACCGGAGTTGAACACCCCCGACGCGTTCGCTCTCGAACTGCTCGATCGCCTCGACCGGGCGGGGTCCGCAGCTGCCACCACGAGTACGGCACGCGGACCATCGCTGATGCCGTCCGGTGCCATCGCCGACGCCATCGAGGAGCACGACATCGAGCGACTCGTCGTGATCGTCGACAACGCCGGTCAGTTGACCGACGATGCACTCGTGGCAGACCTCGTCGACCTCGTCGACCGCTCGCCCGCGGTGCACCTCGTGCTCGCGTCACGCGGAAAGCACCCGCTCGCGGCCGTCGCGGCCCGCCGGCATCTCGACCTCACGTCTGTGACCTCGGACGATCTCGCGCTGAGTCGGGCCGAACTCGGATTCATCGCAGATTCCTGGCGCATCTCGCTCAGCGAACCCGATCTGCAGCAGATTCTGGCACTCTGCGGTGGCTGGCCCGAACTCTGCGTTCGGATCCTGGCGGAATCCGCACCCGGGGCACTTCGTACCACCGCCGCCGAGTCGTACCTGCGAGACGTCGTGCTCCCGAATCTCGCCGCCGAAGACCTGCTCGACGTGTCGCTGTCGCTCTCTCTGACCGCCGTCGTCGAGCCGTGGCACTTCACGGCGCTCCATCGTCCGACGAATCATTCCCGCGACCTCCGTGCGGCCGGGTCGCGATCGAGCGACCGGCTGCGCCTCGAGGGCTACCTGACGCTGCTGCCGGGCCCGAAGGCGAGTTGGGCGTTCGTCATGCTGCTTCGGCACGTGCTCTTCGACGTCATGACCAGTCATCGGCGCGATGACTCCGGCGCACTGCAGCGCCACTTCGCCGAAGCGGGTTACGAACACGGTGCAGGCCTCGCGCAGGTGCTCGAGCACGCCCGTGCGGGCAAGCACTGGAGCATGCTCTCGCTGCTCTGGTCGAAGCACGCGATGACGATCGTCGCCCGTCACCTCGGTGCCGCGCGGTTCGCCTACTCGGACCCGCCGAGCGCCGCGACCGGGGCCGAGCCGGTGCTCGTCCTCGCTGCCGCGGTCGTGCGGATCGCCGGCAGCGGTCGTCAGCGCGCCAGCCAGATCGAGCGGGTGTACATCGAGGTCAGCTCCGCCCTGCAGGCGTCCGACCATCGCACCGCCGGCATCGACACCTACCTCACCGCCATGACGGCGGTCATGGCCGATCATCGCTTGCGAGGGCAGCTCAGCCAAGCCGCACGCACGGGCGAGGAGATCGCCGCGGAGCTCGAACGCCGCGGCCGGGCAGGAGAACAGGCCGACCCCGCGCGCACCGCCGCCTTCTATCATCACTGGGCCGTGACCTCGATCCTCGGATCCGGTCTCGCCGAGGGGATCGCCCAGAGCATTCGAGCCTATGAGACCGCCGACGTACCCGACGGCGAACTCATCGCCGCCCTGGCGGCCGGCCACCTGGCGATGCTGCACACCTTCGTGGGGAGCCCGCCAGAAGCGGAGCGCTGGCTCGAGGTGGCACGCGCCACCGAAGTCGCGGGGCATCCGTTCGAGAGTCTTGCCGAGTATCCGGTCGCGATCGTCGACGCCTACCTGGCTGCGACGCGGCTGGATCCCGGCCCGGCCCGCCGACTACTGGACACGGATGCGCTGTCGATCGAGATGTGGCCGTTCGCCGCCATCGCGATCACGGCGTACTCGCAACTCTTCGAGGAACCGCAGGTGTCCCTCGCCCGACTCGACCACCTCCGCTTCGTTCGTCAACGCGACCTCGTCGACGATCGCACCGCGACGCGCGTGCTCGACCGGTGCACCATCGACACCCTCATGGCGATGGGTGAGGTGAATCGCGCCGAGCGGATGATGCTCGACATCGCTGCCCAGTACTCCGTCGATCGGTCTGGCGCGCCAGAGCACCAGACCACCCCCGCCGACCTCGCGTGGCTGCGGGTGTCCCACGCGCAGTTGTTCCTCATCACCGGTGACCACGAGAAGGCGCTGCGGCTCGCGACGGCCGCGCTCTGGGCGCCCGATGTCGTAGTGCGCGACCGTACCGACGTGCTGATGATCAAGGCAGCCGCGTCGTGGCGGCTGGGGGAGCGCGCGAAGGCGGTGGAGGCGTTCCGGCAGTCGGTGGTGCTCGCCGAACAGATCGGCTCGGCGCACCCGTACCTCATCATCGCCGAGGGAGATCTGCGGACGCTCGCTGCGGCGATGGAGTTCTCGCTGCCGCACGCGGTCGAGGAACATCTCGCCGCGCACGGTGGGATCTACCCGGTCGAGGCATCCTTCATCGCGCTCTCGCCACGGGAGCTCGAAGTACTCGAGCGGATGCAGCACTTCGGTACCGTCGCCGAGATCGGGCGCTCACTGCATCTCTCGGTCAACACGGTCAAGAAGCACCTGGCAGCGATCAACGCGAAGCTGGGCGTGCACGACCGGCGCGCTGCGCTCGCGCAGGCGAGGCGGCTCGGCTTGCTCGACGGCGCCGACGACGACGCAGGCCAGGCCGCAGGGCGGCGATCGGGCGAATCCGGAACGGCCGCCCGCTGACACCGCCCGTCCTCAGAGGGCGGATGCCTCGGCGGCGCGCACAGCCGGATTCATCGTGCCGGATGACCGCGCCAGAGACCACGCCGACGGCGGACCAGCGACGGACCATTCGTGGACCATTCCTGATGGTCGGCCTGTGCTCGTGTCGCTCCGTTCCCTAGAAAGGGAGCAGTGTCGCTGCGCATGCGTCCGGTGGGGGCTGCATTTGCGCGACGAGCAATAAGGGGGATGTCCAGGTGAACTGGCTCAGGGGAACAGCTACGGGCGAACGCGTCAGCACGAATCGTCGGCGCGCACACGATCAGCATTCGTCGAGAGGGGGACTGCGGGGCACGCTCTCTGCGATCGTCGCTCTCGCGACCATCGGCGCGGGCGTGTTCATCGGCGCACCAGCGGCGGTCGCCGCTCCTGAGTCGGTGCACGAGATCACCGCCAACTGGGCTGGTGACCCCGTGCCGACGGAGGCGCCGTTCGGGCAGCCGGTGACCGCGGAGTTCCACGTGAACACCAACGACACCGAAGACCCGTTCTCGAACGAACCGGTCGAGAACGTGCGCGCCACCCTCACGGTGGGCAACGGTGCCTTCACCAGCATCCCGCAGGTCTGCAAGACGAGTGATGTCACTCCCGTCTCCGAGATCTCGGCCGACGGAACGAGCCTGCTCTGCAACCTCGGCACGATCAAGGAGGGCACCGCGACGGTCATCCAGACGCCCGTGCGCGCCACGTCCACCGAGGGCGGCGACCTGACCATCGTCGGCACCGCCACCTCCGACTCGGCCATTGCCGAGGCCGGCCCCGCCGACCCCGGACCCCTGCCCATCACCTATGTGCACGGCATGGACCTGTCGCTCGCCCAGGCTCCCGGAATCAACTCCCAGGGCGCGGTGAAGACCAGTCGCCTCGGCGGCAACCGCCCCACCCTCCAGATGAACTACTCGCTCATCCTCGACGCAGGCAGCCGCCCCGGTCCTGCGACGTACTCGTTCCCGGTCAGCATCAGCGCCAACATCGCGGGGGCGACCAACGGGCTCGCTTGGGAACGTTGTCTGCCGATCAGCGACAAGTCGATGGCGACAGGTCAGCCGTTCTCCGACCCGGCGCAGGAAGACCGCACCAACTTCCCCACATGCGGCCTGAATGGCACGGGAACGAACTACACCGTTTCGCTTTCGAACCTCGACTACACGCTCGTGAACGCTCCGACCAATGACAGTTTCGGGCAGCCGCTCCCCGGGAACGGGGTCTACATCGCTTCGGGAACCGTGGAATTCAGCATCCCCACCGCGGTGACCGCGATCACCACCTACACGTTCAGCGCCGCGCCCGGCTCGTTCGTCTTCGACGATGGCGTCTCGGAGCCCGATGCCAACCCGGCGAACAACGTCTCGAGCGCCACCCTGACCCCTCCGGGTGGTTTCAGCAACCACTGGATCGGCACCCCGGCCCAGTCTCGAACCCCCTGGGACGCGAACCTGTGGGTGAGCCCCGGAACGAGTCAAGGCGTCCCCCTGCCGCAGCCCGGCATCGAGACCGAAGAGGATTGGGTCGACGCAGTCGCGGACGGCACTGCACAGCCCGTGATCCCCCTGTACCACCAGGCCAACATCCTGACGTGGAACGGCTACCAGGGTGCGGGTGGTGCGCAGATGGCAGGCGTCTGCACCTTGAACCAGAACCCCGTGTTCGTCCCGACCTCATTCGACGGCGGCGGCTGGAACGGTGGCGGTCTCGAAGGGTACGAGAACTACGAGACGGCACGGTTCTTCTACACGACGCAGGCACTCAACACGAAGACGGAGACGTGCGGCGAAGCGGCCCCGAGCGCCAAGTGGATCGAAATCGTTCCTGCGGCCGGTGAATCGCTCACGGACCCCCGCATCGCCAGCTCCATCCTGATGGACCTGCCCGCCGGCGTGACCGGAGTGAAGATGACCTGGAACCCCGCCGTGGACCAGTCAGCGCACACCTTCCTCCGCGCCTTCGGTCACATCGACCCGGCCGCGCCCACCTCCGGTGAGGGCTGGACCATTGGTGCATTCAACGCGCCGTACAACGTCGCCACGGCCTTCCCCGGCCACCCGACACTGAACAACTGGGTCAACATCAGCTCGAGTCCGGGTGGCACCGTCATCCCGGGCAGCACGTACGGGCCGAACACCAACGGTGCTCGAGACGCCTACCGCCTCCAAGGAGCCCAGGGGCTGATCGAGAAGGTCGTATCCGACACGACCGCCCAGCCGGGAGTGCCGGTCACCTACACGATTCGCGCACAGGCCCAGAACCTCGTGACGAGCCCGCCGCCGGCGAACTTCACCGTCGTCGACACCCTTCCGGAAGGCATGGTCTACGTGCCCGGCACGGCCGACCCGGCACCGACGAGCGTCAGTCCGGATGGCCGCACGCTCACCTGGAACTACCCGAGCGTCACGCCGAACGTGTTCCAGACGATCCGGTACCAGGGTCAGCGACCCGCCGACAGCGTCATCGCGCCGGGAACTCGACTGACCAACACCGCCGTGATCAACGTGGTGGGCGACAACCGGCCGGCCACCACGCCGGGCCGCAGCGCCAGCGCGACAGTGACCGTGCCGAGCGCCTCCGCCACGATCTTCGGCAAGTCCGCCGAGGCGAACGTGCTCTCCTTCGAGGGCGACAGCTCGGCCTGGGTGCTGACGATCAACTCGCAGGACCCGGTCGTCAATGAGTTCACCGACACGATCGACATCCTTCCCGCGGTCGGCGACGGTCGCGGCACCGACATCGACGGCAGCTACACCGTCACCGGCGTCGATGCGCCGGCAGGCTCGACGGTGTACTACACCTCCGCGCCGCTGGCCTCGCTGAGCAGCGATCCGCGTGAGGCGTCGAACGGTGGCACCCCCGGGTCCGTCGCCGGCAACACCGTCGGATGGTCGACCACCGCCATCCCGAATCCGACCGCCATCCGAGTGATCGCAGGAGAGCTCGCGCCCGGCGCGAGCCACTCGATCCGCATCGAGTTCACGACTCCCGCCGGCAGCAGCTGCGAGGACCCGGCCGAAGGCGACAACAAGCCCGGTCAGATCCTCGTCAACTCCGCCGGCTCCTACGCGGGCCACACGGCGCTGCCCATGCTCTCCTCGGCGGTGACGGAGATCGGCAGCTGCTACGCCGCGAACCTGAAGAAGTACGTGCAGGATTCCGACGGCGACTGGCAGGACGCGAACACCATCGCGGAGTACCCGACGTTCAAGGTCGGCGACACCGTCAAGTACCGCATCGTGGTCGAGAACGTCGGCCAGGGCACCCTGACGAACCTCACGGTCTCCGACGACCTGCAGCCCGAGCTGGGTTCGTTCGTGGTCGAGTCCCTCGCCCGCGGCGAGAGCGAGACGCACGAGTTCGAGGTCGTCGCGGATGCGGCGATGGGCGACACCGTCGTGAACACGGCGTGCGGCACGGCGGACCTCCCGCCGGATCCCGAGCTGCCGGCGACGATCAACTGCGATCCGGCCGGCTTCATCATCGACGGCGAGCCGACGCACGTGAAGTCGCTGCTCTCGGCGACGCCGATCGGCGGCGGCCAGTGGCAGCTCGTGTACGGCATCGACGTGTCGAACACCTCGGGTGCCTCGACGTCGTACTCGCTCGATGACGAGCTGCACTTCACCGACCAGGCCGCGATCACCTCGGCCACGGTCACGACGGCACCCGCCGATGTGACGCTCGCCGACCCGGCGTGGAACGGACAGGGCGAGCCCCGCATCGCGACTGACGTGCCCTTGCTCGGCAACGACGACGCGGGCTACGCGGTGCACCACTACGAGGTGACCGTGGTGGCGAACGTGCCATTGCAACTCGACGGCGCCGGTTCGGGGGCGGATGACCCGACCCAGTGCGGCCCCGACGGGGACGACGCGGATCGCGCATTCAACAACACTTCGACGCTCACGGACTCGGCGGGCGGCACCGAAGACGACCAGGCGTGCGCGCCGATCCCCTCGATCGACATCACGAAGGGCGTCTCGTCCGGTCCGACACCGAACGGTGACGGCACGTGGACGGTGAGCTACGACATCGTCGCGACCAACACGGGCTCGTTCGAGGGCGTCTACGAGGTCACCGACCGCATGACGGCCGACGGGGACATGACCGTGGTCTCGGGTGCGGTTTCGAGCGCCCCCGACGGGGTCGCCGCGTCGCCGACGTGGACCGGACTGGGCGCTGAGGGCGCTGCCGAGAACGTCATCGCCACGGGCATCACGTTGCCTGCCGGAGGCATCCACACCTACGAGGTGGAGGTCGTCATCGGCATCGATCCCGCCGCCGGCGGCGCACCGGTCATCACCGACTGCTCGGCCGAGCCCGGTGAGAACGGCGGACTGTCGAATTCCGCAGGCATCGAGCACAACGACCTGACGGATGACGCGACGGCGTGCATCACGATCGCGTTCATCACGATCGACAAGACGATCAGCGAGGGCCCGACGCCGAACGGCGACGGAACCTACACGATCACGTACGACCTCGTCGCCGAGAACATCGGCGCTGCGTCGGGCGACTACGACCTGAGCGATCAGCTGCGCTACGGCGATGGCATCGACATCGTCTCGGCAGAGGTGACCGCCACGCCCGACGGCGTGACCGCTGAGGCGGACTGGACGGGTGAGGGTGCCGACCTCGACGCGCCCGAGAACGTCATCGCCGAGGGCGTCAGCCTCGATGTCGACGGCGTGCACACCTACCAGGTGCAGGTCGTGGTCGGGCTCGACGAGTCGACCGTCGAGCCGAGCGACCTGGCATGCCCCGCTCCCGGTTCGGGCGCCGACGGCGGCCTCGCGAACTCGACCTCGCTGACGCACAACGGCATCGAGGCGCTCGACGAGGTCTGCGCATCGCTGCCGCTGATCGAGATCGACAAGTCGATCTCGGCCGGCCCCACCGAGAACGGTGACGGCACCTGGATGATCACGTACGAGCTCGTCGCCACCAATACCGGTGCTGCAGCGGGTGACTACGATCTGGCCGACCAACTGCAGTACGGCGAGGGCATCCTGATCCAGACCGCGACGGTGAGCAGCGCACCGGCCGGGGTCACCCCGAATGCCGGATGGACCGGTCAGGGCGCCACGCTCGAGTCGGCGGAGAACGAGATCGCGGCCGGGGTCACCCTGCCGGCGGGTACGGCCCACACCTACCAGGTGCAGGTCGTCGTGTCGCTCGACGCGGCCACGGTGACGCCCGACTCCCTCGCCTGCCCGGCACCGGGTTCGGGTGAGCCCGGCGGGCTGGCGAACACGACCGAGCTGACGCACAACGGCGAGAACCAGGACGACGACGTGTGCGCCTCCCTGCCGCTGATCGAGATCACCAAGTCGATCTCTGGAGCTGTGACGCCGGTCGACGGACAGCCCGGCGTGTACGACGTGGCCTACGAGCTGACCGTCACCAACCGCGGCCCCGGTGCCGGCTCGTACGAGCTGGACGACGAGCTGCAGGCCGGTGCCGGCATCGAGGTCGTCGGCATCCAGTCGGTGACCACGGATGCCCCGGAGCCGGTGGGTCTCAACGCGGGCTACGACGGCCTCGGGGACATCCGCATCGTGACCGATCAGCCGATCGCCGGTGCCGACAGCGCCCCGATCGTGCACACCTACACCGTGACGGTTCGCTACTCGGCCGACTTCGCCGATATCGAGATCCCGGCAGGCGACCAGTGCACCGACGACTCGGGCCCGGTGAACGGTGCGCTGAACAATGTCGCGACGGTCGGCTGGAACGGCATCGACGACGCTGATGACGAGTGCATCCGCCCCGGCAAGCCCACGCTCGACAAGGCGCTCGTCTCGGCGACGCCGATCGGCGGTGGACAGTGGTCGGTCGTCTACGACCTCACCGTGGGCAACGTCGGGCACGAGTCGACGACGTACGACCTGGACGACGAGTTCCTCTTCGCCCCGGTCGTGACCGTCGATACCGTCGAGGTGACCGGTCCCGACGGCGTCGATCTCGCGGGTGACTTCGACGGTGACGCGAACCAGCGCATCGCAACCGGGGTCGGCATCGCGGGGCTCGACGACGAGGGGTACGCGGCGCACGTCTACCGCGTCACCGTCACCGTCGATGTGCCATTGGCCTTCGATGAGCCCGCCGAGGACGGCACCGGTGCACCCGGCTGCACGGTTCCCGCCGGCGAGAACACGCTCGAGCAGGGGCTGAACAACGCGGCCACCCTGACCGACGAGGCGGGCAACGAGCAGACGGATACCGACTGCGCACAGCTGCCGGCATTCGAGATCGCCAAGCAGGTCATCGGCAAGCCCGCCGCGAACGGCGACCGGGTCACGACCACCTACGAGATCGTCGTCACCAACACGGGTGCTGCCTCGGGGGCGTACGTGCTTCGCGACCAGCTCCGGTACGGGGCCGGTCTCACGGTCAAGACGGTCACGGCGACGAACACCGCTCCCGGCGGAGTTCCGGTGCTGGCCGGCTACACGGGTCAGGGTGCAGCGCTGACGGATGCGGCGAACCAGGTGACCGACGCGGTCGAGCTGGCAGCGGGTGGTTCGCACACCTTCCAGGTCGTCGTGACCGCGACGATCACGGATGCTGCGACGCCCGCGAGTGCGAGCTGCGCCGAGGGTTCGGATGCCGGTGGCGTTCGCAACGTCGCCGCGGTCGACCACAACGGGCTCAGCGACGACGCGACGGCATGTGCGCCGTTCGAGATCCCGGTCGAGCCGGGTGACCTGGCGAGCACCGGTGTGACCGTCATGGCCTCGGTCGCGGGCGGTGTGCTGCTGCTGCTCTTCGGCGGAGTGCTCCTGCTCGCGCGACGCCGACGCATGATCGCCGAGTAGCTCAGCTCCAACAACGAACGGCCCGCCAGCCCCCCAGCTGGCGGGCCGTTCCGCGTCGGCGCTCGGTGCGATCGGACGCGGAGTCGCCCTACTACTACGTGCGCCGTGAGGCTCAGGTGATGCGGTGCATTGCGCGATGGGTCACGCCGAGCTCTTCCGGCCGTCGCGTTGGCCGGCGCGCGTTCCCCCGTCGACCAGGATGTCGGTGCCGGTGAGGTATCCGGGCGTCTCGCCTGCACAGAAGGCGAGCACTGCAGCGATCTCCTCCACTGTGCCAAAGCGCTCGAGGGCGGCGACTTTGAGGAGTTCGGCGGCGCCGTGGTCCGCCTCGAGGCGGCCCATTGCCGTGTCGAAGCTTCCTGGGGATACTGACACGACTCGCGCTCCGCGCCGAAGCGCGCGGCCAGCCTTTCGCTGTACCAGATCACATAGGCCTTGCTGAGTGCGTAGGCGAATCCAGCATGTTGCTTGCGTCCGACGAGACCGGCTCGGCGCACCAGTGCACGCACGAACCTCACGGGGTCGCTCTCCGCCAACGGGAAGGCCCGTGAAGGAATGAGAATCGCCGGTAGTGCATGACCGGCGAAGGAAGCGACGTTGACGAGCGCGTCGCCGTCCTGCGCCAGCGGGAGGAACGCCTTCGCGACATTGACCGTGCCCAGCGCGTTGATCCGAACGATCAGCTCAGGCCTGCCCATTTGCGGGCTGACGCCTGCAGTGTGGATGACGGTGCGCACCCGGTTTCCCTCGGACGCGGCGGCGAGCAGGAGGTCGTGGACCGACTGCTCGTCGGTGACGTCGCAGACGACGCCGGATGCCGTGATGCCGAGGCCGGTCAGCTCCGTGACCGCGTCGTCGATCCTCTCCTGGCCGAGGTCGGCGATCACGATCCGGTGGTCGCGTCCGAGCAGTTTCGCCGTCGCCAGGCCCATTCCACCGGCGCCGCCGGTGATGACTGCTGTGTTCATCGTGGCTCCTTGCGTTCGTTTGCTGATCAGGAGTGCGGGTGAGGGTGCGTGCGCTCGAGAGAGGCGCCCTCGATGTCGACGTCGGGAAGGATGCGGTCGAGCCTACGCGGCAGCCACCAGGCGGTGCGGCCGAGGAGGTGCATCAGTGCGGGCATGAGCAGCATCCGCACGACGAAGGCGTCGAGGAGCACGCCGAATGCGAGGCCGAAGCCGATCGAACGGATGATCGTGGACTCCGAGAAGATGAAGCCGCCGAACACGGCGATCATGATCAGCGCGGCCGCGATGACGACCGATTTCCCGGACTGGAAGCCCTGCGCAACGGCGAGGCGGGCGTCTGCTCCGTGCGCGTACGCCTCCCTCATCCCCGAGGTGAGGAACAGTTGATAGTCCATCGCGAGTCCGAACAGGATGCCGACGAGGATGACCGGAAGGAAGCTGAGGATCGGACCGATCGCATGCAGGCCGATGAGGTCGGCACCCCACCCGAACTGGAACACGGCAGTGACCAGGCCGTAGGTCGCGAACAGCGACAGGATGAACCCGGCCGTGGCGATGATCGGCACCAGGATCGAGCGGAAGACGACGATCATGATGAGCAGAGACAACCCGACGACGACCGTGAGGTACAGGGGCAGAACCGCGCTGAGTCCGTCGGAGATGTCGATATTCGTCGCCGCCTGACCGGCGACGCCGAGGGTGATGTCGCCGTGCACGGGCGGCAACGCGCGGAGATCCTGGA
This sequence comes from Agromyces sp. GQ35, assembly GCF_059758475.1. NCBI lineage: Bacteria > Bacillati > Actinomycetota > Actinomycetes > Micrococcales > Microbacteriaceae > Agromyces > Agromyces sp. GQ35. Next base: position 930,291 of record NZ_JCAXEO010000001.1, on the reverse strand, counting down.
CAAGCTGTGCGGTTGAAACGCTGTTCGGGCCATCTTTCGGGAGCACCTGGAACGCGAGGAGCGTGCCATCATCCGAGTTGGCGATGGGGGCGACGGCGACGACGTCGTCGTGATCGGCGAGTGTGCGGGCGATGTCGACCTGGGTGGTGAGGAGATCGTCGTCTGAGACGCCGCCGGGGACGGACGCGCTGACGAGGAGTGGACCATTCGCGCCGGCGCCGAATTCGTCACCGACGATCTCGAACGCCTGCGCGGCGGTGGAACCTTCCGGTTCGCTGGCGCCGTCGGGCAGCCCGAGCCGCATCGACAGGGCGGGGAGGGCGATGATCAGCAGAGCGATGACCGACACGGCGACCGTCACGATCGCGCGCGCGGTCGACATCGGCCGCGCAGGCTTCACGGCGGACTGGCGCCCGATGCTCGCTCGAGCCTTGCCGCGGAGCAGCCGTTCGCCCAGCAGCGCCAGCATGGCGGGTGCGAGGGTGATCGCGATGAGGACGGCGACCGCGACGCAGACGGCGCCGACGGTTCCCATCAGCCCGAGGAACGGGATGCCGGTGACGTTCAGGGCCAGCAGTGCGACGATGACGGTCGAGCCGGCGAAGACGACCGCGGTGCCGGCCGTGCCGTTGGCGAGGCCGATCGATTCGCGCACCTCGACCCCCGCGAGCAGTTGCTTGCGGTGCCGATTGATGATGAACAGCGCGTAGTCGATGCCGACCGCGAGCCCGAGCATCAGACCGAGAACCGGCGTGGGGGAGGCCATGCTGATGATCCCCGAGAATGCAAGCGAGGCGGTGACACCGACGCCCACGCCGACCAGTGCAGTGACGATCGGGAGCGATGCGGCGACGAGGGAGCCGAGCAGGACGATCAGCACGATCGCGGCGAACACGAGACCGAGAGCCTCGCCGACACCGAAGAGCTGGGGGGCGCCCTGGGCGAGGTCGGTCGCGAAGGAGACCTTGGCCCCGTCGACGCGTGTCCTTTCGAAGTGGTCGATGACGCTCTGCTTGACCTCTGTGCTCAGTTCGAGACGCGGTTGTGTGAAGGAGATGTTCACGATCGCGGTCGAACCGTCTTCCGAGACCACGCTGATCCCGTCGGCGAAGCCGAGCAGCTTCTCACCGAGATCGAGGGGCTCGACACCGGACTCGAGCTTGGCGCGCGAAGAGTCGAGCGCGTCCTGCTGCTGCAGCAGGGCCGCGGTCTGCCCGTCGAGCTGCGCCTGCTGGGCGTCGATCGCTGCGATCTGCTCCGCCGGCGCACCGGCGGCGACGGCCTGCTCGCGAGCCGACGTGAGCTGTTGCTGAGCTGCGTCGAGCTGCGTGCGACCTGCATCGACCTGCTCCTGACCGGACTTGAGCTCTGCCTTGCCCGACGAAAGCTGCGCACGGCCGTCGTCGAGCTTCTTCGTCTGGTCGACGACGGATTGCTGCGCCTCGAAAGGGTCGATGATGGCGGCAACACCGTCGATGTCGGCGGCTGACGCCGTGAGCTCCGAGATCTGCTTCCGCTGGTCCGGACTGAGAGCGGCGCCGTCGTCGGTGCGGTAGACCACCGTGCCGGTACCGCCGGCAGCGTCAGGTAGCTTCTGGGCCAGCTGATCGGTGACCGCACCCGAGGCTGTGCCCGGGATGTCGAAGGTGTTGGTCAACGGGCGGATGCCGCGAGGAACGCTCCGATCGAGACCCCCAGGATCACGACCCATGCAATGATCACCGCCCACGCGCGTCGAGCTGCGAACAGGGCCAAGCGTGAGAGGACGGATGCCACGGGGATGTCTTCCAGTCGAGAAGTGGGAACGAATAGAGCATACGGTACGTCTCGTCTAGAGTCTGAAGATAGGCTGTGGGGTATGAGCGAACATCGAAACGGTCCGGTCCGCAGCGCAGCGGCTCGCGACTCGATCCTTGACGCGACGGCCCGCCTCTTCACCCAGCAGGGCTACGACCACCTCACGATGGAGGGCATCGCGAAGGAGGCCGGCGTCGGGAAACAGACCATCTACCGGTGGTGGCCGTCCCGCGGCGCCCTGATCGCCGATTGCATGATCGAAGGCCGTCTCGTACAGGTCGAGATCGATCTCCCCGACACCGGGGACCTCCGACACGATCTGAACGTCTGGCTCGAATCGATCATGGCGCTCCTCGCCGACCCGCGGGGAGCGTCGCTGCTCCGCTCACTGGTCGCTGCCGCCGCAGAGGACGGTGCTGTGGGCGACCGCCTCGCGGAGACGCTCGGGATCGACCAGACTCTGTCACTCCGGTTCGCCAGCGCTGTCCGGATCGGCCAACTCGCTGAAGACACTCCGGTCGATCAACTCGGACTGGCGATCCTCGGGGCGATCATCGTCCCCATCCTGGCGCGGCGACCCATCGATCCCGACGAGATCCGGCGCCTCGTCAACTACCTCGCCCGCCCGGCCGGCTGACAATCAGACCGGGCCCCAACCGCGGAACACTGCCCTGAGGCTCATCGCACGAAAATCGACTCGAAGGTCATGCCGGAAGGGTGTCGCAGCGTACCTCGAGGCCCAGCAAATGGAGCGGATGACGGGAATCGAACCCGCGCTATCAGCTTGGGAAGCTGAAGTTCTACCATTGAACTACATCCGCGCGCGGCATCCGTCTGGCGGATGCACGTCACCATGCTAGCAAGACGGGCCGCGCTGTTGCTGTCGGTCGTGAGCGACTACGGCAGTTCGGAGCCGAAGTCGAGGGCCTCGACGAGTGGCCGCACCGCCTGCTCGAACGCGTCGTCGACGAAGTACTCCTTGAGCTGGTCGTCGTCGAGCTCGTTGCCGATGGCCGCCATGATCATCGACTGGTCGAGGCTCAGGTAGCGTTCGGCGATCGTGCCGCTGCCGACGGCGACCGAGTCGTAGAAACCGCCGGGTCCGTAGGCGCCGAGCTCGTTCTTCAGGCCGGCGAGGTTGTCGAGCACTGCGTCCTTGGCGTAGGGAAGCGCGAGGAACGCGGCGTGCGGCGTGACCACCCCGTCACCGAACTCCGGCTCGGGGTTCGTCGCCTCGCGGCATCCTTCGTACCCGTTGTCGACGTTCGTGCGCTCGACGTCGCTCGCATAGCCGTCCGAACTGATGCCGATCTCCTCCACGCCGTACTCGCGGTATTCGCCGAAGGGGTCGGATGCCGGTGAGAAGCCCCAGTACCCGTAGCCGGCTTCGTCGATGCCGTGCTCGATCTGGGCGCGCACCGTCGCCGGGTGGTTGACCGCCCACGACTCGGCACCCCAGTCGGACTCCGGCACGAATAGGTCGGGCATGAGCGCCTCGAACATGCTGCCGCCCCACGCCGGCACGAGCTTCAGGTCGCGGTACTCGTAGACGCCCTCGTAGACCGGCACGCCGAGGTACTCGCGCCACTCGCCGGTGGGCTTCTGCTCCTGCCACGCCCAGTCGCAGCCCTGGTCGGGCATCGTGCGGTGGGTGCCGTAGTAGCCCTCGGCGGGGATCTGCCCGTTGGCGACGCCGAGGTAGGTCGCGATGCGCGCCTCGCTCACGGTCGTGTCGTAGTGGTGGCACGTGTAGTACACGTCGGCTCCGTCGTCGCCGTAGTTGCCGGGAACCGAGCAGCCCGGAGGCGCCTCGACCCAGAACCCGCCGCGGTTGATGCCCACCTCGGGACGGGCGGCGAGATCGTGGTACCAGCCGAAGTCCATGTCGTCGTAGAGCGCGGTGGCTTCGCCGGCGAGCTTCGGTTCGGCGGCGGCCACGACGCGCAGGGCGGTGGCGAGCCATCCGTTGTCGACCGTCGAGAGGAACGGGTGCACCGTGCTGCCGTCGCTCGGCCAGGTCGTGAGCTTCGAGGCATCCGCGGGGGAGTACCAGTTGTAGTACATGCCGCTCGGCTCATGGCGTTCCATGGCGGCGAGTGTCCCGAGTGTCGTGGCGAGGCGGTCGCGCGCCTCCTTGCGGGTGATGAGGTGCAGGTCGCGGGCCGTGACCGTCGACCAGAGGTAGCCGCCGATGTTGGTGGGGCTCGTGTATCCGCTCGCGGCGCTGAGGTCGCCCTCGATGTTGTCGGCGACGAGGCCGGTGCGCTCATCGGTCATCGCGGTGAGCGACGTCCAGGTGTCGGCGGCGTACTCGCGCAGCACCCGGTCGGGTGAGCCGGGCCCGTTGCCGCCGCCGTTGCCGGCGGCAACGGCCGGCTCGGCGAACGCGGTGGTCGGCGGCACGAGCAGTGCTGCCGCCGCGGCGACGCCGATGAGGGCGCGCAGGTTGAATCGCATGCGGAACTCCTTCGTTCTCGACTCCACTCGGCCGGTGGCCGTCGGCGGTGAGCCGTCGGGAGGGCGTGCAGACAGCCTCGCATTAATACCTGCCAGATGGAAGGTTTTCAATCGACGGATGCCCCGGACCGGCCGACCGACCCCAGTAGGCTGTCACCGTGCTTCTCTCGGATCGCGACATCAGGGCCGAACTCGACGCCGACCGCATCAGCCTGGAACCGTACGAACCGGGCATGATCCAGCCCGCATCCATCGATGTGCGGCTCGACCGGTACTTTCGGCTCTTCGACAACCACAAGTACCCCTTCATCGACCCGGCTGAAGACCAGCCCGAGCTGACCCACCTCATCGAGGTGCGGCCCGATGAAGCGTTCATCCTGCACCCGGGCGAATTCGTGCTGGCATCGACGTACGAGGCCGTCACGCTGCCCGACGACGTCGCGGCACGGCTCGAGGGCAAGAGCTCGCTCGGCCGCCTCGGCCTGCTCACGCACTCGACGGCGGGCTTCATCGACCCGGGCTTCACCGGCCATGTCACGCTCGAGCTCTCGAACGTCGCGACCCTGCCGATCAAGCTCTGGCCGGGCATGAAGATCGGCCAGATGTGCTTCTTCCGGCTGTCGTCGCCGAGCGAGCGCCCCTACGGATCGGCCGAGTACAGCTCGCGCTACCAGGGTCAGCGCGGGCCGACGGCGTCACGCTCGTTCCATAACTTCCACCGCACGGATGTCGGCGTCACCGACGCCGGGGCGACCGGCCACTGACGCCTCGGGCCGGCCGGGTAGGCGGGCCGGCTGGTTGACTCGGGGCGGAGTCCGGTCGAGTGGATCTCGCCGGTCGCAGTCGCATGATCGTGGATTCAGGCAATAGTGCCGTACTCAGGCCGAAATCGAAGGAACTCGCCTGAGCGGCGGCCTATTGCCTGACTGGGTGCCGAGCTCGGCGCAAGCGCGAGCTCGGCACAGGCCAGAGTTCAGAGAAGCAGCAGGATGGCGGCGACGACCATCACGGCCGCCGTGGCGAAGTGGATGCCGAGCGCAGCCGACAGGCGACCGTGATTGCGGATGATCATCAGGCCGTCGCCGATGGGAACGAGCGCCTCGAGCAAGAGGACCACTGCCGCGGCCACCGGTCCGAAGAAGAGGAGCATCGCGATCGGCACCAGCCCGAGCACGATGTCGCGCGGGCCCTTGATGTGCTGCCACGGCGTCACTTCGGGCGTGATCGCACTGGTGAAGCCGAAGCCGCGGGAGGTCGCCGCGGGGGCGGTGAGATACGCGATGCCGACGGAGATGATGCCGAGAGTGGGTACGAGTGCAAGAGCGGCGCCGATCCAGGTGGCTGTGGAGAACTGCGAGAAGTCCATTGATTTCCTTTCAGTGCAAGATTTATAGCGACGCTAGCATTCCTTTCAACCTCGCGCTAGTCTGGCTTCGTGGCAACGAGTGAACGCATGGCGAGGCGGCGCGAGCAACGGCGCGGCGCGATCCTGGCGGCCGCCCGCGAGTTCGCCGAGGCCGAAGGCTGGGCCGCCGTCACGTCGCGTCGCCTGGCCGACGCGATCGACTACACGCAGCCGGTCATCTACTCCCACTTCGAATCGATGGACGCGGTGATCGACGCCGTCGCGGTCGAGGGCTTCGGTGAGCTCGCCGCCGGGCTCGCGCGAGCCCGCGCCGGTGCATCAGGCGCCGAACGGGCGCTCGAGGCCGTGAGTCGCGCCTACCTGGGCTACGCCGAGGCGCATCCGGCCATGTACGACGCGATGTTCGTTCGCGGCACGGGCCTCGTCTTCGCCGATGAGCGCACCTCGCCGCAGCTGGTGGCGGGCTTCGCCGAACTCCGTACGGCGGTGGAGCCCTTCACCGAGCATCCCGACACGCTCGCCGAGGTGCTCTGGGCGAGCCTGCACGGACTGACGATGCTGCAACGCACTCGTCGCGTCCCTGGCGATGGCGAAGATCGCCTCGCCGTGCTGCTCGCCCTGATCACGAGCTGAGTCGTGTCAGCCGGCCACCATCAGGCGGTCGCCGTCAGCGAGTCGCCCTCACTGAGTGATCGCCGGGTCGCGCGAGTGTCGTGTCGCGACTTCCGAGGGTCGCGTCGGGAGCGAGCAGGAACTCGTTGACCGCATCGAGGGTGGCGTCGGCGCGGAGCACCCGGTTGTGGCCGAGGCCTTCGGTCGCGACGAGCCGGGCGTTGTCGAGGTTCGCCTCGAGCAACCGCTCGGACTCGGTGAACGGAACCCGTCGATCGCCGCGGTCGTGCACGAGCAGCAGCGAGGTATCAGTGGGCAGCGGATGCCGCAGCGCCGAGTAGCGCTCGAAGGGATCGGGTCGGCCCGCGAAGACGCGGTCGGCGAACCGCCGAGCGAGCGCCGCGCGCGTGCGCGCGTCGAGGCCGATCATTCCGCCGAACTCGTCGACGAACAGCCGCGGCTCGGCGGCGCCGGCGATCGCGACGACGCGAGCGGCGTCGACGCCCTCGTGCACGGCCATGAGCGCGGCGAGTGCGCCGAACGAGTGGCCGACGATGCCGTGCCACGGCCCCTCGCGTCGCGTCAGTTCTTCGATGATGTCGAGATGATCGACGAGATAGGTGTGCCGCCCGGGGGAGTCGCCGTTGGCGGGTGCGTCGAACGCGAGCACCCGGAACCCCTCGCTCCGGAGCTCCCGCACGATCGGCGCGAACACGCTCGCACGTGACTGCCAGCCGTGCGCGAGCAGTACGGTGCGCACGCCACTGCCCCATTCGTACGTGACGACGTCGACGCCCGTGCCGCGGATGCCGGGTATGTGCACGGTGCCTCGACGCGCGACCCGATGCGTCGCGAGGTCGGCGGGGGCGATGGGCGTGCGCCGGCCGACCCGCATGAAGAGCGGCAGTGCCAGCGCGGCGCCGGCGGTGGGGGAGATCGCCGCGGTGGCGCGGATCCCTGCGGCAATGGCGGATGCAGCGAACATCGGGTTCTCCTCAACAGTACGAACGGTCGTACGGACACTATACGAACGATCGTGCGTATAATCAAGACATGATCGAAACCGACGGGCGGCGGCTCCGCGGCGACGCATCCCGGCGCCTCGTGCTCGACCGCGCCGTCGACCTCGCCTCGGTCGAGGGACTCGATGGACTCTCCATCGGACGCCTCGCCGACGCGGCGCACGTCAGCAAGAGCGGCGTTGCGACGCTCTTCGGCACGAAGGAGCGCCTGCAGCTCGCCGCCGTCGAAGCGGCCCGCCTTCGGTTCGTGGCGAGCGTCATCGAGCCGGCACGAGTCGAGCCCCGCGGCATCCGTCGCATCGTCGCGCTGCTCGACGGCTGGATCGCATACTCGCGCGATCGCATCTTCACGGGTGGGTGCTTCTTCGCCGCCGCCGCCGCGGAGTTCGACGCGAAGCCGGGGCTCGTGCGCGACGCGCTCGCCGCGGCGCTCGACGACTGGAACGGCTACATCGCCGCATCGTTCGGGTATGCGCTCGCGCAGGGCGAGGTGGACGCCGCCGAAGACCCCGAGCAGTTCGCCTTCGAGGTCACCGCGCTGCTCGATGCCGCGAACACCCGCTCGGTGATGAGCGGCTCGAACCAGCCCTACGTCTACGCCAGGCGCGCGCTCGTCGCCAGGCTGCAGAGTGCCGGCGCGGATGCCGCGGTGCTCGCGCCGCTCGCCGACGTCGACGACCTCGCAGCCTGACACGACCGGCGGCTCGAGCAGCTGGCCGGGGGCTCGCTCGGCGGTGCGAGCGCGCCGTCGAGGCATCGCGCCGCAGCAGTGCACCGCTCGCTCGACGCGAGTCGGTCGGGCACCGTGTGACGGACGGAGTCGCCGACGATTCCGCGACCCCGACGGTCGGCGGGAGAATTGCCTCTGATGCGGTGCATGCGGCGGTTCCCGCGAACACGCGGTCGGCCGAGCATTGACTCGACGTCACGACGAAGTGGCGCACGAACGCAGGAGCACACGATGACGACGACGATGTCCAGACCCCCGTTCGACCCCGAACTCGAAGCCGTGCTCGGGCTGCTCGGAGAGACGCTTCCCCCCTCGATCACGCCCGAGATGATCCCGATGATGCGACAGGTGCCGCTCATCGCGCCCGTCGACGAGCTGCTCGCCGAGCGCGGCATCACACGGCGAGATGTCACGATCGCCGGGTACGACGGAGCCGAGATCGAGGTGAGCGTGCTCGCTCGCGAGGGACGCACGGGCGCCGGCCCAGGCATCTTCCACACCCACGGCGGCGGCATGATCATCGGCGATCGTTTCGTGGGCATCGCCGGCGTCGTCGACTGGATCGAGCGGTTCGACGCGGTCTGCGTCACGGTGGAGTACCGTCTGGCACCCGAGTTCCCCGACCCGGTTCCCGTCGAGGACAGCTACGCCGGCCTGCTCTGGACCGCCGAGCACGCCGACGAACTCGGCATCGACCCGACTCGGCTGATCATCGCCGGTGCGAGCGCCGGCGGCGGCCTCGCCGCCGGGGTGGCGCTCATGGCGCGCGACCGCGGCGGACCTGCGCTCGCTGGACAGGTGCTCATCTACCCGATGCTCGACGATCGGGACGCCACGATCTCCACGCACCAGATCGACGGCATCGGCGTGTGGGACCGCACCTCGAACCTCACGGGCTGGAGCGCGCTCCTCGGCGACCGTCGCGCGACACCCGAAGTCTCCGTCTACGCGGCGCCAGCTCGGGCCACCGACCTCGCGGGCCTGCCGCCGGCGTTCATCGACTGCGGCAGCGCAGAGGTGTTCCGCGACGAGGATGTCGCCTATGCGACGTCGCTCTGGGCCGCCGGCGTGCAGGCAGAACTCCACGTGTGGCCGGGTGGCTTCCACGGCTTCGACATGATGGCTCCCCACGCCGCGCTGTCCCGGGCCATGGTGACCGCCCGCACGGAATGGGTCGGGCGCGCGCTCGGCACCTGAGGCGTCGCGACCGCGGGCCAGCACGCCTGCCCGCTCGCGGTCGCGACGGGTGTCCGCGGTGCCGATGCGGACTAGTGTGAGTCCACACGCGATGGAGCCCCGAACATGCAGGAACTCGTCGGGCGGCTGATCGCCCTCGACCCCGAGGCCAGCGAGACGCTGAAGGTCGTCTCGTACTTCGACACGCTGCTCGCGGGCGGTGTCGGCATCGAGACGTTGCTGCGGGGAGCCGCGGTGCTGAGCGGCACCATCGCCGGCCATCGGGCGGGAAGCCGCGTGACTCGCATCGCGGCTGACGGAGAACGCGTCGCCGGTCACGCCGACGACGCAGCAGAGTGGCTGCACTGCGCCAGCGGGGCAGGGTCGATCGTGTGGATCGAACGGCACGGTGAACCGCACGCCAACGATGCGATGGTGCTCGAACGACTCGCGCTCGCGGTCTCGCTGACCGGCGCTCGCCGCACTGCCGGCACCGACGGCGCCGTGGAGCTCGCGATCAGCTCGGGCGCGCCGGCCGACGAACGCGCCACCGCCGTCTCACGCCTGCGCCTCGACGGCCGCACGGTGCGTGCGATCGCGCTGCCCGCCGCTGCCGAGGCCCTGCCATCCGGCCCCACGGCGGTCGTCGCCACAGCCAGGGGCCTCGCCCGGGTCGTCCTCGTCATCGCGTCGAGCGGTGGCGGCGACCTCGAGTCCGTGTCGGGCGGGCGAGCCGGCGTCGGGTCGGCCGTCACCGCTGAACATCTTCCCGAGTCATGGGCGTCGGCGCTCATCGCCTTGCGACTGAGTCGGCCCGATCGTGATGTGGTGGTCGCCGAGGAGTTGGGCGCCTTGCTCCTCATCGCCGAGGCGGCCGACGCCAGGGCGGAGCCGCACCCCGACGCGGCCGCGCTCGACCGGCTCGACCCACGGGCGCGGGACGTGCTCGGCGCATTCGAGGCGACGGGCAGCGTGCGGGCGGCAGCCGCGAGACTCGGCCTGCATCATTCGAGCGTGCAGGCACGGCTCGAGTCGCTCGTGAGCTCGCTCGGGTACGACCCGCGAGAGCCCACTGGTCGAACCCGGCTCGCCCTCGCGGAGGTACTCTCGGCGCTGGCCCGGCCCGGGTTGGGGTGAGTGCGACGGCCGATGGAGTCGAGAGCCGCGTGCTGAACGACGAGAGGCCCGCTCGGAAGCGGGCCTCTCGGTTCGGGTCGGGAACGGCTGAGTGAGCCGCGCGGCCGTCGTCAGGCCGGGTCGGGAGTGTGCCCACCGCGGTGGGCACGGGCAGCTTCGCCGTGATGGCCGTGATGCCCGTGCTCGCCGCACTTGCCGTGCCGTCGGCCCGAGCTCTCTCCGCCGTGACGGCGGCCGAAGCCTCGACCGTGGCGGCGCGGCATCCGCTCGTCTTCGCTCCAGCCGAGCTCGCGGGCGATTGCCTCGAGCGAGGCGATGGTCGTCGCGAAATCTTCGGGGCTGACGGCGCCGGCGACCGTGGATCGCAGCGTCGAGACCCGCTCGTGCAATGACGCACGTGCGGCCTCGCCGGCCTCGGTGAGGCGCCAGGCGCCCGGTTCGCCGGTGACCCAACCGCGTTCGACGAGCGGTTCCACTCGTTCGGGGCGCGAGGCGAGCTTCTCACTCATGCGTGGGTCGGCGACGGTTCCGGCGATGAGGTTGAGGCGCCGCCAGTCGCGGCGGGTGATGCCCTCCGCTGCGAACAGTTCCTGCATGGCGTCGTCGAGGCGACGGTCGATGACCCGCAGCCAGAAGCCGAAGGGGCGCCGTGCGTCGGGGGAGGGCGTGGTGCCGGTGGTGTCTGGGGTGATGTTGTCGTGGTTCGACATGGGTGTTCCTTTCGTGACGCGGGAGCGCGTCGGTGCTGCGGCGGCGCTGGAGGCGCGCTCGCTCTGGCAGGTGTCGGCGGGCGGCTCTCGCTCGAGCCCGCGGCCTGGCCGTTCATTTGCATGCTTGATTACATGTATATGTACAATGACATACATGAACCGATCGAGTCAAGTGCCTCCCGGCGAACACTCAGCGTCGGATGCCGCGGGGGGCGTGCCGAACGACCCGATCACGCTGATCGAGCAGTCGCTCATCACGATGCGTCGCGATCAGCAGCAGCGGCGCCTGCAGCGCAGGGGCGGGCATTTCGATCACGAGCATGATCACGGCCATCGTCATGGCGGCCCCGGGAGTGGCTGGGGCGGCCGCGGCGATCGGGGCATCCCCGGTTCCGAACGGGGCGATGCTCGAGGCGGAGGGCCGGCGCGGCACGGCCTCGCGCACGCCGCCCGCTTTCGACTGCTCGACGCGCTCGCCGGCGCCGAGCACCCGCCGTCGGTGAGTCAGCTGGCCGAGGCGATCGGTGTCGACCAGCCGCGCGCGAGCCGGCTCGTGCAGGCGGCCGTCGAAGCCGGGCATGTGCGCCGCGAAGCGGATCCCTCGGATGCGCGGCGCAGCGCGCTCGTGCTCACGGCCGCCGGGCGTCGGGTGCTCTCGAGCGCGCGCGATACGCGGCGCAGTGCCGTGGAGTCTGCGCTCGCCGAGTTCACACCCGAGGAGACCGCCGAATTCGCGCGGCTCTTCTCTCGCTTCATCGCCGCGTGGCCCCGCGACTGAACGCGGTGCCCCGCGAGTCGCTCACTGCCCGAGGAGGGGGAGGTCCGGGAACTCCCGGTCGTCGGCCTCACTGGGAGGCGAATAGCCGAAGCGGTTGCGCACGGTCGGTCCGACAGCTTCGAGGGCGACGCGACCCCCGATGAGCAGCACGCCGATCGCGAGCCACCCCACCAGGAGCAGGGTCGGCGGTGCGGGCCACGGGAAGGGGAGCGCGACGGCGCCGCCATCCGCCGGGGTGTCGACGTGGGTCGCGAACCACCAGCCGGCAGCGACGATGCCGCACACCGTCCACCAGATCAACGACGCCGTCGCGGCGTTCGTCAACGTGGTCGTTGCGGCCCTGACGCGCATCCGGTCGTCGTCGCGCGTGAGTGCGCGGCCATCGCTCGCGCGGCGGAGCGCCCGAATCGTCTGCCGGAAGGCCAGGATGCCGGTGAGGACGACGACGAGGATGCCGAGGCCCAGCACTGCGCCGCCAACGGCAGTCGCCGCGTCGATCACGCGTTCGATGTCGGCGCTGTAGCTGATCTGCTCGGCATAGAGGCCGGGTTGGCGCAGGTAGACGCCGAGGAAGACGATGCCGGCACCGACGGCGACGAGCACCCTGCCGGCCCAGGCCGCCCAGTCGAGTGGTCGCCAGGATCGTCGCTCAACGCGCCGCTGCGCACGAGTGGTGATGCGGGCGGAGGGACCGCGGTCGCCGAGCACTCCCTTGGGGAGCTGGGAACCGGTGCCGACCGCCCAACGTCGGTTGAGCACCGAGAACATCCACACCATCGCCGAGCAGGCGACGGTCACGGCGAGGAGCACACCGGCCCACGTCGCCCACTGAGCGAACTCGGCACGGTGCACCTCGTCGTCGAGCCGGCCCGCGTGCTCGGCCGCGAGCACGATGCACGGGATCGCGGCGAGCAGAGCGAACGACCCGAGGACGATCGTGCTGGCGGAAGCCGGCGCGTAGGGGGCGGGGTTCACCTGTCCCCGAACGATCATGGTGTCGCGCAGTTGACCGGCCTTCGGGGGGAGGCCCGCGTAGAACGCCCCGAGCGCGAGTCGGCCCGCAGCGGCCAGATAGCCCGTGAGCAGGCCCAACACGAGTATGCCGGCCGCCGATGCGGCGACGATCCCACGTCCGAGTCGCTCGGTCGCCGGTTGCGCGTCGTCCGGTACGACGGAGATCGCGATGAGCATCGCGGCCGTGTCGAGCATCAGCGTCACCGCGCATCCGACGAGCGCCGCCCCGACGATCGACTTCACCGCGTCGACGATCACGAGTCGCCGTGTGGGTATGGCCTCGGCATGCGCGCCACCCTGCCCCTGAGTGCGCGTGCTTCGGTTCTCGTGGGGCCGGAGCCGCTCCTGCTTCGTCACGGACCCGTTCCTCCCACTCGCGCGTCGGCCCAGCGCCCGCGCCTCTCCACCGTACTGTCCGTGGTCACCGGGTCGGCGCGGTCGCCTTCACCGGGATGAGCAGCGCGAGGCCGAGCGCGATCACGAGCACGATGCCGAGGATGCCGAAGTACGGCTCGCCGCCGATCGTGACGAAGAGCGCGAACGCCGTCGGCGCGAGGAAGCTCACCGCGCGGCCCGTCGTGGCATACAGCCCGAAGAGCTCACCCTCGCGGCCGGCCGGGATGAGCCGGGCGAGGAAGGTTCGGCTCGCCGACTGCGCAGGGCCCACGAAGAGGCAGAGCGCGAGGCCAGCCGTCCAGAATACGATCTGGCCGCCGTCGTGCAGCAGGAAGACGAGCAGGCCGCTGACGACGAGGCCGATGAGCGCCGCCATGATCACCGGCTTCGCGCCGAGCTTGTCGTCGAGCGCGCCGACGGCGATCGTCGAGATGCCGGCGACGACGTTCGCGGCGATGGCGAAGATGATGACCTCACCGGCCGAGAACCCGAAGACGGATGCCGCGAGCACGCCGCCGAACGTGAACACACCGGCGAGCCCGTCACGGAAGACGGCGCTCGCGAGCAGGAACCACACCGTGTTGCGTTGCTCGTTCCAGAGCCGCTTGATGTCGCGGCCGAGGCGTGCGTACGAGGCGAAGAAGCCGATCTTCTCCCGGCCGACCGCCGCGGGGTTGCGGTATTCAGGCACTGCGAAGAGCACGGGCAGGGCGAAGAGCCCGAACCAGAGCGCGGCGACGAGCATCGTCACGCGCACATCGAGGCCATTCTCGCCGGTGACGCCGAAGAGGCCGACCTCGGGCTGGATGAAGCCGAAGTACACGATGAGCAGCAGCACGATGCCGCCCACGTAGCCCATGCCCCATCCGAAGCCCGAGACCTTGCCGATCGAGCGCGGGGTCGAGACCTGCACGAGCATGGCGTTGTAGTTGACGCCGGCGAACTCGAAGAACACGTTGCCGGCAGCGACCAGGAAGAGCCCGAGCAGCAGGTATTCAGGCGCCGGCAGCACGAAGAACATCGCAATCGTCATCGCGACGACGATGTAGGTGTTCACCGCGAGCCAGAGCTTGCGACGACCGCTCGTATCGGATCGCTGGCCGGTGATCGGGGCGAGCAAGGCGATGAAGAGGCCGGCGATCGCGAGCGCCCACCCGAGCTGCGCCTCGACCGTGCCCTTCGGGCCGAACGATTCGCTCGTGAGGTAGACCGTGAACACGAAGGTCGTGACGACCGCGTTGAACGCCGCCGAGCCCCAGTCCCAGAGGCCCCACGCGAAGATGCGCCCCTTGCGTGCGCCGGCCTCCGTGACCGCTTCGACCTGCGCTGTGCCGACCCCGATCGTCGCGGCCGCACCGTCAGGGGGAGTGAGGTGCGACGGAGGAAAGTTGCGGGGCGTCTCGGGCGAGCGTGACTCGTCGGGGTCGGTCATGGCTGCAGTCTCGTTCTCTCAGGTGAACAGCCGGTGGCGGATGCCGCGGCGCGGGTGTCGTTCGACCGTGCACGCTCACTCGAGCTCGATCGACGGCGACCTTGTGGGCACTGTAGCGCCACCCAGATGCCGCGAGGAAAGTGGCACGCGGCCGAACGTTCCCGGCGGGCGTCGGAATACCTCGCCGACGTGTCGCGCTGCACCATCCATGAGCCTCGACGCGCCGCTGTTCCTCCACCTCCGCGACACCGATACGGTGCACATCGAGACGACGACCCGCGACGGACGGCGGCTCTCGACGCCCATCTGGTCGGTCGCCGTCGAGGATTCGATCTACGTTCGCTCCGCCTACGGCCCCGAATCCAAGTGGTTCCTGCGCGCGACGCGGAACCCGGGGGTGGGTTTCCGCGCGCCGAATGGCGTGCGTGCTGTCGCCCTGCAGGCAATACGCGATGCCGAGCTGGAGCTGCGCATCGATGACGCCCTCCGTGCGAAGTACTCGGCCGAACCGGCCGCCGTGGCCGAGATGCTCACGCCGATGGCGCGGGGCACGACCCGGCGCGTCGTGCCCGTGGTACCGACTGGCTGACGCCCGACCCCGGACGCTCTTCCAAGCGCCGTCCGCGCTGTCGGGTCACTGCAATTCGAGCACCGACGTGAGGAGCAGGTTGTAGCTCGCGAAGTGCAGCACCCCCTCGTGCAGTCGCACCGAAGGCTGGTAGTTCGCGTCGTAGTCGGCGGGAGCAAGGTAGCTGCCGTCGCCGCGCTCGGTGTCTTCGAGCCAGCCTTCGCTCTCGAGCTCGGCGATCCAGGCGTCGCCGTCGGCTCCGACCTCGAGCCGGGCGTACCAGACGGCGACATCGCTCTGCGGTTTGCTCCAGCCGCAGACGAGTGCCCCCGCAGCGTCCATGCGCTCCATGACGGGACCGAGCAGGAAGATCCCGCCGTCGAGCTCGAGGTTATCCTCGGCGAGCGACGAGTACTCGGCTTCGGTGAACACCGTGTCGCACGTCGGCGCGTCGGCGGGTTCGGTCGCGGGCGTGGTCGGCTCGACTGAGGCAGTGGCGGTCGGGCCGGCGGTCGCGGTGGCCGGCGCAGCAGGCGCGGGCGCGGCGCATCCGCTCAAGATGAGAACGACGATACCGGCGGCGCTCGCCGCGATTGATGCGCTTCGAATGCTCATACGCAGACGATAGGGAGAGTCTGCCCCCTTCGCAGCCGATGTGCGCGAATCGTGACCTGCGTTCAGGGTTGCCCCTGAGACGGGAGGCGAGGGCGAGGGAGGGGCGGCGGATGTCGCGGGCCGCCGGCATCCGCGCGCCACCCCTCTCGCCCTCAGCTGTAGACCTCGCCGATCAGCTCGCTGAAGAGCTGCTCTGCATCGCACTCGAGGCGCTGTCGCGTGAACCAGTCGCACACGTTGACGCAGTCGCGGTGCAGCAGCTCGAAGCCCTGCGGATTGGAGACCACGTCAACCACCTGGGGCAGGTCGATCGCGATCATGCGGCCCTCGTGCACGAGCAGGTTGTACGGCGAGAGGTCGCCGTGCGCGAGGCCCGAGTGCGCGAGCGTGCGCATGAACTCCACGATCTGTTGGAAGAGATCGTGCAACTCCGCAGAGCTCGCCCGCACCTGCGCGAGACGGGGCGCGGCGACTCGGCCGTCGCCGATGAACTCCATCAGCACTTCGGTCTCGCTCACCTGCACGGGGTACGGCACCGCCGCGCCGAGCTCGGTGAGCCGTTTGAGCGCCTCGAACTCGGCGTAGGCCCACTGCATGCGCGCGACCTCGCGGCCGAACGTCGTGCCCTTCGCGAGCGCGCGGGCGTCGCGGCTGCGACGCGTGGTGCGGCCCTCGGTGTAGACCGTGGAGCGGTGGAAGTCGCTGCGCTCGCTGCCGCGATACCGCTTCGCGGCGAGCAGTGAACTGCGCCCGGGCGTGCCGTGATCGGCGCCCGGCACGGCCCGTTCGATGAGGAACAGGTCGGCCTCCTTGCCGGACTTCACGACACCGAGCTCGGTGTCGATCGCCGCGGCATCCGTGACGAGCCAGGCAGGTCGCGGCTCGGGGCCGCGTTCGGAGGGAGTGGTCGCAGGCCAGGTCGACCAGCGTTGGTCCTCGCCGGGTTCCTCGGTCTGGAAGGCGAGGTCGCCCACGTCGAAACGCGGGGTCGTGAAAGAAACGGATGCCGCGTGCGCACGCACGACGGCGGAATCGTCGAGTGACGAAGTGATGTGCAAGGTGGATCTCCGTGGATTCGCGGAGGCCACCGGACCGCATCTAGCGGGAGGGGGCCTCGCAGGTGAAGGGAACGTGGAGGTTCACGACAACGACAGCCATGATCGACTCCTTTCTTCACCGGATGCACCGGACCCATGCAGCGCGAATGACGCAGCTTCGGCAGTCTAGGGGGCCGCGCACGTGTCGTCCAGTGTCGATTTCGCGAGGGCGGAATGCTCCGCTCCTCCGGCTCGTCCGACGGTCCGACCGGAGTAGGGTCGGCGCATGGCCGGAGAGGTGCAGCAGGATGCATCCGTCACCGTGCTGCTCGTCGAGGGGAACAGCGACCGGCTCGCGGTCGAGGCACTCGCCGCGCGGCTCGGACACGACCTGAGCGCTGCGGGAGTGAGCGTCGTCTCGATGGACGGCGTGACCAACCTGTCCCGGCACCTGGTCGAGCTCGTGCCCCCTGCATCGGCGCAGCGGGTGATGGGCCTGTTCGACGCTCCCGAGATCGCCCACGTGCAGCGCGCGCTCGAAGAGCGCGGCCTCGGCCCGGCCGGTACACCGGAGGAGCTCGCCGCGCTCGGCTTCTTCGCCTGCGAGCCCGACCTCGAGGGCGAGCTGATTCGCGCGCTCGGCGTCGAGCGCATGCAGGAACTGCTCGCCGAGCACGGCGAGATCGCTCGGTTCCGCCGGTTCCAGCACCAGCCGGCGCAACGCGAGCGGCCGACTGCTGCGCAGTTGCGCCGCTTCCTCGGCACGCACAGCGGGCGCAAGGCGCGGTTCGCGCCGATCATGGTCGAGTCACTCGACGAGTCGCGCATCCCGCCGGCGCTGCGGTCGCTGCTGACGGTCGCGATGCGCGGTTCCGACGAGCCTCAGCGCCGCACGGCCGAGAGGGTGATTCGCCGCACGTCGATCTCGTCGGCGTAGGCATCGCGGCCCAGGACCTCGTCGACACGGAAGCCGGCCGCTTCCGCTGCGGCGCTGAGTTCCGTTTCCGAGTACTCCGCCCAGTAGACGCGGATGCCGCTGCCGAGCGGGTCAGCGATGACGCCGTCGCCCGTGCCCTCCTTGGCCACGACGAGGAGCCGGCCGCCGGTCCTGATCGCCGCGGCCCATGCCGCGAACGTGGACGGCAGCTCTCGCTTCGGCTGGTCGTGCAGCGAATAGTACGAGACCAGTCCGTCGAGTGGGCCGCCGACCGAGGCCGCGGTGATCGTCCGTTGGTCCATCACGTCGAACCTGATTCCCGGTTGCTCCGCCCTGGTGAGCTCGACGCAGCGCGACGCCAGGTCGATGCCCAGCACGTCGAGACCGCGGTCGGCGAGGAGCGCCGCCACGTGCCCGCACGGACCGCAACCGGCGTCGATGACCCGGCCTCCGCTGCCGACCCGCTCGGCGAACTCGGCGAGCATCGCCCGGTCGAAGGGCTTGCCGTCGAGCTCGTGGCGGAAGAGCTCGAGGTAGCGGTCGGCGCGGGCGTCCCAGGCTCGCGCGACATCGAGCGGGCTCCCGGGCTCGGGTGAAGTCGCGAGCGAGCGGGTCATTCGGACATCGTAGGCGCGTCAGCCGGTGCCGAAGGCCTCGTCGGGAGTGAGGAGCTCGGTGCACACCCATTCGCCGGTGTAACCGGCGTCCAGCGCGAAGCTCCCGCTCAATCGGTCGGGCGAGACGATGATGGTCGACCCGCCGACGTGCTGGGTGCCACCGACCCGGAGGTCGACGCTGCCTGCCTCCGGCGGCGAGGCGGGGTTCTTGTAGATCGACATCGAGACGTCGTCCCGATGTTCGGGCGGCGCGTCGTAGCCCTCGGGCATCCGCCCGTCGCCGGCCTGGATGAGGAGGTCGCCGCTGTCCTGGAGGATGCAGTGGCCGCCGTGGACCTCGAACGGTTCCGGCTCCTGGAACCGGACGACGAGAACCTCTGCCGGAACCCGGTTGCCACAGGCCTCGGTCCGCGAGATCGAAGCGACCTGAATGGTCACCTTCACCGCATCGCTCGGGTGCGTGCTCATGAGGCCGATCCCGAGCGGCCCGCCCGACGGGATCTCGGTGCCGCCGAGGTCGCCGCCGTCGGGGCACTCGCAGAAGCCGGTCACGCAGTAGCGCCCGAGGAACTCCGGACCGATCTCCTCGGTCGAGCCACTCGGCACGCCGAGCACACCCGTTCCGCCGAAGACGGCGACTTCGATCACCTCGGTGGCAGCGTCACTGCCGACGAGGTACGGGGCCGTTGCGAACGGCAGGACCCACAGTTCGTCGTCCATCGAGGCCCCGTTGCGGACGTCGATCCCGACCGCGCCCCGAGTGCCGGTGATGCCGGGGCCGTCCGACTGCCATGACGGACCCACCTCCGGCTCGCGCACAAGGCGCCGCGCGATCGCCATCATCGCCGCGTCTGCCGGGCGCTCGAAGAGTCGGCCGAGCCCGGCATCGAGACCGTCCGTCTGCAGCAGCGGGATGAGGTGCCGCCAGACGTCTGCTCCCTCCTGCTCAGCCACCGCGTACACGCCGAGAGCGTCGTAGTCGCGCTTGTGCAATTCGACGGCCGGCTCTCCCAACCAGGAGTCCCAGCGCTCGTCGTAGTGGTCGGTCGGTTCGAGGGCCATCGCGGCGAACGTCGCTGCGCCCTCGACGACCCAGGAGGCGCCTCTGTGCACGTCGGCGACACCCCCGGCTCCGTCGAACTGGAAGCAGTGCATCACCTCGTGGGCGATCATCGTGCGGAACCGGGGAGTATCGATGAAGTCCCACCCCGGCTGCAGGACGGAGATCTCGCAGGCATCCATCCGCCCGGTCATGACACGTCGGCCGTCGACGGTGCCCCAGGCGAACGCGTGGTACGACGGGTCGGTGGCCTCGCTGCTCGCGCCCGCCACGATCGGGACCCCCAGCCGGACGCCGAGCAGCCCCTCGAACTCGGCTTGCAACTCCGCAACCAGGGCAGTGATGCCTCGGATGCTCTCGTCCGGCTCCATCTGGAGGGCTGGCACGACGAGAGCGCCGAGGCCGGAGTCCGTTGCGCCGCCTTCGCTGGGCACGAGCACTCGATCGACGGTCGCCTGCTGCTCCGGGGTCAACTCCTCCCAGTTCCCGAGAAGACCGCGGATCGCCATGGTGCCCGAGAGCGCGGGCGGTTCGACAGCGTCGGGTTCGCCCCCGTCGATCGGGCCGAAGCCGGCAGCGAAGAGGTCGAGTGCGAGGTCCAGCGGGATCGTGCCGTCGTCGTTGAGGCGGTCACCGAGTCGATTCTCCGAGCCGGGTCCGTCGGAGGGATGTTCGCCCGGGCCGGGAGGTGACGGAACACAGCCCACGACACTCAGGAGGAACAGGACGGCGACGCCGCAGGCTTGCGAACGCCGGGAACGCCGAGCGTGGTGCGGCATGCGACCCCCCGATGGCACCAACCGCCACACCGATTGTGGCTCACGACGAACGTATCGGCCACCGGCCGACTTGAACAGGGCCCGGTCCGATCACGGCCGGACTACGACGGTCGGGTCGGCCACTTCGATGATGACCGGGCCGGCGCTTGCGCTGCGGTCGGCCTCCGCAAGGCGCCAGACGCGCACGGGCGTGCCGACGCCGGGCACTTGGGTCTGCAGCAGCGAGCGGCTCGTCGCGGTACGCGGCCGCCAGCTTCCGCTCAGCTTCGAGCCGTCAGCGAGCGTCACGATGAGGTCGAACGACGAGACCGAGCCGTCGTCGGAGAGGCCGGTGCGCCGTTCCGCCACGCTGCCCGTCTCGGCGCGGGCGCGGTGTCGCCCATCGTTCCAGGCGAGCTGCATGGCACGCTCGACGCCGGCTTCCTGGATCGAGCCGATCAGGATCGCCCACAGAGCCACCGGGATGCCGCCGATCATGACGGTGAAGAGCAGGCTGAACCACCAACCGGGTGTCTCCTCGGTCCAGAGCACCCAGATCGCGTACAGTGCACCGCCCGTCGCGATCAGGCTGACGAGCGCGAAGACCACCCGCCCTGGTGTGCGCAGCCGCTTCGGGAACTGGAGCGATTCGGGCGCCGGCGCCGAGGCATCGAGCTGGTCGAGCAGGTGAACGACGTGCCCGGTGGTGTCATCCTCAATGGACCGCTTCGGCATGCGGGCATCGTAACGCGCCGGGGTGGCCGCTCGGTGGCTCAGGTCACGACCGCCCGGTCGGCGCCTCGTCTGCTTCGCGCGCTTCGCGTTCTTCCAGCTCCTCGAGCACCTCGAAGGGCGATTCGAGATCGCCGCGCCAGGCTTCGATGCCCTCGCGGATCGCGAGCACCGCGACGACGAGCGCGGCGACGGAATCGGCCCAGGCCCAACCGAACAACGTGTTGAGCAGGAGGCCGACGAGCACCGTGCCCGACAGGTACGAGCAGAGCAGCAATTGCTTGGCGTCGGCCCGGACGCTGCGCGAACCGAGCTCGCGGCCGGTGCGGAACTCGAACCAGGCGAGCGCCGGCATGACGAGGAGGCTCAGTGCCGCGATGCCGATGCCGATGGGGCTGTGCTCGACCTGCTGCACCCCGGTGAGGGCGAGCACGGCGTCGACCGTGACGTATGCCGCGAGGGCGAAGAACGCGATGCCGATCGTGCGGACCGTGGCCCGCTCCCACCGCTCGGGATCGGCGCGGGTGAACTGCCAGGCGACCGCCGCCGCGGAGAGCACCTCCACCACCGAGTCGAGGCCGAAACCGATGAGCGCCGCGGAGGAGGCGACGGATCCGGCCCAGATCGCGACGATCGCCTCGAGCACGTTGTAGGCGATCGTGAAGCCGACGATGAAGCGCACCCGGCGATGGAGGCGGTGTCGCCGGTCCGTGGTCAGCTCGGCGCTCATTCGTCTACTCCGCAGCATCCGTCGACGGTGCACGCCGGGTCGATGCAGGGGGCGCTCTCGTCGACGGCGAGCGTCACCTCGACGAGCGCGGCGAGCGACCGGGCGAGGTGCGGGTCGGCGATCTCGTAGCGCGTCTGCCTGCCCTCGGGCTCCGCCACGACGATGCCGCAGTCGCGGAGGCAGCTCAGGTGATTCGAGACGTTCGACCGGGTCAGTTCGAGGTCGCGAGCGAGGACCGCCGGGTAGCTCGGGTGGTCGAGCAGCGTGAGCAGAATGCGGGATCTCGTCGGGTCGGCCATGGCGCGCCCGAGTCGGTTCATCACGTCGAGGCGAGAAGCAAGAGTCAGCACACGCTGACTATACAGTCGTGGCTGACATGTCGCTGACACCGCGGAGGCCGGAATACTGAACGCCACCTGTGAGTTGAGTCGAGTACGCTCAAGTTTCACCGCCTCGACTTGACACGTTCACGAGGCGTTGAGAGGCTTGAGTCGCCAAGGCTCAAGTCTTGGCTCAGGTACTTCGGTTGCGGGCCGGCAAGGGTCGAACCGGCATCCGGCCCGTCTGGCCATGAAGCGTGCGACGCTGTCGCGCGACTCGGCCTGCGGGCGGAGAGAAGGAGAGAACACATGTCACGTGCAGTAGGAATCGACCTCGGAACCACCAACTCGGTCGTCGCGGTCCTCGAGGGCGGCGAGCCCACGGTCATCGCCAACGCCGAGGGGCTGCGCACCACCCCGTCGGTCGTCGCATTCACCAAAGACGGCGAGGTCCTCGTCGGTGAGACCGCGAAGCGCCAGGCGGTCACCAACGTCGACCGCACCATCGCGTCGGTCAAGCGCCATGTCGGCACCGACTGGAAGACCGACGAGGTCGACGGCAAGCAGTACACGCCGCAAGAGATCTCGGCGCGCATCCTGCAGAAGCTGAAGCGAGACGCCGAGCAGTACCTCGGCGACACCGTCACCGACGCGGTCATCACCGTGCCCGCGTACTTCAACGACGCCGAGCGCCAGGCCACCAAGGAGGCCGGTGAGATCGCGGGCCTCAACGTGCTTCGCATCATCAACGAGCCCACTGCGGCCGCCCTCGCCTACGGCCTCGACAAGGGCAAGGAAGACGAGCTCATCCTGGTCTTCGACCTCGGTGGCGGCACCTTCGACGTCTCGCTCCTCGAGGTGGGCAAAGACGACGACTTCTCGACCATCCAGGTGCGCGCGACCGCAGGCGACAACCGCCTCGGCGGCGACGACTGGGACCAGCGCGTCGTCGACTGGCTGATCAAGAAGTTCAAGGAGACCACGGGCGTCGACGTCTCGAACGACAAGATCGCCAAGCAGCGCCTGAAAGAGGCCGCGGAGCAGGCCAAGAAGGAACTGTCCTCCAACATGAAGGCCAGCATCCAGCTGCCCTACCTCTCGCTCACCGAGAACGGCCCCGCGAACCTCGACGAGACGCTCACGCGCGCCGAGTTCGAGAACATGACGAGTGACCTGCTCGACCGCACGAAGAAGCCGTTCGAAGACGTCATCCGCGAGGCCGGCGTCAAGCTCTCCGACATCGCGCACGTCGTGCTCGTCGGCGGGTCGACGCGCATGCCGGCGGTCAGCGAACTCGTCAAGCAGGAGACCGGCCAGGAGCCCAACAAGGGCGTCAACCCCGATGAGGTCGTCGCCGTCGGCGCCGCCCTGCAGGCCGGCGTTCTCAAGGGCGAGCGCAAAGACGTGCTCCTCATCGATGTCACCCCCCTCAGCCTCGGCATCGAGACCAAGGGCGGCATCATGACGAAGCTCATCGAGCGCAACACCGCCATCCCCACGAAGCGGAGCGAGACCTTCACGACCGCCGACGACAACCAGCCGTCGGTCGCGATCCAGGTCTTCCAGGGCGAGCGCGAGTTCACCCGTGACAACAAGCCGCTCGGCACCTTCGAGCTCACCGGCATCGCGCCGGCGCCGCGGGGCATCCCGCAGGTCGAGGTCACGTTCGACATCGACGCCAACGGCATCGTGCACGTGTCCGCGAAAGACAAGGGCACCGGCAAGGAGCAGCGCATGACGATCTCGGGCGGCTCGAGCCTCCCGAAAGACGACATCGAGCGCATGGTGCGCGAGGCAGAAGAGCACGCCGCCGAAGACAAGGCGCGCCGCGAGTCGGCCGAGACCCGCAACCAGGCCGAGCAGCTCGTCTACTCGATCGAGAAGCTCATCAAGGACAACGACGACAAGCTCCCCGCCGACGTCAAGTCCGAGGTGCAGGGCGATGTCGACGCACTGAAGTCGGCGCTCGCCGGCGAAGACGACGATGCAGTGAAGTCGGCCTTCGAGAAGCTCAACGCCTCGCAGGGCAAGCTCGGAGAGGCGATCTACGCGCAGGGCCAGCAGGCCGACGCGAGCGCCGCCGCCGGCGAAGACGCGACGGCCACCGGTGAGCAGGCCCCGTCCGACGAAGACGTGGTCGACGCCGAGGTCATCGACGACGACGACGAGAAGAAGTAGCCCATGTCCGACCAGCATGAGAACGAGCCCGATGGCCTGGATGACGAACTCATCCAGGCCGAGGGGCCCGATATCGAGATGCCCGAAGACGGCGAGGCGCCTGAGGGCGTCGGCGAGGTGCCGGTCGACGAAGAGGTGCTCACGGTCGACGACATCCTGAACGCGGCGAACGCCGAAGTGCAGGATCCGACCGACGAGCACCTCGCCGACCTCAAGCGCGTCAGCGCCGAGTACGCCAACTACCGCAAGCGCACCGAGGCGAACCGCGAGATCGAGCGCGAGCGCGCGGTCGGCGTGGCCGTCGCCGTGCTGCTGCCCGTGCTCGACGATCTCGACCGCGCCGAGAAGCACGGCGACCTCGAGAGCGACGCGCCGTTCGCGACCATCGCGGCGAAGCTGCGCGGGGCCGTCGAGAAGCTCGGTCTGGCCCCGTTCGGCGAGGTCGGAGAACCGTTCGACCCGCAGCGTCACGAGGCGATCTTCCAGCAGCCCTCCGACGAGGTCGAGGTCGACACGGTCGCCGACGTCGTCGAGACCGGGTACATGCTCGGCGGCACGCAGCTTCGCGCGGCGAAGGTCGTCGTCAAGACGCCGCAGTGATGCAACCGCCGGTCGAGTAGCGCTGAGCGCGTATCGAGACCCCTCACGAGGTCTCGGTACGCTGCTTCGTCGCTCCTCGACCGGCGTACTCGGTTAGATTTCAGTACGAGAGGGAGGTGCCAGTGGCCAGCCAGGATTGGTTCGACAAGGACTTCTACCAGGTGCTCGGCGTCTCCAAAGACGTGAGCGATGCGGAGCTCAAGAAGGCGTACCGCAAGCTCGCACGCAAGTACCACCCCGACTCCAACCCCGGCGACGCTGCCGCCGAGGCGAAGTTCAAGGAGATCAGCGAGGCGAACTCGGTGCTCTCGGACTCCGCGCAGCGCAAGGAGTACGACGCCGTACGCGCCATGGGCTCCGGTGCCCGCTTCACCGCGCCGGGCGGCGCGGGAGGTGCCGGCGGCTTCGAAGACGTCTTCGGCGGCATGTTCGGCCAGGGTGGCGGCGGCCGCAGTCAGCAGTACACCTTCCAGCAGGGCGGCGAATACGACGACCTGCTCGGAGGGCTGTTCGGCGGGGGCCGATTCGGCCAGCCGACCGGCGGCTACCGCGGCTCCGGCGGCCCGTCCAGGGGTCGGGACGTCACGGCGTCGACGACCCTCGACTTCCTCACCGCCACCAAGGGCGAGCAGATCACGCTCCAGACCGCCGAGGGCAAGCCGATCACCGTGCGCATCCCGGCGGGCGTCGCCGATGGGCAGAAGATCCGCCTGCGCGGCAAGGGCCAGCCCTCGCCCGACGGCGGCGAGCCCGGCGACATCGTGCTCACCGTGGGCGTGCGCAAGCACCCGGTGTTCGAGCGCGACGGACTGAACCTGCGCGTCAACGTGCCCGTGACCTTCGCCGAGGCTGCGCTCGGCGCGACCATCCAGGTGCCGACGCTCGGCGGCGCCCCCGTGAAGCTTCGGGTCGCACCGGGCACTCCGAGCGGCCGCGTGCTGCGCGTGAAGGGCCGAGGCGTCGAGACGACGAAGGGCGTCGGCGACCTGCTCGCGGTCGTGCAGATCGCCGTGCCCTCGCACCTCTCGAAAGACGCAGAGCAGAAGCTCGAGGAGTTCGCAGCACTGCTGCCCGACGAGAACCCGCGCGACGAACTGCTGGCGAAGGCTCGGGAGTAGGGCGGTGGAGATGAACGAGCGGAGCCCGCTCTTCGTCATCTCGGTCGCCGCCGAGCTCGCGGGCATGCACCCGCAGACGCTGCGGCAGTACGACCGGCTTGGGCTCGTCTCACCGACCCGCACGGCCGGAAAATCGCGACGCTACTCGATGCACGACGTCGTGCAGTTGCGCGAGATCGCCCAGCTGTCGAGCGAAGGCGTGAGCCTCGAGGGCATCCGCCGCGTGCTCGGCCTCGAAGACGAGGTGACGACGCTCCGTGCCCGGGTGCGCGAACTCGAGGCCGCGCTCGCCGACGAGATGCTGAATCGCCCGGGCCGCCGGGTCTTCGCCGCCGGGTCCGCCGGCGAGGTGGTGTCGGTGCGCGCCGGCACCCGCGTCAGGCGCGAGAACGCGGTCGTCGTGTGGCGCCCGCTCGATCGCTGACCGCACCACGCGCTGCCGCATGCGCGCACCGGGATGCCGTGCCGAGACGAGTCAGCGACCCCAGGCCGAGTCGGGTGCGTCGATGACCTCGTAGGGGTGCGAGCTCCAGTGCGTACCGTACCCGTAGTGGCTCGATGCCCACGCCGAAGCCCAGATCGCCTGCGCCGTGGCATCCGCCGAGTCGCCGCGCGCGAGCGCCGCATCGACCGCCGGGTAGCGCCCCGACTGCAGGTTCTCGGCCGCGTAGTACGCAGCCTCGATGAGGCTCGGATAGCTGCCGAGACCCGAGCCGCCGCCCGAGCCCTGGCCGTTGTTCAGCGGGTTGTTGCGGTTCCACCAGTTGTCGGCGCCGTTCTCCTGACGCATCCAGCGCATCATGAAGGTGATGTTCTCCTCGGTGACCGGCCAGCCGCCTTCGATCAGCACGAGCTTGGCCCAATCGACGTTCGTGCCGCCGGCGACGAGGGTCTGCGTGCCGGTCGTCGCGGTGTACGACTCGCGCGAGACCGCTGGAGCAGCGACATCCGCTGTGACGTTGAAGCTCTGCACCGCGCCGGCATGGGGTGAGCCGGCGCCCGTGAACGCGAGCGCTTCGCCGGCACGCGGTTGCGGGGCGAGCGCGAGGCCGGCGAGCAAGCCGATCACCGAGAGCACGGCGGCGGCGGCGAGCGGTCGGCGACTCCGATGAGCGCCGTGCGATGCCGCGTCGGCAGTGTTCGGGGTACGCGACACGGGCGTCGCGACTCCGTGTCGCGCCGCGCGCCGTCCCCCTGGCTGTGCGTGCTGCATGCGGCCCCGAGAGTAGCAAACCCCGCTGGGAACCGCACTCAGGATTGTGGCCGTGATCAGGCGTGCGGGGCGCCGCCGGTTCGCCCGCGTACCCTTGTGACATGCTCTTCGACTTCGACGCCCTGCGTCGTCATCCCGATGTCGAGGGGCCGGGACTCGAGGCGTCGGATGCCGCAGACCGCCTGATCCTCGATGAGGCCGCTGCCCTGATCGGTGCGGCCGGTGCCGGCACGATCGCGGTCGTCGACGATTCGTACGGGGCGCTCGCACTCGCCGCAGCCGGCGCGGGAGCCGACCCGATCCGCGTGCACCAAGACCTCATCACGGGCGAACGGGCGCTCGCCGCGAATGCCCGCCGGCTCGGGCTCGAGGCATCCGTGCAGCCGATGCCGCTCAGCCCCGAACTCGTCGTCGACGCCGAGCTCGTGCTGCTCCGCCTGCCTCGATCGCTCGACCGACTCGACGAAGTGGCGGGGCTGATCGCCGCGCACGCCCGCCCCGACGTCGTGGTCGTCGCCGGTGGTCGTGTGAAGCACATGTCGCTCGGGATGAACGACGTGCTTCGGCGGCACTTCGGTCGTCTCGACGTGTCTCACGCGCGGCAGAAGTCACGGGTGCTGACCGCGCGGCGGGGTCTCGATACGCTCGCTTCGCTCACTACTCGACCGGCGGGGGTGGGGGCTGCTCCTCGACCGGCGGAGGCGGGCTGGCCGCGACGCGCCCGGCATGACGACCTCGACCTCGAGGTGGTCGCCCACGGCGGCGTCTTCGCCGGCACCGGGGTCGACATCGGCACCCGGTTCCTGATCGGGCAGCTCGGCGACGCCGTCCCGGATGCCGCGACCGCCGTCGATCTCGCATGCGGCACGGGAATCGTGGCGACCTGGCTGGCGCGAACCCGCCCGGCGGTGCGGGTCGTGGCGACCGATCGCTCGGCGTCGGCCGCGGCATCCGCTCGCCTGACCGCCGAGGCGAACGGCGTCGCCGACCGTGTGCGCGTCGAGCAGGCCGACGGCCTCGAATCGTTCGCCGATGCCAGCGAAACCCTCATCGTCCTGAATCCGCCGTTCCACAGCGATGCGGCGATCTCGACGGGCATCGCCGCGCACCTCTTCGCCGACGCCGGGCGCGTGCTGGCTCCCGGCGGCGAGCTCTGGTGCGTGTGGAACTCGCACCTGCGCTACCGGCCGCTGCTCGAACGCGTCGTCGGCCCGACGCGTCAGATCGCCCGTAACGCGAAGTTCACGGTCACCGCGTCGCGGCGGGCCACGTGAGTCGGCACGACCCGGCGTCTGCTCGAGCATCGGAGCGCACGGCCGTACCGGATCACGAGCAGCAGCTCACCGCGGTCGAGCGCGCAGTCGATCGTGTCGCGCATCGCCTGCTCGCGGGGGCGTCGGAGCGAGGCATCCGCGCCGGGCTCATCGAGTTCCTGGTCTTCGGGGCGAAGCAGGCCTGGGCGTGCATCTTCGGCGGTGCCCTGCTCGCGGTGATCATCGCGGCGAAGCTCTGGTACCCCGACGACGCGGCGCTCGCACGGAACGACGCCCTCACGATCGCTGCGATCGCGATCCAGGTCGTGATGGTCGCGACCCGCCTCGAATCGGGCCGCGAGCTCTGGGTCATCGTGCTCTTCCACCTCACCGGTACTCTCATGGAGATCTTCAAGACCGACGTCGGCTCCTGGTCGTACGACGGCGACGGCGTGCTGCGCATCGCCGGAGTGCCGCTCTTCTCCGGGTTCATGTACGCGGCGGTCGGCTCGTACATGGTGCGGGTGCACCGGCTCTTCGACCTCGGGTTCACGCGGTACCCGCGCCGCTGGGTCACGGCCGTCGTCGCCGTGGCCATCTACGTGAACTTCTTCACGCACCACTACATCTTCGACCTGCGCTGGCTGCTGCTCGCCGCCGTGGTCATCGTCTGGTGGCCCACCGTGATGCACTTCCGCGTCTGGCGCCGGACGCTCCGCTGGCCGGTGCTGGTGACGTTCGCGCTCGTCGCCCTGTTCATCTGGTTCGCCGAGAACATCGCCACCTGGGCCGGCGCCTGGCTCTACCCCGACCAGCTCGACGGATGGCAGCTCGTGTCGCCCTCCAAGCTCGTGTCGTGGTTCCTCCTGATGATCATCTCGGTCGTGCTCGTCACCCTCGTGTACCCGCCGCGTCCTCCAGGCGCTGTTCCGCGTGATCCGGCCGGGTCGACGCCGGGGTTCCCACCGGCCGATGGTCGTGTCAGGCTGGTCGGGTGACGTCCACCCTCGAGCAGATCGACTCCGACACCATCGAACGAACCCTGTCGGAGCGTTCGTGGCGCGTGGTCGTATGGGACGACCCGGTGAACCTCATGACGTATGTGAGCTACGTCTTCCGCAGCTACTTCGGCATCGCCCGGGCGGAGGCCGAGCGGCTCATGCTGCTCGTGCACAACGAGGGCCGGGCGGTCGTCGCCTCGGGCAACCGCGAGGCGATGGAGCGGCACGTGCAGGCGATGCACGGCTACGGCCTGCAGGCCACCGTCGAGCGGGTCGACCCATGATCGTCGCGGGCCTCGGCGGTGGTGACGGCGTGCGCCTCGTGCTCGAGATCGAAGAGGCGATGCTGCTCTCCGAACTCGCCGATCAGGTCGACTCGGTGCTGCTGCTCGGCGAGGCCGACGACCCGGCGCTCGACCGCCTGCTGCCGAACGCATATCCCGACGACCACGACGCCTCCCGAGACTTCACTCGCTACACGCGCGACAGCCTCGTCGACGGCAAGCGCCAGGCGGCGCAGCGCGTGCGCGATGCGACCGCCGTCGACGAGGCCGGCGGGGTCGTGCAGATCGAGCTCGACCAGGCCGAGGCGTGGGGGTGGCTGACGTTCCTCACCGACCTTCGGCTGATCCTCGCCGAGCGCGTCGGCATCGTCGATGAAGACGAGGCGGACTCCGACGAGACCCGCGACGACTACCTGCGCGCCGCCTACGAGTGGGCGGGGTTCGTGCAGGGCTCGATGCTCGAAGTGCTCGACCCGATCACCGGCTGACCCGCACCCCGCCGGTCGAGTCGGCGGCCCCTGGCGCCCCCGGCGCCCCGCGTCGTTCCTCGCCCGACCGCCCGATGGCTGACATGCTGATGCCGAGCACACCTCGAAGGAGCCTTCCGTGAGCAGAGCCACCGCGACCAGCACTCGAGTTCCGTCGTCGATCGCCGGGGTGCTGCGGCATCCGGCGGCCACGGCCGAATCGCTCGAGTCCATCGCCCTGCTCATCGGCGCCGCGACGTTCGTGGTCGGCGGGCTCGTCGCATGGATCACCTTCCTCGGCCGCGACTTGGAGATCGCCGGCCGGGGATCGCTCGGCGAGTTCGTGGGCATCGGCGCCGCGATCGCCACGCTGATCGCCTTCGTGCTGGGGCGTCTGGCGCTGCGCACCCGCCGGTCCGCCGGTCTCGCCGAGGTGCATCTGCCGGGACTCGATGCGCCGGGCGCACGCATCCACTGGTTCGACCTCACCGCGATCGCGCTGGCCCACGCGTTCATCGCGCTGCTCGGGTGGGTGGGCCTTGCCGACCTGCTCGAACGCAGCTTCCAGGGCGCGGTCGTCTTCACCATCCCGGGCGCGGTGCTCGCCGGCGTCGGCATGGCCGTCACCGCCTACGCCGTGTTCCTCTCCTCGGCGCACCTGACGCCCATGCTGCTGTCGTTCGTGCTCGCGCTGTTCCTCGTCGTGGGGGCGCTCGCGAGCATGCTGAGCTCGAGCGATCCGCTCTGGTGGCAGAAGAACCTGAGCGCGCTCGGCATGACCGACGACATCTCGGCTCTCGCCTTCAACCTGACCCTCATCATCGCCGGCGTGATCGTCACGACCATCGCACGCTACGCCACTGCCGCAGTGCCGACGACGACCCCGGCCGAGGTGCGGGGGCGCACCATCGTGCGGGTCGGCATGATCCTGCTCGGCATCTTCCTCGGATGCGTCGGCATCTTCCCGGTCGATCGGTTCTTCGTCGTGCACAACACCGTGGCGACGGGCATGACGATCGCCTTCGCCGTCCTGGTGATCGGGCTCCGCTGGTTCATCCCCTCGATGCCGAGGGTCTTCATCCTGCTCGGCTACGTCTACGTCGGCGTGATCGTTCTGCTCGCCGTGTACTTCGCCACCGGCTACTACAACCTGACGGCGGTCGAGCTCGTGGCGGCCGTGCTCATCTTCAGCTGGATCATCGTGTTCCTCCGCAACTCGGGTGCGATGCACGGGCAGCCGGCGGCGGATGCCGCGGCGACACCGGCCGCCGAGATCCCCGTGCCGACGGCTGCGGGTTGACGAGCATGCGAAGAGGGTCGGATGCCGCGGCATCCGACCCTCTCAGCTGATCGTTTCGATCAGACGTTCTGCGTGGGGTGCGCGAGCGCCTTGGCCTTCAGGAGCTCGTACTCCTGCTGGTTGATCGTTCCGGCGTCGAGCAGGCCCTTGGCCTTCGCGATCTCGTCGGCCGGGCTGTGCGCGCCCGCCGTCTGGCGGATGTAGTCGTCGGCGGCGGACTGGTACTGCCGGGCTTCCTTCTGCGAGCGTTCGGCCATGCCGTTGCCGCGGGCGATCAGGTAGACCAGCGCGGTCAGGAACGGGACGAACAGCAGGAAGATGATCCAGATCGCCTTGCCCCACCCGTTCAGCTTCGTGTCGCGGAACAGGTCGCCGATGATGGCGAACAACGCGAACAGGTACGCGGTGAACGCGAAGATCCACAGGAACCACCAGATCAGGTCCCAGAAATTCGACCAGAGACTCATGTGCGCAGCCTTTCGATACAGATCGAGCGCCCCCCATGAGCGCTGCTGTGGCGAACCTATCGCTTCGAATATCGTCGCGTCCACCAACCGGGTGATCACCGCAACCCCGCTGCGGCGCCGTTCTGCCTGATTTCCGTGCACGCCGCGGGCGGGGGAGGCGCTCCGCGGCATCCGCTCGCTAAGGTCTGGAGAGACGGGAGGGGGCCCGGTTGCAGAAACCACTCGCAGGACTCGGCCGCAGAAACCTGGTTCGCGAACTGACCGCGGGCGTCACCCTGCTCGCGATCGCGATTCCGCTGAACATCGGGTACGCGCAGATCGCCGGACTGCCCCCGACAGCCGGCCTCTACGCGCTGATCCTGCCGACGATCGTCTACGCACTCGTCGTCTCGTCGCGTCAGGTCGTGGCCTCACCGGATGCCGCGGCCGCCGCCCTCGTCGCCTCCTCGATCGGCGGGCTCGCGGCGGCCGGCAGCGCCGACTACGCGACGCTCGCGCTCGCGCAGGCGATCCTCTGCGGCATCATGTTCCTGCTGCTCGCCGTGTTCAAGCTCGGGTTTCTCGCGAACTTCCTGTCCAAGCCCATCCTCATCGGCTTCGTCGGCGGTCTCGCCCTCGACATCCTCGTCAGCCAGGTCGCGAAGATGCTCGGCGTGAAGATCGAGTCCGGCGGTGAGTTCGTCGACAAGGTGGTCGGGCTCGTCACCGGGCTCGGGACCGCGAACGGCTGGTCGATGCTCATCTCGGCCGTCTCGGTCGCCGTGCTGCTCTTCGGCAAGCGGCTCGCCGGCATGGTGCCGTGGGCGCTGGTGGTGCTCGTCCTCGCGACGCTCCTGGTGGTCGTGGCGGGTCTCGACGACGCGGGCGTCGCCGTGCTCGGTTCGGTGCCTGCAGGGCCGCCCGCGCTCACCTGGCCGGTCATCGACTGGTCGATGTGGCTCGTCCTGATTCCGTCGGCGATGGCCCTCACCCTCGTCACGACGGCCGAGGGGCTCCTCGTCTCGCGGTCGTACGGAGAGAAGCGCGGCTACTCGACGAGCCCCAACCGCGACCTGTTCGCCTTCGGCCTCGGCAACATCGCCGCGGGCGCGAGCGGCAGCTTCGCCGTCGGGTCCTCGACGTCGCGCACGGCGGCGATGGACCAGGCGGGGTCGCGCACGCAGTTGCCGTCGCTCGTGCTGGCAGTCGGCACGTTGCTGCTCCTGCTCTTCGGCACCGCCCTGCTCGCCGACATCCCGTCACCGGCGATCGGTGCGATCGTCGGTGTCGCCATCCTGCCGCTGCTCGGCATCTCGGACTTCGCCCGCCTGTGGAAGGTCGATCGCTTCGAGTTCGCCGTCGGCGCGGTGTGCTTCCTCGTCACCCTGTTCATCGGCTCGATCCCCGGCATCCTGGTCGCCTTCGTGCTCGCGCTCATCAACCTGGCGAAGCGTGCGGCGAATCCCGCGATCGATGTGCTCGAGGGCAACGGCGAGCCGAGTGACTCGTTGCTCGCCGACGCCCCGGTCGGCGAGGTCACGGCACCGGGCGTCATCGTGGTGCGGTTGGCGGCGCCGCTCTTCTTCGCCAACGGCTCGGTCTTCGCGGATGCGGTCAAGCGCGCGGTGAAGGCCGTGCCCGAGGCATCCGTGCGCCACGTCGTCGTCGACATGGAGGCCGTCACCGATGTCGATGTCACGGGCGCAGAGGCCTTCGAGTCGCTCGAGGCGTGGCTGACGGGGCACGACATCGAGCTCGGGTTCAGCCGCGTGCGGCCCGACGCCCGAGCGCGCCTCGAGACGCTCGGGTTGCTCGGCACTCACCGGATCTACGACACGAACCGGGCCGCGCTCGTTGCGCTCGCCGGCCCGAACGACTGACGCGGCGACCGCCGCAGGGAGAAGATGAACATGGGATCCGTCATCGGGGACATCCTCCCCCTCGCACTCGGCATCGCGATCAGCCCGATTCCGATCATCGCGGCGATCCTCATGCTGCTCTCGCCGAAGGCGAAGGGCACGAGCGTCGGCTTCATGATCGGCTGGGTGCTCGGCATCGTGGTCGCGGTGGTGGTGTTCACGCTGCTCGCCTCGGTCATTCCCGAGCAGGACGCCGACGCGTCCAAGCCGATCGCCGGGTGGATCAAGATCCTGCTCGGCGTCGGCCTGCTCCTCCTCGCGGTGAAGCAGTGGCGGGCGCGACCGGCTCACGGTGAGACGGCGGCACTGCCGAAGTGGATGTCGGCGATCGACTCGATGACCGCGGTGCGCGGCCTCGTGCTCGGGTTCCTGCTCTCGGCGGTGAACCCGAAGAACCTCCTGATGGCGGTCGCCGCGGGCGTCGTGATCGGCACGGCCGGTCTCAGCGGCGGCGCCGTCACCCTCTCGATCGTGATCTTCACCCTCGTCGCCGCGTGTTCCGTCGCCGTGCCCGTGATCGCCTACCTGCTCGCGGCGAAGCGGATGGCCGGGCCCCTCGAGGCGCTGCGCACCTGGCTCGTGCAGAACAACGCGACGGTCATGGCCGTGCTGCTGCTCGTGATCGGCGTCGTCGTGATCGGCAAGGGCATCGGGAGCTTCTGATGACGGGTGGCACGGGGCATGGCACGGGGCCGGCCACGGGGACGGGCCTCGCCCACGGCACCCGGATACTGCTCACCCTCGCCGCCGCGATCATCGTGTTCGCCGGCATCTGGTTCGCCCGCGACCTGCTCGCACCTGCCGCGCTCGCCGCGGTCGTGGTGATCATCGCGCACCCGGTGCGCCGCCCGCTCGAACGGCGCGGATGGCCGAGCTGGCTCGCGACGACCGCGGTCATCGTGGTGGCGTACGCGATCCTCGCGGTGCTCGCGGTGATGCTCGTCATCGCCTCGGTGCAGTTCGTGCGCATGATCCCCGACTACGCCGATGAGCTGCAGGCCACGGCGAAGGTCATCGCCGATTGGCTCGAGTCGCTCGGGCTCGGCGACGAGGCGGGCAGTGCGGCCGCCTCGGCACTCGATCCGGAGAACCTCGTCGCCATCGGCACGGCGATCGCCGAAGCCGTGCTCGGGTTCGCGACGGCCTTCTTCTTCGTGCTCGCCTACGTCATCTTCATGGCGGCGGATGCCTCGGCGCTCGGGCGGAGCGGCCGCGTGTTCGGCACCGCGGCGGCCGACGCGATCGGCGGCCACTATTTCACGAGCGTGCGTCGCTACTACGTGGTGAACGCGACCTTCGGCCTCATCGTCGCCGTGCTCGACGGACTCGTGCTGTGGGCGATCGGCGTTCCGATCCCGATCGTCTGGGCGATCCTCGCGTTCGTGACCAACTTCATCCCGAACATCGGATTCGTGATCGGCCTGATTCCGCCCGCGGTGCTCGCGCTCGTCGTCGGCGGCTGGCCGCTCATGATCGTGGTGATCGCGGTCTACGTGGTGATCAACGTCGTGCTCCAGGTGCTCGTGCAGCCGAAGTTCGTCAGCGATGCGGTGGGGCTGAGCCTCACCCTGACGTTCTTCTCGGTCGTGTTCTGGGCGTTCGTGATCGGCCCGATCGGCGCGATCCTCTGCATTCCGCTGACCCTGCTGATGCGGGCGCTGCTGCTGGAACCCGACGCGCGCGCGGCATCGCTGCGCCGACTCTCGGGCGACCCGCATGTGACCTAGGCACGGGTCGCAGTTCTCCGAGGATTCACGCGAAACGGTGGCGCACGTGCATGCCGCGCGCGTAGTGTGCAAGCACGTGAAGGGGGAGATCATGGCGGAATTCGAGTACGGTCCCGTGGACCTGTACCTGGTGGGATTCGAGGGGGATCGGCCCGATGCCGGCAGCCTCGACGCGATTCGCGAGCTGATCGAGGGCGGCGAGATCAAGCTGCTCGACTTCCTCGTGATCTCGAAGGCCGACGACGGCGCGGTCACGGTCACGGAGTTCGCCGACGTGAGCGACGAGTACGGCTTCGGCACCGTCGAGCTCGAGGCGATCGGCCTCGTCGCCGACGAAGACGCCACCGCGCTCGCCGACGGCATTCCGCCCGGCACCTCGGGTGCGCTGCTCGCGATCGAACTCGTCTGGGCGAAGCGCCTCGCGTCGAGGTTCGCCGCAGCAGGCGGCATCGTGCTGCAGACCGAGCGCATCCCCGCGCCCGTCGTGAACGCCGCCCTGGCCGAAGCCGAAGAGGAGTAGGAAGATGCCGTTCAGAAGAATGGGACGCCCGGGGCTGATCGGCATGGCCGCTCGCACCGCGGTCGTCGCCGGTACTGCCACCGCCGTCAGCGGCGGGATGCAGCGACGCCAGCAGGAGAAGGCACAGGGCCAGTACGAGCAACAGCAGTACGAGGCCCAGCAGCAGCAGGCGCAGGTCGACGCAGCGGCCCAGGCCGCAGTGGCGCAGCAGCAGGCGGCGATGGGCGCCGCGGCGCAACAGCCCGCCGCTCCGGCGGGCGGCACCGACATCGTCGCCGAACTGCAGAAGCTCGGTGCGCTGAAGCAACAGGGCATCCTCACCGACGACGAGTTCGCAGCGGCGAAGGCGAAGCTCCTCGGGTGAGACTGCGAGCCTCGTGGGAGTCCGATCTCCACGCCCGACCCATTGCCTACACTGAGGCATGACCGTCACTCTGAGGGGCGTCTCCACCGTCGTTCCGCCGACCGTTCTCGTGCAAGACCAGGTTCGCGACGTGTTCGCCGCCCAGCCCGGACTGAACCGTCTCGGCCAGCGGATCGTGGCCACTTCGTTCAACGTGTCGGGCATCCAGACGCGGCACACCGTGCTCGGCGAGCTCAGCTTCGACGCGCATCCCGATGAGCCGGTCTTCTTCGATGTCGAGTCCGGCGAGCTCCTCTTTCCGGGCACCAAGGTGCGCAACGAGATCTATGCCGCCGAGGCCACCCGACTCTACGTCGAGGCGGGGCGCGCCGCCATCGCGGCGACGCCGGGCCTCGAGGCATCCGATGTCACGCACGTCATCACCGTCTCGTGCACCGGCTTCTACGCGCCCGGGCCCGACTTCATGATCGCCCGCGAACTGGGGCTCGACCCCGGCGTCGAGCGGTACCACCTCGGCTTCATGGGCTGCTACGCGTCGATTCCTGCACTACGCATCGCGTCGCAACTGGCGAAGGCGGATGCCTCGGCGGTCGTGCTCGTCGTGAGCGTGGAGCTCTGCTCGCTGCACCTGCGTGCCTCGAACGATCCCGACACGATCGTCGCGTCGTCGCTCTTCGGAGACGGGGCGGGCGCGGGCATCGTCACTGCACGGCCACTCGAGCCGGGCGAGCGGGCGTTCGAACTCGACCGCTTCGCGACCCGCATCACCCCTGTCGGCGAGGGCGACATGGCGTGGAAGATCGGCGACCACGGTTTCGAGATGCTGCTCTCCAACGCGATTCCCTCGATCATCGACGACCACATCACGGGTGCGCTCGAGCCGCTCTTCGCCCACGACGAGGCGCTCGCCGCGGCGCTGGCGACCGACGGATCCTCTGCCGCCATCGAGCACTGGGCGATCCACCCGGGCGGACGCAGCATCCTCGACAAGGTCGAGTCGCGACTCGTGCTCACCGAGGCGCAACTCGTGCCCGCCCGCGAGACGCTGCGCGACTTCGGCAACATGTCGAGCGCGACGGTGCTGTTCGTCCTCCGCAACATCCTGCACTCCGATGCCGCGGCCGACGGAGACCGGGTCGCGGCGATGGCGTTCGGGCCCGGCATCACGGTCGAGTCGGCGCTGATGACCGTTCGGGTCTGATGTCGTGCTCCGCCTGCTCATGACGGTTCGAGGGTGATCTCGTGCACGACTCCGGAGATCCACGACGGCGCGCCGGCGGCCTCGGTCGCCGTGACGACAGCGTCACCGAGCTGATGGACGACCCCGCGGCCGACCCCGAGATGCTCGCGAAGACGTACCGGCGGTTCCGGCTGGTGAACGCGGTCGTCTCGGGCGAACGCGCGGTGTACCGGCGCTGGGTGCGGCCGCGGCTCTCGCGGGTGCGGGCAACTCGCCTCGTTGACATCGGTTCGGGCAGCGCCGACCTGCCGCGGCGGCTGTTGCGCTGGGCGAAGGCCGATGGGCTGCGGCTCGAGATCACCGCGATCGACCCCGATGCACGGGCCATGAACTGGGCCGCGGCCCAACCGGCGATGCCGGGGCTCACGCTGCAGCGCGCGCTGAGCGGCGAGCTCGTCGAGGCCGGCGAGCGCTTCGACCTCGTGCTGTCGAACCACGTGCTGCATCATCTCGACGGGCGCGAGCTCGGCGCGCTGCTGCGCGACAGTGAGTTACTGCTCGGCGGGGGCGGTCTCGCCGTGCACGGCGACATCGAGCGCACCCGGCTCGGGTATGCCGGCTTCTGGCTCGGCACGCTGCCGTTCGCGGCCAACCTGCTCGCGGGGTCGTACATCCGGCCCGACGGGCTCACCTCGATCCGCCGCAGCCACACCGCCGCCGAGCTCGCGGCGGTGCTGCCCGCGGGCTGGGGTGCCCGCCGGGCGTTCCCGTCGCGGCTCGAGGTCGTCTGGGGTGCGGATGTCTGAGGCATCCGTGACTCGCATGCACGACGTGGTGATCGTGGGTGGCGGCCCGGTCGGCTTGTTGCTCGGCTGCCTCCTCGCGCTCCGCGGGCGCGACATCGTCGTGCTCGAACGCCGAACGGAGCGAACCGGCCGGTCGCGGGCCATCGGCATCCACCCGCCGGGGCTTCGCGCCCTCGGCCGCGCCGGCATCGAGGTCGAGGTGCGGGCCGCCGCGGTCGAGATGGGCGACGGGCGCGTCACCTGCCAGGGACGAGTGCTCGGCGCGATGTCGTTCCGCGGTGCAGGTTCGGTGTGGTCGCTGCCGCAGCTCGAGACCGAGGCGCTGCTCGAGCGGCGGCTCGCCGAACTCGCGCCGGCCGGCCTCGAACGCGGCGTCGAAGTCGTCGGCCTCCGCGACCGGGGCACCCACGTCGAGGTCATCGGTGCCCGCGGCGGCGAGTCGGTCGAGGTCGCCGCGCGGTACGTGGTCGGGGCCGACGGCGTGCGCAGCGGCATCCGAAGCCTCGCCGGCATCGGCTGGAACGGCTGGCCCGGCCGCGCGCACTACGTGATGGGCGACACCCGCGACGACACCGACGCTCCCACGACGGCGCTGCTGCACTTCGAGCCCGCCGGCGTCGTCGAGTCGTTCCCGATGCCGGGGCAGCGGCGACGGTGGGTGGCGTGGGTGCGTCGACCGCCGGCCCGGCTCGATGCCGACGCGCTCGCGACGATCGTCGCGAGCCGAACCGGCGAGACGTTCGATCTCGCGTCGGCGTCGGAGCCGAGCGGGTTCGAGGCGCGCCAGCACCTCGCCGAGCGGATGTCGCAGGGCCGGGTCGCACTCGTCGGCGACGCCGCGCACGAGGTCAGCCCCATCGGCGGCCAGGGCATGAACCTCGGCTGGCTCGATGCGGTCTCCCTCGACCACGAACTGGCCGCAGCCCTCGACGCCGGCGCGCCGTTCGAGGCGTTCGAACGCTATGCCCGTACTCGCCGGAGCGCGGCGGCACGGGCCATGCGGCAGGCCGCGTTCAACATGGCCATGGGGGCGCCTTCCACGGGTCTTCGCCTCCGGCTGCGCAACGCTGCCGTGCGCACCCTCGCCGTGCCCCCGCTGCGAGCCCTGCTCGCCCGCGCCTTCACGATGCGCTGGCTCTGAAGCCGAGCGCATGCCAGCTCGTGCTGCGGACGAGCCGTCGGGTCAGAGCGTGATCCGGGTGAGCAGGAAGACCGGGATCACGCGGTCGGTCTTCACCTGGTAGTCGGCGTACGAGGGGTACGCCTCGACGGCGCGCGCCCACCAGGTCTCGCGCTCGTCGCCGTCGAGCTCACGCGCGACGTAGTCGTGCTTCTCTGCGCCGTCTTGCAGCTCGACGTGGGGGTGCTTCGTGATGTTCCAGTACCAGACCGGATGCTTCGGAGCCCCGCCGAGCGACGCCACGGCGGCGTACTCGCCGTCGTGCTCGACACGCATGAGCGGCGTCTTGCGCAGCTTGCCCGTCTTCGCACCGACCGTCGTCAGCAGCATGATCGGGCGCCCTCGCAGGTTGTTCGACTTCTGGCCGCCGGATGCCTCGAACGATTCGGCCTGCGTGCGGGCCCAGCTCGACGTTCCGGGTTCGTACTCGCCTTCCAACGGCATGGATCCTCCTCGATGGTTCTCCGAAGACAACCCGCGACCGCTCCGGAGCATTCCGTCAGCGCTCGAGTGCCCGAAGCGCGAGCCACGCGGCGGTGCGATCGTCGGGGTTGCCCATCGAGAGTCCGGTGAGCTCCTCGACCCGGTGAATGCGGTTGGTGAGCGTCTGCCGGTGCACGCCGAGCCGCTCGGCGGCGACGCCCCACGAACCGTGTTCGGCGAGGTAGACGCGCAAGGTCCGGGTGAGCTCGCCGTGCCGGCCGTCGTCGCCCAGCAGCGGGTCGAGTGCCTGCGCGAGACGGGCGCCGTCGCCGGGGTCGAGACGATCGAGCACGAGCGCGATCGTCGGCAGGGCTCGGTAGCGCGACACCGTGCGACCGTCGGTCACGGCGATGTCGAGCGCCTGCCTCGCTTCGGCCGCGGTGCGCGACAGGGCGTCGGATGCCGCCGGCGAGCCGAGCCCGAGCCGCAGTGGCACCCGGGCCTCCGCCGTGAAGTCGTCGACGCGGCGCACGAGGTCATCGACCCGGTCGTCGCGGAGGAAGCCGAGGAGATGCCCGGGTTCCTCGGTGATGAGATGGGCACTGCCGAGCTCGTCGAGCCAGCGCGTGACGATGCGCTCGAGGTCGACCGATTTCGAGCGTGCGGTGAGGGCGAATCCCGTCAGCGAGGCCTCGTGCACGCCCCAGCGGCGAAGCAGGGTGGCGGCCGACGGTCCGCCGTCGAGCAGGGTGCCGATCATCAGCTCGCGCCCGAGTCGCTCGGTCGTGGTGCGGTCATGGGTGCGCAGGATGAGGTCGAGCAGGGCGGCGGCTTGCGAGGCGAGATCCCGCCCTCGGCTCATCGACCCCTCGCGCGAAGAGATGACGAGGTACGCGCTGAGGTCTTCGCCGGTGCCGACCGGGTGCACCTGGAGGCCGGGATGCCGCACTCGCACGGGTCGGCTGAACGCCACCGCCACGGCGTCCTGCACGTGCAGACCGCCGGCCCCGGCGGTCGAGATCACCTGGCCGTGCGGGTCGAGGAGCACGGCCCAGCCGTCGATGCGGCGGGCGAGTTCGGCGATCACGGCGCTGACGCCGCCGCGACGGGCCACCTGGGTGAGCACCTTCGTTCCCGTGGTCACGAGCCGGTCTTCTGCGGCCTGGTCGGTGGCGAGCAGGGCGACGAGCAGCGGATGCAGCACGGTGTCGGCGGCCTCGGTGCCGATGATCGCCGTCACTCCGGCGGCTTCGATGGCCCGCCGGAGCGTGCAGCTCGCGCCGTGCGTCACGAGCACGGCACCGCGAAGGGCCTCCACGAGCGGTCCGCCGGCCGCGAGTGCGGTGATGAGCGGCTCGGCTCCCGCGACCACGAGGGTGGCGAAGCCGGGATGGCCCACGACGCTGAACTCGTCGAGGCGAATGGCCGCATCGACCGGGGTGGCGTTCGCGACGGCCGAACCGATGAGCTCACCGTCGACCACTCGGGCGATGGAGAGCACGTCACGGGCCATGCCTCGAGTGTACGAAATGCTGAGACATCCGGCATCGGTTCATCATTCTTCACAGTGACGCAACGCATCGACCGTGCCTAGCATCGGGCGTACCCCAGCACTGGATTCAAGGGAGCATCATGAAAGCCATCGTCTTCCGCGCCCCGGAGACGCCGATCGAGGTCGCCGACGTCGAACTCGCCGCCCCCAAGGCCGGCGAGGTGCGCGTCAAGATCGCGGCGGCGGGCGTCTGCCACTCCGACCTGCACGTGAAGCGAGGGGAATGGGACGCCCCGGCACCGCTCGTCATGGGCCATGAGGGGTCGGGCGTGGTCGTCGAGCTCGGCGAAGGCGTCACCTCGCTCGCCGTCGGCGACCACGTCGTGCTCTCATGGGTGCCGCCTTGCGGCGAGTGCCGCTACTGCCGTTCGGGCCACGAAGCCCGTTGCCAGAAGGTCGCCACCGTCGTCGCTCCCAAGGGAGTGCTCTTCGACGGCACCTCGCGGCTCGCGAAGGGCGACGAGTCGCTGCACCACTACCTCGGGGTCTCGTCGTTCGCCGAAGAGGTCGTCGTCCCGGCATCCGGAGCTGTCAAGGTGCGCGACGACGCGCCGCTCGACGTCGTCGCGGTGGTCGGCTGCGCCGTCGCAACGGGTGTCGGCGCGGTGCTCAACACCGCCGCCGTCGAACCGGGCGCGACCGTCGTCGTCATCGGATGCGGCGGGGTCGGCCTCAACGTCGTGCAGGGCGCCCGGCTCGCCGGGGCGGAACGCATCGTCGCGATCGACGTGCGCCCCGACAAGACCGCGCTCGCGGTGCAGTTCGGCGCAACAGACCAGATCGACGCCTCGCAGGTCGACGCCGTCGACGCGCTGTTCGCCCTCATTCCCGACGGCGTCGACTACGCGTTCGACGCGATCGGCCGCACCTCCACGACCGAACAGGCGATTCGCATGCTCGGCCTCGGCGGTGCCGCCGTCATCGTCGGACTGCCGCCGACCGGCGCGAAGGCGTCGTTCGAGCCGCTCGTGCTCGCCGAGGCCGATCAGCGCATCCTCGGATCGAACTACGGCTCGGTTCGACCCTCCATCGACATCCCCGCGCTGGTCGACCGCTACATGGACGGCCAGTTGCTGCTCGACCCGCTGATCTCGGCGCGCCGTCCGCTCGCCGAAGCCGCCGCGGCATTCGACGACCTCGAATCCGGCGAAGCGCTGCGCACGCTGCTCATCCCCTGATCCATCCGTCATCACCCGACTCACTGGAGAGTTCCATGGCTTCCCCCACCACCCACGCACCGGCGGCCCGCGCCGAGGCACCCGTCGACGCCGGGCTCCGCCGCGGCGTCATGAGCGGGCCCGAGCTCGCCGCCCAGGCGATCGCCAACATCGCCCCGAGCGCGGTCATCGCGTTCACCGCGGCAGCGATCTACCTCGGCGCCGGCAACGGCACCGTGCTCTCGTTCGTGCTCGCGACCCTCGTGATCCTCGCCGTCGGTTACTGCGTCGCGGTGTTCGCGAAGCGGCACGCCTCGGCCGGTTCGCTGTACACGTATGTCGCGAAGGGGCTCGGGCCCTTCGGTGCCTACCTCGCCGGGGTCGCACTGCTCGTCGGCTGCTGGGGCATCGCCGCCGGCTCGCTCGGCGGTGCCGTTTCGTACATGAACCAGTTCCTCGTGCTCATCGGCATCCCCGCCGACGGGGTCGGCTGGCAGATCGCGCTCGCCATCGTGCTCGGCGGGCTCGCGACGCTCTTCACCATCCGCGGCATCCGTCTCTCGGCTCGGGTCTCGCTCGTGCTCGAGCTCGTCTCGGTCGCGATCATCCTGGTGCTCCTCGTGCTCGCGCTCGTCTGGGCGGGCCCGGCCGCGTGGGACCCGGCGCAGTTCTCGTTCGAGGGCGTGCCCCTGCAGGGCGTCGCCGCGGGCATGGTGCTCGGCATCCTCGGGTTCGTGGGCTTCTCATCGGCCGATGCGCTCGGCCGTGAGGCGAAGAACCCGTACACCGCGATCCCGCGAGCGATCATGTGGAGTGCCGTCACCGTGGGCGTGCTCTACGTCTTCGCGGCGTACACGCAGATCGCCGTGCTCGGCGAAGGACTCGCATCGAGCGCGAGCCCGCTCGAGGACATCGCGACGAAGATCGGCATGCCCGGCTGGTTCGCACCCATCCTCACCTTCGGCGTCGGTGCCTCGTTCTTCGCGGTCGTCGTCGCTCCGCTCAACGTCGTCGGCCGCATCATCTACGTGATGGGCAAGGAGGGGGTCGTCGCGGAGCGCTTCGGCCGCACCCACGACCGCCACCTCACCCCGCACCGCGTACTGCTCGTCGCCGGGCCGGCAGCCATCGCGCTCGACATCGTGCTGCTCGCGATCGGCGTGCACCCGATGGACATCGTCGTCTGGGTCGACACCTACGGCACGTACGGGTACATGGTCGCGTACGCCCTCGTCGCCATCGCGTGCGTCGTCTACACGCGACGCGAGAAGATGCGCAACGGGCTCGTGTGGGTGTGTGCCACGGTCGCGGTGGTCGCCATGGCCTACGTGTTCTTCGCGAACGTCGTGCCGGTGCCGGCGTGGCCGCTGAACATCATTCCGTACCTGTTCTTGATCACGATGGTCGCGGCGCTGGCCTGGTACCTGTATCTT
The DNA here is from genome assembly GCF_059758475.1 of Agromyces sp. GQ35. NCBI lineage: Bacteria > Bacillati > Actinomycetota > Actinomycetes > Micrococcales > Microbacteriaceae > Agromyces > Agromyces sp. GQ35. The sequence continues at coordinate 886,169 of NZ_JCAXEO010000001.1, read as the reverse complement.
GCGAAGCGTCGCCCCGAGGTTGTCCGCAACATCGGAAACACCGAAACAGACGCGCTCGAAGGCGTCGGTTAGGTTCGACCCTCCAGACCCGCGCCCCGTCGTCGTTCAAGCCGGCGGCGGGGCGCGGCCGGTTTCCGCGCCGCCCCGAACTCCCCGATTCGCGGGCGGCGCCCCTGGTCCGCCGGGCTTCAGAGCTGCGGACGCAGCACGTCATATGCCCAGGAGGCCAGAGTGGTCGGCGTGGTGGACCGGATCGAGCGCGGTTGCTCGGGAACGAAGCCGTCGCGGAACCCCGTCGACATTCCGAGCATCGCTTCGATCGCTGCATCCGCCATGCCGGCCTGTCGCAGGCCGTCGCGCATCGCATCGTCGGGGACGCGCTCGACCTCGAGTGGATGTCCCGTCGCTGCGGAGACGATCTCGGCGACGCGCTGCCACGAGAGGTCTTCCGGCCCATGCACGGCCAGTACCTCGCGGCCGCTCCATTCGGTCGAGAGCAGTCGAGCGACGGCGACTTCGGCGATGTCACGCGGAGCGACCCACGCGAGCGGCTGGTCGATGGAGAGGAGCACCTGCAGGGCGCCGGCGCGCACCATCTCGAGTTGGAGCTCGAGGTTGGTGAAGAAGTAGCCGCAACGAAGGTGGGTCACGCTGGCTGCGGTGGCGTCGAGCGCGACCTCGGTGGCGGCCAGGCCGTCGATCTCACCGACGCCGTGCCGTTTCTCGGCACCGACGCTGCTCTGGAAGACGACGCGCGCGATGCCGTTCACCTCGACCGCACGCACGACGCTCGCCGTGGCCCGGTGGTAGTCGTCGAGCGGGTCGGCGCTCGCCGCGGGTGGATCGACCCAGTAGAGCGCATCGATGCCTCTCGTCGCTTCGGCCACCGCTGCTGCGTCGAACTGGTCGACCGCGACGGCGTCGACCATCGGCCGGATCTCGGGTGGCAGGTGCTCGGGATCCCGTGCGAGCACGAGGGGTCGTGCTCCCGCGCGTACGAGCATGGCGACCACGTGGTGGCCGACGTTTCCCGTCGGGGTGGTGACGGCGATTCGCATGGGCGTTCTTTCCTCTCGTTGAGACCGATCGGCTCGTCGAGACCGATCGGCTTCACGGTAACGACAGTGGCGGACAGATGATGGCCTCCACTGCAGCCACAATGGAGGGATGGAACGCGATCCGACCGCGCGAGCCCTGACACTCCTGGCGGTGCTCCAGAGTGGCGCCGACTGGACCGCCGGGGCATTGGCCGCCCGGCTCGGCATCAGCCTGCGCACCGTTCGGCGCGACGTCGATCGGCTCCGCCGGCTCGGGTACACGATCACCGCTCGCCCCGGCCCTGCAAGTACGTATCGACTCGGGCCGGGGCAGGCGATTCCGCCGCTGCTGTTCACCGCCGACGAGGTCGCGGCGATCGTCGCCGGCCTGCGCCTGATCGCGCCTCGACTGCAGGGCGATGAGAGTGCAGCCACCGCGATGGCGAAGCTCGAGCGGGTGCTGCCGCCTGCCCTCCGGCGCCGCGCTGACGCGATCGACCTCGCGACCGAGGTGCTCGACGAAGATCACGCCATCGCGGCACATGACGTCGGCACGGTCGCCGACGCCGTCGCCGGATCCGGACGCATCCGCTTCGCCTACCGCGACGGCAATGGGGCGTCGACCGCTCGAGTCGTCGACCCGTATCGCCACGTGCTCAGCGCGGGCCGCTGGTATCTCGTGGGCTTCGACCTCGACCGCGACGACTGGCGCACGTTCCGCTTCGACCGCATCTCCGACGTCGAGCGTGTGCCGGGCACCTATCGTCGGCGAGCGTTCCCCGACGCCTCGATCGGGCGCTGGTTCGACACGGACTTCGGCAGGGGCGGCGGCTGAGCGCGGCGACGTGGTTCGCGCGAAGGGGCGATCAGGATGGCCCGGCTGCGGATGAGCCGTCCGAAGCCGAGTGCTCGATCCTCCGCTCGAGCCGTGCTGCTTCCTCGGCGAGTCGGTCGATGCTGTCCGGGCGGAACCGACGGAGCGACATCTCGAAGACGAGTCGCGCCGCATCCGGCGAGCACCCGAGCAGCTCTCGCATCTCGTGGCGTGCCGCCTCCTCGTCAACGCTCGACTTCGTGACGACCTCGAGCACGTCGGCAAGTCGATCGTTCGCGGCGAGCAACGCGCGAACCATCTCGAGTCGTGTCTGCAACTCACCGCGCTGATCGGGTGCGGATGGGTGTGCCCGATCGGCGCGCGGCTGACGCTGCGCAATCTGCTCTGCGGTCAACTCCACCTCGAGCGGCGTCTCGGTGCGCACGCTGAGCTCAGTGAGCGTCGCGGAGATCTCGTGGCGTCCGGCCTCGAGGTCTTTCCACTGGCTCGCGTCGAGATGCACCGGCACTCGCGCGTACTCGCCGGGGTCGAGCGCGAACGCGGAGGGCCCGCCGCCGACGAAGCCGAAGTAACCGGCGCCCGTTCCTCCACCGGGGCGGGCGATGAACCCGATGGCCCGGAACGAGTCGCCGTCGGGTCGCCAGCGCTGCTCGCCTGCGTTGACGACGTCGACGGCGAGCTGGTCGAGGTCGGGCTCCGTGCGAGTGGTCTCGGGCCACCGCAGCACGAGACCCCGGCCGCGCTCGGCGCGACTCGGTCGCAACGGCTGGGGTTCGGGATGCACCCGCACCTGCGCCCGCGGTTGCCCGTCTCGCGGTCGCTCGACGTGCGCGAGACTCCACCACCCCGGTCGGTCGTCGACCGGGGCGGCGAGTACGACCGAGTGTTCACGCCGCGCGATCACTCGCCACCCCGACGTGGGTGTTCCGTCGGGAATCCCTGCGGTCGACACCGGAAACCCGAGCCCGGCGATCGCGTCCCGGAGCTCGGAACCCTCATCGTCGAGCGCCGAGGGGTCGACGGTGAGGGTTCCGATCTGCGGGTGATCAGCGGATGCGTCCATGGCATGAGACTGCCACATCGCCGCTCACGCGGCTCCTCCTGCTCAGGCGGGTGCGAGCACGAGCGAGAACTCGATGAAGCCGTCGGGCTCGACCGAGACGAACCCGAGGTTCGGCGCCTCGACGCCGAAGTCGGCGAAGGTGATCGGGATGCTGCCGGCGACCTGCCCGTCGGCGCTGTTCAGCACGGCGTCGAGCTCGACGCCCACCGATCGGGTGACCCCGGCGATCGTGAGGTCGCCGGTCGCGGTCACCTTCTGCACCTCGCCGGCGACGGGCGGTGCGGTCGCGGTGACGGGGCCGGTCAGGGCGAACGTCGCGGTCGGGAACTCCGAGGTGCGAAGTGCGGTGTCGCGGAAGTACGCGTCTCGATTGCCGGAGTCCGTCGCGATCGAGGCCATGTCGACGGTGATCTCGCCGGCGGTGAGCGTATCGCCTTCGACGGTGAGCGATCCGGTGACCTGTTCGGTCCGGCCGACCACCGTGACATCGGTGCCGTTCAGCACCTCGTCGAGGCGGTAGCCGGCGTACGAGCCGGCTGCGACGCTCCAGGCGCCGCTGAGGTCGGATGCCGCGGTTCCGGCTTCGCTCGTGGCGGTCGGGCGGGCCGTGACCGACGGGGCCGCTTCGGCCTCGCCGACGATCACGTCGCGATAGAAGATCGGTCCTGCCACGGCGGCGGTGGCGCCGAGCACGATCGCTCCGGCGACGATGGAAACGGTGATGATCTTGGTGCGCTTCTGCATGTCTGCTCCCCAGGGTCGGACTTCGAGCATGGCCCATGAATGTATGAGAACGCATTGAATCTGCCCGAGATGCGCTGAAGATGACAGCGGATGACGCAGAATTGCGTGTATGAGCGACCCTCGCGTGCTCGGTCCTGGACTGCTGCCGACGCCGTTCACTGCGGCTGAGATTCGGGCGGCGAGCGGCTCGGGCAAGACGATTCGGCTGCTCGTCGAAGAGCCGGGCGGCGAGAGCTACGAACGCATCAACCGTTTTAGCGAGTGCGATGACGAAGGGGCCACGCTGGAGCGATGGCGCATCGCCGCCGACGGCGGTGTCGACGGCGAGATCTCGGCGGGTCGGGTGACGTGGCGCGAACTGCAGGGGCACGCCGCATTCCCTGCCGACCGTACGACGGTCAGCGACGAGCGGCTCGAGCTGCCGATCGGTCGCGTCGAGTGCCGTCGCTACGACACCCGGGTCGACGACGCGTCGGATGCTCCGGTGGAGTCGTTCTGGTTCGCCCGCTCGCATCCCGGTATGCCGGTGCGATTCGAGCTGCCGACGTCTGCCGGCGTGTTGCGCACCACGATGCTCTCCGTCGAGGCGACCCCCTGACCGGTTCCGTGCCGTCGTCACTGGCGGGCCACGCGGCATCCGTCTAGCGTGAAGTTCGGGGAAAATTCGGTGCGAATGGCGGAATACCGACCATGTCGCCAAAGTTGAGTCTAGTAGGCTCAAGTTTGACGAAGGGCCTGTTCCGAGGAGAAAGGACCTGCCTATGGCCAACATGCAAGGCGCGCCGAGCACGCAAGAAGAGCAGAAGTCGGCGCTCGAACAGTACGGCGTCAACCTCACCGAGATCGCGAAGGCGGGCAAGCTCGACCCGGTGATCGGGCGCGACGCCGAGATCCGCCGCGTCAGCCAGGTGCTCACCCGGCGCACCAAGAACAACCCCGTGCTCATCGGCGAGCCCGGCGTCGGCAAGACCGCCGTCGTCGAGGGCCTGGCACAGCGCATCGTCGCGGGCGACGTGGCCGAATCGCTGAAGAACAAGCAGCTCATCTCGCTCGACATCTCGGCTCTCGTGGCCGGGGCCATGTACCGCGGCCAGTTCGAGGAGCGGCTGAAGGCGGTGCTCAAGGAGATCAACGACGCCGAAGGCCAGATCATCACCTTCGTCGACGAGCTGCACCTGCTCATGGGTGCCGGCGGCGGTGAGGGCTCCGTCGCGGCGTCGAACATGCTGAAGCCCATGCTCGCGCGCGGCGAGCTGCGGCTCATCGGCGCGACGACCCTCAACGAATACCGCGAGTACATCGAGAAGGATGCCGCGCTCGAACGCCGCTTCCAGCAGGTGTACGTCGGCGAACCGTCGGTGGAGGACACGATCGCGATCCTCCGCGGCCTCAAGGGCCGTTACGAGGCGCACCACGGGGTGACCATCTCCGACGCGGCGCTCGTCGCCGCGGCATCCCTGTCGAACCGCTACATCTCGGCACGACAACTGCCCGACAAGGCGATCGACCTCGTCGACGAGGCCATGTCGCGCCTCAAGATGGAGATCGATTCGAGCCCCGTCGAGATCGACCAGCTCAAGCGCCAGGTCGATCGCATGAAGCTCGAGGAGCTCGCCCTCAAGAAGGAGAAGGACGACGCGTCGAAGGAGCGGCTCGCGAAGCTGCACGAGACCCTCGTCGAACAGGAGCGCGAACTCTCCGAACTCGAAGCCCGTTGGGCGCGCGAGCGGATGTCGCTGAATCGCGTCGGCGACCTGAAGAAGCAGCTCGACGACGCCGTCACGCAGCGCGACCGCGCCATGCGCGAGGCCGACTATGCGAAGGCCTCCAAGCTCGAGTACGAGACGATCGCCCAACTGCAACGCGACCTCGAGGCGGCCGAACAGGCCGAAGAGGCACCCGATGAGCCGCGCATGGTCAACGAGCAGGTCACCGAGGAGGACATCGCGCAGGTGATCGCCGCCTGGACCGGCATCCCCGTCGGCCGGCTGCTGCAGGGCGAGACCGAGAAGCTGCTGCACCTGGAGCAGGAGCTCGGCAAGCGACTGATCGGCCAGAAGCGCGCGGTCGCGGCGGTCGCCGACTCGGTGCGCCGATCGCGCGCCGGCATCAGTGACCCCAATCGCCCGACGGGTTCGTTCCTCTTCCTCGGCCCGACCGGCGTCGGCAAGACCGAGCTGGCGAAGTCGCTCGCCGACTTCCTCTTCGACGATGAGCACGCCATGGTGCGCATCGACATGTCGGAGTACGGCGAGAAATTCTCGGTCTCGCGTCTCGTCGGCGCCCCTCCGGGATATGTCGGCTACGACCAGGGCGGCCAGTTGACCGAGGCCGTGCGTCGGCGCCCCTACTCGGTGATCCTCTTCGACGAGGTCGAGAAGGCGCACCCCGAGGTCTTCGACGTGCTGCTGCAGGTGCTCGACGACGGGCGACTGACCGACGGCCAGGGTCGCACGGTCGACTTCCGGAACACGATCCTGATCCTCACCTCGAACCTCGGCTCGCAGTACCTGATCGACCCGACGCTGAGCTGGGACGAGAAGGAGCAAGCCGTGCTGCAGACCGTGCGGCAGGCGTTCAAGCCCGAGTTCGTGAACCGCCTCGACGACATCGTCGTGTTCTCGGCGCTCAGCGAGCAGGAGCTCGCCGAGATCGTGAACCTCTACATCGATCGGCTCTCGTCGCGGCTGCACGAGCGGAGACTGCAGCTCGGGGTCACGCCCGACGCGCGGGCCTGGCTCGCCGAGCGCGGCTACGACCCGCTCTACGGTGCACGGCCCCTGCGCCGACTCATGCAGCATGAGATCGACGACCGCCTCGCGCGGGCACTGCTCACCGGTGAGGTCCGCGACGGCGACACCGTCGTGGTCGGTCTCGCCGATGACGGCGACTCGCTGACGGTGGTGCGGGCCGAGGCACCAGCGGAGTAGCCGCCGGCCGATGGCTCAGCCGGAGGCCTGGTCACCGTGGTTCTTCTGTGTCGCCGCAGCGTTGATCACCGCGAGAACGGTCGCGTCGAGTACGGAACGGTGGCGGCCGGCCGCCCAATTCGTGTCGGACCCGTACCGGTATTCGAGCAGGGTGAGAGCGTCGCTGTCGTTTCCGGCGGCGAGTGATGTCTGGTGCAGCGACACGATCTCGATGGGTATTCCGGCGGCGCTGAGCACGAGCGTGGTCGCTTCCACCAGCCCGACATCGTCGAATGCCGCCGCATGCTCGATGCCGTCGATGTCGACCCGGAGCGCGGTCCTCGTCGAGCTGCCCACTGTGGTGATGTCCAGTTCGAGGAGCTCGAGCGGGGTTGCATCCGGGGTGAGGTAGCTGCGCTCGAAAATCGTGAACAGCTGCGCGGCGTCGAGCTCGAGGCCGGTGTCGTCGGCGTGCTGCTGCACGCGGCGGGAGAAGTCGATCTGCAGCCGGCGGGGCATCTCGATGCCGTAGTCGCGTTCGAGCAGATAGGCGATGCCGCCCTTGCCCGATTGGGAGTTCACTCTGATCACGGCCTCGTAGCTGCGGCCGAGGTCTCCGGGGTCGACGGGCAGGTAGGGCACTCGCCACGGGAGACGGTCAGGGGAGGTGCCGGTGGCTTCCGCGCGGGCGCGATGCTCGGTGAGGCCCTTCTTGATCGCATCCTGGTGCGTGCCCGAGAACGCGGTGTGCACCAGGTCTCCGACGTAGGGATGTCGTGGGTGGATCTCGATGCGGTTGCTGTGCTCCACGACACGGCGGATGTGGTCGATGTCGGAGAAGTCGATCATGGGGTCGATGCCTTGCGCATGGAGGTTCAGGGCCAGGGTGGCGATATCGACGTTGCCTGTTCGCTCACCGTTGCCGAAGATGCAACCCTCGACCCGTTGCGCGCCGGCGAGCATGGCGAGCTCGGCGCACGCGATGCCGGTACCGCGATCGTTGTGGGGATGAACCGAGAGGATCACCGCGGAACGTCGGTCGAGGTTCCGGTGCATGTACTCGATCTGGTCCGCGTACACATTCGGAGTCGCCGCCTCGACCGTCGCCGGGAGGTTGAGGATCACCGGCCGATCAGTGGAGGCGTCCCAGAGACCCGTGATGGCGTTGCAGAGTTCGAGGCTGTAGTCGGGTTCGGTGAGGTTGAAGACTTCCGGTGAGAACTCGAACCGCACGCCGTCGAGGTCGCCGGCGAAGTCGAGCACGTCACGACCGCCGCCGAGGATCAGTTCCCGCAGCGACGCGCGATCGTGGCCGAGCACGACGTCGCGCCAGAGTGGGGCTGTCGCCGTGTACATGTGGATGACCACCGGGTTGCGAATGCCGCGGATCGACTCCACGGTTCGTTCGATGAGGTCACGACGTGCCGGGGTGAACACCACGATGGTGACGTCGTGCGGGGCGATCTCAGTCTCGGCGATCAGCCGCACGAAGTCGTAGTCCGTCTGGGACGCAGACGGGTACCCGACTTCGATCTCCTTGTACCCCATCGAGACCATCAGTTCGAAGAAGCCCCGCTTCCTGCTCGGGTCCATCGGCTCGGCCAGCGACTGGTTGCCATCGCGAAGATCCACCGGCACCCAGAGCGGCGCTTCCGTCAGACGGCGCGACGGCCACTCGCGATCACGGAGCGGCACGTCGACACGCGCGAAGAGGTCTTCGTACCGGGCGGAGGGCATCTGGGAGCGGCGTTGCCGGTTCCAGTGCGGCGAGGAACTCGGAACCGGGCCTGCCGGAGTGGACAGGCGAGAGTCAAGGATGGTCACGGCGCAACGCTAACACAACTCCTCAGACAAGCTGAGGAGTATGATCAGGGGATGAGTTCTGTTCGTCGTGAGTCACTTTCCGACCAGGTTGCGCGGCATCTCCTCGAACGCATCCAGGCGGGAGAGTGGGAAGTCGGGCAGAAACTGCCGAGCGAGACCACGTTGGCCCCACAACTCGGTGTGGGGCGCTCGACGGTGCGGGAGGCGATCCGTCAGTTGAGCGGGCAGGGTGTACTGCTGACCCGGCAAGGTGCGGGCGTGTTCCTGCACGCAGTCGATCCGGCCGACGACTGGGACGCGCTGGTGACGCGATCGAACATCACGGCGATCCTCGAGGCGCGCATCGCCATCGAGTGCGAAGCAGCAGCACTCGCTGCTGAGCGCCATACACGAGACGACATGCTCGCTATTCGCGCCGCCCTGGCGCTCCGCGACGCCGACCGCATCACGATCGAGGTCAGAGTCGACACCGATACCGCGTTCCATCGAAGCGTCGTTGTCGCGAGCCGCAACGAGGTGCTGACCGAACTCTTCGACACCTTCGCCGTCCGGAGCCGCGACGCGATGATCCAGATGCTCGAGCTCAACGGCGAGCCGGGCACCGATCGCGATCAACGCACCCACGAGGCGATCGTCGAAGCGATCGCAGCCCGAGACGCAGACAGCGCGTCCGAGCTCAGCCGCGCCCACCTCGTCGCACTCCGCAACGGACTCACCCGCCAGATTGGAACACCGTCATGACCGACGACGTACGCAACATCACCGCAGCCCTTGCGAGCATCTCGGAGCACTGGCAACCGCACCGGCTCACCAGCATCAACGACTACGACGTCAAAGTCGTCAAGATGCACGGCGAATTCGTCTGGCACAGCCACCCGGACACCGACGAGCTCTTCCTGGTGCTCTCCGGCGAACTCACCATCCAGCTCCGAGACCGCGACATCACCCTCGGGCCGAATGATGTCTACGTCGTACCCAAAGGTGTCGAACACCGCCCGAAAGCGGAGGGCGAAGTGCACGCGTTGCTCGTCGAGCCGGTCGGCACCGTGAACACGGGCGATGCAGGCGGCGGCATGACCGCTGAACTCCGCGAACTCATCTGAACGGCCTGCTGGCAGCATCCGGCACCCGGGCGTGTCCCCCGTTTTGGAGGTAGGGATTCGTCCCCGACCCCCTACCGGCGGGTGTCAGCTGGGCGTAGCTTGTGCGACGGCTCAGTGAGCCATGCTCGGGGCGGCTGGGGGGATCGCCCCGGGCTTCCTCGAAGTTCCCTTCGGGAGGCCGTCATGGTCCGTCCGATCGGCGCCGTCGCAATTCTCGGCGCATTCGCTCTCGTGCTCAGCCAGCCGCTCGCCGCGGCCGCCGCGCCGCCGACCAGTCCACCGACTGCCGCGCCGCCCGGCCTCGCCGACGAATTCGGTGCGGGCATGCTCGTGCGCGTCGACTCGCTCGGCGACGTGCTGTCCGTCATGAACCCGACGGGCGCACTCACCGACGCATCCGCCGCCGCGCCTGCCGACATCGTGCTCGGCTACCTCGACGAGCACCGTGCCGCGTTCGGACTCGACGGCGGCGGACTCGAGAGCCTCGCGGCCGACGAGGTCATCACCGATCCGAACGGGGTGAGCTACGTGCAACTGCGCCAGCAGGTGCAGTCGATCCCGGTGCACGACGCGATCATCACCGCGAGCGTCGACGCCGAGGGCCGGCTCGTGCACGTCGGCGGCGTCGCAGCGGATGTCCCGGCCGCTCGGTCGGCAGCGCCCCCGACCCCTGCGGTCACCGCGGCCGATGCGATCGTCGGTGCGGCGGTCGAAGCCTCCGGTGCCGCGATCACGACGGACGATGTGCCCCAGGGGGCGGACACCACTGATCGCGCGAGCGTCGAAGTGCCCAACACCATCGCCGAGGGTGTCGTCGACCCTGCGCCGCTGACGGCCGAGCAGCGTTGGTACATGGTCGACGACGGCGCCGCACTGCGGCTCGCCTGGGTCACCGACGTCGAACTGTCGGGCGAGATCTGGGTCGAGTCCGTCGTCGACGCGGCGAGCGGTGAAGTGCTCGCCGAGTCGAGCCGCTACGCGCACGCCGCCCCCGAGGGCCGCGTCTTCGACGAGCAGCACCCCGACGCCACGGGCGCCGGCCGCGAGCTGCATCCGTTCACCGGCATCAACGGCACGTGGGTCGGTGACACCACGACGAGCGGCAACAACGTCAACGCCTACCGAGACCTCGATGACAGCGACGCGAACGACGAGTACCAGCCCAACACGCCCGCGATGGGCGACCCGGGCTATCAGGTCTTCGACTACGCCTTCACGGATGCCTGGCGCACGAACGCCGACGGCAGCCAGGCGAGCCTCGACGCCGACCTCGACGCGATCACGACGCAGCTCTTCTACTACACGAACGTGCTGCACGACTACACGTACGACCTCGGCTTCACCGAGGCGTGGCGCAACTTCCAGATCGACAACTTCGGCAACGGCGGCAGCGACGGCGACCCGGTGAACGCCGAGGCGCAAGACGGCTGGGACTTCGGATGTCAGGACCAGGCCGACCCGCCGAACGATATCCGATGCCGGAACAACGCGAACTTCGGCACTCCCGGTGACGGCGACAGCCCGCGCATGCAGATGTACATGTGGTCGCCGAGCGGCCGTCCGTATCGCGATGGATCGTTGGACGGCGACGTGATCGCCCACGAGTTCGGGCACGGCGTCTCGACCCGACTGGTCGGTGGCGGCAGCTTCGACTACGGCGACGACCAGACCGGCGCCCTGGGCGAGGGCTGGAGCGACGTGCTGTCCTTCCTGAAGTGGGGCGACGCGGTCATCGGCGAATACGTCACGGGCAACGCGACCACGGGCATCCGCTCGGTCGCCTACGACACCTCACCACTCGTCTACTCGGACTACAACGACTACGTGCCCGCCGACGGCAGCCCGCACGGCAACGGCACCATCTGGGCGACCATGGTCTACGCCGTGCGAGCCCTGGTCGGGCTGCCCGTCGCCGAGCAACTCGTCATCGACGGCATGAAGAACACGAACGTGGGCAGCAAGCCGACCTTCGTCGACGCCCGCAACGGGCTCATCGCGGCGGATGTCGCGACGAACGCCGGCGCGAACGTCTGCGCAATCTGGTCGGCGTTCGCGCAGCGTGGGCTCGGCGAGCTCGCGGTCGCGGCCGGCACGAACGGCCACGGCGCCCAAGTCGACGACTTCACGCTGCCTGCCGCGTGCGGGCCGACAGCGGATGCCGGCGGTCCGTATGCCACGGACGAGGGCACGGATGTCGCGCTGACGGCGGCCGGTTCGAGCGCAGGCTCCGACCCGAGCGCCGGCGCGATCGCGGCATGGGAGTGGGACTTCGACGCCGACGGCCAGTACGACGACGCGACGGGCGAGAACCCGACGTTCGATCGGGTCGGCCAGGACGGCTCCTATCCGATCGGATTGCGCGTGACCGATGCGTTCGGCAACACGGCGACCGACACGACGACCGTCGACGTCGCGAACGTCGAGCCGGTGGTCATGATCGATCCGGTCGCGCCCATCGACGAGGCGACGCGTACGGTCACGATCAGTGGAGTCATCACCGATCCGGGCTGGCTCGACGACCTGTCGGCGACGCTCGATCTCGATGACGGCACGGGGCCACTCGCCCTCGCCGGCGTCGAGGAGAACTTGCGGCCGGACGCGACCCTCACGTTCGAGGTGCTGTTCGACTACGGCGACAACGGTCTCTTCGACGTCGAGGTCTGCGGCTCCGACGATGATTCGACGACGTGCGCGACGGTTGTCGTCGACGTCTCGAACGTCGATCCGACGATCGAGATCGACACCTCGGGAACGCAGGTCTACGACGGGGTCGAGGCCTTCGTGCTCGACGCCGGCGGCAACCTCGAGGTGCCGCTCACGACGACCGACCCGGGCAGCGACGACCTCACCGTCACGTGGGACTGGGGCGACGGCTCGACGAGTTCCGAGACCTCTCTCGTGAACCCGCCGGCGCTCGACCCTCCGAAGTCGCCGAGCGTGCAGCCGCGCGACGTCGACCTCTCGGCCGACCACGTGTACGCCGAGGCGTGCCTGTACGAGCTGGTCACCGAGGTCGAGGACGACGACGGCGGCACCGCCTCCGACTCGGCCGCGGTGGTCGTGGTCGGCGACGGTACGAAGTCCAAGCAGCACGGCTGGTGGCTGAACCAGTACCGCGAGAAGAAGTCGAACGACTTCACCGCGGCCGAACTCGAGTGCTACCTCGACATCGCGGTGTTCTTCAGCACGGTGTTCGACTCCCCGCTCGACCGGGCGGACGCGGTCGACATCTTCCACTCGCCGCCGAAGAACGGCGCCGATGAACAGTTCGACCAGTTCCTGCTCGCCGCGTGGCTGAACTTCGCCAACGGGTCGGTCGACCTCTCGACACCCGTCACCTACGGCGGTGTCGCGATGACCTGGGGCGAGGCGGTGCTCGCTGCGGAGACGGTGCGCACGAACCCCGCCTCGACGGAGCAGGACGTGCGTGAGGCGAAGGGACGGCTCGCGTCGATCGTCACGACGAGCGGCTGACGCCGCGCTGTCGTCGGCGTCAGTCGTCGACGGACTGTGGCCGGGGCTCCGCCTCGGCCACGTCTGTGCGCGCGGGCTCGCGCACGCCGTTCACGCTCGCCGGGATGCGCCGCTCGAGCGCGCTCGACAGCACGCCGATGCCGATGCAGCCGACGACCATGACGGCGATGAAGAGCGCGTCGAGACCCTGGTCGAGCAGCAAGCCCGCCGCGATCGGGCCGGCGATCGCGCCGCCCTGGAACGCCGCAGCATTGATCGCGTTGTAACGACCTCGGTTGCGGTCGGAAGCGAGGTCGTTGTAGATCGCCGGCACGGTCGGTTGCAGCAGCGTCTCGCCGAAGGCGAACACGCCCATGAACGCCAAGACGCCGATCGCCGCGGCGAGCGAGTCGGGCAGCAGTCCGGCGGCGCCCAGCAGCAGCCATGCCACGGCCCACACGCCCGCCATCACCCACATGACCCTCGTGCGCCGCTTGCCGGTGATGAACTTGAGCACGGTGAACTGCAGCAGCACGATGACGACGGTGTTGACGGCGAAGGCGAAGCCGACCACGCGCGTCGAGACCTCGGCCACCTGACGCGCGTACGCGGGGAACCCCGCCTCCATCTGGCCGTACCCGATGAACATGGCGATGAAGGTGAGCAGCGTCAACCACAGCACCGCGGGCTGGCGGAGGATCTCGCGGTACCCCGCGGTCGCCGGGGCGTTCGCGTCTTCGGACGACGGGTCGGCGTGCGTGCGCACATGTCGCAGGGGCCCGAGCAGCAGGGCCGCAGGCACGAGGCAGCTGATCGCGTCGATGAGGAAGATCGCGGTGAACGTCTCGGGGGCGTCGACGTCGATGAAGAAGCCGCCGATGACGCCGCCGACGCCGATGCCGAGGTTGACGAGGGCGAAGTTGACGCCGAAGTACTGCTGGCGCAGGTCGCCCTCGACCACTGCGGCGATGAGCGCGTTGAAGCCCGGCCACGAGACGCCGAAGTTCACGCCGATCAGCACGAGGGCGACGGCGGCGACTCCGGGGTGCGTCGCGTACGCGAGCAAGGTGCAACCGACGATCATCGCCGCGAGCCCGACGAGCAGCACCTTGCGGGCCCCGAACCGGTCGATGAGGGTGCCGCCGGGGCCGGTCACGATGAGCCCGACGACCGCGATCACGCCCATCAGCGCGCCGGAGAGCCCGAGGTCGAATCCGCGCACCTCGTGCAGGTAGATGATCGTGAACGGCAGCGTCAGCCCGCGGCCGAGCGTCTGGATCGCGACCGTCGACAGCAGCCAGCGCCCCTCGGTGGGGAGGGCGTTCCAGAAGCTCCTGATGCCGATCACCTGAATATCTTGGCCGACGCCGCCGACATCGACGACATCGCACACCCGAGGTTCACCTTGCGGCTCTACGCTTCGGGCATGCTGTTGCGCGAGGGCACGTCACGCGATCTCGTGGTCGAGACCGATCGCGGTGCCGTGTCCGGCCTGCGCCGTCACGGCGTACGGATGTGGCGGGGCATCCCGTACGCGGCTTCGACGGCGGGCGAGCACCGTTTCCGCGCGCCGCGGCCGGCCGCGGGTTGGGACGGCGTGCGCGACGCCACCCGCTTCGGGCCGGTCGCCCCGCAGCATCGCCGTGGGCAGTTCATCGGCGCTGCGCCGCACCTGCCGCGCAGCGAGGACTGCCTGAGCCTCAACGTGATCGCGCCCGATGGGGCCGAGGCAACGGGTTCCGGCACGGGGCATCCGGTCATGGTCTTCATCCACGGCGGCGCCTACAGCGTCGGCTCGTCGGGGGAGTACCCGCCGCAGGGCGAGCGCCTGGCACGGCAGCACGGCGTCGTCTACGTGAGCCTCAACTACCGGCTCGGCGCGCTCGGCTGGCTCGACTTCCGCGCCTACTCCCGGCCCGGGCATCCGATCGAGGTGAACCTCGGCCTCCGCGACCAGGTCGCGGCGCTCGAGTGGGTGCGCCGCAACATCCGCGCCTTCGGCGGCGATCCCGACCGAGTGACGCTCTTCGGCGAATCCGCCGGCGCCAACTCGGTGACCACCCTGCTCACCGTGCCCGCCGCCGAAGGGCTCTTCCATCGGGCGATCGCCCAGAGCTCGCCGGCGAACGCCGTGTACCTGCCCGACGTGGCGCAGCGCTGGGCAGGCGAATACGTGCAGCTGCTCAGCCGCGTGGTCGACGACGACGATCTCGAGAGCGAATCGGTCGAGGATGCCGCGGCGATGCTCACGACCGCCGACCCGATGCTGCTCGCCGAGGCGACGACGGCGCTCACGACTCGCACCCCCGACGAGAACCCCGGCACGATCAGCCTCGCCCCGGTCATCGACGGAGAGTTCCTGCCGCACCGGCCCCTCGACGCGTTCCGCGACGGGCTCGCGCACCGGGTGCCGCTCATCATCGGCACGAATGACCGGGAGGGTTCGCTCTTCGAAGGTCGCATCGACATCCTGCCGACGACGAAGCCGCGCATTCGCGCCATCTTCGCGAACACGAAGAAGAAGGCCCGCAAGGCCATCAAGCGCCAGTATCCGGGCTTGCCCGAGCGTCGGCCCGCCGCCGACTTCGGGGGCGACTTCACGTTCTGGTTCCCCTCGGTGAAGGTCGCCGAACGGCACTCGCGCTTCGCGCCGACCTACGGCTACCGCTTCGACGCTGCGCCCCGGATGCCGCGGCTCCTCGGCCTCGACGCCACGCACGGCCTCGAACTCTTCGCCCTCTTCGAGAAGTTCGACACCCCCACCGGCACGGGCCTCACCCTGCTCGGCGGGCGCCGGATGTTCCGTGCGGTCGGGCGACGGATGCAGCGGCACTGGGTGGGCTTCGCAGCATCCGGAGCACCCGGTGATGACTGGCCGCGCTACGACGAGGCCGGCCGGTGCACCGTCATCTTCGACGGGGTGGATCGTGTCGAGCTCGATCCGCGACGTGAGAAACGACTCGCGTGGCAGGCGTTCGTGCCGCACGTGTGAGCCGGGCGAGCCGCGGCCGTCAGCGCACGATTGTTGTCTGCACGGTCGCGATCGTGCGCCATCAGCGCGCCTCCACGCGGATGCGCGGGAGCTTCGCGCTGCGCTCTTGCCCCCCGTACGCGGGTCATGGCAGGATCGCGCACATTGACGGCCAACGGAATGGACGAACATGTTGAGACGCAAATCCATAGCAACAACCTCCGCGCTGGCGCTCGCGCTGACGGCGCTCGTCGCCGGGCCGGCCGGCGCGGCCTACTCGACCGAGGGCGAGGTGAGTGGTGAACAGCAGTACGTCGTGCTCTTCACCGAGGGCGCCTCGGCCGAGGCGACGCGAGCGGCGGTCGAAGCCGCCGGCGGAACGATCGTCGCCGAGAACGCCGAGGTCGGCGTCGCGACCGTCGTGACGACCGAGACCGACTTCGCAGCCGAAGCCGCAGCTCAGCCCGTGATCGAGGGCACGGCCCTCAACCGCGTCATCGCCGACGTTCCCCAAGCGCAGAAGGGCGCAGGCGCCGCCGCGAAGTTCGACGCTGCGAAGGCCGATCTCCGCGCTGCAGGCGCTTCCGTCGCCGGCAAGCCGGCCACGCGCCCGTCGAAGGGCAAGCCCGTCGCCGAACCGCTCGCCGAGCTGCAGTGGGACATGCAGGCGATCGACGCGACGGTCGACGGCTCGTACCGGCACGACAAGACCAAGGGCGTGCTCGTCGGCATCCTCGACACCGGTGTCGACGGATCGCACCCCGACATCGCACCGAACTTCGACGCCGAACTGAGCCGCAACTTCACGGTCGACATCGAAACGGACGCCAACGGCGACCCGATCGACGGCGCGTGTGCCGATGAGCCCGACCAGTCGTGCGACGACGCCGCCGACGTCGACGAGAACGGGCACGGCACGCACGTCGCCTCGACGATCGCCTCGCCCATCAACGGCATCGGCATCGCCGGCGTCGCTCCCGACGCGACGATCGTCAACCTGCGCGCCGGGCAGGACTCGGGATACTTCTTCCTGCAGGCCTCGCTCGACGCACTCACGTATGCAGGCGACCACGGCATCGACGTCGTCAACATGAGCTACTACGTCGACCCGTGGCTCTTCAACTGCACCTCGCACCCCGCCGACTCGCCCGAAGACCAGGCCGAGCAGCAGACCGTCATCACGGCGATGCAGCGGGCGCTCGACTACGCACGCGGCAACGGCGTGACCCTCGTCTCGGCCGCCGGCAACGGCGCGACCGACTACACGAAGGTCATCAGCGACTCGTCGAGCCCCGACTTCGCGAGCGAGCCCGGCGAGATCGCCTACACGCGCGACCTGCTCGACCCGGCCTCGTGCACCTCGATGCCGAGCGAGGGCAGCGGCGTCATCACCGTCAGCAGCACCGGCCCGAGCGAGCGCAAGTCGTACTACTCCGACTACGGCAACGGCTACGTGGATGTCGCCGCACCCGGCGGCGACGTCTACGACACCGCGACGGGTGAGCGCGACTACGCCGCCGGCATCCTCGCGGCGTACCCGACGGCACTCGCCGAAGCCGAGGGCGCGATCGACGAGAACGGCGACGTCATCGTGCCGTGGGCGGTCGAGAGCTGCGACGCATCCGGCGAGACCTGCGGGTACTACCAGTACCTGCAGGGCACCTCGATGGCCTCGCCGCACGCCGCTGGAGTCGCGGCGCTGATCGTGGGCCAGTTCGGCAAGCGCGACAAGCAGTTCGGCGGTAAGACGCTGTCGCCCGACGCTGTCGAGTCGAAGCTGCTGTCATCGGCCGTCGACACGGCGTGCCCGGTGCCCGCGGAGTTCACCTACGTGCGCATCCTGCCGAACGGCAACACGGCGACCTCGACGCACACCTGCGAAGGGGGGCCCACGAACAACGGGTTCTACGGCGCGGGCATCGTGAACGCGCTCGCCGCGATCAGACGCTGACGCTCGTCAGTTCCTGATTCACCCGACGGGGTCGGCCGCTGCTGCGGTCGGCCCCGTTGCCTGCGGTGCAGGTGGAGGGTTCGTGCGGAGACCCGCCCCCCGACAGGTCTCCGCGCCACCGTGCTCCCCCCGGAGAGAGGCCGTTCTCCGCGTCGCCCGATGGTACGTCGCGATTCTCACACGATGGAGTTCGGCCTGTACATCGACTCGACTCGGGCAGCTGCCCGTTCCGCCATGACCCCGTCGTCGGGAATGGCCCGAGATCCGCGCGAAACGGGCGAAGCGCCCACGCGCCGAGCGCCACCGATCGTTCAGCGCTCCCCCAGAAATGGGGGTGAGGCACCTGCGGCGCCCGACGACCATTCCTCCAGCTGCCGGTGCAGCGCGGAGTGCGCGATGGCCGCCGCGATGAACCGGCTCCGCAGGCGGCGAACGGCGGGCCGGTGCTCGACCGCGGCCTGCGCGGCCTCGAGTCGTCGCCGAGTCGGGCCGACCCGGGCGGCGAGACGGCGGAGCCCGATGGGTGCCCGTGCCACGGTGGCGGCCGCGGCGAGCTCAGCCGGCACCAGCACGGCGCCGCGCTCGGAGGTCTCGAGGACGCCCCACGACTCCTCGGTCTCGTTTCGGCCGTCGGCCGGGAAGGCCGCCGCCGAACACACCGTCAATTCGCGGAGGAACGCATCGTTCCGCTCGCCCTGACCGACCACGCCGGCCGGACGTCGGGAACTCAGGTAGGCGGACACGGCACGGCGCTGGATCGGAGCGAGCACTTCGGGGTCGTACCACCCGAGTCCGTGGTCAGCAGCCACGGTTCACGCGAGCTCGCAGCGTGCGGTGGGGGTGCGGCGTGCTGCCGGGGCAGGCGGGGGCGATGGTGCGTGGGGGAACACCGTCCCACTGAAACACAGTCCGCCCGTCGTCGGAAGTCGAGGCGGCGGCTTCGTCGAGGATCGCATCTCGCCCGACCGTCGTCGTAGGCTCGGGATCATGCTCGCAACCGTCATTCATGCACCACGCGACATCCGTGTCGACACCGTTCCCGACCCCGTGCTCTCGACCGGTGGCGACGCCATCGTGAGGGTCGTGGCCGCGTGCGTGTGCGGCTCCGACCTCTGGCCGTACCGGGGCGTCACGCCGACGACCGAACCGCACCGCATCGGGCACGAGTTCGTTGGCGTCGTCGAGGCCGTGGGCTCCGACGTCGCGGCCGTCGCCGTCGGCGACTTCGTGATCGCGCCCTTCTACGTGTGCGACAACACGTGCGCGAACTGTCGCAACGGCGTCTCGACCTCGTGCCTGAACGGCGGATGGTGGGGCGGCGACGACCGTCAGGGCGCCTTCGCCGATGGCGGCCAGGGCGAGCGGGTGCGGGTGCCCCTCGCCGACGGCACGCTCGTCGTCGTGCCGGGTCCCGTGGCCGACGAGGAGGTGCCGGGACTGCTGACGCTCTCCGACGTCATGGGCACCGGCCATCACGCCGCCGTCTCGGCGGGAGTCGAGCCGGGTGACACGGTCGCGGTCGTCGGTGATGGCGCCGTGGGGCTCTGCGCGATCATCGCGGCGAAGCGTCTCGGAGCCACGACGATCATCGCGATGTCGCGGCATCCCGAGCGCCAGGCGCTCGCCCGGCGGTTCGGCGCGACGCACGTGGTCGCCGAGCGCGGCGACGAGGGCGTCGCTCGCGTGCTGGAGCTCACCGACGGCATCGGCGCCGACCGCGTGCTCGAGTGCGTGGGCACCAAGGAATCCATGGACCAGGCGATCCGCTCGACCCGCCCCGGCGGCATGGTCGGCTACGTCGGCGTGCCGAACGGCGGACCCGAGCTGCCGGTGCGCCCCCTCTTCAATCGCAACGTCGGCGTGAATGGCGGTGTCGCGCCGGTGCGCGGCTACATCGAGGAACTGCTGCCGGACGTGCGCTCGGGCGCGATCGAACCCGGGCTCGTCTTCGATCTCGAGCTGCCGCTCGCCGACGCCGCCGCGGGGTATGCCGCGATGGACGAGCGCCGCGCCATCAAGGTGCTGCTGCGGCCGTGAGCGAGTTTCTCGAACGGCTCGTCGCCGAAGAATCCGAACTGCAGTTCGCGCGGTTCACCCTCGACGATGCGTGGGTGCTCGGCGGTCGCCTTCGGGCGACGGCCGCAGAGGCCGGCCTCCCGGTCGCCATCGCGATCTGGTTCGGGCCGCAACGCGTGTTCCACGCCGCCCTCCCAGGCGCGTCGGCCGACAACGACGCCTGGCTCGATCGCAAGCACCGCGTGGTCGCGCGCTTCGGCCGGGCGTCGATGCTCGTCGGCGAGGAATTCCGCGCGAAGGGCGAGGACTTCGACCTGCATGCCCGCCTCGACCCGCGTGAATTCGCGGCGCACGGCGGGGTCGTGCCGATCCGCATCCGAGACGCCGGGGTCATCGGCGCTGTCGGCGTGTCGGGGCTGCCGCAGCGCGCCGACCACGACCTGGTCGTACAGCACGTGCGGGCCCACCTGCACGAGCAGTCGGCGAGCTGACCTGAGATGAGCGGATGCCGCGGCATCCGCTCATCTTCCGTCGTCGCGCCCGAGCGTTGCGCACGGGCGCCGCGCGATCACGGTGTTGCTGCGGCCGTGAAGTGACGTCTGAGCTTCGGCGAGACCGCGGCGAGGATCAGCGCAGCGACGAGCCCTCGCACGATCCAGAGGCCCGCGGGCCACACGACCTCGTACGAGCCGGGCACGCCGAGCAGCGCCATGACGATCTGGCCGCCTGCCATTCGACCCGGCAGGAGGTCGTCGAGTGTGAGCGCCCCGACGATGATGATCGCGGTCACCGTCAACATGGCGAGCGGCATCACCAGTCCGGCAGCGCCGGCACGCTCGCCGCGGGCCACGAGAACCAGCGCGCTGACGAGGTGCACGAGGGGGAAGACGACGAAGAACCAGGCGATCGCACCGAGGAGGAGCCCGATCCACACCACCAGGTACGACATGGCGAGTGCGCCGAGCATGGCCCCGACGGACTCGGCGGCGAAGTACTCCCGGTTGCGCAGAATGGCGGGGATGCTGCACAGGACGATGCCGATCGGCACGACACCGAACACCCACCACATCCAGCCGCCGCGAAGTCGTCGTTCGGGTGTCAGCCGACGCCGCAGTATCTCGACGATCACGGCTGAAGCGAATGCGGGCACCCCGATCCAGGCGACCATGACGGCGATTCCGTCGTCGGCCTGCGGATCGAGCATGACCAAGGGCACGGCGGCGACCAGCACCGCCCCGATCGAGATGAGCGCGATCGGGAACGTGCCGCCGATCGGTTCGGATTCGTCGACGCGCGGGCGGGCGGGTCGCATGACGCCGCGCGTGCGGGTGCTCCGTGCCTTGCCCATCCGATTCCCTCCGACTGCAACCGTCCGATCCTAACGACGGTGCACGCGGGGTGCGGGCTACTCGCCGACGAGCACGAGCTCCTCGAGCGGCTTGCGCAGTCGTGGGGCGCTCTCGCGCTCGCGAAGCGCCTCGGGCAGGGCATCGACGTCGCCGAGCACGCCGATCGCGGTGATCGAGACGACCTCGAGCCCGTCGGCGAGCCCGAAGGCCGCGCGGATCTCGTCGCCCTCGAAGCCGCCCATCTGGTGGGTGTGCAGACCCTCGTGCTGCGCCTGCACCGTGAGGTGCGCGACCGCCTGGCCGAGGTCGTAGCGGGCCCAGGGGCGGGGCTTGCCTTCGGCGTCGACGGTCTCGGCGATGTTCGCGATGAGCACGGCGGCCGAGTCGGCCCACGCCTGGTTGAATCCGAGCATCGCGCCGTGCACCTTCGCGAAGGCGTCGGTGCCGCGCCGCGCGACGATGAAGCGCCACGGTTGCACGTTGTTCGCCGAGGGCGCCCAGCGCGCGGCCTCGAGGATCGTGCGGATGAGCTCGGGTTCGATCACGGCCGTGGGGTCGTACGCCCGGGGGCTGAAGCGCTCGACGAGCGGCGCGATGAGGGGCGCGTCGGTCTCGGCGCGGCGGGAGGTGATGTCGGTGATGAGTGTCATGCGCGAGCAGCTTTCTTGCGGGGAACGGATGCCGGGGCGCCGTCGTCCCACCGGGTGCAACCCCTCGCGACATCCGCTATTCCATGCTTCTGCATATTCTCGGCGCGGTCTCAGCTCGATCGGGACACGAGCTGTCCTGAAGCGCGGACACGGCGCCGATGCAAGGCCCACGCGGCGGTGCCATCAGGCGTTCAGGGACGCGTGAGTTCCTCGCGGATGCCGGCGACGAACGCGTCGATGTCGGCTTCGCTCGTGTCGAACGAGCACATCCAGCGCACCTCGCCGCGCGCGGCATCCCAGTCGTAGAAGCGGAAGCGCTCGCGCAGCCGATCGGCGACGCCGGCAGGCACGGTCGCGAAGACGCCGTTCGACTGCGTCTGCTGTGTGAAGCCGAGACCGGGCAGCTCGCCCGTCGCGATACCGGCGTCGAGGGCGTCGCGCAGGCGCCGGGCCATGGCGTTCGCGTGCCGTGCGTTCTCGAGCCAGAGGTCGCCCTCGTAGAGGGCGATGAGCTGCGCCGAGGTGAAGCGCATCTTCGACGCGAGTTGCATGTTGAGCTTGCGCAGGTACTTCAGCCCCTCGGATGCCGCGGGGTTCAGCACCACGATCGCCTCGGCGCCGAGCGCGCCGTTCTTGGTGCCGCCGACGCTCACCACGTCGACGCCTGCGTCGCGGGTGAATGCCCGGAGCGGCAGGTCGAGCGACGCGGCGGCGTTGGAGAGGCGCGCGCCGTCCATGTGCAGCATCATGCCGCGCTCGTGCGCGTGGTCGGCGATCGCGCGCACCTCGTCGGCGGTGTAGGCCGTGCCGAGCTCGGTGGTCTGCGTGATCGACACGACGAGCGGTTGGGCACGGTGCTCGTCGCCCCAGCCCCACGCCTCGCGGTCGATGAGGTCGGTCGTGAGCTTGCCGTCGGGTGCGGGCACGGTGAGCAGCTTGATGCCGCCGACGCGCTCGGGTGCGCCGCCCTCGTCGGAGTTGATGTGCGCGGTCGAGGCGCTGATGACCGCGCCCCAACGGGGAAGCATCGACTGCAGCCCGGTGACGTTCGCCCCGGTGCCGTTGAAGACGGGGAACGCCTCGATGCCCTCGCCGAAGTGCTGCGCGAACACCTGCTGCAGGCGCTCGGTGTAGACGTCTTCGCCGTAGGCGACCTGGTGGCCGTCGTTGGCGGTGGCGATGGCGGCGAGCACCTCGGGGTGCACGCCCGAGTAGTTGTCGGAGGCGAAGCCGCGGACGGAGCGGTCGTGGAGCTGTTCAGTCACCGAACCATCCTCCCATCAGCGCGGGCAGGTCGGTTGCCGAGCCCGCCCCGTTCCCCGAGACCGCCCCGGCCGTGCCATGAGACGGCGAAGACACGCGGTCCGGAACCTTCCGGACCGCGTGTCTTCGCCCGCTCAGCGGGTGTTCGTGGGAGCGTCCGCGCGTCAGCCGCGCAGCGCCTCGGAGAACGGCACCCGGGCACCCGTCTTCAAGAGCGAGTTGCGGTAGATGCGCTCCCCGATCACGACGGCGAGCGCCGTGGTGGCGATGAGCAGCGCGAGCGAGACGATGGGCTCCCACCACTCGGCCTGTCCGAGGAAGATCCGCATCGGCATGCCGACGGGCGCCGAGAACGGCACGTAACTCATGATCGTGAGCACGACGGGGTTGTCGTTGAAGAAGATCACGAGGAAGTACGGGATCATCACGAGCATCGTCACCGGCGTCGTCACCGAGCCGATGTCTTCGGCGCGCGACACGAGGGCGGCGCTTGCGGCGAAGAGCGCGGCGAGCATCACGAACCCGATCGCGAAGAACACCACGAACCAGACGACGGATGCCCCGAGCACACCGAGCAGCACCTGCTGATCGGTGAGCATCAGCCCGAGGATCGCGAGCACCGCGATCGCGAGGATCTGCGCGAACGCGAGCACGCTGTTGCCGATCACCTTGCCCGTGAGCAGGGCGCGTGCCGAGACGGCCGAGAGCAGGATCTCGACGACGCGGGTCTGCTTCTCCTCGACGACCGACTGCGAGATCGTCGAACCGAAGGTGATCGCCGACATGAAGAACACGATGCCGAAGCCGAACGCGACGAGGTACGCGAGGCCCGGATCGACCGCAGCCGGGTCGAGCAGTTCGACCGTCGGGTTCACCGAGAGCGCCGAGACGACCGAGTTGGGTGCCGAGTCGAGGCCGATCACGACGACGCCGAGTGGCTCGGATGCCGCGGGGGCGACGATCGCCTCGACCTCGCCGTCGCGCAGCATCTGCTCCGCCGCGTCCTGATCGGTCGCCGGCACCGCCTCGAGCGACTCGTTGCCCGCGACGACGTCGGTCGCCCCGGCGATCACGGCCACCTTCGGGATCTCCGACTGCCCGCCGAAGATGCTGCCGAGCACCACCGACGCGAGCACGGCGAGCATGAGGATGCCCGTCGAGATGAGGAACGCCTTGCTGCGCATCCGCATCGTGATCTCGCGCCCGGCGACGAGGGTGACGGTGTCGACGAAGCTCGGTGTGCGGTGCTCGGCGCGATTGGTCGGTCGAGATGTGCGCGATGCGTTGGGTCCGATGCTCACAGCACGACCTCCTTGAAGATCTGGGCGAGCGTGGTGTGCTCGCGGGTGAAGCTCACGACCTCGCCGCGAGTGACGGCCTCGGCGAGTGCGGCCTGCCGGGCGGCATCCGACTCGGCCTCGAAGACGGCCCAGCCGCCGTCGAACTCCGCGACGCGGATGCCGGGCTGCTGGCGCAGCCAGCCCAGGTCGCCCGAGGAGAGCAGCTCCCAGCGCTCTGAGCCGTGCTCGGTGCGCAGGGTGTCGGCGGTTCCCGAGGCGGCGATGCGTCCGCCGGCGATGATGACGAGGTCGTCGCAGAGGCGCTCGACGATGTCGAGCTGGTGCGAGGAGAAGAGCACCGGGGCACCGGATGCCGCGACATCCGCCAGCACGCCCTGCACCGTCTCGACGGCCATCGGGTCGAGGCCCGAGAAGGGCTCGTCGAGCACGAGCACCTCGGGGCGGTGCACGAGCGCCGCAGCGATCTGGGCGCGCTGCTGGTTGCCGAGCGAGAGCGACTCGATCGTGTCGTTCGTGCGCTCGCCGAGGCCGAGGCGTTCGAGCAGCTCGACCGCGTTGCGGTGGGCTGCGGCAGCCGACCAGCCGTGGAGGCGGGCGAGGTAGATCGTCTGCTCGAGCACGCGCATCTTGGGGTAGAGCCCGCGCTCCTCCGGCATGTAGCCGAAGCGGCGCCGGTCGACCGCGGTGATGGTCTCCCCGCCGAGCTCGACCGTTCCGCCGTCGGAGGCCAGCACGCCGAGAATGATGCGCATCGTCGTGGTCTTGCCGGCGCCGTTGCCGCCGACGAAGCCGGTGAGCCGGCCGTCGCCGACGGTGAAGCTCACGTGGTCGAGGGCGAGGCGCTCGCCGTAGCGTTTGGTCACGTCGTTGAGTTCGAGCATGGCTTCACGCTACGGATGACTCGGAGCCGGGGCATCCGCCGTACGACGGGTTTCGCGGCCGGCCCCTGCCGACGGCTCCGCCGTACGACGGAGGGTCTTCCGGATGTCGGCGGCACTGGTTACGATCACACGGTGACGAACGGGGCAGGGGAGTCCGAGACGCCGCAGGCGCCCGCGGCGGCATCCCGCGCGGCGACGCCGGCTGCGTCGGCGAAGTCGCCGCCTGCGTCAGCCGTGTCGCCGCCGCCGAACGGCATGCGCACCTTCATCCAGGTGCTCGTGAACACGATGATCGCGAACGTCACCACGAGCTTCCTCTGGTTCGCGCTCACGTTCTGGGTCTACCTCGAGACCCGTTCCGTGCTCGCGACGGGCATCATCGGCGGCGCGTACATGCTGCTCATCGCCGTGTTCTCCATCTTCTTCGGCACGATCGTCGACCGATACCGCAAGCATCGCGTCATGGTGTTCTCGAGCCTGGTGACGCTCGGGTCGTTCGTCGTGGCGGGGGTGCTCTACGCGACCCAGCCCGAGTCGGCGCTGCTCGACCTCGGCGGGCCGTGGTTCTGGCTGTTCTCCGGCATCATCCTCTTCGGCTCGGTCGTCGAGAACATGCGCAACATCGCCCTGTCGACCACCGTCACCCTGCTCGTGCCCGAGCCGCGGCACGCCAACGCGAACGGCATGGTGGGCACGGTGCAGGGGCTGGCGTTCATCGTGACGAGCGTCTTCAGCGGTCTCGCGATCGGCTTGGCCGGCATGGGCTGGACCCTCGCCATCGCGATCGCGGCGACCCTCGTCGCCCTCGTGCACCTGCTGTTCGTGCGCATCCCCGAAGATCACCCCGTGGTCGACGGAGACCACAGCCCGGCGATCGACCTCCGCGGCAGCATCGCGGCGATCCGGGCGGCACCCGGCCTCTTCGCGCTCATCCTGTTCTCGACGTTCAACAACCTCATCGGCGGCGTCTACATGGCGCTCATGGACCCGTACGGCCTCACGCTGTTCCCGGTCGAGGCGTGGGGCGTCGTGCTCGGCGTCACCGCGACGGGCTTCATCATCGGCGGTCTCGCGATCGCGAAGTGGGGGCTCGGGCGCAACCCGATCCGCACGATGCTGCTCGTCGTCGTCGCGATGGGGCTGCTCGGTGCGCTGTTCACGATCCGTGAGTGGTGGGTGCTGTACGCGGTCGGCATCTGGATCTACATGACGCTCATCCCGGTGGTCGAGGCTGCCGAGCAGACCGTCATCCAGAAGGTCGTGCCGTATCGGCGGCAGGGCAGGGTCTTCGGCTTCGCGCAGGCGTTCGAGGCGGCAGCAGCACCGATCACCGCCTTCCTCATCGCACCGATCGCGGAGTTCTGGATCATCCCGTACATGGAGTCCGATCGCGGTCAGGCGACCTGGGGCTGGCTCCTCGGCGACGGCGATGCGCGCGGCATCGCGCTCGTCTTCCTGTTCAGCGGGCTCGCGATGGTGGTGCTCGCGATCGTCGCGTTCGGCACGCGCTCGTATCGCATGCTGTCGGCGGAGTACCAGCAGGGCACCGGCTCGACGGGGCAACCGGAGTCCGACGGGCCGGAAGCCGATGGGCCGGAAGCCGATGGGCCGGGAGCCGACGGATCGGGAGCCGACGGGCCGGCCGCGACATCCGATCCCGCTCCCGTTCAGCGCACGACGTAGCGCAGGCTGACGACTCCGCCCGGGCGGGTCGCGGCGCGATCGAGTTCGAGCCGGTGGTCGCCGACGCCGGCCGGCGTGAAGGAGCGACCTTCGCCGAGGAGCACGGGCACGATGCGCAGGTGCAACTCGTCGACGAGCCCGGCGCGCAGCAGGGCGTCGGTGAGCGTCAGGCTTCCCCACACGATGACGGTGTCGAATCGCTGCCTCAGGGCCGCGGTCGCCTCGGCGCCGTCGCCGTGGAGGATCTCGATCGTGCCGTCGCCCCACGGCGCCTCGTGCAGCGAGTTCGAGACCACGAACTTCGGCAGCCGGTTGATGAGTTCGGCGACGCGCTCGACCTCGGGGTCGACGTCCGGCCAGTAGTCGGCGAACATGCCGTACGTGGTCGCGCCGAACAGGATGGCGTCGGCCCGTGAGACGTAGTCGAGCTGTTCGGCGTCGTTGAAATCGACCTCGCCGTTCTCGCCCGGCTGCACGAGTGCGTCGAAGAAGTCGATGCCGCCGTCGAGCTCGGCGGCGTACCCGTCGACGCTCACGATCTGCTCGACGATGAGGCGACCCATCAGCGCGCTCCCTGCTCGTCGGGCTGCTCGTCGAGGTGCTCGACGAGCAGGTCGAATGCGGAGTCCCATCCGTCGTAGACGTTCTCGTCGCCCGGTGCGGCATCGATGCCGAGCACGTGGAAGGTCATGCGCGTCTGCTCGCGGCGCTCGCCGTGTTCGGCGAGCTCGATCGTGAGCACCGGTGCGATCTCGTCGGGGTCGCCGGGCGAGCCCCACGTCATGACGAGTCGCTCGGGTGGGGTGATCTCTCGGTAGACGCCCGCCGTCGGATACTCGGTGCCGTCGGGCGCGATCATCGTGTAGCGGTACCTGCCGCCGGGTCGCACGTCGAGTTCGACGCTCTCGCGGGGCGTGGTGATGCCCCGGGGGTGCCACCAGACAGCGGCCTCGTCGGGGTCGGTCCATGCGCGCCACACCACGTCGCGGGGTGCGTCGAAGACGCGCGTGATGGTGAACTGCTTCGTTGCGGAGGCGGTCTGCTCAGGCATCCGTCTGTCCTTTCAGCTCGCGGAGTCGCTCGTCGAGCGCGTCGAAGCGCGCGTTCCATTCGCCTCGATGGCGTTCGACCCAGGCGGATGCCTCGTCGAGCGGCTCGGTGCGGAGGGTGCAGGTGCGCCACTGGGCCGTCGCGGTGCGCTCGATGAGTCCGGCGCGTTCGAGCACCTTGAGGTGTTGCGAGATCGCGGGTCGGCTCATCGCGAAGGGCTCGGCCAGTTCGCCGACGGTCGTCGGGCCGCCGCGGAGTCGCGAGAGGATCTCGCGCCGGGTCGGATCGGCGAGCGCCTGGAACACGAGGCTGAGCTCGTCGGGCCCGTTCTGCATGTAAGCAACTCCTTAATTAATGATGTCCTTAAATTAGGATGCTTCCGTCCCTGCTGTCAAGGGAGTCGCGGCAGAAATTCAGGAGATCCCGTCCCAGACGCTGCGCCGCGGCCCCGGGCAAGGCACCCGGCCATCGCACGCGCGTAGTCTGGAATCGTGTTGCGCACCATGCTGAAGTCGAAGATCCACCGCGCTACCGTCACCCACGCCGACCTGCACTACGTCGGCTCCGTGACGGTCGATCGCGAGCTCATGGACGCCGCCGACCTGCTGCCCGGCGAGCAGGTCTCGATCGTCGACGTGACGAACGGCGCGCGGCTCGAGACGTACGTCATCGAGGGCGAGCGCGGGTCGGGCGTGCTCGGCATCAACGGTGCCGCAGCGCACCTCGTGCATCCCGGGGACGTCGTGATCCTCATCTCCTACGGGCAGATGGACGACTCGGACGCACGAGCATTCCGGCCGCACATCGTGCACGTCGACGCATCGAACGCCATCGTCGCGCTCGGAGCGGATGCCGCCGAGCCCGGCGTCGCCGGCGTTCACCGCTCGCCGCACGCGGCCTGACCGTCGCGCGCCACGGGCATCACCCGTGCCGCCCCACCACTCAGCCGGCCGGGCGGATGCTCGAACCGAGCGGCCGATCGGGGGCGAAGCCCGGCAGCACCAGAAATGTCGCGCTCGCGGTCGGCGTGACGTAGGCCATCAGGTCGTCGGTCTCGTCGAGGCGGTGCTGCGTCTGCACGAAGGTGCGGAGATCGCGCTGGAAGCACGTGAACATGAGCCCCGCGTCGCGGGCCTCGGGATCGTCACCGATCGGGCCGTCGTCGAATGCATACCCGCGGCGCAGCATCAGGTTGCTGCCCGTGAACGACGGATGGGCGGCCCGCACGTGCGATCGTGCCGGCACGATGAAGTCGCCCTCCGGCGACTTCGCCAGCAGGTCCACCTCGCCGTGGGGGTCGCCGCCCGACAGGGGTGTGCCGTCGGCCTTCCGCCGCCCGATGATCTTCTCCTGGCGCGCCCGCGATTCAGCCTCGAAGCGGCTCGCCTGCAGCCGAAGACGACGGATGACGCAGATCGTGCCGCCTGCGAACGGCCCGTCGGCAATCCACACATGCGCATCGAGCTCTGCCCCATGCGGAACGATGATGCCGTCATGGAATCCGAGTGGATTGCGGGTCACCGTTCCCTGTCCGGGGCCGCGGAAGAGACGCTGAACCCAGCGAACGGACGCGCCGGGTATGCGTGCGGCGAGCCAGTTGACGGCCTGGCCGGCGGCGTTCGGGTCGCTACTGTATGCGGCGAGCATGATGTCGCCGCCGTTGCGGTCGGTGGCCAGGCCGGCGTCGGAGGCGAAGCGGGGCAGTGGTTCGGCGCCGGGCAGGGACGGGTCGACGGCCGCGATCACGCGGGGGCCGAGTCCGACCGTGACCGAGAGGTCGCCTGCGCCGTCGGGCAGGGCGTCCGTCGGCGCTTCATCGGAGTCGAGTGGCGCGGTCAGGGACGAGATGTCCACGCCCAGCTGGGCTACCAGCGCCCGGAGCCAAACTGCGAACGCCGGATCGGCGGCGGATGGCGGCGCGTCGTGCAGATCGAGCACGGCCATGACGCCGTGCGGTTGCGGCGTCGCGGGTCGGGCGATGCCCGCTTGATGCGCGCCGTGCGGGTGAACGCGACGCGGAGCCCCCGGAGGCGATTCGAGCGCCCCGGCTGCCGTTCCCTCATCCCGCAGCGTTTCCGATGCGACCCAGCCGCCCGCCACTCCCGCCGCCGCGCCGAGACCTGCCGCCGCGAAGCCGCGCAGGACGTCGCGACGTCGTGGGCCCGTCATCCGGCCACCAGGCCCGCGCCGAAAGCGCCGGCGAACTCGACGCCGTCCCCGGCCCCGAATTCGAGCACGGTCCACTCGCCGGATCCGCCCAGTCGCACCTCCATGCGGTGCAGCACACCGTCGCGGTCGATCCAGTACCGCACCGTCGCGTCGCTGCCGTCGCCGGCGGAGGTCTCAGGGTCGAACACGTGGTCGGAGGTGGGGCCCGCGACCACGTCCACCTCGTCGCCGTCGAGCTGGTCGGAGCGGAGCCACCGAGCATCGGTCTGCTGGAGCAGCAGCGGATTGTCGGGGCGGTCGTGTCCCGCCGCGAGGATGACGGAGAGCGCTGCGTGCAGGCGGGAGACGTTCGGGGAGAGGTCGCTGGTGGTCCACGTCGGATCGTCGGCCGACACGACCGGCGGCGGGAGCGGCGGCAACTGCGTCATCTCGCCCGTGTCCGCATCCGACTCGTCAGTCGCGTGCGAGCCGATGACCTGGTCGCTCCACACGATGAGCGCAGCGTCGCCGTCGGCGCGCAACGTCGCATAGCCGAGGCCGGCCACGTAATCGACCCAGCCACGGAGTTCGTACCGTGTGCCGCCTTCTGCGAGCTCGAACGAGACCGACCGGATGCCGGTGTCGAAGTTCGTGAAGCGCATGATCGAGAGGCGCTGCGCCTCCTCCGTCGTCATCGGTCGCGGCGATGCGTCGGACGACGACCCGGCACCCGACGACGGGCCACCGGCGGCGGCGGGGTCATCGCCCGGAGCCGCCTGACCCGTGCACGCGATCGTGCCGGAGAGCAGCGCCGTAGCGGCCGCCATCGCCACCATGCGCCGTACGAGACGGATCGTCGACGTCACTCCGCTGCCGCCCGATCCGCGAGCAGATTCACGTCGGGAAGCGGGAAGTCGGATGCCGGCGGCACGTCGATCGCATCAGGCAGGGGATCGGGAAGACGGTCCACCTCGTCGAGACCCGGTTGCGCAGGCGGGGCGGGGACCTTGAGGAAGCTCATCCCCTGAGGCACGGGCACCGTGGGCAGGACGGTGGTGGCGGCGGACGGGGCGGCGATGGGACACGCACTCGCGAGCAACTCCGGCGGCGAAGACGTGGTCGCGACGTTGTCGCGGAAGCAGTTGCCGCTCCCGGGAGCGCGCGCCGCCGAGACATCCGCCGCGTCGATGCCGTTGGCCGCGAGCGAATTGCCCGTGAACTCGTTGTCGATCGCCGCGAGATCCTCGGCGTTCGAGAGCAGGATGCCGGCGACCGGGTTGCCTTCGATGCGGTTGGCGGTGATGCGGTTGGCCTGGCCACCGTTGACCGCAAGGCCGATGCCGAAGCCGCCCAGCGCGTGTGAGGGTGAGTCGCCGTTCGCGTTTCCGGCGATCATGTTGCCCACGACGACATTGCCGCGCTGCGGCGTGAACGCCTCCTGGTAGTTGGAGATCAGCGTCATTCCGATCCGGTTGCCGGCGAATCGGTTGCCGGCGATGGTCAGCGAATCGGAGGCATTGGCGTTCTCGAAGCCGATGGCGTTGCGCTCGGCGACGTTGCGCGCGACGAGGATGTCGCACTCCACGCATTGCCCGACATAGAACCCCGAGTCAGCCGAACCCGACGCGTAGGAATCCGTGATCGAACCGTGCCGGGCGTTGAACGCGTAGATGCCGTACAACCCGTTGTTGTAGGCGGTCACATGGTCGACCGAGAATCGCTCGAGCGGCGGGAACTCGGCCGGGTCGAGTTCGGTGTACCCCGGTCCGCCGTGGGCGAGCGGGCCGTTCTCATCGTGCATGCCCGTGACGAGCACGCCGTAGAAGAGGGTCGAGTGCACCGTGAGGTTCTCGATCCGCACGCCGTCCGCGGAGGCGAATACGCCGAACGAACGGATTCCGCCGCCGTCGATCACCGTGGTGTTGCGGTCGACGCCGCGCAGCGTGACATCCGGCTTGTCGATCGTGACCTCTTCGGCGTAGGTGCCGGGGCCGACCAGCACCATGCCCCCGCTCGCCACGAGCTCGATGCCGTCGCCGATGGTCGGCGCATCCTCCGGAACGCGAACGACCGGCGCCCCGTCAGCCGACGACGCATCACCGACCGACGCATCATTCGGCGTGCAGCCGACGACGACCGTCGCCAGGAGGACTCCCGCGAGGCTCGCAACGACTCGACGCCTCGCACTGGTCCCCATGGCGACGAGTTTAGGCGGACGGCACGCGGCGTGCCGTCGAGAGATGGCATACGGCGTGCCGGTCGAGACGAAATCGCAGCGGCGCGCCGACAGAGTATTGCGCAAACTCTCAGCTTCCTGCTAAACAAGGCACCGTCGCGCCTCCGAGGGCGCGAATTTCTTTGGGGGCCGGCGTGTGCCGGAACAAGGGGGGTTCCATGCGCAGCATGCCGAGAACGTCGTCGCGTCATCTCCAGACGGCGGGGGGAAGCGTTCGCCGCAGCGTGGCCATGCTCATCGCGATCGGCGTCGTCGGCACCGGCTTGAGCGCCCTGGCGATCGCTCCCGCGCAGGCCGCCGTGGGCGATACGGTCACCGGCACCGTCTGGCAGGACTACGACTCCAACGGCATCCTGGACACGTTCGAGGACTCCGGGCGCCTCGCCGGTGTCGAGGTGCGCGCGTACGACGGCGCCGGGAATGCTGCCGGCCCGGTGACGACCGCTGCAGACGGCACGTACTCGCTGCAGGTGACGTCGGATGCCGCGCGCTGGCGTGTCGAGGCCAGTGTCCCCGACACACCCCAGTGGGACGGCTGGAAGGACTCCGCCGTCGGTCGAACCGCGGGCACGAGCAACGGCACGACCGTGCAGTTCGTCGACGTGCCCGACGGCGGGACGACCGGTGTCGACTTCTCGTTCCAGGTGCCCGGCGCGTATGTCGAGAACAACCCGCTGGTGTTCCTCCCGGCCTACCGCTACGGCGCGAGCGACGGCGCCCAGGGCGGGTTGTTCGGCGGCACGGCCCACCTGTACGACGCCATGAGCGCGCACAGCCAGGGGACCGTGCCGACGACGTGGAACGTGCCGTTCAATGAAGTCGGCGCCACGTTCGGCACCGCATGGCAGCAAGCTCCGGCGCCTGGTGCCCTCGGGACGCTCTTCGCCTCGGCGTACGTGCGCCGGCACTCGGGCTTCGGGCCGTCCGGCATCGGCGCCATCTACCGGGTGTTCCCCGATGACGGCACCGCCACGTCGCCGACCGCTTCGGCCTCGCTGCTCGTCGATCTCGCCGCCAGCGGCATCGACCTCGGCTCCGACAACGACCCGGGCGCCGTCACCGGCGATCCGAACGGGCTCCGGCCCGTCGTGACCAGCCAGAACCCGGCGTACGACTGGCGGCGTGACGCTCAGGCATGGGACAAGGTCGGCCGTGTCGGCCTCGGCGGTATGGAGATCTCCACCGACCAGCGTTACCTCTTCGCGGTGAACCTGCATCACCGCTCGCTCGTGCGGGTCGAGATCGATCGGACCGGCGCGAACGTCATCGACGTCCAGGAGTTCGAGCTCGATGCGTACTTCCCCGACTCCTCGGACCTGCGCCCCTTCGGGCTCTCGTCGAACCCGCTGACCAACGAGCTCTACCTCACGGCGACGAACACGGCGGAGACCTCGGGCGACCGGGCCGACCTGAGCGCGCACGTCTACGCGTTCTTCCCCGAAGACCCGACCACGCTTCGCGAGGTGCTGGACTTCCCCCTGGGCTACGACCGGGGCACGGGTTGGGGCGGCTTCGACGCCGACTACCAGCCGTGGAGCGTCGATCCCGCGGACTACGCGCCGTACTACAACGGCGACGTGATCGGAACCTCCGTGCCGGTCGTCAGTGACGCCCGATTCCTGCACGGCGACCTCGTCATCGGCATCCGCGCCCTCGACGGCGACGTGTTCGGCTCGTACACGTACCTCTCCGACAGCCCGACCGACATGCGGATCGTTCGTGCACGCACCAACGGCGGCGAGCTCCTGCTCGCGGGCGGCAACGGCGACGGCACGTTCACCATCGAGCAGAACGGCGTCGTGAACGGCGTCGCGGGCGCCGGTGCGGGCGCAGGGGCGCTCCTGAACGGGCCGACCGGCCCGAACAAGTACTTCA
Source organism: Agromyces sp. GQ35 (assembly GCF_059758475.1). Lineage (NCBI taxonomy): Bacteria > Bacillati > Actinomycetota > Actinomycetes > Micrococcales > Microbacteriaceae > Agromyces > Agromyces sp. GQ35. The sequence goes on along the minus strand of NZ_JCAXEO010000001.1, from coordinate 851,827 downwards.
TCGACCAGTGGTGGCAGGGTCCCGAGCACCTCGGCGCCGTGCTCGTCGTCCCGAGCCGGCCCGACGGCGTGCTCGAGACGGGAATCCACGTCGCGGAGGGCGCCTACCAGGTCGGCACGCGACGCTTGTTCCAGGGCGACGGACGCGTGGTGGACCCGCGCGGCGCCGCGATCGTCACCGGTACGAATGTGCTCGGCGTGACCACCAAGGGCAACGGCCTCGGCGAACTGACCGCGTTGGCGTCCGCCGCGCCGATCGAGATCGGCAACTACGTCTGGTACGACGTCGACAATGACGGCGTCCAGGACCCCGACGAGGCACCGGTGCCCGGAGCGACGGTGAACCTGTACGAGGTCGACGCGGGTGGCGTTCGCACGCTGGTCTCATCCACCACCACCAGCGCGATCGGCGAGTACTACTTCTCGTCCAACCCGGCCCTCAACGCGAACGGCTACGCCCTCGAGACGGGCACCGAGTACGTCGTCGGCGTCGACGATCCGGCCGACTACGCCGAGGGCGGACCGCTGTTCGGCTGGTCCCCGACCACGGCGGACACCGGCGACGCGCTCTCACCCGAGCCCGATCGCAACGACTCCGACGGTCTCGTGGAGGAGACCGATGCAGGGGCGTTCCCGTTCGCGGCGATCACGACCGGCGACCCGGGTGAGAACGACCACACGATCGACTTCGGCTTCTCCCAGGTGGATTACGAGTTCACCAAGCGCACGGTGTCCGGACCGACTGAGAACCCTGACGACGACGGCACCTGGAGCCTCAGCTACGAGCTCGTCGTCGAGAATCCCTCCGATGTGAACGGTTCGTATCTCCTGACCGACGACCTGTCGGGCTACGGCGAGGGGATCGAGGTCGTCGGCACCGAGGTCGTCGCAGGGCCGGCCGGCGCGGCGCTCAACCCGGCATGGGACGGCCTCGCCGACCAGTCGGTGATCACCGACCGGCTGCCGATCGCGGCCGGATCCACCGAGGCCGCCGGCACGGCGCACGTGTACACCCTCGACGTGACCGTTCGTCTCGCGTCCGATGCCGTGACCGGTGAGGCCGTCGCCGACCCGTCGGAGCTCGCCTGCGGGCCGGACCAGTCGCCCGGTGGGCCGACGACCGGCCTGTTCAACGTCGCGACCCTCGACCCGAGCGGTCATGAGGACATCGTCGACGACGAGTGCGCCGACCTGCCCCTCGTCAGCCTCGTCAAGACCGTCGAGGTGGAGCCGCGCGTCGTGGACCGTGCCGGCGAGCCGGGTCTCTGGGAGGTCGTGTACGGCCTCGAGGTCACCAACGAGTCCGACGTCGCGACGGACTACGACCTGACGGATCGACTCCGATTCGGTTCGGCCGTCGAGATCGAGTCGGTCGAGGTGGCGAACGTCGAGCCCGGCGGGATCGAGACGAACGCCGGCTACGACGGCGTCGACGAGGTCACGGTCGTGGGCGACGAGCCCATCGCGGGCGGAGCGACGCACGTCTACGAGGTCACCGTGCGCTACACCTTCGATCTGCCGAACCCGCCGGCGCAGCCGGACGCGTCCGACTGCTCCCTGGTCGAGGGCGGCGAGGACGGCACCGGCCTGCTCAACGGCGCGGCCACCTCGTTCAACGGCTACCGGGCCCTCGATTCCGAGTGCCGTGAGCTCGGTCAGGCGACGCACGAGAAGTCGCTCGTGTCGGCGACCCCGATCGGCGACGGCCGTTGGCAGGTCGAGTACGACCTGACGGTGCAGAACCTGGGCACCGGCGCGACGCTGTACGACCTGGACGACACGCTGCGCTACTCCGACGAGACCACCGTCGTCTCGGCTGGCGTGACGTCGGCGCCGGCCGGCGTGACGCCGGCCGCGTGGGATGGCGCGACGCAGACGCGCATCGCCTCGGCGGTGCCGTTGCCCGGCAACGATGATCCGGCGTACGCGCCGCACGTGTACCGACTGACCGTCGTCGCCGAGGTGCCCTTGCAGCTCGACGGTGCCGGCTCGGATGAGGGCACGGACCCGGCACGCTGCGCCGCCGACGGCGAGGACGCCTCGCTCGCACGCGCGCTGACGAACACCTCGTCGCTGACCGACGAGGCGGGCCAGCTCGAGACGGATGCCGCGTGCGCGGCGCTGCCCTCGATCGAGATCGCCAAGACGGTGTCGAACGGCCCCATCGACAACGGCGACGGCACGTGGACGGTCACGTACGACATCGTTGCGACCAATGACGGTGGCGCGGGCGGCCTCTACGAGGTCACCGACGGCATGACCGCTGACGGCGACCTCGTCATCGAGTCCGCGACGGTGGTCGCGAGTCCCGACGGCGTCGTCCCGGCGGCGACGTGGACCGGCCTGGGTGCCGAAGGGGCGCCCGAGAACGTGATCGCCTCCGACGTGAGCCTTCCGTCCGGTGCGGAGCACACCTACCGCATCGAGGTCGTGGTCCTCATCGAGAACCCCGATGCGGAACTGGTCGTGAGTGCGTGCGCGGCCGCGGGCGAGAGCGGCAACGGCGGACTGTCGAACGTCGGCGGTATCGAGCACAACGATGAGTCCGCCACCGCTGAGGCGTGCGTGGCGCTCGCGTACATCGTGGTGGAGAAGCGCATCAGCGACGGTCCCGTCGCGAACGGTGACGGCACCTGGACGATCACGTACGACCTCGACGCCCGCAACGTGGGCGCTGCGACCGGTTCGTACGACATCGCAGACCGGCTGGAGTACGGCGACGGCATCGAGATCGTCTCGGCAGACGTCGTGGACACACCCGACGGCGTTGACGCGGAGGCGACCTGGACCGGCCTCGGCTCCGAGCCGGATGCCCCGGAGAATCTCATCGCCGAGAGCGTGGAGCTCGAGGCGGGCGGCCTGCACACCTACCGCGTGCAGGTGGTGATCGAGATGGACGAGTCCACCATCGACCCGTCCGCCCTTGCCTGCCCTCCGCCGGGATCCGGCGAGGCCGGCGGGCTTGCGAACACCGCCCTCCTCAATCACAACGGCATCATTCACGCCGACGACGTGTGCGCCTCCCTGCCGCTGATCCGCATCGCGAAGACGATCAGCGAGGGACCGACGCCCAATGGAGACGGCACCTGGACCACCACCTACGACCTGGTCGCGACCAATGCCGGTGGGGCCGAGGGCGTGTACGACCTCGCAGACCGGCTCCGGCACGGCATCGGAATCGTCGTGGAGTCCGCCGACGTCACCACCACGCCGGACGGTGTACCCGACCCGAGCGCGTGGACCGGCCAGGGCGTCGAAAGCGCCGCCGAGAATGAGATCGCCGCAGACGTCTCACTCGGCGGAGGTGGGTCGCACACGTATCGTGCACAGGTCGTCGTGTCGCTCGACGAGGCAACGGTGACGCCCGGGGATCTCGCGTGCCCACCGGCGGGCTCCGACGCCCGACGCGGATTGGCGAACACCGTCGAGCTGAGCCACAACGGCGAGGTGAGCGACGCTGAGGCGTGTGCTCCGCTGCCGCTGATCGAGATCACCAAGTCGCTCTCGGGCGCGGTGGTTCCCGTCGACGGACAGGACGGCGTCTACGACGTCACGTACGAGGTGACGGTCACGAACCGGGGACCGGGCGTCGGGGTCTACGATCTCGACGACGAGCTGGCGCCCGGTGAGGGCGTCACGATCGAGGGCATCGAGAGCGTCTCGACGACGGCGCCGGCCTCGGTCGGCATCAACCCGGACTTCGACGGCCTCACCGACGTCCGGATCGTCACCGGGCAGCCCATCGCCGGAGCCGCCGGAGCACCGGTCACGCACGAATACGCGGTGGTCGTCCGGTATGCCGCGGAGCTCGGCGCGATCGACGTCTCCCCGGCCGACTCGTGCACCGACTCGAGCGGCACGGTCGCCGGCGGGCTGAACAACGTCGCCGGGGTCACCTGGAACGGGCTGCGCGACACCGACGAGGAGTGCGTGCGTCCCGGCAAGCCGACGCTCGACAAGGCCCTCGTCTCGGCCTCGCCCGTCGGCGGCGGCCAGTGGCAGGTCGTCTACGACCTCACGGTCGGGAACGTCGGCCACGAGGCGACCACGTACGACCTCGACGACGAACTGCGGTTCGCCGAGACGGTCACCGTCGACACGGCGGAGGTGGCAGGTCCCGACGGCGTCGCGATCGACGACGCGTTCGATGGCGGGGAGCACACGCGCATCGCCACGGACGTGAGCATCGCAGGACTGGATGACGACGGCTACGCGCCGCACGTCTACCGGGTCACCGTCACGGCGGGCGTCCCGCTGGCGTTCGACGCAGAGGAGATCGGCGAGGACGGGACCGGCTCGCCGGCGTGCACCGCACCGGCCGGCTCCAACCTCGTGCGCCAGGGCCTGAACAACGCGGCCACGCTCACCGATGAGACCGGTGACACCGTCACCGACACCGATTGCGCGGCACTGCCGTCGATCGACATCGCCAAGTCGGTCGCCGCCGGACCGGTCCGCAGCGCGGGCGGCTCCTGGACCATCACCTACGACATCGTCGCCTCGAACACGGGTGCCGCAGCCGGGGTGTACACCGTCGTCGACCGTCTCCGCTACGGAGCCGGCATCGAGGTTGCGGCCGCGCAGGTCGTTCGCGCGCCCGATGGCGTGACGGCCGCGGGCACGTGGACGGGTCAGGGCGCCGAGGGCGACACCGTCAACGTCGTCGCCGCCGATGTGACACTTCCGGCCGGCGGCACGCACACCTATCAGGTGCGGGTCGTCGCGGAAGTGGATGTCGCGGCGAGCGATGCGTCGACGTTCGCCTGCCCCGAGCCCGGATCGAGCTCGAACGGCGGCTTCGCCAACACCGCGGGGCTCAGCCACAACGACCTCACCGACAGCGCAGTGGCATGCGCGGCGCCCGAGCGCCCGGCCGGAGCGATCGCGAGCACCGGCGTGACTCCGGTTCCGGCGCTGCTCGTCGCCACGATGCTGCTCCTGCTCGGTGCGGCCGTGGTGGTCGTCTCCCGGCGGCGCGCGGGCACGCGTCCGAGCGCGACCCGGTGATCCGCCGGGCGGCCTGATCGAGGCAGTGCGAGGGGGCTCGGAGGCGACTCCGGGCCCCTCAGCCTTGCGGCCGTACCACCCCGTGCTCGTACGCGTAGACCACGGCGTGCACGCGGTCGCGCAGGCGGAGCTTCATGAGCACCTTCGAGACGTGCGTCTTCACGGTCGCCTCGCCGACCCACATCCGCTGCGCGATCTCGGCGTTGGAGATGCCGGCCGCGAGGTGCTGGAGCACCTCCCGCTCGCGCTCGGTGAGGGTCTCGAGCTCGGCCGGCCGCGCGGTCCGGGGCTCGGCTGCTGCGGCATCCGGCATCGAGGAGCTCGCCGGTCGGAGGGCGGCGGTGCGTCCGGACGCCGCCTCGATCACGCGGCGCGTGACGTCCGGCGACAGCAGTGCGTCACCGCGCGCGACCACCTGCACCGCCTCGATGAGCTGCTCGGGGCTGGAGTTCTTCAGGAGGAATCCGCTCGCTCCCGCCTCGAGGGCGGCGAACAGGTAATCCTCACGGTTGAAGGTCGTGAGCACGAGCACCGCGGCGTCGGATGTCGCGTCGGCGGTGATGCGTCGCGTGGCCTCGAGACCGTCCATGCCGGGCATCTGCACGTCCATGCAGACCACGTCGGGGGAGAGCTCGGCGACCTTGGCGATGGCCTCCACGCCGTTCGCGGCCTCGCCGACCACTTCGATGCCGTCTTCGGAGTCGAGGATGGTGCGGAACCCGCCTCGCACGAGGCTCTGGTCGTCGACGACGAGTACGCGGATGCTCACGCGCGAACCTCCTCGACCCGCCGCAGCGGGAACCGTGCGCGCACGAGGTAGCCGCCGCGCGCGCGCGGTCCGAGCTCGAGGTGGCCGCCGGCCGCGGCGACCCGCTCCTGCATGCCCAATTGCCCGAGGCCGTGGCTCGCGACATCCCGCGCCGCACCGGACCGGGGCGGGCGCACGGCTCCCGTGTTCGTCACCTCGACCTCGACCGACTCGTTCGCCCAGCGCACGCGCACCTCGGCCGTCGCCGCCGCGCCGGCGTGCTTGCGCACGTTCGTGAGCGCCTCCTGCGCGATGCGGTAGGCGCCGAGATCGACGACCGCAGTGACCTGCACCGGCTCGCCGATGATCTCGAGCGTGGTCGGCAGGCCGTTCGCCGAACTCTCGGCCACGAGTTCGTCGAGGCGCTCGAGGCCGCGGGTCGAGGTGCTCGTCGCCGCGTCGAACGGCACGCGCAGGGTGTCGTCGAGGATGGCGGTCGGTCCGGTCTCGGCGTCGCCGCGCAGGGTGCCGAGCAGCCCGTGCAATTCGTCGACCGCGTCGCGGGCACTCGACTCGATCGATGAGAGGGCCGCCGACGCCGCCTCGGGGTCTTTCGCCAGCACCCGCCGTGCAGCGCCGGCCTGCACCCCGATCACCGAGACGTGGTGCGCCACGACGTCGTGCAGTTCGCGCGCGATGCGGAGCCGCTCGATGGCGACGGCCTGTGCCCGGGTGCGCTCGCGCTCCGAGGCGAGCTCAGTGGTGCGCTGCTCGAGTTCGGCGCGCGAGCGCGCCGAACGGTATGCCGAATCGCCGAAGTACCACGCGCCGCCGAAGTACAGCAGGTTCGTGAGCACGTTGATGAGACCGAACGCGAGGTACGGCGAGATCGTGCCCTCGCGGGAGAGACCGGGCAGGTGGCCCTGCACGGTCGAGAAGTAGATGAGCCCCCAGAAGAGCCACACGAACATCCCCACGACGATGACGCCGCGCACGATCGTCGCCACCCGGCGGCTGCGACCCCACGCGCCGACCGTGTAGATCGCGATGAACAGGGCGATATTGCTGAAGAGGATCTCGCCGAGCTCGACGACGCCGCCGACGACGAAGGCGACGGATGTCACGAGCGCCACGATCTCGGGCCGCCACCGCCGCACGGCGAGCGGCAGCGTCATCGCGGCGACCCAGACGACCGAGCCCCACCACGGGGCATCCTCGCCCCACCCCGTGACGCGATACAGCACGACGCTCGCGGCGGTGCCCGCTGCGAGCACGAGGGCGAGGATCACGTCATTGCGGAAGGCGCGCCGGCCTGGCCGAGGGCGCACCCATTCGATGCCCTCGACTACCGGTGTCGCGCCGGCGGGTACTGCTGCGTCGGCCATGCCACCACGCTAGCGAGCAAGCGCGGCGCACGAATCCACCCCGCGGCGGAGATGTCGCCCGACCTCAGTCGCGCGCGTCCCGCCGTTCGCCCGCCCGCTGCTTCAGGAAGACGAGCGGCAGCAGCCACGTGCCGAGCGCGGTCACGAGCCAGACGATGAGCGTCGCGAGCACCCACGTGAGCACGCCGTCGATCTGCAGTCCGTTGCCGATCCAGTGCGCGAGCGCGAGCGCGAGGAAGGTCGAGACGAGGCCGACACCGCCGAGGATCGCCGGTGCATGCCGCGCGGCGAGCTTGGAGACGAGCGGGCTCAGGAGCGATTGGGCGATCGCGAAGATCAGCATCGCGACGACGAACCCGGCCCAGTTGATGTCGAAGCCCGGAAGCAGCCACCAGGCGATGAGGAGTCCGAGGGCGGCGGTGCCGAGGAAGATCGCCGCGCGGATCAGGAAACGCACCATGCCGCGAGCGTAGCGGTCGGTGCGACATCCGTCACTGCATCTTGGCGGCGGGCCCCGGAGCGAGCATGATGTGCACATGGCTGAACGTGCCACGCGCGATGCGTCGAGTCCCGCCCCCAATCCGGCGGCCAAGCGGGTGCAGGCGGCGTACTTCACCCTGCTGATCGGCAACACGCTCGCCGCGTCGTTCATCTGGGGCGTCAACACCCTGTTCCTGCTCGACGCCGGCCTGACGAACCTCGAAGCGTTCGCCGCGAACGCGTTCTTCTCGGTGGGCATGGTGATCTTCGAGGTGCCGACGGGCGTCGTCGCCGACACGATGGGGCGTCGGGTCTCCTACCTGCTCGGCACCGTCACCCTCGCCGCGACGACCGTGCTGTACTACCTGCTCTGGGTCGCCCACTCGCCGTTCTGGATGTGGGCGGTCGTCTCGGTGCTGCTGGGGCTCGGCTTCACGTTCTTCTCCGGCGCGGTCGAGGCGTGGCTCGTCGACGCGCTCACGGCGACCGGTTACACCGGCGGACTCGAGCGGGTCTTCGGGCGGGGTCTGGCGCTCTCCGGGGCCGCCATGTTCGTCGGCTCCATCGCGGGCGGCGTCATCGCACAGGTCACGAACCTGGGCGTGCCGTTCCTGATCAGGGCGGGCATCCTCGTCGTGATGTTCGTCGTGGCCGCCCTGGTGATGCGCGATCTCGGCTTCACGCCTGCCGGGCGGGCGCACCCATTGCGTGCCACGAAGGAGGTCTTCCGTGCCTCGGTGAAATACGGCCTCGGCCGACGACCGGTTCGATACGTCATGTTCGCCTCGTTCTTCACGACGGGCGTCGGCTTCTACGTCTTCTACGCACTGCAGCCGTACCTCGTGGAGCTCTGGGGCGACACCGGAGCCTATTCCATCGCCGGTCTTGCGGCGGCGATCCTCTCCGGCTCGCAGATGATCGGCGGACTCGCCGCGCCATGGGTGCGGCGGAGGTTCCGCAAGCGGACGACGACCATCATCGCGAGTCTCATCGTCTCGACGCTCGTGCTGCTCGCGCTCGGCGTGAACCACAACTTCTGGATCGCGCTCGTGCTGCTCACCGTGTGGGGTCTCGTCGACGCCGCGGCCGGCCCGGTGCAGCAGGCCTATCTCAACGACATGATCCCCTCGCAGCAGCGTGCCACCGTGCTGTCGTTCGACTCCCTGCTGGGCAGCACTGGCGGCGCGGTGATCCAGCCGGTGCTCGGGCGCTCGGCCGACATCTGGGGATATCCGGGTTCCCTCCTCGTCAGCGGCGGCATCCAGGTGCTCGCGGTGCCGTTCCTGTGGCTGAGCCGCAGACAGGGTTCACCGGCGGATGTCGCGACCGGCGAAGAATCGGACGCGCCGGAGGATTCGACGGAGATCGCGGGGCCGACGGCCGGGTGAGTCGCGTGTCTCGGCGCGCGACATGACCTCGGGTCACCCCCGTTCGGGGGACGTGTAGCATGGGGCGGACACCCTGAGCGGCCGGCGGTCGTTCCCGAATCGCGGCGGGAGGTGCCCGATGCGGAAGACCGTACTCTTCAGTGCCGCCGTCGCGGCCCTCTTCGTCGGCTCCATCTTCGTCGGCGTCGCCGTTGCCACGACTGGGGCCCCGGTGCTCTATGACGCGAGGTCGCCCCAGCCGGCCGCACCGGCATCCGACGGCTTCGGCGTCGAGACCGGTGGGGTGCAGGGCGGCGAGCCGCGGGTTCCGGCAGACGGCGCCGACGGCAACGACGATTCCCCGCTGCCCAGCGCGCCGTCGACCCCTCCGGTCGGCGACCCGGCTCCCACTCCGACTCCGGCTCCGAGCCCGAGTCCGACGCCCGCTCCTCCCGCAGATCCCGAGCCCACCGCCGACGAGCAGCAGGCCTGGCTCGGGTTCCAGCAACTCGTCCGCGAGTGCATGACCACGGCAGGCCAGGAGTACCGCTACTGGGAGTGGTGGAACACCGAGCCGCGCAACCCGACCTCCACCGCCCCGGCGCTGCCCGACGACCTCACGGTCGAGCAGCAGGCGGCGTGGCGCCTCGCGCTCGAGGGCGACGGCGCCGCCGACGACGGATGCATCGGCGAGGCGATGCGGGCCGATCAGCAGCCACCGACCTCCGCCACACCTCCGCCACCGCCGGCTGAGAGCGAAGCCCCGCCGGCGCTCGAGAGCGACGCCCCGCCGGCTGAGAGCGACGCACCATCGGCTGAGAGCGACGCACCATCGGCCGAACTGGTCGACTGAGCGGCGGTGCGCTCGCCCCGGTCAGGCGGTGAGTTCGACGACGGTGCCGTTCAACTCGGCGGCATCCGTGCTCCAGAGCGCCACGACGGATGTCGCGAGCCGGTCTTCGAGGCCAGCGAGCGCCTGCACCCGGAACGTGACCGCGGCCGCAGTGGCGGCGGTCGGTTTCGACTCGCCTCCGTCGTCGGCCGCTCGACCGGCCTTGTCGAAGCCCTGGGCGAGCGAGCGCATCCACGACTCGCTCGCCGCCTTGATGGACGTGTAGTTGGCGCCGCCCGCGGTGGGGCGCTCGACGGTGGTCGAGGAGACGATCGCGATACGGCCGGCCGGTGAAGCGACGAGATCGTCCCAGAAGACCCGGCTGATGTAGCGCAGCGCCGTGAACGACCGTTCGAGTACGCGGTAGTCCTCTTCGGTCTGTCCGGGGATTCCACCGCCACCGCGCCAGCCGCCGACGAGGTGCACGACCCCGTCGACGTCGCCGACTCGGGCGTGCACGCGCATGGCGAGCTCGAGCACGTCGTCGCCGTCGGTGAGGTCGGCGCGTTCTCCGATCACACCGGGCAGTTCCGCCTCGAGCTGCTCGATGCGACCCTGGTCGCTGCCGACGGCGACCACCCGTGCGCCGGCGTCGAGCAGGGTGCGTGCGACGACTCGGCCGGACGTGCTCGTCGCGCCGGCGATGAGCACGACCTTGTCGGTGAGTTCCTTCACGTGCTGCTCCTCATCGATGCGTTGGCGAGTGTTGCGTTGATCGAGTGCTGCGCCGGTCGAGTGCCGCGTTGGTCGAGTAGCGAAGCGTATCGAGTCCACCGTACGTGGCGTTGGTCTCGATACGCTCCTTCGTCGCTACTCGACCGGCGGCGTGCGGAGGCGTCGCTACTCGACCGGCGGCGTCGCTACTCGTCCGTCGACTGGGCGGTGATGCCGACCGTCGACTCGATGACCGGCTTCATCTTCTTGTCGAGGGCCTCGTAGAACATCGAGAGGGGGAACTCGTCGTCCATCACGAGGTCGGTGTACCCCTTCGGTGCGCCCGCGAGCACCTCGCGCGGGAGGCCCGCTGCCCACACGGATGCCGGGTTCGGCGTGAGCACCGAGCGAACCAGTTCGTACGCGGCGAGCCAGTGCGCCGTCTTCGGCCGGTCGATCGACTTCCAGTACAGTTCGTCGATCGCGTCGCCGAGTTCGACGACCGCGTCGGGCACGGCGTCCCAGTCGAAGCTCAGCGAGACATCCGTCCACTCGAGCACGTGCTTCTGGTGCAGCCACGCGAACAGCAGCTGACCGCCGAGCCCGTCGTAGTTGCGCACGCGCGAGCCCGTGATCGCGAAGCGGAAGATGCGGTCGAAGATCACCGCGTACTGCACGAGCTTGCCGTGCTCGAGCAGCTGCGATTCGACGGCCGACAGCGACTCACCGCCTTCCTCAGCATGCGCTGTCGACCGCTTGCGCAGCTGCCGCTCGATCTTCACCGACTCGCGGAACGCGGTGAGGTCGCACCGCAGCTCCTCGAGCGAGTAGAGGAAGAACGGCATGCGCTGCTTGATCATGAACGGGTCGAACGGCAGGTCGCCGCGCATGTGCGTGCGGTCGTGGATGATGTCCCACATCACGAAGGTGCGCTCGGCGAGCTCCTGGTCGTCGAGCAGCGCTCTCGCATCGGCGGGCAGTTCGAGCTTCGTGATCTCGGATGCCGCGCGCACGACCCTGCGGTAGCGTGCCGCCTCGCGATCCTGGAAGATCGCGCCCCACGTGAACGTCGGGATCTCGCGCATGGCGACGGTCTCGGGGAAGAGCACCGCCGAGTTCGTGTCGTAGCCGGGCGTGAAGTCGACGAGGCGCAGGCTCACGAAGAGCTTGTTGCCGTAGTCGCCGGCCTCGAGCGCCGCGATGAACTCGGGCCAGATCGTCTCGACCACGAGCGCCTCGACGTGCCGCTCGGTCGAGCCGTTCTGCGTGTACATGGGGAAGACCACGAGGTGACGGATGCCGTCGACCCGGTGCCGCTGCGGCTCGAATGCCACGAGGGAGTCGAGGAAGTCGGGCACGCCGAAGCCCTCGGCCTGCCAGCGGCGGAAGTCGACGACGGATGCCGCGAGGTACTCTGCCTCGTGCGGGAACCGTGGCGCGAGCGCCTCGATCGACTCGACGATGGCGTCGACGAGGCGGGATGCCTCCGGCTGGTCGCCCTGCTCGGGCACCGATCCGTCTTTCACCTGCAGCGACTGCAACGCGGTCGCCGCCTCCTTGAGACGGAGCCACGCGGCATCCGTCTCGACGCCGTCGGCGAGCGTGAGCTCGGCGGGGCTCACCTCGTCTTCGAGAACCTCGGGTTCGCCGATGATGGCGTCGGTCATGGTGGTGCTCGACATGTGAACCTCCGATCCTCGATGAGGGTGTGCGCGGCGCGCGGGTGACGGCGCGACGGGATTCGTCGGCCACATCAAGGCTACGAGCCGGGGCTCCGCGATTGGTTGTGCCCGAGCGCGGGATTGTTGCGTGGCCGCCAGAATTCACGGCGAAGATCGCTGCGCGGCGCAGCTCCTCGCGAAGCGAGGTTTCGGGCGGTTCTGCGAGCTCCCGCCACGTCTCGTGGCGAAACGGGGAGTTCTGTCCATTGACACAGGCCGACGCGCACTGTCAAGATGCGTTCGGCAATCAGCCGCTTCCCAACAGCAAGGAACCCTCACACATGACCACTCCCGCCCCCGCCCCAGTGCCTTCGCAGCCGGCGTCCGCCGAGAAGTGGAACGTTCTGTCGATCGTCGGCTTCGTGCTCTCGCTCCTCGGCTTCAACGTCGTCGCGATCGTGCTCGGCTTCATCGGCCTGAACCAGGTCAAGAAGACCGGTGAGCGCGGCCGCGGCCTCGCCATCGCCGCGATCATCATCGGCTTCATCTCGATCGTGCTCTTCGTCATCATCATGATCGTCACGTTCTCGATCGCCGCGTCGACCGCGACCCTCACGACCTACTAGGCCGTCACCACGAAGTCCCCGCCCGGCTCAGGCCCGGCGGGGACTTCGTCGTTCGTGCCGAACGTTCAGTGCACGCGCTCCGGTTCGCGAGCGGATGCCGCCTCGGTGCTCGTCGCGGTCACCGTCGTTGCAGCCCCCGTGACCCGGCCCGCCGGCAGCAGCAGCGCGATGAGTCCCGACACGAGCAGCACCGCGGCACCGACCACGACGGCCGGCTGGGCGCCGGCGCCGTACTCGGCCGGCGTCAGGGCGCCGCCGGCGCCGGTGAACACCGCGGTCGACACGGCGATGCCGAGTGCCACGCCGACCTCGCGCAGCATCGAGTTGGTGCCGCTCGCCTTGGCGTGGTCGTCGGGTGCCATGGTCGCGAGCACCGCGGTCGCCGAGGGCGCGAAGACGAGCCCCATGCCGATGCCCGCGACGATGAACGGCGCGATGTAGGCCGAGTAGTCGGTGCCCGCCTCGAGCAGTTGCGTGAGCCAGAAGAGCGCCCCAGAGAGCGCGAGCAGGCCGGCGACGATGAGTGCACGCGTGCCGATACGCCCTGCGAACACGCCGGCGAGCGGCGCCACGATCATGGGAGCGAGCGTCCACGGCGAGGTCTGCACGGCTGCCTCGAGCGGGCTCGCGCCCTGCACGACCTGCAGGAACTGGATCAGGATGAAGATCGATCCGAAGGCGCCGAAGCTGAACCCGAAGCCCGCGAGGTTCGCCACGGTGAAGCTGCGATCGCGGAACAGGCGGAGCGGCAGCAGTGGCGCCGAGGCGCGGGACTCCCAGGCGATGAAGGCGAGCAGCAGCGCACCGCCGGCGATCAGGCTGCCGAGCACCTCGAAGCTCGACCAGCCCGCGTCGTTGCCGCGCACGATGCCGTAGACGACGCCGAGCAGGCCGACGCCCGAGAGCAAGAGGCCGACGACGTCGGCGCGAAGACGTGCACCGAAGCTGTTCGGCAGGGCAGTGAGGGCGAGTGCGATCGAGACGACACCCACCGGCACGTTGATCCAGAAGATGGCCTGCCACGCCCAGCCCTCGATGACCGCGCCGCCGATGAGCGGGCCCGTGGCGACGCCGAGTCCGGCGACGCCGCCCCAGATGCCGATCGCGAGCGGCCGCCGGGCGAGTGGCACGGCGCCCGCGAGCAGGGTGAGCGAGAGGGGCATGATCGCCGCGGCGCCGAAGCCCTGCGCGGCCCGGGCGGTGATGAGCTGGGTCGGGTCGGTGGCGAGCGCCGCGAGCGCCGAGCTCAGCGTGAAGACGACGATGCCGATCACGAAGAGCGTGCGCCGGCCGAAGCGGTCGCCGAGGGCGACGGCCATCAGGATCGTGCTGGCGAAGGCGAGTGTGTAGGCGTTCATGAACCACTGCAGCTCTTCGACGGATGCCCCGAACTCCGAGTGCAGCACCGGCAGGGCGTTCGTCATGACGAGGTTGTCGAGCGTCGCCATGAACATCGGCAGCGCCGTGGCGATGAGCACGAGCCACAGCGGGCTCGGTCGGCGGGTGCGCAGTGTGCCTGCTGCGTCGATCGTTGAGGACACGGCCTTGCTCCTTGTTTGTAATCGGATGATTACTTGGACAGTAGTAATCGACTGATAACATGTCAAGCATGACCGTGGAAGAAGTCGCACCGGTCCCGCGAATGAGGTCGGCCGATCGGCGCGAGCAGATCCTCGTCGCGGCGACTGCGGTGTTCGGCGCCAAGACCTACGTCGGCACCACGACCGACGAAGTGGCCCGCGCGGCCGGGGTGAGCCAGCCCTACGTCGTGCGGCTCTTCGGCACGAAAGAGAAGCTCTTCGTCGAGGTCATCGAACGCGCCTACGCCCGCCTGCTCGCCGAGTTCCGCGCGGCATTGCCGGGGTCGGTCGAGGGCCGTGCCGAACGCATGGGCACGGCGTACACGAGCCTGCTCGCCGAACGCGGCATGCTGCCGGTCATCGCGGGGTCCACGGCGCTCGGCGGCGAACCGGTGATCGGCCGCGTCGCACGCAACGGCTTCAGCGAGATCTGGCGCTTCGTGCGCGAGGAGGCCGGATTCTCTGAGGAGCAGACACGCCAGTTCATGGCGACCGGCATGCTCATCAACGCGGTCGTCGGCCTCCGCCTGACCGGCGACTACGGCGACGAGCTCTCCGCGACCGAGATCCTCGACGCCTGCTTCCCCGACGGCGTGGCCAAGATGCGCGCGCTGATGCCCGGCGCCGACGAACCATGGTGATGGGGCGCCCGCTGTACGAGTCGCTCGGCTACGAGACGACGTCGATCAGTATGCGCAAGCGCCTGAGGTGAGCGGCCTCGTCCGTCAGAGCGGCTTGCCCATGTGCATTGCCCCGACGGTGTAGCCGAGGCCCGTGTAGAGCCGGATCGCCGGTTCGTTGTACGCGAAGACGTTCAGGCGCAGGTTCACGGCACCGTGCTCGCGCGCCACTTCCTCGGCGAGCTCCATCGCTCGCCGTCCGAGGCCGCGACCCCGATGCGTCTCGTGAATGGCGACGTCCCAGACGTACCAGTTGGCGGCGTCGGTCATCGGGCCGACCCAGAGCCAGCCGGCATCTTCTCCGGCAGCCTCGACGGTGAAGAGCAAGTGCCCGTCGACGAGGCGGCCGTCTGGAAAGAACTGCTCCTCAGACGCCCGGCGCGCGGTGGTCGCCTGCTCGGCGTCGTCGCCGGCGCTGCGCCGGGCCTCTTCATACGCCGCCATCGCGATCGGCAGCCAGGCGGCGACCTCGGCTTCGGACTTGGGGATGAGACGAACGTCGTCGATCATCGTTCCATGATGCCAGCGCGGCTCGTGTCGGAGTGATGCCGGCGGGCATGTGTCACGCCCAGCGACGCACCGCCCACCGCTCGACGAGCGCGACCACCGAATCGGTGAGCTTGCCGAGCACCGCGAGCAGGATGATCGCGAGGAAGATGCGATCGATGCGGCCGTTCTGCCCCGAGTCGAGGAGCAGGAATCCGAGGCCCATCGATGAGGCGATGAGCTCGGCCGCGACGAGGAAGAGCCACGACTGCGCGAGCGCGAGCCGCAGCGCCGACAGCACGGAGGGCACCACCGATGGCAACTGCACGGTGGCGAACAGCGCCACCCCGTGCAATCCGAACGCGCGCCCCGCCTCGATCAGGTGCCGGTCGACGTGCCGCAGCGCCGCCGCCACGATCGTGTAGACCGGGAAGAATGCGCCGATCGCGATGAGGATGACTTTCGAGTCCTCGCCGATGCCGAACCACAGGATGAGGAGCGGCACCCAGGCGAGCGACGGCACGGCGCGGATGCCGCCGAGCGCCGGGGCGAGCAGGATGTCGCCGAGCTTGGAGAGCCCCACCACCGCGCCGAGCGCGAGGCCGATGGCTGCGCCGAAGGCGAAGCCCAGGAACACCCGCTGCGTCGAGATCGCGACGTAGAGTCCGAGCACGCCGCGTTCGGCGAGGTCGACGGCGGCCAGCCAGACCATCTCGGGCGACGGCAGCTGCGAGAGCGGCACGAGCCCCGCCGTCGAGACCCACTGCCACAGCACGAGCAGCGCGACGGGAATGAGCGCGCCGCCGACGATGCGGAACCAGCGACGATCGACGAGCCGGCGTCTGCCGCTGGGCGTCTCGGGAGCGACGGATGCCTCGCGCCCGGACGCGACCGACGTCATGCCGCCGTTCCCGGCGACCCGCACGTCGTCGCCGTCGTGGATCGCCGCACCGGTGGTGAGCGTCGCGCCCGAGGCATCCGTCATCGTGATCGCCTACTCCGTGAAGCGGTTCGGGTCGGCCGTCGTGACGAAGGTGTCGTTGATGATCGTCTCGAGCGCCTGGTCGACCTGCTCCTGCGTGGCGACGTCGCCGAGTTCGACGAAGATCGGGCCGATCTTCTGGAGTACCTCGACCTGCGCGTCACCGGGCACCGGGTCGACGTCGAGGTTCGAGCGCTCGGTGATGACCTTCGTGGCGACGGCGGGATCGAGCCCGGCGACATCAGCGAGGATCTGCGCGGTCTCCTCGGGGTTCTCGGCCGCCCACGCACGAGCCTGCTCGTACGCGTCGACGACGGCCTGGGCCACCTCGGGCTTCTCGGCGATGAAGGACTCGGTCGCGTTCAGGAAGCCGTAGCTGTTGAAGTCGACGTTGCGGTAGAACAGGGTCGCACCCTGCTCCTCGGCGCCCGCCATGATCGGGTCGAGTCCCGCCCACGCGTCGACCGAGCCGTTCTGCAGAGCCGCCCAACCGTCGGCGTGCTGAAGGTTCTGCACGGTGATGTCGGATGCCTCGAGCCCCTCGGCCTCGAGCGACTGCAGCAGGAAGAAGTAGGGGTCGGTGCCCTTGGTCGCCGCGACCTGCTTGCCCTTGAGGTCGTCGACCGAGCTGATGGCCGAGCCGTCGGGGGCGACGAGCGCCGACCACTCGGGCTGCGAGTAGATGTCGATCACCTGGATGGGCGAGCCGTTCGAACGGGCCAGGAGTGCGGCCGAGCCGGCGGTCGAACCGACGTCGATGGCCCCGGCGCGCAGCGCCTCGTTCGCCTTGTTCGAGCCGGCCGACTGCACCCAGTTCACCGTGAGACCCGCGTCTTCGAGCCACCCCTGGTCTTTGATGATGAGGCTCAGCGGGTTGTAGGTCGCGAAGTCGATGTTGAGCGTCTGGCCCTCGAGCGAGACGGCTTCACCGGTCTCGGCGGGCTCGGGCTCGGCGGCCTGGCCCTCGCCGGCGACGCAACCGGAGAGCAGGAGCGCTGCGGCGGCCGCGCCCGCGACGAGCGCGGTGCGGAAGAACGGGGTGCGGGACACGTGGACTCCTTCAGGGTGGTGGCGCGGGTGCTGTGGGCGCCGGTCAGAACGGGTAGTGCGGGATGGTCGTGGTGGAGGCGATGCCGCGCGCGGCGCCGTGCCGGTCGATGCCGAGCCCGTCGAGCAGGCGCCCGCGCAGCTCGGCGAGCTCTGCCGAGCCACGGTCGCGCGGTCGGGCACCCGGCACGACGACGATCTGACGGATGTCGGCGCCCGGCGTCGCACCGTCGCTGCCGAGCAGGATCACGCGGTCGGCGAGTTGCAGGGCTTCGTCGACGTCATGCGTGACGAGCAGGGCCGTCGTGGGGGCGGCCGCGTGCACGTCGAGCAGGAGGTCTTGCATCTTCAAGCGGGTGAGGGCGTCGAGCGCGCCGAAGGGCTCGTCGAGCAGCAGCACACCGGGGTTTCGGGCGAGCGCGCGAGCCAGCGAGGTGCGCTGCGCCATGCCGCCCGAGATCTCGCGTGGACGGTGGCCGGCGAAGTCGCTCAGCCCGACGAGCTCGATGAGCCGGGCGACCTTGTCGCGTCCGGCAGCCTTCGGCGTGCCGCGCGGCAGGCCGAGCGCGACGTTGCCCGCGACCGTGCGCCACGGCAGCAGCCGGGGCTCCTGGAAGCCCACGGCGGAACGCCGGTCGTACGACGTGACGGGTGTGCCGTCGACGCTCACGGTGCCCTCGGTCGCTCCGTCGAGCCCGCCCGCGATGCGCAGCAGCGTCGACTTGCCGCATCCGCTCGGGCCGAGGATCGCCACGATCTCGCCCGACTCGACCTCGAGATCGATGTCGCGCAGCACCTGACGAGTGCTGCCGGCCGCACCGAACGCCCGTCCGACACCCCGGAACGAGACGGGCGCGGCCTCGGCCGAGCCCGACGTCTCGCGGGAGAGGGCGGATGTCGCCGACATGGGGACTCCTCGAAGGGGATGGGGGATCCATTCGAAGCTATCGACGTGCCGCGGCGGTGTCAGCCGCGTGCGACCCACGGCGTAACAGTCGACGCTGCGGAAGCACGCGACGGCGTGCGCGAAGATGGAAGGATGACGAGAACGGTGCGCGGCGCGAAGGTCCTCATCACGGGGGCGGCCGGTGGCATGGGCCGCATGTACGCCGCGCGGGCGGTGGCCGAGCACGCGGCGGCCGTCACGCTCTGGGACCGCGACGCGGCCGCGCTCGCCCGCACCGTCGACGAACTCGGTGCGGTGTCGAAGGGGCGCACCCGCATCCAGTCGTTCGTCGTCGATGTCAGTGACGCCGGTGCGATCGCGAAGACCGCGCAGAAGGTGCGCAGAGACGTGGGCAACCCCGACGTGCTCATCAACAACGCCGGCATCGTGCGCGGCAACCGCTACTTCTGGGAGACCGACAACGGCGAGGACACCCGGCCGACCATGCAGGTCAACGCGCTCGCGCCGATGTACCTCACCCGCGAGTTCCTGCCCGGCATGATCGCCGATGCGTACCGGCCCGCGCGCATCGTGAACATCGCGAGCGCCGCCGGAACTCTCGCGAACCCGCGCATGGCGGTCTACGCGGCATCGAAGGCGGCGCTCATCGCCTGGAGCGACTCGCTTCGGCTCGAACTCGAGCAGGCCGACCACGGCAACGTGAAGGTCACCACCGTCACGCCGAGCTACATCTCGACAGGCATGTTCGCCGGAGCCCGCGGGCCGGTGCTGACCCCCGTGCTCGACCCCGAGTACGTCGTCGACCGCGTGTGGCGGGCGATGCTCGACGGGCGCCCGCTGCTCGAGCTGCCCTGGAGCGTCGGCGTCTCGCGCGCGCTTCGCGGCCTGCTGCCGACCCGCGTCTTCGACCGGCTCGTCGGCGAGGGCTTCGGCGTCTACCGCTCGATGGAGCGGTTCACCGGGCGGCGCTGATCGCGCAGAGCCCTCAGAGCTCGCGCTCGCCCAGCCAGTCGAGCAGCAGGCGGGTGAACTCCGCCGGTCGTTCGACGCTCGGCAGGTGTGCGGTGTTCGCGAGGCGTATTCCGGTCGCGTCGGGCAGGTGCGCGAGCAGGTGCTCGTACGCCGCGAGCTCCGGGCTGAGGTCGTACTCGCCGACGATGACGAGCGCGGGCGAGCGGATGTCGCCGAGTCGGTCGTACGCCGGCGGTTCGAGCTGCACGACGGTGCCGTCGTCGGCCGCGTGCGAGACGTTGAGCGCGTTGAGTTCCCGCGCTCGCCGCAGGAACTCCGGATCCACGTCGGCCGCCGATCGATCGGGCCCCGTCGCCCAGAACTCAGCCTCGAGCCGCATGGAGCGCGCGGCATCCTCGCCCAGGTCGATCGCCTCGATCTCGTCGAAGCGACGCTGCTCCTCGTCGGTGAGGGGCAGGTCGGGGGCGCCGGCCGGCTCGGTGCCGATCGTCACCACGCCGTGCACGCGGTCAGGGGAGGCGAGGGCGGTGTCGAGCGCGATGCGTCCGCCGCGACTCGCGCCGACGAGGGTCGCCCCCGCGATGCCGAGGTGATCGAGCAGTGCGACGGCATCGGCGTGATTCGCGAACGGCACCGCCTCGTCGTGACGCGTTCCGCCGTACCCTCGCGGGTCGTACCTGACGACGAAGTGGTCGTCGGCGAGGGCGTCGACCTGGGCATCCCACATGCGCAGCGTCGCGATGCCCGCGGGGATGAGGAGGAGTGCGGGCGCTGAGGCGGGGCCGGCGGATTCGTAGCAGAGCTCGGCGCCGGGAACGGAGAGGGTGGGCATGCTTCGAGCGTACGCAATGCGGTGCGCCGGCTCAGTCGTCGTTCTTGCCCTTGTCGTCGTTCCCCTTGTTGTCTTTGCCCTTGTCGTCGTTCCCCTTGTCGCTGTTGCCGGGGCCGCTGTCGTCGTCATCCTCAGGTACGGGCGCGGGTTCGGGCTCGGGAGCCGGGGTGCTCGCGACCTCGGCGGCCTCGAGGTCGGCCTGCACGAGCGCGAGCGCCTCGCGGATCTCCTGCGCCTGTTCGGCGTCGATCGTGCCGTCGTCGACCGCGTCGGTGACGTCTTGGTCGAGCAGCGCGAGTTCGGCGAGCGCACCGATGTAGTCACCGGCCTCGGCGCGCGTGGCGACCTGCACCACCGAGGCGTGCAGGTCGGCGGCGACCGCTTCGGCCGACGGCGTGCACGCCGCGAGGCCGAAGACGAGCGATACGGCGATGGCTCCGGCGGCCGCTGCCGAGCGAATTCGGCGGTTCATCGGGTCACCGCCTCATCGAGGCGCTGGAGGTGCACGCCGAGTTCACCTGGAAGGCTCGGCAGCGGTTCCTCGGGCGTCGTCGGCGTCGACGCGAGGCCGGCGACCACGGGCGGGATCAGGGTGATCGCGCCGACTGCGATGATCGCGAGCAGCACGACGGCGATCACGGGTCGCAGCCACCGCCGCGACGGCGACGGTGACGGACGCAGCGCGGTCGCGACGGCCCTGGCGGCGATGTCGTGGTCGGTTCCGGCAGCGGCACCGTCGACGCTTCGAGCGCCGCCGCGCGTCATCACCTGCGTCGTCGCGGTCGCGCCGAGTGCTGGGACATCCGTTCGTTCGTCGACGGGCAGCACCATGGTGGCTGCGTCGATTGCTTCGGCAGTCGTGGTCGACGCCGAACTCGCCGGCACCTGCTCCGGCGCCGCGGCCACGTCGAGTCGGCCGGCTGCCATGGTCACGTCGAGTGCCGATGGCCGGGCGGCCGGGTCGCGGTCGGTCATCGCGCGCAGCAACGCCACCCACTCGGTGCCGAGCTCGGCGGGGATCTCGGGGTCGCGCACGAGCCGTGCGGCCGCGGATTCGGTGGCCGAGCCGGGGAAGGCCTGCAACCCGGTGCGCGCCTCGAGCAGCACGAGCCCGAGCGAGTAGATGTCGGACGCGGTGCCGGGGGCGTCGCCGCCGACCTGCTCGGGGCTGAGATAGCCCGCCGTGCCGACGAACGCGCCGGTGCGCGTGAGCCGGGCGTCGTCGATGAGCCGGGCGATGCCGAAGTCGGCGAGCTTCGCACTCCAGGTGCGGGTGGGCAGGTGCGCGGGTGACAGCAGCACGTTCGCCGGCTTCACGTCGCGGTGCACGATGCCGCGTTCGTGGATCACGTGCAGTGCCTCGGCGAGGTCGGCCGCCACGCCCGCGGCATCTGCCGGGCTCATGCGGCCGAGGCGCAGCGACTGCCGGAGGTCGCGCCCGTCGACGAGTTCCATCACGAGGTACTCGCGATCGGTCGCGTCGTCGTGCGCCGCGTCGTAGAGCCGCACGAGCGCGTGGTGTTCGACGCTTGCGAGCAGTGCCGTCTCGGAGCGACGCCGCCCGACATCGTCGATGCCCTCTGCCGCTGCGGCGAAGACCTTCACGGCGACGGAGCGGCCCAGACTGAGATCGACACCCCGGTAGACGGTCGCCATGCCGCCGCGTCCGATGAGCGCGTCGAGGCGGTATCGCCCGCCGAGCGTGGCACCCGTGAACGGGTCACTCGTCGCTCGCTGTTCGGTACTGGTCACCATTCGAGGGTAACGGCGTCGGCTGGGAGCCCGCGAGTTCACCCGAGGGGGTTGCGATGCGCCGACCGGTCTCGTATCAACCCGGTTCGGTGTCAGCGAGTCGATGGGTGTCGGGGCTCAGGCCATCGATGATCAGCGCGAGCCCGAACCTGAACTCGTCGTCGGGACGGGACGCCGTGTCTCCGGACGCCGCGCGTTCGATGGCGATCTCCGCGAGATGCGGATAGTCGGTTGTCGACAGCGTCGAGACCAGATGTGCTGCCGCCGCACCGGGATTCCGGACCGCGTCGAGCGGAAGGCTGCGTTCCTGGAGCAGGCTGCCGTAGACGTAGCTGTCGAGTGCCGCCATCGCGTGCACCGACATCGTGGTCGAGAAGCCCGCTCGACGCAGTGTTCCGAGCGCAGCGTCATGGTGGCGCAGCGTTGCGGGCCCAGGCGCGCTGCGCGAATCCATCATGCCGATCGCCCAGGGGTGGTGCCGCAGCGCATCACGGGTCGAGGCGGCGAGGGCCTGCAAGCTGATTCGCCAGGGCAGAGTGACCTTGGGGAGTTCGATCTCCGAGAAGACGGCGTCGATCATCCCGTCGAGGAGATCTGCCCGGTTGGCGACGTGGTTGTACAGCGACATCGCCTCAACCTCGAGCGCGGCAGCCACTGCGCGCATGGTGATCGCGGACGGCCCCGAGCGATCGGCCAGGTCGATCGCCGCATCGAC
Organism: Agromyces sp. GQ35; assembly: GCF_059758475.1. NCBI lineage: Bacteria > Bacillati > Actinomycetota > Actinomycetes > Micrococcales > Microbacteriaceae > Agromyces > Agromyces sp. GQ35. Next base: position 829,055 of record NZ_JCAXEO010000001.1, on the reverse strand, counting down.
GATGCGCGCACGGCTCAACGGTGTGCGCCGCGGCGCGGAGGTGTTCGTGCTTCCCATGGCCCTTCCGTCCGTCGCTCGATGGTTGCAGTTGCTTACAGTGTAAGTGTGTGTTACTTACACCGTAAGTACGGTTGACGATGCAGATGGAGGAGAGATGAATGCGACAGGCATCCGCAGGGTGTGCGTGATCGGCTCATCCGGCAAGCTCGGCAAGTACCTGGTCAGGCAGGCCTTGGACCGCGGGTACGAGGTGGTCGGAGTATGCCGGCAGCGAAGCGTCGACAAGCTCGGCGAGTTGTCGGAGCGCATCACCGTGGTGCCGGGCGACACCAATGATCGACACGTCATCCAGCAGGCGGTCGCTGGATGCGACGGAGTGCTCACCGTTTTGGTGCCGTGGGGTACCCGACAGTATTCCTCCGGCACTGCGCAGGCGGTACTCGACTTCGCAGAGCCCGGTGCCCGGCTGATCTTCTCCTGCGGCTGGCATGTTCCGCGCGACGAGAACGATCAGTACCCGGTGACGACACTCCGTGCGCAGGCCGCGATGACGAAGCTCATGCGGGCGCTTCGCGTCATGGACATCGACGACCAGGTCGATGCCGCCCGCCGCATCTTCGCGAGCCCCACGAGATGGACGGTCGTGCGTGGCAGCACGCTCGAAGAAGGGGCCGCTCAGGGGCTCCCCGTGTGGGCCGAGCACGTCGGCGACCCGTTGCTCGCAAGCGACCGAACGCGACGCGTCGACTACGCCCTCTTCATGATCGAGGCGCTCACGAACGATGAGCTCGTGCGGAAGGCGCCGGCGATCGTCGGTCGTCTCTCGCCGAGCGCGCGAGGGGCCACGCCGTGACGTCGCCCGAGCGGCCGTCGCAGATCACCATCAGAGAGGAACGCAACTCGATGAACGATTCCGGAATCCGCGCACGAATCGCCACCTCGCGCGACACCGCAGCGATCGTCGAACTGTGCGCGTCGGCATTCGACGACGACGCGCTCACTCAGTGGATGCACCCCGAGCAGCACAGCCGACTCGAAACCCTGCACTTCATGTTCGAGGCGTCGCTGGGCGAAACGATTGCATCCGGCATCGTCATCACCGCCACGGCGGCCGATGGGGTTCCGTTGGGTGCTTCGATCTGGCAGCACTCGTCGACCGTGCACACGAGCGAGATCATCGGCGATGATCCGCTCTCGCAGCGAATGCGCGCCCTCCAGTACGCGACCGACGCGAAGCGCCCGCGATCGGCGCACATCTACCTTCCCTCGATGGCGGTGCACCCGGGGCTGCGGGGTGGCGGCATCGGCGGCATCATGCTCGCCGCAGGCATCGCCGATGCCGAAGCCCAGGGTCTGCCCGTGTACCTCGAAGCCTCCTCGGCCGACAATCGACGCTTCTACCTGCGTCACGGGTTTCGTGATCTCGGCGCGCCGATCCACGTGGCTGATGACGCACCCGAGCTCCAGCCGATGTGGCGCGAGGCCACGTGAGCCGGTTGCGCCTCAGAAGATCATCGGGCGATCGTCGTCGTCGTCGCCGAGGGCGAGTTCGACCAGCACCGGCACGTGGTCGCTGGGCGCGTCGCCCTTGCGCTCGTTGCGGTGGATCGAGGCGTCGGTCACCGCCTCCGCGAACGCGGCCGAGCCGAGGATGAAGTCGATGCGCAGCCCCTCGTTGCGCGGGAACTTCAGCTGCTTGTAGTCCCAGTAGGTGTAGCCCTCGGGGATGCGCGGGCGCACCACGTCGCTCACCCCGGCGTTCTCGAGCGTGAAGAACGCCTGTCGCTCGGGCGGGGAGACGTGCGTCGTGAGCCCCTCGACGACGGCCGGGTCGCCGTTGTCTTCATCGAGCGGCGCGATGTTGAAGTCGCCCATGAGCGCGAACGGCACTTCAGGGCGAGCGGATGTCTCGGCGCGCGTGTACTCGGTGAGCGCCGCGAGCCAGTCGAGCTTGTAGGTGTAGTGCGGGTCGCCGAGCGAACGCCCGTTGGGCACGTAGAGGCTCCAGACCCGCACACCGTCGACGGTGGCGCCGATGGCACGCGCCTCTTGCGGCTGGTCGGGGCCCTCGAGGCCCTTGAGGAAGCCCGGCATGCCGGGGAACGACGTCTCGACCTCGCCGATCGGAGAGCGGCTGGCGATGGCGACGCCGTTCCACTGGTTCAGCCCGTGGATCGCCACCTCGTAGCCCGCCGCTTCGAAGGCCTCGATCGGGAACTGCTCGGGCTTGCACTTGATCTCCTGCATCGCGAGCACGTCGACGTCTTCGCGCACCATCCAATCGACGGTTCGCCCCACTCGGGCGCGGATCGAGTTGACGTTCCAGGTGGCGATGCGCATGGTTCCCAGCGTATCCGCAGCCCATGACGCGATCAGTCGGGCGATGCGCCGTCGGACTGCTGCTCGTCGCGCCGCCGATCGGCGGCCGTGCCCGAGAGTCGGGGCACCGCGATCCACAGCAGCGCGGTCGCGACGAGCGCGACGCCGAGCGCCACGAAGCCCGCCGTGCGACTGAGCGCCAGCTCGAAGATGAGCCCGGCGACGCCCGCCGCGAGCAACGACGCCACCGCGAGGTGCGCGAGGAGCAGCCGATTCCCACGCTGCACGATCCGCTCCTTCTGCCGCTGCCCGAACAACTGCCGATGCAGGATGACGGGCGCGAGCCCGAGCAGGGTCGCGATGCAGGCGAGCCCGACGAGCACCAGGTAGAGCACGAGCTGGTAGCCGTCGAGATCGGTGAATCGAGGCTGGAACGCCGCAGCCAGCAGGAAGCCGGTGATGATCTGGGTGCCGGTCTGGGTCGCCCGGAGCTCCTGCAGGATGTCGTTCCAGTTGCGGTCGAGGCGCTCGATGCGCGTCTCGTTGCGTCCGTCGCGGCGATCGTGGCGGTGGTCGTCGAGCGGGGGATCGGTGGCCATACGCGATGCTATCGCCAGAGGCATCCTGCGCCTCAAGGGCTGGACAAGCGCGGTCCGATGACGCAATTGGCCGAGCGGCTCGCGGAACTGCGATGATTCACTCAGTCGGGTGAGCGGGGGTGGCCGTGAGGTTCAGCATCGAAGGCGTCGAGGGGTTGCCCGAGATCGCGAAGGGCGCCGACCTCGCTGCGCTCATCGCGCAGGCGGTCGTACTCGACGACGGCGACATCCTCGTCATCACCTCGAAGATCGTCTCGAAAGCCGAGGGCCGCATCGTGCAGGCGGCCGATCGTGAGCAGGCGATCACCGATGAGACCGTGCGGGTCGTCGCGAGCCGCGCCTTCGAGGGTGGCGTGACCCGCATCGTCGAGAACCGGCAGGGCATCGTCGGTGCCGCGGCCGGGGTCGACGCGTCGAACGCACCCGAGGGCACGGTGCTTCTGCTGCCGGTCGATCCGGATGCCTCGGCGCGGGCGCTGGCCACCGGCCTCCGCGCCCTCACCGGGACGCACGTCGGCGTCATCCTCTCCGACACGCTCGGACGCCCGTGGCGCGAGGGGCAGACCGACCTCGCGATCGGTGCGGCGGGTGTGCGCGTCTTCGACGACCTGCGCGGTTCGACGGATGCCTCCGGCAAGCCGCTCTCGGTCACCATGCCGTGCGTGGCCGACGAGATCGCGGGCGCCGCGGAGCTCGTGAAGGGCAAGTCGACGGGGGTGCCGGTCGCCGTCGTGCGCGGGCTCGGGCATCTCGTCGGTGATCTCGACCTGCCGGGGGCGCGCTCGATCCAGCGGCCGGCCGAGCGCGACCTGTTCCGGGTCGGCGCCGACGAGGCGTACAACGAGGGGTACCGCGACGGGTTCGACGAGTCGCAGGCCGAGGGGCCGCTCGCCCAGACGTGACGGGGCGGGCCGCGACGCGCCGCCGAAGCGGGAGAATGGACGGGTGTCAGCACAGATCGGCTACGCCGCGATGCTCGAACGGTTTCCGCCCGCCGAGGCGGTGGCGCTCTGCGCGGTCGCCGAGTCGCATGGTTTCACGGGCGTCATGGCGAGCGACCACTTCCAGCCCTGGATCCCCGCCCAGGGACAGTCCTCGTTCGTGTGGAGCGTGCTCGGCGCGATCGCCGAACGCACGAGCGGAGACTTCGGACCGGGCGTGACCACGCCGGGGTACCGCATGCACCCTGCCGTCGTCGCCCAGGCGAGCGCGACCCTTGCGGCGATGCATCCCGGTCGCCACTGGCTCGGGATCGGATCGGGCGAGGCGCTCAACGAGCACGTCGTGGGGGCGTACTGGCCAGAGGCCCCCGACCGCATCAACCGCATGTTCGAGGCGGTCGACGTGATCAAGAAGCTCTTCGCCGGCTCGATCGCCGGTCGTGACGTACGTCATGTCGGCCAGCACTTCAAACTCGAGGCCTCGCGGCTCTGGACCATGCCGCCGGTGGCGCCCGAGATCCTCGTCGCGGCGTCCGGCCCCGTGACCGCCAAGCGCGCCGGCCGTACGGTCGACGGCATGATCACGACGGGCGCGCCCGTCGACAAGCTCGCAGCGCTGCTCACCCGGTTCCGCGAAGGCGCTCGCGAGGTCGGCCGGAACGCCGACCGCATGCCCAAGGTGCTGCAGTTGCACCTGTCGTGGGCGCCCACCGACGAGGAGGCCATGCGTCACGCGCTGACCGAGTGGCCGAACGGCGGCTTGCGCATTCCGCGCGGCGACATCCGATCGCCGTTCGAGTTCGAGCAGCTCGCCCGCACCGTGCGCCCCGAGGACTTCGCCGGGCGAATGGTGGTGTCAGCCGACCTCGACGTGCACCGTGCCGAAATCCAGCGCCACCTCGACCTCGGCTTCGACCGCGTCTACCTGCACAATGCCGGGCGCGACCAGGCCGGGTTCCTCGAGGCGTTCGGCCGCGACGTGCTGCCCGGGCTCCGCGCGTGAGCGAGCGCTCCGGCGAGCGGTGGACCGTCGTGATCCCCGTGAAGGCGCCGGCCGGCGCCAAGACCCGGCTCGCCGCCGCGGTGCCGCCGGTCGAGCGGGAGGCGCTCGCCCGGGCGTTCGCGCTCGACACGGTCGCCGCCGCGGGCGCCGCCGGGTCGGTCGCGCGCGTGATCGTCGTCGGCGACGACCCATTGCTCGCGGGTGCGGCCGAGTTCCTGCCAGAGCCGGCCGATGCGCCGCGCGGGTTGACCCGGGCGATCGCCCACGCCATCGCGCATGCCCGGGTGGGCGATGAGGAGGCGGGGCTCCGGCCCGTGGCCGTGCTGCTCGGCGACCTGCCGGCCCTCGCGCCCGAAGAACTCGACGCCGCGCTCGACGCCGCGTCGCGGCATCCGCTCGCCTTCGTGCGCGACGCCGACGGCACGGGCACGACGCTCGCGACGGCCTCGGCCGGGGTGGAGCTCGCGCCGGCCTTCGGCGCTGACTCGGCCGCGCGGCATGCCGCCGCCGGGTTCGTCGAGCTCGAGGCATCCGCCGGCCTCAGACGCGACGTCGACACGATCGACGCGCTCGCCGACGCGCTCGCGCTCGGTGTCGGACCGCTGACGCGGGCGGCGGCCGCGGGCATTTCGTCGCGGGGCAGCGCCGGCGCTCGTTAGCGGTGCTCCTGTTCACGCTGCCTCCCGGAGCGAGCTCCCGATCGATCGGCGCCGAGCCGCGCCGATCGTGCGAGGATCGAAGCATGACGCTCACCCTCGGATACAAGGCCTCAGCCGAGCAGTTCGCCCCGCGCGAGCTCGTCGAGATCGCGGTCGCGGCCGAAGCGAACGGCTTCGAATCGGTGTTCACGAGCGATCACTTCCAGCCGTGGCGGCACGACGGCGGACACGCGCCGTTCTCGCTCACCTGGATGGCGGCCGTGGGCGAGCGCACCTCGACGATCAGGATCGGCACGAGCGTCATGACGCCGACGTTCCGCTACAACCCGGCCGTGCTCGCGCAGGCGTTCGCGAGCCTCGGCTGCCTCTACCCGGGGCGCATCATCGCGGGCTTCGGCACTGGCGAAGCGCTGAACGAGATCGCGACCGGCTTCCGCGGCGCGGGCGAGCAGGACTGGCCCGAGTTCCGCGAGCGCTTCGCACGGCTCCGGGAGTCGGTGCGGCTCATGCGCGCGCTCTGGACCGATGACGAGCAGGTGAGCTTCGAGGGCGAGTACTACTCGACCCACGACGCGTCGATCTACGACCGACCGGATGTCCCGGTGCCGGTCTACATCGCGGCGGGCGGTCCGACCGTCGCGAAGTACGCGGGGCGCGCGGGCGACGGGTTCATCTGCACATCGGGCAAGGGCATGGAGCTCTACACCGAACAGCTCATCCCGGCCGTGAAGGAAGGCGTCGCGGCGGGCGGTCGCTCCTATGACGCGCTCGACCGCATGATCGAGATCAAGCTCTCGTACGACACCGACGCCACGGCCGCGCTCGAGAACACGCGGTTCTGGTCGCCGCTGTCGCTCTCGGCCGAGCAGAAGCACGACATCACCGACCCCGTCGAGATGGAGCGGGCGGCCGACGCCCTGCCGATCGAGCAGATCGCCAAGCGCTGGATCGTCGGCAGCGACCCCGACGAGGTCGTCGCCGGCATCAAGCAGTATGTCGACTGGGGCTTCAACCACCTCGTCTTCCACGCGCCTGGTCACGATCAGGCTCGATTCCAGGAGCTCTTCGCGCGCGACATCGCGCCGCGCCTTCGGGCGCTCTGACATTTCGGTCTCGAGATCCCGTTGATCGAGGAGGCACGCCAGGGCCGTATCGAGATCTCGCAAGAGGTCTCGGTACGCTCCTTCGTCGCTACTCGACCGGCGAGGCGCCCCGGCTAGCGAGTCGGTTCGACCACCAGCCCGGTGCCGCCGCCGCGGCGAATGGGTTCGGCCACCGCGGTCATGAGTCCGCCGGCGTCGACCTCGATGGCGGCGACCGCACCGATCTCGGCCGGCGCCCCGAACGCGTGGCCGTACGGCGCGAGCTCGGCGGCGTACGCATCGAGGAACGCCTGCTCGGCCGAGACGTTGGCGGTGTTGCGCTGCGACGCGCGCGGTGCCGCGACCGCCTCGGGAAGGGTCATGCCGAGGTCGATGCGGTTCACGAGCACCTGCGCCACGGTCGTGATGATCGTGGAGCCGCCCGGCGAACCGAGCACGTAGCGCACGTCGCCGCCGTCGAGCACGATCGTCGGCGACATCGACGAGCGCGGGCGCTTGCCGGGTTCGACGGTGTTCGGGTCTGCGGGGTTCGGTACGAAGTTGAAATCGGTGAGCTCGTTGTTCAGCAGGAACCCGCGCCCCGGCACGGTCATGCCCGAGCCGCCCGTCTGCTCGATCGTGAGGGTGTAGGCGACGGCGTTGCCCCACCGGTCGACCACCGAGAGATGCGTCGTCGAGATGTTCTCGGTGTCGGCCGGGTCGGCGGCGGCCACGAGCTCGCAGCCCGCAGCATCGAGTGGCGCCGGCGCCACGGGCTTGACCGACGCGACGTCGGGATCGATCACGCACGCTCGCGCGTCGGCGAAGTCCTGGCTCAGCAGGGTCTCGGTCGGCACGTCGACGAATGCCGGGTCGCCGACGTAGGCGTTGCGGTCGGCGAAGGCGTGGGCGGTGGCCTCGAGATACAGGTGCAGCGCCTGCGGCACCTGCTCGCTCCCGAGGTCGTAGTTCTCGAGGATGTTGAGCGACTCGCCGACCGTCGTTCCGCCTGACGACGACGGCGCCATGCCGTAGACGTCGAGTCCGCGGTACTCCACGTGCGTCGGGTCCTGCTCGAGCACCTCGTACGTAGCGAGGTCTTCGGCGGTCAGATAGCCGGGGAACGCGGGCAGCGTCGCCGCCGGATCGGTCTGCGGATCCTGCGCGATGTCGGCGATCTCGTCGGCGATCGGGCCGTCGTAGAAGACGTCGGTGCCGTGCACCGCGATCGTTCGAAGCGTCTTCGCCAGGTCGGGGTTCTTGAAGGTCGATCCGACCACCGGGGGTGCGCCGTTCGGCAGGAACAGTTCGGCCGTGGCGGGGAAGGCCGCGAACCGGGCCGCATTGGCGGCCGTCTGCTGGGCGAACGTCTCGTCGACCCGGAACCCACGCGTCGCGAGCAGGATCGAGGGCTTCAGCATGGCGTGCAGCGACTCGCTGCCGTAGCGGTCGAGTGCCGCCTCCCAGGTGGCGAGGGTGCCGGGAACCCCGACCGAGAGCCCCGACGAGACGGCGGCGGCGAATGGGTACGGCTGGCCCGTTGCGGGATCGATGAACGCGTCGCCGGGCATGGCCGCCGGTGCCGTCTCGCGTCCGTCGAGCGTGGTGACCGCCCCGGTCGCGGCGTCGAAGTACACGAGGTAGCCGCCGCCGCCGATGCCGGCGCTGTACGGCTCGGTGACGCCGAGCGCGGCGGCCGTGGCCACGGCGGCGTCGACGGCGTTGCCGCCCTTTCGCAGCACCTCGAGGCCCACCGCGCTCGCCTCGGAGTCGACGGATGACACCGCGCCGCCGGAGCCCGTCGAGGTCGACGGTGCCGGTGGTGCCGGGCGTCCGGCGGCGAACAGGCCCGAAGGAGCGGCGGACGGCAGAGCGGAAGCCGGAGCGGCAGCGGCGAGTGCTCCGACCGCGAGCGTTGCGGCGAGTGCTGCGCTCACGCGACGAAGCGCGGCGCGGCGGACGACGTTGACCATTGGGGACCCCCCGAATCGGGTACAACCTGTTGGATGCCCCCACCGTAGACCGCGACGGGTTCGACGGCAACGGGTCGAGCCGAACCGGGTCGCGCCCGGTGGCGCGGCAGTCCGTGCCGGCCGCAGTCACTGCAGGCGGCGGTCAGCGCAGGCCGGGTCGATTCACGCTCGGCGGCAGCGCGCAGTAGTCGTAGAAGAATCGACTCGGCGCGGCGTCGTCGGTGACGTCGACGACGACGGATGCCCCTGAGTGCGGCAGCTCGTCGCCCGCCATCAGCCACACCGAGAAGTGCCAGACGCCGCGCACGGGGTCGTCGAGCAGAGCTCGCCCGTCGACGACGAGCACCGAGTCATCGGATGCCCCGGGCGTGGTGCCTGCACGGAAGGGCTCGACCACCCCGGCGCGGAGCGCGGCTTCGTCGGTCGCGCCGACGGAGGCACGCACGACCGACTGTTCGTGCGCGATGAGCGATCCGGCGAGGTCGTCAGCGAAGCGCGCGGCATCGCCCGTCGCCGCAGCCGGCCCGCTCTCGATCGCGATGAGCCGCCGGCCGCGCGGCACATGGTGGAGGAACTCCTCGACGATGCCCGCGAGCAGCTCATCGCGCGGTTGCGCCTCGTAGGCCGTTCGCGTCATACCTTCAGCGTACGCGCGGTTGCCGGCTCCGAGGCTGTCGAGCACCCCTATGCTCGCCGCATGGACTTCTTGGTGATCGCCGCCGCGCTCTTCATCTTCTTCGCCGTGATCAGCGTCATCGGTGCGCTGCGCCGGATCGCGGCCGCAACCGAAGAGATTGCACGGAACACCCGCGAGCGTGCGGCGGTCGACGCGCCCCAATAGGTGCTCAGCGGGCGTCGAGCGCGATGTCGGGCGTGGATGCCGCCGCGACACCCGAGTAGGCGATGATCGGGCGGCCCGTCGCCGGGTGTTCGAGCACCTCGGCTTCGACGCTCCAGACCTCGCGGATGAGTGCGGGCCGCAGCACCTCGGTCGGCGCGCCGGCCGCCACGACCCGGCCGGCGGCGAGCACGACCACGTGATCGGCGTACGCCGCGGCGAGCCCGAGATCGTGCAGGGCCGCGAGCACGGTGCGCCCCTGCCCGGCGAGCGTGCGCAGGAGCTCGAGGCTCGTGAGCTGGGCGCGCACGTCGAGATGGTTCGTGGGCTCGTCGAGCAGCAGCAGCTCGGGTTCCTGCGCGAGGGCCCGCGCGAGATTCACGCGCTGGCGCTCGCCGCCGGACAGCGTCGCGTACTCCCGGGCCGCGAGCTGCTCGAGCCCGAGCACTGCGAGCGAGTCGGCGACCACGGCGCGGTCGCGCTCGCCGAGCCCCGACCACGCCCCGAGATGCGGCGTGCGGCCGAGTGCGACGACCTCCTCGACGAGGAGCTCGGGCGCGTCGTGCGTCTCCTGCTCGGCGAGCGCGACGCGTCGCGCACGATCGCGTCGGCGCAGAGTGGAGAGCTCGCTCCCGGCGAAGGCGAGCGCACCGGCATCCGCTCGCTCGATGCCGGCGATGAGGTGCAGCAGCGTCGACTTGCCGGCGCCGTTCGGGCCGAGCAGCGCGCCGAATGAGCCCTCGGGCACCGTGGCGTCGATGTCGTCGATGATGAGGCGACCGGTGCGCGAGAAGCGCACGCGGGCGAGGTCGAGGCCGTCGCTCACGAGACCCTCCGTCGCATCAGGAGGAACGCGAACACCGGCCCGCCGACGAGGGCCGTGATGATGCCGACGGGCAACTCGCGCGGGTCGAAGAGCGTGCGGGCGGCGGTGTCCGCCCAGATCAGGAACAGGGCTCCGGCGAGCGCCGAGAGCGGCAGCAGCGCACGGTGACGGGAGCCGACGAGCAGGCGCACGGCATGCGGCAGGATCAGCCCGACGAATCCGATCGATCCGCTCACCGCCACGAGTGCTCCGGTGAGCAGCGCCGTGCCGCCGAGCAGCAGCAGGCGGCTGCGGCCGACGTGCACCCCGAGCGCGGATGCTGCGGCGTCGCCGAACGCGAATGCGTCGAGCGTGCGCGCGCTCGTGATGAGGGGGATGCCGATGACGGCGAGTGCGCCGCCGGCGATCGCCACGGAGACCCAGTCGGTGCCGGCGAGCGAGCCGAGCAGCCAGTTCAGGATCTCGCGATAGCTGTCGCCGGTCGCGCTCCAGAAGATCACGAGGCTCGTGAGTGCGCCGAACACCGAGGAGACCGCGAGACCGGCGAGCACGGTGCGGGTCGGGGTGAGCCCGCCGGCCGCGCCACCCGACCGGCCGCGGCCGGCAGCACCGGCGAGGGCGAGGGTCGCGGCGAGCGCGGCCAGTGCGCCGGCGAACGCGGCGAACGGCAGCAGGAGGCCGACGCCGAGCACGATGACCACGACCGCGCCGACCGAGGCGCCCGACGAGAGGCCGAGCAGGTAGGGGTCGGCGAGCGGGTTGCGGGTCAGCGCCTGCATGACCGCTCCGCACAGTGCGAGGCCGGCGCCGACCGCGGCAGCGGTGAGCACCCGCGGCATGCGCAGTTCCCAGACGATGCCGTCGCGCAGCGGGGTGAGGGTCGGATCGCCGAGGCCGAGATGCGCCACGACGCTCGCGATGACGTCGGAGGGTGCGAGCCCCGCCGGTCCGATGGTGACGGCGGCGATGACGGATGCCGCGAGCAGCACGCCGAGCACGACCGCCCAGGTTGCCGTGCGCCGACCCGCCGCCGGTCGAGATCCCGTCGGTCGAGTAGGGCGCTCAGCGAGCGTATCGAGATCCGCCGCGCCGTTGCTCGCTTCGGGGGTCTCGATACGCTCGCTGGCGCTCGCTCCTCGACCGGCGATGGACGGGGCGCTCGCTCCTCGACCGGCGGGGCGGGACATCAGAGACCCAGCGCTGCCAGCTGGTCGACGAGCGAGGCGACGGCCGAGACGTTGCGCACGCCCGCCTCGCTCGCCGGGAAGTCGACGATGAGGTAACGCTGCTGCTGCACGGCCGGCAGCGCCGCCGTCGCCGGGCTCGACTCGAGGTGGGCGATCTTCTGCTCGGCGGTGTTCCAGGCGGCGTCGACGAGCACGATCACGTCGGGGTTCGCGGCGACGATCGCCTCCCAGCCCATCGACGTCCACGTGTCGTCGACGTCGGCGGCGATGTTCTCGAGTCCGGCGGCCGACATGATCATCTGCGGTGCGCCGATGCCGGCGCCGACGAACGGCGTGTCGTCTCCCGAGCTGTACCAGAGCGCGGTGAGGTCATCGGCGTCGGGCTCGATCGCGTCGAGCTCGGCCCGCTGCGAGGCCACGAGGGCCGCGGCGGCATCCGGAACGCCGAAGATGTCGCCGGCCTCCTCGAACTCGCGGAAGACCTCGTCGAAGGTCAGCGGGTTCGGCATGTAGCCCTCGCCCTTGCACGCGGCGGGGGCGACGTAGGTGTCGACGCCGAGCTTGTCGAGGGTCTCGCGGTCGCCCGCGCCCTCGGCCGAGAGGTTCGACTCCCAGCCCGCGAACACGAGGTCGGGCTCGGCCGCGAGCGTGACCTCCTGCGAGGGGACCTTGTCGGAGAGCACCTCGAGCTCGGAGGCGGCGCCCTCGTACTCGTCGGGCACGGGCCCGTCGCTGAAGGCGGTGCCGACGACGCGGTCGCCGACGCCGAGGGCGAGCAGCAGTTCAAGGGTCGACGACTTGATCGTGACGACGCGCTCGGGTGCCGCGTCGAAGGTGACCTCGGTGCCGCAGTTGTCGATCGTGACGGGGAACGCGGCACTCGAGTCGTCCGCCTCGCCCCCGGCATCCGAGCCCTCGGCCCCTGCGGTGGCGGCGCAGCCGGTGAGCAGGGCGACGGTCGCCGCGGCGGTCAGCACGAGGGTGAGCGAACGGTGGCGCGTATGGAACGAACGTGTGCGGGGCATGGGTCTCCGGGAGGCAGGCGTGATCAGGAGCCGACATCGTCGGCGACACGCGACCCAATCCCGGGCCGTCACGACCGATGAAATCACATCGGCGGTCGTCTCCATCCTACGACCGAGCGGCCGCTCGTGCGCCGCCGCTTCGCGGGCACGTTCAGCGTGGAAGGCGCCCGCCGAGGTCGATGGCGGCTCCGGCGAGGTCGGCGGAGGTGTCGAGGTCGTGCATCCAGAGCGGAGCGGATGCCGCGGGCAGCCCGATGCCGTCGAGCGGCGCGAGCGCCGCGGCATCCGCATCGTCGACGAGCCAGGCGTCGAGAAGGCCGCCGGCCGACCTGGCACCGTAGTGCCGGCCGACCGCTTCGGCGGTCGTCTCGACGCCGATGGCGCTCAGGCATGCGTCGGCCATGCCGCGCACGACCTTGCCGCCGATGATCGGTGAGATGCCGACGACCGGGGCCGAGGTCTCGGCGAGGGCTTGGCGCACGCCGGGGATGGCGACGATCGTGCCGATCGACACGACCGGATTGGACGGAGCGACGAGCACGAGGTCGGCACCGGCGATTGCCTCGACGACGCCGGGAGCGGGGCGAGCCGTCTCGAGGTTGCGCTGGCGGAAGGCGAGCGCGGGAAGGGCGGCCCGGTAGCGGGTCCACCACTCCTGGAAGTGCATCTCGCGCTCGCCACCCGGCACGTCGGGATCGGCCACCTCGACGTGCGTGTCGACTTCGGTGTCGGTCGCCGGAATCAGCTGCACGCCGAGCGGCCAGCGCTGCTGCAGGCGATGCGCGACTTCGCTCGGGGCGAGGCCTTCGCGCAGCCAGGAGGTTCGGGCGAGGTGCGTGCCGAGGTCGAGGTCGCCGAGGGTGAACCACGGCCAGCCGACGCCCCACTCGCGCAACTCGGCCGAGACGCGCTCGGTCTCGCCCGCACGGCCCCAGCCGCGCTCGGTGTCGTTGACGCCCGCGAGCGAGTAGAGCAGCGAGTCGAAGTCGGGCATGAGGCGCACGCCCGCGAGCCAGAGGTCGTCGCCGGTGTTCACGATCACGGTGACGGATGCCTCGGAGCCGCCCTGCCCGTCGGGCCAGCGCCTCGCGCACTCCTCGCGCACGCCGCGCACGAAGCGCGAGCCTCCGACTCCGCCCGCGAGCACCGTGATCTGCACCCTGCAACCCTACGGCGGCCGTGCGGGGTCCGGAGTCGAGTCAGGCGGCGTCGGCCGCGTCCGCGGCGCGCATCGGGATCTCGTCGATCGAGCGGTAGACGGGGATGCCTCGGGCCTCGGCGATCCGCACGTCCTGGTCGGCCCCGTGCGAGGCGCCCTCGAGTCGCAGCACGGCGTCGCAGTGCTGCAGCAGGCGGTGGGCGGTCGTGTACATGACGTCGCCCTCGAGGGTCGTCGACTCGGCCGAGGTGGCGGAGTCCGGGCCATCCGTCGACGCGACACGCAGGATCGGCAGCGCGACCCACTCGCCGATCATCGGCACGTGTCCGCGCGCGTAGATGGGCAGGGATTCCGCTTCGAGCCGCTCGAGGTTGCTGGCGATTCGGGCCGGATCGCCGTCGGTGCCGGATCGGTAGGGGCCGGCGATGAGGATGAGGAGTGGTTTCGACATGCCGCCACCATAACGTGCAAGAATGTGAATGAACAAGGAGGAACGTGCATGCTGACCGCACAGCGTCGAGAGCTGCTGCTCGACCGACTACGACGAGACGGCTGCATCGTCGCGGCTGAGATCGCGACAGAACTCACCATCTCCGAAGACACGATCCGTCGCGATCTGCGCGAGCTCGCGGCGGCGGGTCTCTGCCAGCGGGTCTACGGCGGCGCACTCCCGGCGTCGCCGGCCGTGGAACCGTACGACGCGCGCACCCGCATCGCGCCCGAGAGCAAGCACCGCGTCGCGGCGACCGCCGCACGGCTCGTCGAGCCCGGGGCAACGGTGCTGATCGACGGCGGCACCACCGCCCTCGCGCTCGTCGACGCACTGCCGCGCACGCTGCACGCCACGGTCGTCACGCACAGCCCGACGATCGCCGTCGCGCTCGCTGCGCACGAGCAGATCGAGGTGCAGCTCATCGGAGGCAGGATCTTCCGTCACTCGATGGTGGCGAGCGGCGCACTCGCGATCGAGTCGTTGCGCGACGTGCGCGCCGACCTCTTCTTCCTCGGGGTGACGGGAGTGCACGCCGCCGAGGCGCTCACCACGGGCGACGCCGAGGAGGCGGCGATGAAGCGCGCCCTCGCGCGTTCGGCGGCCGAGACCTACGTGCTCGCGAGCGTCGAGAAGATCGGGGCGGCATCCCCGTATCGTGTGCTGCCACTCGACGCGGTCGCCGGCATCATCACAGACGCCGAGCCCGAGAGCGCCGCGATGCGCGAGCTCGCCCGGGTCGGCGCCCGGCTCATCGACGCGCGCTGAGGGCCGGAGTCGGCTGCGGTCAGTACCCGCCCGCTGCGAGGTGATGGGCGGCCGAGGCGAGCGCAGCCGCCACCTCGTCGGTGCCTTCGCGCAGCAGGCCGACCGTCACGCGCACGAAGTCGCCGTCGGCCCGCGGGCGGGCACCGTTGACGGCATCCGCGGCGTCGGAGGCGGCGAGGAAGGGCGTGCCCGCCGCGACCCGGATGCCGGCCGCCGCGAGTTGCACGAGGGCCGAGCGTTCGCTCAGCACGGGCATCCAGAGATTGATGCCGTCGGCGGCGGCGACCTCGACGCCCCGGTCGCGGAGCGCGTCGCCGAGGGCGCGCTGGCGCGCAGCGTACTGATGACGCGCCTCGGCGACGGCGTCGATCGACGCCGCTTCGGTGAGCAGGTCGAGCAGGATCGTCTGCACCATGCGCGAGGTCCAGCCGGGTCCGAGCATGCGCCGCGCGACGACCCGCTCGACGAGCTCGCGGGGCCCGCCGACTGCCGCGATGCGGAGGTCGGGGCCGTGCGACTTCGAGAAGCTGCGCACGTGCACCACCCGGCCGGGCAACGAGGTGCCGATCGAGACGTCGCCCTCGGTCGAGATGAGGCCCGAGTGATCGTCTTCGATCACGACGAGGTCGTCGACGTCGTCGGCCGAACGGATGACGCGAGCCAGCGCCGCGGCACGCTCGGCGTTCATCGATGCCCCGGTCGGGTTCTGCGCGCGCGGCTGCAGGAGCACCGCGACGGGCCGACGATGGAGTGCCCGGGCGAGAGCCTCGGGCACCATGCCCTGCTCGTCGAGTCGCACGGGCACCGCCTCGGCGCCGAGCACGTCGAGCAGGTCGAGGAACGGCGGAAAGCCGGGGCTCTCGACGACGACCCGGTCGCCGAAACGCACGAGTTGCTCGAGCGTGCGCGAGATCGCGTCGAGCGCGCCGTCGACGACCATGATCGTGTCGACTGCAGACGGCCACGAATCGGCGAGCACCGCCGCGAGAGCCGGGATCACGGGTTCGTCGTGATAGCTTCCCGTCTCGGCGCGCGCCGAGACGCGGGAGAGCGCCGGGCCGAGCGCCGGCAGCAGGAGCGGGTCGGGGGTGCCGCGCGAGAGGTCGAGTCGCACGGGGTCGTTCGGTGCCGCCATGCCGCGCATGCGCGGGGCGAGCCAGCCCTGCGAGAGCGGCCGCACGAAGCTGCCGGCGCGACCGCGCGACTCGATGAGGCCGGCTCGGGAGAGTGCCTGCCACGCCTGGCTCACGGTTGCCGGGCTCACGCCGAGCCCGCTCGCGAGTTCGCGTACCGTCGGCAGGCGGGAACCGGAGCCGAGCTCGCCCGAGTTCACGAGTCTCGCGATGACCCCGGCGATGCCGCGCGGGCTCGCGTCGGGGAACTCGGCGAGCGCGAGGAGGGTCGCGGCGTCGAGGCGAGCGTCGGGCGCATGACGAGCATTCACATGAATACCTGACACGACCATTGCCTCCTCACGGCGCAAGGGACAGGATAAGTAACCACAACGTCACAGTGTGAAACACAAGAGAAATGTTCACGCCGAAGAATAACAGAACGGTTCACTCGTCCCGTTCGACCACCACGGACGACGCGGTCCGTGGCACACCCTCTCGGCGTCACCGCACCACCCGATGAGCAGTTCCGTTCCACGCCCATCGAGTGCACGGCACTGACGCCGACCGATGCAGGAGGCACCATGACGATCGTCCGAGCGGCCATCACGCAGACGACCTGGACCGGCGACAAAGAGTCGATGCTCGACAAGCACGAGCAGTTCGCCCGGGATGCCGCGGCGCAGGGCTCGCAAGTCGTCTGCTTCCAGGAGCTGTTCTACGGCCCGTACTTCGGCATCACGCAAGACCAGAAGTACTACCGTTTCGCCGAGCCGGCCGACGGTCCCATCGTGCAGCGCTTCGCCGACCTCGCGAAAGAGCTCGGCACGGTCATGGTGCTGCCGATCTACGAAGAGGCGCAGACGGGCGTCTACTACAACTCCTCGGTGCTCGTCGATGCCGACGGCTCGATCCTCGGCACCTACCGCAAGCACCACCTGCCGCACCTCGACCGCTTCTGGGAGAAGTTCTACTTCCGGCCGGGCAACCTCGGCTACCCGGTCTTCGACACGGCCGTCGGACGGGTGGGCATGTACATCTGCTACGACCGGCATTTCCCCGAGGGATGGCGCGAGCTCGGCCTGAACGACGCGCACATGGTCTTCAACCCGAACGCCACGAAGCCCGGGCTCTCGAACCGCCTGTGGGAGGTCGAGGGGCCGTGCGCGGCGGTCGCCAACGGATACTTCGTGCTGCAGCCGAACCGCGTCGGCCGCGAAGACAACGAGTACGGCGACCTCGCCGTCGACTTCTACGGCACGAGCCAGATCATCGATCCGCGCGGAAACTTCGTCGGCGAGCGAGGGTCGAGCGAGCACGAGGAACTGCTCGTGCGCGACCTCGATCTCGACATGGTGCAGCAGATGCGCGACGACTGGCAGTTCTACCGCGACCGTCGCCCCGACTCGTACACCGCGATCGCCAAGCCGTAGACACACCGTCGGTCGAGTAGCGAAGCGTATCGAGACCAGCACGCGAGATCTCGATACGGCCGCAAGCGGCCTACTCGATCACCGAAGAGAGGAGCCAGCATGACCACGACCCTCATCACCGGCGGCACCGTCGTGAGTGCGACGGGCCGAGCCGCGGCCGACGTGCTCATCGACGGCGAGACCATCCGCGCCGTGCTCGAGCCCGGCAGCCGCATCCTGGGCACGGATGTCGCGGCATCCGTCGACCGGGTGATCGACGCAACCGGCAAGTACGTGATTCCGGGGGGCATCGACGCCCACACTCACATGGAACTGCCGTTCGGCGGCACCGCCGCGATCGACACCTTCGAGACCGGCACCAGGGCGGCCGCGTGGGGCGGCACGACCTCGATCGTCGACTTCGCCGTGCAGACCTACGGGCAGCGCATCGAAGACGGGCTCGCCGCCTGGCATTCGAAGGCGGCAGGCAACTGCGCGATCGACTACGCGTTCCACCAGATCGTGGGCGACGTCAACGAGGCATCCCTCGCCTCGATCGCGAAGCTGCCCGACGAGGGCATCACGAGCTTCAAGCTCTTCATGGCCTACCCGGGCGTCTTCTACTCCGACGACGCGCAGATCCTGAAGGCCATGCAGGTCTCCCGCGACACCGGCATGCTCACGATGATGCACGCCGAGAACGGGCCCGCGATCGACGTGCTCGCCCAGCAGCTCGTCGACCAGGGCAAGACCGACCCGTACTATCACGGCATCGCCCGCGCCTGGGAGATGGAAGAGGAGGCGACGCACCGCGCGATCATGCTCGCGAAGCTCACCGGCGCACCGCTCTACGTCGTGCACGTGTCGGCCAAGCAGGCCGTCGAACAGCTCGCGTGGGCGCGCGACAAGGGGCAGAACGTCTACGGGGAGACCTGCCCGCAGTACCTCTACCTGAGCCTCGAAGACCAGCTCGGCGCGAAGAGCGACGAGTGGGGCGCGTTCGAGGGGGCGAAATGGGTCTGCTCGACGCCGCTGCGCTCCCGTGAAGAGGGGCACCAGCAGTCGATGTGGCAGGCGCTGCGCACGAACGACCTGCAGATGGTCTCGACCGACCACTGCCCGTTCTGCATGAAAGACCAGAAGGAGCTCGGGCTCGGCGACTTCCGCAAGATCCCGAACGGCATCGGCTCGATCGAGCACCGCATGGACCTCATGTACCAGGGCGTCGTCACCGGCGAGATCACGCTCGAACGCTGGGTCGAACTCACCAGCACCACGCCCGCCCGAATGTTCGGCCTGTACGGACAGAAGGGCGTCATCCAGCCGGGCGCCGACGCCGACGTCGTGGTCTACGACCCGAATGGACACACCTCGATCGGCGTCGGCAAGGCCCATCACATGAACATGGATCACTCCGCGTGGGAGGGCTACGAGATCGACGGCCACGTCGACACGGTGCTCTCGCGCGGCAAGGTCATCGTCGATGGCGACCAGTACCTCGGCGCCAAGGGCGACGGTCGCTTCCTCAAGCGCGGCCTCAGCCAGTACCTCATCTAGTCCCACCGCCGGTCGAGTAGCGCGAAGCGCGTATCGAGACCAGCGGATGTCTCAACCGAACACGGATGTCTCAACCGAACATAGGTCTCGATACGGCCATCCGGGCCTACTCGACCGGCGAAACGAACGGAGCACGCATGGAATTCGGAGCGGTCCTGCAGACCAACCCCCCGGCATCGCGAACCGTGCAGCTCGCGAAGCTCGCCGAGAACCACGGGTTCACGCACGTCTGGACCTTCGACTCGCACATCCTCTGGCAGGAGCCGTACGTCATCTACAGCCAGATCCTCGCCGAGACCCGCAAGGTGAAGGTGGGGCCGTTCGTCACGAACCCCGCGACGCGCGACTGGACGGTGACGGCCTCGGTCTTCGCGACCCTCAACGAGATGTACGGCAACCGCACCGTCTGCGGCATCGGCCGCGGCGACTCGGCGGTGCGGGTGACGAACGGCAAGCCGACCACGATCGCCGAGTTGCGCGAGTCGATCCACGTCATCCGCGAGCTCGCGAACAGCCGGCCGGTCGAGTACCACGGCTCCACGCTGCAGTTCCCGTGGAGCCACGGCTCCGAGCTCGAGGTGTGGGTGGCCGCCTACGGTCCGCTGGCGTTGAAGCTCGCGGGCGAGGTCGGCGACGGCTTCATCCTGCAGCTGGCCGACGTCGACATCGCCGCGTGGATGATCAAGCATGTGCGCGACGCGGCAGAGGCCGCGGGTCGCGACCCGATGTCGGTGAAGTTCTGCGTCGCCGCGCCGATGTACATCGGCGACGACTGGGAGCACATGCGCGAGCAGTGCCGCTGGTTCGGCGGCATGGTCGGCAACCACGTGGCCGACATCGTCGCGAAGTACGGTGCGCACGGCGACGTGCCCGAGGCGCTGACCGAGTACATCGCGGGCCGTGAAGGGTACGACTACAACGAGCACGGGCGTGCGGGCAACGCGCACACGACATTCGTGCCCGACGAGATCGTCGACCGGTTCTGCGTGCTCGGCACTGCCGAGCAGCACATCGAGAAGCTCGAGCAGCTCAAGGCACTCGGCGTCGACCAGTTCGCCGGCTACCTCCAGCACGACAACAAGGAGGAGACGCTCCGGGTCTACGGCGAGACCGTGATCCCCGCGCTCTCCGAGCACCTCACGGCGAAGGCATGACCGACACCCGCCGGTCGAGTAGGCCCCCCGGGGCCGTATCGAGACCTGCCGAGGCAGCTCCCGAGGCCTCGATACGCTCGCTGGCGCTCGCTACTCGACCGGCGAACAGGCCCGGCCGCGGTCGACGTGAGCTCGCCCGCTGGGGCTGGGGCCTCGCCGGCATCCTCGTCGTCGCGCTCGTCTGGGAGGGCTACAAGGCGATCGGTCCCGCCGACGGCGTCGTGCTCGGCGAGACCCGAGTGCTGCCGCGCACGACCGACCTCGCGATGCCGCACATCTGGGACATGCTCGCCCGGCTCGGCGAACCGGTCACCCGAGCCGACGACGCGTTGCCGCTCTGGGCGGTGGTCGCCCTCGCCGCACTCACCACCCTCGGCATCGCCGCGGCCGGATGGCTCGTGGGCGTCGTCGTGGGCATCGGCTTCGCCCTCGTCATGCAGCGGTGGCGGCTGGCCGAGTGGGGCCTGCTGCCGTGGATCGTGATCAGCCAGACCGTGCCGCTCATCGCCTTCGCGCCCGTCGTGAAGAGTTGGGGTTCGCGCGTCGAGATCGGCGCGTTCGAGTGGCAGGACTGGATGTCGGTCGCGCTCATCGCGAGCTACCTCGCGTTCTTCCCGATCGCCATCGGGGCGTTGAAGGGCCTGCAGTCGCCCGACCGCATCCACGAGGAGCTCATGCAGACGTACGCGGCGGGCTACTGGCAGACACTCGTGAAGCTGCGGATGCCGGCCTCCGTGCCGTACCTGCTGCCCGCGCTGCGGCTCGGTGCCGCGAACGCCGTGATCGGTGCCGTGGTCGCCGAGGTCTCGACCGGACTGCAGGGCGGAATCGGGCGCATCCTGATCCAGTTCGCGGGGCAGGCCTCCGGCGACCCGGCCAAGGCATGGGGCCCGATCTTCGGCTCGATCGTGCTCGGGCTCGTGGCCGCCGGCTCGGTCGCGCTGCTCGGCGTGATGCTCAAGAACTACCGACGAACCGAGGAGGCGGCATGACCGACGATGGAATGCGGCAGGCTCGAGCCGCAGACGGCGCGGCTCACCTCGCGGCGGCAGAGGCGGCAGTCGAGATCAGCGGGGTCGACAAGGTGTTCGAGACCCGCTCCGGTCAGGTGCAGGCGCTCGACTCGATCGACCTGACGGTCGCGGCGGGCGAGTTCGTCTCGCTCATCGGCCCGAGCGGATGCGGCAAGTCGACGCTCATGCGCATCATCGCCGATCTCGACGAGCTGACAGGCGGTGGGCTCACGGTCTTCGGCAAGAGCGCGAGAAAGGCCAGGCTCGACCAGGAGTACGGCATCGCGTTCCAGCAGGCCGGCCTGCTGCCGTGGCGCACGGTCGCGGGCAACGTGGCCCTGCCGCTCGAACTGCACGGCGCAGCATCCGCTGCTCGAACCGCTCGCGTGGCGGAACTGCTCGACATGGTGGGGCTCTCCGACTTCGCCGACCGGTATCCCGACCAGCTCTCGGGTGGCATGCAGCAACGCGTGGCGATCGCCCGCGCGCTCGCCGAGCAGCCGCGCCTGCTGCTCATGGACGAGCCGTTCGGCGCGCTCGACGAGATGACGCGCGAGAAGATGCAGTCCGACCTCGTGCGCATCTCCGCAGAGACCGGCGCCGCGGTCGTCTTCGTCACGCACTCGATCCCCGAGGCCGTGTTCCTCTCCGACCGGGTGGTCGTGATGTCGCCTCGGCCGGGTCGCATCCAGCAGATCGTGCCGATGCGGCTCGGCGCCGACGCGCAACGCGCGGCCCGCACCGAGGAGCTTCGCGAGGAGCGAGACTTCTTCGACATGGTCACGGCCGTGCGCGAGGCGCTCCACGGCGGCTCGCCGGTCGCGACCGGCGCGCGCGGAGTGGAGAACCGCTGATGTCCACCGCCACCGCGAGCACGGCCGCCGGCGCTGCACCGCGCGGGTCCGGCCCACGATCACGGCCACGCGGCATGAGCCCGCGCACCGAGACGACGCTCCGCCTCGTCGCGCCGATCGCGGTGGGCCTCATCGTGCTCGGCGTCTGGCAGTTCCTCGTGACCGTCGTCGGGGTGAGCGACTACCTGCTGCCGAGCCCGGCCTCGATCGTCGAGGAACTCGTGGCGTACTGGCCGTCGGTCGTGCAGGCGACGCTGCTCACCGGCACCAACGCCCTCATCGGCCTCATCGTCGGATCGCTCCTCGGCATCGCGCTCGCCGCGCTCGCCGCGAGGTGGCGCTCGATCGACGGCATGAGCGCGCCCGTCGTGGCGTCGCTCGCCGTCATCCCGATCGTCGCCCTCGCGCCGGTGCTGAACTCGATGTTCGGCGCCGACAGCCAGTTCGGCCGCCAGGCGATCGCCGCGCTCGCCTCGTTCGTGCCGGTCTTCATCAACACCCTGCGGGGATTCCGGCAGACGACGCCCGTGCATCGCGACCTGATGAAGGCGTACGCCGCGAGTTCGGGCCAGGTGCTGCGTACCTTGACGCTGCCCACCGCGCGACCGTTCATCCTCACCGGCATCCGCATCGCCTCATCGCTCGCCGTGATCTCAGCGCTCGTCGCCGAGTACTTCGGCGGCCCGCGCGGCGGCCTCGGCGGGCTCATCTCGACCTCGGCCGCATCGAGCGCCTACGCCAGGGCCTGGGCCTACGTCGTGGCGTCCATCGCCCTCGGCCTGCTCTTCTACCTCGCGACGCTCGGCCTCGAACGGTTGCTGCAGCGCCGCGTTCCCACCACCACCGCACCACACCGCACCACGAAAGGACCGACATGAACCACAGCAGACGTCGCTTCGCGACAATCGGGGGCGCGCTCGCCATCTCGGCGGCGCTCGTCCTCACCGCGTGCTCGGCATCCGGCGACGGGTCGGACGGCGGCTCCGGCGGCGACGCCGGGGGCGACCTCACCGAGGTGAAGCTCCAGCTCCAATGGCTGCCGCAGGGCCAGTTCGCCGGCTATTTCGCGGCCGTCGACCAGGGCTACTTCGAAGAGGAGGGACTGGACGTCGAGATCATCCCCTCCGGCGGCGACATCGTTCCGCAGGACGCACTCGCCAACGGCGACGTCGACTACGCGATCGCCTGGGTGCCGAAGGTGCTCGGCTCGATCGAGCAGGGCGCGAACCTCACCAACATCGCCCAGATCTTCCAGAAGTCAGGCACCCTGCAGGTTTCGTGGGCCGACTCGGGCATCGACTCCGTCGCCGACTTCGAGGGCAAGAAGATCGGCTCGTGGGGCTTCGGCAACGAGTGGGAGATCTTCGCAGCCATGGCCGCAGAGGGCCTCGACTCCTCGACGGTGCAGATCATCACGCAGGACTTCAACATGAACGCCTTCCTGCAGGGCGACATCGATGCGGCCCAGGCGATGACCTACAACGAGTACGCGCAGCTGCTCGAGACGCCGAACCCCGACACGGGCGAGCTGTACCAGCCCGAGGACTTCAACGTGATCTCGTACCAGGACACGGTCGGGGCCATGCTGCAGGACGCGATCTGGGCCGACACCGAGCGGCTCGAGAGTGACGAGGCGTACCAGGAGACGACCGTCTCGTTCCTCAAGGCGGTCATCAAGGGCTGGATCTACGCGGCCGAGAACCCCGAGGAGGCATCGGAGATCACGATCGCCGAGGGCTCCGGCTGGGGCCCCAGCCACGAGCTCTGGATGGTCAACGAGACCAACAAGCTCATCTGGCCGGCACCGAACGGCATCGGCATGATCGATGAGGCGGCCTGGGATGCCACGGTGGCCGGGGCGCTCTCGGCGGTGAACGAGTCGGGCGCGAGCCCGATCACCGAGGAGCCGCCGGCGTCCGCGTGGTCGAACGAGTGGATCACGATGGCGCTCGACGAACTGAAGGCCGACGGCGTCGACGTCACGGGTGAGGGCTTCGAACCCATCGACGTCGAACTCGTCGAGGGCGGCAACTAGCACCGACCGCCGGTCGAGTGGCGCCCGACGAAGGAGGGTGCGTATCGAGACCCCGTTGAGAGATCTCGATACGCACCGCGCCGGGGCGCGGCGCCACTCGATCGGCGAATGAACAGGAAAGGCAGAGACGCCATGACCGACACCTCCCTCACCGACGGCCTCGACGAACGCGCCCGCGAACTCGATCGCGAGCACGTCTTCCACTCGTGGTCGGCTCAGGCGAACCCGTCGAGCCTCGTGATCGCGAGCGGCCGGGGCGCCCGAGTGTGGGATCACGCCGGACGCGAATACCTCGACTTCTCGAGCCAGCTCGTCAACGTCAACATCGGCCACCAGCATCCCTCGGTCGTGCAGGCGATTCGCGAACAGGCCGAGCTGCTGACGACGATCGCACCCTCGACCGTGAACCTCGCGCGAGGCGAGGCCGCCAAGCGCATCGTCGCGCACGCGCCATCCGGCTTCCGCAGGGTGTTCTTCACGAACGGCGGCGCCGACGCCAATGAGAACGCGATCCGCATGGCGCGGCTGCACACCGGCCGCGACAAGGTGCTCTCGACCTACCGCTCGTATCACGGCAACACCGGCGCCGCCGTGGTCGCGACGGGCGACTGGCGGCGGGTGCCGAACGAGTTCGCCCGCGCGCACGTGCACTTCTTCGGTCCGTACCTGTATCGCTCCGAGTTCTGGGCGGCCACGCCCGAGCAGGAGAGCGAACGGGCCCTGCAGCACTTGCGCCGCGTGATCGAGGCCGAGGGCCCGTCGTCGATCGCGGCGGTGCTGCTCGAGACGATTCCGGGCACCGCGGGCGTTCTCGTGCCGCCGCCCGGCTACCTCGCGGGGGTGCGCGATCTCTGCGACCGGCACGGCATCCTGCTCATCCTCGACGAGGTGATGTGCGGGTTCGGCCGAACCGGCCGATGGTTCGCGTTCGACGGCTACGACGTGCGCCCCGACCTCATCACCTTCGCGAAGGGGGTGAACTCGGGCTACATTCCCGCGGGCGGCGTGGTCATCGACGAACCGATCGCCGCGACGTTCGACGAGCGGGTGTTCCCGGGCGGGCTCACGTACTCGGGGCATCCGCTCGCGATGGCATCGATCGTCGCGACGCTCGATGCGATGGCGTCGGAGGGCATCGTCGACAACGCCCGCGACATCGGCGATACGGTCATCGCCCCGGCGCTCGCCGATCTCGCCGACCGTCACCGCGTCGTCGGCGAGGTGCGCGGCGAGGGCGTGTTCTGGGCGATGGAACTCGTCGCCGATCGCGACACTCGCGAGCCGCTGCCGGCGGCATCGATGGGCCGCATCAAGTCGGCGCTCGTCGAGCGCGGGCTGCTGCCCTTCGTGCAGGACAACCGCATCCATGTCGTGCCGCCGTGCGTCGTGACGGCCGACGAGGTCGCCGAAGCCGTGGCGATGTACGACGAGGTGCTCAGCACCGCACTCGAAGGAGAGAACTGATCATGACCGAGTTCATCGAGCACTGGATCGACGGTGCATCCGTCGCCGGCGATGCGAGCCGCACCGGACCCGTCTACAACCCGGCACTCGGCACCGAGCAGAAGCGCGTGCGCTTCGCCTCGACCGACGACGTCGACACGGCAGTGCAGGCCGCCGCCCGGGCCTTCCCCGGCTGGCGCGACACCTCGATCGCGAAGCGCCAGCAGGTGATGTTCGCGTTCCGGGAGCTGCTCAACGCGCGCAGCGGCGAGCTCGCGGCGATCCTCACGAGCGAGCACGGCAAGGTGCTGTCGGATGCCGCAGGCGAGATCGCCCGCGGGCTCGAGGTCGTCGAACTCGCCTGCGCCATGCCGGGGTATGCGAAGGGCGAGTACTCCGAGAACGTGTCGACGGGCATCGACGTCTACTCGACGAAGCAGCCCGTGGGCGTCGTGGGCATCATCAGCCCGTTCAACTTTCCGGCGATGGTGCCGCTGTGGTTCTTCCCGCTCGCGATCGCGACGGGTAACACGGTCGTGCTGAAGCCGTCCGAGAAGGACCCGTCGGCGGCGATCTGGCTCGCCCGGCTGATGCAGGAGGCAGGTCTGCCCGACGGGGTCCTGAACGTCGTGCACGGCGACAAGGTGGCGGTCGATGCGCTGCTCGTGCACCCGGTCGTGCGCTCGATCTCGTTCGTCGGCTCGACGCCGATCGCGAAGTACATCTACGAGACGGCGGCGAGCCACGGCAAGCGCGTGCAGGCGCTCGGCGGAGCGAAGAACCACATGCTCGTGCTGCCCGACGCCGACCTCGACCTGGCCGCCGATGCCGCCGTCAACGCCGGCTTCGGTTCGGCGGGGGAGCGCTGTATGGCGGTCTCGGTGGTGCTCGCCGTCGACACCGTCGCCGATGAACTCGTCGCCAAGATCGGCGAGCGGATGTCGCAGCTGACGACCGGCGACGGCACCCGCGGCTGCGACATGGGGCCGCTCATCACGCGCGAGCACCGCGACAAGGTCGTGGGATATCTCGACGTCGCGGTCTCCGATGGCGCGACGGTGGTGGTCGACGGCCGGTCGGTCGAGATCGACGGGGACGCCGACGGATTCTGGCTCGGCCCGACCCTCGTCGACCGGGTGCCGCTCGAGTCATCCGTCTACCGCGACGAGATCTTCGGGCCGGTGCTGTCGATCGTGCGCGTCGACGGCTACCAGGCCGGCCTCGACGTGATCAACGCCTCGCCCTACGGCAACGGCACGGCGATCTTCACGAACGACGGCGGAGCCGCCCGTCGATTCCAGCGGGAGGTGACCGTCGGCATGATCGGCATCAACGTGCCGATTCCCGTGCCGGTGGCCTACCACTCGTTCGGCGGCTGGAAGGACTCGCTCTTCGGCGACGCCAAGGCGTACGGCCCGCGCGGCTTCGACTTCTTCACGCAGGAGAAGGCGATCACGTCGCGCTGGCTCGACCCGAGCCATGGTGGACTGAACCTGGGCTTCCCGCAGCACGAATAGCGAAGCCGGTCTCAGCTCCGATCGACTGGGGTCTCCGGCAGGGCGTCGCGCAGTAACTCGAGCGCGGCGCGCACGGTCTGGTGCACGACGATCGCGGGGTCGTCTCCTTCGAACTGGAAATGCACGTCGCGGATGTCGCCGCGCACGAGGACCGCGGCGTACACGCTGCCCGCCGGCTCGTCACCATCGGGCTCGGGGCCGCCGACACCCGTCACGGCGACCGCGGCCTCGGCGCCGAGCAGCCGTGACGCACCGGACGCGAGCTCTCGGGCGCATGCCGTCGAGGTGACGGATTCGGCGGTCACGCCGAGCACGTTCCGCTTCACCGATTCCGTGTACGCCACGACGCCGCCCTGGAACCACTTCGAGGCCTCGGGTGCTGCGCCGAGGGCATTGGCGATGGCGCCGCTCGTCAGCGACTCCGCGGTCGCCACACCGATGCCCGCTGCCTGTGCGCGCTCGGCGATCTCACGCGCGATCGCTGCGAACTCCTCGGCCGGATCCTCCATCTCAATACTCCGATTCCTCGATGACTCGCGCGTCAGCGCGTCGCCGACGTCTGCGGCCTGGCCGATCTCGCCGTGAACGCCGCGATCGCGGCCTGCGCGGCGGGTGTCTCGAACGCGGCGCCGATCGTGCGCGCCTCGTCGTCGAGCGCCTCGGCGAACGAGCGCTCGAGCCCGGATCGCACGAGCCGCTTCGCCTGCCCGAATGCGCCGGTCGCCCCGCGCAGCCAGGATTCGGCGATCGCTCGTGCCCGCTCCTCGAGCGCTTCCGGCGCGACGACCTCGGTGACGAGTCCCCACTCGAGCGCCTCGGCCGCCGAGAGCGTGCGCGAGGTCAGGGTGAGTTCGAGCGCCCGTCGCGTACCGATGGCCTCGGGCAGCAGTGTGCTCACTCCGCAGTCGGGGGTCAACGCGACATCCGCATACCTGCTTGCGAACGTCGCGCGTTCGGAGGCCACGATGAGGTCGGCCACGAGCATGAAGCCGAGACCGCCGCCGGCGACCGGGCCCTGCACGGCGGCGACGATGGGCTTGGCGCTCTCGCGCAGCACGCGATGACCGTCGTGGATGCGGTCGGCGAGCGCGGTGATGACGGCTCCGGCGTCGGGCTCCCCGGTGGCGAGCTGCGACATCGCGACGACGTCGCCGCCCGCGCAGAACGCTCGCCCGTTGGCGTCGAAGAGCACCGCGCCGACGTCGTCGCGCTCGGCGATCTCGTGCGCGAGCGACTGCCAGCGCGCGATCGCCTCGGGG
Source organism: Agromyces sp. GQ35 (assembly GCF_059758475.1). Lineage (NCBI taxonomy): Bacteria > Bacillati > Actinomycetota > Actinomycetes > Micrococcales > Microbacteriaceae > Agromyces > Agromyces sp. GQ35. Next base: position 800,830 of record NZ_JCAXEO010000001.1, on the reverse strand, counting down.
TCGACGGCGTTCAGCCGGGCGGGCCGATTGAGGGTGATGCGGGCGAGCCCGTCGGTCACGTCGAACAGGATCGCGTCGTCGCTCATGGACGTGGAGTCTACTTCGACCCTCAGGCTCACTCGTGTCGCGCGGGACACTCGACATCGGCGGTCCGGTCCGACACGAGTGGTCCAGATGGGGTGGCAGCCGGCTCAGCCGACGGTGTGCGCCTGTTCGAGGCGCGACGCGCGCGCCACGAGCACGTCGAGCACCGTGCGCACGGCGAGGCGCTCCGCGACATCCGGTCGCACGAGGGCCACGATCTGCCGAGCGGATGCCACGCCGCGCAGCGGCTTCAACACGATCGAATCGGGCACCGTGCCGTTGGTGAATCGCGGCACGAAGGCGATGCCGAGGCCCGCCTCGATGAACGCCTCGATGATGCGCATGTCGCTGAATCGCTGGCTGACAGTGGCGCGCTGGCCGGCCTGCTGCTCGATGGCGTGCAGGATGCGTTCGAACGGGAAGCCCGGCGGTACGCCGAGCCAGGTCTCGCCGACGAGATCGGCCGGCGTGAGGTGCGCGCGCCCGGCGAGCCGGTGGTCGGCGGGCAGGCCGATGTCGAGCGGCTCGGTGAGCAGCGGCACCGCTCTCAGCCCGCGGCCGCCCCACGGCAGCACCCCCGGCATGGTGTGCGCGAGCACGATGTCGTAGTCGCTCGTGAGGTCGGCGAATTCGGCGAGCTCGGGGTCGAGGTCGGTGGCGCGCACGACGAGGCCCGCGACCCGGGCGAGGTCGGAGAGCACGGCCGGCAGCAGGGTCGCCCCGATCGTGGGGAAGGTGAGCAGCGTCACCTCGCCGCTCGGGTGGTTGCGGAACTCGTCCCACAGGGCGGTGGCGTGTTCGAGGGCGATCGCGACATCGGCCGCACTGCGGGCCAGCGCATGTCCGGCACTCGTCAGCACGACTCCGCGGCCGCTGCGCTCGGTGAGCGGCATGCCGGCCTCGCGCTCGAGCACCTTGAGTTGTTGCGAAACGGCCGACGGGGTGCGGCCGGTGGCCTCCGCGACTGCCGTGACGCTGCCCCGTTCGGCGAGCTCGCGCAGCAGGTCCAGTCGGCGTACGTCCATGTAGCCAGACTACATCGTCATTGTAGAATTGTGAGCTTGTGCTGAAGGGTCTTCGGCGCGAGAATTGAGTCATCGAACACGTGCAACGGCGCATCGATCGCTCGATCAGCCCGCTCGTACTTCGAAAGGAACCACCATGTTCAGCATCTTCGTGATCCTCGGCGTCGTCTCCGCCGTCGCCATCATCGGCTCGATCGTCGTCACCGTGCGTGACGGTTACCGTCGTCAGCCGCGAGAGACGTTCGCGCGCACCGTCTAGGCGCCGACGCGAACCCCGGGGGTCCGTTCCCCGGGAGTGCAGGGCCGCTGCGCGGGGGAGGGACACCCCGCGGAGCGGCCCTTCGTCATGCATGTGTCGGGATGCACCGGGGGAACCGATCCGCAGCCCTCCGCGCGCGGCACTCCGCGCGGCCGATCGTGTCCCGCTAGCGTGTGCCCAGGCACGACGTTTGGGGGAACGATGACGCACGTGCAGGTCGCGACCACTGCCGCCATGGGCATCGGCATCGCGCGCTCCCTCATCATCGTGGCGTGGCGGACATGATCGCCGACGACAGTGCCGTCCTGCGCCGATTCCTGCTCGGCCTCGCCGAGGGACTGAACGCAGCCGGGGAACCCATGAACGGGATCCACGAGACGATGATCGCCGTCTCCAAGGCGTACGGCCGGGAGGACACCGACTTCCTGCTGCTGCCGACGGTGATCCTCGTCGAGACCGGTCGCGGCGAGGCCGGTCGGGTCGCGATCCGTTCCGCGGTGAACGCGTCGTTCCGCTTCGATCAGATCGCCGCGCTGTATCCGGTCATCGAGCTGGCGAAGCGAGGCGCGATCGAGCCCGTCGAGGGCATCCGCCGACTGAACGAGATCGGGGCGATGAGGCCGGCGCACGGATGGCTCGTGCGCACCTTCGGGCACGCACTGCTCACCACCGGCCTGGCGCTGTTGCTCGCGCCGACCTGGCAGGGCGCCCTCGTCGCATTCGGCCTCGGCGCGCTCATGGGGCTCGCGAAGATGGTGCGCTCGCCGACGCTGCAGATCGTCTTCCCGGTCTTCGCGGCGTTCGCGTGCGCGCTCGCGGTCTTCCTGCTCGCGCCGCACATCGCCATCGGCGATCCGCTCCGGTTGCTGATCGCACCCCTTGCGACGTTCCTTCCGGGCGGGGCGCTCACGACTGCGACGGTCGAACTCGCGGCCGGTCAGATGATCGCGGGAGCGTCGCGGCTCGTGTTCGGGCTCGTCCAGCTCACCCTGCTCGCGTTCGGGATCCTCGCAGCGGGCACGATCGTCGGCGTCGAGAGTTCGGAGTACGCGTCACTGGAGACATCCGCCGCCTTCCCGTGGTGGACGTCGATCGTGGGGGTGCTGCTCTTCGCGGTCGGCAACTTCCTGCATTTCTCAGCGCCGCCGTCGACGTTCGGCTGGGTGCTCCTCGCGCTGATCGCCGCGTACGCCGGCCAGCAGCTCGGCACGGTCCTGATCGGCGCCACGATCAGCGGGTTCATCGGTGCGCTGGCGATGACGCCCGTCGTGCTCTGGATCGCGACCCTGCGTCACGGCGTCCCCTCGCAATTGACCTTCCTTCCGGCGTTCTGGCTGCTCGTACCGGGCGCGGCCGGACTCGTCGGGCTCACCGAAGCGGTCGGCACGGCCGGGGGCACGGAGGACTTCGCGGCCGCGCTGACTTCGGTCATGTCGATCGCCCTCGGCGTGCTCATCGGCACGGCGCTCTACCGTTTCGCGCATCACGGCGCCGAGGAGATCGCGCAGTTCCACATCGAGGTTCCGGCCGCGCTCACCGAGACCGAGACACCGCCGTTCTGGGCGCGGCTCGTGCCGGGCACGCCCCGCTCGTTGTGGGGGCTCCGTGCACGGCCCGTGCGACGCCGCGATCGAGCGGATGCCGCGGCGCCGCCGACCGCCGCAGATGAATCCGCCCCTTCCTCTCAGGCAACCGGGTCGTAGAGTATTCGGGTGACCCTCCGTGAGCCCCAGCCCATCGACGCCGTGCGCGCCCAGTTGATCGACTTCATCGCCGCCGACGCCGTGTTCCACGGAGACTTCACCCTGACGAGCGGCAAGAAGGCCACGTACTACGTCGACCTCCGCAAGGTGAGCCTCGACCACCGGGTCGCGCCGCTCATCGGCCAGGTCATGATCGACGTCATCAAAGACGTGCCCGATGTCTTCGCCGTGGGCGGGCTCACGATGGGCGCAGACCCGATCGCCGCGGCGATCCTGCACCAGGGCGCCGCGCAGGGGCTCGAGTACGACGCCTTCGTCGTGCGCAAGGAGCCGAAAGACCACGGTCGTGGCAAGCAGGTCGAGGGCCCCGACCTCGCCGGCAAGCGAGTCATCGTGCTCGAAGACACCTCGACGACGGGCGGGTCCCCGCTGAAGGCCATCGAGGCGCTGCGCAAGGTCGGTGCCGAGGTCGTGGCCGTGGCCGTGGTCGTCGACCGGGCGACCGGTGCCCGCGAGATCATCGAGGCCGCGGGTGTGCCCTACCTCTACGCCATCGGGCTGGAAGACCTGGGGTTGGCCTGATGAGCGGCGACGGGCACGACTTGGGCGGCGACGGAGCCGATTGGCTCCTCGCCCAGCTGGCGAACGGCACTCCGCCGCAGCGCAGCGACCAGCCCGAGACGCCCGTCGACCCCGACGCCGCAGCGCCGGTACCACCCGCCCGGCCCGTGCCGCCTACGGTGCAGGCCCCGGCCACGCCACCGGTCGCTCCGCCCGGGAGCCAGCGTTCCGCTGCGCCGCGGCGCGAGGAAGTTCTCGACTGGTTCTCCGAGGCTCCTGCCCCGGCCGAGGTCGAGACCCGTGCGCTGCCCGTCATCGGCGGCCCGGTACCGCAGATGCCCATCGCGCCGGATCCTGGCGCGTCGGCGCCGGTCACGCCGTCGGCCCCCGTCGCGCCGTCGGCCCCCGTCGCGCCGTCGGCCCCGGCTGCAGCTCCAACTCCTCCGCCGACGGCGCCGAGCGCCCCGTCATGGACACCGCCCTTCGCGGTCGCGCAGCCGAGGCCGCCCGCGAGCCCGCCCGTCCACCTGACGCAGGTCGAGCCTCCGGTCGGCTCCTCGGCACAGACGCCTGGTCAGGCGCCGGTACCCGGCGGTGCGCCGAGTGTTTCCGCCGCACCCGTGCCGCCCGGAGCTCCGGGCGTGCCCGCGGCGCCCGCGCCGGTACCCCCGGGCCCGGTCACTCCCACGGCTCCGTTCGCGCTGACCTGGGGTGACGAGGCACTCGAGTCCGAAGACTCCATCCGGGCAGCGTTCCGCAGCCTCGCCGAGCCGTCGTCGCCGCTTCCGACATCGTCGTCAGATGCTGCAGCTCACGAGCCGTCCGCCCCGTCGCACGCTGCCGCCACGAGCCAGGCTGTTCCGCCGACACCGCCGACACCGCCGATGCCCGGTGCGCCGGAATCCGCTTCGACCGCCGGTTCCCTGTTCGATCCGGTCGCGCCCGTCGACCCCTCGCCGTTCGCGGGATACTCGGCACCGCCGGTCGCCCGGCAGTCGTTCACCCCGGTCTCTTCGCCGGCGCCGACGCATCCGACCGCACCGGCGAACGCACCCGCCGGCTGGGACGAGCGCCGACCACCAGTCGAGACGCCTGCCGCCAGGTACGACGACGAACTGTGGGCCGCGCTGCACGAGGCGGAACCGACCGCAGAGCCGTCCGCGGCGGCGGCACCGGCGCCGGCGCCGCACGCGGAACCTGGTCGCTTCGCCGCATTCGCGACCGAGGCGACCGACCCGTTCGCGGCGCTGACCGCAGCGACGGCGTTGCCCGTACAGCCGCCGGCGCTCCCGCCCGTGCAGACCTCCGCTCCGGTGTCGACGCCGGAACCCGCATCGAACCCCGTGCCCGAACTCCGTGCCCCGGCCGCCGCGCCCGATCCCGAGTCGCCCGGCGGCTTTCCGTTCCTCGAGGTGCGGGGTGCCGCGGAATCGGCTCGCAGCACCCCGGTCGGCGCTCCGGCACGCGAGGCCGGCGCGTTCAACACCACGCCGTTCCCCGCGTTCGCGTCGGGCTCGAACCGCGGTGATGACGACCCCACTCGCGAGCCGCCCGCTCCCGTCGATGATCTGCTCGCCTCCCTCGGTGGCGGCGGAGCGCGCGGACGCGATGCCGTGCCGCCCGCTCAGCATGGGGCATCCCATGGCGGCGGCTCGACGCCGCCGACCGGCCCCGTGCCCTCAGGTCTCGACGCTCTCGGGCTGGGATTCGACGATGAGGCCGGCGACGACGACCCAGATGGCGAGCCGACGCGCGATGATCACGACGAGGCGTCGGCCACCGGGATCCGCGGCCGATTCTTCGGTCGAGGCGGTGGCGGTGGCGAGTGGCATCCGGATCCCGTTCCCGGTGACGACGACTCGTCGATCTCGCGCGAGATGTCCGAGACCGGGTACTTCTGGAACCTGACTCCAGACCCGAATGCCGAAGACCCCAAGGACCGGCCGGAGGCGGTGGCGACGTCGTTCCTGGCGGCGACCGGCGGTGCCGACGACGGCGCGGACAGCGCAGACGACGGCGCAGTCAGCGCAGACGACGTGAACCCCTTCGCCGAGGCATCCGCGGCGGCATGGCATGACGAACCCGAGGCGGACGTCGCGGCCGAGTCCGACGACCCGGCAACGGATGCCGCCACGGTGATGTTCCCCGCGGTCGACACCCCGACCGCGATCGTCCCGCAGCGCGACGCGCCGTCCGGCGACGTCTCCGGAGACGACCCGCTCGCGGCCCTGTTCGGCGGCGCAGAGGCCGGTCTTGGCGCCGGCGCCGGAGCCGCATACCCTCCGGCGACGGGAATCGACCCCGCGCGGCGACGCGACGCCGAGCAGTCGTTCGGCGCATTCGCCGGCACACCATCCAGCACACCTCCCGGCACCGGCAGCCCGTACTCGACTGGCGGTCCCGCCCGCACCGGTGAGCCGAGTGGGCCTGGTGGCACAGGGGGCGGTGGCGGCGCAGGCGGCGCCGGCGGCGGTCGCGGCGGCAGCGACCCGGGTTCCGGTTCCGCCAAGGGCGGCAACCGCACGGTGCGCACGCTGATCTGGGTCGCCGGCGGTCTCGTCGTGGTGCTCGTGATCGCCGGGCTCTATTTCTTCGGCACGCAATTGGGCGGCAACGGCGGTGGCGCAGAGCAAGCGACGGGCAGCGCGCCGGCGAGTGCGACCGAGACACCCGTCGCGGCGCCGACCGCGCCGCAGCCCGCCGGCGTGCACGCGTGGGACACCCTCTTCGGAGGCGAGTGCCTCGACCCCTTCGTCGACGCGTGGGCAAGCGAGTTCACCGTCGTCGATTGCGCGGCGCCGCACGCGGCCCAGCTCGTGTATCGGGGAACGCTGCCCGGTGACGCCGCTGCACCGTATCCGGGCGAGGCGGAACTCGCTGCGCAGATGCCGATCCTCTGCCAGGCCGCAGGTGTCTTCGAGTTGACGCTCATCGCGGGCATCGGCGACCTGCAGGTGCAGGGCGCCTTCCCGTTGGAGGTGCAGTGGGCCGAGGGCCAGCGCAGCTACTTCTGCTTCGCCAACCGCGCGGGCGGTGAGCCGCTGACGGGACCGATCAACGGCCCCGTGCCGGCGGCCTGACCGGGGTGCACGGCGTGGCCGGATCACCGGTGCGACCGCGCACGGTCGTCGTGTTCGGCTCCCTGAACGTGGATTCGACGAGCTACGTCGAGGCGTTCCCTGCTCCCGGCGAGACGATCCTGGCGCATGGCTTCCAGGTCGCCCTCGGCGGCAAGGGCACGAACCAGGCCGTCGCGGCACATGTCGCCGGCCTTCCGGTCGAGCTGGTCGCTCGTATCGGCGATGACTCGAGCGGCGCCTTCGCACGAGCGACGCTCGAGCGCTTGGGACTGCCGTTGTCGGCGCTCCAGCAGGTGGCGGATGCCACGACGGGCGTCGCGCAGATCACCGTCGCCGACTCCGGTGAGAACACCGTCATCGTCACCGGCGGTGCCAACCTCGCGCTCGCACCGGCGGCGGTCGACGCCGAGCGGGATCGCATCGCCGCAGCCGAGCTCGTGCTCACTCAGGGCGAGTTGCCGGTCGACACGATCGATCGCGTCGCGGCACTCACGGCCGAACTCGGTGTGCGCTTCGTGCTGAACCTCGCGCCGCCGGCACCCGTCGCATCCGCGACGCTGCGCACCGCGGATCCGCTCGTGTTGAACGAGCACGAGGCCAGAGCCGTCGGCGTCGGCACGGATGCCCCGGCCGACGCCTCCCTCGACGACTGGCGCGGGCTCGCGGCATCCGCTGCCGGCGGCATCGCTCGCTCGCTCGTCGTGACGCTCGGTGCTGCGGGCGCCGTGGCGGCCGATTCCACCGGCTCGTGGGCGGCCGCGGCGCCGCACGTGGTCGCGGTCGACACGACGGGCGCCGGCGACGGGTTCACGGGAACGCTCGCGGCGTTCCTCGCCGAGGGCCGGCCACTGCCCGAGGCACTCGGCATCGCGGTCGCGGCCGGCGCACTCGCCGTGCAGGCGCGCGGCACCGTCGACTCCTACGCCCCGCGGGCCGCCGTGCTCGCCGCTGCGCGGGCCCACGCGCAGGCCCGCGGCGCTGCAGAGGCGGACGCAGCCCCGTCCGCACCCGTCACCCACCTGGAATGAGCGCCGCATGACCATCCCCGTGATCATCGACTGCGACCCCGGCCACGACGACGTCTTCGCCCTCTGGCTGGCGGCGGGGCATCCGTCACTCGATCTCGTGGCCGTGACGACCGTCGGCGGCAACGTGCCGCTCGAGCACACGAGCCGCAACGCGCGCATCGCCCTCACGGTCGCCGGCGTGACCGACGTGCCGGTCGCCGCCGGGGCCGCCGGCCCGCTCGTGCGCCGGCTGCAGACCGCCGAGTGGATCCACGGAGAGAACGGGCTCGGCGGCCCCGAGCTGCCCGAGCCGACCGTGCCGCTCGATCAGCGCACGGCGACCGAGCTGATCGCCGACACCCTCATCGCCTCGGCCGAGCCCGTTGCGATCGTCGCGACGGGGCCGATCACGAATGTCGCGGTGCTGCTGCGCGACCGGCCCGACCTCGCCGACCGCATCCGCGAGGTCGTCTGGATGGGCGGGTCGACCGAGCGAGGCAATGTCACGCCGTACGCCGAGTTCAACGCGTGGGTCGACCCCGAGGCGCTCGACCTCGTGGTGCGCAGCGGCGTGCGATTCACCATGGTCGGACTGAACGTCACCCACCGGGCGCTCGTCACCAGCGCCGTACGCGAACGGTTCGCTGCGGTCGGCACCGCCACGTCGGCGTTCGGCGAGGAGCTGTTCGAGTTCTTCTGCCGCACCAACGACGAGGTGTTCGGCATGCCCGACGGGCCACTGCACGATCCCGTCGCCGTCGCCGTGCTCGCCGACCCCGGCTGCATCGGGCTGGTGCGCACCCGACTCGACGTCGAACTCACCGGCACGGAGACGGCCGGAGCCACGAGCGTCGACCTCGACGGCATGCTCGGACGCGAGCCGAATGCGTGGGTCGCGACCGAGATCGACGTCGAACGGTTCTGGGCCGGCGTCGAGGTATCCGTCGCACGGCTCGCCTAGGCTCCGCCGGACTCGGACAGCTCAAGCCGACGAGGCGATGGCCCGTGCGAGTCTCGCCACCGCCTCGTCGACGAGCGCATCGGAGAGGTTGCCGTAGCCGATGACGAGCGCCTCGGTCGACGGTCCGGCGCTCGATGCGCGGTACCTCGTCAGGTCGGTGACCGCCACCTCGAGCGCGGATGCCGCGTCGCGAACTCGGCTCGCGTCGACGCCGAGCGGCAGCTCGAGTACCGCGTGCATGCCCGCGGCGATGCCGGTGACCGTGAGACCGGGCAGCTCTCGTGCGATCGCCGCGAGCAGTGCGGTGCGGCGCCGGCGGAACCGTCCGCGCGCCGCTCGCAGGTGTCGTTCGAGGTCGCCGGCAGCGATGAACTCGGCGAGGGCGGCCTGCTCAAGCGTCGACGGCCTCGACCGGTCCGCGACGGGAATACGCTCGCGAAGCGATCGAGGCATGACCGCCCAGCCGAGTCCGAACCCCTGCGCCATGGATTTCGACAGCGACCCGACGAGCACGGTGCGCTCGGGAGCGAGGCCTTGCAGCGCGGCGATCGGGCGGCGGTCGTAGCGGAACTCGGCGTCGTAGTCGTCCTCGATGAGCACGCCGTCGACCTCGCGGGCCCAGCGCACGATCGCCTCCCGCCGGCCGGGTGACAGCGCCGCACCGAGCGGGAACTGGTGCGCCGGCGTGACGAGCGCCGCACGGGCACCGGTGCGCCGCGCGGCGGCGATGAGGGCGTCGACGTCGACGCCGGCGCCGTCGACCGGCACCGGCACCGGGGTGAGCCCGGCGGCGGCGGCGATCTCGCGGAGGCGTGGCCAGCTCGGGTCCTCGACGAGGATCGCCGTGTGCCCGGTCGAGCGGAGGCCGGTGACGACGCCGGCCATGCCGTCGGTGGCACCGTGGGTGATCACGACGTCGTCAGGTGCAGCGAGCGCGCGTCGAGAGCGGGAGAGATAGTCGGCGACGGCGGTGCGGGCGAGCGGATGCCCCAGCTGATCGACCGCGGCGAACTCCCCGTCGGGCAGGCGCTCGAGGGCCCGTCGCACGGCGCCGGCCCACCGAGCGCGCGGCACGTGCCGGAGGTCGGGCACGCCCGGGCCGAGGTCGAAGCGCGGTCTGCGGAACCCGGCGCGGAGGGGAGCGGGGTCGGCGGTGGCGCCGCCGGTGCTGCCGATCGCCGGAGCGGCGAAGGAGGGGGCGCCGGCAGGGGAAGCGCCGCGAGTGCGCTGCGCGCCGGGTGTCGCCGGCGAAGGCCTGGCGCCGGAGGGCACCCTCGTGCCGGAACCGACGACGGCCTCGAGGAAGCCCTCGGCGACGAGCTGCCCGTACGTCTCGGTGACGACCCAGCGCGACACCCCGAGCGTCTCGGCGAGCGAGCGGCTCGGCGGCAGGGCCGCCCCGGCCGGCAGGCGACCGGAGTGGACTGCGTCGTGGATGGCGCGCTCGAGCCGGTCGCGCAATGGCGCGGAGCCGCCGCCGAGGTCGAGCAGGGTCTCCCATGCGAGTGTGGGCGCGGTGGCCGGGGTGCCACGTGCGGTCTCATGTGCTCGAGACATCCGCCCCCCCCCGATTCGTCTGTGTCGCGCATCCGGCGCGTGGAGAAATTGGTCTGGTGAAACATTCGCTGATTGGAGTGTAGAGCCGAACCGAATGCTTCGTACGCTCGTTTCCGTCAGCCCACCACGCTCCGGAGGAACACATGCGATACCGCACGATCGGCGACGGCCGCACCAGCTTCGACGTCTCGACCATCTGCCTCGGCACGATGCAGATGGGCACGAAGATCGACGAGGCGACCTCGTTCGCGATCCTCGACCGTTTCGTCGAGGCCGGCGGCACGTTCATCGACACCGCCAACAACTACAGCTTCTGGGACAACGGCCATGGCCGCGACAGCGAAGACCTCATCGGTCGCTGGCTCGCGAGCCGCGGCGGCCGCGACCGTCTCCGCATCGCGACGAAGCTCGGCGCCGCCAAGAAAGACCCGGCGCTGCCGCTCTCGAACACCGAGCCGACCAACTTCCAGGGCCTCGGCGCCGATGTCATCTCTCGGGAGGCGCGCGAGAGCGCGAAGCACCTCGGCGTCGACCACCTCGACGTCGTCTACGGGCACGTCGACGATCTCGAGACCCCGCTCGCCGAGACCGTCGGCGCCTTCGGCGCGTTGCAGGACGAAGGCCTGATCGGCATCTCCGGCATCTCGAACGTCGCGGTCTGGCGAGTCGTCGAGGCGCGCGAGGAAGCACTGCGGCAGGGCATCGCGCCCTACGGACTCGTGCAGCAGCAGTACAGCTACATCTACCCGGCGCCGAAGCTCGGCCGCCAGAACTTCGTCACACCCGAGCTGCTCAGCTACGCGGCGTCGACCGGAGCCGACGGGCGACCGCCGCTCGCCGTCACCGCCTACTCGCCGCTGCACCAGGGGGCGCTGAGCCGACTCGACAAGCCGCTGTGGGGCGGGGTGAACCATCCGACCACGCTTGCCCGGCTGCAGCTGCTGCACGAGGTCGCCCGCGACGTCGGCGCGACCCCGAACCAGGTCGCCCTCGCCTGGCTGCTCGGCCGCGAGGTGCCGGTGATCCCCGTGGCGGGTCCGTCGAGCGTCGCGCAGCTCGAAGAGGTGCTCGGCGCCGCCGAGCTCGACCTCGACCCCGAGGTGCGCGAGCGTCTCGACGCCGAGCCCGATGAGGCGTTGCGCGCCGCGTAGGCGATCCCGCTTCGGGACACCTCATCCGCTATTCAGGAGAAAGACGCCGAGTCAGGCTGAAATGAGCAGAATTCGCCTGCATTCGCGACTTTCTCCTGAATAGCGGATGTCGCGGCTCCCGCTCGCGCGACGGGCTCCGGGCGCTAGAGCTCGGTCTCCGCCGGCACCTCGCGCACGAGCTCCGCCACACCTGAGAGGATCTCGTCGGGCCGGAACGGGTACTTCTCGATCTCGGCCTCGTCGCTGATGCCCGTCATCACGAGGATCGTGTGCAGGCCTGCCTCGATGCCCGCCACGATGTCGGTGTCCATGCGGTCGCCGATCATCGCCGTGTTCTCGGAGTGCGCACCGATCTTGTTGAGCGCCGAGCGGAACATCATCGGGTTCGGCTTGCCGACGACGTAGGGCTCCTTGCCCGTGGCCTTCGTGATCAGGGCGGCGATCGCACCGGTCGCCGGCAGCGGACCATCGGCCGAGGGACCGGTGGCATCGGGGTTCGTGACGATGAATCGCGCACCGTTGCCGATCAACCGGATCGCCTTCGTGATCGCCTCGAACGAGTAGTTGCGGGTCTCGCCGACCACGACGAAGTCGGGCGCCGTCTCGGTCATCACGAACCCGGCATCGTGCAGCGCCGTGAGGATGCCGGCCTCGCCGATGACGAACGCCGTGCCGCCCGGCACCTGCTGCTTCAGGAAGTCGGCGGTGGCGAGCGCGCTCGTCCAGATGCGGTCTTCGGGCACGTTGAGACCCGATGCGCGCAGCCTCGCCGAGAGGTCGCGTGCGGTGAAGATCGAATTGTTCGTGAGCACGAGGTAGGGCGTGCCCGCGTCTTCCCACTGCTGCAGCAGGGCGCTCGCGCCCGGCAGTGCGTGGTTCTCGTGCACGAGCACGCCGTCCATGTCGGTCAGCCAGCACTCGACTTCTTCACGTTCTGACATGACCCCAGCCTAGGGCGCGCTCGTCTCGGGTCGATGTCGAGCGGATGTCGCGTGGCCACGAGCTCAGGCGGACAGCCAGATCGCGTCGGCCGCACCGGTCGGCAGAGCAAGGGTCTGGCCGGCGATCCCGATGCGGATGTTCGCGCTGTCGCGGCCGGCGACGATCTCGAGCTCGATGCCGGGTCGCACGCCCGCTACCTCGAGTGCCCGCAGCAACTCGGGGTCTCGGTCGCTGATGCGGATCACGCGCCCTCGGTGGCCGTCGCCGGCCTCGTCGGCGCGCACGAATGGCTCGGCCGCGATCGACCCGTCGGCTCCGGGAATCGGGTCGCCGTGCGGGTCGCGCCGCGGGCGGCCGAGCCGTGCGTCGATCGCCTCGAGGAGCCGGTCGGAGATCGAGTGCTCGAGGATCTCGGCCTCGTCGTGCACCTCGTCCCACGCGTACCCCATCTCGTCGACGAGCCACGTCTCGATGAGCCGGTGCCGACGCACGACCGCGAGGGCTCGAGCGGTGCCGGCCTCGGTGAGGCGCACGGCGCCGTACGGCACGTGCGAGACGAGACCGGCCACCGCCATCTTCTTGACCATCTCGGTGACCGACGACGGGGCGACGCCGAGGCGTGCCGCGAGTACCGACGGCGTGATGGGGTCGGGCTGCCATTCGGTGTGCGCGTACACCGTCTTCAGGTAGTCCTCGATCGCGGGGCTCGTTGCAGGCATCGGCCTCAGGATATCCGTGCGCCGCCTGTGCGCCACGACAGCGGTCTCCCGAGGAGGCGGAAACACGCCCTCCTGACGTCGGCTGAGGGCGTGTTTCCGCCCACTCAGGAGGTGGGCGGCCACCTGCGGTGGAGGCCAGACGAGTGAATCGTGTCAATTCGTCCGCCGGTGTCTTGACCCACCCCCGTTCAGGGGGCTACATTCGGGTCCGCACGGAAAGCGCTATCCCACCGACGGGCGACTCGCCCAGAGAAGGATTCGACGATGAATCTCGGCACCCATCCGTTCCGCACCGCGTTGGCGGCGGCCGCCGCCGGCTGCCTGATCGCCGGCGTCGCGCAACCCGCGACCGCCGCGCCGATGCCGACCGCCGCGCCGATGCCGGCCGCCGCGTCGGCCGCCGGCGCCGCCCACCAGCGCGCGCCGCAACTCGAGGCGCTCGACCGCGGCCTCGTCGCCGTCTCCACGAGCGAGGGCGTCTTCCTCAGCTGGCGACTGCTCGGCTCAGAGGCGACGGGAACGACCGAGACGGGCCTCGCCGGGCCCGACTTCGCGGTCTACCGCGACGGCACGAAGATCGCGACCGTGGGTGACAGCACGAACTACGCCGACGCCGCCGGCACCGCGAGCGCGCAGTACACCGTCGCCCCGGTCGTGAACGGCGTCGAACTCCCGGCGAGCGCCGCGACATCCGCCTGGGCCCAGGGCTTCCACGACCTGCCGCTGCAGAAGCCCGCCGACGGGGTCACGCCTCGCGGCGAGGCGTTCACCTACTCGGCCAACGACGTCGCGGTCGGCGACGTCGACGGCGACGGCGACTACGAGTTCGTGGTCAAGTGGGACCCGTCGAACTCGAAGGACGTCTCGCAGGTCGGTTACACCGGCACCGTCTACCTCGACACCTACGAGCTCGACGGCACCCTGCTGAACCGCATCGACCTCGGCGTGAACATCCGCGCCGGCGCGCACTACACCCAGTTCACGGTCTACGACTTCGACGGCGACGGCCGCGCCGAGACGATGCTGAAGACGGCGCCCGGCACGAAGTCGACGGGCTACGCCGCCGACGGCACCGTCACGAACGAGGGTTACGTGACCATGCCCGAGACGGATGTCGCAGCGGGCTACACGCACGCCGACGACTACCGCATGAGCGCCGCCGACTACCACGAGCACCTCGTGGCGATGTTCGAGGGCTGGACGGAGCATCCCGAGGTCGTCGCCGGCAACTGGCCGGCGACGCTCGAAGAGGCGTTCGGCGAGCCCGTGACGCACGAGTACCCGCTCTCGCACGAGAGCGCCGTCGAGCTCGTCGACCACTTCATCGACGTCTACGCCCCCGCCCGCAGTGCCCGCAACGCGCTGCGCAACTTCGAGGGCTTCATCGTCGACGGCCCCGAGTACCTGACGGTCTTCGACGGCGCGACCGGTGCCGAGCTCGACACCGTGCCGTACGAACCCGGTCGCGGAGACGACGGCCTGCTCTGGGGTGACTACGCGATGTCCCGCATCGAACCGGGCAACCGCGTCGACCGCTTCCTCGCCGGGGTCGCGTACCTCGACGGCAAGCACCCCTCGGCGGTCTTCGCCCGCGGCTACTACACGCGCTCGACGATCGCCACGTACGACTGGAACGGCGAATCGCTCACGCAGCGATGGCTCGTCGACAGCGGCCACGCGCCGATGACGAACCCGTTCAACGACGGGCCGCACGGGCGCGACGGCACCGACCCGGTGTACGGCTCGATCACGACGCAGGGCTTCCACTCGCTGAGCGCGGCCGACGTCGACGGCGACGGCAAGCAGGAGATCGTCTACGGCTCGGCCACGATCGACGATGACGGCGGGCTGCTCTACAGCTCGTTCGACGTGCTGCCCGAGGGCAGCTCGGCGCCCGGAACCGAGGCCCGTCTGGGTCACGGCGACGCGATGCACGTGACCGACATCGACCCCGCGCGTCCCGGGCTCGAGATCTTCACGGTGCACGAGGGTGCGAGCAGTGCGCCCTACGGCACGTCGATGCGGGTTGCCGCGACTGGCGAGGTGCTCTTCGGCGCCTACTCCGGCCGCGACACCGGCCGCGGCATGATCGGCGACGTGCGCAGCGACGTGCCCGGCATCGAGGCGTGGTCGAGCATGCCCGGCGGCACCGAGGCGAGCGGGCTGCTGTCGTCGACCGGCGAAGTGCTCTCGGCGGCGACGCCCGGCACGAACATGTCGATCCGCTGGGCCGCCGACCTCACGACGCAGATCGTGAACGGCAGCGGCACCGCCACCCCGACGATCGACGACTGGACCCGCGGCACCCTGCTCACGGCCACCGGCACGCTCACGAACAACGGCACGAAGGGCAACCCCTCGCTCGTCGCCGACGTGCTCGGCGACTGGCGTGAAGAGCTGCTCGTGCGCACGACCGACTCGAGCGCGCTGCGCATCTACACGAGTAGCGAGGTGACGACGCACAAGCTCACGACACTCATGCACGACGCGCAGTACCGGGTCGAGTCGGCTCGGCAGCAGACCACCTACAACCAGCCGTCGTACACGAGCTACTACCTGGCGAGCGATGTCGACTGGTCGAAGGTGCCGCTGCTCACGACGCCGGTCGAACCGAAGTCACCGCGCTTCATCGATATCAGGGGGTACCTGCTCGACTTCTTCTTCGTGCCGGTCGATCGTGACGTCGACTACTACCGCGACGGCGTGCTGCTGCGTGCCGGTCTGCACAAGGCGCCACGCTCCGAAGTGAGCATCGTCGCGGTGCCGAAGCCGTTCCGAGCGATCGCCGAGGGGGCCGAGTCGACCTGGACCCACGACTTCAGCTCACGTCGCTGATCGGTCGAACGTACTGAGCCCGACCCGCTGAGCGGGCAGAAACACGCCCTCGCGGTGGCCGCCGAGGGCGTGTTTCTGCCGTGTCACGGGTGTTGGCGGGCGTCAGGCGCCGGTGAACACGAGCCAGAGCAGCACACCGTTCAGCGTGATCAGGAACACCGAAGCCGCGACGCCGGCCGTCGTCGTCAGCCAGTGGTTCTTCCACTGCCCGAGCACACCGGCCTTCGCCGTGAGCACCACGAGCGGCACGAGCGCGAAGGGGATGCCGAAGGACAGCACGACCTGGCTCAGCACGAGCGAGAGCGTCGGGTCGAACCCGAGCCACAGGATCGCGAGCGCCGGGATCAGCGTCACGAGCCGTCGGAAGAGCAGCGGCACGCGCACGCGCAGCAGCCCGTGCATGATCTCCGCCCCGGCATAGGCGCCGACGGAGGTCGAGGCGAGCCCGGAGGCGAGGAGGCCCACGGCGAAGAGGGTCGCGATGACCGGCCCGAGTGCCACGCCGAGCGCCGCGTAGGCACCCTCGAGGCTGTCGGTGCCGCTGACGCCCGCGAGGTTCACCGCGGCGAGCAGCAGGATGCAGAGGTTCACGGTGCCGGCGATCGCCATGGCGATCGAGACGTCCCAGCGGGTCGCCCGCAGCAGCAGCCCGGTCGGCACGTCGGTCGCGGTGCCCGGCAGCAGCGCCGGGGCATCCGCGCCGCGGCGGATGCCGAAGCCGTGCCAGGCGGGCTTCGGAGCCGCCCCGCCGGGCTGGGTGGTCAGCGCGGCTGGGCGCCGGGTCGCGAAGCGATCGCGGCTGAGCGCCGAGTGCGCGTAGATCGCGTGGGGCATGATCGTCGCGCCGAGGATCGAAGCCGCGAGAAGCACCGAGTTCGTGTCGGCGAAGCGCGGCACGAGCCCGGCGAAGAGTCCGCCGGGGTCGGGCGGAGCGACGAAGACGCCGACGGTGAAGCCGATCGCGATGATCGCGAGCAGTCCCATGATGACGAACTCGAAGGTGCGCGGGCCGCGCCGCGACTGCACCACGAGCAGCACGATCGACACCGTGCCCGTGATCAGTCCGCCCCAGAGGAGGGGGACGCCGAAGAGCAGGTTGAGCGCGACGGCACCGCCGATGACCTCGGCGAGGTCGGTCGCCATCGCGACGAGTTCGGCCTGCAGCCAGTAGGCACGACGCCCCCAGCGGTTGCCGATGCGGGTGCCGAGCACCTCGGGAAGGCTGCGCCCGGTGACGATGCCGAGCTTCGCCGAGAGGTACTGGATGAGCCAGGCCATGACATTGCCGAGCACGACGACCCACACGAGCAGGTAGCCGTACTGCGCGCCGGCCGTCATGTTGCTCGCGACGTTGCCCGGGTCGAGATAGGCGACACCGGCGACGAGCGCCGGGCCGATCAGCCAGGCGACGCGGGGCACGGATGCGGCACGCACGCGCCCCTCTCCGGCGTCGAGTTCGGTGCCGCCCTCGGTCGGAGTGCTGGGCGCGGCGGGTTGATCGGCGAACGTTTTCGGCATACCGAAAACATAGCAATTTTTCGGCGTACCGAAAAGTGGCGATCGGCGCTGCTGGTCGCCGAGCTGTCACCCGGCCCGGGGGATACCGGCGCGCGCGGAGTGCGAGTAGCTTGCTGCTCGTCGGCGACCGGCGGTCGCATCGTGCCGCGGGCTTCGACACTGAACCCGAAAGTCACACCACAGAGAGGTGGAGTGCCATGAAGCGAGTCACGATCGGATGCGTCGTCGCATTGGGTCTCGTGCTGGGCGGCGCGAGCGCCGCGTTCGCCGGCGAGACCAATGGAAACGGCGACCCCATCCCCGGCGCGCACAACGCCCGCTCGGCGTGCGCCTTCTCAGGGCAGGACCTGCCCGACGCCGAAGAGAATCAACCCCCCGAGTTCGACGACGACTTCGTCACCGACGGGCGTGTGCAGAGCTACGGCCGATGGGTCAGCCACGGATTCAAGGGCGACGTTCCGAGTCCCGGCGAGGCCTGCCGCGGCAACCTCGCGTTCCCCGAGTAGTCCTCGAACGCGCCGTTCACGTGCGCCACAGGTAGCGTGGTGCGCGTGAACGACGACGCGCCCGCGGCATCCGATGCCGAGCCGACCATGATGCAGCACGGCATCGGCCCGTGGCCCGGTGGCGAGGTCGCGTGGCCCGATGACGAGCACTACGACCCCGAACTGCTCGAACACGGCGACACCCGAAACGTCATCGACCGATACCGGTACTGGCGAATGGACGCGATCGTCGCCGACCTCGACGAGCACCGGCACGCGTTCCACGTCGCCATCGAGAACTGGCAGCACGACATGAATATCGGCTCGATCGTGCGCAGTGCCAACGCGTTCGCGGCCGACACCGTGCACATCATCGGCCGGCGTCGCTGGAACAAGCGCGGCGCGATGGTCACCGACCGCTACCAGCATGTCGAGTACCACCCCGATGTCGCGGCGTTCGCCGAGTGGGCGCACGCGGCATCCGTGCCCGTCATCGCCGTCGACAACATCGAGGGATCCGTGCCGATCGAGGCGTTCGCGTGGCCCGAGCGCTGCGTGCTGCTGTTCGGGCAGGAGGGGCCGGGGCTCTCGCCCGAGGCGACCGCTGCCGCCGATGCGGTCGTCGAGATCACCCAGTACGGTTCGACCCGCTCGCTCAACGCGAGCGCGGCGGCGGCCATCGCGATGCACTCGTGGATGCTCGCCCACGCCGTGCCGCCGTCGATCGAGTAGCGAGCGCCAGCGAGCGTATCGAGATCCGGCGCGTGGTCTCGATACGCTCCTTCGTCGCGACTCGACCGGCGGATGGTTCGTCGCGACTCGACCGGTCGTCTCTGACAGACTTGGCGCGATGACGGTCATCGACAACGCGATCTACCGCGACGGCGCGCGCGTCGCGACTCCGACGAGCCTCGACGAGACGTTCGAGTCCCGAGCCGAGCACGGCGGATTCGCCTGGATCGGCCTGTACCACCCCACTGCCGACGAACTCGATGCCGTCGCGACCGAGTTCGGCCTGCACGCGCTCGCCGTCGAAGACGCCCGCAAGGGCCACCAGCGGGCGAAGCTCGAGCGCTACGGTGACGCACTCTTCATCGTGCTGCGCCCGGCCCGCTACCTCGACGCCGAAGAAGAGGTCGAGTTCGGTGAGCTGCACCTGTTCGTCGGCGCCGACTACGCCATCACCGTGCGCCGCGCCGAGGTGCCCGACATCGCGAAGGTGCGCCATCGTCTCGAGAGCACGCCTGATCTGCTCGCGAAGGGCCCCGAGGCGGTGCTCTACGCGATCCTCGACGAGGTCGTCGACGGCTACGCGCCGGTGCTCGCCGGACTCGAGAACGACATCGACGAGATCGAGGAACAGCTCTTCGACGGGGACCCGATGGTCACGCGTCGCATCTACGACCTCGCGAGCGAGGTCATGGAGTTCCAGCGCGCCACGCGCCCGCTCATCGACATGTTCCAAGCCCTCGAGCGCGGGTTCGAGAAGTACGGCGTCGACGTCGAGCTGCAGCGCTACCTGCGCGACGTGCTCGACCACGTCATCCGCGCCGTCGAGCGGGGCGAGTCATTCCGGCAGCTGCTGCAGAACGCCCTCACGGTGCACGCGACCCTCGTCGGCCAGCGTCAGAACGACGAGATGAAGCGCCTCACCGAGACGAGCCTCGCGCAGAGCGAGCAGACGAAGAAGATCTCGAGCTGGGCGGCCATCCTCTTCGCGCCCACCCTGGTCGGCACGATCTACGGCATGAACTTCACGCACATGCCCGAGTTGAGCTGGGCGCTCGGCTACCCGTTCGCCGTGCTGCTCATGGTGCTGCTCGGCGTGGGCCTCTACAGCGTCTTCAAAAGCCGCAACTGGCTCTGAGCGAGCGGATGCCGCGTACCGGGCCGTCTCGACCGTCGCCCCTTCCCGCGGCATCCGATCGCCGTTAGCGTTGGGTCATGACCGAGATCACCGATGATCTGCCCGCTCGACTCATGCACGAAGAGCACGCCGCGTGGCGGGCGATCGTCGAGGGGCGCGGGGGTGAGCACTATCAGCGCGCCATGACGCGCGACGCCCTCATGATCGTCGAGGGTGCGGTGCTCGGGCGCGACGACATCCTCGCCTCATTCCGGGGGGGTGCCCCCGTGGGACGAGTACCACCTGCACGAGCCGGCCGTCATCCGCCTCGGCGATCGCGCCGGCATGCTCGTCTACCGCGCGGTCGCCCGCCGCGGCGACGAGACGGTGAACCTCCGCATGTCGACGACGTACCTCATCGAAGACGGTGCCTGGCGGGTCGCCGCGCACCAGCAGACGCCGGCCTGAGGGACCCCGAGCGCCGACACTGCTCGGCAGGCGGAGCAGCGGTGCCGAGGCCAGGCGGTGCCGAGGTCAGTCGGTGCCGAGGTCGAACGCCGCGGCTTCGTTCGCGGCATCCGTGGCGGCCTCGAGGTCGGTCTCGACCTCGCCCGCGCTGATCTCGGCGGCCTCGCCCTGCGCCAGGTCGCCCACGAGCTTCGCGGTCTCGCCGCCGACGATGCCCTGCCTCGCGTACTGCTCGAGGCGAGCGCGCGAGTCGGCGATGTCGAGGTTGCGCATGGTCAGCTGGCCGATGCGGTCGAGCGGGCCGAACGCCGCGTCGCCCACGCGCTCCATCGAGAGCTTGTCGGGGTGGTAGCTGAGGGCGGGGCCACGGGTGTCGAGGATCGTGTAGTCGTCGCCGCGGCGCAGGCGCAGGGTCACCTCGCCGGTGACCGCCGAGCCGACCCACTTCTGCAGCGACTCGCGCAGCATGAGCGACTGGGGGTCGAGCCAGCGGCCCTCGTACATGAGGCGACCGAGACGGCGGCCCTCCTGGTGGTAGCTGGCCACGGTGTCTTCGTTGTGGATGGCGTTGAGCAGTCGCTCGTAGGCGATGTGCAGCAGCGCCATGCCGGGCGCCTCGTAGATGCCGCGGCTCTTCGCCTCGATGATGCGGTTCTCGATCTGGTCGGAGACGCCGAGGCCGTGACGGCCGCCGATCGCGTTCGCCTCGAGCACGAGGGCGACGGCATCGGTGTACTCGGTGCCGTTGATCGTGACCGGACGGCCGGCTTCGAAGCCGATCGTGACGACCTCGGGGGCGATCTCGACGTCGTCGCGCCATGACGGCACGCCCATGATGGGTTCGACGATCTCGACGCCCGCGTCGAGGTGCTCGAGGGTCTTCGCCTCGTGCGTGGCGCCCCAGATGTTCGCGTCGGTGGAGTACGCCTTCTCGGCGGAGGCGCGGTACGGGAAGCCGCGGGCCACCATCCACTCGCTCATCTCGGTGCGCCCGCCGAGCTCGGTGACGAACGCCTCGTCGAGCCACGGCTTGTAGATGCGAAGGCGCGGGTTGGCGAGCAGGCCGTAGCGGTAGAACCGCTCGATGTCGTTGCCCTTGTAGGTGGAACCGTCGCCCCAGATCTCGACGTCGTCATCGCGCATCGCGCGAACGAGCAGGGTGCCGGTGACGGCACGGCCGAGCGGGGTCGTGTTGAAGTAGGTTTTGCCGCCGGAGCGGATGTGGAAGGCGCCGGTGGCGAGGGCCACGAGCCCTTCTTCGACGAGCGCTGCACGGCAGTCGACGAGTCGGGCGACTTCGGCGCCGTACTCCTTCGCGCGGTCGGGCACGGCCTCGACATCGGGCTCGTCGGGCTGGCCGAGGTCTGCGGTGTAGGTGCAGGGCACCGCGCCCTTCTCACGCATCCACGCGACGGCGACCGACGTGTCGAGCCCCCCGGAGAAGGCGATGCCGACGCGTTCGCCGACGGGGAGGCTGGTCAGGACTTTCGACATGCCCTCCAGCCTACTTGGCGGTGCGACCGTGTTTCGCGGCCTCCCGGGCCTCGAACCGCACCCGCGATAAGGTTGAGTGTGACTGCAGACCAATCGACATCGGAGCCCGAGGCGTCCCTCGCCGACGAACCCGAGGTGCGGCAGGCGCTCGCCGAGGGCGATCGTGCGTCCGTCTCGGCGATCGTGGCGGAGCATCCGTCGTCACCGCTCGCGTGGACCGAACTCGCCGACCTCGCCGACTCCGAGGGTCGCACGATCGAGTCCTACGCCTTCGCGTCCGTCGCGGCCGATCTCGCCCGCGAACAACTCACCGCCGCCGGCTGGCAGCCGGGCGACCTCGTGTCGTGGTCCGCCGAGCCCAACCGCGCCTTCCTGCGCGCCCTCGACACGCAGCGCCGGGCTGCCGAGAGCCTCGGCCTCGACGAGCGCGCCGCCCGCTTGGCCGACGAACTCGCGACCGCCGATCCCGAGGCACCGGCGCGCATCGCCTCGGAGTTCACGCCGACCCAGTTGATCACGATCGTCGGCGGTGCTGCGATGCTGTTCGCGCCCGCGGCATCCGCCGAGGCGATCGTCGGCGACCCGATTGCAGAACCCGCCGCGATCGACGCGGCGGCAGGAGAGGACTGACATGCCCGCAGCCGTACTGATCGGTGCACAGTGGGGCGACGAGGGCAAGGGCAAGGCGACCGACCTGCTCGGCTCGCGCCTCGATTACGTCGTCAAGTTCAACGGCGGCAACAACGCCGGGCACACCGTCGTCATCGGCGACGAGAAGTACGCCCTGCACCTGCTGCCGTCGGGCATCCTCACCCCGGGCGTGACGCCCGTCATCGCCAACGGCGTCGTCGTCGACATCGAGGTGCTCTTCGAAGAACTCGAGGCGCTCGAGGTTCGCGGCGTCGATGTCTCCAAGCTCCGCATCTCGGCGAACGCCCATCTCATCACCCAGTACCACCGCACGCTCGACAAGGTCACCGAGCGCTTCCTCGGCAAGCGCCAGATCGGCACCACCGGCCGCGGCATCGGCCCCGCGTACGCCGACAAGATCAACCGTGTCGGCATCCGCATGCAAGACCTCTTCGACGAGAACATCCTGCGGCAGAAGGTCGAGGGCGCCCTCGACCAGAAGAACCACTTGCTCGTGAAGGTCTACAACCGTCGCGCGATCGGCGTCGACGAGGTCGTCGAAGAGCTGCTCGGCTACGTCGAACGCCTGCGGCCGATGGTCGCCGACACCTCGCTGCTGCTGCACCGCGCGCTCGACGCCGGCGAGACGGTGCTCTTCGAGGGCGGCCAGGCCACGATGCTCGACGTCGACCACGGCACCTACCCCTTCGTCACCTCGTCGAACGCGACGAGCGGCGGGGCGATCACCGGTTCGGGCATCGCGCCGAACCGCATCGACCGGGTCATCGCCGTGGTGAAGGCGTACACGACCCGCGTCGGCGCCGGTCCGTTCCCGACCGAGCTGTTCGACGAGTGGGGCGACTTCCTGACCGAGGCCGGCCACGAGTTCGGCACCACGACCGGGCGCAAGCGCCGCACGGGCTGGTACGACGCTCCGATCGCCCGGTACGCCGCACGCATCAACGGGGTCACCGACTTCGTGCTCACGAAGCTCGACGTGCTCACGGGCATCGAGCGCATCCCCGTGGCCGTCGCCTACGAGGTCGACGGTGAACGCGTCGACGAGGTGCCCGTCTCCCAGTCCGACTTCCACCACGCGAAGCCGATCTACGAGGAGTTCCCCGGCTGGACCGAAGACATCTCGGGGGCCCGCTCGTTCGACGAGCTGCCCGCGAACGCGCAGTCGTACGTGCGCGAACTCGAGGCGATGAGCGGCTCGCGCATCTCGGCGATCGGCGTCGGCCCCGGCCGCGACGAGATCGTCACCCTGCACGACCTGCTCGGCTGAGGCTCGTCAGCTCCAGCGCACATGCGAAGGGGGCGGATGTCGCGACAACGCGACATCCGCCCCCTTCGGAGTTCTGGGACTACTTCTCGGTGCCGATGGCGCCGTCGATGTGGTCGCGAACCGCGTCGATCTTGTCGGCGTGTTCGCCGGCGACCTTCTTGGCAGCGTCGGAGACGCCGTCGAGCACCTTGTCGCTGATGTCTTCGGCCTGTTCGCTGTCGAGCACCTCAGCGATCTTGTCCTTGTTTTCCTCGATGAAGTCCTTGGCCTGGTTGGTCAGATCGTCGAGAGCGCCCATGGCTCCGCCTTTCGTTTCGAAGGAGTCGTGCTCTCGTCATCGTAGGGCCGGCGCACCCCGGGGGGAAGGGCTGCAGGCGCTCGACGACCTGCTCGTCGTCCACTCGTCATGTGCGCGCCACCGAGCCGTGCGAGGCTTGAGCGGTGACCGCGACTCGACCCTCCGACGACGAACTCGTCGGCCGCTTCATCCGCCTCAGCCCGTTCACGCACGGCGATATCCCCGAGCTGTATCGTGCGCTCGGGCATCCGGCGGTGTTCGCCGGCGGCTATGGCGGCGGGCCTGCAGGGCTTCCTGCCGACGAGGCGGCGTTCGAGGTGTTCGCCCGGTCGTACTACTCGGGCGGCGAGACCGCGATGCCGTGGACGCTGCGGCTGCGCGGTGGCGCAGACGACGGCCGGGTGGTCGGAGCCACGAAGCTCGCCGACCTCGACCTGCACAACGAATCGGCGCACATCGGATGGACCGCGTACGACCCCGGAGTGTGGGGCTCCGCCGTGAATCCCGAGGCGAAGCTCCTGCTGCTCGATCTCGCGTTCCGCAACGGCTTCGGCCGGGTGAAGATCCAGGCCGACGCGAACAACGCGCGGTCGCGAGCGGCGATCGAGAAGCTCGGCGCTCGTCTCGACGGCGTCATGCGCCGCGATATGCGGCGTGCCGACGGCAGCTGGCGCGACAGTGCCGTGTACTCCGTCATCATCGATGACTGGCCCGCGGTGCAGGCGGGTCTCGAAGGTCGCCTGGCGGCCTGGGGCGACAAGCCGGTCGAGGTGCGCGAGGAGCGGCCCGTCGAGCATGGCGACGACCAGCGCCGAGGCTGACGAGGCGGGTCAGCCCCAGAGCTCCGACGCACCGTCGATGATCGCCGCGGTTCCGCCGACGTAGGCGATCACGATGACCGCGATGCGCGCCGCTCGATGCGGAATGCGCCGGTGCAGCAGCTCGCCGAGCGCGAGGCCGACGAGCAATGCTCCGATGACGAACGGCCACGCGCCCGGCTCGAGCTCGGGCAGTGCCCACCCTGTCGCACCGAGCTTGCCGATAAGCGATGCGACGCCGATCACGACGAAGTACGGCTGGGCGGTCGCCGCGAACGCCGCTTGCGGCCAGCGGGTCGAGACCGCGTAGACGCTGAGGGCCGGTCCGCCGACGCCGGCTGAGGCGTTCATGAATCCGGATGCCGCGCCGGCGACGATCGCCGGGGTGCGACCGGTCGCGACGCGCTCGGTGCGCGTGACGATGAGCGAGACGGTGAGCGCGACGACCACGAGTACGCCGACGCCGAGCTGCAGCACGGGTCCAGGCAGGTACGCGGCGACGAACGCTCCCGCGATGGTGCCCGCGAGGGCGGGCACGACGAGCCAGCCGAACCTGCCCCATTCGATGTGCCCCCACACGCGCGGCAGGATGAGCAGCGACGAGAGCACTGCGCACAGATTCACGAGCACGACGCCGTCGAACGGCCCGAGCAGGATGACGAGCGCCGGGGCGGCGATGAGGGCGAAGCCCATGCCCGTGATGCGCTGCGCCAGCGCGCCGGCGAGCACGGAGAGGACGACCGGCAGGAGCACCGGGCGAGTCTATCGGCGGTCCCGCTGGCCCGCGGGGTCGTCGGCCACCGGGAAGGAGGACACGTGAACGGCGATCCGGCGAACGCCTGCCGGTCACTGCACCGGTGGTCGTTCGGGCACGTGTAGTCGGGTGAGGAACGCGTCGGCTCCGCGCGGAATGCGGTGCCGGTCGGCGCGGGAGACGAGCACCGTCACGGCGATCGCGATGGGCACCGTCCACGCCGCGGGCTGCTCGAGGAAGGGGCGAAGCGCCGGGGCGGCGGCGGAGAACAGCGGGCCGCCGAGGATGGCGGCGCCCGAGAGCACCGCCCCCGCGACCATGCCGGCGATCGCGCCGCGAGCGGTGAGGCCGCGCCACCAGATGCCGAGGATCAGCATGGGGCAGAGCGTCGACGCGGTGAAGGCGAAGACGAGCCCGACGCTGCCCGCGAGACCCGCCGACTCCGTGGTGAGCGCGACGAGCAGCGGGATGAGCGATGAGGCGATCGCCGCGATGCGGAAGCCCCGCACGCTGCCGCCGAGCAGGTCTTGGCTGATGACGCCCGCGAGCGAGACGACGAGTCCCGACGAGGTCGAGAGGAACGCGGCGAACGCGCCGGCGATCACGAGTGCGGTGAGCAGCTCGCCTCCGAGACCGGGCACGAGCCGGCCGGGCAGCAGCAGGATCAGCGCGTCCGCTTCGCCGGATGCCGCGAGCTCGGGTGCGAACGCGCGGCCGAGGAGCCCGAACGCCGTCGGGAACAGGTAGAACACCGAGAGCAGCACGAGCACGATCACCGTCGTGCGGCGCGCGGCGACGCCGTCGGGGTTCGTGTAGAAGCGTACGAGCACGTGCGGCAGCCCGAGGGTGCCGAGGAGCAACGCCACCATCAGCGAGACCGTGCGGTAGACGTCGAGCTCGGCGGGGCCGGCAGCCGGCGGGAACGCCTCGGCGGACGTGAGCTGCGGTGCCGGCTCCCCGCCGCCGACGACGAGCAGCAATGCGACCACCGGTACCGCGAGCGCCGTGAGCTTCAGCCAGAACTGGAACGCCTGCACGAAGGTGATCGATCGCATGCCGCCCGCCGCGACGATGACCCCGACGATCACCGCCACGGCGACCGAGCCGACCCACGCCGGCAGGCCCGTGGTGATGCGCACCGTGAGCGCTGCGCCCTGCAGCTGCGGCACGATGTAGAACCAGCCGACGACGATCACGAGCGTCGACGTCACGCGGCGCGCCCAGGTCGACTCGAGACGCGCCTCGGTGAAGTCGGGGATCGTGTACGCCCCGGAGCGGCGGAGCGGCGCCGCCACGAAGAGCAGGAGCATGAGGTACCCGGCCGTGTAGCCGATCGGGAACCACAGTCCGCCGGAGCCCTGCAGCAGGATGAGCCCGGCGATGCCGAGGAACGATGCCGCCGAGAGGTACTCGCCACCGATCGCCGAGGCGTTCCACCACGGCCGCACGGTGCGCGAGGCGACGTAGAAGTCGCTCGTCGTGCGGGAGACGCGCAGTCCGTAGAAGCCGATCAGCGCCGAGGCGAGCGCCACCGCGGCGATCGCGGTGTAGCCGATGACGGGGTTCACTCGGCCTCCGTGAGCGAGCGATAGCGTGCCTCGTTGCGGCTCGCGGCGCGCACGTAGAGCCCGCCGACGGTGATCGTCAGCGGGTAGACGCCGACGCCGAGCAGCAGCCACGACACCGGCACCCCGAACACGAATGCGTCGTCGAGGCCGGGTACGAGCGCGATCGCGAACGCGAAGATCGCCGTCGCGACGATGAATCCGACCGCGAACACGATCGCGAGGCGCAACTGCGAGCGGATCAGCGAGCGCACGTAGACGCCGGCGATGTCGCTCGTCGGTGCCCCAGCGCCCTGCTGCGGCAACGGGCGAGCGGATGCCCCGGCGCCGCCCGCGCGCGGAGCCGTGACACGCACCCGAGGCGGCGGCCCCGCGGCATCCGCTCGCTCGTTGGGCGGCTCGTGCATCTCAGGCCCTCGGCCGGATCATCGCCTGGTCGAGCCGCTCGCGGAGGGCCGGCAGCAGCCGCCGGCTCACCGGCAGCTCCGCCTGGCCGACCGTGACGCTCGGGTGGTCGGAGCCGAGCCGGAGCCGGCTGAGATGCGCGAGCGACACGAGGTACGAACGGTGCACGCGAACGAAACCGGCATCCGCCCACTGTCGCTCGAGGTCGCTCAACGGCACCCGCACGAGATAGCTCGCCTCTTCGGTGTGCAAGCGCGCGTAGTCGCCCTGCGCCTGCACGTAGCGCACGTCGTCGCGGCGGATCATGCGGGTCGTGCCGCCGAGCGTGACGGCGATCAGCTCGGGAGCAGCGGATGCCTCGGCGGCGACGTGGCTCGACTGGCCGGCCTTCAGCGCCTCGACGATACGACCGATCGACCGGTGCAACCGCTCGGTGCGCACGGGCTTCAGCAGGTAGTCGACCGCCGCGAGGTCGAAGGCCTCGATCGCACCCTCTTCGTCGGCGGTGACGAAGACGAGCACCGGGCGATGCTCGAAGCGGGCCAGCGCGCGGGCGAGGTCGAAGCCGGTGAGGCCCGGCATGTGGATGTCGAGGAAGGCCGCATCGACCGGCTCCCGCGTGAGCAGGCGGATCGCCTCCGCGCCGGAGGATGCCTGGTGGATCACGCCGACGCGCGGGTCCTGCCCCAGCAGGAAGGCGAGCTCGTCGATCGCTGGCTGCTCGTCATCGGCGATGAGCACGGAGATCATGGCTCAAGTCTCCCATCGGGGCTCGCGGTGGGGGAGGCGCGTCTCGGCCCGGCCTTCGGCACGCGCATGCGCACGAGCGTGCCGGCGCCGACGTTCGTCTCGACGACGAGGCCGTGCTCGTCGCCGTAGACCTGCCGGAGGCGCGCATCGACGTTGCGGAGGCCCACGTGCTCGCCGCTCGCCGCGCTGCCCGCGAGCACCGCGGCGAGCGTCTCGGGGTCGATGCCGACACCGTCGTCCTCGACGCTGATCTCGGCGAACGCGCCGGAGTCCGCCGCCTCGATCGTGATCGTGCCGCCGCCCTCCTTCGATTCGAGCCCGTGCCGCACGGCGTTCTCGACGAGCGGCTGGATCGACAGGAACGGCACCACTGTCGAGAGCACCTCCGGCGCAATCTGCAGGGTCACCTTCAGGCGCTCGCCGAAGCGGGCGCGCTCGAGCCGCAGGTAGCTGTCGATCGAGCGCAGCTCTTCGGCGACCGTCGTGAAGTCGCCGTGCCGGCGGAACGAGTACCGGGTGAAATCGGCGAACTCGAGCACGAGTTCGCGCGCCTGCGCGGGGTCGGTGTTGATGAACGAGGCGATGGCGTTCAGCGAGTTGTAGATGAAGTGCGGGCTGATCTGCGCGCGGAGCGCCCGCACCTCTGCCTCGGCGAGGGCGGCTCTGGATGCATCGAGCTCGCCGAGCTCGATCTGGGCGGCGACCCACGCGGCGACCTCACCCGTCGCGCGCACGAGCCCGGCCCGCACGGGCGAGGCGAATGCGACGATCGCGCCGAGGGGGCTCGTGCCGAGCGGCCCGGCGCCGCCGAGGATCGGTGCGACGACGGCGTCCGTCTCCCAGGCGCCGACCGGGATGCGGCGCTGCACCTGCTGGCGGCCGCTCGCGAGTGCGGCCGCGGCCAGACGCTCGGCGACCGGCCGCACGGCGTCGTCTCCATCGATCGCGATCATGCCCGAACGGTCGACGATCGCGAGGCTCTCGCAGCCGAGGAGCGCACGCAGGTGCTTGCCCGCACGCAGGGCGTCGAGCTCGTCGATGCCGCCGCGCAGGTGCTCGGCCGCACGCGACGCGAGGTGCAGCGTCTGGTAGGTCGCCTGCTCGGCGTCGGTGCCGAGTTCTTTCGAGGCGAGCACGATGCGCCGCAGGAACAGCACGAGTCCGACCGCGAGCGCTCCGCCGGCCACGCCGAGGGCGGCGGCGAGCAGCATCGACTCGGGCATGCACGACAGCGTAACCCCTCGATTCGCGTCGCTCGCTCGTCGTCGCCGACCCGCCGCTCGTCGCACGGTGGGCGCCGTTCGGCGACGACGAACGGCGCAGGCCCCACGCTGCGCGCCCGGAGCGCGAGAGTGGGCCGACCGAACATCCGATGCGGCGGGCGATCCGTTCGCCGCGACCCCCCGAAGGAGACGCGATGGGCAACGACGCCCTGAGCGCGGAGACCGAGACGGCCCCGGCCGTCGACTACCGCGCGGTGCAACAATCCGAAGAGTTCCAGCGCCTGCGCTCGAAGCACCGGAGGTTCGTCTTCCCCGTGCTCGGCGCCTGCCTCGTCTGGTACCTCGCCTACGTGCTGCTGGCCGGCTACGCGCACGACTTCATGTCGACGCCGGTGTTCGGCAGCGTCAACGTGGCCATCCTGCTCGGCCTCGCCCAGGTCGTCACGACCTTCGCCGTGACCATGTGGTACGTCAGCTACGCCAACCGTGAACTCGACCCGATCGCCGCGAACCTCCGTGACGAGATCGAGTCCGGGACATCCGTCACCGCCTTCCCGGCCGCGACCCGATCGGAGGGTGACCGCTGATGCTGCACCTCGAAGCCGCCCCCGCCACCTCGCCGGGTGAGCCCTGGCTCAACATCGCCATCTTCGGCGCGTTCGTCGCGATCACGATGATCATCGTGTTCCGGGCGAGCCGCAACAACAAGACCGCCGCCGACTACTACGCCGCCGGACGCTCGTTCACGGGCGGCCAGAACGGCTCGGCCATCGCCGGCGACTACCTCTCGGCGGCGTCGTTCCTCGGCATCGTCGGGGCGATCGCGATCACCGGCTACGACGGGTTCCTCTACTCGATCGGCTTCCTCGTGGCCTGGCTCGTCGCACTGCTGCTCGTCGCAGAGCTGCTGCGCAACACCGGCAAGTTCACGATGGCCGACGTGCTCTCGTTCCGGCTGAAGCAGAAGCCCGTGCGCATCGCCGCGGCCACGACGACGCTCGTCGTCTGCTTCTTCTACCTGCTCGCCCAGATGGCCGGCGCCGGCGGACTCGTCTCGCTGCTGCTCGGCGTCGGCGACCAGCTCGGCCAGGCGCTCGTCATCACCGTCGTCGGCGCCCTCATGATCCTGTACGTGCTCATCGGCGGCATGAAGGGCACCACCTGGGTGCAGATCATCAAGGCGGTGCTGCTCATCGCCGGCGCCGGCGTGATGACCGTCTGGGTGCTCGCGATCAACGGCTTCAACTTCTCGACCCTGCTCGACAACGCGGTCGCGGTCGCCGGCAACCCCGAGATCCTGAACCCGGGCATCAAGTACGGGGTGTCGGATGTCGCGAAGGTCGACTTCCTCTCGCTCGGCCTCGCCCTCGTGCTCGGCACCGCGGCCCTGCCGCACGTGCTCATGCGCTTCTACACGGTGCCCACGGCGAAGGAGGCGCGAAAGTCGGTCGTCTGGGCGATCTGGCTGATCGGCATCTTCTACGTGTTCACGCTCGTGCTCGGCTACGGCGCGGCGGCCCTCGTGGGCGCCGACGTCATCGCGGCAGCGCCCGGCGGCCCGAACTCGGCGGCTCCGCTGCTCGCGTTCGAGCTCGGCGGCCCGGTGCTGCTCGGCCTCATCTCGGCGATCGCGTTCGCGACGATCCTCGCGGTCGTCGCCGGCCTCACGATCACGGCCGCTGCCTCCTTCGCCCACGACATCTACGCGAGCGTCGTGAAGAAGGGCAAGCCCGAGGCGGGCGCCGAGGTCAAGGTCGCACGTCGCACCGTCGTCATCATCGGCGTCGTCGCGATCATCGGCGGCATCGGGGCGAACGGGCAGAACGTCGCGTTCCTCGTGGCGCTCGCGTTCGCGGTCGCGGCGTCGGCGAACCTGCCGACGATCGTCTACTCGCTGTTCTGGAAGCGCTTCACCACGCAGGGCGCCCTCTGGAGCATGTACGGCGGTCTCGCGTCGGCGATCATCCTGATCATCTTCTCGCCGGTCGTCTCGGGCTCCGTGACGTCGATGCTGAAGACGGAAGACATCAACTTCGCGATCTTCCCGCTGTCCAACCCGGGCATCGTCTCGATTCCGCTGGCGTTCTTCCTCGGCTGGCTCGGCACGGTGCTCGACAAGAAGAAGGAGGACCCGCTGAAGCAGTCCGAGATGGAGGTGCGCTCGCTCACCGGCGTCGGTGCCGAGAAGGCCTCCAGCCACTGAGAATTCCCGGCGGCGGGCGTCCCTCCCGTCGTCGGGAACCCACTTCGACCCGGCGGCATCGCCTGCCCTGCCGGGTCGAATGAACCGAGAGGGGCGGATGCCGCGGCATCCGCCCCTCTTGTCGTCGGTCGAATCTGCCGGTCGAGTAGCGACGCAGGAGCGTATCGAGACCCGCGGTGCTACATGTTGATCATGTGGCCGGCGAGGCCGTGGAACGCCTCCTGCAACGCCTCGGAGAGCGTCGGGTGCGTGTGCACGTTGCGCCCCAGCTCGAGGGCGCCCAGATCCCACTTCTGCGCGAGCGTCAGCTCGGGCAGCAGCTCCGAGACATCCGGACCGATGAGATGCCCGCCGAGCAGCTCGAGGTGCTTCGCGTCGGCGATGAGCTTGACGAAGCCGGTCGGCTCGCCGAGCCCGTGCGCCTTCGCGTTCGCCGAGAAGGGGAAGGTCGAGACCTTCACGTCGTAGCCCTCGTCGCGCGCCTGCTGTTCGGTGAGGCCGAAGCTCGCGACCTGCGGCGAGCAGAACGTGGCGCGGGGCATCATGCGGTAGTCGCCGAGCGACATCGTCTCGGCACCGCCGATGGTCTCGGCCGCCACGATCCCCATGGCCTCGGCGACGTGGGCGAGCATGAGCTTCGCGGTGACATCGCCGATGGCGAAGATGTGCGGCACGTTCGTGCGCATGAACTCGTCGATGCCGATCGCGCCGCGGTCGGTGAGCTCGACACCGGTGGCCTCGAGGCCGAACCCCTCGGTGTTCGGAGCGAAGCCCACGGCCATCAGCACGCGTTCGACCTCGAGCGAGCCCGGCTGCCCGTCGGCACCGGTGTATGCCACGGTGACCGACGTGCCGTTGTCGGTGACCGTCTCGACCTTCGTCGACGTGAGGATCGGGATGCCGAGCTTGCGGTACTGCTTCGTGATCTCTTTCGAGACGTCGATGTCTTCGTTGGGCAGCGCCTGGTCGAGGAACTCGATGATGGTCACCTCGACGCCGTAGTTGCGCACGATGTAGGCGAACTCCATGCCGATCGCGCCCGCGCCGATGACCGCGATCGAGCGCGGCAGGTCGCGGTCCATGATCTGCGTGTCGTACGTCACGACGTTCTTCGAGAGCTCGACGCCGGGCAGGAGCTTCACACGCGAGCCGGTCGCGACGATCGCGTGGTCGAACGTGAGGGTCTCGGTCGACCCGTCGGCCTTCGCGACGTCGATCGTGTTCGCGTCGCGGAACGTGCCGCGACCGTCGACCTCGGTGATCTGGTTCTTCTTCATCAGGTAGTGCACGCCCTTGACGCGCCCGTTGGCGACCTGGCGGCTGCGCTCGTAGGCGACGCCGTAGTCGAAGCTCACCTCGCCCGACATGCCGAAGGTCGCGGCCTGGGTGTGGAAGATGTGGGCGAGCTCCGCATTTCGGAGCAGCGCCTTCGAGGGGATGCACCCGATGTTCAGGCACACCCCGCCCCAGTACTTCTGCTCGATCACGGCCACGCGGAGACCGAGCTGGGCGGCGCGCACTGCAGCGACGTAGCCGCCCGGGCCCGCGCCGAGAACGACGACATCGAAATGGGTGGTCATATCGTCAGCCTAGCTAGTGTCCATCGGAGCGAGACGGCGTCGAAGGGCCACCCGGTCAGGTGAGCGGCAGCTCGTTTGTTCGGTTGCGGTCCGGGAGGAGCAGCTGAGCTGATTCCGAGCTCGAACGCGGACACGGTGGTGGCTCCGGCCAGGGACGGCGCGCCTGCGGCGAGGGCGAAGCAATCGCATCGGTCAACGCGTGGAACCGAATCAGGATGTGACTGCGCGACTGATTGTCGGTAGCTTCGCTGAAGGATGAAGCCGCCGCTCTTGACCGAGTCAAAGGAATGTGGATGCCCACCATCACCATCATCGTGATCAGCATCACGGTCCTCATGAACATGGTGATCGTGGTCGGGGACATCATGCGTGCGAAGTTCGTGGTCGCGAACTCCAGAGAAGTCGGAGTACCCGACCGCTGGCTGCCAGCCCTCGCCGCCCTCAAGGGAGCCGGCGCGGCCGGGCTTGTCGTCGGTGTTGCAGGCCTTCTTCCGATCGGAATAGTGGCCGCCTTCGGTCTCTCCGTGTTCTACCTCAGTGCGCTCATCGCGCATCTTCGCGCGCGCGTCCTCCACAGCATCGCGTTCCCGGCACTCTTCTTCGCGTTCGCGCTCGGGTCACTTGCGCTTCTCTTGGGGGCGCTTTGACGCGAACACTCGGCCGCTATGGTCGGCGAAGTCGATGAGATCACTCAAACCACGACCGCTTGCTGCACGTAAGCGGCTCCTCTGGGCCGGATTCATCTCAGTGCTGCCGTATATCTCGATCAAAACGTACTGGGCTCTGGGCGGTAGGGCGGGTCTGCCGAGCGGATTCGACATGGCGCTTGAGTTCGAGAAGAACGGTGCTCCTGACCTGGTGGTTTGGATGGAGCGACACGGCATCGACTTCACGGTCGCCCTTGCGCTGGCTGGCGTGGGCCTGCTGGCGGTGTTGTCGGGCCCCCGAAGCCCGCGCGTCCCGCGCCTTCTGCTGCTCATCCCGGCCTGGATGGGAGCGCTGTTCTTTGTCCCGTACGGCCTACTCACTGCGGTAGCGGCCGTTTCCGGCGGTGCCGGCGAGCAGGGGCAGCTCACTGGATGGCTCACAGTCGCCGCCGTCTTGACGTTCTGCGGCCTCGGCACTTGCCTCGGAATCTGCGCCTGGTTGGAACACCGAACCATCGCTCCAGAAGATCGCTCCCGCCGGCGGGATCAAACGCCGTCACGACGGAGTTGAGTTCTTCACGAGATGCGGTGGACAACGCCTCGCTTCATCGATAGGTCCGAGGCGAGGGGCATCCGATGCCGTCACTGCCGTTCTTCGGCGGGTTCCGGACACGCACCTCGGCGGCCGTATCGGGGCGTCGGTGGCCGGGCATACGCTCGAGCAGTGAGCACCAGTACCGCACCGAACCGCGCGGCCGCGGCATCCGTCTCGTCGCAGCCGTCGAGGCTTTCGACGTGGGTGCAGTTCCTCGCCATGGGCATCGTGTGGGGCGCGAGTTTCCTCTTCATGAAGGTCGCACTCGAAGGAGTGGGTTTCACGCAGGTCGCGTGGTCGCGGCTCGTGCTCGGCGGTCTCACGCTCGGCATCATCGTGCTCGTCATGCGACCGCGTGTGATGTCGCCATCGGGGGAGCGGGGCCCGGTGCTGCCGCGCCGGCCCGTCGTGTGGCTGCATTTCACGGTCATCGCGATCAGCGGATGCGTCGTGCCCCACATGCTCTTCGCCTGGGCCGAACTGCA
Source organism: Agromyces sp. GQ35 (assembly GCF_059758475.1). Classification (NCBI taxonomy): domain Bacteria; kingdom Bacillati; phylum Actinomycetota; class Actinomycetes; order Micrococcales; family Microbacteriaceae; genus Agromyces; species Agromyces sp. GQ35. The sequence goes on along the minus strand of NZ_JCAXEO010000001.1, from coordinate 765,894 downwards.
CGTCTCGTCGAGCCTCGCCTCGATCTACAACGCCGTCACCCCGATCACGACGGCGCTCATGGCGACCCTCGCATTCCGGGTCGAGCGACTCGTGGCGGCGCAGTGGGCCGGCGTGGTCGTCGGCATCGTCGGGGTGCTCGTCATCATCGGTCCGTGGCAGTACGCCGCGCTGACGGGGAGCCTGCTCGGACAGCTCGCGTGCCTCGGCGCAGCGGTCTGCTACGGCTTCACCTTCGGGTACACGCGCAAGTTCCTGAGCACCAGGCCGATCGCGCCGGCGACGTTCGCCTTCCTGAACATCGGCATCGCGGGCGCGATCATGCTCGTGCTGACGCCCGTGATCGCCTGGCAGCCCGTGCAGCTCGACCTTGCGATCGTCGGCTCGCTTCTCGCTCTCGGCGTGCTCGGCACGGGGCTCGCCTACATCTGGAACATCAACGTGCTGCGCGCGTGGGGGCCGACCAACGCGTCGACCGTCACGTACGTCACGCCGGTCGTCGGCGTCGCGCTTGGCGTGCTGTTGCTCGGCGAGCGTTTCTCGTGGCATGAGCCGGTCGGCGCGGTGCTCGTGCTGCTCGGCATCCTGCTCGCGCAGGGCCGCCTGCGCCTGCCGCGCCGCACGTCGGTCGAGTAGCGACGCAGGAGCGTATCGAGACCAGGTCACGTGGTCTCGATACGGCGCTGCGCGCCTACTCGACCGACGGGCTGCGCCTGCTCGACCGACGGGCTGCGCCTGCTCGACCGACGGCACTTGACACGCGCGCTTCCACATGGTTGGTTAGTTACACAAGTAATGAACCAACCAAGGTTCGACCGGAACAGAAGGGCGGGCATGGACGACTCACGTCCGATCTTCATCCAGATCGCAGAACAGGTCGAGAACGACATCATCGACGGTGCGCTGCCCGAGGGCGGCCAGATCCCCTCGACGAACGAGTTCGCTGCCTTCCTGCGTGTCAACCCGGCCACCGCACTGAAAGGGGTGACCCGCCTTGTCGACGACGGCATCGTGGAGAAGCGAAGGGGAATCGGCATGTTCGTGACGATCGGCGCCCGCGAGCGGCTCGTCGAGCGTCGGCGGGCGAGCTTCTCCGACGAATACATCAGGCCACTCATCACCGAGGCCGAGAAGCTCGGCATCGGCATCGAAGAACTCGCGGGCCTCCTCCGCGCAGAAAGGATCGAATCATGACCCGCACCGTGGTCCGCGCGAACGGACTCACCAAGCGCTACGGCTCGTTCACGGCCGTCGACGCCGTCGAACTCAACCTCGAGGAGAACCGCATCTACGGACTCCTCGGGCGCAACGGCGCCGGCAAGACGACGATCATGCAGATGCTCACCGGGCAGCTGTTTCCGGATGCCGGCGAGCTCGACGTCTTCGGGCGCGAACCCGCCGAGCATGCCGACGTGCTGCGCCAGATGTGCTTCATCGCCGAATCGCAGCGCTACCCCGACAGCTTCAAGGCCTCGCACGTGTTCAAGGCGGCGCCATGGTTCTTCGAGAACTGGGATGCCGCGTTCGCCGAGCAGCTCGTCGCCGACTTCCGCCTGCCGCTGAACCGCTACATCAAGAAGCTCTCGCGCGGCCAGCTGTCGGCTGTCGGCGTCATCGTCGGCCTCGCGTCGCGTGCGCCGCTCACGTTCTTCGACGAGCCGTACCTCGGTCTCGATGCCGTGGCCCGGCACATCTTCTACGACCGCCTGCTCGCGGACTACGCCGAGAACCCCCGCACGATCGTGCTCTCGACCCACCTGATCGACGAGGTCGCGAACATCCTCGAGCACGTGATCCTCATCGACCAGGGCCGCATCCTGTTCGATCGCGACGCCGACGAACTGCGCGGGTCGGCGACGACCGTTGCGGGTCCGCGAGCCGCGGTCGAGTCGTTCGTGGCCGACCGGCCCGTCATCGGTCGCGAAGGCCTCGGCGGGCTGGCATCCGCCACCATCGACGGCCGCCTCGACCAGGGCGAGCGCATCAAGGCTGCCGAGCTCGGACTCGAACTCGCGCCCGTCTCGCTCCAGCAGCTCATCATCCACATGACCGGCACCGACCTGAGTGCCGACTCGACCGACCAGGAGGTCGCAGCATGAGCGCCGTCATCGATCAGCCGATCGTGCGCACCGAAGCCCGCTCGCGGGCCCACGAGATCTGGCGCGTCGTGCGCCTGCACGCCGTCACACCATCGGTCTTCTTCGGCGTCCCCTGGATGATCCTCGGCGGCGCCTGGGTGGTCACCATCGTCATCGCGCTCATCATCTCGAGCTCGGGCGGCACCGCCGAAGACCTCGACGGCATGCGATACAGCTGGGCGGCCCTGTCGCCGCAGTGGTACCTCGTCGCCGTCGGCGTGCAGGCCGTCGGCTTGACGCTCTCGTTCGCGCTCGGCTTCGGTGCGACCCGCCGCGACTTCTGGCTCGGCACCTCGCTCATGTTCGTGCTCGTCGCGCTCATGTTCGCCGTGTCGATCGCAACGCTCGTGCAGCTCGAGATCGCGACGAACGGGTGGGGCGTCGGAGCGCACATGTTCGACGCGCTCTGGTACGGGCAGACGAACTGGTTCGTCGACTTCTACACGACCTTCGCGCTGCAACTCATGGTGCTCTTCCTCGGAGCAGCAGTGACGACCGTGTTCATGCGGTGGCGCATGCGGGGCATGATGATCATGCTGTTCGGCTCGATCCTCGTGCTGCTCGCTCTGGTCGCCGGGTTGACGTGGAGCGACTCGTGGCCCGCCATCTTCGAGTGGTTCGCCGCCATCGGCCTCGTCGGCACATTCACCATCGTGCTCGCATTGGCCTCCGTGTGCGCGATCAGCGGATACCTCGTGATCCGGCGGGCGACACCCCGCTGAGTCAGAGAGACGGGTGCGTCTGTCGAGACCTGGGGGACGGGTTCCGACAGGCGCACCGCAAGCAGAGGGCGTCATCCGCGAGGATGACGCCCTCTGCGCGTGAATGCGACTTCCGCCCGACGCGCCGCCCCGGCCCGCTGGGCAGGCTCGAGGGTATGAGTTCCTTCGTGATCGAGGCATCCGGCCTCAGCAAGTCCTTCGGCCAGACGCAAGCCCTCGCGGGCGTCGACCTCCAGGTGCGCACCGGCGAGTCGCTCGCCATCATGGGCGCGTCGGGCTCGGGCAAGACGACGCTGCTGCACTGCCTGGCGGGCATCATCCGCCCAGACGCCGGCACCGTGGGCTTCCAGTCCGGAGCGGGGCGGGTCGACGTCACGTCGCTCAGCGAACGCGAGCGATCGCGACTGCGGCGCGAGGCGTACGGGTTCGTCTTCCAGCAGGGGCTCCTCATTCCCGAGCTGACCGCGGTCGAGAACGTCGCCCTCGCGCTCATGCTGAACGGCATGCCACGCGCCCGCGCCGAGGAGTACGGTCGCGGCTGGCTCGCTGCCCTCGGCCTCGCGGGCATGGAGGACCGCCGCATCGGCCAGCTCTCGGGGGGCCAGGCGCAACGCGTGGCGATCGCGCGGGCGCAGGTCACCGGGGCATCCGTCGTCTTCGCCGACGAGCCCACCGGTGCGCTCGACTCGGCCACCTCGGCCGAGGTCATGCGGGCACTGCTCGACTCGACCACCGGCCAGGGCCGCACGCTCGTGCTCGTCACGCACGACGCGGATGTCGCGGGCCGCTGCAGCCGCATCGTCGACATGCGCGACGGCCGCATCGTGGGCGAACGGGTGCCGGGGGTGTCGGCATGATCGCCCGGGTCGCCTGGCTGCTCGCTCGACCCGGAACCGCAGGCATCGCGGCGAGCGCGCTGCCCATCACCGCGTTCGCGATCGTGACGGCGCTGCTGCTCACGGTCCTCGGTGGCGCGCAGTCGTTCTGGACCTGGTCCGGCGAGGTCGGCGTCACGTACCAGGCGCTCGCCGTCGTCGCCCTCGTGCTGCTCGTGGTGCCGCTGGCCTCGCTCGGGGGAGCGGCCGCCCGGCTGTCGGCGCGCCGGCGGGACGACCGGCTCGCAACGTTGCGGTTGCTCGGCGCGATGCCGGCGACGGTCTCGGCGCTCGCCGTGATCGAGTCGGTCGTGCTCGCCGTCTCGGGCGCCCTGCTCGGCGTCGTGCTGTACTTCGTGCTCGTGCCGCTGCTCGCACTCATCCCGTTCCGCGGAGAGGCCCTCGGTATCGAGGGCGTGGTGCTCGCGCCGCTGATGATCATCGGCGTCGTGCTGGGAGTGGCGTTGCTCGCCGTCGTGAGCGCGGTGCTCGGCCTGCGCCAGGTGGTCATCTCACCGCTCGGCGTGCGTATGAAGCAGGATGCGCCGAAGCTGCACTGGCTGCGGATCGTGATCGGTGTCGCGGTCATCGCGATCGCCTTCCTCGTGATGAGCGTGCTGCAGGTGGCGGGCTCGGCGATGGTCATTCTCGCGATGCTCGGCGCGGCGTTCGGCGGCACGATCGCGGTGCTGAACCTGATCGGTCCATGGGTCATCCGTCTCGTCGCCCAGGGGCAGGCCAAGCGCGCCAAGGTGCCGGCCCGCCTGCTCGCGGCGCGTGCCGTGCTCGAGTCGCCCAAGGCGGCGTGGCGTCAGGTCTCGGGCGTCGCGATGACGAGCTTCATGGCCGTCTTCGCCGGCACCGGCATCGCCCTGCTCGGCTCCTTCGGCGAGGCCGCTGACGCCGAGTCGCAAGAGCTGTTCGCCGACATCCGCACCGGCATCCTGATCACGGTCATCGGCTCCTTCCTCATGGTCGCGTGCTCGGTCGGCGTCAACCAGGCCGCAGGCATCCTCGATCGCGGCGAGCTGTACCGCTCGCTCGGCATGCTCGGCATGCCGACGCCGACGATGGATGCCGCCCGCCGCCGCGCCGTCATGTCGCCGCTGCGCATCACGGCGATCGGATCGGCGGTGACCGCGGCGGTCGTGATGCTGCCGCTCACGGGCCTCACGATCATCGTCGCGCCGCTGTCGCTCGCGGTCATCGCTGGGGTGCTCGCCGCGGGAATCGGCGTCGTGTGGCTGGGCTTGTTCGCGACGAAGCCGATGCTGGAGCGCGCCGCCGCCGCGGTGTGAACGAGCGGGGTGAGCCCGTCGAAACCCCCTGCCGGGAAGCGGCCGGTTTCGGCGGGCTCACCCCGCGTCGGCGTTTCAGCGCAACGCTCGGCGCACTGCTCAGCGGCGCGTCATCGTCGAGTCGTAGCCGCCACCGCCCGGGTAGACCCAGGCCCCGTCGACGACCTGGTCGTCGGCGCTGAAGGTGCCCTGGAAGTACGCCGGGCTGCCCTTCGCACCGCCCCAGATCGTCAGCGTGTCGTCGACGAGCTCGTAGGCGTAATCGAGCGTGTTCCCGGCGGAGTCGTAGAAGCGCGACACGACGTCGGCTCCGACGGGCTCGCCGAACGGGTGCAGGTGGCCGATGACCTCGAGGCCGATGATCTGCTCGCCGAACTGGTCGAGCTCGACGTGCTGCAGCAGGAAGTGCCCGCCCGGCATCCACTCGTAGCGCACGATTCCCTCGGCGCCGCCGGTCACCGTCCACTCGCCGACGAGACGGTCGAGTGCGCGCACCTCGGGCGAGGGCTCGAGCCGCTCGCTCCCGGTGCCGGCAGTGGCGTCGATCTCGGTGGCCGTGGAGTCCAGGGTCTCGATGTGGTCGTTCATGATCGTTTCCTTTCCTTCGGCGCGTGTCGGTCAGCGCCGTTCATGGGTACATCGGAGCCGAGGCGACCGTCTTGACATCCGCTGGCGATGTCAAGGTCGGCCGGTTCGCTCCGAGGTAGCGGTACACACCGTTTCGAACGTCCTCGGGAGGACACCATGAACACTCGCTCCACCCGCCGCCTCGCGCTGGCTGCGGCGCTCGCCGGACCCTTCTTCTACGCTTCCGCTCTCGTGCAGATGCTCACGCGGCCCGGATTCGATCTGCGGGCGCATCCGCTGAGCCAGCTCTCCACCGGCGCGCTCGGCTGGATCCAGATCGCGACCTTCGTCCTCACCGGACTCGGCGTGCTCGCGCTCGCGGTCGTGCATCGGCGGGTGGTGGCGCAGGGACTCGGCCGGCGCGCTGCACCGCTCTTCATCGGCATCTTCGGGGCGGGCCTCATCGCTGCTGGTTGCTTCGTCATGGATCCGCAGTTCGGCTTCCCGCTCGGCGCACCAGCGGGTGCCGTGCCGATGTCGTGGCACTCGATCGTTCACTCCGCCGCTGCCGCCGTCGCGTTCACCGCCCTCGCCGTCGCGTGCATCGTGCTGCTCGTACGGGACATCCGTCGCCGGGCGCTCTGGCCGGCCATCGGCAACGGTGTCACCGCGCTCGTGCTGCTCGTTCCGGTCTCCCCGGAGAGCGCGAGCGTGCAGGTTGCGCTGACCGGCCTCGTCGCCTTCACCTGGACGACGATCGTTGCGCTGCGACTCCGCCGGGCCGCCTGAAAGCCCGGCTCCATCCATCGAACCCGAATAGCGTGGCCACGACCGCGCCGTCTGGAAGGACACCCCATGAAGTTCCTCGTGCTCAGCTACACCCCGGCCGCCGCATGGGATGCCGCGACGGCGGACACCCCGTCGGACGAGGCGCTGGCGGCATTCGCCGCCTACCAGGAGTTCGAGGCGGAGCTTCGCGCGACCGGCGAGTTCGTGACGAGCGAGGGCCTCGGCCACCCGGCGGTGACCACGACGGTTCGGAAGACCGAGTCGGGCGTCATCGCCACCGACGGGCCGTTCGCCGAGCTGAAGGAGGTACTCGCGAGCTTCGCCGTGCTCGAGGTCGCGAGCCTCGATCGCGCGCGCGACATCGTCTCCCGAATGGTCGCGGTGCTCGGCGAGCCCATGGAGATCCGCCCGATCATGGGCGACGACTTCGCCTGATGCCGGTCGCCCGCGAGACGACCGTCGAGCACCTGCTGCGCTCCGAGGCGCCGCAGGTGCTCGGCGCGATCGTGCGCCGCTTCGGTCGCTTCGACGTGGCCGAGGACGCGGTGCAGGAAGCGCTCATCGCGGCCAGCCGCCAGTGGCCCGGCGACGGCATTCCGGCCGAACCCCGCAGCTGGCTCATCAGGGTCGCCTACCGCAAGATGATCGACCTGCTGCGTTCCGAGCAGGCGGCGCATCGCCGAGAGCACGCGGCCGCGGCATCCGACCCGTCGCTCTTCGACCCGACCGCACCCGGACCGGCCGTCGCCGACCACGACGACAGCCTGCACCTGCTCGTGCTCTGCTGTCACCCCGCGCTCAGCAGCGCCTCGCAGATCGCGCTGACGCTGCGCGCCGTCGGCGGGCTCACGACCGCGGAGATCGCTCATGCGTACGGCGTCAGCGAACCGACCATGGCGGTGCGGATCAGCCGGGCGAAGCAGCAGCTGAAGAAGGCGGGCGCTCGCTTCGCGTTGCCGCTCGAGGGCGATCTGCGGCCGCGCATCGAGGCGGTCATGCGGGTGCTCTACCTGGTCTTCAACGAGGGGTACACCGCGACCTCCGGTGACGCGCTGAGCCGCCGCGATCTCACGGAGGAGGCGATCCGGCTCTCCCGGATGCTGCAGCGCATGCTGCCGGAGGATCCCGAGCCCAAGGGCCTGACCGCCCTGATGCTGCTCACCGAGGCCAGGCGCGGGGCCCGAACGGATGCCTCGGGGGAGCTCGTGCCCATGGCCGAGCAGGATCGCGGCCGATGGGATTCCGCGCTCATCGCGGAGGGCAGTGCCCTCATCGAGGAGGCGTGGCGACGGCGCAGCGTGGGCACTTACCAGTTGCAGGCCGCGATTGCGGCCGTGCACGCCGAGGCGGCGACCGCGGACCAGACCGACTGGCCGCAGATCGCGGCGCTCTACCTCGGCCTCGAGCAGCTCGAGCCGACCGCACCCGTGCGGCTCAGCCGGGTGGTCGCCGTCGCCCACGCGTACGGTGCGCAGCGCGGGCTCGCCCTGCTCGACGAGCTCGACCGGCAGCACGAGCTCGTCTCCGACGCGCTCGTCAGCGCGCGGGCGCGGGCGGTGCGCGCCCACCTGCTCGGACTCACCGGGAACCATGGCCTCGCGGGGGAGGAGTTCCGGGCGGCTGCCGGGATGACCGAGAACCTCATCGAGCAGCGCTACCTGCACGACCGCGCCGTGCGGATGGAAGTACGCTCGAAGCATGACTGACGGGCCTTTCGACGAACGGGATGCCGCGATGAGCGAGTTGCTCGGCATCCGATCGAGCATCGACAACATCGACGCGGCCCTCATCCACCTGCTCGCCGAACGGTTCAAGTTCACGCAGCAGGTCGGGCGGCTGAAGGCCACTCACGGCCTGCCGCCGAGCGATCCCGACCGTGAGCGGCGCCAGATCGCGCGCCTCCGCGACCTCGCGATCGATGCGCACCTCGACCCGGCGTTCGCCGAGAAGTGGTTCAACTTCGTCGTCGCCGAGGTCATCCAGCACCACGAGGAGCTCGCGAACGGCGCGAACAGCGCGAACGGTGCGGCCGGCACCGCCCGCGAGCTGTGAACTGGTACCCCATCGCGCTTCCTCCGCAGGCGGGTAGGCGCTACCTCGTGACCGGGGCGAACGCCGGACTCGGATTCTTCACCGCGGCCAGGCTCGCCGGCGCCGGCGCGCACGTCGTGCTGGCCGGGCGCAGCCCCGAACGACTCGAGGCGGCGATGGCCGCCATCCGCGGCGCCCGCCCCGAGGCATCCGTCGAGCCACTCGTCATCGATCTCGCCTCGCTCGACTCGGTACGCGCCGGCACCGCGCGACTGCTGCACCGACCGCCGTTCGACGGTGTCGTCACGAACGCGGGCATGGTGCACACGCCGGGCGCGCGCCTCGAGTCGCCCGATGGCAACGAACTCGTGCTCGCGACGAACGTGCTCGGCCACTTCGCGCTGCTCGCCCGGCTCGTGCGGCACCTCGCGCCGGGCGCCCGCATCGTCGGCCTCGGCTCACTCGCGACGAAGCTCTCGTCGTTCCGCGTCGACGACCTGCAGCTCACGCGCGGCTACGACTTCTGGCGGGCGTATGCGCAGTCGAAGATCGCGACGCACGTGCTCGCCTTCGAACTCGACCGTCGGCTGAGGGCAGCGACGGCATCCGCTCGAACGGCATCGGCGATGAGCGTCCTCGCCCACCCTGGCTATTCGATCAGCGGCCGCACCCCACGGGTCCCCGGGGTCAACGAACCGACCGCCGGAGCACGCTTCGCCGACGCGCTGCAGACACCGTGGGCGCAGGGCAAGCATCGCGGCGCCGAGGTGACGCTGCACGCGCTGACCGCGCCCGGTGTCGAGGGTGGACAGTTCTGGGGTCCGCGGTTCTCGACGAAGGGCGCGCCGTCCCTGCAGACGCCGACCCGAGTGTCGAAGGATGCCGCGATCGGCGCTCGATTCTGGACCTTCGCCGAAGACGCCACCGGCGAGACCTTCACCGTCGGCGCATGACCGGGTCGGGCGAACGGGGGCGACCCGGCTTCTTCGGACGGCCGAAGGTCAGGCGTGTGCTCTCGCGCACCGTGGTGGTCATCGGCATCGTGCTGGCCGCGTTCGGCGTCGTCTCGGGTCGCTACGGATTCCTCTTCGCCGGCATCATCGCGGTGGGCATCGGCGCAGCTCTCGGACCGGGCCGCATCCGACGCTGAGCAGCGCAGCCGACGTTCGGGCACGAGGGATTCACCTTCCCGTAACCACGCCGCCGCCCCCCGTTGGCGACCGCTGCCTACCGTGGGCCAACAGGACTGAACGCAGCATGCGCAGCCACCCTGCAGAGAGGTGCATCATGACCGCGAAGACCCCCGTCCGCATCTCCGACGACGAGCTCGCCGAGCTCGACGAGCTCGCCGAGCTCTCCCGGCCCGGTGAGGCCGATCCCCGCGAGCTCGACGTCGATGCGCTCGACGAGGAGCTCGACGATCTTGACGACGACCTCGAGGAGTCCGAAGACCCCGACGAGGGCGACATCGAGCTCATCGTGCTCGACCTGGCCGGCACGACCGTCGCCGATGGCGGTGTCGTCGAGCGGGCGTTCGCACTCGCCGTCGAACGCAGCGGCATCGCGACGGGCGACGCCCTCGATGCAGCGGTGGAGTACGTGCGCGACACGATGGGGCAGTCGACGACCGAGGTCTTCCGCGTGCTCGCCCGCGGCGATGAAGCGGCCGCGCAGCGCGGCAGTGCCGCATTCGAGGCCGCGTTCGCCGAGCTCGTCGCGAACGAGGGCATCGCCGAGATCGCCGGCGCGGCCGACGTCATCAGGGAGCTGCGCGGTGCCGGGGCATTCGTCGCCCTCACCACCGGCTTCGCGCCCACGACTCGCGACGCGATCCTCGATGCCCTCGACTGGCGCCGGCTCGTCGATGTCGCGCTGTCCCCGTCTGATGCGGGACGCGGCCACCCGCACCCAGACTTGGCGCTCACCGCACTGCTGCGCACGGGAACCAGCGCGGTCGACGCGATGGTCGTCGTCGGCGACACCGTGAGCGACATCGAATCCGGCGTCAACGCCGGCGCCGGTTTCGTCGTCGGCGTGCTGAGCGGTGCGCACGATCGTGACGCGCTCATCGGCGCCGGCGCCGACGCCGTGATCGACAGCGTCACCGAGCTGCCTGCGCTGCTCGGCCTTCGCGGCGAGTAGGGCGGATCGATGCACACCGTTGTGCGGGTCGGCGAGCTCGACGTCATCGTGAAGCCCTCTCCCGTGGCCATGGTCTGGAATGAGCCCGGCCGCCCGCACGATGCGCTCGCGGCGCCCGGGGTGCGCCTCGCGGCGGGTGAGGCGCTCGTCGAGGTCGAACTCGCGACGATCTGCGGCTCCGACGTGCACACGGTGCGCGGCGATCGTGTCGCCGCTGCGCCGCTCGTGCTCGGCCATGAGCAGGTGGGCCGGGTCATCGCGGTGGGCGAGGGCGCCGTCCGTGCCGACGGCTCGCCGCTCGAGCTCGGCGACCGGGTCGTCTGGTCGGTGTCCGTCAGCTGCGGCACCTGCGATCGCTGCCGCAGGGGAGTCACTCAGAAGTGCCGCTCGCTCGCGAAATACGGCCACGAGCGCGTGCACCGAGGCTGGGAGCTCTCGGGCGGGTTCGCCACCCACGTGCAGCTGCGCGCCGGCACGGCGACCGTGCGGGTGAGCGAAGCGCTGCCCGCATCGGTCGCGGCCCCGGCATCGTGCGCCACCGCGACCGCGGTGGCGGCGCTCGATGCCGCGACCGCGCGGGTCGACCTCGACGACGCGCTCGTGCTCGTCACCGGCGGTGGCATGATCGGCCTGACGGTCGCGGCGATCGCGATCGAGTCGGGCTCCGAGGTCATCGTCTCCGATCCGGATGCCGCACGGCGGGCGTTCGCCCGTCGGCTCGGCGCCGTGACGGCCGACCCCGGCGCGCGCGGCACCTCGGCGGACCGGCTCGATGCCGTGCTCGCCCGCTTCGAAACACGCGGTCTGCCGGAGGTGCTCGTGGCGGTCGAGGCATCCGGATCCCCCGCGGGTGTGCGCACCGTGCTCGACACCGTCGGAGTCGGCGGAGTCGCGGTGCTCGTCGGCAGCGTCTCGTCCGGCCCCGAAGTCGGCATCGATCCCGAGACCATCGTGCGCCGGCTCGTCACGATCACGGGCGTGCACAACTACGCGGCGCCGCAGCTCGTGCGCGCGGTCGAGTTCCTCGAGCGGTCGTGGCGTGAGCTGCCGCTCGACGAGCTCGTCGGCGCGACGCATCCGCTCACCGAACTCGACCTCGCGCTCGAAGAGGCCGCGACCGGATTGCACGTTCGGGTCGGGGTGGCGCCCGGGCGCCGCCCGATGTGAGGTGATCGTTGCGAGATGCGACGACGAGCACCGGGATTCTGGGCCAGTCCGAAGCCTGGCGACGTAGGCTGATTCGATCATGCGCGTGATCAGCTACAACCTTCGCAAGCACCGGGCGAGTGGCGAGCTCGTGGGCATCGTCGACCGGTATTCGCCCGACATCCTCTGCCTGCAGGAGTGCGACACGCAAGACCTGCCGCAGCACATCGGCTCGCTCGAGCTCGCGGATTCCACCCAGCGCAATCGCCTCGGGCTCGCCCTCTACTACCGTGCCGACCGCTTCACCGCGCGGCGCGTGCAGGCGTTCGTGCTCAAGAAGTCGCTGCACGACCGGCTGCTGCGACCGGCTCACGAGCGCCTCATCGGCGTGCGCCTCTTCGATCTCGAGGTGCAACGGGAGCTGATCGTGGCGTCGTTCCACGCCGCCCCGCTGACCGCGCTGAATTCACTGCGCCGCCACCAGATCAAGACGGCGCTCGGCGAGTTGCAGTTTCTCGGGCCGGGCCTGCCGACGCTCATGGTGGGCGACTACAACTACCCGATCTTCAAGGAGAACCTCGGCGAGAAGGTGCGCGACTCGGGCTACGACCTGACGCTCAGCGACAAGCGCACGTACACGCGGTACAAGTTCTTCCGTGGTCACTTCGACCTCGCCACATCGGTCGGGTTCGACATCGCCGGCATCGAGACGCTCGCGCGCGGGTCATCCGATCACATGCCGATCCTCGTGAATGCGGACTACAGCCTGCCGGGCGACGCGGGTGAGGCGCAGGCGGATGCCGCGGATGCCGCGAATGCCGCAGACATCGCGGACACGCAATGATCAGCCGCGAGCTCGCGCTCGCGCTGCGTGAGGCGGGACTCGCCTGGCATCCCGAATCGGGCGACCGATTCCAGCTCGACCTGCCCGACGCCGTCGAGCACGAGGTCGAGGCCGACATCTTCACCGTCAGCGAGATGACGATCGAGGCGCACCGCTACCCGACGGGAACCATTCTCGGGTTCAACGGCACGACCGAGTGGGCGCTCGATTCCGTCTCGATCGGCGACGCCGTGTGGTTGCCCCGTGAAGACCAGCTCCGCGAGCTGCTGCGGGCGACGTTCCGTGCGCTGCGCCGGCTCGACGACGCGTTCGAGGTCGAGATCGAGCTGGCCGATGGGCGGCGGCGCTTCGAGCACCCGGATGTCTCAGAGGCCTACGGTCTCGCCCTGCTTGAACTCGTCGGACGGTCGCGGTGACGGATGCCCCGGGCGCCGAGCCGCGCGACCGGAGCGCGGCGATCGGGTCGGCGGTTGCCGGGCTCGTCTCCGACGCAGCCGCCGAGCTCCGGCGGAACGCGGCCCGTGACGAGACCCTCGCCGAGTACGTGCCAGAGCGGCGCACGCTCGGCATCCCGCGTGCGGCGCGCATGACTCCGCTCGGCCGGGTGTGGCGGCTCGGGGTACTGCTGATCGATGCCGACGATCAGCCCGCCGCCGGCGCCGGCCGACTGCGGGCCACCGGGCGAGTGGTGCGCGCCGAGCGCCCCGCCCGGCGGAGCACGCCGGCTGCCGCGATCGCCGAGCAGCGCGCCTTTCGCGCCGCCGCGGTGAAGGGCGGCATCGCCGAGGGCGAGACCGTGAACTTCGACACGTCGCCGATCGACCCGGCCGAGCTCGCCCGCACCGGAGCATCCGGCCCGCTCGTCGTCGTCGGCGACGAGGTGTTCGTGCGCTGGAGCCCCGCGCAGCCCGATGCGCTCACGCCCCTCGCCCGCTATCTCGGCGATCGGGTGCAGCTGCTCGCGGACCCGCCGTCGGGCGCTTGAGCGAATCGCGGATGCCTCGGCCTGTCTCCGCCGCCGGCAGGCGGCAGGCTGCGCCGAGCGATCCCATTTGCTAGGGTCGACGATCGTGTGTTGTAACTCCACGGCAATGATCATTCGGCCCCGCACCGCCTGAGGCGGAGCGACCGAACCTTCACGCGTCCCTCCGCCTCGGCCATGACCCTGGCCGCGGTGCTGCTTCGGCGCGCCCGGCTGACGATACTCGCCAGCGGAGTTCTCATTGCGTACGCACAACCCTTCTTCCCTTCCCTTCTCGTCTTCTGATTCCCGTTCCGGTCGATCCGCCCGTTCCCACCGGGCGTCGGCGCCGGCCTCGGCGTTCGCCCCGCCGTCGTTCGGTGGCCGCCACGAACTCGGCCAGAACTTCCTCGTCGATCGCAGCGTCGTCGGCCGATTGGTCGCGCTGACGGCCGCCGCTCGCGGCCCGATCGTCGAGCTCGGCGCCGGTAGCGGTGCGATCACGCGTGAGCTCGCGGGGCTCGGCCGGCCGCTGATCGCGCTCGAGATCGACCGGCGCCGGGCCGACTCGCTCCGTCGTGAGTTCGAGGGTCATTCGCACGTGACGATCGTGGAGGCCGACGCACTTGCATGGCGGTATCCCTCCACGCCGCACGCCATCATCGGCAATGTGCCGTTCCACCTGACGACGGCGATCATGCGCTCGCTCCTCGCTCGGGGTGGCTGGACCGAGGCGATCCTCCTCACCCAGTGGGAGGTCGCGCGGCGTCGCTGCGGGGTCGGCGGCTCGAGCCTGCTCACGGCCCAGTGGGACCCGTGGTTCACGTTCCGGCTGCATGAGCGCGTTCCGGCGCGGGCGTTCAAGCCGGCACCGTCGGTCGACGGCGGTGTCTTCACGATCGAGCGGCGGCGGGAACCGCTCGTGCCGACGGCCGACCGTGCCGCGTATCAGGCGTTCGTCGCCGAGGTGTACCGCGGTCGCGGCAATGGGCTGGCCCAGATACTGGCCCGCACGTCACGGCCACTGCCCACCGAGCGCAGCCGGCGGTTGCTGCGCTCACTCGAGCTGCCCGCTCACGTCTTGCCGAGCCGGCTCGACGGGCGGCACTGGGCGGCGGTGTGGGCGGAGGTGCGCGAGGCCCCCGGCCGCCTACGCCGGAACGCTAGCGGAGGTCGCGGGTGAGGCGGCGTCAATCGGGCGACGCTCGGCGGCGACGGCCTGCGTCGGCGTCGTCGCCCGCGCCCCGCTCCGAGCCGTGCGACTCCTGTTCCTGCACGGACTCGATGATCGAATCCTGCAGGCCGCGCTGGCCGGTGTGCAGTTCCTGGTACTTCTCGCCGGCGCTCATGATCGGGCCGAGTGAGTGCCGCAAGCGCGATCGGACGCCGCGTGGAGCCCGGATCCACCGCACGACGATGCCGATCACGATGGCGAGCGCGAACAGCGCGACCGGCACCCAGATGAGCGCGGCCTGCCACGGTTCGGCGGGCATGGTCAGAACCCGTAGGGCGTGATCGGTGCGAGCCGCTCGTCGCGCAGCGCTTCGAGCACGGCGAGCTCGTGCGGCACGACCGGGTCGGGCAGGCCGTCGAGCGGGAACCACGCGAGCTCGACCGCCTTGTTCTCCATGAGTCGGGGTTCGCCCCGCCATTCGGTGGCGCCGAAGAACACGTCGATGCGTTCGTCGATCGCGTGGCGCACGCCATCCACCTCGCCGCCGGTGCGATGCATGACCGTGAGCACGGTGAGTGCGCCCTCGTCGAGCTCGATGCCGAGCTCCTCGCCGGCCTCGCGCACGGCGGCGCCGAGGAGCGTCTCGCCCGCCTCGACATGCCCGGCTGCTCCGCACGCCCAGTACTCGTCGTAATACCCCGTGCCGCGGCGCAACTGCAGCAGCACCTCGTCGTTGCGACGCAGCACCAGGTACGCGGCGGGAATCACCGCGAAACGGCCGTGCGATGCGGCGTAGCTCTCGGTGAACTGCTGCTGCTCGGTCACAGGGTCTCGATGCGCTTCTTGGTCTCGATACGCTTCGCTACTCGACCCAAGACTCGACCGGCTGTGTGCTCAGTAGCCGACGATGGGGCCGAACGCGTCGGCGAGCGGCGCACGGTTGACCCCCCGCAGCTCGTCGATCGAGACAGTGAAGAGGCCCTGCACTTCGAGCGCACCGGATGTCGCATCCGTCACGCCGATACGACGCACCGGGTAGTCGCGGCCCTCGCAGAGTCCGCGGAACTTCACGTCGTCTTCGCGCGGCACCGTGACGATGACCCGGCCGGTCGACTCGGAGAAGAGCGCCGTCGCGAGGTCGATGCCGGCGTCGCCGGCGACCTCGTCGAGCACCACTCGGGCGCCGAGGCCGAAGCGGCCGACGGCTTCGGCGAGTGCGATCGCGAGGCCGCCGTCGGAGAGGTCGTGTGCCGAGTCGATGAGTCCCTCGATCGCGGCGGCGTTGAGCAGCTCGGCGAGACGCTTCTCTCCGGCGAGGTCGACGGCCGGGGGGCGACCGCCGAGGTGGCCGTGCACGACGCCCGCCCACGCGGAGCCGTCGAGCTCGAGCGCCGTGTCGCCGAGGAGGTAGATGTTGTGGCCGTCGTCCTGCCATCCCGACGGGATGCGGCGGGCGACGTCGTCGATCACGCCGAGGACGGCGATCACCGGCGTCGGGTGGATCGGCACGTCGCCGGTCTGGTTGTAGAAGCTGACGTTGCCGCCCGTGACGGGGATACCGAGCTCGAGGCATCCGTCGCTGAGGCCCTCGACGGTCTCGGAGAACTGCCACATGACCTCGGGGTTCTCGGGGGAGCCGAAGTTCAGGCAGTCGGACACGGCGGCCGGCACGGCGCCTGAGACGGCGACGTTGCGGTACGCCTCGGCGAGAGCGAGCTTCGCGCCCTGACGCGGGTCGAGCTGCGAGTAGCGGCCGTTGGCGTCGGTTGCGATCGAGACGCCGAGGCCGGACTCCTCGTCGACGCGCACCATGCCCGCGTCGTCGGGGTAGCTGAGCGCCGTGTTGCCGAGCACGTACTTGTCGTACTGGTTCGTGACCCACGCGGCATCCGCCTGGTTCGCGGAACCGATGAGCTGCAGGAACTGCGCGCGAATCTCATCGGGGGTCGCGGGCCGGTCGAGCTTCGCGGCCGTGTCTGCCTGCAGTGCGTCGATCCACGTGGGGTAGGCGACGGGGCGCTCGTACACGGGGCCGTCGACGGCGACGGTGCGCGGGTCGACGTTCACGATCTCCTGACCGTGCCACATGATCGAGAGGCGGCCCGTGTCGGTGACCTCGCCGAGCACGCTCGTCTCGACGTCCCATTTCTTCACGACCTCGAGGAAGCCCTCGAGCTTCTCGGGCCGCACGATCGCCATCATGCGCTCTTGGCTCTCGCTCATCAGGATCTCTTCGGGCGTGAGCGTGGGGTCGCGCAGCAGCACGTCGTCGAGCACGATCGCCATGCCGCCGTCGCCGTTGCTCGCGAGCTCGGAGGTCGCGCACGAGATGCCGGCGGCGCCGAGGTCTTGGATGCCCTCGACGAGGTCGCCCGCGAAGAGCTCGAGGCAGCACTCGATGAGCACCTTCTCGGCGAACGGGTCGCCGACCTGCACCGCGGGGCGCTTGGTGGGGCCGCCCTCGGCGAAGGTGTCGGACGCGAGGATCGACGCACCGCCGATGCCGTCGCCGCCCGTGCGTGCACCGAAGAGCACGACCTTGTTGCCGGCGCCCTTGGCGTTGGCGAGGTGCAGGTCTTCGTGGCGCATGACGCCGACCGCGAGGGCGTTCACGAGCGGGTTCGCCTGGTAGACCGAGTCGAACCAGGTCTCGCCGCCGATGTTCGGCAGGCCGAGGCAGTTGCCGTAGAAACTGATGCCGCTCACGACGCCGTGCACGACGCGGGCGGTATCGGGGTGGTTGATGTCACCGAACCGCAGCGCGTCCATGACGGCGACCGGGCGAGCGCCCATCGAGATGATGTCGCGCACGATGCCGCCGACGCCGGTGGCCGCGCCCTGGAACGGCTCGATGTAGCTCGGGTGGTTGTGCGACTCGATCTTGAAGGTGACCGCCCAGCCCTCGCCGACGTCGATGACGCCCGCGTTCTCGCCCATGCCCACCATGAGGTTCTTCTTCATCTCGGGCGTGACCTTCTTGCCGAACTGGCGAAGGTAGATCTTGCTCGACTTGTAGGAGCAGTGCTCGCTCCACATGACCGAGTACATCGCGAGCTCGGCGCTCGTGGGGCGGCGGCCGAGGATGTTGCGGATGCGCTCGTACTCGTCGGGCTTCAGGCCCAGCGCGGCGTACGGCTGCTCCTTCTCGGGAGTCACGGCAGCGACCTCGACGGTGTCGAGTACCGCCGTCGGAGCGGGGGCAGCGGTGTTGGCGGGGGCTTCTGTGGTCACGAGTGGCGATCTCCAGAGAGGGCGGCGATGGGATGCCGCGGGCGGATGCCTGACCCGATCAGTCTACCGGCCGTGCGGTGGCCGCGACCTCGGGCTGCTGCGCGGGCTCGGGCCGCTCGGCGGGCACGTCGCGCGCCTCCGACCGGAGCACCACGGTGACTCCGGTGGCGCAGAGCGCGAAGCCCGCGATCGTGGCCGGCCCGAGCGGCTCGCCGAACAGCAGCGCCCCGGCGAGCGCCGTCGTCGGGGCGACGAGGAAGAGGAGCGCGTTGAGGGCGGTGATCCCGATGCGAGTGAGGAGCGCCCAGTAGAGGCTGTACGCCGCGAGTGTGGGCACGGCGGCGATGAAGAGGGTCGTCGCCCAGAACTCGACGGATGCCGGAGGCGCGACCGTGCCTGTCGCGACCGCGAGTGCACCGATGACGACGACAGCCGCCGTCGTGTGCACGGCGAGTGCGAGAACCACCGGCACCGGCCTTGCGAGCCGGCGTTCGACGAGGGTTCCGACGATGAGGGATGCCATGGCCACGAGGGGCAGCGAGTACGCCCAGGCCGGCGCGTCTGCCGAGCTCGCCTGCGAGAGGACGACGAGTGCGACGCCGACGGCGCCGACCACGAGCCCCGCCCACTGCGCACCGCGGACGCGAATGCCGAGCAACGGGCCGACGAGGGTCGCCACGACCAGCGGCTGCACCGCGTCGACGAGGGCGGTCGTGCCGGACGCGACGCCGAGCGCGACAGCGCCGTAGACCGGCACGACGTAGCCGACCTGAGTGCACAGGCCGATCAGCACGTGTCTGGTGAGCGTCCGTCGGGTCGCCGTTCGCGCGTGACCGGTTGCGATCACGACGAACACGAGCCCGACGGCGAGGGGCACGAATCGCCACAACAGCAGTGTGAGCACCGGGGTGTCGACCGTGCCGACCTTCGCCGCGATGAAGCCTGAGCTCCAGCACAGCACGAACGCGACGGCTGCCGTCGTCAGGAGAAGCCAGCGGGGTATACCGATCGGTATAGTCATGCGAACGAGTATACAGATCGGTATAATCGAGACATGGCCTTCGCGCAGATCGATGCCCCCGTCATTCCCGAGCTCACACCCGGCGCTCGCCGGGTGCTGACTGCAGCCGGGCAGCTCTTCTACGATCGCGGCATCCACGTCGTCGGCGTGGATGCGATCGCCGAGTCTGCCGGCGTCACCAAGAAAACGCTCTACGACCGGTTCGGATCGAAAGACGCGCTCGTGCTCGTCTATCTGCAGGAGCGCGACGCGCGCTGGCGCGAGCATCTCGACGCGACGATCGACGCCGTACCCGCGCCCGGCGTCGACCGGGTGCTCGCCGTCTTCGACGCCGCGATCTCGTGGTCTGATGAGAACAGCCCGAAGGGATGCAGCGCCATCAATGCGCGGGCGGAGATGCCGCGTTCGGATGGCGACGTGCTGGCCGAGGTGACCCGCCAGAAACGCTGGCTGCTCGACGTGTTCGCGGCGCTCTGCCGCGAGGCGGGCGTCGATCGGCCCGACGAGACGGCCCAGGCGCTGATGCTGCTCTACGAGGGCGCGATCGTCACCGTCGGCATGGCGACGTTCTCTCGGCCGTTCGAGACCGCCCGCTCGATCGCACGCACGTTCCTGAGCTCCTGAGTTCTTGGGTTCTTGGGTTCTTGGGTTCTTGGGTTCTGGGTCTGAGTTCCGGAGCTCCTGAACTCCTGAGCCTCGGCCGCCGACGCCCGACCCCTGAGTCTTGACCTCTGGCCTCTGGCCTCTGACCTCCGACGCCCGAGCCCTGACCCCCGCGCCTGGCGTTCACTGCGCCTCAGTGCTGGTGCGGCGCAGCAGTCACCGTGCCGCTCTCTGCGACCGCCGCTGAAAGTGTGGTTTCGCGGTGTGATGATGGCAGCGCGGGTGCGCCGCTCGGATGCGTCGTGGATCGTCGTTCGACGCGCGCGAGTTGCAGGCGAAGCGAGACGTTGCCGGGTCTTGGGCGCTGCTCTGGGTCGAGGTGCGCGGGCGGCACGAACCAGCTGCGCCTGTCGCGGATGAAGATGTTCCACCCGTCGTCGTGCACCCGGTGATAGTGGAAACTGCACAGCATGATGCCGTTCGACAGATCGGTGCGGCCGCGGTGGCGACCCCACCATGCGATGTGGTGGGCCTGTGCGTGAGACGGAGGGCGCTGGCATGAAGGCCACGCGCACCCGCCGTCGCGTTCGACGAGCGCGATCTTCTGCGCAGGGGAGAACAGCCTTGGCCGCTCGGCCGAGGTCGAGCTTCGCGCTTCCGTTGCGCATGAGCAACGGGGCGATCCCGGCGGATTCGGCGAACTCTCGAGCCGTCGCGACGGACACGGGCTGATCGACACCGTCGATGGTCGCGTGGCCGTGACCGCCGACGAGCGCTTCGACATCGACGCGGGCCACGACGGTCACCGCGCGAAGTGCCGGCGGCGCGCCGGTGCTCGAGAGTGAGAACCTCGCGATGTCGGCCAGTGCGTCGGCATTCATCTGCGCGAACGTGCGTTGCTCGCGGAGGATCGCGTCGGAGCCGGCGGATCCGTTGCGGCCGACCCCTGGCTCCTCGCTCGGGCCGCGATCTCCGAAGGAGCGCTTTGCGTCGCGCGCGCGATGCAGCTCGGCGCCGACGAGTGCCTCGATCGCGAGCTTGATCGGCGAGCCGTTCGCGGGGTCGAATGCGCCCTTGAGATTGATCATGCCGGCGGCGTCTTGCCAGACCGAAAGACCCCGACGGGCTCGCAGCTCATCTTCACGCGGCTTCACGCCGTCGGGATCGAGGTGCGCCTCGAGCTGCTTGATCAGCCGCACGAGACCGTCGAGGCCGACGAGCGGCGCCCGGTCGACGAGCAGTTGCTCGGAGGCGTCGAGCTCGTCGCGCGCGACGCTCGGCGGGAGGTGATCGAGGAAGCGGCGGATCACGTCGGCGGCGGCGACACCGAGCGTGCCGGCGTCGAGCGCTTCGGCCACGTGCGGGTGCCGAGGCGGCAGCGTTTCGCCGGTGAACGATGCGCGACGACTCGTCGCCTGGCCGACGGCGACGAGCCGAGCAGCGTCGGTGTAGCGGCCGCCGGTGGTCTGCGCGATCAGCCTCTCGGGCGATGCGAAACCGTGCTTTCGAGCCAGGTCGTCGGCATCGCCGACGCCACGCGAGCGCTCGGCGATGCCTGCCGCGCATCTCGCCTGCAGCGCCTCGACTCGGCGACCCAATCGAGCCAGCGCCTCGCTTGCTCGCACCAGCCCGTCATCGCTCATCGAGCGGATGTCGGCCTCTGCGTCACTCGATGCACCGAGCAGAGCCCCGGCCCACTCCTGCAGCACCGAGTTGCACGCAACCTCGAGCTCGAGGAGAGCTGTTGCGGCTCGGGCATGCCTCGATTCTAGCGAGAATCAGACACGAAATCGAACAAAGGTTCGAATGTGGAGTACACGGATACAACTCTTCCGGGTGGCGCGCCGCTCAGAGCAGCGGCGGCCACTCGTCAGCGGCGAATGGCCCTGACGGGCCGCAGCAGGGATCGTAACCGCCCATCGCGTCGATCAGTTCGAACGCGTCGCCCCACCACCATGGGCTTCGTGCGTCGAGCTGAACTTCACCGGTCTCGGAGAACACCCCGATCTCGACCGTGAGGCCGTTGTCGTCGGTCGCCGCGAAGCCCGCCCCTTCTTCGGCATCCCACCCGGTCTCTTCCTCGATGTCCCAGCCGAGACCCCGCAGGCCCTCCTCGAGCGCAGCGAGGTCGACTTCGGAGCCGGCCGTGTCGTGGGAGAAGTCCATCTCGAAGCGATAGCAATCAGCTCCGGCGAGGTCGCAGGCGTCTTCGTCGTCGCCCATCCCGCCAGGGCCGTCACGCCATCCGCTGTCGGCGATCAGTGCGCGAACACGTGAGAGGTCCTGCTGAAAGGCTTCGTACCTCTCCTCGACGCGGTCCGCCTGTGCCCGGATCGGCGTGGTCTGCACCGCGGCGACCGTATCGCCAGCGGTGTCGGTCTGCAATGACGCTTGGGCAAGGCTCATCGATGCGCCCGCGACGAAGACGATCGGAAGGCCGACCGCGGCGATCTTCGCCCCGACCCGCCAACGATGATGCGGCTCTGCTGCGACGGGCGACACCACCGCGAGAACGAGCGCGGCGAATCCCGACATGAGGATCATGAACCCCGCCACCGTGATCATCGGCAGCACGAGCCAGCGCGGAAGCCGATCGATCCCGAGGCCGGGGCCGAGCAGGGCGAAGACGACCCCGACCAGGGCCGGCCCGAACCATCCCCACCAGTGCACGAACAGCAGCCAGGTGATCGCGCCCGGCGTGCGCACTGCACCCCGCTTGCGCAGGACGAATCGCGGGAGCGCGCCGAGCAGCCCGATGCCCACGAAGGCGATCACCGTGATCGGAGGAAGCAGCAACGCGATCGGCGTCCAGCCGCTGCCATAGCCCACTGCGAAGAACAGGATCGGAAGCAGCCAGTTGAACCACGGCCAGGCCGACCACGAGAACTTCTGCAGCGCGAACTCGGCGTCGGGGTGGCGCGGGCGCTGCGACATCGGACCGTCCTGCAGCGTCGGCGTCTCCGGATCGGCGTGGCGAACCGGATCGTTCATGGCGTCTCCTGGGCGGTTGAACAGTAGTTCCGATGAGCGCATGAGGCGGAACCGCGGGCGTGCGCCCCATCAGTATGAAGCAGTGAGGCGGCGCAACCCCCCGCCACCCCCTGATGCGCTTCCCACCGCCCGTGACCCGCCCCGCGACCCGCCACGCGGCATCCGTTCACGGTAGACTCGACCTCGGTCGTCGCATTCTCGGCGGCCCTGGGCGCGCACATCAGCGCGCAGTCGACCCGCCGTAGCGCTCGCGGAGCCCCGCCCCGCGCCCGCGGGGAACGCCCTTCTTCAGGTATCCCAATGACGCCGTCCACTCCCGTCGATTCCACGTCCTCCACCCCCGCCGTCGCGCGACCCTTCCCATGGCTGGGGCTCATCGTGCTCGCCGCGGCCGTGTTCCTCTCGGTCACGATCGAGATGATCCCGACCGGCCTACTGCCCGACATGAGCCGCGAGCTCGAGGTCGGCGAGCCGCTCATCGGCTTGCTCGTCACCGTCTTCGCCGCGACCGTCGTCGTGCTCACGGTGCCGCTCGCGAGCCTCACCAAGCGCGTGCCCCGGCGCACCCTCATCGTGATCTCGCTCGCGGTGCTCGCCGTCAGCTGCGTGCTCACCGCCGTCGCACCGAACTACGGCACGGTGCTCGCGACCCGCATCCTCGGCGGAGCGGCGCACGGCCTCTTCTGGTCGGTCGTCGGCGCCTACGCGGGCCACCTCGTTCCGAAGGAGCAGCTCGCCCGCGCCGTGTCGATCAGCGTCGCCGGCGGATCACTCGCCTTCGTGCTCGGCGTGCCGCTCGGCACGGCACTCGGCCATGCCTTCGGCTGGCGGTTCGCCTTCGCCGGCATCGGCGTGATCACGTTGCTCGGCGCGCTGCTCGTCTGGCGGTTCCTGCCGCCGGTTCGGCATCACGGCGGAGAGGCGGATGCTGCGCCGCTTCGCCTGCGCGGCGATGCCACGTTCGTGCCGGTGCTCGTCGTGTGCCTGGTCACCGCCGTCACGATGGTGGGCATGTACACCTTCTACACGTACATCGCGCCGTACATCACGGATGTCATGGGTCTGCCGGCGAGCGCCATCAGCTCGATGCTGCTCGCCTACGGCATCGCGGGCGCGGCCGGACTGATCCTCGCCGGCACGGTGCTCGGTCGGCGGCCGACCATCGGACTCCTCGTCGCGCTCGTCGCGACCGGGGTCGGCGTCGCCGGGCTCGCCCTCTTCCCGGACGTGCCGGGCGTGGGCATCGCGAGCTTCCTGCTGTGGGGTGTCGCGTTCGGCGCGTTGCCGCCGATGCTCAACACCCGGTTGCTGCACTCGGCGTCGGCCCGCATCCGCGACGCTGCGGCATCCTTCTACACGACCGCGTTCAACACCGGAATCGGTGGCGGGGCGCTGCTCGGCGCGGTGCTCTACAGCGTGATCGGCCTCAATGGCCTGCCGTGGGTCTTCGTGGCGCTGCTCGTCTGCTCGACGACGGCACTCATCTGGGCCGCGCTCGTCAACCGCACCCGGCGCTGATCGCCCACCCTGTTCTGCCCAGGGCCCGGTGACGGCAGTTCCTGCGGGTCGATCGGAGGGCGCACCCGCAAGAACTGTCCTCGCATCGGCACCGGGGTGCGGCGCGGCAGAGCACAGCGCGGCGCGGCGCGTGTGCACCCACGATGAGCGGATGCCGCGGCATCCGCTGCCCGTCAGGCCTCGCGACCCCCGGGCGGGCCGATCACGAGCAGCCCAGTGAAGACGACTGCGATGCCGACGATCGCGACCGCGATCAGCAGCACCGGGCGGGCGAGGAACCAGCGCAACACCCCGTTGATCCAGTTCGAGTCGGCGGGATGGTCGGTCTTCTCGCGGCGCCAGTCGCCCTCGAGGTGGCCCTTGCGCACGAGCCACAGCTCGAACGGGATGGTCGCGTAGGGCACGATCGCGGTGAGCACGGCGAAGGCGATGCGGCCGACGTTCCAGCGCTGGTTGACGCCGACGATCACGGAGGCGAGGGCGTAGGAGAGGAACACGAACCCGTGGATCGAGCCGCCGACCAGCACCGCCCACTCCACGCCCGCGGCGTACTTCAGGATCATCGCGACGATCAGGATCGTCCAGGTGACGGCCTCGGCGAGGGCCAGGCCGCGGTACAGGCGTTTCGGTGACACGGATGCTCCAGGGGTCGGGTGCTCCCATCCTCGCAGCCGCCGCTGGACGCTCGCATCGAACGAAGGATTGACCGCGAGTGCAGGGTAGCCTTGGCCGGTGTCCGAGCAGTCAGCACGCGAGCTCGTCTCGAGCCTCATCGCGTCGATCCCCGATTTCCCAGAACCCGGCGTGACCTTCCGCGACCTGACTCCGGTATTCGCCAGCGGTCCGGCGCTGCACGCCCTCGGCACGTCGCTGAGCGAACCCTTCGCAGGTCGGTTCGACGTGATCGGCGGGGTCGAGGCCCGCGGATTCCTCATCGCGGGCGCCGCCTCGGCGATCAGCGGTGCGGGGGTGCTGACCGTGCGAAAGGCGGGCAAGCTGCCGCGCGCGGTGCTCCGCGAGGACTACGCACTCGAGTACGGCACGGCCGCCCTCGAGGTGCACGAGGGCGAGTTGCCGGCCGGGTCTCGCGTGCTCATCGTCGATGATGTGCTCGCGACCGGTGGCACGGTCGGCGCGGCAGCGCGCCTCGTCGAACGTGCGGGCTGGCAGGTTGCGGGCATCTCGGTGGCGCTCGAGCTCGAGGGGCTGGGAGGGCGCGAGGCGCTCGATGACCGTTACGAGATCTTCTCGCTGCTGCAGTACTGACCGCTCGGCGTGCCGCGGCGCCCAGCGCGGATGCGCCGATGCGCGGATGCGCGGATGCGCGGATGCGCCGATGCGCCGATCTAGTCTGTGATGATGGGCAAACTCTTCGACTCCATCGACGACAACCTGAAGGCGTGGATCGAGGCGCAGCCCATGTGGTTCGTCGCGACCGCCCCGCTCGGCGCCGACGGCCACGTCAATGTCTCTCCCCGTGGGCACGACTCCTTCTCGGTCCTCGACGCGCACCGGGTCGCGTGGGTCGACTACACGGGCAGCGGCGTCGAGACGATCGCCCATCTTCGGGAGAACGGGCGAGTCTGCTTGATGTTCAACTCGTTCGGCAGCCGCCCGCGCATCGTGCGGCTGCACGGTCGGGGTTCGGTCTCTCTCCCGGGCGACGCGGCTTTCGAGGAGATCGTCGCGCGCCACCCCGAGCACCCGAGCACCCGAGCCGTCATCACCGTCGACGTGACCCGGATCAGCGACTCGTGCGGCTGGGGCGTCCCCGTCATGGAGATGACGGGCGAGCGAGATCTTCTCCGACTGCAGGCTGAGAAGAAGGGTGTCGAGGGCATGGCGGAGTACCGCGTCGAGAAGAACACGCAGAGCATCGACGGCCTGCCCGGGCTCTCAGCCGGGAGCGAGAGCGATCGCGATCTCCTCGTCGTGCCGCGCTGAGCGAAGCGACGACCCGGTGGTGCAGCGGATGTCGCGGCGCTCGCCGCCCGAACGTCCCGCAGATCTCTTGGTAGGTTGACGCCCACGAGCAGCGTGCCGTTGATTCGGCCGAGTGAGGAGATCCGATGTCGGACAAGATGCCGAAGTACACGCTGCGGTGGGGCATCGCGCTCGCGCTCGCCGGTGGCGTGCTGGCGGCGTTCGTGCAGCCGGTTCTCTACTCGAGCGCGTGGCTCACTACCGAACCCGGCGGAACCTTCCTGTACCTCGGCCTGCTCGTTCTCGATCTGCTGAACACGCTCGTGATCCCGCTGGGTACCGCGCTCATCGCCGCATCCCTCGTGATGTTCTACCTCCGCGGACGCTCCCGGCCGGCGGAAGCCGAGCGGCCGAAGCGCTGGGTGCTGCCCGACCCACTCGATCGTCGCCCCGAGCGCTGACCGCTGCCCCGAGCCTCCGCTCAGGCCTGCGAGCGCTCCCGGTCGAGCCCCAGCAGGTACTCCGCATTGCCGCGGAGCGCTGCCTCGTACCGCAGCACGTCGGGCGTGCGCACCTCGTCGGCGGCGAACGCCAGCAATGATCCGACGGCGGCGTCGCTGCGTCCGGCGGCGTGCAGGCCGAGCGCGTGGAAGATCCGCACCGAGGGTGAGTCGGGGTACTCGGCGAGTGCCCGGTCGAGTGCCGCCATCGACTCGTCGAATCGCCCGAGGATCCGCAGCGTACTGCCGTACTGCAGCAGGCAGCGTCGCAGGGCGTCACCCGCGAGCCCGGCGGCCATCGCCTGCTCGTAGTAGCCGACTGCGGTCTGCTCCTCGCCCGCGGTGTCGTAGGAGCCCCCGACGTCGTAGAGCACGTTCGGGTTGCCGGGGTGCTGCTCGAGCACCGCGAGGAACGCGTCGATCGTCGGCTGCATGTTCGCGCGGTCGCGGCGGTCGAAGATCTCGCGCAGCGTCGCGTCGAGCTCGGGGTTCGATGGGGCGTCGGTCATCGTCCCATCATGCAGGAGCCGGAGGCGACGCGCCGGTGCGGTCGGCTGCAGCGACCGCCCTGCATCCGTCGCGCAAGAATGCCGCCGGATTGTCTTGACACAGTCAAGACAACCGATAGGGTCGACTCATGACCTCGACCGCCGCCGCCGCCGACGAACGCGTGCGGGTCGCCGATCGCCTGCGTGGCGCCGGTCTCAAGGTCACCGACTCGCGCATTGCGGTGTACGACGCGTTCCGCCCCGGTGAGCACCTCGACGCCGATGCGGTGCACACCCGCGTCGCGCGGGTGCTGCCGAGCACCTCGCGCCAGGCCGTGTACGGCGTGCTCGGCGCGCTGTCGCAGGCCGGGCTGCTGCGCAAGATCGAGCCGGCCGGCTCAGCCGCCCTGTACGAGACCCGCACGGGTGACAATCACCACCACCTCGTGTGCATGATCTGCAGCACCGTCTTCGACGTGGGGTGCGTCGTCGGCGAGGCCGCCTGCCTCACGCCGAGCGAGACGCACGGCTTCCGCATCGCGACCGCGGAGGTCACCTTCTGGGGCGTGTGTCCCGACTGCGGCACCGGCACCGGCACCGCGACCACCGGCATCGCGAACGCCGCGTTGACCCGACCCGACCCGACCTGAACCGATCCGCTCGCCGACCGGCACGACTCGTGCACGCACAGTTCGCGCCGGCATCCTCGGCCTATCAAGAACTCGGGTGCCGCCCTACCGGTGCCCCGTCGACCCTCGGGTCGACGATCCCAGAGAAGAAACACAGACAGACAGAGAGAGAAGGACGCATGTCCGAACCCATCACGCCACCCACCACGACGCAGACCGGAGCCCCGGTCGCGAGCGACGCCCACTCCCTCACGATCGGCGCCGACGGCGCGACGGTGCTGCACGACCGCTACCTGGTCGAGAAGCTCGCGCAGTTCAACCGGGAACGCATTCCCGAGCGCATCGTGCACGCGAAGGGTGGCGGCGCGTTCGGTCGCTTCGAGGTGACGGCGGATGTCTCGGCGTACACCCGCGCCGCGGTGTTCCAGCCCGGCTCGACCGTCGAGACCCTGCTGCGCTTCTCGAGCGTCGCCGGCGAGCAGGGTTCGCCCGATACCTGGCGCGACGTGCGCGGCTTCTCGGTGAAGTTCTACACGACCGAGGGCAACTACGACATCGTCGGCAACAACACCCCGGTGTTCTTCATTCGCGACGCGATCAAGTTCCCCGACTTCATCCACTCGCAGAAGCGCCTGCCCGGCTCGGGGCTGCGCGACGCCGACATGCAGTGGGACTTCTGGACCCTCTCGCCCGAGTCGGCCCACCAGGTGACCTACCTCATGGGTGATCGTGGCCTTCCGAAATCGTGGCGGGAGATGCACGGCTTCGGTTCGCACACCTACCAGTGGATCAACGCCGCAGGCGAGAAGTTCTGGGTGAAGTACCACTTCCGCACGCAGCAGGGTGATCTCCACCTCGACGCAGTCTCCGCCGAGGCCATCGCGGGCGCCGACGCCGACCACTACCGGCGGGACCTGCACGACGCGATCGAGTCCGGAGACCACCCGAAGTGGGACCTGCACGTGCAGGTCATGCCGTACGAGGATGCGAAGACGTACCGCTTCAACCCGTTCGACCTCACCAAGGTGTGGCCGCACGCCGACTACCCGCTGATCGAGGTCGGCACGCTCACCCTCGACCGCAACCCGCAGAACTTCTTCGCCGAGATCGAGCAGGCCGCGTTCTCGCCCGCGAACACGGTTCCCGGCATCGAGATCAGCCCCGACAAGATGCTCATGGCGCGCGTGTTCAGCTATCCCGACGCGCAGCGATACCGGGTCGGCACGAACTACAACCAGCTTCCGGTGAACGCGCCGCACGCGGCATCCGTGCACAACTACTCGCAAGACGGAGCGCAGCGCCACCACCACAACGCGCCCACCACGCCGGTCTACGCACCGAATTCGTTCGGCGGCCCGGTCGCCGACGCGCAGCTGGCTGCCGAGGGTGGATGGGAGAGTGACGGCGAACTCGTGCGTTCGGCCTACACCCTGCGCGCCGAGGACACCGACTTCGGTCAGCCCGGCACGCTCTACCGCGATGTGTTCACGGACGAGGCGAAGGCGCGCTTCCTCGAGACCCTCTCGGGTCAGGCGCACGCGATCACGATCGACGACATCCGCGAGCGCTTCTTCCAGTACTGGACGAACGTCGACGCCGGACTCGGTGCCGCGCTGCGCGCGGCGTACGCGGCCGGCGTGAACTCCGATGCGCCGCAGCAGCCCGAGGCAGACGAAGACGCCGCGTAGCCCTCGACACGGATGCGCTGAGGGGCGGGGCGGCTGGACGGCCGCTCCGCTCCGCTCGTCACGGCGTGCGAGTCGTCAGCGCTCGAGTGCAGCGCGGGCCCGCGCCGACATCCGCGAGAACTGTTCCCGCTCCGTGCCGTCGTAGTCGGCATCGGTGACGGATGCCTCGAGCCGTTCCAACTGCATCGCGACGGCCGCGCGACGCTCGGGTTGTTGCACGCGCTCGCCGAGTTCCTCGAGCAGGCGGTACAGCCGGGCCGCGACATCGGGGTCGGATGCGCCGTAGCGCCGCGGCTGCGTCATCGCGAGGTCGAGCAACTCGTCGAACTGGACCCGGAGTTGCACGAGCCGGGGCTCGCCGTCGTCGTCTGCGAGCGCCGGCGGCTCCGGCAGCATCCGATCGAACTCCGCCAGGAGGGCGGAGACATGGCTGAGGGCGTGCACCGCGGTGGTCGGGTCGTTCACCCCCGGCGAGAGCGCACGCACGGCGATGTCGATGAGTTGGCGCAGCCCGAATGCGATGTCCTGGGTCGGCGTGCGCTCGTAACCGATCCTGATCGTGCCCGCGAACCGGTCGGCGACCTGCTCCGTGGCGGGTCGATCCTGCACTCCCCCCGGCGTGCGCCACCACCACTCGAGCAGCGGGCTGCCGGCGATGACGCTCGTTCCGACCGTGAGCAGCTCGCGCACCACGACGTCGTGCTCCATCGCG
This sequence comes from Agromyces sp. GQ35, assembly GCF_059758475.1. Lineage (NCBI taxonomy): Bacteria > Bacillati > Actinomycetota > Actinomycetes > Micrococcales > Microbacteriaceae > Agromyces > Agromyces sp. GQ35. The sequence goes on along the minus strand of NZ_JCAXEO010000001.1, from coordinate 735,905 downwards.
ATCTCGACGATCGTCTCCCGCTCGATGCCGGTGATGAACCCCGAGCGCGGCGCTCCGACCACCTCCGTGCCGTCCCGCGGGGCGGGCGGCGTGCCGACCGCCGCGGCGCGCGGGGCGTCGGCGGCGAGCCGCATCGAGCGCTGCGTCTCCGCGTGGACGTCTCGCATCATCGTCTCCACCCGCAGCTGACGGGCGAGGTGCCCGAGGAAGACCGTGAGCATGACCACGCTCGCGAGCGTGAGCAACAAGGCGATCGTCACGCCGATACGGGGCACGAACGGCTCGCCGTCGGCATCCGCAACGGTGCGCAACACCGCGAGCGAGTAGGCGAAGGTGCCCAGGAAGAGCCCCAGAGTGGCGTGCACCATGCCATCCGAGGCGAACAGCCGGAGCAGTCGGGGTGATGCCTGGCTGCTGGCGAGTTGCAGGGCGACGACGGTCAGCGAGAAGGTCAGCGAGGCCGCCGTGATGAGCGAACCTGCAATGGCGGAGAGCACCGCACGTGCTGCGTCGGTTCCGCCGCTGAAGAGCACCGCCGTGATGCCCGTGGGCAGCGACTGGTCGATCGCCCGGTCGATCTCGGGGATGACGACTCCGAGCCCGACGCCGACGATGACGGCCGCCAGGGGAATCGGCCAGAGCCGCGAGGCGATCGCCTCGGTCAGCATCGCCCATCGCTGCCGAAACCCGTTGCCGCCGGTCGGTGCCATCGTCACCCTCCTCTGCAGTACTCGGGACCGTACTCGCATCGAACGCGCCCACGCGAGGGCTTGCCGACGGCCCGGCATTCGTGGCACCGCTCGCCGGCGCCGAGTTTTGCTCACGCATCGATCGATGCAACGCTGGAATGATGACTTCGAACTGGCAAGCCTGGTCTGCGTTCGCCATCGCGGTTGCAGCGGCCGCCGTCACGACGTTCGTCCTCTCCTGGATCGCATCGGTCGTCGTGCGGTCGATCGCGAACCGCCGGGAGTGGGCATCCATCCTCATCGCCCGCCTCCGTTGGCCGTTCCGCACCGTCGTGCTCATCACCGGGTTGTGGATCGCGGCCGCGGCCACGTTCCCGGACGCGGCATGGCGCACCACCGTCGACCATGCGTTCCTCATCGCGCTCATCGCATCGGGAGCGTGGCTGACATGCCAGGTGTTCCTGTTCCTCGCCGACCTCGGCGTGCGTCGCTATGACATCAGCGTCGCCGACAACCGCGTGGCGCGACGCGCGCGCACGCAACTGCAGATCCTGCGCCGGCTGGTCGTCGTCGTGATCATCGTGCTCGCTGCCGGCATCATCCTGTTCACCTTCGAGGGAGTGCGTGCACTCGGTGCATCGGTGCTGGCTTCAGCCGGCATCGCGTCGATCGTCGCCGGCCTTGCGGCGCAATCGGTGCTCGCGAACGTCTTCGCGGGCGTTCAGATCGCGTTCAGCGAGGCGATCCGCGTCGATGACGTGGTCGTGGTCGAGGGGGAGTGGGGACGGATCCGCGAGATCACCCTCACCTACGTCGTGGTGGTCACCTGGGACGAGCGCACCGTCATGCTCCCGTGCACGTACTTCACGACCCAGCCGTTCGAGAACTGGACGAAGTACGGGAGCGCGCTCATCGGCTCGGTGGAGCTCGACCTCGACTGGCGGGTGTCCACCGATGCGATGCGCGCCGAGCTCGACCGCGTCCTCGCCGGCACCGAACTGTGGGACGGGCGTACGTCGGTGCTCCAGGTGACCGAGGCGACCGGCGGCCTCGTGCGGGTGCGGGTGCTCGTGAGCGCCGACGACTCCGCCGCGCTGTGGGACCTGCGGTGCCTGGTTCGCGAAGCGATCGTCGAGTGGGTGCGCGGCAACGACGATGACGCATTGCCGCGCCAGCGGGTGCTCGTCGGCAGCGTCGTCGACACAGGTGCGCTGGCGACGGATGCCTCCGAGCCGGGCGCCTCCGACCCGGCCCGTGCCGGCCTGTTCTCGGGTACCCGTGACGGCGACGAGCGGGCCTCGGAGTTCACCCAGGCGAACCCGGTGCGGGGGGACGACGACGTGGAGGAGGTTCGTGCGAAGGGCGAGCGCCACGGCCGGAGCGAAGTGGCCTGACCGGGTCGGCGACGCCTCGATGAGCGCGCGGCGGATGACATCCTCGACCCTGTCGGCCGTCACGTCGCCGGAGTAGCATCGCCCCCATGGCCGAGCTGCCCGACTTCTCCGACCTGCGCGCCCTCTACGTGAACTGCACGCTGAAGCGAAGCCCCGAGGTCAGCAACACCCAGGGGCTCATGGACGCGAGCATCGACCTCATGCGGGAGAACGGCGTGAAGGTCGAGTCGCTGCGGTTCGTGGACCTCGACGTGGCGACCGGCGTCTTCCCCGACATGCGCGAACACGGATGGCCCGTCGACGCGTGGCCCGACGAGGTCTGGCCGCTCGTCGAGGCCGCCGACATCCTCGTCGTCGGCGGTCCCATCTGGCTCGGCGCCAACTCCTCGGTCACGAAGCGGTTCATCGAGCGGCTCTACTCGATGAGCGGCGAGTTCAATTCGCGGGGCCAGTACGTCTACTACGGCAAGGTCGGCGGGGCGGTCATCACCGGCAACGAAGACGGTGTCAAGCACTGTGCGATGAACATCCTCTACAGCCTGCAGCACATCGGCTACTCGATTCCGCCGGGCGCCGATGCCGGATGGATCGGCGAGGCTGGCCCCGGTCCGAGCTATCTCGACGACGACTCGGGCGGGCCCGAGAACGACTTCACGAACCGCAACACGACCTTCATGACGTACAACCTGATGCACCTCGCCCGGCTCCTGAAGGACGCCGGCGGCTTCCCGGTCGGCGGCAACCTCCGCGCCGAGTGGGACGACGGCCAGCACTACGGCTTCGAGGCGAACCCCGAGTACCGCTGACGTCGCGAACGACACCGGTCCTCGATGCGTCGCGTTGTGCTGCGCGGCGACAGCTGCGTGCCGCTACGCCTCGACGAGCGTGCGCCGGATGACACTCGTGAAGAAGCCGAGGCCGTCGACACCCGAGCGCATCGCGAGGGTGGTGTCGGGCCCGAAGCCCGGCTCGACCGCGTGCTCGGGGTGCGGCATCAGGCCGACGACGTTCCCGCGCTCGTTCGAGATGCCCGCGATGTCGCGGAGTGAACCGTTGGGGTTCACGTCGACGTAGCGGAAGACCACGCGACCCTCGCCCTCGAGCCGGTCGAGCGTCTCATCGGAGGCGATGAAGCCGCCCTCGCCGTTCTTCAGCGGGATCGTGATCTCTTGGCCCGCCGCGAACTCGCCGGTCCAGTCGGTCGACGTGTTCTCGACGCGCAGCACCTGGTCGCGGCAGATGAAACCGCCGTGGTCGTTGCGGATGAGTCCGCCCTCGAGCAGGCCGGCCTCGGTGAGCATCTGGAAGCCGTTGCAGATACCGAGCACCGGCATGCCGGCGTTCGCGGCCGCGACGACCTCGGTCATGATCGGGCTCAGCGAGGCGATCGCGCCGCAGCGCAGGTAATCGCCGTAGCTGAAGCCACCCGGCAGGATCAGGGCGTCGACGCCCTCGAGGTCGTGCGAGCCGTGCCACAGGGCGACCGGTTCGCCGCCCGCGATGCGCACGGCGCGCTGCGCGTCGCGGTCGTCGAGCGAGCCGGGGAAGGTGATGACGCCGATGCGCATGTGATCGCCCGCGGCCTTCAGTGCGTTTCGCCGGCGGGGGCGCCGAAGCCGTCGTCGGTGACCGTCGCCGCGCCGGACGCCTCTTCGGCGAGCTCCGCGTTCGTCACCTCGTAGTGGATGCCGACGACGTCTTCGATGACGCCGTTGGAGAGGATCTCCTCGGCGATCTCTTTGACGCTCGCCTTGAGGGCGTCGTCGACGGGGCCGTCGACGGTGAGTTCGAAACGCTTGCCGATGCGCACGCCGCTGAACCCGGCACGACCGGTGCGGGCGAGCGCGCCGGCCACGGCCTTCCCCTGGGGGTCGAGCAGTTCGGCCTTGGGCATCACGTCGACGACGATGGTGGGCACCGCGGTTCTCCGTCCGGTGTCGAAAGTGTGGATGCGTCGATTCTACCGGGGAGAAACGCGGTGCCCGGGCATCGGCCGCCGAGCGCTGTTCAGGCGCTCGCCGGTGCGCCGGGTCGACCGCTCAGCACGGTCGCCCGGCTCAGCTGTTCGGGTCGACCGCCGGGCCCGCCTGCTCAGCGGCGTCGGAGCCCTCGGAGGATCAGCCCGATGCCGACGACCGCCGCTGCGCCGATCGCGATGACCCGCCCGGGGTTCTCGCGGTACTGCGCCTTGACGTAGGCGACGCCGTCATTCGCGGCGTCCTTGGCAGCGGCGGCTGCGGTGCTCGCCTGCTCGGAGATCGTCTCGATCGCCTCGGCGGCATTGTCCTTCGCGTCGCTCAGCAGCTCCTGGACCGTGTCGGCGGCCTTGGCGGAAGCGTCGCGTGCGGCAGCGGCGGCGTCGGTCGCGGCATCCGAAGTCGCGTCGGCTGCATCTGCCACGGTTCTCGCTGCCGTCGTCGACGCGTCTGCAGCGGCATCCGCTGCTCGCTTCGCCGCGTCGCTCGTAGCATCGCTCGCTCGGGCGGCGCTGCTCTGGGCGGTGTTCTTGGCGTTCGTGATGGTGCGGTCGGTGTCGGACATGGGGGCTCCCTTCGCCGGTGATCGAGTCATCGTACGCTCGCCGTCCGGGAGCGGCCCGGATCACCGGGTGGGCTTGTCACAGCGCGGCGCGGGTGCTATCGGGGCGCGACCGCGCGTCGCTACGCGAGTCCGGCGCGCTCCAGCAGCACGGTCTTCAGGGTGTCGCGTGTGGCGGCGAGCCCGCGGTGCACCTCTTCGAAGCTCGTCGAGAGCGGTGAGAGGCCGATGCGAAGGCCGCCGGGGTCGCGATAGTCGGGAATCACGTCCTGTTGCCAGAGCCTGGCCGTCACCTCGCGCATGGCGTCGTGGTGGAGGGTGACGTGACCTCCGCGCTCCTCGGCATCGGCCGGAGACGCGAGCGTCACGCCGAGCGGCGCCAGCCAGTCGCCGGCCAGCGAGAGGGCGTACGACGTCAGCGCGACCGACTTCGCGCGGAGCGCCGGCATGCCGGCCTCCTCGATCATCGCGAGGGTGTCCTCCATCGCGAGCATGCCGACGATCGGCGCCGTGCCCGAGAGGAACCGGCGGATGTCGGGAACCGGCTCGTAGTCCGGCCCCATCGTGAACATGTCGGTCGTGCCCCACCAGCCCTGGATCGGCTGGGCGAGCACGGCCTGCAGGTCGTCGCGCACGTACGCGAACGCGGGCGAACCCGGGCCGCCGTTCAGGTACTTGTAGGTGCACCCCACGGCGAGATCGAAGCCCCAGAGGTCGGCCTTCACGGGCACCGACCCGGCCGAATGGCAGAGGTCCCAGAGGATGAGCGCCCCGGCATCGTGGGCGATGCGCGTGAGTTCGGGGGCGTCTGCAAGGTAGGCCGAACGGTAGGCGACGTGCGAGATGACGACGAGCGCCGTCTCGGGGCCGGCCGCCTCGGCGAGTTGCTCCGGTGTCACCCCCGACGAGGTGTCGACCTCGATCCAGCGCAGTCGCATGCCGCGTTCCTTCGCGATGCCGTCGAGCACGTAGCGGTCGGTCGGGAAGTTGTCGGTGTCGACGACGATCTCGCGGCGTGCAGGGTCGCGGGCGAGCTGGGCGTCGACCGCCGCGCGGGCGAGCTTGTACAGCAGCACGGTCGTCGAGTCGCCGATCACCGTCTGGCCGGCCTTCGCCTCGATGACGGATCGGCCGATGCGGTCGCCGATCTCGGTGGGCAGCTGCAGCCACGCCTCATCCCAGCCCCGGATGAGGCGCCCGCCCCAGTCGTCGCGCAGGAATCGCTCCACCCGCTCGATCGCCGAGACCGGCGGTCGGCCGAGCGAGTTGCCGTCGAAGTAGACGAGGTCGGTCTCGGCGCCGGCGAATCGCTTGCGGTAGTGGGCGAGCCCGTCGGAACGATCCATGCGGCGGGCGAAGGCGAGATGCGGGTCGAGGGTCACGAGGACTCCAGATCGGTTCGGGTTCGGTCGGGGGAGGGGCGGCCGTCGCGCGGCTCGAGGTTCTCGACGGGTGAGAGGTCGGCCGTCGCGAGCCAGGCGGGCAGCTCGTCGAGCGCCGCGGGCGGTGGCCCGGGCACGAAGGTCGCGACCCCGTGGCCCTCGATCGCGCCCGTCGAGGGCCACGCGTCGGTGAGAGACGCGACGAGCTCGGATGCCCCGAGCCCCGCCTCGAGCATCAGTGCGAGTTCGGCCGGGTGCACGCCGAGAGGTTGTTCGCCGTTGCCGAGATCCGTGCCGTAGAGCACTCGCCCGCCCGCGGCGTGGAAGCGACGCAGGTTGTCGAGCGCGATGTCGGTCTCGACGGTCGGCTGACCGTACCCGGTGACGAAGAGCGTCGAGATCCAGTACTGTCCCGCCGCGACGGCTCGGGTGATGAGCGCGTCGTCGAGCCGCTCGGTGAACGGGGTGTGGGCGAAGGCGTCGACGCCGGCGTCGATCGCGCGCCGCGACATCCCCTCGCCTTCGACGTGCGCGACCACGGGCAGTCCGTGCGCGTGCGCGTTCGCGACGACGGCTTCGAGCGTCGCCGTGTCGAACACCGGGCCGGCTGCCGAGTTGAGCGCGACCTTGATGACGGATGCCCCGAACGCGAGCTGCTCGGCGACCGCCGTCTCAGCCGATGTCGGCAGGGCGGCGCGGCCGTCGCCCGCGTCGGCGGCGAGCTCGCGTGCGCTGCCCGGGGTGGCCCACGCGCGGCCCACGGGGTAGCCGCCCGGCGCGGTGAGGAAGCTGCCGGCGAACGCGACCCGCGGCATGCCGCCGCGCCGCGCGAACGCCGCGATCGTGTCGAGCGGGCCGCCGAGGTCGACGACGCCCGCGATCGCGGTGTCGCGCAGGGCGTCGGGTCCCACGATCATGAGGTGCACGTGATGGTCGACGAACGGCGGCAGCATCGTGCCGAGCTCGCCCGGGTGATCGCCGTTCATCGAGCGGCGCACCGGTCGGGCGAGCGGTCCGAGGTCGAGCGGCGCCGGCATGATCAGCCCGGGATCTCGGTGCGCACGGCGTACAACTCGGGGAAGAAGGTGAGATCGAGCGCTCGCCGCAGGAACGTCGCGCCGCTCGAACCGCCCGTGCCGGTCTTCGACCCGATGATGCGCTCGACCGTCTTCAGGTGGCGGAAGCGCCAGAGTTGGAAGTTGTCTTCGAGGTCGACGAGCTCTTCGCACGTCTCGTACGCCGCCCAGTGCTCCGAGGTGTCGGCGTAGATCGTCGCGAAGACCGGCACGAGCTCGGGCTGGAACGTCCACGCCTGGGTGACGTCGCGCTCGAGGATCGCCGCCGGGATCGGATAGCCCGTGCGAGCCAGCAGGCGCAGGAACTCGTCGTACAGGCTCGGCGACTCGAGGGCGTGGCGCAGGGTCGCGCTCGCCGCGGCATCCGATTCGAAGACCTGCATCATCTTCGCGTTCTTGTTGCCGAGCACGAATTCGACCGCCCGGTACTGGTACGACTGGAATCCACTCGCGTTGCCGAGCACCCCGCGGAACTGCGCGTACTCGGCGGGCGTGAGGGTGGCGAGCACCGACCACTGCTCGGTGAGCGTCTTCTGGATGTGCTTGACCCGTGCGACGGCCTTGAGGGCCTTCGCGAGTTCGTCGGCCCGCAGCAGGTCGCGGGCCGTCTCGAGCTCGTGCAGCACGAGCTTCAGCCAGAGCTCGGTCGTCTGGTGCTGGATGATGAACAGCAGCTCGTCGTGGTGCTCGGGGCGCGAGATCGGTCGCTGTGCGGAGAGCAGCGTCGGCAGGTCGAGGTAGCCGCCGTAGCTCATGCGGTCGCTGAAATCGGTGACGACGGATGCTTCGATCGTGCGGGTGTTCGCTTCGACGCCGTCGACCGCGCCATCGCCGGCTTCAGTTGGCACAGTAGTCACGGCACCAGCCTAGCCACGCTGCGTCTGCGAGGCGCTGACGCGGCGGGCGCCCCCGTCCCGGACGAACCGGCTCGTTGCCCGCCGCGCAGCGCTCCCTCTCTCCCCGAGGGAACGTCGTCCGCTCGGGTAAACGGAGACGACTCTCCGAATCATACGCGATACCGCGCGTACAGTGAACCCGTGACCTCGTCGACCTCGTCTCGCCGTGATGCGCGGCAGAACCACGCACGCCTGCTCGGCGAAGCGCGGCGCCTCTTCGCCGAACGCGGCATCGACGCTCCACTCGACGAACTCGCCGCACGCGCCGGCGTCGGCGCCGGCACGGTGTACCGCCACTTCCCGAATCGCGATGCGCTCGTGCGAGAGCTCTACGACACCGCGGTGGGCGAGTTGCACGACCTCGCCCCCGAGATCCTCGGCGCCGAGACGGCGTGGCGATCCGTCGAGCTCTATGTCGAACTCCTCGGGGCCTGGGTCGCCGAGGCGCCCTACCTTCCCGCGGTGATGCGGCGCGTCGCCGAGCTCGACCCGTCGCACCGGCCGGGGGCCGAATTCGAGCAGGTCGTCGAGGGGCTCGTGGCGCGGGCGCAGGCCGAAGGCGCCCTTCGAGCCGACGTCACCGCGGTCGATCTCGGCATGCTCGTCGACATGCTGGGTTCGCTCGGGCAGTACGGTCGCGAATATCTGCCGTACTGGCGGCGTCAACTCACGATCGTGCTCGACGGCCTTCGAGCGCGGCCCGGCACCTCGCCGATGCCGGCTCCGGCGCAGAGTTTCGCGGCATTCCACGACATGTCGCACGCGAAAGGGCCGATCACGCCGTCGACGTGACGCAGATCGACCTCCGAGCGCACCCGGAGGTCGATCTGCGTCATCTCAGGGCAGGCTAGGCGGCGTTGGCGGTCGGGACTGTGCGCCGGGAGCGGATCGTCACCACGGCCGCGGCGGCGAGCACCGCAGCAACCCCCGCGCCGAGGAAGATCGCACGGAACTCGCCGGCCGCGACGACCTCGGCGCTCGCTCCGCTGTCGCTGAGTGCGGCCGACACCGCGCCGCTGACGGCGCCGAGCACGGCGAGACCGAGCGCGCCGCCGATCTGCTGGCTCGTGTTCACGAGACCGCCGGCGAGGCCGGATTCGCCGCCGTCGACCCCGTCGACTGCGAGCTGGGTCGCCGTGACGAAGGCACCGCCGAGGCCGACGCCGATCGCGAGGCTCGGGCCGAGCACGTGCACGAGGAACGCCGCATCGCTCGGCGCCGCAGCGAGCCAGGCGAGACCGCCGGCGAGCACGAGCAGCGATACGGTCAGCACCGGGCGGATGCCGAATCGGGCGACGAGCGGCGGCACGACTCCGGCGACGACTACGAGCGCACCGGCGAGCGGCAGCTGCGAGAGGCCGGCGGCGAGTGCGTCGAAGCCGAGCTGCTCCTGCAGGAAGACCGAGAGCGCGAAGAACAGCGCCACCATCGCCGCACCGACGAGGAGCATGACGAGGTTGCCCGCCGTGACCGCACGATTGCGGAAGAGTACGAGCGGCACGAGCGGCGCCGCCGTGCGTCGCTCGATCGCGACGAATGCGGCGAGCAGCGCGGCGCCGGCACTCAGCAGCGCGATGACGAGCGGATGCGCGAAGCCGAGCGCTTCGGCATTCGACAGGCCGGCGACGAGGGCGACGAGGCCGGCGGTGACGGTTGCGGCACCGGGCAGGTCGAGGGTCGTCTCGGCACCGCGGCGGTCTCGGGCAACGAGGAACGGGATGGCGGCGAGCACGATCGCGCCGATCGGCACGTTCACGAAGAACACGGCCTCCCAACCGAACGCGCCGGTGAGCAGACCGCCGGCGAGCACGCCCGCTGCGCTGCCGGCTCCCGCCACGGCGCCCCAGATGCCGAGCGCCTTCGCGCGGTCGGCAGAGGTCGTGAAGAGCCGGGTCACGAGGGCGAGCGACGCCGGCGCGAGCAGGGCAGCGGATGCCCCTTGCACGGCGCGTGCCGCCAGCAGCCAGGTGCCGTCGAGTGCCAGGCCGGCGGCGACGGATGCAGCGACGAAGCCGATCGTGCCGATGAGGAAGACGTTGCGATGCCCGAACCGGTCGGCGAGTCGGCCGCCGAGGAGCAGGAGGCTTCCGAAGGGGAGCACGTAGGCGGTGATGACCCAGGCGAGCGCGCCCTGATCGAGGCCGAGGTCGCCGCCGAGGCTCGGGATCGCGATGTTGACGATGGAGGCGTCGAGCACCACGAGGAACTGCGCTAGCGCGAGTGCGCCGAGCGCCCACCATCGCAGGTGGGTTCGGCCGGGCGGCGTCGTGTTGATTCGAGACGCCGGACCGGTCGGCGCTGCCGCCACGGTCGATGCGAGAGTGCCCTCGATGGGCGCGGGCAGGCGAGTCGTGTCGTTCATGTGGATTCCAAATCGTTGTCGTGAGTGACCAATCAGTCACTAAAAACGGGAAAGAGCAGCCCACGGCGCGTCGGCTCGTGGGCGATGGCGTCGACTACGACCAGGCGGAGAATGTGGCGAGGTCGAGGAGCACGAGCGGGATCAGTGCGACCCGGCGCATGGCGCGTTCGGACTTCATGGAGCACCTCCTTTCACGAGGTCGGGTGGTACGGGATGGTCAGGCGTCGGTGCCGCGGCGGGCGGAGCCGGACCTGGAGTCGGATGCGGCTTCGAGTCGGGGACCGGTCGCCGCGAAGTCGGGGTGGCGGATGCCGTCCGCGAGGGTCGCGGCCCAGGCCTCGGAGGAGTCGTCGATGCCGAGCGTGACCACGAGGTGGCAGAGCTGGCCGAAGGCGACGAAGCGCTGCACCGCGGCATCCGTCGCACCCGACCTCGTCGACGCGAACTCGGTGACCCGCTGGTAGCCGCGCCGCAGCGCCGCGCCGATCTCGGGCACCTCGACCGCCGACTGCGCGTGCACCTGCAGCATGAGCAGGTCGCGGTCGGCGATGAGCTCGGCGTACGCGCCGCCCATCGAGTCGAGAATCCCGTCGGGCGTCGTCGTGGTGGCATGCTCGACCCCGTCGGCGAGGGAGTCGACGACGCGGTCGTAGCAGGTGTCGAGCGCGCCGACGAAGAGCTGCTCCTTGCTCGGGAAGAGCTTGAAGACGTACGCAGAGGAGATGCGGGCTTCGGCGGCGACGTCGGCGACCGTGGTGCCGCGGTAGCCCGTGCGAGCGAACGCGGCGATCGCGGCGGCGATGACGAGCGGTCGCCGTTCCTCGGCGGTGGAGAGCTTGGTTGCCATATGAGTGACTGTACACTCACTGTTGTTCGAGACGCAAGTCGTCCTCCCCTCGCGCTCGATCCCGGCCGGCGGCTGGTGCTCGCTCAGTGCGCGGTGCGCACCTCGACGAGGTTCGCCCACGGGTCGTCGAACGCGAGCGTGCGCCCGTCATCGCGGGTCGCGACGCGGAAGTGCGCCATGCGCTCGCCGAGTGCGCCGAGGTCGTCGGTGCTCGGCACGACGATCTCGACCTTGCCCAGTCCGAGCGCGAGGCCGCGACGGCCGGCGCCCCGGCTGTTCCACGTGTTCATCGCCATGTGGTGGTGGTAGCCGCCCGCCGAGACGAAGAGGGCCTGGTCGCCCATGCTCGCCGTCGTCTCGAACCCCAGCCGGTCGACGTAGAACTCGCGGGCGCTCGCGACATCGCCCACCGAGAGGTGCACGTGGCCGACCACGGCGTCGCCGAGGCGGTCGGTGGCCGTGGCGGTGACGGATGCCGCGGCATCCGCTGCGCGCTCAGTGAGGTGGTCGCGCAGGTACTCGTTCGGGTCGAGGAAGATCGTCGCCATCTCGATGGAGCCGTGGGTCCAGCTCCACTGCGAGCGGTCGCGGTCGAAGTAGAGCTCGACGCCGTTGCCCTCGGGGTCGGTGAAGTAGAACGCCTCGCTCACGAGATGGTCGGCGCTGCCGGTGAAGGTGCCGGGGTGCTTCGAGGCGACCGAGGCGATCGCGGTCGCGAGCGCCTCGCGCGTGTCGAAGAGGATTGCCGTGTGGAAGAGCCCGGCGCTGCGCGGCCCGGCGTGCTTCAGCTCGGGCGCGTGCTCGAGGATGACGATCGGCGTCGCGCCCCGCCCCATCACGGCGACGGGGCCGTCGTGGCTCAGCAGGTCGAGCGTGACGCCGTCGCGGTAGTAGCGGATCATGGCGTCGAGGTCGCCGACGCGCAGCGTCACGGCACCCATGCCGGTGTCGGCGGCGAGCAGGCCCGCGCCGGCGGGCTGACCGTTAGTTGTAATCACAACTAATGATAACGGATGCCGCGGCGCTCGTATTCCGTCAGGCGCCGAGCGTCAAGCGCCGAGCGTCAAGCGCTCGAGCAGCTCGCGGTAGCGCGCCGCCGTCTGCTCGACGATCTCGTGCGGAAGGGTCGGAGGCTGCTCCGAGACATCCTGATCCCAGTTCGTCGCGAGCCAGTCGCGCACGATCTGCTTGTCGAAGCTCGCCATGCGCAGCTCGGGCGTTGTCGCGGTCGCGTAGGCCTCTGCGTCCCAGTACCGCGAAGAATCCGACGTCAGCACCTCGTCGGCGAGCGTCACGATGCCCGTCGCGCGGTCGGCGCCGAACTCGAACTTGGTGTCGGCGAGCACGAGCCCGCGCGTCTCGGCGATCTCCGACGCCCGCGTGAAGATCTCGAGCGAGAGCTCGCGCAGCTGCGCCGCCGCGACCTCGCCGACCAGCTCGACGGTGCGCTCGTACGACACGTTCACGTCGTGCTCGCCCACGGGAGCCTTCCATGCCGGCGTGTAGATCGGCTCAGGCAGCCGGTCGCCGTTCGAGAGCCCCTCGGGCAACGGGATGCCGCCGATCGCGCCCGTCTGCTGGTACTCCTTCCAGCCGCCGCCCGTGATGAAGCCGCGCACGACGCATTCGATCGGGAACATGTCGAGCGTGTGGCAGAGCGTGCCGCGCTCGGCGAGCTCCGCCGGCACCGGAGGCAGGTCGAGCGCCTGCAACCGGTCGTCGAGCGGCTGCGCCAAGTGGTTCGGCACCTCGGGCAGCTGGTCGAACCACCAGCGCGTGAGGCTCGTGAGCATCGCGCCCTTGCCGGGGATGGCGGGCGAGAGCACCTGATCGTAGGCGCTCACTCGGTCGGTCGCCACGACGAGCACGACCGGCGAGAGGCTCAGCGGGTCGCCCGTCCAGCTGTCGTCATCGACGAGCAGCGCGGTGGGCACGTAGAGGTCGCGCACCTTGCCCGAGTAGACGTGGGTCCAGCCTGGGTGCTCCTGCGATTCGCTCACCCTGCCAGCTTACGAGCGTCTCGCTGGCGCCGGAGTACCCGATGTGCGCACGAGGGCCGACGATGCTCGCGCGAATCGACTGCGCGCGCATCGGGTACTCGGGCGTGCGTGGGCGGTGGGCGCAGCGCGCGCTACTCGGTGACGCGCGCCGCGATGTCCGTGCGGTACTGGCCGCCATCGAGGCTGAGGTGCGAGAGGGCCTCGTACGCGCGGCGGCGCGCTTCGGCGAATCCGTCGCCGACGGCGACCACGTTGAGCACGCGACCGCCCGTGGCGATGAGGGGCAGGTCGTCCGTCGCGGTGCCGGTCTCGCTCGCAGCGCCGATCGCGGTCGCGGCATGGGCCAGGTGCACGCCGGGCACGGATGCCGCAGCCTCGATGCCCTCGATCGCCCGACCGGTCTCGGGCGCCTCGGGATACCCCTCGCTCGCGAGCACGACCGTGACCGCGGCATCCGCCCGGAACACCGGACGCGGCAGCGAGCCGAGCCCGCCGGTCGAGGCGGCGTAGAGCAGGCCCGACAGCGGCGTCTCGAGGCGGGGGAGCACGACCTGCGTCTCGGGGTCGCCGAAGCGAGCGTTGAACTCGATGACGCGAATGCCGCGAGAGGTGAGGATGAGCCCCGCGTAGAGGAGCCCGATGAACGGGGTCTGCTCGGCCGCGAGCTGGCGCACCGTGGGCAGTGCGATCGTCTCGATGACCTCGTCGACGAACGCCTGCTCGCTGCCGAAGCGTCCGCCGCGCCCGTCGTCGGCGTCGGCGAGCCACGGCAGCGGCGAGTACGCGCCCATGCCGCCGGTGTTCGGGCCGGCATCGCCGTCGCGCAGGCGCTTGTAATCCTGCGCGGGCGAGAGTGGCAGCACGTTCGTGCCATCGGAGAGCAGGAAGAGCGAGACCTCCTGGCCGTCGAGGAACTCCTCGATCAGCACGGGGCCCTGCTGCAGGTAGTGGGTGGCGTGCGCGACGGCGGCCGCGCGATCGTCGGTGACGAGCACCCCCTTGCCCGCGGCGAGGCCATCGGCCTTCACGACGTAGGGGGCACCGAACTCGTCGAGCGTCGACTCGACCGCATCGATGGTGTTGGCGAGATTCGCGCGCCCGGTCGGCACTCCGGCCGTCTCCATGATGCGCTTCGCGAAGGTCTTCGAGCCCTCGAGTGCTGCGGCCGCCCTACCCGGACCGAATACCGCGATGCCGCGCGTGCGCAGGGCGTCGGCGACACCGGCGACGAGTGGCGCCTCGGGGCCGATGACGACGAACTCGATGTCGTTGTCGAGTGCGTAGTCGGTGACGAGGCCGGGGTCGGCGGCGTCGAGGGCGATGGTCGTGACGCTGCCACGAGCCGACGAGGTGTGGGATGCCGCGATGCCGGCATTGCCGGGAGCGGCGATGATCTCGTGGCCCGCCTCCTCGTCGAGGAGCGCGAGGATGATGGCGTGCTCGCGCGCGCCCGAGCCGAGGACCAGGATTCTCACCGGTTCAGGCTACCCCGTCGGGCCGCCGCGCGATGCCGTGCGTCAGGTCGGCGGCCGCTGCAGGCGGGCGGGCTGCGAGAATGTGCGGGTGACCTCAGTGAGCCCCGGCGCCGACGATGCGCGAGACCTGCCCGGCACCGACGACGCGGGGTCCGACGCCACCGTGGCAGACCGCACGGAGTCCGCTCCCGAGCCCCGCACCGGCCGGCGCCGCCTCTTCTGGTGGGTGCTCGCGATCGCAGCACTCGTCGTGCTGCTCGACCAGGGCAGCAAGTGGTGGGCTGTGGCCGAACTCGGCGAGGGTCGCACGGTTCCGGTCATCGGCGACCTCATCCGCTTCGTGCTCGTGTACAACCCGGGCGCCGCCTTCTCGATCGGCGCGGGCTTCACCTGGATCTTCGCGGTCCTCGCGGGAGTCGGCGCGATCGTCGTCGCGTGGTTCGCGTGGCGGGTCGGTTCCGTGGCATGGACCGTCGCGCTCGGCCTGCTGCTCGGCGGCGCGATCACCCACCTCGGCGATCGCCTGTTCCGGGAGCCGGGCTTCGGCCGCGGCCACGTCGTCGACTTCATCGGCTACGGCGACCTCTTCATCGGCAATGTCGCCGACATCGCGATCTTCGCGGGCGCGGTGATGATCCTCGTGCTGACGTTCATGGGCATCGCCGTCAAGGGCGGGCGCACCACCGCCGACGCCTGAGCGCGGGGCGCGCTCCGGTGGGAGAATGGGTGACATGGCACGCGTGAGGATCGGCGACGACATCGGACGTGCGGCGATGACCTTCGTGCAGTCGGTCACGGCCGACGGGGCGGATGCCGCGACATCCGTCGACCGATCGACCCTCGCGCTCGCAGTGCGCTACTCGCTGCAGCTGCTCGCCGAGCAGGCGCCCGGAGGCACCGTCGAGGTGCGCGTGCCGCCGTTCGGCGCGGTGCAGTGCATCGAGGGCCCGAAGCACACGCGGGGCACACCGCCGAACGTCGTCGAAACGGATGTCACGACGTGGCTCGCCCTCGCGACGGGCGAGCTGTCGTGGGCCGACGCCCGAGCCGGTGGTCGCGTGCACGCCTCCGGGCAGCGGGCCGACCTCGCCGAGGTGCTGCCGATCGTTCGCTGAACCGGCCGACGCTTCGTCGACGCCGCGGCTCATCGCACCGGGAGCACGAGCGGGGCGCCGGTGCGCGGGTGCGGCACGACGTCGACGGGCTGCCCGTAGACCGCCTCGATGCGTTCCGCCGTGAGGACGTCGGCGGGTGAACCCGTCGCGACGACACGGCCGAGCCGCAGCAGCGTGACGTCGTCGGCGTAGGCGCCCGCGAGATTCAGGTCGTGCAGCACGACCACGACGGTCGCGCCCGCGGCGGCGTGAGCGCGCGCGAGGCGCAGCACGTCCTCCTGGTGCTTCAGGTCGAGCGCCGCAGTCGGCTCGTCGAGGAGCAGTACCGGTGTGCACTGGGCGAGGATGCGCGCGAAGGCGACCCGGGCCCGCTCGCCGCCCGAGAGCGACGGCACGGTGCGGTCGGCGAGATGCGTGACATCCGTGGCCGCCAGTGCCGCGTCGATCGCGAGGTCGTCGTCGTCCGCGGCATCCGTGCCCGCCCACGGGTGCCGGCCCATCGCGACGATCTCGCGAACCGGGAACGGGAAGGAGACGGTGTGCTCCTGCGTCAGCACGGCACGCAGCCGCGAGAGCACCTTCGGCGAGTGGCGCGCGATCGGGGTGCCGTCGAGCAGCACGCCGCCGGCCGCCGGCGCGCGATCGCCCGCGAGTGCCGCGAGCAGGGTCGACTTGCCGGCGCCGTTCGGTCCGATGAGCGCGTGGACGCGACCGGGAACCGCCGTGAAGTCGACCTCGTCGAGCAGCCGCACGCCGTCGATCTCGACGGCGAGGCCGGTGGCGGTCAGGGCGAGGTTCGCCCGGGCATCCGTCGCCGTGCGTGCGCCCGCGCGGGAGCGGTCGATCTGCTGCAGGCGGCTCATCCCCAGCCTCCCGAGCGTCGGCGCGTGCGGCGCAGCAACCAGAAGAAGAACGGCCCGCCGATGAGCGAGGTGAGCATGCCGATCGGCAGGTCCGCCATCGGCACCATCGTGCGTGCGGCGAGGTCGGCGAGCAGCAGCAGGAGCGCGCCGCCGAGCGCGCTCGCGACGAGCAGCGGACGATGCGCTGGGCCGATCACCATGCGCATGAGGTGGGGCACGATGAGCCCGACGAAGGCGATGATGCCCGCGAAGGCGACAGCCGAGCAGACGAGCACGGCCACGACGACGATCGCGATGATGCGCACTGCCTCGACCCGCACGCCGAGGTGTCGCGCGCCACGTTCGCCGAGGGAGAAGAGGTCGAGGGTGCGGCCGAGCACGAGCGCGGCGATGCCGGCGGCGACGACGAGCGGGAGCATGACGGCGACCTCGGGCCAGCGTGCGCCGTTCAGCGAACCGAGCTGCCAGAACACGATCTCCTCACGAGAACCCGTGTCGCCGATGAACGTGAGGAACGCGAGCGCACCGCCGGCGAAGGCGTTGATCGCGATGCCGGTCAGCACGAGCGTCACGATCTCGGTGCGGCCGCCGGCCCGGCTCGCGAGGTAGACGACGAGCGTCGCCCCGAGTCCGGCGATGAAGGCGGCGCTCGCGGTCACCCAGTCGCCGAGGGCGGTCCAGCCCAGCACGATCGCCGCGGCGGCGCCGAGGGCGGCGCCCGCGGAGACGCCCACCACGCCGGGCTCGGCGAGCGGGTTCGCGAAGATCGCCTGCATGACCGTGCCGGCCATCGCGAGCGCCGCGCCGATCAGCAGGGCCATGGCGATGCGCGGGAAACGGATGTTCCAGAGCGCCGAGTCCGTGTTCGGCAGCGCCTCGGGTGCATCGCCGATGCCGAGCGCGCGCAGCAGCGAGTTCCAGACCTCGAGCGGTGCGACCGGCAGCTGGCCGGCGCCCGCCGAGAAGATCACCCCCGCGGCGAGGGCGAGCGCGAGCCCGCCGAAGAGCAGTGCGCGTCTCGAGCGCAGGCCGCCGTTTCCGCCCCGGTCGCTCCGGCCTGGCCGGGCGCCGATCGCGGGCAGCACCTCGTCCGCGGTCGGCGCGGCGGCGACGATGCCGGACTCACTCATCGAGGAAACCCGACTGCGCCGGCGCCCACACCGCCCGGGCGAGCGCCTCGACCACCTGCGGCGCACGGGGCCCGAAGCTCAGGATCTCGGTGTCGGCCATGTCGACGAACCGGCGGTGCACTCCCGCGGGCGTCGAGGCCAGCGCCGGCACGCGCTCGAGGAGTCCGTCGACGCCGCCCACCGAGTCGAGACCGCCGCTCATGAGCAGCACGAGGTCGGGCTGTGCCGCCACGAGTGCCTCCGCGGTGACGGGCCGCATGCCCTGCCAGCCGATCTCGCTCGCGATGTCGACGCCGCCGATCGACTCGATGAGCGAGTCGGCGCCGGACTCGGCGCCGAAGAGGTAGTACACGTTCGCCGAGCCGCGCACGTAGAGGAACGCGATGCGCGGCCGAACGGCCGGGTCTTCGGGGATCGCGGACTCGATGTCGGCGAGCACCCCGGCGAGTTCGGCGTCGACCTGCTCGGCGAGTCGCCGCCCGCGCTCGGGCACGCCCAGCGCCGACGCAACCTGGCCGATGAGCTCGTCGATGTTGTCGAGGCTGCGCTCCGAGGTCGTGATGACCACCGGGATGCCGCTGTCGCGCAGCTGGTCGAGTACGTCGAGCGGACCGAGCGTCGTGTCGGTGATCACGATGCTCGGGTCGAGGGCGAGGATCGCCTCGGCGGTCAGGTTGTGCCCGCCCTGCGTTACCACGGGCAGAGCGGATGCCTCGGCGAACCCCGTCGAGCTGTCACGTCCGACGACGCGGTCGCCGAGGCCGAGGCCGAACACCGTGGCCGCGAGCGACCCTGCGACATCCAGGGCGAGGATCCGCGAGGCGTCCGTCACCGTGACCTCGGTGCCCTCGTCGTCGGTGACGGTCGTCGGCAGCTTCGGCGACTCGTCCGACGAGATCACCGGCAGCGCGGCGTCGGCCAGGCACGCGGTCGACGGGCCCTCGACAGTGCGCGGGGCCTCGTCGATCGAAAGTGCTGCGAACGGCACCGCGCTCGCTTGGCACTGCGGCTCGGCGACGGATCCGGATGCAGCGGTGGCGCAGCCGCTCGTGAGCATCGCGGCGACGACCAGAAGGGCGGCGATCATCGAGCGCGGAGTGCGCCGGTGAGCAGGAGTGTGAGTCGGAGAGAGAGCCAAGTGAGGTTAGCCTTACCTTAAAGTTGACAGCGCGGCGTGATCACTCTAGCGTCCTTCTTAGCTGAGGCTTACCTAACTCGGCCATCCCTGATCACCCCTTCGCGACGCTCGGAGCGCACTGCGCGCACCGCTGCTTCGCCCTGCCTGGAGGACCGCGTCGTGAAGACACCGTCATCGACATCCACCCACTCGGGAGGGCGCTGGCTCGCTGCCGCCCTCGCGGCGCTGCTCGCCCTCGGTGGCTCGACGCTCGCCGGCGCACCGGCGTTCGCCGACGAACTCGCGCCGGAGACCGTCTCGCAGGAGTCTGCGCCGCAACTCGCTGCACCGGTGGCGGATCCGGTGACACCGGAAGAGGCGGCGCAGGAAGCCGAAGCGCCGGCGGCTGCGCCAGAGGACGCAGCGCAGGAAGTGGCGCCCGTCGTCGCCGAGTCACCCGTGGCCACCGAATCGCCCGTCTCCGTCGCCGCCGCTGCCGAGCCGGTGCTGAGCGTCACCCCGGCGACCGACGTCGATCCCGCCGTCGAGCACACGTTCACGGTGTCCGGCGCCGGATACGTCGGCCCTGGTGCTGCGAACGGCGCCTATGTGCTGCTCGGTGAGGCTGGCATCTGGAACGGCGAGGGTCCGCTCGTGGCGGAGGGCTGGCTGAGCATGGCATGGGTGCCCGCGGCGAGGATGGTCGACGGCGCCTTCACCACGACGATGAAGGTGCCGGCAGGCTCCTTCGATCCGGCGAAGCAGTACGTCGTCGCGACATCCGCTGCGCACGGGCTCTCGGTCACCGACCGTTCGCTCGATGCCTTCGCGCCGATCGCCATCGCCCAGCCGGAGCCGGAGCCCGTGACGCCGACCGTGACCGTCTCGAAGACGAGCAAGCTGAACGCCTCGGGTGAGACCGTCACGGTCTCCGGCGTCGGGTTCGTTCCCGATGCGCCGGCGACCGACGGAGTGCGTCCGCCGCTCGCCGGCAGGTTCGCCGGTGCCTACGTGGTCTTCGGCTCGTTCCTCGAGAACTGGAAGCCCAGCGCGGGTGCGCCGTCGTCGGCACGAGCGGCCGCCTCGCAGAGGTGGGCCGTCGATGCGGCGGATGTCGCCGCCATCGGCGGTGCCGCCGCCGGCGCGATCGCGGTCGGCGCCGACGGCTCGTTCGAGGTGGAACTGACGGTGCGCGAGTTCGACACGGCGCTCGCCGACGGCAACTACGGCGTGTACACCTACGCGGGCAGCGGAGCGAAGGTCGCCGCGTTCGAGACCTACACGCCGATCTCCTTCGCCGACGAGGTCACGCCGCCGACGACGCCGCCCACCACTCCGCCGACGACCCCGCCGACCTCGCCGGGCACGAGTGCTCCGGTCGCAAGCGGCTCCCTCTCATGGGGAGTGTCGGGCGACTTCCGCGACTACATCCTCGGCACGACCGCGAAGGGCTCGATCTCGGTCGGAGGTGGCGCGACGCAGTCGGCCGGGGCCTTCCAGTTCGGCCAGACGGGAGGCACGTACAGTCCGATCACGGGAACCGGTACTGCCGGCTACGCCGGATCGGTGCGGTTCACCGGCCACGGCGGGCTGCTCGACCTGACCTTCGCGAACCCGACCCTGCGTGCGGTCACCGCGACCAGCGGAGTGCTCGAACTCACGGTCGACGGTTCCCGGGTCGACTTCGCGACCGTCGATCTCGGAGCGGCATCGAAGTCCATCGCGAGCGGGGCGACGAGGTTCGCGGGGGCGCCCGTGACACTCACCGCGGCCGGTGCGACCGCCTTCGACGGCTACTACTCGGCCGGCAAGCTGCTCGACCCGCTCACCGCGGTCGTCGGCACGCCAGGATCTGCACCCGCCGGCAACTCGGGAACGGTGGCATCCGCGGCACGTGCCGCTTCGCCCACGGTCGTGCCGCCGACCCCGCCCGCCACGACCGGCATCGAACTCGATGCGGCGACGCTCGCCGCGCTCATCGAGGGCAAGCCGGTCACGGTGACCGCCGATGGTTTCCAGCCCGACGAGACCGGCATCATGGTCGTCGTCTACTCGACGCCGACGGTGCTCGCGCGCGACCTCGGCGCCGACGCGAACGGCGTGGTCAGCTGGACGGGCAGCCTGCCCGCCGGCCTCGAAGCCGGCGAGCACACGCTCACCTTCCAGGGCTCGATCGCGAAGGGCATCCGCTTCACGCTCGCGACCGCCGCCGGGATGTGCGCCGTCACGTCCGCGACGCTCGACTGGGGCTTCAAGGAGTCGTTCCTGCAGTACCTCGAGGGCGGTATCGCCAACGGCGAGTGGACGGTCACCGGCGTGAGCGAGTCCGACGGCGTCTTCTCGTTCGCGAGCGGCACCGGATCGATCGAAGGGAACACGGGCCGCGGGCTCGTCACGTTCCCCGGCTCCGTGAAGTTCACCGGCCATGATGGCGCGCTCGACACGACGATCACGAATCCCGTGGTCGAACTCGCCGGCGGCGACGAGGGCTACCTGCGCCTCGACGTGACCGGCACGACGCAAGACGGTCAGCCCGTCACCGTGCAGTCCGTGCGGTTCGCGACGCTCGATCTCGCGGGTGCGCTCTCGCGTGAGGGAGCTGCGCTCGTGGCGACGGCGGCTCCGGCCGTCTTCACCGAGGAGGGGGCCGCCGCCTTCGGCACCTACACCGCGGGCGAGGAGCTCGACCCGGTGTCGTTCTCGATCACCCTCCCCGCCGACTGCGGCATCGAAGCGAAGGCGGATGCCGCGAAGCCCGAGGTGCAGCCCGCAGCCTCCACGCAGCTCGAAGCGCAGACCACAGCGGCCGACGGGTCGGCGAACTGGCTCATCTGGCTCGCTGCGGTACTGATGGTGCTGGCGATCGTGGCGATCATCGCGTTCGTGGTTCTGCGGAAGCGCCGCGCCACCGCCTGAGGTGATCCGGCTCGCCGGGGAATCTCGAGAGACGGGAGGCTCACCCGCCGGGTGAGCCTCCCGTCGCCGATTCAGCACGGGTGCGGGACAATGGAAGGGTGACCGATCCCTCGAACGCCGCCGAACCCGTCGACCGCCGCCCAGCACCGGGTGTGCCCGGCGATGCGGGCGCCGTCGAGGGCGCACGCGACCCGATCGAGACCGAGGTCGCTCGTGACACCGTGACGGTGCGCCGGGCCCCCCGTTACTCGCGGTTCATCTTGCTGGGCGCGTTCGTCGGCGTCGTCGTGGCGCTGATTCTCACCGTCGCCTTCCCCGACAACGACGAGTTCGACAAGGGGCAGATCTTCGGCTTCCTGCTGCTCGCGTGCGCCACGGTCGGCGTCGCGCTCGGCGCGGTCATCGCGCTCATCATCGACCGTGCGACTTCGCGTCGTGCCGCCTCGGTGACCGTCGAGCACGAGACGATCCACCCCGTCGACCAGTAGCGGCGCGCCTCTGTGGAGAGCCATGCCGCCACGCGGCATCCGTCTCGGGAGGCGCGACGACTCAGGAGAGCTGCGTGCGCTCCACCCAGCCGAGGTACTCCTCGCTCACCGTGCCGGTGACGTACTCGCCCGTGAAGCACGACAGGTCGAGCTGCTCGATCGACGTGCCCTGGGTGATCGCCGCCTGCAGGTCGGCGACCTCTTGGAAGATCATGTGATCGGCGTTCAGCTCGGAGGCGATCTCGGGGATCTTGCGGTCGTAGGCGATGAGTTCCTGCCGACTCGGCATGTTGATGCCGTAGACGTGCGGGTAGCGCACCGGGGGAGCGGCCGAGGTGAACGTCACCTTGTTCGCCCCGGCGGCCCTGGCCATCTCGACGATCTCCTTCGAGGTCGTGCCGCGCACGATCGAGTCGTCGACGATGAGGATGTTCTTGCCCTTGAACTCGGTGCCCATGGCGTTGAGCTTCTGGCGCACCGAGCGCTTGCGCTCGGCCTGGCCGGGCATGATGAACGTGCGGCCGACGTAGCGGTTCTTGTAGAAGCCCTCGCGGTACTCGATGCCGAGCTTCTGCGCGACCTGCATCGCCGCGGGGCGTGAGGAGTCGGGGATCGGCATGACGACGTCGATGTCACCCTTGTCCATATGGGTCTCGATGGTCGTCGCGAGCCGGTCGCCCATGCGCAGACGTGCTTCGTAGACCGAGATGCCGTTCATGATCGAGTCGGGGCGTGCCAGATAGACGTACTCGAACGAGCACGGCACGAGCTGCGTGTTCTTCGCGCACTGCTTCGAGATCATCTGGCCGTCGAGCCCGATGAAGATCGCCTCTCCGGGGCGTACGTCGCGCACGATCTCGTAGCCGCCCGACTCGAGCACGAGCGATTCGGATGCCACGATCCATTCGTCTCTGCCGTTGTCGGCGGTGCGCCGGCCGAGGATGAGGGGGCGGATGCCGAAGGGGTCGCGGAACGCGAGGAGTCCGTAGCCGGCGATCAGCGCGATGACGGCGTACGAACCCTCGACGCGCTCGTGCACCTGCTCGACCGCCGTGAAGACCTGGTCGGGATCGAGGTCGAGCCCGGTGATCTGGCCCTGGAGCTCGGTGGCGAGCACGTTGAGCAGCATCTCGGTGTCGCTCGTCGAGTTGACGTGGCGACGGTCGATGCGGAAGAGGTCTTCGGAGAGCTCGCGGGTGTTCGTGAGGTTGCCGTTGTGCACGAGGATGATGCCGTAGGGCGCGTTCACGTAGAACGGCTGCGCCTCTTCTTCGCGCTCGGCGGCGCCCTTGGTCGTGTACCGCACGTGCCCGAGCCCGATGTTGCCGATGAGCGAGCGCATGTCACGGGTGCGGAACGCCTCGCGCACCTGCCCGCGCGCCTTGGCCATGTGGAACACGGGCCCGTCGGCGGTCGCGATGCCGGTCGAATCCTGGCCGCGGTGCTGCAGGAGCAGCAGGCTGTCGTAGATCTGCTGGTTGGCCGGTTCAGTGGAGACGATGCCGACAATGCCGCACATGCGAGCGATGGCTCCTCGAAGGTGGGGGAAGCGTCCGAGCAGGACGAGACAATCTTCCCATACCTCGGATGCGGGAACGCCGGGCGTCGGCTGGTGCGCCGACGGGTGCCGCGACGGCGACGTCGCAGCACCCGGGTGAGCCTGATCAGTGGACGAGTCGTTCCGACCCGGGTGCCGGAACGCCGGCCGGGAGCGCGATGGCGGCCACCACGGCGGCGAGCACGGCGAGCACGATCGCGGCCGCGAATCCGAACCCGATTCCGGATGCTGCGATGGCGCCGAGAGCCGTGACACCCACCGCGGCACCGAGCTCGTGGAAGGAGTTCAGCACGCCGGATGCCGTGCCCGCCTCCGCATGGTCGACGTGAGAGAGGGCGGTGGTGCTCGCGCAGACGAACGTCGCGCCGAGCCCGGCGGATGCGATCGTCATTCCGGCGATGGCGAGCACGCTGCTGTCGAGTCCGGCGATCGCGACCGTCGTCGCGACGAGTCCGACCGCTGCGATGAGCAGGGCGATCGGCGCGATCCGTCGGGCCCCGACACGACCGACGAGGCGACCGGCGAGGTGCGAGCCGGCGATCACCGAGACGGAGATCGGCAGGAATGCCAGCCCCGTCGCGATCGGCGACCAGCCCGCGGCATCCTGCAGCTGGAATGAGAAGAGGAAGAAGCCGCCGACGAGCAGTGCGGTCGCCACGAACATGAGCGTGGAGCCCGTCGCGACCGGGCGGGAGGTGAGCAGGCCGAGGCGCACGAGCGGCCTGCGCCATGCTGACCTCTTCGGCGTTGCCGCTGCGCCGAGCACGAGCGGCAGCGCGATGGCGAGCGCGAGACCGACCGGCACGTTGATGAAGAAGATCCACCGCCATCCG
The DNA here is from genome assembly GCF_059758475.1 of Agromyces sp. GQ35. Lineage (NCBI taxonomy): Bacteria > Bacillati > Actinomycetota > Actinomycetes > Micrococcales > Microbacteriaceae > Agromyces > Agromyces sp. GQ35. The sequence goes on along the minus strand of NZ_JCAXEO010000001.1, from coordinate 711,226 downwards.
GGTCCCCCCGCGAGCAGTCCGCCGAGGAGCACGCCGACGGCAGCGCCCGAGCCGCCGACGGCGCCCCAGACGGCGAGGGCGCGATGGCGTGCGCCTCCGGTGAATCGGTGCAGCAGCGCGGCGAGCGCGGCGGGCGACATGAGCGCGGCGCCGACCCCTTGCGCAACCCGTGCGATGAGGAAGGTGGTCGATTCGGTGGCGAGGCCTGCGGCGAGGGAGGCGATCGTGAAGATGCCGAGCCCGATGAGCAGCGTGCGGCGGGTGCCGAAGAGATCGGCGATGCGGCCGCCGAGAATGAGCAGGCCGCCGAACGGCACGGCGTACGCGGCGATCGCCCAGCCGGCCATCGCCGTCGTCAGGGCGAGCTCGCGACTGAGCATGGGCAGCGCGACGTTCACGACGGTGACGTCGAGCACGAGCATCGCCTGGGCGATCGCGAGCACGGTGAGGGCGAGGCGACCGCCGCGGATCGAACCGGAGTCGCCGGAGTCGCCGTGGCCGACGTGCTCGTGCTGCTGCTGTTGTGGCAGAGCAGGCGGCTCGGGTTCGACGTGGGTGTCGTGCGGGTGAGAGGGCGTGGGCATCGTGGGATCCGATCTCGAACAGTCGTGTACGGGTTTTAAGTCATACAGCACTGTTTGAGATAAGGTCAAGTGGTGAGCGAATCCTCGGCGCGACCCCTCCGCAGCGATGCCGTGCGCAATCGCGAGTCGATCCTCGAAGCCGCCGTCGGCTGTTTCACCGAGAACCCGCAGGCGAGCATGGGCGACGTCGCGAAGGCCGCCGGAGTCGGCCGCGTCACGGTCTACGGCCACTTCTCATCCCGTGACGAGCTGCTCGAGACGGTGCTCGTGCGCACGATCGAACGGTCCGAGGCCGAACTCGCCGCCGTCGACGTCTCAGGCGACGCGCTCGCCGCGGTCGAACGACTGGTGCACCGTTCGTGGCGCATCGTCGATCGCTTCCACCGCCTGCTCGGCGCGGCTGAGGAATCGCTCTCGAACGAGCGCATCCTCGCGCATCACGCGCAGCCGATGGCGCGCTTCGAGGCGCTGATCGAGCGAGGTCAGCGCGACGGGGTGATTCGCGCCGAACTCGACGCGGCGTGGCTGTCGAGCTGCGTCACCGCGCTGCTCCACACCGCGGCAGGCGAGCTGCGCGGCGGTCGCCTCGCTGAACGCGACGCCGACCGCGTGGTCGCGGCGACGGTCGTCGCGCTGCTCGGCGCCTGAGCCGCCGGCGCGCGGCGCCGGGCGCTCGGGCTCGGTTCCACGGGATCGGTTCGCCTCGAGGTCTTGCTTCTGGAGTTAATTTAGGTCTAAATTAACTCCAGACCTGCACGACCGATTCATCCGAGGACTCAATGGCGATCCGCTCCACCATCCGCACCGATCTCAATCGATCGGCGATCCTCGCGCAGCTGGGTGCCAACGGCCCCGCCTCGCGCGCCGACCTCGCACGGGTGCTGGCCGTCTCCCCGGCCCTCATGACCCAGCTCGTGAAGGACCTGATCGCCGACGGGCTCGTCGTCGAACTCGAGCAGGCGCCCTCGAACGGCGGCCGGCCCGCGCGGATGCTCGGACTCGCGACGTCCTCGGGCCGGGCCATCGGCGTGAAGGTCGTCGCCGACCACGTCGCCTTCGTCGAGGTCGGTATCGACGGCCGCGTGCTGCGCTCCGCGAGCGAGCCGTTCGACGCGTCGTCGAGCACTTACCTCACCGATCTCGTCGAGCGCATCAGGGGCTTCATCTCCGACGGCTCCGGCGCGACGCTCCTCGGCGTGGGGGTGGGCGTCCCGGGCACCGTCGACCAGCCGGGCGACGGCATCGTGGACGCGCCCCAACTGGGATGGACGAGTGTCGAGCTCGGCCGCGCGCTCCGACGCGCGCTCGACCTGCCGGTGATCGTCGAGAACAACGTGAATGCGCTGGCCGTCGCAGAGCGGCTCTTCGGGCTCGGCCGCGCCCACGACAACTTCCTGGTCGTCACGATCGGCACGGGCATCGGGGCCGGCATCGTCGTCGACGGCAGCGTGCTGCGGGCCGCCTCGGGGGGCGCCGGCGAGATCGGCCACATCCCGATCAGTGACGACGGGCCGCGGTGCAGCTGCGGCAATGACGGATGCCTCGAGGCGTACATCGGCGAAACGGCCCTCGTCGCTCACGGGCGCGAACTGGGCGTCATCCCTGCGGGCGGGGGCATCGTCGAGTTGCACGCCGCCGCCGAGTCGGGCGATGAGCGGGCGATCGGCGTCTTCCGAGACGCGGGTCGGTTGCTGGGTCGCACCCTCGCGGGCGTCGTGCACATGATCGATCCGGGGCTCGTCGTGGTGCTCGGCGAGGGCACCGCCTCGTGGCAGCACTGGTCTCCCGGCTTCGAGCCGGCCTTCCGCTCGCACCTCCTGCGCCACCGGCGAAGCCTCCCGGTCGAGATCGAGACGTGGCAGGACGAGAGCTGGGCTCAGGGTGCGGCCGCCCTCGTGCTCGCGACGCCCTTCGACTCCGCCGGGGCATCGGGCGACCAGGGCCGGCTGATCCGCGCACGGCTCGTCGAACAGGCCGGCCGATCATGACGTCGCTCGTCGGCGAGGCGGTCGCGGATGCCCGGGGGAAGCCCGTGTCGTCCGCGGGCGCAGTCCCGGGGCATCCGCCGGCCGGCCGTGCACACCGCGCTCGCCGATCGAGGCGTCGCTATGCCCTGACCGTGCTCGCGTTCCTCCTTCCGAGCGCCATCCCGCTGGTGCTCTTCGTGCTCGGGCCGATGGTCGCGGCAGCGTGGATCAGTCTCACCGAGTGGAATCTGCTCTCGCCCGCGAAATGGGTCGGGCTCGACAACTACGTGACGCTGCTCACCGACCCCGAGACGGCCGACGTCTTCGTGCACACGGTGTACTACATCGTCGGCTACCTGCCCCTCGTCTACGTCGGCGGCCTCGCGCTCGCGATCGCGCTGAACTCGGCACTGCGCGGCCGCACGCTCTTGCGCGGGATCTACTTCCTTCCGGTGATCACGAGCTGGATCGTCGTCGCCCTCGTCTGGCGATGGCTGCTGAACCCCAGCAATGGGGTGGTGAACACGGTGCTGGGCTTCTTCGGCATCGACGGGCCCGGATGGTGGTCGGATCCGGCCTGGGCGATGCCGTCGATCATCCTCGCGTCGGCGTGGAAGGACCTCGGCTTCGTGATGGTGATCCTGCTCGCCGGACTTCAGGCGATCGACCCCGAACTGCTCGATGCCGCCCGGGTCGACGGCGCGGGCTGGTGGCGGCGGCTCTTCTCGATCACGTTGCCGCTGCTCTCGCCCGCGACGTTCTTCGTCGTCGTGATCTCGCTCATCAACGGGTTCCAGGTCTTCGATCAGGTCTACGCGATGACCGGCGGAGGCCCCGGCGGCGCGACCCAGGTGGTCGTGCAGCAGATCTACGACCTCACCTTCAGGTACGGCAAGGCCGGTGAGGCATCCGCCCTCTCGTGGCTGCTCTTCATCGTGATCCTCGCGGTCACCGTCGTACAGATCCGCGGCCAGCGCAAGTGGGTGAACTATGGCTGAGACGACCCTCCGACCGACGCACCCCCGTGCCATCGCTGCGCGCACCGCTGCGGCACGTGCTGCGATGGGCCGCAGTGTGCTGCTGCACACCGTCGTGGTGATCGGCGCCCTCGTGATGTTCTTCCCCTTCTACTGGACGCTCGTCACCTCGCTGACCCCCGGGTCGGGGCTCGGCACGACCCCGTCGCTCGTGCCGGCGAACCCCGGCTTCGACGCCTATGTGCAGCTCTTCCAGCAGGTGCCGTTCGCCCGGGTCGTCGGCAACAGCATGCTGCTCGCCGTCATCACGACACTCGTGCAGTTGTTCACGAGTGCGACTGCGGCCTACGCATTCAGCCGCCTCCCGTTCCCTGGGCGCACCGTCGTGTTCGGCGTGTACCTCGCGACGATGATGATCCCGCTGCAGGTGCTCGTCGTGCCGCTCTTCGCCGAGCTCAAGGCATTCGGGCTCGTCGACACCTACCTCGGCGCGCTCCTGCCCACCTTCGCGGCGGCGTTCGGCATCTTCCTGCTGCGCCAGGCGATGAACCAGGTCCCCGTCGAGCTCGACGAAGCCGCCGCCCTCGACGGCGCCGGCCACTTCCGGATCTTCTGGACGGTGATCCTGCCGAACATCAGGCCGGCGCTCGCCACGCTCGCGGTGTTCGCGTTCATGGGGAGCTGGAACAGCTTCCTCTGGCCGCTCGTCGTGCTGCGCTCGCCAGAGTTGCAGACGCTTCCCGTCGCGCTCGCCGGGTTGCAGGGCCAGTTCACGACGCAGTGGGACATCGTCATGGCCGGTTCCGTCATCAGCATTCTGCCGATGCTCGCGATCTACCTCTTCGCACAGAAGTACGTCATCCAGGGTGTCGCCAATGCCGGCCTGAAATGACCGGCCGGGCGCGCCGGCCTCTGCTCGCGCACCATCCGCTCGCGCACCATCCGTTCCGCTCCACCCGTTCGACCTCACCCATATCGAAGGAGATACCCACCATGAGGACCACAGCACTCGCGACCGTCGGCCTCGCCGCCGCGGCCGCACTCGCCCTGAGCGGCTGCGCCGCGGGCGCCGACGATTCAGGCGACGTCACGATCACGTACACGAACTTCATCTCGAACGATGGCAACGAGGAGAACCTCGAGAAGATCATCGCCGCGTTCGAGGAGGAGAACGCCGGAATCACGGTCGACGTCACGACGCTGCCGTACGCCGACTACGGCACCGCACTGCAGACCGACCTCGCGGCAGGCACCGTCTCCGACGTGTTCGACATCGAGTACTCGAACTACGCCCAATACCAGGCGAACGGCGTGCTCGCCGAGCTGCCGGTCGAAGACCCCGACGCGTACCGGCAGAGCGTGCTCGAGGCGTACCAGACCGACGGCGTGCAGTACGCGCTGCCGAGCTCGTTCTCGACGGTCGTGCTCTTCTACAACCGCGACCTCTTCGACGCGGCCGGTGTCGAATACCCGACCGCCGACTGGACCTGGGCCGAAGAGCAGGCTGCCGCGGCGAAGCTGACCGACCAGGCCGCCGGAGTGTGGGGCGACCACCAGCCGGTGAGCTTCTACGAGTACTACAAGGTGCTCGCGCAGAACGGCGGCGAGTTCCTCGACGAGAGCGGCACGAAGGTCGCGTTCAACTCCCCCGAGGGCATCGAGGCGGCCGAATGGCTCGTCGGCAAGAGCGGCACCGTGATGCCGACGATCGAAGAGGGTCAGGGCACCCCCGACTTCGACACGACCCTCTTCACCGATGGCAAGCTCGGCATGCTGCACACCGGCATCTGGATGTTCGGTGCCTTCGCCGAACTGCCCTTCGGCTGGGATATCGCCGTCGAGCCCGGCAACACCGAGCAGGCCAGCGCGCTCTTCTCGAATGCCGTCGGCGTCTCCGCCGCGTCGGATCACGTCGAGGCCGCCGCGAAGTTCGCGGAGTTCCTCACCTCGAGCGACGTCATGGTGGAGGCTCGGCTCGACTCCGGCTGGGAGCTCCCGGCGACCTCCGACGAGACGGCGCTCGCGAGCTACCTCGACCTCGGTAACCCCGAGAACCGCCAGGCGGTCTTCGACTCGCTCGAGCAGGTGGCGCTTCCGCCCGTCGTGGCCGAGGGCCAGCAGGAGATGCAGGACATCATGACCGAGGAACTCGTCGAGGCGCAGTCGGGCCGCAAGTCCGTCGAAGACGCGCTCGCGTCCGCCGAGGAGCGCATCAACGCGGCCATCGGCGGCTGAGTCCGCCGAGGCGAGCCCGGGCTCACCAGCCTGGGCCCGCCTCCCGACCACCAGCACGCACGAGTACGAAAGCAGCACACGGATGACCCAGTCGAAGACCGACCGACCGCGAAGCGCGGCCGCCGCGACCCCAACGACCACCGCGACCACCGAGATCAGCGAATCGAGCGCCGAGCTCATCGCCGCCCTCCAGGACGTGACGGGCGCGTACCCGGCGAGCCCCACATTCTCGGCGTACGCCGGCTACAGCTGGTTCCGTGACGGCGCGTTCATCGCCGACGGCATGTCGAGCTACGGCAGGATCGAATCCGCCGAGCGGTTCTTCGACTGGTGCGCCGCAGTGCTCGACGCACGCAGCGCCGATGTCGAGGCGATCATCGCGGCGGCGCGCGCCGGAGACCCTGTCGCCGACGCCGCGATGCTGCCGACCCGCTTCACCTTCGACGGCCGCGCCGGTGACGAGGAGTGGTGGGACTTCCAGCTCGACGGCTACGGCACGTGGCTCTGGGCGGCCGGCCAGCACGTGCGCCGTCACGGATCGGATGCGTCGCGCTGGGCGAACGCCATCGCGCTCACGGTCGACTATCTCTGCGTCTCGTGGCGCCGGCCGTGCTTCGACTGGTGGGAGGAGCACGCGATGCACGTGCACGTGTCCACGCTCGGATGCATCGCGGCCGGTCTCCGCGAGGCCGTCGCGCTCGGCGTGCTGGACGCCGGGCGCGAAGCGGACGCGATCGACGCAGAGGTCGAGATCCTCCGGCTGCTGCGTACCGAGGGCGCAGTCGGCGGCCGGCTGTCGAAGTGGATCGGCTCGGGCGCGGTTGACGCGAGTCTTGCGGCGGTGGTCGGCCTGCTCGAGGTCGTCCCGGGCGACTCCGAGCTCGGGCGAGCGACGATCGCGGCCATCGAACGCGACCTCACTGTCGAGAGCGGCGTGCACCGCTACCTCGACGACACGTTCTACGGCGGTGGCCGGTGGCCGTTGCTGTCGTGCATGCTCGGGATCGCCCAACTCCGCGCCGGCAACGTCGACCGGGCACGCGAGCTCCTCGACTGGGCGGTGGCGACTGCGGGCGACGACGGCTCTCTGCCCGAACAGGTCGGCGGCCACCTCCTCGCACCCGATCGCGTCGACGAGTGGGTCGAGCGCTGGGGGCCGGTGGCGCAGCCGCTGCTCTGGAGTCATGCGATGGTGATGCGCCTCGCCGTCGAGCTCGCAGTCGAGGCATCCGTCGATGCGGAGGCATCCGCATGATCCGCCATCGCCCGTTCGGCTCCGGCCACCCGTACTCGGTCGACACCGAGCAGCGCTGGCCCGTCGATCCGGTCGCCGGGGAGTCGCTGACGATCGGCGCCCGCGCAACCCCCGACCTCGTCGTCGTCGAGGCGGAACTCGTCGTCGTCGCCCCGAGCGGCGAAGCAGAGCGTCGGCGGATGCCCCTCGCCCGCGTCGCCCGCACCTCGCGCGGCCAGGCGGTCGACGGTGGCCACCTCGCGTCCGCACAGGCGCGCCTCGCGCGCGCGGCAGGCGGCTGGGCGCTGACGATCGACGCGCCCGAGGCAGGCAGCCGCCTCCGCTACCGGCTCGCCGGGCGCAGCGCTGAGGGCGCCGTGCAGCGCACGCGCTGGTTCGAGACGGGTGTCTTCGGCTGGCGGTCCGCGCCCGATGAGGTCGTCGGGTCGACCGGCACGCGTCGCGTCGTGCCGGGCAGCGTCAGCATGCTCACCGACGGTGAGCGCGTGCGACGAGCGCGGTTCGCGCTGCCGCTCGCGCCGGGCGAGCACGCCACCGGCTTCGGCGAGCGGTTCGACGCGCTCGACCACCGCAGCAGTGAGCTCGACTCGGTCGTGTTCGAGCAGTACAAGAGCCAGGGTGCCGAGCGCAAGACGTACCTGCCGATGCCGTTCGCGCACGTCGTGGGCGGCGACGGCTGGGGCTTCCACGTGCGCACCTCGCGCCGGGCGTGGTTCGACCTCGGCGCGAGCACCCCCGACACGATGATCGTCGAGGTCGAGACGGATGCCGCGACCGGCGAGCCCGCCGTCACGACCGCGTTTTACGACGGCACGCCCACCGAGGTGCTCGACGCGTTCCTCGGCGAGGTCGGCCGCCCCGAAGAACTGCCCGACTGGGTGTTCCGGCTCTGGGCGAGCGGCAACGAGTGGAACACGCAAGCCGAGGTCATGCGGCAGATGGACCTGCACCGCGAGCACGATGTTCCGGTCGGCTCGCTCGTGATCGAGGCGTGGAGCGACGAGAGCACGTTCACGGCCTTCCGCGACGCCCGCTACGCCGTCACCGAAGATGGTGCGCCGCATCGACTCGCCGACTTCGAGTTCCCCGAGGACGGCGCGTGGCCCGACCCGAAGGGCATGGTCGACGAACTGCATGCCCGCGACATCCGGGTGCACCTCTGGCAGATCCCGCTCATGAAGCTTCGCCCGCACCCCGAGGGCCAGGCGAAGGCCGACGCCCGCGCGGCTGTGCGCGAAGGTGTGCTCATCCGCGAGCCCGACGCCAGGAGCGCGCTGCGTCCGTACCGCAATCGCGGCTGGTGGTTCCCGCTCTCGTACATGCCCGACCTCACTGACGAACGCGCCGCGAGGTGGTGGACCGAGAAACGGCGGTACCTCGTCGACGAGGTCGGCATCGACGGCTTCAAGACCGACGGCGGCGAGCACGCCTGGGGCCGGGAGCTCGAGTACCTCGACGGCACGCGCGGCGACGAGGGGAACAACCGCTTCCCCGTCGCGTACGCGAAGGTGTACGGCGACCTGCTCCGCTCCTCGGGCAAGGCGCCCGTCACGTTCAGTCGTGCCGGCTTCACCGGTTCGCAGGCGCACGGCGCGTTCTGGGCGGGTGACGAGAACTCGACGTGGGACGCGTTCCGCTGGTCGATGTTCGCCGGGCTCTCGGCGGCGGCGAGCGGCATCCTCTATTGGGGCTGGGATCTCGCGGGATTCTCGGGTGACCTGCCCGACGCCGAGCTCTACCTGCGGGCGACCGCGGCATCGACGTTCGTGCCGATCATGCAGTACCACTCGGAGTTCAACCATCACCGCACTCCGTCGCGCGACCGCACGCCGTGGAACGTCGCCGAGCAGAGCGGCGACGAGCGGGTGCTCGAGGTCTTCCGCGAGTTCGCGAAACTGCGGGAGCGGCTCGTGCCGTACCTCGCCGCCGAAGCCGCCGAGAGCATCCGCACGTCGTCGCCGCTCATGCGGCCGGTGTACTTCGACCACCCGACGCTCGACACGGCGTGGACGCATCCGCTGCAGTGGATGCTCGGGCGCGACCTCTTCGTCTCACCCGTGCTCGTCGAGGGGGAGACCGAGCACGAGGTCGCGCTGCCACCGGGGGCGTGGCGCGATGCGTGGACCGGCGAAGCGGTCGAGGGGCCCGCGGTGCTGCAGCGCGAGGTATCGATCGACCGGGCGGCGGTCTACGTCAGGGCGTCAGCTTGGGACGAGCTCGCCCCGGTGTTCGCGGGCTGAGCGCGCGCCCTGTCGCGATCTGGCGTGATCGAGGCGCGAGCGAGGCGACCCGCGAATGTCGCAGCGGCTCAGTACTCCGACGGCTTCGCGAGCACGGCCATCGTGCACCGCGAGACGCACACGAGCTTGCCCGCGGCATCCGTGATTCTGATGTCCCAGACCTGCGTGGTGCGGCCGCGAGTGAGCGGCGTCGCCTCGCCGTACACCCAGCCGTCGGCGACGGGGCGCACGTGGTTCGCGTTGATCTCCATGCCGACGCAGTAGTTCTGCTCGGGGTCGACGGTGAAGCTCGCGCCCCAGCTCGCGAGCGTCTCGGCGAAGGCGACGGATGCCCCGCCGTGCAGCACCCCGCCGGGCTGGCGGGTGCGGTGGTCGACCGGCATGCGGCCCTTCAGCGAGTGCTCCGTGACCTCGGTCATCTCGATGCCGATCGCGCGGATCATGGTGTCGTCCCGTGAATTCGCCCACTCCAGTGAGGGCTCGCCGAACCAGATGCTCATGGGTTCGAGTCTCGCACGTGGTCTCGAGTCGCTCCTGCGTCGCTCCTCGACCGGCGTCTACGCGAGCTCGGCGATGATCGGATGCATGGCGTCGTCGAATGCCGCGGCATCCGATCGCAGCGAATCGGTGACCGCGACGGTCATCGCTCCGATCCACCACACGCCCGGTGCCGTGAACGGCACGATCTCGACGTTCAACTCGAAGGAGTGCGCGCGACGGCCGACCTCGCGCTCGTGTTCCGCGATCGTGCCGGCGTAGGCGCGATACGAGTCGCCGCGCCGAGTGGCGGATGCCGTGCGATAGCCCTCATGCGCCCACGCGGCCCAGGCGCGCGCGGCCTCGGCGTGCGGCACGATCGCGGCGGCGAGCACCTCTGCCTCGGCGGTCGGCAGAGCGACGTCGGTCTCGAACGCATCGACGAGTTCGAGCGGTACGGGCGACGGATGCGCCTCGGGCTCGACGGTCATCGCCCACCATGCCCGCCACTGCCGCTCGAGCAGGTCGTGCTGGTCCATCTCGAGCCGGTCGCCGACCGCGCCCACGTCGCGCAGTCGCGGCAGCTCGACGGGCGAGGCGATCGCGAGCACCTCGCGCAGATACAGGGCGAGGAGCACCGGGCGACTCGCGTTCTCACGGATCACCCACGACGGTGTGCCCTCGGGCTGCATGGCTGCATTTTAGTCCTCGAATCGCGCAGCGGCAGGGTTCGGCACGCGGTGCGCGGGTACGCTTGACCGGTGACCTCGAACTCGTCCTATGCCGCTGCCGGAGTCGACACGCGCGCGGGTGATCTCGCCGTCGAACTCATGAAGTCGGCGGTGGCCGCCACGCACGGCCCCAACGTGCTCGGCGGCGTCGGCGGCTTCGCCGGCCTCTACGACCTCTCGTTCGCCAAAGACTTCGCGCGGCCGCTGCTCGCGACCTCGACCGACGGCGTCGGCACGAAGATCGCGATCGCGCAGGCGCTCGACAAGCACGACACCATCGGTCAAGACCTCGTCGGCATGGTCGTCGACGACATCGTCGTGGTCGGCGCGAAGCCGCTCTTCATGACCGACTACATCGCCTGCGGCAAGGTCGTACCCGAGCGCATCGCCTCGATCGTCACGGGCATCGCCCGCGCGTGCGCCGAGACGGGCACGGCGCTCGTCGGCGGCGAGACGGCCGAGCACCCCGGCCTCATGGGCATCGACGACTACGACGTCGCGGGTGCCGCAGTGGGCGTGGTCGAGGCCGACCGCCTGCTCGGCGCCGAGAAGGTCGAATCGGGCGACGCCGTCATCGCGATCGCCTCGAGCGGCCTGCACTCCAACGGCTTCTCGCTCGTGCGGCACATTCTGTCGAGCGCGAGCATCGGGTACGCGGATGCCTCGGCCGAACTCGGCTCGACCTGGGGCGAGGCGCTGCTCGAACCCACGCGCCTCTACTCCGGCCAGCTCGTCGAGCTGCTCGCCGGCCCGCACGGCGACGCCGTGCACTCGCTCTCGCACGTCACCGGCGGCGGCATCGCCGCGAACCTCGCACGCGTGCTGCCGCTCGGCTCGTGGGTCGAACTCGACCGCGCCACCTGGTCGCCGGCCCCCGTGTTCCGGGTGCTCAACGACCTCGCGGGCACCACGCTCGAGTCGACCGAGGGCACCTGGAACCTCGGCATCGGCTTCTTCGCCGTCGTGCGGGCGGATGCCGCGGCATCCGTCGTCTCGGCGCTCGGCGCCCTCGGCCTCCCGGCCTGGCAGACGGGTACCGTGACGATCGGCGATGCCCCTGCCCCTGCCGCTGCCGGCGGCGACGGCTGGGAACAGGGCGCCAAGGGCGTCGACGGCGGCGCAGTACGACTCGTCGGCGCGTACGCGGGCTGACCTCGTGCGCGCAGCGGTTTCGATCGGGCTGGCTGGCAGCACCGACGCGTCCATCGTGCGCTCGCTCGCACCGCGCATCGAGCGCCTGGGGTTCTCGGCGCTCTGGCTGAACGACGTGCCGGGCGGCGACTCGCTCGCAGGGCTTCGCGTCGCGGCCGAGGCGACCGACGCGCTGCGGCTCGCGACCGGGGTGATCCCGCTCGACCGGCGCCCGGCCGACTCGCTCGACCTGACCGGGTTGCCCACCGGGCGTACGAGCCTCGGCATCGGTTCGGGCCGTGCCGCGCATCCCGTCGGTCTCGTCGAGCACAGCATCGCGAAGCTCCGCGAGGCGAGCGATGCCTCGATCGTGGTCGGCGCGCTCGGGCCGCGCATGCGTCGCCTCGCGGCCGAGCAGGCCGACGGGGTGCTCCTCAACTGGCTGACGCCGGGGGCGGCAGCCGAGGCGAGCCGCGAGCTGCGTGCCAGCGCCCGAGCGCGCCGGGTGCGCAGCGTGCTCTACGTGCGTACGATCACCGACCCTGACGCGCAGCCCGCACTCGAACGGGAGGCCGAACGCTACGAGGCGGTGCCGTCGTACGCGGCGAACTTCGAACGGCTCGGCATGCGAGCCCTCGACACGACGCTCGCCGACGGCGGTCGTCTCAGCGAGTTCGACGTCGTCGACGAAGTGGTGCTTCGCGCCATCACGCCGACGGGATCACTCGCCGAGCTCGAGAACTTCATCGATCGGGCCGCGGGTTGGCTGGCGCACACCGATGAGACCGGAGCGTGAGGGGTGAGGAGGAGCGAAGTACGACGAGGAACGCGCTCAGGCGCGCTGTTCGTCACCAGCGACGTACGAGTCGTCGTCGTCAGCGGAATATTCCGCCCACTTCGCCGCCTCTTCGCTGTACTCGTGCTGCGGAGAGCTCGTGGTGAGCTCGCGCTCAAGCGCGTTGTAGTCGGTGTTCGGGCTGAAATACTTCAGCTCCCGAGCGACTTTGGTGTGCTTGGCTTTCTGACGGCCGCGCCCCATGCGTGACCCCCTTACGACATCTGGCCGGGTGGGATTGTGTCGTCACCCGGCGCTCATCTGATAAATGAATTCGTCCGACCGCCAGTTTAGCACCGCGTTCGAGGCGGTATGGCTCCCTTCACAGGCGTGCCGAAGGCGTATCGTGGGCGTTCGGCTCGCCTGCTGCGAGCACACAGCAACCCATGCTGAGATTGTCAGGTGATGACGAGCCCCGAACGCGTGAAGGTCGTGGTGATCGGCGCCGGTCAGGCCGGGTTGTCGGTCGCCTTCTATCTGCGTCGGTTCGAGCTCGTGGCCGATGAAGACTTCGTCATGCTCGACCGCGCGCCCGGCCCCGGCGGTGCCTGGCAGCACCGGTGGTCGTCGCTGCGACTCGGCACTGCGCATCGCGTGAACGACCTGCCCGGCATGGCCGAGCTCGACATCAGCTTCGACACCGCAGACCGGAACCTGCCGGCGAAAGACGTCGTCGCCGACTACTACGACCGGTTCGAGCAGCATTTCGACCTGCGCGTGCGCCGGCCGATGAACGTGCGACGCGTCGTGAACGCGGGCGTCGACCTGCTCGTGCGGTACGAAGACCTCGCACCGCAGCCCCTCGAAGAGCAGAAGGTTGCGCGCGGGCTCTTCGGCCGCCGCCGCAAGACGTTCGAGGAGCCGGCGACGCCGGCGGTGCCGCAGCACGAGATCGCCACGCAGTTCCTCGTGAACGCCACGGGCACCTGGGGCTCGCCGTTCGTGCCGTACTACCCCGGCATGGCCGAGTTCGCCGGCCGGCACGTGCACACCTCCGACTACACCGAGGCCGAAGACTTCCGCGACAAGCACGTCGTCGTCGTCGGCGGCGGCACCTCCGCGATCGGCTTCATGCTCGAACTCGAGGATGTCGCGGCGGGACTGACCTGGGTCTCGCGCCGCCCGATCGACTGGCTCGACCGGCAGGAACTCGACCTCGAAGGGGCATCCGCCGCCGTCGCGATGCAAGACGAGGCTGCACGATCGGGCCGTGCGCTGCCATCGATCGTGAGTGGCACCGGAGTGCCGCGTAGTCGCCGCATCTCGGCGGGCATCGAACGCGGGCTGCTCGTCGCGCGGCCGATGTTCGACCGCATCGAAGGCGACCGGGTCGTCTGGGAGGGTGAGGACTCGGGCCTCGCCCGTGCCGATGTCATCATCTGGGCCACAGGATTCCGCCCCGATCTGCGTCACCTCGCGCCGCTGAAGCTCCGCGAGAAGGCCGGCGGTGTGACCGTCGGCCAGGGCGCGGCATGGAACGACCCGAGGGTCTTCCTGGCCGGCTACGGTCCCCAGGCCTCGACGATCGGCGCGAGCCGGGCGGGGCGCATGATCGCCCGCCAGATCATGGCGATGCTCTAGCCCGCAGCCCCGCCGTGGCCGTGCTGACCGAAGCCTTCGGCGGAGACGACCCGGTACGAATCGCGCACGATCCCCTCGAGCACGTCGAGGTCGACGTCGTCGAGGTTCTTCAGGTAGAGGCAGACCTGGCCCGTGGTGTGCGGGCCGAGCTTCGCGAGTGCCTCGGAGTATGCCGCGACGCCATCGGGGAGGTAGACGGTCGTCGCGGCCTTGCGCGGTGAGAAGCCCGCGGCCCCGGCATCGCCCTCACGCCCGCTCTCGTAGACGTAGTGGTACTCGCCGAATCCGATGAGGCTCGGGCCCCACATGCGCGCGGGTTCGCCCGTCACCCGCGAGAACAGTTCGAGCAGCGTCTCGGCGTCACGTCGACGCACGGGGTGGGGGACCTTGTCGATGAACTCGTGCACCGAGGCATCCGTCGGTTCAGTGACCATGCCGTGATGCTACCTCTTCGGGTTCTGCGCGCTCTCGGCGATCGGGCGCCGTGGCACGGGGCGCACGGGCTCGCCGCGGCGATCCTGCCCGGGCAGGGGCCGAGAGCGCCGACCGTAGAGGAGGTCGGAGGAGTCGAGCAGCCACGGCACGAGCGCGACCGTGACGCCGTGCACCAGCAGCAGCTTCTGGCGGATGCGGCGGGCCTTGTGGTTGTGCAGGAGGCCTTCCCACCAGTGCCCGACGACGTACTGCGGCATGTACACGGTGACGACCTCGGAGCCGTGCTCCTCTCGCCGGGACTTGATGTACGTGATCAACGGGTGGCTGAGATCGCGGTAGGGCGAGGAGAGGATGCGCAGCTTCACATGGATGTTCTGCTTCACCCACTGCTTCTTCAGGCGCTTCGTCTCGTCGTCGTCGAGTGAGACGTGCACCGCCTCGATCGAGTCGTGCCGGGCGGCGATCGCGTAGTCGAGAGCCTTCAGCGTCGGCTTCTGCATGCGGCCGACGAGCACGATCGCGTGGTCGCCGGCGGAGCCGAACGTCGTCGTGGGGTCGACCTCGATCTCCTTCTCGACATCGCGGTAGTACCGGTGCACGCCCATCATGAGCAGGAAGAGGATCGGCATCATCACGAAGACGATCCACGCACCGTGCGTGAACTTCGTCACCGTCACCACGATCAGGACGACGGCCGTCATCGTCGCGCCGATCGCGTTGATGACGAGCGCACGGCCGATCGCGCCGCGGGTGAGCGGCTTCGCGTCGGCATCCTTCGCCATGGTGGCTGCGCCGGACGGCCGGCCCGGCTTTCGGAGGGCCCTGATCCAGTGCCGAACCATTCCCGTCTGGCCGATCGTGAACGAGACGAACACCCCGATGATGTAGAGCTGGATCAGCACCGTCAGGTTCGCCTGGAAGATCAGGAGGATGAGGGAAGCCGCGAGTGCGAGGATCACCACGCCGTTCGAGTAGATCAGGCGGTCGCCCCGGGTCGAGAGCGACTTCGGAGCGTAGCCGTCGCGGGCGAGCACCGAGCCGAGCAGCGGGAAGCCGTTGAACGCGGTGTTCGCCGCGAGCAGCAGCACGAGCGCCGTCGCCGCCTGAATGACGTAGAAGAAGACGGTGGCATCGCCGAACGTCGCCGCCGCGACCTGCGCGATGAGACTGCGCTGGGGCTCTGTCGCGCACTCCGCCCAGCCGATGAGATGGCACGGGTCCTCTGCGTAGTGCACCTGCGAGACGAGCGCGAGGGCGGTGAGGCCGGCGAAGAGCACGATCGCGATGCCGCCCATGAGCACGAGCGTCATCTGCGCGTTGCGCACCTTCGGCCGGCGGAACGCGGGCACGCCGTTCGAGATCGCCTCGACACCCGTGAGGGCGGAGCATCCGCTCGCGAAGGATCGCAGCAGCAGGAGGATGACGCCCGCTTGCGTGAGCGACTCGGCCTGCACGCTGAACGTCGCCGACTCGGCCACCGGTGCATCGCCGAGGAACGTTCGGGTCAGACCCACGACGACCATCACGAAGACGCTGCCGATGAAGAGGTAGGTCGGCACGGCGAACGCCTTCGACGACTCCGAGACCCCGCGCAGGTTCACGGCCGCGAGGATGATCACGAAGCCGATCGCGATCTCGACGCGGAAGGGGTTCAACTCGGGAATCGCCGAGATGATGTTGTCGACCCCCGATGCGACCGAGACGACGACGGTCATGACGTAGTCGACGAGGAGTGCCGAGGCGACGACGAGACCGGACTTCTCACCGAGGTTCTTGTGCGCCACCTCGTAGTCGCCACCGCCCGAGGGGTAGGCGCGGATCAGCTGCCGGTAGCTCGCGACGACCGTCACGAGCAGCACGATGACGATGAGGGCGACCCATGGCGCGAAGCTCAGGAACGCAAGGCCGCCGACCATCAGGATCATGAGCAGCTCCTGCGGTGCGTACGCGACCGAGGAGAGCGGGTCGCTCGCGAAGATCGGCAGCGCCAGGTGCTTCGGAAGGAGCTGCCCCTCGAGTTTCTCGGTGGGCAGCGGGTCGCCGATGATCCAGTGCTTCGGCGACTTCAACTCGGCTGGCGGGGTGTCCGCCTCATTCGTCACGGCGGTTGACATTACTCTCGCCGCCGGGCGTGTCAAGTCGGCGTTCGAGTTCGACCGGATGCCGCGGATTCACGTCGGGTGTCCGGCCGTCGGCGCCGTCGGGCTCGCCGGGGGCCGCCAGGCTCGCCTTGTAGAGTTGTGTCGATTTCTCGACCGTTCGAACTTGGGGGCCTGCCGTGAACCGTGCGACGCAGCTCGCGCGTGGCTCCGCCACCGCGATCGTCGCCGTGTTCCTCGCAGCGTTCTCGCACGGGTTCGCCGGTGGTGAGGCGCCCGGTGGGGTCGGCCTCGTGCTCGCCAGTCTCGTCGCCCTCGCGGCATCCATCGTCCTCGTCGGCCGGCGCTCGTCGCCGCTGCGCACGGCGCTCGCGGTGCTGGCGAGCCAGGGGGCGTTCCACCTGCTCTTCGGCGTCGGTGCGGGAACGTCGACCGGGTCGTTCGTCGTGAGCGGCAGCGGCCATCACCAGTCGATCGCGTTCGTCGACGGCGGCGCTTCGGCCGGTGCCCATGCCCACACCGACGGCGCCATGCTGATCGGGCACGCGATCGCCGCCGCCCTCACCATCGTCTACCTTCTCGCCGTCGAGCAAGCGGTCTGGCACGCGGCCGGCACCGCCGCCCGCCGATTCGTGCTGCGGCTCACGACGTCGACGCAGCCGGTCGACGTCGCCGTGCCGTCGAGGCTGCGGCCCATCGACGCACCGGCTGCGCCGCTGCGTTCGCGGCTGCGGTTCGCGGCGTTCGGATATCGGGGACCTCCGCCCCTGTTCGCCCCCGCGTAATCTCCGCCGATCGGCGGAACAGACATCTCCGGATGCCGCAGCGACCGCGACCGCACGTGCCGCGCTCGCCGGGCTCGCCGCGGCACCGGACCGAGGAGAGAGACTCCCAACCGCAATGACCATCGCCACCACCGTCGACTCGTCGGCGACCCGCACGCATCGCCTCCGCACCGTGGTGCTCGCCGCCGCAGCACTCACCGTCGCAGCGGGCATCGCCTTGGCGGGCGCATCACCTGCCTTCGCCCACGACGAACTCCTCGGCTCGAGCCCCGAACCCGGCCAGGTGTTCGACACCCCGCCGACCGAGGTCTCGCTCGACTTCTCGAACGAGATCCTCGACACCGGCACCGCCGTCGAGGTGGTCGACCACCACGGCGGCGACGTCGCCGTCGGGGACCCCGTCGTCACGGGCCCGCAGGTCGTCGCGACCCTCCCCGCCGATCTCGAGGGCGAGTACCAGGTGCGCTGGCGTGTCGTCTCGAGCGACGGGCACCCCATCGAGGGAACCATCGACTTCGGTGTCGGCGCCGACGCGACCGGCGTCTGGACCGAGGAGCCGGCGCATGACGAGCCCGCGGCCGAGGGCGACCACTCCGACGAGGGCGAGAACGCCGACGGCACCGACCACGCCGAGGAGACCGCGGCGAGCGGCCCCGACGGCTGGGCGGTCGCCGGCTTCATCGTCGGAGGACTCGGCATCCTCGCGCTCGTCACCGCCCTCATCGTGAACGCCAGACGCAAGAGCGCCGGGCCCGGCGCCGGCCCCGGCGCGAGCGGCGACCCCACCGGCAACGGCGGCGACGCAGCCTGACCTCGACCCGATCCGCGCGAGCGGATGCCTCGGGCCACGAGGCATCCGCTCGCGCTGTCGCAGGCCGGCGACTGCCGACTCGCGTCGTCTGGCCTCAGCGCACGGCGAGATAGGCGGCCGCCGCGGCAGCGATGCCGAGCACGAGGGTCACGACGACGTTGAGGATCGCCGCCCGCCATCGCCCGCCCGTGAGCAGTTCGATCGTCTCGACGGTCCAGGTGCTGAACGTCGTCAGGCCGCCGCAGAAGCCCGTGACGAGCACGAGACGCAGCTCGCCGTCGAGGGCCGCGAGTTCGGCCAGGCCGATGAGCGCACCGGCGAGGCCGGAGCCGAGCACGTTGACGATCAGGATGCCGCCGGGCAGGTGCCCGGGGCGCACCGGGAACGCGCGCGACAGCGCGTAGCGGAGCACCGCGCCGACGGCACCCGCGACGAGCACGGCCGCGACGACCAGGGGGCTGAGGGTGACGGTCATCACAGGGTCTCCCCTGCGTCGCTGACGGCGTGGGGCATCGGCCGGTGCGCGAGCCTCGACCCGAGCCGGAGTCCCGCTGCGGCGAGGGCGAGACCGCCCGGGACGGTGATGAGCAGGTAGAGCGCGGCGAGCCACATCTCGCTCTCTCGGGTGAGCACGAGGAGCGACGCGATCACCGCGGAGAGCGTCGTGAACGAGCCGATGATGCCGGAGCCGAGGCCGGCCTTCAGCCAAGGAGGTGTGCCGGGCCGGGTCCAGAGACCGCCCACCAGCCACCCGAGCGCGAATGCGCCGACGAGATTCACGATGAGCGTCTCGACCGGGAAGGCATCGTCTGCGTGCGGGAACGCGAGGTCGCAGGCGAGGCGGAGGCCGGTGCCGATGAGGCCGCCGACGGCGACGGCGAGATACGAGCGCACTCCCAGAGGTTACGCCTGCAACGGCTGGGAGAGGTCGTAGACCCAGTCGTTCGTGTGCAGCACGAGCCCCGGCTTCACCTCGAACTCCTCTTCGCCGAGCAGCCGGAATCCGGCTTTGCGGCAGACGGCGTTGGACGCCGGGTTGTCGACGCGTGGGTAGGCGTGCACGGGCAACGTCTCGCCGCGCGAGCGGGCGATCTCGAGCATGGCGCCGACCGCGGCGGGCGCGATGCCCTGGCCGCGGTACTCGGCCTCGACCGACCAGCCGCTCTCGAGGGCGGGCTCGCCATGCCGATCGTGCTGCCAGTAGCCGACGACGCCGACGCCGGCGGGATGCCCGGGAATCACGATGCGGAACTGGTGGGCCGTGCCCTCGCGCTGCAGGCGAAGGTACCGCTCGTGGCGTGCGAGCACCTGCTCGTCGTTCTCGGGGCCGCCCAGCTGGTCCATCAGTTCGGGCGTGTTCGCACGGTGCAGCAGCGCGAGGTCGTCTTCGGTCCACGGCAGCAACTCGATCTCGGGCATGCGCCCATCGAAGCAGCAGCCGGCGACATCGGCACCGCGGCCGTGCCGCACGGCTCCGCGCGTCAGGTGACGGCGAAGGGCGGCGCCCCGGGGGAGGCGCCGCCCAGCTCGTGATCCGCTCAGTCCTCGGCGAGCGTCGCCAGCACGTCGGTGCGCACCTGTGCGAGGCGCGCCCGCAGCAGCGTGACGGACTCGGGGCTGACTCGACCGCGGCTCGCGTGAGTGCGCAGGTCGGTGCGCAGCTGCTGCCGGAATTCGCTCAGCACGAGGTCGGCCTCGTGCACGGCGCGGCTCGTCTCGGCTCGGGCGTCGCCGCCCCAACCGGTCGAACTCTCGCCGGACGCCGCGGACGCCGGCATCTTGGTGGCCGAGCGCTTGGCCTCGCGTGCTGCACTCGCGAGCTCGGCGCGGAGCGATCGCATCGCACCGTTCACCTCGGCGCGCACGCCGTCGGCGAGGCGCCGGACCGAGTCGGTCACCTCGTTCTCGATGCCGTCGAGCTCGCCTCGGCGACCCTCGAGTTCGGCGCGACCGGCATCCGTGATCTCGTAGACGGTCTTGCGGCCATCGGTCGACTTCGAGACGAGGCCCTCCTCCTCGAGCTTCGAGAGGCGTGGGTAGATCGTGCCGGCGCTCGGACTGTATGTGCCGCCGAAGCGCTCGGAGAGCGCCTGGATCAGCTCGTAGCCGTGACGCGGCTGCTCCTCGAGCAGCGCCAGCAGGTAGAGGCGCAGGCTGCCGTGGGCGAAGACGGGCGGGGTCATGCCGTGCCGCCCTGCGTCTGCCCGAGGGAGGCCTCGTGGTCACTGGAGTCCGAGGCGCTCGATGCGTCGTCGTGGCTTGCGCCCGCGGCATCCGTGGTCGCCGGGTCGCTGCCGGCCTCTCGGCGCATGACCGAGATCGAGCCCGAGACGCTGTTGGCGCCCAGGTCGAGCCACGTGCCCGAGAGCTCGCCGGTGACGCGCTCGAAGCCCTTGCCGAGCATGCCCTTGATGCTCGTGTCGTCGATCAGCACGGTGCCGCCGACGGTGTTGATGCGGTAGCGTGCGCCGGAGCCCGTGTCGAAGCGCACGGTGAGGTCGCCGGCCACCGTGTTGGTGTCGACCCGGTCGGGCGTGCCGAACGCGTCGAGGATCATGTTGCCCGACACCGTGTCGGCGTTGAACGAACGCACGTCGCCGGTGGCGACGACGTCGCCCGAGACCGAGTGCGCGGTGATGCGCCCCGTGTGGTTGCCGGCCGACACCTCACCGGAGACGGTCGAGAGCTCGACGTCGCCCTCGTGGTTGTCGAGCACGAGGTCGCCGGAGACGGTGCTGAGCTTCGCGTCGGTCGTGAATCCCGAGACGAGCGTGTCGCCCGAGACCATGCCGAGCTTCATCACGATGTGTCGCGGCGCGAGGATGGAGACGTCGGCCTTGGCCTGACCCATGAAGCCCTTGAAGACGTCGACGAAGTTGTCCCACCGCAGTTGCGGGTGGTCGATCTCGAGGGAGTCGCCGTCGATCTCGATCTTCAGGTCTTTGCCGGTGACGTTCGAGATCTCGACGCGGGCACCCGGTTCGTCGTGGGCGATCACGTCGACCTTGCCGCCGATGAGGCTCACCTTGAGCTTGCGGACCAGTTCGAGGTCGATGGTGCGGCTCTCGCCCGGGTTGATGACCCATTTCTCGATGGACATGCGGTGCTCCTTCTGTTGCCGTCGCGTCGTCGACGCGTCTGCTGCTGTCGCGTCGTCGACGCCTGGTACGAGGTGCGGATGCCGCGGCATCCGCCGCCCTCGAAGTCTGTATCGCGATATATCGCGAGTGGTGATGTAGTCACGATATATCGCGTTTGTGCTCAACGCAAGTCGCGGGTCCCGTGACGAGGTTGACATTGACGCAACGTCAACCTCTATCGTCGGTGACGTGAGGCAGGAGCCTCGCCCATCACGAGAGGAGGTCGCCGTGGACTGGTCGATCCAAGAGATCGCGAAGCTCGCCGGTACGACGAGCCGCACCCTGCGTCACTACGACGACATCGGGCTGCTCCCGCCGACGCGCATCGGCTCGAACGGGTATCGCCACTACGACGACGCCGCGCTCGTGCGCCTGCAGCGCATCCTGCTGCTGCGGGAACTCGGGCTCGGGCTCCCCGCGATCGGCGAGGTGCTCGACCGCGAGGCGAGCGCCCCGCATGCGCTGCGCAGCCACCTCGAGTGGCTGCGTGGCGAGCAGGACCGGCTGACGCGGCAGATCGCGTCGGTCGTGCACACCATCGGAGCACTGGAAGGAGGTGAACAACTCATGGCAGAGAACATGTTCGACGGCTTCGACCACACCCAGTACAAGGAGGAGGTCGAGGAGCGTTGGGGCAAGGACGCGTACGCGAAGAGCGACGCGTGGTGGCGCTCGATGAGCGCCGAGGAGAAGGCCGCATGGCAGCAGCGCGTCTCGCAGCTGAGCAGCGACTGGACCGCGGCGTTCGAGCGGGGCGTCGACCCCGCGGGCGCCGAAGCGCAGGCGCTCGCGCAGCGGCACTTCGAGTGGCTGCGCGGAGTGCCCGGCACGCCGGGCGGCGGCGGCGCAGGCCCGAGCAAGGAGTACTTCCTCGGCCTCGCCGAGATGTACGTGGCCGATGACCGCTTCGGTGCGAACTACGGCGGCCAGGACGGCGCCCGGTTCGTGCGTGACGCGATGACGGCATACGCCGAGCGCGAGCTCTAGCTCGTCCTCCCAGCGTGCACCGCGTGCAGTCGCCCCCGAGGTGTCCCGGCCTCGGGGGCGACTGCCGTTCGGGCGTCGATCAGACGGCGGGCGTCGGCGACGTCGCGGGTGCCGGAGAAACCGGGGTGAGCGCAGCGGCATCCGCTGGCCGGGCGCTCGGAACGACCGGGCCGACCGGCGCGCGCTTGATGGCGAAGAGCGGGATCGTGTAGCCGCAGAGCGGCCCGATGAGCAGCGCGAACGCGACGGTGCCGATGCCGACGTTGCCACCGAGCAGCCAGCCCGCCGCGAGCACGACGAGCTCGATGCCGGTGCGCACGATCCAGATCTTCCAGCCGGTGACACGGTGCAAACCGGTCATCAGGCCGTCGCGCGGGCCCGGGCCGAAGTGCGCGCCGATGTAGAGGCCGGTCGCGATGGCGAGAACGACGATGCCCGCGGGCAGCAGCAGCGCACGAATCCAGAGGTCGAGGCCGGCCGGGATGAGCCAGAGTCCGACGTCGGCGGCGGGACCGACGAGAAGCGCGTTCATGACGGTGCCGAAGCCGAGGCGCTGACGGATCGGGATCCACAGCAGCAGCACGATGCCGCTCATGATGACGGTGATGAGTCCGAAGCCGAGTCCCGTGTGCTTCGCGATGCCCTGCGTGAGCACGTCCCAAGGGCCGACGCCGAGTTCGCCGCGCACGATGAGCGCGATGGCGATGCCGTAGAGGAACAGGCCCACGAAGAGCTGCACGAACCGGCGCACGAGCACTGGTGTCGAATCAGGAGAGGTGAAGCGCGTGGGCCGGGGCATTCTGCAATCCAATTGCATGATTGGCCTGTTCGCAAAGATCCAATTCGAGTAAAGTGGCTCGAATGGCGGAGTCCACACTGAGCGCACGATCGCTCGAGAACCTGCTCGGCGACTGGCGCACGGGTGCGCCCAGTGCGTACCACGCACTCGCCGAACGCATCCGGCTGCTGGTGCTCGACGGGCGCATCCCCGTCGACACCCGGCTGCCCGCCGAACGCGACCTCGCCGAGCGGCTCGGACTGAGCCGCACGACGGTCACCGCGGCCTATCGCCACCTGCGTGAGCAGGGCCTCGTGTCGAGTGTGCGCGGGTCGGGCAGTGTCGCCCGGCTTCCGGGTGCACCGACGATGCTGCCGGCGCCGCCCACCGCCGACTACATCGACTTCTCCAAGGCCGCGCCGCCCGCGCTGCCCTGGCTGCCCGACCTCGCGCGGCAGGCCGTCGACGGATTGCCCGAGCACCTCGGCGACGCCGGTTTCGACCCGATCGGCACACCGGCCCTCCGAGCGGCGATCGCGGACCGCTACACGGCGCGCGGGCTGCCGACGATGCCAGAGCAGGTCATGGTCACGATCGGCGCGCAGCACGCGATCGCCCTGCTCTCGCGAGCGCTGATCGGCCGTGGCGACCGGGCCATCATCGAGGCGCCGACGTACCCGCACGCCTATGAGGCATTGCGTGCGGCGGGGGCCCGCCTCGTGCCGGTCGGCGTGGCTCCGCACGACGAACCCGAGTGGAGCGGGGAGGCCGAGACCGAGGCGCTCACGCGCGCGATCGCGCATTCGAATCCCGTTGCCGGCTACCTGATGCCCGACTTCCAGAACCCGACGGGGCGCTCGATGAGCGCCGAGACGCGTGAGCGGGTGCTCGACGCCGCCGCCAGACAGGGCACCGTCATCGTCGCCGACGAGACGACGGGCGAGCTCGACATCGATCGCTCCGAGTCACTGCTGCCGATGGCGGCATACGGTCCGGCGGTCATGGTCGGCTCAGTCGGCAAGACCGTATGGGGCGGGGTGCGAGTCGGCTGGATCCGCGCCGACCGCCCCCTGATCCGGCGGTTGCTCGCGGTGCGGTCGCCCGGTGATCTGGGTACTCCGATCATCGAGCAGTTGCTCGTGACCCATGCGCTGGCGCGCATGGACGACATCCTCGAACTGCGCAGGGAGCAACTTCGCGCCGGGCGGGGCCGACTCGAGCAACTGCTCGCCCAGTCGTTCCCCGAGTGGCGCGTGCCGCACGTCGATGGCGGCATCGTGACCTGGGTCGGGCTCGGCGCGCCCGTCAGCTCGCAGCTCGCGCTCGCCGCCCGGGCCCAGGGGCTCATCATCGCGGCGGGGCCGCGGTTCGGCATCGATGGTGCGTTCGAGCGGTTCCTGCGGCTTCCGATCTGCTACCCGGCCGAGACGACGGATGCCGCGGTGCAGGCGCTGGCTCGCGCGTGGCGCTCCCTCTCGGGGGCGGCGCCGGCTCCGGATCAGAGCCTGCTCGCATCGGTGGTCTAGAACGCCCGGAGTCGGGTGAACGTGTGGGGCGGCCCTGGACGACTGCGCTCGTCGGCCGCCCCACACGACCGCGGCGTGGGGCGCCGCGGCTTGGCCGTGCCGAACGGGTCGACGGCACGGAGTTCTTGTACGGGCGGCGGACGACTGCGCTCGTCCGCCGCCCCAGCTGACCGCGGCGGGGGTGCCGCGGCCGGGCCGTGCCGAACGGGTCGACGGCACGGAGTCTGAGGGAAGTGATCTGCCGGGGCGTGGGCCCGGCGCCGGGTAGGTCGGCGCCGGGCACATCCCGGTGTTACCGGCGCATCGCGAACCGGCGGAAGCCGACGAGCAGCAGGCCCGCGAGGAGCGCGAGGGCTGCGAGCCCGAGGACTCCCGTGTCGACTCCCGTCGACGCGAGCTTCGACGCATCCGCGCCGCTCGAACCGGCGCCGGAGGCGACGATCGTCGAGCCGGCACCCTGGCCGGCGGGCGTCGTCGGGTTCGCCGGATCGACCGGATCGACGGGGTCGACCGGGTCGACCGGGTCGACGGGGTCGACCGGATCGGCGGGGTCGACCGGATCGACGGGGTCGACGGGGTCGACCGGGCCGACGATGGTCGTCGATCCATCCGTCTCACTGTCGCCGATCACCGAGATCGCGTTGCCACCGATCGTGATGGGCAGGGACAGGTTCGGCAGCAGCTGTGTTCCTCCGAGCAGCGCGCCGTCACCATCCGTCGTCGCCGAACCGCCCCCGGTTCCTGGCGTCACGACCGTCTCGGAATCGGTCGACGTGCTGTCGCCCACTCCCGAGATCGCATTGCCTCCGACCGTCACCGGCAGACTGAGCGACGGCAGCACCTGCGTGCCACCGAGGATCGAGTCGTTGCCGCTGGTCTCCGCCGAACCGCCGCCCGGGCCGGAGCCCGAATCGACCACGGTCGTCGCATCGGTGCTGTCGCTGTCACCGATGCCGGAGATGGCGTTGCCGCCGATCGTCACCGGCAGCGAGCCGCCGATGATCGCCTGAGTGCCGCCGAGGAGGGAATCCTCGCCGCTGGTCTCGGCCGAGGAAGCCCCGCCCGGTGCCGTGCTCGACTCGACCACGGTGACGGCGCCGCTGCTGCTGCTGTCGCCGATGACCGAGACGGCGTTGCCGCCGATCGTGATCGGAGCGCTGATCCCGCCGAGCAACTGGGTGCCGCCGAGGATGCTGTCCTCACCCGACGTCGACGCGCTGCCCGCGCCGCTCGAGCCGCCCGTGGCGACGGCGGTGCTCGCGTCTTCGGTCGACGAGTCGCCGATGACCGAGATGGCGTTGCCGCCGAGGGTGATGGGAATCGACACGTCGACGACTCCCTGCGTGCCGCCGAGTACCGAGTCCGACCCGCTGGTCTCGGGTGCCTCGGCCGCGGCGGGTGCCGGTGCCGGGGCGGATACGGTGGTGGCGTCCTCCGACGACGAGTCGCCGATGACCGAGATGGCGTTGCCGCCGAGCGTGATCGGCAGGTCGATCGAGAGGCCGGCTTGGGTCCCCGACAGGATGCCGTCGTCGCCGGTCGTCTCAGACGCATGGGCGACACCGGCCCCGAGGAGCGTGAGCCCTCCGGCGAAGAGGGTCGCGTACAGCGCCCTCAACAGAAGTTTCTTCATGATCCAGTCCTCCTGAACTGATGGGAAATATCGCTCCCGCGCAGGGAGAGATGACCGTCTTCCGCCTCACGTGCAGGCGGAACGGCCCCCGTCAGTCAGGGGTGGAGTCGGTGGCGTAGATCGGCGACGACGGCAGCTCGTCGTCAACCGAGTGAAGTGCGAGCGACGCGAGTGCGTCGAGTTCGAGGGCGGCGAACGCCGAGTCGGACGCCGTGCCACCGGCGCCGGAACCCGAGGCGCCCGCGCCGTGGCCTGCGCCGCTGGTGCCGACCGGCGCGGCGGGAACGGGTGCGCCGTCTCCGGGCGGAGCTCCGCCGTCAGTGGGCAGAATCGTGCCCGAGGCGCTGGGCGACGCCGTACCGAGTACGGTGGCGTTCGTGGCATCGGCACGGTGCACGACAGGTGCCTGGAGCGCGACGACGCCGGGTGGTGGGATCGAAGCAGCCTGACCCGGCGAACCGCCGGGTTCAGGAAGTGCAGGGCCGAGGGGCTCGCCGGGCTCCGAGCCGTCGGAGCCACCCGGAAGCAGCGGGATCGACGGCAACTGGGGCAGTACGCCGCTGCCGTCGGTGGGCAGCGCGGGCGCGGAGCCGACGACCGTGCCGAGCGTGTCGTCGACGACGCCGACGACCGGTCCGAGCACTCCGCCCACGGTGCCGGCCGGGAGGAGCTCGCCGACGATCGGCAGCTTGCCGACGAGGCCGTCGACGAGTCCGGTGACCGGGGTCGTGATGCCGCTGACCGTGCCGCCGCCGGCGATGCCGGAGAGGGTGCCGGTGAGACCGTTGACCACCGTGCCGACCGTGGAGTTCGTGCCGCCGATCGCGGTGTTCGCGGTCTCGGTGACGGTGCCGACGACCGCGGGAACGACTTCGGCGACCGGTTCTGCGATGGGCTCGGGGAGTACCTCGACGACCGGTGCCACGACCGGTTCGACGACCTGGTTCACCGGGGGAGCGACCGTCTCGACGACGCCGCCCACGACGCCGCCGACCGCCCCGGTGACGTTCGTCACGCCGCCGAGCAACGAGCCGACCGCACCGAGCAGACCGCCCGAATCGCGTTCGTCGGCCGAGGCGCTCGGGGCGCTCGAGAAGAGGCTGATGACGAGCCATACGGCGGACAGGGCCGAGGCGAGGAGGGCGTAGCGGAGCCACGGCACCTGCCGTGCGGCATCCGCGGAGCTCATGGTCACCACCCTCGATTCCCTTGCTGGAAAGACTACGGGCGGTCAGCACGTCAGTCGACCCCCCGGACGGGGGAATGATCGGGCTCGAAACGCGACCGAGACACGTACCCCGAAGGCGATCGGATTTCACCGGTTCGTGATATCGACGACGCCCCCGCCTGCAAGAATCGAGCAATGCACCTGCTCGCTGCGCTCAGCATGAAGAACCGCGCGCTCATCGCCCTCATCACCGTCGTCGTCGCGATCTTCGGTGGCATTTCGCTCACGAGCCTCAAGCAGGAGCTGGCGCCGTCGATCGAGTTCCCGCAACTGTCGATCGTGACGAGCTATCCGGGTGCATCACCCGACATCGTCAACACGGATGTCTCGACGCCGATCGAGACCGCGATCCAGGGCATCACCGGGCTCGAGTCGACGTCGACGACGAGTTCGACCGGTGTCTCCCGCGTCACCGCGAGCTTCACCTACGGAACGGACCTCGCGTTCGCGGAGCAGAAGCTGCTGTCGGCCGTCAACCGCATCAGCGGTCAGCTCCCCGACGACGTCGACCCGCAGGTGCTCGCGCTCAGTCTCGACGACTTCCCGGTGCTGCAGATCGCGGTGACCGGCGTCGACGACATCAGCGCCCTCTCCGACGAGATCGAACGCACGACCCTCGGCGAGATCACCGATGTCGACGGAGTCCGCGATGCGAACCTCGTCGGCGAGGTCGGCCAGCGCGTGACCATCACGCCCGACCCTGCGAAGCTCGCCGCACTCGGCCTCAGCCAGCAGGCCATTCGCGACGCGTTGCAGCAGAACGGCTTGCTGGTGCCGGCCGGCACCATCACCGAAGGCGACTCCACCTTCGCGGTGCAGACCGGCGCACGCCTCGGCAGCGTCGACGACATCGCCGGCCTGCCGGTGCTCGGTGCGACCGAGCAGCAGGCTCCGGATGTCCCAGTGGAGACGCCCGCCGAGGGCACAGAGGTGCCCGGCGCCGGCGAGCCCGGCGCCGAGTCGCCCGGTGGGGCCGAGCAGGGTGCGCAGGCCTTCGCCACCACGATCGCGGTGCCCGTCGCGGCGACGATCGCCGACGTGGCATCCGTCGAGCTCACCGACAACCCGATCTCGAGCATCTCGCGGGTCGACGGCGAACCGGCGCTCACGATCTCGGTGACGAAGCTGCCGGCCGCGAACACCGTCGATGTCTCGAACGCCGTGACGGCGCTGCTGCCCGACCTCGAGTCCTCGCTCGACACCACGAATGCGGGCGCCACGTTCACGGTCGTCTTCGACCAGGCGCCGTACATCGAGCAGTCGATCGAGTCGCTCGCGACCGAGGGACTGCTCGGCCTCGTGTTCGCCGTGATCGTGATCCTGGTCTTCCTGCTCTCGATCCGCGCGACCATCGTCACCGCGATCTCCATCCCGACCTCGGTGCTGATCACCTTCATCGGGTTGCAGGCGGCCGACTACACCCTCAACATCCTCACGCTCGGCGCGCTCACGATCGCGATCGGCCGGGTCGTCGACGACTCCATCGTCGTCATCGAGAACATCAAGCGGCACTTCGTCGAGGGCGTCGACCGGGCCGCGACGATCGTGCACGCCGTGCGCGAGGTCGCCGGCGCCATCACGGCGTCGACGATCACGACTGTCGCGGTCTTCCTCCCGCTCGCGCTCGTCGAGGGCGTGACGGGTGAGCTGTTCCGCCCGTTCGCACTCACGGTCACGATCGCGCTCGTCGCATCGCTTCTCGTCTCGCTCACGATCGTGCCGGTGCTCGCGTACTGGTTCCTGAAGCCCGCGAAGCTCGCCAAGCACGAAGATCCGGCGGAGGCCGCCGGGGCGGCGTTCGTCGATGACGTGTGGCTCGCGCCCGAGCTTCGCGACGCGTCCGGAGCGCCTGGGCTCGCCTCCCGCGCGCCGGAGGCGAGTGCACCGGCAGCCGACTCGACGGTGCCCGCGGCATCCGCCCGACCGGCCTCGGCTGCGGGTTCAGCCTCCGCCGCCCGCGCCAGTGCCGTCGACGAGCTCGAGCATCCGTCGCGACTGCAGCGCGGCTACCTGCCGATCATCGAGTGGACGCTGAAGCACGGTGCGGTGACGCTCATCATCGCGGTACTCATCCTCGGCGGCACGGTCGCCCTCACGCCGTTCATGAAGACGAACTTCCTCGGCTCCTCGGGCCAGAACACCTTCCAGGTGACGCAGGAGCTGCCGGTCGGCACGAGCCTCGACGCCATGGATGCCGCCTCCGAACCGGTCGAGCAGGCGATCCGCGGCACCGAGGGTGTCGAGACCGTGCAGACGTCGATCGGCTCCGGGCGCGGGCTCACCGCGGCGTTCGGCGGCGCAGGGTCGACCATCACATACTCGGTCACCACCGACGAGGGCGCCGACCAGGACGCATTGCAGGCGACGGTGCGCGAGGAGCTCGACGGACTCGATGACGTCGGCGACGTCACCCTCGCAGCGTCGAGCGGTTTCGGCGCCTCGAGCGACATCGAGGTCGACATCACGGCATCGAACGCCGAAGACCTGCAGGCGGCGACCGACACCGTCGTCGACGAGCTCGAGGGCGTCGACTCGCTCGCGCAGGTGTCGTCGAACCTGTCGGCGTCCCAGCCGTACGTGGCCGTCGAGGTCGACCGAACGGATGCCGCAGCCGCCGGCTACTCCGAGGTCGCACTCGGCGGATTCGTGTCGGCGGCGATGCAGCCGCAGAGCGCCGGCTCCGTCGTGATCGACGAGAAGACCCTGACGATCTACCTCGCCGCCGAGAATCCGCCGACGACCGTCGACGCGCTCTCCGCCCTCGAGGTGCCGACGCCCGCCGGCCTGGTGCGGCTCGACTCGCTCGCGACCGTCGAGAACGTCGACGGACCGGCATCCGTGACGACCGTGCAGGGCCTCCGCAGTGCGACCGTCTCCGCGACGCCTTCGGGCGACGACCTCGGCACCGCGAGCGGCGCGGTGGCGGCGTCGGTCGACGCACTCGAGCTGCCCGCCGGCACGACCGCGACGATCGGCGGGGTCACCGCAGACCAGACCGAGTCGTTCTCGCAGCTCGGCCTCGCGCTGCTCGCGGCCATCCTGATCGTCTACATCGTGATGGTGGCGACGTTCCGTTCGCTGTTGCAGCCGCTGCTGCTGCTCGTGTCGGTGCCGTTCGCGGCGACCGGTGCGATCGCACTGCAGGTGATCACCGGCATCCCGCTCGGCGTCGCCTCGCTCGTCGGCGTGCTCATGCTCGTGGGCATCGTCGTGACGAACGCGATCGTGCTCGTCGACCTCGTGAACCAGTATCGAGATCGCGGCATGAGCGTGCGCGACGCCCTCGTGCACGGGTCGTCGAGGCGTCTGCGGCCGATCCTGATGACCGCGCTGGCGACGATCTTCGCGCTGCTGCCGATGGCGCTCGGCATCACCGGACACGGCGGGTTCATCTCGCAACCGCTCGCACTCGTCGTGATCGGCGGCCTCGTGTCGTCGACGGCGCTCACGCTCGTCGTGCTGCCTGTGCTCTACGACCTCGTCGAGGGCGGGCGCGAGCGTCGGCGGGCGAAGCGCGCGGCGGGCAGCGACGCCGCGGTCGGCTCTGCCGCGAGCTGACCGGTCGGCTACCCGGCTTCGGTCGACTGGTCCATCACGTAGATGGTCATGCCGCCGGGGTCGGTGTAGCTCGCGGAGTAGCCACCGGGAATCTCGGAGGGCGCCTCGACCACCCTGAGGCGGCTCGGCCGAGCCTCGTGGAACGCTCGCACGTCGTCGACGATGAACAGCGGGCCGAACGGCGCGGTGGGGTCGTTGGCGTCGAGCATGAGCTGCACGTCGGTGCCGGGCATGGTGAGTGCGATCGTCGTCTCGCCCTCGCGCCAGACCTCTTCGCAGCCGAACCCGTCACGGTAGAGCGCGAGCGAGGCCTCGAGATCGGAGGTCGGCGCAAACAGGAACTCGAGTTTCATGAGAGGCCTTTCGTGTCGTAATTGCGTTTGCGCACAGCATAACGCCATTATGTAACCATGCGCGAGTGGATTCCGGTATCGACGTCGGCCAAGGGGCGCCTGGCCCTCGCAGCGGTCGGCGCGTTCGGGTCGCGTGCGTTCGATGCCGTCTCGGTCGGAGAGCTCGCCGCCGAGGCGAAGGTCACGACCGGCGCGATCTACCACCACTTCGGCAGCAAGCTCGCGCTCTACGACTTCGTGCGCCGCGACGTCGAGCAGCGACTGCTCGATCGAATGGCGGGAGCGGCGAGTTCGGTCGCCGGCGACCGTGATTCGATCGCCGCGGTGCTCGGGGTCGGATTCGACTTCGCCGTGCGCATGAACTTCCAGCGTATTCTCGCCGACGCGCCCCCCGAGGCCGGGAGCGATGCCCTGGCCGAGCTCCTCGACACGCTCGTCGCTCCGGCGGCCGCCCCGCTCGGGCGAGTGCTCGCCGCTGCGTGGCGCGCCGCCGTGCTCGCGACCTGCGATGGCGGCGACGTCGAGGCGGCCCGAGCGGCGTTGCTCACCCTCCGCCTCGCGAGATGAGCCGAGCAGAGGGCGAGCCCGCCGCGCCGGGCTACTCCGAGGCGGCCGCGAGGCCGGCGATCTTCGCGAGCAACGACGCGCGCTCGCGCTCGTTGCCGGTGAGCCGCGCGGCGGCCTCGAGTTCGCCGCGTGCCTCACCGGTGCGACCGAGCCGACGCAGCAGCTCGCCGCGCACGGCCGGCAGCGGTGCGTAGCCGGCGAGCCTGCCGCCGGCCACGAGCTCATCGACGATGCGCAGCCCGGTGGCCGGGCCCGTCGACATCGCCACGGCGACGGCGCGATTGAGCTCGACCACGGGTGACGGCGCGAGCCGCCCGAGCGCCTCGTACAGCACGACGATGCGCGCCCAGTCGGTGTCGTCGACGGATGCCGCGACCGCATGGCACTCGGCGATCGCCGCCTGCAGTCCGTACGCCCCCCGCCCCCGGCCGATCCGATCGGCACGTTCGAGCGCGTCGCTGCCGCGAGCGATCTGCGAGCGGTCCCAGCGCGAACGGTCCTGCTCGTCGAGGGGAATCGGGGTGCCGTCGCGCTTCGTGCGCGCAGCGAACCGTGAGGCCGTGAACTCCATCAGGGCGACGAGGGAATGCGCCTCGGGCTCGCGGGGCATGAGCCCCGCCACCATGCGGGCGAGCCGCAGCGCCTCGGCGGAGACATCCGGTCGCACCCACGCCTCGCCCGTCGCCGGCAGGTACCCCTCGTTGAAGATCAGGTAGAGCACCTGCAGCACCGAGGCGAGTCGCTCGGCGTATTCGTCGGGCTCCGGCACCGCGAACGGCACCTTCGCGGCCGCGAGCGTCTTCTTGGCGCGCACGATGCGCTGCTGGATCGTCGCGGTCGGCACGAGGAACGCCCGGGCGATCTCGTCGCTCGAGAGGCCGCCGACGATGCGCAGGGTCAGCGCGATCTGCGCCTCGCGCGAGAGCACCGGGTGGCACGACACGAAGATCAGACGGA
This sequence comes from Agromyces sp. GQ35, assembly GCF_059758475.1. Classification (NCBI taxonomy): domain Bacteria; kingdom Bacillati; phylum Actinomycetota; class Actinomycetes; order Micrococcales; family Microbacteriaceae; genus Agromyces; species Agromyces sp. GQ35. Next base: position 678,356 of record NZ_JCAXEO010000001.1, on the reverse strand, counting down.
GGATGTCGTCGTCGATCGTGTCGGGGTCCCAGAAGGTGTCGGATGCCGCGGCGCCGTCGCGCTCGAGATCGTGCGCCATCGCGGCGTACCGATCGTCGAGCCGCTCGCGGCGACGCCAACCGTCGATGGCGCGGCGCTTGGCCACCGCGGTCAGCCACGCGCCCGGGTTGTTCGGCACGCCCTCGCCGGGCCACTGCCGCAGGGCCTCGACGAGCGCCTCCTGCGCGAGGTCTTCTGCCTGGCCGACATCGCCGACGAAGCGAGTGAGGGTCGCGACGATGCGCGCCGACTCGATACGCCAGACGGCGGCCACGGCGCGCCGGGCACGGTCGGCGGCGTCGGTCGCCGGCCCGGCCGTGCCCGGGTCATCCGTCTCGGTCATCTGGTCACGCCTCGATCAGCACTCGTCGGAGCCGGTCACTCGGCCTTGGTGCCGAGACGGCCCTCGGCCTCTGCGCGCCAGCCGGCCTCCTTCTGGATCCACTCGTTGTCTTGCGGGAAGTCCTCGAGCTCGTTGATGCGACGCACCTCGAGCTTCGAGCCCGGGCCCAGGGGGCAGCGCTTCGCCCACTCGGCGGCCTCTTCGGCGCTCGAGGCCTGGATGATCCAGAAGCCGTTGAAGAGCTCCTTCGTCTCACCGTAGGGGCCGTCGGTGACGACGGGGGGCGTGGAGTCGAAGTCGACGACGAAGCCCTCCTTGGCGTCTGCGAGGCCCTCGCCGGCGAGCAACACGCCGGCCTTGATGAGCGACTCGTTGTAGGCCCCCATCGCGGCGATCACCTCGGTGAAGTCGAGCTCTTCGTATGCCTCGACGGCTGCGTCGTCGGATCGCATGATCAGCATGTACTTCATGGTCGTTCTCTCCTTCGTGGGAGGGGGCCGAAGTGCCCGCCTCACTCTGGCGTCGAACGAGCGCGGGCCGGATCGACATCGCTCGAGAATTTCCTTCTCATGCTGCCAGTGCACGGGCGTCCGCGTCATCCCGCAGCCGTCGGCGGGGCGGGGTCAGCGGCGGGCGCGCCTCTCCGAGCCTCTGAGGCGGGTGTGCTGTCATGGCGGAGTGACCGTGCCGATTCCCACCCAGTTCGATGGCGTCGCCGCGCCCTCGCCGTTCCCTCCGATCGCGGACTACGCCTTCCTCTCCGACTGCCACACGGGCGCCCTCGTCTCGCCCGACGGTGCGGTCGGATGGCTCTGCGCGCCGCGCTTCGACGCACCGAGCGTGTTCGGCGCGCTGCTCGATCGGCAGGCGGGCTACTTCAGGGTCGGACCCTTCGGGCTCGATGTGCCGTCGGCGCGCGCCTACGAACCGGGAACCAACACGCTCGTCACCACCTGGCGCACCTCGACCGGCTGGATCGAGGTCCGCGATGCGCTCACGATCGGGCCACGACTCGGCGCCGACCTGACGACGCCGCACACGCGTCCGCCGACCGATGACGACGCGTACCACGGGCTGGTGCGCACGATCACGTGCCTCGAGGGCCGAGTCGAGGTCGAGCTCGTCTGCGAGCCGGTGTTCGACTACGGCCGCACGGCCGCCGTGTGGACGAGCGATGACGAACACGCCGCGACCGCCGTCGGGGGCGAGCAGTCGCTGCGGCTCCGCACCGACATGTCGCTCGGCATCGAGGCCGGACGGGCCAGGGCTCGGCACGTGCTGCATGCCGGTGAGCAGGTGTACAGCTCGTTGTCGTGGGCGGTCGACCTCGGCGGTGCCGCGAGCCTCGACGAGGCGGTCGCGCAGCTCGACTCCACGACGCGCTACTGGCGCGAGTGGCTCAGCGCTGCCCGTGTGCCCGACCATCCATGGCGCGAAGCGCTCGAACGGTCGGCGCTCACGATCAAGGGGCTCACCTACCTGCCGACGGGCGCGACCGTGGCGGCGTTGACGACCTCCCTGCCCGAGACTCCGGGCGGCGAACGCAACTGGGACTACCGCTACAACTGGATCCGCGACTCCTCGTTCACCGTGCAGGCGCTGCACTACCTCGACCTCGACTGGGAGGCCGACGAGTTCATCGAGTTCATCGCCGGTCTCGAGGCGAACGAGAACGGTGCACTGCAGATCATGTACGGCATCGACGGCCGGCGTGACCTCACCGAGTCGACGCTGCCGCACCTCTCGGGCTACGAGGGCGCCAAGCCCGTGCGCATCGGCAACGGCGCGTTCGACCAGCGGCAGAACGACGTCTACGGCTCGGTGCTCGACGCGATCCTCATGCACGCCCGGCGCAGCGAACGCCTGCCGCGCGCGCTCTGGCCGGTCATCCAGGCGCAGGCCGAGAATGCGGCTGCCGTCTGGCGCGACGCCGACCAGGGCATCTGGGAGGCACGGGGTGCGCCGCGCCACTACGTGTCGTCGAAGCTCATGTGCTGGGTCGCGCTCGACCGGGCCTCCAAGCTCGCCGAGATCCGCGGCGACGCCGGACTCGTCGCGGACTGGCGGTCGGTGGCCGACGAGATCAGCGCCGACATCCTCGCGAACGGCATGACCGAGGCCGGTGTGCTGCGACAGCACTACGACACCGACTCGCTCGACGCCTCCACGCTGCTCGCGGCGATCTACGGGTTCCTGCCCGCAGGCGATCCCCGCCTCCGCAGCACGGTGCTCGCCATCGCCGACGAGTTGACCGATGACGGCTTCGTGCTCCGCTATCGCACCGACGAGACCGACGACGGGCTGTCGGGTCGCGAGGGAACCTTCCTCATCTGCTCGTTCTGGCTCGTGTCGGCGCTGACGATCATCGGCGAGGGCGTTCGTGCCCGTGCGCTCATGGAGCGGCTCCTGCGTATCGCCTCGCCGCTCGGCCTGCTCGCCGAGGAGCTCGACACGAGCAGCGGCCGCCATCTCGGTAACTTTCCGCAGGCCTTCTCGCACTTGGCGCTCATCGAGGCCGCGCGTCGCATCATCCTCATCGAGCGGCTCAACGAGTTCCGCTGATCTCCGCGGCAGCCCTGAGTCAACTCGCGCGCTCGAGCACTGCGCGCGTCGATGCCTCGGGTCGCAGGTCGAGTCGACGCAGCAGCTGCGCGTTGGCCGCGACGATGACCGTCGAGAGCGACATCAGGATCGCCCCGATCGACATCGGCAGCACGAACCCGATCGGCGCCAGCACGCCCGCGGCGAGCGGCACCGAGATGAGGTTGTACCCGGCCGCCCACCAGAGGTTCTGCGACATCTTGCGGTAGCTCGCCCGCGACAGCTCGATCACCGAGATGACGGAGCGCGGGTCGGATGACGCGAGGATCACGCCGGCCGAGGCGATCGCGACATCCGTGCCGGCACCGATCGCGATGCCGACGTTCGCCTGTGCGAGCGCGGGAGCGTCGTTCACCCCGTCGCCGACCATCGCGACGCTGAGGCCCTCGGCCTGCAGCTCCTGCACCTTCGCGGACTTGTCTTCGGGGCGCACGCCCGCGTAGACCCGGTCGATGCCGAGCTGCCCCGCTACCGTGCGGGCCACCGGTTCGGCATCGCCCGTGATCATGACGACCTCCACGCCGAGCGCGTGCAGTGCGTCGACGGCCTCCTTCGATTCGGGCCGCACTTCGTCGGCCAGCGCGATGGCGCCGGCCACCTCGCCGTCGACGAGCACGTGCAGCACCGTCGATCCCGCTTCGGCCCAGGCGACGGATGCCGCGAGCGGCTGCAGCCCCTCGCGGTCGAGCATGCCGGGGCCGCCGACCTGCACGCTGCGGCCGTCGACCGTGGCGTGCACCCCGATCGCGGCGGAGGCCGTGAAGTCGCGAGCGACGCGGGTGCGGATGCCGCGGTGCTCGGCGTCGGCGACGATCGCCCTGGCGAGCGGGTGCTCCGAATCGCCCTCTGCGGATGCCGCGAGCCCGAGCACCTCGTCGAGGTCGTGACCGGGCGCCGCCGAGGCATCCGTCACCGCGGGCTCGCCCTTCGTGAGGGTGCCGGTCTTGTCGAAGAGCACCGCGCCGACCGTGCGCATCGTCTCGAGCGCGAGACGGTCGGTGACGAGCACGCCGCCCTTCGCCGCGCGTTCGGTCGCGATCGAGACGACGAGCGGGATGGCGAGGCCGAGAGCGTGGGGGCAGGCGATGACCAGCACCGTGATGGTGCGCACCACGGCATCGTCGGGGTCGCCGAGGAGTGTCCACGCGATCGCCGTGACGACGGCCGCGCCGAGCGCGAACCAGAAGAGCCAGCCGGCGGCCGTGTCGGCGAGGCGCTGCGCACGTGAGCTCGAGGCCTGCGCCTGCGCGACGAGGCGCTGGATGCCGGCGAGCGCGGTGTCATCGCCGACCGCGCCGACGCGAACCCGGATGGCGGTGTCGGTCGCGACCGTGCCGGCGACGACGTGGTCGCCGGGTGCGCGGCTGACCGTGGAGGACTCGCCGGTGATCATCGACTCGTCCATCGCGGCGGTGCCGTCGACGACGTCGCCGTCGGCGGGCACGCGGCCGCCGGGGCGCACGATCACGACATCGCCGACGACGAGTTCCGACGGTGACACGGTCTCAGTGCCCGACGGCCCCACTCGCTCGGCCTCGTCGGGCAGCAGGGCCGCGAGTGCGTCGAGCGCGCTCGACGCCTGCATGATCGAGCGCATCTCGATCCAGTGGCCGAGCAGCATGATGACGGTGAGGAGCGCGAGCTCCCACCAGAAGTCGAGGTGGTGGCTGAGCAGTCCGAGGCTCGCGCCGAGCGAAGCGAAGTAGGCGACGGTGATCGCGAGCCCGATGAGCAGCATCATGCCCGGCTTGCGCGACTTCAGCTCCGACCAGGCGCCGGTGAGGAACGGCTTGCCGCCCCAGAAGTACATGACCGTGCCGAGCACCGGGGAGATCCAGACGATCACGGCGTTGTCGGGCAACTGGTAGCCGAGGATCGACGCGAACATCGGGCTGAAGGCGATCGTCGGCACGGCGATGACGAGCATGATCCAGAACAGGCGGCGGAACTGGCCGACGTGGTCGCCGTGCCCGCCGTGGCCTGCGTGCTCGCTGTGGCCCGCATCTCCATCGTGCTCGGTGTGCGCGCTCATGTCGTGCCCGGCGTGGGGATCGCTCATGTCGTGCCCTCTGTCGTGCCCTCTGTCGTGCCCTCCGTCGTGCTCTGCAGCATGGTCGTGGTGGTGCTCGGGCCGGTCGCCGTGGGTCGCGCTCATCGTTCTTCCTCCGTCATGCTGCTCGCGTCGAGCCTATACCCCAGTGGGGTACCTGTCACGAGGTGGAACGCGTGATCACCTGGTCTATTCCCTGCACGTGGCATGCGCCGCGCTCGCTCCCGACGATCGCGATCGCTGCCGCGCGGTTCGCGGTGCGAGAACAGGCGTGCGCGCGGCATCCGTCTCGTGCTGTGATGGCCGCATGGACATCTTGGTGCTCGGCGGAACGCAGTGGGTGGGGCGCGAACTCGCGGCGGAGGCGCTGCGTCGCGGCCACGCAGTGACCTCGCTCGCGCGGGGTGAAGCCGGCGCGGCTGCCACGGGCTCGGCGCTCATCGTCGCCGACCGTTCCCGCCCCGGCGCATACGACGCCGTCGTCGATCGGAAGTGGGACGCCGTCATCGACGTGACCCGCCAGCCCGGCTCCGCCAGGCGCGCTGCAGCCGACCTCGCACCGCATGCGGCGCACTGGACCTTCATCTCCTCCTGCAACGTCTACGCGGCGCAGAACGAGCCCGACGCCGACGAATCGGCCGAGCTGATGACGCCGCTCGCCGACGACGAGGCGACCGCCGAGACCTACGGTGAAGCGAAATCGGCGATCGAGCAGGCCTACCGCGACGCCCTCGGCGACCGCCTGCTCACCGTTCGGCCAGGTCTCATCACCGGCCCGGGGGATGCCTCGGGGCGCGGCGGCTACTGGGTGGCGCGTTCCGCCCGTACTGACGAGCCGATGCTCGTGCCCGACATCCTCGACAACGCGGTGCAGGCGATCCACGTCGACGACCTCGTTGCATTCACCCTCGACGGCATCGAACGACAGCTGACGGGTGCGTTCAACGCGGTCGGCGATCGCACGACGTTCGGCCACTGGCTCGAGCGGTCGCGGGCGATCGCCGGGCATACGGGCGAGGTCGTCGCGGTGTCGCCCGAGTGGCTCGCCGAGCAGGGGGTCGCCGAGTGGTCGGGACCCGAATCGCTGCCGATGTGGATCGTCGACCCCGAATGGAACGCCTTCCTCGCCCGCTCGAACGCCGCGGCGGTTGCCGCTGGGCTGCGCCTCCGGCCGCTCGATCACCTGCTCGGCGAATTGCTGGAGTGGGAGAAGGGGCAGGGTCTCGACCGCGAGCGAGGCGCTGGACTCAGCGCCGAGCGCGAACGAGAGCTGCTCGCGGCGCTTCGAGGCTGAGCGCGCCGCCCCTGCCGCTACCGAGCCGCGTGCCGCTGCACCCGCGCTGCCGCGCGCCCGCGCTGCCGCTGCACCCACGCTGCCGCGCGCCCGCGCTGCCGCGCGCCCGCGCTGCCGGCGTCCTGCCGCGCGCCCGCGCTGCCGCCGTCCTGCCGCGCCCCCGCCGTCCTGCCGCGCGCCCGCGCTGCCGCCGTCCTGCCGCTGCACCCGCCCTGCGCCGCCGCCCGCCCTGCCGCGCCCCGCCCGCGAGGACGCAATTCAGGAGAAAGTCGCCTATTCAGGAGGATCTGGCCGATTTCGTCCTGAATAGGCGACTGTCTCCTGAATCCGCGGTGTCGTGAGGCACGGCCGCCTCTCCGTCTGGCATCACAGACGCGAGACCTGGCGGATGCCTCGGCTCACGGCACCCGTCATTGCTAGCGTCGGGTCATGGGCACCGCCGCGCTACCGAACGATCCGCTCTGGCCGAGGGCCGGTGACTGGCCGCCATTCGGCGGGCTGGGCCCGGGAGAGCGCGCCGACGTCGCACTCCTCGGGGTGCCGGCCTTCCGCACCTCGCTCTCGCCGACCGGTGCACACGCGACGCCGGCGGCGATCCGCGAGGCGCTCCGTCGATACAGCCCGGCGATCATGGCCGATCGCGGCGTACGTGCGCGAGCCGATGCCCGCACCGTCGACGAGCTCGTGCTCGTCGACGCGGGAGACGTCTCCGAACCCGACGGCCCCGAGGGCGAGCGCCGTGTGCGTGACGCTGTCGCCGAGGCATCCGCTCGCGCAGCCGTCGTCGTCGCGCTCGGCGGCGACAACTCGCTCACCTCGCCCGTCGCCCTCGGCGTCTGGGGAGAGCGACTGCCGACGGCCGGCTTGATCACCCTCGACGCGCACTACGACCTGCGCGACGGCGTCAGCAACGGCTCGCCGGTGCGTCGCCTGCTCGAGGCGGGCCTCGATGGCCGTCGGATCGTGCAGATCGGCATCGCCGACTTCGTCAACTCGCGGGAGTACGCCGATCGTGCTCGCGACGCCGGCATCACAGTGGTGCACCGCGACGAATTGCATCGACGCCCGATGGCCGAGATCTTCGCCGAGGCGCTCGAGATCGCGGGTGCCGGCGGCGGCCCGATCCACGTCGACCTCGATGTCGACGTGTGCGACCGGGCGGTGGCGCCGGGGTGCCCGGCATCCGTGCCCGGCGGCATCTCGGCGCATGAGTTGCGACAGGCCGCGCGTGCAGCCGGAGGCGACCCGCGGGTCGAATCGATCGACCTCGCCGAGGTCGATGCCACCGCGGATGCGCCAGACGGGCGTACCGTACGACTGGCGGCACTCTGCGTGCTGGAGGCCGCAGCGGGCGTCGTACTGCGCTGAGCAGCATGGCGCGCGACCGCTTCGACGGGAAGGACGCAACGTGAAGACCCTCGTGCTGATGCGCCACGCGACGTCGAGCTGGGAGACCCCGGGGCTCCCCGACCACGACCGACCACTGAACGAGAGCGGTGTTCGCGACGCGCCACGCATGGCTCGCCGCCTCGCTGAACGCGGCATCGATCCTGACGTGATCCTCACGAGTACCGCTGAGCGTGCGCGATCGACTGCAGTGCTCGTGGGCGCGGCGCTCGGCACCAGCGTGCGGCGCATCGTCGCTGACGATCGGCTGTACTCGGCTTCGGTGGATGCGCTGCTCAAGGTCGTCCGCTCGCTCGACAATCGCCTCGCGTGCGCGATGCTCGTGGGCCACAACCCCGAGATGTCGGAACTCGCGGCTCGCTTCTTCCACGATGCCGAGGCGATGCCGGCGGCAGCGGTCGCCGTGTTCCGCTTCGACACGACCTCCTGGTCGGAAGTGCGTATCGCCGCGTATGCCGGCCACAACGCAGCGCCACCCGTGAGCGTGACCTTCGACGCGCCCGACCGCCCGCGCGAGCGCGGTCGCTGACCGCTCGTCCGCGCGTCGCCGGAGCCATCGTCGTCGACGTCGGCGCGGCACTCGCGGAACTCTCGGCGCTCCCGCACCCGACGGTGGCAGACTCGGGCACATGAAGACCCTGCTGCTCGTGCGCCATGCCAAGTCGAACTGGGACCAGCCCGCCCTCGCCGACCACGATCGCCCGCTCAACCACCGAGGCCGGCGGGATGCACCCGACATGGCCAGGCGGCTCGCCGCGCGGGGCGTCGTGCCCGACGCGATGCTCTCGAGCTCGGCGGTGCGCGCCCGGACGACCGCGATGCTGCTCGCGGGCGAGCTCGGGTTCGACCCCGAGCGCATCGTCGCGGATGAGCGGCTGTACGCGGCATCCGCCGACGAGGTGCTCACCGTCATCGGAGAGCTCGGCGACGACGTGACGTGCGCGATGGTCGTCGGGCACAATCCCGAGATCGCCGCCGTCGTACACCGCCTCTCGAACGAGGATCACGAGATGCCGACGGGCGCCGTCGCGGAGTTCGCGTTCGACGTGGAGACGTGGGCCGGCCTCGGCGAGCTCGCCCCGGTCGCGGTTCGGGTGGAGACGCCGCGGACGTAGGGCGGCACTCGTCCGCCGAGGTCCGCCGGCACCGACAGCCATCGCGACGGTGACAGCGCAGGCCCACGTGACTAGTGTCGATGCCAGGTCGATGCCAGGTCGATGCCAACGGGAGGGGACGTCATGTCGTTCGTCACGAGGGGATTCAGTGGGCGCAGTCGCGATCGCGATGAGCGGCTCCCGCCCGGCCAGACGCTCGTGCATGATTTCCCGGTGCTGTCGGCGGGGCCGACGCCCGAGGTCGACACCGAGGAGTGGGAGTTCTCGATCGTCACCGAGACCGGGGGGGAGCATCGCTGGAACTGGGACGAGTTCATGGCGCTCGAGATCGAAGACGTCGAGACCGACATCCACTGCGTCACGCACTGGTCGAAGCTCGGAACGCGCTGGCGCGGCGTCTCGCTCGACACGCTCTTCGAGGACGTCGAGACCCAGTACGACTACGTGATGGCCCACAGCTATGGCGGGTACACGACGAACGTGCCGCTCGAAGAGCTGCTCGACGGCAAGGCGTGGGTCGCGTTCGAGTTCGACGGCGAACCGCTCGACCCCGAGCACGGCGGACCCGCTCGACTGATCGTGCCGCACCTCTACTTCTGGAAGAGCGCCAAGTGGGTGCGCGGCCTCGTCATGCAGGGCGAAGACGAGCCCGGGTTCTGGGAGCAGAACGGGTATCACCTGCACGGGGACCCGTGGAAGGAAGAGCGCTACTGGTGAACGATGCTTCGAGCCAGGCGACGGATGCCGCGGCGCCGGCGGTCGCCGGTGGAGCTTCGCGGTCCGTGCCGCGCGCCGTGTCCCGGGCCGGATGGCACACGGCCACGGTCATCGCCACGCACCGGGAGACGCCGACCGCGGCGCGTCTCGACCTCGACGTCGACGGCTGGCCCGGCAATGCCGCCGGCCAGCACCTCGATGTGCGGCTGACGGCGCCCGACGGGTACACGGCGACCCGCTCGTACTCGATCGCCTCGTCGGGACCGGGCCCGCGCGTCGTGCTCGCGATCGACAAGCTGCCCGATGGCGAGGTGTCGCCGTTCCTCGTCGACGAACTGCGCGCGGGCGACCTGCTCGAGGTGCACGGGCCGCTCGGCGCGTTCTTCGTCTGGAAGCCCGATGCCGAGGCATCCGTTCGACGCGATGGCCCGGTGCGGCCGGTGCAGCTCATCGCGGGCGGTTCGGGCGTCGTGCCGCTCTTCGCGATGGCCGGCGCCCACGCCGACGCCGAAGACCTCACGCCGTTCCGCATGCTGTACTCGGTGCGCACGCCGGCCGACGTGTACTTCGCCGACGAACTCATGGCGCTCGCCGCGGCATCCGATGCCTTCCGCCTCGATCTCGTCTACACGCGGCGCACGCCCGACGGCTGGCCGACGTCGCCCGGACGCATCACTCGCGAGGCGCTCGAGTCGGCCGCGATTCCGGCTGCCGATCGGCCGCTCGTGTACGTCTGCGGCTCGACCGGCTTCGTCGAGCGGGTCGCATCCTGGCTCATCGAGCTCGGACACGAGGCCGGCTCGATCCGCACCGAGCGATTCGGAGGCACGTGATGCAGCATCTCGACGGAAACTCTCTGGCCGGCCAGCTCGCCGACTTCTTCACCTTCGACATCACGGCGGCGACGGCACGGTGCAACGGATGCGGCAACATCTCCGAACTCGCACGCGCACTGGTCTACCGCAGTGGCGCAGGCACGGTCGTGCGTTGCGGCTCGTGCGACCAGGTGCTCGCGACCCTCGTCGAGGCGGGCGACCGCGCGTGGATCGGCTTCAGCGGCGTCAGCGCGATCGAGGTGCCGCGGGGCTGACCGGCCCAGCGGCGACGGGCGTCACCCTCGCCCCATCGCGATGAGCACGCCGTCGTTCCAGACGCTCGCGATGAGCGGGACGCCGGGGCGGTAGGCGAGGTGGACGTGGCTCGGCGCGTCGAGCAGCACGAGGTCGGCACGGGCGCCGGGGCGGAGCGTCCCGACGTCCGTGCGCCGCAGCGCCGCAGCGCCGCCCGCGGTCGATGCCCAGAGCGCCTCGGCCGGCGTCATGCCCATGTCGCGCACGGCGACGGCGATGCAGAAGGGCATCGAACTGGTGAAGCTCGAGCCGGGGTTGCAGTCGCTCGCGAGGGCGACGGTGACACCGGCGTCGATGAGGCGGCGCGCATCGGGGTAGGGCTGGCGGGTCGAGAACTCGACGCCCGGCAGCAGCGTCGCCACGGTGTCGGATGCCGCGAGCGCCGCGACATCCGCATCGCTCAGGTAGGTGCAGTGGTCGACCGACGCGGCGCCGAGCTCGACGGCGAGTTGCACCCCGGGCCCCTCGCCGAGCTGGTTGCCGTGCACGCGCACACCGAGGCCGGCTGCCGCGCCGGCCTCGAGCACGCGGCGCGACTGCTCGGCGGTGAAGGCACCGCGCTCGCAGAAGGCGTCGACCCAGCGGGAGTGCGGCGCGCACGCGGCGAGCATCTCGTCGATGACGAGATCGACATATGCGTCGGCACCGGTTCCGGGTGCCCGCGATGCGTCGGCGTAGTCGGCCGGCACGACGTGCGCGCCGAGGAAGGTGACCTCTTCGGTGACCTCGCGGGCGAGCCGTACGAGCCGCTCCTCGGCTTCGACCGACAGCCCGTAGCCCGACTTGATCTCGAACGTGGTCGTGCCCTGGGAGTGCAGTTCGTCGACGAAGCCCGCGAGTCGGGCCCGCAGCTCATCGTCGGTCGCCGCGCGGGTCGCCGCAACGGTCGAGCGGATGCCGCCGGCTTCGTAGCGGCGCCCCGCCATGCGCGCCGCGAACTCGTCGGCGCGGTCGCCGCCGAACACGAGGTGCGTGTGGCTGTCGACGAAACCCGGAATGACGGCGCGCCCGCCGGCATCGACGATCTCGATGCGCGCATCGGGGGCCTCTGCGGCGGGGCCGATCCATGCGACGCGGCCGTCGTCGACGAGCAGGGCGGCGTCGCGCACGATGCCGAGCTCTCCGCCATCACGGCCGGGTGTCGGATCATTGGTGACGAGTTCGCCGATGTTCGTCAGCAGCATGCGCCTCGCGGCACCCTCGTCGCTCATGCTTCGAGCATAGGCACGCGCAGCCCGCGCTCGCGAGCGACCTCGATGGCGCGGTCGTACCCGGCGTCGACGTGCCGCATGACGCCGGTGCCCGGGTCGTTCACGAGTACGCGTGCGATCTTCTCGGCGGCGAGCTCCGTGCCGTCGGCGACGATGACCTGGCCGGCGTGGATGGAGCGGCCGATGCCGACGCCGCCGCCGTGGTGGATCGACACCCACGTCGCGCCCGATGCCGTGTTGAGCAGCGCGTTGAGCAGCGGCCAGTCGGCGATCGCGTCGGATCCGTCGGCCATCGCCTCGGTCTCGCGATACGGGGAGGCGACCGAACCGGAGTCGAGGTGGTCACGGCCGATCGCGACGGGCGCGCTCAGCTCGCCCGAGGCGACCATCTCGTTGAACTTCAGCCCGGCGAGGTGCCGCTCTTTGTAGCCGAGCCAGCAGATGCGGGCGGGAAGCCCCTCGAAGTGCACCTTCTCGCCGGCCTTCGTGATCCAGCGGCGCAGGTGCTCGTCGTCGGGGAAGAGCTCGAGGATCGCGCGGTCGGTCGCGGCGATGTCGGCCGGATCGCCCGAGAGCGCAGCCCAGCGGAACGGCCCCTTGCCCTCTGCGAACAGCGGGCGGATGTAGGCGGGCACGAAGCCCGGAAACGCGAACGCCCGCTCGTGTGCGAGCCCGCCGAGCTCGGCCTCGCGGCGGATGGAGTTGCCGTAGTCGAACACCTCGGCGCCGGCCTCCTGGAAGCCGACCATCGCCTCGACCTGCTTCGCCATGCTCGCGCGGGCGCGGTCGGTGAACTGCTCGGGGTCGGATGCCGCGAGCTCGTGCCACTCGGCGACCGAGACGCCCTCGGGCAGGTACGAGAGCGGGTCGTGCGCACTCGTCTGGTCGGTGACGATGTCGATCGCGACACCGCGTGCGAGGAGTTCGGGGAAGACCGTCGCGGCGTTGCCGACGAGCCCGACGCTGAGCGGGGTTCGCGAGGCCTTCGCGGCGAGCACGCGTTCGACGGCGTCGTCGAGGTCGGCGGTGTACTCGTCGAGGTAGCCGTGCTCGACGCGGCGGGCGAGCCGGGTCTCGTCGACGTCGACGATGAGCACGACGCCCTCGTTCATCGTGACGGCGAGCGGCTGCGCACCGCCCATGCCGCCGCACCCGCCCGTGAGGGTGAGGGTGCCGGCGAGCGTGCCGTCCCTGTGCTGGTCCGCCCCGCCCTGTCGGGCGGCGAACGCACGGGCGATGGCGCCGAACGTCTCGTAGGTGCCCTGCAGGATGCCCTGGGTGCCGATGTAGATCCACGAGCCCGCCGTCATCTGGCCGTACATCGTGAGGCCGAGCTGCTCGAGCCGGCGGAACTCGGGCCACGTCGCCCAGTCGCCGACGAGGTTCGAGTTGGCGATGAGCACGCGCGGCGCCCACTCGTGCGTGCGGAAGACGCCGACCGGCTTGCCCGACTGCACGAGGAGCGTCTCGTCGGCCTCGAGGCTCTCGAGCGTGCGCACGATCGCGTCGAACGACTCCCAGTTGCGCGCGGCCTTGCCGGTACCGCCGTAGACGATGAGGTCTTCGGGCCGCTCGGCGACCTCGGGGTCGAGGTTGTTCATGAGCATGCGCAGCGGCGCTTCGGTCTGCCAGCTCTTGGCGGTGAGCTCGGTGCCGCGCGCGGCACGCACGGTGCGCCGGGCGGAGGGGGCTGCAGTGGGTGCGTCGGTCATGTTCCGATGCTCGCTCACGCGAACGGCAGCGGCAACGGATGCCCCGTTCGATCCGTCTGGAATCCCAGACGTGTGCCACGGCGAGTCGAACTCGTGGCGACCGGGCGGGCGCGTGGCGTCGTCGTCGGAGTCACCCGCTGATATTCGCGCGCTCGAACCCCGCAGGTGGCGAGCTCAGCCGATGGAGATGCCGCGGGCGGCCATGAACGGCTCGGCGTCGACCGCCGAACCGTCGATACGCACTTCGAAGTGGAGGTGGCACCCGGTCGAGGCGCCCGTGCTTCCGACGGCGCCGATCAACTGGCCGGCCGCCACCGAGTCGCCGGGCGCAACGAGGATGCCGCCGTCGACGAGGTGGGCGTACCCGGTCGACACCCCGGCGCCGTGCTCGAGCAGGATCCAGTTGCCGTAGCTGCCGTTGCGCCGGGCCTCGACGACGATACCGCTCGTAGCGGCGAAGACGGGAGTGCCGCAGCCGGCTGCGACATCGGTGCCGCGGTGGAAGTCGTTGACGCCGGCGAGCGGCTTGTTCGGCCGAGGGCCGTAGCCGTCGGTGCGGCGCCCAGCGACCGGCGGCGCCCAGCCCTGCTCGCTCAACTGGCCGGCGTCACGCGGCAGCGAGTCGATGAGGGTGATGCTCGTGGCCGCGACGCGCGTCTGCAGGCCCGAGAGATCTTGGCGAGCAGATGCCACTGCGCGCTCTGCATCGGCGACGGCGGCTTGCGCGGCCTCGACCGGCACGGCGTCGACGTCGCTCCATGCGGCCGCGGCCCGCTCTTCGGCCAGCACGGCCTCGGCTGCGCGCTTCTCGGCGATCTTCTGCAGCTTCTCGGCGTCGCCCGCGATCTGCTCGACCCGTTCGACTCCGCCGAGGCCCGCGAGCAGGTCTTTGCCGGAGCCGAAGGCGGCGGCCATCGAGCTCAGGGAGGAGTCGCCGCCGCGCGACGCGGCGAACGCGAAGTTCGCGGCCGTGTCGGCGTCGGCGCGTGCCTCATCGGCCCGTGCCTGCAAGCCTTCGGCGAGTGCACGGGCGACCTCGCGGGTCGCGATCGCGGTCTTGAGTTCCGCCTCGGCGGTGCGCAGGCTCGCGGTGGCCCGATCGAGCGCCGTGCGAGCTGAGAGCAGGGCGCCGAGTTGCGGGTCTGTGCCGCTGGTGACCCGCGCATATGGCCCCGTGCCCGTGAGCAGCGGTCCGCGAGGCGCCGCTACCGGTGCTGTCGGCGCCGGCGGCGTGCCGGTCGTCGGCGGAGTCGGCGTGCCAGTGGTCGGGGGAATCGGTGTCTCGGTGGGCGTCGGCGGTTCTTCGGTGGGGGCCGGCGGCTCCTCGGTGGGGGCCGGCGGTTCTTCGGTCGGGGCCGGCGGTTCTTCGGTCGGGGCCGGCGGCTCCTCGGTGGGGGCCGGCGGTTCTTCGGTCGGGGCTGGCGATTCTTCGGCCGGAGCGGGCGGCTCTTCGGGCGCGGGATCGCTCGTCACCTCGGGGGTCGGCTCGGACGTCGTGACCGCAGCATCCGTCGCAACGGGCGCGAGCTCTTCGGCGGTGGCCGGGCCGATGCCCGAGATTCCGAGCAGTACGGCGGCGGCGGCAGCCGCAAGGGCAAGCCCATCTGGCCGAGCGCGGCGCACACCGAAGGGGTAATGAGTGCCGTGCAGGCTTCGTTTCAGCGACATAGGGGTTCCGTCCGCTATCGGCTTCGGGGCCGACTTGTCCCTCAGTCTGGCAGCGCAGGCAGGACGACACAACACCCGATTCGGCCGATTCTGCGCCCTGTTCGGGGTACACCGCGCCCCTGATCAGTGAAGTACGCCCGCAATCCCGGCCGCAGAAGCGGCGACCTCGCCGCGCGCGACCAACTGCGAGATCGCTTCGATCTCTGGGGAGAGGAAGCGGTCGGGCCCCGGGACCGCGCCGGTCTCCGCGACCAGGGAGACGACCGCGGCCGTGGCGGAACCCGGCAGCAGCGGCGCCCGCAACGAGAGTCCGCGCGCGGCGGTCATGACCTCGATCGCGAGGACGCGGGCGAGTCCATCGATCGCCCGGCGCAGCTTGCGACCGGCCGCCCAGCCCATCGACACGTGGTCCTCCTGCATCGCCGAAGACGGGATCGAGTCGACGGATGCCGGCGCAGCGAGCCGCTTCAGCTCGCTCACGATGCCCGCGGCGGTGTACTGCGCGATCATGAGTCCCGAGTCGACGCCCACTTCATGGGCGAGGAACGGCGGCAGGCCCTGGTTGCGGGAGCGGTCGAGGAACCGGTCGGTGCGGCGTTCGCTCATCGACGCGACATCCGCCACCGCGATGGCGAGGAAGTCGAGCACGTACCCGACGGGCGCGCCATGGAAGTTGCCGTTCGACTCGACGCGGCCGTCGAGCGTGAGCACGGGGTTGTCGATGGCGCTCGCGAGCTCGGCGTCGGCGACGGACGCCGCGTGCGCCAGGGTGTCGCGGGCTGCGCCGTGCACCTGCGGTGCGCAGCGCAGCGAGTACGCGTCCTGCACGCGGGTGCACTCCGGGCCCTTGTGGCTCGCGACGATCGGCGAGCCGGCGAGGAGCGTTCGCAGGTTCGCAGCGGATGCCGCCTGACCCGCGTGCGGCCGCAGCCGGTGCAGGTCCTCGGCGAACACCGCGTCGGTGCCCATGAGGCCTTCGACGCTCATCGCGGCGGCGATATCGGCGGTGGTCAGCAGCATCCGGAGGTCGTCGACGGCGAGGGCGAGCATGCCGAGCATGCCGTCGGTGCCGTTGATGAGGGCGAGGCCCTCCTTCTCGCCGAGGCGGAGCGGCGTGATGCCGGCCGCAGCGAGGGCCTCACTCGCCGGTCGGGTCGCCGATGAAGGAGGCGTCTCGAGACCCTGCATGTCGGAGGTCTCGATACGCTCCTGCGTCGCTCCTCGACCGGCGGGTGCGTCCTGCGTCGCTCCTCGACCGACGGGAACCACGCGCACCTCGCCCTCGCCCATCGCCACGAGGGCGCAGTGCGCGAGAGGCGCGAGGTCTCCGGAGCATCCGAGCGAGCCGTACTCGCGCACGACGGGAGTGATGCCGGCGTTCAAGATCGCCGCGTAGGTCTCGGCAGTCTCGCGCCGCACGCCCGTGCGGCCGGTCATGAGCGTCGAGAGGCGCAGCAGCATGAGCGCGCGCACGACCTCTGCCTCGACCTCGGCGCCTGAACCTGCGGCGTGCGAGCGCACGAGGCTCGCCTGCAACTGGGCCCGGCGGTCCTCGGCGATGAAGGTCGTGGCGAGTGCGCCGAACCCGGTCGAGATGCCGTAGTGGGGCTCGGGGTCGGCCGCGAGACCTTCGATGATCGCGCGGCTCGCGGCGACCGCGTCGAGCGCAGCCGGGTCGAGCACGACGGATGCCCCGTGGCGGGCGACGGCGACGACGTCGTCGATGCCGAGGGCTCCGGTGCCGACGGTGACGGACGCCGCGGCGCGGGCGGATGCGGTGGGCGAGATGCTCATGCCTCCGATTCCACACCGCTCGCGCGCGCGCGGGAACGGCCCGGGGCGCGCGAGCGTCCGGTATCCCAGACGTGCGCGTAAGCTGGCCGAATGAGCGAGCCGTCGAAGGTACCGGCCGCCGACCAGACCCTGGCGATCCTCACGCACCTCGCCGCGCAGCGCGGGCCGGTGCCGGCGGCGACCATCGCGCACGCGCTCGGCCTTCCCCGCTCGACCGTCTACCACCTGCTCGCCGTCATGCAGGAGCGGGGCTTCGTCGTGCACCTGCCTGAGGAACGTCGCTACGGGCTCGGCGTCGCCGCGTTCGAACTGTCGAGCGGGTTCTCGCGGCAGCAGCCGCTCGCCCGGCTCGGCCGCCCGCTCGTGGCGTCGCTCGTCGACCGCCTCGGCGAGAGCGGCCACCTCGCGGTGCTGCACGGACGCGACGTGCTCTACCTCGTCGAAGAACGCGCCCCCCGGAGACCCTCGCTCGTCACCGATGTCGGTGTGCGCCTGCCCGCCCACCTCACGGCCACGGGCCGGGCGATGCTCGCCGAGCTGCCACCGGCCCAATTGCGCGCCCTCTATCCCGAGCGGTCGGCGTTCGCCGCACGGGTCTCGGCGAGCGACACGGATGCCGCGGAGTGGAGTTACGGCCGGCTGAAACGCGTGCTCGAGACGGTGCGCACGGCCGGGTTCGCCGCCGAAGACGGGGAGGTCACCGGCGGCCTCGCCTCGGTCGGGGTCGCCGTCGTCGACCACCTCGGCTGGCCGGCCGCGGCGATCGCGGTCACGTTCCCCGACGATGCGCGACCGGAGCTGCAGGAGCAGGCCGTCGCAGGGGTCCGAGAGGCAGCGTCGTCGCTGTCACGGCGCATCCGAGGCATCCGCTGATCTCATCGACGCGTGCGCTCGGCGGGCCGGTCAGCGCGGAGTCGGGGCGAGCCAGCGACGCAGCATGCGCGTGATGAAGGGCAGCGCCCAGAACGTCATGACGGGGGTGAGCAGCAGCGTGGTGATGAGCACCTTCGCGACCACTGCGAGATCGTCCCATCCGGGCACGAACGACGTGACGAGCAGCGTGAAGACCAGGTTCACGGGGAAGAACCCCAGCCAGATCGTCACGGCCTGCTTCCAGCGCGGCGGCGCCGGCGGCAGTTCGTCGGGCGAAGCGGATGCCGCGGCATCCGTCACCGGAACCGAACCCGTCGCCGGCTCGTCGAACCAGCCCTCGATGCCGGTGCGGCGCTTGCTGCGCTCGGATCGCACGAAGCCCTCGCCCATCGAGAGCCACCAGCTGCGTTCGGACGAACGCTCCCACGCCTCGAGGTTCTCTTCGCTCGTGAAGCGGTAGAGCATGTACCAGACCTGCGAGCTCTCGCCGGCGCGCACCCAGCCCGAGCCGAGGAAGCCGGGGTACTTCGCGGCGAGGTTCAGGCCCGTCTGCACCCACGCGGTCGCTTCCGCGATGCGCGCGGGGTCGACCTCGCGCCGGATCGAGACGGTGATCGGTTCACCAGCCATTGCCACCCCCGGTGCTTCTCGTGCATGCAGCGAATGCTGTTCGAGTGTAGGTCGGCCCCGCTTCCCCGGCGAGGCCCGCCGGTTCCGAACCGTCCGGCTCGGCATCGGGGCCAGCTCAGAGCTGGTCGGCGACCACGGCGGCGGCCCTGAGCCACGCGTCGTGCGTCTCCGACGACAAGGTGTCGAAGTCGATCGTGCCGCCGTCGACGAGCGCGGCGTCGTACGGAATCGTCGTGACGGCCGCCGTCAACGCCCCGAAGTGTTCGGTGAGCCGTTGTTCGAGCTCTCGGTCGGGCTTCTCCGAGGGCGACGTCAGGATCGTGATCGCCCGGTCGACTTTGTCGCCGAAGCCCTTCTCGGCGAGTCCGTCGAGCAGCCAGGCTGCGCTCGCCGCGGTGTCTTCGCGCACGGTGGACACGATGACCAGCTGGTCGGCCGCGGCGACGGCTGCGACCCAGTTCGAGGCGCGCATGTTGTTGCCCGTGTCGACGACGAGGAGCCGGTAGTAGCGCGAGAGCGTGCGGTGCAGTCGATCGAACGCGGCGTCGTCGATGGTCGAGGTCGCCGCGGCATCCTCGTCTGAGGCCAGCACGTCGAAACGGGCATCGACCTGCGTTCGCACGTATTCGTCGAGCTGGCTGAGGCTTGCGACGCTCGGGTTCTCGAACCGGTCGAGATCGTTCAGCAGGTCCACCGCCGTGCGGTGATGGGGGGAGTGCTGCGCGCGCCAGCCCAGGGTGCCCCGGGTCTCGTTGTTGTCCCAGGCGAGGGTCGAACCGCCGCGGAGACGGCCGAAGGTCGCTGCCAGCAGGAGAGTACTCGTCGTCTTGTGCGCCCCGCCCTTGGGGTTCAGCACCACGATCGTGCGAGGGCCGTCGAGGCGCTTCTGCACCCGGGTGGTCTGATCGTGCTTCGTCTGCTCAGCCGGGCTCGGCTTGGGCGAGATGAGGCCGCCGCTCAAGCGACGCACGCGACCCTGCCATCCGGTCGTCGCCTTCAGCGGGCGAACCCGAGGGCGGCTCGAGAGCAGGTCGTCGACGGTCGGGCGGTGCGGCTTCGCAGCTACCGGGGCCGGGAGTGAGACCGGAGCAGACACCGGCACTGGGGTCGGTGCGGGGGCCGAGGTCGCCGCCGCAGCAGGCGCAGGTGCGGGCGGAACCGCGACCGCCGCCGGCGCAGTGGCCGGCACCGGAACCGCCGCGGGCGCAGGAGCCGCGACCGGGGCCGAGACCCGAGCCGACGCAGCGGACACGGGCGGCGGAGCGGATGCCACGGGGACCGAGACGTGCGGCGGCACGATGGGGATGGGCGCGGTCGAGGTCGGCGGTGCTTCGGTGATCTCGACCGAGGCGTCCGCGAGACCGGAGGGTGCTTCGGTCACCCGCCCGTCGGGCTCGACCGTCAGCGTCCAGTGCGACGAGTCGTCGATCAGCGACGCCGTCGCCGCCGTGCCGAGCCGCTGCGCGCGATCCTGCACGAACGCGACGACTCGGTCGCGAAGCGCTCCACTGTCGGCGGCCTGAATGCCGATCACGGCGCCGTCGGCGTGCACGTCGGCTTGCGTGGCGGAGGTCAGGAAGACCGTGACCTCAGCCTGCGTATTGGTCGATGTCGACACGACGTTCCCCTCGATCGGTGCGGGTGAAACGACGTCGATGCGCGGCTCGGATGCCGCGTGCGATGCGCCCGACCTGCGGTGCGCGCGCATCACGCCACCGTGGCGGCGTCGAAGTTTCCCCAGATCAGTGTACGGGCGCATAGGCCGGAGCGCCCGGCAGGCGGTCGTCTACCCCTCGATCGGCGGCTTGGCAAGGGCTACCCGGCGGCCCGCGGAGGGCATACCTTCGCGGCATGGATCGGACTGGAGCCGGCGACGGCGGCTCGACGACTCGCGACTGACTCGGTCGCGACCAATCCGGCGGCACGGCTGCTCCGAACTTCCATATGCACGGCGATCGCCGTGCGTGAGAAGGAGGAATCTCATGCGCAACTCTCCGAACCGCATTGTTGCGGTCATCTTCGGTGCGGTCTACCTGCTCGTCGGACTGCTCGGGTTCGCCGTCACCGGCGGGGTGGCCTTCATCGCGACCGAGGGTGGTCTCCTCCTCGGCGTCTTCGAGGTGAACCCGCTCCACAACGTGGCGCACCTGCTCATCGGCGCTGCGCTGCTCATCGGCGGCATCGTCTCGGCATCCGCCGCGAAGGCGGTCAACGGCACGGTCGGCGCCGTCTACCTGCTGCTCGGTATCGTCGGATTCTTCATCGCCGACACCGGTGCCAACATCCTGGCGCTCAACACGGCCGACCACTTCCTGCACCTCGCGAGCGCGATCGTGCTGCTGGGTGTCGCGCTCGGCACCGAGCGTTCAGGGCGCGTGGCGACGGCATAGGGGCCGGTCATGCAGGCACTCGTCGCGGCGACGCGCAGTTGGCCGATGCTCGCCGCCTTCGGCGCCGGGCTCGTGCTGATGGCGCTCGCCGCGGGTGCCGGGGGAGCGGCGCAGCCCGCCCTGATCGTGCTCGGCGTCGCGGCGCTCGGTTGGGGCGTGCTCGCGCTTCGGGCTGAGCGGGTGCTCGCCCCCTCCATCGTGCTCGTCGCGGCCGCCGTCTCGCTCGTGGGGACGGCGGCGGCGGTCGCGACGGGCACTGCCGCGATGACGGATGTCGCGCCGGGGCCGCTCGCCGCGGCATCCGTGTTCATCGTGGTGATGGCGCTCGCCGCAGGGCTCGAACTGCGCGGTCGCGGCCGACGTGCGTCGCGGCGGACCGGCCAGGGCGGCACCGGAGCGCGGAGCGTCCACCGCGAGGCATCCGTCGCTGCGCGTCTCACCGGCCTGGTGTCGGGTGCGGCGCTCGTCGCCGCGCTCGCGACACCCGCCCTCGCGGCGACCGAGGCCGGCGAGCAGGCGGTTCCGCACGGCACGCATCAGCTCGACCCGGGCTCATCGAACCGTGACCTGGAGCGGCCGGGCGGGCACGGCGGTCACTGAACCCGCGCACGCGGATCAGTCGCGGGGCGCCGGTTTGGCGGCGGGCATCAGTGCCGTCGCGAGGATGACGGTACGTCGACCGTCACCGTCGTCAGCGGCGAGGTAGGGCGCGAGCAACTCGCCGAGCCCGGCCTGGATCGCCGCGAGGTCGTCGCGTGTCACGTGGAGTTGCATCTCGCCGAAGCCGAGGAATTCGCGGAACTCGGGGTCGTCGGCGGCGCTCGCGCGATCGAAGTTCTCGCCGACGTGGGCGAGGTAGGTGAGGAATGCCTGCCGCAGTTCGCGGGTGCCCATCTCGCGCAGTTCGGCGTGGTCGACGTGCGCCATGCGCTCGCCGAGGGCGAACGTGCGCTCGACGGCTCCGCGCACGCGTCGCTCGTCGACGACGGTGAGGATGTCGGCCTCGACGAGCGCGGCGACGTGCCGGTAGAGCGTGGCCTGGGGGATGTCGGGCAACGCGGTGCGTAGGTCGGCGGTCGTGACTTCGCGGGCGCCGAGCTGCTGGATGATGCGCAGTCGTACGGGGTGCATCACGACGTCGGCGATCGGCGACGGCTTGCGCATCGGTCCTCCCAGTCACTATTCTCAGCGTGAGAACATTCTCATTGCTCGCGTTCGAGTATGCCACTGAAGGGATCCCGCCATGATCACCGCACCGAGCGACACCGCGTCGCCGCAGACCGCCGGCGCACGCCGCACGACCATCGGCCGGAGCCGGCGATGATCGGGGTGCCGATCGAGGTCACCGGCCTCGCCAAGCGCATCGGCAACGTCGACGCCGTGCGCGATGCGAGCTTCGTCGCGGCGCCCGGCCGAGTGACCGGATTCCTCGGGCCGAACGGAGCGGGCAAGTCCACGACACTCCGGATGCTGCTGGGCCTCACTCGGCCCGATGCCGGCACGGCGCTCATCGGCGGCGTCCGCTACCAGGACCTTCCCGACCCCACGGGCACCGTCGGCGCAGTCCTCGACATCGCCGCAGCGCACCCCGCCATGACGGCGCGCGGGCATCTGCGGGGCTACTGCGCCCTCGGCGGTCACGACGCCGCGCGCGTCCAACGAGTCGCCGCACTCACCGGCATCGCGGAGTACCTCGACCGTCGAGCGGGCACCTTCTCGACGGGCATGCGCCAGCGGCTCTCGCTCGCCACCGCCCTGCTCGGCGACCCCGACGTGCTCGTGCTCGACGAGCCCTCCAACGGACTCGACCCCGCGGGCATCGTCTGGCTGCGAACATTCCTCCGCGAATTCGCCGCCGGCGGCGGCACCGTGCTCCTCTCGAGCCACGTCCTGACCGAACTGCAGCACGGCATCGACGACCTCGTGCTCATCGACCGCGGGCGCGTCACGTGGAGCGGCCCGCTCGCGTCGTTCACCGAACGCGGCACGAGCCTCGAGGCGGCATTCCTCGAGCTCACCACCGTCGCATCCGACACCGAAGGAGTCCGCGCATGACGCGACTGATCCGCGGCGAGTTCACGAAACTCTTCGCCACCCGGCTGCCCGTCTGGTCGCTGATCATCGCCGCCTGCTGCGGCGGCGGGCTCACCGGACTCCTCGCGCTCGTCGGCCCCGAGAACGCGACGCCGCCGCTGCCGGGCCTCGACACCGCCGAGGGGGTCGGCATCGTCGTCGGCATGAGCGGCCTCCTCCTCTTCGTGCCCGCACTCATCGGCACGATCGCCGTGACCGGCGAATACCGCCACCGCACGATCGGCACGACCTTTCTCACGGCGCCGCGGCGGGGCCGCGTACTCGCAGCCAAGCTGCTCGTCTTCGGCGCGCTCGGCATCGCCTACGGGCTCGTCGCCTCGCTCTTCGCCGGCGCCGCGGTCGTGGCCGGAGCTGCGGTGCAAGGTGTCGAGCTCGGGGTGCCACTCGGTGCGCTCGCGGCGCTGCTCGGGCGACTCGCGCTCGCGGCCGCCGTCTACATGATCCTCGGTGTCGCGATCGGTGCGCTCGCACGGCACCAGCTGCTCGCAGTCGGCATCGTGCTCGGGTACTTCTACTTCCTCGAGCACGTCCTGATGATCGTCCCGGGTGTCAACGTCATCCACCCCTACCTGCCCGGCGGGGCGACCGCGGCTCTGACCGACTTCACGTTCCTCAGCGATGCGATCGCCGAGCAGTTGCCGATGACCACGGCCACCACGACGTCGCCGTTCGTCGGCGCGCTCGTGCTCCTCGGCTACACCGCCGTTGCGGCGTGGCTCGCCATCGCGATTCCGCTCCGACGCGACCTGCGCTGAGCGCGGGCGAGGGCGGTAGCCACGGTGGCTCCGACGGTGGCGCTGCCCAGCAGCGCCACCGTGAGCAACGCGAGTGCGATGACCGCCGGAACCGGCCCGAAGCCGGTCACGAGCACGACCGCGACCCCGGCGACACCGCACACCGCGTCGACCGCCGTGCGCCGCGTCGAGTGCTCGGCCGTCGCACCGCTGCGAGCCCGCCGTGAACGTTCGAACCGGCTGAAGAGCAGGGTGACGGGAATCAGGACCGCCGCCGCGACGCTCAGCCACATCGGTCGACTCGCCCACCAGTCGAGGCTCAGCGGCTCGGGAAGGGCGAGCCCGAAGCCGGCATTCGCGACGAGCAGCGCACCGGCGAGGCCGACGAGCACGGGCATGTGCCACAGGTAGACCGTCATGGCGCGTTCGCCGACGGCCGAGACGAGCCGAGAGGCATCCGCTCGCTCGACCCAGGCCCTGATGGCGGGGCGTGCCAGCTGGAAGAGCGCGAGCTGCGCACTGCCGAGCAGCACGAGGCAGACGGTCGGCGGGTTGAGGTTGACGTACATGTCGACGGCGTAGAGGCCGCTCGCGGTGAGCAGGGCGAGCGTGCCGAGGGCTGCGGCGGCGAGGGCCAGGAGCCTCGTGCGCCCGAGACGGTCGAGGCTGCCGTCGGCGAGATGGAAGCCGAGCTGCTGCACGAGCAGCCACACCAGCAGCAGGTTCGCGAAGCCGATCGCCTCGATGCCGGTCGAGAGCCGCAGCGCGTCGACGGCGAGGACCCCGGCGAGCAGGACGACCACGGTGAGCACTCGCGCCCGTTCGTGCGCCCGCACCATGACCGGCACGAGCGCAGAGGTGACGAGGTAGACGCCCAGGAACCACAACGGCTGGCCGATGCGGAAGCCGGCGGTCGCCACGAGCTCGGGGGCGAGGCCGGCGAGGCCGAGCGCGACGAGGGCGGCCGCGACGACCGCGACGAGGGCGATGGCGGGCCGCACGAGGCGCTCGACGCGACCCCGTACGTAGTCGCCGCCGCTCGCTCTGCGCGAGCGCATCGCACGCCAGTGGTGGAAGCTCGAGAAGCCGCCGGCGATGAAGAAGAGGGGCATGATCTGCAGCACCCAGCTCACGGGGCCGAACCACGCCTGCCCCTCGAGCGCATTCTCGAGCACGGGGCCGTCGGGGCCGACGCTCACGCCGACCATCATCGCGTGCAGGGCGAACACCACGACGAGCAGCAGTGCCCGGATCGCGTCGATGCTCGAATCGCGGGCGACGCCGGAAGGGCGGGGCGCGGAGGCCGCGGGGCGAGCCGCGTGGCCGGCCCGGTCGTGCCCGGGCGAGCGTACGAGTGCGTCGGTCATGACCGGCTCCATCCGGGCGGCCCTTCCGCCCACGCAGGCAGGTTAGGAAGGCGCCGGCCGGAGGGTCATCACTCCGGAGAGCCGTTCGGCGACCCTACCGAAGTAGGGGGTGCGGGTGGCATAGTCGGATCAGCATCCGACGATCAGGGGGAGATCATGGACCAGAAGGCCGCATCCGCATCGATCGAGGCGGCGCATCACGAGCTGCGACGCTCGCTGCCGTTCTCGGACACGCGAGATTTCGTCGACGCCGACCGCGGCTTTCTCGGCGCCCTCGAGCCCGGTGTCGTGCACGCGGCCGATGGCCGGGTCGTGTGGGAGAACGACAGCTACGCCTTCATCGCGGGCGACGCCCCCGCGACGGTGAACCCCAGCCTCTGGCGGCAATCGTCGCTCGTCGCCAAGCAGGGACTCTACGAGGTCGTCGAGGGCATCTACCAGGTGCGCGGCCTCGACCTGTCGAACATCACCTTCGTCGAAGGCGACACCGGCGTGATCGTCATCGACCCGTTGATCTCCACCGAGACGGCAGCTGCCGCGCTCGGCCTCTATCGCGCGCACCGGGGAGACCGGAAGGTGGTCGCGGTCATCTACACGCACAGCCACGTCGATCATTTCGGCGGCGTCTTCGGCGTCGCGACCCAGGCGGAGGTCGATGCGGGCACGATCGCGGTGCTCGCCCCTGAGGGGTTCGTCGGGCACGCCGTCGCCGAGAACGTGTACGCCGGCACCGCCATGGCGCGCCGGGCCGGCTACATGTACGGTGCAGCACTCGATCGCGGTCCGCAGGGCCAGGTCGGGGCGGGGCTCGGCCAGACCACCTCGAGTGGAGAGGTCGGCCTGATCGTGCCGACGGTCGAGATCACGACGACCGGTGAGACGCACACCATCGACGGGGTCGAGATCGAGTTCCAGATGGCGCCCGGCACCGAGGCTCCGGCCGAGATGCACTTCTACTTCCCGCGCCACCGGGCCCTGTGCATGGCCGAGAATGCGACCCACACGCTGCACAACCTGCTCACCCTCCGCGGAGCCCTCGTGCGCGACCCGCACGTCTGGTCGAGCTACCTCACCGAGGCGATCGAGACCTTCGGCGACCGCGCCGACGTCGTATTCACTTCGCATCACTGGCCGACCTGGGGCCGTGAGCGAATCGTGGACTTCCTGTCCACGCAGCGCGACCTCTACGCCTACCTGCACGATCAGACGCTGCGCCTCCTGAATCAGGGATTCACCGGTACTGAGATCGCTGAGATGTTGGAGCTGCCCCCGGCGCTCGAGAACGCGTGGAACGCTCATGGGTACTACGGGTCGGTCAGCCACAATGTCAAGGCGATCTACCAGCGCTACATGGGCTGGTTCGACGGCAACCCTGCGCGACTCTGGGCGCACACGCCGTCGAACCTCGCCTTACGCTACGTCGACGCGATCGGCGGCATCGACCGGGTCGTCGAGGTCGCGCAGACGGCGTTCGACGCGGGCGACTTCCGATGGGCGGCCACGCTGCTCGACCACGCGGTCTTCGCCGACGAATCGCACGCAGCGGCACGGGCGCTCTACGCCGACACGCTCGAGCAACTCGCGTACGGCGCCGAGAACGGCACGTGGCGCAACTTCTTCCTCTCGGGGGCGACCGAACTGCGGGTCGGCAACTTCGGGACGCCGACCGCGACGAGCGCGCCTGCGATCGTCGCGCAGCTGAGCCCGCAGCAGATCTTCGACGCCATCGCGATCGCGGTGAACGGGCCGAAGGCGTGGGACTTGACCCTCGCGCTGGATGTCACGCTCACGGACATCGACAGGAACTACCGCGCGTCGTTGCACAACGGAGTCTTCATCGCCGTCGAGAAGCCGGCCGATGCGGAATCGGCGGATGCCACCCTGAAACTCACGAGAGCACGCATGATCGCGCTCCTCGGCGGCGACCTGACGTCGCCGGGCCTCGAGGTCTCCGGCGACACCGGAGCCCTGCCGACGCTCCTCGGCGTGCTCGACACGGGTGACCCGGCGTTCGCCATCGTGACCCCGTAGCGGGGCGGCGGCTCAGGACCCGGGCTGCACGAGGCCGGTGTCGTACGCGAGCACGACGGCGTGCACGCGGTCGCGCAAGCCGAGCTTCGAGAGGATCTTGCTGACGTGCGTCTTCACCGTCTGCTCGGCGATGAAGAGGGCGGCGGCGATCTCGGAGTTCGAGAAGCCGCGACCGACGAGGGTGAGCACCTCGCGCTCGCGCTCGGTGAGCTCGGCGAGGCGCGTGCCCGACGGGCGCGGCGGGGGCCCGGAGCGGGCGAAATCCTCGATGAGTCGGCGGGTCACGCTCGGTGCGAGCAGGGCATCGCCCGCGGCGACGATGCGCACCGCTGCGACGAGCTCCTCAGGGGTCGCGTCTTTCAGCAGGAAGCCGCTCGCGCCGGCGCGAAGCGCCTCGTAGACGTAGTCGTCGATGTCGAACGTCGTCAGCATGAGCACGCGCGGTACGTAGTCGCTCGAACGCGGCGGCGTCTGCAGGGCCTTGGTGGCCTCGAGCCCGTTGCGGCCCGGCATTCGCACGTCCATCACGACCACGTCGGGTCGCAGTTCGTGCGCCAAGGCCACGGCTTCGTCACCGTCGGCGGCCTGCCCGACCACCTCGATGCCGGGCTGAGCCGCGAGCACGGCGGCGAATCCCGCGCGCACCATCGCCTGGTCGTCGGCGATGAGTACCGAGATCGTCACACCGTGCCTCCATCCGACCCGAGGGGAAGGGTCGCGAGAACACGGTAGCCGCCGCCGGCCCGTACGCCGAACTCGGCGCGCCCGCCGAGGAGCGCCGCCCGCTCGCCGATGCCGATCAGACCGTGCCCGCCGCCCTTCGCGTCGGGCACAGGGGCATCCGTCGCCGCCTCGTTCTCGATGCACACGACGAGGTCATCGGCGAGCACTTCGACCGAGACGAAGGTCGGCGCGCCGGGAGCGTGACGCACGACGTTGCTGAGCGCCTCCTGCACGATGCGGTACGCAGCCATCGAGGCGAGGCCCGTGTCGGGCAGCGACTCGGCGATCGTGAGCTGCACCGGCACCCCGGCGCGTTCGACGGATGCCGCGAGCTCGGGCAGTTCGGCGAGACCCGGCTGCGGCGTGGTCTCCGCGGCGGCGTCATCGCTTCGCAGCACGCCGAGCAACTGCCGCATCTCGGTCATCGCGGAGCGGGCCGAGACGGCGATCTCGGCGAACTCGGTCTTCGCATCGTCGCTGAGGCCCTCGACCCGGTACGGCGCGCTCGTCGCCTGCACGTGGATGATCGAGAGGCCGTGCGCGACGACATCGTGCAGTTCTCGCGCGATGCGGTTGCGTTCCTCGACCAGCACGCGGCGTTGCTGCTCCGAGGCGGAGTGCGCTCGCTCGCGGAAGAGCTCGACGCCGATGAGTCGCCACTGGGCGAGCACGACGGCGACCGCGAAGGCGAGCGCCGTGACCGCGGCGCCGGTCACCATGCTCGAGGCGGCCCCGGCATCCACGAAGGCGAAGGGCATCGTCACCGCGACCGCGGCGACCCAGGCGCTGACGCCGACCTTCCAGTCGTACATGAGGCCGAGAACGATGAGCAGGGCCCCCTGACTGATGATCGAGGTGACCGGCCACGGCCACGGCGCACCGTCGGAGCCGGCCGAGAGCAGCGCGAAGACGAGCA
Organism: Agromyces sp. GQ35; assembly: GCF_059758475.1. Lineage (NCBI taxonomy): Bacteria > Bacillati > Actinomycetota > Actinomycetes > Micrococcales > Microbacteriaceae > Agromyces > Agromyces sp. GQ35. The sequence continues at coordinate 649,517 of NZ_JCAXEO010000001.1, read as the reverse complement.
GTCCGACGGCGGAGAGCCCGGCGGCCACCCAGGGCCACCGCACCGAGAGCGGGAGGGCCCCGGCGAGGGCGAGGCAGGCGGCGAACGCTGCAAGCAGGTGCACCCCGTAGACGGTCGCGGCCAGGGGAATGGAGACCGTGAGGAGCATGAACCCCAGCAGCGAGGTGGCGACCAGCATCCACGCACGGAACTGTCGCTCGTCGGCGCCCGGCCCGGGCAGCCCGCCGACGCCGCGAACGCCGCGAACGCCGCGGGCACCGCGGGCATGCGACTCGACGCCGATCGCAGCCGACGCCGAGGTGACCGTGACCCGGGGCGGCGCGGGCGGGCGGGGAGGTTCGCCGGGCGCGGTTCGATGGGTGCTTCGGGTCTCGTCCATAGTGCCAGTCACTCTGCCAGCGTCGGCTCGCCGCGACATCCCTCTGCAGAGCGATTGGTCGCCCCTACCCGGGTATGAGAAGCAGGCCGCGGCGGGATGCAGTAGGGATGCAGCAGGGATGCCGTCGGTGATAGCGTGCCGCTATCGAGCGATGGGGCCGCGCCGGACGGGCGATGGCGCCGGGTTGGGGGATCGGTGTCCGAGACGCAGCAGACGGCGATGCCGGCGCGACCGCGCGAACAATGGACCGGGCAGGTCGGGTTCATCCTCTCGGCGATCGGCTCCGCCGTCGGTCTCGGCAACATCTGGCGGTTCCCAGGCGTCGCGTACGAGAACGGCGGGGGCGCGTTCCTCGTGCCCTATCTCGTGGCGCTCATCACCGCCGGAATCCCGATCCTCTTCCTCGACTACGCGATCGGTCACCGATTCCGCGGCTCGGCCCCCACGGCGTTCCGTCGGCTTGGCGGACGAATGCGCGGCAAGTGGCTCGAGGGCATGGGCTGGTTCCAGGTGGCGATCGCCTTCGTCATCGCCCTCTACTACACGGTCGTCATCGCTTGGGCGCTCAGCTACTTCGTCTTCTCGTTCGACCTGCGCTGGGGCGACGACCCGGCCGGCTTCCTCACCGGCGACTACCTCCAGGTCAGCGACCCCGGGTTCAGCCTGCAGTTCGTGCCGAGCGTGCTCATCCCCCTGGTGATCGTGTGGGTCGTCACGCTGTTCGTGCTCGGGGCGGGCATCGCGAAGGGCGTGCAACGGGCGAACGTGATCTTCCTGCCGTTGCTCGTCGTCGCATTCCTCGTGCTCGTCGTCCGTGCGCTGTTCCTCGACGGAGCCGCTGAAGGCCTCAACGCGCTCTTCACACCCGACTGGGCGGCACTCGGCGACCCCGACGTGTGGATCGCGGCGTACAGCCAGATCTTCTTCTCGCTGTCGATCGCGTTCGGCATCATGATCACCTACGCCTCCTACCGGAAGCGACGCGCGAACCTCACCACGCCCGGACTCGTCGTCGCATTCGCGAACTCGTCGTTCGAGATCCTCGCGGGTATCGGCGTCTTCGCGACGCTCGGCTTCTTCGCATTCCAGCAGGGAGTGGCGATCGACGAACTCGAAGGGCTCACCGGCGTCGGGCTCTCGTTCATCACCTTCCCTGCGATCGTGTCGCAGATGCCAGGCGGCCCGCTGTTCGGTGCGTTGTTCTTCGGATCGCTCACGATGGCGGGGTTCACCTCGCTGCTCTCGGTGCTGCAGGTCGTCTCGGCCGGGTTCCAGGAGAAGTTCGGGCTCACCGCACGGCAGGCCGCCGTGCGGGTCGGAGGTGTCGCTGCGGTGCTGTCGATCCTGCTCTTCTCGACGACGACGGGCCTGCTCGCCCTCGATGTCGCCGACCAGTGGGCGAACAACGTCGGCATCGTGGCATCCGCTGTGCTCACGACCGTGCTCGTGCTCTGGGTCTTCCGCCGCGGTTCCGAACTGCGCTACCACCTGAATGCGGTGTCGACCTTCCAAGTGGGTCGGGTCTGGCTCTTCCTCGTGAGCGTGCTCGCCCCGGTGGTGCTGGGGTACATGCTCGTCTCCCGCATCATCACGCTCACGGTCGAGGGCTACGCCGATCTGCCCGGGTGGTACCTCGTGGCGATCGGCTGGGGAGCGATCCTCGCGATCGTGCTCGGTGCGTTCGTACTCACCTCGCTGCGCTGGCGCGCGGATCCCGACCGGTTCACGGCCTGGCCACCGTATCCGCCGGGTGCTGACGTTGTGAGCGAGTCATCCGCGGCGCCGTCGCGGGTGCCCCCGAAGGGAGCGGGATCATGACACCGACCGCCATCGTCTTCCTCGTCCTCGCGATCGTGCTCGTCTGGGGTGGTCTGATCGCGAGCACGCTGTTCCTCCGCAGCCGGCCCGACGCCGCAGGGATGCCCGCCGGCGGCGACGACGACCACCGCGAAGACGACGCCCCCGTCGAACGCGACACCTGAGCCGCGCGTTGGTCAGCCGTGCGGCCGTCGGCCGGGCGGCGGCGTGATGCCGTCGGTCACGGCATCGGGGCGCATCGCCGCCGAGGCGAGCACATCGCGCTGACGCTGCACGTGATTCGTCACGATGAGGCGTTCGTCTCGGAGCGGCAATTGCACGCGCTCCTCGGCCGGGATGCCGGCACGCAACTGGCGGGCTCGTTCGACCTCGGTGTCGAGCACCGCGCCGAAGAGCATCGCGAGATTCGAGAGCCAGACCCAGAGCAGGAGCGCCACGACCCCGCCCAGCACCCCGTAGGTGCGTTGGTAGCTGCCGAAACCCAGCACGTAGAGTGCGAACAGCGTCGTGGTGATCACCCAGGCCGTCAGCGCGACGATCGCGCCCACGCTGAACCAGCGCAGGTTGCGGCGCTTGACGTTCGGCGCAGCCCAGTAGAGCACGGCGATCACGAGGATGCCGATGCCCGCGAGCACGGGCAGCTTTCCGAGATCCCACCAGAACGCGACCCCCTGGTCGAGGCCGAGCACGCGTGCGATCGCCTCGGCCACCGGCCCCGTCGCCACGAGCAGTAGGGCCGCGGCCGCAGCGAGCACCACGAGCACGGCCGAGATGCCGAGCATCGCCGGTCGCGCCTCCCAGAACGGCCGGCCCTCCTCGACCCCGTAGATGCGGTTCATGCCCCGCCCGAACGCGCCGACGAAGCCGGACGCCGCCCACAGGGTGCCCACCAGCCCGGTCGCGAACGCGAGGCCGGCGTGCGAGGCGTGCAGCAGTTGATCGACGGGTTCGTCGAGTGCATCGACGACCGTGGCCCCGCCCAGATCCTCGACGACGCGCAGTGCATCCTCGACCACGGCTTCCGCACTGCCGAAGATGCCGAGGAGTGAGAGCACGGCGAGGAGTGCAGGGAACGCCGCGAGCAGCGCATAGAAGGTGAGCGCCGCTGCGATGTCGTGCGCCTGGTTGATGCGGTACTCGTGCACCGTGCGAGTGAGGATGACCCGCCAGTCGTCGCGGGAGAGCTGCACCGGTGAGTCGTGGTCGGCCATGGCGCCTCCGATCGTGGACGTCCCGAGCCTATGGGCGGCGGGCCGTCCGGGCACAGGGCTTGCTCCGCGGCAGTGGACGTGTCGTGGTCGTCATCAGTCGAGGTGCGAGTGCAGGAAGGCGGCGACTCTCGCACGGAGGGCCTCGTCGAGGATGCCGATCGAATGCTCGGAGCCTGCGACCGTCGCGAACTCGACGGGTACGCCGGCGGCCTCCAGCGTCGATGCGAAGCGCCGCGACTGGCCGAGCGGCACGACCTCGCTCTCGGCGTGACCGATGAAGAACGGCGGATCGCTCGCGTCGGCGTGACGACCGGGCGAGGCCTCCGCGGCTCGATCGCACTGCTCGTCGCCGGCGCCGGGTTCGCAGTCGAGGTACTCGCCGACGATGCGGCGCAGCCAGTCGGACGCGCCGTCGGCCGCGAGCTCGGATGCGCCGAGGCCCACGGGGCCCGACAGTTCGGCGACCGCCGCGACCCGGGCTCCCTCGTCGAGGGGACCATCGCCGGTGGTGCCGAGCAGCGCCGCGAGGTTGCCTCCGGCTGAACCACCGAAAGCACCGATGCGCCCCGGGTCGATGCCGAACCGCTTCGACTGCTCGGGTGCACGCAGCCACTCGACCGCGAGTGCGACGTCGTCGATCGCGGCGGGGAACCGCGCCGCCGGCACGAGGCGGTAGTTGACGGATGCAGCGACGAAGCCCTCGCTCGCGAGCCAGAGGCAGACGTTGCGCCAGTCGGCGTTGGCCTTGTCGCCCCTCGCCCAGCTGCCTCCGTGGATCGACACGACCGCGGGCAGGGGCCCGGAGGCGAGGCTCGCCCCGGCGGGAGTGCAGACGTCGAGGGTGAGCAGGGTGCCGTCTTCGCGAGTGCCGTATTCGAGGTCGGCCTCGACTTCGATGTCCGCCGGAGCGGTGAAGGTGCGGATGCCGACGATCTCGGTGCCCGCCAGTTCGCTCGCGGCGTCGGAGCCCTTCGGGTCGATCTCGCGGAGCTCCGTGTGGAATCCCGAGAGCGCGCCGACGCTCGCAATGGCGGCTGCGATGGCCGTGACAGCCCACACCACCCGCCTGGCGCGGGTGCCGGAGCCGCCTGTGCTTCGGTTCGAGGTCACACCGGGCTCCGGGTTCAGGGGTGGAGCGATGCTACCTCAGGACGGCAGCCGGTGGAAACGCTTGCCCTCCCGGCGTGCCCGGGACAGCACCCGCCTCGCCGTGGTCAGGCGAGCGACTTGGCGAAGCACACGGAGTGCGGCTCACCGACGTACTGGCCGAACTGCGGGATCTCGTGGTAGCCGTGACGCGTGTAGAGCGCCTGCGCTGCGTCGTGCAGGTCGCCGGTCTCGAGCACGATCTCGCGGATGCCGTGGCTCGCGGCATCCGCCTCGATGCGACCGAGCAGTGCGCCGGCGACGCCCATGCCACGGGCGCCGGGATCGACGAACATGCGCTTCAACTCGCCGCGGGTGACATCCGCATCGGCGACCAGTGCGGCGATGCCGACGGCGCGGTCGCCGTCGCGCGCCACGTAGAAGGAGACCTCGGGTCGCTCGAGGGTGGCGATGTCGAGCAGGAAGTTGCTCTCGGGTGGATAGAGGCTCTCGGCGTACGCGCTGCTGCCGTCGAGCAGGCGCTCGACCTCGGGCTGGCGGGGCGGTTCGACGGCGACGGTCACGGGGCGGCTCACCCGGCGAGCGTACGTCGGTCGCGTTTCCCGGGTGTTTCGTCGGGCGAGGGTCGGATGCCGCGTGCGGGACTTTCTCAGATGAGTCCGGTATTGTTGCCGAGTCGGTTCTAGACACCGCGCTGTGCGCGGATGGGTTTGTGAGTCCAAAGGGCCGGTTTCGAGGCAGAGGCCTCGAATAGTCACCGTATGTGAACGGCCCCGGTCGACGATGCTCCGGGTTCTCAGTGTGCTGCGCCTGCAGTGGCGCTGCCATGTACATGAGTACAACCCAGGAAGCCACAATGCCCAAGAACAAGAAGCCCCAAGGCGGCAGGCCCGCCAAGAACTTCGATCCCTCGTACGCGAAGGGCGGCTCGAAGGGCGGCCCGGCGCGCGCCGGATCGTCCAAGCCCGGCTCGCGCAGCGAGGGTCACCGCGGCTACCGCCCCGAGCCCGTCGATGCACCGCCCAAAGACCGTTGGTCGCGCGACGAGCGCGTCGCCACCGGCCGTGCCCCGCACCGCTCGGAGCGCGACGGCCGCACGGAGCGCCCCACGCGTTCGTTCGACCGCAACGACCGCCCGGCGCGTTCGTACGATCGCACCGAGCGTCCCGAGCGTCCCGAGCGTCCCGAGCGTCCCGAGCGTCCCGAGCGTCCCGCGCGTTCGTACGATCGTGATGACCGTGCGCCTCGCACCGGTGACCGCAACGATCGTCCGGCCCGTTCCTTCGATCGCTCCGACCGTCCGGCTCGTTCGTATGACCGCGATGACCGTGCGCCTCGCACCGGTGACCGCAACGATCGTCCGGCGCGTTCGTACGATCGCACCGATCGCCCCGCGCGTTCGTACGATCGTGATGACCGTGCGCCTCGCACCGGTGACCGCAACGATCGCCCGGCGCGTTCGTACGATCGCAACGAGCGTCCGGCTCGTTCGTACGATCGTGACGACCGTGCGCCTCGTTCGTACGATCGTGATGACCGTGCGCCTCGCACCGGTGGCCGCAACGATCGCCCGGCCCGTTCGTACGATCGCAACGACCGTCCGGCTCGTTCCTTCGACCGCAACGATCGCCCGGCCCGTTCCTTCGACCGTGACGACCGTGCCCCCCGTTCCAACGATCGCGGTGACCGCCCCGCGCGTTCGTACGATCGCACTGACCGGCCGGCACGCCCTGCGCACCGCGAAGATCGACCCGCGCGATCCTACGATCGCGACGACCGCCCCGCGCGTTCGTTCGACCGCACCGACCGTCCCGCTCGCACCGACCGCCCTGCGCGTTCCTACGATCGCGACGAGCGTGCCCCCCGCCGCGACGTCGACCGTGCCGGCTTCAAGGAGTCGGGCCGCCGCGAGTCGAGCTTCTACCCGGCGAAGGCAGCCGGGAACCGCCACTCGGCGAACGACGACGTCGTGCTCGAGCGCCTCGAGGCCGACGCCATCCAGGCGACCGAGGTCGATGGCGTGACCTTCGCCGACCTCGGACTCGGTGCCAACGTCGTGCGCGTGCTGAAGGAACTCGGCGCCGAGTCGCCGTTCCCGATCCAGGCCGCGACCATCCCGGTCGTGCTCGAGGGCCGCGACGTGCTCGGCCGCGGCAAGACCGGCTCGGGCAAGACGATCGCCTTCGGCGCTCCGACCGTCGAACGCCTCATGAGCCTGTGGGCGGAGTCCGGCAAGGCCGGCGGCAAGCGCCAGATGGGCCGCAAGCCTCGCGCGCTCATCCTCGCCCCGACCCGCGAGCTCGCCCTGCAGATCGACCGCACGGTGCAGCCGATCGCCCAGAGCGTCGGTCTCTTCACCACGCAGATCTACGGTGGTGTGCCCCAGGGCCGTCAGGTCGGCGCGCTCCAGCGCGGCGTCGACATCGTGATCGGCACCCCCGGTCGCATCGAAGACCTCGTCGAGCAGCGCCGACTCGACCTCTCGGAGGTCGTCGTCACCGTCATCGACGAGGCCGACCACATGTGCGACCTCGGCTTCCTCGAGCCGGTGCAGCGCATCCTTCGTCGCACCGCCGAGGGCGGCCAGAAGCTGCTCTTCTCGGCGACCCTCGACAAGGGCGTCGCGACGCTCGTCGACGAGTTCCTCGTCGAGCCCGCGGTGCACGAGGTCGCCGGTGAAGACCAGGCCTCTTCGACGATCGAGCACCGCGTGTTCGTCATCGGCAATCACGAGAAGCGCGACATCGTCGCCGAGCTCGCCAACCGCGAGGGCAAGACGCTCGTCTTCTCGCGCACCCGCGCGTTCGCCGAAGACCTCACCGGCCACCTCGAGGACTACGGCATCCGTGCCGTCGCCCTGCACGGCGACCTCAACCAGTCGCGCCGCACGCGCAACCTGCAGCAGCTCACATCGGGTCGGGTCAACGTGCTCGTCGCCACGGATGTCGCAGCACGCGGCATCCACGTCGACGACATCGACCTCGTGATCCAGGCCGACGCGCCCGACGAGTACAAGACCTACCTGCACCGCTCTGGCCGCACCGGCCGTGCGGGCAAGACGGGCCAGGTCGTCACGCTCATCCCGCGCAACCGCGAGCGTCGCATGACCGAGCTGCTCGACCGGGCCGAGATCGACGTCGAGTTCATCGACATGCGTCTCGGCGACGACTTCCTCGGCGAGCTCGAGCGCGGCGCGGCCTCCCCGGTCGACGAACTGAGCTTCGTGGCCGAAGTCGTGACCGACGCCGAGATCGAAGAGATCGTCGTCGTCGAAGAGGCCGTCGTCGTCGAAGGGGTCGTCGTCGAAGAGCTCGTCGAGGTCGTCGAGGTCATCGAGCCCGAGGCCGACGCCGCCGACGAGAAGCTCGCGAACTGAGACATCCGCTCGCTCTGAGCTGACGCTCGCGCTGAATCGCACGATGGCCCGCATCCCTTGGATGCGGGCCGTCGTCGTTTCTGCGGCGCAGCGGTGCGCGCCGGCGGGACGTGCTCACGGGTGTTCTCGCCATAGAGGTGCTCTACGACCCGGCGCATTCCGGCCGGGTGGCGCGCGTGGCATCCATTTGCCATAATTACTTCCTGAACGGTCGGTCACTAATTCAGACCGTCGGATGCCGCGAGCCCCTGCCTACGCTGGGTGCAGCGTTCCACCACAGACAGTGCAGTCAGGAGTGGCAGTGCCCAACAACAGCAGCGTGGCGGAGGCCTACCTCGTCGGAGGCGTTCGCACGCCGGTGGGCCGCTACGGCGGAGCCCTCGCCGGCGTGCGCCCCGACGACCTGGCCTCGCTCGTGGTCGGAGAGGCCGTGCGGCGCGCCGGCCTGGAGCAGGCGGCCATCGAGGCGGGCGCGATCGACGAGGTCATCCTCGGCGCCGCCAACCAGGCCGGAGAGGACAACCGCAACGTCGGCCGCATGTCGGTGCTGCTCGCGGGACTGCCCGACTCCGTGCCGGGCATCACGGTCAACCGCCTCTGCGCTTCGGGCATGTCGGCGATCACGATGGCCGCCCAGGCGATCCGGGCCGGCGACGCCGACCTCATCATCGCGGGCGGCGTCGAGTCGATGACGCGTGCGCCGTGGGTGCAGGCCAAGCCCGAGAAGGCCTGGGCGAAACCGGGCGCCGCGTACGACACCTCGATCGGCTGGCGCTTCCCGAACCCGAAGCTGCTCGCGCGCGAGAAGGCGACCTTCTCGATGCCCGAGACCGCCGAAGAGGTTGCTCGCCTCGACGGCATCACCCGTGCCGAAGCCGACGCGTTCGCACTGCGCTCGCAGCAGCGAGCCGCCGCCGCGATCACGGCCGGACGGTTCGAAGCAGAGATCGTCGGTGTCGCGACCGCTCGCGGCGAGGTGCTCGTCGACGAGGGGCCGCGACCCGAGACCACGCTCGAGGCGCTCGCGGGGCTGCGCGCCGTCGTGCCCGGCGGGTCGGTCGTGACGGCCGGCAATTCGAGCGCGTTGAACGACGGGGCATCCGCCATCGTGGTCGCGAGCGCAGCCGCCGTCGAACGCTACGGGCTGATCCCGCGTGCTCGGGTCGTCGTGGGCTCGTCCGCCGGGCTCGCGCCCGAGATCATGGGGCTCGGCCCGGTGCCCGCGACCGAGAAGGCACTCGCCCGATCGGGCCTGTCGATCGCCGATCTCGGCTCGATCGAACTCAACGAGGCGTTCGCCACGCAGTCGCTCGCGTCGATGCGCCGGCTCGGCCTGGACCCCGAACGGGTCAACGCCGACGGCGGCGCGATCGCCCTGGGGCATCCGCTCGGCTCGTCGGGCTCGCGGCTCGTCGTCACCCTGCTCGGTCGCATGGAGCGCGAGGGCTCGCGCCACGGCCTCGCGACGATGTGCGTGGGCGTCGGCCAGGGCGCCGCCCTCATCGTGGAGCGCATGTGATGAGCGAGGGTCTCGAGACGCCGCTGCTCATCGAGCGGTTCGACGACCGTGTCGTCGCCACGCTCAACCGGCCCGAGAAGCGCAATGCGATCGACCAGGCCACGATCGACGCGCTGCACCTGCTGTGCGCCGAGCTCGAGGCGATTCCGCGCACGCTCATCCTCACCGGTGCCGGCGGGGTGTTCGCCTCGGGCGCCGACATCGCCCAGCTGCGCGACCGGCGAGCGGAGGACGCGCTCGCCGGTATCAATGCGAACGCCTTCGTGCGGCTCGCACTGCTGCCGATGCCGGTGATCGCGGCACTCGACGGGTACGCGCTCGGTGGAGGTGCAGAGCTCGCGTACGCCGCCGACATCCGCATCGCGACGCCCGAACTCAAGATCGGCAACCCCGAGACCGGGCTCGGCATCATCGCGGCCGCCGGGGCGAGCTGGCGGCTGAAAGAGATCGTGGGCGACGCACGCGCGATCGAGATGCTCCTCACCGGCCGCACCGTCGATGCGCACGAGGCGCTCGCGATCGGACTCGTGAGCGCGCTGCATCCGGCCGCCGAGCTGCTCGCGGCGGCACATGCCATCGCCGATCGCGTCGCCCGCAACGACCGAGCGGCGACGATCGCCACGAAACGCGTATTCCGCGCATCGCGCGACGCGCACCCCGCCATCGACCTCGACGCGCAGGCGGTGCTCTTCGAGAGCCCCGAGAAGGCACGGCGCATGACCGAGTTCCTCGAGAGGAAGCCCAAGTGAACGACACGGCAACCGGAGCACCGGCCGACGTCGGCGTGCTCGGCGGCGGACGAATGGGCGCCGGCATCGCACACGCGTTCCTGCTCGCGGGCTCACGGGTCACGATCGTCGAGCGCGACGCGGATGCCGCGGGCGCTGCGTCGACTCGAGTGCTCGAGTCGGTCGCGGCCTCCGTGGCCCGCGGCAGCGCCGATGACGACGAGAGTGCGATCGCGGCGCGATTCGCCGTCTCGACCGAGGTCGGGGACTTCGCCCGCAGCGACCTGGTCGTCGAGGCGGTACCCGAAGATCTCGAGCTGAAGATCGACGCGCTCACCCGGGTCGAAGCGGTGCTCGCGCCCGGTGCCGCGCTCGCGTCGAACACCTCGTCGATCTCGATCGACCAGCTCGCCGCGCTGCTCGATCGGCCCGAGCGCTTTCTCGGCCTGCACTTCTTCAACCCGGTGCCGGCGTCGACGCTCGTCGAGATCGTGCGCGGCGCAGCGACGGACGGCCCGCTCGTCGAGCAAGCGCGCGGCTGGGTGCACGCGATCGGCAAGACGCCCATCGTCGTCGCGGATGCGCCGGGCTTCGCGTCGTCACGGCTCGGCGTCGCCCTCGGGCTCGAGGCGATCCGCATGCTCGAAGACGGCGTCGCGTCGGCGGAGGACATCGACGCTGCGATGGCCCTCGGCTACAAGCATCCCGTCGGGCCCCTGCGCCTCACCGACATCGTCGGACTCGACGTGCGACTCGGCATCGCCGAGTACCTCTCGAACACGCTCGGCGAGCGTTTCGCCCCGCCCGCCCTGCTGCGCCGCATGGTCGCCGAGGGCAAGCTCGGCCGCAAGACCGGCGAGGGCTTCTACCTGTGGGATGCCCCGTGATGATGCCTTCATGTCACGCGAGTGGGCGATCTTGGCGATGCAGCGCCGCATCGCACGACCAAGATCGCCCATTCGATGGAACCTGCGGGCTGACGAGAGAGAGAAGACGATGACCGAGATGCTTCCGAGCTACGTGAATGGCGAGTGGTGGGTGCCGGATGCCGCGGAGACCGCCGCGCAGGAAGTGCGCGACGCGTCGACCGGGGAGCTCGTGGCGAACGTCTCCACCGAGGGGCTCGACCTCGGAGCTGCGCTCGAGTACGCACGCACCGTCGGGCAGGCCTCGCTCGGCAGGCTCACGTTCCACCAGCGCGCGGTGCTGCTCAAGCAGATGGCGCTCGCGCTCACCGAACGCAAGGCGGAGCTCTACGAGATCTCGGCGCGCACCGGTGCGACGAAGCAGGACTCGTGGGTCGACATCGACGGCGGAATCGGCGTGCTCTTCACGTACTCGTCGAAGGGGCGCCGCGAGATGCCGAACTCGATGGTCTACGTCGACGGTGCCGTCGAGAATCTCTCGAAGGACGGTTCATTCCTCGGGCGGCATATCTACACCCGGCTGCCCGGAGTGGCCGTGCAGATCAACGCCTTCAACTTCCCGGTCTGGGGTTCGCTCGAGAAATTCGCGCCCGCCTTCCTCGCCGGAGTGCCGACGCTCGTGAAGCCCGCGACACCCACCGGCTACCTCGCCGAGGCGTTCGTGCGCATCCTCGTCGAATCGGGTCTGCTGCCCGCAGGTTCCCTGCAACTCGTGTCGGGCAGCGTGCCCGATCTCTTCGACCACCTGCGACTCGGCGACCTCGTGGCCTTCACCGGCTCGGCCTCGACCGCTGAGAAGCTGCGCCGCCACCCGTCGGTCCAGATCGGCGGTGTGCGCTTCACGGTCGAGACGGACTCGATCAACGCGAGCGTGCTCGGCACCGACGCGGTCGAGGGCACGCCCGAGTTCGACGCCTACGTGAAGCAGCTCGTGGCCGAGATGACCACGAAGGCCGGGCAGAAGTGCACGGCGATTCGCCGGGCGATCGTGCCCGCGGCATCCGTCGATGCGGTCGTCGACGCCGTGCGCGCCCGCATCTCCGAACGTGTCGTGCTCGGCGACCCCCGCGCCGCCGGGGTCACGATGGGCCCGCTGGCCTCGCTCGCGCAACGCGATGAGGTGCTCCGTCAGGTCGGCAGGCTCGAGGCCGGCGGCGGCGAGCTCGTGATCGGGTCGACGGATGCCCCGAGCGTGGTGCTCCCCGAGGGCGGTACCGCCGAGGCATCCGACGGCGCCTTCGTGGCCCCCATGCTGCTGCGGTTCGCGGATGCCTCGAGCTCGGCGCTGCACGAGGTCGAGGCGTTCGGCCCGGTCTCGTCGATCGTCGGCTACGACACGCTCGCCGAGGCGGCCGCGCTCGTGGCGCGCGGCGGCGGCTCGCTCGTGACGAGCGTCGCGACGCATGACCCGGCTGTCGCCGTCGAGCTCGCCGGTGGCATCGCTGCGTACAACGGCCGCGTGCTCTTCCTCGATCGCGACGACGCGCGCTCCTCGACCGGCCACGGCTCCCCGCTGCCGAACCTCGTGCACGGCGGGCCCGGACGGGCCGGCGGCGGTGAGGAGCTGGGCGGTATCCGCGCAGTGCTGCACCACATGCAGCGCACCGCGGTGCAGGGCTCGCCCGAGATGCTGACCGCGCTCACGGGCGTCTGGCACACGGGGGCGGCGTCGCAGCCCGAGGGCGTGCACCCGTTCCGCAAGTCCCTCGCGGAGCTGAAGATCGGCGATCAGGTCGTGTCGGGTTCGCGCGAGGTGACCCTCGACGACATCGAGACCTTCGCGGCGTTCACCGGTGACACGTTCTACGCGCACATGGATGAGGAGGCAGCATCCGCGAACCCGTTCTTCCCCGGCCGGGTCGCGCACGGCTACCTGCTCGTCTCGTGGGCCGCCGGGCTCTTCGTCGATGCCGCGCCCGGCCCGGTGCTCGCGAACTCGGGGCTCGAGAACCTGCGCTTCATGACGCCGGTCTCGCCCGGCGACTCCATTCGCGTCGAGCTCACCGCGAAGCAGATCACTCCGCGCGAGACCGACGAATACGGCGAGGTGCGCTGGGACGCGGTGCTGAAGAACCAGGACGACGAGCTCGTCGCGGCGTACGACGTGCTCACGCTCGTCGCGAAGGAGCTCGCGCCGGAGGCCGCGTAGAGCGGGCGTGCCTCGAGCAGCGAGCGTACCGCCGGTTGAGGAGCGAGCGCCAGCGAGCGGGTCCGCCGGTCGAGGAGCGAGCGTATCGAGACCCTGCGCCTCAGGGGCTGGTCTCGATACGCGTCCTCCTTCGTCGGTCGCTACTCGATCGACGGGGTGGTCAGCCGCGCAGCGCGAGCACGAACGGGAGCACCTCGCTCGCTCCGGCGCGGCGCAGCTCGCGTGCGGCGATCGTCAGGGTCCACCGGCTGTCGGCCTGATCGTCGACGAGCAGCACCCCACCGGTCGGCACCTCGAGGCCGTCGGCGGTGAAGCGCTGCCAGAGCCCGGCGAGGCGGAACGCACTGTTGCCGCCCGGCTGCCCAGTGGGGCCGTCGCCCGCGGGCGAGAGTGCCCCGAGGTAGGGCAGCCGCCCGACCTCGGCGAGTCCGCGGGCGAGCGAGTCGACGAGCAGCGGGCGCGAACGCGAGGGCATCGCGACGACCGCGACGGGGCGCTCGGCCCAGCCCCAGTCGGCGAGCACGCGCACGCACGCAGCGAGCACCTGTGGTGAAACGGGAGCGTCGGGCGCACCGGCTGCGAACAGCTCGCGCAGCGTGCCGCCCCAGCCGAGGTCGGTGAGTCGGGCGAGCGCCCGGCCTTCGCCCGATTGCTCGGCGGGAGCGATGCGTCCCTTCACGGGCACGCCGAGCCGGTCGGCTCCCGTGGGCCACTGCCGTCGCGGCTCGATCGGCACTCCGACGCGGTCGAGCGACTCGGCAGCCGAAGCACTCGCGGAGGCCTCGATCTCGCGCGGGTACCAGACGCCCGCGCAGTTGTCGCACCGCCCGCAGGGCGCGGCCGTTTCATCGTCGAGCGAACGCTGCAGGAACTCCATGCGGCATGCGCCGGTCTGCTCGTACTCGATCATGTGCTGCTGCTCGGCCTCGCGCTCGGCCGCGATGCGACGATAGCGCTCGGCGTCGTACACCCAGGGCTCGCCGGTCGCGACCCAACCGCCCTGCACCCGGCGCACCGCGCCATCGACGTCGAGCACCTTGAGGAGCAACTCGAGCGGCGTGCGGCGGATATCGACCATCGCCTCGAGCGCGGGCGTGGAGACGGGCACGTCGGAGAGCGCGCCGATGACGCGCTCCGCGCGCTCTTGATCGGGCATCGACGCGGTCGCGAAGTAGTGCCAGATGGCGCCGTCTTCGGTGCCGGGCAGCAGGAGCACGTCGGCGCTCTCGCTCGCGCGGCCGGCACGGCCCACCTGCTGGTAGTAGGCGACGGGCGAGGATGGCGCGCCGAGGTGCAGCACGAAGCCGAGGTCGGGCTTGTCGAAGCCCATGCCGAGCGCGCTCGTTGCCACGAGCGCCTTCACCTCGTTGCGCTTCAGCATGCCCTCGGACTCGGTGCGCTCGTCGGTGTCGGTCTGCCCGGTGTATGCGCGCACCTCATGCCCCCGCTGGCGCAGGAGGCGGGCGGTGTCGTTGGCCGCGGCGACGGTCAGCGTGTAGATGATGCCCGAGCCGGGGAGGTCGTCGAGGTGGCTGAGCAGCCACGCCAGCCGGCTAGGGGAGTCGGGCAGCCGCAGCACGCCGAGTCGCAGCGATGCCCGGGCGAGCGGCCCGCGAATCGTGAGCACCTCTCCCGCCGAGCCGAGCTGCTCGGCGACGTCGGCGACCACCCGGCTGTTCGCCGTCGCCGTGGTCGCGAGCACCGGCACCTCGGCCGGCATCTGCGCGATCAGGTCGCGCAGCCGTCGGTAGTCGGGCCGGAAGTCGTGGCCCCAGTCGCTGATGCAGTGCGCCTCGTCGACGACGAGCATGCCGATGCGGCGCACGAGGGCCGGCAACTGCTGCTCGCGAAAGGCGGGGTTGTTGAGCCGTTCGGGTGAGACCAGCAGCACGTCGACCTCGTCGCGGTCGAGCTGGGCGAGCACGTCGCTCCACTCGTGCGCATTCGTCGAATTGATCGCCACGGCACGAACCCCGGCGCGTTCGGCGGCGGCGATCTGGTCGCGCATGAGCGCGAGCAGCGGCGAGACGAGCACCGTGGGCCCCGCCCCCTGGCGGCGCAGCAACAGCGTCGCGACGAAGTACACCGCGGACTTGCCCCATCCGGTGCGCTGCACGACGAGGGCGCGTCGGCGCCCCTCGACGAGCGCGTCGATCGCCTCGAACTGGCCGTCGTGGAAGTCGGCGTCGTCTCGCCCCACGAGTTCGCGCAGGGCGACGAGGGCGGCGGCGCGGGTGTCGGCGGGCGGTGCGGCGAGGGTCATGGCGTCCACTCTGCTGCACGCCGCCGACAGGCGGCTGGACGATCCGGTGACGGGTCGTGCAGCGGCGGGATTCGGCGGCTGCGACGCGTTCAGGAAAGTTTCTGCCGAATGCCGCGTCATGAATCGCGTCATCCGTCATCTCTAAGGTGGCGGCAATGAACAGCCGCCCGTCCTCACCCGAGAGGACCAGCCCGACCGGCGTGCACCCACACGCCCGCACCGGCGCCGCTGCGCGCCCTTGCACCGGCACGCCTGCGCGTCACCCAGCGCGCAGGAGTCGTCGGTCGTGCCTCCCTCCCGGATATGTGGAGCCGACGCCAATGCGTCGAGCCCCACGTGAGGCGTCCGTGGAGAAAGGGAAACACTGTGAAGAACGACGTGATCGGGTCATCCCGTGAACGCTTGACCAGCGTCCGGGCGGTGCTCGCGTTCGCAATCTGCCTGGTGCTGATGGTCACCGCGAACGTGCTCATGATCGGCTCCGCCGCTCACGCGGCGGCGGGCACGCCGATCTCGATCGACGACGTGGCATTCGTGCACGACGAATTCGACGACGGCAGCCAGCAGGAGGTCACCGTCAAGTGGAGCGTTCCCGGTGAAGCTGCGAACCCGGTCGCCGTGACGATCGACCTGCCCGAAGGCCTCAGCGGCCACGAGGACCGATTCGCGATGCTCGACCCCGACGGCAACGCCGCCGGGGAGTGCGTCGTCTCGAGTTCGAGCGTCACGTGCACCGTCGATCCCGCATACATCGACGGGCACGAGCTCGACATGCAGGGGGAGTTCAACTTCCGGGTGAACGTGTGGCTCGAGAACCTCGAGACCGAAGAGCACGTGTTCGAGTTCGGCGACATCAGCGACACCGTCACGGTGGGCCCCAACCCGAGCCGGTGCTTCGAGAACTGCGAGTTCGGCGGCTGGGGCGCATGGAAGGGCGGCTCGTACCAAAACCTGCAGGACACCATCAGCTGGTGGGTCGGCGTGCCCGGCGGAGCCGACGGCATCCCCGCCGGCCGCGACATCGTCGTCGAGGATCAGCTCGACCCCAGCGCATTCGAGCTCATCGGCACCCCCGTCGTGTACGAGGCCCGTTCGCTCTCCTACGATTCGCTCGGACGCCAGAACCCGGTCTTCGCGGCCAAGCCCGCGTCGGAGGTCACCGTCTCCGCCGACGGACTGCGTGTCGAATTCACCTCGGTGAGCGGGCTCGGCGCCGGTGCGCCAGAGGGTCAGCAGGGCATCGGCGGTTCGATGTACGAGGTCGTCTGGACCGTGAAGGTGCTCGACGAAGGCAAGGCCAAGACGTACCAGAACACCGCGAAGTACACCGTCGAGGGCGCCGAGTCCGGCTCCACGACCGGCTCCGCGACGCGTGTGTCGGGCTCGGGAACCGTGGTCGGCCGCAACTTCGGCAAGTTCCAGCTCACCAAGGAGCTCGCCGGTGACACCTCGCTCACCCCCGAGTTCACGGTGAACTACACCGCGACGCTCGACGGCGCCGTGACCGAGCAGCGCACCATCGCGCTGCACGCCGGGCAGTCGTTCCTCAGCGAGGAGCTCTTCAAGGGCACCACGATCACGCTCGACGAGATCATGCCCGTCGACCCGTCGAACGTCACGTGGGCCGACCCGGTCTTCGTGCTGCCCGACGGCTCGGAGAGCGAGCGACTCGAGTTGACGTTCTCGTCGGCCGACCGCAACCTCGGCGCGGTCACCCAGATCCGCCTGCAGAATCGCGCGACGCTGCAGAAGAGCTCGCTCACGGCCCACAAGACCGTCGTGAACGACGACGGCATGCGCATCCCCGAAGACACGACCTTCACCCTGAACTACCGGTGGGCCGCAGACCCCGCCAAGGGCATCCCCCAGGGTGGCGGTTCGATCGAGCTGCCGATCGACGGCGAACGCGTCGAGATTCCGAACCTGCCCATCGGCGCAGTGGTCGAGTTCTCGGAGAGTGCTCCGGCCGTCGTGCCCGGGGCGACGTGGCAACCGCCGGTGATCGAGCCGGCTCGTGTCGTCGTCGACGAGACCAGCCCCGACGTCGAGGTCGCAGTGACCAACACGCTCACCCGCGACTACGGCGACTTCGAGATCGTCAAGCGCCTCGACGGCAACGCCGCCGGGCTGGTCGACGACCCGACGTTCACCGTCGAGTGGTCGTACCCCGCCGACCTTGAACGCGGCGTCTACGAAGCAGGCAGCGGCGTCGTCGAGGTGACCGCGGGAGGCGCGGCCACCGTCGTCGAGCACCTGCCGGCCGGCGCGACCGTCACCCTCGAGGAAGTGCTCGAGAAGATCGAGGGCGGCACGTGGGCCGAGCCGGTCTTCAGCCAGAAGACCTTCATGGTGGTCGCCGGCAACCGCATCACGATCGACCTCGACAACGAGCTCACGCTGAATGCCGGGTACTTCTCCGCGCGGAAGGCGATCGACGGCACCGGTGCGGAGCTGGTACCGGCGACCGACACGTTCACCATCCACTACGCCTACGAGGCCGGCATCGGCTTCGCCGCCGGTGAAGGCGATCTCGTCGTGACGGCCGACGGGTCCGTCTCGACCAGCAACCCGCTGCCCTACGGCGCCGTGCTGCACCTCGCGGAGCTCGCGCCCCAGCCGGTGGTCGGCGGCACCTGGGCCGCGACGCCGGTCTTCTCGGCCGACACCGTGACGATCGGCGACGGCACGACCGTCGACGTCGAACTCACCAATACGATCACGCGCGACGTCGGCTCCTTCGCCCTGCAGAAGCGGGTCGAGGGCAGCGGTTCGCACCTCGTCGATTCCGACCGCGAGTACACCTTCACCTACGAGTACGCGGCCGGCCCGAGCTTCGACGCCCTCGAGCCGACCGAGGTCACCGTGCCCGCCGACGGCACGAGCGTGACGGTCGACGACATCCCGGCAGGGGCGGTCGTGACCGTGCTCGAGGTCGCCCCCGAGGCCGTCGTCGGCGGCACCTGGAGTGCGGTGCAGTTCACCGAGTCGAACACCTTCGTCATCGGCAAGGACCAGCAGACCGAGCTGCTCGCGGTGAACACGCTGCACCTGAACGACGGGTTCCTCTCGGTGCGCAAGGCGGTCACCGGCTCCGGTGCCTCGATGCTGCCGGGTGACGCGACCTTCACCGTGCGCTACGAGTACCCTGCCGGCGCGGGCTTCTCCGGCGGTGCCGGCCTGCTCACCCTCTCGGCCGGCGGCGACGCCGTGACGAGCGAGGCGATCCCCTTCGGTGCGGAGGTGACGCTCACCGAGCTCACCCCTGCCGCGGTCGAGGGTGCCAGCTGGGCCGGCGCCGCCTTCAGTGAGGGCGTCGTCGTGATCGGCGACGGCACGGTCGCGGAGATCGTGCTGACGAACACGCTCGAACGACACCCCGCCGCGGGCCTCGCGTCGACGGGCGTCGACGGCCTCGTGCCGGCCGTGGCCGGCGGGGCGCTCGTGCTTGCGTTCGGTGCCGCGCTGCTGCTCCTGGCCGCGGCCCGCCGCCGCCGCGCGTAGCGGTCCCGCGCTGAAGGTCGGGTCGCGTATCCCCCGGTGCGCGGCCCGGCCTTCATCCATCCCTGCATGCTCGGAGCGGTCGTCGACCGTGCCGATGAAGTGTCAAGCAAGCTTGACTTCATGGTGTCCGCTGCCTATCGTGTCAAGTGAACTTGACCAAGGCGAATGGAACGAGGCATCCCGTGAACGAACCCGACGAGACGGCACGCTACCGGGACCAGAACAGAACCACCGTGCAGTTCGCGCTCTGGACCCTCGCCTGGGTGGCGACCCTCGCTGCGGCCAGGTTCGGCCCCGAGCTCGTGTGGGATGCGCAGGAGCAACCGGCAGCGAGCTGGGCCGCGGTCATCGTGAACGTCGTCGTCGGCATCGCCTGGATCATCGCCTTCGCTCGCTTTCTTCGAACACAGGACGACCTGTGGCGCAAGATCATCCTGGACGCGCTCGCGGTCACGCTCGGAGCAGGGTGGGTCCTCGGGTTCGCGTACGTCGTCGCGGACGCCGCCGGCCTGGTCGCCGACGACCTCGACATCGCGCTGTTCCCCGTGCTCCTCGGAGCCGTTTACCTGCTCTCGGTCGTCGTCGGCAAGATCAGGTACCGATGAAGAACCGCATCGCGGAACTCCGGGCCGAACACGCGTGGACGCAATCCGACCTCGCTCAGCGCGTCGGCATCTCTCGGCAATCGATCAACGCGATCGAGACGGGCAAGTTCGACCCGAGCCTCCCGGTCGCGTTCCGTCTCGCCAAGCTGTTCGACCTGCCGATCGAGGGCATCTTCACGGATGAATAACGCGTCAGTCCGCCGGCGCCCAGCCGATCGCGGGCGCGACATGCTCCGCGATGGCGGCGAGCAATCGGGTGTTGTAGGCGACACCCAGCTGGTTGGGCACGGTCACGATGAGCGTGTCGGATGCCGCGACGGCGGCGTCGTTCGCGAGGTCGGCGGCGATCTTGTCGGGCTCGCCGATGTAGCTCTTGCCGAACCGGGCGAGGCCGCCGTCGAGGTATCCGACCTGATCCTCGGCATCGGATGATTCGCGCTCGCCGAAATACCTGCGGTCCTCGTCGTTCATGAGCGGCAGGATGCTGCGCGACACCGACACCCGCGGGGCGCGCTCCCACCCGGCGTCGGCCCACGCGTCGCGGTAGATCCGGATCTGCTCGGCCTGCAGTTCGTCGAACGGCACGCCGGTGTCTTCGGTGAGCAGGGTCGAGCTCATGAGGTTCATGCCCTGCTCGGCTGCCCACTTCGCCGTCGCGCGGGTGCCTGACCCCCACCAGATGCGGTCGGCGAGCCCGGGCGACTGCGGCTGGATCGGCAACAGCCCGCTCGATCCGGTCATCTGCGGGTTTGCGGGGGCGACGCCCGCGCCGGCGATCGCCGCCCGGAAGAGTTCGGTCTTGGCACGGGCCAGATCGGCGTCGGTCTCACCCTCGGGCGGAACGAAGCCGAACGCGTGGGAGCCGTCGAGCGCCGTCTCGGGTGACCCGCGGCTGACGCCCAGCTGCAGGCGGCCCTCGCCGCCGGCGTGGGCGCTGATGAGATCGGCCGCCGCAGCCTCCTCGGCCATGTAGAGCGGGTTCTCGTAGCGCATGTCGATGACGCCCGTGCCGATCTCGATACGGTTCGTGCGCGCGCCGATCGCCGCGAGCAGCGGGAACGGCGAAGCGAGCTGGCGCGCGAAGTGGTGCACGCGGAAGAAGGCCCCGTCGATGCCGAGCTCCTCGGCCGCCACGGCGAGCTCGATCGACTGCACGAGCGCATCGCCGCCGGTGCGCGTGCCCGATTGCGGCGACGGATGCCAGTGGCCGAAGGAGAGGAATCCGATGCGTTGCTTCACCTTGACTACAGCGCTCTGAGGCATCCGACCATTCCCTACCTCAGAGAGCCGGGCAGGTCAGTGCGATGAATAGGGCGATCACCGGATGCCCGGTGGCCCCCTTAGAGAGGAATCTCGAGACATACACACACAGGAGTCGACATGTTCATCTCGGAAATCACCTTCCCCCATCTGCAGGCCGCGCACGACGCGCAGTTGACGCGTGATCTCGAGCGGCGGCGCATGCTGGCCGAGCGGCTCGAAGGCGAACGGCCGGGCGCCTCGCGGTTGCGCGCCCGAGCCGCAGGTCGACGCGTCGCCGACGCTCAGCGAACGCCGCGCGGCGGCAGAGTCGCGACGAGCTGACCGGCGGTGCTGGGGTCGCTCGGCGCGAGGGCGGCCCCGAGGCCGCACGCCTCGCACGGCCCGTGCCTCCGGCGTCGATAGGCGAGGGCGCTCACGAAGAGCGCAGCACCCCACACCGAGAAGAACACCTCGGGGAGGTTGAACGCCCAGGTCTCGGCGGTGATCCCGTCGACGAGCACGATCCGCAGGTACATGAACGACGCCGAGGTCACCAGGACCGAGATGAGTATCGCGGGCACGACGGCGAGCATCGGCGGCACCCGTCGGCCGCGAAGGCCGATCATCCACCGCGGGAACACCTCGCCCCAGCGCTGGATGAGACCGAGCGTCAGCACCGCCCCGATGATCCCGAACGACGCCAGGGCGGCGCCGGCCATCCACAGGCCCTGATCCTTGCCCTCCTGGTAGGCGTCCGGGTCCATGCCGAGCGAGAATCCGAGCGCCCATGCCCACCGGGTGGCGCAGTAGATCAGCGGCGCGGCGATCGCGATCCACGTGGCGCGCCGTCCCCAACGATCCACGAAGGACCGTTCGTCCGCACCCGTGCGCCCGCAGACGCCGCAGGAGCCTTCGACGCGGCGACGGTAGGCGACCGCGGTCAACGCCCAGCCGATTCCCGCGAGCAGACAGATCAACAGGTTCACTCGTGGTGCCAGGTAGAGGTCGCCCCATCCGCTTCCCTCGGGCCAGACCCCGAGCAGCTTGGCGATCGCCAGGATCGGCGTGTAGGCGAACACGACCAGCGTCCGATAGTCCTGGATGCCGACCGTCAAGACGATCGCGAGCAGCCAGGCGTAGGCGGGGAGCAGCCGGCGCGCCCAGCGTCCGGCAACGCCTCGCGCCATGATGATCGCGACGACCGCGCCGGCGAGCCCGATCGCGGCGATGATCGGGCCTGCGACCTCAGGGGTGGCCTGCCCCAGCAGTGAGACCTTGACCGCGGCGCTCGGCTCGGCCATCAGCTCGGGGTCTCCCGTTCCGAACGGGAAGCCGCCGCCGCCGAGCGACCACCACACGCCGAGCGCTCCGTACGCGGCCGACCACGCGGCCACGACGTATCCGATCCACGCAGTCCAGGTTCGTCTCATGGTTCAAGCCTCGACCGGCCGACCCCCGAAGGCCATATGCCGTTCGGCACATCACGCCGGCGCCGGCTCGCGAACTCATGCCGATCGACACGGTGGCGGCCGGACCCGAGCCCGTAGGCTCGTCTTCCATGGATCGACGAGGCTCGGCCGCCGCTTCCACAGCCGTAACCGTGGCCGTGGCTGTTGCCGGGTCGATCTCGGTCGTGATCACCGTGCTGGTCCGGACCGGCCTGCTCACGACGCGCCGGACCGAGAACGGCGCGGCGTGGCTTCTCGTCGAGCCGCTCGTGCTCGCCGGCCTCGTGTTCGTCGTCGTCCGTTGGTCGCCTCCGCGAGGGGCGGCGGTGGCCGGGTCGCTCGCCGCCGCCGGGTCGGCGCTGTGGGTGCAGCGCTTCCTCTCCGACGAACCGCCCCTGGATGCGGTGTTCGCGAGCGCGGTCTGGCTGATTCCCTCGCTGGCCGCAGGCACGGTCGCCTGGTATCTGTGCTGGGCCGCGGCCGAGCGGACGCGGGCCATCGCCCTCGCGCGGGCGGAGCAGCGGCTGCGACTCGCGCTGGATCTGCACGACTTCGTCGCCCACGACATCAGCGAGATCGTCGCGCGGGCGCAGGCCGGTGCCGCGGTGCTGCCGTTGGGCGACCCGCGAGTGGCTGAGTTGCTCGGGCAGATCGAGGCCGCCGGGCTGCGAGCCCTCGAGTCGATGGACCAGACCGTGCACGCGTTGGGCGAAGGCCGGGATCCCGTCCGACTCACCCGGGGTGGCATCGATGACATCGACGAACTGGTGCGGAGGTTCGCCTCCGCCGGTGAGGTCGCTGCAGTGGTCGATCGACGACTGACCAGTGACGTCGACGCGACGATCGGCGCGGAAGCGTACCGGGCCGTGGTCGAAGCGCTCACGAACATACGCCGCCATGCCGTCGGGGCGACGCAGGTGACCGTCGCTCTGAACGAAGTCGGCGCGCGACTGCTCGTGTCGATCATCGACGACGGTGATGGGCGATCGGCGACTGCACGCCCACCCGTCGGCGGACTCGGCCTCGCCGCCATGGCCGATCGGGTCGAGCGCCTCCGCGGCAGTGTGGAGGCAGGGCCCCGGCCACCGCGAGGCTGGCAGGTGACCGTCGCCCTGCCACTGTCACAGAACATCGACCGAGGAGCGACAGCGTGACGATTCGGCTCGTGATCGCCGACGACCAGCGCGGGATCCGGGATGCCTTCCGCATGGTGCTGGACGCCCAGCCCGACATGGCCGTGGTCGGCGAGGCCCCCGACGGCACCGCCGCCCTCGAGTTGGCGCGGCGACTGCGACCCGACGTGGTGCTCGCCGATATTCGCATGCCGGGGCTCGACGGGCTGGACCTGACACTGGCTCTCGCCGGTCCCGAGGTCGTCGAGCGCACTCGCGTGATCGTGGTGACCACCTTCGATCTCGATGAGTACGTCTATGCCGCGCTGCGCAATGGCGCGTCGGGATTCCTCCTCAAACGTTCCGGGCCCGCGCTGCTGGTCGAGGCGATCCGTGCCGCCATGTCGGGCGACACCCTGATCAGCCCACAACTCACCGTGCGGTTGCTCCGCCATGTGGTGGCCCCGCCGACTCCGGCCGGCGATGATGCGAACCTCAGCGACCGGGAGCTCGAGGTGGTGCGGCTGGTCGCGCAGGGGAGGACCAACGCGGAGATCGCCGATGACCTGTTCATCAGCGCCGGCACCGCGAAGAACCACGTCGCGAACATCGGACGCAAGCTCGACGCGCCCAACCGCGTCGCGATCGCCGCCTGGGCGTGGTCGACGGGCCGCGCCGAGGCCGGCCGGGGCTCACAGCGAACGGGTCGGTGAATCCCATCCCCAGCCGTACCCGGTCGCGACGATGCCGGCGACCGGAACCTCAGCCCCGCCCGGATACGGACTCCGGCCGTTGTCCCAGAGAATGTGAGCGACTAACATTATGGGATGACCCTCGCGAAGAATGCGCCGTCGCCGCGCCCGTCGAAGCGCGAGCGAACACATGCGGCGCTCATCGAGGTGGGGCTCGAACTCTTCGAACGCCAGGGCTACGAGTCGACCACCGTCGACGAGATCGCTCGCGCCGCCGGCGTGACCGAGATGACGTTCTTCCGGCACTTTCCGGCGAAGGAGCACCTGCTCCTCGATGACCCGTACGACCCGCTGCTCATCGCCGCGATCGGCACGCAACCGCGGACGGATGCCCCGTTCCTGCGCGCTGCTCGCGGGGTGCGCGCCGCCTGGCGCGCCGTGCCCGAGCCCGAGGCGCCACTGATCCGGCGTCGCGTGCGTCTCGTCGCGCAGACTCCGTCGCTCCGAGGCGCGATGTGGCGCTCGACGGGCAACACCGAGCAGTCGATCGTCGAGCAGCTGGTGGCGGATGGCGCGGCGCCGGAGGTCGCGCGGGTCGCCGCGGCATCCGTGCTCGCCGCCCTCGTAGCCGGAATGTTCTCGTGGGCCGAGCGCGAGTCCGACACCCTCGCCGACTCGATCGAGCGCGCCCTCGACGTGATCGACGTGCGCCATGACTGACCTGCGGCTCGACGCGCGGGGTCTCGTGCGCGAGTTCGCGGGCGGCGCCGGCGTGCACGGCGTCGACCTCACCATCGCACCGGGCGAGATCCATGCGATCGTCGGCCTCAACGGCGCCGGCAAGACGACGCTCATGCGCCTCGCGCTCGGCATGCTCCGCCCGCAGTCGGGCACCGTGCACATCGACGGCATCGAGATCGCGGATGCCCCGGCGTCGGTCTGGGCTCGAGTGGGGCAGCTGGTGGAGCATCCGCTCGCCTACGCCGAACTCGACGGCAGGTCGAACCTCATCGTCGCCGCACGCCTGCACGGCATCGATCGCCGCGCGGCCGGCGAGCTCGTCGACCGGGCGATCATCGAGTTCGACTTGGCCCGGTATGCGGGCGTTCGGGCAAGCCGCCTCTCGCTCGGCAATCGTCAGCGCATCGGCCTCGCCGCGGCGCTGCAGCACGACCCGGCGCTCATCGTGCTCGACGAGCCGACGAACGCGCTCGATCCGGCAGGGGTGATCCTGCTCCGCGAGGCCATGCTCCGACGGGCGAGGGCCGGGGCCGGCATCCTCGTCTCGAGCCACCACCTCGACGAGGTCGCGCGCATCGCCGACCGCATCACCGTCGTCAACGCCGGGCGCGCGATCGGTTCGCTCGACCCGGCGGGCGTCGATCTCGAGCGCGCCTTCTTCGCGATGCTGCACGCCGACGACCAGCACAGGGAGGGGGCCGCATGAGCACCCTCTTCGGCACGGCTGTCGCGATCGAGGCGCGCAAGGCTGCGGCGTCGCGGGTCATGCTCTCGATCACCGTCATCCTCGTGATCGGCGTCGGCCTGCTCGCGCTCGGCATGCTCTTCGGCGCGGCGTCGGGCGATGCGCAGGTGCTCGCCAAGCTCGGCCCGCTCGCCGGCCTCGGCGGCTGGGCAGGGCTCGTCGGGGTGGTCGCGCAGATCACGGCAGCCGGTGGCCTGCTCGCCTTCGGTGTCGCGCTCAGCTGGCTGTTCGGTCGCGAATTCGCCGACGGCACGGTCGGCAACCTCTTCGCACTGCCGGTGCGCCGCTCGACGATCGCCGCCGCGAAGCTCGTCGTGTACCTCGCGTGGTCGGTCGGCGTCGCGGTGGTGCTCACCGCGGCCGTCGCGGCGCTCGGTCTCGCGTTCGGCTACGCCGCGACGGATGCCTCGGGCGTCATCGAACTCGTGCGGGTTCCCGTGCTCGTGGTGCTGACCGCGCTCGTCGCCGTGCCCGCGGCGTGGGTCGCCACCCTCGGGCGCGGGCTGCTGCCCGGGATCGCGGCCACGGTCGGCCTGATCGTCGTCGCCCAGGTCATGGCCGTGATCGGCATCGGCGCCTGGGTGCCGCTCGTCGCGCCCGCGCTCTGGGCGATCGACCCCGGCGCGGTGCCGGTTGCGAGCCTCGCCATCGTGCCGAGCGTGCCGCTCGCGTTCGGAGCGCTGTGCGCACTGAGCTGGTCGCGTCTGCAGCTCGACCGCTGAGGAGGCAGTGCCCGTGAGCGGTGGCGCCAGGGAGCGGAGTGAGGCGTTCCCCTGCCTGGGTCTCGATACGCGGCCTCCTTCGTCGGTCGCTACTCGACCGGCGGGGTGTTCAGCCGAGCAGCTCGTCGACGCGATTCGAGGTCGGCATGCGCAGGCCGTCGAGTGCCACTGCGATGACGTCGTCGGCGAGCTTGTCGGCGTCCTCGCGGCCGCCGGGGCGGTACCACTCGACGATCGAGTTGATCATGCCGAACAGCAGACGCGAGACGACGCTCGCATCGATGTCCGAGCGCAGTGTGCCCTCGGTCTGCGCTTCCTCGACGAGGGCGGTGACCGCCTTGTCGAAGGCGCGACGGCGAGCCAGGGCGCGGCGTTCGACCTCGGTGTTGCCGCGCACCCGCAGCAGCAGCGTCACGTTCGCGAGCTTCGAGACGAGCACGTGCACGGCGCCGCGCAGCACCTGGTCGACTCGGTCGGAGGCCCGCCCGCCCGCGGCATCCGCTTCGCGCAGAACGCCTTCGAGCGCGCTCAACGCATCGTCGAGCGCGCGTTCGAGGATCTCGTCCTTCGACGCGAAGTGGTGGTAGATCGCCGACTTCGAGAGACCGAGGCGGTCGGCGAGCACGCCCATGGAGGTCGCGTCGTAGCCGTACTGATTGAAGGCGGCGACGGCGACTTCGAGGATGCCCTGCTGGTCGTAGCCAGGGCGCCCGCGTCGAAGTGATCCGTTCTCAGACATCGCCCTCAGTCTCCCATCCTCGACCCGCGCAACCGCGAAGTGACGCGAATCGACGTTCTCTCGCCGATGAGCCTCGATTCGCGTCACTTCGGCGACCCGCTCAACCGGCGACCCGCTCAACGCTCAGTTGCGCGCAGGTCGTAGACGCGCTTGTACTTGCCCTCGCTGCGCGGCAGGGCGCCCGGCTCCTCGAGGCACACGGCGACGGTCGACCCGATGCCCTCCTTGATGCGCTTGGCGAGCACGACCGTGGCGGCCCGGCAGACGTCGACGTCGAGGTCGGGGTGCCGCTCGATGCGCACGGTCAGGTCGTCCATCGTGCCCGTGCGGGTGAGCTCGAGGATGAAGTGCGGCGTGAGCTGCTCGATGCCGAGCACGATCTCCTCGATCTGGGTCGGGAAGAGGTTCACGCCGCGCAGGATGATCATGTCGTCGTTGCGTCCGGTGATCTTCTCGATGCGGCGCATGCCGGGCCGCGCGGTGCCGGGAAGCAGACGCGTGAGGTCGCGGGTGCGGTAGCGGATGACGGGGAACGCCTCTTTCGTGAGCGACGTGAACACGAGTTCGCCCATCTCGCCGTCGGCCAGCTGCGCGCCGGTCTCGCCGTCGATGATCTCGGGGAGGAAGTGGTCTTCCCAGAGGTGCGGCCCGTCTTTCGTCTCGAGGCACTCGTTGCCGACGCCCGGCCCCATGACCTCGCTCAGGCCGTAGATGTCGAGCGCGTCGATGCCGAGGCGCTGCTCGAGTTCGTGGCGCATCTCGTTCGTCCACGGTTCGGCGCCGAGCACGGCCACCTTCAGCGACGTCGAACGGGGGTCGATGCCCTGCTCGACCATGCAGTCGGCGATCGTCAGCAGGTAGCTCGGCGTGCAGAGGATCGCATCGGGCTCGAAGTCGACGATGAGCTGCACCTGCCGCGCGGTCTGCCCGCCCGACATCGGAATGACGGTCGCTCCGAGCTTCTCGATGCCGGCGTGCGCGCCGAGCCCGCCCGTGAAGAGCCCGTAGCCGTAGGCGTTGTGCACCTTCATGCCGGGCCGGATGCCGCTCGCCCGCAGCGACCGCGCGATGAGCGTCGCCCAGCGGTCGAGGTCGCCCTTCGTGTACCCGACGACCGTGGGCCGACCGGTGGTGCCGCTCGAGGCGTGGATGCGCGCGACCTGCTCCATCGGCACGGCGAACATGCCGAACGGGTAGGTCTGGCGCAGGTCCTCCTTCGTCGTGAAGGGCAGCTTCGCGACATCCGACAGCGAGCGGATGTCGCTGGGGTGCACGCCGGCGTCGTCGAACTTCTTCGTGTACAGCGGCACGTGCTCGTAGGCGTGCCGCACGGTCTGCTGCAGACGCTCCAGCTGCAGGGCCTCGACCTCGGCACGGGACATCCGCTCTTCGGGATCGAGCTCGTCGGGGGATGCGGGGGTCAGACCCGAGACGGTGGGGGAGGAGGTCGTCGTCGACACTGGGTGCTCCGGAGGGTGAGGGTCTCGATACGGCGCTGCGCGCCTACTCGACCGGCGATCGGTTGGTGGAGATCGAACGGCCGCGGAACTCGGCGACGGGTTCGCCGCGCTCGTCGACGACCGAGACGTCGTAGAGGCCCGTGCGGCCGCTTCGGGTGCGGCGAACCGCGGTCGCCGTGAGCGTCTGGCCCGCGACCGTGGACTTCAGGAAAGTGATGTCGGCGCCCGCCGCGACGGTGATCGTGTCGTCTTCGTTGCAGGCGATGGCGAAGGCCGTGTCGGCCAGCGTGAAGACCAGGCCGCCGTGGGTGATGCGGAACCCGTTGGTCATGTCGTCGCGCACGAGCATCGACACGACGGCGAGGCCGGGTTCGTCTCGTTCGACGACCATGCCGAGGGCGGCGGAGGCGAGATCTCGCTGCATCATGGCGCGGTTCGGCGCGGCGGCGGTCGGGGCATCCGTCATCTGAAGCTCCTCATCGAGTTCATGCGAGTTCGCACGCCGTTGCTGCGGCGCTCGAGATGACTATATACTAACTGAACGATCGGTTAGTAATGCCGGGCGAAGACATGCGCCCGAATGCCAGTGCGAACCGCAGACGACACAGGAGTCGACGATGACCTCTCCCGCTGACCTCAGCGTGGTCGAGAACGAGACCGAGCAAGCGCTGTTCGACGACCTCATCGCCAAGGATTCGCGCATCGAGCCGCGCGACTGGATGCCCGACGCGTACCGCAAGACGCTGATCCGCCAGATCAGCCAGCACGCGCACTCCGAGATCATCGGCATGCAGCCCGAGTCGAACTGGATCTCACGCGCGCCGAGCCTGAAGCGCAAGGCGATCCTCATGGCGAAGGTGCAAGACGAGGCGGGCCACGGGCTCTACCTCTACTCGGCGGCGCAGACCCTCGGCATCTCGCGCGAAGAGATGACAGCCCAGCTCATTGCTGGCAAAGCACGTTATTCGTCGATCTTCAACTACCTCACCCCGACGTGGGCCGACATGGGTGCGATCGGCTGGCTCGTCGACGGCGCTGCCATCTGCAACCAGGTGCCGTTGTGCCGCGCCTCGTACGGCCCGTACGGGCGCGCGATGGTGCGCATCTGCAAAGAGGAGTCCTTCCACCAGCGGCAGGGCTTCGAGATCCTCCTCGAACTCATGCAGGGCACCGAGGCGCAGCGCGAGATGGCGCAAGACGCCGTGAACCGCTGGTACTGGCCGTCGCTCATGATGTTCGGGCCGCCCGACGACGAGTCGCCGAACTCGGCGCAGTCGATGGCGTGGAACATCAAGCGCTTCTCGAACGACGAGTTGCGGCAGCGCTTCGTCGGCATGCTCGTGCCGCAGGCCGAGGTGCTCGGCGTCACCCTGCCCGACCCGAACCTCGCGTGGAACGAAGAGACCAAGCAGTACGACATGAGCGAGATCGACTGGACCGAGTTCAACGAGGTGCTCGCCGGCCGTGGCCCCGCGAACGCGGAGCGCATCCGCCGTCGGCGCGAGGCACACGAAGACGGTGCGTGGGTGCGCGAGGCTGCGGCCGAGTACGCACGCAAGCAGGCCGAGCAGGCGCTCGCAGCCGCCGGGGCGGTGGCGTGATGCGCGCCGACGCCGGTCGAGTAACGAGCGCCAGCGAGCGTATCGAGACCAAGGAGTCGAGATGAGCACCCCCGGCGAAACCGGCACCGAAGCCTGGCCCCTCTGGGAGGTGTTCGTGCGAGCGAACCGCGGACTCTCGCACGTGCACGTGGGCTCGCTCCACGCGCCCGATCCCGACATGGCCGTGCGCAACGCGCGTGACCTCTACACGCGACGGGGCGAGGGCATCTCGATCTGGGTCGTGCCCGCCGACGCCATCACGACGAGCGACCCCGACGCGAAGGGCGCCTTCTTCGAGAGCCCGGCCGGCAAGAATTACCGGCACGCCGTGTACTACACGAAGAGCGAAGGGGTGAAGCACCTGTGAGCGAGCAGCACGCCGGTCGAGTAGCGGCGAAGCCGCGTATCGAGACCCCGCACGAGGATCTCGATACGCCTCCTGCGTCGGCTACTCGATCGGCGGACGATGCCCACGGTCACGTCTCCGTCGACGAGCTGAAGCTCGCCGAGGAGTTCACCGGTGCGTTCGCGGGCGGCGAGGGCCAGGTGGCGTCGGCGGATGCAGCGGAGTACGCGCTGCGCCTGGGCGACGACGCCCTCGTGCTCGCCCAGCAGCTCGGCATGTGGATCGCGCGCGCGCCCGAACTCGAAGAAGACGTCGCCCTCGGCAACATCGCGCTCGACCTCATCGGCCACGCCCGCTCGTTGCTGCACTACGCGGGCACCGCGTCCGGTCGCAGCGAAGACGACCTCGCCTACTGGCGCGACGAGCCCGAGTGGCGCAACGCCTGGCTCTTCGAACAGCCGAACGGCGACTTCGCACACACGATCGCACGGCAGCTCGTGGCATCCGCGTACCTGGTCGAGCTGTACACGCAGCTCGCGGACTCGACCGACCCGACGCTCGCGGCGATCGCCGCGAAGTCGCTGAAAGAGGTCGACTACCACCGCGACCACGCCACGCAGTGGGTGCTGCGGCTCGCCGGCGGCACCGACGAATCGCGTCGCCGCATGATCGCCGCGATCACCGACACCTGGCCGTACATCGATGAGCTGTTCGCCGACGACGAGCTCGTCGAGCGGCTCGCCGCGAGCGGCGTCTCCGTGCTGCCGTCGACCCTTCGCGAGCCGTTCGACGCGGTCGTCGCGGCGGTGCTCGCCGAGGCGGAGCTCGAACTGCCGTCGGGCCGCATGGCGTTCGTCGCCGCCGGCCGCGGTCGCGAAGGGCGCCACACCGAGCACCTCGGTCCGCTCCTCGCCGAGATGCAGGTGCTCGCCCGCGCGCACCCGGGGGCGTCGTGGTGACCGCGCTCGCCGAGGCACGCGCCACGCGCGAAAGCGCCGGCCGCGAGGCATCCGTCGCCCGGCCGGTGCCGGCCGACCCGGCTGCACGTCGCGCGTGGGAGGTCGCCGCGACCGTGACCGACCCCGAGATCCCCGTGCTGACGATCGAAGACCTCGGCGTGCTGCGCGCGGTCGAGGTCGGCGACGACGGTGCCGTGCGCGTGCAGTTGACCCCCACGTACAGCGGATGCCCCGCGCTCGACGCCATGCGCGACGATGTGCTGCTCGCGCTCACCCACGCCGGGTATGACGAGGTGCGTGTCGACCTCGTGCTCGCCCCCGCGTGGACCACCGACTGGATGAGCGAGGCGGGTAAGGAGAAGCTGCGTCGCTACGGCATCCAGGCGCCGACCGGCAACGCCGCTGCCCGCGGCTCGGGGCCGGTGCGGTTGCAGCTCGTGGTGAAGTGCCCGCGCTGCAACTCGCTGAACACCCGCGAGCTCGCCCGCTTCGGCTCGACGTCGTGCAAGGCGCTCTACGAGTGCCGCGACTGCCTCGAGCCCTTCGACTACTTCAAGGTGCTCTGATGGCCGCGCGCAACCTCGGGTCGGTCGGTCGAGCAGCGGATCGAGTAGGCGCGTCAGCGCCGTATCGAGATCTCGCGAGCGCCAGCGAGCGTATCGAGACCCCGCAAACGAATCTCGATACGCGCCCTCCTTCGTCGGGCGCTACCCGACCGGCGTCTGCTGATGAGGCGATGGCGTCCGCGTTCCTGAAGAGCGCCGTCGGCGGCGAGTCTCCGTCCACCAAAGGCGTGCAGAAGCGACGTCGCGCGCGATTCCACGAGCTCACGGTCGCCGAGGTGCGACCGCTCACCGACGACGCGGTCGAGGTCACCTTCGACGTTCCCGACGAGCTCGCCGACGACTACAGCTACCTGCCCGGCCAGTACGTCGCCATCCGCGCGACGCTCAACGGCAAGGAACTGCGACGCAGCTACTCGATCTGCCGGCCGCCGACCCGGGGCAGCGTCTCGGTCGCGATCAAGCGCGATCTCGGCGGTCGCTTCTCGAGCTGGGCGAACGAGCAGCTCAAGGCCGGCGACACCCTCGACGTGATGAGCCCAGAGGG
Source organism: Agromyces sp. GQ35 (assembly GCF_059758475.1). Lineage (NCBI taxonomy): Bacteria > Bacillati > Actinomycetota > Actinomycetes > Micrococcales > Microbacteriaceae > Agromyces > Agromyces sp. GQ35. Next base: position 617,018 of record NZ_JCAXEO010000001.1, on the reverse strand, counting down.
CACCTTCACCTCGACACTCGACGACCTCGACGGCAAGCACATCGTCGGCATCGCGGCGGGCTCGGGCATCACCCCGCTCATGGCGCTCGCGCACACGGTGCTCGCGCGCTCGGCGACGGCGCGCTTCACGCTCGTCTACACGAACCGGTCGACCCGCGACGTGATGTTCCTCGAAGAGCTCGCCGAGCTGAAGGATCGCTACCCCGCCCGGCTCGCCCTGCACCATGTGCTCTCTCGCGAGCAGCGCACCGCACCGCTCCTCTCCGGACGCATCGACGCCGAGAAGCTCGAGCGCATGCTCGAGGTGCTGATTCCGCCGGCGACGGTCGACGAATGGTTCCTGTGCGGTCCGTTCGATCTCGTGCAGCTCGCGCGCGACACGCTCGCCGAGGCATCCGTGCCCGTCAAGCACGTGCGCTACGAACTGTTCACGACCGACACCGCCGACCGCGTCGAAGGCGAGCGCGGTCGCCCCATCGTCGTCGAGCGCGGCGAGCCGACGGTCGCAATCGAGTTCACGCTCGACGGCCAGTCGTCGACGGTCGAGAGCCCGGTCTCGGCGAACGAGTCGATCCTCAACGCGGCGCTCCGCGTGCGACCCGACGTGCCATTCGCGTGCGCCGGCGGCGTCTGCGGCACCTGCCGTGCGCGACTCGTCACGGGCGACGTCGCGATGACCGAGAACTACGCGCTCGAACCCGATGAGCTCGAGCGCGGGTACGTGCTCACCTGCCAGTCCCACCCGAAGTCCGACCGCGTCGTCGTCGACTACGACGTGTGACGCCGGTACCCTGCGAACGGGTCGACGGCGACCCGGTGAACGGAGCATCATGATCGAACTGAGCGTGCACGACGGCGTCGCCGAGGTCGTGCTGAACGCGCCCGACAGGCTCAACGCACTCGACCCGGCGGCGATCGCCGAGCTGTCGGCGGCCTACACGGAGGCCGAGCGGATGTCGCAGCTCGGCGAGGTGCGGGCGCTCGTGCTGCGCGGTGAGGGGCGCGCATTCTGCGCGGGCCGCGACATCTCGGGGGTCGACCCTCGTGAAGACGACGTGCTCGGCTACCTCGGCGGCCTCGTCGAGCCGTTGCTGCAGCGCATGGCCGGATTCCCGGCGCCGACGTTCGCCGTCGCGCACGGTGCGTGCCTCGGCGTCGGCCTCGGCCTGCTCATCGCCAGCGACATCGTCTACGTCGCCGACTCCGCGAAGATCGGCTCGCCGTTCGCGAACCTCGGGGCGACGCTCGACTCGGGCGGCCACGCGCTCTTCGTCGAACGTCTCGGCGCGCACCGCACCATGGATCTCATCGTGACCGGCCGGCTCATGTCGGGCGCCGAGGCGGTCGCAGCCGGCCTGTTCTCGCAGGTGTTCCCCGCCGACGAGGTGACGGATACCACCCGCGCTGCGGCTCGCGCCGCGGCATCCGGTGCCACCCAGGCGTTCGTCGCGTCGAAGCGGCTCGTCGCCGCGCTCCGTGACGACCGACTCGGCCTCTGGGCGTCGATGGCCGAGGAGAACCGGGCTCAGGCCGCGCTCTGCGACACTTCCGACTACCGCGAGGGCTTCGCCGCGTTCCAGGAGAAGCGCAAGCCGGCGTTCACCGGCCGCGCCTGACGCCGATCGAGGAGCGCGCGCCAGCGAGCGTATCGAGATCTCGGCTGGGGGTCTCGATACGCTCCTTCGTCGCTCCTCGACCGGCGAGTGGCCGAGACGGGCGGAGGGGCGCCGCGGCGGTCAGCGTTCGAGCAGTGGGATGAGGAACCAGACGCCAACCATGGCGACGATCGGCAGCACCGCGAGCAGCGGGATGCGGTGTCGAAGGCGTCTGCCCTGAGGAGCGACGCCCTTCGGGATCTTCGAACCTCGCATCGGCGTTTCCGCCTGCGCCGAGGCACTCGAAGCACTCGAAGCGCTCGAGGCGCTCGAGGTGCTCGAGGTGCTCTCGCCCAGGCGCTCGTCGCGCCAGCGCTCCCACTGGTCGAACTTCTCGTTCAGCGCATCGACGGTCGTGAAGACCCAGTGCCACATCTCGGGGTCGGCGCTCGAGAAGGGCCGAGAGATGTGCGAATAGAGGAACACCCGATCGTCGACGATCTCGACGTCGAACTTGGAACTCGTGTCGATGAAGCGAGCCATGATGTCGGGGGTGAACAGATAGAGCGCGTCGGCCTCGTAGCCGTCGGGGCAGTGCAGCGTGAAGTGGCGGTCGAAGTCGCCCTCGAGCGACAACTGCTGCGAGAGCGCGAGCGGCACCGGCAGGTTCGAGCCGAGCAGCTTCGAGTTGTTGTCACGCGAGTCGAGCACGATGTGCGGCAACTGCCGGCCGAGGGTGATCGCGATGTACGACCAGCCGAAGGTCTCGTGCGTTTTCGTGCTCGTGATCGTGTAGCGGTAGTTCGCGATCTCGACGGGGCGCGGCTGCTTCAGCCGCACGATCTCGCTCGCCACGCGTTCGCCGCCGAGGGAGAAGATCATGCCGGGCAGCTCCGGGTCGGCGAGCTTCGGCACGAACTCGAGCTCGTTCGCGGCGGCGAATCGACTCACCCGGTACCGCATCTCGTCGCTGACGCCCTTGGCCTTCGCCGAGGAGAACGCGATGAGCGCGACGAGCACTGCCGCACCGACCACGGCGACGGGCATGATCGCTTCGAACGGCACCGCGAACCCCGGCATCTCGGCGAATGCACCGAGCACGAGCATCAAGACGAATGCGATGAGCAGCGCGACGAGCACGATTGCCATCCCGAGGAGGAAGATCATCACGATGACCCCGACGAGTGGGGTGCCGGGGCCGGGTCGGCGGAATCCGTTCAGCACGTCGTATTCGCGAACCTCGGCACGACGAACGGGTGCGAGCAACGGGCGGGTATCGAGTGACGCGTGCTTCACCGACGGTTCTCTGTTCACCCTTGAACGCTATCCGAGCACCGGCTGTCAGTGCTGGTCGTGATCGGCGATGTCGCGGTCGAGGTCGTCTTCGATGAGCAGGTCGCGGCGCACGTGGTCGCTGCGATAGGCCGAACGCCCGAGCATGTGCGCCGTCATCGGCTGGGTGAGCAGCTGGAACGTCATCACGAGCACGACGGTGGTGAGCACGCCCCACGTCGGCACCTGCACGACGATCGCGACCAGCACCGTGGCGAGACCGAGCACCTGCGGCTTCGTCGCCGCGTGCAGCCGCGTCAGCACATCGGGGAAGCGGACGATGCCGATGCCCGCGGCCATCGAGAGGAAGGCGCTGACCAGGATCAGCAGACCCACGGCGATCTCAGCGGCACTCACGAGGCATCCTGCTTCGCCATGAACCGTGCGATCGAGATCGAGCCGACGACCGCGAACATCGCGAGCACCAGCATGACCACCAGCGTGTCGGTGTGCCGGTTGATCGCCATCTCGGCGCCGAGCGCGCAGATCGCGATGGCGAGCAGCACGTCGGTCGCGAGGGCCCGATCGAGAATCGACGGCCCACGGATGATTCGGTACACGGCGGCGACCGCGCCGATGCCGAACATCACGCCGGCGATGATGCTGGTGATCTCGAGAAAGGTCATGCCCGGGCTCCTCTCGCGTGTTCGCGGCGTTGGCGGCGGGCCTCGCGCACGGATGCCGCCTGCTCCCGCGTGCCGATGGCGAGCACGATGCGCTCCTCGGTGCCGAGCACGCCGCTTCGCGTCCGGTCGATGTCGGCCTCGGTGCGGGTGCCGAGCGCGTGCAGGTAGAGCAGCCCGCGCTCGCGGTCGATGTCGACCACCACGGTGCCGGGCACGACCGAGATCGCCTCGGCGGTGAGGGTCGTGACGAGGTCGGATCGGGTGAGCAGCTGCACCGCGATGATCGAGTTCATCGGCTTCCACCGCGGGTTGATCGCGAGCACCGCGACCTGCAGCGACGCGATCGAGACATCCCACATCATGCGGAGGCCGAGCAGCAGGCCGCGCCAGACGTTGAAACGACCGCTCAGCAGCACCGGCGGCAGGTACAGCAACCGCGTCACGCCGATCGCGAGCAGCACGCCGGTGACCACGGTGAGCACGGTGACCTGGTCCCAGAGGAAGATCCAGAGGAAGACCAGCGCCACGAGCAGCGGCAACTGGCGCCAGACGGAACGCCAGCGGGAGACATCGGCAGCAGCATGCGTCATCGGATGCCTCCTGGGAACACGGCCGAGACGTAGACGCCGGCGTCGAGGAGGTTGGCGGCCGCGCGGCCGGTGAGGTCGAACATCGGGCCCGCGAAGACCGTCAGGCAGATCGTGAGCATCACGAGGGCACTCGTCGCGACGACCATGAGCACCGGGGTGGTGCGGGTCGCCGTCACCGTCGCGCCGTCGGGCGCTTCGAGCACCGAACCGAGCAGCACCGACTCGTAGCCCTCGAGCTCGGAGCGCCCGCGCCAGAACGCCATGTTCCAGAAGCGCGTGAGGGCGTACAACGTGATGAGCGAGGTGAGCGCGCCAGCGCCGATCACGACCCACACGAGCCAGGCCGTGCCCGGGGCATCCGCCGCGCCTTCTGCGCCGGCGAGGAAGAGCCCGGTCTTGCCGAGGAAGCCGGAGAAGGGTGGGATGCCGCCGAGATTCAGCGCAGGGATGAAGAACAGCACGCCGAGCAGGGGCGAGGCCTTCAGCAGTCCCGCGAGCCGGTTGATGGAGGTCGCGCCGCCGAACCGCTCGATGAGACCCGTCGTGAGGAAGAGGGTCGTCTGCACCGTGATGTGGTGCACGACGTAGTAGATCGTCGCGGCGTAGCCGAGCTGCGAACCGAGTGCGATGCCGAAGATCATGTAGCCGATGTGACTCACGAGCGTGAAGGAGAGCAACCGCTTGATGTCGGCCTGGGTGAGCGCACCGAGGATGCCGATGAGCATCGTGAGCCCGCCGACCACCATCAACAGCACCGACACATCGCTCTCGACGAACATCACCGTCTCGGTGCGGATGATCGCGTAGACCCCGACCTTCGTGAGCAATCCGGCGAACACCGCCGTCACCGGTGCGGGCGCCGTCGGGTACGAATCGGGCAGCCAGAACGAGAGGGGGAACACCGCGGCCTTGATGCCGAAGGCGACGAGCAGCAGCAGGTGCAGCATGAGCTGCACGTCGCCGGGCAGTTCCGCCAGGCGCACCGAGAGCTGTGCGATGTTCACGGTGCCGGTCGCGCCGTAGATGAGCGCGATCGCACTCAGGAAGAACAGCGACGAGACGAGGCTCACGATGATGTACGTCACGCCCGCGCGGATGCGCTCGCCGGTGCCGCCGAGCGTCAGCAGCACGTAACTCGCCGAGAGCAGGATCTCGAAGCCCACGTAGAGGTTGAACAGGTCGCCCGCGATGAACGCGTTGAAGACGCCCGCCGACAGGATCAGGTAGCTCGGGTGGAAGATCGACACCGGGGTCTCGCGGTGCTGGTCGGCGATGCCCTGGCCGACCGAGTACACGAGCACGACGAGCAGCATGATCGCCGAGATGATGAGCATGATCGCCGACAGCCGGTCGACGACGAGATTGATGCCCCACGGGGCATCCCACCCGCCGAGGTGCACCACGGCCGGCTGCCCGGTGGTGTCGACGGCGACGAGCAGCACCGCGGCGATCACGGCGACCGCGGAGAGCACGCTGAGGCTCACGGCCATCTGCGCGCGGCGGCGCCGGCCGAGGATCAGGGCGGTGGCCGCCCCCAGCAAGGGCAGCAGCACGACGAGGGGTACGAGGACAGCGATCACGGCGTGCCTCCTTCGTCGTCCCTGTCGCGAGCGGATGCCTCGAGCTCGAGTGCCTCTTCGAGGTCTTCGTCGAGATCTCCGTCGAAGTCTTCATCGGGCTCTTCGTCGCTCGCCTCGATGAGGTCTTGCACCGCTTGATCGTCGGCGGCGGAACTGCGGATCAGATCGGCCGTCTCTTCGGCGTCTTCGACGACGTCGGCGTCGTCGTCGACGAGGTCGCCCTTCTCGCCGAGCTGGGCGAGCCACCACGAACGGTAGATCAGGGCGAGCATGAACGCGGTGATGCCGAGGTTGATGACGATCGCGGTGAGCACGAACACCTGGGGGAGCGGGTCTGAGATCGTCTCGGCGTCGACGCCGTCATCGAGCAGTGGGGCGAGGCCTGGGGCGCCACTCATCAGGAAGATCAGGATGTTCACGGCATTGCCGACGAGCAGGAAGCCGATGAGCACGCGCGTGAGGCTGCGTTCGAGCATGATCGAGACGCCCGCTCCGAACAGTACGGCCATGAGCACGACGAGGGTCAGTGAGGCGGTCATGTGCGGGCCTCCTCGCCGGTCGAGGAGGGAGCGCCAGTGACCGTATCGAGACCTGCTGCCGCGCGGCCGTTCCTCGGGCGCCGTGCACCGCCGTCGTACTCGGCGCCGTCGGCGTACTCCTGCCCCTCGTCGTGCTCGGCCGGGTCTTCGCCGTCACCGGTCGTGAAGCCGCTGTCGTCGTCGGACTGGCGTTCCTCTTGACGGTCGACCTCCCCGCCGAGTGAACGCAGGATGTCGAGCACGAGGCCGACGACCACGAGGTACACGCCGATGTCGAAGAGCGTCGAGGTGCCGATCGAGATCGTGCCGAGCAGCGGCACCTCGGCCTCGAACCAGGCCGACTCGAACACCGCGCCGCCGAAGAGCAGTGAGCCGGCTGCAGTGCCGGCGGCGAGCAGCAGGCCGGTGCCGAGCAGCCGGCCGGCGTCGATCGGTGCCGCCTCGCCGAGCTCGTACCGGCCGCCGGCGAGGTAGCGCGCGACGAGCGCGAGACCGGCGAGCAGCCCACCCGCGAAGCCGCCGCCGGGCGCGTTGTGGCCGACGAAGAGGAGGTACACCGACACGATGATCGCGGGGTGGAAGAGCAGTCGCACGAGCACCTCGATCAGAATCGAGCGGTTGCGCGGCGAGATGGTGCGACCGGCCAGGAGCCACGTCTGTCGGGTCTCGGCGGCCTCGCCCGCGGCATCCGACTCGCCATCGGTGTCGGCGAGGCTCGTGCGCGGCGCCCGGATGCTCCACGCCGGCTCGGGCACGGGGCGCAGGCGGTCGCGCCGGTCGACGCCTTCGTCGACGGCATCGAGGCGTGGGGCGCCGCCCGTGCGGCCCGACACGAAGATGAGGCTCGCGACGCCCGTCGCGACCGCGACGAGCACCGAGATCTCGCCGAGGGTGTCCCACGCGCGGATGTCGACGAGCATCACGTTCACGATGTTCTTGCCGTGCGCCTCGAGGGCGAGAGCGGGCAGGCCGTCGGCGATCGTCGGGCGGATGCGCGCGCCGAGGGCGACGAGGCCGAGCACGGCCATGACGACTCCGGCGAGCGCGCCGATGATGCCGCGCGCGAGCTTGTGCACCGGCGGGTTGCGTTGCGCGATCTGCTTCGGCAGGCGGCGCAGCACGAGCACGAAGACGACGAGCACGATCGTTTCGACGAGCGCCTGCGTGAGGGCGAGGTCTGGTGCACCCGCCATGCCGAACAGCAGCACCAGGCCGTAGCCCGTGACGCTCACGAGCAGCACGGCCGTCATGCGCTGGCGCACCGTCGCCGCGGCGACTGCCGCGATCGCCATGACGAGCGCGAGGAACGGCTGCGCCGGGTAGTCGAAGAGGCGGATGCCGCTCGGCCACGAGGTGTTCATGATCGATGTCGCGCCGAGCCCGCCGATGAACACGACCATGATGATCGCGAGGTAGCCGGGCAACCCGCTGTGCTGGATCGCCGTGGTGATCGAGGCGGCGACCCGGTCGACGACCGACACGATGCCGAGGTAGCCGCGCGCCGAGTCGAGCATCGGTGCCACCGAAGCCTGCATGCGCGCGACTCGTTGCCGGCCCCAGACGAGCAGCGCGCCGAGCGCGAAGACGAGTGCCGAGAACGCGAGCGCCGGTTCGAGGCCGTGCCAGAGCGCGAGGTGGTACTCGTGGCCGCCCGGCAGGTCGTCGGCGTAGGCGGCAAGAAGCGGTTCGATGAACGGAATCGCGAACGCGGCAGCGATGCTCGCCGCCGCGAGGATGCCCGGTGCCACCCCGATGGCCCGGCTGCCGGTGTGCAGCGGGGTCGCCGCGACATACGTCTTGGAGAAGAAGGCGCCCCAGATGAACCGCACGGTGTACGCCACGGTCAGCGCCGACCCGGCGACCGCGCCGATGAGCGCGACCCACGCCCAGCCGTCGCCGGCCGCGACCGCGTCGAGGAAGGCGGTGAACACGGCCTCTTTCGCGACGAAGCCGATGAGCGGCGGCACCCCGGCCATCGACGCGGCGGCGATGAACGCGATCGTCGCGATCACCGGCATGCGGCGGCCGACCCCCGAGAGTTTGCGCCAGTCGCGGGTGCCCGCCGCGTGGTCGACGATGCCGACGACGAGGAAGAGGGCCGCCTTGAAGAGCGCGTGCGCGAGCAGCAGGGCGACGCCCGCGAGGGCCGCGTCGCGGGTGCCGAAGCCCGTCACCATCACGAGGAAGCCGAGCTGGCTCACCGTGCCGTACGCGAGCAGCAGCTTGATGTCGTACTGGCGCAGCGCGCGCCAGCCGCCGGCGAGCATCGTGAGGGCGCCGAGGCCGATGACGATCGGATGCCACGCCTCGAGCTCCGCGTAGCCGGGCGCGAGGCGGGCGATGAGGTAGACGCCCGCCTTCACCATCGCGGCCGCGTGCAGGTACGCGCTGACGGGCGTCGGCGCCGCCATCGCGGCCGGCAGCCAGAAGTGGAACGGCACGAGCGCACTCTTCGAGATCGCACCGACGAGCACGAGCGCGATCGCCCACTCGCCTGCGGCCCCGGTGACGGGGTTCGCGATGAGCTCGGAGAGGTTCGTCGTGCCTCCGTTGACGGCGAGGATGACGAGGCCGACGAGCATCGCGAGCCCGCCGAACGTGGTGACGGTGAGCGCCTGCAGCGCGGCACCGCGGCTCTCTTTGCGGCCCGTGTAGTGGCCGATGAGGAGGTACGAGAGCACGCTCGTGGCCTCCCAGAACGTGAACAGGATGAACACGTCGTCGGCGGTGACGAGGCCGAACATGACGCCGGCGAAGGCGAGGAGGAGCGCTGCGAACCGGCCGAGCGCGGGCTCGTCGTCGTCGAAGTAGTGCATGCAGTAGAGCAGCACCAGAGCGCCGATGCCCGTGACGATGAGCGCGAGCAGCAGCGCGAGCGCGTCGACCCGGAAGCTCAGCGAGATGTCGAGCGCGGGAATCCACGGAACGATCTCGACGACAGGGGTGCCGGCGAGCACGGTGGGCAGCCACGTGAGCAGCAGCACGAAGATCGCGGCGGGCAGCAGGGCGATGACGGCGAAGACGCGCCGGCCGAGCCAGCGCGTGAGCAGCGGCGTGACGAGCGCGACGACTGCGAAGGCAGCGAGGCTGGCGATCATTCACCCTCCTCGCGCTCGCACCGTCCTGTCAGTTTACCGGGCAGGGATGACGCGTCTTCCGCGAGTTGTATGCCCGCAGCGGAATCGTAGGGGCGACGGATGCCGCAGGCGGAACGCTCGCATTCGACCCGGGGAGGAACCGATCCTGCGAGCACCTTGACCTCAAGTTCACTTGAAGTAATACGGTGGCGACAGTGTCGTCGAGGAGGCGGCCGACCGGCGCTTCACGCGCTCCGACATTCATCCGAAGCAGCGAGAGGACCACGGCATGGCGCAGACCCAGCAGGCAGTGGAGGTCACCGGCACCTGGCGAGAGCTGCTCGGCCGCCAATACGCGCCGATTGCGGCGGTGCTCGCAGGCGGCGTGCTGGTGGAGGCGAGCAATGTCTACTTGACCACGAGCCTGCTCCCCACGATCGTCGGCGAGATCGGTGGGGCCGAGTTCTACGCCTGGACCATGACGACGTTCCTCCTGGCCTCCGTCGTCAGCGCGATGCTCGTCAGCAGGATCCTCACCCAGCAGGGAGCGGTGCGCGCCTACCTTCTCGCCCTCGGGCTCTTCGCTCTCGGATCTGTCCTGTGCGCGGCCAGTCCGTGGATGCCCGCCTTGCTTGCCGGGCGCGCCGTGCAGGGGCTCGGCGGCGGACTGCTCGCCGGACTCGGCTACGCGCTCATTCAACGCGCCCTGCCCGAGCGGCTCTGGGCCCGCGGCGCAGCGCTGGTGTCGGCGATGTGGGGCGTCGGCAACATCGTCGGGCCCGTCGTCGGCGGACTCTTCGGGCAACTCGACGCGTGGCGTGCGGCATTCGTCGTCTTGGCGATCGTGGCGGGGCTCATCTGCATCCTCGTCGTCCGATCGATGCCGCGAACGACCCGCGGTCGCTCGAGCGAGTCGGTGCCATGGGGCTCGCTCGTGCTGCTCACGACCGGCGTCGCCGCGGTGAGCGTTGCGAGCGTCGTTCCGACGGGGGTCGCGACCGCTCTGGCGCTGATCGTCGGTGTCGCACTCGGTGTCTGGTTCCTCCGTCACGAGCGGCGCGGGCGCAGCGGCATCCTGCCGAAGGTCACGTTCGCTCCGGGATCATCGCTTCGCTGGGTCTATGCCTCGGTCGCGGTGCTCGCGTTCGGCATCGGCACCGAGGCGTTCATCCCGCTCTTCGGGCAGGAGATCGGTGGCCTCAGCCCGCTCGTCGCCGGCTTGCTCGGCGCGGCACTCTCGCTCGGCTGGTCGGTGACGCAGATGTTCACGGCGAATGTGTCGGCGGATGCCGCTCAGCGCGGGCTCATCATCGCCGGACCGCTGCTCGTGGCGGCGGGACTGGTCGCCTACGGCATGCTGCAGCACGAGGGCCCGTCGACCACGGTCATCATTCTCTGGTTCATCACCCTGTTCATTGCGGGTGCCGGCATCGGTCTCGGATTCCCGCACCTGACGGTGGCGGCGCTCGGCAGCACCGACGGAGAAGAGGAGGGCGCCAAGGCCGCGGCCGCCGTGAGCACCGTCTTCATCATCGCGAGCGCCCTCAGCGCGGCGCTCGCCGGTGTGCTCGTGAACCTCGCTGCCCCCGACCTCGTTCGATCGGCGCAGCTGCTCATGCTCGTGTTCGCGGGCATCTCGGTGCTCGGGGTGGTCGCCGCCCGGGGCGCGGCTTCGGGCATCGGGCACCGCGCGACCGCGGACGCGGCCGCCTCGTAGGGGGGCCTCCTGAGCTCGACCAGCCATGTGACTGCAATCGGCATCGGCATCGGCATCGAGTGGAATGGGTCCGGAATTCTCGCGGCGTGGTGATGGAACACCGATGAGAGTGTCGGCACGTGCGAAGCGTGCCGGATCTCTCATGTGAGATTTGCCTCACATGAGGCGCATCTCACACGAGCCCTGTGCGGCAGCGATGCACCGCTCGCAAGTCTGCCGGAGCGGCGACGAACTCCTGCGGCACCTGACGACCCGGCGATAGATGCCGCGGGCGGGACCTTCCCGCGGCATCCGTCACTGACCTGAGCCGCTGGTCAGGCCGCCGCACCTCCGAGGTACGCGTTGCGCACCTCGGGCAGTTCGACGAGCTCGGCCGGCGTGCCCTCAAGCACGACGCGGCCGCGCTGCATCACGACGGCGCGGTCGGCGATGCCGAACGATGCACGTACGTTCTGCTCGACGAGGAGCACGGCCATGCCGCGACCGCGCAGCTCGGTGAGCACCTTCATGATCTCGGCGACGACCTTCGGGGCGAGCCCGATCGAGGGCTCGTCGAGCAGGATCGCCTTGGGCGAGGCCATGAGGCCACGGCCGATTGCGACCATCTGCTGCTCACCACCCGAGAGAGTGCCGGCCGCCTGACCGAGTCGCGGCTGCAGCCTCGGGAAGAGCTCGAGCACCGCGGCGAGGTCGCCCTTGCCGCCACGGCTCCACGCCCCGAGCATGAGGTTGTCGCGCACCGAAAGGGTCGGGAAGCACAGCCGGTTCTCGGGCACGTGGGTGAGCCCGAGGGCAGCCATCTTCTCGGTCGCCTTGCCGGTGATGTCGGCGCCGTCGAGCGTGACCGTGCCGGCGGTCGGCCTGATCAGCCCGTTGAGCGCGCGCAGCAGCGTGGTCTTGCCGGCGCCGTTCGAGCCGACGACGGTGACGATCTCACCCGGCGCGACCGACAGGCTCACGCCATGCAGGATCGCGAGCTTGCCGTAGCCCGCATCGAGGCCTTCGACGGAGAGGGTCATGAGTGCTCCTCCAGCTCTTTCAGCTCGGCCTCGGCCTCTTCGGCATCGGTACCGAGGTAGGCGACGATGACCGCGGGGTCGTTGCGCACCGACTCGGGGTCGCCGTGCGCGATGAGCACGCCGTCGTCGAGCACCGCGACGGTGTCGGCGAGCGCCATGACCTGCGCGACATCGTGCTCGACCAGCACGATCGTGAGGCCGGCGTCGCGCAGCGCCCGCAACAGTGTTGCGAGCAGTTCGCGCTCGTGACCCGACAGGCCGGCCATCGGCTCGTCGAGCAGCAGCAGCGCGGGCTCGGCGGCGAGCGCCCGGCAGACCTCCATCATGCGCTGGCGACCGAACGGCAGGTCGCCGGCGGCGAGGCCGGCGACGTCGCCGAGCCGCATCGAGTCGAGGATGTCGCGGGCGACTGCTTCGTGCGTGTACTGCTCGCGGCCCTGCAGCCCGAGCATGCCGCGCAGGATGCCGGCCCGGCCCTTGCGGTAGCGGCCCATGTAGACGTTGCCGACGACGTCGGTCGACGAGAACACCTGCAGGTTCTGGAACGTGCGGGTGAGTCCGGCGTCGGCGCCGACGTGCGGCTTCTTGCCCTGAATCTCTTGGCCGAGGAACCGCACCGTGCCCGACGTCGGTGCGATCGCGCCCGTGATCATGTTGAAGCACGTCGTCTTGCCGGCGCCGTTCGGGCCGATGAGGCCCATGATGCGCCCGGCGGGCACCGTGAAACTCACGTCGTCGACGGCGACCACGCCGCCGTAGCGCTTCGTGAGGCCGGTGACCTCGAGGATCGGCTCGCCGGCAGCGACCGGAGTCGAGACGGCGGGGACGCGAGGGGCGGATGCCGCTGCATCCGACACCTCGTCGAGACCCTCGGTGCCGGCGCCAGCGGCGCTCTCTCCAGGCAGCCCGCCGAACGCACGCGTCGGCACGTCGCCCGCACCCGCGTCGGCAGTGCCGTCGGGCGCCGGCCGCGCCGCGGCATCCGCTCGCTTGGCCATTCGCCTGCGGACCGCCGCCCACGCCGTCTTCACGACCTGGTAGAGCCCGCCCGGCAGCAGGATGATCACGAGGATCAGCACGAGGCCGTAGCCGATGAGCTGCACTTCGCCTGTCGCGCCGGGGATGATGGCTGGGATCAAATCGCGCAGGCCCTCGGAGAGCAGCTCGACGATGAACGCACCGGCGACCGCACCCCACACCGAGCCGAGTCCGCCGATGACGACCATCAGCAGCAGCTCGACCGAGACGTGGAACTCCGCGACCTGCGGCGAGACGATCTGCACCTGGTAGGCGTAGAACACGCCGCCGAGTCCGGCGAAGCCCGCTGAGAGCGTGAAGACCTTGACGCGCAGGGCGTAGGTGTTCACGCCGAGCGATTCGGCCGCGAGCTCGGAGTCGTTGACCGACGAGAGCGCTCGGCCCGCGCGAGAGCGGGTGAGGTTCAGGGCGAGCACGAGGCCGATGAGCACGAACGGTGCGACGAACCAGAAGAAGAGGCCGTTGTTGTCGATCGGGATGCCGAAGACCTCGGGCCGGCCGTAGCCGTAGATGCCCGTCGTGCGGCCGGTGAAGTCCCATTCGCGCACCGCGATCATGACGATGAAGCCGAGGCCCAGCGTCGCGAGCGCGAGGTAGTGGCCGCGCAGGCGCAGCATCGGCAGGCCCACGAGCAGGGCCGCGAGCATCGCCGCGACGACGCCGCCGACCGCGGCGACGAGGCCCGGCAGCTCGAACTTCTGCAGCAGGATCGCGTGCGTGTACGCACCGATGGCGAAGAATGCCGCCTGGCCGAGCGAGACCTGCCCGGCAAGGCCCATGAGGAGTGACAAGCCGATCGCGGGCAGCGCGAAGATCATCGAGAAGACGGCGATGTTCATCATCGACGAGCTCGCCGTGAACGGCACGATCGCGATGATCACCGCGAACGCGGCGACGCCGATGATGGTGCCGCGGTTGTTGGGCCAGAAGCCGGTCTTCGACCCGATGGGGGCGTTGTTCAGCAGTGACATCTCAGACCCTCACGGCGTTCGGGCGCAGCACGAGGCCGGCCGGTCGGATGATGAGCACGATGATGAGGATGAAGAACGCCACGGCGTCCTTCCATCCGGATGCCACGTAGCCGGCGACGTACGACTCGATCACGCCGAGCAGCAGTGCGCCGACGATCGCCGCGCGGAACGAGACGAGCCCGCCGAGCACCGCCGCCACGAAGCCCTTGAGGCCGAGCAGCAGGCCGCCCGACCAGATCGAGAGGTAGATCGGCGAGCTGACGACACCGGCGGCCGCACCCACGAACCCGGCGATCGCGAAGGCGATGACGGATGCCACGGCCGGCGAGATGCCCACGATGCGAGCGGCGACCGGCTGCTCGGCACTCGCGCGGAGCGCCTTGCCCCAGCGGGTCTTCTCGTAGAAGAGCAGCACGCCGCCGCCGACCACGACGAGGGCGCCGAGCATCCAGAGCTCCTGCGAGCGGATGCTGACGCCGCCGAGGTTGAGGTCGTTGCCGGGGAAGGCCGGCAGGCGCCGACCCTCTGCGCCCCAGACGAGCAGCATGATCGCCTGCAGGAGCGTCGAGACGCCGAGCGTCAGGATGATCGAGACGAGCGTCGTGAGGTTCTTGACGCGCGCGATCACGAGCCGTTCGATGATCACCGAGGCGAGGGTCACCGAGACGAGCGCGATGAGGATGGCGACGGGGAGCGGAAGGCCGGCCGTGACGAGCGAGATGCTGCCGAGGCCGGCGAGCGTCGCGTAGTCGCCCTGGGCGATGTTCACGACGTGCCGCACCGTGTAGGTGGCGATGAGGCCGACGGCGAGCAGGGCGTACACAGATCCCTGTGAGAGCCCTGCCGCCGTCAGCTGGAGGAAGTCGGTCAACGGATGCCGCTCACTCTTCGTACAGGGTCCAGCGGCCGCCCTCGGCGAGCGCCATGATCAGTGCGTCGGCCGTGAGCCCCGAGTGGTTGTCGGGCGTCATCGTGAAGATGCCCGAGATGCCGACGAGGTCGGTGGTCGCCTCGATCGCGTCTCGCAGCGCCTCGGGCTCGGTGCCCGCGGCCTCGATGGCCTGCGTGCCGACGAGCCACGCGTCGAACGCGTGCCCGGCGAAGCTCGAGGGGGAGCTGCCGAACTCCGCGGAGTAGTCGGCGATGAACTGGTCGATGACCTCTTTCTGGGGGTCGTCGTCGGCGAGCTGGTCGGCGACGAGCAGGCGGCCCATCGGCGCGATGACGCCCTCGGCGGCGGGCCCGGCGGCCTCGAAGAACGCGTCGTTCGCGACACCGTGCGACTGGTAGACCGGCTTGCCCACACCGAGCTGCACGTAGGCGGCCTGCGCGAGACCGGCCGACGGGGTGATGCCCCAGATGATGACCGCATCGGCGTCGGCGCTGCGGATGTTCGTCATCTGCGCGGTGAAGTCGGTCGCGCTCGGCTCGAACGACTCGGTCGCGGTGAGGGTGATGCCTCGCTCGGCGCCGAGTTCGGTGATGATGTCGGCGATGCCCTCGCCGAAGCCCGTCGCGTCGCGCACGAGGGCGACCTTCGTGTAGCCCTTCGATTCGGCGTCGTCGAGGATGCGCTCGAGCACGACGAGGTCGTTCTGCGCGGTCTTGAAGACCCACTCGGACCCGTCGACGATCGCGGCGTTCGCAGCGACCGAGATGGTCGGCACCTGGGCGGCCTCGACGAGCGGGCGCATCGCGAGCGACGGGCCGGTGCGGGAGGACCCGATGATGAGGTCGACGTCGTCGTTCTCGATCAGCTGCGTCGTCGCCTTCGCGGCGCCGTCTTCGGTCGACTGGTTGTCTTTGATGATTAGCTCGACCTCGCGGCCGTCGATGCCGCCGTCGGCGTTGAGCTGCTCGGCGAGCATGTTGAGCGTGTTCTGCTCGGGCACGCCGAGGTTCGCGCCGACACCCGTGATGTCGAGCACGGCGCCGATCTTGATCGGGCCCTCTTCGGCGGCGCCGTCGCCACCGGAGTCGCCGCCGAAGTTCGACGCGCCGCAGCCGGTGAGTGCGAGGGCGATGGATGCCGCGACCGCGGCGGGAACGAGCAGACGGCGTTGCGCACGGTGCATGGGTGAACTCTCCTTTGAGCCCTGGCGGGTTCTCGTCACTGAGTGGGTGCGATTCATGACCGACCATTCGGTCACTATTTCGACTCTCTCGAAGATACGTTGCGTTGCGAGGCATCCGCAAGCCGTCGTTATGCAACGGAGACACGGATGCTGCGAATCGGGGCGCCCTCGTCGGTCGAGTAGTGAGCGCAGCGAGCGTATCGAGACCCGTCGGCGGTGGATGGTCTCGATACGGCTCTGGCGGGCCGACTCGACCGGCGGGTGAGCTTGGATGGAGGCATGCCGATTCTCATCGACGCGCACGAACTCGCCGAACGCCGCTCCGCAGGGCTCAACACTGTCGTGCTCGACGTGCGATGGTCACTCGCCGCGCCCGATGGATCCGGGGCGTATCGCGCGGGCCACATCCCGGGCGCGGTCTACGTCGACCTCGACGACGAGCTCGCCGACCATGGAGCGACGGGGGAGGGGCGGCATCCGCTGCCGTCGGAAGCCGCCTTCACGCGGGCGATGCAGCGCTGGGGCCTGCACGACGCCGACACGGTCGTCGTCATGGACGACCTCGGCAATCAGTCATCCGCGCGGGCATGGTGGCTGCTGCGGCATGCCGGTGTCGATGACGTGCGCATGCTCGACGGCGGCCTCGCGGCATGGATCGCCGCGGGGCATCCGCTCGAGACCGGTGACGTCACGCCCGAGCCCGGCGACGCTACCGCGCACTTCGGCTCGATGCCGGTCATCGACAGCGACGCGGCTGCGGCGATTCCCGCCGACGGAGTGCTGCTCGACGCGCGCGCCGCGGAACGCTACCGGGGTGAGGTCGAGCCGATCGACCCGCGCGCCGGACACATCCCGGGTGCACGCTCGGCGCCGAGCGGTGACAACCTCGACGCCGACGGCCGATTCCTCTCGGCTGGCGCGCTGCGCGAGCGGTTCGCGGCCCTCGGCGCCGAGCCCGGAGTACCGGTCGCTGCGTACTGCGGATCCGGCGTGACCGCGGCGCACGAAGTCGCGGCGCTCGCGATCGCGGGCATCGGTGCAGCGCTCTACCCCGGGTCGTGGAGCCAGTGGTCGAACGACGACTCGCGCCCGGTCGCCACCGCGCTGCCGGTCGAGTAGGGCGCCCACCCGCCGGTCGAGTTGCGAGCGCCACCACCCGCCGGTCGAGTAGCGAGCGCCGGCGAGCGTATCGAGACCCTGCGTGCTGGTCTCGATACGCGTCCTCCTTCGTCGAGCGCTACTCGACCGGCGGGGCTTCCGTCGTCCGGGCTACTCGACGGGCGGGGGCGGCGCGGCCGGGCGCCGACCGACCGCGATGAGCGTGGTCGCATCGACCGACGTCACGTCGCGCTCGGCGAGGGCCGCGAGGTAGCGCTCGCGCACGCCGGCGATCTCCTCGTCGGAGAGGTCGGCGAGGAGCCTGTGGAGCGCGGTGCCGAGCACGAGGGTCCAGGCGAGATCGGGCGTGAGTTCGAGGCGCCGCTGCACGGCTTCGGCGCGCACGCCCACGAGACCGAGATCGGTCAACCAGTGGGCGAGGCTTCCTGGGGTCCCGGTCTGCTCGAGCCCGGCGGAGCGGGGTGCGTGCTCATCGAGCCCTGCGTCGCCGTCGGGCAGCGCCGCGGCGAGCAGTTCGGGCAGCGGTTCCCATGCCCCGCGCGCCCACACCGTGATGGCGACCCGACCGCCCGGGCGAGCTCGTTCGATCAGGTGCCGGGTGCCGGCGTCGACGTCGGGGAAGAAGAAGATGCCGAGCACGCACTGCACGAGGTCGTAGCCCGTGGGCTCCCAACTCGTGACATCCGCCGTGTGCAGGCGCAGTTGCGGCATCCGCTCGCCTGCTCGCTCGCGCGCGATCTCGACGAGCGGTTCGGCGAGATCGACCGCGTCGACGACCCCGCCGACGCCCACGAGTTCTGCGGTCGGCAGTGCCGACGCCCCATCGCCGCAGCACGCGTCGAACACGAGCTCGTCGAATCGCGGGTGCGCCCGCGCCACCGCCGCGGTCGAGACGGGATTCCAGAGCGCGTCGTCGAGCTCGGTGAAGGATGCCGCCGCGTCGGCGAATCCTCCAGCGAGGTCAGGTTCCCCAGCCTTGTCCCCCATCTGCCTATTCTCGCGCTGATCGGGCCGGATCGAGGGAACTTCGGCGGTCATGCAGCGAATCGCCGCCGTGGTTCGATCGGCCGCCGGCGCGACAGGCCGGCCCCGAACCAGCCTCGCGAACACCGTCTCAGGCAATCGAAAGCAGAACCGTGCAGACTGGAGGCACTCCGCACACGACCGAATCGAGACACCTCCCCATGAATCGCGCCCTGCGCCGCGCCGCGCCCTTCGCGCTCGCCTCCGCGGCAGCCCTGCTCCTCGCCGGTTGCGCCGGCAGCCCAGCACCTGAGGCATCCGAGACCCCCGACGCTGCAGCGTGCATGGACGTGAAGCCCGGCGAGCTCAGCGACGGCGTCACCGTCGAGGGCGAGTTCGCGGCGTCGCCGACCGCGACGTTCACGACGCCGCTCGAGGCTGAGAAGCTCGAACGCACCGTCGCGATCGAGGGCGACGGCGACGAGACCATCGCAGGCGACCCCATGAACGTCGTCGTCACCGCGTTCTCGGGCACGAGCGGCGAATCACTGTTCTCGCAGCCCACGACCATCACGGCCGGCGACGAGAGCGTGTTCGAGTCGTTCCTCGCGGGCATCGACTGCGTGCCCGTCGGCTCGCGCACCGTGACCGTGGCCCCCGCGTCGACGCTCTACGGCGAGACCGGCAACGAGACCATCGGCGTCGCCCCCAATGAGACCGTCGTCATCGTGATCGACGTCGTCGAGGTGCAGCAGCCCCTGAAGCCCGCCGAATGGACCGAGAACCCGCCCGAAGTGAAGTTCGGCGCCGAGGGCGAAGCTCCGACGGTCACGCTGCCGTCGGGCGAGCCGTCGACCGAGCTGCAGCTCAAAGTGCTCGAAGAGGGCGACGGAGCCGAGGTGCAGGCCGGCGACAGCGTTACCGTGCAGTACCAGGGCACGAGCTGGAACACCGGCGAGATCTTCGACCAGAGCTACGGCGGCGAGCCGGCGACCTTCACGACCGACGGCGTCATCCAGGGCTTCGGCGCGGCGCTCGTCGGGCAGAAGGTCGGCACGAAGCTGATCGTGACGATTCCGCCGGAGTACGCGTACGGCACGGATGCCGCGGCGCACGCGCTCGGCGGACAGACCCTCGTGTTCCTCGTCGAGATCGAGGACACCGCAGCGGCGAAGTAGCGCACTGCTCGAAGGGCCGGACGGCATGCCGTCCGGCCCTTCGTCGTTCCCGCCCGCGGCACGCCGTCTCGGCCCGCTCCCGCCGCTCTGCGGAGCGGCCCCAGGGATTCAGGCAATAGGCCGCCATTCAGGACGAAACGACGAATTGCGTCCTGAGCAGCGGCCTATTGCCTGATGCGGGCGGTGTGGGTGCGATGCGTGCGGGCGGGCCGGCGGCGTTCAGCGGCCCCACGTGAGCCAGGCGACGACCGCGCTCGCCGCGAGGAAGCACGCCGTGAACACCGTGTCGCGCACCCGCCACGGCGAGAGGTGCCGCTCGGTGCGGGTGCGGTGCGCGCCGAAGGCGCGGGCGTCCATCGCGAGGGCGACCCGCTCCGCGTGGCGGATCGCCGAGGCGAGCAGCGGCACAGTGTAGCCGAGCGCACGTCGCACGGCCGAGATCGGTCCGCGTCCGACATCCGTGCCGCGCACTCGATGGGCGGCCCGGATGATCTCGAGCTCGTGGCCGAATCGGGGCACGAAGCGCAATGCCGCGAGTGCCGTGTAGCCGAGGCGGTACGGCACCCGCAGGTTCTGCACCATCGAACGCACGAACTCGGGCCCCGTCGAGGTGACGCCTGCGATGAGGGAGAGCAGCAGGATGGCGAGGATGCGCAGCGCCGTCGCGAGTCCCACGAGGTAGGCGGCGAGCGAGAAGCGCCAGTCGCCGATCGCGACGAGCGTGACGGATGCCGCGGGCTCGCCCGCCACGCTCGACGGATCGACCCACACGCCGAAGGTCACGCCGAGCACGAGCGCCGCGACGGGTGTGCCGAGAAGCAGCGCGGCGACCGCGCGCCACGGCAGCCGGGCCCCGATGAGCAGCACCACCGCCGCGAACACGATGAACGCGAGCGGCACCGCGATGCCGCGGCTGAACATCACCAGCACGATCACGGGCAGCGGCGCGGCGAGCTTCGCGAGCGGGTTCAGGGCGTACAGGAAGCGCGTCGGCCGCCGCGACCGGTGCTCGGCGAACGGATCGAGGAGGCGGGATGTCGCGGGGGTGCCACTGCGGGAGTCGTGGCCGTCGAGCGTCACGCCCTCGCCGCCGACCGGGAGCACGCCCTCGCCCGTGCTCACGAGGTCACCGCAGAGGAGACGGGCAGTTGCGACATCCGGCTCACCCCATGCCACGACGGATGCCGCTCGAGTCCGCGCGTCGCCCGCGCGAGCGGCGGGTGCCGGAGCCCGGCCTGCTCGACGAGCGGCCCGGCGAGCACCGCTGCTGCCGGTCCGACGTCGAGGAGCCGGCCGTCGTGCATCACGGCGATGTGGCTCGCGTAGTCGGCGACGAGTTGCAGGTCGTGGGTCACGACGAGCACGGTGGTGCCGTCGTCGTTGAGGGCGCGCAGCATGTCGAGGAGTTCCGATGCGCGGGCGCGGTCCTGCCCGAAGGTGGGTTCGTCGAGCGCGAGCAGCGGTGCGCCCGCGATGAGCGCGGTGCCCACCGAGAGCCGGCGCTTCTGCCCGCCGGAGAGGAGGAACGGATGCTGTTCGCGGAGCGACTCCAGCCCGAATCGTCGCAGCATCGCATCGACCCGCGGTTCGGCGTCGGCGTCGGGAATGCCCTGCAGGCGCAGACCCTGCGCGAGTTCCTCGGCGACGGTCGGCGCGATGAACTGGTGCTCGGGATTCTGGAAGACGAAGCCGATGCGTCGGGCCCGTTCGCGGGCATCGCAGCGCGAGGGGTCGACGCCGAGCACCTCCACGGTGCCGCGAGGCGCGGGAATCACGCCGGCCAGCGCCTGCAGCAGCGAGGTCTTGCCGGCTCCGTTCGTGCCGACGATGGCGAGGAAGTCTCCCGCGGCCACCTCGAGGTCGACGCCGTCGACGACGATCGGGCCGCGCCGACCGCCGCGCCGAACCGAGAGGCCATGAGCACGGATGGCCGGACGTGTGGAGCTCCCGTCAGAGCCGCCGACCGGGCCGCCAGCCGCCGCGGGCGAACCGACCGTCGGCTTCGGCGACAGCGCCGTCGAGCGCACGGGCGACGAATCGCTGAGCGGCGCCGGCAGCATCGGCAGGGCGTCGAGGGCGGCGCCGAGCTCGGCGGGTGTGAGCGGCAGCGGTTCGAGTACGACGCCGGCGTCCCGCAGCCGCATCGCGGCGAGCGTCGACACGGGCAACCAGACGCCGAGCTCGGCGAGTTCGTCGGCACGCTCGCGCAGTGTCTCGCGGGCGGGCCCGTCGATCACGAGCCGGCCGTCGGCGTCGAGCACGATCACGCGGTCGACGATGTCGACGGCCGCGTCGAGGTTGTGCTCGACGAGCACCACCGCGTGATCGCGGTCGCTCGCAAGCTCCCGCAGCACCGCGTAGACCTCGTCGATGCCGGCCGGATCGAGGTTCGCGGTCGGTTCGTCGAGCACCAGCACCGGCGCCGCCATCGCGAGCGCGCACGCGACGGCGAGCCGCTGCCGCCCGCCGCCCGAGAGGGTGTCGGGGTTGTCGGCGCGGCGGTCCCAGAGGCCGACGAGTTTCAGGGCCCGCTCGGCACGCTCGAGCACTTCGGATGCCTCGACGAGCTGATTCTCGGGTGCGAAGCACACCTCGTCGAGCACCGTGCCGGTCACGATCTGCGCGTCGGGATCCTGGAAGACCATGGCCACGTGCTCGCTCAGGGCGCCGACCGGGTGTTCGCCCGTGTCGAGCCCCGCGACGAGCACCGTGCCGTCGAGCAGCGCGGGCACGGCGTGCGGAATGAGCCCGTCGAGCGCGAGGGTGAGGGTCGATTTGCCGCATCCGCTCGGGCCGAGGATCAGCACGACCTCGCCCCGCGCGACCGTGAACGACACGTCGATCGGGGTGGCCCGATCAGCGCCCTCGTGACGGATGCTCACGCGGTCGAGCTCGAGGAGCGGTGCAGGGGGCATGGCTGGGCCTGGGCGGGGTTTCGGTCGGCGGACGGCCCGCGACGCGGCATCCGTTGTGGTGATGAGGAAAGCCTAACCTCACGAGCCGATCGGGTGCTGAGCGCTCCAGCCGCGACCTCGGGAATTCCCCGGTCAGCTGCAGTGTTGTACCAGTGTTCGGGTGTGGAGTCACCACCCCGGAAGGAGGAGAACGTGGGCATCAGTTATGTCGAGTTCGAGGACGAAGCCGGGATCACGCGTCGCTATCGCAAGCACGTGAACGGCCGGGGCCTCGTCGCCACGACGGCCAAGGTCGACCCGAGCGCGTTCGTCGACCCGACGGCCTACGTCGACCCCGGTGCTGAAGTGCAGCGGGGCGCCCAGATCGGCCCGGGCGGCTGGGTGGAAGGCGACGCGATCGTCGCCGAGCGCGCCGTCGTGGGCGTGAACGCGCACATCGGCCGCCGTGCCGTCGTCGGCCGCAACGCCGTCGTCGGCCCGTACGCCAACATCGGGCGCGACGCCAAGGTGCAGAACGGCGCACGCGTGCCGCGCGAACTCACGATCGCCGACGGCGACGAGTACCGCGCATCGAGCGACGACCTGCGCCGGCTCGGCCTCGCCGCCTGAGCGAGCTGTCTCAGCGCACGTCGACGAACACCGGGTTCGCGTAGAACCAGGTGTCCTGCCAGGGGTCGCCCTCGCCGTCGCCGTGCCGCTGCGGGCCGGCGGGGTCGACCGCTGACCCGTGGTAGCCGACGCCCAGACGCTTGCCGTCGCTGCCGCGGAGCCGCACGTAGAACGGCCGCTCGACGTTCTCGAAGGTCTGCGTCAGCGTGAACGTGCCGCGCCGGCCAGTGGTGTCGAACTGGCGCACCACACGCGTCTCGGGCGCCCGGATCGCGTCGGGGTCGGCAGAGGCGCCGGTGATCGGGCCGGCGATGACGTCGACGTGCGCAAGCAGGGGCACGATGCCGGCGGCGTTCGCGTAGTCCGTCGTGGTCACGGTGATGCTCACCTCGACGTCCTGTCCGCGCCGCGCGATCACGCGGCCGCCGAGCGTCGCGCCGGCTCCCGCGGCGTTGCCCCATCCGTTGCCGTTGCCATTGCCGCGACCCTTGCCGCGGCCCGGCATCGTCGCCCGGACGCGCACGTCGAGCCCCTGCAGCAGGTGGCCGTGGTCCACCCACATCCGCCCGAGTCGCATCGCCTCGAGCACGCCGGCATAACTGCGCGTGGTGACACCCGTGTGCAGTCGTGAGAACTGGCCCGGCCAGAAGTCGCTGCCGCCCTGGGGCTGGCCCGTGTCGACGGGGTCGGGTCGCTTGCCGAGCACCGACCAGCGGTCGAACTCGTTCGGCAGGCTGGCGTAGGGCTCGCCATCGGGGTAGGGGCCGATGGCCCAGGTGTCCTTCACGGTGAGGTGGTTGTCGGAGTTCGCCGTGATCCAGAACGGCTTGCCTTCGGCGAGCAGCGCGTCCCAGAGGCCGCCGACGGTGGCGGTGGCCCAGTCGAATCCGCCGTACGGACGGTAGGCGTCGGCTGGGAAGCCGGGCCAACTGTCGGCGCGAGGCGCGTTCGTGTACTCGCCGCGCTGGTCGCCCGGGTTGACGTTGCGAGCGATCGCGGAGCCCTGCGCACCGGGCGATCCCTCCATGCCGATCATGATGGAGGGGTCGGCGTCGCGCCAGGCGCGCAGCTCGTGCGGGGAATCGATGCCGAGGCGCAGCGGATGATTCGCGAGCACGACGACGTCTTCGATCACGCCCTCGCGCTTCTGTGCGCCGAGCCACGCGATCGCCTCGGCTGCCCTGCGCTCCCACTCCGCCTGCTGCGCCGCATTCGCCGGTCGCTCCCAGCGGTTGAGCTTGCCGTCCCACGCCAGTTCGAAGGCGCGCAGCACACGGGCGGAATCCGGCCCGGGGGCGATCAGCACCGAACCGTGCTCTGCGGCCGGGATGTACCACTCGAGGCCCTGGAAGATCAGCAGCTCGCGAGCGTCGCGTTCATGCTGGATCTGCTCGAGCTCGGAGAAGACGCCCCGCTCGGCATGCGCGAAGTTGCTGTGCTCGGTGAACGCGAGCCAGTCGACGCCGTACCGTTCGGCGGCGTCGAGCTGGTGCGCGAGCCGGTACTTCGCATCGTGGCTGAACTGGGTGTGCACGTGGTGGTCGCCCACGAGCCAGTCGAGCTGCGGGTCACCGGCTCCGCCCGCGGTGCCGGATGGGACGGCCGATGCCGTCGGCGCCCCGATCATGTCGACGGTGCCGGCGAGCGCACCCGCCGCGAGCACGAGTCCTGCGGTGCGCAGCATGTCGCGGCGAGAGAAGCCGAGCCGAGCGAGTTCGGCGTCGGCGTCATGGGGCTGCGCGGCGTCGGGCGCGTTGTGGTCGCACATGGGTCGTTCCTTCGATCGTGGATGTCGATCGCACGCTAGAAGGTGCAGGTGTCCCGTCGGCAAACGCGAGGTTGACGCCGCACGCCTCGCTGCCCGAGCCGCGCCGGCGGGTCTCGATACGCTCGCTGGCGCTCGCTACTCGACCGGCGGGTCTCGAGGTCGGTCGAGCAGTGACGAAGGAGCGCATCGAGACCCCAGCGCCGGTTCTCGATACGCTCGCTGGCGCTCGCTACTCGGCCGGCGCGGCGAACAGCTCGCCCGCGAGCAGCTCGAGCGTCCGCTCGCGTCCGGGGGTGGCGTCGCTCGGCTCGCTGTCGTACGAGCCGCCGATCGGCGCGAGCATGACCTCGTCGATGCCGTGCCGTGAAGCCAGCGTGCGAAGTTCGGCCGCGGCGCTCGACGGATCGGCGATGATCCAGCGCTGTTCCATCGAGGCGATGATCTCGTCGCCCACCGAGTCGGTCGGCGCGGCGAGCGCCTCCTCGACGGTCTCGAGCGGCCGCATCGGCCGGTTCGTACGCAGCCGCGCCATCGAGTGGAGTTGCGGCAGCGCACGCGCCCGTGCTTCTTCGACGGTCGGCGCGACCGAGGCGTTCACCGTGAGGAACGTCTCGGGTGCCGGGTGCGCCTCGCTCGGCTGGTACTCGGTGCGATAGAGCTCGAGCGCGCGCTCGAGGCCCTCGCCCGAGAAGTGGTTCGCGAACACGTACGGCAGGCCGAGCGATGCGGCGAGCTTCGCCGAGTAGTCGCTCGATCCGAGCAGCCAGAGCGTCGGGACATCCGTCGCCGCCGGCGTCGCCGTGATCGCGTACTCGCGCCCGCTCGTGAGCCTCAGCGTGGCGCCGTCGGGGGAGAGCAGCGAGAGGATGTCGGCGATGTGGTCGGGGAAGCGGTCGACGTCGGCCGTCGGACCCGAGATGCGCAGCAGTTGCGTGATCACCGGGTCGCTGCCGGGTGCCCGGCCGATGCCGAGGTCGATGCGGCCGGGCGCGAGCGCCTCGAGTGCCGCGAACTGCTCGGCGACGACGAGCGGCGCGTGGTTCGGCAGCATCACGCCGCCCGAACCGACCCTGATGCGCTCGGTCTTCGCTGCGATCGCGGCGATCAGCACCGGCGGCGTCGTCGAGGCGACCGACGGCATGTTGTGGTGCTCGGCGAACCAGTAGCGGGTGAAGCCGAGTCGGTCGGCCAGCTGCGCCAGGCGAACGGATGCCGCGAGCGCACCCGAGCTCGTCTGGCCGCTGCGCACCGGAATCAGGTCGAGCACGGAGAGGCGCGGTGAAGAAGTCATCCCTTTCGGCAACCGGCGCGTGGGGTGCCGTATTCCGGGGAATCATCTGGGAACGTCCCGCGCGCGTGAGCGGGCGAAGACGCGCCCTCCCATCCCACGCATGAGGGCGTGTTTTCGCCGTCTCGCATGGGGAGGCGACGTGTCGCATCTTCGAGCGGCGTGCGCCTGTGGTTCGCCTGAATGGGGGTGTCGCTCGCGCGTCGCGGTTCATAGGCTGGGGAGCGAGCGACGTCGCTGTCGCACGACTCGATTCCTCGGGAGGAAACGATGACGATTCACTACGAATTGCCCACCGCAGCCGACTTCGCCGCTCTGGCCGGTCCGCACCATCCGGCGATCACGGTCTACGTGTCGACGTCGCCGGTGGTGAGTGAGCGAGAACGCGCCGAGGTCGCCGTGAAGAGCGCGTTCGATGAGGCGCTCGAGCGGTTGAAGGGCGTCGAGCTCCCAGCCGCGGATGTGGCCGCGATCCGCGCCGAGCGCGACCGCGTCGTCGGCGATTCCGCCCTCTGGGGGTCGCTGGGCCGCTCGCTGGCGATCTTCGTCTCGCCGGGCTTCAGCGAATTGTTCGTGCTGCCCAACCGCCTCGACGACGCCGTGCACGTCGGCTCGCACTTCACCCTCGGCCAGCTGCTGCGTGCGCCGAGCCAAGACCAGGAGGCCTTCGCGCTCACGCTCTCGGCCAACGAGTGGGCGCTCTGGCACGCGACGCCCACGGAACGCGCGGTGAAGTTCGACATCGACGCTGCGCACGACAAGAGCCTCGACGATGCGATCAACCGCGATCCGTCCGACGACGACAAGCCGCGCGGTGGCAAGCACGGCGACCGCGGCGTGCAGGGCGATGAGCGCAGGAAGGGCTTCTTCGAGTTGTACGCCAAGCGCGTGGCCGACGCCGTGCGCCACGAGTTGATGCAGCGAGACCCCGACGACCGGGTGCCCCTGCTCGTCTTCGCCGCAGAGCCGCTGCTCAGCCTCTTCATCGATCGGGTGCGCAACGGTCGCCGCATCGTCGGTGTCGCCGGCGCACCTGATCGCCTGGGCCCCGCCGACATCGACGACGCGGTGCGCGAGCAACTGGCGGCCCTGAACATCGCCGAGGCGGATGCCGCGCTGCGGGGTCTGACCGAGGGCGCCGCCGGCCGGGTCGAACACGACCTCGCTGCGATCGGACGCGAAGCCGCCGAGGGCCAGGTCGAGGTGTTGTGGTTCGACTTCACGACCTCGGTGAACGGCACGCTCGACCGCGAGTCGGGGGCGATCCAGTTCTCGAGCGGCCAGGGGGTCGGCGACCAGCTCGATGACGGAACGCGCGCCGGCGACCTGCTGCCCCAGCTCGCGCTGCTCGTGATGTCGAAAGGCGGCAAGGTCGTCACCGTGCGCAGCGACGATCTCGACGGCACGGTGTGGACGGGGCCGGCGATGGCCGAGCTCAGGTTCGCGCTGGCGTAGGCCGAGCCGGCGCCTGGCGCAGACGACGGATGCCGCGGCCGCAGGCGAGCCGCGGCATCCGCTCGCTCGAACCGGTCAGCGCCGAGCGCCCACGTGCTCCCGAAGCGGGAGCACGAAGCCCTCGCGCCACCGGAACCGGATCACGACCTCTTCGGCGTGGGCGTCCTCGATGATCGCTTCGACCGACGCGTCGGTGGGCTGGTCGGTGGGCTGGTACGGGACCGGCGTCCGCGGCGGAGTCTCCCGCAGCTCGAGCCAGAGGCTCCTGGCATGGGGCACGACGCCGGGGTTCGCGGCGACGAGTTCGAGCTTCCAGCCCGGGCTCGCGCAGCGGCCGGAGCCGGAGACGTGGATGAGTCGGGTGTCGGTCGTCTCGATGACGATCGCGCGGAAGTCGGCGGCCGAGAATTCGCAGTGCTGGGGTGCGCTCATGCGGTCGAGGCTAGGGCCGCAAAGATGAGGTCGCCTCAGGGCTGGCGCTGAGATCGGGCTGCGGTGCGGGTCTGGCGCGGCTGTGGGCGGCTGTGGGCGGCTGTGGTGCCGGCTGGGATCCGGCCACTCGATGCGGTCGCACGAATCGATTCGATTTTTGCCCCGCCGCCCGTATGCTGAACCAATGCGATTCGGAATGTTCGTTCCCCAGGGTTGGCGCTACGACCTCGTCGGCATCGAGCCGGCTGAGCAGTGGCAGACGATGCACTCGCTCGCCGAGTCGGCCGATGCGCCCGACTCGCCCTGGGAATCGATCTGGGTCTACGACCACTTCCACACCACGCCGGTGCCCTCGGCGACCGAGGCGACGCACGAGGCGTGGAGCCTCATGGCCGCCTTCGCCGCGTCGACCTCGCGCGTGCGACTCGGCCAGATGTGCACGTGCATGAGCTACCGCAATCCCGCCTACCTCGCGAAGGTCGCGGCGACGATCGACCTCGTCTCGGGCGGCCGGGTCGAGATGGGCATCGGTGGCGGCTGGTACGAGCACGAATGGCGGGCCTACGGCTACGGCTTCCCCGAGATTCCCGAGCGGCTCGGGCGCCTGCGCGAGGGTGTCGAGATCATGCACCAGGCCTGGACCACGGGCTCCGCCACGCTCGACGGCAAGTACTACCAGGTCGACGGGGCGATCGTGCAGCCGCAGCCGCTGCAGGCGGGCGGCATCCCGATCTGGATCGCCGGCGGCGGCGAGAAGGTCACGTTGCGCATCGCCGCGAAGTACGCGTCGTACACGAACTTCGCCGGCTCGGCCGAGGAGTTCGCACACAAGAGCGAGGTGCTGCGCGGCCACTGCGAGAACCTCGGCACCGACTTCGATGCGATCACCCGGTCGTCGGAGTTCCACACCATCGTCGGCTCGGATGACGCCGACGTCGCGCGACGCCTCGCGGCCGTCGAGGCGCGCGTCGCGCCGTTCCTCGGACCCGAGAAGACCGCCGCCTACATGTCTGCCTACCACGGGCCGAGCGGGGCAGTCGGCACGCCGTCGCAGGTCGCCGCGAAGCTCGCCGAGCGCCGCGAGCTCGGCCTGGGTTACTCGATCCACTACTTCCCCGAGGCGGCCTACGATCGCTCGGGCCTCGAGCTGTTCGCGGCCGAGGTCATCCCGGCGCTGGGGTAGTCGCCGCGCCGGTGCGATGCTCGGGGTGGATTCTCTCCTGTCGCTGCAGCTGAACGCGAGATAAGCTCCGCATTCATGGACATGCTGAAGGGCGAACAGATCGCCGCGGCCAACCTGGCCGAGTGGCGCAAGCTGGCTCAGGGATTGCACGCCCGCTACCTGGTCGACGACTTCGGCGCCGGCGCACGGTTCGTCGTCGCGGTGGGCGAGGCGGGCGACGCGCTCGGCCACCACCCGCGCGTGTCGATCGGCAATGGGTACGTCGATTTCAAGTTGATCACCGACGACGCCATCTACCGCGACGACGAGGGTACCGAACACGTCGTCGAATGGGTGACCCAGCGCGACGTCGACCTCGCGCGACGGATCACCGAGATCGCCGCCGACCACGAGGTCGCCGCTGACCCGGCCTCGGTCAGCCACATCGAGCTCGGCCTCGACACGGCCGACTCCGCGACGATCGCCCCAGTGTGGGCGGCCCTCCTGACCGGGAGTGCGGAGTCCCAGGGCCGCGGTTCCCCCAGCGACGAAATTCGGGACGCCACAGGGCGGGTGCCGAACCTGTGGTTCGGGGACGCCAACGAGCACGAGGTCCCGCGTCAGCGGTTCCACGTCGAGGTCTATGTGGCGCCCGAGGTGGCCGAGCAACGGATCGCCGCCGCTCTCGCTGCGGGCGGGACCGTCGTCGACGACAGCGACGCGCCCTCGCTCACGGTGATCGCCGACCACGACGGAAACACGGGAATCGTCTGCGTCGACGTGTCTGCTGCGAATCAGGGGTGAGCGCGAGGCTCCCTAGCGGAGCCCGCGCATGAGCAGGCCGAGCAGGCGCGGAAGGTCGTCGGATGCCTCGGCGCGGGCGTCGGCGTCACGGCGCGGCCGCGACGCGGCCCATGCCAGCGACCCGGCCATCACGAAGAGGTCGCGGGCCGAGACATCCGCTGTCACCGCGCGCTCTTCGCGAGCCCGGGCGAGGAGCTTATCGGTCGCGCCGACGAGGGTGCTGCACGAGGCGCCGAGCGGTGACTGCTCGTTGTTGATCGACTGCGCGATGGAGTCGGGCAGGCCGTCCCACGTATTGGCGTGACGCGCCAGCGCGAGCATCCAGGTGTCGAGTGCGGCGCCGGCATCGTCGTCGGCGAGCAGCTGCTCGCTGAGCTCGTTCAGGGCGTGCCGGCTCTCGACGAGCGCGGCCTCGAGCAGGCAGTCGCGGTTGGGGAAGTGCCGGTAGAGCGTGCCGGGGCCGACGCCGGCGCGGCACGCGATGTCGTCGAGCGAGGCGTGCGTGCCGTGTTCGGCGAAGGCGTCGCCGGCTACCCGCACGATGGCTTCGTAATTGCGGCGCGCGTCTGCGCGCATTGGCCGCGTCGGCGCGGCGGCTTCGATGCTCACGGTTCCTCCTGCGGGGCCGCGCACGGCGGCTCGCCTTGACAAAGCGGAGACTGTCTCCGTATTGTCAGGTGGACAAGGGGAGACTCTCTCCGGATATCAGCCTAACCCAGTGAGACCAGGAGCACCAGCAATGAGCGAAGCGCCACCCGCGACCGTCTCCGAGACATCCACCCGCACCGAGACATCCACCCGCACCGAGACATCCACCCGCACCGCGACCGCCGCCGTCCCCGCCATCGCCCATGTCGTCGACGGGGCATCCCGCCGCCCTGCGGCCTCCGCCGCCGGCTCGACCGCAGCACGCCTGGCCGGGCGCACCCTGCTCGGCCTCATCGTCGTCTTCATCACCCAGCTCATGCTCGTGGTCGACGCGAGCATCGTGAACGTCGCATTGCCGCACATCCGCGACGAGCTCGGGTTCAGCCCGACCAACCTCTCGTGGGTCGTGACGGCCTACGCGCTCGCATTCGCCGGACTCATCCTCTTGAGTGGGCGCATCGGCCAGATGGTCGGGGCGCGGCGCGCGCTCATCATCGGCACCGTGATCTTCATCGCGGCATCCGCTCTCGGCGGTTTCGCCGTGAACCCCGAGATGCTCGTCGCGGCACGTGTGCTGCAGGGCGTCGGCGCAGCGCTCGCAGCTCCGTCCACGCTCGTGCTGCTGCTCGCGAACACCGTTCCGGGAGCGCAGCGCAACCGGGCGATGGCGCTGTTCGTTCTCGCGGCCGGCTCCGGCGGCGCGATCGGCCTGATCCTCGGCGGGGTGCTCACGACGAGCCTCGGCTGGGAGTGGGTGATGTTCGTCAACGTGCCGATCGGGTTCGTGATCATCGCCGGGGCCGTCGCGTTCCTGCGCGAGACCGAGCGCAGCCGGGCGCGGCTCGACATCGGCGGCGCCTTCACCTCGACCCTCGCGATGGTGGCCCTCGTCTACGGCTTCACCGTCGCCGCGGAATCCGGCTGGCTCGACCCGCGCACCCTCATCGCGTTCGCGGTCGCAGCGGCCTCGCTCGTCGCACTCGTGCTCATCGAACGACGTCATGCGAGCCCGGTCGTGCAGCTCGCCTACTTCCGCGCCCCGCGCACGGCCGTGCCGTTCTGGGTGATGCTCTTCGTGCCGGCCGGAATGTTCGGGTTCTTCTACTTCGCCACGCTGTTCACGCAGAACGTGCTCGGGTTCGACCCGCTCGGCACGGGGCTCGCGCTCCTGCCCTTCGTCGGCAGCATGCTCATCGTCAACCAGCTGACGCCGCGCTTCGTGGCACGGCTCGGCGAGCGGGTCGTCGCGGTCACGGGGCTCGCACTGCTCGCCGGCGGCATGCTCTGGATGGCGCAGCTCGGCACCGCGAGCACGTTCCTCTCCGGCATCCTCGGTCCGGCGATCGTGCTCGGCTTCGGCGCCGGCCTGACCTTCGCGCCGATCACCTCGATCGTCATGGCGCAGGCGCCCTCCGACGAGGCCGGCCAGGCGTCGAGCCTCTTGCAGGGCATGCAGCAGCTAGGCGGCTCGATCGGCGTCGCGGGCCTCACGACCGTCTTCGCGGCCGTCGCCGTGAGCGGCGGCGAGGCGCGCGGCATCGCCGCGGCACTCATCGGCGGCACGGTGTTCCTCACGGTCGGGCTCGTGCTGTTCGCGGTGTGGGGCCGGCGTGCACCGGCCGTCGACGGAGCAGATGACGGCGATGGGGTGGATGGCGGAACCGATCGTGCCGGGGGCGATCCGGCAGGGCACGAGGTGACGGATGGCGCGACGCGCGCGTTCGATCGTGACGGCGTGCGCGTTGCCGCTCGCGTCACCGGCGGGCGCGCGGGCCGCGTGCGCGAAGGCGCCCGACGTGATGGCACCCGACGTGATGGCACCCCTCGGGGTCGCAGCCTCGCCGCCGCGCTCGCGTTCGCCCCATCATCCGACGACTGAACCCGCGCACGGCTTGACGCTGCCCAGGCGTCAACCACTCAGCAGCCACGCACGCTCTGGAACGCTCAGAGCGTGCGTGTCTGCTGTGCGGTTTCGACGATCGGCGCGAGCCAGCCGCTGATCGGGCGAGCGACGCCCGCCTCGTCGGTGACGGCGGCATAGGGGAGCGCGAGCAGGTCGCCCGCCTCGAGATCGGCCGGCAGGTCGATCTGCACGGGCGCGAGGCATCCGCTCGCCGATCGGATCGTGGTCGGCACGGCGCGAGCCACCGAGGCCCGCCCGATGAGCCTGGCTTCGATCCAGGTGGGTTGGAGCGACACGAGTTCGGCGTCGATCGTGACGGTGCGCTCGTTGCGGTCGGCGGATGCCT
This sequence comes from Agromyces sp. GQ35, assembly GCF_059758475.1. Classification (NCBI taxonomy): domain Bacteria; kingdom Bacillati; phylum Actinomycetota; class Actinomycetes; order Micrococcales; family Microbacteriaceae; genus Agromyces; species Agromyces sp. GQ35. The sequence goes on along the minus strand of NZ_JCAXEO010000001.1, from coordinate 584,269 downwards.
CGACCACTCGCGCTACCGCGACGCCCGTGCTGCCCGCCGACGCGGCCGGGTGTCCGCCGGTGCCGCGCACGACCGCGACGCCGAGATGCACGGCGGGCGTGCCGCACAGTTCGACGAGACGAAGCAACGAGACGCCGCCGACCTCGACGTCGGTGATGGTCGCGCTGGTCGCTGCGGGCCAGGCATCGGGGTCGATCGGATCGGGGATCGAACGTCGAAGGGTCGGCAGCAGCCTGGTCAGCGTCATCGGGCACCCACCGCGACACGGCGGCGCCATGGGGCCCGTCGGAGACCTGTGATCGCGCCGGTGGTCGGAGGCATGCCTCAGTTGTACGCCCGACGCGGGGACCGTCGCTCGTTTGTTACGCGATGCTGACGGCGGGAGCGCGTTCGCTCACGCATCTCATCCGAGGATCGTCTTCGGCGCGGGCGGTTGCGACGCCGGTACGGGCGGTTGCTACGCCGCGATGGCCTCGTCGAGCTTCGCCGCGAGCTCGGCGTCGCTCGGCTCGGTGAAGTGCGTGCCGTCGGGGAAGACCACCACGGGGATCTGCGTGCGACCGCTGATCGCCTTCGCGCGGTCGGCGCCGTCGAGCACGGTCTCGAGGTCGACGTAGTCGTACTCGACGCCGCGGCGGTCGAGCAGCGCCTTCGAGCGGCGGCAGTCGATGCACCACTCCGCGCCGTACATCGTGACGCGGGCAGGGTTCAGATCGGATGCAGGGGAAGTCATACCCATAACCTACGTAGGTACCCTGTGCAGTATTCCCAGCAACCAGGCCGCGGTGCCAGACTCGACGCCATGCGGTTCGAGACGACGATGACCCAGACCGGCAACAACACGGGCATCGAGGTGCCACCCGAGGTGATCGAGGCGCTCGGCGCGGGAAAGAAGCCGCCCGTCACCGTCAACGTCAACGGCTACGAGTACCGCAGCACGGTCGCGGTCATGGGCGGCAAGTTCATGATCTCGTTCAGCTCCGACAAGCGGGCGGCGACCGGCATCGGCGGCGGCGACCCGATCGTCGTCGACCTCGAGGTCGACACGGCGCCGCGCACGGTCGAGGTGCCCGCCGATCTCGCGACCGCACTCGACAGGGCGCCAGGGGCTCGCTCCGCGTTCGATCGGCTGTCGCCGAGCGCGAAGAAGGCGCACGTCACGGCGGTCGAAGGCGCGAAAGCCGCCGAGACGCGGCAGCGCCGTATCGACGGCATCGCGGCGAAGCTCTCGGATGCCTGACGTCTCTGCACGTGGTCGCTTCGATGCCTGCCGCGGCTCAGCGCACGCCGACGAGTCGGATGAACGCACTGAGCTGCGCAACGCCCTCGGGCGTGTACGGCAGTGCGTCGAGGAGGCCGGGCGAGTAGAGCAGGTACGCCGCCCACTTCGCCCGTGAGATCGCGACGTTCAGTCGGTTCTTGAGCAGCAGGAACTCGACGCCGCGCGGCGCAGCAGCAGCCGACGATGCAGCGAGCGAGACGATCGCGACGACCGCCTCTTGGCCCTGGAACTTGTCGACCGTGCCGACGGGCACTTCGGTGAGTCCGGCGGCGTCGAGCGCGGCGCGCACGACGGTAAGCTGCGCGTTGTACGGCGTCACGACGATGAGGTCGCTCTGGGCGAGCGGTCGCGAGCGAGCGGATGCCGCGGCATCCGCCGACTCGGCTGCGCCCGGCCCCTCGATCCAGTCGCGCCCGAGCAGTGACAACGCCAGCTCCACGACGGCGGACGCCTCTTCGGTCGAGGCCGTGGTGTTGCCGGCGTGCTCGATCGGCAGCGCCGTCAGCCCGGGCGCGACGCCCTCGAGTCGGCGCTCGGATGCCACCGGGTGCGAGTGCAGCTCGCCCTCGTACGACAGCTCCGAGACCGGTCGCGCCACGGCGGGGTGCATGCGTCGGCTCTCGGCGAGAAAGTACCCGAACTCGGCTGGCAGCACGTCGTGGCCGTCGGCGATCCAGCCCAGCGCCGAGGTGTCGATGGGCTCTGGGTGGTTGCCCTGGCTCACCTGCGGCAGCTGCTGCGGGTCGCCGAGCAGCAGCAGGTTGCGGGCGGCCACCGCGGTGGCGATGGTCGAGGCGAGCGAGAACTGGCCGGCCTCGTCGATGACGAGCAGGTCGAGCGAGCCGCGGGCTACCCGGTCGGTGTTGGAGAAGTCCCACGCGGTGCCGCCGATCACGAAACCCGATGACTGGTGCGCCGCCGTGAACTCGGCCACCCCGTTCTTCGCGATCGCCGTGTAGGCATGGGCGCTCGCCTCGCTGGCGTCTTTCGGTGCCTTGGCGACGAGTTCGGGGTCGAGCCCCGCGCCGATGACCGTGTCGAGCACGTTCTCGACGACGGCGTGGGACTGGGCGACGACGCCGACCTTCCAGGCGTGGTGGCCGACGAGCTCGGCGATGACGTGCGAGGCGAGATAGGTCTTGCCGGTGCCGGGAGGCCCCTGCACGGCGAGGTAGGAGCCGTCGAGGGTTCGCGCCGAAGCGACGACCGCCGCGACGTAGTCGTGATCGGCGGACAGCGGCGCGAGCGGCACCCCGCCACGGGTGCGCGGCGGCACTCGTCGCAGCACATCGATGGCCGGGTTCTTCGGCCAGGCCGGATATGCCCGGGCGACTCCCTCGGCCCACTCGAAGATCGCGCCCTGCTGGCGGCCCGCCGGCGGCGGCGTGCCGGGTACCACCGCCATCGGCAGCTCGTGCCAGGTCGCGCCGGCGATGGCGCGCTCTTCGACGACGAGGCCGTCGTCGAGCACCTCGAGCACCCGAACCGAGTTCTGCCCGCGCGAGCCCGGCCGCAGGCCCTGCCGCGCGAACGGCGCCGGCGGCTCGTAGAGCGCGAACAACTCGGAGCCGACGCTGAACCGCGAGCCCGGCGCGATGCGCCCGTGCAGCGTCACTTCGCGCCGGTCGACGCGGTGGTGGTCTTCGCGGTACCAGCGCTGGGTGACGGCGGATGCTTCGGGGTCGACGACGAGCACGTCTCGATGGTCTTCCCATGCCTCGAGCGGCTGCTCGACCCGGAAGAAGTGCGACCACCAGAAGCTCTTCGCCTCGCGGTCGTGGTAGTCGATGGCCGCGGCCGCAAGGGCCAGCGCCGTGTGGTCTGCGTCGCGATCGGGGTCGTCGGGCGGCCCGGCGATGCCCTGCAGATGCAGTGCCAGGGGCGAGGGCTCGTAGACCTTGCCCGCGGCCTTCGCGGCTTGCACGAGCAACGACTCGGGCACGGGCTCGACGCCGGCGTCGCGGGCGAGGCCCTGCAGCCAGTCGCGCAGGCGCAGAGTCGATACGCAGTCGTAGCGGTTGTAGTCGGCGAGATCGTCGAGCACGTGCTGTGCCGCGGCCGCGCCGGTGAGGCCGGTGGCGGGATCGGTGCCGCCCGTGGCGGCGAGTTCTCGGGCGCGAACGTACTCGAGGATCGAGTCGCCGCCCGACTTCACGTCGGCCTCGCGCAGTTCGGTGCCCATGTAGAGAGGTTCGAGCTTCTTGATCGAGTACGAACGGCTGCCGACTCGCACGGCACGTTTCACGACGGGGTAGAGGTCGACGAACACGCCGTCGGCGAGTAGCTGATCGACCGCGGCCTCACCGACGCCGTGGCGGGCCGCCATCGTGAGCAGGTGGGTGCGCTCGTAGCTCGCGTAGTGGTAGATGTGCATGTTCGGGTGAGCGGCTCGGCGCAGCGCCACGAGCGCGAGGAACCGCTCGAGCGCCACCCGTTCTTCGGCGAAGGAGTGCGCCCACAGCGGCGTGAACTGCTCGGCGGTGTCGACCATGCCGAAGAGGTAGTCGAGCCCCCAGTCGTCGGCCGCGCCCTCGGTGTAGAGCGGATCGCCCTCGAAGTCGAAGAAGAGGTCGCCGGCATCGGGCTCGGGAATCGCGGCGAGCGATGCCGCGTCGCGCACGACGACGGGCGGGGGCAGCGGCGGGTCGTCGGGGGAGCGGAGCCCCGCGGCATCCGCGGCCCGCTCGGCCGCCTCGGCCTCGAGCTGCAGTCGCGCCTGCACGCGGAGGTTCTCGATGGTCGCGTCGAGTACGCCGGGTACCGGCCCGACGGATGCCGCGAGCGCATCGATCGTCGTGATGCCCGCGTCGAACAGGGCGGCGCGCTGGGTGACCCGGAGCCCCGCGACGAGCAGCACGTCGCGGTGCCCCTGCACCTCGAGATCGCACGTCGGGCAGCGCCCGTCGAGGGCGTAGCGCGGATCGCCCCACACGACAGGGCCGGTCTCGGCCAGTCGGTCGGCCACGATCTGCTCGAGCCGCTCGCGGCGCAGGCGGTAGACGGGGGCGATGTCGTCGAGACGGTGCACGCTCGTCGAGCCGTCGCCGAGCAGCAGTTCGACCGTGTCGGCGCAGGGCACGCGGGTGCGCTGGAGCTGTTCGGCGTAGGCGGCGAGTTGCAGCAGCGCGGTGACCCGTGCCCGGCGTGCGAGCTTGGAGTCTTGCACGAGGTAGCGGCCGTCGGGCTGGCGCACGATGAAGTCGGCGAAGCCGATGAACCCCTCGTCGGCGAACGTCGCCTGGAAGACGACGGGCGCTCCGGCGGCGAACGCCGCCTGGGTGGCCTCGACGGCGGCAGCGACCGCAGCGGGGTCGCGCACGTCGGGGCGTTCGATCTCGACGACGCCGGCGCCGAGCTCGGCTCGATAGGACTCGAGCACCCGGAGTTCGTGCTGGTCGCCGAGCCGGCCCGAGCGCTCGAGCATCGCGTCTTCGGGGTCTGGCACCTTCTCGATGCGGCCGAGTTTCGCGTCGAGCGCCCGGAGGAAGGCGAACTCGCACTCGGACGCCTTCTTCAGGTCGCTCGCGCTCGTGACGACGGAACCGTCGACCAGGTACATCGGGGCCCCTTCCGTCGTCAGGCTCTCACCGTATCGGCGGCGGCCGACATCGTGAGCATCAGCGGGCTCGACCGGCGGATGGAGGGCTCAGCCGGCGGATGGCGCCGTGAAGAGCAGCGCCCCGCGCGTCATGCCGAGCATGCCCTCGACGGCGTGGCTGATGAGCGAGCCGCGCTCGGTGGCCTCGCCCCAGAGCACGAGGGCCTGCGCGTTGAGTCCGTCGACCATGCCGAGCAATTGCCAGGCGACGGATGCCGTGTCATCCGTCTCGAATTCCCCGGCGGCGACGCCCGCCTCGATGACGCCCTGCACGACGGCCTGCCAGGCATCCATCTGCTGGCGCACGCTCGCGGCGAGCGCGTCGTTGCGTCGCCCGAGCCCCCACGCCTCGACCCACACGACGGTGACGTCGTCTCGCGTGCGATCGAGCAGCGTGGAGAGGAGCAGTGCGAGGCGTTCGCGCGGGGTCGGATGCGCGGCGAGCAGTGCGACGACCTCGTCGATCTCGGCGCTGACGACGCCGGCGAACGTGGAGGCGATGAGCGCCTCCATGTTGGGTTCGTAGTGGGCGACGAGTGCCGGTGCCACGTCGATGCGCGCGGCGATGCTGCGCAGCGTCACCGCGGCGAGGCCGTGCTCGAGCGCGAGCGATCGCGCGGCATCCGCGATCTCGGCCGAGCGCTCGGCCGGGCTCTTGCGCTCGGCCTTCTTGCGAGGAGGTCTTGACATCGTGGCCTCAGTCTATGTACATTCGCTGCAGTTGTTGATCAGTTGATCAATAGTGATCGAGTCCCCGGTCGCCACGAAATGAGACCCCCACATGAGCAATGAAGCCAACCGGGCCGCACCACCAGCCACCCCGCACCCCACCGCCGGCCACACCGGTGTCACGAGCCCCACGACCGACCGCGCCGGCCACGTCGAGACCCACGGCGCCGACTACATCCCGCCGTCCGAGCGCCACGGCCGCCCGCGCGAGCTCTTCTGGGTGTGGATGTCGGCGAACGTCATCTACCTCTACTTCGTCATCGGCGGGGTGCTCATGCTCCTCGGCCTCTCACTGTGGGAGGCGCTCGTCATCACGGTGCTCGGCAACCTCTGGTGGGCGGTCGTCGGCCTGCTCGCGATCAGCGGCCCGGCCTCGGGCACGCCGAGCGTCGCGGTGATGCGCGCGATGTTCGGCGTGCGCGGCAGCCGCGTCTTCGGCGCCGGCCTCGGCGTCGCGATCGGCATCTTCTACGAGATCATCAACATCGCCTTCGCGACGCTCGCGGCGCTCGCGCTCCTCGCCCAGTTCGGCATCGCACTGCCGGCGGGCGCGGAGTGGGCCGTGCTCGTCGTCGTCGCCGGGCTCAGCTTCGTCATCGGCGTCTACGGGCACGCGACGATCCTGAAGCTCGCACCGTACTTCTCCGCCGCGCTCGCCGTGGTCTTCATCGTGCTCGCCGTCTTCGTGTTCGGCGCGGCCGACTTCAGCTACGAGCCGGTGCCGCTCGCGCCCGCCGAGCACTGGGCGATGCTCCTGCTCGGCTTCGCGATCGTGGCCTCCAGTCCGCTGTCGTGGGGCACCGGTGCCGACTACGCCCGCTACCTGCCGGCGGATGTCTCCAAGCGCGCCGTCGCCTGGTGGACCGCGCTCGGCGGCTTCGTTCCCGCGATCGTGATCGGCACGCTCGGCGTCATCGCGGGCACCGCGATCGACATGACCGATCCGCAGCTCACGATCGCCGAGATCGTGCCCGGATGGTTCACGCCGGTCTTCCTCGCCATGATCGTGCTCTCGAGCATCACGAACAACGTGCTCGTCGCCTACTCGACCGGGCTCTACGCGCAGGGCCTCGGACTCCGCGTCTCGCGTGCGGCGACGGTCGTCATCACCGGTGTTGTCGCGACGGCCGCCGCCGGCTGGTTCGTCTTCATCGCCCCGAGCTTCCTCGACACGCTGAACGCCTCACTCGAGCTCGCGGTGACCGTGCTCGGCCCGCTCGTCTCGATCTACGCCGTCGACATCCTGCTGCGACGCAACCGCTACGACGGCCGCGCGCTCACCGACGAGCGTCGCGGCAGCCCGTTCTGGTACCACGGCGGAGCGTTCTGGCCAGGGGTCATCGCGATGCTCGTCGCGACGACGGTCGCCGCGCTCTCGGCCAACACCACCCTCTACGTCGGCCCGATCGCCGCGGCGCTCGGCGGCGCCGATCTCTCGGCCATCGTGGGTCCGCTCGTCGCCGGCGGCCTGTACGCAGTGCTGTGGCTGACGACGCGGCCGTACCGCGACCCGGCGGCACGTCCGTCTGCGACGGTCGAAGCCCGTGACCTCGGAACATCCGCGGGCCATGATGAGACGACGGATGCCGCGGCATCCGCTCACCGCAACCTGGAGGTTCCCGCATGACCTGGCGCATGCCCGCAGAGACCGCACCGCACGAACGCACCTGGATGGCGTTCCCGTGCGAGGGGCTGACCCTCGGCGCCGAGGCCGCCGAACGCGAAGAGGGCTACGCGGCGTGGACCGCCGTCGCCAACGCCGTCGCCGAGTTCGAGCCCGTGACGATGGTCGTCGACCCGAGCGAGGTCGAGCGCGCGCGCCGCATGCTGAACTCCGAGATCGAGCTCGAGATCGCGCCGCTCGACGAGTTCTGGATGCGCGACTTCGGCCCCACCTTCGTCGTCGACGACGAGCGGCCGGGCATGCTCGGCGCCGTCGACTGGATCTTCAACGGCTGGGGCGCGCCCGAGTGGGCCGAGTGGACGAAGTCGGCCGAGATCGCCCGCTTCGTCGCCGGCCGGGTCGGTGCCGAGCTCGTGAGTTCGGTGCTCGTGAACGAGGGCGGCGGCATCCACGTCGACGGCGAGGGCACCGTGCTCCTCACCGAGACGGTGCAGCTCGATCCCCGCCGCAACCCCTTCGCCGACCGGGCGCGCGTCGAGGCCGAGTTCGCGCGCACGATCGGAGCGACGCACGCGATCTGGCTGCCGCGCGGCCTCACACGTGACTACGACGACTTCGGCACCAACGGACACGTCGACATCGTGGCGACCATCCCGTCGCCCGGCACCCTGCTGCTGCACGAGCAGCGCAACCCCGAGCACCCCGACTTCGAGGTCACGCGCGAGCTTCGTTCGCTGCTCGCCCAGACGACGGATGCCGCGGGCCGCAGCTGGAACATCGTCGACCTTCCCGCGCCCGAGACGCTGCGCGACGACGAGGGCTTCGTCGACTGGAGCTACGTCAACCACCTCGTCGTCAACGACGGCGTGATCGCGTGCGGCTTCGGCGAAGAGCGAGCGGATGCCGCGGCGCGCGAGATCCTCGAAGCGGCCTACCCCGGCCGTCGTGCCGTGACCGTCGACTCGCGGGCGATCTTCGCGCGCGGCGGCGGCATCCACTGCATCACGCAGCAGCAGCCGGCGGTGGCATCGTGAGCCGGTCGAGGGGCGACGAGCCCCGCCGGTCGAGTAGCGACGCCCCCCGCCGGTCGAGTAGCGAGCGCCAGCGAGCGTATCGAGACCAAGGGGAGGGTCTCGATACGACCGCTCCTTCGTCGCGGTCTTCTCGGCCGGCGGGGAAGGCGTACGACGTCGTCGAAGCGTCGATCGCCGAGTTGCGTGCGGCACTCGAGACGAATGTCGTCACGAGCGTCGAGCTCGTCGACGCATACCTCGCCCGCATCGAGGCGTACGACCGGCCAGGCACGTCGACCGCGCTCAACGCCCTCGTCGTGATGAACCCCGACGCGCTCGACGCGGCTCGCGCCTCCGACGAGCGTCGCGCCGCCGGCGAGACACTCGGCCCGCTCGACGGAATCCCGTACACCGCCAAAGACAGTTACCTCGCCCGCGGACTCACCGCCGCCGCCGGTTCGCCTGCGTTCGAGCACCTCATCGCGCAGCACGACGCGTTCGCGATCGAGCGGCTGCGCGCCGGTGGCGCCGTGCTCCTCGGCCTCACGAACATGCCGCCCATGGCCAACGGCGGCATGCAGCGCGGTGTCTACGGTCGCGCAGAGAGCCCCTACAACGCCGAGTACCTCACGGCCGCGTTCGGCTCGGGATCGTCGAACGGCTCTGGCACCGCGACCGCCGCCTCGTTCGCCGCGTTCGGCCTCGGTGAGGAGACCTGGTCGAGCGGCCGCGCGCCCGCGTCGAACAACGCGCTCTGCGCCTACACGCCCTCGCGCGGGGTCATCTCGGTGCGTGGAAACTGGCCGCTCGTGCCCACGATGGACGTCGTCGTGCCGCACACCCGAACCATGGCCGACCTGCTCGAGGTGCTCGACGTCATCGTCGCCGACGACCCCGAGACGCGCGGCGACTTCTGGCGGGTGCAGCCGTGGGTCGAGATCCCCGCGGCATCCGCGGTTCGCCCGTCGTCGTACAGTGCGCTTCAAGCGACGGATGCCGCGAGCGCACGCAGCTCGCTCCGCGGCAAGCGCTTCGGGGTGCCGCGCATGTACGTGAACGCCGACCACGAGGCCGGCACCGCGGAGCCCGGGCTCACGCCCGGCATCGGCGGCTCGACCGGGCAGCGCATCGACACCCGTGAATCCGTCATCGAGCTCTGGGAGGCGGCTCGCCGCGACCTCGAGGCCGCCGGCGCCGAGGTCGTGTTCGTCGACTTCCCCGTCGTCTCGAACTACGAGGGCGATCGCGCGGGTGCGCCGACGATCGCGACGCGGGGCCTCGTGAGCGCCGAGTACCTGCACCACGAGATCGTCGATCTCTCGGCATGGGCGTGGAACGACTTCCTCGCCGCCAACGGCGACCCGGCTCTGCACGCACTCGCCGACGTCGACGGCGCGCGGATCTTCCCGCACCCCGAGGGTGCGCTGCCCGATCGCTACACCGGCTTCGAAGACGAGATCGCCGAGTACCCCGGGTGGGCTCGCTCGCACCCGGGTGCCGCGCTCACCGACATCCCGTACCTGGAGTCGGGTATCCGCGGTCTGGAGGAGACCCGCCGCGTCGACCTCGAGCAGTGGATGGACGCGCTCGGCCTCGACGCCGTGGTCTTCCCCGCCGTCGCCGACGTCGGCCCCGCCGACATGGACGTGAACGAGGCATCCGCCGCCCTCGGCTGGCGCAACGGCGTGTGGGTCGCGAACGGCAATCTCGTGCCCCGGCACCTCGGCATCCCGACCGTCACGGTGCCCATGGGCACGATGCGTGACATCGGCATGCCCGTCGGCCTCACCTTCGCCGGACGCGCCTACGACGACACCGCACTGCTCGCGCTCGCGGCTGCCTTCGAGGCGACCGGCGAGCGCCGCACCCCGCCGCCACGCACACCGCGACGCTGACCGGGCGCGGCGACCCGGCGCGCACCGCCGCGCGAGCTAGTCTGGCGCCATGGCGGTGAGTCGGAGCCGTACGGCCGTGTACGCGAGGCGGCGGAAGCGCCGCATGGCGCTCAATACGCACGACCTCAGCGACGAGCAGTGGGCCGAGCTCATGATCGAGTGGCAGGGATGCGCGTACTGCGGAGCGAGCGATCGACCGCTGCAGCGCGACTGCGTGCAGCCGATCTCGCGCGGTGGCCGCTACACGCTCGGCAACGTCGTGCCGGCGTGCGGCTCGTGCAACGCGAGCAAGTCGAACGACGAGGTCACCTCGTGGCTGCGTCGCAAGAAGCTCGACGAACGGGCGTTCCTGATCCGGCACTACGAGATCGGTGCCGCCCTCGCCCTGCGCTTCCCCGTAGCCGAGGAGTTGCCCGACTGAGCGCGCCGGCGGTCAGGCTCGTGCGGCCGGCGCGCGCATCGGCAAGACCCCGCGCCGCAGCGTGATGACGATGCCGATCACCGTGATCACCATGATGCCGATGAGGCACACACGAACGACGTCGTCGGTCGTCGGTGCCGCGAAGACCGGGCCGGCCGCGAGGCACCAGGCGAGCAGGGCCAGCAACGCGACGTCGCTCACCAGCGAGATCAGCCGCGTGGCGCGGCTGTACCGCCCGGCGATGAGTACTGCGAACACGACTGCGAAACTCACAGCCCAGATCACGAGCACCCACGGCGCTCGCCACTGCAGGAACTCGGGATCGAACACGAAGGCGTCGAGGACCGGTTGCGGAAGGCCGGGGGCGAGCACCGCGAGCCATGGGAGTGCGATCAGGACGCTCGCGCCGAGCATCCAGAACGCCAGGGCGAGCACGAGTCCGAGCCGGTTGACGCGGTCGCGGTCGAGCACGGAGCGTGCGATCGGACGTGTGCCGGAGCCCGTGCCGGCGCTTGAGTCCGTACCGGCATCCGCGTCGGCAACCGCGGTTGCATCGCGACGATGGCGGATCATTGCGGCGATCAGGGTGACGCTGATCAGGAACCCGGGCCACCAGAACGAACCGAGTCCCCAGGAGAGCCACCAGCCGGCGAGCAGCGTCAACCAGTCTGTCGATCCGGTTGCGGCCGCCAAATCACTCGCGGCCGGGCCGAGGTACACCGCCGGCAGGGTGATCGCCCACTGCAGGGCGACGCCGCCGAGGGCGATCCAGGCGAAGCCGGGCGCGTCGGCCGGGCGGATGACGGTGAAGCCCGCCGGCCGGTAGCGATCGGCCACGTCTTGAGGGCGGCCGAATGCGGCGAGCAGTTCCATCACCATCGCCTCATCTGCTGGGCGTCCGACGTCTTCTGCCCGGCCCGCGAGCTCCTCGCGCAGCAGGGAGCGGAGCTCGAAGCCGACATCGGCTCGCTGCCGCCGCGGCAGTCGCCCGGTGACGTCGCCCACGTAGCTCTCGATGATGCTGCTCGGATCCATCTCAGATCTCCTCGTTCAACAGGCGGTCGACGACCGAGGCCAGTGAGCCCCAGGCCGCGGCCAGATGCCGGTAGGTTTCAGTTCCGCCGTCACTGAGCGTGTAGTAGCGGCGGGGCGGTCCGTCGTCGATGCGCCATTCCGAGGCGAGCAGCCCCTGCGCCTCGAGGCGTCGAAGCAACGGGTAGAGGGTGCCCTCCTCGATCGGCATGCCACGCTCGGCGAGTCCTTGGCGCAGCGAGTAGCCGTATTGCGGCGTGCGCAGCTGCGAGAGCACGGCGAGCACGAGCACACCCTTGCGCAGGTCCTGCTCGAACTTGCCCGACTGCTCGGGAGGGCTGGCTACCATGTAGATCACAGTACATAGCCGCACACAGTAAAGCAACGATCCGAGCGAACATCGAGTTGTTCGAGCGCCGCCAAGCGGATGGATCGGTCAGAGTGGCCGGGACTCCTCCATCAATCGGCGCAGACGCTCGGGGCTGAACAGAGCGAGTTCCGTCGTCGAGATGACGGTCGACATCGCCGCGAGGAGCCTGACCGCGACCGCCTGCAGTTCGGGCACCGACGCGCTTCCCCGGAGCAGATCGGTGTCGGCGAGGAGCTCGATCTCGTCGGCATGCTCTCCGAACGCCAGCGGGCCGAGGACTCTGATGTTCGAAGCGCCGAGCTCGGCGAACTCGCGGATGAGTCGGCGGCGACGGAGCGATAGTCGCTCGAGCAGTGGCAGCCGGTCGAATCTCGGGCGCTCGCCTGCCTTCCACCCGTCACCGCCGCGGCTGGCCTCGGCGAGGTCGGCGACGGCATCGCGCACCACGGACTTCTTCGTGCAACCGAGCAAGTACGCGAGCTCCGACACGAGACGATCGGTCTGCGCGTCGACTTTGATCGGCTTCTCGGTGATGGCGCTCCTCCTGATCGTGTCGGTGGTTCCGTGTGCCGCGTCGGAGACAACGTTCGCGGGAAAATCCGGTACCGAAGTACCGAAGTACCGACGTTCTGCGGACGGACACCAACTGCAGCACGCGCCTGGACCATCGCAGGGGTGGCGCCAGCTCGTGGTGGCGAACTCGCCGTGCGATTGGGTTGTGGAGGACGACTCGGCGCTGGCGCCGCTGTCGGGCCGGGCGGGCGCGCCGGGTGACCGGGCCGGGCGGCCAGGCCGGGTGGGCGTGCCGGACAGCCAGGCGGCCGCGGCGACCGCTCAGCGCACCTCGACCGTGCGCTCGTGCAGGCCCGTGGCGCCGTCGGGCACGACGCCCTGACGTGCGGAGGTCTGCACCTCGCCGTCGGCGCCGATGGCACGCACGCGCACGGTGTGCCTGCCCGCAGCGGCATCCGCCCACTGGTATCGCCACTGCACCCAGGTGTCGTCCGAGATCGCGGTCGCGAGTTCGGCGGCCCGCCAGTCGCCGTCGTCGACCTGCACCTCGACGCCCTCGACGCCGACGTGCTGGTGCCAGGCGACGCCGGCGATCATCGCGGCGCCGGCGTCGACCGCCTGCCCTTGGCGGGGCACGTCGATGCGCGAGGAGAGCTTGATGGGGCCGCGCTCGCTCCAGCCGCGGTCGGTCCAATAGGCGGATGCCGCGTCGAACCGCGTCACCTCGAGATCGACGACCCACTTCGTCGCCGAGACGTAGCCGTAGAGCCCGGGCACGACCATGCGCACCGGGAAGCCGTGCTCGGCGGGCAGCGGCTCGCCGTTCATGCCGACCGCGAGGATCGCGTCGCGATCGTCGGTGAGCACCGCGAGCGGCGTCGACGCCGTGAACCCGTCGACGCTGCGGGAGAGCACCATGTCGGCGTCGGCGGTGGGCGCAGCTCGCGCGAGCAGCTCGCGAACGGGGTACCCGAGCCACACCGCGTTGCCGATGAGCTCGCCGCCGACCTCGTTCGAGACGCACGCGAGGGTCGTGATGCTCTCGTCGAGGGGGAGGGCGAGCAGCTCGTCCCAGGTGAGGGTGACCTCGCGGTCGACCATGCCGTGGATGCGCAGGCTCCACGTTGCCGGATCCACCGCGGGCACCGCGAGTGCGGTATCGATGCGGTAGAACTCCCCGTTCGGGGTGATCACCGGGGCGAGGCCGTCGATGCCGAGCTCGGCGCCCGGGGGCACGGTGGCCGTGGTGACGGCCTTCGGCAGCGTGATCGCATCGCGCACCGCCGTCACGGCGCGCGTGCCGGCCTGCAGCGCGTACCCGCCGGCCGCCGTGAGGGCCCCGAGCACCACCGCGCCGCCCGCCCACCCGAGGAAGCGGCGCCGGTCGATGCCCGCGTTGTCGGCATCGTCGGCGTCGGCGTCGTCGCTCACCGCAGAGAGCCGCCGGAGCAGGAACATCAGCGTCACCACCGCGGCGATCGCCGCGAGTGCCGACGGCGCGATCGCGAGCATCGAGGAGTTCGCACGGGTTGAGGCGGCGACGGCGCCGACCACGCCGACGAGGGCGATGAGCACGCGTCCGAGTGGCGGCCGCCGCGCCTCGAGCACTCCTGCGGCGCCCGCGACGGCGAGCAGCACGAGACCGATGCCCACGAGCAGGGCCGCCTTGTCGGCCGTGCCGAACAGACCGATCGCGGCGTCCTTCGCCCACGACGGCGCGATATCGATGAGCAGCGCGCCGACGACCACGAACGGGCTCGATGCCGGGGCGAGTACGGCCGCTGCGAGCTCGCCGACGCCGACCCCGAGGGCGACCGAAGCCACACCCGCAGCCGCGGGCAGCACCCACCCGCGCGCGGGGCCGCTCGTCTCGGGCATGTGCCCAGCGTAGACGCGCGGCCCGGCACCCGGGCCCGATCGCGGGCGACGTTCCCCGCTCCGTAAGATCTCGAGCGCCCGACATCCGCTCGCCCGGATGTCGCACCCCCGTGTCAGAATCGTGAGTTGCGGGCGCGCCGGCCCGCGCCGAGGGGAGCTGCCGAATGACCGCGACCGAACAGCCCATGACCGACCACGCCACGACCGACCACATCGCCGACGCGCACGACCTCATCGAGGTGCGCGGTGCACGCGAGAACAACCTGCAGAACGTCTCGCTCGACATCCCCAAGCGCCGCCTCTCGGTCTTCACGGGCGTCTCGGGGTCCGGCAAGTCGAGCCTCGTGTTCGGCACGATCGCCGCCGAGTCGCAGCGCCTCATCAATGAGACCTACTCGGCCTTCCTGCAGTCCTTCATGGCCTCGCCGTCGCGGCCCGAGGTCGACAGCCTGCGCAACATCTCGGCCGCGATCATCGTCGATCAAGAGCGCATGGGCGCGAACTCCCGCTCGACCGTCGGCACCGCGACCGACGCCCACGCGATGCTGCGCATCATCTTCTCGCGACTCGGCCAGCCCTACGTCGGCCCGAGCTTCCACTTCAGCTTCAACGTGCCGGCGGGCATGTGCCCGCGGTGCGAGGGCATGGGCGAGGTGAACGACATCGACCTCGACCAGCTCTTCGACCGCGAGAAGTCCCTCGCCGAGGGCGCGATCACCATTCCCGGCTACACCGCCGACGGCTGGATGGTGCGCATCTACTCAGCGAGCGGCTTCCTCGACGCCGAGAAGAAGATCCGCGACTACACCGAGCAAGAACTGCACGACTTCCTCTACAAAGAGGGCGTCAAGGTCAAGGTGCAGGGCATCAACATGAGCTACGAGGGGCTCGTGAACAAGGTGCAGAAGAGCCTGCTCTCCAAAGACCGCGACGCGATGCAGCCGCACATCCGGGCCTTCGTCGACCGCGCCGTCACCTTCACCGCGTGCCCCGAGTGCGGCGGCTCGCGACTCAACCAGGCGGCACTGGCGTCGAAGATCAAGGGCATCAACATCGCGGATGCAGCGGCGATGCAGATCTCCGACCTGGCCGTGTGGCTCGACGACCTGCACGATCCGGCGATCGGCCCGCTCGTCGAGACCCTCAAGGAGACGATCGACTCCTTCGTCGAGATCGGCCTCGGCTACCTCAGCCTCGACCGAACCTCCGGCACCCTCTCGGGCGGCGAGGGGCAGCGCGTGAAGATGATCCGGCACCTCGGCTCGAGCCTGACCGACATCACCTACGTCTTCGACGAGCCGACGGTCGGCCTGCACCCGCACGACATCCAGCGCATGAACGAACTGCTCATCCGCTTGCGCGACAAGGGCAACACGGTGCTCGTCGTCGAGCACAAGCCCGAGGTCATCGAGATCGCCGATCACGTCGTCGACCTCGGCCCCGGTGCCGGCCGCGCCGGCGGCACGATCTGCTTCGAAGGCGACGTCGCGGGGCTCCGTGCCTCCGGCACGCTCACCGGGCGCCACCTCGATCATCGCGCCACCTTGCGCGAGACCGTGCGCGAGGCATCCGGCCACCTGCAGATCCGTGACGCCCGTCAGCACAACCTCACCGGGGTCGACGTCGACCTGCCGCTCGGCGTGCTCACCGTCGTCACCGGCGTGGCGGGGTCGGGCAAGTCGTCGCTCATCCACGGCAACGTGCCGAAGTTCGACAACGTCGTGGTCGTCGACCAGGCGCCGATCCGCGGTTCGCGCCGTTCGAACCCGGCGACCTACACCGGGCTGCTCGACACCATCCGCACGGCGTTCGCGAAGGCCAACGGCGTGAAGCCGGCGCTCTTCAGCGCCAACTCGGCTGGCGCGTGCCCGAACTGCAAGGGCATCGGCCTCGTCTTCACCGACCTCGCGATGATGGCCGGCGTCGCGAGCGTGTGCGAAGAGTGCGGGGGCAAGCGGTTCACGGCCGAAGTGCTCGAATACACGCTGCGCGGCAAGAACATCAGCGAAGTGCTCGACATGCCGGTCGACGCGGCCCTCGAGTTCTTCGAAGAGAAGCCCGCGCGCGCCGTGCTGCAGCGGCTCAGCGACGTCGGCATCGGCTACCTCGGCCTCGGCCAGTCGCTCAACACGCTCTCGGGCGGTGAGCGCCAGCGGCTGAAGCTCGCGATCAACATGGCGAAGAAGGGCTCGATCTACGTGCTCGACGAGCCGACGACCGGCCTGCACCTCGCCGACGTCGACAAGCTGCTCGCGCTGCTCGACCGGCTCGTCGACGACGGCAACACCGTCATCGTCATCGAGCACCACCAGGCCGTGATGGCGCACGCCGACTGGATCGTCGACCTCGGTCCGGGCGCCGGTCACGACGGCGGGCGCATCGTGTTCGAGGGCACGCCGCGCGAGCTCGTCGAAGCAGCGACGACGGATGCCGCGACGCTCACCGGCACGCACCTGCGGGCGTACGTCGGGGCGTAGGTCTCGATACGGCCGTCGGTCGAGGAGCGACGAAGGAGCGTATCGAGACCACGCGACAGGGTCTCGATACGGCCCTGGCGGGCCTACTCGACCGGCGGGTGGTTCGCTCGCACGAATGCCGCGACCGGCGGCGCGAGCGCGGCGCCGATCTCGGCGGCGGGGCGCTTGGCGCCCTTGATCTCGAACGAGTGGTTCGCGTCGGTGATCCAGTCGATCGTGGCGTTCGGGCCGATGCGCCGCACGACGTCGTCGAGCTGATCGTTGGGCGCCGCGAACGGGTCGTTGCGTCCCTGCAGGAAGAGCATCGGCACGGCGATGCCCGGCAAGTGCTCATCGCGCGGCTTCTCGGGCTTGCCCGGCGCGTGCAACGGGTAGCCCAAGAAGACGAGCCCCGCCACGGCCATGCCCTCGGCGACGGCCATCGACGCCATGCGCCCGCCGAATGACTTGCCCGCCGCCCAGATCGGTTCGTCGGGGCGCCCGTCATCGGCCGCGCGTGCGGCGGCGGCGTCCGTCACCGCGCGCCACGTGGCGATCGCGACCGGCGGCCGGTCGGGGAATCGCCGCCCCGCTTCGCGGTACGGGAAGTTGAAGCGGAGCGTCGCGAATCCGTTGTCGTTGAGCGCCCGGGTGAACCCGCTCATGAACGGATGCTCCATGCCCGCGCCGGCACCGTGCGCGACGATGATCGTGGCCGCCGGCGCCGGGGGCCGCGCGTAGACGGCCGAGACGGCCACGCCGTCGACGTCGATCGTGATGGACTGCTCGCCGGTCGTCATGCCTCAATGCTGCCGCATGCGCGGGTCGGCGCGCGCTGCTCGGCACACTGAACCGGGCCGGGTTTGATGCCGTTTCCTCTTGTGTGAAGGATGGCAGTCATGCCCAAGAAGTATCCTCAGGAGCAGCGCGACCGGGCGACGCGGGGTTCTCGATTATCTCGATGAATACGCGTCGTTGACGCTCGCGTGCGAGAAGGTCGGCGCGAAGCTCGATATCAGTAAGGAGTCGCTGCGGCAGTGGGTGCGTCAGGCCCAGATCGACCGGAGGGGATCGCCCGATGTGACGTGGGCGGAGTCCGCGCGGATCAAGGAACTCGAGCGAGTGAACCGGGACCTGCGTGAAGCGAATGAGATATTGAAGGCGGTTACGGGCGCTTTTATGCGTGCGACGCGACTATGCCTGAGAGAACTCGGGAAAGCACTCTTTCTGGACGTCGCTGCCATGGGTGTACCAGCGCAGTCCGTCTGGACTGTCCATCGCATCCGAGTAGCACTGAGCATGAAGCGCCACCCTTCGGGAGTCGAACATGCATATGGCTACGCCGACAAGCTCGAGCTTTGCGTGCGCAGGCTCCGGGCGGAACGTCGCATTCAGCTGCCCTTCCACTTGTATTGATGGGTAGAGCCAGCCGTCGTGCATCTCTGGCGGGAGGTCGTAGTTGTACTTCGCGAGGAGTTCTGACAGGTAGTACTCGCCGCCGTTGGGGTCGCTCATCGGGCGCACGAACTGACGGGCGAAGAACTCAGCGATCAGGCGATCGCTTTCGTCCGAGAACAGGAGGGGGCCGGACGAGTCGACCGGGAGGCCGATGCCGGTCAGCGACACGCCCTGTGTCGCCTGGAATTTCACGAGACTGAATCGCTCTCCGTCACCAACCCGGATCTCCAGGGGTGCGGCGCGGGGAATCGTGAGGCAGGTGTACAACAGCGACTCGTTCGGTTTGTTGAGCCGTCCGGCGTCTTTCACATATCGACCAGGCGGCTCCCATGCGTCAGCCGCGGAGCGCATGTCTCTGAGCGGGATCGTGTGGTCGTCCGGTGCGAGCGAGCGCGCCCTCCAGAACACGGTCCCGGATGGATAGCAGTGGGTGGACATGGGCAGTACGGCTGAGTAGGGCTCGCCCGGTTTGGCTGCCGATGTCGAGACGACCCACATGAGCTCGTCGTAGAGCTCGTCTGCCGGCAGGCTCGTGACGTCGAGGCCGTCGAAGCGGCGAACGCGCTCCTCGAACACGTGCTTGTCGAACGAGCCTCGCGCCTGGTTAGTCATGCGCCGAGGCTAGTCGGCGATCGGGCCGGTGGCAGTTGGGCCTTCCGGGCGAGCCATTCATTGAGCCACGCGGCGGTGCCTCCATCGCGGGTGGACGCGGCCGCGAGCTCGTGGACGGCACGACGGCCGGCTGCGATGAGCTCGCCCGTCAGCTTCGGAACGTCCACCGGATCTCAACCGCCTTCGTTCGCTTCGCGAAGGTCGGGGAACCAGCCTTCTGGTGCCGGGTCGCACGGCAGCCGTTCGCCGGCCTTTCGAGGTGGCTGACGGCTTCCGGGAAGCTCCACCAGTCGGTCTCGCAAGCGTTGCGACGTGTATGGGGCAGGACGACTCGCGAAGTTCGCTACGAGTCGAAGAGCTCGAAGATGCCGCCGATGCCCTCGATCACGTTGCCGGCTCCGTCGGCGAGGTCGCCGACCGCTGCGGTCAGCTCGATGACGTTTCCGGCGGCGTCGATCGCGAGCGCGATGTCGGCGGTGACCTCGACGAGACCACCGAGGGTCTCGAGGTTGCCGAGTTCGGTGGCCTCGAGCTTGAGCTTCGCGATCCACTCGCGCTCGAGGCCGAAGAGCACGGCGTAGGGCAGCAGCCGCTCGTGCAGGTGGAACCGGGTGACCGCGGCAGCGACGGGCGCGGCGAGCGTCGTCGGGGTGGCCGCCGGCGGCGTGATCGGCGCCGAGGCATCCGTCGCTCGCAGCTCTGCACCGCTCGGCGACTGGAGCACGCGCAGCCGCTCGGCTTCGGCGAGCGTGATGTACTGCCGGAGGCCCGCGAGGTGCTCGCGCCGCGCGTCTGCGGCGGGGAGGAACTTGCGCCACGACGCCGGGGTCACGAAGATCGTCGCGATCGTCGCGCCGAGGGCGACGAGTGTCGCGATGAGCGCCGGCCACTCGCCGCCGATGATCGTGATGACGAGGAACAGTGCCTCGACGAGCATGCCGAGGTAAGCGAGCACCGTGAGCGTGACGCCCGGCCACGTCACTCGGCGTTCGGCCACGAGCCCGTCGCGCGCGAGGGCGTGCTCGGTGTTCAGCAGCAGGCTCTTCAGGCGGCCGGCCAGCGCACGCCGGTCGGAGGAGAAGCGGCGCACGCGTGTGCCGGTGTGCTCGGGGCCGAAGAGCACCTCGAGCAGTGCGCCTTCCTCGGCCGCGAGCACGGCACCGGGAACCAGCTCGACGCCGATCGGTTCGCGCTTGCCCTCGCCGGCGAGCAGGCGCACCTTGCGTTTGACGGCGAGGTCGATGAGCGCCGCGGATGTCGCGCGGCGATCGGCGTCGACGAGCAGTGCATCGCGAAGCACCGTCGTACCGGGTTCGGGGGTGTACTGCACCACGCGGGGCGTCACCCGCTGGGCGGCGACGGCGCGCGCGACGAGCCCGAGCCCGAGAATGAGGAAGGCGGGAACGATCGCGAACACGATGGCGGCGGTCAGCACGCGCCCAGTCTAGGGATCCGCGGGGGTCGCTCGTTTGCACGTCTTCCGTGCGCGTTGCGCACGACGGTTGCGCGACGCGCGTGCGCGCTGCCGCCGATGTCGGAGGCCCGGCGTACCGTGACGGTCATGACGAAGCAGATGCAGCACAACGCACCGAACCTGGTGGTCGACGAGCCGTGTCCGCGCTGCGATTCGCTCGCGGTGCGCGCGATCGTCTACGGCCCGCTCGACTTCGCGGTCGAGGCATCCGACATCTCCGGCGCGCTCGCCCTCGACGATGCGCCGATCTTCGATTGCCGCGAGTGCGGCTTCGAGTGGGGCGCTGCCGTTCGCGACCTGCTCGGCTAGGGCCTGAGGTGAGCCTCCCTACGCGGTGAGCAGTGCCGCCGGAGCGTCTCGGGGCGACAGCCTGGCCCAGACGGTCGCGACGACGACGGCGAGCACCGCGACGAGGGCGGCGATGCCGGTCGCGGTCGACGCCGGGGCATCCGTCAATCGGGCGATCGCCACCCAGGCGAGACCCCAGCCGAGCGCGAGCGTCGGTGCGATGCGCCCGCGGCCCCACGCCGCGATCGCCACGCCGACGATGCCGGCGACCGTGATCACCGACACCGCCCACACCTCGGGCGCGATGCCCCAGCCGTCGAAGCCGGCAGCGACGAGGGCGGCGGTCACGTTCGCCGCCGTGGCGACGCAGACCCAGCCGAGGTAGAGGCCCACTGTGCCGTCGGTGATGACCGCGTCGACCTTCGACGTCGGGGGCGTCGCCCGGCAGACGCGGAAGGCGGCGATGAGCACCACGAGCAGCACGGCGATGACGGGCACGCTGAGCCAGAGCTGGTCGAACTGGATGCTGAGGATCCACGCCGCATTCAGCAGCAACGATGCCGCGATGAGGTAACCGAGCCGGCGATGCCGGGTCGCCGCGCGCTGCGAGGGCAGGAACTGCCAGATCGCGTAGGCCACGAGTCCGAGGTAGATGAGGCTCCAGATGGAGAACGCCCCGCCGCCGGGCGCGATGAGGGTCGCATCTGCGGCGAGCGCACCGCCCGCGGCATCCTGGATCGGCGTGCCGCCGGCAGCGCCCGACCCGATGAACGAGCCGATCACCGCCAGCACGGCGCTGACCGCCACCGTCAGCTGCCTCGTCAGGTCGCGGCCGTTCGAGGGCGCATCGGAGGTCGAGTTCATGTCTGCTCCTGCCGTCGTCGTCGGATCTCGGTCGAGCTGCTTCCAACGTATCCGCGACGGAGCGGCCGGCGCCTCGAACTTCCGATTGATTCGAGCTTCAGCGCGATTGCCGTGCAGGTCGTTGCGTCACCGCAGGCGAAGTACCGAAGTACCGAAGTACCGAAGTACCGAAGTACCGAAGTACCGCCGATCTGGAGGGCGAACATCTCCTGCTGCGCTACTCGTCGACGAGCTCGGCGCGGATGCGCCGCAGGTCTTCCATGAGCGAGCCGATCAGGATCCAGTGGCCGGACCTCGGCGGAGTCACGACGAGCGGCGAGGTGAGCGCCGGGATCGCCGACGTCATCGGCTCGGGGTCGACGTCGGCGAGATGCACCGCGAGGCGCACGTCGTGCGCTGCCCGGCGCAGCTGTTCGGCGATCGCCTGCACGGTCGGCTCGTCGGCCAGCGCCGCGTCGTAGTGGTCGAAGAAGGCGCGGGTCATGCCGATCACCTGCGTGACGATCGGGCCGAGCCGGTCGAGGAGCGTGCGCAGCTCGGTGAGCTCCGTGCGATGCGCTGAGCGGCGGGGGTTCAACGTGAGCGATTCCTCGCCCGTCGAGATCGAGGCATCCGCTGCATCGCGCATCGGTCGCATGAGGCGGGCCTCGACCATGAGGCGCTGCAGGTCGCCCGCCGATTGCGGGCTCTCGAGGGCGCTCGCGAGGCGGTCGAGGGATGCCGCGAGCTCGCCGGCGAGCAGGGAGATGTCGCGTCGGGCCGGGGCGAGTGCGACCGGTGGCACGATGAGCGCGTTGACGACGATGCCGATCGCCGCTCCGATCAACGTCTCGATGATGCGGTCGACCGAGTACTGCGGTGAGGAGGAGCCGAGCGCCAGCACGAGCATCGCGCTGATCGCGACCTGGTTCGACGTGCCCGGCGTCATCTTCAGCGACCACGCCACGAGCATCGCGATCACGATGGCGACGAGCACGACCCAGCTGTACTGCCCGAACACCAGCGAGAGGCCTGTGGCGACGAGCACGCCGAGGATCACGCCGATCGAGCGCTCGATCGCCTTGCCGAGCGACTGGTTCACGCTCGGCTGCACGACGAGCAACGCCGCGATCGCCGCGAACACGGGGAGCTGGCCCGGGATCAGCCAGCCCGCGAGGAGCCACGCCGCGATCGTCGCCACCGACGCCTTGGCGACCTGCAGGATCGGCACGCGCCGGGACGCGCGGAACGTGTCGGTGATGCCCATGTCACTCATTCTCCGCGCTCGTCGGTCGAGGAGCGACGAAGGAGCGTGTCGAGACCCACGGGGTGGTCTCGATACGCTCGCTGGCGCTCGCTACTCGACCGGCGGTGGGCTCGCCCGTCGACCGGCGGTGGGCTCGCTTCGACCGGCGGTGGGCTCGCCCGTCGACCGGCGGGTGGGTCACCGCGGAAGCGACCGCGGATCGTCCTCACCGTGCTCGGGCACGTCGGGGTCGTCGTGATCGGCGAGCGGATCGTGGTCGACCACCTCGTCGACGTCGGCGAGCGGCACGGCGTCGGGGAGTGCGTTCTCCTCCGCGAGCAGCGCGGGTGAGACCCGTCTGGGCGTCACCGAGGCATCCGTGCCCAGTCGCAGGCGTCGCCGGAGCCCGTGAACCCAGCGCGGCGTGCTCGCGACGAGTCCGCGCTCGAGCGGCACCTCGACTTCGAGTCCGTAGTGCTCGCCGATGTGGTCGATGAACTGGGCGCGTTCGGCCTTCGCGTACGCGCGACGTTCCCGGGTGAAGGCGATGATCGTCGACCAGCAGATGAGCAGCATGACGATGCTGAACGGCAGCGCGATGATGATCGCCGCGGTCTGCAGCGCGGTGAGCCCGCCGGTGAGCAGCAGCGCGATCGCGAGCAGCGCGGTGATCACGGTGAAGAAGGTGCGCACCCAGCGCTTGGGATTCAACTGCCCGCCGGTGGCGATCATGCCCATCACGAGAGCGCCGGAATCGGCCGAGGTGATGAAGAAGATCGTGATGAGCACGATGACGCCGACCGTGAGCACCGGGGTCCCGGGAACGTACGCGAGCAACTGGAACAGCGCGCTCTCGACGTTGACGGTGCCGTCGGGCTGGGTGAGTGCCCCGGGGTCGGCGAGCTCGATCGCGAGGGCGGAGCCGCCGAGGACCGCGAACCAGAGGATTCCGATGAGCGTCGGCACGAGGATGACGCCGGCGACGAACTGGCGCACGGTGCGGCCTTTCGAGACCCGCGCGATGAAGATGCCGACGAACGGCGCCCAGGAGATCCACCAACCCCAGTAGAACGAGGTCCACGAGGCCTGCCATTCCTCACCGGCCGTGCCCTGGAAGGCGCTCACGTTGAACGAGAGGCCGACGAAGTTCTGGATGTAGTTGCCGATGGACTGCACGAACTCGCGCAACAGGAACTCGCTCGGGCCGAAGCTGAGCAGGTACAGCACGAGCATGCCGGCGAGCACGAGGTTCGTGGTCGAGAGCCACTTCATGCCCTTCGTGAGCCCCGAGAGCACCGAGCCGAGCACGAATACCGAGATGACCAGGATGATGACGACCTGCGACAGGGCGCTCGGCTCGAGGATGCCGACGGAGTCGAGCCCGGCGCTGATCTGCAGCACGCCGAGGCCGAGCGAGGTCGCGACGCCGAACAGGGTGCCGACGAGGGCCACGACGTCGATCGCGTGACCCCAGCCGCCCTCGACGCGCTTGCCGAGCAGCGGCTCGAGGGTCCAGCGAATCGAGATCGGCCGGCGTCGGCGGTGAATGGCGTAGGCGAGCCCCAGCCCGACCACGACGTAGATCGACCACGCATGCACGCCCCAGTGCAGGTAGGTCTGGCTGAGCGCCTGTTGCGCGAGCGCCTCTGGCGTGCCCGTGACGCCGGGGCGGGGCGAGACGAAGTGGCTGAGCGGTTCGCTGACGCCGTAGAACACGAGCCCGATGCCCATGCCCGCGGCGAAGAGCAGCGAGAACCAGGAGAGCAGCGAGAACTCGGGCTCGTCGTCGTCACGTCCGAGCTTGATGTCACCGAAGCGGCTGAACCCGACGAAGAGGCTGAAGGCCACGAAGAACGCGGCGATGAGCACGTAGTACCAGTTGAAGGTGTTGACGATGCTCGTCTGGATCGCGCCGAACATCGCCTCCGCCGCATCGGGGGCGATCAGTGCGAATGCCACGAACAGCGCGACGACCGCGGCGGCCGGCCAGAACACCCAGCGCTGCACGGGCGGCAGGGACCTGCGCGGCAGTGTTTCGCCCGGAACGCCCACCCCCGGGGCCGGTGGCACTGGGTCGTCCGCGGCGTGCGCGGCGTGGCGGGCGTGCTCGGTCGGCTCGTTCGGCGTACCGCTCATGCGCTCAACGCTAGCGAGGCCGGTCGCCCGGCGCACCGGCCCGCGCCGCACCTGCACGTGTCTGCGGTCGCGGCTATCGTGGCCGGCATGGCCCAGATCGACGACGACCTCGCCCGCCTCGGCTCCGAATTCTGGCAGTGGCGTGCCGTGAACTCGTTCCGCACCTCCGACGACATCCCGCGCATCGAGCGGCCGGCGGGCTGGCTGCCGCGATTCGACCCCGAGGGCATCGAGGCGCAGCGGCGCGGGCTCGAACCCTTCGTCGAGCGCTGGCGGGCGAGGGATGTCGCCGCGTTGCCGATTCCCGATCAGATCGACCACCGGCTGTTGGGGTCGGCGCTCGCGCGCGTGCGCTGGGAACTCGACGTGCTGCGCAACTGGGAGCGCGACGCCGTGTTCCTCACGAGTCAGGTCCTCGGCCCGTGGTTCGACCTGCTGCTCGCCCCGCCGCCGTTCGACACTGGGCGGCAGGCTGATCTGGTGACGGTGCTCACCGCCATGCCCCGTGCGGTCGAGCACGCGATCGCCAACCTCGAACGTGCCGGCGTCGCCACCCTTGCACGGGTGGCGGCCGCCGAGCTCGCCGGCATCGGGCCGCGGCTCGCCGATTCCGTCGCAGCGCTCACCGAGCACGTCGACGCTGAGACGGCGACCGCGCTCGCCGAGGCGCAGCCCGCCGCGAGCACGGCGCTCACCCGGTATGCGCAGTGGCTCGAAGCATCCGCCGGCAGCTTCGGCGCCGACGTCATCGTGGGCCGTGACGCCTTCGTCTGGTACCTGCGTCACGTGGCGCTCGTCGCCGCTGAACCCGAAGAGCTCGTGCGCGCGGCCCTGCACGACTACCGGGGCGCGATCGTCGCCGAGACGCTCAGTCGCAACCGGCACCGTGACGTGGCGCCGGCGCCACTCGCGCGCGACGTCGCCGCCGAGGTCGCCGACCAGGCCGAGCGGGAGCGCGAGGTGCGGGCGTTCTCCGACCACGCGGGTCTGCTGAGCCAGCCCGAGTCGCTTCGGCACTACCTTTTCTCGGCCTACCCGGCGTACCTCGAACCCCTCGCGTTCCTCGGTGTCACCGACGACCTCACGAGTGAAGGGCGGCGCGAGCACGACGCCGTGTCGTACGTGCCGGCGCCGGCGGTCGAGTTGCCGTACTTCGACGCAGCCAACGCGCGCGACCCGCGCCTCGGCATCATCCACGAGGGGGCGCACAGCCAGCAGCTCGCGCTGTCGTGGGGTCACCCGCGCGTGATGCGCCGGCACTACGTCGATTCGGTCGTCAACGAGGGCATCGCCCACTACAACGAAGAGCTCATGCTCGATGCCGGGCTCTTCGACGACGCGCCGCACTCGCAGACGACGGTGCACAACTTCATGCGGCTGCGGGCACTGCGAGTGGTCGTCGACGTGAACCTCGCGACCGGGGTGTTCAGCCTCGACGAGGCGGTCGACTTCTTCGTGCGCCTCGTGCCGATGGATGTCGAGACGGCGACCGAAGAGACCTCGGTCTACGTCGCAACGCCCGGTCTCGCCATGTCGTACCACGTGGGCAAGCACGAGGTGAAGCGGCTGTTCGCCGACGCTGCGGTCGCCCGCGGCGAGGGCTTCTCGCTGCGCGAGTTCCATGACTCGCTCTGGCTGAACGGCAACGTGCCGGTCTCGCTGCAGCGCTGGGAACTGCTCGGCGACCGGGGTGACGTCGACGTGCTCGATGCGGCCGGAGAGTGGGTCGAGACCTTCCCGGGGTAGGAGCGCGGGCGGCGCCGTGCCATGATCGGCCTGTGGCCGACCGACTGATGCTCCTCGACACCGCCTCTCTCTACTTCCGCGCGTTCTACGGCGTGCCCGACTCGATCACCGCGCCCGACGGCACCCCCGTCAACGCGGTGCGCGGGCTGCTCGACATGATCGCCCGGCTCACCGCCGACTTCGAGGCGACGCACCTCGTCGCCTGCTGGGACGACGACTGGCGGCCGGCATGGCGGGTCGAGCTCATCCCGAGCTACAAGGCCCACCGGGTCGAGCAGGTCGTGCCGGGCAGCACCGACGTCGAGGAGACACCGGGCGGCCTCATCGCGCAGATCCCGCGCATTCGCGAGGTGCTCGGCCTCCTCGGCATCCCGATCGTGGGGGCGGCCGAGCACGAGGCCGACGATGTCATCGGCACCCTCGCCACGGGCGCGTCGATGCCCGTCGACGTCGTCACGGGCGATCGCGACCTGTTCCAGCTCATCGACGACGAGGCATCCGTGCGGGTCATCTACACTGCACGCGGCATGAGCAAGCTCGAGGTGCTGACCGATGCATCGGTCGTGGCGAAGTACTCGGTGCTGCCGCAGCAGTACGTGGACTTCTCGGTGATGCGCGGTGACACCTCCGACGGCCTGCCGGGCGTCGCGGGCGTCGGCGAGAAGACCGCGGCGTCTCTGCTGCGCGAGTTCGTCGACCTCGAGGGCATCCGGGCGGCGGCAGCGGATGCCTCGGCGCCGATGTCGGCGACCATGCGAGCGAAGTTCGCCGCCGCGTCCGACTATCTCGACGTCGCCCCCACGGTCGTCGGCGTCGTGCGCGACCTCGAACTGGGAGAGTTCGACGCCCGGCTTCGCCCGGTAGCGGGTGCACGACGCGATGCCCTCGAAGCGCTCGGAGCCGATTGGAACCTCGGCGGCTCGGTGCCGCGTGTGCTCGCAGCGCTCGACGCGATCGGCTGAGTACGAGGTTTCGACCCGCGGCTTTTCGGGTTCGCCGAAACATTCCGAAAAGGATTGCGGTGGCGCTGCCCGCGCCGATACGTTGCCTTCACGTGCGTTGTGCTCACCGGTGAGCAACGACGGGAGAGGGAATGGACGACGTGGTCTGGGCATCGAGAAGACGAGGGCGGGGCGCGCGGGGTGCGCTCGCGACCGCCGCCATTGCGGCAGTCGTAGGCAGCACATTGCTGGCCACGCCGGCATTTGCGGCGAATAGCGATATCGGGTATCCGACATTCACCGGAAGCGAGCAGCCGATCCCCGACACCGGGGTCGAGTACACGCCGGCCGGTCAACTGCAGGCGATCTTCGACGCTGACCTCGCTGCCGGAGCGGGTGCCACCACCGAAAACGATTTCTGGATCGATGAGATGCTCGCGCGCACCGGCACGGCCGGCAGCCACGGCGACAACAACCAGTGGATCTTCACTCGCGGCCGCGCTGCGTTCATGAAGGAGCACACGCCGGGAGCCCTCGGGTTCGCCGGGCAGCTCGCCTACTGGGAGTCGATCGACGGGCGCGGCGGCTACACGATCACGGCGCTCGTCGGCGGCTCGAACGTGACCCTCACCGAAGACACGGCCCAGCGCAAGCAGACGCCGAGCTACTGGCGCAGCGTGCACCGCAACGCCGGTGCCGGGCTCGAGGTCGTCCAGACGAAGTTCATCACCGACGCCAACGTGCTCGTCACGAATCTCGAGCTGCGCTCGACCGGCCCGGCGCTCGACGTCACCGTGCGCGCGGTGTCGCCGTACGTCTCCATCGTCGAGGGCGGCGAACTCACCGGCACGGTCGACGCGCTCAACGACCTCACGGTGCTGCACCCGAGGTTCTCGGGCGACGGCTTCACTCCGGCCGACGGCGCGCTCGAGGCATCCGTCGCCGTGCCCGCCGGAGGCAGCGCGACGACGAAGGTGCAACTCGGCCTCGTGACCGATGAGATCGCGGCCTCCCGCACCGAATACGACGCCGTGCGCGCGACAGCGCCCGGCGCCGCGTACACCTCGCACGTCACCGCCTACAACCGGTGGTGGGCCGAGAACGTGCCCTACCTCGACACGCCTGAAGACAACATCGACAAGACGCTGTTCTACCGCTGGTGGCTCATGCGGTTCAACTTCCTCGACGCCGACATTCCCGGAAACACGTACCAGTTCCCGACCTCGATGGAGGGCGTGCTCGGCTACAACAACTCGATCGTGCTCACGACGGGCATGTTCATCGACGACCTGAAGTACTTCCGCGACCCGATCTACTCGTACGGGCCGTGGGTCGCCGCCGGCGAGACCTCGAAGAGCGCGAAGTTCGTCGACAACCCCGGCGACCCCGCCAACTGGTCGAACAGCTACACCCAGTACATCTCCGAGGCGGCCTGGCGTTCGTATCAGCTGCACGGCGGCCCGACCGCCATCGCCGAGAACCTCGCGACCTACGCCGAGAACGACGTCGAGGGACTGATCGACGCCTACGACAGCGACGACAGCGGACTCATCGACTACAACTGGGGCGCGATGACCGGCAACGACGCCGATGCCGTGTCGTTCCACGAGCGGCCGAACGCGTACATGGATCGTGCCGAGAACGCCTACCTCTACTCGAACGCGACGGCCGCCGCCGAGGCGTACCGCCTCGCGGGCGACACCGCCAAGGCCGACGAGATGGACGCTTTCGCGCAGAACATCAAGACGAAGGTGCTCGACCTGCTCTGGGACGCGGACGAGAACCTGCTGAAGCACCGGTGGACGAGTGATGGCGCCCACGCGAAGTGGAAGGAGATCAACAACTACTACCCCTTCAGCGTCGGACTGATGCCGAAGCCCGGAGACGCCGACTACGACGACGACTACGTCGATGCGCTGCGGCTCTTCGCGGATGACTCGGAGTACCCGATCTTCCCGTTCTACACGGCGAACCAGGCCGACCAGGCCGACTACGGCGGACCGGGCTCGAACAACTTCTCGGTCATCAACTCGACGGTCACCTTCCGCATGGTCTCGCGCGTCCTGCGCGACTACCCGACCGACGCGATCGACGCCGACTGGTACAAGAAGCTCCTCTACTGGAACGCCTGGGCGCACTACCAGAACGGCGGCGACAACCGTCTTCCCGACCAGAACGAATTCTGGTCCGACGGCTCGGCCGACCCGCAGTCGATCGGCTACCGGTCGTGGATCCACCACACGATCCTCGGCGCCACGAACTTCACGATGATCGAGGACGCGATGGGCCTGCGTCCGCGCAGCGACGCGAAGATCGAGCTCGACCCGATCGGCATCGGCTGGGATCACTTCTCGGCGAACAACATCCGATACCGCGATCGCGACCTCACCGTCACGTGGGACGAGCCCGGCGGCACCGACCACTACGGGCCAGCGGTGCCCGACGGGTACTCCGTCTTCCTCGACGGCGAGCTCGCGTTCACCGTCGACGACCTCGCACACGTGATCTACGACCCGGCGACGGGCGAGCTGGAGATCGAGGGCGACGCCCAGCAGGTCACGGCGAACACCTCGCCGGTGCAGGCACCGGAAGAGGTGCGCTTCGCAGAGGGCGCTCGCGTGATCGACCTCTTCGCCAAGGCCGGGGCGGATGTCGCGACCGCGAGCACCGGCTCGGCGAACCTCGCTGCCGGCGCGCCCGTCTCGGCGACCTTCTCGGCGAGCGGACGGGCTGCGGAAGCCGCCGTCAACGGCACGACCGTGAACGAGCCCTTCTGGGGCACCGCCGGCTCGCCGAACGCGAAGGACTCGATCACGGTCGAGCTCGGCGGCGAGCAGACGTTCGACGATGCACGCGTGTACTTCTATGATTCCTCGTCGAGTGCGACCGTCGCGGGCTACCGCGAGCCGGCCGTCTACACCCTCGAGGTGCGCCAGGGCGGCGAGTGGTCGCCGATCCCGCAACAGGCGCGCACCCCCGTCTACCCACGGGCGAACCTCAACCAGGCGCAGTTCCCCGAGGTCACGGGCGATGCCGTGCGGGTGACGGTCACCCACGCCGGCGGCGCGAAGACCGGCATCAAGGAGGTGCAGCTCTTCAGCACGGGCGTCGAGGCGCCGGCGTCGACGAACCAGGCACCGCTCGTCACCGCCTGGCAGGACGTGCAGGCGTCGACCGCCGGTGAGGCGGCGCTCGTCGGCACGGCCAAGGACGACGGACTGCCGGGCGGCGATCTCGCCGTGGACTGGTCGATCGTCTCCGCACCCGATGGCGCGACGGTGCTGTTCGACGACCCGGCCGCCGCATCGACGACCGCTCGGTTCTCGGCAGACGGCACGTACGTGTTGCGGCTCACCGCCGATGACGGCGAGGCCGCGAGTTCGGTCGACGTCACCGTGCAGGGCGAGGTCGCCGCACGCGGCATGAACGTCGCGCCCGACGCCACGCCGACGGCCGAGTTCACGGCCGGCTGGAACAACGTGAACGCCGTCAACAACGGCACGGTGCTGCACACCGGCGGAGCCCAGACCGAGCTCTGGGGCACGTGGTCGGGTTCGCACCCGGCGACGCGCTGGCTGCAGTACGAGTGGGACGAGCCCGTGCGGGTCTCGGGCGCAGAGGTGAGCTTCTGGCGCGACCAGAACGACGTGAACTCGGCATCCGGCGTCAACGTGCCGAAGTCGTGGAAGGCGCAGTACTGGGACGGCGGTGCGTGGGTCGACGTTCCCACGCCCGGCGAGTACGGCGTGCTCCGCGACGAGCCGAACTCGACCGAGTTCGGCGCCGTGACCACGACGCGCCTCCGCCTCGTGCTGAGTGCGATGGGCTCGGGCACGAGCTTCGCGGCGGTCGGCGTGAGCGAGTGGAAGGTGTTCGCCGACGCGCCGGTGTCGATCGAGCCGATCGACGTGCGAACGAACGTGGGCGAGCTGCCCGAGCTGCCCGCGACCGTCGACGGCACGTTCACCGACGGCAGCCACGGTGACCTCGAGGTCGCGTGGGCACCGGTCACCGCCGATCAGGTGGCCGGCGAGGGGAGCTTCACCGTCGCAGGGATCGTGGCGGGTTCGCCCGTGCCCGCCTCGGCGACCGTGTGGGTGCGGGCGACCGCGCCCGGCCAGGTGAACGCGGTCGACCCGGTCGCCGTTCAGACCTCTGCGGGCGTCGCGCCAGACCTGCCGGCGCTGCTCGGCGTGCTCTACAACGACGGCTCCCGCGAGGACCTGCCCGTCGAGTGGGACGCGGTCGACCCGGCCGACTACGCGAGCGACGGCGAGTTCACCGTCGATGGCGAGGTGCAGACCGAGCTGCCGGGCGCGACCACCGCCCTCGCGACGGTGTCCGTCGGCGGTGGCTCGACCGGCCCCGACACGCAGGCTCCCGCGGTCACGCTCACGACGGCGCCCGAGGCGCCGGCATCGGGCTGGTACCGCGGCGAGGTCACGCTGTCGGCGTCGGCCACTGACAACCGCGACCCTGCTCCAGCGATCGAGGTGCGCGTCGACGGGGGCGCCTGGACGGCGTACTCCGCACCGGTCCTCGTGTCGGCCGAGGGTTCGCACGTGGTCGAGGCGCGGGCGACGGATGCCGCGGGCAACGTGTCGAGCGTTCCCGAATCCGAGTTCCGCATCGACGTGACGGCTCCGGCCCTCACGATCGCGACCGACGCGGTTGGTCGCACCGTCAAGGCGACGGCGGCCGATGGCGGCTCGGGTGTCGCCTCGCTCGAGTACCGCTTCGCCGGTGAGACCGACGAGGAGTGGCGAGCGGTGACGGGGTCGATCCTCGTCGGGCTCGACGAGGTGCGCATCGAGCTGCGGGCCACGGATGTCGCGGGCAACGTGAGCGCCGTGGAGGAACGCACGGTGCCCGCGAGCGACGGGAACCACCGCCGCAACGTGGCACTGCTGGCGACGCCGACTGCCTCGGTCACGGCCGGTTGGAACCGGGTGACCGGGCTCAACGACGACGTGCAGCCGACCTCGTCGGGCGACGTCACGCCGAACGACAACACCAACGTGTGGGGCGCATGGCCCGAGATCGGCGAGCAGTGGGTGCAGTACGACTGGACGGAGCCGGTCACGATCGGCGAGCTCGGCGTGTACTTCATCTCGAACCTCGACGAGGCGGGCCTCGGCATCGATGCACCCAAGGCATGGCACGCCGAGTACTGGGACCCCGAGTCCGGTGACGCCGGCGGCTGGGTGCCCATCGAGGCATCCGCCGACTACGGAGTCGCGCTCGACGAGTACAACGTCGTCGAGTTCGCACCGGTGACCACGACGAAACTGCGGCTGCAGCTGGAGGCGTCCGGCACGGAGTCGGGAGCCGGCAGCCTCGGCATCAAGGAATGGCAGGTCTTCGAGGCGCCGCCCGTCGAGGTGCCCGACACCCAGGCGCCGGTCGTCACTCCGGCGATCGACCCGGCACTGCCGGCGAGCGGCTGGCACACGGGAACGGTCACCGTCTCGGCGACCGCGCTCGATGATCGCGACGACGCTCCATCGATCGAGGTGCAGCTGGGCGACGGCGTATGGGCCGCCTACGCCGACGGTGTGCCGGTCGAGGACGACGGCGTGCACATGGTGCGGTTCCGTGCGACGGATGCCGCGGGCAACGTGTCGGAGCCGGTCGCGGTCGAGGTGCGACGCGACGCGACGGCGCCGACGGGATCGCCGGCGTTCGACGTCGACACCCGCACGGTGACGGTCGGATCCGGTGATGCCGCGTCCGGGGTCGCCCTCGTCGAGCTTCGACTCGGCGACGGCGCCTGGACGGCCTACACGGCCGCGGTCGTCGTCGGCGATGCGGCCACCACGGCGCGAGTGCGGGTGACGGATGTCGCGGGCAACGTCTCGGACATCGCGGAACTCGCGATCCCGGCCAAGTCGACCGGCCCCGGGCCGGGCGAGGAGCCCGAACCGAGCGGGTCGCTGACCGGCGACGAGGTGATGCGCATCGGCGTGACGCAGGTCGCTCCGGGCGGCACGTTGCCGATCTCGCTCACGGGCGCCCAGCCGGGTGCGGTGTTCGCGGTCGAGTTCCGCTCGGAGCCGACGCGCATCGGCACCCTCGTCGTGGGCGACGACGGCACTGCGTCGGGCACGTTCATCGTTCCGGCGAACGCCGAGCCGGGTTTGCACGCCGTGGCGCTCATGGTGCCGGACGGCGAGCTGACCGCGACGGTCACGGTGGTCGCTCCGGGGACGAGCAGCCCCGGGGCCGGCACGACCGGGCCGAGCGGCTCGATCGCCTCGACCGGGGTGCCCGAGATCACGGGGGCCATGGTGTGGATCGCGCTCGGCGCCATCGTGGTCGGGCTCGGCATCGCCCTGGTGACGGCGCGCCGCCGTCGCCGACCCACCGAGTGAGTCCCGGGCCGGGGTGCGGGCGACCGCCCGCATCCCGGCCTGCATCCCCGCTCCACCCGCCCTCGCTCCACCCGCACCCGCGTCACCACGGTCGAAGGAGACCACATGCCAGGCATGCGCACCACCACCGTCTCGACGGCGCTCGGCACCATCGGCGCGCTGCTGCTCGCCGTGCTTCCCGCGGCGCCGGCGACGGCGGCCACGGAGAACCCGATCATCGGCGACGGCTCGGTCTACTCGGCCGACCCGGCGACGCTCGTGGTCGACGACACGCTCTACGTCTTCGCCGGCCGCGATGAGGCAGAGGCCACGGTCAACGACTTCATCATGAACGAGTGGCAGGCCTTCTCCACGACCGATGTCGATGGCGGCGCGTGGGAGCACCACCCTTCGCTGATGCGCCCCGAGAACGTCTTCGACTGGGCGACGCCCGGGCGCGCCTACGCGGGCCAGGTCGTCGAGGGCGGCGACGACAGGTTCTACTGGTACGTGCCGGTGCACGAGGCGGAGAGCACCTCGCCCGACAAGTTCGGCATCGGAGTCGCCGTGGCCGATTCGCCGCTCGGGCCGTGGACGGACCATGCCGGCGGGCCCATCGTCTCCCAGGCGATCCTCGGCAACGACGCGCACAACATCGACCCGACCGTGCTCGTCGACGACGGACGGGTGTGGATGTACTGGGGCAGCTTCGGTCGTCTGATGTCGACCGAGCTGGCCGCCGACATGAAGACGCTCGTCGGCTCGCCCGCGAACATCGCGAGCGGCATCACCGGCTTCTTCGAGGCCCCGTGGCTGTTCGAGCGCAACGGCACGTACTACCTCGCGTATGCCGCGAACAACGCCGGTCCGACGAGCTCCTGCACCCCCGCGAACTACCACGCGTGCATCGCCTACTCGACGGCGCCGAACCCGACCGGGCCATGGACCTTCCAGGGGCGCATCCTCGCGCCGGTCTCGTCGACCACGAGTCATCCGGCCATCACCGAGTTCGGCGGCGAGTGGCTCATCGCCTATCACACGGCCGATGCGGAGGGCGGAAACCACTTCCGTCGATCCGTCGCGATCGACCACCTCGAATGGGACGACTCCGTCTCGCCGGCACGGATCCTGCCGGTGACGACGACGCCCGAGCGCGGACCCGACCTCACGCCGCGGTCGAACGTGGCACCGTGGGCCACCGTGTCGGCGTCGAACCAGCCGATTCCGACGCAGTACTGGATGAAGTCGCTCAACGACGAACTGATCCGGCCGAACCCGCTGCCGCCGGACATGTGGGGCAGCTGGACCGGCACGCGCCCGGCGCAGCAGTGGATCCAGTACGACTGGGAGACCCCGGTACGGGTCGACCGTGCCCGTATCAAGTTCTGGCGCGACGTCGCGCCCGGCACGGGGAACGGCGTCTCCGACCCCTCGTCGTGGCTGCTGCAGTACTGGAACGACGGCGAGTGGCACGACGTGCCGAGCCCGAGCGGCTACCCGACCTCGACCACCGCCGTGCACGACGTGAGCTTCGGAGCCGTGACGACCTCCCGGCTGCGCGCCGTGCTGAACGCCGCGCCGAACGTGGCGAGTCCGCCGCAGTACTCCGCGCTCGCCGTCGAGGAATGGGAGGTGCACGCCGCGCAGCCGACGGGCGTCGCTCCCGTCACCGTCAGCACCGTCGTCGGCGTGCAGCCCGAGCTGCCAGACACGGTCTCGCTCGAGTACGGCGACGACACGATCGGCGCAGCCGTGCACTGGGATCCGGTCGACCCGGTCGACCTGGCGGCCGCCGGCGAATTCACGGTGACCGGCTTCGTCGAGGGCTACGCGGCCGGTGCCGCCACGGCGACCGTCACCGTGCTCGGTGAGAACCCGTGGCGCGCGAACCTCGCGCTTGCGGGAACGCCGGAGGCCGAGTCCACCGCGAGCTGGAACCGCGTGGGCGCCCTGAACGACGGCGCCATCGTCTACACCGGTGGTGCGAACGATGCCGTCTGGGCGACGTGGTCGGCCGAGCGTCCGGCGAGCCGCTGGGTCGGCTACAGCTGGCCCGAGCCGGTGCGGGTCGACGGCGTCGGTGCCCACTTCTGGAGCGACCAGTCCGGGCCGGATTCCGGCGACGGCATCGCGGTTCCCGAATCCTGGATCGCGCAGGTGCTCGTCGACGGGGAGTGGCGGGAGGTGTCGAATGCCGACGGGTATTCGACCGAGCGCGAGGCGCCGAACCGCGTCTCGTTCGACCCCGTCGTGACGACCGGGCTCCGGCTCGTGCTGAGCGCCCAGTCGGACGGCTCGACCAACGCGGCGGTGGGCCTCAGCGAACTCGAGGTGTTCGGCGAGACCCTCGACACGGTCGCGCCCGCCGTCGAGCTGTCGCTCGACGGGGTCGACGGTGCCGCCGGCTGGTGGCTGTCACCCGTGACGGTGCGCGCCACCGCGACCGACGATCGCGACCTCCGCACCCGCATCGAACTCGCGATCGGCGACGGTGCCTGGCAGCCGAGCGACAACGTGCGCTTCGCCGAGACGACGGTGAGCGGCGACGGGGACCACCTCGTTCGCGCCAGGGCGACGGATGCCTCGGGCAACGTGTCGGCCGAGACATCCGTCGCCGTTCGCATCGATGCGAGCCGGCCGACCGTCGCCGGTGCGTTCGACATCGACGCGCGCGCGGTGTCGGCATCCGCGGCCGATACCGGTTCCGGCGTCGCCGCGGTCGAGTACGCCGTCGACGCCCCGACCGGCTGGGCGTCGTACACCGCCCCGGTGACGGTCGACGACGAGCGGCATGTCGTCTACCTGCGGGCGCGGGATGCCGCCGGCAATCTCTCCGATCCGGCATCCGTCACGGTGCCCCGCTCGAACACCGCGCCGCTGGTCGGCAACATCGCGCCGCTCGCCGTTCCGACGGCCTCGTACACGTCGGCATGGAACGCCGTGACGGCGGTGAACGACGGTGCCGCGTCGGGCGCATCGTGGGGCACGTGGCCGATGGTCGGCGAGCAGTGGGTGCAGCTCGAGTGGGACCGCATCGTGACCGTCGACCGAGCAGGGGTGCTCTTCTTCCGCGACTCGTCGGATGCCTCGGGGGCGGGGATGATCCCGCCGTCGGCCTGGAGGCTGCAGTTCGTCGACCTCGTCACGGGCGAATGGCGTGACGTGGCGACCGATGACGCCTACGAGCGCTCGTCGGAGACGATCAACGAGGTCGCGTTCAGCGCGGTGACCACGACGAAGCTTCGCGCGGTCATGGAATCGTGGGGAACCGCCGAAGCGGGCGGCTCGAGCGGCATGCTCGAGTTCGAGGCATGGGCGGCCGAAGTGGCCGAGCCGGATGTCGCACCGCCGACGCTCACCCTGGGCGTCGAGACCGAACCGGGCACGAGCGGCTGGCACCGGGATCCCGTGCGGATCATCGCGGCCGCCGCCGACGACCACGACCCGTCGCCGCGCATCAGCACCCGCATCGGCGACGGCGAGTGGGTCGAATGGAGCGGCGAGCTGGTGCTCGGCGATTCGGGTGAGCACCTCGTCGAGGCTGAGGCATCGGATGTCGCGGGCAACGTCTCGGAGCGCCGGGGCATCACGGTGCGACTGGACCGCATCGCACCGGAGTCGGCCGTGGCGGGCCTGCCCGACGAGCCGGGCTCGGACCCGGTCGCACTCGCCTTCACCGCGAGCGATGCGCATTCGGGGGTCGCCACGACCGAGGTGCGCCTCGGGAACGGCGAGTGGGCGGCGATCGGTGCCGAACCCGTCGTCGTCTCGACGATCGGCACCACCACCGTGGCGTACCGGTCGACGGATGTCGCCGGCAACGTCGAATCGACGCGAGAACTCGAGGTCGTCGTGACAGAGCCGGGTGGCCCGGGTGAGCCCGAACCGCCGACGGCGCAGCTCGGCTCCGCCCGCGTCTCTGCGGGTGGCTCGCTCGCGTCGACCGGATCGGCCGCGGCATCCCTCATTCCACTCGCAGTGCTGCTCGCCGGCCTCGGGGCGCTGCTCCAGGCTCGGCGGGCACGAATGGTGAGAGGTACCCATCGACGCTGAGCCGGTCGCAGCCTACGGTCGGAGCATGAAGACTCGAACACGAAGCACACTCGCCGGGGCAGCGGCGGCAGCGCTGCTCGCCGCGGGACTCATGGTCGCCCAGCCTGCTCAGGCACAGGGACCCACGATCGACCTCGGAGCGACGGTCACCTTCACCAACAACTGCGACCACCGGGTCGGCGTGTCGATCGCGACCAACTGGGAGCCCGGTGGCGTGCAGCCGATCGACGAGCACTTCATCCTCGACGTCGGCGACCGACGACACTTCGACAACCTCCAGCCCACTCCGTCGAGTGGAACCCTGTACGCGCTCATGTACCACGTCGCCTCCGACGGCAACGGCTCCGACATCATCAAGCAGGGCGTGCTGAGGCAGACGTACGCGGCCCAGATGTGGTTCGCCTGCGGCTTCCCGGTCTTCGTGCCCAAGTAGGCGAGCGATCGGAGGAGTCGCCTCAGCGCCGCGCGATCGTCGACCCGCGGATCACGAGGCGCACGGGAAGGTGCTCGGTGCCGGAGCGGGTCTCGTCGTCGAGGGCGGTGAACACGCGCTTCGCGGCGAGCCGCCCGAGCTCCTGCAGGTTCGCGTCGATGCTCGTGAGTTCGGGCCGGGCATTGGTGGCGAGGATCTCCCAGTTGTCGTACCCGATGACGGCGACGTCTTCGGGTACCCGCCGACCGAGGTCGCGCAGCGTGTCGAGCACGCCGCGGGCGATCTGGTCGGAGCCGCAGACGATGCCATCGACCTCTGGATGCTGCGCGAGGAGCATCGCTGCGGCATCGCGACCCCAGTGCTCCGACCACACGGAGAACATCGCGTCGCCGACCAGCTCGAGGCCCGCGGCCTGGAGGCCGTCGCGCACGCCGAGGAGTCGGTCGCGCGCGGCGGCGTACGAGGGGTCGCCGGTGACGTGGGCGATGCGACTGCGGCCGCAGGAGATGAGGTGTTCGACTGCGAGGCGCCCCCCGGCGCGGTTGTCGGGGGTGAGTGAGAGGTCGGCAGGGTCGTCTGACGGCGCATAGGCGTAGACGACCGGCACCGGCAGGGTGTGGCCGAGCGAGGGCCGGGGATCGGTCTGGCGACCGACCACGATGATGCCGTCGACGCGTCGATTGAGCAGGGCCTTGAGGTGATGCTGCTCGCGGATCGCGTCGCCGCGGGCGTCGCAGAGGAAGACGTTCACCTGGCCGGCGCCGAACGCGTCTTCGGCGCCCATCAGGATGGGGATCACGAAGCGGCCCTCGAGGTCGCTCGTGAGCAGCCCGACGGTGCCGGTGCGCCCGGCGAGGAGGCTGCGCGCGAGCTGGTTCGGGGTGAACGAGATCTGCTCGGCGGCTTCGAGCACGCGTCGTCGCGTCGCCGGGGCGACCTCGTCGCGCCCGTTGATCGCCTTCGACGCCGTTGCGATCGACACTCCGGCGATGCGTGCGACGTCACTGAGCGTCGCCGGCCGACCCGCTGCGGCACTATTTTCGACCCGCGCCATTGCGACCCCCTTCTCGTGACGCAAACGTTACCGGACGAGGCTCTTGACGCCGCCCGAATCCCAAGAGTAACGTACCGAAAAGCATTTCGGTATTTTCGAAGTCCCGACCGAGTGCCCTTGCACCCCGGGCTCAGCGAGCCCGCTCAACGACGAGTATGAGGAGATCCACATGACACGCATGACTGGCCGAACGCGGCGGGCGCTCGGAGTGCTCGCCGCCGGAGCGCTCATCGCGGGCCTCGCCGCCTGCGCGAGCACCGAGGAGCCGGCGTCGAGCCTCGCCGACGCCGGGGCAGAGGGCGTCGACGACGGTTCGACGCTGACGCTCTGGACTCGCGCCCCACTCGAGAAGCAGGCCAAGCTTCTCGTCGAGGCGTACAACGACACGCACGAGAACCAGGTCGAGCTGACGGTCGTGCCGAACGACGACTACGTCGCGAAGGTCGGCGCAGCAGCCGGCTCGGGCGGCCTGCCCGACCTCTTCGCCGCCGACATCGTCTACGTGCCGAACTGGGTCGAGCAGGGGCTCTTCCAAGACATCTCGACCCAGATCGACGGACTCGACTTCAAGGACGAGATCAACGCGGGTCACCTCTCGGCCGGCACCCTCGACGGCAAGGAGCACGTGCTGCCGTTCGTGCTCGACCTCTCGATGATGTTCTGGAACAAGGAGCTCTTCGCCGAAGCGGGCCTCGACCCCGAGAAGGCCCCGGCCAACCTGCAGGAGTTCGCCGATGCGGCGAAGGCCGTGCAGGCGCTGAACAAGCCCGACACCTACGGCACGGCGACCGGCCTGAACTGCGGCGGATGCCTCGTCTTCACCTGGTTCCCGAGCATGTGGGCCGACGGTGAAGAGGTGCTCTCCGACGACGGCACCGAGTCGCTCCTCGCGAGCGATCCGGCCAAGGAGATGTACTCCGTCTGGAAGGACCTGTGGGACTCGGGCGCGGTGCTGCCGTCGTCGAAGGACGAGGCGGGCCCCACCTGGACCGCTGGCTTCACCGAGGGCAAGGTCGGCCTCATGTTCTACCCGGCGACCCTGCTCTCCTCGACCGAGTTCGACGCCGGAGTGGCCGGAATCCCGGGCCCCGAGGGCGGTGCCTCCACGTTCGTGGGCGGCGACGGCCTCGGCATCTCGAAGGACTCCAAGAAGGCCGCTCAGGCGTGGAACTTCCTCAACTGGATGATGTCCGAGGAAGCGCAGGTCGGCGTGCTCGCGAAGAACAACGACGTCGTCGCCCGCGCCGACCTCGCCGACAACGAGTTCTCCGCGAAGGACCCCCGCCTCGTCACGATCAACGAGGTCGCCGGCGCAGGCGACACCCCCGTGGCGATCAACTTCCAGCAGGCCTTCAACGCGCCGAACAGCCCGTGGCTCACACTCGTGCGCAACGCGGTGCTCGGTGACGGGGCATCCGTCGACGCCGACAACGACGAGATCACCGCGGTGCTCTCGCAGTAACGGATCGACCACCGACCGGCGCTCGGCACCCCCGAGCGCCGGTCGTGCCCACCTCGAAAGGCTCCTCGCATGACCGCGACACTCCACCCTCCGGCGTCACCGCCGGCACCACCCGCCGCGTCCGGCGCGCGGCGCCCTGCACGCCGCCGTGGCCGGCGCACCCACGGCGCACTCGCGGGCTGGCTCTACGCCGCTCCGACCGCGATCTTCGTGCTGCTGCTCTTCGTGCTGCCGCTCCTGCTCGTGCTCCAGATGTCGGGATCCGACTGGCCGCTGCTCAGCGGCAACCAGGGCCCGAACTTCCCCGAGAACTACCAGGTCGCGATCTCGAACCGCTTCTTCATCGACTCGGTGGTCTTCACCCTCAAGTACACGGTGCTCACCACCGTCATCCTGCTCGCCCTCAGCCTCGGCCTCGCCCTGCTCGTGCAGGAGTCGAGCCGGTGGAAGGGCCTGCTGCGCACCTCGATCCTGATTCCGAGCGCCCTCGGCCTCGCGTCGGCCTCGCTGCTCTTCTACGTGATCTACTCGCCGATCGCCGGCCCGTTCGCCGACCTCATGGCGTCGTGGGGCTTCACCTTCCTCGGCACGCCCGACGGCGCGCTGTGGTCGACGATCTTCCTCATCGTGTGGCGCTACGCGGGCTTCTACATGCTGCTCATGCTCGTGGGCCTGCAGGGCATCCCCGACGACGTGTACGAGGCGGCTCGCATCGACGGCGCCTCGCGCTGGCAGACCTTCCGCGACGTCACCCTGCCGCTGCTCCGTCCGACGCTCGCGCTCACGACGGTGCTCTGCGTCACGGGTTCGCTGCTCGCATTCGAGCAGTTCTACATCCTGACGAAGGGCGGCCCCGACAACTCGACGATCACGATCGTGCAGCTCATCTACAGCGTCGCCTTCCAGGGCCCCAACGACCTCGGCGTGGCCGGTGCGCTCTCGGTGATCGTGCTGCTCGCCCTCGTCGTCATCAACATCGCGCAGATCCGCGCATTCGGCAAGAAGGCGGAGGACTGATGAGCACCGACACCGCATCGGCGGCGACGACGCGGGCGATCGTCACGGATGCCGCGGGCAGCGGCTCGCGCGCACGGCGCGGCACACCGCGGCATCCGTCGACCTCGTTCGCCGGCATCGCCCTGCGCACGCCGTACTGGGTGCTGACCGCCGGCCTCGCGCTGATCTTCCTGTACCCGCTGATCTGGACCGCGATCTCGTCGGTATCGCCGCTCGCCGGCACGAACCAGGTCGACGGCTGGGGCTTCGGCAACTACGCCACCCTCGCGAACTACCAGGCGGGCATCTGGGTCTATCTCGGCAACTCGCTCTTCGTCTCGCTGCTGACCGTGCTGCTCACGCTCACGATCTCGCTGCTCGGCGGGTACGCGTTCGCCCGGTTCTCGTTCCCGGGCAAGAACGTGCTGTTCCTCTCGACGCTCGCGATCCTGATGGTGCCCTACGCGACGCTGCTCATTCCGCTGTACGTGCTGCTGAACCTCGTGGGGCTCTCGAACTCGCTCGTGGGCGTCGCGCTCGTGCTGACCATGTTCCAGCTGCCGTTCTCGATGTTCATGATGCGCATCTCGTTCGAGTCGATTCCGCGCGAGCTCGACGAGGCGGCGATGGTCGACGGCTGCTCGACCTTCTCGGCACTCTGGCGGGTGCTGATTCCGGCGGTGAAGCCGGGCCTGATCACGGTCGGCCTGTTCGCGTTCCTCGCGGCGTGGAACGACTTCATGGCCCCGCTCATTCTCATCAACGACTCGAACCGCATGACGTTGCCGCTCGCGATCTCGAACCTCCGCGGGCAGGCGCAGGGCGTCGTCGACTACGGAGCGACCGAGGCCGGTGTCGTGGTGCTCGCGCTGCCGTGCATCCTGCTCTTCCTGATCCTCCAACGACACTACGTGCGCGGCTTCATGTCGGGCGCCTTCAAGGGATGAACATGACCCTCACC
Organism: Agromyces sp. GQ35; assembly: GCF_059758475.1. NCBI lineage: Bacteria > Bacillati > Actinomycetota > Actinomycetes > Micrococcales > Microbacteriaceae > Agromyces > Agromyces sp. GQ35. The sequence goes on along the minus strand of NZ_JCAXEO010000001.1, from coordinate 541,405 downwards.
ACACCCACCACCACCACCCACGCCGTTCCGGTCGCCCCGACGACGGGTGTGCTGCGCCCGCTGGGGCTCGACGAGGTATCGATCACCGGCGGCTTCTGGGGCGAACGCCAGTCGGTCAACGGGCGCAACACGCTCGCCCACGTCGAGCACTGGCTCGAGCGCGAGGGGTGGCTCGCGAACTTCGATCTCGCTGCGGCCGGCGCGTTGCCCGAGGGTCGGCGCGGCCGGGAGTTCGCCGACTCCGAGGTGTACAAGTACCTCGAAGCGGTCGCGTGGGAGATCGGGCGCCGCGACGCCGCCGGGGGAGCCGCGGGCGAGAGCGACGAGCTCGAACGTCGGTTCCGCGCCGTCGTCGAGCGGGTGGCCGCTGCGCAGGAGTCCGACGGCTACCTGAACACCCGATTCGGCCGAGTCGGCCAGGGCCCGCGCTGGAGCGACCTCGAATGGGGCCACGAGCTGTACTGCCTCGGCCACCTCTTCCAGGCGGCGGTGGCCCGGGCGCGCACCCGGCCCGATGCCGATGACGGCCTGCTCGGCATCGCCCGGAGAGCGGCCGACCTCGTCTGCGAGGTGTTCGGCGAGGGCGGTCTCGAGCGCATCTGCGGGCACGCCGAGATCGAGGTGGGGCTGGCCGAACTCGCCCGTGCGACCGGCGAGTCGCGCTACCTGCGGCAGGCGGAGCTCTTCGTCGAGCGGCACGGGCGGGGCACGCTGCGCGACATCGAGTGGGGTCGTTCGTACTATCAGGACGACGTCTCGGTGCGAGCGGCGGAGACGCTTCGCGGGCATGCCGTGCGCGCCAACTATCTCGCTGCCGGCGCAGCCGACGTCGCCGTCGAGACCTCCGACGCCGAATTGCTGGGTTCCCTCGAGCACCAGTGGGGCCGCACCGTCGAGCGCCGCACCTACGTGACCGGCGGCCAGGGCTCGCACCATCAGGACGAGGCGTTCGGCGAAGACTTCGAACTGCCCTCGGACCGCGCGTACTCCGAGACCTGCGCCGGCGTCGCGTCGATCATGTTCAGCTGGCGGATGCTGCTGGCTCACGGAGATGCGCAGTACGCCGACCTCATCGAACGCACGCTCTTCAACGTCGTGGCGACCTCGCCGTCGGCCGAGGGAACGGCCTTCTACTACGCCAACACCCTGCACCAGCGACGGCCGGGCGCGCCCGCCGACGCCGACGAGGTGTCGCCGCGCGCCTCGTCGTCGCTGCGGGCGCCGTGGTTCGAGGTGTCGTGCTGCCCGCCCAACGTCGCTCGCACCTTCGCGAGTCTCTCCGCCTACCTCGCCACGGCCGACGACTCGGGCGTGCAGCTGCACCAGTACGCGGCATCGACGATTCGCACTCGGCTCGACGACGGACGGGAGATCGCGCTCGAGGTCTCGACCGACTATCCCCGCGAGGGCACGGTGCGGGTGCGCGTGCTCGCAGACGCCGGCGGGGAGTGGACGCTGTCGCTGCGTGTGCCGGCCTGGGCCGAGGGTGCACGGCTCACCGTGCGTTCGGCCGGCGACGACGTCGAGCAGGTCTGGCCGGCCAACCCGCAGGGCCGTGCCGGAATGACCTCCGTGACCCGCGCGTTCGCCGCGGGAGACGAGGTCACCCTCGAGCTGCCGGTGGGGCCGCGGTTCACGGCGCCGGATCCGCGGGTCGACGCGGTGCGCGGTTGCCTCACGGTCGAGCGCGGCCCCGAGGTGTTCGCGCTCGAGTCGGTCGATCTGGTCGGCACGCCGCTCGAGGCATCCGATCTCGCCGACCTTCGGGTCGACCCGGCGGTGGAGCCGGCGGACTCCGAGCTCGGGCCCATCGTGGCGCTCGTCGATCGGCGCACGGGCGCGGGTGCGGCAGTGCCGCTCGTGAGGTACCACGACTGGGCGAATCGCGGTCCGTCCACGATGCGGGTCTGGGTGCCGACGACGTAGCGGTCGGTGGCCATCGCACGCCCGAGGCAGCGCCCGCCGAGGTCAGCGCGCCATGCGCAGCGTCGCTGACCGAATCAGATGGTGACGCCGCGCGGGCCGGGCGTCGATCCGAACCAGTACGACGGCGCCGGCAGCTGCACGCCCGTCGACGCGAGCGCGATCACGGCGAACGCGTAGATCATGATCACGATGGTCAGCACTCCGAGCACCATCGTGACCCGCACCGCGGCCGAGGGGCGCACGCCCTCTCGGCGGTAGCGGGGGACTGCCATGAAGGCGATCCACATGGCGGTCACCGCGAAGCCCGTGATCCAGACGGTGCGCAGTGCATCGCCGGCGAGCGGCGCCGCAACGGCCAGCACGAGCGCGGCGATCGCCATCAGCAGGCTGGTGTACGCGAAGAACCGGGCGAAACCGATGCCGCCGATGTCGTCGTCGCCGGTCCACCACGGCCCTTCGGGCTCGTTCGGCTCGCTCGGCTCCCGCGGTGCGCTCATCTTGCGATCGTAGAGCGGATGCCGCGGCGTGCGACCACCGACTCAGTCGAGCGACTGCACGAACTGCCGCACACGCCGAGCCAGCTCGTCGGGCACCTCGGCCGCGGTGAAATGGCCGCCGGCGTCGAGCCGGTCGAAGACGCGGAGGTCGAGGTAGTGGCTCCGCGCAAGCGACTCGGGGTACCCCGCCTCGTGTCGCTGGATGAAGACCGCGGCGGGCACCGACGTGGGTGGGATCGGGTCGGGCTGGTCAGCGCCCTCGTAGTACGGGCGGAACGACGACCCGATCGTCTGGGTGACCCAGTAGATCGTCGCCTCGGTGAGGATGTGCTCTCGCGAGATGCGCTGCTCGACCGCGCGTGGTTCGCCGGCCGGGGTGTCACTCCACTCGACGAGCTTCTCGGCGAGCCAGGCCAGGAGCCCCGCCGGAGAGTCGTTGAGGGCGAACGCGAGCGTGTCGGGCCGGGTGGCCTGCACGTGTCCGTAGGCGCCGTCGGGCCCGTGGCGCGCAGAGAGGTCGTCGAAGAACGCACGCTCGGCTGGATCGGTGAGGGCTTCGCGCTCCTCGCCGGTGGGGAAGTGCGCGTGCGTGGCGACGATGCCCGCCACGTGTTCGGGGTACCGCGCCGCGATGAGATCGCTGACGTTCGCGGTGACGTCTTCGCCGTAGGTGACGTAGCGCTCGTAGCCGAGCACCTCGGTCATGAGGGCGTGCATCGTGGCGGCGAGCCGCTTCTCGGACATCGGGCCGGCCGCGAACGGCGAGGAGAAGGCGAACCCGGGCAGGCTCGCGACGACGACGTGGAAGTCGGGCAAGCGGTCGGCGAAGTCGAGTTGCAGGGCGAAGGTGTGCGGCCAGCCGTGCATGACGAGCAGTGCCGGGGCATCCGCTCGCTCTGAACGGAGATGCGCGAAGTGCACCGAGGCGTCGTCGATCTCGGCGATGAACTGAGGATGCCCGTTGAGCCATGCCTCTCGCGCCGGCCAGTTCCACTGACGCCACGAGTCGATGAGTTCGCGCAGGTAGGCGGCGGACATGCCCGACGGCGGGCGCCGCGGCGAATCGTCGGGCACCCGGCTGCGCGCGAGTCGCGCACGCAGATCGTCGATGACCTCGTCTGGCACATGGAGCTCGAAGGGGCGCACTTGGCTCATGGGCCGAAGCTACGCCCGGCCACCGACACCGACACCGACACCGACACGCGCATCCGGACGAGGCGAAAAGATCTGTGAGACATTCCGTCGCGGATGTCGATCGCGCGAGCTTCCGTTCGACGTCCAGAATGAGAGCGGAAATACCGCCCCGGAAGGATTCATCTCATGCGCACCCTCATCGTCACGGAGTTCATCAGCCTCGACGGCGTCATCGACTCGCCCGGCGGCGGGTCGCACCCGCGGGCGGGTTGGACCTTCAAGGACGTGCCGTTCGTCGAGGAGGCCTACGAGATCAAGGGCCGTGAGCAGCTCGAGGCGGGGGCGATGCTCATGGGCCGGGTCAGCTACGACGAGTTCGCACCGGTCTGGCCGACGATGGTCGACGACTTCGCCGAGTACAACGCGATGCCGAAGTACGTCGTCTCGTCGACCCTGTCGGACCCGGAATGGAACAACACCCGGGTGCTGCGCTCACTCGATGACGTCGCGAAGCTCAAAGAGGGCGACGGAGCCCCGATCATCGTGCACGGCAGCGCCACGCTCGCCCAGGGTCTCGCCGCCGCCGGGCTCGTCGACCGCTACCACCTGCTCGTGTTCCCGCTGCTGCTCGGCGACGGCAAGCGCCTCTTCGGCGCCGGCGACCCGTACACGCGGCTCGACCTCGTCGAGCACGAGTCGTACTCCAACGGTGTCGTCAAGCAGGTCTTCGACGTCGTGCGCTGAGCGGATGCCTCGGCGGCGCCGAGCGGTCGATCATGCGGGTACCCCGGCAGCGAGTTCATCGAAGACCTCGGATGCCTCGACCCGCACGGCGAGCGGTGCGGACTGACCCAGCCAGAGCGACTGCAGATCGGGGCGTCCGCGGCGCCCCGCCTCGGCGCGGAAGGCGCCGGTCAGCCAGTTCTGCAACGGGAACGGGGCGATGGCTCCGGATGCCTCGATCTCGCGGATCGCCCGGTTGGCGGCGCCGCGAGCCAGTCGCCCGCTCATGGCACGGGTCAGTACGCTCTCGTGTGCCGCGGTGGCGGGGATGGCGCGCCGATGGGCGTCGTTCGCGGCCGACTGGCGAGTGCGCAGGAACGCCGTGCCGACTTGCACCGCGCTCGCGCCGAGGGCGAAGGCTGCGGCGACGCCTCGTCGGTCGGCGATGCCGCCGGCGGCGATGACCGGGAGGTCGACGGCATCGGCGACCTGCGGAATGAGGGAGAACGATCCGACGAGCGACGCCTCTGCCGGTTCGAGGAACGCGACGCGGTGGCCCGCGGCCTCGAACCCCGTCGCGACGATCGCGTCGACGCCGCCCTGCGCGAGCGCGACGGCCTCGTCGACGGTCGTCGCGGTTCCGACGATCCGGATGCCGCGTTCGCGAGCACTCTCGACGACCGCGGCCGTCGGCACGCCGTAGACGAAGCTCGCGACGGCCGGGCGCGCCTCGAGCACTGCCGCCCACTGCTCCTCGAAGCTCGGGAGGAGCGAGTCCGGCGACGCGGGCGCTGTCGGCGGCGACAGCTCGAGCTCGTCGAAGTACCCCCGCACCGCGTCGAGCGCGCGGGTGAACGAGACCGGCTCGCTCGGGGCATCCGGTGCCGGCTGCTCGTGTTCGAGCGGCAACCAGAGGTTGAGCGCGAACGGCCGGCTCGTGGCCGCTCGCAGCGCCGCGCTGGTCTCGGCGATGCGGGCCGCGTCGTACCCGTAGAGGCCGAATGAGCCGAGTCCGCCGAGGTTCGACACCGTGGCGGTCAGTTCGATCGAGGAGAGTCCGCCGAACGGGCCGAGCACGATCGGGTGCTCCAGCTCGAACGTCAGGAACGAGTCGGTCATGCTCCCATCCTCCTCCGCCGCGAACGGTTTCGGCGCCTCGCCGATCAGCGCCGGGCGAAGGCCTCCGCCACCGCCGGAGCCGGAAGCACCTCAGGCGGTGCCACCGTCTCGACGCCACGGCGGGCGCGCCGCGCAGCGATGGTCGAGCTGACCCGATCGATGACGATGCCGATCACCAGAGCGATGGCGACGCCGAGAAGCGCCGCGAGAACGGGGTTCCCCGAGAGCCACTGGCCCGCGAACAACCCGATCGCGACCGAGTACACGGCCCAGCTGATTCCGGCGAGGGCGGAGAGTGGCACGAACCGCCGCCGCGGCAGGTCGGCAGCTCCGGCGGTGACGTTCACGGCGACTCGTCCGACCGGGATGTAGCGCGCGGTCAGGATGAGCACGGTCGCCCGCCGAGCGAGGCCCTCGCGGGCCCAGACGATCGCGCGCTGGGCGGAATCGCGTCGCATCCATCGCCATCGATCGAGTCCGACGGTGCGCCCGATCGTGAACGCGATGTTGTCGCCGAGGAACGCACCCGCCGAAGCGGCGAGCACGGCACCGACGAGCATCGCCCAGTCGCCCGTTGCGGCACCCGCTGCGGCCGCCGCGATGACGACGGTCTCGCTCGGCACCGGGGGGAAGAATCCGTCGATGACGCAGACGGCGAAGATCACCACGAAGACCCACGGCGACTGCACGAGCGAGAGCAAGATGTCGGTGAGGAACTCCATGCCTTCGACGCTATGGACGCGGTACCCGTGAGCGCGTCCCTCTGTCGTCCCATCCGATGTAGTACCCCGGTAGGGACGCCGGTGAGCCGTCGGCCGAACCCACGATGGCCCGGCGCGCAGGCGCCGGGCCATCGTGCGAGATGTCTACGCCGCCGCGGACTCGCCGACGGCGGCACGAAGCCCCTCGACGAGCGGGGTCGTCGGCCGGCCGATGAGGCGCGAGAGCGTGCCGTCGGTCTCGCCGAGCACGCCGTTGCGGATGCCCGTGTCGATGCCGGCGACGAAGCCGGCGGTGCCGGCGTCGAGGCCGGCCGACTCGAGCGCGGCGACGTGCTGGTCGGTCGTGAGGGGCGTGTACGTCACGCCACGCCCGACGACCTCGGCGGTTGCGGCCGCGAGTTCGTCGTAGGTCCAGGCGGTGTCGCCGCCGAATTCGTAGACCTGGCCGAGGTGGCCGTCCTCGAGCAGCACGACGGCGTCGCCGTCGGCGAAGTCGGCGCGAGTGGCGCTTGCGACGCGGCCGTCGGCCACGGACGCCGCGATGACGCCGGTCGACGCGGCGCGTGCGACATCCGCCGTGTAGTTCTCGGTGTACCAGTTGTGGCGCACGATCACCGCGGGAACGCCGGAGGCTGCGATGGCTTCTTCGGTGGCCTTGTGGTCGGGGGCGAGCACGAAGTCGGCGGTGGTGGCCTGCGGGGCGCTCGTGTACACGAGCTTCGTGATGCCCGCGGTCTTCGCGGCGTCGATCACGTTCTGGTGCAACGCGACGCGGCTGCCGGGCTCGGACGCTGAGACGAGCAGCACGGTGTCGACACCGTCGAGTGCGGGGGCGATGGTCTCGGGGCGCGCGTAGTCGAGCTCGACGGTGCGGACGCCGCGGGAGGCGAGGTGCGTGAGCTTCGACGTGTCGCGGGCGCTGGCGACGATCGTCTCGGGTGCGGCGCCGCGAGCGAGCAGCGAGTCGACGACGAGGCGGCCGAGCTGGCCCGAGGCGGCGGTGACGAGAATGGTCATGGTGTCGGTGTTCCTTCCGATTGCGGTCTCCCACAGCAACCGGATGTCGCACGCCAACCTTCCCTCGCGATGGTACCCACTTTGAAGTAAGGTACCCACATGGTGGTTAGTCTTGCGCAGATCCGCGAAACATCGGGCGAAGTTTTCACCGATGGGTGTCCGACCCGCGTCGTGCTCGACCACATCATGAGCAAGTGGGGCGTGCTCGTGCTGCTCGCGCTGTCCGACGGCACGCTGCGCTGGGGCGAGCTGCGCCGCGAGGTCGACGGCATCAGCGAGAAGATGCTCGCCTCGACGCTGCGCACGCTCGAGGCCGACGGCATCGTGTCGCGCACCTCGTACCCCGAGGTGCCGCCGCGGGTGGAGTACTCGCTCACCGAACTCGGCCGTGAGCTGATGGAACGCATGCTTCCGCTCGTCGAGTGGGTCGCGCAGCGCGCCGACGACATCATCGCCGAGCGCTGAGCGCTCGGCGCGGATCGCAGGCGACAGGGCCCGCGTGCACGACCTCCGTGCCGCAGGCCCCGCATCCGCGCCCTTACGCCATGTTGGCGGCGTACTTGGCCGGGTTCGAGTCGAACGCCGGTCCGCATCCGGCGCAGCAGAAGTAGAACCGCTCGCCCTCGTGGTCGCGGTACAGGCCCGCCGCTTCGGCAGCCCTCTTGCTGACCGTGCTGCCGATCATGACGGGGCACGTGGTGAGGTCGTCGCTGCCGCCGCCGAGGAGGTTCTCATGACCGCTGCCCGCTGCGGCGGGGTTGGGGGCACTGGTGCTGCAACAGCTGGCGGTCGCCTGGAGGTCGTTCGTCATCGTGGGTGGTTCCCTTTCGTGTCGTTCTCTGAGGTGGTGGGTCGTCGCGTCACTGGTCGGCGATGCTCCTGAACCCGCGCAGGCGCAGGCTGTTGCCCACGACGAAGACGCTGGACAGCGCCATCGCGGCCCCTGCGAGCATGGGGTTGAGCATGCCGAGCGCAGCGACGGGGATCGCCGCCACGTTGTAGGCGAATGCCCAGAACAGGTTGGTCTTGATCGTTCCGAGGGTCGCGCGTGAGAGTCTGATCGCGTCGACCGCGCTGCGCAGGTCGCCGCGCACGAGCGTGATGTCGGAGGCTTCGATCGCGACGTCGGCGCCGGTGCCCATCGCCAGGCCGAGGTCGGCCTGGGCGAGGGCGGGGGCGTCGTTGACGCCGTCGCCGATCATGGCGACGACCCGGCCTTCGCCCTGCAGTCGGGCGATGACGTCGACCTTGTCGTTCGGGAGGACTTCGGCGATGACCTCCTCGATGCCCACTTCCGTGGCGATCTGACGGGCGACCGCCGCGTTGTCACCGGTCAGGAGGACGGGGGTCAGGCCGATCGCCGTGAGCCGTGCAATCGCCTCGGCGCTCGTCGGCTTGACCGTGTCGGCGACGACGAGGATGCCTCGTGCCTGCCCGTCCCAGCCGACCGCGACCACGGTCTTGCCCTCACCCTCGGCGCGCGCCTTGGTCGACGCCAGTTCGCGGCTCAGGTGCAGCGACCACTCGGCGAGCAGCGACTGTCGGCCGACCAGCACGGCGTGGCCGTCGACGATGCCCTGCACGCCCTTGCCCTCGATGTTCGCGAAGTCCTCGGGGGTCGGCAGCGTGCCGACCTCCTGTGTCGCACCCTTGGCGATCGCCTGTGCGATCGGGTGCTCCGAGGCATCCTCCAGCGCCCCGGCCAGTCGCAGCAGCTCGGCACGATCGGTGCCGGGCTCGACGACCACATCGACGAGCGTCATCTTGCCGGTGGTCACCGTGCCGGTCTTGTCGAGCACGACCGTGTCGATCTTCCGGGTGGATTCGAGCACCTCAGGGCCCTTGATGAGCACGCCCATCTGCGCGCCGCGGCCGGTGCCGACCAGCAGGGCGGTGGGCGTCGCCAGTCCCAGTGCGCAGGGGCAGGCGATCACGAGCACCGCCACCGCTGCGGTGAACGCCGCAGTGACCGGGAAGCCCGCGCCGAGCCAGCCGCCGAGTACGGCGAACGCGATCACGATCACGATCGGCACGAACACGCCCGAGATCCGGTCGGCCAGGCGCTGCACCTCCGCCTTGCCCGTCTGCGCATCTTCGACGAGCTTGGCCATCTGCGCGAGCTGCGTGTCGGACCCGACGCGGGTGGCTCGCACCACGAGCCGGCCGCCGGCGTTCGTCGTGGCACCGGTGACCGGGTCGCCCTCGGCGACCTCGACCGGTACCGATTCGCCGGTGAGCATCGATGCATCGACGGCGGATGTCCCGGACACCACGACCCCGTCGGTGGCGATCTTCTCGCCCGGCCTCACGATGAACTCGTCGCCGATCTGCAGCTCTTCGACGGGGATCTTCGTCTCGGCGCCGCCGCGCAGCACCGAGACCTCCTTCGCGCCGAGTTCGAGCAACGCGCGCAGGGCTGAGCCCGCCTGTCGCTTGGAGCGCTTCTCGAAGTATCGGCCGGCGAGGATGAACATGGTCACCCCGGCGCCGACCTCGAGGTAGATGTTCGCCGCTCCGTCGGAGGGGGCGAGCGTGAACTCGAACGGGTGCGTCATGCCGGGGGTGCCGGCGGTGCCGAGGAACAGCGCGTAGAGCGACCACAGGAATGCGGCGGACGTGCCCATCGAGATGAGCGTGTCCATCGTCGCGGCGCCGTGCTTGAGGTTCGTCCACGCTGCCTTGTGGAACGGCCACGCCGCCCATACGATCACCGGGGCGGCGAGAGCGAGCGAAGCCCATTGCCAGTAGGTGAACTGCAGCGCCGGGATCATGGCCATCGCGATCACGGGCAGGGTCAGCACGATCGAGCCGATGAGTCGGTGGCGAAGCGAGGTCAGCTCCGAGTCCTCGGTATCGGCGCCCTCAGCGGATGCATCGGACTTCGAGCGGCCCGTGGGTGCGGGAACGGCGGCGGAGTACCCGGTCTTCTCGACCTCGGCGATCAGCAGCGCCGGATCGTATCCGTCCGGCACGGTGACCTTCGCCTTCTCGGTCGCGTAGTTGACCGTCGCGATGACACCGTCGAGCTTGTTCAGCTTCTTCTCGATGCGCATCGCGCAGGAGGCGCAGGTCATCCCGCCGATGTCCAACTCGACGCCTTGCGCGGCACTCGCGGGTGCTGTGCTCATATCTGCTTCCTCGTGTCTGTTCTCTGGGCGGGCGGACCTGACGGTCAGTGCCCCTCCGAATGCGTTCCGCTCTCGGCGGCGGAGCCGGTACCGTGCACGGCATCGACCACGAACTCGGCGGTGCGCACCTGGCCGTCGACCTGGAAGTCGAGGTACATCAGGTAGCGACCCGCGGTCGGCGCCTCTGCCGCGAACACGATCTCGGGCCCGGCCGTGTCGCCGGCCGCGGGCTCGTCGCCCTCGGCGTGCACATGCAGGAAGGCGAGGTCGCCTTCGCGCAGGGCGACGAGGTGACCGAAGGCGCCGAGGTACGGCTCCAGGGCGGTGACCGGTTCGCCGCCGCGCGTCACGGTGATCGTGAGCTCGCTCGACGAGCCCGCCACGAGGTCGCCGTCGAGCGAGACGCTGAAACCGTCGACCTCGTCGATGCGACTCGGTTGCGGCGCCACCGGCTCGAACACTCCCGCGACCTGCACGGTGCGGGTGAGCGTCAGCGGCTGCGCCGCATCGCCGGCGGTCGTGAAGTCCGCGAAGACGCGATAACTGCCGGCGGCCGCCCACTCCCACGGCAACGACCACGTGGCCGTCGACTCGTCGAGCACGGGGTGCACGTGGCGGAAATGACTGCCGTCGGATCGGGCCACGATCAGATGCAGCTTCTTGTCGTGGGCGGTCGTGTACTCGGTCACCGGTGCGCCCGCGGCATCCTGGATCTGGAAGCTCAGCTCGCCGGGTTCGCCGACGGCCGCGGGTGCATGCACCGGCGACAGTACGTGGCCGTCGATGTCGAGCGCGAGGCCTTTCAACGCTGCTGCCGTCTCTGCGGCGCCTTGGGGCGCCGGGTTCTCGGAACCGTGGCCCTCGTCATGTCCGTTCATCTCGGTCCCTTCTGTCCACCCGGCGACGACGCTGCCGGGAATGACGGCGCCCGCGATGAGGAACGCCCCGCCGAAGGCTGCAACGAGCCCGAGCCCGTACAGAGCGAGGCGCACGCCGGTCTTCATGCCGTCCGCACCGCCGAGTACCCCGCCTCCTCGACGGCCGCCAGTACCTGTGCGTCGTCGACGGTGTCGGCTCCCGTCACCGCGAGCCTGCCCGTCTGCGCGCTCACCGCGATGTCGTGCACCCCGGTGATCTGGCCGACCTCTTCACGGATCGACATCTCGCAGTGCCCGCAGGTCATGCCCGTCACCTGGTACTCGTTCGTGGCCATGGAGATCTCCTCTGCGTCATCCGATACCCCTACTGGGTACCTCACATCACCACCATATACCCCAGTGGGGTACCTCGCAAACGCCAGGCTGATCACCCCGAGGGCGCGACGCCGCTCACTTGACACCTATACCCCCTATAGGTATCACCTCGCTCACATCGCCGGTATCTCCGGCAACGCCTCAGGAGGAAATCACATGTCTACCCATTCGTCCATCTCGCCGGGCAAGCGGTGGCTCGGCCTGGTGCTGATCGCCACGGCGCAGTTCGTCGTCATCATGGACACCTCGATCATCGGCGTCGCCCTGCCCGACATTCAGCGAGAACTCGGCTTCACGCCCGAGTCGTTGTCGTGGGTGTTCAACGCCTACGTCGTCGCTTTCGGAGGCCTGCTCCTGCTCGGCGGTCGCCTCGCCGACGTCTTCGGTGCCCGGAAGATCTTCGTGCTCGGCTGGGTCGTCCTGATCGCGGGTTCGCTACTGGCCGGAGCCGCGAGCAACGTCGGGCTCGAGATCGCGGGCCGTGCCATCCAGGGCGCCGGCTCCGCGATGATCGCGCCGGCCGCCCTGACGCTGCTCATGATGCTCTTCGGCGGTACGCCCGAGCTTCCCAAGGCATTCGCCGTCTACGGCGCCGCTGCGCCGATCGGCGGCACTGCCGGCGTCTTCCTGGGGGGAGTGCTGACCGAGTACGCGAGCTGGCCCTGGGTGTTCTACGCGACGATTCCCATCGCGATCTTCGTGCTCGCCTTCACGGCGACGTCGCTTCCCCGAACGGTCAGGAAGGCGGCCGGGTCGATCGACATCGGTGGTGCCCTCACCGTGACCGCCGGACTCGCCGCCGTCGTCTACGCCGTGGTGAATGCGCCAGAGGTGGGGTGGCTCACGGTGCAAACGCTCGGCGTGCTCGCCGCCGGCATCGTCTTGCTGGTGATCTTCTTCAGCATCCAGGCGCGCAGCCGGAATCCGCTGCTGCGCCTCGGCCTGCTCCGAGAGCCGCTGCTCGGTGCTGCGAACGGTGCACAACTGCTCTTGGGTGCTGCCTGGGTCTCGATGTGGTTCTTCCTGAACCTGTACCTGCAGCAGGTGCTCGGCGCGACCGCATTCGCGGCTGGCGCCGCCCTCCTCCCGATGACCGGCCTCATCGTGCTCGTCATGGTCGCGTTGGCGCCACGGCTGCAACAACGGTTCGGCGCGAAGCCGCTGATCGTCACCGGCCTGCTCCTGCTCGCCGGGGGGCTCGCGTGGCTGTCGTTCGTGCGCCCCGACGGCAACTACGCCGTCGACGTGCTGCCGGCGTCGCTGCTGGCGGCACTCGGGATGTCGCTGGCGTTCGTGCCCTCGCTCGGCACCGCGATCAACGCGGCACCGCCCGCCGAAACGGGTGTCGCTTCAGGGCTCGTGAGCACGAGCTACCAGATCGGATCAGCGCTCGGACTGGCGATCCTCACTGCCATCGTCTCCGGAATCTCGGGCACCGACGCATCCCGGGTCGAACTGACCCAGGGCTACTCCGCAGCCTTCATCGGTGCCGGCATCCTCGCCCTCGTCGGAGCCCTGGTCACCGCCGTGGCGATGACGAAGCCCCGGACCCCAGTGGCCGCGCCCGTTTCAACGGCCGACGAGTCGGTCTCGGCGTAGCAGCGTGCCGGATCCATCGGGCAGCGATGCGTGATGGATCCGGCACCCGGCCGCGAGCATCGACACGGGGCCGCCGTCATCGGTGCGCTACTGCCCCGACGAGTCCCGTGCCAGGAATTCCTCGACCCCCGCGGCGATCTGCTTCGACGCGGTGTGGTGCAGGTAGTGACCGGCCTCGAGCAGCACGAGCTCGGAACGATCCGATGCCGCCGCCTGCTCCTCGTGCAGCGGAACCCAGGTCTCGATCTCGGGGTTGTCGGCCTGGGCGAACAGCAGGAGCGGGAGATCCTTCGGGAAGGCGAGTTGCTCGGCGGCGTCGAAGTTCGCTGCGATGTGCTGCATCTCGTCGACGTAGGTGTCGCTGAAGGAGTTGCGGAACGAGAGGATCTTCATCTGCTCCTTCGTCTCAGCGTCGTACGGCAGGCCGGCGTACGGGTCGCCCGCGAGTTCGGTCAGGATCCTCGTCAGGCCGAGCGCCTTCAGCGCCTGCGTGGAGGCGGTGTCGACCACCGCGTCTATTCCGGGTTGCGTCGGCACGCTCGAGTCGATGCCGACGAACGCGGTGACCTCGTCGCGGTAGCGATCCACGTACTCGAGCCCGTAGATGCCGGCGATCGAGTGGCCCATGAGGATGTACTGGTCGACGTCGAGGCTCTGGAGCGCCGAGTGGATCTCCTCGGCGATGTTGGCCGAGGTACGGGGCGAATCGGTCTCGTCGCTCAGGCCGTAGCCGAATGGCTCGACGGCGATGACCCGGTAGCGCGGCGCCAACTCATCGATGAGTGGCAGGAAGTCGAGTGCCGGCGCCGCGGTGCCGAAACCGGGCAGGAGCACGATGGTCTCATCGCCGCCACCCGTGATCGAGACGTTCATCTGCTTGCCGTCGACGGCGACGAGCTCGCCGTAGGGCTCGAGGCTCGCGGCCTCGGAATTGCTCGCGATCGCGTTGATCGCCGACGTGGTGATCAACGCAGCGACGACGATGCCGAGCAGGCTCGCGATCGTGGTGAGCGTGATTCGCAGGAACTTCTTCATCTTCATCTTTCCGGTGCCGCGAGTGCGTGGACACGATCGAGATGACGCAGCAGGAGACCCCGATCGACGGTCGGTGTCGCCCGCGCTTCACCGTACGGAACGTCGCTCGCCCACGAATCAGGCGGCGGTACGACACGCCTCCGCCGCGGGTACTACGCCGGTCGGCGGAGGCCCGGTCAGGTGCAGATCGCGGGGAACCGGTTTAGCATCGGAGGCGGCGAGCAACTCCGACCCCCGCGGAGCGCCGCCGGCCCGACCCCCAGGAGCCCGAGTGACCACTCATGCCGACGACCAGCCGCTGCTCGGGTTCGGAACGTCTGCTGCCGACAGCGCGCCTCGCGCGGGCCGTCGCAGCGCCGACGTCGGTGGCACCCTGCGACCGCGTCGCCTTCCGGCGCCGGAGTGGGGGAGGCATCCGTCTCCCCGAGACGTGCAGCGCTACTACCTCTGCAGCGAGGAGCCGAGCGGCGAGTTCGTCGAGGTGATCATTCCGGTGACGGATGCCGGGCGCCGCCGCTATTTCGCGACGAGCGACGGTGACCGCCTGACCGAGGTCGACGAGGACTACTTCGCCGGCAGCGGCGAGGGCAACGCGCGCTCGCTGCTCGAGCTCGACGCACGCGAGATGGCCGAGCTGCAGGCCGAGTTGAATTTCGTGCGCCCGGTGCTCGGCCGCGATCCACTGGCCGAGGCGGCTGCCGAGGCGGCGCGTGCGGCCGAGGCGGCGCTGACGGCCGAGGTGACAGCTGAGACTGAAGCGCCCACCGAGCCGACCTGGATCGAGCTCGCTCGGGTACCCGATGACGATGATGACGACGATGACGGCGTCGACGATGACGACGTCGACGATGACGGCGTCGACGATGACGGCGTCGACGATGACGGCGTCGACGATGACGGCGTCGACGATGACGATGACGATGACGATGACGATGACGAAGACACCGATGATGAGAACGACGAAGCACCGAGCAACGAGGAGCACCACGTGGTGATGGGAATGAACCGCATCGAGCAAGCCGAGCCACTGGCATCCGTGGTGCCGATCGGTGCCGTGCCGATGCCGGTCGCCGCCGTCGGGAGCCACCCGTCTCACGCGGCAGCGCCGGAAGCCGCTCATGAGGCCGCACCGGAATCCGGCCCCGCCGTCGATGCCGCCGCTCAGGTGTCTCTCGCGAAGGGCATCGCCTTCGTCGCGCACCGCGGCCAGCTCGACCGCGTCGGCGCCGAGTACATCGATCACCCGGGCCGCGTGGCCGAGCACTTCGATCCGCTGACCGAGTCGGTTCCGGCCGCGGCCGCTTGGCTGCACGATGTGCTCGAAGACACCGCGGTCAGCGCGCAGGAGCTGCTCGAGGCGGGCGTGCTGCCCGAGATCGTCGACATCGTGACGCTGCTCACCCGCCGGCCGGATGTCACCGACGACGAGTACTACGCGCGCATCCGCCGCCACCCCGACGCTCGCCGGGTGAAGCTGGCCGATGTCGACGACAACAGCGCGCCGTGGCGCCTGCGCCGGCTCGACCGCGAGACGCAGCTGCGCCTCGTCGAGAAGTACCGTCACGCCCGGGAGGCGCTCGCCGCGGAGTGAGCTCGTGGAGCGGGCGTCTGCGGTGAGCCGATCAACACCGTCCCAGAGTTTGAGTGAAGCTCAGCCTGGTGTGGAGCTGTCGACGATGGCAGTCGTCGACTCGTACCGGGCCATTGCGCCCAGCGGTCCCACGAGGATGAGCGAGAACTGTCGGCGGTCAGACGATGTCGAGTAGACGACCTGCGTTCCGGGAGGAAGGGGGGCGAGCAGAGCACCGTCGGGGGATCGCAACTCAGCACCATCCGTCGTCACCGACAGTGTCGCCGGCCACGTGCCGTCGGGCGATGCCGTTTGCTCGAGAGAGGAGGCCGCAGTACCTGCGGACTGCGCAAGCGTCAGGCGCTCTGCTTCGATCGGCTGTTCCGCGGCTGGCGCATTCTCGGGAGAGTTCGGGAGCGTGCGCGTTGGAGTGATCTGGCGCATGCCTGTGGGTGCGTCGATCCAGTGGGCGGGGGCCGGCAGCATCGTGCCTGCGCTCGCCGACACGACAACGACGAATGCGTAGATCGTGGTTGCAAGGGCGGCCACTCCGAGCGCGATACCCGCCTTGGCGATGGGGGAGCCACGCCCACGTGCAGATCTGTACCGCGGCTCGGCCATGAATCCCGCCCAGATGGCGGTACTCGCGAAGAAGGCGAACCAGAGCAGCCTCGATGATTCGGGAGCGATCGGCACGATCAGAACGGTTGCCATGCTCGCCAGGCCGAAGGCCAGTGCGGTCCATGCCAGAAACCGGCCCCAACCGATTCCATCGACATGACCGGCACCACGAACGGGCCGCGCTCCCGGCGGCGCGAGACTGTGCACAGGAGTGCTCACATCTGCCGGCGACCAATCGCGTGGGCCGCCGGGCGGGGGTGGGGTCACGAGGAACACCTTCGGGTCGGTACCGCCGAGCATGGCAGCGACGGCCGATACCGGAAAGCCCCCGGGCGGGGGACTCTGTGCTCCTCGGAGTTCGCACCCGAGGGAGGTCTGCACGGAGCGCGCTCGATCGTCGCTAGTCGGCGTCAGTATCTGCGTAGCGAGTGGCGATCGTGGTGGCGCGGTCGCGCAGCGCGGCCCGCAACGACTGGGGCGCCACGGCTTCGGCGTCCGTGCTGAGCTGCCACAGCGCCCACTCGGCGTGCCGGGCATCTTGGAACGACACCTCCAGGCGGAGCCAGCCGTCGGCGTCGGGTGCTTCGGCGAGCACGGCCAGGGCGGTGCCCACCAGTTCTTCCCGCCGTGCCGAATCCATCCTGAGCTGCACGGTGAACTGGTCGCCGCCGGTGCGGAACCGTGTGCTGCGTTCCCGCCAGATCCGGTCGAGGTCGACCGTGTCGGGTCGCTGAGCGGGCTCGTCGAGCTCCTCGGCGGCCAGGATGCGGGAGAGCCGATAGGTGCGATCCGCACCCGACACCATCGCCAGCAGGTAGCCCTTCGCGCGCACGGTGACGAGGCCGATCGGGTCGACCGTGCGCCACTTCGGGGTGCGGTCGACCGCCGCGTAGTTGATGCGCAGCCGGTGTCCGGCGAGTACCGCGCGCCGCACCCCGAGCATGACGTGGTCGGGGATCTCCTCGGTGATCTGCCGGCGAGAGAGCAGGTCGGTCTCGGGGTCGACGAGGAATCGCTGGGCCGCGTCGCTCGCGGTGACTCGGTGGTCGTCGGGCATGGCGTCGACGACCTTGCGCATGGCCGACGCGAGTGCCGAGCCGAGGCCGAAGATCTGCTCGCCGCGGCCCGACCCGGCGGTCACGACGGCGAGGGCTTCGTCGTGGTTCAGCCCCGTGAGCTCCGTGCGGAACCCCGGCAACAGCTCGAACCCGCCGTGACGGCCGCGTTCGGCGTACACCGGAACTCCGGCGGCGGAGAGCGCTTCGATGTCGCGCAGCACGGTGCGCGTGGAGACCTCGAGCTCAGCGGCGAGCGCGGTCGCCGACTGCCGACCGCGCTGACGCAGCAGCAGTACGAGCGAAACCAGGCGATCGGCGCGCATGCGAGAAATCTATCGGAATACCTGACATGAGGTGTCGTGATTCGTTGGAAGGCTCGAGAAGGAGGTCATGGACGGCGGCGCTCGAGCCGTTGCGCGGGCACTCCCAAGCGAACGAATGGAGCAGAAGTGGCAATCGAACGAACGGTGATCAACCCGGTGACGTGGTCGGTGGCGATGGGGTTCAACCAGGGCGAGGTCGTCTCGGGGCAGACCCGCACGCTGTACTGCTCGGGGCAGACGGCGATGAGCGACGACGGCGTACCGCTGCATGACGGCGACATGGCGGCCCAGCTGGGCTTGAGCGTCGACAACCTGGAGGCGGTGCTCGTCGCGGCCGGCATGTCGCTCGCGAACCTCGTGCGGCTCAATGTGTACACGACCGACGTCGACCTGCTGTTCCAGCACTACGGGGCGCTGGCGTCGCGATTGGGTGCCGCCCAGGTCGCGCCGACCACGACCATGCTCGGAGTGACGCGGCTGGCGATCCCCGGCCAGCTGGTCGAACTCGAGGGTACGGCCGTCGCCTGAGGCGATCCCGGCGATCCCGGCGATCCCGGCGATCCCGGCGACTCGTGCTGCTCGTGCCGGCTCAGCCGGCACGAGCGGCCTGCCGACGGGCTGCACCCGTACTCTCCCTTCGGAAATGCGTAACCTCTGTGTTACGCTTCTCACGTGGACGTATTCGAGGCGATCGCCGACGACACCAGGCGGCGCGTCCTGCTGGCACTCGCAGAGCAGCCGCGCACAGCGGGCGCGCTCGCCGCGAACGAGGTGCACAGTCGGCCGGCCGTGAGCCGTCACTTGCGGGTGCTGCGCGAGGCGGCACTCGTGCGGGCGCAAGCCGTGGGGCGCACACGGGTGTACTCGCTCGACCCTGCGGCACTCGCGCCGGTGCGAGCACTGCTCGCCCGGCTCGACGAGAGTCTCGCCGTCGAGGTCGGCGCGAGGCATCCGTCGCCGGCTTCTCCGCCGATCGCGCCCGAGCACTTCGACGCCCTCGAGCTCGAGGTGCGCAGGGCTGCCCGCGAACCGGGCGTCACCGAACGAGAGGGAATCGCATGACGAACGACACTCCGACCGCCAGTCCGACACCCACCGGCGTCATCGCCGACGGTCCGCTCGGGCAGGAGATCCAGTTCACCCGGCGGTACCGCGCGCCGATCGACGCCGTGTGGGCGGCGATGACCGAGTCCGAGCGACTCGAGCGGTGGATCGGCCGCTGGGAGGGCGACCCGCGCACCGGGCGCGTGGACTTCTTCATGACCGCCGAGGGCGACGACGTCGCCGCCGAGGAGTACCGCATCGAGGTGTGCGAACCGCCGCACCGCTTCGCGGGCACCACCTCGGTGGGTGACGACCAATGGCGCCTGCGGTTCGAGCTCAGCGAATCCGACGGCGTGACCACGCTCGTCTTCGCCCAGGCCGTCGTCGACGATCTCGGCGAAGTCGGGCCCGGGTGGGAGTACTACCTCGACCGCCTCGGGGTGGCCCTCGACGATGGCGACGCGACGACGGTGCCGTGGGATGCGTACTTCCCCGCGATGCGCGCGCACTACGACGGGCTCGCGCGCTGAGGTCGGGCCGAGTCCCCCTTCGGCGGTGACCTCTCGGCCGCCGCCGAAATTCGTTGCTGCGCCGATGCGACCGCACCGATACGTTTGACCCAGAGATCGGCCTCCAGGGGCCTGCGAGCAGCACCATGCGGTGCTGCTCGCCTGTCGGACGGCATCGATCGCAACGAAGCGAGAAGAGGGGAACCACCGATGAGAACCGCACCCCGAACGTTACGATGGCGCCGACGCGCGCTCGCGATGGCCGGAGCACTGCTGCTCGGCTCGTCCCTGATGGCGGCCGGCGCAGCGGCCGCCGCAGAAGACGATCCGCGTATCGACCTGCCACCGGGCTACCTCGACGCGCAGACGGCGACGAGCAACATCCAGCTGCTCGCGAGCCTGCCGCGCGTCGCCCCGTTCGATGCGAATCCCGGCAACTTCGGCTTCGTGAACTCCGACCTGGCGTTCTCGGGCGACAACGCCATCGTCGGCAACTTCAACGGCTTCCAGGTCTACGACGTGTCGGATGCCGCGGCGCCGTCGTTGCGCGGTTCGTTCGTGTGCCCAGGTGGCCAGGGCGACGTGTCGGTCTACGGCAACCTGCTCTTCATGTCGGTCGAAGAGACACGCGGCCGCATCGACTGCGGCGCGCAGGGCGCGCCGGGTGCGGTGAACGCCGAGCGCTTCCGCGGCGTGCGCATCTTCGACATCAGCGACATCGACAACCCGGTGCAGTTGCCGGGCGTGCAGACCTGTCGCGGTTCGCACACGCACACCCTGGTCGCCGATCCCGACGACACCGAGAACGTGTACATCTACAACTCGGGCACATCGGGCGTGCGGTCGCCGCTCGAGCTCCCGGGCTGCGAGAACGCTCCGGCCAGCACCGAACCGGTCACCACGGGCAATCCCACGCAGTGGCGCATCGACGTCATCCAGGTGCCGCTCGCCGACCCGGCTTCCGCCGCGGTCGTGAGCCAGCCGCGCATCTTCAGCGACCCCGAGACCGGCGCGTTCAACGGTCTGCAGAACGGGCCGACGCAGCCGCTGCACCCGTCGGGCACGCCGTACGGGCCGAATCCCAACACCAACACGTGTCACGACATCACGGCGTACCCCGAGATCGGGCTCGCTGCCGGGGCGTGCCAGGGCAACGGAATCCTGCTCGACATCTCCGACCCGGTGAACCCGGTTCGGCTCGACGCGGTCTCCGACGTCAACTACTCGTACTGGCACTCGGCGACGTTCAACAACGATGGCACCAAGGTCGTCTTCACCGACGAATGGGGCGGCGGCACTGCTGCACGCTGCCGCGTCACCGACCAGCCCGAGTGGGGCGCCAATGCGCTGTTCGACATCGTCGACGGCAAGCTGGAGTTCAAGAGCTACTACAAGCTGCCCGTGCCGCAGACCGCGCAGGAGAACTGCGTGGCGCACAACGGCTCGATCGTTCCGGTGCCCGGTCGCGACATCATGGTGCAGGCCTGGTACCAGGGCGGGCTGTCGATCATCGACTTCACCGACACCGCGAACCCGACGGAGATCGCCTACCTCGACCGAGGCCCGGTGAACTTCCCGAACGCGGGCGCGCTGAACCTCGGCGGGTACTGGTCGACCTACTGGTACAACGGCAACGTGCTCGGCAGCGAGATCGCGCGCGGCTTCGACAGCCTCGCACTCACGGCGAGTGACCAGCTCTCGGTCAACGAGATCGCCGCCGCCGGCGAGATCCAGCTCGACGAGTTCAATGCGCAGATGCAGACGAGCCTCGTGCACGAGCCGAGCTTCGCGGTGGCACGGTCGTTCATCGACCAGGCCGAGCGCAACGGCAGCCTGAGCGGCAAGGCACTGAGCGAGGTGCGCAAGCACGTCGACAAGGCCGAGTCGCTCGCGGGCGGCGCTGCGAACGGCAACGCCATCACCGCGCAGCTCGCCAACGCCGTGAAGAAGTCGGGTGCTGCTCCCGACTCCGCAGTGGTGCAGGCGCTGAACGCACTGTCCGCGACCTTCGGGTGATGCGGTCGGGGAGGCCGCTGGTCGGCCTCCTCGCAGGACGAGGTGCCCAGCGGCTCGAGGCCGCTGGGCACCTTCTCGTTTCGCGTCGGCCGCGCCGTACTCAGGACGAACGCTGGGCGAGCATCTGCTGCATGCGGGCGATCTCGACGCCCTGATCCGACTCGACGTGGCGTGCGAACTGGTCGATCTCCGACTCGTGCCCGCCGCCGTCGGCGTAGAGCTCGTCGACCATCTGCAGCGCGCCCCGGTGGTGCTGGATCATGAGCTCGAGGAACAGTCGCTCGAACGCCGCCCCTTCGGCGGCCTCGAGCTGGGCGAGCTGTTCGTCGGTGAGCATGCCCGGCATCGTGCCGCCGTCGCCGTGCGCACCGTGCCCGCCGTGCCCGTCGTTCAGCGGCACCACGCGGTCTTGGAGCCACCGGGTCATGAGGTCCATCTCGTCTTCCTGGCTGACCTGCATGCGCTCGGCGAGCAGGCGGATGTCTCGGTTCTCGGTTCGCTCGTCGACGAACCCGGTCATGACGAGCGCCTGGTTGTGGTGCTGCACCATGTCGAGCATGAACTGCGAGTCGATCTCGGTGTGCTTCGGAGTGTCGAGCTGCTTCGCGTCGTCGGGGGAGAGGGTGTGGTTCTCTTCGCCCGGCGCACCGAGCTGCACGATCGGGCTCGTGGGCGGGGCCTCTTCGGCACCGCCGGTGCATGCGGCGAGCCCGAACGTGAGCGTGAGCGCGAGGCACGCGACACCGGAACGCTCGAGAACCGTCATGCGCATACCTCGTCTTCAGTGAAGGGCATCAGCTTGTCGTGCCGTCCGTGGACCCGGCCGCACATCACCGTCCATTCAACTCGATGACGCGACGCAGGGGAACCACGTCGGGCCGCTGATGGTCGAGCCGCGCCATCCGTGCCCCGATCACTCCGACCACCGCACCCACGATCATGAGTGCCGCGACCGGCCACCAGTGCCCGGCCCAGCCGACGAGGGCCGCCGCCGCGAGGGGGGCCAGCCCGCCACCGACGATCGCACCGGCCTCGCGGCCGATCGTGAGTCCGGTGTAGCGCACCCGGGTGTCGAAGAGGCTCGCGAACCAGCTCGGCTGCACGCCGTCGGCCGCGGAGTTGAGCACGCCGATCGCGAGCACGACGACGCCGATGATGAGCGCGGCGACGCCCGTGTCGAGCGCGAGGAAGAGCGGCACCGCGAGCAGTCCGAGACCCACGAGCCCGCCGATGACGAGCGGGGCCGCGCCGACGCGCTGCCCGAGTGCGCCCCAGAGCGGGCAGAGCACCGCGGCGACCCCGGCGCCGACGAGCAGCGCGGTGAGCGTCACCCAGCTCGGCAGTTCGAGCACCGAGGTCGCGTAACCGAGGCAGAAGACCGCGATGACGTAGAACGTCGTGTTCTGGCCGACGCGCACGAGGAAGACGGCGAGCACGTTGCGCGGCTGCTGCAGCACCTCGGAGATCGGATGCCGCGACCGCGCACCCCGCTCGCGCAGGCGCATGAACTCGGGCGTCTCGCCGACCCGGCGGCGCAGGTACACGCCGACGCCGACGAGCACGAGGCTGGAGAGGAACGGCACCCGCCAGCCCCAGTCGATGAGGCTCTGCGGATCGAGTGCGGCGACGAGCAGCATGAACGCGAGGTTGCCGAGGATGAGCCCGGCGTAGACCGCGCTCGAGAGCAGTCCGCCGCGGAACCCGCGCTTCTCGGAGGGGGAGTGCTCGAGCGCGAGCAGCACGGCGCCGCCGAACTCGCCGCCGGTCGCCGCGCCCTGCACGAGACGGAGCGTCACGAGCAGCGTCGGCGCGAGCGCCCCGACCATCGCGTACGACGGGAGCAGGCCGATGCACGCGGTCGCGATACCCATCACGAGGATCGTCGCCGTGAGCGGCGCGCGCCGTCCGTAGCGGTCGCCGAGCCAGGCGGTGAAGAGCCCGCCGACCGGGCGCGCCAGGAAGCCCGTGGCGTAGACCGCGAACGACAGCAGGATGCCGGTGAGCGGGTCGTCGCCCGGAAAGAACACCGCAGGGAAGACGAGCGCCGCGGCCGTGCCGTAGAGGAAGAAGTCGTACCACTCGAGCACGGTGCCGAACGATGCCGCGGCGACCGCGCGATTCGCGGCGGTCACGCTGCGGCTTCCGCGCGGGCGCTCGGCGCGGCGAAGAACGCCAGTTCGTGTTCGGCCGAGATGCGGAACGCCCGAAGCATCCGCTCGCGCAGTTGCGGGGTCGCACGCGCTGCGAGACCGGTCACGATGCGAATCGCCTCGCGCGTCGCCTCGGCGAAGGCCGGGTCGCCGTACTGCGTGAGCCAGTCGGCGTACGGATGCCCCGGCGCCGCCGTCTGCTCGCCGAAGTCGCCGCCGGCGAGCCGCCGGCCGAGGTCGTCGTAGAGCCAGTAGCAGGGCAGCGCCGCGGCGGCGAGCACGGCGTAGTCGCCGCGGGCCGAGGTCGCAAGCAGGTGATCGAGGTAGGCGGTCGTCACCGGTCCGCGTTCGTCGAGGGCAGCGGATGCCCCGGCGAGCCAGTCGCGGTGCAGCTCGGCTTCGACGGCGATGCAGTTGTGGGCGCCGCGGGCCCAGAACGCCTGCTCCGAGGCATCCGGTGCCATGGTCGACGCGGTGGCGAGCACACGGGAGTACTCGCCGAGGTAGATCGCATCTTGGGCGAGGTAGTACTCGAAGTCGTTCCGCGCGAGCGACCCGTCGGCGAGGCCGCGGATGAAGGGCAGCTCGTCGATGCCGTGGCGCACTCCCGCGACGTCGGCCCACCACTCGGCCTCGACCTCGGCGGGCGTCGGCGCGGTGACGAGCCCGCCCCGCCGCCACAGCCCGGCGAAGTGGTGCACGGGTCCGTTGCCGCTGCCGACGTTCAGGGATTCGCCGTGGCGCAGCGATTCGCGAAGCCAGCTGCGGGCGTCGGCGACGGCCGGATGCCACGATCCACGGGTGACCCGGAGCGTCGCGATCGCCGAGGAGAGCGAGCAGCCGGTGCCGTGCGTCGCGGTCGTGGAGATGCGCTCGCCGGGGAACTCGTGCACGGAGGCATCCCGTCGCTCGGCCGAGCTCTCTGGGCGGCCTGCATGGTCTGCGCTGCGCGCCGACGGGGCTCGGTGCAGGCGCGCGTCGACGAGCGCGTCGGGCGCGCTGTCGCCGCCGAGGTGACCACCCTTCGCGAGCACGCGCACGCCGTAGGTGCTCGAGACGGCGGCGGCCTGGTCGAGAGCCTCGGGCCGCGTCGTCGCGAGCGCGTCGCCGGCCAGCACGGCGAGCTCGGCGAGGTTCGGGGTGACGAGGTCGGCGAGGGGGAGCAGCTCGCGCATCGCCTGCTCGGCGTCGGCGTCGAGCAGGCGATCGCCGCTCGTGGCGACCATCACCGGGTCGAGCACGACGACGGGCGGGCGAACACGGGTGAGCCAGTCGGCGACCTCGCGGATCACCTCGGCGTTCGCGAGCATGCCGAGCTTCACGGCGTCGACCGTGATGTCGTCGGAGATCGCGTCGAGCTGAGCGCGGAGGAACTCGACGGGCGGCACGTGCACCGCGCGCACCCCGTGCGTGTTCTGCGCGGTGAGCGCCGTGATGACGGCCATGCCGTATCCGCCGACCGCGGCGATCGCCTTGAGGTCGGCCTGCACGCCGGCCCCGCCCGAGGGGTCGCTCCCCGCAATGCTCAACACCCGCGGCACCGCCGGTCGAGTAGCGCCCACCCCACCCGCCGGTCGAGTAGCGCCCACCCCACCCGCCGGTCGAGTAGCGCCCGACGCAGGAGGACGCGTATCGAGACCCCCCGCGAGCCCCCCGCCCCATGCCCGCACGATCTCCCGAGCGGCCTCCGCCGGATCCGCTGCCGCGCACACCGCCGACACCACGGCGAGCCCCGCCGCTCCGGCCGCCCGCAACCCCGCGGCATCCGTCGCCCCGATGCCCCCGATCGCCACGCACGGCATCCCGATGCTCGCAGCGAGCCCGGCGATGCGCGCGAACCCGTCGATGCCGAGCGCCGGCGGATGATCGGGTTTCGTCGAGGTCGGTCGAATCACGCCGACGCCGAGGTAGTCGATCGTGCCCTGCGGCAGCTGCGCGACGGCGCCGAGGTGCGCGGGTGTGTTCGCCGTGAGCCCGATCACGGCATCCGGCCCGAGGGCTTCGCGCGCCTCGAGCACGGGCGTGTCGCCCTGGCCGAGGTGCACCCCGTCGACGCGGATGCCGCGCTCGCGCGCCGTGAGCACGACGTCGAGGCGGTCGTTCACGAGCAGCGTCGCGCGGCCGGCGATGGCCGCCGCGACGACCTCGAGTTCGCGCAGCAGGTCGTCGTGCCCGGCGTGCTTGTCGCGCACCTGCACCGTGGTCACCCCGCCCGCGACGGCGTCGGCCACGACGGCGGCCACTCCGCGTTCGCCGCAGAGCGCGGCATCCGTGACGAGGGTGAGCGACAGGTCGAGCGAGCCCGGGCCGCTCACGCGACGGCTCCGGCCGTCGCGGCGTTCGCGATGTCGGCATCGGCATCGGCGTCGTCGACCGTGATTCGCGCCCGCTCCGCGAGCGCCGAGGCATCCACCGCGGCGAGCGCGTCGAGGAACCGCACGGCGAAGCTTCCGGGCCCGGATGCCCCGTCGGCGGCGAGCTCGGCCGCCACCGTGTACACGAGGTTCGCAGCGACCACCGCCGCGAACGCATCGTGCTCGGTGCCGCGAGCCGCTCCGAGGAACGCCGCCGTCACCGCACCCAGGGCGCAGCCGCCACCCGTGACCCGGGTGAGCAGCGCATCGCCGTTCGAGATGCGCACGGTGCGCCGGCCGTCGGTGATGAGGTCGACCGGGCCCGACACCGCGACGACCGACCCCGCCGACGCGGCGAGCGAGCGGGCAGCGGATGCCGCGGCATCCGTGCTGTCGGCGGCGTCGACGCCTCGTCCGCCGGCACCGGCGCCGGCGAGGGCGAGCACCTCGGAGGCGTTGCCGCGAATCGCGGCCGGTCGCTCGGCGAGCAGCTCGTGCGCGAGCGCGGTACGGATCGGCAGCATGCCGATCGCGACCGGATCGAGCACCCACGGCGTCTGCGCGCCGCGAGCGGCGAGCACGGCCTCGCGACCGGCATCGCGTTGCTCGGGCTGCGGCGTGCCGAGGTTCACCAGCAGGCCGCTCGCGACGGTCGCGAACGGTCCGGCTTCGCCGACGATGTCGACCATCGCGGGAGCCGCGCCGAGCGCGAGCAGCGCGTTCGCGGTGAAGTTCGTGACGACGCCGTTCGTGATGCAGTGCACCAGCGGCGTCGTCGTTCGCACATGGTCGAGCAGCGCGCCGCTCGACTCGATGAGGTGGGCAGGGTCGATGAGCGTGCGTGTCAGCATCGCGACATCCCTTCGCTAGTCCGAACTAGATCAGGTTCGACGGGTCTGTTCTCAGCCGCGGATTGCGGCACCCCGTGTCACTGCGTGCGAGCCTAGCGGAGCCAAGAGAGTGTCGAGGCGCCAAAACCGGTACCGAAGTACCGAAGTACCGAAGTACCGAAGTACCGAAAGAGCGTGCCGGAGTGATGCAGGCCCGAAGCTGGCCGACGCCCGCCTCAGCCGAGCGCGACGCTGCAGGCGTCACTCAGACGCACGAGAACTTTCCGCGCCGGCAAGCTCTTCGCAAGCCGGCGCCCCGAAGACGGAACAGTAGCCCGCGACCGCTCAGTCGGGTGCCGTCCACTCGCCGTAGCGCGCGTCCATACCGGTCAGGCTGACGCCGCCCGTTCCTGCGTCCGTGACGCCGAGAGGTTCGAGCTCCGCGGCAGCCGCCCTGAGGTCGACGATCTCGTGCCCCTCCGCCGTGTCCGCGCCGGCGGTGATGCTGATCGTGTTCGGCTCCCACGGCAGGGCTCCCCAGATCGCTTCGACCACCGCATCGAGTTCCTCAGCAGTGAAGGGCTCGGCAGAGTCCGTCACGAGCGAGAGATCGAGCGCATAGGCGAAGCCGTTCAGGTGGCGGCCGACGTCCTCCACCGCCACCACTCTGGGCTCTGCGGCCGTCACGGCACCCGCCACGTCTCCGTAGTCGGCGGGCCCCTTCTCCGTGCCCATACCCGACGGCAGTAAGCCGCAGCCGGTCAGCGCTCCGCTCATGAGGGATGCCGCCAGCACGACGGCAAGCAGTGTGCGTTTGGCCGCGCCGTGTCGCTTCATGCGCTTTCGTTCCAGACGGAGGAGGAGATGTCCACCTCCCCATCATTGTGGAAGAAGTGCGCGAGGTCGGGATGGTTCGCCTGCAATTCGGCGAGATGCACTTGCGAGCACTTGTCGGCGTCGTGAGCGCCAGGCGCGCGAGGCGGGCTGCACCTGCCAAAATCACGACCCGAAATTTTGGCACCAGCGAAGTATTGACCACGTTGTCAGTCGCGACATATGCTCATGCCGAATCGTTTTGGCAAAACGTTTAGGCACATCCCGAACACCCTTGACACCACACACGAATGGAGTCGAAGTAATGGAGCTTCGCACACGAAAGACCGCGTTCGCCACGCGCACCCGCCTCACCATGACGATCGCTGCCCTCGGGGCATCGACGCTGGCATTGTCGGGCTGCGGCGTCGGCGGCGGCGAGGCGGCCGCCGGATCCGACGAACTGACCGTGCTCGTCGAAGGAGGCGGGCTCGCCGAACTCCAGCCGGTCGCCGACGCCTACAAGGAGGAGACCGGCACCACCGTCACGCTCGTCGAGCTGCCGTACGCCGGCCTCTACGACCGCATCTCCTCTGAGCTCTCGTCGGGGCAGGTCTCGTTCGACGTCGCCGCGCTCGACGCGATCTGGCTGAGCGCGTTCGCCGACGGCGTCGTTCCGCTCGACGACCTCTTCACCGATGAGGTGGAAGGCGACCTCTTCCCCGGGCTGGTCAGCGAGGCGCAGGTCGACGGCGCGTTCGTCGGCATGCCGGTCTGGACGAACTCCGAGATCCTCTTCTATCGCACCGACCTCTTCGAGGACCCGAAGGAGCAGGCGGACTTCCAGGCGAAGTACGGTTACGAGCTCGCTCCGCCCACCACCTGGGAGGAGTACACGGATGTCGCGGAGTTCTTCACGCGCGACACCGACGGCGACGGCCAGACCGACCTCTACGGCACCGATGTGAAGGGCGCCGTCGAGACCGAGTGGCTCGCGACGGTCTCGCAGGCCGGCGAGGAGCACATGGTGCTCGACGCCGAGAGCGGCGAGGTCACGATCGACGACGCCGAGCACCTCGAGGCGCTCGACTTCTACACGAGCCTCCTCCCGTACGCGCCCTCGGGCGCCGCACAGATCGACTGGGGCGGCTCGCAGAACCTCTTCTACCAGGGGCAGCTCGCGATGATGCGGTTCTGGGGACACGCCTACGCCTCCACGCCCGAGGACTCGGTCGTGAAGGACTCGATCGGCGCCGCACCCATGATCGCCGGGCCCGGCGGAATCGCCGGCGTGCCCGGGGCGTGGTACCTGTCGGTGCCGACGGCATCCGAGAAGCAGGACGAGGCGAAGGAGTTCATCAGCTTCGCCTACGAGCACAACGAGCTCTCGCTCGACACCTCGCTCGGCCTCGCGGCCCGTGTCTCGGCGTTCGAGTCGAAGGTGGGCGAGGGCAACGAGCACTATGAGGCGCTGCTCGAAACGCTCAACGCCCCGCAGACGCTCGCCCGTCCGGCGACGCCGCAGTGGCAGGAGATCGTCGATTCCGTGCTCGTGCCGCTGCTGCAGAAGGCGGTGGAGCCCGGGGCCGACAACGCCGCACTCCTCGCCGACGCGAAGGCGCAGATCGAGGCGATCGTCGAGTAGACCGATGACCGTCTCCACCAGCACTGCACCCGCCGGGGCGGCGACGACCGTCGCCCCGGCCGGGGGCGGCATCCCGCCCCGCCGGCTCCGCCCGCCCCGCCGGAGCATGAGCGACCGTCGCTTCGCCCTCATGCTCATGCTTCCGGCCGCGATCTTCCTGGCCGTCTTCGTCGCCTGGCCACTCGTGAAGTTCGTCACCGACAGCTTCTTCGAGATCTCGCCCATCGCGGGCGGCCCCCGCGAGTTCGTCGGCTTCGACAACTACGCGACGGCGTTCGCCTCGGAGGCGTTCCAGGGCGCATCCGTTCGCACCCTCCTCTACACCGCGATCGTCGTCACCGCGGAGTTCGTGCTCGGTCTCGCGGTTGCGCTGCTCTTCACGGCGCTCGGCCGGCGCTCGAACGGCTTCCGCACGCTCTTCATGTATCCGCTCATGATCGCGCCCGTCGTCGCCGGCCTCCTGTGGCGGTTCCTGCTGATCGACAACTTCGGCATCGTGAACCAGCTGCTCTTCGAATGGGGCGTGATCTCGAGCCCCGACCAGATCCAGTGGCTGAGCGATCCGAACATCGCGCTCTTCTCGGTCGCGATCCCCGACATCTGGCTGACGACCTCGTTCATCACGCTCGTGCTCTTCGCGGGACTCCAGAACATCCCGGGTGACGTCGTCGAGGCCGCGCGCATCGACGGCGCGAACTTCTGGCGACTGTTGTTCAGCATCATCATCCCGCTGCTGCGGCCCGTCATCGCCGTGGCGCTGATCGTGCGCGGCATCGACGCGGCACGCGCGTTCGACATCATCCTCATCCAGACCGACGGCGGCCCGCAGGGCAGCACGACGACGCTCAGCCTGCTCATCTACCGCACGATGACGCGGTTCGGCGATCCGGGCCTCGCGAGCGCGATGGGCACCGTGTACCTGATCGCGATGCTCGCCGTGTCGATCGCGGCCATCGCACTGATCTGGCGACCGGGAGGCAACGCCCGATGAACCCCCTCGAAACCCGAGGCCGCACAAGCCGACTCATCCTCTGGGTGCTGCTCGCGACTGCCCTCGTACTGTACGGATTCCCGTTCCTCTACCTGCTGCTGACGTCGTTCAAGACACCGCTCGACGCGATCGCCGTGCCGCCGTCGGTGCTCCCCGAAGTGTGGACCATCGACAACTACGTGTCGGCGCTCAGCCGTGCCGGCGTGCCGGCGGCGCTCGTGAACAGCGTCGTGACCGCCGTGATCTCGACGGCACTGTCGCTCGTGCTCGCGGTGCCCGCGGCGTATGCGATCACGCGATTCCGAACCCCGAGCGGGCGCGTGTTCATCGTCGCGGCGCTCGTGACGCGAATGGTGCCGACGATCGCGGTCGGCGCTCCGCTCATCGAGGTGATGCGCAACCTCGGCATCACCGACACCTCGTTCGGCCTCGCGCTGGCGCATACGACGATCTCGCTGCCACTGTCGATCTGGCTCATGGCGAGCTTCTTCGAAGCGGTGCCAGACGAGCTCGACGAAGCGGCGAAGGTCGACGGATGCTCCAGGCTGCAGGCCCTGTGGCGGGTGGTGCTGCCCGTGGTCACGGGCGGCCTGGCCGTCACGGCGATCTTCGCGTTCCTCGCCTCATGGAACGAGTTCCTCTTCGCCCTCCTGCTCACGAGCGTGCGGGCGCAGACGACGCCGATCGTCATCGCGAACTTCCAGACCCAGTTCGGCCTCGACTGGGCGGGCATGACGGCGCTCGCCGCCGTCTACTCCGTACCCGTCATCCTCCTCACCCTCCTCCTCCAGCGGCACATCGTCGCCGGGCTCACCCTCGGCGCCGTCAAGGGCTGAGCGACGGCACATGACTGGCGCGAACACGTCGCACCTGCGCGGCCGAGGCCCGAGAACTCACGACACGAAAGGCGATCACGCCATGCCAAGCGTCAACTGCTACGACGTGACGACGTGGCCCGTCGGCAACGCGGCCGAGGATGTCGGCGAGGTCATCAACAGCATCATCGCCGACATCAAGGCGCGGCAGACGGCCACCGACGAGCACCACGGCGGCAAGCCCGGCGCGGTGATCTACGTACCGCCGGGCGACTACCACCTTCGTACGCAGGTGGTGATCGACGTCAGCTTCCTCAGGATCGAGGGCTCGGGACACGGCTTCACCTCGTCGAGCATCCGGTTCAACGTCCCTGAAGACGAGTGGCCCGATCTGCACGAGCTGTGGCCCGGCGGCAGCCGCATCGTCGTGGACCTTCCCGTCGCGGAGGCGGAGGCGGAGGCGGCAGGGGCGGCAGAGGCGAACGAGTCCGCGGGTGCCGCTTTCGTGATCGAGCGAAGCGGGAGCCCCCGGATCAGCTCGGTCGAGTTCGCGAACTTCTGCATCGACGGGATGCACTTCGTCGGCGACGGCTCCGAGCTGCACCCCGAGAACACCTACGTCAACGGCAAGACGGGCATCTACGTCGGCAGCGCCAACGACTCGTTCCGCATCACCGGCATGGGGTTCGTGTACCTCGAGCACGCGCTGACGATCTACAACGCCGACGCGCTCTCAGTGCACGACAACTTCATCGCCGAATGCGGCAGCTGCATCGAGCTGCGCGGGTGGGGACAGGCGTCGAAGATCACTGACAACCTGATCGGAGCCGGCTTCAAGGGCTACTCGATCTATGCCGAGAATCACGGCGGGCTGCTGATCACCGCCAACAACGTGTTCCCCCGTGGCGCGAGCAGCGTCCATCTCCATGGCGTCACGCGTTCGAGTGTCACGGGCAACCGTCTGCACTCGTTCTCCCCCGGCATGGTGGTGCTCGCGGCGAACAGCTCGGAGAACCTCGTGGCCACGAACCACTTCCTGCGCGACGAAGAGCCGTGGACCCCGTTCCTGGGCGTCGGGAACGGACTGGACGACCTCTTCGGACTCCTCAGCGTCGACGGCAGCAACAATTCCGTGATCGGCAACCACTTCTCCGAGGTGGTCGACACGCAGACCATCCGGCCGGCCGGCGCGACCCCCGTCATCATCCGACTCGTGGCGGGAGGCGGCAACTACGTCTCGAGCAACCACGTCGTCGCGATGGAGGTGCGCACCACGTCGAGCGACTCCTGCTTCGCAGCCCAGGTGGACGCCCTGTTGACGACCGAGGCTTCGGACAGCCTCGCCGTCACGGCCGTTCGGGTCGACTCAGATTCGACGCGGAACACGATCCTGGATTCCGGAACCGATGCCCAAGTCGTCGTCGACCGTGCTGCGAACGCGTTCAGGGCGACCCCGGCGATCGCCCCCGGGTAGGCGATCGCGGGGTGCAGGGCGCGGGGTCGGGTACGAACTGGTACGAAGGTGAGACGGTGAGATGAGAACAGGGAGACGGATGCCTCGCAAGCAGGTCGGCATACGCGACGTCGCGGCGGCGGCGGGCGTCTCGGTGACGACCGTCTCGCACGTGCTCAACGACACCCCGCACACCCGCACGAGCGACGAGACGAAGGTTCGTGTGCGCGAGTTCGCGGCCGAGCTCGGCTACCAGCCCAACCGGCTCGCGCGCGGCCTTCGCACGCAGGCGTCGGGCATGGTGGGGCTGCTCACCGAGGAGATCGCCACCACCCCGCACGCCGGTCGCATCATCCTCGGCGCGCAGGAGGAGGCGAGTCGCAACAACCTCACCCTCGCGATCATCAACTCCCGGCTCAGCACGAGCGTCGAGGTCGAGTCCTCGCAGATCCAGGCGTTCATCGACCGGCAGGCCGACGGCATCATCTATGCCACCGTCTACCACGACGAGGTCGTGCCGCCCGATGAACTGCACGCGGTTCCGGCGGTGCTGATCGGTGCGCGCGACCGCGATGGTGAGATCCCGTCGGTGCTGCCCGATGAGCGGGCCGGCGCGGCATCCGTCGTCGAGCTGCTCGTTCGCCGCGGGCACCGGCGCATCGCGTTCGCGGCGAGCTCGGTCGACGTGCCCGCCACCCGCGGTCGTCTGCAGGGCTACCGTGACGGCATGATGGCGGCCGGCCTCGACCCCGACCGGTTCGTCGCGGAGGCCGAGTCGGAGGCGATCGGCGGCTACGAGGCCACCATGGGCCTGCTCGACCATGGAGCAGACCCCGCGACGCGCCCCACCGCGGTGTTCTGCTACAACGACCGCATGGCGATGGGCGCCTACCGGGCCGTGGCCGAGCTCGGCCTGGTGATCCCGGCCGACGTCTCGATCGTGGGCTTCGACGACCAGGACCCGATCGCCTCGAGCCTGTATCCACCGCTCACCACCGTGGCGCTGCCCCACTACGAGATGGGCGCGTGGGCCGTCGAGACACTCGCCTCGCTCATCGAGGGCGATGCCGGGGGCGTGGGCACTGCCGGGGTGCCGGTGCTCGGCGCGCACCCCGTGCTGCTCGACTGCCCGATCGTGGAACGGGCGTCGGTCGCGGGCCCGGCGCGCTGACTCGGCCGCCGCCCGGTACCCACTCGCACATTCCGACCGGCTACTCCACCGACTTCACCGACTCCACCGACCTGAACGAGGGCACACATGCTTCGACTTGCTTCATCCTGGGTGTGGGACTTCTGGTTCGCCGACGACGGCGACCAGTTCCACCTCTTCTTCCTCAAGGCCTCACGCGCACTGCACGACCCCGACCGTCGGCATTGGCGCGCAACCATCGGCCACGCCGTCTCCACCGACCTCGTCGAGTGGACCGAGCTCGCCGACGCGATCGTTCCCTCGGATGCTCCGGCGTTCGACGACCTCGCCACGTGGACGGGTTCCGTGGTGCGCGCCGACGACGGCACGTGGCGCATGTTCTACACGGGCGTCGACCGCGAGCACGGCGGACTCGTGCAGCGGGTCGGCTCCGCGACATCCGCTGACCTCGTGAACTGGTCGACGACGGGTCGCGCGCTCGTCGCCCCCGACCCGCGATGGTACGAGCGGCTCGCCGATGGAGCCTGGCCCGACGAGGCGTGGCGCGACCCGTGGGTGTTCCGCGACCCTTCGGGAGAGGGGTGGCGGATGCTCCTGACCGCCCGCGCCAATGCCGGCGACCCGTCGTCGCGGGGCGTCGTGGGCACCGCGTGGTCGGCCGATCTCGAGACGTGGCGGGTCGAGCCGCCGCGCTCGGTGGTCGGTTCGGGCTTCGGGCAGCTCGAGGTGCTGCAGCTCGAGCAGGTCGATGGGCGCTGGGTGCTGCTGTTCTCGTGCCTCGGCTCGGAGCTCTCGAGCGAGCGCAGGGCGCGCGGCGAGCGTGGCGGCATCTGGGCGGTGAACGTCGACGACCCTGCCGGGCCCTTCGACATCGCCGGGGCATACCGCGTCGCCGACGAGTCGCTCTACGTCGGGCGGCTCGTGCTCGACCGTGCTGGGGTGTGGCAGCTGCTCGCGTTCCGCAACACGTCGCCCACGGGGGAGTGGATCGGCGAGATCATCGACCCCGTGCCGGTCTCGTGGGTCGGTGGGCGTCTGACGATCCCGGCGGATGTCGCGGGGCTGGCGCCCCAGCTCTCGGTTCCCGGCGCGGCGACCCATGGTTGAGCACGAGCCGCCGGCCGCCGGCGAAGACGTGCTCGTCATCGGCGAAGCGGTGATGGACCTGGTGGGGTCGCGAGGTGAGCTCACGCGTTCTCCGGGCGGGTCGCCGGCGAACGTCGCGCTCGGCCTGGCTCGGCTCGGTGTGCGCACCAGGCTGCGCACGGCGCTCGCCGCGGATGACGACGGCCGGACGATTCTCGATCGGCTCGAGGCATCCGGAGTTCTGGTGGAGCCCGCTTCGATCAGCCTGCAGCGCACCTCGACGGCGCTCGCCGAACTCGACCCCGACGGTTCCGCCCGCTACGCCTTCGACATCGAGTGGCGGGTGACCGAGCCGATCGTGACCGAGGCGGCACGGGTGGTGCATGCCGGGTCGATCGCGCTCCTGCTGCAACCCGGTGCGACGCGCGTCGCCGCTGCGCTCAGCACACGACCGGCCGGGGTGCTGGTCTCGATCGACCCGAATATACGGCCGGCGCTCATCGGGGATTGTGCCGACGCACGCGTCGCCTTCGAGCGATACGTCGAACTCGCCGACGTGGTGAAGCTCAGCGACGAGGACGCGGCGTGGCTGTATCCCGGCGAGTCGCATGGATCGGTGCTCGACCGCCTGCTCGGTGCCGGCGTCAGCGTCGCCGCGATGACGCGCGGTCGCGACGGGGCGGTGATCGCGACTCCGGCGGACAGCGTCGTGGTCGAATCGTTTGCCGTCGACGTGCGCGACACGGTCGGTGCGGGGGACAGCTTCATGGCGGCGCTGCTCGCCGGAATCCTGCGTTCGGATGCTCCGGTCGACGCGTTCGACCGGTCCGACCTCGAACGCATCGGCACCTTCGCTGCCGCGGCTGCCGCCGTCACGGTCGGTCGCGTCGGCGCCGACCTTCCGACGGACGCCGACATCGCGCTCCTGCGCCGTGCCGCGGCGATCGAGCGCTGCACCACGGGGTCGATCGGCTCCATGGTCTGGTAGACGACCGAGTCGCCCCATCCATCGTCCGACGCGTCTCACGAAGCAACGAAACGCGTCGCAGGCGCACCCGCGGCGTTAGCATGAGCGCAGGTGCAGTGGGGAGAACCGATGCCGTCACGTGACGCTCGAGAATCGGATCCGACTCTGATCGGCTCGGTGCAACGCGCCTTGCGGCTGGTCGACATCGTCGCCAACGAGCCGCGGCCGATGCCCGTGAAGGCGCTCGTCGCGGCGAGCGGCCTGACCCCCGGCACCACCTACAACCTGGTGCGCACGCTCGTGCACGAGGGATACCTCGCGCGCGAACCCGACGGGCTGCTGCTCGGCGACCGGTTCCCGGCATTCCTCTCGGGGGATGCCGCCCACGGCGTGTTCCTCTCGCGAGTGCGCAGCGCGCTCCGCGGGGTGACCGAAGAGCTCGGCGCCACGGCGTATCTCTCGCGCTACGAAGACGGTGAGGTGCACCTCGTCGACATCGTCGATGCCGTGCACAATCCGCGGGTCGAGCTCTGGGTCGGGTTGCACAGCAGCGCGCACGCGACGGCGCTCGGCAAGCAGATCCTCGCCGTGCTGCCCGAAGATCAGCGGTTCGACTACGTGTCGCGGCATCCGCTCGCCGAACTCACGCAGCACACGATCAGCGACCGGCGCGTGCTGCTCGACCAGCTGGAGCGCTCGCGTGAGAGCGTCGTCGACCGCGAGGAGTACGCGATCGGCTACACCTGTGTCGCCGTGCCGGTGAGCGCCGGGGGCATCACCGCATCACTCGCCGTGTCGCTGCCGACCGAAGACGTCGAGCGGGCCGATCCCGCCCTCGTGCAGCGCCTGCAGCAGGCCGCAGCGCGCCTCTCCTTGCAGCTCGGCAGCGACCGCTTGGGGCAGTCGGGCGCCTGAAGCGCCGGCGAGGTCGACGGCTGAATCGACGGCGACGGATGCCGCGGCTCGCGCGCCGAGGCATCCGCTGTTCATCATCTGAAATCTTGGCGTTGCCGCGTGCGCTCCCGGCCCGTAGCGTGACCAACACGCGACAGAGGGCGCGTGTCTGCGTCGCTGCAGGATCGCTTGACGCGATCGGCCAACCGGGGGGATGGCTCGGCAGGGTTCCGCTGCTGCGACAGCTCGTGCGCGGGGGGAGTGTTCGGGTGCTCTCCCCGCGCGAAGCTGCTCGCAGCCGGCTCTCAGCGCGGCCCCTCTGCGCCGCCCTTAGGATCGAATGCATGGCCGGATTCTGGGGCAAGCGCAAACGCGAAGACGATGCTGCACTCCAGGCCCAAGACGCCGACTTGGCGAAGCGGGCCGGCAGCGCCCTGGTCGCCGCCGACGAGCGCATCCGCGTCACTGCAGACGAGCTCGCCTTCGCCGAGGCCGAGCTCGGGCGCGACGCGACCATGGAGCTGAGCGTGTCACTCGCCGCGGTGCGCGAGCATCTGGGCGAGGCGTTCCGGCTGAACCAGCTGAACCACGACGAGATTCCCGACACCGCCGACGAGCTGCGGCAGCGCAACGCCCGTATCGCGCAGTTGTGCGAGTGGGCCGAAGAGGTGCTCGACGAGCGCACCTCGGCGCTCGCCGAGAAGATCGCGCGTGCGCGCCGGGCTCCCGAGATCATCGCCGGAGTGCGAGCGGATGCTGCGCGCCTGCGCTCCCGTGTTCCGCACGCCCGCGAGACCATCGAACGGCTCGCCAGCCGCTATGCGCGCGAGGCGCTCGCCCAGGTCGAGGTCAACCCGGCCGAGGCCGAGCAGCTGCTCGGATTCGCCGAGCACAGCGCGGGCGTGGCCGAGCGCCGGCGTGAGGCGGGGCAGCGCGAGCAGGCCAACCTCGCGCTCGAGGCGTCGACGGAATCGGTGCGCCGGGCCGCGACGCTGCTCGATGCGGTGGAGACCTTCGAGGTCGAGGCGCTGCGCGCCGAGTCGACCCTGGCGGCGATCGTCGAGGATTCCCGCGGCGATCTCGCCGTCGCGCTCAAGGAGCCGCACACCGCTGCGGTCACGACGGCGATCACCGCGCTGCAGGGCGCCCTCGCCGCCCTGCCGCCGGCCGGCGTCAACACCGACCCGTTCGCCCAGCTGAGCCGTCTGCGCGAGGCGAACTCGGGGCTGGATGCCGCGATCGCCGTCGCTCGCGAGCGCGCGGCCCGCCCTATTCCGCCCATCGAGCACGTGCACCACGCCATCGACGACGCCGACCGGCAGCTCGCCGTCGCCCGCAACGTCATCGCCGGGCACCGCGGCTGGATCGGTGCCGACGCGCGCACTCGCCTGGCCGAGTCCGACCGCATCCGGCTCGACCTCGACCACTTCCTCGGCGCACCCGCCGCGACGGTCGCCGTCATCGGCGAAGATCACCGCGAGCAGGCGATGGCGATGGCCCGCCGCGTCGCGTACCTCGCGGCCGAAGCACTGCAGCTCGCGCAGCGCGACATCGACTCGTCGCGTCCGCAAGATCCCGGACAGTGGGGCGGCCAGGGCTGGGGCGGCGGCGGTCGCCGCGGTGGCGGCGGCGACCTGATGGGCGGCATCCTCGGCGGCCTCGTCATCGGCAGCGTGCTCGACGGCATCTTCGACTGACGCGTTCGGCAGGATTTCGCGCCCACTCGGCAGCACGTTGTCGGCGGCTGGCGGCGGCAGCGATCACAATGGGCGAGTGACTCGTCGCGGACTCATCCTGTTCGTCTCGCTCGGCATCGCCTGGGGCATCCCGTACCTCTTCATCAAGGTGGCGGTGGGCGAGCTCGAGCCCGGCATGGTGGTGCTGGCGCGCGCCGGCCTCGCGGCCATTCTGCTGGTGCCGCTCGCGTTCTTCCGGCGCGAGGTGGTGTCGGTCGTGCGGCGGTGGAAGCCGATGCTCGTCTACACGATCGTCGAGATCGTGCTGCCGTGGTACTTCCTCAGCTCAGCCGAGCAGCGACTGCCGAGTTCGACCGCTGGGCTGCTGCTGGCCGCCGTGCCGCTCGCCGGTGTGGCCGTCGCGTTCGCGATGGGGCAGCCGACTCGGCTCTCGCGCGTGAACTGGGTCGGCATCGTGCTCGGCATGCTCGGCGTCGCCGCCCTCGTGGGGTTCGATGTCGCGGGCTCCGACCTGCTGGCGGTCGCCGAGATCGGCATCGTGGTCGTCGGGTACGCACTCGGCCCGGCGATCCTCGCCCGATGGATGTCGGATCTCCCGGGCGTCGGGGTTGTGGCCGTGTCGCTCGCGGCGACCGCCGTCATCTACATCCCGTTCGTGTTGTTGACCGGAGGCTGGCCGACCGCCGTGCCCTCGCCCGAGGTGATCGTGGCGATCATCGTGCTCGCCGTGGTCTGCAGCGCCCTCGCGTTCCTGCTCATGGTCGGGCTGATCGCCGAGATCGGGCCGGTGAAGGCGACGACCATCACCTACGTGAACCCGGCCGTGGCCATCGCGGCCGGCGTGCTGGTGCTCGGCGAGCGCATCACCGTGTGGACGATCGTCGGCTTCGTCCTCGTGCTGCTCGGCTCCTACCTCGTGACGCGCCGTCGACTCGAGCCTCCAGCGCCAGCACCGGCGCCGGGGCCGGAGGCGGCCAGCGCAGCGAAGGCGGCCGAGCCGTCGAACCGCGAGCGCGCGGTCGAGTAGTCGCGCCTTGCAGCAGAGGGGCAACGTGCTCTTCAGCGCGGCGGCCGGCCCTACCCCGATGCATCCGACCCGGTCTTGAGCGCCCTCCGCACGTGATGGCGGTCAGCCCGCCCGTGATCGTGCAGGTGCCGAACGAACTCAGACGCGCGCCCCACGGCGCACGACATCGCCGAGCGCGTCAGCGTCGAGGGCGAACAGGTCGCGCGAGCCGGCCGTGGCGGCGCCGGCGAGGCCGGCCGCCTGCGGCAGCAGCTGCTCGGCGTAGAACCGGGCCAGCGGCAACTGCGACTCCGCGATGCCGTCGGCATCGAGTCCACGGGCGGCGAGCGCGGATTTCGCCATGAGCCAGCCACCCAGCACGAGCCCCCAGATGCGCTGGTACGGAGTCGACCCCGACAACACGGCGTTGGGGTCGGTGGCGCCGGTGCGGAGCATCCACGCCGTTGTCTGCTCGAGGGTGTCGAGCTGCGCGTTCAGCTGCGTGCGGATCGAGGCGAACTCGTCACCGGCCGCCGCGAGCTCATTGTCGAGCTCGCGCATGGTGGCAATGAACTCGAGTGCGGATGCCCCGTCGCGAACCGGGAGCTTTCTGCCCACGAGGTCGGCGGCCTGGATGCCGTTGGTGCCCTCGTAGATCGCCGCGATGCGCACATCGCGGTAGTGCTGTGCTGCGCCGGTCTCTTCGATGAACCCCATACCGCCGTGGATCTGCAGCGCGAGCGAGGTGAGCTCGTTGCCGAGGTCGGTGCCGAACGACTTGTTGACGGGCGTGAGCAGGCCGACGATCTCGTTCGCCCGGGCGCGCACGGCGGCGTCGGGGTGGTGCGTCGACACGTCGGTGTAGGTCGCGGTCAGCAGCATCATGCGGCGCATCGCGGCGATGTACGCCTTCTGGGTCATGAGCATGCGGCGCACGTCGGGGAAGTCGATGATGGGGGAGTCTTGCGTCGCGCCGATCGCGCGGCCCTGCAGGCGCTCCCGCGCGTAGTCGAGCGACTGCTGGTAGGCGAGCTCCGACACGGCGAGGCCCTGCATGCCGACCGAGAGCCGGGCGCTGTTCATCATGACGAACATGATGCGCATGCCGATGTTCTCTTCACCGACGAGGTAACCGGTCGCGTCTTCGTACGAGAGCACGCAGGTGGGCGAACCGTGGATGCCCATCTTGTGCTCGACGCCGACGGTGTGCACCGCGTTGCGCTCGCTGAGCGAGCCGTCGTCGTTCATGAGGAACTTCGGCACGATGAAGATCGAGATGCCCTTCGTGCCGGCCGGCGCGTCGGGGGTGCGAGCGAGCACGAGGTGCACGATCTGCTCGCTGAGGTCGTGGTCGCCGAAGGTGATGAAGATCTTCTGACCGGTGATGCCGTAGCTGCCGTCGGCGCGCTTCACCGCCTTCGTGGTGAGGGCGCCGACGTCGGAGCCGGCGTGCGGCTCGGTGAGGTTCATGGTGCCGGCCCATTCGCCGGTGACCATTTTCGGCAGCCACTGCTGCTTCTGCTCGTCG
This sequence comes from Agromyces sp. GQ35, assembly GCF_059758475.1. Classification (NCBI taxonomy): domain Bacteria; kingdom Bacillati; phylum Actinomycetota; class Actinomycetes; order Micrococcales; family Microbacteriaceae; genus Agromyces; species Agromyces sp. GQ35. The sequence continues at coordinate 500,732 of NZ_JCAXEO010000001.1, read as the reverse complement.
CTGCCGTAGTGGAGGAGCGCCTCGATCGCGCCCTGCGTGAGCAGCGGCGCAAGCGCGAACGCCATGTTGGCGGTCGCCATGAGCTCCTGGAGCGCGAGGCCGATGGTGCGCGGGAATCCGCCACCGCCGAACGCCTCGGGTAGCGGCACCGAGCCCCAGCCGGCGTCGACGTAGGCCGAGTAGGCCTCTTTGAAGCCGGTGGCCGTGGTGACGGAGCCGTCGGAGTTCAGCTTCGAACCCTCGAGGTCGCCGGCACGGTTGGTGGGTGCCACGACCTCGGCCATGAAGTTGCCGGCCTCATCGAGGATCTCGGAGACCGTCTCGAGGTCGGCGTGCTCATACCCGGGGAGGAGCGCGACTGCGTCGTAGTCCACCACGTGCTCGAGGATGAAGGCGATATCGGCTGTTGGGGGTCGGAATGCGCTCATGCCCGCAGCGTAACTCGGCTGTTGTGGGTGGGTCGTGATCTCTGCGGGTTCCACGATGCGCGTCGTCGGTCGGCTGGCTGGTTTGGCAGCATCCCACAACGCGGTTGAGGGGGAGGCGATGATGGATGTCGCGCCTGCGTCCTCGCGCACCAGGCGTTGGGCGGGGCGTCTCTCAGCTCGACGGCGTGACGCTCGAGCCCCGCCGGTGCGTGAGCCGGTACACGGCGTGCCCGATTTTCAGTCCGAAGCCCGTCATGCCGTGCGGGCCGTAGGGCTCGTACGCGCGCATCTTCGTGAGGTGCTCGCCGTCGGTGTCGATCACGAACACCTGCGGAAAGTCGAGGCGTTTGCCGCCCATCTTGAGCACGTGGTGGGTGGAGGTCTCGACCACGACCGAGGTGCCGTTGGCATCGAAGAACCATCGCTCGATGTCGAAGCGCATGCTCGACATCTGCGTGAACGCCCACGAGAGCCCATCGCGCACGGCGGCGATGCCGACCATGTCGGGATACGGGTAGTGCGGGTCGTAGAGCACCATGTCGTTGCGCATCGGGGCGGTCGCGGCATCGACATCGAGGGCCTCGACCCCGGCGAACATCGACTCGACGAGGGGTTGCACCGGGGTTGGCATGGGCACACGCTAGCAGGGCGACGGTACTGTGAAACAGCGTCGCGGGGGTCGAGGAGCGAACGCTCGCCGACTAGGGCGCATTCGTGAACGTCGCGCTCGGATGCAGGAGGCTCGGCGCCACCTCCAGCGTGAGGGAGCTCGGGTCGTCGACCGACCAGGCGGCCCGCCAGCTCACTGATCCGCCCTGCGCGATCGCGTCCACCGGCGGGAAGCCGACGTCGTCACCCGGCGTGAAGACATCGCTGCCGATGTCGAAGATCTGGCTCACGTCCTGATCGCTCGACGAGAGGCTCGGGAGTGGCAGGGGCTGCAGCTCCGCCGTCGAGTTGTTGGTGATCGTCAGCGTGAACACGACGTTGCTCGCGTGCGTCGCGCCGACCGCGAAGTCGCTCGGGGTGTACGGCTCGGGCACGGAGACCGTGAGCGCGACGCCGTCGTCCCAGGTCATCGTCTCGCCGAACGCGAGGTCGCCCGCGTCCGGCACCTCGGGTTGCTCGGGCACGGGGTCGGGCTCGGGCAGCGGAAGCGCCGGCACGTCGGGAATCGCCTCGTCGATGCCGTCCATCACGTCGCCGACCGACCCGACGACGAAGTTCACGAACATCACGAGCCCGACGACCGCGGCGATGATCGACACGACGAGCCCGGTGATCGCAGGCCACTTCGCGCCGCGCAGGAACAGGCCGATGATCGAGAGCACGAGCGCGACGGGCACCAGGATCCATGCGAAGCCGCTCGCGGCGGGGATGAACGTGACCACGAGCCCCACGACTGCGACCACGAGTGCGATGACGCCCACCACGTGCGGCCCGGGGTTCGACGGCTCGGTGAACGGATGCCCCCGCAGCACCGTCGCCAAAGGTGCGGCGTAGCTCTCGGTCGTCGCGTCGGTGCTCGCGTTGACGGCCACGTACGGCGTGGTCGGAGCGGTCGCTGCGTACGGAGCCGTCGCCGCCGTCGCCGCGTATGGCGTCGTCGGGGTATCGCGGTAGCTGCGCCCCGCGGCATCCGACCCCCGCGACCCCCACACGAATGGAATCGTCGGGCCGTCACCACCCGTCGGCACCACTTCGGTGGTCGCCGAGTCGGGCCCGAGCTGCGACGACGGCACGGTCTCGGCAGCGGGCGCGACGTACTGCGTCCAGGCGTCGCCGTCCCAGTACCGCCGCGCGCCGGACCCGTCTTCGTACCAGCCGGCGGGCGCCCTCGTCGGGTCGCTCATACTTCGATGGTGACAGAGCAGGCGTCTCGTTGCACTGGTCGAACAAGGTTCCCAGGTCCATAGCGGGCGCCGAGCGACGAACATAGGATCGGAACATGGCCGGGTTCAGGGTCAGGCGCAGGTTCGGAGCGCAAGAACTCGCAGTCCACGACGCCGAGCTGGCGAAGCGGGCTGCATCTGCCGTGCTCGCCGCCGACGAGCGCATCCGCGTCACCTCCGACGAGCTCGGCTTCGCCGAGGCGGAGCTGGGTGCTCACGCCACCGCGTTCGCGAGCGAAGCGCTCATCGCCGTACGCAGAGACTTGAGCGACGCGTTCCGCTTGAACCGGCTCAATCACGAGGCGATCCCCGGCACCGCCGAAGAGGTGCTGGCGCGCTACCGGCTCATCGTGCAGCTGTGCGAGGAGATCGGCCACGTGCTCGATGAGCAGACCTCCGCACTCGCCGCCCAAGTCGCTCGAGCGCGGCGGGCTCCCGAGATCATCGCGGGCGTGCGAGCGGATGTCTCGCGCCTCCGCGCTCGCATTCCAGACGCCCGCGACACCACCGACAAGCTCGCCGCCCGCTACGCGCGCGAGGCGCTCACCGACGTGGAGGCCAACCCCGCGGAGGCCGAGCAGCTGCTCGCATTCGCCGAGCACAGCGTGGGCGTGGCCGAGCGACGGCGTATGGCGGGGCAGCGCGAGCAGGGCGATCTCGCGCTCGAAGCATCCACCGAATCGGTACGGCGAGCAGCGACCCTCCTCGATGCGGTGGAGTCCTTCGAGGTCGAGGCGTTGCGAGCAGAGTCAATGCTCGGCGCGATCGTCGAGGAGTCTCGACGGGACCTCGCCGTCGCGCTCGAGAAGCCCCACTCCCGCAGCGTCGCGAACGCGATCGTCGAGCTGCAGGCGGCGCTTGCCGGCCTCCCGCCGGCCGGCGTCAACACCGACCCGCTCGCCCACCTGAACCGACTGCACACGGCGCATGCGGCGCTGGAAGCCGCGATCGCGTCGGCCCGCGAGCGCGCGGCGGTGCCGATGCCTCCCGTGAACCTCCTGCACCACGCGATCGAGGACGCAGACCGAAAGCTCGACGTCGCCCGCGATGCCATCGCCGGCCACCCGGGATGGATCGGCGCCGAAGCCCTGATGAGGCTCGCCGAATCCGAGCGCCTTCGGATCGACCTCGGTCACTGCCTCGGAAGCCCTGAGGTGACCGTGACCGTACTCCACGTGGATCACCGAACGCAGGCGATGACGATGGCTCGGACCGTCGCGTCTCTCGCGGGCGAGGCCCTGCACCTCGCCCGGCGCGACATTAACGCGTCACGTCGACAAGATCGCAGGCAGTGGGCCGGCCTGGGATGACGCGCCGGTCACAAGCTCACGAGCGTCTCTTCACGGATGCCGCGGGCTCGCCGCTACCCTCAAATCATGCCCGCAACCGAACGCCTCTTCAGCTACGGCACCCTGCGCCTGCCACAGGTGCAGCGGCAGCTGTTCGGCACTGAGCTGCCCACGACCACCGACGCGCTCGTGGGCTGGCGGCTCCGGATGCTGCGCATCGCCGATCCGGCGGTCGTGGCCTTGAGTGGCGAGGCTGAACACCCGATTCTCGAGCGCACCGATGACCCCGCCGATCGGGTCGACGGCGCCGTCCTCGAGGTCACCGCCGAACAGCTCGCCGCAGCCGACGACTACGAGGTCGACGACTACCGCCGCGTCCGCGCACACCTCGCCTCGGGCGGCGACGCGTGGGTGTACGCGGCCAACTGAGCAGACCGAAGGCAAGCCTGGCCGCCTGGCTCAGCTACACCCACGCCGCGCGGGGCCGCGGAACTGTTGACCTCCGACGTCATGGCCCCCAAGAGTGCTTACCTTCGCCGCCCGCGCAGACGACCGTAGCTGTAGTTCGAGGTTCTTGCGCAGAGGGGACGTGGCTGTGGCTCTAGAACTGGTGCGACCGGTCGAAGTTCGGTGGCTGGGGCTGGCCGACAATCGGTGTTCGACGAACAGCGCATGCGTGGTCAGCGGCGCAGCTTCAGCTTCAGCTTCTTGCTTTCAGCGTCGTAGTCGTAGTCGACGATCGCACCCGAAGTGATGAACGAAACGGCCTGATCGATGATCTCGAGCGGGACGACGTACCACTCGGATGGCTCGTAGGTTCGACCGTCGCGACCCACCTGCGAAACGTCCAGTCGAACCTCGGCGAACACTCTGTGCAGCAGGTGCTCAAGTGCCGAGGTCCTCATGTTGTACGTGCGGTAGCTTGCGACGATCTCGACCGGAGCCATTAGGTACGTTGGCTGCTTCGACGCGTTAGCGATTCGCTTTTCCACGGGCCCGCGGGAGAAGCCAATCTTGTGGAGGTCGCTGATCTCCGAGATGTGCGGATCGTCGCTCAAAGAGCGGAGTACGTAGATGTATCCGGTCTCCTCGTCGTCCGTGAGAATCGTGTTGAACTCGGTCGGAACAACAGCCAATCCGTGCCCTTCTCCCATACGAATCCCCATGGACTGTCGATACATCGACGACTCGGTGCCGTTTTCGAAGATGACGCGAAGTCGCTCACGACGGTTCACCCGAACCGTCGACTCCTTATACTCAGTCTCTCCGACCTCGGCAATGAACAGCATGACACCGTTCAGCACGAAGACTGCTCCCTCGGAGATGTGCTGGATGCCCGGGAACGCAACTAGCTTCGAGGTGCCGTCGGCGAGTTCCGCGTGCTTCTGATGAAACAACGGCTCGAACTGTTCGAAATCATCGGCACGCACTCGCTTGGCGACATCCTCGATCGCTTCGGGGCTCTTGCGCTGTGGGAGGTCGGAGGTGTCGAGAAGCCCAGTGGAATCTTCGAGCAGACCGAGGTCATCGGTACCGAGCAGGTCGTCGAGGGACGCGGGCGCAGTGGGCTCCTCGAGCAGTCCGAACTCGTCAAGGTTCCTCAACGCTGCAGTCTTTTGTTCGTTCGCGAGGATGCCATCCAGGCGTGCGCCAAGCTTCCGCTCCGCGATCTCGCGGATGTCCGAGCTCGGCCGACGGTCGTGCTCGCGATAGAACTCGATGATCTCACGGAACGAGCGCTCGAGCCGATCCGCGGACGTCAGCTTGGGGGGCTTCTCCGGTGTTTCGAGCAGGCCGTCCTCATCGGAGTCGAAGATGCTCTGGAAGTCGGCCGCGCTCATGGCTGCTGCAACCTCTGCTGGGCGTCGTGCTCCTGCTTCTTCTTCCGCAAGAACAGCAATGCCTCAGCGTAGCGCTTCTCAGCCGGGTCGATACTGCGTACGTCCGGCTGACGACGGCTGACCTTCACGAATTGCTGGACCTTCGGCCACAGCAGCAGCGCCTCTTCCTCGCTAATCTCGATCCGGGTGGCGGTGATCGTGTCCTGGATGATGCGCAGCACCTGCGGAGTGACCGACTTGGACAGCACTTCGAAGGCCCGCTGGAACGGGTTCACCCTGTCGATCAGGTTGATATCAATGTCGTCGATGTTGACGAACTTGTCCGACATGCGGATAAACCTCTTGTCCCCGACATCGCGCACCTCGCCATTCTTGATCACCGAGTCCACCACGACCTGCTGACGAAGCTCCTCAACCTGGGACTCATCAAGGTCGGGGTAGCGATCCCGAATGATCTTCGGGATCAGCACCTTGTTCGTCGCCTCAGCGTCGAGGTTACCCGCAGCGGCCTTGATAAACGTGTCGTCCTGCAGGATCGTCGCCTTCAGATCGTTTAGGTCTGTCGCAACGATCTGCTTCACCCGATCTGTCGAGGGCTCTTTGAAGCCCTTGATCCTCAGCTCGCCTGGCTGGGGCGAATCGTCGTTGCCGGTCTTCGTCTTGAACATGAAGTTCGGCGCGAGAACCTGCTCCATTAGCAGCGAAGCGGTGATCGCCTTGAGCATATTGTTGACCGACAGTTTCACCTCATCGGTCGTCGCGTCGGGCTGGGCGATCAGGTTCGTGAACTGGGCGTGCTGCTTGCCGGCACTGTCGCGGGTGACGCGACCGATGATCTGAATGACCTCAGTCAGAGAAGCTCGATATCCCACCGTGAGAGCGTGCTCAGCGAATGGCCAGTCGAATCCCTCTTTCGCCATTCCGAGCGCGATGATGATATCGATCGCTTCGCGTTCCTTGGATGCCACCGTCGTTAGGTAGTGAAGGGTTTCCGCTCTAGCGATCTGGTCGTTGTCGTCGACTAGATCAGCCACGAGGAGAATCTGCCCGGTGTCCCGGCGGCGTATCCGGATAACGTTGGATTCCTCCGTCTCGGTCCCAACAATGTCACCGATGGCGTCGAGGATGAATCCGACCTCCTCGATCTTGTCCTTGGTGGACTCGCCACTGTTGACGTTGGGGATGTGGATGATTGTCTTCTTGTCCAGATCGAGGATCTCGTGGATGGCGCTTGTGTAGCGACCCTGATAAAAGTGATGCCCAATTCCGAGCGACTTCAGGTGCTCGTAGCCGTTGAGCTGGTCGTAGTAGTTGAACGTGACCGGCGTGAACTTGGCTTCGTCCTCCGGCGAAAGCACCGGCACCGAGTCGCCACGGAAATAGGAGCCAGTCATTGCCACGATGTGGGCATCCGACCCGGCCATGACGCCCTTGAGGAGGTCACCCAGACGGTTGCTCGAAGTGTCTGCAGAGACGTGGTGGAATTCGTCGATCGCGAGCACCGTGCCGTCGAAGGCTGACGCAGGCAGTTTCTCGTAGGCGAAGCGCAGGGTCGCGTGCGTGCAGACGAGCGTGGCGTCCGATCCGTTCAGGAAGTCGATGAACTGCTGCACCTTGCCCGACGAGGACCCCGGTATGCAGAGGTTGTGCTCGTCTTTGATCTCCCAATCCGCGAAGAAGCCGAACCGCGTCAGGTTGGTCGTGGCGAACGATCCGCCGATGGAGCGCTCGGGCACAGCGACGATGACTTTCTCGCGGCCCTGGTTGTAGAGCTTGTCGAGTGCAACGAACATCAGTGCGCGGGACTTCCCCGAGGCCGGCGGCGCCTTGATCAGTAGATGCTGCGCAACGCGCTGCTCCCAGACCCGTCGCTGCATTTCACGCATGCCGAGCTCGTTGGTGTGGACGCTGCTACCGGTCTGTGCGTACTGCACGTTGACGACGTTCACAGGCTTCTTGATATCAGCCACGGGCGCTCTCCTCGGCAGTCATTTGTCCATACATACCGAAGAGGAATGACAATCTCTCCTCGTCGCTCTCGAAGCCCCGATTGCGGTATACGGCATCGACAACATGGTCCAGCTGCTGATGCGCCAGCCGAAGATCATCGGGCATCAAGTCCGGGTCATACAGCTCTCCCAGCGTCTTCTCCGAGTGATACTCACGCACGTCGAGCACGCGGAGGGCTGCTTCGGTGAGCTGATCCTTGGCCGGAACGGTCAGGTGGGGCACCGGGAAGTTGTTGTAGACGATTGTTCCGGAGTAGCGATAGTCAGTCTTCATCCGACCCGCGACTGCCCGCACCCAGGTCATATGCATGGTGGATGTGAGAAGTGCGAACGTCCACGGTTGCACCCCATACGCAGCATTGGCCGAGTTCGAGATGACCGTGTCCCTGTCGAGATAGCCGATCGGAATGTACTTGCGGCGCTCGGAGCTCGTGGCTGGGACGATAACCGAGTTGCTGTCTCGATGAGCAAAGAAGTAGAACCGATGAGGAGTCTCAGCCAATGCGCGGGTTGACTTTTCGGTGCTCTTCGCGCGGTGTACGCGCACTCGCTCCAACCGTGTTGCGATCTCATCGATCTGACGTGCCGCCTCCACGTCGTCGTCTTCGATAATGAGACACCAGCGAGTCTTGCCTTTGATGAACTCATCGGAACCGCTGAAGCCCCGAAGGAATCGAGATGCTTCTGGCCGTCGTGCCAGAAGAGCATCCCGCTGTTCATCGGTCATCAAGAGATTCCCGCCGTCGTTTGGCATCGAGCCAAAGCCAAGCCGTGGGAGGGCCGGGCTCAGGGGCGCACTCCTACGGCCGATCCAGATATCGGGCCCGTCAGCAAGGTACGGATTGATCCTCTTCGCTTCGTACCGAAGCTCGTCGGAGAATATGAACTTTGCAGCGTCCCTCTTATTCCGAACTCCCACCACGACGCATGTGACGCCTGCCGCGTTCTTTGCTTGGTTCGACCACCGGAATGAGGTGTAGGCGTAGCCGATCTCGAGGTCGTCGCCGAGGACGTCAGGCCAGAGGAGACCAACTTGCTCACCCTGGGTAACCGAGTTGGTCGACACGAGCGCCAGCTCGGCCTTGGTCCCTCGAATGTACTCAGCGCCCTTGATGAACCAAGCGCTGACGTAGTCGAGACTCTTGTATCGCGGTGTGACCGACTGCAGATCTCGCTTGTGCTCGGTCGACTGGTTTCGGCTACCAAGGTAAGGCGGGTTTCCAATCACGTAGATTTCTTCATCGCCATCGTTCGAACACACCTCGTTCCAGTCACGAGTGATTGCGTTCCCTTGGTGCACGCTCCCCGCCTCCTTAAGCGGGATCAGCGGCAAGTCAATGCCGAACTTCTCGCGGAATTCAACGTTCGACTGGTGCTTGGCGATCCAGAGCGAGAGAATCGCAACCTCGACAGCGAAATCGTCGATTTCCAGGCCGTAGAAGTTTTCGACGTTGATCCGGGAGCCCAGCAGACTGAATGTGAACTTCTCTCGCTGCAAGGCCTGGAGGCGCTCGAGGATGGCGTGCTCGAGCTTGCGCAGCTCCTTGTAGGCGATGACCAGGAAGTTTCCCGATCCACAGGCAGGGTCGAAGACCTTGATCTGGGAGATGCGCCGCAGCAGAGCCTCCAGCTTGGGAGCGCTGTCGAACGCCGCGTCGAACTGCTCCTTGAGTCCGTCGAGGAACAGCGGCTCGATGGTCTTGAGGATGTTCGGTACCGACGTGTAGTGCTGCCCGAGATCGGAGCGCTGGCCGGGCGTGACGACCGCCTGGAACATGGAGCCGAAGATGTCCGGGTTGATCTCGTTCCACAGCAGCTGACCGCTCTCCAGCAACAAGTCGCGGGCGTTCTTGTTGAAGGCCGGCACCGTATGGTGCTCTTCGACCGTGAACAAGCGCCCGTTGACGTAGGGAAAGCGCGCCAAGTGCGTCGGCTTGTCGGCAGGGTCGGCGGTGTCGAGAGCGGCGAAGAGGTCGGTCAGGAACTGGCTGACGTCCGTGCCATCGGGCTGCGTCAGGGTGCCGACCGCCTGTGTGAACTGCCCCTCGCGGAAGATGCTGGTGTCCTCCGCGAAGAAGCAGAACAGCAGGCGGGCGAAGAACACATTGAGCGCGTGACGTCCGAGCGTCGTGGTGTTCAGCTCTGGGTTGATCGCCAGCAGCTCGTCGAACAGCTTCGCCATCCGCTGGGCAGCCTTGACATCGGCATGAGCCTCGGCAACATACTGCGCCTTCTCCATGCCCGCCCACGGCAAGAAGAACGTGAAGCTCTTGTCGATATCCGAGATCGGGATTGCGAGCGTCTCACCCGTCTTGGTATCGACGGCCAGCAGATCCGTGTAGTCCGTGACGATGACAAAGCGTGTGCTGTAACGAACTACGCTGGGCGCGCTGCGGAGGTCGTCGATGACGGCGTAGAGGTCGTCTGCGGTTTGTTTGAAGTAGACGACGTTCTTCTGAGCGACCTCGGTCGTAGCATCGTTCGCGACGTTCAGAGAGCCATTGCGAAGCCGGGTGATGTTGCTCGAGGACCGGCCATAGGCCGCCAGCAACTCGAAGATGAACTCGCGGTCGTACCTGCTACGCCCGCCAAGTGGTCGGACTCGCTCCTCGACTGATTTGAGATTGAGCCTCAACCCACGCCGCCGATGGACTCAGTGGTCGCTCCAACATCGGAACGCCAAGCTTCACTCACGCAACACTTCCCTCGCCCGCCTCGATCCAGCGTGACTGATCCTATCCGCGCGCCGTGAGCTCGGGCTCGTCGTTTCCGACGATTCCACACCGTGTGCAGCTTGTGGGCGGCAGCCAAGGCTCCGGACCGCCGAGGGTGAGCGGTGCTGGGGTCGTTCCTGGTTGGCCTAGGCGTAGTTCCCCGGCAGGTTGTGAACAACTGAGGTAGGCGAAGACCTCTATAGGCATTAGTGTCGTCGGTCGCTCGTACTATCGGAATCTTCGGCGTTGTCCGAAGTCTCTGAGGAGCCAAATGCGATCCACGACATCCGCCGCCGCAAGTCGTCGACTCATCTCAAGCGACCGTGAAGTTAGCTCGCGAAATGAACCAGCCAAACGAGCCGATGGCTTTTGGTTGATGATGTCCGGCTGGCTGGTCAACGTCCTCATCGTGCCGATCGGTGTGGTTGTCATGGTCGGAGCTGTGCAAGCGCAGTACGGTGGCGAGATCACCGATGCGGTTGCGCGCGTCGTCGCCAGTATCGAGCCTGGACTCACGACGATGCTCCCGATGCTTTCGGGGGCAGCGGGCCTCGCGCTTGCCGCGGCCGCTGCAATCTCCGTCTTGACCGAATGGGGAAAGCGTACGCTCGAGATTCCTCGCTCACTTCTACGTCGGGTCGACCTGATCGTCGGCATCCTGCTGATGACGCTTGCGTATGGCTTTGGGTACGGCATGTTGCTCCCACTGACCGCACCCGTCTACTGGCCGCCCTACCTGTTCGCACTCCTAGTCGCGTGGGCGATGGTGGGTGTGACGCAACTCTCGATTGGCGGGCCGCGGTTCTCGCCAGCCGAACGACTTGCTCGAGCCGAACTTTCGCTCGCGAATGCGACGGCACGAGCGAGCGAAGTGCTCGGCGTGGGTTGGCGACAGGATGCGTCGGCGGACGCCCGCAGGCGCACCAGAGCGACTCTTGAGGTGTTGCTGCTCACCCCGTTCATTCACGTACCAGCGGTGTATCTCGTACTCCAACTACCGTGGCCGCTCGTGGCTGATGGCGTCTTTTTCGTCCTGGCCCTGTCGCTACCAGCTCTCGTTCTGACGGGCGCGCGAGTAGCAGGCGTCGATCGTTCAACGCCTGGCGCATGGCGGACTGGGCCACTCCTCGGATTCGGAGCCTTCGCCGTCGTCCTTCTTGCGTCGCTCTTGATCGTCCTCGCAATGGCGTCGCTTTGGTGGATCGCGCTCGCGACGTTGCTCGCATTCGGCGCGACAGTTGCACTGCTGTTCGGCCACTGGCCAGCCTGGAGTAGCGCACGACTTCGGGTACTTGATATCTGGGCAACCGATCGAGCGATCCGTCGATGTGAACAAGCGGCCAGTGACGCGCTAGCCGAATTCCTGGCCGCTGGCGGGCTTGCTGCACGCGTTGCGCGGTTGCTCGCACAACGAAAGAGAATCGGTCGGGTGGATGCATGACATGCCTATCGCACGTTTCCGCCGGCGGGCAGCTGAACATCCGCGTCACGAGCGGCGACGATCAAAAAGAAGTCCTCCTCCCCGACCGCCTCCACTTCGACCGCGGTCGATCGGGCACGCGCGAACGCAGATACTCCCGCACCAGCGGCATAGACTCCGCGATATGGACGAGTCGGCCGCCCTCGAGACGACCGCGGCGCGCGCCGTTGAGACGACTGATCGCGATCGCGTGCTGTGGTCCGATGCCGACCGCGAGTGGGCGAGCCGGGCAGCCGCGACCATCGTGGGGGAGCGGGCGCGCGCCGACGAGTTCCTGAGTCGCCGCGCGCAGCTCGTGCTCGAGCGCGTCGGCACGCGCCAGCCGGCCGTGACGCGTACGGTGCGGGGCATCCGGTGGCGGCCGTGGGTGGGCATCGTGACGGTGGTCGCCGCGTTCCTGTTCGGGCTGCTCATCGATCGCATCGGCGGTGGGTCGAGCATCAACCTGCTCGCACCGCCGGTGTTCGCGCTCGTCGCGTGGAACCTGCTCGTGTACATCTGGCTGCTCGTTCGGCCGCTCGTGCTCGGGCGCGGCGCGGCTGGGCCGGTGCGGTCCGTGTTGATCCGGATCGCGTCGGTGCGCGCACCTCAGAACCAGACCCGAGTGGATGCTGCGATCGCCGCCAGGCGAACCGTGCTTGCAACGCTGCCCCGAGACTGGGCGCGCGTCGCCGCGCCACTCTACGGAGCGCGCGCCGCACGCGTGCTGCATCTCGCGGCGGCGGCCACCGCGCTCGGCGTGATCGCCGGCCTCTATCTGCGCGGCCTCGCGTTCGAGTACCGCGCGTCGTGGGAGAGCACGTTCCTCGGCGCCGAGCAGGTGCGCGCGCTGCTCGCCGTGACGTTCGCACCGGGATCGTGGATCACCGGCATCCCGGTGCCCGACGTGGCGGCGATCGAGGCGATCCGGGCGCCCGCGAGCGAGAACGCCGCGATGTGGATGCACCTCATGGCCGCCACGGTCGCCGCCGTCGTCATCGTGCCGCGGCTCGTGCTCGCCCTTGTCGCGGGGCTGGTCGAGCGGCGCCGGGCGAAGCGCGTGGTGCTGCCGCTCGACGAGCCGTACTACTGCCGGCTCGTCGCCGGGTGGGTGGGCGAGCCGGCGCGGGTGCGCGTCATCCCGTACAGCTATACCCTCGAGCCCGAGGCGCGGGCGGGGCTCGAGGCCGTGCTCGCGCGGGCGTTCGGCAACGCGGCGCCGACGATCGATGCGCCCGTCGCGTGGGGTGATGACGTCGAGCAGAGTCAGGCGACGGATGCCGCGGGCATCGGTTTCACCGACGCCGGCGAGATTCGCCTGCCGCTGTTCAGCCTCACGGCCACGCCCGAGGATGACGCGCATGGAGCGTTCCTCACGGCGCTCGGCGGTGGTGGCGGCGGCGGGGCCGGCCTTGCCGCGGCATCCGGAACCACCGTCGTGCTCGTCGACGAGTCGGCGTTTCTCGCGCGATGGGGCGATGACGCACAGCGACGTGACGAGCGCCGCGCGGCGTGGAGCGAGCTGCTCGAGGCGCACGGGAGTGTTGCGGTGTTCGTCGACCTCGCCGGGCCCGATCTGGCCGCGGCCGAGGCGCAGCTTGCTGCTGCGGCATCCGATCATGATGGCGGCGGCGCGAACGAGGCGAGGGGGCGGGGATGAGCGACGACGCGGCATCCGAGTCGCCCGACGCGCGTGAGGGTCTCGATACGGCTGCTTCGCCGCCTACTCGACCGGCGGGAGTGGTGGGGCTTGATGCCGGAGCGGTGTCGCTGTCGCTCATCTCGCACACCAACGCGGGCAAGACGACGCTCGCGCGCACGCTGCTCGGGCGCGACGTCGGCGAGGTGCGCGACGCCCCGCACGTCACCGCCGAGGCGACGCCGTTCCCGCTCGTGCAGACCTCCGACGGCGACCTGCTCACGCTGTGGGACACCCCCGGCTTCGGCGACAGCGTGCGACTCGCGCGCCGGCTGCGGCAGAACCGAAACCCCATCGGCTGGTTCACGACGCAGGTGTGGGACCGCTATCAAGACCGCGCGCTGTGGCTCAGCCAGCTCGCGGTGCGCAACGTCGCCGAGCAGGCCGACGTGGTGCTCTACCTCGTGAACGCGGCCGAGGCGCCCGCCGACGCCGGCTACCTCGCCCCCGAGCTCGAGGTGCTCGAGTGGATCGGCAAGCCCGTGCTCGTGCTGCTCAACCAGACCGGTCCGCCGCGCGAGCGTTCCGTAGAAGACGCGGATGCCGCGCGCTGGCGTGCCGCGCTCGGCCCCTCCACCAACGTGCGCGACGTGCTCGCGTTCGACGCGTTCGCGCGCTGCTGGGTGCAGGAGTTCACGCTCTTCGCGGCGATCGAACCGCTGGTTCCGGATGCCTCGGGGCGGGCCTTCGCGCGGTTGTCGACCGCCTGGCGTGAGCTGCGCATGGGCGAGTTCGACGCGGCGATGGGTGCGCTCGCCGGGCCCATCGCGCGGGCTGCGTCAGAGCGCGTGACCTTGCCGGACGGGGCGGGCTCGGGCTCGTCGGCGCAGTCGCTCGCGAAGCGCATCGGCGGGTCGCTGGGCCTGCCGAGCCCGGAGCGATCGCAAGCCCGAACGGATGCCGCGGAGCAGATGACTGCCCGCCTGCAGGCCGACCAGCGGCAGGGCATGGAGCGGCTCATCGCGATCCACCGGCTCGAGGGGCGCGCGGCCGACGAAGTGCTCGAACGGGTCGCCGGTGACATCCACGTCGACGAGCCGCTCGACACGACCCGCACGGCCGCGCTGGGCGGTGTGGTCTCGGGCGCCCTCACCGGCCTCGGCGCCGACCTCATGGCCGGCGGTCTCACGTTCGGCGCCGGCATGGTCGCCGGCGCGATACTCGGTGCACTCGGCGGGGCGGGCGTAGCGCAAGGAGTCAACGTCGTGCGCGGCCGCAGTGAGTCGAGCCTGCGCTGGGAGGAGGCGTTCCTCGACGGGCTCGTCACCTCGGCGCTACTGCGCTACCTCGCTGTGGCTCACTACGGGCGCGGGCGCGGTGCCTGGCGCGAGGGCGAGTACCCGCCGCACTGGCGGCCGATGGTCGTCGAAGCCATCGTCGCCGAGCGGGATCGCCTCGCGCTGATCTGGGGCCGTCGCGCCGACGGCGATGAGGCGGTGCAACGGTCGCTCGAAGCGCTGCTGCGCGAGCTCGCTCTCGGTCTTCTCGACGAGCTCTATCCGGGCGCCCTCGACGGCGACTGAAGCTCGGGCACTGCGAGCGCCACCCGTCGAGTTGCCTGTGCGTGAGGGCAGCACTCGGGGCCGAGCGCTCAGTGCGCTCAGCCCCCGACAGGCTCTGCCCGTGGCTACGCCTCGGGTGCCTCCTGCAGGGCGCGGACCTCGATGCGGCCCTGCAGTGCCTGCGATGCCTTGGTCGTCCATTCGATGGCCGCCGCCTCGTCTGCCGCTTCGATCACCCAGAAGCCGCCGACGTACGCGTCCGCCTCCACGAAGGGCTCGTCGAGAACTCGCGGCTCGCCCGACGAGGCGTCGACGGTCTTCGCGGTCGACGGCGGGTACAGGCCGCCCGCGAACACGAACGCCCCCGCGTCCTTCAGCTCCGTGTTGAAGGCGTCGACTGCGGCCAGCACTGCGGCGAGCTCGGCAGGGTCGAGCTCTTGCATCGACGCCATCGTCGGCTCTTCGGCGGAGTCGTGCGGAACGGTGAGGAAGTACTGCGTCATGATCAATCCTTTTCGTCGTCGGGCGCCGTTGGTGGCCCCTCTACTCATGCGTCGAACGAATGCCCGCTCAGATCGACACGGGGCTCGAAATTCATTTCGCTCGAGTGGGTACGGGCCCCGAGTCCGCGAAGGCGAGTCAGGATGCCGGCGCGTAGCGCGCCAGCGTGATGCCGGTGCCGGTCGTCATGCTGCTCACGAGTCGCAGTTGCTGGTGCACCCCGTCGAACATGCGCTGCCCGCTGCCGAGCAGCACGGGGTGGATGATCAGCACGTACTCGTCGATCAGCCCCGCCGCGGCCAGAGCACGCACGAGCTCGCCGCTGCCGAGAATCGCGAGGTCAGCGGCATCCGTCGCCTTGAGTTCGGCGACCGTGTCGATGGCCTCACCGACCACTGCGGTGGAGTTCTGCCACGTGAGCTCGAGCGAGGGGTCGCGCGTCACGACGAACTTCTCGGTGGTGTTGAGATGTTCGGTGAAGGGGTTGCCGTCGGTCTGGTGGGGCCAGAACGCTTCCATGTGGTCGTAGGTGCGGTGGCCGAAGAGCATGCCGCCGGTGTCGGCCATGCCCTTCGCCATCTCGGCGCCGAGTTCAGGGTCGGCGTTCGCGCCGAGCGCCCAACCGCCGAGGGTGAAGCCGCCGCGGGTGTCTTCGTCGGCCGACATGGGTGCCTGCATGACACCGTCGAGCGAGACGTTGTTCGTCACGGTGATTCTGCGCATGGTGTTTCTTCCTGAAGGGATGGACGCTTCCATCGTGGCCGAACGCGTCGCAGCTGGCGAGGAGGAATCGACGGGAGTAGCCTCCGCTCATGGCACCAACTCTCGTCGCGGCGCTGCGACAGGTCATGGTCGAGGTGGCGGGGGCAGGCGTCGATACCGAGCCGCTCGCCGCACCCGCGGGCGACGTCGCGCTCGGCACCGCGCTGGTGCCGATCATCGCGCTCGCCGGAGCGCTGACCGCGGCCGTCGCCGTCGGGACGCTCATCGCGGCGTGGCTGCGGAAGCCTGACGCCGAGGGCGCGTTCGCCGTCACCGAGCCGAGAGCGGCGGGCCTGCTCGCCGCCGGATTCGTCTCGGGTACGGCGGCGGCGCGCTGGCTGCCGGCGACCGTCATGCAGCTCGCCTGCGACGGCGTCATCGCGATCCACGATCGTCGGGCCACACACGACGTCGACGGCGACGGCCGTGGCAGGGACATCCGCCTCGTCTTCACTGCAGCGAACCCGCTCGCGATTCGTGCCGGCGCGGAGTCGAGTGACACCGAGGTCGGCATCGTCGGTGCCCTGCTCTCACCCGGCCTCGCGGGGGAGTCGAGCCTGCCCGTGTATGGCTCGACCGTCGATGTCGACCGTGTCGTGACGGCGAACCCACGACTCGCCGCGGCGACGAGCAGCGCGTTCCGCGACGCCGCGGCGGTCTACCGCGAGCCCCGCCCGGCGCGCCGCTTGCGGGCCGCCTCGATCGGCGGAGCGCTCGGGGTCGCCCTGGGGTTCGTCTCGCTCGGCTTCGGCGATCGCACCTCCGACGCCATCGCCTGGAGCGCGATCGTCATCGGCGCGGTGGCGCTGGCGGTGCGCGTGTTCCTGCCCCGCTGGATCCCGTTGAACGGCGCCGGCATGCGGCTCCGCGAACGGGCGAACGAACTGCGTGACCACGTCGCGGTCGCGGCGGTTCAGAGCCTGGCTGCCGGCGAGCAACTGCTCCCGTGGGCCGTGCTGTTCGACGAGCAGTCGTCCATTCGGCGCGTGGCGGAGGTCGCCGCGCGCACCGGCACGGCACCGGCCTGGTACCGCTCGCCCGAGGGATTCTCGGCGGATCGACTCGTCTCGTGCATCGCACTGCTCGGGATCCAGCTGTCGCAGCCGATCCGGGTCGGCGGCAGGGCCGTGTGGATGAAGGACGACGCGCGGTTCGGCGTGCCGCTCATCGCCGACAACCAGGGATGGGGCGGCGGGTACTTCTACGACGGCGGCGGAGGTGCCGGCGGATTCGGTGGCGGCGGTCTCGACGGCGGCTTCGGAGGTGGCGGCTTCGACGGGGGCGGTGGAGGCGACGGCGGCGGATCCTGACGGCTCCGCCTGCACATGGGCAGGGCTCACCATGTGCGGCGTGCGCTGCACGCGATATCGTCATCTGGCCAGACTTCTGAAGGAGCCCGAAACCATGCCCGAACTCATCCTCTCCGGAAACGACCAGCAGACCGTTCCGGTCGTCGTCGCGATCGCCCAGGGCCTCGGCTACGAGGCGACGCAGCCGACGCAGGGCAGCATCAAGCTCGAGCGCGGCAACCTGACGAAGACGCTGCTGCTGGGGGCGATGGCGGGCAAGAACTTCCACATCACGTTCACCTTCGACATCGGGGTCGACCCGCACGGCAACACGTGGCTGCGGTTCGACCAAGACGGTGCGCTCGGCGCGGTCAAGGGCGGCGCGATCGGCTACGCGAAGAGCAAGAACGCGTACGGCGACTTCATCGACACGGTGCGTCGCGAGGCGGCCGAGCGCGGGCTGCTGCTCGGCGAGCGGTAGGCGAGCGGTAGCGGTAGGCGAGCGGGAGCGGCAGGGGCAGCTGCAGCGCAGCGCTCGCCTCAGTCGAGCACGCCCTCGGGGTCGCGCACCACGACGCGCGGGCGCCCGTCTCGCGTGAGCCCCACGGTGGTGGGTGCGGCCGCGAAGACGCGCTTCGAGCCGTCGCCGACACGCGTCACGTCGGTGAAGTCGAGCACGAGGCATCCGTCGTCGTTGACGAAGGGGCTGAGGCGCGCGAGCACCTCTTCAGCGCCCGCGAAGAAGATCTCGCCGCGCAGCATCGCGACGGTGTCGTCGCCGCTGCGCTCGAGCGAGGCGATCGGCGAGAGCGGCGCGCCGTGGTGCTGCAGCATGTGCAGGCCGTGCCGTTCAGAGAGCAGCTCGAGGGTCGCGACGCCGCGCGCGCTGTTGCCGCGGGCGTCGAGGCGCGGGCTGAAGGTGCCGATGCCGAATTGTCCGGGCTGCACCGCCACGATGCCGCCGCCGACGCCGCTCTTCGCGGGCAGCCCGACCCGCACGAGCCAGTCGCCGGATGCGTCGTACATGCCGCAGCTCGTCATGACGGCCATCGTCCAGCGGGCGGCGTCTTCACTGATGACGCGCTCGTCGGTCACGGGGTTCACGCCGCCCGTCGCGAGCGTCGCGGCCATGATGGCGAGGTCGCGCGCGTTCACGGTGAGCGCGCACTGGCGGAAGTACGCGTTCGTCGCGACATCCGCCGTCGACGCGAGCGTGCCCGCCGATTGCGCGAGGTAGGCGAGCGCCCGATTGCGATCGCCGGTGGCTGCTTCGGATGCGTAGACGTCGTCGTCGACCGCGAGGTCATGGCCGGCGAACCGCTCGATTCCCGCCCGCACGACGGCGAACTTCTCGTCGGCCGTGTCGCCGCGGATGAGCGAGGTCGTCACGATCGCGCCCGCGTTGATCATCGGGTTGAGGGGGCGACCGGATGTCTCTTCGAGACTGATCGCGTTGAACGGCTCGCCGCTCGGTTCGAGGCCGACATGCCGGATCACCTCGGCGAGGCCGAGCGCGTCGACGGCGAGCGCGAACACGAAGGGCTTCGACACCGACTGGATCGTGAACGTCGCGTCGCAGTCGCCCGCCTCGTGCACGCCGCCGTGGGTGCTCGCGAGTGCGGCGCCGAGCTGGTCGGGGTCGACGGTTGCGAGCTCGGGGATGTACGTGGCGACTTCGCCCTCGGCCAGTGGTCGAACGTCGTCGAGCACGGTCTCGAGCATGCGTCGAACCGGGTCCCGGAGTTCCGCGTTCATGGGGCTCAGCCTACGAGGTCGGGTGGAGCTCTGGGGGAGAGCTTCGGGCGAGCTCGCGGGTGAACTCGCGACGCCGCGGGAGTGCTCGCGACGCCGCGGGAGTGCTCGCGGGCGACCCGGCGCCGGACCGCCTCGTCAGCCGTCGAGCACGTCGAGGTCGACGGCGATCTCGTCGCCCTCGCCGATGCCCTCGGCCTTCAGCACGGCGCGCTTGATCGGCAGCACGTAGACCTCGCCGCTCGGAAAGATCGAGGTCTTCCACGTGGTCGCGCCCACCGTGACGACGACGCGCACCGAGTTGAAGCCGCGCGGCATGCGCGGCTGGTCGGCGATGTCGGCGGCCGGCTCGGGCGGCACGTCGACGAAGAACCAGTTCTTCCGCGCCGTCCATTCGTAGATCTCGGCGGTGAAGGCGAAGCGCATGTCGCGATCGTATCGGTGGGGTGCTGCGACTTGTCCTCCACAGGTGGTGTTCGGGTGGAGTTATTCACAGGGTGACCTGCTGTTTTGTGGTTCATCGGGGTCGGTTCGGATGTCGGTAGGTGGCGGCAGACTGGGGTCATGACCGAACTCGCCGCGACCCTCGACGGGGTGCGCACTACCCTCCTCGACGTGGTGGGCGTCGGTGATGTCGCGGGCTGGTCTGATGACGAGCTGCTCGCGGCGACTGCCGCGTTCGAAGTCGTGGGCCGGGTGATCGACGCGCACCGCGCGGCGTGTGCCGGGGAGGTTGCGGAGCGGTCGCGGGTCGAGTTGGGCTCCGAGCGGCTCTCGACCCGCCGCGGATGCCGCACTGCTGGCGAGCTGCTCGAACGGGTCACCCAGGTGTCGAGCGGTGAAGCACGGCGACGTGTTGCTCTGGGTGTGGCGACCCGGCCTGGTGTCGGGTTGACCGGTGAGCCGGTGCCGGCACGGTTTGCTTTGGTGGCTGCGGCGTTGGCCGGTGGTGAGTTGGGGGTGGATGCTGCGGGCACGATCATCCGCGAACTCGACGCCACCCGCCGAGTCGCCGACCCGGTCGCGCTCGAGACCGCCGAGCGTGAGCTGGTCGCCGCGGCCCTCGGGTCGGGTGATGCGTATCCGGTGCGGTGCACGGCGGATGAGTTGCGGGTGCAGGCGCAGGCGTGGGCGGTGTTCCTCGATCAAGACGGCCCCGAACCCGACGACGAGCGGGCGATGCGGCGCCGGGGGTTCCGCATCGGACGCGCCCGTGACGGGCTCATCCCGGTCACCGGTGAGCTCCTGCCCGAAGTCGCTGCAGGCCTCACCCGGTTGTTCGACGCGCATCTGGCGCCCCGGTCGGGTGGCGGGTTCATGACCGCCGAAGAACGCGCCGATATCGCCGCCAACGGCGAAACCCGCACCGCCGACCAGCAACGCCACGACGTCATCGCCGCGATCATCCAGACCGCTGCCCGTTCGGGGGAGCATCCCAGCATCGGCGGTGCCGCGCCCACGGTCCTCGTCAGCGTCCGCGCCACTGACCTACACACCGGGCGTGGTGGTGCGCATGCCGACGGCATCGACATTCCCGTGTCGCTGCGTGCCGCCCGGCAACTCATGTGCACCGGCGGCACGCAACAGGTCACCTTCGACGATTCCGGCCGCATCATCCGGCTCGGTTCACCGGAACGTTGCTTCACTCCCCATCAGCGCCGTGCGATCACCCTCCGCGACGGCGGCTGCCTCATCCCGGGCTGCCAGGTGCCGGCATCCTGGTGCGAGATCCACCACGTCATCCCCGACGCCGACGGCGGCCCGACGCATCCTGACAACGGGGTGCTGTTGTGCTGGTTCCACCACCGCACGATCGACACCTCAGGCTGGGCCATCCGCATGACCAGAGGCACACCCCAGATCCGCCCACCCGCATGGCTCGACCCCGGCGGCACCTGGCACCCCGCCACGAAATCCCCCACCCGCCTCGCCGACCAACTCGAACGAAGACCTGTCGCCGTCGCGTGAGTTGCGCGCGTGAGGTGCGCGCGTGCGCGGCGCCAGAAAGCGAACGAGTGGGAGTTCATCCGATCGGTGAGGTCAGTGAGGTCGGTGAGGTTGCTGGAGCGGCCGGGGTCGGCGGGCTGGTGCGATCGCTAAGGTCGGCGCTTGTCGCGGCGCGCCAAGTGCGACGCTCACCGGCTCACGACCGCGAACCCGCCCGATGGAACGAACACCTCGCCCCGCCCGCTCAACGCGCGCTCGTCGACGAGCGCACCTCGGCCGTCGTAGATCCGTGCCATCGAGGCGACGTCATCGAAGCCGACCGTCACCTGCTGTCGTTTCGACGTCGTCGAGTGCGCGAGTTCGGTCGCCCCGCCCGTGCCTTCGAGTACGAGCCGCGAGACCGCGGGCCGCACGAGCAGTGCGTCGAGTATGACGGTTCCGGTCTTCACCGACACCGCGACCGATGCGCTCCCGGCAGCGAGCGGAGCACGCAGCGAGCGCGGCAGCAGCACGCCTGGCACCGGGCTGATGCCCTGGGGCTCGCCGCGACCGTCGAGCATGCCGAGCGGTGTGCGCCCGGCGGTCCAGATCGAGCGGGCACGAGCGTCTTCGTCGAGCCACGCGACCGGCTCGATCGAACGCGGCGAATCCACGGCCCCGACCCTGGCCGCGATTCCGACGTCGAACGTCGCGTGCTGCCCGCGTTCGAGCACGAGCACGTCGCCGCTGTAGAGCGACTCCCCGGTCCACGCCGACGCCGGCGTCTGCACCGAGCCGTTCGTCGACGTCGCCGATTCGGCCTCGACGACGCGAAGACCGTCGAGCTCAGCGACATCCGTCACCGTCGTCGCTCTCGCCGCCAGTGCGGGACGCGCGTCGAGCGCGATCATCGTCAACAGCCCATGGATCGTGCTCTCGGCCCCGCTGTTGCGGTTGATCGAGCCGTCGGGCTGCAGGCCGTCGTACGTGATCCCCGTCGCGGGGTCGTACATCGGCTCATCGGCACGGTTCGCGCCGAAGAACCACGCCGCCTGCATCGCGGCGAGCTCCGCGAACCCGGTGCTGCCCGAGGCATCCGCCACCGACAGCAGCGACTGCACGCGCGAGTCGGCGCCGTAGGCGATCTGCACCCGATCCGACGGCGTCGGGAACCAGCCGTTGTCGGGCCCGCCGGCGGTCAGCAGCGTCGTCGTGAACCCGCTCGAGTCGGCGATCGCCGGTTCGAGGAGCGCAGCATCGCCGAGAGCGACGGATGCCTCGGCCAACGCCGCCGGCATCTGCGACCCCCACCCGTGCCACATCGAGCGCGACAGCGCCCACGGCAGGATCGCGCCGTACGGCCACGACTCGGTGTCGCCCGCACCCATGGCGGCGATACCCTCGGCGAGCTGCTCGAGCGTCGTGCGTGCGGCGTCATCGTCGGGCGCCGCCTCGACGTACGCCGACAGGCCCAGCACGGCCTCGGCCGTCGCGTCGGCGCCGTCGACGATGAGCCACGCGGGCACCTTCATGCCATCGGAGGTCTCGAACTCGCCGTAGCGGTCGAGCACCTGGCGGTCGACCGCCTCGCGTGCGAGCCCCAACCGCTCGGCGAGGAAGGCCGCGAATGCGGCATCCGTCTCAGCGAATGCCGCGTAGCCTTCGCCGAACGCCCAGATCGTGCGCGCGAGCCAGTAGCTCGCGTCGGAGTCCGACGGATCGGGCAGCTCGACCGGCTCGGCGCTCGGGTTCAGCTCGCCGTCGGGTTGCATCCACAGCACGACGTTGCCCGCATGCTCGCCCTCGGCGGTCTGCAGGTAGGCGAGCGAACGCAGCAGCTCGTAGGCGTGCACGCGGCTCGCTTCGTCGCCCGTCTGCTGCCAGTGCCGCAGGTAGACCACCGCGGCACGCGAGACGTCGTCGGCGTTGTAGGCGCCCTGCCCCCAGTCGCCGGTTGCGGGGTCGAGCGGTCCGCCGCCGACCCGCTCGAAGGTGCCGCCGTCGCGCGCATCGGCGTAGGTCCACGGGAGCACGAGCTCGGGCTCCTCGGCGAGTCGGTAGGTCGTGTGCCCCGCCTGCGCGGGCGGAGTCGCCGTGTCGAGCAGGAAGTCGAGGTGCGCGGTGTTCGCGAGCGGCGCGGGCGCCGCCTCCAACGCCGACGCCGACGCAGCGTGCGCCGGTGACGCGAGCGCCCCGGTGAGTGCGAGCGCGGCGGCGGTGCCGAGCGCGAGCGTCGCCCACACGGGGCGGCGAGGGGCATCCGTGGTGATCATGATGTGCCTTCCGTTTCGGTGACTCGATCGAGATCGGACACGCGGTCGAGCCGCGCAACTCCGATCTGCGAGTCGGCCATGCCGTAGAACACGTAGTGCTCGCCGTCGATCTCTTCGATGGCGGTCGGGAAGACGACATTCGGCACGATGCCGCTGCGCTCCTCCTCGGTCTCGGGCGCGAGCAGCGGCTCGGCCGTGCGCGCGAGCACGATCGTCGGGTCTTCGGCGTCGAGCAGCATGGCGCCCGCCGCGTAGTTGACGTTCCGCTGCTGCGAGAAGGCGCTGTCGATCGTGCCGGTGACGCCGTGGTGGAGGAGCAGCCAGCCCTCGGGCACCCGCAGCGGCGGCGGGCCGCCGCCGATCTTGAGCTCCTCGAACGGGAACTCGGGCCCGGCGAGCATGCGCGACTGCTGCCACAGGGTGATCGCGCGGATGTCGCGGAGCGCCGCATCAAGCGGAATGTACGCGATCCAGATCGACTGGCGGGCATCGGTGATGCCGGCTGGCAGCCGCACGCCCTGGCCGGGCTTCGTCTCGCTGAGATCCCACATCGGACGGTGCAGCACCGCGAGGCTCGGGGTGCCGTCGGGCGCGGTGACCGGCTCGGGGAAGAACGTCGTGTCCTTGTTGTGGAACAGGTTGAGGTCCATGTCGAGCGCGTCGTCGTAGGCGAAGAGCGCCGGCCCGAGGCGGCGCCACTCGCGCAGGTCGTTCGAGACGGCGATGGCGGTGCGCGGACCGAGCGGGCCGAAGGCGACATACGTCATGACCCAGCAGTCGAGGGCGTCGATGCGCGTGACCCGCGGATCCTCGACGCCGGCGTTGTCCGCGCCCCGCTCCCAGCCGCGATCGGGTTCGAGCACGACGCCCTCGCGCACGACGCCGACCGGCACGCCGTCGTCGATCTCGACGCGGGCGAGCCCGACCCGGGAGACGTTGCCCTCGGCCACGAGCCGCGGCAGCAGGTAGAGCGTGCCATCGGGGGTTCGACCCGACGCCGGATTCAGCACACCCTCGGCCTCGCTCGGATCGCCGGGCACTGGGCGCATGACGACGCCGATGCGGGTGAGCGTGTAGGGAACAGCGGTGATGGTGGACATATCAGCCTTTCACTCCGGAGCCGAGATCGTTCGAGACGAAATAGCGCTGGAAGATGATGAACAGGGCGACCGCCGGGCCTGCGAGGACGACCGCGCCGGCCATCATCGCCCCGAACGGGTTGGAGGTCGATGCCGCGACGTTGGAGATGAAGTTCGCGAGCGAGACGGCGAGCGGTTGGAGCGCCGCCTCCTTGGTGATGAGGAACGGCCAGAGGAACTCGTTCCACGGCCCGATGAAGGTGAGCAGCACCGCCGTCAGCAGCGCCGGCCGCACGAGCGGCAGGGCCACCGACCAGAGGATGCGGAACTCACCGGCGCCGTCGATGCGGGCGGCGTCGAAGAGCTCCTTCGGCAGCTGCAGGAAGTACTGGCGGAAGATGAGCACCGCGGTCGAGTTGATGGCGAACGGCAGGATCATCCCCAGGTAGCTGTCGGAGAGGCCGTAGTCGCGGGCGATCATCACGTAGAGCGGGATCATCAGCAGCTGGAACGGCACCACCTGCACGAGCAGCACGAGCACGAGGGTCGCACCGCGGCCGCGCCACTTCAGCACCGAGAGGGCATAGCCCGCGATCACGCCGAACACGACCGTGCCGAGCAGCACCCCGCCGGTGAAGATCCCCGAGTTCGCGAGCCCCTGGAAGAGGTTCACCCGCTCGTTGATGTTCACGTAGTTCGCGCCTGTGATGTTCGCCGGGTCGGGGAACGCGCCCGCGAGCGTCGGGTCGGGCGCGGTCTGCAGCGAGCCCACGATCATGTAATAGAACGGGAACAGGAACGCCAGCGCCCCGAGGGAGAGCAGCACGTACCGCAGTCCGGTGCCGATACGGGTCATGACTCCTTACCCCCCAGGAAGCGGTACTGCACCCACGCGATGATCAGCACGAAGATGATCAGGATGACGCCGAGTGCCGATGCGACATCCGGATTCCCCTGCTCGATGCCCTTCTGGTACATCAAGAGCACCGGCGACGTCGAGGCGCCGTTCGGGCCGCCGCCACCCGTGAGCAGGTACGGCTCCGTGAAGAGGTTTGCACCCGTGATCGTGGCGAGCAGGAAGACGAGCACCGTCGCCGGGCGCACGCCGGGAACGGTCACCGAGAAGAACCGGCGCACCGCCCCGGCACCGTCGACCGATGCCGACTCGTAGAGCTCCTTGCTGACGTTCTGCAGGGCCGCGAGGTAGAGCAGGATGTAGAACCCGAGGCCCTTCCACGTGACGAAGAGCGCGATGGTGGGCATCGCGAGGGCCGAGTTGATCAGCCATGACGGCTCGGGCGCGAGCGGCCCGAGGATCTGGTTCACGAGGCCGCTTCCGGCGAACAGGAAGAGCCAGACCGCGACGACGGCGACCGAGGCGGTCACGTACGGCACGTAGTAGCTCACCCGGAAGAACGTGCGGGCGTGCACGACCTTGTCGAGCGCGGTCGCGAGGAGCAGCGACAGCCCGACGGTGAGTGGCACGTTGATCAGCAGGAAGATGCCCACATTGCCGAACGAACGCCAGACGGCGGGGTCCTCGATCACCTCGAGGTAGTTGTCGAACCCGACGAAGGGGCGGTCGACCTGGGCGCCGGGTGCGGCGAAGAAGTAGTCCTGGAACGACATCCACACCGAGAAGACGATGGGGTAAGCGAAGATCAGCCCGATGAACAGCAGGTACGGCGTGCTCAGCAGCAGGCCGAGCGGATGCTCCCCGAGCCACCGCTTGCGGCGGCTCGGGGGCGTCTCCTCAGGCTCCGTCGTCGTGCCCGGCGGTGCCGCGACGGTGGTCATGATCGGAGCTCCGATCAGCCCTGGGCGAGTTCGTCGATCTCGGTGGCGGCGTCGGTGAGGAAGGTCGCAACCGGCTCCTCGCCGAAGATCACCGAGTTCGAGTAGCCGTCGCGGAAGGTCTGCCAGATCTCGATCGAGTTGGGCACGTTCGGCACCTCGACGGTGCGAGCGGCCTGATCGCCGAACTGCTCGTAGGCGGGGTTCGCCTCGAAGTAGTCGGCGTACGCCTCGGTCAGGTTCTGCCGCAACGGCATCTGCCCGGTCTCGTCGAGCCAGACGCCGTCTTGCTCCTCGCTCGTCGAGAACTTCAGCACGTCCCAGGCGGTGGCCTGGTTCTCGCAGGCGGTGAACATGCCGATGTTCTTGGCATCGCTGAACGTGTAGGTCTCTTCAGCTGCGGTGCCATCCTGCGTCGGAACCGGCACCGCCCCCCAATCGACGTCTTCGCCGTACACCGAGACGGCCCACGGGCCGACGATCGACATCGCTGAGATGCCGTCGGCGAACGCGTCGCCCTGGTACTGCTCCTTGCCGGCGAGCCCTTCAGCGTAGAGCGTCGCCCAGAACTCGGCGACGGCCGTGCCGTTCTCGTCATCGAAGGTCGCTGCACCTTCTTCGACGAGCAGCGTGCCGCCCGACTGCGCCGCGTAGAGCGGGTAGAAGTCGAACCAGCTCTGGAAGAACTCGCTCGTGGGTGCGGGGTTGATCGCGAACTGCGACGCGCCCGACGAGACGAGCGTGCGCGCTGTCTCGAGGAATTCGTCGTACGTCGCGAGCGACGGGTTCTCGGGGTCGAGGCCAGCTTGGGCGAACATCGCCTTGTTGTAGAAGATCATCACGGGGTTCGACTTCCACGGCATCTGATAGAAGCCGCCGTCCTCAGAGCGGTACTGATCGGCGAGATCGCCGCTGCGCTCGGTGATGTAGCCGTCGCCGTCGTCGAACTCCGAGAGGTTCACGAGGCCGCCCTGCTTCTGGAACTGCGGCACGGCAGCGGGCGAGGTGTTGTAGACGAGGCACGGCGCATTGCCCGCGGTGATCGCGGCGCCGATGACCTCTTCGCTCGAGGCGCCGGCCGGGATCTCCTGCGCCTTGACCTGCTCGTCGGGGTTCTCGGCGTTCCAGGCCTCGACCATCTGCTCACCCCAAGCGATCTCGGCCTCGTTGTTGGAGTACCAGATGGTGATGTCGCCACGACCTTCCGTGCCGCCGTCACCGCCTCCTCCGCTCGTGCACGCGGTGAGGGCGAACGCCCCTGCCGCAGCAACGGCGGTCATCATGATGCGTCGGCGCATGGCCGGCTCCTTTCGTCGGCGGCGTCGGTGCCGCGCGGGTACGGATTACGTGCGGGGTGGTTCGGTGGGTGGTGCGGCCGCGGCGGGTACGGCCGCCGTCGACTCGCGGATGACGAGTCGCGGCTGTGCGAGTTCGACGTCGTCGACCGGTTGCCCGGCGATGGCCGCGAGCAGGAGCCGTGCCGACCGGGCGCCCCAGTCAGCGGCATCCGTCGCGACCGAGGTGATGGAGGGGAAGGTGTGCTCGCCGAGCTCGGTGTTGTCGAAGCCGGTGATCGAGAGGTCGTGGGGCACGCGGAGGCCCGCGCGCTGGGCGACCGCGAGGCCGGCGAGGGCCATCATGTCGTTCGAGTAGACGATCGCGGTCGGTCGATCTGTGCCGAGCGCGAGGAGTTCGCGGGTCGCGCGCGCCCCGTCGACGGCGCTGAAGTCGGTCTCGACGGCGGCCATCGGCTCGACGCCGCCCGCCCGGGCCGCGGCGGCGAACGCCTCGGCACGGCGGCGGCCGTGCAGCATGTTCGAGGGCCCCGCGACATGCGCGATGCGACGGTGGCCGAGCGCGATGAGGTGGTCGACGGCAGCGCGGATGCCGTGACCATCGTCGACCGACACAGACGGGAACGGCGACGGCACGTCGGGGCGCCCGAGCGTGACGGCGGCGAGTCCGAGCTCTTCGACGAGCTGGATGCGGTCGTCGTCCGTGCGCAGGTCGGTGAGGAACACGCCATCGACGCGCTTGTCGGCCGCGAGCCCGCGGTAGGTCGCGGCCTCTTCGCGGCCGGGCGTCGCGCGAGTGAGCACGAGCACTTGGCCCGCGGTCGAGAACTCGCTCTCGACGCCGGCGATGAACGAGTGGAAGAACGGGTCGGCGGCGATGACGTCGACGCTGCGGCCGATCACGAGGCCGAGCGCGTAGGAGCGATCGACGCTGAGCGATCGGGCCCGCAGGCTCGGGGTCCACCCGAGGTCGCGGGCTGCTTCGAGGATGCGGTCGCGCGTCTCGGCGCTCACACCCGGACGGTCGTTCAGGGCGAAGGAGACGAGGCTCTTGCTGACGCCCGCGCGACGTGCGACATCGATGATCGTGGGGCGGGCGGCGGGCCCGACGTCTTCGGTCATCAGAGCCTCCATTGGCTGATCGGCGGACGGCTCCTCGAAACAAGGAGCGTCTGAACCGGTTTAGGTCACCATAGTCGCAGATCTCGGTACGCCGCAAGGGGTGTCGCTTCGATGGGGCGGTGGGAGGCGACGCGGGCGGGGTGGGGTGGCGCGGGATGGCGCGGTGGAGGGCGGCGTGGTGCGGGCAGGGCGCGGTGGGTGCGGCGCGGCGCTCGTCAACGCGTCGGGTCTTGCCGCGACATCCGTGACGTCGTAGGGTCGCCTCGACTGCGCCACTCGCCGAGGAACGGAGCTGCCATGCCCGCCACCGCGTTGCCTTCCAGCGGCGATGCGCCCGACCGCGCGGGCGGCCAGGGCAGCCCCGGCGCCGCGACGACGTGCGACGCGAGCGGCATGGCCGAGATCCACCGGTTCTTCCGCGCGGGGTTCGGCGAGGGGCGAGCGCTCGTCGAGGGCGTCGCCGAAGCGGACACCGCACACGCCGACGTGGTCGGCGACCACCTCGCGATGCTCTCCACGAGCCTGCACGCGCACCACGAGGGCGAAGACACGATGCTCTGGGACACGCTCGAGGGCCGCGCGCCGTCGTGCGCCGGGCACATCGCCCGCATGAAGCTGCAGCACGCCGAGATGCTCGTGCACCTGAACGCGCTCGACGCGGCGCTGCCGGCCTGGCGGGCGAGTGGTCGGGCGACGGATGCCGCGGGCGTGACCTCCGCACTCGATGGCATCACGTCCGCGCTCGCCGCGCACCTCCCCGACGAGGAGCAGCACATCGTGCCCGTCATGGAGACGACGCTCACCCAGGCCGAGGTCGACGCGCTCGGCGATCACGGGCGCAAGGCGACGCCGAAGGGCAAGATGTTCGTGCAGCTCGGCGCGATCCTCGCGGCGCAGCCCGACGGCGGCGCCGAGTGGCAGCGCGAGCACCTGCCGGCGCCGGTGCGGCTGATCTGGCGGCTGGTCGGCAAGCCGAAGTACGAGAAGAACCGGGCGGCGCTGACCAGGCGGCGCTGACCAGGCGGCGTTGACCAGAACGCGGTGACGGGGCGGCGACCTCGCTGCAGTCGCCGCCCCGCCCCGCCTCGCTCGTTCGCTCGCGAGCGCGCCGGAGGCCTACTCCTTCACGACCGCGAGCTTCTTCACCGCCTTGTCGACCAGCTTCGTCGCCTGCTTCACTTCTTTGACGGTCGCGCGCGAGCCGGCGAGCACGACCTCGCCGACGGCGATCGCGTCGTCGAGCGTCGCGAGCGAGGCATCCGTGTAGCGATCACGATCGATGGCGGCGGCACGCGTGAGCGCCGCCGAGAGCGCCGAGGTGTCGACGGGTTCGGCGCTCGACACGGCGACGAGCCGCACGTCGTCGAGCACGCCCCATGCGCCCGCCGAGAGCGCGAAGTCGGCCCGCAGCTCGACGATGCCATCGGCGCCGACGACCACGGTCGGCAGCGTCGCGGTGTGCATCTCGTTCCACGCGGTGAACTGCAGCGGAGCGTTCCAGCTGCCCGCCGAGCTCGTCGCCGAGAGCACGCGCGAGTCGGCCGATCCGCTCCCCGTGCCCTGCGTCGTCGCCTGCACCGAGTAGGTGCCGGCAGGCACGCCCGAGAGCGTCTGCACGGCCGACGTCGTGTACGCCTGACCGCTCCAGAAGGTGAGCGCGAAGTCGCCGTCGGAGCCGTCGGCGGTCTGCGTGCGTGCGGCCGGGCCGGCGAGGGTCCACGCGCCGAGGTCCGGCGACTCGAACGATCCGTTCTGCACGAGGTTCGCGGCGAGCACCGTCACCGACGCGGTCACGACGAGGCCGGTCGAGGTGCGCCCGGGCACCGAGTACTCGCCGGGTCCGCGGATCCAGTCGACCGCGTCGCCCCAGTCGACCTGCGGATGCTCCGTGCTGCCGTCGTTGAAGGTGACCGTGATCGTCGCGGGCAACGCGACCGGCGTGCCATCCGTCACCGAGAGCTCAAGCCGCTCGACCGAGACGACCTCGCGCGGAGCGACCGCGCCCGTGTACACGTACTCGAAGGTGCGCAGTGACTCGAGCGGCGTGCCGTCCCACGCGAAGAGCGACTGGTTGTCCCACGCCGAGCCGCCGTAGAACTCGCCGACGTGCACGGGGTCGTAGTCGCTCGCGAAACTCGTCGCCCAGCCCGAGCCGTCGCGCTCCCAGAGCAGCTCGTTCGCTGCGACATCCGATGCCGGCCCCACCGGCAGCCACGCCGGCTCCCAGTAGAAGACGCCGATGCCCGCATCGCCGACGTCCGCGACCGCGGCGATGACGTCGCGCAGCTCGGTCGCCTGACCCTGCACGCTCGCGGGGTAGTCATCGGTGATCGTACCCTCGCCGATGACGTTCGAATAGCCGTCGCCGTCGCCGAGGGTGTGCGCCCACGACGTCTCGGCGACCATGACCTGCTTGCCGTACGCCGTCGCGACGTGCGAGAGCGACGCGGTCAGGTTCTCGGTCGAACCGTGCCAGTACGGGTAGTACGAGCTCGCGAACACGTCGTAGTCGACGCCGAACTCGGCGAGGCCCGCGGCATAGGTGGCGTAGCGGCCGGATGTCTCGGGGTTCGTGAAGTGCACCGCCACGAGCGCATCGGGCAGCACCTCTCGCACCGCCGAACTGCCCGCCGAGATGAGGGCGGCGAACTGCGCGTCGATCGCCGTGCCGGCTCGCGAGTAGCCCGCGATCGCGTTGTTCGTCTCGTTGCCGACCTGCACCATGCTGACGTCGACACCGGCATCTTCGAACGACTGCAGCGCGTCGGCCGTGAAGTCGTGCAGCGCCGTGACGGTCTGCTCTGGCGACAGGCCCTGCCACGCCTTCGGCGCGAGCTGACGACCGGGGTCGGCCCAGAAGTCGGAGTAGTGGAAGTCGACGAGCACGCTGAGCCCCGATGCGGTGGCCCGCGAGCCGATCTCGACCGCGCGGGCGACGTCGACATTGCCGCCGCCGTAGCCGTTGCCGGATGCGTCGAACGGGTCATTCCACACGCGAACGCGCACGGTGTTCACGCCGTGGTCGGCGAGCACGTCGAACAGGTCGGCCGGCTGGCCCGCGTCATCGCGGAACACCACGCCGCTCTCCTCGAGCGAGAGCACCGTCGACACGTCGACGCCGTTCGCGAAGTCGGGGGAGAGGCCCTCGACGCGCTCGACGAAGATGCCGGCGTCGACGGGGTCGGTGGCGGTGCTGCCGGTCGTGCTCGTGCTCGTGTCCGTGCCGGTGTTATCGGTGTGCCCGGTGGTGCCCGTGCCGCTGGTGCTCGTGCTCGTGCCGTCGGCCGCCGCCCACGCCGGCGATGCGCCGGTCGTCGCGGCCGCCGGCACCGCGACCAGTGCCGCGAGAGCCGCCGCGACCGCGACGACTCCCGTTCTTGCTCGGAAATGCTGGTGCACGATCCTGCTCCTCTGCAGTCGGCAGCCCGAGCGGGTCGCCCGGAGGGCGAGTGGATCCGCGGCGCTGCGGTGTCGTTCCGCCCGGACGGGCGGAACACGGTTCGGTGGGTGGAGAGCGACGACGGCTCAGCGCATCAGCGCTCCCGCCAGAGCGGTGCCTCGATGAGACGCACACCGTCGAGGTCGAGCAGCGGGCCGGCCGTCGCACGTCGCCGGGTCGCGGCGGCATCGGGCAGGTGCACGGATGCCTCGGGATGCAGCGGCACGATGCGAAGCGTCAGCTCCGCGGCATCCGCGATGCCGAGCGCGTCGAGCCCGATGACCCACGGCGTGCCGTCCCAGAAGCGGTCGGCCACCACGATGCCGTCGGCCTCGAGTCGGGCGACGTCGCCGGCCCACTCGATCTCGAGGAACCGGCGGCCGCGGCGGTCGCCGGGGAGCTCGAGCGTCCAGCTCGTGGCGTCGCGGGCGACCTCGTCGCGGCTCGGCGCGGAGGCGCGGCCGGCGCGGTCGCCGTAGCTCGACGGCGGGGTCGCGCCGGGAGCCGGTGCGCCGGGGAGCACGGGCACCTCCCGGCCCGAGCGGGCGGGCTCGGCGTCGCCGGCGGTACGGGTGCCGGCGCCGGCATCGGCATCGGCATCGGCATGGGCACCGGCACCGGATGCCACGACGGAGACGTCGACGGCGTCGAACCGTCCGCGTTCCGGCAGGTACTCCTGCACCGAGGGGGCGTGCGCCGCGCGCACCGCGAGCCGGCCCTCGGCGTCTTCGAACAGCGCGTCACGGCAGAGCACGAGTCGCCGCCGGCCGCTGCCGTCGAGCACCCACACGGCGTCGGCGAACGACGCCGGCACGACGAGCACCGTGAGCCGGCCCTCGCCCTGCTGCAGCTCGAGTCGTTGCGGAACCTCGCTCTCGACGCGAACGACACCGGGCGCCGGACGGCTCAGCGCCTCGGCTGTGCCCGTACCCGTACCCGTACCCGTACCCGCGCCTGCGGCCGTGACCGTCGCCGCCGTCGCGAGCTCGACCGGGATCCCCGCCTCGGCGACGAGCACGAGCGTCGGCTGCTCGCCGGCGAGCACCGTGAGCGGCGACGCGGTCGCCCAGTCGAGGTGCACGCCGCCGAGCTCGAGGTGCAGCGGCCAGTGCGCGATCGTGCCGGCGGGCACGTCGATGGGCGTGTGCGGGAACAGCGTGGTGCCGGCGTCGAGCGTGACGGCGAACTGCACGTCGCGGGCGGTCTCGAGCGGGCGGTGCGGCTGCTGCCAGGTCACGAACACCCAACCGGATGCCCCGTCGCTGCGCAGCGCCCAACGCAGGGTCTCGGCGTCGTCGACGTTCGTCGGGAGGTGCTCGGGCAGGGTCGACGGCATCGGCGCGAGGCCGTCGCCGAACGCCGCGAGGAACGCATGCTGGCGCCGCAGCGCGGCGTGGCTCGCCGCGAGCAGCCCGGCCGAGCCGACCGGCGCATGGAAGTCGTAGTCGAACTCGGGCAGGTCATTCGGGTAGCCCGTCGCGTGCGACTCCTGCAGCGCCGGCCCGGGGTTCGAGCCGCCCGCGTACATGTAGTAGCCCTGCCAGCCCGAGCCGTTGCCGATCTTGTTGTGCGCGACCGCGGC
Organism: Agromyces sp. GQ35; assembly: GCF_059758475.1. Classification (NCBI taxonomy): domain Bacteria; kingdom Bacillati; phylum Actinomycetota; class Actinomycetes; order Micrococcales; family Microbacteriaceae; genus Agromyces; species Agromyces sp. GQ35. Next base: position 467,085 of record NZ_JCAXEO010000001.1, on the reverse strand, counting down.
GACATCCGCCCCGCTCAGGAGCGGACGCCGGTGGTAGGCCGTCGCCATGCCGCCGCCGAGTTCGCACGTGGCGGCGGGGAACGACGCCGAGGGCAGGCGGGGCGTCTCGCCGCGCCGGCCGATGCCGGGGTGGTCGCGCAGGTCGGCGCCGATGCCGGGGTCGTCCCACGTGTGCGAGAAGAAGAAGTGCTCGCGGAACGTCGTGTCCCAGTCGTGGTCGGCGTCGACCCAGAAGCCGTCGCCGTAGCCGCCGTAGAGCGGCAGCACCTCGCCGTCGGGCAGCTCGGCGCCGCCCCACGCGGTCGCGGTGTAGATGGGGGCGACCAGGCCGTTGGCTCGGGCGAGCGACTTGAGGGTCGCGAGGTGCCCGGGCTGGTCGTAGAGCTCGTTGTCGAGCTGAATGGCGATGACGTTGCCGCCCGGTCCGCAGAGCGGCGCGAGCTGCTCGCCGAGCGCGGCGAACCAGGGCTCGACGAGGGCGAGGTAGCCCGGGTCATCCGTGCGGTGCGCGACCGGCGCCTGCTGCACCCAGTCGGGGAAGCCGCCGTTGCGCACCTCGCCGTGGCACCACGGGCCGATGCGCAGCACGACGTCGAGGCCGGCGTCGGCGGCGCAGCGCACGAAGGCGGCGACGTCGAGGTTGTCGGCGAAGCTCGCCCGGCCGCGCTCGGGTTCGTGGTGGATCCAGATCAGGTAGGCGGCGACGACCGTGACGCCGCCCGAGCGCATGAGGCGCAGCCGCTCGTTCCACTCGCTGCGCGGCACCCGGCTGAAGTGCATCTCGCCCGAGACGGGAATCGCCGGTCGCCCGACGAGTTCGACGTAGCGGTTCGTGAGCGAGACGCGCTCGTGCCGGTCGAGCTCGTTGCTCATCGCGGGGCGTGTCAGCGGCTCGGCCCATGGCTCATGGCTCACGGTGAGCAGGGCGACGTCGCGCGCGGGCGATGGAACGGATGTCACGACGGAAGTCTCCTTCAAGCTGCGTGCACAGGCTGTGTGCGGTCACAGTTCTAACACAGAACACCCAGCGTTCGCCATCCGTACTTGTTTCAGTTGACAAGCAAATGGCGGCTGTGCGTTACTAGGAGCGCTCACAGGTACGCCGTCGTCCTTCCCGTCGTGCGGCGTCACGGGCACTCCCGCAATCACAGCTTTCGACAAGGAGGACGAATGCGTGCAGCATTCCGCACCGGCGCCGTGGCGACGCTGGCAGCAGCAGCGCTCATCATGACCGGCTGCTCAGCAGACACAGGGTCGGAGGGCACCGCCGGCGACCCGATCGAGCTCACCTACTGGGCCTGGGCGCCGAACCTCGACAAGGTCGTCGACCTCTGGAACGACGAGCACCCCGAGATTCAGGTCACGGTCAACAAGCAAGACGGCGGCGACCCCGCGATCACCAAGCTGCTCACGGCCATCAAGGCCGGCAGCGGTGCGCCCGACCTGATCCAGGCCGAGTACCAGAAGATCCCGACCCTCGTCTCCTCCGACGCGCTCGCCGACCTGAGCGACGCCGGTGCCGCCGACCTCGCCGACCAGTTCAGCGACGGCACGTGGAACTCGGTCACGCTCGGCGGCGACGCCGTTTACGCGATCCCGCAAGACACCGGCCCCATGATGTTCTTCTACCGCGACGACATCTTCCAGCAGCTCGGACTCTCGGTACCCACCACGTGGGCCGAGTACGCCGATGTCGCCCGCGCCCTGCGCGCCGCCGATCCGTCGAAGTACCTCGGCACCTTCTCGTCCAACGACGCGGGCTGGTTCGCCGGCCTCGCGCAGCAGGCGAACTCGGAGTGGTGGTCGATCGACGGCGAGGCATGGGGCGTCGGCATCGACGAGGAGCCCACGCAGCGCGTCGCCGAGTACTGGGGCGGCCTCGTGCAGGAGGGCGTCATCGACAACAAGCCGATGTACACGCCGGAGTGGAACGCGGGCCTGAACGACGGCACGCAGGTCGGCTGGCTCGGCGCCGTGTGGGGTCCGGGCGTGCTCTCGGGCAATGCCGCCGACACCGCCGGACTCTGGAAGGCCGCGACGCTGCCCACCTGGGACGGCGACGCCGCCAACGGCAACTGGGGCGGCTCGTCGACCGCGGTCACCTCGCAGTCGAAGCACGTCGAGGCGGCGGTCGAGTTCGCCACCTGGCTGAACACCGACCCCGACGCCGTGCAGGCGCTCGTCACCGAGACCGGCATCTACCCGGCCTCGACGGATGCCGCGGCATCCGCGCTCACTGAAGCGCCGGAGTTCTTCAGCAACCAGCCCGACTTCTACGATGTCGCAGCGGATGCCGCAGCATCCGTCGCGCCGTTCCAGTACGGGCCGAACGTGAACGTCGCGTTCAGCGCCTACAACGACGAGTTCGCGAAGGCGGCCGAGGCGAAGACCGTCGACGCGTTCCTCGCGGCGGTCACGGCGATGCAGAAGATCACCGTCGACGACCTCGAGTCGAGCGGCTTCACCGTCGCGAAGTAGCCGCCCGCCGGTCGAGGAGGGGCGCCAGCGCCGCCCCGCCGGTCGAGTAGGGAGCGAAGCGAGCGTATCGAGACCCCGCGAGTGGTCTCGATACGCTCCGCTCCTCGACCGGCGTCACCATCACCCCAGGAAGGACCCGAACATGACCGCCACCGTCGAAGCCCCGCGCGGCGCGGCGCAACGCGCGTCGTCGACTCCCGCCAAGCGCGGGCCGGGCGCAGCTCGCCGTCACCTCACCCCGTGGATGATGCTCGCCCCCGGCATCATCCTGTTCGCCCTCTTCATGGCGGCGCCGATTCTCTACACCGTCGTGCTCTCGGTGCAGAGCGAGGTCGTGCAGGGGCTCGGGCTGGGCACCGGCTCCAGAACCCGCGAGTTCGTCGGCCTCGACAACTACCTCGCATCGCTCGGCAATCCCGAGTTCCTCGCGAGCGTCGGCCGGGTGCTGCTCTACGGCCTCATCCTCGTGCCGACGATGCTCGGGCTCGCGCTGCTCTTCTCGCTGCTGCTCGACGCGCGCCGCACGGGTGCGAAGGGCTTCTCGCGGGTCTCGATCTTCCTTCCGTACGCCGTGCCGGCCGTCATCTCCTCACTGCTCTGGGGCTTCCTCTACCTGCCGGCGGTCAGCCCCTTCTACTGGATCTTCGAACGCCTCGGCTGGGACGTGCCGTCGATGCTCTCGCCCGGCCTCGTCGTCTTCGCGATCGCGAACATCGGCCTCTGGGGCGGCGTCGGCTTCAACATGATCGTCATGTACACCTCGCTGAAGGCGGTGCCGAGCGAGATCTACGAGGCCGCACGCATCGACGGGGCTTCCGAGGTGCAGATCGCCTGGCGCATCAAGGTACCGATCATCATGCCCGCGCTCGTCATGACCGCGCTGTTCTCGATGATCGCGACGCTGCAGGTCTTCGCCGAGCCGACCACGCTGCGTCCGCTCACGAACAGCCTCTCCACGAGCTGGTCGCCGCTCATGCTCGTGTACCGGGATGCGTTCACCCGCGACGACATCTACTCGGCCGCCGCGACATCCATCATCATCGCGCTCGCGACCTTCGCGATCTCCTTCATCTTCCTTCGCGTCGTGCAGCGGCGCGCCTTCGGCCAGGAGGACTGAGCCATGACCGTCACCACCGAGACCCGCGCCGCCGTGCTGCCCGAGCTCGACGCGGCATCCGCTCGTCGCGCGAACCGTGCCGGGCGCAACGGACGTGCCGGGCGCGCCGGCCGTGGCGGCCGTGGCTCGGGCGCCGGCGACCGGCGCGTGCCCATCGCCGTCGGCTCCACCGCCGTGCTGCTGCTCGGGGCGCTCTACTGCCTGCTGCCGGTCGCGTGGGTGCTGATCGCCTCGACGAAGGATGCCTCCGAGCTCTTCTCCTCCTTCACCTTCGCGCCGAGCACGCACCTGTGGGACAACATCGTCGCGCTGACCGAGTACCGCGACGGCCTCTACTGGCGCTGGATGCTGAACACCGCCCTCTACGCCGGCGTCGGCGCCGTCATCTCGACGTACGTCTCGGCGCTGTCGGGCTATGCGCTCGCGAAGTACACCTTCCCGGGCAAGGGCGTCGTGTTCAAGGTGCTGCTCATGGGCGTGCTCGTGCCCGGCGTCATCCTCGCCATTCCGCAATACCTGCTGCTCGCGCAGGCCGGCCTGACGAACACGTACTGGTCGGTGCTGCTGCCGCAGTTGATCAGCCCGTACGGCATCTACCTCGCACGCATCTACGCGGCGGCGGCGGTGCCCACCGACATCATCGAGTCGGCCCGTACCGAGGGTGCCCGCGAGCTGTTCATCTTCCATCGCATCGCGCTGCCGATGATGGGGCCGGGGCTCGTGACGATCTTCCTGTTCCAGTTCGTCGCGGTCTGGAACAACTTCATGCTGCCGTACATCATGCTCGGCAACGACGAGCTCTTCCCGATCACGGTCGGGCTCTCGGGGCTGCTGAACCAGGGTGCATCGCTGCCCGCCATGTACACGCTCGTGATCACCGGCGCCCTACTGTCGATCGTGCCGCTCATCGCGCTGTTCCTCGTGCTGCAGCGCTACTGGCGCGTCGATCTCGCGGCCGGCGCCGTGAAGGCGTGAGCGGCTCGGGTCGAGCGGCCTAGGCTGATCGTCGTGGCAGAGTCCTCCCAGCGTCGGCGACCGACGATCGAAGACGTCGCCCGCGAGTCCGGCGTCTCGCGCGGCACGGTCTCACGCGTGCTCAACGGCGGGCACTGGGTCAGCCCGACCGCCGCCGAAGCCGTCGAGCGTGCGATCAAGAAGACCGGCTATCGCATCAATCCGCACGCGCGGAACCTCGCGACGGCACGCGCCAACTCCATCGCCTTCCTGCTCACCGAATCGCACGACCGGCTCTTCGAAGACCCCAACTTCTCGGTGCTCATGCGTGGCGCCGCCGACGCGCTCGCGGCACGCGACATCCCGCTCGTGCTGCTCATGGCCGGCTCCGACGACGAGCAGCGCCGGGCGACAGAGTTCATCATGGCCGGACACGTCGACGGCGCGCTGCTCGTCTCGTCGCACCGCGGACGCGAGGGGTTCCTGAAGACGCTCGTCGCCGCCGAACTGCCGGTGGTGGCCTGCGGGGTGCCGCTCGGCTACGAGCGACGCATCGGGTACGTGGCCGCCGATGATCTCGAGGGTGCGCGCGACATGGTGGCGTACCTGCGTGACGGTGGGGTCGGGGCGGCGGGGTCGTCGGGCTCGGCGGCGCGTGGTGGTGGGTCGGGCCGCGGGGCAGGCTCTGCGGGGTCGGCGGTGGATGGGTCGGGCCGCGGGGCAGGCTCGGCGGGGTCGGCCGGCGCAGCGGGCCCGGCGGCGCGTGGGCACTCGCGGATCGCGACCATCACCGGGCCGATGGACACCTCTGGTGGCATCGGCCGTCTCGAGGGGTACCGTCTGGAACTCGGCGACGCGTTCGACGAGCAACTCGTCGCCGAGGGCGACTACTCGCGCGCGAGTGGCGCGCGCGCCATGGAGGAGCTGCTCGAGCGGGTGCCAGATCTCGACGCGGTCTTCGCCGCCAATGATGCGATGGCCATCGGGGCGATGGACGTGCTGCGTGAACGCGGCCTGCGGGTGCCTGACGACGTGGCCGTCGCGGGGTTCGATGATGCGCCGATCGCGACACGAGTGGAGCCGGCGCTCACCACGATGCACCAGCCGTTCGAGCGCATCGCACACGAGATGGTGCGGATGCTGCTCGACGTCATTGACGGGCAGCCTGCCGGGCGCATGACACTGCCGACGGAGCTGGTGGTGCGCGAGTCGGCGTAGGGGCGCTTGAGTCGGGCTCGTGTGACTTGTCCTCCACAGGTGGTGTTCGGGTGGAGGTATTCACAGGCTGACCTGCTGTTTTCGGGTCGATATCGGGTCGGTTCGGATGTCGGTGGGTGGCGGCAGACTGGGGTCATGACCGAACTCGCCGCGACCCTCGAAGAGGTGCGAACCACGCTCCTTGACGTGCTTCGTGTCGATGTCGCGGGTTGGTCTGATGATGAGCTGCTCGCCGCGACGGCCGCGTTCGAGACGGTCGGCCGGGTGATCGACGCGCACCGGGCGGCGTGTGCCGGTGAGATCGGTGAGCGTTCGCGGGTCGAGCTGGGTACCGAACGGCTCTCGACCCGGCGCGGGTGCCGCACCGCTTCCGAGTTGCTCGAGCGGGTCACCCAAGTGTCGGGCGGCGAAGCCCGGCGACGCGTTGCTCTGGGTGTAGCAACCCGGCCGGGCATGGGGCTGACCGGTGAGCCGGTGCCTCCCCGGTTTGCTGTGGTTGGTGCGGCGGTGGCCGGTGGTGAGCTCGGGGCGGATGCTGCGGGCACGATCATCCGCGAACTCGACGCCACCCGCCGAGTCGCCGACCCCACCGCGCTCGCCGTGGCTGAACGTGAGTTGGTCGCGGCAGCGCTTGGGGCCGGTGATGCGTACCCGGTGCGGTGCACCGCCGACGAGCTGCGGGTGCAAGCCCAGGCGTGGGCGGTGTTCCTCGATCAAGACGGCCCCGAACCCGACGACGAACGCGCCATGCGCCGCCGAGGGTTCCGCATCGGACGCGCCCGCGACGGACTCATCCCCGTCACCGGCGAACTCCTACCCGAAGTCGCCGCGGCCCTCACCCGGCTCTTCGACGCGCATCTGGCACCACGATCAGGTGGCGGGTTCATGACCGCCGAAGAACGCGCGAACATCGCCGCCAACGGCGAAACCCGCACCGCCGAACAACAACGCCACGACGTCATCGCCGCGATCATTCAGACCGCTGCCCGCTCGGGTGAGCACCCGAGCATCGGTGGTGCCGCACCGACGGTGCTCGTGAGCGTGCGCGCGGCGGATCTCGAGTCCGGGCGTGGTGTCGCGCACGCCGACGGAATCGACATCCCGGTGTCACTCCGTGCCGCCCGGCAGTTGATCTGCACGGGCGGCACCCAACAGGTCACCTTCGACGACTCCGGCCGCATCATCCGGCTCGGCTCACCGGAACGTTGTTTCACCCCGCACCAACGCCGTGCGATCGCCCTCCGCGACGGCGGGTGTCTCATCCCGGGCTGCCGGGTGCCGGCATCCTGGTGCGAGATCCACCACGTGATCCCCGACGTGAATGGTGGCCCGACGCATCCTGACAACGGTGTGCTGTTGTGCTGGTTCCATCACCGCACGATCGACACCTCCGGGTGGGGTGTCCGCATGACCAGGGGCACACCACAGATCCGGCCGCCCGCGTGGCTCGACCCCGGCGGCACCTGGCACCCGGCCACGAAATCCCCAACCCGCCTCGCCGACCACCTCGAACGAAAGCCCGCCGCCGTCGCTTGAGCACGGGCGAGCGTCTCGATCGAGCCCGCGCGCCTCGCAACAGTGCCGCGCCGTGTGAAGGTCGACGGCTGTCGCACGCATCCACGCGGTCTTGAACTCGAGCGTGATCGACGCGCATCGTGGCGGCGATGCATCACTGCGTCGAGAGGGTGGCGGAGCGACAGGGGCGCTGCGTCGACGCCGGCGACGCAACGATGGTGGCCCTACGTCGTCAGTGCCGACGCCGTGTGGCGACTACTCCTCGACGCCTGGATCCCCGCCGTCCAAGCCGCCATCGGTGGAATCGGTGAGCGGCGCACTGCTCGTGGGCGCACCGGGAGTGTCCTCGTCGTCGGGCGGCGACGCCGGGGCGGGCTCCTTCGCCTCGTTCGTGCGGCTCTCGTTCTCAGAGTTCGGCTCGTTGGAGTGCCGGGTCTCGTCGGAGCTCATCGCATCCGACTCGGCAGACGTCGGGTTCGAGCCATCGGGCGTGGTGGAGTCGGTCATTGCGTGCTCCTTCGTGAATAGGCGACCGGCGGCGTGCGTCACCGATCAGCTGCGTCGTCTCAGCTTCGCGCGGGGGCGGGCGAGGCGACAGGGGTTGACACGATTCGCGCATCCCAGCGCATCCCAGCGCATTCCAGCGCACCAAGCCCCTCGGTGCACCACCGCAGCGATGAAGTCCGTTTTCCGCGGTCATTCGCGGATGCACGCAGCCGGGCAGGGGAGATGATGGAGTCATGACCCGCCGCCACGCCACCCTGACGACGCCGCTCGGCGACCTGCTGGTCGTCGCCGACGGAGACGCGCTGGCCGGCATCTACTTCGAAGGGCACTGGCACCCGCCGGCCTCCGGCACGATCGGCGTCGAGGTCGACGCGCGCGGCGACCGGCTCATCACGCGACTCGGCGAAGAGCTCGCCGAGTACCTCGCGGGGGAGCGCAGCGAATTCGACCTGCCGACGGCGCCGACGGGCGACGAATTCCAACAGGCGGTGTGGGCGATGCTCCGCGACATCCCACTCGGCGCAACGACCAGCTACGGCGAGCTCGCCGCGCGGCTCGGCGATCGAAATCTCGCGCGACGCGTCGGCAACGCCGTCGGGCGCAACCCCATCAGCATCGTGGTGCCGTGCCATCGCGTGGTCGGCGCCGACGGCTCACTCACCGGCTATGCCGGCGGTCTCGAACGCAAGCGGATGCTGCTCGAGCTCGAGGGCGCGCCGGTCGTCGCCCAGGCTCGACTGTTCTAGCACATCGAGTGAGAGCGGCACGGGCGTCGACTGCACTCGACGCCCGTGCCCCTCACTTCAGTCCTGCAGGTACGCGAGGATCCGGCCGACCGCATCCGCTCGAGCGGCATCCGACTCGAGTTGCTCGAGACCGAAGCCGAGCATGATCGAGTCGGCTGCGCGAACCGCAGAGACCACGCCGCCGAGACCGCGAGTGCGCTCGAAGTCGGTCACGTTGCCCGGGCTCGACTCGGGGGCGCCGGGTACCGTCCACGCGCCGAGTCCCGACTCGAAGCCCTCGGCCTGGGTCGGCACGCCGGCCACCTCCAAGCTGGTGTCATCGACGATGAGTCCGGTCTCACCTGTGAACGGGTCGGTCACGTAGCTCACCACGACCTCGACCTGCTGGCCGGCGAAGGCGGCGAGGTCGAACGACACCGGCACCCAACCGTTCGACGATGCGGTGAGCGAGTTCCACTGACCGCTCGAACCGGTCGGTTCGCAGGGGTCGCCGACCGTCAGGTAGTGCTCGAGCTGGGGATGCTCGTCGACGAAGAACCCCGCCTCGCACTCGGCGGGCACATCCGGCGTCGTGCCACCGTTCGCATCGGCGAGCGTCGTCCAGTCATCCGTGCCCACCTGGCGCGCCTCGACGATCACGTGGTCGTACGCCTCCTCGGTCGAGAACGAGAACTGCGCCTCGAATGCCGGGGCATCCGCCGCCGTCACGCTCGACAGGTCGTACTCGCGCGCAAGACGCTGGTACCCGTCGTCGATGTGCGTCGCTGCCATCGCCCACTCACCCTCGATCGCGATGAACGGGCCCTGCGGGTCGAGGTAGTCGGCGACCGCCGAGCTCTCGAACTGCGGGAACTCGTCGGCGGGCAACACCTCACTCGTCGGGATCAGCGCGCCCGCCTCGTCCACGGGGTTGTCGGATGTCGCCGGGCCGCCGAAGAGCGACTCGAACCCGTCGAACGGGGCAGCGGTGCCGAGCACGCCACCCGCCGCGAGCGGCGTGCGGTTGTACGCCCCGAGCCAGTACTGCGTGAAGTCGTCGGCGTAGAGCAGGCAGTCGCTGAAGAGGTCTTGGGTGACCGCGCACGGCTGGTCGGGCGCGCCGTTGAGACCGTAGTAGAGACCGCCGAGTGTGCCGGCGAGCGTGCCGTAGTACCCGGTCGTCTCACCCGTGTAGGCGAGCTTGCCGCCCTCATTCAGGTAGTCGCGCACCGAGATCGTGAGGTACTGCGTGCGCTCGGCCACCGACAGGTCGGGCAGCGTGCCGCTGCCGACCTCGGTCAGCTCGTCTTCAGGGTCCTGCGTCAGGCGGTTGTCGCCGAGGTACCAGAGCACGGTGTCGTAGTGACCGAGCACGGCGAGGTCGTGCGGCACCCCCTGCGCGTCGACGTCCCACACGTCGGGGGTCACGCCGTTCGCCTCGAGGGCGGCGACGTGTTCGTCGAGGTACTTCGGCGCGGTCGTGCCCGCCGGGTAGCTCGGGTTGACCCCGGTGTAGTCCTCGTTCGCGATCACGAGCACCTCGTTGCCCGTGTCTTGGGCGAGCGTGTAGCTGAAGTGCTCGCTCTCGATCTTGCGCACCTTCTCGCCCTTCAGCAGATCGCGAACCGACGGGAACGCCGAGAACCACACCTCGACGGTGTCGCCAGGCTGCGCGCCGCGCACGGTGCCGCGGTACTCGGCGAGGTAGTCGTCGTTCTCGTCGCCGTAGCGTTCACCGCCCTGCCACTCCTTCACGAGCGCGATCTGGGTGCGGCCGCCGTTGATGCGGTAGTTCATGAACTTCGCGAGCAGGTCGCGCTTGGCGACGACCGCCACAGGCTGGGAGTCGCCGTGCGAGACGTCGAAGGTGTCGACGGTGAAGTCGGCCGCTTCGCGGTCGACGACGGAGACCGGGTCGTTCGGGTCGAGCGCCGACTCCGCCACCGCGAGCGCGAAGGGCACGTTCTTCTCGTACTCGGTCTGGACCAGCCCCTCATCGTCGGGGAAGTTGAAGCCGCTCTCGCAGTCGGCGGCTTCCCACTGGTCGTCGGGGACCGAATCTGAAGCCGATTCGCACGTCGCCATCTCGGGTGTGAAGCCGAGTGTGCCGTGCGCCTCCTGCATGTGCGAGTCGGTGTCGCCGTTCGTCACGTAGAGCTCGGCCGAGATGTCGGGATCGTAGCCCGGCACCGCGGGGTTGGCGTCGTCGCCGACCATCGCCTCGTAGATCACGTCGTCGGGCGACGGCGTCGCCACCTGCCAGCCGATGCCGTGCAGCAGCAGCTCGGCTGCCGAGTGGTAGTTCACGAGGAACTCGGGCGTGATGCGGTCGAACAGCGAGTCGAGCGCTTGGGTTTCGGGTTCGGATGCCGGCGCGGGGCCGCGATAGGTGTCGCTCGCCGGGTTCGGCGACGAGCCCTCGTTGTCGTAGCCCCAACGAGTCGGATAGTTGCGGTTCAGGTCGACGCCGTCGCCCACCGTGGTGACGCCGTCGTTGTTGTTGTCACGCAGGTTCTTGCGCCAAAGCCGCTGATCCTCCTCGAAGGTGAAGTCGTAGCCGTCGGGATTCGCGACGGGGATGAACCACATCTCGGTCGAGTTCACGAGCTGCGTGATCTTCGGATCGGAGCCGTACTCGTTCAGCACCTGGTCGAGCAGTCTCCGCACCATCTCCGGTGTGATCCACTCACGCGCGTGCTGCGCGCCCATGAACACCGTGGCCGGTCGCTTGCCGTCCTTCGTGCGAGCCGGGTTCTTCGTGACCCGCACAGCGGTGATGTCCTGCCCCATGACCGTCTGGCCGATCACCTCGAGCTCGGCGATCGTCGGATGCGCCGCCGCCTGCGCCTGCAGTTCCTCCTGCAGTCCGCCCGCGCCGGCATAGCGCCGGAACACCGTGGGGTCGGCCTGCAACGCGCGCCGCGAGGCATCCGGAGCCTTCTGCTCCAACTCGGTGCCGCCCTCGGCGAGTGCCGCAGCCTGCTCACCCGAGATGATCACCTCGACGGCGAGCGCGTTCGGGTCTCCATCGGTCGGCGCCGCGACGATGTCGTGCCGGTCGACGCCGAGATCGACGATCGCAGCGAGCCCGTCGGCGTCGACGGTGCCCGTATAGACCGCGAGATGGTCGTCGGCCGCAGGTGGCGGCGGGGCCGCGACAGCCGGCGCTGCGCTCACGGCAGTGACGATCAGTGCCGCGGCGGTGGCGACGGCGAGCTGACGGACGATGCGGACGTGGAACACGATGTACCCCCTCGTACATTCACGAACCCGAAACGGTCACGAACCTTCCTCATCTTTCTCGCCGAGGGTGTGGACGTCAAGGGGCGACTACACCCACGAACGACGCACGGCCTCTGCACCCAACTGGATGCGCGTCGCGACACCGGCCGTCTCCATCAGCTCCGCCACCCGCCGCTGCACCGTGCGCACCGAGATGCCCAGCTGCGCCCCGGCCGCCGAATCCGTGAGCCCCAGCAGCAGCAGTTTCAGCAGGTCACGATCGACCGCGTCGTGCGTACCCGGCAACTCGCCCGCCGAGACGAACTCAGTCGAGGTCGTCCAGAACTCCTCGAAGATCGCGATCACGAGATCGAGCAGGCCGCTCGGATGCACCAGCAACGCGCCCGACGACCGGCCCTCACCCCGCGACCGCATCGGCAGCAACGCCATGTCGTCGTCGGAGATGATGAGCCGGGTGGGCAGCGTCGGCAGCACCCGGATCTCCTCGCCGTACGGCGCCGCCTCACGGGCCGCATCGATGAAGCCGGGCCACTCGAGCACCGCCTTCTCGACGATCACGCGGTAGGCGACGCCCCGGCCCAGGGCATCGTCCTCCGCCTCGTTCTCGTCGGCGTCGAGGAAGGCGACATCGCTCAACATGAAGACCCGCACCTGCTGCGTGGCCGAGGCCTGCAGCTGGGCGAAACGCTGGCGCACCGCATCCGCCCCGAGCACGACGTCGACCACGTCGGGCGCTGCACGCTGGGCGGCTCCGCTGCGGTAGATCTCGCTCAACTCCATGAGCGCCTCGTGGGCCTGGGTCAGTCGGCGCTCGCGGTCGAGGAGCATCGGACGCAGGGCCAACGACGGCGGCGAGGCGACGACGCGATCGGGGGCGGATGCCTGCCGTGCGAGCAGTCCGAGCCGTTCGAGTTCCGCGACGATCGAACGCACCTCGGCCGGTGACTTCGCTGCGGATGCCGCGAGTTCGTCGACACTCGCCGACGGCGACTGCAGGATGAGCCGGTACAGCGCGGTGTGCTCGTCGTCCAGTCCGATCGCCTCGAGCACGAGCGCCTTCCGTTCCTCACCGGCCACGCGTGCACCGAACCTCGTCGTGGCGGATCGCGGCCATGGCATCTCTCCGCCACCACACTAGCCAACCCGCCGTGAGAGGTTGCTTGGCAAGCCAGTTCGAAGCGTGAGAGGTATCCCTATGCCACGAAGCACCAGACCATTCGCACGACGCCGTCGCTCGATCGCCGCCGCCATCAGCGGCCTCGCGATCGGCGTCGCCGGCGTCGGCGCAGCCGCCCTTCCCGCGGCCGCCGATCCATCGAACGGCGGTGCCGGGGCGCCACCGCCCGCCGCCTCAGCGCCGGTCGCCGGTGTCGCCGGCGGCTCGCACACCGTCACCCTGATCACCGGCGACCGCGTCACCGTGACCGATCTGGCCGGCGGCACGCACGCCGTCGAGATCGACGCCGTCGACCCCGGCGAGGGGTTCCAGACCATCGAGGTCGCGGGCGAGCTGCACGTGCTGCCCCGTAGCGCGATGCCGTACCTCTCGGCCGGCGTCGTCGACCGCGATCTCTTCAACGTCAGCCGGCTCATCGAGTACGGCTACGACGACGCCTCGGTCGATGCGACCCCGGTGATCCTCGAACTCGAGGACGGCGCAGCAGCCCGCAGCTTCGCGGCCCCCGTTCCCGGCGTCACCGTCGGCACGCCCCTCGCGAGCATCGGCAGCGCCGCCGCGACGGCCGAGCACGCGAGCGCCGAATCGACCTGGGCAGCGCTCACGGATGCCGCGACATCCGATGCCCGTGCCTTCGGCACCGACGAAGCCGTCAGCCTCGGCGGCGGTGTCGAGGCGATCCACCTCGACGGCAAGGTGCAGGCGACGCTCGACTCGAGCGTGCCCTACATCGGTGCGCCCGAGGCCTGGGCCGCCGGGTACACCGGTGACGGCGTCACCGTCGCCGTGCTCGACACCGGCTACGACGACACCCACCCCGACCTCGCCGGCCGAGTGCTCGCCGATTCGACGAGCTTCGTGCCCGGCGAAGAGGTCGCCGCCGATCCCAACGGCCACGGCACCCACGTCGCCTCGACGATCGCCGGCAGCGGCGCGGCGAGCGGCGGCACCCACCGTGGCGTCGCCGACGGCGCCGACCTCCTCGTCGGCAAGGTGCTGAGCGCCTCCGGCGAAGGCCAGGACTCGTGGATCATCTCCGCCATGGAGTGGGCTGCCGAGCGTGCCGATATCGTCTCGATGAGCCTCGGCACGCAGTACGGTGACGACGGCACCGACCTGATGTCCGTCGCGTTGAACGAGATCTCGGCCGAGACCGACGCGCTCTTCATCGTCGCGGCGGGCAACTCCACCGCCCCCGAGACGGTCGGCTCGCCCGGCTCGGCCGAGAGCGCGCTCACGATCGGATCCGTCGACGACCCGACCGGCGAACTCTCGTGGTTCTCGAGCCAGGGCCCGCTCGTGCGTTCGGGCGCCCTGAAGCCCGACCTCGCCGGCCCCGGCAACGACGTGACCGCCGCCCGCTCGGTCGACAGCCCCGGTGAGGGCTCGTACATCGGCATGAGCGGCACGTCGATGGCGACGCCGCACGTCGCCGGTGCCGCCGCGATCGTGAAGCAGCAGCACCCCGAGTACTCGGCCGCGCAGTTGCGTGCCGCGCTCGTCAGCACGGCGACGGATGTCGGGCTCACGCCCTACCAGGTCGGCGCCGGCGTGCTCGACGTGGCCGCCGCGGTCGGCACCGACGTGCTGGCGTCAGGCTCGGGCGACTTCGGCATGCTGACGTGGGGCGAAGACGCCACCCCCGTCACGCGCACGATCGAGTACACGAACCGCGGCGACGCCGAGGTGACGATCGACCTGGTCGCCACGCTCACGGACACCACGCCGGGCGACGACGGCGGGCTCGAACCCGGACGCGCGGCTGCCGCGGCATCCGAGGTGCTCACCATGGATGCCACCTCGCTGACGATCCCCGCCGGCGAGACCCGCCCGGTGACGCTCACCGCCGACCCCGCGAAGGTGCCGGCCGGAGTGCAGCTCTCCGGCACGCTCACGGCCGCGGTCGGCGACGCCGTGCTCACGCGCACCGCCCTCGGCATCATCGCCGAGGCCGAGCGCTACGACCTCACCGTCACCGCGACCGACTTCGAGGGCGACCCCGTCGAGACCTACGGATGGATCTGGAACGCCGAGACCGGCTGGTACACCTCGTTCGGTGTCGCGGGCGAGACGACGCTTCGCCTGCCCGAGGGTCTCTACTCGGTCATGTCGTTCATGGACGTCGCTCGTGAAGCCGACTCCGAGGCGATCGCGCTCGTCGGTGACCCCGACGTCGTGCTCGACCGCGCCACGACGGTCGCCTTCGACGCCCGTGCCACGAAGCCCGTGACGGTCGACGTCGGCGAAGACGGCCTGGAGGCGACGATCCGCCGCATGGACTTCCGTGTCGACGGCTTCAGCGGTGCCGCGATGGCACCCGTCTGGACCGACGAGCTGTACGCGCAGCCGATGGATGCCCCCGAGGCCGAGAGCTTCGACTTCACCACACGGTGGCGCCTGCAGGAGCCGACGCTCTCGCTGACGGCCGGCAAGGAACCGCTCGACCTCATCGTGCAGGCCGGATCGACCCTGCTCGACGGACAGCTGCGTGCCAGGGCGGTCGACGTCGGCCTCGGCAGTGCCGAGGAGTTCGCCGCGGTCGACGTTGCCGGCCAGGTCGCCGTGGTGACCAGGTCCGACACGGTCCCGGCCTCGGCGCGCTCGGCGAACGCGGTCGCAGCCGGCGCCGCCATGCTGCTCGTCGTCAACGACGCGGACGGCGAACTGAGCGAGTGGGTCGGCAGCGAGGACTACGTCACCGACGCGCCGTTGCCGGTCGCCGCGATCAGTGGTGTGCAGGGCCGGCACGTGCTCGAGATGATCGCGAAGAAGAAGGTCACGATCACCGGCGCCGGCATCGTCAACGCCGACGAGATCTGGGACATCGCCCGCTACAGCGATGGCGTCGTGCCCGAGGATCTCGACTACCGCCCGGGCGAGCTCGCCCGCATCGACACCGCCTACCGCGGCGACCCGGGTCTCGTCGGTGAGTTCCGGTACGACTTCGTGCCGGGCGTCGAGCACGCCTCGGGGTTCCCGCTGCGCGCCATGCGAGGCATGGAACGCACCGAATGGGTGAACACCGACCAGGTCGAGTGGTACCAAGACGCCGAGGTCATCGACGCCGGCTGGCAGGTGCGCGACACGCAGCGCGCCTACGAGCCCGGGCAGGTGACGGAGGCGAGCTACTTCGGCGCCATCGTTCGCCCCTACGTCGGCCCCGGCTACTGGGCGCCGAATCGCACGGGCACCTACGCCCAGGTGAACCTGCCGTCGTGGGCCGACGGCGGCAGCCCGGAGCACACCGGTGCGTTCAACGTGTTCTCGGGCACCGACGACCGCGCGCAACTCACCGAGGTCTACGTCGACGGCGTGCTGGCCGGCTCGTCGCAGTACCAGTCCGCGAACGTCGACGACCTGCCGGAGGGCGAGTCCGACTGGCGCGTCGTGAACACGGCCACCCACGCCGGCACGTACCTCGCGTCGTCCACGTCGACCGTCACCGAGTGGACCTTCCGCTCGACGGGCACCGGCGCCGGCGACTACAGCCGGCAACTGCTGCCGATGCTGCAGGCGTACTACGACCTGGACCTCGACGACTCCGGCCGGGCCGGCGAGGGGCGCAAGCGCGGCACCCCGGTGAAGCTCGAACTGGAGCTCGGCCACATCGCCGAGGCATCCGGCATCGCAGCGATCACCGATGCCACGCTCGAGGTGCGACTCCCGGGCGGCGACTGGCAGCCCGTTGCACTCGAGGTCACCGACGCCGATCTGACGGTCGACGAGCCGTCGGATGACGGTGCGCCGATGTTCGCCGAGGGACGCGACGTGGTCACGGCGTACACCGCGAAGATCTCGGTGCCCGACGCCGGTTCGTGGGTCGACCTGCGGGTGACCGCCACGGATGCTGCGGGCAACACCTTCAGCCAGGAGATTGTGCGGGCGTTCGAAGCCGGTGCGGCGAAGAAGGGCGGCGGGCACGGAAAGCCCTGACGGTGAGTGACGACTGAGGCCCGAACGACGTGATCGCCGTTCGGGCCTCAGTCGTCGCCACCAGGCTCTCGGCGTTCGCGATCGCGTCGTCGCACCCGGGGCTCCTCGAGTCCGAGGTGCACTCGTGTGCGCCGGCGCTCGAAGGTGATGAAGCCGGCTCCGATCAGCCAGAGCGGCACCTGGGTGAGGAACGCGAGGCGGAACGCCTCGAGCGTGTACGTGTCGGGGGTGCCCGCGCCCTGGGCGTCCATGGCGATGCCGATGAGGAGGATCGCGAGCAGTGCGGCGAGGAAGCCGCCCACGTTCACGATGCCCGTCGCGGTGCTGAGGCGGTGGCGCGGGTTGTAGGTGCGGGCGTGATCGAAGCCGATCATCGACGCCGGCCCGCCCATGCTCAACGCGAGCGCCAGCACGAAGAGCAGCCACAGCGGCGACGAGTCCGGCCACAGGATCACCGCGAGCCACGCGGCCATCTGCACGGCGACGATCGGCAGCACGAGCATGCGCGATCGCCGCATCGGATGCCGACTCGAGAGCATGCCGATCACGGGGCCGACGAGCATGCCGGCGACGACGTAGATGCTGAAGATGAGCGAGGCCATCGCGGGGGAGAGGCCCTCGCCCACGGTGAGGAACGGGAAGCCCCAGAGCAGCATGAACGCGGTGCCCGAGAACGGGGTCGTGAAGTGCGACCAGAATGCGAGCCGAGTCGCGGGGTGCGCCCACGATTCGCGGAAGCCCGTTCGGAGGTCGGCCGACGAGGTGACGACGTGCATCGCACCCGTCGCGGTGTCGACGCTCACGTCGGCGGCGCGCCCGGGTGGTCGATTGCGGATCACCGCGAACGTCAGCACCGTGAAGAGCACCCCGAGTCCGGCGAGGCTGCCGAACGCGACGGTCCAGCTCGTGGCGTGCAGCAGCGCCGCCATCGGCAGGATGGCGAGGAGCTGCCCCGACTGGCCGACGATGCCCGTCAGCTGCACCATGAACGGCGCCTGCTTCTCGGAGAACCAGACCGCGACGACGCGCAGCACGCTCGGGAAGATCGCCGCGTCGCCCGCGCCGAGCAGCATGCGGGCGAAGATCGCCGTGCCGACGTCGGGAGCGAGCGCCATCACGAGTTGGCCGATGGCCATGAGGAACATGCCAGCAGTGATGATCGGCCGAGCGCCGAATCGATCGAGCAGGACGCCGACCGGAATCTGCATCGCGCCGTAGACGAAGAGCTGGATGACGGCGAACAACGACAGCGTCGAGGCATCTGCGTCGAACCGCACGGCCGCGTCGACCCCGACGGCGGCGAGCGAGGTGCGGTTCGTCACCGACAGCATGTAGGCCGCGACGCCGACACCCCACACCAGCCAGAGGCGCCAGGGGCGCACGAGCGGGATGCCAGTCGTCACGAGACCTTCAGGGGGAGAAAGGGGTGACGGCGAGGTCCGATGCGAGCCGTCGTCGTTCCAGCCTAACGAGGAGAGAACGAACGAGCGGATGCCCCGGCTGGGACATCCGCTCGTTCGGTGTTCGGTGTTCGTCGTTCGTCGCGCGGTGTGCGCGAGAACCCGCTGCTACAGCTCGGCGTTCTCGGCCGCGTTCTCTGCGAGCGCCTCGATCGGGTTCAAGCCCGAGGGGGGCACGGTCTCGCTCTGCTCCGCGGCGAGCTCGGCGTCGACATCGGTCGCCGCCTGCTCGAACTGCGAGTTGTACAGGCGGTAGTACGCGCCCTTCGCTGCGATGAGCTCCTCGTGGTTGCCCTTCTCGACGATGTCGCCGTGCTCCATCACGAGGATGAGGTCGGCGTCGCGGATCGTCGACAGGCGGTGCGCGATCACGAACGACGTGCGTCCCTCGCGAAGCGCCGCCATGGCGTGCTGCAGCAACAGCTCGGTACGGGTGTCGACCGAGGAGGTCGCCTCATCGAGGATCAGCACCGAGGGCTGCGCCACGAACGCACGGGCGATCGTGATGAGCTGCTTCTCACCCGCCGAGACGTTGGAGGCGTCTTCGTCGAGCACGGTGTCGTAGCCGTCGGGCAACGAGTGCACGAAGCGGTCGACGTAGGTCGCCTGCGCGGCCGCGAGCACCTCTTCGTCGGTCGCCGACTGGCGCCCGTAGCGGATGTTCTCGCGGATCGTGCCGGCGAACAGCCACGGGTCCTGCAGCACCATGCCGGTGCGCTCGCGCACATCGCGGCGCGTCAGCTCACCGATGTTCTGCCCGTCGAGCAGGATGCGCCCACCGTCGAGCTCGTAGAACCGCATGATGAGGTTCACGAGCGTCGTCTTGCCGGCACCCGTCGGACCGACGATCGCGACCGTCTGCCCCGGTTCCACCCGGAACGACAGGTCGGTGATCAGCGGACGCTCGGGGGTGTACGAGAACGACACGTGCTCGAACTCGATCGTGCCGTCGCCGTCGACCGGAGCCGGGGCATCCGCTGCATCGGGCTCTTGCTCGTCGGCGTCGAGCAGCTCGAAGACCCGCTCGGCCGACGCTGTGCCCGACTGCACGACCGCTGCCATGCCACCCAGCTCGGACAGCGGCTGCGTGAACTGCTGCGAGTACTGGATGAACGCCTGCACGTCACCGAGGCGCAGCTGGCCGGTCGTGACCATGAGCCCGCCGAGCACCGCGATGCCGACGTAGGTGAGGTTTCCGATGAACATCATGCCGGGCATGATGATGCCCGAGAGGAACTGCGCCTTGAAGGAGGCCTCGAACAGCTCCTGGTTCTCCTTCTTGAAGGCCTCGCGCGAGGTCTCTTCGCGACCGAAGACCTTGACGAGCGCGTGGCCCGAGAAGGACTCCTCGACGCGGGCGTTCAAGCGCCCGACCTTGCGCCACTGGATGCCGAACGCCTTCTGCGACTTCGGGCCGATGACGCCGAAGATCACGGCCATGAGCGGCAGAGACACGAGCGCCACGAGAGCGAGCTGCCACGAGATCGAGAACATCATGATCATCACGCCGATGACCGTGAGCACCGCGGTGACCACCGTCGACAGCGACTGCTGCATCGCCTGGGTGATGTTGTCGATGTCGTTCGTGACCCGCGAGATCAGCTCGCCGCGCTGCACCTTGTCGAAGTAGCTGAGCGGCAGGCGGTTGATCTTCGCCTCGACCGACTCGCGCAGGCGCCACATGGTCTTCACCATGACGATGTTGATCACGTAGCCCTGCAGCCAGGTGAGCACCGAGGCCAGGAAGTACAGCCCGAGCACCAGCACGATGATCTGGCTGAGGGCCACGAAGTCGACGCCCGCCCCGACCTGGAAGTTGTCCATGGCCGCGACCATGTTCGCGAAATCGGTCTGACCGGCCGCGCGCAGTGCCTCGACCACGTCGGCCTGCGACGTGCCGGCGGGGAACTGCGCGGCGAGGCCGGCGGAGGCGACGCCCTCGAAGATGATGTTCGTCGCCTCGCCGAGCACCTTCGGTGCGAGCACCGTGAGCACGACGCCGAGGGCGCCGAGGATCGACACGAAGATGAACGCGAAGGCGTGCGGCTTCAGCAGGCCGATCAGTCGGCCGAAGCTCTGGCCGAAGTTCTTCGCCTTGCCCGGAGCGACGGCGCCGCTCCAGTCGTCGGCGTTGATGCGCGCCTGCTCGCCGAGCTCGATCTCGAGCTGTTCCTCAGGTGTCAGCTTGGTTTCGGTGCTCATGCGCCGGCCTCCACTCCGAGCTGGCTTTCCACGATCTCGCGGTAGGTGTTGCTCGACTCGAGCAGCTCCTCGTGCGTTCCGATGCCGACCATGCCGCCGTCGTCGAGCACGACGATGCGGTCGGCGTCGGTGATGGTGGACACGCGCTGTGCGACGACGATCTTCGTCACCTGTGGCAACTCCCTCCAGAGTGCTTGCCTGAGTCTGGCGTCGGTCGTGAGGTCGAGCGCCGAGAACGAGTCGTCGAAGACGAGGATGCCGGGGTTGTGCACGATCGCGCGCGCGATGGCGAGCCGTTGGCGCTGGCCGCCCGACACGTTGGTGCCGCCCTGCGAGATCTTCGCGTCGAGGCCGCCCTCCATCTCCGCGACGAAGTCGCGGCCCTGGGCGATCTCGAGTGCGTGCCACAGCTCTTCGTCGGTGGCATCCTCTCGACCGAACCGCAGGTTCGACGCGACGGTGCCGCTGAAGAGGAACGGACGCTGCGGCACGAGGCCGATCGTCGACCACAGGTGCTCGAGGTCGGCTTCGCGCACGTCGACGCCGTTGACCTTGACGCTGCCGCCGGTGACGTCGAAGAGACGCGGGATCAGCGAGACGAGCGTCGTCTTGCCGGCACCGGTGGAGCCGACGATCGCGACGGTCTCACCGGCAGCGGCCGCGAAGCTGATGCCCGACAGCACCGGGTGCTGTGCGCCCGGGTAGGTGAACTCGGCGTTCTGGAACTCGACGGTGCCGGGCGTCGGCAGCTCGGAGACCGGGTTCTCGGGCCGCACGAGGGAGGTATCGGCGTCGAGCACCTCGGAGATGCGCTCGGCCGAGACCGCGGCACGCGGGATCATCATCGTCATGAAGCTCGCCATGAGCACACCCGTGAGGATGAGCATGACGTACTGCATGAACGCGAACAGGGTGCCGATCTGCACGTTGCCCGCGTCGACCTCGATCGCGCCGAACCAGACGACGCCGACGACGGTGACGTTCAGGATGAGCATGAACAGGGGGAAGAGCAGCACGAAGAGCGAGCCGACCTTGCGGCCGACGACGAGGATGTCGGTGTTCGCGCCGCGGAAGCGCTCCTCTTCGATGGGTTCGCGCACGAACGCCCGCACCACTCGGATGCCGGTGAGCTGTTCGCGCATGATGCGGTTCACGTTGTCGAGCTTCACCTGGTAGCTGCGGAACAGCGGCACCATGCGGCCGATGATCAGTACGGCGACGACGAGCAGCACCGGCACCGCGACCGCGATGATCCACGAGAGGCCGACGTCTTGCCGCAGCGCCATGACGATGCCGCCGATCGCGAGGATCGGCGCGGTCACGAGGAACGTGCCGCCCATCATCGCGAGCATCTGCACCTGCTGCACGTCGTTCGTGTTGCGGGTGATGAGCGAGCCAGGACCGAAGACCGAGACCTCGCGTTCGGAGAAGGTCGAGACCCGCTCGAACACGTCGTCGCGGATGTCGCGGCCGGCCTGCATCGCGGCTCGCGCGGCGAAGTAGGTGGCGATGATCGATGCGGTGATCTGGCCGAGCGAGATCATCAGCATCAACGAACCGGTCGACCAGATGTACGCGGTGTCGCCCTTGGCAACGCCATTGTCGATGATCGACGCGTTGAGGCTCGGCAGATTGAACGTGGCCAGCGCCGAGATGAACTGGAAGACCAGAACACCGAGCAGGAGCCACTTATAGGGTTTGAGGTAGCGGACGAGGAGTTTTCCGAGCATGGCGTCTCCAGTGCGAGGAGTCAGGGAATCGAGCGGGTGCCGCAGGCGCGACGCATTCATGCGCGCACGACGACGACGGCCAGGGCACCTGCACCCTGTCGCTTGACCTGCAGCATCGCACCCCCGTACGACATTGCAGCGATTCAGCCTCACATGGTAAAGAATCCGATGCAAGCGCAACGGGGCATCCGTCGGCCGAGTTCACCGAGAGCGAAATCGGCTGGGGCCAGCGCTTTGGCGCACGTTCATTGCGTTCGCATCGAAGCGGCCGCTTCGATGCGCCGAGCGGTGACGCGATCCTCACGCGGGTGGGGGTCAGGCGGGTCGAGTACGGCGGCGACCTGTGGATAACCGAGCCGATCGGTGCCCCGGCTCGCTTAGGGTGAACGCCATGTCCCTCCCCCGACTCGCGAAGCGCCGCGGCCGAAGCGCGATGACCGCGCTCGCCGCAGCCGGTGCGCTCGCGCTGCTGATGAGCGGGTGCACCGGTGGCGGCGAGCCCGCGCCGTCGCCGAGCGCCCCGACGGACGCCGCAGAGCCGATCTTCGCGAGCGATGAGGAGGCGTTGGCGGCGGCGGTGGAGGGTTACGCATCGCACTTGGCGGTTGTCGACCAACTAACCGCTAGCGGAAGCACCGACGCGGCACGAATCCGCGAGGTGGCAACGTCGGCGTACGCAGAGAGCCTTGAAGCTTCGCTTGGCCGGCTGCAAGAAAGCGGGACGCACACTCAAGGTGAAACTGTGTTCGACAAGGCTGGCCTCGTCGAGCAATTCGATGAATCCGGAATCGCAACGGTCAGTGTGTACCTCTGTCTTGATGTTTCAGAGGTTCAAGTTCTCAACGCTGCTGGGCAAGATGTCACTCCGTCCGATAGGCCCGGACGATCGCCTATTCAGGTGACACTCGAATCGATCTCGACAGCGGAGCCCAGCAGACTGTTGGTTTCTGGGGCACAGTCATGGTCCGGCGACGATTTCTGCTGACCAACGGGGTCGTCCTTGCGACATCCCTGGTTTTCGCCGGTGGCGATGTCAACTCGATCGACTATGTCGTGGGTGACGTGACCGACTCAGGAGTAGTGCTTCACGGTGAGGAGCACGTGGAACAGCCTGCTGTGCCGCCGCCGCCAGTAGCGTTTCAGCCAGCGGTTCCTGTCGAGAGTGTCCCAGACGACGAAGTCCTAAATTCGGTGGATTTCGTTCTGGGCGTCGAGGTAGACAACTGCAGGCCAACGGATCCGACTGGCTGCAGGAGCGTCCCCATAAGCACAGGGCCCGACGCGCTGGTGCCGACACCGGCCGTCGTCGTGACGCTGCGGGACATCGCGTCGTTCGTACCGGCGAAGCCCGGCAACGGCATGGAACCCGGCGGCTGGGCGGTCGAAGATCTTCCGGCGAACTTCGTCGCCGCGGCATCCGTGCAGGTGGTGTCGGGCACACTGCTCGGCCAGCCGGCCGATGTGCGGTTCACGCCCGTCGGGTACCGGTGGTCCCACAGCGACGGCGCGCTCGTCGAGGGCAGCCGCCCAGGGGCGACGTGGACCGCGCTCGGGCAGCGCGAGTTCACCCCGACCGGCACGAGCCACGTGTACGCCGAGTCCGGCGAGTACACCGTGTCCCTCGAGGTCGTGCTCCGTGCCGAGTACCGCTTCGCCGGCTCCGGCTGGCGCGGCATCGCCGGAACCCTCGCCGTCGCCGGTGACCCGCAACGCGTGCTCGTCGGCGAGTTCGACACCGTGCTCACGATCGGCGACTGCAACACGAACCCGTCGGGCCCCGGCTGCTGAGCCGCTCGCCGGCAGCCAGCTGCCCAGTGCGCATCGTCCGACCACTCAGTCACTCGACCACCCGACCAATCGGTCACCCGAGCCAGAGGAACGGCGGATGCCCCGACGGCACCCGACCCAGCGCGACGAGCCGCGCCAGCTCGACGGCTCCGTCGAGCGGACCGCCCGCGGCCGGCACGAGCCTCGCCCCCGGCGCGAGCCGCACGAACTCCGACTCGAAGGCCGAGACGAACACGCCTCCCGCCGCGAACACTCCGCCCGTTCCGGCAGCGAGCCGGGGCTCCGGGAGTGCCGGATCGAGCGCCGTGGCCAACGTCGCGGCGACGAGCGCGCCCGCCTCCGACATGATGCGAGTCGACTCGGCATCCCCGGCGGCGGCCAGACCCGCGACATCCGACGCGAACCCCGCGAGCACCGCACCCCGGTCGTCGCGCGTGTACAACTGGGCGGGCCAGCCGGCAGCTTCTCCGAACCGCGTTTCGGCCGCAACCAGCAGCGCCGCGGCATCCGTCGTCACGCCATCGTGCGTCTGGATCGCCGCCTTCAGGGCCTCGATGCCGATCCACGCCCCGGAGCCACGGTCGTCGTACAGGTGCCCCCACCCGCCGACCCGCCGCCACACGTCGCGCAGGTCGGTGCCGATCGCGATCGCGCCGGTGCCCACGGCGACGACGGCGCCCGCCCCGCCGCCGAGGGCCCCGAGGTGCGCGGTCAGTGCATCGATCGCGAGGGCGACGGGCGCATCCCCGCCGGCGACGCGCAGGCCGGCGAGCGACGCGGCGGGCGAAGCCACGAGGGAGGCGAGGCCCGTGGCGCCGACGCCGACGGCGGCGATCGGGGCATCCGGCCACTCGATGCGCGCCCGCTCGATCAGCGAACCCGCAACCGCGAGCGCCGTGCTGCCGTTCGGCGTCACCGACACCGGCGGCCCCTCGAGTACGCGACGCTCGGTGCCCGCCCTCGACACCGCCTCGGCGCCCCCGGACAGCGGCTCGAGCGCCGCCCGGCTGCCCGTGCCGCCGATGTCGATGCCGAGCACCCATTCCGAACGTTCGGAAGTTTCTTGCAAAGTGGCCGCCATTCCCGAATACTACTTCCAGAGTCAGTTCTGATTCAGATTCCCTGTCCGTCTCAGATTCACAGCCGCGGCACGTGAGTGCCACTGACAGTTTCAACGAGGAGACCCCCACATGAACAAGCGATTCCTCCCGGTCGCAGCACTCGGCATCACCGCCGTGCTCGCGCTGGCAGCCTGCTCGGGCGGCGGCGAGACGCCCGCCGCCGACGACGGCCCGATCGACGCGAAGGGCGAGACGCTCACCGTCTGGATCATGGAGGGCACCAACCCCGACTCAGAGCCCTTCTTCGAGAAGGTCGGTGAGGCATTCACCGAGGAGACCGGCGCCACCCTCGAGGTCGAATACGTGCAGTGGGCCGACGCGCACGACCGCTTCGTCACGTCGATCGCGGGCGGCACCACGCCCGACGTCGCCGAGACCGGCACCACCTGGACCGCCGAGTTCGCGGATGCCGGTGCGCTCGCGCCGCTCACCGAATACGTCGCCGCCCAAGATGGCCTCGAGAAGGACCTCGTCGACGGCCTCGAGGTCGCCGGCACCTACGACGACGAGCTCTACGGCATGCCCTGGTACGCCGGTGTGCGCTCGATCGTCTACCGCGCCGACATCTTCGAGGAGCTCGGACTCGAGGCGCCCACCAGCTGGGACGAGATCGTCTCGGCCGGCGAGGCCATCAAGGCCGCGCACCCCGAGATGCTCGCCTTCGCGGTGCCCGGCAATGCCGAGTTCGGCGTCTACCCGTGGGTGTGGGGCGCCGGCGGCGAGGTCTCCGAGCTCGACGGCAAGGAGTGGACCTCGGGCCTCGCGAGCAAGGAGTCGCAGGAGGGCATCCAGTTCTACACCGACCTCGCGCTGAAGCACGGCTTCTCGTCGGCCGGAGCGACCACCTGGAAGGAGACCGACGCCCGCGACGCATTCACGCAGGGCAACGTCGCCATGATGCTCTCGGGCTCGTGGACGCCGAAGGCGCTCATCGAGAAGGCCCCCGACCTCGAGGGCAAGATCGCGGCTGCGGTCATCCCCGGCCAGGACGAGGGCATCTCGCCGTCGGTGCTCGGCGGCTCGCACCTGTCGGTCTTCAACACGGCGAAGAACCAGGACCTCGCGTTCGCGTTCGTCGAGCTCATGACCACCGGTGAGTTCGCCGCGGAGTGGGCCGACTCGACCGGGTACTTCCCGGGCCTCGAGTCGCTCATGGACGACGCGCTCGCCTCGACCGACCCGCTCGTGCAGCCCTTCGCCCAGCAGATGGTCGAGGGCGGCGCCTCCGTGCCCGTCACCCCGACGTTCGGCGCGGTGCAGGCCAAGCAGACGACGAACACCATGATGCAGGCCATCCTCAGCGGTCAGAAGACCGTCGAGCAGGCGACGAAGGATGCCGCCGCCGAGATGGACTCCATCATGAACGGCAACTGAGGCGACCGGAACAACCGAGGCAACTGATTTGTCGAACCTCGCACCAACCCTGTCGGCCGCGGGTGAGGGCGCTCCGGCGTCCGCATCCGTGGCCGGCGGCCCGGGCGGCCGTGGCCCCCGCGGTCGCAGATTCCTGACCTGGGCGAAAGCCCGACCCTGGGTGCTCCTCGCGCCCGCGCTCATCATCCTCGGCGGCCTCATGCTGTGGCCGCTCATCCGCGTCGCGCTCTTCTCCCTGCAGGATTACGGCCTGCGCGAGATCGTCAGCGGCAAGACCAACTTCATCGGCCTCGACAACTACTTCGAGGCGTTCACCAACCCGACGCTCTGGTCGGTCGTGCTGCCCAACACGCTCGGCTTCGCCGTCGCCGCGGTCGCGGGAACGGTCATCGTCGGCACGCTCGTCGCACTGCTGCTCGCGTCGCTCGGCACCCTGTGGCGCACCATCGTCGCGAGCGCGATCATGATCGCCTGGGCGATGCCCGCGGTCACCGGCACCTACGTCTGGGTGTGGATCTTCGACGCCGACCGCGGCATCGTCAACTCGACGCTCATGGCCATGGGCCTCATGGATGAGCCGTACAACTGGTTCACCAACCAGTGGACCTTCTACGGCATCGTGCTGCTGAACGTCATCCACCACGGCTTCCCCTTCGTGGCGATCACGATCCTCGCGGGCCTCCTCGGCGTGCCGAAAGAGATGCTCGAAGCCGCCGAGATGGACGGTGCAGGCGCCTGGCGCCGGTTCTGGAAGATCATCTTCCCGACGCTGAAGCCGGTCTTCTCGGTCGTCATCATCCTGTCGACCATCTGGGACTTCAAGGTCTTCGCGCAGGTCTACCTGATGCCGGGCGGCGCCGGATCCAACCGCTCGGTGCTGAACCTCGGCGTGTGGTCGTACGTCGAATCGTTCGGCCAGAACCGCTACGGCTTCGGCTCGGCGCTCGCGGTGCTGCTGACCCTCGCCCTGCTCGCCATCACGGTCGTCTACATCCGCACGCTCTTCAAGGAGGAACAGCTATGAGGCGGCGTTCCCCTGCGCGCAACATCGGCAAGATCATCGCCGTCGTCGCGCTGCTCGTCTTCACCCTCTTCCCGGTCTACTGGATGGTCTCGAGCGCGTTCGACGCGCAGGCCTCGAGCGGCGGCCAGTCGCTCCTGCCGAAGGAATTCACCTGGGACAACTTCACCTACGTGCTGAACGAGGGCGGCTTCGACGTGTTCCTGCGGAACTCGGCGATGGTGGCGATCGTCACCGTGCTCGCGAGCGCGGTCGTCGCCCTGCTCGCCTCCGTCGCGGTCGCACGGTTCAAGTTCAAGTTCCGCACGGCGATGCTGCTCATGATCCTCGTCGTGCAGATGGTGCCGCTCGAAGCGCTCGTCATTCCGTTGTTCGTGCAGGTGCGCGACCTCGGGCTGCTCAACACCCTGCTCGGCCTCATGGTCGTCTACGTGGCACTCTCGCTGCCGTTCGGCATCTGGATGCTCCGCGGATTCGTCGCCGCGGTGCCGGTCGAGCTCGAAGAGGCCGCGTACATCGACGGCGCGAGCTGGTGGCGCATGTTCCGCTCGGTCATGCTGCCGCTCGTCATGCCGGGCCTCGTGGCGACGAGCGTGTTCTCGTTCATCACGGCGTGGAACGAGTTCATCTTCGCGATGACCCTGCTCGGCGGCGCGACCGAGAACTACACCGTCGCGATCGGCCTGAAGTCGTTCTTCGGCCTGCACTCGAACGAGTGGGGCTACATCATGGCCGCGTCGACGCTCATCACCCTGCCGGTCATGATCTTCTTCGTCATCGTGCAGCGCCGCCTCTCGTCGGGCCTCGTCGCCGGCGCGGTCAAGGGCTGACGCGGTGAGCCTGAAGACCGGCACCTCGAGCGCCGCCGACCCGGCGCTGCGCGCCCTCGTCGGCGGCGTGCTCTGGCCCGGCTTCCTCGGACGCGCGCTGCCCGAATGGCTTCGCGCCGAACTCGACGGCGGCCTCGCGGGCGTCGTGCTGTTCGCCCACAACCTCGGCGACGAGGGCGAGCGGATGTCGCTGGCCGACGAGCTCCGCGACATCCGCCCGCCGTTGCTCGTGGGCATCGACGAAGAGGGCGGCACCGTCACCCGCATCGAGGCCGTGGACGGCTCGACCCTGCCGGGCGCCGCGCAACTCGGCTTCGTCGACGACCTCGCCGCCACCGAGGCGGTCGGGGGCGAACTCGCCCGCCGTTCGCTCGCGGTCGGCGCGAACGTCGTGCTCGGCCCGGTCGCCGACGTGAACACCGACCCCCGGAACCCCGTGATCGGCGTGCGTGCGTTCGGTGAGACGCCCGAAGTCGTGTCACAGCATGCGGTGGCGGCGCTCCGCGGCATCCGCTCGGCCGGTGCGGCCGCGTGCGTGAAGCACTTCCCCGGACACGGCGACACCCACCTCGACTCCCACCACGCGATGCCCGAGCTCGCGATCGGGCTCGCCGAGCTCGAACGCGTGCACCTGCCTCCGTTCCAGGCTGCGGTCGACGCCGGGGTCGACGCGGTCATGACGGCGCACATCATCGTGCCCGAGTGGGGTGAGCAGCCCGCCACGCTCAACCCGGTCGCGATCGGCCGGCTGCGCTCGATGGGCTTCGACGGTGTCGTCATCACCGACGCACTCGACATGGCGGCGGTCCGGGAATCCGTCGGCGCCGGGCCGGGCGCGGTGCAAGCGCTCCTCGCGGGCGCCGACCTGCTCTGCATCTCGAACCCGACGAACCTCGGCGCAGCAGCGGCACCCGATCAAGACGTGCGCGACTTCCGCGAGGTGCAGTCGGCGATCTTCGCCGCGCTCGACGACGGCACACTGCCGGTCGGCGTCGTCGAGCGCGCCGCCGAGCGGGTGCGGCGGCTCGCGACATCCGTCGATGCGCGAAGCACCGGTGAGCGGATGCCGCTCCGCCCGGGTGCGATCGCCCGGTCGGCGATCACCGTCGACGGCGTGATTCCCGCGTCGCCCGGCCCGCGCACGGTGCTCGATGTGCGCGGGCGTTCGACGCTCGCGGTCGACAGTGATCGCGACTACGTCGAGGCGACGATCGCCGCGGGCGGCGAGGTGCTGCGGGGCGACGCCGCGGTGCCGGGCACCGGACCGCTGGTCGTGCTCGTCGACGCCGTCGGCGCACCGGGTGCGCAGCGTGATCGCGTGCAGCACGTCGCTCGCATGCGTCCCGATGCCGTCGTCGTGAACGTCGGCATGCCGGGGGAGCCGTTGCCGCTGCCGACGCTGCACGCGCGGGCGGCGAGCCGACTCGCGGCCGTAGCGGTGCGCGAGCTGCTCGACGCGGGGGTGACACCGTGATCGTGCTGTCGCTGCAGTCGGGCACCTCGGCCGACGGCATCGACGTGGCGGTCGTCGAGATCGACGGGCGGCGTCGGGACGACGCGGGCGCGCCTCGCCGCGCTGCGGGAGTCACGCTGACGATGACCCCGCTGTTCGCGGTGACGGTCGAGTTCGAGCCCGAGCTGCGCGCCCGGGTGCTCGCCGTGAGCGCCGGGGAGGCGCAGACCGCGGGGGAGTGGACGCGGCTGACCACCCGACTCGGTCAGGCCTTCGCCGACGCGGCGGCACGCGGCATCCGCGAATCGGGTGCCACGCCCGATCTCGTCGTCTCTCACGGGCAGACCGTCTACCACTGGGTCGAGGAGGGCCGCGCCCGCGGCACCCTGCAACTCGGCGAACCCGCGTGGATCGCCGAGCGCACCGGCGTGCCCGTGCTCTCGGACCTGCGCATGGCCGACATCGCCGCGGGCGGCGAGGGTGCACCGTTGATGGCGATCCTCGACCGGCTCTGGCTCGGCGCCGAAGCGCACGCGACGGGCCGCACGATCGCCACAGTGAACCTCGGCGGCATCGCCAACCTGCAGCTCGTCGCGCCCGGCCGCGGTGCTGATGCCGACGCCACCGTCACCGCCTTCGACAGCGGCCCCGGCAACTGCCTGCTCGACGCGGTCGTCGAGCGAGACACGCACGGTGCGCGCGGATTCGACGAGGGCGGGCGACTCGCCGCCGCCGGCCGGGTGCACGTGGCGCTGCTCGACGAACTGCTGCGGCATCCGTACTACTCGGGGCCGGTGCCGAAGACGACCGGGCGGGAGACCTTCGACCTCGCGTCGGTCGATCGCGCCGTCGCGGCAGTCGCGCAGTCGGCGGACCGCGCCATCCCTGCGTCGATCCCGGTCGCCGACCTCGCAGCGACGCTCACCGAGCTCACCGCGCGAACGGTCGTCGACGCCCTCCCTGGCACGCCGGCCGCCCTGATCTGCTCGGGCGGCGGCGCGCGCAACCCCGTGCTCATGGCTCGCATCGCCGCGCTCGCCGCCGAGCGCGGCGTCGTCGTCTCGTCGAGCGCCGAGCGCGGCATCGACCCGGCCTTCAAGGAGTCGCTGATGTTCGCGCTCCTCGGCTTCCTGAGCTGGCACGGCGTGCCGGCATCACCGACCCCCGGCACGGCCGCCCGCGTGCTCGGCCGCTGGGCTCCGGGCCGCGCGCCGTTGGCGATTCCGGCGCCGATCGGCCCCGTGGCATCCGTTGCTGTGACCCATACTGGGGTGACGCAGGTGAACGCGCTCGACGGAGTCGTCCCTGAGGATGGAATGCCGCGCAGCGCCGGGCCGCGCGGAGGCGGCGCGAACGCGCCGGCATCGTCGGAGCAGGAAGCGGGGACCGCGTGATGTCGGCGAACGTACTCACCGCCGTGCGAGAGGCGCTGCCGCGCCTGAGCTCCTCCGAGGCGCGCGTCGCCGAGGCGATCATCGCCGACCCGGCGCTCGTCGTCGACCTCACGATCACCGACCTCGCCAGGGTCTGCGGCACGTCGCTCTCGACCGTCGCCCGGTTCTGCCAGACCGTCGGCTACAGCGGGTACCGCGAGTTCCGCATGGAGGTCGCGAGTGCCGTCAGCCGCGAGGCGGCCGAGCGCGACCGGTTCGGGCTCGCCGATTCCGACATCAGCCCCGACGACTCGGCCGACGACGTGTTCGCCAAGATCGCCTTCCACGAGGTGCTCGCGATCGAGCAGACGGTCGCCGGGCTCGACACGACCGTGCTCGACGGCGTGGTCGACGCGATCGACGTCGGCGGGCACGTCGATCTCTACGGGTTCGGGGCGAGCGGCCTCACCGCGCAGGATCTTCAGCAGAAGCTCGCGCGCATCGGCATCTCGGCGTTCTGCTCGGTCGACATCCACCTCGCGCTCGTGTCGGCCGCGCTGCGCAAGCCGACGGATGTCGCGATCGGCATCTCGCACTCGGGCCTCACGACCGAGACGAACAACGCACTGGCCACCGCCCGCGAGTCGGGCGCGGTCACCGTGGCGATCACGAACTCGCCCGAGTCACCGATCGCCGAGCTCGCCGATTTCGTGCTCATCACCCGCGCCCGTGAGTCGAGCTACCGCATGGGGGCGATGTCGAGTCGCATCGCCCAGCTCGCGCTCGTCGACTTCCTCTTCGTCCGCATCGCGCAGCGCCGGCACGGCGACGTCGCGGCCCCGCTGCGACGCACCCATCAGGTCACCGAGAGTCACCGCCTCGCGGCGAAGCGCAAGCGCTCGTCGAACGGCGACGAAGGCTGAACCCGGTGCGGCCGGTTCGGCGCATGCAGCGCGACCGGCTCACTCGTCGGCGGTGAAGGTCGCCTCGTAGAGCTCGCGCAGTCCGTCGACGCCGCGGGCCTCGTACGCCGCACGCTGTCGCGCCGCCCCCGTTCCCTCGCGCAGCAGTCTGGCGACCCCGGCACGCGCGAGCTCGAGGTCGCCGGCGTCCTCGAGCGCGGGCTCCAAGATGCGGATGACCCGCTCCAACGTCTCTTCGGCGGGGCGGAGTTCGGCGAGCACGGGGTCGAGCACTTCGGCACTGAGCCCCGAGTGTGCCGAGTGCAGGAGCGAGGCGTTCAGCAGTTCGGGGCCGGGCGCCGACTCGGCCACGGGTTGCACCGCGTCGGCGCGACCGAACCGCTCGTCGACGATGCACGCGACGAACGCGCGACAGAGCGCGGCGAGCAGCACCGACGACCAGGCCTCGAGTTGCGCGTCCGAGACCCGGAACTCGATCGTCGGCACGTGCGTGGAGAGACGGGCGTTCCACATGATGATCGCGCGGTCCTTCATGCCGCCGATGCCGATCAGGCGCTCGAGCCTGCGGTCGTAGTCGGCACCGTCGCGGAAGACCGGCGGGCACCCCGTCGTCGTCCATCGACGCTGGGTGACGTTGCGCCAGCTCTCGAACCCCGTGTCGTGGCCGCGCCAGATCGGCGAGTTGCCGGTCAGTGCCGAGAACAACGGCAACCACGTGCGCGAGGCGTTGAGCGCACGCACACCGTCGTCGTGGTCGCGCACGCCGACGTGCACGTGCAGCCCCTGGATCTGATGGTCGGCGATCACCCCGCCCATGTCGTCGACGATGCGGAGGTACCGGGGCAGCTCCGAGATCGTGGGGAACGGCTGCGCATCGGGCGGCGCGCCGACGCTCGCGACGACCACGCCGATGCGCGATGCCGCTTCGGCCAGCTCGCGGCGGAAGCCGACGAGTGCGGCCTGCGCCTCGCTCATCGAGGTGAAGACGGCCGAAGCGTGCTCGATCTGCGCGGAGAGGAATTCCCGATGCGTCAGCGGCTGCAGCCCCGGGCGGCCGACGAGGTCGTCGAACGCGCTGGCACCGACATCCGCCGGGCGCAGCGTCTCGGGGTCGAGGAAGACGAACTCCTCCTCGACTCCGAACGTCTCGGCCTGCGTCGTCATCGTGATCGCCCCCTTCGTCGTCGTCGATCTCGGTTGCTCGAACTCTGCTCACCCGGTGCGAGGGTGTCAAGCCCTTGGCACGCACCCGGAGTTCTGCTGCCGGGGCTCGGCGCGGCTGCAGACGGCGCCCGTCGAGACGGGCGCGCAGCGGGCCAGCGGCACGGCTGCCGCACGCGGCGACACTCTCAGCCGGGCACAGGGCGAGCGTTTACGCTGGAGGTGATGAGCGGCCTCCAGCTTCCAGCGCGCACCGCGCCGCCCGCCGCGCCCGACGCTCCGCGCCGTTCTCGAGCGCTGATCGGCCTCGCGCTGGGCATCGGCCTCGTGCTGCTCTTCATCGGCATCCGCGTGTTCGCACCCGAGACGCTCGGCGACATGCTCTCGAACACGGTGCAGGACTTCTTCACCCTCTCGATCAGCGTCGTCATCGAGAGCCTCCCGTTCGTCTTCCTCGGCATCCTGCTGTCGATCGGCGTGCAGGTGTGGCTGCCCGACGGCTTCCTGCTGCGGCACCTGCCGAAGAACGCCGTCGTGCGGCGGGTGACGATCTCGCTGCTCGGCGTGCTGCTGCCCGTCTGCGAGTGCGGCAACGTGCCCCTCGCCCGCGGCCTGATCCTGCGCGGCCTGACCGTCGGCGAATCGATGACGTTCCTGCTCGCCGCCCCGATCCTGAACCCGGTCACGATCATCACGACCTACCAGGCGTTCGGCTGGTCCGACGGCATCCTCGTCTCGCGCATCCTCGGAGGGTTCGTGATCGCGAACCTCATCGGCTGGATCTACAGTCGGCACCCGAGCCCGATGAGCCTGCTCACCCCCAGGTTCCAGGCCAGCTGCGCACACGCCCACGACGAGGTGCCCGCCACGCGCAGCCGGCGCAGCGTCGACATGTTCGCGAAGGAGACGGCGACGATGCTGCCGGCGCTCTTCGTCGGCTCGGCCGTCGCCGGACTCATCCAGGTCGCCGTCTCGCGCGACGTGCTCGTGACGCTCGGCCAGAACCCGGTGCTGTCGGTGTTCGCCCTCATGGCGCTCGCGTTCGTGATCGCGATCTGCTCCAACGTCGACGCGTTCTTCATCCTCGCGTTCGGCTCGACGTTCATGCCGGGCGCCATCGTGGCGTTCCTCGTGTTCGGGCCGATGATCGACGTCAAGATGCTCGCGCTCATGCGCACGACGTTCACGGCCAAGACCCTCGTACAGCTCACGATCGTCGTCGGCCTCGCGAGCGCGGCGCTCGGATTGGCGGTGAACACCCTTGCGTAGACGACTCGTCGCCCGCTGGCAGGGCATCGCGCTCTCCCTCATCGGCATCGTGGCGACCGTGTGGCTCGCGCTCACCGACCGGCTCGGGCTCTACATCCACCCGCGGTACTTCTGGTTCACGGTGATCATGGCCGTCATCGGCGCCGTCTTCGCGGTCGCCGCGTTCGCATTCGCACCACTCGATGACGAGCACGACGAGCACGACGAGCACGACGAGCACGACCTTCCGGATGTCCCTGGGTCCGCGACCGGCGCACGCCGCCCCGCCCGTGCCGGAACCGTTCGTGCCGCGCTCGGTGCGACGGTCGTGGTGGCGGCGGCCGCAGCGCTGCTCGTGCTGCCGCCCGCCACGCTCACCTCGGCCACGGCATCCCAGCGCAGCATCAACAGCGGCGGCGCGTCGATCGCCGACTCGGCGCCGGTCCTCGTCGGCGGCGACACCTCGCAGTTCACCGTCAAGGATTGGGCACTCCTGCTCCGGCAGAATCCCGACGTGAACGACTACGCCGACACGGTGGTCGAGGTGTCGGGCTTCGTGCTCGCCTCGACCGACGACCCCGAGAACGTCTTCTACGTGGCCCGCTTCGTCGTGACCTGCTGCGCCGTCGACGCCCAGCCGGTCGGCGTGCCGGTCTACCGGCCGGGCTGGCAGGAGGAGTTCACCGCCGATCAGTGGGTCGAGGCATCCGGTGCCCTCGCCGTCAACCCGACCGGATCCACCACTGAACCCGTCGTGCTCGTGCCGAGGGAGCTCGCCGGCATCGAGGAACCGAACCAGCCGTATGTCTACTGACGAACAGCGCACGTCCGACGGGCAGGGCCGGCGCCGAGCTGCGCAGGGCTCACGTGAGCAGCACCGCTTCACTCGCCGCCTGGTCGGCAGCATCGTCGCCCTCGCGGTGATCACGGGCGGCTTCGCCTTCGCGAGCGTTGCGCAGGGGCCGAGGCTGAACGGCGGTGCGATCGACGCCGAACGCGCGACGGTGCTCGCGGGGCAGCAGCTGACGCTCGAGGTCAATCAGCCGGTCGCGTCGATCGACGCCGAGGCGATCAGCGTCGAGCCCGAGGCCGCCGTCGCTGCGAGCACCGACGACCGCACCATCACCGTCACGTTCCAGACGCCACTCGACAGCGGCGCCGAGTACACCGTGCGGGTGCCGGGCGTCGTCGGCGCCTTCCAGGGTGTGCCGGCCACGCTCGAGTACCGGTTCGAGACGCCCGGCCAGGAGGCGTACACGCTGACGCGGCGCAGCGGCCAGGGCGACTCCGACCTCGTGCAGCGCAAGCCGCTCGGCGGCGGCGCGGAGGGCGAGGTGGTCTTCGAAGCGCCGCGCATCCAGGACTTCGCCAACTCCGGCGAGCTGGTGCTCGCCGCCACGGTCGAAGACGACGAGTCCAACGGGCTCTTCGTCGTCGACGCCCGCGCCGGCGACCCCCAGCAGTTCGGCCTGCTGCCGGGCGCCAAGATCCGTGAGCTCGCGGCATCGACGACGAATCCGCTCGCCGCCTTCGTGCTGACCACGCCTGAGATCGACGGCGTGCGCGACTTCGACAATGCGCTCATGGTCGTCGACATGTCGGGAGTCGGCGCGATGGAGCCGACGCCGGTGCTCGGTCTCGACGGTACCCCGCTGCGCGTCGCCTCGTGGATGTTCGTGCCCGGCACGACATCCGTCGTCGTGCAGGACTTCGAGCAGTCGGTCTTCCTCGTCGACGTGCTCGGGTTGCAGCCGACGTCGCCGCTCGGCGCGCACGCCGAGCTCCGGGGCTTCGTGCCGGGCACTACCCAGCTGATCGTCGCCGACCCCGATCGCGGTGCCCGCATCGATCTGAGCGACGGCACGACCACGACCCTCGAGCTCGCGTCGGCCGACCTCGCCGAGCACGTGTATCCGGGGCAGATCACGATGCTCGATGGAGCCTCGAGGTACCTCATCTCGCTCGTCGCGGTGGCCGTCGAGGGCGATCGCAACGTTCGCAGTTCCGTGCTCGCCGAGGTCGACGCGGAGGGCGCTCTGCGACAGGTCTTCGCTCCAGCCGATGAGACGAGCCTGATCCGCGAGTACTGCGTCTCGCCGAACGGGCAGTACGTGGCCGTCGCCGCGTCGGCGGAGAGCGGCCGACCGGACGGCTACTCCGACAACCCCGGGTTCACCGAGACGATGACCTCGGTGGTCGAGATCGCCACCGGCCGCACCGTGCTGACGATGACCGGCGGATTCTCCGACTGGTGCGCCTGACCGTGGCCGCCGCCCCGGTCAGCGCACGACCGGTCTGATCAGCGCACGACCAGGCTCACCACGAACGACACGATGCTCGACAGCAGCGAGAGCGCGACGAGCCCGCCGGTGACGATCCAGGCGATGCGCTTGTGCTCCTCGTATCCCTCGAGCGGCCGGCCGTCGCGGTCGCGTTGCGCGCCCGTGAGCACGAGGAGCAGGTCGACGAGTACCCAGATGCCGAGCCCGCCGAGGGTGAGCAGCTTGGCGACGGCCGTGCCGTACTTGCCGAGATAGAAGCGGTCGGCGCCCCAGAATCCGAGGAGCAGCGCGAAGAGCCAGGCCGCGATGAACGTGCGACCGGCCGTGCGGTACTCGTCGTAGGAGAATTGCGGGCCGGATGCCCCGGCCGCGCCGGGCGGCAGGGGCGCCGTCGTCTGCTCTTCGATGCCGAACGGCGGCGGCGCCGGCAGCGTGTGCGACGGGAATGCGGCGGGCGACGCGGGCGGCGCGGACGCGCCGGGGAACCCGGGCGGCGGAGGCACGGCAGCGCCGGGGAACGCGGGGACCGCGGGAGGCGCGGCGGGAGCAAGCGGAGCCGGAGCGCCCGCAGCGGTCGGGCGAGCTGGCCGTGCCGTCGTCGACTCGTCGATGTCATCGAAGGCCGGGGCCGGCGCGGAACCGGGCGGCGAGAATGCGGGCGGGGGTGCCGCGGCAGGCATGAACAGGGGCGGCGCGGCCGAGGCCGGGGGAGCCGGCGGCGTGTTCGGGCGCACGGGCGCCTCCGTCGCCGAGGCGGCGGCGGGCAGCGGATTCGGAGCGGCACCCACCGGCTTCGGAGCGGTGTGCGGGCTCCACGCGGCGCCGTCCCAGTAGCGCAGCAGCGCGGCATCCGATTCGTCGTCGTACCAACCGGCGGCACGCTCCGGCGCAAACTCTGGCTCAAGCGACACGTTCGTTCCTCTCCTTCTGCTCTTTCCTCTGCAACCGTACGGCCCGTACCGTCAGCTGCGCAGCGGCGAACACGACGAGCGCGGCGAACAGCCACGTCGACCACTCGGGCGAGAGCACATGCGCGAGCGCGACGCCGCCGAACGACGCCGCCGTCGCCGCGACTCCCGCGATGATTCCCGCACGCAGATCGACGATGCCGCCGCGAGCGTTCGTGACGGTGCCGCTGATGGCGGTGGGGATCATCACGGCGAGCGACGTTCCCTTGGCGACGAGGTCGCCCATGCCGAAGAAGACGATGAACGCCGGCACCATGATGAGCCCGCCGCCGACGCCGAAGAGGCCGGAGGCGATGCCGATCACGAGGCCGAGGGCGACCATGCCGAGGATCGTGAGGGCGTCGAGGTCGAGTTGGGCGGCGGCGCGTTCGGGCACGACGAGCAGCATGCGCACGGCGACCGCCACGAGCAGCGCGATGAAGAGCCAACGCAACCAACCGATCGGCAGGCGGCGGAGCAGCAGCGCGCCGAGCCAGGATCCGATGATGCCGCCCGCCGCGACGAACAGTGCGGGAAGCAGGGCGACCTCGCCGCTGGCGAAATAGGCGATGGAGCCGGCGATCGCCGTCGGCACGATCGCGGCGAGCGAGGTGGCCGAGGCACGGCGCTGGTCCATGCCGGCGAAGGCGATGAACAGGGGCACCATGAGGATGCCGCCGCCGACGCCGAATGCGCCGGAGAGCAGCCCGCCGACGACGCCGATCAGGGCGAGCCGCAGCCAGGAGACTCGAGGGCGAGCCACGGGTGCGGGTGTCTCGGCGGAGGTCACCCGCCAACTGTACTGGCGAAGACGGTGGGGGCCCGCGGGGTTGCCGGGCTACGCGGCCTGCTCGGCGTGCACGGACTGCGCGGGTTCGACGTGGGCGGTGACGAGCGCGGATTCGGCGAGCGTGGCCTCGGCGTCGAGGTCGGAAACGGGCACTGCCTCCGAGATCGGTGCGAACGCGGACTCGCGCAACTCCTCCGCGACGAGGCCGGCGTGACGCACGCCGCGGGCGACGAGCACGAGCAGCGCACCCAGCACGCTGCCCGCCGTGTTGGCCACGAGGTCGCGGGGATCGGAGATGCGATCGAGCTCGGGCAGCTGCACGAGTTCGATGAGCGCGGTGAAGCCGAAACCGATGAGGAGTGCGAGGGGCCAGCGCCGCCGGGGGAGGAGCAGGGCTGCGAGCACGCCGACGGGAACGAAGATCGCGACATTCAGCGCGATCTCCGAGAAGTATCCGGTCGTCCAGGTGACCGGGGCGGTCCAGGCATCGGGGTTCAGGATGCCGCCGTCGACCTGGTTGCCTGCCGTGCGCCAGGGTGCGGGACCGATCGTCGCCCAGAGCACGATGGCTGCGTAGGCAGCAGCGACGAGACCGAGGGGGCGGCGGTTCATCCCATGATTCTGCACCCTTTCGCTGCATGCGCGCTGGAATTGTTCCGGCGCGCGTTCGAACGAGGAATTTCGCACAAGGTCTTCCCAGGTCACGATTCGGTCGCGTAGCGTGTGAACCTGAACGTCACCCGATAGGGTATGTTCACTGATTCCTCCATCAAGCGGGCGCTCGCCCGTGCCTCCATCTGATTGCCCGGAGGCGGACCGATCCGCGTGGCATGACCCGATACGAGACGGCGGATGCCTGAGCGCACACCCGCCCCTCGCCCCCGCTCCGTCGGCAACCCGCCGTGCGGGGCAGCGATCGACCGTCGATCGCATCGGGCTTGCACCAGCGGCCCTAGACGACAGAAGGACAGCAGTATGGCAACCGGAACCGTCAAGTGGTTCAACGCCGAAAAGGGCTTCGGCTTCATCGCTCCCGACGACGGCTCGGCCGACGTCTTCGCGCACTTCAGCGCCATCTCGGGCAACGGCTACCGTTCGCTCGAAGAGGGCCAGAAGGTCGAGTTCGAGGTCGCGCAGGGCCCGAAGGGTCTGCAGGCTGAGAACATCCAGGGCCTCTGAGCCCCGGAACTCACGACACGAACGCCCCCGTAGCCTCGGCCGCGGGGGCGTTCGTTGTGGGGGTGCTGCGTCTTACCCGACCGGCGAGTCACGCCACGAGTGCTGCGGCTCGAAGCCGAGCTCCCGTCGAGCCTTCTCGATCGAGAGCAGCGTGTCGTTCGCTCCGAGTTCGCCGCGGAGCGGCACTCCCGGGAACACCTCGGCGACGAGCTCAGCGTTCGAGCGCGACATCACGGTGTCGGCCGCGGCGATGATGTAGCGCTCGAAGCCCGGGCCCGCGTTCGCGAGCGCGCGGCTCACCGCTTGCGCCCCGTCTCGCCCGTCGATGTAGCCCCAGAGGTTCCACTTGCGCAGACTCGCGTCGCCGTCGAACGAGGGGAACGCCGCATAGTCGGCCGGGTCCATGACGTTCGAGAACCGCAGCGCGGTGATCGAGAGCTCGGGATTCCAGCGCACGAGTTCGATCGCGAGCTGCTCCTCGAGGTGCTTCACGAGCGAGTAGGTGCTCTCGGGGCGCGCCGCGTACTCCTCGTCGACCGGGATGTACGGCGGCGGTACGTCGAACGGCAACCCGAGCACGGTCTCGCTCGAGGCGTACACGATGCGCGTGATGCCGAGCCGTCGGGCGGCTTGGAACACGTTGAACGTCGAGGTGATGTTGTTCTGGAAGGTCTCGACGTCGCTGGCGATGCCGGGCGCGGGGATGGCGGCGAGGTGCACGATCGCGTCGGTGCCGGAGTGCCGGTCGTCGATGCCGGCGATGGCATCGATCACCTGGCCGTAGTCGGTGAGATCGACGCGGGTGGTGCTCTCGCGCTCGCCGAAGCGATCGAGGTTCACCACCTCGTTCCCTTCGTCGCGAAGGGTACGGACGACGGTGCGGCCGAGCTTGCCCGAGCCTCCGGTGACGACGATGCGCATGGGTCCAGTCTGACACCGAGCGCCGGGCCCGGGAGTGCACCGTCGTGCGGTCGCGATGACGTTTCTCCTGCGGTCGGCGAAGATTCTCAGCACTCGCACATGCGATGGGCTATAGTTGACTCATCTGCAGCGGGGGAATTCTCTCCGCGTGACACGGCTGGGAAGTCGACGAACAAGTCGGGACGAAGTAAACATCTCTCACGCCGTAACTTTCGGTGCGATGCAGGCGACGAAGCCCCGCACCCGTTCCACTCATCTCGTGCGACACGACATCGCCTTCTCGGCCATTGCCGTCGAGTCGGACCTCTCGAGTCTCTCCCGCAGATCCATCATCGTCGCGTCTCGCGTTTCCGACTGCTCAGTCGGGGCTCGAGCCGCGCATCGCGTGCGACTTGCTCGCACCACCAACTTCCGGCGTCGGACGTCGCCGTCGGAACCCCGCACGACCTGAGGTCGTGCACGTCGCAGCCGCTTCGGCGGCTCGGCTTTACAGAAGGAAAAGAATATGGCTACCGGAACCGTCAAGTGGTTCAACGCCGACAAGGGCTTCGGCTTCATCGCTCCTGACGACGGCTCGGCCGACGTCTTCGCGCACTTCAGCGCGATCGCATCGGGCGGCTACCGCTCGCTCGAGGAGAACCAGAAGGTCGAATTCGAGACCGCCCGCGGCCCCAAGGGTCTGCAGGCTGAGAACATCACGGTCATTTCGTAAGTTCTCGCATCCCTTTCGATCAGGGGTAACCGCGCTCACTGAGCGCGTCGAACCTGATCAACGAGCGGATGTCGCGGCAGCCGCCTCTTCGTGAGGCACGCGCCGCGGCATCCGCTCTGTGCGTTTCAGCCCCGCCGGCCTCGCCGGTCGAGTAGGCCCGCCAGGGCCGTATCGAGACCCACGCTCCGGAGCTTCTTCAAAGCTTGGCTCCCTAGGCTCGACGCCGTCGAACATCCCGATCGATTCCGGTCGGCCCCGAAGGAGGAGCCCCCATGCAGTGCCCCAGTGACGGAACCGTACTCGTGATGAGCGAGCGCAGCGGCATCGAGATCGACTATTGCCCGACGTGTCGTGGCGTCTGGCTCGACCGCGGCGAACTCGACAAGATCATCGAGCGCGGCAGCCGCGAGTTCGCAGGCTCCGCTCCGTCTGCACCGACCCCACCCCCGGCCGCGCCGGCACAGCCCGCAGCCCCGGCATACGGTCAGCAGGCGTATCAGCAGCCCTACGACAATCGCGGCTACGACCGTGGACGCGACGACCGTGGTCACGACAACCGCGGGTACGACAACCGCGGGTACGGCGACCAGGGCTACCGCAAGAAGAAGAAGGAGAGCTGGCTCTCCGAGCTCTTCGACTGATCGCCGGACTCGCTCAGGCCGCGAGTGCCTCGATCACCCGGCGGGCGACCGAGGCGCTCGACTGCGGGTTCTGGCCGGTGATGAGGTTGCCGTCGACGACGACGTGGTCGCTCCAGGGAGCGGCCGGGTCGATCACGGCGCCGGCGTCGCGAAGCGCCGACTCGACCCACCATGGCGTGTTGTCGCCTGTGCCGCCGGTGCGCTCCTCCTCGTCGGTGAAGACGGTCAGGCGGCGGCCCGCGAAGGCGTTCGATCCGTCGGCGAGCTTCGCCGCGAGCAGTGCGGCCGGGCCATGGCAGAACGGCGCGATGATCGTGCCTGCGTCGTTCGCGGCGACGAGTACGCGGCCGGCATCCGCGTCGAACGCGAGGTCGGTCATCGGGCCGTGGCCGCCGGGCAGCACGATCGCGGCGAAGTCGGCGGACGCCACGTCGGCGAGCGGCACTGCCGCGGCGAGGTCGCCCGCGATCGCATCGAGGTACTCGGCGAGCTCACGCGCCTGCGCCTCGCCGCCGGCCTGCGACGGGTCGAGGCTGCCCGCGTCGACCGTCGGGGTGACGCCACCCGGTGTTGCGATCGTGACCGTGTGACCGGCCGCGATGAGATCGCGATGCGCGGTGACGAGCTCTTCGGCCCAGAAGCCGGTCGGGTGCTGCGATCCGTCCTTCATCGTGAGGGAGGTGGCGCCGGTGACGATCATGAGGACGTTGCTCATTGCGGGTTTCCTTTCGAGGGTGGTGCGGTGAGGTCAGACGACGGGTGCCGCGGTGCGGGCGTCGTCGAGCTGCGCGGGCACTGCGGCATCCGCCGGCTCGATGCGTCGCGTGCGCCGGGCGGCCGCCCACGCGACGACCATGACGACCAGTGCGGCGGCAGTGATGACCGAGCCGACCCAGATCGGCGAGGTGTAGCCGAGGCCGGCGGCGATCGTGACGCCGCCCGCCCAGGCACCGAGGGCGTTTCCGAGGTTGAACGCGGCGATGTTCGCGCCCGAGGCGAGAGTGGGGGCGTGGTCGGCGTATCGCATCACACGACTCTGCAGCGCGGGGACCGTGCCGAAGCCGAACCCGCCCATGAGGGTGAGCAGCACGATCGTGGCGACCGGGCTCGCGGCGAGCAGCGCGAAGAGCGTGAGCACGACGAGGAGGGCGGCGATGAAGCCGAGCAACGTGCCGTCGATCGAGCGGTCGGCGAGGCGTCCGCCGATCCAGTTGCCGACGACGAGGCCGGCGCCGAACAGCACCAGCAGCCACGGCACGGTGCTCGAGGCGAATCCGCTCACCTCGGTGAGCGTGTACGCGATGTAGGTGAAGGCCCCGAACATGCCGCCGAAGCCGAGCACGGTGACGGTGAGCGAGAGCCACACCTGGCCGGAGCGGAATGCGGTGAGCTCGCGGCGGAGGCTCGGGGGCGGGCCATCGGATGCTCCGGCGCGGGCGTTCGGCACGAGCACGGCGATGCCGATCAGGGCGAGGACGCCGATCGCCGAGATCGCCCAGAACGTCGAGCGCCAGCCGAACTCCTGGCCGAGGAAGGTGCCGAAGGGCACGCCGAGCACGTTGGCGGCGGTGAGGCCGGTGAACATGATCGCGATGGCGCCGGCGGCCTTCTCGGGGGCGACGAGGCCCGCGGCGACGACCGAGCCGATGCCGAAGAACGCGCCGTGGCAGAGGGCGGCGATCACGCGGCCGGTCATCATGAGTTCGTACGTCGGCGCGATCGCCGAGATCGCGTTGCCGGCGATGAAGAGCACGAGCAGCCCCATGAGCACCGGCTTTCGGGGGAGCCGGGTCGTGGCCGCGGTGAGGCCGAGGGCGCCGACGACGACCGCGAGCGCGTAGCCCGAGATGAGCCAGCCGGCCGCGGCCTCGGTGACGCCGAAGTCTGCGGCCACCTCGGGCAGCAGGCCCATGATGACGAACTCCGTGAGGCCGATGCCGAAGCCGCCGATGGCGAGGGCGATGAGTCCGAGGGGCATGCGCTGGTCTCCTGTTACACTGAGGCGAATAGTTGCAGACGCGCTCTATTGCGCAAGCGACGTTAATACTTGCATACGCAAATAGAAAGCGCAAGCAACTATCTCTCAGACCTGACCGAGGAGCACCATGGGCATCGCCGACGACGCCGTCGAGGTACGCGCACAGGGCTGGCGCACGCTCGCCGCCCTGCACGGACTCATCGAAGCCGAACTCGAGCGCGCGCTCGCGGCATCCGTCGAGCTCTCGGTCGTCGAGTACACCGTGCTCGATGCGCTCAATCGTCAAGACGGCTGGCACATGCGCATGCAGCAGCTCGCTCGGGCGGCCGCGCTCAGCCCGAGCGCGACGACGCGCCTCGTGAATCGGCTCGAAGATCGAGCGCTGCTCACGCGCATCCTCTGCGCCGACGACCGGCGCGGCATCTACACCGAGCTGACCGCCGCCGGTCGGGCCCTGTACGAACGGGCGCGGCCGATCCATGACGAGACGCTCGAGCGAG
This sequence comes from Agromyces sp. GQ35, assembly GCF_059758475.1. NCBI lineage: Bacteria > Bacillati > Actinomycetota > Actinomycetes > Micrococcales > Microbacteriaceae > Agromyces > Agromyces sp. GQ35. Next base: position 422,584 of record NZ_JCAXEO010000001.1, on the reverse strand, counting down.
TGCTGGCCGAGGCCGGCGATCAGCCCGAACTCGCGCCCGTCGTGGAAGCGCTGCACGGGGTCGCGCTGCCGGCGGCTGCGGGCTGAGTCGCGGGGGCTCGGGGTCTCGGGTCTCGATACGGCGCTGCGCGCCTACTCGACCGGCGGGTGCTGGCTGCGCGCCTATTCGACCGGCGGGGGCTACTCGCGGGTGCCGCTGATGTTCACGAGCCAGGTCACGCCGTAGCGATCGGTGCACATGCCGAACGCGTCGCCCCATGGCGCCACTTCGAGCGGCACGATCTCGGATCCGCTGTCGAGCAGCTTCTGCCAGTAGCCGCGCAGCGTGGCGTCTTCGCTGCTGCCGCCGGAGAGTGACACCGAGATCGGGCCGCCTGAGCCGGGATCCGGCATCGAGCTCGGCGTATCGGCGGCCATCAGCACGAGGCCGTTCTCGGCTTCGAGCTGGCTGTGCATGATCTTGTCGGCGTCGGCCGGGTCGTCGGCCTGGCCGAACTCGGCGAAGGTGCTCGAGGTGAGTTCACCGCCGAAGACGGAGTGGTAGAACTCCATCGCCTCCCGCGCATTGTCGCGGAAGTTGAGGTACGGGTTGAGCGTGACCATGATGCAACCTTTCGACGTGTGGGTGCGTTGAGAGGCATCCTCCTCGCTCGACGATCCCTCGGCAAGAGCAGGCAGGTGACCGGGACATGGCCGTCTGGAGCTGCGCACTCGCGCGGCGAGCGACACGCGGGTGTTGACAGCTGCAACCGATCGTCGTATCTTTTAATCAACCAAATGATTGATCAATGAATCGGTTGAGAAAGGAGCGGGTGATGATCGTCGATCCGAGCGCAGACGACCGCCTCGACCGGGCCTTCATGGCGCTGGCCGACCCGGTGCGCCGCGGCATCATCGCCCGCCTGAGTCGTGGGCCGGCGACGGTCAACGAGCTCGCCGAACCGTTCCAGATCACCAAGCAGGCGGTGTCGAAGCACATCCAGGTGCTCGAGACCGCCGGGCTCGTCACGCGAACGCGAGACGCGCAGCGCCGTCCGGTGCACCTGCAAGCGGCCCAACTCGAAGCCCTCACCGCGTGGATCGACCGCTACCGGCTGATCCACGAGCAGCAGTTCCGCGCCTTGGACGCGCTGCTCGCCACCGACCGCGGCCACGATGCTGCGGCATCCGTCGCCCCCGATGCGCTCGACGAGCATCGCGGCGACACCAGCGACACCCATGTCACCGCTGCCGACGAGACCGCCGGCGCCCACACGAAAGAGACAGGACAATGACGAACCCCGTCACCATCACCGCCCCTGAGGGGCTGCCCTTCATCGACATCGAGCGCGAGTTCGACGCTCCCGTCGACGCCGTCTTCAACGCGCACCGCGACCCCGAGCTCGTCAAGCGCTGGCTCGGGCCGAACGGCTACGAGATGAAGATCGAACGCTGGGACTTCGTGCCGCAGGGCGGGTACCGCTATGTGCACACCGGCACCGACGGCGAGGACTACGCGTTCAACGGCACCTTCCACTCGGTGCGCGAGAACGAGTTCGCGATCCAGACCTTCGAGTTCGAGGGCTTCCCCGACGTCGTGGCCATCGAGGCGATGACCTTCGAAGACCTCGGCGATGGTCGTACCCGGCTCCGCATCCACTCCACGTACCCGAGTCTCGAGGCCCGCGACGGCATGGTCCAGTCGAACATGGAGCTCGGACTGCGCGAGGGGTACGAGCGCCTCGACGGCGTGCTCGCTGCATGAGCGAGCGGATGTCGCGGGCGATGTGTTCGCCCGCGACATCCACCCGTCGAACTTCGGCACCCGTTCGCACCACACGAAATGGAGCACGTCATGGATTGGACACTGGAAGTCGTCATCGTGCCGGTGAGCGACCTCGACCGCTCGATCGAGTTCTACCGCGACAAGGTGGGATTCGAGCTCGATCACAACACCGAGAACGAACACATGCACGTCGCGCAGCTCACCCCACGGGGGTCGGGCTGCTCCATCGTGATCGGTTCGCTGCCCTCGCAGAACGAGATGGCGCCGGGCTCGATGCACGGTCTGCAGCTCGTGGTGGCCGACGCCGTCGCCGCCCGCGAGGAACTGCTGGATCGTGGCGTCGAGGTGGGCGAGATCACCGTCTTCGACGAGCGCGACGGCGGCACCTTCTTCGGCTTCACCGACCCCGATGGCAATACGTGGGTCGTGCAGCAGATCACGGCTCGCGCCGAGAAGCCGCTCATTCCCGTCGAGGTGCGGCAGCGCTTCGGCGCCGAACAGGAGCTCTGAGCCGTCGTCCGCTCGGTCGACCCGCCGCGATCAGCCCGGCCGACCTCGGGCCTTCACGCCTCGGTGACCGGCTGCCGAAGGATCGTACGCAGCTTCTCAGGAGCGGTGCGCCGCGGGTCGCCGAGGTACACCTCATGGTGACGGCCGTTGAAGCGCAGCCCGTGCTCGGGCATGAACTCGTCGTGCAGTCGGGCGAGCGTGGGGCCCTCATCGTCATAGGAGCCGAGGTGCAGCGTCTGTACCGAACGACCCTCGGCGAGACGCTCGAAGCGCACTCGATCGGCTGCGGGCGCCTTCGCCGTCGCTGCGGACGCGGCCTCGGCGACGAGCTCGGGTGAGAGCCAGTCGGGTTGCCAGATCATCATCGTCCACGACCACGCCGACTTCTCGCGCGTGACGAACGTCGACGGGTCGTCGGCGCTCCAGAGCCCCTCGAGCGGCCCGACGACGTAGTCGCGGTCGAGCTCGCGCTTGCTGCGGAACTTCGCGGTGTACGAGACGGCGTAGAGCGCCTCGACCGCCGCGACGTAGTCGGGCGCGGTGTTGGGATCGCCGCGGCCGTCGATCATGCAATACGCGAGTTCGGGCACGTCGACGAGCTCGAATCGGCCGCGAGGTGCGGAGTAGCACGCGAGTTCACGTTTCACGTCGTACTTGTCAGGCATCATCGCCTCCGGTGGCGTCGCTGGCGGGGATCGTACGGGCGAAGGCGGCGCGGGTGCCGAGCTCGGCGAACCCGGTCTCGAGCATCGTGGTCAGCGCCTCGGCGTACTCGCCGGTCGGATCGAGGTCGGGGTCGAAGATCGCGACGTCGGCACCGATGGCCTCGGGCGCGAGGGCCCGGAGCAGCGCCACCAGCTCGGCCGGTTCGAGACCGCCAGGGTCGACGCTGTCGACAGCCGGCATCCACTCGGGGTCGAGGGCGTCGACGTCGAGGTGGATCCAGTAGCCGTCGACACCGGCGGCGCGGACCACGGCGCGCACTCGCTCGACCGCGTCTTCCACGCCGATGCGCCGGACTTCGCTGGCGGGCAGGGTGGCACCGAGGGTGTCGGCGAGCTCTGCGGCATCGGCTTCGTCGTCGCGTGAGCCGAGCTGCACGGCATCGCCCGCGCGCACCAACGGTCGAAGCCCGTCGAGGTCGCTGAGCGCCGGCGCGTGCAGCCCGACCACCGCGGCCAGGGCTTCGCCACCGAGCGACGCCACGACCTCGCTGTTGCCGGGGTGACGGAAGTCGCCGTGCCCATCGAGATAGACGAGCCCGAATCGGCCGCGGCGGCGCAGGGCGAGGGCGGGGGCGAGCATGATGCTGCAGTCGCCGCCGACGATGAACGGGGTGTTGCCCGCGCCGATGGACGCGCCGACGCGACCGGCGAGACGCCGACTGTGATCGATGATCGCCGCCTCGTTGCGCACGGTGTCGCCGGGCTCGACGTTCGCTCGATAGCGAGCGGCGATCACCGTGCCCGCGTCGCGTGCCTCGAGCCGCCCGAAAGCGGCGAAGAGCCCGGCTTCGCGCAGCGCCTCGGGAGCCTTCGCCGTGCCGGGTACACTGCCCGGTTCGGGCGGCCGCAACCCCAGGTTCGACGGTGCGGCGATGATGTCGATGCCCATGCGCCCATCTTCACGTGAGCCACCGACACCGCTGCGGCTGCCCGCGGATGCGGCATCCGCTCGCCCGTGACACCATCGAACCGTGACCGAAGCCCCCGCACCCGACCACTGGAGCACCATGCAGACTCGCACTCTCGGCCGCACCGGCCGCACCGTCTCCGTCATCGGCCTCGGCACCTGGCAGCTCGGCGCCGACTGGGGCGAGGTGGCCGAGCCCGACGCGCTCGGCGTGCTCGACGCCGCGTACGCTGCCGGCGTCACGTTCTTCGACACGGCCGACGTCTACGGCGACGGACGCAGCGAGTCGCTCATCGGCACCTGGCTGCGCGCCAATCCCGAGTCGGGCGTCACGATCGCCACCAAGATGGGGCGACGGATGCCGCAGGAGCACGCCAACTACTCGCTCGCGAACTTCCGGGCGTGGACCGATCGGTCTCGCGCGAACCTCGGCGTCGACACGCTCGACCTCGTGCAGCTGCACTGCCCGCCCACCTCGGTGTATTCCGACGACCGGGTCTACGACGCACTCGACGCACTCGTCGACGAGGGCGCGATCGCCGCATACGGCGTTAGCGTCGAACGGGTCGAGGAGGCGCTCGCCGCGATCGCACGTCCGCACGTGGCATCCGTGCAGATCATCCTCAACGCGTTCCGGCTGAAGCCGCTCGACGAGGTGCTCCCCGCGGCCGCGGCCGCCGGCGTGGGCATCATCGCCCGGGTGCCCCTCGCGAGCGGGCTGCTCTCGGGGCGGTACACGAGCGAGACGATCTTCGCGGCGAACGACCACCGCAGCTTCAACCGTCACGGCGAGTCCTTCGACGTCGGCGAGACCTTCTCGGGGGTCGACTACGAGACCGGTGTGCGCGCGGCGGCCGAGTTCTCGACGGTGGCCCGCGAGGCGGTGCCGGCCGCGACGACGGCGCAGGTCGCCCTCGCGTGGGTCGCGGCGCAGCCCGGCGTGAGTTCGGTGATCCCCGGGGCGCGCTCACCAGAGCAGGCGCGGTCCAACGCCGCTGCGGGGTCGCTGCAACTGCCGCCGTCGGTCACCGTCGCCGTGCGGGAGATCTACGACCGCGACATCCGCGCCGCGGTGCACGAGCGCTGGTAGTCGCCGGCGCACCCCCCAGTTCAGGACCACTCGTGTCGCGCGGGACGGTGGATATCGAGTGTCCTCCGCGAGACGAATGATCCTGACACGAACGGCGCCGCGAACTCCCCGGCCCCGAACATGTCACAGGGAAAACCGGCGAACGCTCGCCCAAGACCGCCCAACGTCGATACGCTGCACGAGTGTGGTGTTAGCGGGGGGCTGACAGTGACGACATCGGGGCATCGTTGGGGGCGAAGGCCGTCACGATGCTGCTCTGAACACGGGGTCGCCACCGCTCCCTCCTTCGACCCGTCGGCACGACGGGCGCAGATCGCATCATCGGTCGTATGAAGGAAGGAATCGAATGATCACTCGACGAGTCATGGCGTTCGAACACGGCGGGGCAGCGGTGCCCTTGCATCCGAAGTCAGGTCGGAGTCGCATCCAGGTGAATCGGATGCTCGGACTCGCGTTCGCGGGCCTGATCGTGGTCACGCTCGGCGTGGCCAGCCAGGCGCAGAGCGCGCAGGCGTCAGCCGACCTCACCCGGGCCCAGGAGCTCGCGGTGGCCCAGGTCGGCGACCGCGTCGGCATCGGTGCGGCGGGCGTCGACGTCACCGGCATCCGGGATGCCGCGGCGGCGAGCTTCGCCACCGCAGCGCTGCAGGGTGCGCAGGGCCTGATCGCCGAAGCAGGTGCCGAACTCGGCGCCGACGGCGTCGCGACCCTCGTGTCGCTTCGCAACGGCGTGATCGCCGAGGTGGCATCGGGTGGCTCGGCTGCCGCCGTCACCGCGGCCGTCGCCTCGCTGCGCGCCGAGCAGGGCGCGCTGGCCTCTGCGCTCGCCGCGCATCGCGAAGCCGTCGCAGCGCAGATCGCTGCTGAGGCCGCTGCCGCCGCCGAGGCCGCCCGCGTGGCCGCCGAGCAGTCCGACGACACCGGGTCGTGGTCGGAAGGCTCGGATGTCGCAACGGGATCCGAGGCCGGCGCACCCGCCGGCGGAGGCGGCGAGGCTCCTGCTGCCGCCGCTGCCGAGAACCCCTACACCGCCGAGTACTACCCCGGCCTGCCGGCGGCACCGCGGGATGAGGACTGCGGGCCGTGCACCGGAAAAGAGATGCACCCCGTGTACTACAACGGCAGGTACGTCTGGGGCTGCAACGCCTGAGCACCGCCGGTCGAGTAGCGACGAAGGAGCGTATCGAGACCCGGTGACGGGTCTCGATACGCTCGCTTTCGCTCACTGCTCGACCAACGGCCCCGCGCGGCGCCGGTAGTGTCGGAGGCGATGAGCGCCGTGCAGCACCCCGATGAACCGGAGCGCAGCGCGTGATCCAGATCTTCACGGGGTTCGCCGTCATCGCCCTCGCCGTGTTCGTCGGCTGGGTCGCCGGACGAACCGGCGTGCTCGGCCCGGAGGCGAAGCCGATGCTCGCCCGGCTGAACTTCAACGTGCTCGCGCCGTTCCTGCTCTTCTCGGTGCTCGCGACGGCCGACGTCGGCGCGCTCTTCTCCGCGCTGCTCCCGGTTTCCGCGGTTGCGGCCGTCGCGATGATGCTCCTCTTCGCACTCGTCGCGATGCCCTTCTGGCGGCGCAGTCTCGAGCGCACGGTCATCGGTTCGCTCGCATCGGGCTACGTGAACGGCAACAACTTCGGCATCCCGATCGCCGTCTACATGCTGGGCGACGCCGCATACTCGGCACCCGTCGTGCTGCTGCAGCTGCTGCTCTTCGCTCCGGTGGCGCTCGCGGTGCTCGGCGCTCGCGTGCACGGTCACACCTCGGCATGGGCGATCGTGCGCACGACCCTCACGAATCCGATCATCGTGGGATCGCTCGCGGGCGTGCTCGTGTCGGTCTCGGGCATCGAACTTCCGGCGATCGTGCTCGAGCCGATCGAGCTCATCGGTCACGCCGCGGTGCCGCTGATGCTCATCACGTACGGGCTCTCGCTGCACGGCCAGCGCCTCTTCGAGCCGGGGAGCGGACGCCGCGAGGTGCTGCTCGCGACCGCGCTGAAGCTCCTCGTGATGCCGGTCACCGCTTGGGCCGTCGGCCGGTTCGTCTTCGGCCTCGACGGCATCGAGCTCTACGCCGTGACCGTGCTGGCCGCACTCCCCACCGCGCAGAACGTCTTCAACTACGCGCAGCGATACGAGACCGCCGAGGTCGTGGCCCGCGACACCGTGTTCCTCACGACGATCGGCTCCGTTCCGGTGCTCTTCGCCGTGGCGCTGCTGCTCGGCTGAGCGCCGCGGGCGGTGGGTCGGGGCATCATGGGGCATGAGCGAAGGAGACCGCGATGCCATTCCTCACCGCTGACGGGCAGCCTCTCGACGAGCTGTTGCTCGCCCAGCGCCCGGCCGACGGGCACCGCTTCGAGGTGCGGCAGCCGTTCCGCTACCTCGACCCGGTCGGCGGCATCACGTATGAGGTACCGCCTCACGTCTCGGAGACCCCGGGCGGGTCGGACCTCGCCTCGGTGCCGTCGTGGCTGTGGGGCCTCATCGCGAGCTACGGCCGACAATCGGCGCCCGCCCTGCTGCACGACTCGCGCTCCGCGATCGCAGCCGGGCTCGGCGACCGACGTGCAGCCCTGACGCAGCGCCGCGTCGACGATCGGGTGTTCCGCACCGCCCTCCGCGAGCAGGGCGTGCCGATGCTGCGGGCGTGGATCATGTGGGCGTGGGTCTCGGCCGACCGCGAGCGCGAGTTCGGCGGCGCCGCCGGGCTCGCGTTCGTCGGGCAGGCGGTGCTCGGCGGCATCGTCGTGCTCGGGGCATCCGTCGCCGCGTTCTGGGCGCCACCGTGGCTCCTGCTGATCGCCCTGGTCGCGCTCGCCGCGCTGGTGTGGGGTCGGCTCGGCGCCGCGATGCTCGTGCTGAGCTTCTCGCTCGGCTGGCTCGGGCCGGTCGCGGTCGTGCAGCTCGTCGCGATCGTGCCGTTCCGGCTGCTCGAGGCGTTGGTCGAACTCATGACGGGCGGCGACCCCGCCGGGGTGCTCAGGCCGACGGTTCGCTCCCGCTGACCGGCGGACGCCAGTCATGGAACCACCGCGCCCAGACGCGCGCGCGCCAGCCCTGCGGGCGGAGCAGACGGCGTCGGGCCGCGAGGTCGCGCGTGAACTCCTCGGTGCGCACCGCGTCGCGGAGCTTCATCGGCCGGGATGCCGCGGCGATCGTCCGGCCGCCTGCCGCGTCGTCATCGGTGCGCGCCTCGACGATCACCGGAACGGGGGAGTAGAGCGGTTCGACGAACACGAACACCGCCACGATCGCGAGGATCACGGCGTCGACGATCAGCCACTCGAGCGGCGGCGCCGCCCACGCGCGGATCGCGAACCACACGCAGAGGAAGGCGCCGGCGACGTAGAACGCGCGGGGGATCGAACTCAGCACGAGCCAGTGCCTCGGCTCGACCGGACACCGATCCCATTCACGTGAGCGACGGCTGACCCGCGAGAGCAGCTGGTTCAGCCAGACGAGCACCGCGAGGGTGAGCGCCGAGGCGAGGAACCAGCTCCACGGGCCGAACGACGCCGGGTCGGTGACGATCGACGCCGAGGCGATCGCGGCCGGCACCGCCTCAGCGGCATCCTGCCCGCCGGGGAACACGCCGATGACGAAGCCGATCGCGCCGGCGACCCAACTCGCGACGGTCGCGACGAGCGCCGGCACACCCGGCAGCCCGGGCAGGATCGCCGCGATCGTCACCGCGGCCAGCATGTTGATGCCGAGCGATTTCTTGTCGATCACCGAGAGCCGGTTCTCGACGTAGGCCACCGAGGCCGGCGCCGGCGGGAACCCGGGGCCGAGCAGGTGCCGCGCGGTCGGCTCGACCACCTGGATCGTGTTCTCGAAGTACACCGAGTGGTCGAGGAAGGGCTGGCTCGTGTTGTGCACGGCGTGCTCCTCGGGCCCCCTCACGCTCGCCCGGCCGGGGAAGTACGCGTTGCGCCAGCGCTCTCGCCGGCCCGGCGCGGTGTCGGCGATCGGGCCGGCCGAGAACGGGTCCCAGATCGCCCAGTGGTTCGCCCACGCGACCTGGCGGTCGGCATCGACGCCGGAGTTGCGCTCGATCCACTTCGCGACGGGCGCGTATTCGTCTGGGCGACCGAGCCACTTCTCGCGACCGAGCAGCACGACCGCGGCGCCCACCGTCGTGAGCCTGCTGACGTTGTAGTCTTGCGGCCGCAGTTCCTCGAACAGCGTGAAGGTCGCCACGGCGGCGCCCTGCGAATGTGCGAAGAGGTGCACGTCGCCGTCGCCGACGAGCTCTTTGGCACGGGCGAGGGTATTGCGCACCACGAGTCGCATCGCCGATGCGCGCAATGGCCGTTCCTTCCAGGCCGCGACGTCGCCGATGGACTCGATGATGCCGTCGATGGCGCCCTGCGCGAGGTCCTTGAACCACGGAATGAGCAGGAGCGGGCTGATGAGCGGCAGCACGGGCGTGAGCACCGTTGCGAGCAGCACGAGGAAGAGCCAGGTGACGGCGAAGGCGACGCTGCAGACGACGAGCCTGACGAGATCGATGACGAGGTCGACGAGCCTCGGCAGTTCGCGGGGCGCGGCTGCCGGGGCGGTCAGGTGCCGCACGAGGGTGTACCACGGCACGAGCACCATGGTGCCGAGGAAGAGGTCGAGCACGCGCCAGATCATGCGCCACATGAAGACGACGGCCCATTGGAAGACCTGGCCGCGGCTCATCGGCACGAACGATTCCGACCATCGGGCTTCGAGGATCGCGATCTTGAGCAGCACGTCGTCGGCGGGGTCCGAGGTCGCTCCCGCCTGCGTACCCGGTCCGGGGGAGCGCACGGTCGCGGTGACCATCGGCACCTCACCCGACAGGTCGGAGGAGTGGATCTGCACGCCGTGTCGCTCTTCACCGCCGATGACCTTGTCGCGGGCGAGCCAGTCCATGCGGCCGAGCAGCGGCTCGGCCCATTCGAGCAGGATCTGGCTTCGGTACGCGTTGCCCATGCCGTGCACGACGACGAGCGCGCGATCGAAGGTGCCGGCATCGGATGCCGCGGCGCTCGTGTCATCGACGCCGGTGCGGTGGGTGCGATCCGTGGTGCCGGTCTCGGTGTCGATGTCCGCTTCTGCGGCGTCGACCTCATCGACCCGGTCGACCCGGTCGTCGGGCGCCGGCGGGGTGTCGGGCGTCGGGGTGGGCGCGATGCGCATGGCTTCTCCTCGGACGAGTGCGTCTCAGCGAACGCTAGCGGCTGGTGCCGCCCGTGTCGCCTGTGTCGCCGAGGAGATGCGCGTCAGGGTCACCCCTGACGAACCGCCCGGCGTCGGCGAAGGGCGGCGTAGGCACCCATCAGTCGTGGCACCACGAGGTACACGGCGACGGGCACGACCACGAGCGTGAGCACGAAGGCGCGGAGCACCGGGTGCCACGACTCCGAGAACGGGCCGATCAGCATCATGCCAATGGCCACGAGCGGGAAGATCGCGAGCCAGGTGATCACGGCGCGGGCGTGCACCGAGGGCGGTGCCGCCTGCGCCGTCGGCGAGGCCGGTGCCGTCGCCGTTGCGGCGGGGGTGGGGGCGGTGGTGCTCATGTGACTCCTCGTAATGTCCAACTGATTGGTTGTAATTGAACCATGGTTCCGACACTTTCGCAACTATCCAGTTGGAGATTTGCTAGACTGGCAACATGGCCTGGGACACCGAGCGCACGAAACGCCTCCTGCTCGAGGCTGCGACTGCCGAGTTCAGCGAGCACGGACTTGCCGGTGCCCGCATGGATCGCATCGCTGCGAACGCCGGGGTCAACAAGGAGCGCATCTACCAGTACTTCGGCAAGAAAGACGAGCTCTTCGCGACCGTGCTCGCCACCGAGCTGCGGGCGACGATGGACGCCGTGCCCGTGACGGGCACCGGGCCTGCCGCCGCCGGCGACTACGCCGGCCGCCTCTTCGACCACCACGTCGCCGAAGCGACGATTCCGCGCCTCCTCTTCTGGGAGGGGCTCGAGCGGGGAGCGAGCGCCGCAGCCGACGCCGCCCGCATCGAGTACCACCGGGTGAAGGCCGAGCGGTTCCAAGACGTGCTGCCGGGCATCGACCTGCAGCAGGCGGCGGAACTCCTGCTCACGATCGTGACCCTCGTGAACGGATGGCCCGTGCTCGGGCACCTCGACACCCTGCTCGTCGTCGGCGCCACGGGCGAGGCCGGCGATGGCAGCCCGAAAGCCGCTGCCACTGCCGCTGCCGACGCTGCGCGCCGCGCCGCCGTTCGACGCGAGGTCATCGTGCAGTCGGTCGAGTCGCTCGCCCGATCCGCGCAGGCCGCAGCCGCCGAGCGCAGCTGACGGTCTCCGACCGGGCTCGACCGTCCCCTGCGGGAGGGTGCCTGCCATCGCCACGGTTCCGTGAAGTTCAGGGATATCCCTGATCCGCGACATCCGCGGCGCTTCGTATCGTGGACAGCGATCACCGCTCCGTGGACCGCAGGGGGAACTGTCACCGCGCAGTGGTGATCTGGCAGCCGGCCGGCACCGCGTCCCGAACACGAGGTGCAGGCCGGCTTCCCCCGTTTGCGCCGGGTGGCGCCCGGTAGAAAGGCCCGAGCCATGACCGAGCGGATGACGCGACCCCAGCGAACCGGCCAGGCCGCCGTGGCGCGTGGCGAAGTGCGCTCGACGCCCCTCGACCGGGCCCTCGGCTGGAGCGAGTTCCGCACCGCCGTGCGATACGACCCGGCGAACCAGTTGCTGCTCGCCGTTCCGGCGATCAGCGCCAAGCGGGCCGAGCATTCGTGGCTCGGCGACGCGACCGCGCCGCACACGCGAATCGGCTCGGGCGAGCTGTATCGCCGCGAGTACGAGCGCGGCGCCGTGTACTGGTCCGAGCGCACCGGCGCCCACGAGGTGCACGGGCTGATCGCCGAGCACTGGCACGGCGTCGGCGCCGAGACCTCCTTCCTCGGCTTCCCGACGACTGACGAGCAACCGCTCGCCGAGTCGGAGCACGGCGGCCGGCTCGCCGGCGGCTTCGCGCACTTCGAGGGCGGCTCGATCTACTGGACCCCGGCGCACGGACCCGCGATCGTGTACGGCATGGTGCGCGACATCTGGGCCCTGCTCGGCTGGGAACGATCGCCGCTCGGCCTGCCGGTGTGCGACGTCGAGACCTCTCCCGAATCAGGGGTGCTGCGCGGCGTCTTCGAGCACGGCAGCGTGGAGTGGTCGTCGTCGACCGGTCCGATCGTGCTCATCGAGCCGAGGTCGACGGTCGAACCGCCCGACGCGCCGGGCGGCAGCGCGGACCGGCTGCAATCCGACTTCGCCCCCGACGTGTGACCCACAGGCGGGTGCTGCGCGCTGCGCGCTCCCGCACGCGTGACAGACTCGACGGATGACCCCGACCCTGCCCGAGTTGGCCCCGAGCCCGTACGACGCCGATGCGATGTACGACGCGTTCGTCGGGTGGGCCGAAGGTCGCGGGCTGCCGCTCTACCCCGCGCAAGACGAAGCCGTCATCGAGATCGTCTCCGGCGCGAACGTGGTGCTCTCCACGCCGACGGGCACCGGCAAGTCGCTCGTCGCGGTGGCCGCCCACGCGGCATCCCTCGCTCGAGGCGGTCGCAGCTACTACACCGCGCCCATCAAGGCGCTCGTCTCCGAGAAGTTCTTCCAGCTCGCCGAGATCTTCGGGGCCGCGAATGTCGGCATGGTCACCGGCGACAGCTCGGTGAACCCGGATGCCCCGATCATCTGCTGCACCGCCGAGATCCTCGCGAACCTCGCGCTGCGTCACGGGCCCGATGCCGACGTCGACCAGGTCGTGATGGACGAGTTCCACTACTACGGCGACCCCGACCGCGGCTGGGCGTGGCAGGTGCCGCTGCTCACGCTGCACCGCGCACAGTTCATCCTCATGTCGGCGACGCTCGGCGACGTCACCGGCATCGCCGCCGACCTGAAGCGCCGCACAGGCCGTGAGACGGCGCTCGTGACCGGCGTCGACCGGCCGGTGCCGCTGCACTTCTCGTACGCGAAGACACCCGTGCAGGAGACCGTCGAAGAGCTCATCGAGACCCGGCAGGCGCCGGTCTACATCGTGCACTTCTCGCAGGCCGCCGCGATGGAGCGCGCGCAGGCGCTCTCGTCGATCCGCGTCATCACCCGCGAGCAGCGTGACGAGATCGCCGAGGCGCTCGGCGGGTTCCGCTTCAACACGGCGTTCGGCAAGACGCTCTCCCGGCTCGTGCGATCGGGCATCGGCGTGCACCACGCGGGCATGCTGCCTCGTTACCGCCGGCTCGTCGAGACGCTCGCGCAGCGCGGGCTGCTGCGTGTCATCTGCGGCACCGACACCCTCGGCGTCGGCATCAACGTGCCCATTCGCACGGTGCTGATCACGGCGCTCGTCAAATTCGACGGGCAGCGGATGCGGCAGCTGAGCGCCCGCGAGTTCCACCAGGTCGCGGGGCGCGCCGGGCGGGCCGGCTACGACACCGCGGGCACCGTCGTCGTGCTCGCACCCGAGCACGAGATCGAGAACGACGCCGCCGTCCGCAAGGCGGGTGATGATCCGAAGAAGATCAAGAAGATCGTGCGCAAGAAGGCGCCGGCCGGCCAGATCACCTGGGGCGAGGCCTCGTTCGACCGGCTCGTCGCCGCCGAGCCCGAGCCGCTCGTGCCGCAGCTGAAGCTCACCGCGGCGATGCTCATCAACGTGATCGGTCGCGGGGGCGACGTGATCGGCGACATCCGCTCGCTCGTCTTCGACAACCACGAGCCGCGCCCGCGGCAGTTCGAGCTCGCCCGGCGTGCGCTCGAGATCTTCCGAACGCTCCGCGACGCCGGCGTCGTCGAGCTGGTGCCCGCCCCCGACGGCGCGGGAATGCCGGGTGTGCGCCTCACCGTCGACCTGCAGCCGAACTTCGCCCTCAATCAGCCGCTGTCACCGTTCGCGCTCGCCGCGATCGAACTGCTCGACCCCGAGGCGACCGCCGAGAACGGCGCCGGTACCGGCCACTACGCCCTCGATGTGCTGAGCGTCATCGAGTCCACGCTCGACGACCCGCGCCCGATCCTCTCGCAGCAGCAGTTCAAGGCGCGCGGCGAGGCCATCGGCCGTATGAAGCAGGAGGGGATCGAGTACGACGAGCGCATGGAGCTCGTCGAGCAGGTCACCTGGCCGAAGCCGCTCGACGAGCTGCTCGCCCAATCGTTCGAGGTCTTCGCCTCGAGTCAGCCGTGGGTGCGCGACTTCGAGCTGTCGCCGAAATCGGTCGTCCGCGACATGTTCGAGCGCAGTATGTCGTTCGGGGAATACGTCGGCTTCTACCAGCTCGCCCGCAGCGAGGGACTCGTGCTCCGCTACCTCTCCGACGCCTTCAGGGCCGTCCGCCAGACCGTGCCGACCGAGGCGAAGAACGAAGAGCTGCTCGACATCATCGAGTGGCTCGGCGAGCTCGTGCGCCAGGTCGACTCGAGCCTCGTCGACGAGTGGAACGAGCTCATCGATCCGTCGTCGCACCTCCCCGAAGACGAACAGGCGGTGGTGCCGCCGGCGCCGCCGTCGGTGCTCACCAACCGGCGCGCCTTCACGGTGCTCGTGCGCAACGAGCTGTTCCGGCGGGTGCAGCTCGCCGCGCTCGAACGCGACGACGAGCTCGCCGAACTCGACCCCGACGTCGGCTGGCCCGACGCGCTCGATCGGTACTACGACGAGCACGATGCGATCGGCACGGGCCCCGCGGCGCGGTCGCCGAAGCTCGTCGCGATCGATGAGACGGATGCCGCGGAGGGCGTCTGGCGCGTCGAGCAGACGCTCGACGACCCCGCCGGCGACCACGACTGGCGCATCCGTGCAGAGGTCGATCTCGACGCCTCGGTCGAGGAGGGCATCGCCGTCGTGCGGGTCGTCGAGCTCGTGCGCCTCTGACCGCTCCGGGCGCTGCGATTCGCGAGACCGCTCATTCGAGCGGCACCGATCTCTGCGTTTGCTCATCTGAGCGACACTCTGTGAACACCGCGTGAAATCAGGGGAGTCGCCACCTGAATACCCCTTGGCAGGGTCACAGGCCGCACATAGGCTACGGGGCAGTGTCCCCCAAGCACGGCACGTGCAAGCGCGCCCCTGCTGGGAATTCCAATCGCTCAGGGGAGAGTCATGCATCGTCGCCGCACCATCCAACGTCTCGCGGCCGTGGCGGCCGCGTCCGCCGGGGCACTCGTCGCCGGCCTGCTCGCAGCCCCGCCGGCGCTCGCCGCGGTCGACGGCTCGAGCGTCGTCATCAACGAGGTGTACACGCGGGGCGGCAGCGCCAACCAGCCGTACATCAACAAGTTCGTCGAGCTCTACAACCCGACCGACACCGCGGTGCCGGTCGACGGCTGGTCGCTGCAGTACCGCACCGCGACGAGCACCGCGGCGGCAAACAGCGTGGGCGCACTCAGCGGCGAGATCGCGCCGAACAGCTACTACCTGATCGGACTCAACAGCAACGGTGCGAACGGCGCGGCCCTGCCCGCCACCGACGCCGCCTTCACCTGGGCGCCGAGCGGCACCACCGGATCGCTCTTCCTCGCGAACGTCCCCGGCGCGATCAACCCCGGCACCGGCTCCATCGTGAACCACGCACAAGTGGTCGACTACGTCGGCTACGGCACCTCGGTGAACTTCGAGGGCGCAGTGGCCGCGTACCCCGGATCGAACTCGACGCCCGGCAGCATCGTGCGCACCGACTTCGCCGACACCGACGTCAACTCGGCCGACTTCACGTTCTCCGAGACCGTCACCCCGCAGGGCTCCGACGGCGACACCGAACCGCCCGCCCCGACCGAGGCGACGATCGCCGAGGTGCAGGGCACCGGCGACGCGAGCCCGCTCGTCGGCACCGCGGTCACCGTCGAAGGCGTGATCACCGGCGACTACCGCTCGGGCGGCTACGGCGGCGTGACCATCCAGACCGCAGGCGCCGACACCACGCCCGGCGCATCCGACGGTCTGTTCGTCTTCCAGATGCCCGCCACCGGCGCGGTCGGCGACCTCGTGCGCGTCACCGGCACGGTGAGCGAGTACTTCGGCCTCACCCAGATCACGACGAGCGCCGACGGTGCAGAGGTCGTGACGCCCGGAGCGGGCGTGCCCGCTGCGAGCGAGCTGCCCGCGAGCCTCGTCGGCTCCGCCCGCGAGCCCCTCGAGAGCATGCTCGTCGCCCCGAGCGGGTCGTACCTCGTCTCGAGCACCCACGAGTCCTCGAGCTTCGGCTCGCTCTGGCTCGCCGCCGGTGAGACGCTGCCGGTCAAGAGCACCGAGCAGGTCGACGCCGGGCCCGCAGCGACCGAGATCGCCGCCGAGAACCGTGCCCGTCTGCTCGTGCTCGACGACGGCTGGAACACCCGGGTCGACAACGCCGCGCACCCGAACGAGCAGCCGTACCTCACCGAAGCGACGGTCGTGCGCAACGGTGACCGCATCGTGTTCCCGTCGACGCCGTACGTGCTGAGCTACGGCTTCAACGCCTGGCGCCTGCAGCCGGCGACCCCGATCGACAACGCGACCGCCGAGCCGAAGCCGACGTTCGAGACGCAGAACACGCGTCCGAGCGGTGTGCCCGCGGTCGGCGGCGACGTGCAGATCGGCGTCTTCAACGTGCTCAACTACTTCACCACGCTGACCAGCCAGAACCCCGATGCCCGTGGCGCCGACACCGCCGAGGAGTTCGCGCTGCAGGAGGAGAAGATCGTCGAGGCGATCACGGCGCTCGATGCCGAGATCGTCGCCCTGCAGGAGATCGAGAACTCGCTGAAGGTCGACGGCACCGCCGACGAGGCGATCGGCGCGCTCGTGGCCGCACTCAACGAGGCCGAGGGCTCCGAGGTCTGGAGCTTCGTTCCCACCCCGGCGGCGCTCACCGCGGCGACGACCGACTTCATCCAGAACGCGATCATCTACCGCTCCGACGCGGTCTCGCCCAACGGAGAAGCGCTCACGATCACCGATGAGGCCGTCTGGGGCAACGCGCGCGAGCCGATCGGCCAGAGCTTCGAGCTCGCCAACGGCACCGATCTCGCCGTGATCGCCAACCACTTCAAGTCCAAGGGCGGTTCGGGCACCGAGCCCGCCGACGGCCAGGGGCACTTCAACGCCGACCGGGTCGCGCAGGCGACCTCGCTGCTGACGCTCGCCGCGCAGCTCGAGGAATCGGCCGACGAGGTCTTCCTCCTCGGCGACTTCAACGCCTACGCGCAGGAGGACCCGATCCAGGTGCTGACCGGGGCCGGGTACACCGACCTGCTCCCGACGCTCGCGCCGGGGGAGTACACCTACACCTTCGACGGTGAGCTCGGCTCGCTCGACCACGCGCTGGCGAACGCCGAAGGAGCCGAGGCGGTCACCGGCATCGGTCGCTGGGCGATCAACTCGCCCGAGTGGAGCGCTCGTGAGTACGGCCGCGAAGCAGCCGACGACGGTTCGGTCTTCCGATCGAGCGACCACGACCCGACCCTCATCGGCATCGACCTCGCCGAACTCGAGAACGTCGTCGACATCTCCGTCGTGACGATCAACGACTTCCACGGTCGCATCGAGAAGTCCGCCCCGTCGGCGGGCATCGCCGAGCTCGCCGGAGCGGTCGAGCAGATCCGCGCCGAGAACCCGAACACGGTGTTCGCGGCCGCGGGCGACCTGATCGGCGCTTCGACCTTCACCTCGTTCATCCAGAACGACAACCCGACGATCGACGCACTGAACGCCGCCGGGCTCGACGTGAGCGCAGCCGGCAACCACGAGTTCGATCAGGGCTGGGCCGACCTTCGCGACCGCGTGCAAGACCGGGCCGACTGGGAGTACATCAGCGCCAACGTGTTCTTGAAGGGCACCGATGACACCGCGCTCGCACCGACCTTCACGCAGACCTTCGAGGGCGTGACCGTCGGGTTCATCGGCGCGGTGACCGAAGACCTCGACTCGCTCGTCAGCCCGGCGGGCATCGCCGAGCTCGAGGTGCGCAGCGTCGTCGACTCCGTGAACGCGTCGGCTGCCGACCTGAAAGACGGCGACCCCGCCAACGGAGAGGCCGATGTGCTCATCCTCCTCGTGCACGAGGGTGCCGCCTCGACCAAGGTCGAAGCGCTCACCGATGGTTCGCCGTTCGCCCAGATCGTCGCGGGCGTCGACGACTCGGTCTCGGCGATCGTCTCCGCGCACACGCACCTGCCGTACAACCACACGGTCGACGGCCGACCGGTCGTCTCGGCCGGACAGTACGGCGAGCAGTTCGGGCTCATGCAGCTGCAGGTCGACCCGATCTCGAAGGAGCTCCTCTCGATCACGAACGAGCTGAAGCCCCTCATGACCCGCGCGACCCCGACGTCGCCGTGGGTGTCGGTCTACCAGCCGGTTCCCGAGGTGGCGGCGATCGTCGCGGATGCCACCGCCAAGGCCGACGTGCTGGGCAAGCAGAAGGTCGGCGACATCACCGGCGACCTGAACCGCGCACAGCAGCCCGGCGTCGACGCGAACGGCAACCCCGTGCTCGTCGAGAACCGCGGCGGTGAGTCCACGATCGGCAACTTCCTCGCCGACGTGCACCTGTGGGCGGCGAACGTCGACGGTCACGCCGACATCGCGTTCATGAACCCGGGCGGCATCCGCACCGACCTCAAGTACGCGTCCGGCGGCGTCGACGACCCCGACGGAAACGTGACCTACCGCGAGGCCGCGACCGTGCAGCCGTTCGCCAACACGCTCGTGACGCTCGACCTCACCGGCGCCCAGATCAAGCAGGTGTTCGAGGAGCAGTGGCAGACGAGCGTCACCCGTCCGCTGCTGAAGCTCGGCGTCAACAAGGGCGTCGAGGTCGTCTACGACCCGACGGCGCCGGCCGGCTCGCACGTCACGTCGATCACGCTGAACGGCACGCCGATCGACCCGGCGGCGACGTACCGAGTGGTCGCCAACTCGTTCCTCGCGGGTGGCGGTGACAGCTTCACGACTTTCGCCGCGGGCACCAACCGCTCCGACACGGGCAAGGTCGACCTCGCGTCGACGGTCGAGTGGTTCGCCGCGAACGGCACGGCGACCCCCGACCTCGCGCAGCGGTCGGTGGGCGTCACGATCTCGGCTCCGGCGAACGGCACCGAATACGTGGCCGGCGAGTCGGTGCAGCTCGAGCTGAGCTCGCTCGACTTCAGCACGACCGAGGTCGCGGCGGGCGAGGTCACCGTGTCGATCGGCGATTCGGTGCTCGGCACGGCGCCGGTCGACCGCACCCTGCTCGAGAAGTTCGACGAGATCGGTCGCGCCAGCCTCTCGATCACCGTGCCCGAGGGCTTCGAGGGTCCGCAGCAGCTCGTGATCTCGGTCGCGTCGACGGGAACGAGCGTCGAGGTGCCGATCACGATCGAGGCGCCGGTCGACGAGGTCGACACCACGACCGTCGGCGTGCCGAACAAGCTGTTCGCCAAGGCCGGCGCGAAGCTCAAGTACCAGGGCATCGTGATCTCGCACGACGGCTCGAGGCCGGTGGGAACGGTGACGATCACCGACGGCACGACGGTGCTCGCGACCGTCGAGCTCGAGGCCGCTGACAAGGGCAAGTTCAAGGTGGACCTGCCCCCGCTCAGCCGCGGCGTGCACCTGTTGCGTTCGAGCTTCGACGGAGCGGCACCCTATGCCGACTCCAGCTCATTCGCGGTGCCGATCCTGGTCTGGTAGCACCACACGACGCCCAACGGGGTGACGGTCGATCCGACCGTCACCCCGTTCGGCGTTCCGCCTGCTCGACGTCAGCGCATCGGCACGTGCAGCCCTCGCTCGAACGCGGCACGTCGCTCGATGACCTCGTGCGGATCCCAACCGGGGCCGGCCACCGACGAGACGAGGAGTCGCGTGTAGGCATGTTGCGGAGATCGGAGCACCTCGCGCGTCACACCGTGCTCGACCACCCGGCCGTGGAACAACACGAGCGTGCGATCGGCCACCTCGTCGACGACCGCGAGATCGTGACTGACGAAGAGCAGTGCGATGCCGGAGTCGCGGCGGATCTCCCCGAGCAGCTCGAGGATCTGCGCCTGCACCGAGACGTCGAGGGCCGACACCGCCTCGTCGAGCACGAGCACCGATGGTGACACTGCGATGGCCCTCGCGATCGCAACCCGCTGTCGCTGCCCACCGCTCAACTGGTGCGGCTTCAGCGACCCGTGGGTCGAGGCCAGTCTCACCCGGTCGAGCGACTCCGCGACGCGCGCCCTCACGTCCGTGCGCGCCGCCAGTCCGTGGAGCCGCATGGCGTGCACGAGCGTCTGCTCGACGGTGAGACGACGATCGAGCGACCCGTACGGGTCCTGGAAGACCATCTGCACCTGACGTGCGCGCTCCAGCCGGGATCGCCGCCCGCGGCCGTGAACGAGCCGGTCCCGGCCGTCGACCGTGAGGCTCCCGGCATCCGCTCGCTCGAGGCCGGCGAGGATGCGAGCGATGGTCGACTTGCCGGAGCCCGATTCTCCGACGAGACCGAGCGATTCGCCGGCCGAGATGGCGAACGAGACGTCGTCGACCGCGACCACCGGGTCGGCGGCGCGTGCCGGCTGGAACGTTCGACGCAGCGCTTCGGCGACGACGAGTGGCGTGGTGACGGCGTTCATGCGTGGTGCCCCCTGATCGTCGGCACGGCGTCGAGCAACGATCGCGTGTACGTCTCGTTCGCTCCCGCGAACAGGTCGGCGCCCTGCAGCTCCTCGACGATCTCGCCGCGGAGCATCACGTACACCCGATCGCAGTACGCCGCCGCGAGGTGCAGGTCGTGGGTGATGAAGAGCATGCCGAGCCCGCGCTCGCGCTGCAGGTCGCGGAGGATCGCGAGCACCTCGGCCTGCGTCGTGACGTCGAGAGCGCTCGTCGCCTCGTCGGCGAGCAGCAGCTTCGGCGTCGTGCTGAGCGCGGCCGCGATCACGACCCGCTGCAGCATGCCGCCCGACAGCTCGTGCGGGTACTGGCGGAACCGAAGCTCGGGTCGGGAGATGCCCACAGCCTCGAGCAGCTCGAGTCCGCGGCGCTTCGCTTCGGCCCGGCCGACGCCGTGCACGAGCACGAGGCGCTCCGTGAGCGAGTCGCCGATGCGCCGCACCGGGTTCAGCGCGCCGCGCGGGTCCTGCTGGATCAGGGCGACCTCGGTCGAGCGGATGTCGCGGAGTTCGCGCGCATCCGCACCGAGCACGTCGCGCCCTCCGACCCGCACGCTGCCGCCGAGCTGCGCGGTCGATGGCAGCAGGCGGAGCGCCGCGCGAACCGTGCTCGACTTGCCGGATCCCGACTCGCCGACCAGCCCCACGGTTTCCCCGGCGTGCACGCGCAGGCTGACCTGATCGAGGATCCGGATGTCTCCGTAGCGGAGCGAGAGATCGACGATGTCGAGCAGCACCGCGGTCATCCGCGGGCCCCCATCCGCTCCGACAGGCGAACTCCGACGATGTTCACCGCGACGACCACTGCCGAGATCGCGAGTCCGGGCACGAGCGTGGGTCCGAAATGGCCGAGCACGATGCCGTCCTGTCCTTCCTGCACCATGAGGCCCCATTCCGAGCTCGGCGGTTGCGCGCCGAAGCCGAGGTAGCTGAGGGTCGCGAGGCCCATGAGGCCTTCGCCGAACAGCACGACGAGGTAGCCGAGCAGCGCGGGCGTCATGTTCGGCACGACGTATCGCGCAGCGATCGCCCCGCCGCCCACGCCCTGTACGCGATACGCGTCGACGTAGGGCCGGGCGAGCTCCGAGAGGGCGATGCTCCTCGTGAACTTCGCGATCACCGGGGCGTAGGCCAGAGCGAGAGCGACGACCGCCGTGGCGGGCCCCTCGCCGAACACGGCGATGACGAGCACCACGAAGAGCAGGCCCGGAAAGGCGAACATGACGTCGGTGATGCGTGCGAGCAGCACGTCGATCCAGCCGCCGTTCCACGCGGCGACGATGCCGATCGCGACGCCGAGCACCGTGGCGCCGACGAGCAGCAGGAACGGGCCGATCAGGCTCTCCCGTGTGCCGAGCAACAGGCGCGAGAGCAGGTCGCGGCCGAGCTGGTCGGTGCCGAGCGGGTGCGCGAGGCTCGGTGACGCCCAGATGGCCGTGAAGTCGATGGCCTCGGGGTCGTAGGGAGCGATGAGCGGGGCGAACGCGGCCACGAGCACCACGAGGGCGAGGAACCCGGTCGAGATCCAGAAGAGCGGGTCGTGTCGTCGTCGGCCGAGCCCGGTGCGGGTCAGCAGGGCGTCTGCCGTGGTGGTGGTGGTCATGAGGTCTTCACCCGGCTTCCGATCCGCGGGTCGAGCAGTGGCAGGAGGAGGTCGACGAGTGTCGTCACGACCATGTAGGCGACGACCATGTAGAGCAGCACCGCCTGCACGATCGGGAAGTCGTGCGTATTGATCGCATCGACGAGCAGCGAGCCGATGCCGCTGATGCCGAAGACGCTCTCGACGACGACGGTGCCAGCGAGCATGCTCGCGATGACGAGTGCGATCATCGTGATGATCGGCCCCCACGCGTTTCGCAGCACGTGTCGCAGCACGACGAGTCGCTCGGCGAGGCCCGTGCTCCGCGCCGCTTCCACGTGTTCGGAGTCGAACTGCTCGACCATCGTCTGCCGGGTCACTCGGCTGACGATCGCGAGCGCCCCGACCGACAGGGCGATCGCGGGCAGCGTGAGGTGGTGCAGCCGATCGGCGAAGCCTTCACCGGCCCCCGTCACCGGGAACCAGCCGAGCTGCACCGAGAAGAACGAGACGAGCACGATGCCGACCACGAACGAGGGTACGGATGCCGCGAGCGTCGTCGCCCCGACGACCGCCGAGTCGGCGACCCGACCCCGTCGCACCGCCGCCCACACGCCGAGGCCGACACCGGCGACGGTGAACAGCACGGCCGCGTAGGCGACGAGCGACAGGGTGGCGGGGAGCCGACTCGACATGATCGCCGCGACGGGCTGGTGGTACTGGAACGAGGTGCCGAGGTCACCCGTGACGGCGCCGCTCAGCCAGAGCCAGTACTGCACGAACAGCGGCTCGTCGAGGTGGTACTCGGCCCGCACGGCGGCGATGCGCTCGGGCGTGAGGTTCTCCGGGTTGCCGATGAGGAAGGTCACCGGGTCGCCGGGCGCCGCGTACATGGCCGCGAAGATGATGAACGATGCCACCACCAACGTCACGGCCATGCCCGCGAGCCGCCTGAGCGCCGTCGTCATGCTCAGCCCTGCGAGGAGCCGAGGTCGGCGGCCCAGGGGTAGTAGAGGTACGCGGCTGATGACGGCAGACCGGTGAGCGTCGACGAGTATGCGACCGTCGACGGGCTCTGCGTGACGGGCAGCCACGGCGTCGCCTCGACCCAGCGGCGCTGCAGCTCGATCGCGAGCTCGGCGCGCTCCGTGTCATCCGTCGCCGCGAAGGCCTGGGTGACGAGCTCGTCGTACTCGGGGTCGTCGAAGCCGACGAAGTTGACCGAGGCGGTGGATGCGCCGTTCTTGTAGAAGCCGACGGGGTCGTTCTTCGAGATGTAGTACTCGTCGGAGAAGAGGTCGGCCTGGCCGCGGACGTCGGCGTCCGAGTAGAAGTCGCCGTACTGGGCGGACGGGATCGTGGCGATCTCCGCCTCGAGGCCGATGCTCTTGGCAGCCGCGACGAGCGCGTTGGAGACGACGTTGCGCACGGAGCCGCCGTCGCTCGCGATCACGATGGGATCGGTCGGCGCCCCGGCCTCGGCCACGAGTCGCTTCGCTTCGTCGAGGTCGGTCGCGCTCGGGCTCGCCGGTGCACCCTCGAGCTCCTCGTAGGCGGCCTCGAAGGCGCCACGCTCGTAGCCCCACGCACCCGAGCCGATCGGCGTCTTCGAGGGCTCCGCAAGGTCGCCGAACGCCGCCTTCGCAATGCCGGCACGGTCGAGTGCCAGCGACAGTGCCTGGCGGATGCGCTCGTCGGCGAGCGCGCCGCGCTCGGTCGCGAGCAGCACCCAGGCGTTCGTCGACGGACCCTGTGCGAGTGAGACGGCGTCGACCGACTGCAGGGGGATCGCCGAGGCGGGCGAGTCGAGGTAGGAGCCGTCCGCCTCGCCGGCGGTCAGCGCGTTGACCACGGCCGACTGGTCGGCCCACCGGAACACGACCTCGGAGGCGAGCACCTCGCGCGAGGCATCCCAGTAGTCCTCGGTCTTCTCGATCGTGAGGCTCGTGCCGGGCTTCCACTCGCCGAGCGTGTACGGCCCCGAGCATGCGTCGGGCGTTCCCGGGGCGCCGAAGTCCTCACCCTGCGCCTCGACGACGCGCGGGTTCAGCACCATGCCGCCGTTGCCCGCCATCGCCTGGATGAAGATGGCGTCGCGCTGCGCGAGCGTGACCGTGATCTCGTTGGCGCCGGTCTTCTCCATCGCGGTGACGTTCGCGTACTCGTCGGATTCGTCGGCGCCCTCTGCGGCGTGGCGCTGCATGCTCCAGAGCACGTCGTCGGCGGTGACCGGACTGCCGTCGTGGAAGGTCGCATCGGTGCGGATCGTGAACACGACGTGCGTGTCGTCGACCCACTCGGCGCTCTCGGCGAGGTGGGGCACCGTGGTCAGGTCGGGCTGCACGGCCATCAGCCGCTCGCAGACGTTCGCGAAGACGGTGTTCTCAGCGGCGCCGCTGTCGATGTCGAAGTCGAAGGTCGCCGGCTCGGCCGGGAGCATCCAGGTGACGGAGTCGACGGGGCCGGATGCCGCGGGCGTCGTGGCTCCGAACGGGATGTCGGCGACCGGGGCGGCCGATGGGCCGGAGCCGTCGGCGGTGCATCCGGTGAGTGCGATGGCCGCGCCCGCGGCGATCGCGAGCCAGGCGGCTCGTCGGGGTCGGTGGCTGGTGTTCATCGGTGTGCCTCCATTGGCAGGGTGGGGGTGGTGAAGCGCGAGCCCGGTCCGTCGAAGGCGTTCCAGGGCAGGATCTCATATGGGTGGTCGCACGGCGTTCCGTTCGTGACGAAGTAGTCGCCGGTCGTGAGGTCGACGCAACTGGAGAGGAGCGTCGACCATTGCCGCACCGCCGGACGTCGTTCGTCGGGGTGGGTGCAGACGGATTCGGGGTAGCCGAGGTGATCGCTCATCGCGGTGCGGATGCCGGCGAGGGTCTCGTCGCGGCCGTTCGCGTGACGCACCCGCTCGAGGCCGGATTGCGCCTGCGGCACGCGGAAGAGCGAGTCGGCCGAGACCGGCCGGTAGTGGCCCGCGAGCTGCGGGGGCACAGACGCTTGGTAGTGGTTGCCGTGCACGAGCAGGCCGTCGTCGGGGTAGACCCAGTCGATGCCGGTCGGCGTGATCTCGAGGTCGATCGAGAAGCCGGAGCGGTCGGTGAGCAGGGCGTTGCTCGAGATGTGGGCGTTCGTGCGCACGAGGGTGTTGATCGCGTCGGGCAGTTCGCTCTGGTTCAGCGTCATGCGCCGAATGAAGGTCTGGGGGAGCCCGACCGAGGCGTCGAAGCGACCGCCGAGCCCGTTGGCGTTCAGCGCGAGGCCCGCGGAGTTCACACCGTGCCGGCCGATCTGGCCCGCTTCGAGTTGCATGATGAGCGTTGGCAGTGGGTCTTGCACGACCCGCACGATGACGACGGTGTGCTGCGTGCCGGCGCGCCAGTCCCAGTTCTGGCCGGCGTAGCTGTGACCGTCGCCGGCTGCCGCGCCGGTGATGGAGAAGCTCGTGCAGCCGTCACTCGAGTCGCGCTCCTCCTCGGGGTCGATCGGCCGGGTGCGGGTGGAGCCCTGGTCGTAGATGATCTCGCCGCGCAGGTTCAAGGCCATCAGGTCGAGCAGGTCGCGCCCGCTGCCGGCGGCGACGCCTTCGAGCTCTCGCACGACGTCGGGAGCCGCGTCGCGACAGGAGGGCAGCCAGTTCGCGGCCTGATCTCGAACGGCCGACCAGGTGAGGCCGGCCTGCTGACCGAACGCCGCCTCGTAGTACTCGACGGCCGACGAGATGAGATCGGCGGCGGCCTCGCCGTACTGCGCGCCCCGTTCGAATGGGGCGCCGCTGATCTCGATCGTGCGGATGGTGGTGCTCATGTCCGGCGGCGTTCTCTCTGCGCCGGTTAGCATGTGGATCACCGGCGTCTTCGTTGGAATGATCGTTACGAGATAGGATGCTCGTGGAATGAATGATACACACGACCTGCAATCTGTAACAACCGATACGCGCAATCCCGGCGTGATCGAACTGCGAAGTCGCGTGCGTGGCGCCTGGGAGAAGATGTCCAAGGCGGAGCAGGCCGTTGGCGGCCTGCTCGCCGGCAGCCCGGCCGAACGCCTGCTCTTCGCGACGGCGGCCGAGCTCGGGGCCGAGACGGGCACGAGCAACGCCACGGTCATCCGAACGCTGCAGAAGCTGGAGTACGCGGGCCTCGCGGACCTGAAACGCCAGGTCGCCGCGCCCTTCACTGAGGCGGTCTCGCCTGAGGAGCGTGTCCGGCAACGGCTCGACCACGCGGGCGAGGACACCGGCCGCATCGCCGCGAGTGTCTGGGACGAGGCGCGCGATCAGGTCGAACTCGCCCGGCGGGCGCTTTCGGTCGACGACGTCACCGCGGCCGCCTCGCTCATCGCCCGCGCGGGCCAGGTCTACGCCTACGGTGTCGGCGCCTCGGCCGTCGCCGCCACCCACCTCTGCCTGCGACTCGGGCGCGCCGGCCGATCGGCCAGGCACCTCGACGCCGACGGGTTCCGGCTGGCCGATGCACTGCTGCCGCTCCGGAGCGGCGATGTCGTGGTGCTCTTCGCACCCGGGCGCGTGAATTCCGAACTCGAGGCGATCGTCGGGCGTGCGCGTGAAGTCGGCGCGCACACCGTGCTCGTCACCGACGAACTGCGTGAGCGACTCGCGCCGCGGGTCGCCGTCACGCTCACCGCGCCGCACACGCCCACCGGGCTGACTGCCGAGGTGCTGACCTCGATCCTCGTCGCCGACGTGCTGGCGCAGTCGGTCTCGGCGCTCGCGCCGGACCTCGCGGTCGAGACCTCGCACGCCCTCACCGTGCTCCGCGCGCGGTTGGGGTACTGAGCCGCTCGCCCTCCACAGGGCCGTCGTCTCGCAGTGCGCATCGGAAGCACGCCGATCGCGCCGTGAGGTCGGGAGCGCTCGTTACACTCGACGGATGAGCTGGAACGCGGAACCCGATTGGGCCGATGAGGTCCCGTGGGATCCCGACGAACAGGCGCCCCCGCCCGACGACGAATGGGCGCCGCCCGCAGACCCGGCGTTGTCCGTGCCCGCCGGCGGGGGCGGTCGTCAGCCTGCGTTCGCGGCTGTGAATGCGGCCGGTGCAACGGGCATCGGTTCGGCCACCGGTGCGGCTCGAGCCGCGGCTCCGGCACGATTCGGCTCCGCGGTCGAGGCGCTGCACACCGTCTTCGGCTACGACAGTTTTCGCGGCGAGCAGGCCGAGATCATCGCTCAGCTCGCGGCCGGGGGCGACGCCGTGGTGCTCATGCCGACCGGCCGCGGCAAGAGCCTCTGCTACCAGATTCCCTCGCTCCTCCGCGAGGGCACCGGCATCGTCGTCTCCCCGCTCATCGCCCTCATGCACGATCAGGTCGACGCCCTCGTGCGCAACGGCGTCCGCGCCGCCTACCTGAACTCGAGCCAGCAGTCGCACGAGCGTGCAGAGGTCGAGCGCGCCTACCTCGCCGGCGAACTCGACCTGCTCTACGTCGCACCCGAGCGACTCGGCAGCGAAGCGACCAAGCGGTTCCTCGCCCAGGGCACCGTCGCCCTCTTCGCAATCGACGAGGCGCACTGCGTCGCCCAATGGGGCCACGACTTCCGCCCCGACTACCTCGCGCTCTCCGAGCTCGCCGAGCGCTGGCCCGACGTGCCCCGCATCGCCCTCACCGCCACGGCGACCGAGGCCACGCACCGCGAGATCACCGAACGCCTGAGCCTCGTGGGGGCGAAGCACTTCGTCTCGAGCTTCGACCGGCCCAACATCCAGTACCGCATCGACTCGAAGCTCGAGGTGCGCAAGCAACTGCTCGAGTTCATCCGCACCGAAGGCCGGGATGCCGCGGGCAACCCCGTCGCCGGCATCGTCTACGCCCTGTCGCGAGCGAGCACCGAGAAGATCGCGGGGTACCTCGCCGAGCACGGCGTCAACGCGCTGCCCTACCACGCGGGCCTCGACGCGGGCCTTCGCCGCCGCACGCAGGAGCGGTTCCTGCGCGAAGACGGGGTCGTCGTCGTGGCGACGATCGCCTTCGGCATGGGCATCGACAAGCCCGACGTGCGCTTCGTCGCGCACGTCGACCTGCCGAAGTCGGTCGAGGGCTACTACCAGGAGACGGGCCGAGCGGGCCGCGACGGCGCGCCTGCCACGGCGTGGCTCGCGTACGGCCTGCAAGACGTCGTGCAGCAGCGCCGCATGATCGACGAGAGTCCGGGTGACCTCGCGCATCGGCGCCGGCTGTCGCAGCACCTCGAGGCGATGCTCGCCCTCTGCGAGACCGTGCAGTGCCGCCGCCAGAACCTGCTCGGCTACTTCGGTCAGCCGAGCGAGCCGTGCGGCAACTGCGACACCTGCCTCGAGCCGCCCGCCTCGTGGGACGGCACGGTGCCGGCCCAGAAGCTGATGTCGACGATCGTGCGGCTGCAGCGCGAACGACGGCAGAAGTTCGGCGCCGGCCACCTCATCGACATCCTCCGCGGTAAAGAGACGCCGCGCGTGCGCCAGTACGGCCACGATGCGCTCGCCACGTGGAGCATCGGCCAAGATCTCAGCGATCAGCAGTGGCGCGGCGTCGTGCGCCAACTGCTCGCCCAGGGCCTGCTCGCGACTCACGGCGAGTACGGCACGCTCACCGTGACGGAGGCGTCGGCCGAGGTGCTGTCGGGCACTCGGGCCGTGATGCTTCGCACCGAGCCAGAGCGAGCGACGCGCTCGCGTGGCCCGAGGGCGGCGACGGCCGCCGCCGACCTCGAGCCGGCGCAGGCCGAGTTGTTCGAGCAACTGCGCTCATGGCGCGCCGGTGAGGCGAAAGAGCAAGGTGTCCCCGCGTACATCGTGTTCGGCGACGCCACGCTGCGCGCCGTCGCGGTCGCCCGCCCGACGAGCCTCGATGAACTCGATGGCATCACGGGCATCGGCGCCAAGAAGCGCGAGGCCTACGGGCAGGCGCTCCTCTCCGTCGTCGGCGCCTGATCGCTTCGACTCGTCGAGCACTGACACGGCGCCTCGAGCCGGGAAACTCGTAACGGTCGAAAACCAAGCGACATTCGGTTTATGATCGAACCGATGCCGCTTGC
Organism: Agromyces sp. GQ35; assembly: GCF_059758475.1. NCBI lineage: Bacteria > Bacillati > Actinomycetota > Actinomycetes > Micrococcales > Microbacteriaceae > Agromyces > Agromyces sp. GQ35. The sequence goes on along the minus strand of NZ_JCAXEO010000001.1, from coordinate 393,336 downwards.
GGCCCCACCCGAGCATGAAGGAGTGCTGGCATGACCGATCAGTCGAACCGCGAGACGGATGCCGCGGCATCCGATGACCTCGACCTGCGCTATCGCGACGCGAGCCTGCCGACCGCCGAACGCGTCGAGATCCTCCTCGGCCAGATGACGCTCGACGAGAAGGCGGGTCTCTTCTTCCAGACCATGATCGGCACGGGCGACGATGGCACGCTCTCCGCGGGGGACCCGACCTTCGGGCTGCCGTCGACCGAGGAGTACGTCTCGGGCCGCCTGCTGAACCACTTCAACGTGCTGCAGGCGCCGCCCACGCCCGAGCTCATCGCCGAGTGGCACAACCGCCTGCAGGAGCTCGCGGCCGCGACCCGGCTCGGCATTCCCGTGACCGTGTCGACCGACCCGCGACACTCCTACACCGACAACCCGCTTGCAGGCATGCTCGCGGGGTCGTTCTCGGTCTGGCCCGAGACCATGGGCCTCGCCGCCATCGGCGATGAGGCGCTCGTCGAGCGATTCGGCGACATCGCGCGGCAGGAGTACACGGCCGTCGGCATCCGCGTGGCGCTGCATCCGCAGATCGACCTCGCGACCGAACCCCGCTGGTCGCGCGCACTGCAGACCTTCGGTGAAGACCCCGAGCTCGCCGGGCGCCTCGGCGCCGCCTACATCCGCGGCTTCCAGGGCGTCGAGCTCGGCCCCGACTCGGTGGCGACGATGACGAAGCACTTCCCGGGCGGCGGCCCCCAGAAAGACGGCGAAGACCCGCACTTCGCGCACGGCCGCGAGCAGGTCTACCCCGGCGGCGAGTTCGAGCTGCACCTGAAGCCGTTCGAGGCGGCGTTCGAGGCGGGCACGAGCCAGATCATGCCGTACTACGGAATGCCCGTCGGCACCGAGTACGAGGAGGTCGGCTTCGGATTCAACAAGTCCGTCATCACCGGACTGCTGCGCGAGCGCTACGGCTTCGACGGGATCGTCTGCACCGACTGGGGGCTCATCAACGACTCCTCCATCATGGGCGCGCCGTTCCCGGCCCGGGCCTGGGGCGTCGAGCACCTGACGCCCCGCGAACGTATGAAGAAGGTCATCGATGCGGGAGTCGACCAGTTCGGCGGCGAGGCGGCACCCGACATGCTCGTCGAGCTCGTGCGATCGGGCGAGATCACCGAGGAGCGCCTCGATGTCTCTGCCCGGCGCCTGCTGCGCGAGAAGTTCGTGCTCGGGCTCTTCGACCAGCCGTACGTCGATGTCGAGCGGGCGAAGCGCATCGTCGGCTCGCCCGAGTTCGTCGCCGCGGGCGAGGCGGCGCAGCGTGCAGCCATGACGCTGCTGGTGAACCGCGAGCGGTCGGATGCCTCGGGCGCGGTGCGGCCCGTGCTGCCGCTCGCTCGCGGCCTTCGACTGTACGTCGAGGGCGTCGATCCCGAGATCGCGGGAGAGTACGGGGCGGTCGTGGAGTCGCCGGCCGATGCCGATGTCGCGATCCTGCGCCTCGCGGCGCCCTTCGAGGAGCGCCCGACGTTCTTCGAGAACTTCTTCCACTCGGGCTCGCTCGACTTCACGGCGCAGCAGATCGCGCACGTGCGTGCGGTGGCTGCTGCGGTGCCGACCGTGGTCGACGTGTTCCTCGACCGGCCGGCCATTCTCGCGCCGTTCGTCGACGAGCTCGCCGGGCTGACCGCCAACTGGGGGGCGAGCCCTCGCGCTCTGCTCGACGTGCTGACCGGTGCTGCTGCGCCGCAGGGCAAGCTGCCGTTCGACCTGCCGAGCAGCATGGCGGCGGTGGAGGCGAACCGTCCCGATGTGCCGTTCGACACGGCCGACCCGCTGTTCCGCTTCGGGCACGGCCTGCGGTACGCCGACTGAGGCAGTGGCCGACCTCTCGCTCCTCAGGCCCGCAACGCGGCGAAGTAGCGATGGGTGCGGTCGAGCATGCGCGCTCGAGCCTCGGGCCCGCGACGACTCGTCTCGGGGAACGAGAGCCAGCGCAGGCGCCGGATGCCGATGAGCCCGAACGTGCCGCGGAAGAGGATGCGCTGTCCCGGTCGGGCGAACCACCACCGGTAGATGCTGCCGGGGGTCGTCATGGGTGTGAGCACCGTGACGCCGTCGAGCCGTGTCAGGAGGCGGGTGAGTGCCCGCCCCGGCACGGGCTCTTCGAAGGCGAAGCCTCGCACGAGTACGCGATCGAGGAACCCCTTGGTGGCGGCGGGCATCGCCATCCACCAGGTCGGGAAGATGAACACGAGATGGTCGGCCGCGGCGAGCCGGCGCTGGTAGTCGACGACCTGCGGGTCGATCGTGGAGCGTTGGCGCCATGCACGGAGGTCGTCGGCGCTGAGCGCGGGAGTGAAGCCGTCGGCCGCGAGGTCGATCACGTCGATCGTGTGCCCGGCGGTCTCGAGCCCCGCACGAGCCCGGGCAAGCAGCGCCGCCGAGAAGCTTCGACGGTGCGGAACGTTGTCGGCGGCGTCCGCCCCGTACGGGTGGTCGAAGACGATCAGTGCATGCATCAGCGGCTCCTCAAACAGTTGCAGATGGAACAGTCACACTAGCAACTGTCATGAATGGGAGCGAATTTCGATACACTTGCTCCATGTCCGATGCCGAAACATCCGTCTCGATCACCGATGTCGTCGAGCTCTGGACTCTCGGCCGCAAGATGACCGCCTTGCTCGAACGCCGCCTCGACCGCGAGCTGCGGGCGGCCCTCGACATCTCCGTGCAGCGCTACACCCTCGTCGGCACCCTGTGCGGTCACGAGGCCGACCTGAATCAGCAGCACGTCGCCGAGCTCCTCGGATTCACGAAGAGCAGCATCAGCCGCCACGTCGAGGCCGCCGAACGCGCCGGCGACCTCGTCGTCCTCCCGGCGCCGCACTCGCGCCGCGAGAAGCTCCTTCGTCTCACGCCGAGTGGCCGGCAGCTCGCCGAGCGCGGCGACCGCGTCTTCGCCGGTGTCGTCGCCGAAGTCGCCGGCGCAGCCGGTTCCGAGGGCCTCGCGGTCACCGTGCAGACCCTTCGCGCGATGACCGCAGCACTCGCCGCTGCACCCGCGGCGAAGGGGGAACAGGCCGCCGGGCTCGAGGGCGCGCGCTGACGAGATCGCCCTCGCTGTAGCGCGGATGCTGTACGGCGTGCCGTGGTGAACGCTACGATCGGCGCAAGTGCGCGCCGAGGGCGGCGCCCAGGGGCAAGGGGGTACGACATGTCCGATCAAGCGACTCGTCCGGCAGGGGTGACGATCGTCGCGATACTCGCGTGGATCGCCGGCGCCCTCGACATCGTGTCGGGCACGATCCTGCTCCTCCAAGCGGGTGTCACTTCGGTCGCCGACGGTCTGGGCGGCTCCGGGCCGCTCTACGCCGCAGCCATCGGCTCGATCGTGCTCGGTCTCATCGTGATCGTGCTGGCCGCTGGGCTGCTCGGCGGCAACGAGGTCGCGCGGCTGGTCATCACCGTGGTCGAGGTGCTCTCGATCATCGGCTCGCTCTTCCTGGCCTTCGCGTATCTCGGCGGTGCCGTCGGCGAGTGGCTCGGCATCGTCGTCTCGCTCGTCGTGGTGCTGTTGCTGTGGACGCACCGGGCGAGCGTCTTCTTCGGCAGCCGGAGCGCAGTGTGAGCGCCGTGCGACCGGGCGGCGTCACGTTCATCGCGGTGCTCACCTGGATCTCGGGCCTCCTCGACATCATCGGCGGCACGATCCTGCTCTTCCAGACGAGCGTGGCCGCGACCGTCGAGCAGTTCGGCGGTGCGAGCCAGCTGATCACCTCAGCGATCGTCGCGATCCTCATCGGCGCGATCGTCATCATCGTGGCCGGAGGCCTCCTGCGTGGCAGCCCCGGCGCTCGCATCGCCGTAACGGTCTTCCAGGTGCTCTCGATCGCGGCCTCGATCTTCCTCGCGATCGCCTATCCGGCCGGCGCGATCGGCGAGTACTTCAGCGTCGCCATCGCCGTGATCGTGCTGGCCTTCCTCTGGACGGGTCGCGCGAACGCGTTCTTCCGCGGCTGACACCGCGCGCGCGGCTGGCTCGAGGAAGCGAGCCTCGCGGAAACGCCGGCGCGCGGGAACGCGCCGTTGTCGATAGTCCATGGGCGTCCCGAGTGCGGTTTGTAGGGTCGCCACAGCAGGTGGCGAGGCCTTCGCGCGCCCCTTTGTAGGGCGCGCATGCAGGTTTTCCGCACCGACCGACCCCGGCATAGCGTGGAACGAGGCCCAGAACGCACACGAAGGACGAGACACCGACGATGGTTGACACGGCACCCCGCACAGGTTCGAAGCAGCAGACGGCCGCGCCGCAGCGCTCGGAAGACACGGCACCGCCGAAGTCGGCCCGCTCTGCGGCATCCGCCCCGGTCGAGAGCGCAGCGACCACGCAGCCGACCGTCGATGTGGCGAAACTGGGGCGGCAGCTGCTCGGCACCTGGGCCGACATCCGGCTCGCGTCGCGTGACCGCGCTGCACGGCCCGAGCTGCAGCGCATCGAGGGCCAGCCCATGGCCGAGCATCGCGAACGCGTGCTCGGGCAACTGAAGCTCCTCGTCGAAGACGGCGCCGTGCACCGCGCCTTCCCGTCGTCGCTCGGCGGCCACGACGACCACGGCGGCAACATCGCGGCATTCGAAGAGCTGGTCATCGCCGACCCGAGCCTGCAGATCAAGGCGGGCGTGCAGTGGGGCCTCTTCGGCGCCGCAGTGCTGCACCTCGGCACCGAGCACCACCACGAGACGTACCTGCCCGACATCATGTCGCTCAAGGTGCCCGGCGCGTTCGCGATGACCGAGACCGGCCACGGTTCGGATGTCGCGGCGATCGGCACGACCGCCACCTACGACGAGGCCAAGCAGCAGTTCGTCATCAACACCCCGTTCCGCGGCGCGTGGAAGGACTACCTCGGCAATGCGGCCGTGCACGGCACTGCCGCGGTGGTCTTCGCCCAGCTCATCACGAAGGGCGTGAACCACGGGGTGCACGCCTTCTACGTGCCGTTGCGCAACACCAAGGGCGGGTTCCTCAAGGGCATCGGCGGCGAAGACGACGGACTGAAGGGCGGCCTGAACGGCATCGACAACGGCCGGCTGCACTTCACGAACGTTCGGGTGCCGCGCGAGAACCTGCTGAACCGTTACGGCTCGGTTGCTGAAGACGGCACGTACTCGAGCCCGATCGCGAGCTCAGGGCGACGCTTCTTCACGATGCTCGGCACACTCGTGCAGGGGCGGGTCTCGCTCGACGGCGCCGCGACCGCAGCGGCCGCGATGGCGCTCACGATCGCGATCACCTACGGCAACCAGCGCCGCCAGTTCAACGCGGCGAGCGACACCGAAGAAGAAGTGCTGCTCGACTACCAGCGCCACCAGCGCCGGCTGTTGCCGAAACTCGCGACGACGTACGCGCAGTTCTTCGCGCACGACGAGTTCCTCGTGAAGTTCGACGCGGTGTTCTCGGGCAAGGCCGACACCGACGACGACCGGCAAGACCTCGAGACGATGGCGGCCGCGCTGAAGCCGCTCTCGACGTGGCACGCGCTCGAGACCCTCCAAGAGGCGCGTGAGGCGACCGGCGGCGCGGGATTCCTCGCCGAGAACCGCATGGTCGGCCTCCGCCAGGACCTCGACGTCTACGTCACCTTCGAGGGTGACAACAACGTCTTGCTCCAGCTCGTGGCCAAGCGCCTGCTCACCGACTTCTCGAAGCAGTTCGCCAAAGCGGATGCCGGAGCGATGGCCCGCTACGTGGTGCAGCAGACCGCCGACCGCGCCTACCACGGCACCGGGCTCCGCAGCCTCGCCCAGACGATCGCCGACTTCGGTTCGACGGCTCGATCGGTCAGCGAGCTGCGTGACGAGCAGACGCAGCGCGAGCTGCTCACCGACCGCGTCGAGGCCATGATCGGCGAGATCGCCGGGCGGCTGCGCGACGCGCGCAAGCTCCCCAAGGCCGATGCCGCCGCGGCGTTCAACCGCAACCAGAACGAGCTCATCGAAGCTGCGCGTGCGCACGGCGAGCTGCTCCAGTGGGAGGCGTTCACGCGTGCCCTCGCGAAGACGAGCGACCCGGGCACCAAGCAGGTGCTCACCTGGGTGCGCGATCTCTTCGGCCTCGGCCTCATCGAGAAGCACCTCGCGTGGTACCTCATTCACGGCCGCCTCGCCCCGAAGCGGGCCCAGGCGGTCAGCGCCTACATCGACCGTCTCGTCGAGCGGCTGCGGCCGCACGCGCAGGACCTGGTCGACGCCTTCGGCTACGCCCCCGAGCACTTGCGCGCGAAGATCGCGACGGGTGCCGAGCTCGAACGCCAAGACGAGGCGCGCGCCTACTACGCCGCGCAGCGCGCGGCGGGAACGCTGCCGGTGCCCGAGAAGTCGAAGAAGCAGTAGCTTCCTCTCGCACGAAGGCCGGGCTCCGCAGCGGGGCCCGGCCTTCGTGCGTTCGCGGTGTCAGCGCCGCAGGCGCCGGTACGCCCCGGCGGCGAGCGGCAGGAACACGGCCGTGATCACCAGAGGCCAGAGGGATGCCGCGAGCACGGCGTTCTCGGCGAACCATCCGCTCGTCGCACCCGTCGGGTTGCCGAACAGCTCACGCGTCGCGGCGGCGGTCGCCGATACCGGGTTCCACGTCGCGATCACGCCGAGCCAGCCGGGCATCGTCTCGGCCGAGACGAACACGGTCGAGAGGAACCCGATCGGCCAGACGAGCACCTGCACGGCGGTGGTGGCGCCGGCGCTGCGGAAGCGCAGGCCGAGGAAGATGCCGAGCCACAGCAGCGCGAACCGCAGCCAGAGCAGCAGCACGATGCCGAGCACGACCTCGCCCGGGCCGGTCGTCGGCCGCCAGCCGATGAGCAGGCCGCCCAGCATGAGCACGGCGAGGCTCAGCGCCGACGAGGCGAGGTCGGCGATCGCGCGCCCGAGTGCGACGGAGGCGCTCGCAATGGGAAGCGATCGGAACCGGTCGGTGATGCCGCGCTTCGCGTCTTCGGCCATGGCGGTCATGGTCGATTCGAGTCCGAACAGCATCGTGAGCGCGAACATGCCGGGCAGCAGGAAGGCGATGTAGTCGCCGCCGCCGGGCAGTTCGATGGCCCCACCGAAGAGGAAGCCGAACATCAGGATCAGCATGATGTTGAACGCGAGCCCGAAGATGACTCCCCATGGCTCTCGCACCCAGTGCGTCATGTCGCGCCCGGCGATCAGCCACGCTTCGCGCGCGGCATTCGGGCGACGGTCTCGCACGACGGATGCGCCGGCGATGGCGGTGGGCGGGGTGATGGTGGTCATCGTGCCTCCTCGGTCTCGTGAAGGGGTGCGTGGTCGGGCCGGAGCACGGCATCCGGCGCTGCCGCGCCGGCGGTGCCTCCGCCCGAGCCGGTGAGGTGCAGGAACACCTCGTCGAGGGTGGGCCGGCGCAGCGCGAGGTCATCGACCACGAGAGCTGCCGCGTCGAGGCTTCGCACGATCGGCGCGAGCGCCTTCTGACTGTCATCGACCTCCACCGTGACGGTGCGGGTGTCGCGATCGACGGATGCCTCGGCGACGACTGTTCGCCCGATGAGCTCCGCCGCCTCATCGAGGCGGGCCGGGTCGGCGATCACCACGGCGACGCGGTCACCGCCGAGCTGCCGCTTGAGCGCCGCTGGTGTGCCCTCCGCGACGACCCTGCCGTGGTCCATGACCGAGATGCGATCGGCGAGCTGGTCGGCTTCGTCGAGGTACTGCGTCGTCAGCAGCACCGTTGTTCCGGCCGCGGCGATCTCCCGAACGGCCTGCCAGACCGTGGCTCGTCCTCGCGGATCGAGCCCGGTGGTCGGTTCGTCGAGGAAGAGGATCGCGGGGGTGAGCACCAGGCTCGCCGCGATGTCGAGTCGCCGTCGCATGCCGCCGGAGAATCCGGAGACCGCGCGGGACGCGGCATCCGTCAACTCGAAGGAAGCGAGCAGCTCTTCGGTACGGCGACGTGCTCGAGACTTCGACAGGCCGCTCAGCCGGGCGAAGAGCACGAGGTTCTGCTGTGCGGTGAGCGCCTCGTCGACGGCGTGGAACTGGCCGACGAGGCCGATGCGCTCACGCACCTGCGCCGGGTGGCGGCGCACGTCGATGCCGTCGATCTCGGCCGTGCCGTCGTCGAGCTCGGTCAGGGTCGTGAGGCATCGAACGGCCGTGGTCTTGCCGGCACCGTTCGGGCCGAGGAGGCCGTGCACCTGGCCTCGTCGAATCTCGAGGTCGAAGCCGTCGAGGGCGTGTTCGGCGCCGTAGTGCTTGCGGAGCCCTCGGGCTCGGAGCGCCATGGATTCAGGGGTTCTGGACTTTGGCATGAGTGTCATCGCATCCTTCAACGTACGCCATACGGAATTATTCCCTGCAAACCGTACACCATACGAAGAATGTAGGCTAGCGCCATGTCGACCGAATCCACGGGGCGCGGTGAACCCGACCGAACACTCCGGCTCCTCTGGCGTGGGCGGCTGGGCGAGCCGCTCGGTTCCCGCGGCCCCAAGCAGCGCTCGAGCGTCGACCAGGTCGTCGAGACCGCCATCCAGATCGCCGACGAAGAGGGCATCGAGGCGCTCTCGATGCGTCGCATCGCCGACCGGCTCGACCTCAAGCCGATGTCGGTCTACACCTACGTGCCCGGCAAGGCCGAACTCATCGACCTCATGGTCGACCACGTCGCCGGCGAGGTCGCACTTCCCGCGCTCGACGGGAGCCTGCGCGAGCGGCTCACCGAGATCGCCAGGCTCCAGTGGGAGGAGTACCTGCGGCATCCATGGCTCCTCGCGATCGACACGAGCAGGCCCCCGCTCGGACCGAACGTGTCCGACCACTGGGAATGGTGCCTCGGCGCGATCGACGGACTCGGCCTCAGCGACCTCGACATGGATCGGGTCGTCACCCTGCTGCTCGGCTTCGTCGGCGGCCCCGCGAGGGCCTACCTCGATGCCGAGCGCCTGCGCCGCTCGAGCGCGGAGTCCGACGTCGAGTGGTGGGAGCGCAACGCGCCCCTGCTCGAGCAGATCATGGACCCGAGTCGGTATCCGATCTCAGGCAGGGTCGGTCAGGCGGCCGGTGAGGCGTACGAAGCGCCTGCCGACCCGCTCGGAGCATTCGCCTTCGGACTCGCGCGGGTCATCGACGGCATCGAGCAGTACGTCGCGTCGACGCATGCACCGAGCGGCACCGGCGACGCCCGCTGAGGTTCACTTCCTCGGCGACTCGTCTGCCGGGGGCTTCATCAGGGCACCGGCGGCGATGCCGACGACGATGCCGGCTGCCAGCCAAAGCCAGAACCCGGTCCACAGGCTGATGCCGACCCCGACGATCGCGCCGACGACGAGCCCGACGATGAGTTGGGTGCGACGTGCGGGAGTCATCGGTTCGGCCATGCCACAAGCCTACGGGCCGCGGGTGCGGGTCTCGATACGGCCGCGGGCGGCCTACTCGACCGGCGAGGTCAGATGAGGCCGAGGGCGCGAACGGCCTCGCGCTCGTCTTCGAGTTCGGCGACGGATGCCGCGATGCGCTGCCGCGCGAACGCGTCCACCTCGAGGCCCTGCACGATGTGCCAAGCGCCGTCCCTCGACTCCACAGGGAACGAGGAGACGAGCCCCTCGGGCACGCCGTACGAGCCGTCGGAGACGATCGCGGCACTCGTCCACCCGTCGGGGGTGCCGGCGACCCAGTCGCGCACGTGATCGATCGTCGCGCTCGCCGCGGACGCGACCGACGATGAGCCGCGCACCTCGATGATCTCGGCACCCCGCTTCGCGACACGGGGAATGAACTCATCGGCGAGCCACGCCCTGACGGCGTCGGTACCGCCGAGGCGGGCGGCGAGCAGGGCAGGCACCGAGTCGCCGCCCGCGGTGGCGTGCGCGACATCGGGAAACTGCGTGGCCGAGTGATTGCCCCAGATCGTCACGCCGCGGATCTCGCCGACCGGGCTCGCCACGGTCGCCGCCAACTGGCCGAGGGCCCGATTGTGGTCGAGGCGGGTCAGCGCGGTGAAGCGCTCGGCCGGCACATCAGGTGCGTGGGCCGACGCGATGAGTGCGTTCGTGTTCGCCGGATTGCCGACCACGACGACGCGGATGTCGTCGGCGGCGACCGCGTTGATCGCCTCGCCCTGCGGGCCGAAGATGCCGCCGTTGGCTGCGAGCAGGTCGCCGCGCTCCATGCCGGCGGTGCGCGGTCGAGCGCCGACGAGCAGGGCGACGTTCGCGGCGTCGAACGCCACTCGAGCGTTGTCAGTCACCTCGACGTGCGAGAGCAGCGGAAACGCGGAGTCCTGCAGTTCGAGCGCAGCACCCTCGGCCGCCCGAACACCCTGCGGGATCTCGAGCAGGTTCAGTCGCACGGGCGTCTCGGGGCCGAACAGCGCTCCCGACGCGATGCGGAACAACAGGGCGTACCCGATCTGTCCGCCGGCGCCCGTGAGCGTGACGGTGATCGGCTTCTTCGCAGCCATGCTCCGAGCCTAACCCGGCGTCCATGGCCTGCTCACCCGGCACCCGCCTGCGGCGCGGCATCCGGCCGCGGCATCCGCTGATCGCTACCGTGGCGCCATGAGAGAGATGTATCCGGAGATCGAGCCGCTGGAGACCGGCATGCTCGACGTGGGGGACGGCCAGCACATCTATTGGGAGGTGTCGGGCAATCGGCAGGGGAAGCCGGTCGTGTTCCTGCACGGGGGTCCCGGTGCTGGAACGACGTCGGAGCATCGCCGTCTCTTCGACCCCGAGCGCTATCGGATCGTGCTCTTCGACCAGCGTGGCTGCGGCCTGTCGATCCCGCACGCGAGCGAGCCCGACGCGAACCTGGCCGCGAACACGACCTGGCACCTGGTGGCCGACATGGAGCGCCTGCGCGGGCACCTCAGCATCGACCGGTGGCAGGTGTTCGGCGGTTCGTGGGGGAGTGCGCTCGCACTCGCCTATGCCGAGACCCATCCCGAGCGGGTGACCGAACTCGTGCTGCGCGGCATCTTCACCCTGCGTCGGCAGGAACTCGACTGGTTCTACGAGGGCGGCGCGGCCGCCGTCTTCCCCGACCTGTGGGAGGAGTTCCTCGCCCCGGTTCCTGCGCTCGAGCGCGCCCACCTCATCGAGGCGTACGGCCGATTGCTCAGCAACCCGAACCCCGAAGTGCACGAGCCGGCCGCCATCGCCTGGGCGCGCTGGGAGTCGTCGACGATCACACTGCTGCCGCAGGCGGCGACCATCGCCCGATTCACCGCGCCAGAGTACGCGACGGCGTTCGCGCGCATCGAGAACCACTACTTCCGCCACGGCGGATGGTGGGAGGAGGGGCAGTTGATTCGGGATGCCTCGCGGCTCCGCGGCATCCCGGCGGTCATCGTTCAGGGGCGATACGACATGTGCACCCCCGCGATGACCGCGTGGGACCTGCACCGAGCGTGGCCCGAGGCCGAGCTCACGATCGTCGACGACGCCGGCCACGCCTTCGATGAGCCGGGCATCCTCGACGCGCTGATCACGGCGACCGACCGGTTCGCCGGCGGCGACGGATACGGCGGTCGGGCCGTCGAAGATGGCGACGATGACGACGATGACGACGATGACGACGACGATGACGACGATGACGACGATGACGACGATGACGACGATGACGATGACGATGACGATGACGACGATGACGACGACGACGATGACGACGATGACGACGACGACGACGACGCCAGCGACGAGGACGAACGCACTGGGCTCCCACGGTCGCGCGGCGCGGAGTAACTTCGGATCATGACGTTCAATCCCGACGCCGACATCAGCGGTGGCAAGACCTCCCGACGCGGTCGCAACACCGGCATCGCCGTCGGCGGCGGCGTCGGCGTGCTCGCGATCTTCCTCATCTCCCAGTTGCTCGGCGTCGACCTGACCGGGCTCGTCGGGGGCGGCGGCCAGCCCGCGGCGAGCGATTCGGCACTCGACCAGTGCCTCACCGGCCAAGACGCGAACGAGAACGTCGAGTGCCGCATGAAGGGCGCATCGGCGTCGCTCGAGGCTTATTGGGAGACGGAAGCGGCCGAGCTCGGCATCGCCTACAACTCGCCGCAGAACTTCATCATCTTCGATCAGTCCGTCACGACCGCCTGCGGTGGCGCCTCAGCGGCGACCGGGCCCTTCTACTGCCCGCCAGACCAGACGATCTACATCGACGTGACCTTCTACGACGAACTGCGCAGTCGGTTCGGGGCCAGTGGGGGACCGCTCGCCGAGATGTACGTCATTGCTCATGAGTGGGGACACCACGTGCAGAACCTCGACGGCACACTCGAGCGTTCGCAGGACGGCCAGACCGGGCCTTCCTCGAACGCCGTGCGAGTCGAGCTGCAGGCCGATTGCTACGCCGGGGCGTGGACGGCCAACGCATCGACGGTAGAGGACGACAGCGGGGTGCCATTCCTGCAGCCGATCACCGAGGCTCAGTACCGCGACGCCCTGAGCGCGGCATCGGCGGTCGGCGACGACCGGATCCAGGAGGCGACCCAGGGGCAGGTCACGCCGCACTCGTTCACGCACGGTACGAGCGAACAGCGCATGAAGTGGTTCAAGACCGGCTTCGAGCAGGGCGCAGGCGCATGCGACACCTTCGCGGCCTCGCCCTCGGCACTCTGATCAGTCGTCGCGAACTGCCGCGAATCGTTCGTGGAACGGCTCGGGGAGGCTGAGATCAACGACGCTGCTGCAGGCGATCTGACGCAACCCGCGTCATGATGTTGCGGTTTCCTCGTCTCTCAAGTGAAGCGCACCGCGGCGTGCGCAGAACGGGAGCCCGAGCATGCGACGACGTGACACCCCTATTCCGCACCGTGAGTTCTTCCGCGCGGTGACGATCGACGAGACCGTCGCGCTCGCCTGCACCTGCGGCCGGGGTGTCGACCACTGGTACGCCGAACCGATGCGCGAGCCGGCCGCCGACGGCACTCGTCTCGGCACACGGGTGCACGAGAACGAGGCGCCGCCGAGCTCGGGCGGCGCGCAGATCAGCTCTCGACCGCCGACACGATCGCCTCGGCGAGCTGAACGGGCTTCGTGAACTGCGGCCAGTGGCCCGTCGGCACGTCGAGGTAGCTCACGTCTCTGATCTTGGCGAGCTCCCGCGTGAACGGCGAGCCGGCCGCGATCCACTCGCCGAGCAACCGACTCGGGAACTCGCACGCGATGACCGTGACCGGGACGTCGTAGCGCCGCTCGTCGACGAGGTGGATCGGATCGCTCGCCACCGCCGCCGGCTCGGGAATCGCCATCGCCCGGAATTCGGCGCGCAACCCCTCGTCGAGGTCGATGAGGTCTTCGTCGCTGAACGCCTCCCACGGCGGAAGGGGAAGGTCGGCGCCCTCGGTGGGCAGCTCGTCGTTGATCACGTCGCCGTCGGCCAACGGGCCCGCATCGACGTAGACGACCCGCGCGATGCGGTCGGGCCGCGCATCGGCCACGCCGTGCGCGATCGCGCCGCCGCCGGAGTGCCCGACGAGCACCACCGGCGCGTCGAAGGTGTCGACGATCGAGGCGACGGCGTCGATGTGCGTGCGCAGGCCGATGCCGGATCGATCGGCATCGACCGACTCGAGGCCGGGCAGGGTCAGCGGGTGCACGCGGTGGCCCGCCGCTTCGAGCGCCGGCGTCACCCGCTGCCACGATGACGCGTCGAGCCAGAATCCGGGGATCAGTATGACGTCCATGGGGTGACGCTAGCGCCGGCTTCCGACATCGGGGTCGATCCGGCCCACCGCGATGCCGGGTCGACGTGCTCGGCTCGCGGTGGCGAGCACGACGATGCCGGTGGCGAGCACGAGCAACCCCAGCACCGCGCCTGCCGTGAGGGTCTCGCCGAGCACCATGACGCCGAGAACGCCGGCGGTCAGCGGCTCGGCGAGCGTCAGCGTGGACACCGTGGCCGGTGCCAGCCCGCCGAGTCCGAAGCCGAAGAGCAGGTAGGCGAGGGTCGTCGTGACGAGGCCGAGCCAGAGGGCCATCGCGATGCCGGGACCGGTCGCGAGCCACGAGGCATCCGTCGCCGCAAGGAGCGGGATGCTGAAGACCGCAGCGGTGCCGAACAGCGCGCCCATGCTCGCCGCGCTGGTCCAGCCCCGGTCGAGCAGTGCCTTGGCGGCGAGCGTGTAGACCGCGTACGAGGCGCCGGCAGCGAGCGAAGCTGCAAGGCCGAGCGGCTCGGCGCTGCCGCTGCCGCCGCTGGTCGCCGCGGCGAGGATGCCGACGCCGACCGTCGCGATCACGGTCGCGACCGCCCAGCGGTGGCCGGGGTAGCGCCGCCGCAGCACCCAGTCGAGCCCGCCCGTGATGACCGGTGCCGAACCGAGGGCCACGACGGTGCCGACCGCGACGCCGTTCGCGGCCGTGCCGGCGAAGAAGGCGGGTTGGTAGGCGAGCACGCCCGCGGCGCCGATGGCGACGAGCAGCCAGGCGGGCAGCGGATGCCTCGTGGTGACGCCGGGCGCCGGCGCGGCGGGTGTCCCTGCCGCACCGTGCCGGCGCCCGGCGACGTGGATGAGCAGCGCGAGGAGCCCGAGGGCGCCACCGCCGATCAGGATTCGCGCCGCCCCGACCGAAGCCGGGCTCGCTTCGGGCCCGAGCGCCTGCGCGGTGCCCGTGGTGCCGAAGCAGACGGCAGCGAGCAGCACGGCGGTCACGAATCGCATGGCATATTGTTACACAATCTCACCGCTGTCTGCGGAGTCATTCCAAACCGGATCGGGAGGTTTCCACCATCTCGACCCGCGGGCGCGTGCTCGACCCGCAGCCGGACGAGGAAGCGCGGGCCCGGGGCCGGTAGGCTCGCGGATGTCGTGCGCCCGGCACGGCGAACGACGCCGATCGCCCCGCGGCATCCCTGACCCGAACGGAAGGACTCCTGTGCGCGCCGTGCTCTTCAACGCCTTCGGCGAGACGCCCGAACTCGTCGACGTGCCGGAGCCGGAGTGTCCGCCGCGTGGAGCCGTCATCCGAGTACGCGCAACCGGCGTGTGCCGCAGCGACTGGCACGCCTGGATGGGGCACGACGACACCGTCTCGCTGCCGCACGTGCCCGGTCACGAGTTCGCCGGTGAGATCGCCGTGCTCGGCTCCGAGCTGGCGGCGGATTCGGGCTGGAGCATCGGCGACCGCGTCACGGCCCCCTTCATCTGCGCCTGCGGGCGCTGCGACGAGTGCCGCTCGGGCAACGAACAGGTCTGCGACCACCAGTCGCAGCCGGGCTTCACGCACTGGGGCTCGTTCGCCGAGCTCGTCGCGATCGACGAGGCCGAACTCAACCTGATCCGCCTGCCCGACTCGCTCGGCTTCGTCGAGGCCGCGTCGCTCGGCTGCCGGTTCGCGACCGCGTACCGCGCCATCGTCTCGCGCAGCCGGCTCGCGCCGGGCGAGCAGATCGCGGTGCACGGATGCGGCGGGGTCGGCCTCTCGGCCGTCATGATCGCTGTCGCGGCCGGCGTGAAGGTCTACGGCGTCGACGTCTCGGACGCCGCGCTCGCCGCAGCCGAGAGCCTCGGCGCTGTGCCGGTGCAGGGCGGCGAGGGTGCTGCCGAACGCATCCTCGAGGCATCGGGCGGCGGAGTCGACGTCTCCGTCGACGCGTACGGCTCGACCGAGACGTCGTTCGCCTCCGTGCGGAGCCTGAAGAAGCGCGGTCGTCATGTGCAGATCGGGCTCATGGTCGGCGACTCGGCGCTCGCCGCGATGCCGATGGATGCCGTGATCGCCGGAGAGCTCGAGATCCTCGGCAGCCACGGCATGGCGGCGCACGAATACCCCTTCATGCTGAGTGCGGTCGCCTCGGGCGACTTCCGGCCGATCGAACTCGTCGGTCGACGCATCACGCTCGACGAGGTGCCCGAGGCGCTCGCCGCGATGGGCCGGGCAGGTGGGGCGGGCTCGGGCATGACGGTCGTCGAGCTGTAGCGACATCCGCCCGGGGCGCAGTGCGCGACATCCGCTGCCCGTAGCATGACCTGAAACCCCTCAGGAGGAATCGATGAGCGATGGCCGTGTTGCACCCGCCGGCTGGTACCCCGACCCGAGCGGCGCCGATGGGCGACGCTGGTGGGACGGCGGGCGGTGGACCGAGCACGTTGCGCCCGCGGCTCCGACGGCGCCTGTGCAGCAGGCCGCGACCGTCGGATATGTTGCGCCCGTCGAGCCCGTGACTCCGCCGGTCGCGCCTGTCGGCGCTGCAGCACCGGCCTACACCTCAGCACCGGCCTACGCCTCTGCGCCGGCCTACGCCGGCTCGGTCGCCCCGTACGGCGGGCAGGAGACGAAGAAGGTCCCGGCGGGCACGCCCGTCGACACCGTCTGGATCTGGCTCCTCGTGGCGCTGCCCGTGCTCGCGATCATCCCGTTGTTCCTGTGGGACTTCGAGGGCTACATGGTCCGGTCGATGTCGATGCCGGGGTCGATATCGCCGGTCGAATCGGCGCTCGGTCCGTACTCCGATCCCGCGTACCTCTCGCTGATGCTGCTCAGCTGGCTCGTCTACGGGGTGTCGGTCTGGTTCGCGTTCCTCGACAGCTCGGCGCTCAAGCGCCTCGGCTATGAGCGCCGGTTCCACTGGGCGTGGGCGTTCCTCTCCTCCCTCGTGTACGTGATCGGCCGTTCCGTCGTCGTGCGGAAGCAGGCCGATCGGGGATTCGCACCGATGTGGGCTGCGATCGCAGTGACGGTCGCCCTCACGATCGCCGCGATCGCCTGGGCGGTCGTGGTGGTCTCCAACAGCATCTCCACCGCGATCGAGATGTACCCCTCCACGTACTGAGGCCAGAATGGTGTCATGGATCCCGTGACGGCGCTCGAGGAGATCGCGTTCCTGCTCGAGCGCGACCGGGCCTCCGCCTTCAAGTCGAAGGCGTTCCGTCGGGCGGCCGACGTGATCCGGCCGCTCGACGCTGACGAGGTCTCGGAGCGCGTGCGCGATGGTCGCCTCCAGCGTACGAAGGGCATCGGCGGCACGACGTTCACCGTCATCGCCCAGGCGGCGGATGGCGCAGTGCCCGACTACCTCGCCGAGTTGCGCGCCCGAACAGGACTGGCACCGTCGGGTGCGCCGACCGGGCTCCGGTCGGAGTTGCGCGGCGACCTGCACAGCCACACCGACTGGTCCGACGGCACGACGAGCCTCGCGGCGATGGCGCAGGCGGCCCACGCGCTGGGGCTCGAATACCTCGCCGTCACCGACCACTCGCCGAGCCTCCGAGTCGCCAACGGTCTCAGCGCCGAGCGGCTCCTGGCGCAGCAGCAGGTGATCGACGACGTGCAGGCGGGGGTCGGCGGCATCCGCCTGCTGCGCGGCATCGAGGTCGATATCCTGCTCGACGGTTCACTCGATCAGACCCCCGAGATGCTCGACCGCCTCGATGTGGTGGTCGCGAGCGTGCACTCGAAGCTGCGCACCGAAGCCCCTGAGATGACGAAGCGGATGCTGCGCGCCATCGCCGACCCGCGCACGAACGTGCTCGGTCACTGCACGGGTCGCCTCGTCGAGGGTTCGCGCGGAACCCGCCCGCAATCGACGTTCGACGCGCACGCCGTCTTCGATGCGTGCGCCGAGCACGGCGTCGCGGTCGAGATCAACTCGCGCCCCGAGCGGCAGGACCCGCCCGACGAGCTCATCCAGCTCGCGCTCGAGGCCGGCTGCCTGTTCTCCATCGACAGCGACGCGCACGCACCCGGCCACCTGACGTTCCTCGAGCTCGGCGCTGCCCGCGCTGCGGCCAACGGCGTACCCGCCGAGCGCATCGTCACGACCTGGCCGGTCGAGCGGCTGCTGGAGTGGACCCGCGACCGCGCGGCCTGACGAGCTCGAACGCGTCGGTCACCCGTTCGCGGGGCGGGCCTCCACCGCGGCGACGACGGCGTCGACATCGCCGTCGGACGCGGGCAGCCCGGAATCCTCGAGGCGCTGCCGCACCATCGTGCGCAGGTCGTCGACGGACCCGGTCTCGAGGTCGCTGCGGAACTGCTGCACGAGGCCGGCGAGCTTCTGCTGCAGGCTCGCGTCGTCGTGGCCGTCTTCGATCGGTTCGTTCTGCTCATCCATGACTCGACGGTCGCAGGGTTCGACCCGGCCGCCAACCCCTTGACCCGGCGTGCGCACTGTGTCGTCGCTGCGGGATGACGGGCCTGCCGCTCAGTCTGGCGAATCCGCCCGGCCGCGGCGTGCGCACGACGTGGAGACGACGAAAGCCCCGGCGAACCGGGGGCTTCGGATGGTGGCTCCGACGGGCGTCGATCCCGTGACCTCACGATTTTCAGTCGTGCGCTCTACCAACTGAGCTACAGAGCCTCGGGGCATCCGCTCGACCTGTATCGAACTGCTGCCTCGAATAAGGAGAAAGCCCCTTCTCTCGTAAGGGAAAGGGCTTGTCGCCTGAGCGACCCTGACGGGACTTGAACCCGCGACCTCCGCCGTGACAGGGCGGCACGCTAACCAACTGCGCTACAGGGCCTCGTGGTGCCTTGCGGCACCGTGGTGTCTTGCAACACCGAAGCTATTCAATTGTATGTCGTGCAGTGACCCCAACGGGATTCGAACCCGTGCTGCCGCCGTGAAAGGGCGGTGTCCTAGGCCACTAAACGATGGGGCCGGAGGGCTGTGCTGGGCACGCCCGCCGACAGCCAAGCATACGTGCAGTCGGGCGAGATGGCAAAACGAGGACCGCGGATGCAACGGAGCCCGGCATGCGGCATCCGCGGACATGCGCCTGAAATGCCCGGAAAGCGCCGATCCCACGCCTATCGTGGGGCTGCCAGTGCCCGAACCGAGAGCGAGGAGCGCGGGGACCCGAGCCCGCGTGGACGGGGAAAGATGTACCGCACCACAGACCGCACGCCCACCGACCGAGCCCGAACGAGCCCGGTTGCACGGGGCGAACACTCCGATCGGGGTGCTCGACGACGGCACGCGTCGCGCCGCTTCGCAGCCGTCGTCGCGATCGTCGCTGCGGCTCTCGTCGGCCCGGTGCTCACGGCACCGCAACCTGCCACCGCCGCCACCTACCCCACTTGGGACGAGCTGCAGGCGGCGAAGGCGAACACCGCCGCCGGCGCCGCGGCTGTGACCCAGGTGACCGCGCTCATCGCGCAACTCGAAGCCGAGGTCGCGTTCACCCGGGCAGAGGCCGAGAAGCGCACCGACGAGCTCTTCGTCGCGCAGCAGAAGTACGACGAAGCAGTCATCAGGGCCGACCAGATCCAGGCGCAGGCCGATGCGTCTGCCGCCGAGGCGCAGGTCGCCGAGACGAACGCCGGCCAGGTCGCCGCGCAGCTCTACCGTTCCGGCGGCAGCGACGTCGGCGTGAGCCTCTTCCTCGACGCCGGGGACTCGCAGGCGACCGAGGCGCTGCTGTCCAAGCTCGGCAGCATGGAGAAGATGGTCGAGCGCACCTCGAGCATCTACGACCGGGCGCAGGAGAAGAAGAACACCGCGCTCGCGCTGGCGGGCCAGGCCGAGGTGGCGCAGGCCGAACGCGAGAAGCTGCGCATCGCCGCCGAAGCCGCGCTCGTGGCCGCGCAGGAGGCGCAAGCGGCCGCAGAGGCCGCGCTGGCCGAGTCGCAGGCGAAGAAGATCGAACTCGAAGCGCAGCTCGCATTCCTCAAGGACGCCGAAGCGAAGACCGCGGCGGCGTACCAGGAGGGTGAGCGCATCCGTCAGGAAGAGGAGCGGAAGCGTCGCGAAGAGGCGGCTCGCAGCGGCTCGCCCGGCGCGGTGGTCACCTCCGGCTGGGCGAAGCCCGCCGCCGGCCGCATCACGGGCAGCTTCGGCCCGCGCTCGCCGATCTGCTCGGGCGGCGGCTGCTCCGGCAGCTTCCACTACGCGGTCGACCTGGGCACCGGGTGCTCCTCGCCGATCTACGCGGCGAACAGCGGCGTCGTGACGTTCTCGGGCTACTCGGGCACCTACGGCAACTTCATCAAGATCGACCACGGCGGCGGCCTGTCGACCGGCTACGCCCACATCCGCGACGGCGGCCGCTTCGTCGGCGTCGGCGAGTGGGTCGACGCCGGGCAGAACATCGCCTCGAGCGGCACGACCGGTGCTTCCGACGGCTGCCACCTGCACTTTGAGGTCTATCACGGCGGCACTCGCATCAACCCGGTACCCTTCATGGCAGATCGGGGGATCTCCTTTGGCTGAGAACAGAACCAGGCCGGTGTCGCGCGTGAAACCCGCCACCGTCTTCTCGACGGTCGCGGTCGGCGCCGTCACCGCATCGGTCGTCGCGGCAGGCGGGCCGGCAATGGCCGAGCCCGACTACCCGTCATGGAGTGAAATCGAGCAGGCGAAGACCAACGAGGCGACCAAGCAGGCCGAGATCGGCCGGGTGGGCGAGTTGCTCGCGGGCCTGCAGCAGGCGGCGGATGTCGCGGTGCAGGCGTCGCAGATGGCGGCCGAGTCGTATCGCATCGCCGTCGACCAGCGTGACCGTGCCACCGAGCGCGAGCGCACGCTCGGGCAGCAGGCCGACGAGGCCGACGCCGTCGCCGAGATCTCGAAGATGCGGGCCGGGCTGCTCGCCGCGCACCTCGCGAAGACCGCGGGCAACGACCTGACCTCGGAGCTCGTGTTCTCGGGCGAGAACGCCGACGGCCTGCTCAAGCAGCTCGGCATGGCGTCGAAGCTCGGTGAGCAGGCGCAAGCGGTGTACGAGCAGGCGATCGCTGATCGCAATACCGCCGACGCTCTGCGCGCGCAGGCGGCCACGGCCGCGACCGAGCGCACCCGGCTCGCCGCGCTCGCCGAGACCAAGGCGACCGAGGCGAATGCCGCGGCCGAGGCCGCGATGTCGGCCGTCACGGTGCAGGAGCAGCGCTCCGCCGAGCTCTACGCCCAACTCGCGGCGCTGAAAGACACGACGGCGGCGCTCGAGCGCGAGCGCGTCGAGGGCCAGGCGCGCGCCGCGGCAGCGGCGGCACTCGAGGAGGCGACGCGTCCTGCGCCCTCCGCTCCCGGGCCTGCCCCGTCGCCCGGCGGCGGAAGCGGCGGCGGAACGCCCGCACCCAATCCCGACCCTGCACCGCCGAACGCGGGCGCCGTCGAGACGGCGATCTGGTTCGCGAGCCAGCAGCTCGGCGAGCGCTACGGCCTCGGCGGTGCCGGCCCCGACGTGTGGGACTGCTCGGGGCTCACCCGGGCGTCGTACGCCGCCGCCGGCATCGGCATCGGCACGCACTCGGCGACGAACCAGTACTACACGCTCGCCGGCCGCGGCAAGGCGGTCTCGCTCGGCAACGTGCAGCGCGGCGATCTGCTGTTCTGGGGATCGGGCGGCAGCTACTACCACGTCGCGATCTACCTCGGCGGGGGTCGCATCCTCGAGGCGCCCGACTACGGCAAGCCCGTGCGCGAGTGGCCGATCTGGGGGAGCCCCTCGGCGGCGGCGCGCCCGGCGGGCTGATCGACGCAGGTCACGAGACGCGAGAAGGGGCAGGCCGTGAGGCCCGCCCCTTCGATTCCGGATGTCGCGGCTCGCGGCATCCGTTCACGTCACGCCCTGGTCAGTGACCGGGGAACTTCTCGATCGCCTTCGCGATGAGCGCCTCGGCCTCTGCCGCGTCGGCCCAGCCCTCGGTCTTGACCCACTTGCCGGGCTCGAGGTCCTTGTAGTGCTCGAAGAAGTGCTCGATCTCCTTGCGCGTGAACTCGGGGATGTCGGCGAGGTCCTGGATGTGGTTCCACCGCGGGTCGCCGGCGGGCACCGCGACGACCTTCGCGTCGCCGCCGCCGTCGTCGGTCATGTGGAAGACACCTACGGGGCGCACCTTCACGCCCACGCCCGGGAAGAGCGGGTAGTCGAGCAGCACGAGCACGTCGAGCGGGTCGCCGTCGTCGCCGAGGGTGTTCTCGAAGAAGCCGTAGTCGGTCGGGTACACGAACGTCGTGTAGAGCACGCGGTCGAGGAAGACGCGGCCGGTCTCGTGGTCGACCTCGTACTTGTTGCGGCTCCCCTTGGGGATCTCGATGATGGCGGCGTACTCGCCCATGCTGGTTCTCCTTGATCGTGGAAGCTCGGCCGGTCGTGCTGAGGCTCGGCCTGCGACCGCCCCATTCGGAGGCGGGCGCGATCGGCGGAATAAGGTTACTTGATGCCTCCTGACCAGCCGACGGATGCCGCGAGCCCGCGCCGGCCGCGGCTGACCCCGCCGATCGCCGACCTGCGGCGTGCGGTGCGCGGGGCGCTTCCGGTCGCGCACGAGCAGGTCGAGACGCCCGCACTCGTGCTCGTTGCGCTGTCCGGGGGAGCGGATTCGCTCTCGCTCGCCGCGGCGACCGCATTCGAGGCGCCGCGCGCCGGGCTCAGGGCGGGCGCGGTCATCGTCGATCACGGCCTGCAAGACGGGTCGTCGGATGTCGCGGCCGCCGCTGCCGCGCAGGCGCGCGCACTCGGGCTCGATCCGGTGCTGGTGCGCAGGGTCGACGTGACGGCTGCGGGCGGGCCCGAGGCATCCGCTCGCGCCGCGCGCTACGCCGCCCTCGATGCCGCCGCCGCCGAGACGGGCGCCGCACTCGTGCTGCTCGGTCACACCCTCGACGACCAGGCCGAGACCGTGCTGCTCGGCCTCGCCCGGGGATCGGGCGCCGCGAGCCTCGCCGGCATGCCGGCGCGTGCCGGCCGCTACGCCCGGCCGCTCCTCGGCATCCGCCGCGCGACCACACGACAGGCCTGTCTCGACGCCGGCCTCGCTCCCTGGGACGACCCGCACAACGCCGACCCGGCCTACGCGCGGGTGCGCGTGCGCGAACGGGTGCTGCCGCTGCTCGAAGCCGAGCTCGGCCCGGGCATCGCCGAGGCGCTCGTGCGCACCGCCGAGCACCTGCGCGAAGACGACGAGGCCTTCTCCGAGCAGATCGAAGAGGTCATCGAGGAGATCTGCCAGCCGGCAGAGGCCGGCATCGCGATCTCGGCCGGGGCGCTCGCGGCGAATCCGGCGGCGCTGCGCCAGCGCATCGTGCGCCACGTGGTGCTGAGCGAATTCGGCGTCTCGCTGAGCCGTGCGCAGACGCTCGAGGTGACCCGGCTCGTCACCGACTGGCACGGGCAGGGCCCGATCGACCTGCCCGACGGCGTGCGCGCCACGCGCGCCGGAGCCCACGTCGTGCTGAGTGCCACCGGCTCGACCGAGGTGCTGCCGCGCGACCACTGAGCCGCGACCGCTCGACAGCTCGGCGCAGCGTAGGCTCGACGCATCCGTTCGACGTCACAGAAGGAGCCGGCATGTACGCGCGCGAGATCGAGGCAGACCTCACCGAGGTGCTCGTCACCGAAGCCGAGATCCACGCGAAGCTGGCCGAACTCGCCCGCCGCATCGAGGCCGACTACGAGGGCCGCGACGTGCTGCTCGTCGGCGTGCTGAAGGGCGCGGTCATGGTCATGGCCGACCTCGCCCGCGAGCTCCGCCCGCACATGAAGATGGACTGGATGGCCGTCTCCTCGTACGGCGCGGGAACACAGTCGTCGGGCGTCGTGCGCATCGTGAAAGACCTCGACACCGACCTCACCGGCAAGCACGTGCTGATCGTCGAGGACATCATCGACTCGGGCCTCACCCTCAGTTGGCTGCTCGGCAACCTCGAGTCCCGCGGTGCGGAGTCGGTCGAGATCTGCGCCCTCCTGCGCAAGCCCGACGCCGCGAAGGTCGAGGTCACGGTGAAGTACCTCGGCTTCGACATCCCGAACCAGTTCGTCGTCGGCTACGGCCTCGACTACGCCGAGCAGTACCGCAACCTCCGCGACGTCGCGATCCTCGCGCCGCACGTCTACTCCTGAGCCCTCCGCGACCGGCGCAGCCCACAGCGAACATTCGGCCGGGGCGCAGCCGCGCCAATGTAGCCTTGCAAGACCATGAACATCAAGAAGATCCTGCGCGGGCCGATCATCTACATTCTGCTCGCGATCGTCGCAGTCTGGATCGGATCGAGCCTCATCACCGCCTCCGGTTTCAAGGAGGTGTCGACGCAAGAGGGACTCGAGCTGTTGAAAGACGGCAAGGTCGCGTCGGTGAAGATCGTCGACGGTGAGAACCGAGTCGACCTGACCCTCGCGAAGGCCGACGAGAAGCTCGGTACGCAGGTGCAGTTCTACTACATCACTCCGCGTGGCGTCGACGTCGTCGCCGCGGTCGACGACGCGAACCCGAAAGACGGCTTCAACGACGAGGTCCCGCAGCCGAACTGGTTCCTCTCGATGCTCGGCATCCTCCTGCCGCTCGTGCTCATCGGCCTCTTCTTCTGGATCATGCTCTCGGGCATGCAGGGCGGCGGCAGCAAGGTCATGCAGTTCGGCAAGTCCAAGGCGAAGCTCGTCTCGAAAGAGAGCCCGAAGGTCACCTTCGACGACGTCGCCGGTGCCGACGAAGCCATCGAAGAGCTCCACGAGATCAAGGAGTTCCTGAAGGAGCCGGCCAAGTTCCAGGCCGTCGGCGCCCGCATTCCCAAGGGTGTGCTGCTCTACGGCCCTCCCGGCACTGGCAAGACGCTGCTCGCGCGAGCCGTCGCAGGCGAGGCGGCCGTGCCCTTCTACTCGATCTCGGGCTCCGACTTCGTCGAGATGTTCGTCGGCGTCGGCGCATCCCGTGTGCGCGACCTCTTCGAGCAGGCGAAGCAGAACGCGCCCGCCATCATCTTCGTCGACGAGATCGACGCGGTCGGCCGCCACCGCGGCGCCGGCCTCGGCGGCGGGCACGACGAGCGCGAGCAGACGCTGAACCAGCTGCTCGTCGAGATGGACGGCTTCGACCCGAAGACGAACGTCATCCTCATCGCGGCGACGAACCGTCCCGACATCCTCGACCCTGCCCTCCTGCGCCCCGGGCGCTTCGACCGGCAGATCGGCGTCGACGCGCCAGACCTCAAGGGCCGACAGAAGATCCTCGAGGTGCACTCGAAGGGCAAGCCGCTCGCCAACGGCGTCGACCTCGAGGTGCTCGCGCGCAAGACGCCGGGGTTCACCGGTGCCGACCTCGCGAACGTGCTCAACGAAGCCGCGCTGCTCACGGCGCGCTCCAACGCACAGCTCATCGACAACCGTGCTCTCGACGAGGCGGTCGACCGGGTGATCGCCGGCCCGCAGCGTCGCTCCCGCGTCATGAAAGACAAGGAGAAGCTCATCACGGCCTACCACGAGGGCGGCCACGCCCTCGCCGCGGCGGCGATGAACTACACCGACCCCGTCACCAAGATCACGATCCTGCCGCGCGGCCGGGCCCTCGGCTACACGATGGTGATGCCGCTCGAAGACAAGTACTCGGTGAGCCGCAACGAGCTGCTCGACCAGCTGACCTACGCCATGGGTGGGCGAGTCGCCGAAGAGATCGTGTTCCACGACCCCTCGACCGGCGCCTCGAACGACATCGAGAAGGCCACCTCGACGGCTCGCAAGATGGTCACCGAATACGGTATGAGCGCGAACGTCGGTGCGATCAAGCTCGGCCAGTCGCAGGGCGAGGTCTTCCTCGGTCGCGACATGGGCCACCAGCGCGATTACTCCGAAGAGATCGCCCTGAAGGTCGACACCGAGGTTCGTTCGCTCATCGAGCAGGCGCACGACGAGGCGTGGCAGGTGCTCAACGACAACCGCGACATCCTCGACACCCTCGCGGCCGAGCTGCTCGAACAAGAGACGCTCGACCACAAGCAGATCGCCGAGCTCTTCAAGAACGTGAAGAAGCTCCCCGAGCGACCGCAGTGGCTCTCGAGCGAGAAGCGCCCGGTCTCGGACCGGCCGCCGATCGCGTTCCCGACCGAGAAGATGCCGATCGACCAGGGCGCCGTCGACGGCGGGGTCGACTCGGGGCAGCCGCCGGCCGAAGAGAGCGTGGCGCGCGCGCCGCGCTCGAACCCGCGCCCGGCCACGGCGTAGCCGCCGGTCGAACGCTGTCGACCCGAAGAGGGGGAGCCATGGCCGGAGTTGACGCCGAGCGCATCCAGCGCGCGGTGCTCGAGATCCTGCTCGCGATCGGTGAAGACCCGACGCGACCGGGTCTCGAGCGCACGCCGCAGCGCGTCGCCGAGGCCTACGCCGACTTCTTCGGCGGACTCGACGTCGATCCGCTCAGTCACCTCGCCGACACGGTGCCGATCGGAGCGACGGATGCCGGTGTGCCCGCGACGAGCGACGCGGTGATCCTTCGCGACCTCGCGTTCCGTTCGGTGTGCGAACATCACCTCCTGCCGTTCGTCGGCACGGCGCACGTGGCCTACCTGCCCGGCGACCGGGTCGTGGGGCTCGGCCGGATCCCTGCGGTCGTCGACACGCTCGCCCGCCGGCCGCAGCTGCAGGAACGTCTCGCCGAGGAGATCGCCGACACCCTCGTCGCCGGGCTCGACCCGAAGGGCGTCCTCGTCGTGCTCGACGCGCAGCACCGCTGCGTCACGACCCGGGGCTCGCGCCAGGAGCGGAGCTCGACCGTCACGATCGCGAGTCGCGGGGCACTGTCGGAACCGGTCGCGCGCAGCGAGATCATCACCCTGATCGGGGCTCAGGCCCATGCCTGAACGCACTCTCGTGATGGGTGTGGTGAACGTCACGCCCGACTCGTTCAGTGACGGCGGGCAGTGGTTCGACGCCGAAGCGGCCATTGCCCACGGTCTCGCGCTCGTCGCCGATGGCGCCGACATCGTCGACGTCGGCGGCGAGTCGACACGGCCCGGCGCGGCCCGCGTCGAGCCCGCGGAAGAGCTGCGGCGGGTGGTGCCGGTCATCCGGGAACTCGCCGGCCGCGGCATCCGGGTGAGCGTCGACACGATGCGAGCGGCCACCGCGCAGGCGGCCGTCGAGGTCGGCGCCGAGATCATCAACGACGTCTCGGCCGGGCTCGCCGATGCGGCGATGGGGTCGATCGCCGCCGAGACGGGGGCGCACTACGTCGCCATGCACTGGCGCGGTCACTCCGACCGCATGGACTCGCTCGCCGAGTACGACGATGTCGCCGCCGAGGTGCGCGACGAGCTCGCCCAACGGGTCGACGACCTCGTCGCCGCCGGCGTCGCGCCCGAGAAGCTCATCCTCGACCCCGGCCTCGGCTTCGCCAAGCGCGGCGAGCAGAACTGGCAATTGCTCGGGCGCCTCGATGTGCTCGCGGGCCTCGGCCTGCCCATGCTCGTCGGTGCCTCGCGCAAACGCTTCCTCGGAGCGATGCTGCCCGCCGAGGCATCCGTCGCCGATCGCGACCTGCCGACCGCGGTCGTCAGCGTGCTGTCCGCGCAGGCGGGTGCTTGGGGCGTGCGAGTTCACGACGTGCGAGGCACGCGTCGCGCCCTCGACGTGCTCGGCGCATGGCAGAGTGGACGACGTGGCTGAACTGCGCGAACGCGACCGGGGCGATCGCATCTCCCTGACCGGGCTTCGCGTGCGCGCGCACCACGGGGTGTTCGAGTTCGAACGGGTCGACGGCCAGGAGTTCGTGATCGACGTGTCGGTCGCGGTCGACCTGGCCGCCGCGGCATCCACCGACGACCTCGCCCGCACCGTGCACTACGGGGAGCTCGCCGAGGCGGTCGTCGCCGCCGTCGAACGCGATCCGGTCGACCTGATCGAGACGGTCGCCGAGCGCGTCGCCGCCGTTGCACTCGGCTTCGCGGCGGTCGACGAGGTCGAGGTCACCGTGCACAAGCCGCAGGCGCCCATCAGCGTTCCCTTCGCCGACGTCGCCGTCACCATCGTGCGGAGTCGCGAGTGACCCGCGCCGTGATCGCCTTCGGGGCGAACCTCGGCGACCGTGAGGCGACGATCGCCGTCGCAGTGCGCGAGCTCGCCGAGACCGTCGGGCTCGAGCTCGTGGCCGTGTCGCCCGTGTACGAGACGCCCGCGATCAAAGATGCCGGCGTCGACCGCGACGCGCCCCGGTACATCAACGGCGTGGTCGTCGTCGACACCCGGCTCGACCCGCACGCGTTGCTCGACGTGCTGCAGCGCATCGAGCAGGAGCACGGCCGGGTGCGCAGCGAGCACTGGGGCGACCGCACGCTCGACCTCGATCTCATCGACGTGGGCGGTGCCGAGCTCGCCGACGAACGACTCGTGCTGCCGCATCCGCGAGCGTGGCAGCGGGCGTTCGTGCTCCAGCCGTGGCTCGACGTCGAACCCGACGCCGTTCTGCCGGGTCGCGGGCCCATCGCCGTGCTTCGCGCGGCGGCAGACGACGAGGTGGTGCGCCGATGAAGCGCACTCATGCCTCGATCGTCATCGCCTTCGTGCTCGCGGGGCTCGTCGCCGGGTACCTGATCGATCTCGCGATCGTCTCGAACGGATCGAAGGCGATCGTGCCGCCGATCTCGCTGCCGATCACGCTCGCGGGGGTCGCAGTGCTCGTGGTGGCCTTCGCCTGGCCCGTGCGCCGTGCAGTGAAGGGCAAGGCGACGAAGCACCTCGACCCGTTCCGCGCCATGCGCACCGCCGTGCTCGCCAAGGCGTGCAGCCTGAGTGGATCGCTCATCCTCGGATTCGGTCTCGGCATCGCCCTCTTCCTGCTCACCCGCAGCGTCGTGCCGACCGCCGGCACCATCTGGCTCGCTTTCGGCACGGCGATCGGCGCGGGGCTCCTGCTGGCCGGTGGCCTCATCGCCGAGTACTTCTGCACGCTTCCGCCCGACGACACCGACACCGAGAAAGAAGAGCACGCGCATGCCTGAGTCGCCCGGCCTCCCGCCAGCAGAGACGGTGCCCGCCGAGCCGGAGAACGCCGCGGCATCCGACACCGGCTGGCAGCGCGTCTCGCCGAAGTACATCGTCGTCGAGGTGATCGGCTCGATCATCGGCATGATCGTGTTCGTCGGCGCCGCACTGCTGGCCCACTTCCTCTGGGAATGGGAATGGGCGATCTGGGTTGCGATCGCCATCGCCGTGCTCTCGCTGATCGCGATCGCGTTCGAGCCGCGCCGGGTACGGTCGATCCAGTACCGCCTGCGCGCCGACGACCTGCTGTTCCGCCGCGGCATCATGTTCCAGCGCCAGGTGGCGGTGCCTTACGGGCGCATGCAACTCGTCGACATCACGCGTGGTCCGGTCGCCCGTTCTCTCGGGCTCGCCGACCTCAAGTTCGTGACCGCGGCCGCAGCGACCGCGGTCACGGTGCCCGGACTGCCGATGGCGGAGGCCGACCGGTTGCGCGACGAGCTCGTCGCCCTCGCCGAGTCGCGCCGGGCGGGGCTGTGAGCCGAGTCGAGCGCCCGCAGGGGGTGGTGAACCTCGCCGACGGCGACTGGCACCGCCTCCACCCCGCGAGCCCGCTGCTGCGCGGCGGACTCGTGTTCATCGCCGTGCTCGGGTTCGTGATCGCGAACCTCCGCGAGCGGGTCATCGAGGTCTTCCTCACGATCTTCGCGCCCGGCACGGGCGAGCAGATCGACGACGGCTACAGCACATGGCGGAACGACTGGGCGAACGACCCGGTGGGCGGCATCGTGTCGAAGGGCCTCGTCGGCTGGGCCGTGCTCGGGCTCGCGGTCGCCATCATCGCGGTCATCGTCGGGTTCTGGCTGTCCTGGCGCATGCACACGTTCCGGGTGACGCACGAAGCGGTCGAGGTGCGCAGCGGCATCCTCTTCCGCTCGCACCGCAGTGCGCGACTCGACCGCATTCAGGGCATCAACGTCAACCGGCCCCTCTTCGCGCGGCTCTTCGGCACCGCGAAACTCGAGGTCTCGGTCGCGGGCCAGTCGGCGAACGTGCAGCTCGCCTACCTGGGTTCGTCGCTCGCCGACGCCCTCCGCGCCGACATCCTGCGCCTGGCCTCCGGTGCGCGCGCGGAGCGTCAGCAGAGCGCCGAGCCACCGGTGAGTGCGGCAGCGGGTGCCGCACTCGGCACGGTCGCTTCGGCCGAGCCGGAGGCGGGCGCGAGTTCCCACGGCGTGGCCGGCGCACCCCACGAGGGTGCGTTCGCGTCGGACGCTGCAGGGGCGCGAACGCCGGTCACCGCGCGTGCCGGAGCGCTCGTCACCCAGCGGGTCGACGAGTTCCTCGCGCCCGAGCTCGACCCCACCCTGGCTCCGCCCGAGTCGATCGTGCACCTGCCGCTCGGCCGGGTGATCGGCTCGACCCTGCTCGGTGGCTCGACCATGTGGGCGCTCATCCTCGCCGCGATCATCGTCATCGGGGTCACGACCGGCCAGATGTGGGTGCTCTTCAGCTTCGTACCGGCGGCGATCGGTCTCGTGAGCTACGTGTGGTCGCGCATCACGA
Source organism: Agromyces sp. GQ35 (assembly GCF_059758475.1). Taxonomy (NCBI): domain Bacteria; kingdom Bacillati; phylum Actinomycetota; class Actinomycetes; order Micrococcales; family Microbacteriaceae; genus Agromyces; species Agromyces sp. GQ35. The sequence goes on along the minus strand of NZ_JCAXEO010000001.1, from coordinate 363,129 downwards.
AGTCGCTGCGCTACTCGATCGCGGGCACCCCCGACGGCGTGCGCATCGGTCACGGCCTGCTCTCCACCGCCAACCAGACGATTCCGCCGGGCCGGATCCACGCGATCGAGGCCACCCAGTGGGTCTTCTGGCGGCCGTTCGGCTGGTGGTCGGTGCGCATCAACGTCGCCGGGCAGTCGATCTCCGCCTCGGGCGAGGCCGCGCAGCGCACCATCGTGCTGCCGGTCGGCACCACGGCCGACGTGCACCGCGTGCTCGCGCTCCTGCTGCCGGATGTCGCGGCCGACATCGAGCCGCTGGTCGACACGGGCCTCGTCGGACGCGGCGCGGCGGGCGGGTTCTCGACGACGCCGAAGCGCGCCGCCTGGCTGCGACCGTTCTCGTGGCGACGCATCGGCCTGGCCACCGCCTCGGGTGTCGCCGTCGCGAGGCGCGGCGCGCTCGTGCGCAGCCTCAGTCTCGTGCCGCTTGCCCGCATGCAGTCGCTCGCGGTGTCGGTCGGTCCGATCGAGCGCTGGCTTCGTCTCGCGACCCTGCGCCTGCACACCGTGGCCGGCCCGGTCACGGTGTCGCTGCCCGTGGCCGATCGTTCCGATGCCTTCGGCCTCTTCGAGCGCCTGTCGCGTGAGGCGGTCGAGCGCGCAGCGAGCGACACTTCGCATCACTGGGGCGCCGCGCTCGAGTCGCGCGACGTCGTGACCGCCCGTGTGACGACCGGCGAGACTGCCGGTGCATCCGGTATCGACCGCGTGCCCGACGTCGCGGCGGCGGAGCCGCACGTGCCCACGGCACCCGCCGAACCGATCGACGAGCCGGGTCCCCGCCATGCCGGCTGAGCGCCCCGGCCGGCTGGGCGTCGGCACCATCGGCGCCGGGCGCGTCGGTGCCGTGCTCGCCTCGGCCCTCGCGGGCGCCGGCCACGCGCTCACGGGCATCTCGGCGGTCTCCGACGCGAGCCGTGAACGGGCGGCCGCGATGCTCCCCTCGGTGCCGGTGCTCGCGATCCCCGACGTCATCGAGCGCAGCGAACTCGTGCTGCTCGCGGTGCCCGAGGCCGAGCTCGGGCCACTCGTCGCCGGACTCGCCGACGCCGGCGTCTGGCAGCCCGGGCAGCTCGTGCTGCACACCGTCGCGCGGTTCGGCACCGGCGCCCTCGACCCGGCTCGGGCCGCCGGCGCGATTCCGCTCGCCGTGCACCCGGCGATGAGCTTCACGGGCACGAGCATCGACCTTGCACGGCTTCCCGGAACGTGGTTCGCTGTCACCGCGCCGGCGCCCGTGCTGCCGATCGGGCAGGCGCTCGTCGTCGAGATGGGCGGCGAGCCGTTCGTCGTGGCCGAGGTCGATCGTGCCGCCTACGGCGAGGCGATCGACACGGCCGTCTCCTTCTCGAGCGCGATCGTCGATCAGGCGAGCGGCCTGCTCGACGGCATCGGCGTCGGCCGGCCGGGCGCCGTGCTCGCGCCGCTCGTGCGCTCCACCGTCGAGAACGCGCTCGCCCGACACGACAGCGGCGCGTACGCCGAGGGCGCCGATACGATCGACGAGGCCGGATCCGATTGGCCACTGGGGGGTGGCGCGTGATCGAGGTCGCCGACGGCACCCGGGTGGTGCCGACGATCGCCGAACTGCGCGGGCTCCTCGACGAGCGGCGTGCGGCCGGGGCATCCGTCGCCCTCGTGCCCACCATGGGTGCGCTGCATGACGGCCACCTCGCACTCGTCGCGCGCGCTCGCGAACTCGCCGACGTCGTCGTGGTGTCGATCTTCGTGAACCCGCTCCAGTTCGGCCCCGGCGAAGACCTCGACCGCTATCCGCGCACCCTCGAAGCGGATGTCGCGGCGCTCGAGGGCCTCGGCGTCGAGTTCGTCTTCGCGCCGACGGCGTCCGAGATGTATCCGCACGGCGAGGCGGGCACGAAGCTCACCGCCGGCCGGGTCGGCTCGCTCTACGAGGGCGCATCCCGTCCGGGGCACTTCGACGGCATGCTCACCGTGGTCGCCAAGCTGCTGAACATCGCCTGCCCCGATGCCGCGGTCTTCGGCCAGAAGGATGCGCAGCAGGTCTTCCTCGTGCGCCGCATGGTGCGCGACCTCGACGTGCCGACGGTGATCGACGTGGTGTCCACGGTGCGCGAGGCCGACGGTCTCGCGCTCTCCAGCCGCAACCGCTACCTCGACCCTGCACATCGCGACGCCGCGCTGACGCTGTCGGAGGCGTTGCGAGCAGCGGATGCCGCGGCGCCCGACGGTCTGGCCGAGGTGCTCGCCGAGGGGGCTGCCGCATTCGGCGACCACGACGAGGTCACCCTCGACTACCTCGTGGTCGTCGACCCCGAGACGTTCCTGCCCGTCGCCGACGACGCGCGGGGTGCAGCCGTGGTGCTCGTCGCGGCACGCGTCGGCGCCACCCGTCTCATCGACAACGCCGCCATCGCGCTCGGCTGAGCCGGGCGGGCGCCCAGGAGCGCCCAAGTAGGCTGGTGCAGCACCTGTTCGCGCAACGAGAGAGAACGATGGCCGAGAACCAGACGGACGCCACGCCCGAGCCCACTGCCGAAGAGATCAGCGCCGCTGAGATCTCCGAGCAGAAGGCCGTGCGTCTCGCCAAGCGCGAGCGGCTGATCGCGGCATCCGATGACCCCGCCTTCGGTGCGTACCCCGTGCGGTTGCCGATCACGGTGACGATCTCCGAGGTGCGTGACCGCTTCGTGGGGCTCGGCGTCGACGAGGCGAGTGGCGAGCAGGTCGGTCTTGCCGGCCGGGTCGTGCACTCTCGCAACACGGGCAAGCTGTGCTTCGCCACGCTGCAGTCGGGCGACGGCAGCCGAATCCAGGCGATGGTCTCCCTCGCCGAGGTGGGCGAGGAGTCCCTCGCCGAGTGGAAGGAGCTCGTCGACCTCGGCGATCACGTCTTCGTCGGCGGCGAGGTCATCACGAGCCGACGCGGCGAGCTGTCCATCATGGTGAAGGAGTGGCGCATCGCCTCGAAGGCGATCCTGCCGCTGCCGAACCTGCACAACGAGCTCTCCGAAGAGATGCGCGTGCGCAGCCGCTACCTCGACCTCATCTCGCGTGAGCAGGCGCGCAAGAACGTCATCGACCGGGCGAAGGTCAACGCGAGCCTCCGGCGCACCTTCGACGGTCTCGGCTTCATCGAGGTCGAGACGCCGATGCTGCAGGTCATGCACGGCGGGGCATCCGCTCGACCGTTCGTGACGCAGTCGAACGCCTTCGACACCGAGCTGTACCTGCGCATCGCGCCCGAGCTGTACCTGAAGCGCGCCGTCGTCGGCGGCATCGAGCGCGTGTACGAGATCAATCGCAACTTCCGCAACGAGGGAGCCGACTCGACGCACTCGCCCGAGTTCGCGATGCTCGAGGCCTACGAAGCGTACGGCGACTACAACACCATCGCCGACCTCACGCAGCAGCTCATTCAGGATGCCGCGATCGCGACGTCGGGCTCGCACGTCGTGACCTGGGCCGACGGCACCGACTTCGACCTCGGCGGCGACTGGGCGCGCATCTCGATGTACGACTCGCTGTCGGAGGCGATCGGCGAGACGATCACGTCGTCGACGCCGGTCGAGCGCCTGAAGCAGCTCGCCGACGACGCCGGTGTCGAGGTCGATCACCCGCTGCCCGGCAAGTACGTCGAAGAGCTCTGGGAGCACCACGTGAAGTCGGGTCTCGTGCGCCCGACGTTCGTCATGGACTTCCCGCTCGACACCTCTCCGCTCGTGCGCGAGCACCGCTCGATCCCGGGCGTCGTCGAGAAGTGGGACCTCTACATCCGCGGTTTCGAACTCGCCACCGGCTACTCCGAGCTCGTCGACCCGGTCGTGCAACGCGAGCGCTTCGTCGAGCAGGCGAAGCTCGCGGCAGGCGGCGACCCCGAGGCCATGCGCCTCGACGAGGAGTTCCTGCGCGCCCTCGAGTTCGGCATGCCGCCGTCTGGTGGCATGGGCATGGGCATCGACCGCCTGTTGATGGCACTCACCGGTCTCGGCATTCGCGAGACGATCCTCTTCCCACTGGTCAAATGAGCGGATGCCTCGCGTGAACGACTATCTCCCCAAGTCCGAGCTCGACCCCGAGCGCGATCCGAAGCGCCCGTCGAACATGCGCCTCGGCATCTGGATCGTGGTCGGCGCGATCGGGCTCTACCTGCTCGGTTCCGGCGTCTGGGGCATCCTCACCGCAGGCTGATCCCCCTTTGGGGGGCAGCGGTTCCATCACGATTCGGTAACGGGCTGGCGTCCCCCGAATCGTGGCGTCGCGCGCGCGCTCCGCGTGGTGGACCGCCGTCGCGTGTTCGGAGCGAATTCGTGCGTGTCCCCCATTTCGCGAGTCGGGCCTCCCTGCGTCAATTGTGAGAGCGCTCTCACCCCTGAGTTCCGGGGATTTCGGCCGTTTCGAGGACTTCTCAACTCGGATAACCTCCGGATCATGTGGCCGCAGAACCACAACCCGAGGTGACTGCGAATCCGAACACATAAAGGGGTTCAACGTGTTTTCACGACGCCAGCGCACTGCGCTGCTCGCTGCCGGTGCTCTCGTCGCCGGCCTGTTCGCACCGGTCGCCCTGGCGGCACCGGCCTACGCGGACCCGGTCTGCGATCTCGGTGACTTCGAAATCGACGGCAACCTGACCGAGCAAGACTGTCCGCCCGGCTTCGATGACTGGGACACTCCCGGCATCGGGTTCAACAGCACCGAGCAGGGCGGCACCTACAGCGCCAGCTCGAAGGACGTCGATGACCCGTCCACCTGGACCTCCGCCGGCTCCACGCCCGACAAGGCCGACTTCTCCAAGGTCTACACCTTGGCGCGCGTCGTCGACGGCCACTACTACCTCTACGTCGCATGGGATCGCACCGGCGACAGTGGCACGGGCAAGTACGCGATCGACCTGTCGTACGCGGGCACGAACGTCGCGCCCGACGGCACGCCGCAGCCGCTCCACGACGAGGGTGGCGTGGTCGCATACATCGACATGAACGGCGGCGATCCGCCCCTGCTCGGGCAGCTCTGCGAGTACGCCGACCAGGCCAGCTATCCCGACGACGTGAACTCCGACGCCGGTTGCACGACCGACACCTCGGGATTCGCGAGCGCCATCAGTGAGAGCGGCACCTTCTTCGAGGTCGGCTTCGACCTCACCGAACTCACCGGCATCGAGCCGGGCTGCCCGCCCACCGAAGACGCGGCGACCGTGTACATGCGGTCGATCACGGGCGGCAGCGCTGCGGGCAACCTGAAGGCGTACGTCGCGCCGCTCACGGTGACGCCCCCGTCGACCTGCGGCTACCTCAACGTGACCAAGGAGTCGCTGAACGACCTGGCCGACCCCAGCGGCACGGTGTTCGACTACACCGTGACGGGCGGCGAAGTGCCGATCGACGGCGACCTCGTCATCGATGAGACCGATTCGTACTTCGACGTCGAACCCGGCGAGGCCTTCTCACTCGACGAGGTCATCCCCGACGGTGCCCCGTGGTCGCTCTACTCGATCGTCTGCACGCAGGACGGCACCGAGTACGTGCTCTACGAGAACGGCGCCGCCACCGGAACCACCTTCCCGGTCGTCACCCTGGAGACCACCGACTGCGTGATCACCAACGCGACCTCGTGGGTGACGGTCGAGAAGCAGACCCTTCCGGATGCCTCGGCGCGGCTGTTCGACTTCACCATCGGCGGCGCGGGCTTCGATCTCGTCGACGGCGAATCGGAGACGTTCCAGTTCGCTCCCGGAACCGAGGTGGACATCACCGAGACCGTGCCGGAAGGCTGGGACCTCGTCGACGTGACGTGCGACACCGAAGAGGTCGCGATCGAAGACGGCGCGACCGTCACGACGATCGCGGGCGCCACGGTCAGCTGCGTGTTCACCAACGAGCAGCAGGGCACGATCATCATCAACAAGCTCGTCGAGGGCGTCGACGACGCCGTGTTCGAGTTCTCGAGCGATGCACTCGGCGACTTCTCGATCGAGACGGTCGACGGCTTCGGAACCCAGACGTTCAGTGAGCTCGTTCCCGGGGCCTACGACGTGAGCGAAGACCCGATCACGGGCTACGACACGACGAACCTCGTCTGCGTCGATCCCGACAGCGGCACCCTCGTCGACTTCGAGGACTTCTCGGCTGCGATCGACCTCGACGCCGGCGAGACCGTGGAGTGCACGTTCACGAACACCCAGCGCGGCCTCATCTTCGTCGACAAGGAGACGCTGCCCGACGAGTTCGACAAGGACTTCGAGTTCGTCTTCGGCGACGGTGAAGAGACCGTCGACTTCACCCTCAACGACTCGACTGACTCCGAGGACGCCTTCTGGAGTTCGGGATTCATCGTGCCCGGCACGTACACGGTCGACGAGCTGCTGCCCGCCGGCTGGACGCTCGACGACATCTCGTGCGGCGTGGTCGAGGGCAACGGCACCACGATCGAACTCGGGGCAGGCGAGGTCGTGAGCTGCGTGTTCACGAACGCGGCGAACCCGGGAACCGTCACGGTGAAGAAGTCCACGGTGGGCGGCAACGGCACCTTCGGATTCGTGCTCACGCAGCTCGGCTCCGACGACGACCCGCGCACCCGTGAGATCACCACGGTCAGCGGCAGCGGCACTGCGGTCTTCGAGCTCGTCGATGTGGGTCACCGCTACTCGATCACGGAGACGCCCGTTCAAGGCCAGTGGTCCGCAGGGCCGATGTCGTGCGAGGTCACCCCGGCCGGCGGCGGTGAACCCGTCGTGATCGATGCAGCCGACTTCGAGGTGGCGCCCGGCGACGACATCGCGTGCGCCATCACGAACACGCTTCGGCCGCCGATGGCCGTCACGGGTGTCGACCTGGCCGCGGGAGTCGGAGTGGCGATGTTCGCCCTCCTCGCCGGAGGCCTACTGTTCCTCGTGCGTCGTCGAAGCCTCGGCGGCGAATGAGTTGAACGCGGCGCGGGGTCCGGTACGGGTAGCCGGACCCCGTCGCTCGCTGCCCGCGTTGTTCGCTGAGCAATACCTCTGATCGGAAGCCGATGAGCGGAATCCGAGGATTGCCCCGTATTCTGGTGCTCTATGGACGATTTCTGGGCGAATGCGATCTGGTCGCTTGCGCCGACCGTGCTCATCGGGCTCATCTTCTGGTTCGTGATGCGCGCGATCATCCACTCCGATCGCAATGAGCGCAAGGCGTACGCCCGCATCGAGGCGGAGGAGCGGGCGAAGCTCGCCCGGCACCGACCGGCAGCCTGACCGGCATGGATGCTGAGCAGACGGCGCTCCTCGTCGCCGGCATCCTCATCGTCGTCGATCTCATCGTGCGCGTCACCGCGATCATCGTGGTGCCCCGCAACCGTCGTCCGACCGCGGGCATGGCGTGGCTGCTCACGATCTTCTTCCTCCCGTACATCGGGGTGCTGTTCTTCCTGCTCATCGGCAACCCGAAGCTGCCGAGGCATCGGCGCCGCAAGCAGGCCGAGGTCGATCGATACATCCGCGAGTCGACGCACGGCGTCGAGCGGGTCAGCGATCCCGGTCACTGGCCGGCGTGGTTCGAGGGTGTCGTGCGGCTCAACCGGAACCTCGGCTCGATGCCCCTCATCGGCTCCAACAGCGCGAGCCTCATCGGCGACTACCAGGGATCGCTCGATGCGATGACCGACGCGGTGCGCGACGCGAAACGGTACGTGCACGTGGAGTTCTACATCCTCGCCCTCGATGCCACGACGGCGCCGTTCTTCGATGCGCTCGGAGACGCGGTCGCACGAGGCGTCGATGTGCGCGTGCTGCTCGACCACGTCGCGTCCTTCAGGGTGAAGGGCTATCGCAAGACCCTGAAGCGCATGACCGCGATGGGCGCGAACTGGCAACTCATGCTTCCGGTGCAGCCCCTGAAGGGCAAGTACCAGCGTCCAGACCTCCGCAACCACCGCAAGATCCTCGTGGTCGACGGCGAGGTGGGCTTCATGGGCTCGCAGAACGTCATCGACCGCAGCTACAACAAGCGCAGCAACATCCGTCGCGGCCTGAAGTGGAAAGAACTCGTGACCCGCGTCGAAGGGCCGATCGTCGCGGGGCTCGATGCCATCTTCGCCACCGACTGGTATCTCGAGACGGGTGAGGAGCCGGTGCGCGACCTCGCCGCCTCGCTCGACCAGCCGGCCGAGGCGCAAGACCTCGACTGCCAGGTCGTGCCGAGCGGCCCCGGGTTCCCGAACGAGAACAACCTGAAGCTCTTCCTCGCGCTGCTCTACGCGGCCGAAGAGCGCATCATCATCACGAGCCCGTACTTCGTACCCGATGAGGCGATGCTGCGTGCGATCAGCGGGGCGACCCAGCGCGGCATCCACGTCGAGCTCTTCGTCTCGGAGATCGGCGACCAGGCGCTCGTCTACCACGCGCAACGCTCCTACTACGAGGCGCTCCTGCGCGGCGGAGTGAAGATCTACATGTACAAGGCGCCGTACATCCTGCACTCCAAGCACTTCACGATCGACGACGATGTCGCCGTCATCGGCTCGAGCAACATGGACATCCGCTCGTTCGAGCTCAACATGGAGGTGTCGCTGCTCGTGCGCGGGGCGTCGTTCGTGCGCGAGATGCGCGCGGTCGAAGACGGCTATCGGCGTGACAGCCGCGAGCTCACGCTCGACGACTGGATGCAGCAGCCGCTGCGTTCGACGGTGCTCGACAACCTCGCCCGGCTCACCTCGGCGCTGCAGTAGTCGGCACTCAACGCCGAGGTTTCAGCCGTACGGTGGGCAGTTCTGGTGCGGGCAGCGGTGTGCCGTCGTAGCCCGCGACGGTGCCGAAGCGACCGTCGGGGTTGTCTCGGGCGATCACGTCGGCCTGCCATTGCCGGCGGAACTCGACGATCTCGTCGTGGGTGCGGCCGATGAAGTTCCACCACATCACGAGCTCTTCGCCGAACGGCACGCCGCCGAGGAGGATCACGCGCACGGGCTGCGCCTCGGCACTGAGCCGGATGCGGCGACGACCGGCTTCGAGATAGGCGAGCTCGCTCCACGCGGCAGTCGTCGAGACGGTGTCGGTCGCGAACTCGCCGGTCGCGGCATCCGTGGCGCTGATCTCGACCGGACCGGAGTCGACGAGCACGCCGTGCTCGAACGCGGAGTCGAGCTCGAGCTCGACCGTGCCGAACGGCGGCAGGTCGAGCTGCGCGCCGAGCAGCGGTGAGAAGACGGTGACGGATGCCTCGGGCGCGACGCCGCCCGGGAGGGCGCCGACGAACACCCGGACGGTGGCGTCGCCCACGATGACCGGTTCGGCGTCGGCGTGCTCGAAGAACGGACCGACGTGCCGCGAGGCATCGGGAAGTGCGACCCACAATTGCACCCCGTGCAGCCGCGTCGTCGCGGGCGTCGACACCTCGGAGTGCGAGATGCCGCGACCGGCGGTCATGAGGTTGACGGCGCCGGGCCGCACGAGGGCATGGCTGCCTGCGGAGTCGCGGTGCTCGATCTCGCCCTCGAAGAGCCAGCTGACCGTCTGGAGGCCGGTGTGCGGATGCGGCGGCACCACCATGCCGGCGGTGACCTGTACCTCGTCGGGGCCGTAGTGGTCGGCGAAGCACCAGGCGCCGATCGTGGTGCGGCCGCGCTGGGGGAGGGTGCGCCGCACGTTCATCGCACGAGGGCCGCCGAGGGGTACGTCGCGGGGTGCGAGCACCTGCACGACCGGCCCGCTCGGGGCCTCTGGCGGGCAGAGCAGCTCGACCGGGTCGCGTTCCAGGTTGCTCATGTCGGCAGCCTACCCGCGCGCGGCGACACCGCGGCAGGGGTCGTACCGGCGACGATCGTCGAGTGAAGCGGTCGGCTGGACCGGCCGATCCGCCCCGAGCCGATAGCATGTCCGCATGGCTTCCTCTGTGCGCTTCCGTCGTGCCGGTCTCGCGACCGCGGCCCTGGCATCCGTCTTCCTGCTCGCGGCCTGCGCGCCGCCGACGTCTCCGGCAGAAGAGTACTCGGGCGCGCCCGTCTCCGACCACGCCGGCGACGCCGACGGCGAGCACGAGGGCGAAGAGCACGTCGAGGGCGAGCCGCAGGCGGCCTGGCTCGGCCAGGGCGGCCAGCTCGCGGTGACGGTCTCGGGCAGCTCCACGTGCCCAGAGGTCGGCACGAACATCCGCGTCATCGACAAGGCGGGTGAGGGCAACCGAGTTGCCATCGACCTCGCCGAGCACCCCGAAAACCAGATCTGCACCATGGACCTCGTGCCGCACACCACCGTCTTCTGGACGCCCATGACGGTGACGACGACCGAACCGCTCATCGTCGAGGTCGCCGGCACCGAGGTCGAGGTTCCGGTCAAGTAGCGCTCGCTGCTCGCTGCCGGCACCGCCCTCGTTCGCCCGATCACCGCTCGCGGCGCATCACGAGCAGCTCGCCGACCTCGCAGTCGAGCACCTCGCACACGGCCTGCAGGGTCGAGAAGCGGATGGCGCGTGCCCGGTCGTTCTTCAGCACGCTGAGGTTCACCACGCTCACGCCGACGAGCTCGGCGAGCCGCGTGAGCGTCATGCCGCGTGCTTCGAGCAGCTCGTCGAGGCGGCAGTGGATGTCGGATGCCTCGTCGGGCTCGGCGGGCGCCATCAGACGAGACCGTCGGTATCACGCTGCAGGCGCTCGCCGACCGCGAACACGGTCGCGGCCGTCGCTGCGATGAATGTCAGGAGGATGAGCGGGAACGGTTCGACGGCGAGGATGACGTTGTCGAAGGTTCGCTCGCTGAGCACGGCGAAGGCGCCGTTCGCCGCCATGTTGCCGAGGAACGGCACTATGAAGTAGCCGACGATCCCGGTGAATCCTGCAGTGGTGACGAGCACGGTGTTGGTACGGCTGAAGACGACGCTGCGGCTGACGTTGCGGGCGAGCCACACGAGGCAGACGACGACTCCGACGACGGCGATGGCGACGACGGCCTGCTGGATGACGAGCGCCCAGAGCGACGCTCCGGGAAGGGCTGGAGCGGTGATGATCGCACGGTCGATCTCGATCGCGACGGGGGCGCCGTCGACGCCGATCGGGGCGTCGGCCATCGTGCCCGAGAACTCGGCCAGCACCGGCACGTCGCGATTCGGCAGTACCTCGATGATGCGGGCGACCGCCGACCAGACCGCCCAGATCGCGATGCCGACGCCGGCGGCCATGAAGATCCACAGCGCGACGGCGTCGCTGCGCTTGACGACGGGGGTGAATGTGGTGGTGGTGCTGGTGCTCATGTTTCTCCCTAACGAATATCGATAACAACGATAAACGATACGGTACCTCCAAGAAGGTCCGAGGTCAACGCACGGGCGTGATTAGGTCACAGTTCGATAACGGCTGAGGGTTCAGGCTTGCAATGACGAAGCCAATCCCTCGCGCCTCGAGCGGCACGGTTCCGTGTACTTCCGGGGTTCCGCGGTCGGATCAGGCTGTTTGCCGCGCCTTCAGGCGGGTGGGTCTCGAGGGCGAAGTGCGACTGGCCCCCGTTTGGGGCCATGTTCATGACGAAACCTCAGGACTAACGTTCGTGCTACGTGCCGCTGCCCAACCCGAGGGCGGTGGACCCGACACGTAAGGAACCCGACCCGTGCTCTCACGCAAGGGCGGCGTTGTCGTCGCCATTTCCGCATTGTTGACCGCTTTTCTCAGCCCGATCGTCCTCGCCTCTCCGGCCGCAGCCGCTCCCGACTGCGACCTCGGCGGCTTCGAGATCGACGGCGATACGCCAGTCAACTGTCCACCCGGCGTGCTCGATTGGGACAACGTCGACTTCGACAGTACGACCCAGGGCGGCACGTACAGCGCCTCGTCGAAGGATGTCGACGACCCGGCGACCTGGACCGCGGCGGGGAGTACCCCCGACAAGGCCGACTTCGCCACCGTGTACACGTACGCGCAGGTCGGCCCCGACGGGCACTACTACCTCTACGTTGCCTGGGAGCGCACCGGAGAGAGCGGCACGGGCAAGTACGCGATCGACCTCTCGTTCGCCGGCGCCAACATGGTTCCCACCGGAGCCGACGACGTTCTGACACCGCAGCCGCTCCACGGTGAGGGCGGCATCGTCGCCTACATCAACATGGACGGCGGCAACGACCCGGTGCTGGGTCAGCTCTGCCCCTACGATGACCAGGCCGATTACCCCGATGACGTGAACTCGGATCCCGGTGACTGCACGATCGACACCACCGGATTCGCGAGCGCCGTCGGCACCATCGAGATCGACGGTGAGGAAGGCAGCTTCTTCGAGGTCGGCTTCGACCTGACCGAACTCGCCGATGTCGCCCCGGGCTGCCCCCCGGTCACGGACGTCGCCACGGTCTACCTGCGTTCGATCACCGGTGGCAGCGGCGACGGCAACCTCAAGGGCTTCGTCGCGCCCCTCAGCGTCTCGCCGCCGTCCACGTGCGGCGCGCTCGAGGTGACGAAGGAGTCGCTGAACGATCTCGCCACCGACGACCCGACACTGTTCGGGTACACCGTCGACAGCACGAACTACGACGTGAGCGGCGACCTCCTCATCGACGAGACCGACACCTATACCGACGTCGACCCCGGCACCGACTTCACCCTCGTCGAGTCGATCCCCGGTGGCGCCCCGTGGACGCAGTACTCGATCGCCTGCACCGTCGGCGACGGCGACCCGATCGTGCTCGACGAACCGACCGACACGTTCCCCGTCGAGACGGGGACGACGACGTCGTGCGTCATCACCAACGCCACCTCGTTCCTCGACGTGTCGAAGATCACGAATCCCGCCGGCGCCGAGGGCGACTTCGCCTTCACGGTCAACGGCGACCCGATCGACCCGCTGAGTGACGGTGAGACCTCGCCGGCCCTGCAGTTCGCGCCGGGAACCGAGGTCACGATCGCCGAGACCCCCGACGCGCTGTGGACCCTCGCCGACATCGTGTGCACCGTCGACGGGCAGGAGATCGTACCGACGGCAGAAGACCTCGCCGCGGGCACGACCACGATCGCGACGGTCGCAGGTGAGACGGTGAACTGCGCGTACACGAACGCGACCTCGTTCGTCACCGTGAAGAAGGAGACGCTGCCTGACGGCTCCGCCGTGCAGTTCGCCTTCGAGACCACGGGTCAGGACGCCTACCTGCTGAGCGACGGGCAGAGCGCGACGTTCCAGTATGCGCCCGACTCCCTGGTCGAGATCTCGGAGACGCTCGGCGCGGACTGGGACCTCGTCGACATCACCTGCTCGACGGCCGGCGAAGAAGTCGACACCTCGGTCACCGTGACGACGGTCGCCGGCCAGACCACCGAGTGCACGTTCACGAACCGCCAAGACGGCAGGATCATCGTGCACAAGTCGGTGCTCGGTGAAGACGACGCCACCTTCACCTACCACGGCAGCTGGTTGACGCCCGACGACGAGTTCGAGATCACGACCGTGAACGGCACCGGATCGCACGACCCCTTCGAGAACGTCACGCCGGGTACGTATACCCTCACCGAGGACGAGCTCGAGGGGTACGACACGACGATGCTGGTCTGCACCGACAGCGACGAGAACGGCGAACCGACGACGGTCGATGCCCTCGAGGCCACGATTCAACTCGATCCGGGTGAGACCGTCGAGTGCACGTTCACGAACACGCAACGGGCGAAGCTGCTCGTCGACAAGGAGACCGTGCCCGACGAGTACGACCAGAACTTCGAGTTCGTCTTCAGCAACGGGGTGTTCCAGACGCCGTTCATCCTGAACGACGCCACCGACGACGAGGCGAACCCGTGGACGTCCGGGTACATCGTTCCGGGTGAATACACGGTGACCGAGACCGTTCCGCTGAACTGGAGCCTCACGGACATCAGCTGTGGCGATCGTGAGGGCACGACGACGACCATCACGCTCGTGCCCGGCCAAATCGTGAGCTGCGTGTTCACGAACACGGCGACCTCGGGTGCGGTCTCGCTCACGAAGTCGGTGACCGGCGTCGATCCCGCCTTCGAGTGGAGCTTCGACTTCGCGCTCATCGAGGAGCCCGACGGCGAGCCCGACGTGCAGACCGTCGACAATTCGGCTCTGCCCGGCAGCGCGACGGCGACCTGGGGCGACCTCAACGTCGGGTCGACCTACACGCTCGTCGAGTCCGATGTGCCTGACGGGTGGTCGGTCGGTGACATCGCCTGCACCGGCCTGGCCGACGCCGATGGGGTTGCAGACGGCTTCCAGTTCGTGGTGACGCCGGGCCTCGTGCTCGAATGCACCGTGACGAACGCGGCATCGCCGGCCGACGTCGACGTGGAGAAGACCGTGAGCGGAGTGACCGACGGCTACGCGTGGGGCTTCGACTTCACGATCGACCCGACGCCCGCCGGGCAGGACGCGACCCAGACGAGCTCTGGTGTCGGTCCTGACTCGGACGTCGTGAGCTGGACCGGTCTCACTCCCGGCGTCGTGTACACGATCACCGAGGAGCAGGTGCTCGGGTTCGCACAAGGCGACATCGTCTGCGAGACCGAGGAAGGGACGCTCGACGACCTGAACGGCGCCGAACCCGGTGTCGCGTTCATGGCCCAGGTCGGCGTCTCGATCGACTGCTTCGTGACGAACCGCGCCGTTCCCGTCGACCTCGACATCACGAAGTCCGCGGTGGGCGGCGATGGGGAGTTCACCTTCCTGCTCCAGCCGCTCGACGCGAACGGCGATCCCGTCGGCGACCCGATCGAGGAGTCCGTGACCACCGTCGGTGGAACCGGTATGGCGACCTTCGACAACCTCACACCTGGATCGCGGTTCTCGCTCGCCGAGCAGAATCCGGGCGGCGGCTGGACCGCGGGTGCGCTCACCTGCACGGTCACGCATGCCGACCAGTCGACCGAGCCGCTCGACGTCAGCGACTTCACGATCGAGCCGGGCGATTCCATCGCCTGCGAGATCGAGAACGTGGCGAAGAGCACGATCGTCATCGTGAAGGAGGTCGAGGGCGATGACACCACCTTCGACTTCACCGGCACGTGGCTCGACCCCGAGGAGTTCGAGATCACGACCGAGAGCGGCACCGGCTCGGAGACCTTCACCGAGATCGAGCCGGGCACCTACACCGTGACCGAGGTTCCCGAGGCAGGGTACGACGGAACGCTCGTCGACTGTGTCGACACGGATGCCGAGGGCGTCGTTTCCACCACGGAGGGGCTCGTCGGCACGATCAACCTCGATCCCGGTGAGACCGTCACCTGCACCTACTCCAACGTGCAGCGAGGCGAGATCCTCGTGGACAAGGAGACGATCCCCAACGAGTACGACCAGGACTTCGAGTTCGCCTTCGCCGGCGGAGGTCAGCCCGAGCAGGACTTCGTGCTGAACGACTCGAGTGACGATGAGGGCGACCCGTGGTCGTCGGGTCTCATCCCGCCCGGCACCTACACGGTCGACGAGCTCGTGCCCGAGTTCTGGGAGCTCACCGGCATCGACTGCGGTGTGCGCGACGGCGACGGCACGACGATCGAACTCGCCGCTGGCGCTGTCGTGACCTGCACGTTCACGAACACGGCTGACGTGGGGGAGGTCTCGCTCACGAAGTCCGTCGAGGGCGTGGACCCGTCATACGAGTGGAGCTTCGATTTCGAGCTGATCGAGGAGCCCGATGGCACTCCCGACCTGGAGACGGTCGACAACTCGGCCCTGCCGGGGAGCGCCACGGCGACGTGGGGCGACCTCAACGTCGGTTCGACCTACACCCTGATCGAGACGAATGTCCCCGACGGCTGGACCATCGGTGACATCGTCTGCAACGCGGGCGAGATCGAAGACGCATCGGATGACCCGGGCTTCCAGTTCGTCGTCACGCCGGGCCTCGTGCTCGAATGCGAGGTGACGAACGTCGCCGCACCGGCCGACGTGGACGTCGAGAAGACGGTGAGCGGGGTCGCTGAGGGCTTCGCCTGGGACTTCGACTTCACCATCGACCCGGTTCCGGCCGGCCAGGACGCCACCCAGACGAGCTCGGGGATCGGTCCCGACGCCGATGTCGTGAGCTGGAGCGACCTGATCCCCGGAGCGATCTACACGATCACCGAGGAAGAGGTGCCCGGTTGGGAGCAGGGTGAGATCACGTGCGAGATCGAGGGCGGCCCACTGGCCGACCTGGACGCTGAGGCACCCGGATTCCAGTTCGAGGCCGAGGTCGGTGTGTCGATCGACTGCTTCGTGACGAACCGCGCCGTGCCCGTCGACATCGACGTCACGAAGTCGGCCGTCGGCGGCGACGGCACGTTCGAGTTCGAGCTGCAGCCGCTCGATGACGCAGGGGAGCCCGTCGGCGACCCGATCGTCGAGTCGGTGACCACGGTCGGCGGATCCGGCGTCGCGATCTTCGAGAACCTGACCCCCGGGTCGCGGTTCTCACTCGCCGAGGCCGATCCCGGCAGCGGCTGGATCGCGGGCGACCTCGTCTGCACGGTCACGCATGCCGACCAGTCGACCGACCCGCTCGACGTGAGCGACTTCACGATCGAACCGGGCGACTCCATCTCGTGCGAGATCGAGAACATCGCGCGCGGCAAGATCATCATCGTGAAGAACGTGGAGGGCGCCGACTCGACATTCGAGTTCACGGGAACGTGGCTCGATCCTGAGGAGTTCGAGATCACGACGGAAGGCGGAACCGGCCAGGAGGTGTTCGAGAACGTCGATCCGGGCGACTACACGGTGACGGAATCCGACCCCGTGGGGTATGACGGAACCGACCTGATCTGCACCGAGACCCTGGTCGATGGCGAAGGCGAGCCCGGCTCGACCGTCGACGGCTTGGTCGGCACGATCGACCTCGATCCGGGTGAGACGGTGACCTGCACGTACACCAACACCGAATGGGGCGTGCTGATCGTCGACAAGACGACCATCCCGGCCGCCGATCCGCAGGAGTTCGACTTCGAATGGGCGCCGCTCGATGGCGAGCCCACGGAGTTCTCGCTCACGGACGAAGCCGACCCCTACAGCACCGGGCTCATCGAACCGGGTGACTACGCAGTGACGGAGACGAGCGACCTGCCGAGTTGGGTGCTCACCGACCTCGAGTGCGTCGGCTCCAGCGGTGAACCGGTGTACGAGGATGCCACGGCAACCGTGTTCGTGGGCTTGCAGGAGACGGTGGTCTGCTCCTTCGAGAACACGAAGCGCGGGCCGGTCGACATCGACAAGGTCGTGGACGCCGGCAGCGTCGTCGACCACGGCGACGGCACCTGGTCGATCGAGTACACCGTCACGGTGACGAGCGACTCCTACCTCGACGAGGAGTACGACCTCAGGGACAAGCTCCTCTACGGCGGCGGGATCACGCCCATCACCGCCACGGTCGAGTCGCTCGACGGCGTGACGCTGAACCACGGCTGGAACGGGGTGAGCGACATCCTGGTCGCCGAGGATGCGGTCATCCCCGCGCAGGGCACGCATCACTACCAGGTGTCGGTGCGAGCGAGGGTCGCCACGACCGTGACGGCCGCCCAGGCCGACTGCACGGTCGGCTTCGGGGAATCGGGCAGCGGCCTGCTGAACCGCGCCGAGGTCGACTTCTGGAGCGGCAGCGACGCGGCTGAGGCATGTGCCCCGGTCAAGGTCAAGAAGGCGCCGCCGATGCCGGTCACCGGCGTCACGCTCGGGGCGCTCTGGGCCGGCCTGCTGTTCGCCGGAGCGGGCGGGGTGCTGATGCTGTTGCGCCGTCGCCAGGGCGCCTAGCGCACCGGGTTGAGAGGGCCGTCGGTCGAGTTCGGACTGGCGGCCCTCTCCGCACGCCGCTGCCGATCTCCGCGGGCTGCCGTGTGGCGTTCCGGGCCGTGCAACGATGCGCCCACGGCGAACAGCGCCCCACGGGGCATCCGCCTTGTTTACGCTCGATGTATCGGCGCCCCTTCCCAGCGGGGTCGTGAGGAGTAGAAATGTTCGAGAGATTCACCGACCGAGCCCGTCGTGTCGTCGTCCTGGCCCAAGAAGAGGCCAAGATGCTGAACCACAACTACATCGGCACCGAGCACATCCTGCTCGGTCTCATCCACGAGGGTGAGGGCGTCGCCGCCAAGGCGCTCGAGTCGTTGGGTATCTCGCTCGATGCGGTTCGCGAGCAGGTGCAAGACATCATCGGGCAGGGTCAGCAGCAGCCGACCGGGCACATCCCGTTCACGCCGCGCGCCAAGAAGGTCCTCGAGCTGTCGCTGCGCGAAGCACTCCAGCTCGGCCACAACTACATCGGCACCGAGCACATCCTGCTCGGCCTGATCCGCGAGGGCGAGGGCGTCGCCGCGCAGGTGCTCGTCAAGCTCGGCGCCGACCTCAACCGGGTGCGCCAGCAGGTCATCCAGCTGCTCTCGGGCTACCAGGGCAAAGAGCAGGTGCAGGTCGGCGGCGCCAACGAGCAGCAGACCCCGCAGGGCGGCTCGCAGATCCTCGACCAGTTCGGCCGCAACCTCACGCAGGCCGCTCGCGAATCGAAGCTCGACCCCGTGATCGGGCGCGAGAAGGAGATCGAGCGGGTCATGCAGATCCTCTCGCGTCGTTCGAAGAACAACCCCGTGCTGATCGGCGAGCCCGGCGTCGGCAAGACCGCCGTCGTCGAGGGCCTCGCCCAGGCGATCGTCAAGGGCGAGGTTCCCGAGACGCTGAAAGACAAGCAGCTCTACTCGCTCGACCTCGGCTCGCTCATCGCCGGCTCCCGCTACCGCGGTGACTTCGAAGAGCGCCTGAAGAAGGTCACGAAAGAGATCCGCACGCGTGGCGACATCATCGTCTTCATCGACGAGATCCACACGCTCGTCGGCGCCGGCGCTGCCGAAGGCGCCATCGATGCTGCATCGATTCTGAAGCCGCTTCTCGCTCGCGGTGAGCTGCAGACGATCGGCGCAACCACGCTCGACGAGTACCGCAAGCACTTCGAGAAGGACGCCGCGCTCGAGCGCCGGTTCCAGCCGATCCAGGTCGCCGAACCGAGCCTGCCCCACACGATCAACATCCTGAAGGGTCTGCGCGACCGGTACGAGGCGCACCACAAGGTGTCGATCACCGACGGTGCGCTCGTGGCCGCGGCGAACCTCGCCGACCGCTACGTCTCCGACCGCTTCCTGCCCGACAAGGCGATCGACCTGATCGACGAAGCCGGCGCACGCCTGCGCCTGTCGATCCTCTCGAGCCCGCCCGAGCTGCGCGAGTTCGACGAGAAGATCGCCGTCGTTCGTGCCGCGAAAGAGACGGCCATCGAGGAGCAGGACTTCGAGAAGGCCGCGTCGCTGCGCGACGAGGAGAAGAACCTCCTCGGTGAGCGCCTGCGCCTCGAGAAGCAGTGGAAGTCGGGCGACGTCAAGACGACCGCGGTCGTCGACGAGGGCCTGATCGCCGAGGTGCTCGCGCAGGCCACCGGCATCCCCGTCTTCAAGCTCACCGAAGAGGAGTCGTCGCGACTCGTCTTCATGGAGAAGGCCCTGCACGAGCGCGTCATCGGTCAGGAAGAGGCCATCTCGGCCCTCGCCAAGACCATTCGCCGCACCCGTGCCGGCCTGAAGGACCCGAAGCGGCCCTCGGGCTCGTTCATCTTCGCCGGCCCCACGGGCGTCGGCAAGACCGAGCTGGCCAAGGCGCTCGCCGAGTTCCTGTTCGACGACGAGGCGGCGATGATCTCGCTCGACATGTCGGAGTACGGCGAGAAGCACACGGTCTCGCGACTGTTCGGTGCCCCTCCTGGCTTCGTCGGCTTCGAAGAGGGTGGCCAGCTCACCGAGAAGGTACGCCGCAAGCCGTTCAGCGTCGTGCTCTTCGACGAGATCGAGAAGGCGCACCCCGACATCTTCAACTCGCTCCTCCAGATCCTGGAAGAGGGCCGGTTGACCGACGGCCAGGGCCGCGTCGTCGACTTCAAGAACACGGTCATCATCATGACGACCAACCTCGGTACGAAGGACATCTCGGGCGGGCCCGTCGGCTTCCAGCTCGAGGGCGACCCGCGCACGGGCTACGACCTCATGCGCGGCAAGGTGAACGAAGAGCTGAAGAAGCACTTCAAGCCCGAGTTCCTGAACCGCGTCGATGAGATCATCGTGTTCCCGCAGCTCTCCAAGCCCGAGCTGCTGCAGATCGTCGACCTCTTCATCAAGCGACTGAGCGACCGCATGCTCGACCGCGACATGACCGTCGAGCTGACGCAGTCGGCCAAGGAACGGCTCATCGAGGTCGGGTTCGACCCGTCGCTCGGTGCCCGCCCGTTGCGTCGCGCGGTGCAGCACGAGGTCGAAGACCGACTCTCCGAGAAGATCCTGCACGGCGAGCTCAACTCGGGCGACCACGTGCACGTCGACTTCGCCGACGGCGAGTTCCTGTTCACGACCACCCAGCGGGCGCTGCCCGTCGGCGTGGGCGTGAACACGGCGGCCGCGATCGGCACCGGCCCGGTGAGCCCCGACCTGGCGGCCGCGGCGGGCGAATAGCCGACACGATTCGAAGGGCGGATGCTGCGGCATCCGCCCTTCGTCGTCGCCACCGCCGCCCTCGGACTTGACCCTGCACCATGGTGCAGGGTCGAACATGGCGGCATGACCGAATCACTCACGCTCGTCCGCCCGACGCCTGCCGACTTCGTCCGTCCGCGCTGGGGGCGCGCGGGCGCCGTCTACGACCTGATCGTGACCGTCGGGTTCGCCACCCCGTTCACCGCCTCGTTGCTGCTCGGCGCGACCCGCTGGGCGCACGACGCCTTCGAGCTCCCGGGTGCGCAACTGCCCGCGTTCGATGCGACCGCCCTCATGTTCACGAGCATGTTCGGCACCGCGGTGACGATGTGGGCGATCGCCAGGCTGCTGCGCACCGAGCCCCGGTTCATCATGATCGACACCATCGGTCGTGCGGTGTTCGCCCTGTGGATGACGTGGGCGCTGTTGAATGGGCAGAGCGCGACGATCGTCGTGTTCCTGATCGGGGAGGTCGCATGGCTGGCACTCCAGCTCAGCGGGTTGCTGCGCCTGCGCACACGCTGACGATCGGGCTGCTCGCCCGCTCTGCCGGCGTCGCCGTCAGCACGGTGCGCTTCTACGAACGGCAGGGGCTCGTCGAGCCCGACGAGCGATCCCTCGCCGGCTACCGCTCGTACTCACCCGAAGCGGTGCAGCGCGTTCGGTTCATCCGGCGGGCGCAGCGCCTCGGGTTCACCCTTCGTGAGGTGGGCGACGTGCTGCGACTCTCCGACGCCCCTGAACTCATCACCCTCGACGATGTCGCCGATCAGGTGGCAGGCAAGCTCGTCGAGCTCGACGAGAAGATCGATGACCTGATCCGCGTGCGGGCCGCTCTCGCAGTGCTCATCGAGACCGGCCCGACGCACCCGCGCTGTCCGGTGATCGAGGCCGTCGCCCGCCCGGGCGAGGTCGCGACGAATACGATGGGGGAATGACCGAGTTCCACGTGCGCCGCGCGCGCACGAGCGATGTTCCCCGAATCATCGACCTCGTGGAACCGCTCGTCACCCGACGCATCCTGCTCGGCAAGGAGCGGGTCGACCTCTACGGCTCGGTGCAGGAGTTCCGGGTCGCCGAGACCGACGACGGGCGGCTCATCGGTGCCGGTGCACTGCACGTCATGTGGGAGGACCTCGGCGAGGTGCGCACGCTCGCCGTCGACGAGGCCTGGCTCGGCCACGGCGTCGGACACGCCCTGCTCGCCGCCCTCGAGGTGGAGGCGCGCGAGCTCGGGCTCAACCGGCTCTTCTGCCTCACGTTCGAGACGGCGTTCTTCGGCCGCCACGGCTTCGTCGACATGGGTCGCGAGACCGTCGATCCCGACGTCTACGCCGAACTCGTGCGGTCGAACGACGAGGGCGTCGCGGAGTTCCTCGACCTCGCCCGGGTCAAGCAGAACACCCTCGGCAACACCCGCATGCTGAAGCTTCTCTGAGGGTGACGCTGTCGAGATTCGGCTGCTGGTGATGTGCGCATGCTGAAGCTTCACTGAGACGAGATTCGGCGCGCCGAGCGGATGCCGCGGGCGGCGGCATCCCGGTCGTACCCTGTGTGCATGTCGACGAACACACCCGCCGGGCGGCAATCGCCGCAGGTGTATCGACGTCGGCGGCTCGTCGTGCTGATCGGGCTCATCGCGGTGATCATCGCGATCGTGCTCGTCATCGTGCGCCCGGGGGCGAGCCAGGGCGACGAGGGTGGTGCCGCAGGCGGCTCACCGAGTGCAGACCCGACGACGACGCCAGAGACGACCGCGATCCCGACCGAGCCGACCGCGGCCGACGGCGACCCGTGCGCGCCCGAGAACGTCATGGTCGAGGCGATCACCGACAAGTCGTCGTACGAGCCCGGCGAGCAACCGCAGCTCTCCGTCACGATCACCAACATCGGCACGAACGTCTGCGTGCTGAACGCCGGCACCAAGGCGCAGGTCTTCACGATCACGAGCGGCAGCGAGACCTATTGGACCTCGACCGACTGCCAGGTCGACGCGATCGACGCCGAGGTCTCGCTGACACCGGGTACGCCGGTGAGTTCGAGTGTGCCCATCATCTGGGACCGCACCCGCTCGACCCCCGACACGTGCAGCGGTGCCCGCGAGACCGTGCCGGCCGACGGCGCCTCGTACCACCTCGCGGTGTCTGTCGACGGTTTCGAGTCGGCTGAGCAGAAGCAGTTCCTGCTCTACTAACTCCGGCGTACCTCTCGCGTTCGTCGCATCGGCTGCGTCGAGTTCGGCGAGCTGCCCTTCGTTCGGGGGATACCCGTGGTCGTCGCGGGGTGAGAGCGTTGGAAGATGATCTGTGATGATTGCGGTTCCAGCGACCTGAGCGTGACGAAGAACGAGGTTCGGCTCGGCGTGATGCCGTTTCATGCGAAGTGCAAGGAGTGCGAGCACGAGTGGGACTACACCGACCTGCCGACGGATGACCGGCGGCTCGCGTAGACCGGCCGCTATCGGCGGCTCGATGGCTCGGGCCGGGTCTTCGAGGCGGGCTCGCCGCTCGCCGTCGGGGCGCCCGACCGGGCGGCGGTCGGGTGCGGGTAGCCGGCGAATGCCGGGGCGGTACCGGGGGGCGGATCGAAGCGCACGAGGGCGTTGGCGGCGTCGAGCGACGACGCCGACGACATGAGCTGCTGCTCGGCGGGGTCGAGCGCCCACTTGATGACGAGGAAGACGTCGCCTCGCTTCACGTCGCGATAGCGGCGGATGAGCGCCTTCGGCAGGGCGGGGTCGTTGCGCATGCACACCCAGGTGTCGCCGTCGAACCTGATGGGTTTCGGGAGGCTGCTGGCCATGGGTGCTCCTTCGAGTGGAGCGCGCCGGCCCGCGCGTGATACGTCGATGCTACGAGCGCCCGGTGACATGGTCAGTCGGGCAGGAATCGAGCG
Organism: Agromyces sp. GQ35; assembly: GCF_059758475.1. Lineage (NCBI taxonomy): Bacteria > Bacillati > Actinomycetota > Actinomycetes > Micrococcales > Microbacteriaceae > Agromyces > Agromyces sp. GQ35. Next base: position 339,781 of record NZ_JCAXEO010000001.1, on the reverse strand, counting down.
AATGTGCCGGCGCCGTGGGGTCAACGAGAACGCCGAGTCTTCGTCGACACCTCGGACCCTCACGGTCCGGCACAGACATCTTAGGACTCTTTCTTGCAAAGAACACCATCTTGTTCCGGTCGTTCCGATACACCCGTGGTGGATGCCCGGGATGCGCCATGGGCGGACGGCGGCCTGCTGCGCGGCATCCGCTCGGTACCCTTGTGGGATGGCAGGCAAGGCACGAGGCAAGCAAGCATCCGAGCCCGTGGAGTTCCGCTCGCAAGCGCTCGCGGAGGCACTCGAACGGCAGGACATCGCGGCGGTCGCTTTGGCTCTGCGCCACGGCAACACCGTCGTGCCGCTCGTGAAGCCGGGGCCGCGCGACAAGCCGCTCGACGGCGGCGAGGTCTGGACCTATCGCGACCCGAAGACCGGAGAGGTCGCACTGCTGCTCTTCAGTGATGCGGCGAACAAGCCGGCGAACCTGCCGCCGGCCGTCGGCCTGCAGAGCCCGGCATGGCTGCGTTCGTTCCTCAAGCGGTACGAGTCGACGATCACGACGGTGTTCCTCGACATCGCCGGGCCGCACCCGATGCAGGCGGCGCCCGCTGAGCTGCTGCGGGCGCTCGAGGCGTAACGCCGTTGGTGGCGCACTCGCCGGCCGGGGCTGGCGAGCCGCTGCTCGCGGTCTGCGGGGCTCAGAACGCCGCGTCGAGCTCTCGCTCGCGCGGGCCGGTCGAGGCCATCATCGCGCGCTGCACGGCGGCGTGCACGCTGCCGGCTTCGACGTCGAGGATGGTCGTGTAGCCGAGCCGCTTCGCTTCGGAGGTGCGCTGCTTCGCGGCTGTGACCGGGCGCACTTCGCCCGCGAGACTGATCTCGCCGAACGCCGCGAGCTCGTGCGGTACGGCTCGGTCGCGCATGGCCGATGCGATCGCGACCGCGATCGCGAGGTCGGCGCCGGGCTCGGCGAGTCGCACACCACCCACGGTGGAGACGTAGACGTCGTGATCGCCGAGGGTCTTGAGCCCTGCGCGGCGTTCGAGCACGGCGATGATCATGGCGACGCGCGACGGGTCGACGCCGTTGACCACCCGGCGCGGCTGCGGCGCCTTGGTGGAGACGACGAGCGCCTGCACCTCGACGGGCAGCGCCCGTCGGCCCTCGAGGGCGACGGTGACGCACGTGCCGCTCACCGCGCTGCGGCCGCTCGAGAGGAAGAGGCCCGATGGGTCGGGCACCTCTGAGATGCCCTCGCCGGTCATCTCGAAGCAGCCGACCTCGTCGGTCGGGCCGAAGCGGTTCTTGAGCGCGCGCACGAACCGCAGCGCCGTCTGGCGGTCGCCCTCGAACTGACAGACGACGTCGACGAGGTGCTCGAGCAGACGGGGCCCGGCGATGCTGCCGTCTTTCGTGACGTGGCCGACGAGCAGCACGGGCAGTTGCCGCTCTTTCGCGACGCGGATGAGGGTCGAGGCGACCTCGCGGACCTGGCTCGGCTGCCCCGGCAGCCCGTCGGAGAGCGACGACGACACGGTCTGCACCGAGTCGACGATGAGCAGCGCCGGGCGGATGGCGTCGACCTGCCCGAGGATCGTCGCGAGGTCGGTCTCTGCTGCGAGGAAGAGCTCGCCGTGCAGCGCGCCCGTGCGCCCCGCGCGGAGCCGCACCTGGGCGACCGATTCTTCGGCCGTGACGTAGAGGACGCGCCGGCCGCCGGCGGCGACCCGCGCAGCGACCTCGAGGAGGAGCGTCGACTTGCCGACCCCTGGCTCACCCGAGAGGAGGATTGCCGCGCCGGCCACGATGCCGCCGCCGAGCACCCGATCGAACTCGCCGATGCCGCTCGGCCGGTGCGCCGCGTCTTCGGTCTGCACGTCGAGGATCGACCTCGCAGTGCGGGCGTCGCCCAGCTGCACTGCCTGCACGGCGCGCACGATGCCAGTGGCCTCGGCGACGTCGACGACCGTGCCCCACTGCTGGCATTCACCGCATCGACCCGCCCACTTGAGGGTGCTCCAGCCGCATTCGGAGCAGCGGAACGTGGAGGTCGAGCGGGCCATGCCCTGAGACTAGCCGCGGCCGCCGACAGTGAGCGCGTCGGCACGCGCGCCGAGCCGAGCTGCCACGCGTGCGACCGCCGGACGGAACGCCTCGGCCCACACCGCATACCCGTGGTCGTTCGGGTGGAACATGTCGCGGGCGAATTGGGTGAGGATACCGCGCAGCCCCTGCCGGCGGGTCAGCTCGTGCAATGGCACGACGACGAGTTCGTGCTCGCGGGCGATGGCGCGCAGCATCCGATTCGCCTCGGCGACCTTGCGCTCGTTGTGCGGAAAGTAGAAGCACGGCAGGTCGGCGACGACGGCGCCGGCGGGCAGCTCGCCGAAGATCGAGCGGATGTTGCGTTCGAACGTCGCGGGGTTCCAGTCGGCGATGTCGTTCGCACCGATCGCGACCGTGACGATGTCGGGCTCGAGGGTCCGGAAGCGCGGCAGCTGGTCGCGCACCGCGAGCGTGGTCGTCGCGCCCGAGACGCTGAGGTTCACGACCCGCACGCTTCGGCCCGTCGCTTCGCGCAGCTCGTCGGCGATGACGCCGACGTAGCTGCGGTCGGGCCGGGATGCCCCGATGCCCTGCGCTGCGCTGTCGCCGATCGCGACGTAGAGCAGTTCGCCCTGCACCTTCGCATGGTCGCGCCACCACTTGGAGTGCACGGGCAGCGTGTCGTTCAGCGTCGCCTTGTTCTCGAGCACCCGATCGCGGAACGGGCGCACGCCGTACGTGCCGAGCACGGTCGACGCGGCGAGCCGAACGCCCGCGGCGATGCGCGGGGCGTTGGGCGAGGAGGCACGAGAGACGGTCACGAGCCGAACCTAGGATGCCCCGCTTCAAGTGGCCTGCATGCCGGCTGAGCGTCAGCTGAGGCATCCGCTCGTCTCGAGGCACGGGGCGTTTTGGTGCTGGCCCGCTCGTCGTCTAAGATCGTCCTCGGTACCGTGTCCGAGCGGCCGAAGGTGCAACTCTCGAAAAGTTGTGTGGGTGAAAGCCCACCGTGGGTTCAAATCCCACCGGTACCGCCACGTCGAACGCCCCGAGTCTCCTGTCCACAGGGGAATCGGGGCGTTTCGCGTTCTGCGCTACTCAGGCGGTCGGTGCACGGAGGGCGTTCGCCTTCAGCACGCTGAACTCCTCGGCCGTGATCGCGCCGGAGTCGAGCAGACGCTTGGCGGACTCGATCTCCGATGTCGCCGAGGTCGTGCCGGCGACCGAGCGGATGTACTCGTTCGTGCTCTCCGAGGTGGCTCGGGCCTGCGCTGCGCTGCGCGCGGACATGCTGCGGCCTCGCGCGATCAGGTAGATGAATGCCGCGAGGAACGGCAGCACGACGAGGAACACGACCCATAGTGCTTTCGCCCAACCGTTCAGCGTGTCGTCTCGGAACACGTCGATCAGCACCGTGATGAAGATCCAGATGCACGAGATGGTCACGTAGAACCAGAAGAACCAGACGAAGAAGTCCCAGATGCTCATGGTTGCTTCCTTTCAACGATGGAGGTGACGGTCACGCCCGCGTCGCCTCGAAGCTATGGCCCCCGCGCATCGCCACGCGTCACCCGATCAGGATGATTCATCGCACCGATCTTCGTCATTCGAAGCGTGTGGAGATGGTGGTTTCGCGGATCATCCTGTTCGGGTGATGCGGCTCGACCGGCCGGCGAGGACTCTTGGGCTCGGTGCGAGACCGCACTTTCCGAAGTACAGATTGAAGGACGGATCACATGATCGAACAGGAGCTGGCGGAATTGGGGCCGGTGGACTTCCTCGTCATCGAGTTCCCCGTCGGTCAGGCGAACTTCACGGGCGAGCTCGCCGAGGAGCTCGTTCGGCTCGTCGACGCAGGCACGATTCGGCTGATCGATGCGGTCATCCTCACGAAGGACGACGACGGCGTCGTGGACGCCATGGAGCTGGCCGACGCCGGCGAGCTCGGCCAACTGGTCGAGCTCGAAGCGCAGTTGGCGGAGCTGCTCGCCGGCGAGGACATCGAGCGGCTCGCGCACGCGATGGAGCCCGGCAGCGTGGCCGGTGTCTTGGTATACGAGAATCTCTGGGCCGCACCGTTCGCGTCAGCAGCCCGACGGGCCGGCGGTCAGTTGATCGCCAACGGCCGGATCCCCATTCAGGCGATCATCGCTTCTCTCGAAGCCGACGACGCCCGCGAGACGACAGGAGTATGAGATGCCACTCAGAGCTGCACGGATCGGTCGAGTCGGAGTCGTCGGTGCGCCCGTGGCACGGGCCGTCGTCGTGAGCAAGGCGGTGCGACCGGGTCCGGCCCCGGTCGCGAAGGCCGCGGTCATCGGCGCAGCCGTCACGCCCGGACGCCGCCGTCGCTTCTAAGGGACAGGTGCGGGGGGACAATGAACGCCGAGATGTTCGACGTCGTCGTGCGAGGCGAAGTCGGCCAGCTCATCACCGATGAGCTCGAGGGCTTCCAAGTCGTCCCGAGCGAGGCGGGGTCGACCCGACTCCGCGGAACGGTGCCGGATCAGGCGCGGCTGGTCGGTCTCCTGGACTTGCTACGTGGATTCAACGTCGAGATCGAATCCGTCACGCACGTGCCTGCTCCATCCGATTGACCCGCTCGAGCAGCCCCAGCGCCCGGGCCTTGGCGATGGCCGAGCTCCGGTCCGAGACGCCCAGCTTCCGGTAGATGTGCGCCGTGTGCGTCTTGAGCGTGTTCACCGACACGTAGAATTCCTTCGCCAACTCGGCGCTCGTCGAATGGCCGGGGAGTACGGCGAGTATCTCCAGTTCACGGACGGTGAGAGGTTCCGGGAGAGTGGAATTGGCGTCCGGCGGCACGATCGCGTGCCATCGCCTGACGAGCGAAGCGGCCAGGCCACCGCGAACCGACGACAGTTCAGCGACCAGGTCGAGCACGATCGGATCGCTTTCGATGAACACCTCGACGAGACCGTCGGGCTCGGCACGATCGAGCGCCGCGACCACCAGGTCGAGCGCCGTCCGGTGGTCGCCGCCCAGCTCGGCCGTCCACGCCGACAGGATCAGCGACCGGATCTCGTCGCGAGTGCCACCAGCCGTGAACAGGGGTTGCGTCGCGGTGAGTATCCGGGTGGCCGATTCACGGTCTGCGATCGTCAGGTGCGCGGCCACCGTCTCGTATGCGACCCCGGCGGTCGACGGCGTCGCGCTGCCGTGCAGGCGAAGCGACGTGGCGCTGCGCCCGGTGCGACGCAGCACGCCCATGTGCACCGAGACGATTCGGTCGAGCACTCCGGGAGCGGGGGCCGTGGATCCCGGCCTGGCCAGGTCCACCAGCGCGAGCGCGTCCTCATAGCGACCCGCCGCGGCGGCGAGGAGGGCTCGCAGGTAGCGCGAGATCCACTCCAGCTGCGTGCGGTGGTTCGCCTCGGCCAGGCTGCTGCCGTGCTGGAGCGGCGCCGTCGCCGACTCAGGCATGCCGCGTTCGTAGGCGACCAGCGCCCTCGCGAGATGCGCATCGGCCAGCACCGGATGCGAGAGAAGCCCGGCGCGAGCCGCGATCTCGCATGCTTCGGCGGCGAGCAGTTCGGCCTCGATCGCGTGACCGCGCCAGATGCGGAGCAGGGCGAGGGAGCCGAGCAGCCCGACTCGGAAGGGTGGGTACGCCACTCCGTCGGTTCTGAGGGCGCGGGTGATCCACGTTTCGGAATCCGATGTGTTGCCGGCGAGGAAGTGCGACCGGCCGAGCGACCCGGTCGCGAGCGTCTCCAGCAGTTCCCGCGACGTGATGCTCATGAGATCGGGAACGGTCACGTTCGGGTTCGATTCGAGCAGTCTGATCGCGCGCTCGGCGGAACGGATGTTCTCGTGCGGGTGAGCATTCCACTGCGTCGTCGCGGCGTTCCAGGCTTCCGCGATCATTCGTTGGCCCACCGTCGCGCGTGGGTGCCGCGCCACTCCGCTCAGCGCGTCTCGGGCGCGTGCTGCTTCGCCCTGCATGCCTTCGAGGATCGCGAGTTCGAGCACGACCTCGAGGCGGTCCGCACGAGCGGCCTCGGGGACCGTCGTGATCCATCGGATGACCGTGTGCATCTCGCCTCGCTCGAACACATCTCGTCCTCGCGTCATGATCGCATCGAGAGCGCGGTCCCAATCGCGGGCACGGAGGAGGTACTCGACCGCCGGCGCCAGTTCTCCGCGGGCGAGATGGTGGTCCGCTGCCCGGCCGAGTAGGCGCGCCTCTTCCGCCGCATTCTCCGCCCGCAGCCGGTACCGGAGAAGATCGCGGAAGAGGTGGTGGAATCTGAAACGATCGCGGTGGGCGTCCAACGCGACCAGGAACATGGATTCGTGCTCGAGTCGCTCCAGAACCAGATGCGAGTCGGATCGGTCGAGGACGTCGTCGACGAGTCCCGCCGTCATGGTGTCGAGCAGCGCCATCCGAAGCAGCAGGGCCCGGTCGTGCTCGGGGAGCGCCTCGAGCACCTCCTCCGTCAGGTACTCCGCGATGAGCCGGTCGGTACCGCCGAAGTGTGCGACGAACGCCTCGGGATCTTCGTGGAATCTCAGGGTGAGGCCGGCGAGTTGGAGTCCGACAGCCCATCCTTCGGTGCGATTCACGAGGACGTCGAGAACGTCGGGGGCGAGGTGACGTCGCGTGATCATCGCCAGGAGCTCTTCGGCCTCCTCGAGCGACATGGCGAGGTCTGACTGCCGCACCTCGTGAAGCCGATTCCGCAGCCGGAGCCTGCTCCAGTGGATCGGAGGATCGACCCGCGTCGAGATGACGAAATGCACCTTCGAGGGAGCGGCGACGATCATCCGGCCGATGTCTGCCAGCAGGGACCCATTGGAGAGATGGTGAAGATCGTCGAGCACGATGACGCACTCGGGAAGCGACTCGAGGGCTGAGCCCAGCGTCTCCAGCAGCGGGGCACCGAAGGCTCCCGCATTGAGCGCTGCGAGAGGTGCGAGCTCCCCGAGCTCGGACTGCACCGTGCCGAGTGCGGCGAGCAGTCGTCGCGCGAACGTCACTGGGTCGTCATCGGTGAAGTCCACATCGACCCACGCGAACGGGAGGTTCGGATTGTCGGCCGCCCACTGCTTCAACAGCACGGTCTTGCCGGCTCCGGCCTGCGCCACGACGAGGGTGAGCGGGAGTGACAACGCGTCGCTCATCCTGTGCTTCAGCGCAGGACGATCGACCAGGTACTCGGGAACGAGAAGCTCGACCACGCCACCCCCACGGACGGACCCCGACCGCCCAACGGCCAGTATGACAGCGCGAGAAGGGCGCCACCATGCCACGCACCCCCAGTACGGGGGTGACCCGACGTCATCCGATCCGGGTGACGCGCGGAGCGGCGGTCGGTAATAGCGTCGGCTCGAGACGGGTGTAACCCACGCCATCGAGTGAAGGGCAGTAACCATGACGCTCTGGGACTTCTTCAGCTGGTTCTTCTGGTTCTACGTCGCCGTCTCCTGCATCTACCTCTTCATCACCGTGCTCATCGACCTCTTCAGGGACGAGACGCTGAGCGGGGCGATGAAGGCGATCTGGGTGCTGTTCCTTGTGGTGTTGCCGTTCCTCGGCGCCATCGTGTACCTGATCGCGCGCGGCAGCAGCATTTCGGCACGACGAGCCCGGGACCGGGAATATGTCACCGAGGCAGACGGCTTCGTTCGCGGCTGACACCGCTCCCGAACCCGTGCGAGCGGGCCCGCGGCCGAGTGCGAGTCGATGATGTCCGCCGGTTCGAACGGGGCAGGAGGAGGGCGGCCGACACCACGCCGGCTCCCGCGGCGCCCCGCGTCGAGCCTGGCCGAACGATGGACGACGATCGACGGCATCGACGTCTTCTACCGTGAGTCGCCCGTGCCGCCCGACGCGCCGGTGATGATGCATCTCCACGGCTTCGGTCTGTCCGGTCGATACCTCCTCCCGACGGCTGAACGGCTCAGCGACGAGTTCCACACACTCGTCCCCGACCTTCCGGGATTCGGACGCAGCGGGAAGTCACCCGATCAACTCGACGTGCCGGATCTCGCGCACGCCGCTGCCCGCTTCCTCGAAGATCGCGGAGCCGATTCGGCCACGCTGGTGGGCAACTCGATGGGATGCCCCGTCATCCTCGAGTTCGCGCATCACTATCCCGAGCGTCTCGATCGCGCCATCCTCGTCTCGCCGGCCGGTGGCGTCCACAACCAGCCGCTGCGCCGCGCCGTCGGACAGCTCGCCCGGGACGGCGGGCGTGAACCCGGCCGGATGATGCGCGTGGCGACCCCCGACTACCTCCGCTTCGGCGTGCCCAGCACCGTCAAGATGTTCCGTGCGCTCACCCGGTATCCGTCGCTCGAGCGCCTGCTGGACCTGCGCATCCCGACGCTGGTGGTCATCGGCGACCGGGATCCGCTGATGCCCCCGCCGGCACGCGTACAGGATGTCGCGAGCCGCACCGACAACCACGTGCTGCTCGTCATGATCGAGGGCGCAGCCCACGCGATCAACTTCAGCCACCCGGGCGAACTGGCGCACGTCATCCGCCTGTTCATGGCCGACGAGCCGATCATCGACGACCCCGACTCGCCGGGCCACTCGCGCTCGCATGAGATACATCGGGGTACGCATCATCCCCCGGCACATGCCAGGTCGGAGGGTCGAGAAGAGGCCGGTCCGACATCACCCGAACCGGATGATTCGGCGCAGGAATGACGTCGGTACCGTGAGTCGCGACGTCGCCGCCAATCGAGATCGTGGAGGAAGACCATGAGACCAGACCGCCACGCGCGCAGCATGCTGCCGATCCCGGACCAGCCGGCCCCGGGCCTCACGACCTACGACGCGAAGGACCCCGATACGGCGTATCCGCCGATCGAGCCCCTCAACCCGCCCGACGGCGCACCCAACGTGCTGATCGTGCTCATCGATGATGTCGGGTTCGGCGCCTCCAGTGCGTTCGGGGGACCGTGCGACATGCCCAGCGCCGAACGGCTCGCCTCCCGAGGCTTGAAGTACAACCGCTTCCACACCACCGCGCTCTGCGCGCCGACACGCCAGGCGATGCTGACCGGTCGCAACCATCACTCGGTCGGCATGGGCAGCATCACCGAGACCGCGACGTCGGCACCTGGCAATAGCTCGCTGCGGCCGAATACGAAGGCGCCGCTCGCGATGACCCTGAAGTTGAACGGGTATGCGACGGCGCAGTTCGGCAAGTGCCACGAGGTTCCGGTGTGGCAGTCCTCGCCCATGGGTCCGTTCGACGCGTGGCCGTCGGCCGGCGGCGGGTTCGAGACGTTCTACGGCTTCATCGGGGGTGAGAACAACCAGTGGGAGCCTGCTCTGTACAGCGGGACGACCCCGGTCGAGCCGCCGGCGACCCCCGAGGAGGGGTACCACCTGACCGAGGATCTCGCCGACCACGCTGTCAGCTGGATCCACACGCAGAAGGCTCTGATGCCCGACAAGCCGTTCTTCGTGTACTTCGCGCCGGGTGCGACGCATGCGCCGCACCACGTGCCGACGGAGTGGGCGGACAAGTACACGGGGAAGTTCGCCGACGGGTGGGACGTGCAGCGTGAGAAGACGTTCGCGCGGCAGAAGGAACTCGGGGTGGTCCCGGCCGATGCCGAGCTGACGGAACGGCACGGCGAGATCCCCGCCTGGGACGACATGCCCGACGAGCTCAAGCCGGTGCTGGAGCGTCAGATGGAGGTATATGCCGGATTCCTCGAGCACACCGACTTCCACGTCGGGCGCGTGCTCGATGCCATCGAGGAGCTCGGCGTGCTCGACAACACCCTGATCTACTACATCATCGGAGACAACGGTGCCTCGGCCGAGGGGACCGTGAACGGCGCCTTCAACGAGATGGCGAACTTCAACGGCATGGCTGCGCTCGAGACGCCCGAGTTCATGGCCTCGAAGATCGATGAGCTGGGCACGCCCAGCTCGTACAACCACTACGCCGTCGGCTGGGCGTGGGCGATGAACTCCCCGCTGCAGTGGACCAAGCAGGTCGCCTCGCACTGGGGCGGCACCCGCAACGGCACCATCCTGCACTGGCCGAATGGCATCGAGGAGAAGGGCGGGCTGCGCACCCAGTTCACGCACTGCATCGACGTGGCACCTACGATCCTCGAGGCGGCCGGGCTGCCCGAGCCCACCATGGTGAACGGCGTGCAGCAGTCGCCCATCGAGGGCACGAGCATGCTCTACTCCTTCAACGAGGCCGACACCCCCGAACGGCACGAACTGCAGTACTTCGAGATGTTCGGCAACCGCGGCATCTACCACAAGGGTTGGAGTGCCGTCACGAAGCACCGCACGCCATGGATCATGGTGGGTGGCACGGTGCCGGCGTTCGATGACGACGTGTGGGAGCTCTACGACGGCAGCGTCGACTTCAGCCAGGCGCGCGACCTCTCGGCCGAGCAGCCCGACCGGCTGCACGAACTGCAGCGGCTCTGGCTGATCGAGGCGGTCAAGTACAACGTGCTACCGATCGACGACCGCACGGCAGAGCGGCTGAACCCGGAGTTGGCGGGTCGGCCGACCCTCATCCGCGGGAAGTCCCAGCTGCTCTATGCCGGTATGGGGAGGCTTTCGGAGAGCAGCGTCGTGAGCATCAAGAACAAGTCGTTCTCCGTTACCGCAGAGATCGAGGTACCCCAGGGTGGAGCCGACGGGGTCATCATCGCCCAGGGCGGCCGCTTCGGCGGCTGGAGCGTCTTCGTGAGCGGCGGAAAGGCCAAGTTCGTCTACAACGTGCTCGGCATCCAATCATTCGCGACCGACGCCCGGTCTCAGATCCCGGCCGGCACGCACCAGGTGCGCATGGAGTTCGCCTACGACGGCGGCGGGCTCGCCAAGGGGGGCGACGTCACGCTGTACTACGACGGCGACGAGGTCGGCAGCGGCCGCGTCGGGGCTACACAGCCGCTCATCTTCTCCGCCGACGAGACGACCGACGTCGGCTACGAGTCGGGCACCCCCGTCAGCTCCGACTACACGACGCAGTCGAGCCGGTTCACCGGCAAGATCCACTGGGTGAAGATCGACACGGGCGACGACGACCACGAGCACCTGATCGACCCCGAGGAGCGACTCCGGGTGGCGATGGCCAGGCAGTGAGCGCAGGCGCCGCCGCACATCAGTGGTGAAGCGCGCCGCCCTCGCTCACCAGCCGCTACGGGTCGGCGTGTGGCCGTCGCGGGCATCGTCTGGCATGGGCATCTCGGCGCGCAGCCCGAGCAGCCGGATCGGCCGTTCGGGTTCGATGCGAGCGGCGAGCTCCAGCACGCGGGCGAGCACCACAGCGGGGTCGGCGGTCTCGGCGATCTTCTTGGTGAGGACCTTGGTGGTGAACGGCGCATAGCGCACCTTGAGCGTGAGACCGATGACCGGCCTGCCCTCGGCTTCGATGTCGCCGAGCACGCGAGTCGTGAGTTCGCGCAGGGCCTCCTCGATCTGGGAGCGTTCGGTGAGGTCCTGCTGGAAGGTGGTCTCCCGGCTGTGCCCGCGCGCCACCCACGGGGTGTCGTCGACGACCGCCGAGCCTTCGCCGCGGCCGAGCTGGGCGTACCACGGGCCCATCTTCGGGCCGAACTCGGCCACCAGTTCGGCGGGGTCGATCGCGGCGAGCTCGGCGACCGTCGAGATGCCGAGCGCGGCCAGTCGACGGGAGATCTTCGAGCCGACGCCCCAGAGGTCGATCGTCGGTCGACCGCCCATCACGTCGAGCCAGTTCTCGGCGGTGAGCCGGAAGACGCCGCGCGGCTTGCCGAACCCGGTGGCGATCTTCGCGCGCACGAGCGTGTCGCCGATGCCGACGCTGCAGTGCAGCCGAGTTCGCTCGAGCACGGCCCCATGCAGCTGTCGGGCGAATGCCTCGGGATCTTCGGTGCGTACACCGACGAACGCCTCGTCCCAGCCGAGCACCTGCACGACGGCGCCGGGCTGGGCGCGCAGCGTCGCCATGACCTCGGCGGATGCCGCGGAGTAGGCCTCGGCATCGACCGGGAGGAAGATCGCATCCGGCGCCTTGCGTGCGGCGATGCGCAACGGCATGCCCGAGCCGACACCGAACTCACGAGCCTCGTACGATGCCGTCGAGACCACGGCTCGCTCGCTCGGGTCACCGCGGCCGCCGACGATCACGGGCTTGCCCGCGAGCTCGGGGCGGCGCAGCACCTCGACGGCGGCCACGAACTGGTCGAGGTCGACGTGGAGTACCCAGGACGCGCGGTGTCCGGTCACCGCACCAGTCTGCCGCGTGCCGTGTCATCGTGCACGGATGGCGCCGCCGACTTCTGCTGCGGGCCCGGTGCTAGCGTGGATGCCCGGCCGCGCGGCATCCGTCGACGTGGACCTCGTCGAACGTGGAGGCAGGCGCGTGCATCAAGCGGTCGAACTCGATGACGGCCTCGTGTTCCGCGAACTCGCCGTCGGCGACGGCCCTGCGCTCGCCGAGGCGTACACGCGGAACCGCGAACACCTCGCACCCTGGGAGCCGGCCCGCACCGACGCCTTCTTCACAGCCGAGACGCACGAGCGCGATGTCGAGGCCTCACTGACTCGCCGCGAGGCCGGGCTGGCGATGCCGTTCGTGCTCGCGCACGGCGACGAGATCGTCGGTCGGGTCAACCTCTCCGACCTCGTGCGCGGGGCGTTCCAGAACGCGCACCTGGGCTATTGGATCGACGTCCGGTACACCGGTCGCGGGCTCGCCACCACGGCCGTCGGCCTGGCCGTGCACGCCGCGCGCGACGCCGGGCTGCACCGGGTGCAGGCGGGAACGCTCGTGCACAACGCCGCATCGCAGGCGGTGCTCACCCGCAACGGCTTCGAGCGGTTCGGCCTCGCCCGCCGGTACCTGCGCATCGCGGGGGAGTGGCAGGATCACGTGCTCTTCGCGCGCCTGCTCGACGAGGAGCTCGAGGAGCTCGAGCAACTCGAGTAGCTCGTCGGCTCCGGTGTTACCGTTGACCGAAGCGAGCACGCGAACTCGCGCGGCCAGAGAGGAGACGACATGCTCGAACTCATCGTCTCCCTCCTGCGCGTGGCGCAGGGCTCGCTCGAGATCGCCCTCACCTCGAACGCGCAGGTGTCGGTCGTGCTGCTCGGGGTCGTCGGCGCGGCCGCCGTCGCCGTGGTGGTCGTCGCCTGCCAGGCGATGCCGTCGATCGTCGCCGCCGACGCGAGCGGCGCAGCCACCCGGTTCCGGCAGACGGCCGACCCGTGGCGCCTGCTCGCGCAGAGCGACCCCGACGCACCGGGCCGTGCACGCCCGAGGGCGCCGACACGCGGCATCGCGGCCGCGTAGCGACATCCGACCAGCGCCGCCTCGCCCACCGGGCGGGCGTTCGGCGACTCCAGTCCTCGCGGCCAGACGGACCCGTCTGTCCCTCGACCGCAAGGAACCCTCCACATGGATCTCTACGCCTTCCCGCCCATCGCCGCCCTGCTCGACGGGGCGCACGCCGTGCTCATGGCCCTCGCCGGGCTGCTCGAGCCGCTGATCGGCATCGCGAGCGCAGCGGCGGCCGTCGTGCTCGTCACCCTGCTCGTGCGCGCCGCGCTCATTCCGGTCGGTGTCTCGCAGGCGAAGGCCGAGCAGGTGCGCTCGCGACTCGCCCCCAAGCTCGCCGCACTGCAGCTGAAGCACAAGAAGAATCCCGAACGACTCCAGCGGGAGACGATGGCGTTGTACGGCGAAGAGGGGACGACGCCGTTCGCGGGCTGCCTGCCGATGCTCGTGCAAGCCCCGATCGTCGGCGTGATCTACGCGCTCTTCATCCTGCCGACGATCGCCGGGCACCCGAACGCACTGCTCGAGCAGACCTTCTTCGGAGTGCCCCTCGGCTCGAGTCTCGCGGGCCAACTCGCTGCAGGCATCGTCACTCCCGGGTCGCTGCTCGTGTTCGGTGCCGTGATCGTGGGCATCGCCGCCGTCGGCGAGGTCACCCGTCGCGTGCTCCAGCCGCAAGCTCCGGTCACCGGGCCGGTGGCGCAGAGCCGAGCGGATGCCGCGGCGCGTACCGCTTCCGCTGGGGCACCGGCGAACCCGCTCGCCGGGCCGGGGGTCGCCAAGGCCCTCGGCGCACTGCAGTTCATCACCGCCGTCATCGCGATCTTCGTGCCACTCGCTGCCGCGCTCTACCTCTTGGTCACCGTGGCCTGGACGCTCGTGCAGCGGATGCTGCTGCGTCGGCGCTACCCGCTCGCCGCCGCCGCAACGGCCTGACGCCGCCGACGAGGGGCCGCTGCTGCTGCGGCGGATACGAAAACGGCCGGTGCACGCGGTCGCCCGCACGAATACCGTGTTCCGCGACACACGCGCAAGGGGTTGCTGCGGTGGGGCCCCAGTGGTTTGGTTGGTGTACCTGAACGAAGGAGCACAGCATGAGTTTCCTCGCGTTTCTGATCCTCGGCCTCATCGCCGGGGCGATCGCCAAGCTGATTCTGCCGGGTCGGCAGGGTGGCGGATGGTTCGTCACCCTTCTGCTCGGTGTCGTCGGCGCCCTGCTCGGTGGCTGGATCGGCAGTGCCCTCTTCGGCATTGGCATGGACCAGTTCTGGGATCTCGGCACCTGGCTCCTCGCCATCGCCGGAGCCATCATCGTGCTGCTCATCTGGGGTCTCATCACGCGAGGCCGCAGCAAGAGCACCGCGTAGCAGCGGTCGGCACGACGCACGCGGGCACACCGGCCGCTCGGCTCACAGCTCGAGTGGCCGGTGTACCCGCGCTGTCGCGTGCTCCCGCTCGGCGATCGACCTGTCGCGCACTACCCTCAGTCGCGCGTTCGCTCGATCGCGAGTTCGGCGAAGCGGCGCAGTAGGCGCTGCGGTTCGGTGACGGAGGCCGCGGCGAGCCGCCGGCCGACTTCGCGCAGCTCGCTCGCCGGGAAGTAGCCGTGGTGCCGGTACACCTGGGCGCGAGCGACGAAGTCGCCGGTCGACACCTCGGGGTGGAACTGGGTCGCGTAGACGCTCGTGCCGACCCGATAGATCTGCACGGGACATCCGGCTGACGAAGCGAGCAGGTGCGCATCGGCTGGCAGCCGTTCGGTGGCCTCCTTGTGACCGACGAGAGCCTGGAACCGCTCGGGCAGTGCACCGACCAGGCGGTCGGCGACGCCTTCGTCGGTGAGCCGGATCTCGACGGCCTGCGCGGCTTCGCCATGCGCTGTTCCCACCTCGCCGCCGAGCAGCCGGGTCAGCACGCCGATGCCGTAGCACGTGAGCAGCAGTGGGAAGTCGGCAGCGATCGCCGATTCGGCGAGCCGGGTCAGGTCGGTCTCGACGCGTCGCTGCACCTCGTGCTTGCCGTTCTCGGGGGTGGTGACGTTGTACGGACTGCCGCCGACCACGATGCCCGCGTAGTCGCTCAACGTGACGTCGCCGAGGGGATCGACGTCGAGTCGCACGTGCTCGAGCCGGCCGGCGTCGACGCTCATGGCGCGTCGCACCGATTCGTATTCGGGGCCGACGGCCTCGATCTCGGGGCGCGCCGACAGGAACAGGAACGGCTTCGAACTCATCGGCCTCTCCGGCGGCTGCGCTGCTTCGCACCGGCTCCGGTGCGCGGCGCAGGGCGGCCGCCCTTGCCGGCGCCCTTGCCGCCCTTCGCGCCCTTGCCGCCCTTGCCGTTGCCTGCGGCCTTCGCAGCGGCGGCCCGGCGCTCGGCGGCGGCGAGCTTGGCCGCCTTCGCGGGCTTCATCGGGGGCGGATCATCGGCCGACCCGCGTGAGCTCTTCGCACCGCGACCGCGCACGACGGCCACGAACTCCTGGATGTCGGCGTCATCGCGATCGCGACGCCAGACCAGGGAGATCTGGGATGCCGCGGCATCCGTCACCGGAATCGCGACGACGTCTTTGCGGCGATGCAGTCGCGCGATCGAGTGCGGCACGATGGCGTGCCCGGTGCCCGCCGCGACGAGCTCGATCGTCATCGCCACGTCGGCCTGGACGGGTGCCGGTGCATCGCCCTCGAGGTCGGCGAGCGTGAGCGACTCGGCGTCGGCGAGCGGATGCTCCTTCGGGAGCACCACGACCGGCAACTCCTCCCAGAGCGCGACGGCGTGCAGTCCATCGGTGTCGACCGGGAGACGGACGAATGCCAGGTCGGCCTCGCCCGCGAGCAGGGCGGTCAGCTGGTCGGGCTCGTCGACGACGATCGCCTCGAGCAGAAGCTCGGGGCGCCGTTCGTTCCACACGCGCAGCCACTTCGACGGGCTCACGCCGGCGACGTACCGGAGTCGCAGTGTCACCTCGGCCCCCGTTCCCGTTCCGGCAGGCATGCAGCCTGCTCCCAGCGTAGACGATGCCCGCCGGGCGCCCGGTGGGCGGATGCCGCGTGACGAGCTACGGTGTGAGGGTGAGCCAGTCGAAGAACTCCCAGACCATGAAGGCGGAGACCGCAGCCAAGAAGCTCGGCATCCTCCTCGAGGCCGCGCCCGAGGAGTTCCGCGAGCGACTCGTCACGCGCGACGAGCTCGCGGCGCTCATGGCGGAGCCGCCCGAGTGGCTCGAGGTGCTCCGCCGCGAAGGGCCGCACCCGCGCACGGTCATCGCGTCGAAGCTCGGCATCTCCAACTCGGGCCTCGCCCGCAGCGGTATCGACGAGTCGCTGACCACGGCCCAGATCAAGTCGCTGCTCGAAGCGCCGCCGGCATGGCTCGTCACCGAGCGTGCCACCCAAGCGGCCGTGCGCGCCGAGAAGATCCGCGTCGGCGAGCGCGACAAGGAGCGAGCCGAGCGCCGCGCCGGCGGTTCAGGGGTCTAGGTCTCGATACGCTCCGCTACTCGACCGGCGGTGTGCTCCGCTACTCGACCGGCGTGTGTGCTCCGCTACTCGACCGGCGGCGACGTGTAGCGGGCTGCGAGGAACGCGGCGGCGTCGGCGAGTTCCAGTTCGGAGACCGAGTGGCCGAGGCCCTCGTAGATGCGTTCGTCGAGCGCTGAATGCGCCGGCAGCCAAGCCTGCGTGCGGGCGACGAATGCCGCAGGGATCACGTCATCGGTCGTGCCGCGCCCCCAGAAGACGGGCGGGAGCAGTTGCGACATCCGCTCGTCGCCCGCTCGGTGGCCGGGCAGCGCGAAACCGGCGAGACTCACGGCGAACGCGAATCTCTCGGGCGCCCGCCTGAGCAGCTCGATCGCCATCGCACCGCCCTGCGAGAAGCCGAGCAGGCCGACCGAGGCGGTCTCGGGTGCGACCCGGTCGAGCCAGTCGATGACGGCCGTCGTCGCGACATCCGCACCCTCGATCGAGAGCTCGACGCCCTCGTCGGAGAGCGGGAACCAGGCGTGGCCGTAGCCCGTGAACGTCGGCGCGCGCAGTGATGCCACCGCCGGAGCGAGCGGCAGATACGGGGTGAGACCGAAGAGGTCGCCCTCGTTGGAGTTGTAGCCGTGCAGCAGCACGAGCAGCGGACGCCCGGCGCGATCGGCCGTCGACGCCGACCACAGCACCGCGTCGTCGTCGATCCGCACAGAAGCCATGACGTCAACGCTAGCGGTGTGAGGCAGAATCGAGGCATGAGCGTACGCACTCCCGATCCCGACTGGAATCCCGACGACGATTCCGTCGTCAGGCCGCCGGCGAACCCGGGGTGGCTCACCGACCTCGAACTCGCCGAGGTGCGCGGCCGCTTGCCGCTGCTCTACGTCGAGGCGGTGCCGGTGCGGGTCGACGGGCTCGGGCAGGTCACCGAGGTCGGCGTGCTGCTGCGAGCGAACGCCGTCGGCGAGATGACCCGCACCCTCGTCTCGGGGCGCGTCATGTACGGCGAGACCATCCGCGACGCACTCTTCCGTCACCTCGAGAAAGATCTCGGCCCGATGGCGTTCCCCTTGCTGCCGACGAGCTCGGTGCCGTTCAGCGTCGCCGAGTACTTTCCGCTGCCCGGCATCTCACCCTTCTCGGACGACCGTCAGCACGCCGTGTCCCTCGTGTTCGTCGTGCCCGTCACCGGAACGTGCGAGCCGCGGCAGGATGCGCTCGAGGTCACGTGGATGTCGCCCGCCGACGCGGCTTCCGACGCGGTCGGTGACGAGTTCGAGGGTGGGCGCGGCCTGCTCGTGCGTCAGGCGCTGGCGTCGGTGGGCGCGCTGCGCTGACCTGCCGCACGGGGCTCGAGCACGACCACCGCGGTCTCCCGGTGGCGAAGTGCGGACAGTCCGTCGACATCGTCGCCGTACGTCTGCCACGCCGCCCACAGGCGTGCGCGCTCCGCGCCGAGCGCCGCGCGGGCCCGCACGTCGCGGGGACCGCTGGGCAGCACGACCGCTGCATCCGGGTCGGCGATCAGGTTGAGCCACCAGGCGGGTTCGGGTTCGGCCCAGCCGTTCATCGCGAGCGTGACGAGGTTCGGGCCGTCCTCGAAGTAGGCCACGATGACGGAACGCTCACGGCCGGTGCGACGTCCGGTCGTGGTCAGGCGCATGGTGCCCCATCGCTCGGGGCGAGGCGGCCAGAGGCCCCTGCGTCCCCGCGTGATCCGGTAGAGGCCTCGGTGCACGACCCACGCGCTGCGCACGAACCACCGCGGCGGAATTCGAGGTGGGCGCTTCGTCGTCGTTCTCGAGGAGTCCTTCGACGTGTCGTCCATCGGTCCCTCCCGGCCTGACTCGCGCGTACGGCGAGCACTCCGAACGTTTCCGTAGTTCGCCGACGGAGTCAATCGGCCGATCGGCCGATGCGGAGCCCATCGGTCAGGCGCCGGTGGAGAGGTCAGCGGACGAGCCGAACCTCGTGGATCTCTTCGCCGAGGAACGGCTGCACTTGCTCCGCACCGTCGGCGACGAAGCCGTTGCGCGCGTAGAAGCGGTGGGCGCGAGGATTGTCGGAGGCGACCCAGAGATAGACGGGTCGCTCGCCCACCGCGGCGTCGAAGAGCTTCTGGCCGATTCCGGTGCCGTGGTAGGCGTCGAGCAGGTAGATGAAGAAGAGTTCGCGCTCACGCGGGGCGCCGTCATCGCGCGCCGGCCCTGAGCCGACGAACCCGACGATCTCGCCGTCGACGAGGGCGGCGAACTGCGAGTACTCCTCGCCGCGTTCGGCGTAGTGATTCCACAACTCGGCCATGCGGCGAGGGGAGAGGTGCTCGAACGCCGCGGCGCTGATCAGGTGGTCGTAGGTCTCGTGCCAGCAGGTCGCGTGGACGCGACCGAGAGCCTCCACATCGGAGTCCCTGATGGGGCGGACGACGACATCGGCAGCGACTTCGGTGCTCATATCCCGAGACTAAGCCAGCTTGCGCGTGCGGCGAAATCGAGCAGCGTTCGCCGAATCGAGTGCGCAGCACACGTCAGCGGTCGGGTGTTTCCGTCGTGTGAAGTCTTCGGCCGATGGGCCGATTCGGCTTGACGGGAGGCGGTTGCGGAAAAGTAATATGTCACCCACTACAAAATGACGTAGTGTGATGCATCACACGGTACAGAAGGGTCTGATCGTCCATGGAAGACACCGTCGTCGAACCGGGAACGGCTGCGACCTCGCCGCTGACGAAGCGGCCGGCGGTCGCCGTCGCGGTCACAGCACGCCGAGCGCTCGGCTCGGACGAGGTGCGCTTGACGGCGGGCACGCTGGCCGACTGGCAGCGGAGGAACCGCGACGCGACCATCCCCCACACGATCGAGCAACTGCGCCGCGCGGGCAATCTCGACAACCTCCGCCGGATCGCCGACCCCGATGGGGAGGCTGCTGCTCGGCCGTTCCGCGGACGCTACCCGTTCCTCGACACCGACATCTTCAAGACCCTCGAGGGTCTCGCGTACGAACTCGGCCGCACCGACGGTGACGCCGGGCCCTCTGGCGAGACCGCCGAGTTCTACCGCGAGGCCGTCGACCTCATCGAGCGCGCACAACGCGACGACGGTTACCTGAACTCCTACTTCCAGGCGCCCGACATCGAGAAGGAGCCGTGGCAGGACCTCGCCTGGGGTCATGAGCTCTACAACCTCGGCCATCTGGTGCAGGCGGCAGTCGCGGCATCCCGGCAGCTCGGCGACGACCGCCTGCTCACGGTCGCCCGACGCTTCGCCGACCTCGCCTACGAGCGATTCGGCCCGAACGGCGACGACATCGTGTGCGGTCACCCCGAAGTCGAGATGTCGCTCGTCGAACTCTTCCGAGAGACCGGTGACGAGCGGTACCTCGAGCTCGCGAGTCTCTTCATCGATCGCCGAGGCCGCGGAACCGTCGAACTCAGCGTGTTCCCCGCCGAGTACTTCCAGGACAACGCCCCGCTGCGCGAGCTCGACTCGGTCACCGGCCACGCCGTGCGCATGACCTACCTCGCGGCCGGCGCGGCCGACGTGGTGCTCGAGCGGGGCGACGAAACACTCGGTGCCGCCCTCGAGCGCCTGTGGAACGACATGGTCGACACGAAGCTCTACCTCACCGGCGGGCTCGGCAGCCGACACTCGGACGAGGCGATCGGCGATCGCTTCGAACTGCCCTCCGAACGCTCCTACAGCGAGACCTGCGCCGCGATCGCGACGATGCAGTGGGCGTGGCGCATGCACCTCGCCACCGGCGAGACGAACTACCTCGACGCCTTCGAGACCGTGCTCTACAACGCCTATGCCGCTGGACTCTCCGACGACGGTCGGGCGTTCTTCTACGACAACCCGCTGCAGCGCCGGCCCGACCACCAGCAGCGCACCGGCGCCGAGCCCGAGGGTGAACTGCTGCGCCGCGGATGGTTCGTCTGCCCGTGCTGCCCGCCGAACATCATCCGCTGGACGTCCGAGCTGCAGGATCATCTCGCGCTCGCCGACGAGGACACGCTGTACCTTGCCCAGTTCACCGGCGCCGCTCTCGAGCACGGCGGACTCCGCCTCGACGTCGCCACCGAGTACCCGTGGACGGAACGGGTCACGATCGACGTCGCGAGCGCCACCGCCGACGCGCACCGCCTCGCGTTGCGCGTGCCCGGATGGTGCCGCGGGGCGCGGCTCGCGATCAACGGCGAGCCGATCGTCGTCGACGCGCCGGCCGGATGGCTGCGCATCGAGCGGGCACTGGTCGAGGGAGATCGCATCGAGTTCGATCTCCCGATGCCCGTGCGCGCTCACGGCGCGGATCCTCGCGTCGACGCGCTTCGCGGGTCGGTCGCCGTCGCCCGGGGTCCGATCGTCTACTGCGCAGAGCAGGCCGACAACGACATCGCCATCGACGAGCTGCTGGTCGGTCCCGCCGACGTGGACCGCGCGGTCTCCTCCCCGAACGCCGTCACGCCGTTCAGTCGTGACGCCACCCAGATCATCACCCTGCCGGCACGGATCGCACCGCCCCACGAGGGCGGCCTGTACCCCGAGCTCGGCATCGATGCGGTGACGGATGCCGCGGCATCCGTCGCCACCACCGCAACGCTCGTTCCCTACCACCTCTGGGGGAACCGCGGTGCGGCGGCCATGCGCGTGTGGTTGCGCACGGCCTGAACACAGCACCGCCCGGCATTCCCTGACACGAAGGAAGACAGCAATGAAGCAACGCACTGCGCTCCTCGCCCTGACGCTCGCGGGCTCGCTCGCGCTCGCCGGCTGCAGCGCCGCATCCGATGCCCCCGACTCTGGCGGTGACGGCGTCGGCGGCACTCCGACCGCCGGCGGCACCCTCCGAGTGCTGCAGAACGCCGACTTCTCGCACCTCGATCCGGCCCAGGGATTCGACGGCGGCGTGAACAACTTCTACCGGCTCATCTACCGCACCCTCACGACCCAGAGCACCGGTGAGGGCGCCGAGGGAACCGAGATCGTGCCCGACCTCGCCACCGCCCTCGGTACGCCCAACGAGGATGCGACCGTCTGGACCTACACGCTGAAAGACGACATCGCGTTCGAAGACGGCACGCCCATCACGAGCGCCGACGTCAAGTTCGGCGTCGAGCGCTCGCTCGACCCGTCGATCTCGATCGGCTCCCCGTACGCGAAGATCGTGCTCGACATGCCCGAGGACTACCAGGGGTACTACATCTCCGGTCCACTCGACACGATCGAGACGCCCGATGAGCAGACCATCGTGTTCCACCTGAACCAGCCGTATGCCGACTTCGACGCCGTCGTCGGCCAGGCGCCGTTCACGCCGTTCCCGGCCGACGCCGGCGTGACGACGACGAGCCTCGACCAGCAGCCGATCGCCTCGGGCCCCTACCGGGTCACGGAGTACCAGCGCGGCAGCACCCTCGTGCTCGAACGAAACGAGCACTGGAACCAGGAGAGCGACGAGGTGCGCGGCGCGTATCCCGACTCGTTCGAATGGAGCTTCGGACTCGACGGTGCCACGATCGACGAGCGCATGATCGCCGGACAGGGCGACGACCGCAACGCGATCGCCGGCTCGGTGCAGGCCGCGTCGATCGCGCGCATCCAGTCGCCCGAGATCCAGGAGCGCACGATCCAGGGCCTGCAGGGATGCACGACGTACATGCCGCTGAACACCACGAAGCCCGGCATGGACAACCCCCTCGTGCGCCAGGCGATCAACCTCGCGGTCGACAAGCAGGCGGTCAAGGACGGCACCGGTGGCAGCCAGCTCGCCGACATCGCCACGACGATGATGCCGCCGACGGTCGCCGGGTTCACCGAGTTCGACCTCTACCCCTCCGACGACTTCGCCGGCGACCCGGACGCCGCGAAGGACTTGCTCGCCGAGGCCGGATACCCCGACGGGTTCACCTTCGTGCTCGACATCCGGAACAACCCGAAGATGCAGGCGCAGGCCGAAGCGATCCAGCAGTCGCTCGCCAAGGCCGGGATCACCGTCGAGTTCAACCTCATCGACACGTCGACCTTCTACGAGGTCATCGGCACCACCTCGCAGCAGCACGATGCCGCCATCACCGGCTGGTGCCCCGACTGGGCGTCGGGTGCGACCTTCCTGCCGCCGCTCTTCGAGGGCTCGCAGATCTACGAGAAGGGCAACTCGAACGTCGCCCAGCTGAACGACCCCGCCGTGAACGCCCGCATCGCGGAGATCCGCTCGATGACCGACGTCGTCGAGGCCAACGCCGCGTGGGGCGAGCTCGACGAGCAGATCATGGAACTCGCGCCGGCCGTGCCGCTGCTGTTCGAGAAGGCCGTCATGGTGGTCGGCTCGAACATCGCCGGCGCCTACGCCCACGCGGGCTTCTCGGGCGGCATCGACTACGTGTCGGTCGGGCTCGCGAACCCGGAGCAGTAAGCAGATGTCGACGGTCCCCAGCGAGCTGGCCGTCGAGTCGGAAGCGAAGGGGGCGCTGCCGACCGGCGGCGCCCCCACCCCGGCCCGGCGTGTCATCGCGACGCTGATGAAGTCCCCTGCAGTCGTCGTGAGCGTCTGCATCATCGTGCTCATCGCGCTCCTCGCGGTGGGTGCGCCGCTCCTCGCGGCCATCACCGGCTGGGGGCCGTACGACTTCGACAAGTCCGCGATCGACTCCGATCTCGGCGGCATCCCGATCGGCCCGCTCGGCGGCATCAGCGCGGAGCACTGGCTCGGTGTCGAGCCCGGCAACGGCCGTGACATCCTCGTTCGCGTCGCCTACGGCGCGCAGGTGTCGCTCACCATCGCCCTCTCGGCCACGCTCGTCACGATGACGCTCGGCGTCGTGCTCGGCATGGTCGCCGGATTCTTCGGGGGCGTCGCCGACCAGATCATCTCCCGGGTCATGGACTTCCTCATGGCCTTCCCGACCCTGATCTTCATGATCGCGCTGCTCAGCGCACTGCCGGCGGGCAACCGCCCGGTGCTCCTCGTGGTGGTGCTGAGCATCTTCGGCTGGCCCTACACGGCACGAGTCATCCGGGGGCAGACGATGTCGTTGCGCAACAGCGAATTCGTCGAGGCGGCGCGCGCCTCGGGTGCCAGCCCGGTGCGCATCGCCTTCCGCGAGGTGCTGCCCAACCTGCGGGGCACCATCATCGTGCTCGCGACGCTCGCCGTGCCCGGCTACATCGGCACCGAGGCCGGCCTCTCCTTCCTCGGCGTCGGCGTCATGCCGCCCACGCCGTCATGGGGTCAGATGATCTCGACGGCCGTCGGCTGGTACGCCGTCGATCCGATGTTCTTCCTCATTCCCGGCACCTTCCTCTTCCTCACGGTCTTCGCGTTCACCGTGCTCGGAGACCACCTGCGCACCGCGCTCGATGCGGGGGATGCCGCGTAATGCTCTTCTATTTCGCACGCAGGATCCTCGCCGCCATCGGCATCCTCTTCCTGATCAGCCTGTTCACGTACGCGATCTTCTTCCTGCTCTCGCCCGACCCCGCCGTGCAGATCTGCGGCAAGACCTGCACCCCGGAACGCATCGACCAGATCCGCTCCCAGCTGGGACTCGACCTGCCGTTCTGGCAGCAGTACTGGCAGTTCCTCACCGGCATCTTCACCGGGCGCACCTACGGCGAGGGTGCCGCGGCCATCGAGTGCGCTGCGCCGTGCCTCGGCTTCAGCTTCCAGACGAACGAGCCCGTCACCGACATGATCACCTCGCGCATGCCGGTGAGCGTCACCGTCGCGGTCGGCGCCGCGGTGCTCTGGATGCTCGCGGGCATCGGCGGCGGACTTCTCAGTGCGGTCAAGCAGGGCACCGGCTGGGACAAGGGCGTCATGATGACGGCGCTCGCGGGCATCAGCCTGCCGAACTACTTCGTCGCCCTGCTGCTGCAGTACGTGCTCGTCGTGCAGCTGCGCTGGCTGCCGTTCCCGCAGGCCGTGCAGTTCGCCGAAGACCCGCTGCTGTGGTTCCAGTCCTACCTCATGCCCTGGCTCGTGCTGGCGTTCGGCTACGCGGCGATGTACTCGCGCATCGTGCGCACCAACGTGATCGACACGCTCGGCCAGAACTTCATGCGAACCGCCCGCGCCAAGGGACTCGATGCACCGCTCGTGCTGCGACGGCACGCGCTCCGGCCCTCGCTCACGCCCGTCGTGACCCTCTTCGGCATGGACTTCGCGGGCCTCCTGGGCGGGGCGCTCATCACCGAGACGGTGTTCGGGCTCAACGGCGTCGGCAAGTTGACCGCCGACTCGATCGCGAAGAACGACCAGCCCGTGATCATGGGCGTCACGCTGCTCGCCGCCGCGCTCGTCGTCATCGCGAACATGCTCGTCGACGTCGCCTACACCTACCTCGACCCGAGAGTGAGAGTGAAGTCCGCATGAGTCTCTCATCACCACGCACGATCTCCATCCCGATCCCCGGGTCGACGCTCCTCGAGGTCGAGCACCTGACGGTGACGTTCCCGACCTCGTCTGGGCCGGTCGAGGTCGTGAAGGACGCCTCGTTCCGCGTCGAGTCGGGCGACACGCTCGGCATCGTCGGCGAGTCGGGCTCGGGCAAGTCGATGACCTCGCTCGCCGTCATGGGGCTGCTGCCGCGCGGCGGCACGGCGACCGGCAGCATCCGGCTGAACGGTCACGAACTGCTCGGCCGCAGCGACCGGGAGATGCGGCGGGTTCGCGGCGACAAGGTCGCGATGGTCTTCCAAGACCCCCTCTCGTCGCTGAACCCCTACTACACGGTCGGCCTGCAGATCGCTGAGGCGTATCGGGCGCACAACGGCGGCAGCAGCAAGAACGCCAGAAACGTCACGATCGAGGCGCTCGAGCGAGTACGAATCGCGGATGCCTCGCGGCGGGTCGATCACTATCCGCACCAGTTCTCGGGCGGGATGCGCCAGCGCATCATGATCGCCATGGCGCTGTGCCTCGAGCCCGCGCTGCTGATCGCCGATGAGCCGACGACCGCACTCGACGTGACCGTGCAGGCGCAGATCCTCGAGCTCCTCGCCGAGCTGCAGCGCGAAACCGGGACCGGCATGATCTTCATCACCCACGACCTCGCGGTCGTGAGCCAGGTCGCGCACGAGGTGCTCGTCATGAAGGACGGCGAGGAGGTCGAGCGCGGCGCGGCCGAGCAGATCTTCTCACGACCGCAGGCGCCCTACACGCGGGCGCTGCTCGCGGCCCTGCCGCGCATCGACGATCCGTTCGAGCGGCTGAAGGGAACGAGCGAATGAGCGAGAGCATCCTCACCGCGAGGAATGTCAGCAAGGTCTTCGTCACCCGGGGCGACGGCGCCGTCTTCGCCGGGAAGACCCGCTTCACCGCCGTCGACGACGTGAGCTTCGAGGTGCCGCTCGGCAAGACGCTCGGCATCGTCGGCGAGTCGGGGTCGGGCAAGTCGACGACCGCACGGATCGTCGCGAAGCTCATCGACCCGAGCGAGGGCATGCTCGAGTTCGAGGGCGCCGACGTCACGAAGGCGAGCGGCAGGGCGCTCGCCGCATTCCGGTCGAACGTGCAGGTCGTCTTCCAGGACCCGTTCTCCTCGTTGAACCCGAGGCACACGATCGAGAAGATCATCGCGGCGCCGCTCGAGTACCAGGGAATCACCCCGAAGCAGGGCAAGCGGGCGCTCGTCCGCGAACTGCTCGAACGGGTCGGGCTGAATCCCGACCACGCCCAGCGCTACCCCGCGCAGTTCTCGGGCGGTCAGGCGCAGCGCATCGGCATCGCCCGGGCCCTCGCGGTGAGCCCCAAGCTCGTGATCTGCGACGAGGCGGTGTCTGCCCTCGACGTCTCGGTGCAGGCTCGCGTGATCAACCTCCTGAACGAACTGCAGGCCGAACTGGGCCTCAGCTACGTCTTCATCGCCCACGACCTCGCGGTCGTCCGTCAGATCGCCGATACCGTCGCGGTGATGAGCCGGGGCCGTATCGTCGAACAGGGCGACCGCAACACGATCTTCGAGCACCCTCAGCACGAGTACACGAAGTCGCTGCTCGCCGCGGTGCCGCAGATCAACCCCGAATGGGAGCTCGAGCGAGTGCGCATGCTCGCCGCGGAAGGAGCCGTCGAATGATCCAGGCCGAGTACACCCTCCCCGGAATGCACGTGCGCGATCATCTCGTCGAGGTGCCGCTCGACTGGTTCGACGAGGCCGCGACGCACACGATCACGGTGTTCGCCCGCGAACTCGTCGACCCCGTGAAACGACGTGACGAGCTCCCGGTGCTCGTCTACCTCCAGGGCGGCCCGGGCGGCAAGGGGCCGCGCCCGACCAGCCCCGACGGCTGGGTCGGTGCAGCGTTGGCGACACATCGCGTCGTGCTGCTCGACCAGCGGGGCACCGGGCGGAGCTCGCGAATCGACGGCGCGGTCATCTCGGCCGTCGGGGACGCGGCGGCGCAGGCCGACTACCTCGCCTGCTTCCGCGCGGACTCGATCGTCGCCGACGCCGAGCACCTGCGCAAGACGGTGTTCGGGGGAGCCCGTTGGTCGACGCTCGGGCAGAGCTACGGCGGCTTCATCACGCTGAGCTACCTCTCGCACGCGCCTGAAGGCCTCGCCGCGAGTTACGTCACGGGTGGGCTCGCGAGTGTGCAGCCCGACGCGGCCGAGGTGTATCGCCGCACCTATCCGCGCACCGAAGCGAAGAATCGCGAGTTCTCCCGCCGGTACCCGCATCACGTCGCGACGATGTCGCGCATCGCTGACCGCCTCGCGGCCGGCGACGTGGTGCTGCCCGGCGGCGACGCACTCACGGTGCGCCGCTTCCAGAGCCTCGGCATCGACTACGGCATGAAGCCGGGGTTCGAGCGCATGCACTTCCTCATCGACGAGGCCTTCGCCGGAGCATCCGACGACTTCACCGAGGCGTTCCTCGCGCAGGTGGAGGCGCGCAGCTCGTACAGCGACAATCCGCTCTTCGCGGTCATGCAGGAGTCGATCTACGCCTCGTCGGAGACGGGGGCGACGGGGTGGGCTGCACAGGCCGAGCGCGACCGCCTGCCGCAGTTCGCCGAGACGGCCCGGCCTCTGCTCATGACCGGGGAGATGATGTACCCCTGGATGTTCCGCGAGATCCGTGCACTCGCGCCGTTCGAGGCTGCGGTCGAACTCCTCGCGGAGCGCACCGAATGGAGCGCGCTCTACGACCTCGATCGACTCGCCGCCAACGAGGTGCCGCTCGCGGCCGCGGTCTACCACGACGACATGTACGTCGATGCCGGGCTGCAGCTCGCCACGGCCGAACACGTCGGCAACACCCAGGTCTGGGTGACGAACGAGTACGAACACGACGGCATCGGCTCCGCCCGGGTCTTTCCACGGCTCGTGCAACTCGTCGCCGAGCGGGGCGGCCCGATCGTGGGCCGGGCAGACCAGACGCACGAGACGACCCAGACGCACCAGACGAACGGACGGACAGCATGACGGAGACCCAGACGACAACGGCGCCCGCGGGGCACGGCCATTCGACGACGGCCGCGTCGTCGATGCCGGCGCCCGCGACCCGCGATCCACGGCTGCCGCGCCTGCGCGAGGTGCCCGCGTTCCTCGAGTACATGAGCACCGGCTGGGGCACCCCCGATCGCACCCCGCCGGTCGAGCCCGGCGTGGCCGGGGCATCCGCCGCGCACCGGGCGCGCCTCAGCGCGGCCCTTCCGGGTCGTACGATCGTGGTCGCCGCGGGGCGCGCGCCGGTGCGGGCGAATGACACGAACTACGACTTCCGGCCCGACAGCGACTTCTTCTGGTTGAGCGGATGCTCCGCCGAAGACGCCGTCGTCGTGCTGACCCCGGCCGGCAGCGGCCATGACGCGACGCTGTTCCTGCCGTCGCCGGCATATCCGGGCGACCCCGACTTCTTCGGAAACGCCGCGCACGGCGAGCTCTGGGTCGGCGCTGCACCCGATATGGGGGACTGGTCGGGCGCGCTCGGCATCGAGGTGCAGCCGCTCGCGCGGCTCGCCGAGACGGTCGGCCGCGGCCAGGAGCCGCTCGTGACGGGCACCATGAACTCCGAGCACGCGGCGCTCGCGGGCCTGCGCCGCTCGCCCGAGCTCGGTCGGGTGCTCGCCGAGCTCCGCATGGTGAAAGACGAGTGGGAGGTCGCCGAGCTCCGCCGCGCCGTCGACGCGACGATCGGCGGGTTCGAGAGCGTCATCCGCGAAGTGCCGAACGCGATCGCACTCGGCGGCGAGCGCTGGCTGCAGGGCACGTTCGACCGCCACGCGCGCACCTTCGGCAACGGCCCAGGCTATTCGACGATCGTCGGGTCGGCCGAGCACGCGCCGACCCTGCACTGGGTGCGTTGCGACGGACCGGTGAAGCCCGACGAGCTGCTGCTGCTCGACATGGGGGTCGAGACGCGGGCGTACTACACCGCCGACGTGACGCGAACCTTCCCGGCATCCGGCACCTTCAGCACGGCGCAGCGGGCGGTGCACGATCTCGTCGAGCGCTCGCACCGGGCCGGTCTCGCCGCGGTGCGCCCGGGGCGGGACTTCATCGACTTCCACACGGCGTCGATGGAGGTCATCGCGACGGGCCTCTCCGACTGGGGGCTGCTGCCCGTCTCGGTCGACGAGGCGCTGTCCCCGGAGGGACAGCACCACCGCCGATATCTCGTGTGCGGCATCGGCCACCACCTCGGTCTCGACGTGCACGACTGCGCCCGATCGAGCTACGAGGCGTACCAGGGGGGCCGGATGCAGCCCGGCATGGTGCTCACGGTCGAGCCCGGTCTGTACTTCCATGCCTTCGACGAAACGGTGCCCCCGGAGTTGCGTGGCATCGGAGTTCGCATCGAAGACGATATTTTGGTCACCACCGGCGGATCCGAGGTGCTCTCGGATGCCCTGCCGATCGATGCCGTCGGCCTCGAAGAGTGGATGCGGTCGCGCTAGTCGCGTCGTCCGCGATCGATGAGAGAGGTCGGAACCGCCATGGGGGTCACCGCGATTCGTCCGGTCGAGCAGCAGCAGAGCCTGCGCGCACATGTGGAGCAGGCACTGTCGGCGGCGATCATCTCCGGCGAGCTCGCGCCGGGCACGCTGCTCACCGTGCCGACGCTCGCGTCGCAGTTCGACGTCTCCGCGACGCCGGTGCGCGAGGCGATGCTCGACCTCGAGGGGCGCGGGTTCGTCGAGCCGGTACGCAACAAGGGCTTCCGGGTCACGACGGTGAGCCCCGAGGTGTTGCGCGAGATCGTCGAGGTCCGCCAATTGCTCGAGCCGCCGGCGATGGAGGAACTCGCGCGGCGATTCCCGGCGGCAGAGCTGCCGGCTCTGACGAAGCTCGCGGAGCAGATCGTCGTCGGTGCGCGCACCGGTGACCTCCGCAGCTACCTCGAGGCCGACGTCCACTTCCACCTGACGTTGACCCGAATGCTCGGCAATCGCCTGCTCGTCGACACGGTCGCCGACCTGCGGTCGCGCACCAGGCTCGTCGGCCTCTCCGCGATGCTCGAGACCAAACGCCTCGACGAGTCGGCGGCCGAGCACCTCGAGCTGTTGCGCCTGCTCGCGGCCGGTGACGCGTCCGGAGCGCGCGAACTCATGCACCGGCACATCCACCACACGCTCGGATGGTGGGCGGGAAATCCCGAAGCCGAGTAGCCGAGCGGATGCCGCGGGCGCACGTGGCGGGGCGCGGCAACGGCGGCTCGGTAGCCGGCATTCCATCTCGCAATGTGTGACATATTACTGATACGATCGATCCAACGGGAAGGGAGCGCGCCATGGTCAACGACGTCGTGGTCGTCGGAGCCGGCATCGTCGGCGCCGCGTGCGCGCGGGCGTTCGCCCAGGCGGGCCTTCGCGTCACCGTGCTCGACCGCGACGCAGTGGCCTCAGGCACGAGCGCGAAAGGCGAGGGGAACCTGCTCGTCTCCGACAAGGGGCCCGGCGCCGAGCTCGAGCTCGCCCAGTACGCCGCCTCTCTCTGGCCGGGCCTCGCGGAGGAACTCGCCGACGAGCTCGGCACCGCCTTCCCGAGCATCGAGTACGAGCGCAAGGGCGGCGTCGTCGTGGCGACCACGAACGACGGGGCCGACCCGCTCCTCGACTTCGCCGCTTCACAGCGTGCCGCGGGCGTCGACGCCATTCCCGTCTCGGTCGACGAGGCCCTCGCGCTCGAACCGCACCTGAACCCCGAGATGACCGCCGCCGTGCACTACCCCGACGACGCGCAGGTGCAGCCGGTCATCGCGACCGAGGCGCTGCTCGCCTCGGCGAGGAACCACGGCGCCGACATCCGGCCGTTCGTCACCGTGACCGGTGCCCTGCGCGACGCGCGTGGCCGCGTCGCCGGGGTCAGCACGAGCGCCGGCGACATGCCCGCGGGGGCGGTGGTCGTCGCGGCCGGCCCATGGTCGGGGGAGGTCGCCGCCGAACTCGGCGTGCACCTGCCCGTCCGGCCTCGCCGCGGCAACGTGCTCGTCACCACGCGCATGCCGCACCGGGTGTTCCACAAGGTCTACGACGGCGACTACTTCGGCGCGACCCAGTCGGGCGATGCCGCGCTGCAGACCTCGAGCGTGGTCGAGTCGACGGCGGCCGGCACGGTGCTGATCGGCTCGAGCCGCGAGCAGATCGGCTTCGACGACCGCCTGCGGGTCGAGGTGCTCCGCGAGATCGCGGCGAAGGCCCTGCGACTCTTCCCCTTCCTCGCCGGTGCGAGCATCATGCGCAGCTACGGCGGGTTCCGGCCGTTCATGCCCGATCATCTCCCGGTCATCGGCGCCGACCATCGTGCGCCCGGCCTCTGGCACGCCAGTGGGCACGAGGGCGCCGGCATCGGTCTGTCACTCGCGACCGCCGAGCTGCTCGTCGCCGAGCTGCTCGGGCGTGACACGGCGATCGACGCGACGCCGTTCGGCCTCGGCCGCGCCTCGCTCGCGCCGCACCTCGAGGCGGTGGCGTGATGGGCGCGCGACTGCTGCCTGCCTCGTCCGACCCGATCCGGCCCTCGGCAAGCGGGTCGCTCGAGATCTCCCTCGACGGCGAGTCGGTCAGCGGGGTCGCCGGCCAGACGATCGCCGGGGTGGTGCTCGCGAGCGGTCGGCTCGCGTGGCGGCGCACCTCGGTCGATGGCCGCCCGCGCGGGCTCTTCTGCGGCATCGGCATCTGCTTCGACTGCATCGTCACCGTCAACGGCGAGCGCGATGTGCGCGCGTGCCAGCGTCGGGCGAGCGATGGCGACGTCGTCGAGAGCCAGCACGACCAGCTGCCCGAGGTGCGCCGATGAACGTCGTCGTCGTGGGCGCCGGCCCCGCCGGACTCGCCGCCGCGCTCGCGGCCCGGGCGCGCGGGGCATCCGTGACACTGCTCGACGCTTCAGACGAACCGGGCGGCCAGTACTGGCGACACCTGCCCGCCGAGCGCCCCTCGGCGAACGAGCGCGTGCTCCACCACGGCTGGGAACGCTTCACCGCGATGCGAGCGGCGCTGGAGGCCGACCCCGAGTGCGAGATCGTGATGGGCGCGCAGGTCTGGGCGATCGAACGAGCCGATGCCTCGACGCCGACGCCGACGCCGACGCCGACACCGGCGCCGACGCCGACGCAGGCGCGCGTGCCTGCGCCTGCCGTCGCGTCCGTCACCGTGCACGCCCTCGTCGGCGCGCCCGATGGCAGCCGCCGTGACGCGCGGGTGTTCCTGCCCGACGCACTCGTGCTCGCCACGGGCGCGCACGACCGCACCCTGCCCTTTCCGGGTTGGGACCTGCCCGGCGTCTTCACCGCAGGGGCGGCGCAGGCGTTCGCCAAGGGCGAGCGCGTCGCCGTCGGCCAGCAGGTCGTCGTCGCCGGAGCCGGTCCGTTCCTGCTTCCCGTCGCGGCATCCCTCGCCGCGACCGGCGCGAAGGTGCTCGGCGTCGTCGAGGCGAACCGGGTCGCAGCACTCGTGCGCGGCTGGCTGCCGAAACCGTGGCAGCTGCTCGGCGCCGCCAAGAAGGGCGGCGAACTCGCAGGCTATGTCGGCAAGCACCTGCGCCACCGCATTCCGTATTCGACCGGGCGCGCCGTGATCGCCGCGCACGGCTTCGATCGCGTCGAGGCCGTCACCATCGCCAGGGTCGACGCGAACTGGCGGCCCGTCCCCGGCACCGAGCGGCGCATCGCCGCCGACGCCGTGTGCGTCAGTCACGGCTTCACTCCGCGTCTCGAACTCCCCATCGCCGCCGGCTGCGCGATCTCCCCGACACGGTTCGTCGAGGTCGACGCCTCGCAGCAGTCGAGCGTGGCCGGGGTCTACGCCGCCGGTGAGATCACCGGTATCGGCGGGGTCGACGCCGCGCTCGCCGAGGGCGAGCTCGCGGGCCACTGCGCGGCGGGTGGGTCGGCGGCGGATGCCTCGGTGCGCCGGGCACGCCGCGCGCGCTCGACCTTCACCGGCTTCGCCGCCCGCATCGAGGCGGCGCACGGCATACGGCCAGGCTGGACCGCCTGGCTCGACGACGACACCGTGGTCTGCCGCTGCGAGGAAGTGCCCTTCGGGCGCCTCCGCGAGACCGCAGCCGAGACGTGCGGCAGCGGGCTCCGCTCGATGAAGCTCACGACCCGCGCCGGGCTCGGCATCTGCCAGGGCCGGGTCTGCGGGCGCACGGTCGAGGAGCTGATCGATGCGGGCGGGGCGGCGGGTCTCGGTACGGCCGCGGGCGGCCCGCTCGACCGGCGGGCAGTCGCAACGACCGATCGCCGCCCCATCGCCTCGCCCGTGCGTCTCGGCGAGCTCGCCGCGGGCCTCCCGCCCGAGTGACCCCATCGAACCTCATCGTCACCACCACCTCCAGCGTCCAGAAAGGGCACCCATGACCACCCAGAAGTTCGACCTCGGCGGTGTCGTCGTCGCCACGACCCTCGCCTTCAAGGACGACCCCTCGGCGCCTGCAGGCCTCGCCGTCGACTACGAGAAGTTCGCCGCGCACTGCGACTTCCTGATCGAGAACGGATGCCGCGGCGTCGGCCCCAACGGTTCCCTCGGCGAGTACTCGAGCCTCACCGACGAGGAGCGCCGCACGGTGATCCAGGTCGCAGTGGAGACCGTTGCCGGCCGCGGACTCGTCGTCGCGGGCGTGCACGGCGTCGGCTGGCACCAGGCGGTGCAGTGGGCAGAGTACGCGAAGGAGGACGGCGCGGACGGCGTGCTCGCACTGCCCCCGACCATCTACCGCGCGAACCGCGCCGAGGTCATCGAGCACTACTCGCGCCTCAACGAGGTGGGCCTGCCGATCATGCTCTACAACAACCCCATCGACACCAAGGTCGACCTGACGCCCCACCTCGTCGCCGAGCTCTTCGAGCTCGAGAACGTCGTGGCCATCAAGGAGTTCACGACCGACATCCGCCGCGTGCTCGAGATCCAGGAGCTCTGCGACATCGACGTGATCGCCGGGGCCGACGACCTGCTCTTCGAATCGCTCGTGGTGGGCGCGACCGGCTGGTTCGCGGGCTACCCGAACGCCTTCCCGAAGGAGGCCGTCGAGATCTACGAGCTCGTGAAGTCCGGTCGCATCGACGAGGCACGCGAGCTCTACAAGAACCTCGTCGCCGTGTTCCGCTGGGACTCCAAGACCGAGTTCGTGCAGGCCATCAAGCTCTCGATCGACGTCGCCGGGCAGAGCTACGGTGGAGTGACCCGCCCGCCGCGCGGCCCGCTCTCGGCCGAGCACGAGGCACGAGTTCGTCGAGACACCCAGAAGGCGCTCGACTACATCGCGAGCCGCTAGGCGCCCGAGCGGGCTGGAGGAGGACGACATGCGTTCGAAGCGGATGATCTCTGCGGTCGACTCGCACACCGAGGGCATGCCGACGCGCGTCGTCACCGGCGGCGTCGGTGTGATCCCGGGCGAGACGATGAACGAGAAGCGCCTGCACTTCATGGCGCACATGGACGAGCTGCGACTCTTCCTCATGAACGAGCCGCGCGGTCACACCGCGATGAGCGGTGCCATCCTCCAGCCCTCGACCCGCCCCGACTGCGACTGGGGCGTCGTGTACATCGAGGTGAGCGGATGCCTCCCGATGTGCGGTCACGGCACGATCGGCGTCGCGACGGTGCTCGTCGAGACGGGCATGGTCGAGGTCGTCGAGCCCGTCACCGAGATCCGACTCGACACCCCGGCGGGGCTCGTCGTCGCTCGGGTCACCGTCACCGACGGTCACGCCGACTCGGTGACGATCGAGAACGTGCCGAGCTACGTCGACGCGCTCGACACCGCCATCGAGGTGCCGGGGTACGGCACGGTGCCCTACTCGATGGCGTTCGGCGGCAACTTCTACGCCATGGTCGAGCTCGATGCCGTGGGCCTGCCGTTCGACCGTTCCAGGCAGCAGGAGATCATCACTGCGGGTCTCGCGATCATGGCGGCGATCAACGAGACCGCGCCGCCGCGGCATCCGTTCATCGACGGCGTCGATCACTGCCACCACGTCGAGTTCATCGCGCCGGGGTCGGATGCCACGCTGTCGCGCCACGCGATGGCGATCCATCCCGGCTGGTTCGACCGCTCGCCGTGCGGCACGGGCACTTCCGCCCGCATGGCCGAGCTCTGGGCCCGCGGGGAACTGGCGCTCGACACCGACTTCGTGAACGAGTCGTTCATCGGCAGCCGGTTCATCGGCCGGCTCATCGCCGAGACCGAGGTCGACGGTCGGCCCGCCGTCATCCCGACCATCACCGGCCGCGCCTGGGTGACCGGCACGGCCCAGTACTCGCTCGATCCCGCAGACCCGTTCCCGACCGGATTCCAGTTCTGAGCGGCTCGCCGGTGCTCGACGACCGGCGCAGCCCTGACCGCCCACGTACCCCAGGAGACACATGACGCACGACCTCGACACCATCGCCGCGAACGCTGCGGCAGCAGCGGTCCCGTTCGCCGACACCGACCCGCGCGAGCGCGCAGCCGCGCTGGCCGCTGTCGCCGACGCGCTCGAGGCGCACCGCGACGAGCTCGTCGGCATCGCCATGACCGAGACCGGGCTCACCGAGGCGCGCCTGCGCGGCGAGCTCACGCGCACCGCGGTGCAGCTGCGCCTCTTCGCCGAGACGATCGTCGACGGCGCCTACCTCGACGTGCGCATCGACGCGGCCGACCCCGACTTCGTGCTCGGCTCCCGCCCCGACGTGCGCCGCTACCTCGTGCCCGTCGGCCCCATCGTGAATTTCGCCGCCTCGAACTTCCCGTTCGCGTTCTCTGTCGCGGGCGGCGACACCGCCGCTGCGCTCGCCGCAGGCTGCCCCGTCATCCTGAAGGGTCACTCCGGCCATCCCGAACTCTCCCGCCGCACCGCCGAGGTCGTCGCGGCGGCGCTCGCCGCTGCGGGCATGCCCGACGGCGTGTTCCAGCTCGTGACCGGCCAGGCCGAGGGCGTCGCGATCCTCAAAGATCCGCGGGTCAAGGCCGGCTCCTTCACCGGCTCCATCCCCGCGGGCCGGCTGCTGGCCGACATCGCGGCCGCACGCCCGGCGCCGATCCCGTTCTACGGCGAGCTCGGCAGCGTCAACCCGGTCTTCGTCACCCAGGGCGCGGTCGACGAACGCGGCGGCGAGATCGCCGCGGGCTACGTCGCGAGCGTCGCAGGCTCGGCCGGACAGCTCTGCACCAAGCCGGGCTTCGTGTTCGTACCGGCCGGGCACGGTCTCGACGGCGAGATCGCGGATGCCGCGGCATCCGTCGACCGCCACCGCCTGCTGAATCCCCGTATCGCCGCCGGCTATCGAGCGCGCCGCGATGAGATCCTCGCCGCACCGGGCGTGCGCGTGGTCGCGGAAGGCGGCATCGAGATCGACGGCGACGGGCAGGGTTGGGCCACTCCGACGGTCGTCGCCGTCGCGCTCGACGACCTCGTGGCCGGTCGTGATGTGCTGCTCGACGAGGCCTTCGGGCCGCTCTCGGTGCTCGTCGAATACGCGCCGGGCACCGACCTCGCGAACCGGGTGCCGACGCTCTTCGAGGGCAACCTCACGGCGACCGTGCACGCGGCGTCGGGCGAAGCGGATGCCCCGTTGCGAGCGCTCGTGCGCGTGCTCACCGAGCACGCCGGCCGGGTGCTCTTCAGCGGCTGGCCGACGGGCGTCGCAGTGACGCCCGCGATGCAGCACGGCGGGCCGTGGCCCGCGACGACGAACGACTCGTCGACGTCGGTCGGCACGGCGGCGATCACGCGCTTCCTGCGCCCGGTCGCCTATCAGGGCGCGACGGAGCAGCTGCTGCCGGCCCCGCTGCGGTCCGCGAACCCATGGGGCGTGCCGCAGACGTTCTCGCCAGCGGGGGAGTCGGCACGCTGGGGGGCGTCGATCCCGGTCGGGTGAGCTTGCGGGCGCGGGCGCGGTCGGCGCAGGGGTCGCTGCCGCCCTCTCCGGCCGCGCATCCCGGTGCTACCGTGAATCCATGACGCCGCAGGAGCTCGAGAACCTCGCGCACCTGCGCCGCGCCCGAGACCTGATCGACCGCGAGTACGCGAAGCCGCTCGACGTGCCGACGATGGCCGAGAAGGCGCTCATGTCGCCTGCGCACTTCTCCCGCCAGTTCCGCGCCGCGTACGGAGAGACGCCGTACAGCCACCTGATGACCCGCAGGATCGAGCGCGCGATGGCGCTGCTGCGGGCCGGCGTGAGCGTGACCGACGCGTGCATGCAGGTCGGCTGTACGTCCCTCGGGTCGTTCAGTTCGCGATTCACCGAGATCGTCGGCGAGACGCCGACCGAGTACCGGCGCCGCGGGCACGAAGCGGTCAAGGCGATGCCGCCGTTCGTCGCGAGAACCCTCACCCGACCGGCACGCCCGGCATCGAGCAGGATCGGAGAAGCGACCGACGGCACCGCGGCATAGTGTCGAAGCCATGACGATCGCACTCCAGTACACCAACATCACCGTCAACGACGTCGACGAATCGCTCGGCTTCTATCGCGACGCGCTCGGCCTCGAGGTGCAGAACGACGTGACCTCGGGCGAGTACCGCTGGGTCACCTTGGGCAGCGAGGCCCAGCCCGGCCTCGGCCTCGTGCTGTCGGTGCCGCACGCCGGCCGGTCGCAGGCCGACGGCGACGCCCTGCAGGAGCTCCTCACCAAGGGGGTGCTGCCGCTGTTCGTCTTCAGCTCCGACGACGTCGACGCCACCTTCGAGACCGTGCGGGCCTCGGGTGCCGAGGTGCTGCAGGAGCCGATCGACCAGGGCTGGGGTCCGCGCGACTGCGCGTTCCGCGACCCCTCGGGCAACACCGTCCGCATCGCCCAGGCCCCCGCGGCCTGACCGGAGCCGCATCCCGCACCTGCCTGGGCCGCGGACACCGGGCAGACGCGAACGGCCCCGACGAGCGAACTCGTCGGGGCCGTTCAGTTGCGGAATCGGGCGTCAGCCCTGTGCGCGCCGGTTGCCGCGTCCGCCGGCCGACGGCGAGACGAGGCTGCCGACACGAAGCGGCTGCTTGCCGCCGGAGCGAGCGGACGTCCCGCGCTGCGCGCCGGTCGTCTGCGCGCCACGGCCCTGGCCGCCACCCTGCTTGGGGGCGTTGGCGCGCGCTTCGGCGGGGCGACCCGAGCGGTCGCGGCGCGGTGCGCCGGCGACATCCGACTGCCCCTCGCCGCTGCGGCTGCGGCCGCGGCCACGGCTCTGACCGGCACCGGCGCCCGTGCGGGCCTCGCCGCCGCGCTCGTCGCGAGCTGCGCGCTTGCGCTGGGCGTTGGCGCCCTGCGAGCGACCGCCGCCACCCTGCTGCTGCACCGCGGCACGGGGCGACGGCTTGACGTAGGCAGCGACGTCGCCGACGAGGCTCGTGACGGCGGGCGAGACCGCGGTGACCTGCTGCGGGGTGACCGTGATCGCGGCCTTGCGGAGCAGCGTCTTCAGGTCCTGCTTCTGCGACGGCAGGCTGATCGTGACGACGTCGCCCTCGCTGCCGGCGCGGGCGGTGCGACCCGAGCGGTGCAGGTACGCCTTGTGCTCCATGGGCGGGTCGACGTGGATCACGAGCTCGATGTTGTCGACGTGCACGCCGCGCGCTGCGACATCCGTGGCGACCATGACGTTGGCCGTGCCGTCGGAGAACGCGGCGAGGTTGCGGTCGCGCTGCGGCTGCGAGAGGTTGCCGTGCAGGTCGACCGCGGGGATGCCCTGGTCGGTGAGCTTCTTCGCGAGCTTCTTCGCGTGGTGCTTCGTGCGCATGAAGAGAATGCGGCGGCCGGTGCCGCTCGCGAGCGTCTTCACGAGGTCGTTCTTCGCGTCGACGTCGGCGACCTCGAACACGTGGTGGGTCATCGCGGCGACGTGCGAGGTGGCCTCATCGACCGAGTGCAGCACCTCGTTGTGGAGGAAGCGCTTGACGAGCTTGTCCACGCCGTTGTCGAGCGTGGCCGAGAACAACAGGCGCTGGCCGCCGGAGGGGGTCTTGTCCATGATGCGGGTGACGACCGGCAGGAAGCCGAGGTCGGCCATGTGGTCGGCCTCGTCGAGCACGGTGATCTCGATCGCGTCGAGCGTGACGAAGCCCTGCTTCATGAGGTCTTCGAGGCGACCGGGGCAGGCGACGACGATGTCGACGCCGGCGCGCAGCGCGTCGACCTGGCGCTTCTGGCTGATGCCGCCGAAGATCGTCGTGGTCTTCAGGTCGTAGGCGGCGGCGAGCGGCGCGAGCACCGCGTCGATCTGGGTGGCGAGCTCACGGGTCGGAGCGAGCACGAGCGCAAGCGGGCGGCCCGGGCGGCGACGGCCGCCGGCGAGCGTGGTGCCGAGGCGCGCGATCATGGGCAGCGCGAAGGCGATGGTCTTGCCCGAGCCGGTCTTGCCGCGGCCGAGCACGTCGCGTCCGGCGAGCGTGTCGGGCAGCGTGTCGACCTGGATCGGGAACGCGGTGGTCTTGCCATCGGCGGCGAGGGCCGCGACGAGGGGAGCTGGCACGCCGAGCGTGCTGAAGGTGATGTCGGTCACTGGTGCCTTTCAGGGCAGAGCACACCGCTGGGTTCGAGCTCCGCGTTGCGGAGGGTTCTCGACCCGGCGGTGGGTGTTTGGCGAAGGCGCCGGTCGGCGCATCCGTTCGCCGTATGAGAGTCAACGGGCCACCGCACGAGGTGCAGTGCCCGGAAGCGTTTCTACGACGCAGGCGGCGCGGTCATCGCGCTCGCCGTACTTGAGTGTAGCGGATGCCCCTGCGCACACCCTGAATGGGCGCAGACACGCCCTCCCGGCGCCCGTGCACGGCGTGTCTTCGCCCGCTCACGTCGTTGCGGCGTCGAGCAAGCGGGTCAGCGGTGCATCCGCTCGCCGACCGGCACGTCGTGGCGCAGCGTGTTGCCCGGCTGGGCGAGCGGGCACGACCACGAGGGGTCGTAGGCGCATGACGGGTTGTAGGCGAAGTTGAAGTCGACGACGATCGTGTCGGGCTCGGCGCCCGGCCCGAGATCGGCGCCCTTCACGGTGTCGAGCAGGTACCGTCCGCCGCCGTAGGTGCCGCCGGGCGCACCGGCGAGCGCGTCCTTCACCGGCACGAAGAGTCCGCCGCCGTACCCCGTGAGCCGCCACACGTCGAGCGTGCCGAGGTACGGGATGCGCACCGCACCCACGAGCGAGAACGGGATCACGCCGTCGGTCGCGCTGTCGATGCTCAACCGCATCGGCTCGTCGGGGCGGTGCACCTCGAGCTCGAAACGCCAGTCCGGGTCGTACCTGGCCACGGTGAGGCCCGTGAACCGGGCGCGGTCGTCGGGCAGCAGCGGCGATTGCGGATGCCCCGCGAAGAGCTCGTCCCGCGCCGACTTCCAGAGCTCGTGGCCGGCCTCGGGCGAGTGCACGCTGAGTTGCCGCACCCCCGAGTAGAGCCCGAAGACGCGCCGTCGCCAGTCGGCGAGCTGCAGGGCTCCGATGCTGTCGGTCATGCTGCACCTCCCGGCTCGACCGGAGTGTCGACGTGGGCGTCGGCCGTTCCCGGCGGATCGTATCGCCATCCCGGCGCGAGCTGCCGCAGCCGCATGCCCCGCCACTGCCAGAACGCCCAGGTCGGGTACCAGGCGAGCAGGTCGGCGGCCCCCGCGCTCGCGAGCAGTTGGTCGCGATAGAGGGTGCGGCCGTCGGGCAGCGCGGAGATCGCCATGCGGTGGTCCCAGTGCTCGTACAGGGCGAACGGCCCCGTCTCGGCGCCACCGGCGTCGCGGAGCATCCGCACTCCGGCGGGCTGGCCGCCGGGGCTGCTGAGGTCGACCCGCTCTTCACCCATCGGGTAGCGACGGAAGGCGAGCACCCGCAGGCGGTGCGGCCCGTCGGGCCACACGGTCGGCAGCCCGCCTGCCTCGAGCGAGTCGAAGTCGAGCCACGGCGCCACCACCTCGCGCAGCACTGCCGGGCTCCGGAGCGCCCGCCACGCGGCATCCGGAGTGCAATCGAGCGTGAGTTTCAGAAGCACCCGCATGAGCCGAGGGTAGGGCGGTCGGATGCCGCTGCCAAGCGCCGCGCCGGACTCCGAGCCGACGCACGGCGCGCGGCTACCCCGAAGGCCTAGACTCCCGCTCATGCCCGACGGACTCTGGTGGTTGCCCTCCCTCGTCGTGTTCGCCGCGGCCGCAGCGGCCCTCATCGCCGGCGTGTCGGCGCTTCGCCGAGGGGGTGCCCGCCGGGAACGCGCCGCGCTCACCGCCGGGGCGGCGGCCGAGGTGCGGGCGAAGGGGCTCATCGTTCAGGCCGACAACGCCGTGCGCGACGCCGAGCGCGAACTCGCATTCGCGGAGGCGCAGTTCGGCACCGACGAGGTCGCCGCGTTGCGCGTCGCGCTCGAGCGGTCGCGAGGCTGGATGCGGGAGGCCTTCATCCTGCAGCAGCGACTCGACGACGCCGAGGCCGACACCGCAGCCGAGCGCCGCACGTGGAGCGCCCGCATCGAGGGGCTCTGCGCCTCGGCGATCGGAGCGCTCGACGAGGCCGAGACCTCGATCACGTCGCGCCGACGCTTCGAGCGCGGGGCGCACTCCGAGCTGCCGACGCTCCGACGGCAGGCCGAGCGACTCGGTCGTCGCCGCGCAGAGGCGGATGCCATGCTCGGCCGCCTGGCCACACGGTTCGCACCGTCGGCGCTCGCCGAGGCGCAGGGTGCTGTGGTCCGGGTGGATGCCGCGCTCGCCGAGGCCGGCGCCGCCCTCGATGACACCGAGGCCCGTCTCGCCCGAACCGAGCCGGCCGCCGATCGGCTGAATGTCGCCGGCGATGAGCTCGACCGGGCGGCTCGCGACCTCGACGAGATCGATCGGGTCGAATTGCACCTCGCCGCCGCCCAGGCGGATGCCGCGGCGGAGGCCACCGCGCTCGATGCCGAGCTCGTGGCGGCCCGGCGCGAGCGCGACGCCCACGACGATCCCGACGCGGCAGCGACGCTCGGTTCGGCGGTCGGCGATGGGTCGGCGGCGATGGCCGGCCGCACGAGCCTGGTGGGCGACCCGTTCGCCGACCGCGACCGGCTGCGGGCGTGCCGCGACCGCCTCGAGGTCGCTCGCGCTGCCGCACGCAACGCGCAGGGTCGGCTCGACGGTGCGCGGGGAGCGCTCGGCGGCGCGATCGCCATCGCCGAAAGCCAGCTCCGGGTCGCCCGGGCGGCGATCGAGCGAGGCGGCCACGCCGTCGGTGCCGATGCCAGGACCCGGCTCGCCGAGGCCGAGCGGCAGCTCGTCATCGCCCACCAGGAGCCCGATCCCGTCGCGGCGCTCGATGCCGCGCGACGGGCGACATCACGGGCGAGCGACGCCGAGGCGCTGGCGCTCTACCGCGGCCGCTGAGCGCGGCCGGCGACGAACGGGCGCCCGATCGACGGTGCCCGGCTCGGAAAAAATATTCACACGACTTTCATTCTTCGGGAATTTTGTCCATACTGACGGAAACACGCTTCGCCCCGCAGGTTGAAAAGGACCGCTTCGCTCCATGACACGCTCCCCCTCACATGCCGACGGTTCGATCGGCGAACTCGACTCCTCGCCCACCGAGGGGCGGCTCGCCGAATCGGTCGGTCTCGACGACGCCTCGACCGAAGAACTCCTCCGACTCCTGAACGTCCACGACCGCATCGCCGTCGACGCCGTTGCAGGGGCGCTGCCGGACCTCGCAGTCCTCGTCGAGGAGGCGGCCGAGCGAGTGCGCCGCGGCGGCGCGGTGCACTACTTCGGCGCCGGCACCTCCGGCCGGCTGGGCGTGCTCGACGCGGCCGAGCTGCTGCCCACGTTCAACCTCGACGAGGGCGTCGTAGTGGCGCACCTCGCCGGGGGGCCGCCCGCGCTCGTGCGCGCGGTGGAGGATGCCGAGGACTCGGCAGACGCGGGTCGGACGGATGCCGCAGGACTCACGAAGCTCGACCTCGTCATCGGCCTCGCGGCATCGGGCAACACTCCCTACGTCGGGGGGGCGCTCGCGGCGGCCAAGGAGGCCGGGGCCTACACCGCGCTCGTCTCGTGCAATCCGAACTCGGCGTTCGGCGGCCTGGTCGATCGCGACATCGTGCTCGACACCGGCGCCGAGGTGATCACCGGCTCGACGCGGCTGAAGGCCGGCACCGCGGAGAAGCTCGTGCTGAACGGCTTCTCCACCGCGCTGATGGTGGCGCTCGGCCGCACCT
Organism: Agromyces sp. GQ35; assembly: GCF_059758475.1. NCBI lineage: Bacteria > Bacillati > Actinomycetota > Actinomycetes > Micrococcales > Microbacteriaceae > Agromyces > Agromyces sp. GQ35. The sequence continues at coordinate 296,428 of NZ_JCAXEO010000001.1, read as the reverse complement.
GGTCGAACCTCATGGTGTCGGTCGTCGCCACGAACGACAAGCTGCGCCGACGCACCGTGCGCATTCTCGTGGAGGCGACGGGCCTCGACGTCGACACCGCCCGGGGCGTGCTCGCCGAGGCCGACGGCGAGCTGAAGACGGCGATCGTCGCGCACCTCGCGGGGGTCGACGTCGTGAGCGCGCGTTCGGCGCTCGGCGCGAACGTCGACTCCGTGCGCGATGCGCTCGCGTCGCTGCGGCCCGCCCGGGGCGCGTGACGCGTCCGACGCGCGTGACGCGTCCGGTGGGTCTGATGTGCGCTGCCGTCGAGCGGCGTCATCTGCATCGAACGCGCCCGTCTCGCGGGATAGCCTGTGCGGGTGAATGAGCGGATCGCGAACCCCGACGCCCAAGCGAAGTACCAGGTGCGGTTCGACTGGGGGCCTCGAGGGGCCGCACGCATCACCGCGGGCATCGACGTGCTCGTGCGAGTCGACGTGCTGCCGGATGCCGCGGGGTCGACGCCGACGCCCGAGGCGCGCTTCGACGACGCCGCACTCGCCCCCGCAGCCGCAGTACTCGACGCCGGCCTCATCGACGCGAGTGCGACCGCGCGCTGGATCCTCGCCGAACAGGAACGACTCGGCCGGCGCGCGTTCATCGCCGTGGTCGCCGCCGGCGACGCCGACGGTGCGTACACCGCTGACGACCTGCTCGGCGCCGGCGCCGTCATCGACGCACTCGCCGCGCTCGGCATCGACGACACCTCACCCGAGGCCGCGGTGGCGGCAGCGGCGTTCGGCGGCCTGCGCCGAGCCGTGCGGCATCTCACGTCGGCGTCGGCGTCGGGCCGCGCTGCGTCCGCCGCCGGGGTGAGCGCCGAGGAGCTGCACGCGGCCGCCGCGCTCGACTCGAGTGACACCGCGCGGGTGCTGCGGCCCGGTGGTGCGAAGAACCCGGCACCGCTCGCCTGACGAGGGCGGCTGAAGCGCTGCTCGGCAGACGCAGGGAGCCCGCGCCGGCGCGGGCGGCTGGGTCAGGCGGCGACGCGCACGGCCTTGCGGGCGCGGTGCGCGCGCACCTTCGCGCGGTTGCCGCAGCGTTGCATCGAACACCAGCGGCGGCTCGCGGCACGCGAGGTGTCGAGGTAGACGACGTCGCAGTCGGCGCCCGAGCAGCAGCGGATGCGCTCGGCGTTGGCGGGGGCGAAGAGGTCGACGGCATCGCGGGCGATCGTCGACAGCGTCTGCGGCACCGTCTGCACCGAGCGGCCGGCCTGCATCGTGCCGCCCGCGAGCGCGGGCGGGATGTCGGGGGTCGCCGCGTAGAGGTTCACGAGATCGATGTCGGCAGCGCGCAACGGTTCGTCTCGGCTCGCGGCGAGCGCCATTCGGCTGATCGCATCGCGAAGGGCGACCGCATCGAACAGGTCGCGCGAGCGTGCGGCGCCGACCGCCACCGGGAAACGTTCGTGCAGCCACTGCGTGAGGTCGTCGGGCGCGTGGAGCAGGTCCTCGGCGCGGAGTCCGCCGATCGCGCCGGTGTAGGCGAAATCGAGCGCGAACGAGCCCGAATCGAACCACCAGCGGATTCCCTCGCCGGTGGTGAACCATTGCCCGACGGCGATCGAAACGGTGGAGACGGGCATGCACCCAAGATACTGGCTCACGTCGGGCCCGACGCGCCGCGATCAGCCTGCTGCGGCGCTCGCGGCCTTGCGTCGCACGGCCGCGGTGATCTCACGCCGGCGCCACACGATGAGGTTCGCGCGGTCGAAGCCTCGTTGGCAGAGGCCGCAGCTCAGCTGGCGCCGCGGCTCGCGGTAGCGGAAGTGCTCGTGGCCCGCCGGGCAGTGCCCCAGCCACGGTGCGAGTTCGTGCGCCACCTCGCCGTCGTGGGTGCGCCGGCCGACGTAGCCGAGGCCCGAGGCGACCGATGCCCACTTGGGGCCGTGGCCGGCGCGCGGCCCGGCGAGCGCGTGGGCGATCTCGTGCAGCAGCACCTGGTGGATCTCGTCGTCGTCGTAGCGGGCGGCGAGGTAGCGCGAGACCGAGATGCGCTTGTCGGTGTAGTTGCAGAGGCCCGCGCGCTTCTTCGCGTTGTCGAACCCGAAGCTCCACGTGGCGGCGTCGAGATGCAGCACGATGAGGGCCTCGGCCCATCGCCGTACGCGCTCGAGATCCGCCATGGAACAGAGAATAGTCCCGACCGCCGTCACCGGCGAGGAGGTCGCCCGGCGGGATTCCGCCCTCGGTCACCCCGCCGGCGCGAGCGGCACCCGGTACAGGCGGTCATCGCCGTCACCGGGCGATCCGCGCCCGTCGGTGTTGTTCGAGAGCAACCAGAGCGAGCCATCGGGGGCGGCGGCGACGTCGCGGATGCGCCCGAGCTCGCCGGCGAACCACGGCGCGGCGGTGAGCGCACCGCCGGCGGTCGCTGGCGCAACGCTCCAGACCCGCTCGCCGCGCAGCGCCGCGAGGAAGAGGGTGTCGCCGACGACCGCGAGTCCGCTCGGGCTCGCCTCCGCCGTCGACCACTGTGAGACGGGATCGATGAAGCGCGGGTCGCCCGCGGCTCCCTCGACGATCGGCCAGCCGTAGTTGCCGCCACGAGAGATGCGATTGAGCTCGTCGAGTGCGTTCTGGCCGAACTCCGCAGCCCACATGTCGCCGCGCGCATCCCACGCGATGCCCTGCGGGTTGCGGTGTCCGAGCGTCCACACGGCGTTGCCGAACGGGTTGCCAGGGGCGGCGGCGCCCTCGGCCGTCACGCGCAGGATCTTGCCCGACAGCGAGGCCGGATCCTGCGCGGCATCGCGGTTGCCGGCATCACCGCTCGTCACGTAGAGCAGGCCGTCGGGGCCGAACGCGATGCGGCCGCCGTTGTGGTTGGCGCCGCCGCGCGGGATTCCGGTGAGCACGGGCTCGGGGGCGCCGAGTGCGAGCGCGCCCGGCGTGCCGCTGAGGGGCATCCGCACGACCCGGTTGTCGGATGCAGCGGTGTGGTACGCGTAGACGAGGTCGCCCCGTTCACCGTCTCCGGCGAGGAACGCGAGCCCGAGGAGCCCGCCCTCACCCCCTTCGGCCACGCCCGGCACGGTTGCGGCGACTCGCAACGAGCCGTCGGCGAGCACCTCGACGATGTCGCCGCTGTCGCGTTCGCTGATGAGCACACCGCCGTTGGGGAGCGGCAGGATCGACCACGGCGCGTCGAGACCCGACGCGATCGGCTCCGGCGTTCCGGCGGGCTGCAGCACGGGAGGGGGCACCGCCGGCGGGCCTTCGGGCGAGACCGACGGGGCATCCGAACTCGGCAGTGGGGTGGGAGTCGGCAAGGGCGGGGCCGGGGTGCACGCGGCGAGCAGCGCCAGCGGCAGGGCGAGCGCGAGCAGTGCAGGGGATGGCCCGCGCCGCATGACCGAGCGGACCGGCCGGCGTCTCGTGCCGCCGCCGGCGTTCCCGTGACTCCGAGTCATCCGTCCTCCCACTCCAGTCTGCGCGAGTCCGCGCGAGAATGGGAGACATGCGCGATGCGATCGACCTGAACAGCGACCTCGGCGAGTCGTTCGGCGCGTGGCGTCTCGGTGACGACGCAGCCATGTTCGCCCTCGTCTCGAGCGCGAACGTCGCGTGCGGCTTCCACGCGGGCGATCCCATGACGATGCTCGCGAGCGCACGCCTGGCGTCGAGCCACGGGGTCGCGCTCGGCGCGCACCCCGGGTACCGAGACCTCGCAGGTTTCGGTCGGCGCGCCCTCGACACGAGCCCGGCCGAGGTCGCCGCCGAGCTGCTCGCCCAGCTCGGGGCGCTCGACGGCGTCGCTCGTGCGGCCGGGACCCGGGTGCGGTACGTGAAGGCGCACGGTGCGCTGTACCACCGGCTCGCCGGCGACGAATCGGCAGCGCACGCCTTCGTCGAGGCGGTGGCCGCGTACGACCCCGCCCTGTCGCTGCTGGGCCCGCCGAGCAGCGCGATCGAACGGGCAGCGGATGCCGCGGGCCTCCGCTACGCCCGCGAGGCGTTCGTCGACCGGGGCTACGTCGCCGACGGGAGCCTCGTGCCGCGCGGGGAGCCGGGCGCCGTGGTCGACGATCCGGCCGCGGCATCCGACCGTGCGCTCGAGATCGCCGAGACCGGTGGCATCACCGCCGACGACGGCACCCGGGTCGAGCTCCTGGCCGACTCGCTGTGCCTGCACGGCGATACGCCCGGTGCCGTCGCGATCGCGCGAGCCGTGCGTTCCGCGCTCGAGCGGTCGGGCATCTCGGTCGAGGCGTTCGCGTGAGCCGCCGCCTGCTGCCGAGCGGGGACGCCGCGGTGCTCGTCGAGTGCGACTCGCTCGACGAGGTGCTGGCACTCCACGACGCGCTCGCGCGAGATCTGCCGGCCGGGATCGTCGAACTCGTTCCCGCGGCGCGCACCCTCCTCGTCGTCGTCGATCCCGAGCGGCTCCCGCTGGAGTCGGTCGCGACCTGGATCCGCCGCATCCCGGCCGAGACCGGCGGCCGGCGTGCCGGTCGTGCCGCAGACGAGGTCGTGATCGACGTCGCGTACGACGGCGATGACCTGCACGAGACGGCTGCCCTGCTCGGCGTCTCGCCGGAAGCGCTCGTGGCGCAGCACCAGGCGGCGCGGTGGCGGGTCGCGTTCATCGGGTTCGCACCGGGCTTCGGTTACCTGGTCGGCGACGATTGGCCGTTCGAGGTGCCGCGGCTCGACGCGCCGCGTGCCCGGGTGCCGCGTGGTGCCGTCGCGCTCGCCGGAGCCTTCGCGGGGGTGTATCCGAGGCAGAGCCCCGGCGGGTGGCGCCTCATCGGTCGCACCGGCGCGGAACTCTGGAACCCGTCGGCACCGTCGCCGGCGCTGCTGGTACCCGGGAGACGGGTGCGATTCCGCGAGGTCGGGAACGCATGAACCGCCTCACCGTGATCGAGACCGCGCCGCTCGTGCTCGTCGAGGATCTCGGTCGACCGGGACTCGCGCACATCGGCGTCACGGCTTCGGGGGCGCTCGATCGCGGCGCGCTGGCGCTCGCCAACCGGCTCGTCGGCAACCGCGATGGTGCGGCCGGACTCGAGATCCTGATGGGCGGTTTCCGAGCCCGGTTCGACGACGAGACCTGGTTCGCGGTGACGGGCGCCTGGGGCCCGGTGGCGGTCGACGGGCGCGCTGTCGCGCCGTACACCGCAGCACGGGCGCCGGCGGGCGCGACCCTCGAGATCGGCATCGCCGCGCGAGGTGCGCGGTACCTGCTCGCGGTGCGCGGCGGTATTGACGAGGCCGTGACGCTCGGCTCCCGGTCGCGCGACACCCTCGCAGCGATCGGTCCCGAAGCCGTGTCGGCCGGGAGAGTGCTCCCGATCGGCGCCCCGCCCGCGGCATCCGTGCCCCTGCTCGATCGCGAGGCCGCCTTCCCGCCGCCCGCCGACGCGGTGACCCTCGCCCTCCTCCCGGGGCCGCGAGCCGACTGGTTCTCGGATGCCGCGCGAGCGACGCTCTTCGACGCCGCCTGGCGTCTCTCCGGCCAGGCCGACCGCATCGGCGCCCGCCTCGAGGGACCGGCGCTCGAACGGCGCGTGTCCGGCGAACTCGCGAGCGAGGCGACCGTGCCGGGGTCGATGCAGATCGCGGGGGACGGCCGGCCGACGATGCTCCTCGCCGATCGACCGGTCACGGGCGGCTATCCCGTGATCGCGATCATCGCACCGGCGTCCCTCGACGCCGTGGCGCAGCTGCGACCTGGCCAGGCGGTGCGGTTCAGGCACGCGTGAAAGCGTGGAAATTTCTCTTCACAATGCGCGTCGAGTGTGGAAGTATCTTCCGAAACGGATGACCACGGAGGATCGACGATGCCCCTCGACCGCATGCAGCACGACCACTCGCCCGATGACCGAACGCCTCGCTCGGCGCTCGATCGCCGCGGATTCCTCACGCTCGCCGTCGCGGGCGCCGCGGCATCCGCGTTCACCGTGACCATCGGCACGATGAGCCCGAGCCCCGCGTTCGCCGCGACCGGAGCTTCCGCCGAGTCATCCGCCGCCCTCATGCCACGCAAGCGTGAACTCCGCGCGATGTGGATCTCCTCGGTCGTGAACATCGACTGGCCATCGCGCACGGGACTCAGCGCCACCGACCAGCAGGCCGAGTTCCTGCACTGGCTCGACGTCGCCGAGCAGTTCAATCTCAACGCCGTCTTCGTGCAGGTGCGGCCGACCGCCGACGCGTTCTGGCCGAGCCCGCTCGAACCGTGGTCGCAGTACCTCACGGGCGTGCAGGGGCAGGACCCGGGCTACGACCCGCTCGCCTTCATCGTCGACGAGGCGCATCTCCGCAACCTCGAGCTGCACGCCTGGTACAACCCCTACCGCGTCTCGATGGGCGCAGACCTCTCGAAGCTCGTGCCCGAGCACCCCGCGCGCGTGCACCCCGAGTGGGTCTGGGCGTACGGCGGCAAGCTGTACTTCGACCCCGGGCTGCCCGAGGCGCAGGAGCACATCCAGCAGGCGATCCTGCACTCGGTCGAGCACTACGACCTCGACGGCGTGCACTTCGACGACTACTTCTATCCCTATCCGGTCGCAGGGCAGACGATTCCGGATGCCGCGACCTTCGCGGCCCACGGCGCGGGCTTCGACGACATCGCCGACTGGCGGCGCCACAACGTCGACACCTTCGTGCACTCCGTGTCCGAGCGCATCAAGGCCCTGAAGCCGTGGGTGAAGTTCGGCATCAGCCCGTTCGGCATCTGGCGGAACCGCGCGACCGACCCGCTCGGCTCCGAGACGGGCGGATCCCAGTCGTACGACCTGCAGTTCGCCGACACCCGCAAGTGGGTGCTCGAGGGCTGGCTCGACTACATCAACCCGCAGATCTACTGGCAGTTCGGCCTCGCGGTTGCCGACTACGCGAAGCTCGTGCCGTGGTGGGCCGATGTCGCCGCGACGTCCGGAACGCACCTCTATATCGGCGAGGCGCTCTACAAGGTGACCTCCGGCGTCTTCACCGACCCGGCCGAGCTCTCGAATCACCTGACGTTCGATCGCGACATCGACGCCACTCGCGCACCGGTGCACGGCAACGTCTACTTCTCGGCGAAGCACGTGCCCGCCGACCCGCAGGGCTCGATGTCCCGCGTGCTCGCCGATCACTACTCGCGTCCCGCGATCGTGCCGGCGATGCCCTGGTTGCCCGCGACCGCGATGCGCACGCCCGTGCTCGCCGACCCCGTCAGGCAGGCCGACGGCGTGGCACTGCAGTGGTCCGACGCAACGCCGCCGAACCGGCGGGCGACCTCGTTCGCGATCTACCGGGTCGAGGGTGCTTCGCCGGTGATCGATATCGAGGATGCCGCGAACCTCGTCGCGACGGTTCGCACCTCGGGCGGCGTCGTGCAGCGGTTCGTCGATGGCGACGCGGCCGCAGGCGTGACGTACAGCTACGCGGTGACCGCGCTCGACCGGATCTGGAATGAGTCGGCCCCGAGCCGGGCGAAGTCGCCCGCCTGATTCAGCGAGTGCTGGCCTCGGCCCGTCACGGCTTCGCGAGGAACACCGAGCGCGCCGGCGGCGGCGACGGCACTGCCGTGGCGTCCGTCACGACCGGCGCGCCCGCGATGAAGCGGCGCAGTTCCTCGCCGTCGACGAGCTTCGCAGGGGCGGGGTCGCTCGCGAGGCGGCGCGGGAGTCCCGCGAACGGCAGCTCGTCGTGCGAGGCGTACATGATGACGTTGCCGAATCGTCGACCCTTGAGCATCGAGGTGTCGGCGGCGATCGCGACGTGCTCGAAGACGTGCGCGAGGGTCGCGGCCTGCGAGCGGGCGAACGCGAGTCCCGCGCCGTCGGCGACGTTGACGGCGACGATGCCGCCGGGCGAGAGCCGCGGCGACACGAGACCGTAGAACTCCGTGCTCGTCACGTGTGCGGGCGTGCGCGCGCCGGAGAAGATGTCGACCACGGCGATGTCGACCGCGCCGTCGAGCCCCGGCGGCAGCTTCGCGAGCACCTCGCGCGCGTCGCCGTGGCGCACGCGCACCTGGGCGGTGCGGGGGAGCGGCAGGTGCTCGCGAACCAGCTCGACGAGCTCGGACTCGAGTTCGATCACCTGCTGGCGCGAACCCTGGCGGGTCTCGGCCACGTAGCGGGGAAGGGTGAACGCGCCGCCGCCGAGGTGCACCGCCGTGATCGCCTGCCCCTCGGGGCGCACGAGGTCGATCGCGTGGCCGATGCGCCGCACGTACTCGAAGCCGAGCCAGTCGGGTCGGTCGATCTCGACGTGCGACTGCGGCGTGCCGTCGACGTACAGCGTCCAGGAGCCCGGCGACTGGCGCGACTCCTCGAGTCGGGCGAGGTGGCCGCTGACGGCGAGGCGGCGTTCGAGCTCTGACACGGATGCCACGCTACCGCGCGCTGCCTGGGCGCCGGGCTACTGCCCGTTCGTCGTGAGCATCACGGCGATGCGCCCGATCGAGCCCGCTGGGGAATAGCCGATACTCAGGTATCGGCCCCGCACGTGCCACATGTCACCGCCACGACGCACCTTCATCGGCTCGCCGAGCAGCGTCGGGAGCATCTCGCGAGAGGTCGAGAGATCCATCCCGTCGATGAGTTCGTGCGCTCGCGGGTACCGTCCCCAGCCGGTCTCGGGCCGAATGCGGACGACGATCTTGCAGAGCTCCCCGTCGCCGAAGAAGAAGGCGGTGCCGGTGTCGCGATACTCGTGCGTCAGCCAGTCCTTCTTCAGCACACCGCCCTTTGGGTTGAGCCGTCGTTCGGTGAGGTCCCCGAACAAGCGCTCAGCCGTCTCGACCGCCGGAGTGCCGGGCTTCTCGCCGAGAGCGTCGAGGAGTGCGTCGATCTCACCGCTGAGGGTCATCGTCGGTCGTCACCGGCCGGGGAGATGTCGGCCTCCTCGAGGTCGAACGCGCGCAGCACCTCGAGGGCGGCATCGCTCACGAGCAGCTCGGTCGTGTCCTCGAGCACCACGTCGTCGGCCTCGTCGACGGAGCCGACCGGGATGAGCCTGAGCCAGGTGGACGGCAGCGTCCGCTCGGTCGTGAGCTCGAACTGCTCTCCCGTGGATGCCGTGGCCGGCTCGAGCTCGAACCCGGTGATCGCGGCGGCGCGCAGCGCCTCGGCGAGCCGCTCGGTCACGAACCAGAATGGAGACGTCGTGACGAGGTCGTCGCCCATCCAGCCGTCGAAGACGAGGTGCAGCGGCCCGGAATCCGCTGCCCGCACGGCCGGATCGTAGGTGCTGCCCTGACTCAGCCCGCCGGGAACCTCAGCGTCGACGTAGTGGTACATCTGCTCACCTCACCTCACTGCACTTCGGTTGGAAGGGAATCAGCCGATCAGCGTAGCGGAGTCGAGTATTCCCGCGGGATGCGGGCCGAGCGCGAGCAGCCGCTCGCGCAGACCGTCGGGCAGGCCGCCCCGAGTTGCGACGAGCACGGTGTTGCCCTCCTCGGCGCCCGAGAGCACCGAGGGGTCGCCCGCGACGAGCAGGGTCGTCGCGGGATCGGCTCGGGCGATCGCGCGCACCTGCTCGCGCAGCCGGTCGAGTCCAGCGGCATCCGCCACGTTGGCGACGAGCACGCCATCGGGCGTCGTCAGCGCGAGGCATCCGCTCATGAACTCGGCCGTCGCAACGAATGCCGGCGACTCGAGCCGGCTGTACAGGTCGACGATCACCACGTCGAACGGGCCCGTCAGCTCACCGAAGAGGGATGCAGCGTCGCCGACGAGGAACTCGACGACCGCGCCGGCGGGCATGGGCAGTCGGGCGAGCACCGCGTCGAGCAGTTCGCCGTCGAGCTCGACGACCTGCTGCTCCGATCCTGGGCGGGTGACCGCGACGTAGCGGGCGAGCGTGAGCGCACCGCCCCCGAGATGCAGCACGCGAAGCGGTGAGCCCGCTGCACCCGCCGCGTCGATGACGTGGCCGATGCGACGCGTGTACTCGAAGAAGAGCCGGGTCGGGTCGATGGGGTCGACGTGCGACTGCGCCGTGCCGTCGACGAGCAGGGTCAGTCCGGTCGACGAGAAGACGTCGGTCTCGAACTCGATGCGCGGCTCCATGACGGCATGGTGTCACGGATGTCGCGGGCCGGTGGAGTGCCAGTTCGGCACCGCGAGCGGGCGATCTCGGCCGGAAGCGGCACCTGAAATCGGGTTATACCGGAGAATCGCGGACAAATCAAGAATCGACTGGACACGGCGCGTCTTGCGACATATAGTTAACCTTTGCGCTCCCAGACCCACCACGCCTTCATATTGCGGTCGGCTTTTCGTGCGTGTCGAGATCTCGTCGATTTCGGCATTCGCATGCGTCTGTGGGGTACCACTCTCCGCTACCGACAGTGAACCGGCCCGACGGGGCCATGGAGGTTACTCACTTGGCTGCTGCGCGCAACGCAACCACGCCCACCCCCAAGAACGGACGCGGTGCAAGCCGTCTCTCGTTCGCCAAGGTCACCGATACCCTCACGGTACCCGACCTGCTCGCTCTTCAGACTGAGAGCTTCGACTGGCTCGTCGGGAACGAGGCGTGGAAGTCACGCCTCGCCGATGGCAAGGCGGCGGGTCGTCAAGACCTGCCCGAGACCACCGGTCTCGAGGAGATCTTCGAGGAGATCTCTCCCATCGAAGACCTCGGTGAGACGATGCAGCTCTCGTTCACCAACCCTGAGCTCGAGCCTCCGAAGTACACGATCGACGAGTGCAAGGAGAAGTCCAAGACCTACTCCGCACCGCTGTACGTGAACGCGGAGTTCATGAACCACCTCACGGGTGAGATCAAGACGCAGACCGTCTTCATGGGCGACTTCCCGCTGATGACCCCGAAGGGCACCTTCGTCATCAACGGCACCGAGCGTGTCGTCGTGTCGCAGCTCGTTCGCTCGCCGGGCGTCTACTTCGAGCGCACCCCTGAGAAGACCTCCGACAAGGACATCTACTCGGCTCGTGTCATCCCGAGCCGCGGTGCCTGGCTCGAGTTCGAGATCGACAAGCGCGACCAGGTCGGCGTTCGCATCGACCGCAAGCGCAAGCAGTCGGTCACGGTGTTCCTGAAGGCCCTCGGCCTGACCTCGGAAGAGATCCTCGAGGAGTTCGCCGGCTACGAGTCGATCGCCCTCACCCTCGAGAAGGACAACATCCTCACGAAGGAAGAGGCGCTCAAGGACATCTACCGCAAGCTCCGTCCGGGCGAGCAGGTTGCCGCCGAGGCCGCGCGTGCGCTCCTCGACAACTTCTACTTCAACTCGAAGCGCTACGACCTCGCGAAGGTCGGCCGGTACAAGATCAACAACAAGCTCGGCCTCGAGGCTCCCCTCACCGACTCGGTGCTGACGGTGCAAGACATCGTCGCCACGATCAAGTACCTGGTCGCCCTGCACGACGAGCGTACGACCCTGCCCGGCCGCCGCGCCGGCAAGGCCGTCGAGCTGCGCCTCGACGTCGACGACATCGACAACTTCGGCAACCGTCGCATCCGCGCGGTCGGCGAGCTCATCCAGAACCAGGTGCGTACCGGCCTCAGCCGCATGGAGCGTGTCGTGCGTGAGCGCATGACGACGCAGGACATCGAGGCGATCACCCCGCAGACCCTGATCAACGTGCGACCCGTCGTCGCCGCGATCAAGGAGTTCTTCGGCACCTCGCAGCTGTCGCAGTTCATGGACCAGAACAACCCGCTCGCGGGCCTGACCCATAAGCGTCGCCTCTCTGCCCTCGGCCCCGGCGGTCTCTCGCGAGACCGCGCCGGCGTCGAGGTGCGAGACGTGCACCCCTCGCACTACGGCCGCATGTGCCCGATCGAGACCCCGGAAGGCCCGAACATCGGCCTGATCGGTTCGCTCGCATCGTTCGCGCGCATCAACTCCTTCGGTTTCATCGAAACCCCGTACCGCAAGGTCGAGGGTGGCAAGGTCACCGATCAGATCGACTACCTCACCGCCATGGAAGAAGAGGAGTACATCGTCGCGCAGGCCAACGCCCCGCTGACGAAAGACGCCCACTTCGCCGAAGAGCGCGTGCTCGCCCGCAAGAAGGGCGGCGAGGTCGACCTGTTCCCGGCCGACGCGATCGGCTACATGGACGTCTCGCCGCGCCAGATGGTGTCGGTGGGTACCTCGCTCATCCCGTTCCTCGAGCACGACGATGCGAACCGCGCCCTCATGGGTGCCAACATGCAGCGTCAGGCGGTGCCGCTGCTGCGCAGCGACTCGCCGTTCGTCGGAACCGGCATGGAGGGCTACGCCGCGATCGACGCCGGTGACGTGATCACCGCCGACAAGGCGGGCGTCGTCGCAGAGGTCTCGGCCGACTCGGTCACCGTGCAGCTCGACGAGGGCGGCACGCAGACCTACTTCCTGCGCAAGTTCGACCGGTCCAACCAGGGCACGAGCTTCAACAACCGTGTGCTCGTGAACGCGGGCGACCGCGTCGAGGTCGGCGAGGTCGTCGCCGACGGCCCGGCGACCGACAACGGCGAGCTCGCGCTCGGCAAGAACCTGCTCGTCGCGTTCATGCCGTGGGAGGGTCACAACTTCGAGGATGCGATCATCCTCAGCCAGAACCTCGTGAAAGACGACGTGCTCTCGTCGATCCACATCGAGGAGTACGAGGTCGACGCGCGCGACACGAAGCTCGGCAAGGAGGAGATCACCCGTGATCTCCCGAACGTCAGCCCCGACCTGCTCGCCGACCTCGACGAGCGCGGCATCATCCGCATCGGCGCAGAGGTTCGCCCCGGCGACATCCTCGTCGGCAAGGTCACGCCGAAGGGCGAGACCGAGCTGTCGGCCGAAGAGCGCCTGCTCCGTGCCATCTTCAACGAGAAGAGCCGCGAAGTTCGCGACACCTCGCTGAAGGTGCCCCACGGTGAGCGCGGCACGATCATCGCCGTCAAGGTGTTCGACTCGCAAGACGGCGACGACGAGCTCGGCTCGGGCGTCAACCAGCGCGTGGTCGTCTACATCGCCCAGAAGCGCAAGATCACCGAGGGCGACAAGCTCGCCGGTCGCCACGGCAACAAGGGCGTCATCTCGAAGATCCTTCCGGTCGAAGACATGCCGTTCCTCGCCGATGGAACTCCCGTCGACGTCATCCTGAACCCACTCGGCATCCCCGGCCGCATGAACTTCGGCCAGGTGCTCGAGACCCACCTCGGGTGGGTCGCCAAGCAGGGCTGGAAGGTCGAGGGCAACCCGTCGTGGGCCAAGAAGCTCCCGAAGGACGCCCACGAGGCCGCGCCGGGCACCAAGGTCGCGACCCCGGTGTTCGACGGCGCGCTCGAGGAGGAGATCGCGGGTCTGCTCGACTCGACGCTCCCCAACCGCGACGGCGAGCGACTCATCGACTCGTCCGGCAAGACGCAGCTCCTCGACGGCCGCTCCGGCGAGCCGTTCCCGTACCCGGTCTCGGTCGGCTACATGTACATCCTGAAGCTGCACCACCTCGTCGACGACAAGATCCACGCACGCTCGACGGGTCCGTACTCGATGATCACCCAGCAGCCGCTCGGTGGTAAGGCGCAGTTCGGTGGACAGCGATTCGGCGAGATGGAGGTCTGGGCGCTCCAGGCCTACGGCGCCGCATACGCGCTGCAGGAGCTTCTCACGATCAAGTCCGACGACATCCTCGGCCGCGTCAAGGTCTACGAGGCGATCGTCAAGGGCGAGAACATCCAGGAGCCCGGCATCCCCGAGTCCTTCAAGGTGCTCATGAAAGAGATGCAGTCGCTCTGCCTGAACGTCGAGGTGCTCTCGGCCGACGGCACCGCGGTTTCCCTCCGCGACACCGATGACGAGGCCTTCCGCGCTGCGGAAGAACTCGGCATCAATATCTCCGCGCGCTTCGAATCGTCGAACATCGACGAGATCTAAGCCAGGCCAGTAGACGATTCCAGAGACTTTCCAAGGAGAGAAATTGCTCGACGCAACGACTTTTGACGAGCTTCGCATCGGCCTGGCCACCGCAGAGGACATCCGCAAGTGGTCCTACGGTGAGGTCAAGAAGCCCGAAACCATCAACTACCGCACCCTGAAGCCCGAGAAGGACGGTCTGTTCGGCGAACAGATCTTCGGCCCGAGCCGCGACTGGGAGTGCGCCTGCGGCAAGTACAAGCGGGTGCGCTTCAAGGGCATCGTGTGCGAGCGCTGCGGCGTGGAGGTCACCAAGTCCTCCGTGCGCCGTGAGCGCATGGGCCACATCGAGCTCGCCGCACCGGTCACCCACATCTGGTACTTCAAGGGTGTGCCCAGCCGTCTCGGCTACCTGCTCGACATGGCGCCGAAAGACCTCGAGAAGGTCATCTACTTCGCCGCCTACATGGTCATCGACGTCGACGACGAGGGTCGTCACGCCGACATGCCGGGCCTCGAGAACGAGCTCCGGCTCGAGATCAAGACCATCGGCGACCAGCGTGACGCCCGCATCGCGGAGCTCATGAAGCGCAAGGAGTCCGAGCTGGAGACGCTCGAGGCCGAAGGCGCCAAGAGCGACCAGAAGAAGCGTGCAGAGGCCGCCGCCGACAAGGAGATGACGCAGGTCCGCAAGTCGGGAGACGAGCAGATCGCGCACCTCGAGCGCGTGTGGGAGGACTTCCGCACCCTCAAGGTCGGCGACCTGAAGCCCGAAGACTCCGTCTTCCACGAGCTGCAAGACCGCTTCGGCATGTACTTCGACGCCTACATGGGCGCCGAGGCCATCAAGAAGCGCCTCGAGGCCTTCGACCTGGCCGCCGAGGCCGACGACCTGCGCCTGCAGATCTCCGAGGGCAAGGGCCAGAAGAAGATCCGCGCGATCAAGCGCCTGCGCGTCGTCAGCTCCTTCCTGCAGACCGGCAACTCGCCGGCCGCGATGGTGCTCGACGTCGTGCCGGTGATCCCGCCCGAGCTTCGCCCGATGGTGCAGCTCGACGGTGGCCGCTTCGCGACCTCCGACCTCAACGACCTCTACCGTCGTGTGATCAACCGCAACAACCGCCTGCGTCGCCTGCTCGACCTCGGTGCTCCCGAGATCATCGTGAACAACGAGAAGCGGATGCTGCAGGAGGCCGTTGACGCGCTGTTCGACAACGGTCGTCGTGGCCGCCCGGTCACGGGTACCGGCAACCGCGCCCTGAAGTCCCTGAGCGACATGCTCAAGGGCAAGCAGGGTCGTTTCCGCCAGAACCTGCTCGGCAAGCGCGTCGACTACTCGGGCCGCTCGGTCATCGTCGTCGGCCCGCAGCTGAAGCTGCACCAGTGCGGTCTGCCCAAGCAGATGGCGCTCGAGCTCTTCAAGCCGTTCGTGATCAAGCGCCTGATCGACCTGAGCCACGCTCAGAACATCAAGGCCGCCAAGCGCATGGTCGAGCGTTCGCGCCCGCAGGTCTGGGACGTGCTCGAGGAGATCATCCGTGAGCGCCCGGTTCTGCTGAACCGTGCACCCACGCTGCACCGCCTCGGCATCCAGGCCTTCGAACCGCAGCTCGTCGAGGGCAAGGCGATCCAGCTCCACCCGCTCGTGTGTGCTGCGTTCAACGCGGACTTCGACGGCGACCAGATGGCCGTGCACCTCCCCCTCTCGGTGGAGGCGCAGGCCGAGGCCCGCATCCTGATGCTCGCCTCGAACAACATCCTGAAGCCGTCCGACGGCCGTCCGGTGACCCTGCCCACGCAGGACATGATCATCGGCCTGCACCACCTGACGACCGGCAAGCCCGGCGCCGCAGGCGAGGGTCGCGCATTCTCGTCGATCGCCGAGGCCATCCTCGCGTTCGACCAGAACCGTCCGGGCGAGCTCGCGCTCGACCTGGGCGCCACGGTGAAGATCCGCCTCGAGGGGCTGCACTTCGCTGAGGGCGAGACCCCCGAGAACTTCGTGCCGGGCAAGCCGTACCTGCTCGAGACGACTCTGGGGCGTGCCCTCTTCAACGAGGCGCTGCCGGTCGACTACCCCTTCGTGAACGCGCAGGCGGGCAAGACCCAGATCTCGGAGATCGTCAATGACCTCGCCGAGCGCTACCCGAAGACCGAGGTCGCCGCGACCCTCGACCGCATCAAGGACGCCGGCTTCAAGTGGGCGACCCGTTCGGGCGTGACCGTTGCTCTCTCCGACATCCTGACGCCGCCCAACAAGGCGGAGATCGTCGGGCGCTACGAGAAGCAGGCCGCCAAGGTCCAGGGCCAGTTCGAGAAGGGTCTCACGACCGACCTCGAGCGTCGCCAGGAGCTCATCCAGATCTGGACCAAGGCCACCGACGAGGTCGCCAAGGCCATGCAGGAGAACTTCCCGACCGACAACACCATCAACCGCATGGTGACGTCGGGTGCTCGTGGTAACTGGCTGCAGGTGCGCAACATCGCCGGTATGCGAGGCCTCGTGAACAACCCGAAGGGTGAGATCATCCCTCGCCCGATCATCTCGAGCTACCGCGAGGGCCTCTCGGTCGCCGAGTACTTCATCGCGACGCACGGTGCCCGCAAGGGTCTGGCCGACACGGCCCTCCGTACGGCCGACTCGGGCTACCTCACGCGTCGTCTCGTCGACGTCTCGCAAGATGTGATCATCCGCGAAGACGACTGCGGCACGACCAAGGGCCTCGAACTGCCGATCGCGACGACGGATGCTTCGGGGGCGCTCGTGCGCGACCCGAACGTCGAGAACGCGGTCTACGCCCGCAGCCTCGCCGCCGACGCGGTGAACGCCAAGGGCGAGGTCGTGGCCGACGCCGGCTCCGACGTCGGCGACGTGCTCATCAACGAGCTCATCGCCGCCAGCGTCGAGTCGATCAAGGTGCGCTCCGTGCTCACCTGCGAGTCGGCCGTCGGTGTCTGCGCGAAGTGCTACGGCCGTTCGCTCGCGACCGGCAAGCTCGTCGACATCGGCGAGGCCGTCGGCATCATTGCGGCGCAGTCGATCGGTGAGCCCGGCACGCAGCTGACGATGCGTACCTTCCACACCGGTGGTTCGGCTTCGGCCGACGACATCACGCAGGGTCTGCCCCGCGTGCAGGAGCTCTTCGAGGCTCGTACCCCCAAGGGTGCGTCGCCGATCGTCGAGGCCCCGGGTCGCATCACGATCGACGAGACCGACAAGCAGCGCAAGGTCATCCTCACGCCAGACAACGGCGACGAGCCGATCGCGTACAACGTGCTCAAGCGTTCGACCCTCCTGGTCGAGGACGGCCAGCACGTCGAGCTCGGTCAGCAGCTGATCGTCGGCACCGTCGACCCGAAGGAAGTCCTCCGGGTCAAGGGTGTTCGCGAAGTGCAGAAGCACCTCGTGAACGGCGTTCAGGACGTCTACCGTTCGCAGGGCGTGCCGATCCACGACAAGCACATCGAGGTCATCGTGCGCCAGATGCTGCGCAAGGTCACCGTCGTCGACCACGGCGACACCGACCTGCTGCCCGGTGAGCTCGTCGACCGCCTGAAGTACAACGGCATCAACCGCGCCACGCTGACCGAGGGCAAGAAGACCGCCTCGGCCCGCCAGGAGGTCATGGGTATCACCAAGGCCTCGCTCGCGACCGAGTCGTGGCTGTCGGCCGCGTCCTTCCAGGAGACGACCCGCGTGCTCACGCAGGCCGCCATGGAGGGCAAGTCCGACCCGCTCGTCGGGCTCAAGGAGAACGTCATCATCGGCAAGCTCATCCCCGCCGGCACCGGTCTGCAGAAGTACCGGAACGTCGCGGTCGAGGCAACTGAGGAGGCGAAGGCGGAGCGGTACCCGAACCGCATCTTCACCGACGACGCTGCCTTCACCGAGGGCGACCTGAGCTTCGTCGACTTCGACGCGTTCTCGAGCGACGACTTCACTCCCGGCAACTACAGCTAGTCGCCGTACGACAACAGGGCCCCGGAGCGATCCGGGGCCCTGTTTCGTGTCTGGGAGCGATCCTGTCGGCATGCCCGGTGGGTGAGCGGATGCCGCGGCATCCGCTCACCCCATGCGTGCCGCGAGCCACTCCGCCTGGCGTGGCCAGTGCACGCCCTGGCCTCCCTCGTGCTCGTTGAATTCGTACTCGACGATGTCGGCGTCGGCGGCGTAGTGGTTGCGGGCGGCGTAGACCGTCGAGGGGGGGCAGACCGGGTCCATGCCGGCGACCGAGAACAACGCCGGAGCGCTCGCGCGCTTCGCGAAGTTGACGCCGTCGAAGTAGGAGAGCGTGCGGAACGTCTGCGCTGCTGCGTCGCGGTGCACGGCGAGGTAGCGCACGATCTCGTTGTACGGGTCGCGATTCGTGAGACCGACGGCTCGCTCGAAGTGGCAGAGGAACGGCACGTCGGGCATCGCCCCCACGAGGCCCTCGCCGAGTCCCGCTGCGGCGATCGCGATGCCGCCGCCCTGGCTGCCGCCGCACACGGCGACGCGCGTGCCGTCGACCTGCTCGAGCGAGCGCACGGCGTCGATCGCGAGCACGGCGTCGGTGTAGACCCGCCGGTAGTAGTACGCGGCAGGATCCTCGATGCCCCGGGTCATGAACCCGGGCGTCGATGGGCCGGCGCCGTGCGGGTCGGCGGTGCCGCCGCCGGTGCCCCATGCGCTGCCCTGACCGCGCGTGTCCATCGAGAAGTGCGCGTACCCCGATGCGGCCCAGGCGAGCCGCTCGTGCGGCAGGCCCCGGCCGCCCCCGTAGCCGATGTATTCGACGACCGCGGGAAGCGGGCCGGTCGAACCGGTGGGCAGCACGAGCCAGCCGCGTACCGGATCGCCCGCGAAGCCTGAGAACGTGACGTCGTAGACCTCGACGGAGGTCAGCGGAGATGCCAGGCGGTTCAGGGTCGGCGGCTTGGAGCGGCGACGGGACTCGGCGAGCGTCGACGCCCAGAACTCGTCGAAGTCCGCGGGCTCGGCCACTTCGGGTCGGTAGTCGCGGAGTTCCGCGAAGGGTCGGTCGAAGCGGGGCACGGTGTCCTTCCAGGGGCTGGATGCGGGGATCGATCGACAGCGTAGCGCGGCCGGGCGGAGCGGCAGCGGGGCCGTGACACACATGACGGACAGGCGCTACGCTCGCACGGAACACCGATGCGGCCGACCCGAAGGACTCGCGATGACCGAGCAGCACCCGTTGCCGCGACAGCCCGAGCCCGCGGCCGGTGCGGCTGCACCACCGCCGAGTGAGTCCGGGGCGCGTCGCTCGCTTCTCAAGCGCCCGCAGTTCTGGCTCGTCGTCGTCGCGGCGGCACTCCTCGTGGTGGTCGCGGTGCTCGTCGGCACGGTGATCGGCGGTGCCGCCGACGCCGGCGCCGGCGCGGCCGCGTCGCCGTCGGCCGGAACGGGCGAGTCGACGACCCCGCCCGAGACGACGCAGACGCCGCCGCCCGCCACGGCAGCGACTCACGGGATCCCGACCGACTGCGCCCAGATCTACACGAGGGATTGGTCGACCGATTTCGCGCCGCTCGTGCTGAACCCGGCATGGACCCTCGAACCCGACAGCGGCGTCCACCTCGGCTCCGACGATGCGGCCGCGGCCGCGTTGCTCACGTCGAACGCCGTCGTCACCTGCACCTGGGCGACCCCGAACGGCGGCTCCGACCGTGGGCTCACCACGAATGTGGCGGCCGTGACCGAAGCGGAGAGCGCGGAGATGCTCGCACACTTCGGCGCGAGCGGGTTCGCCTGCTACGAAGAACTCGACGGCACGCGATGCGTGATCGAGACGACACCGAGCGCCGATGGACAGTCGGGCGAATCGCACTTCTTCCGCGACGACGTCTGGATCGCGACGCACTGGGTGAACGCCGGACCCGACGGGTACACGCACGACATCGTCACGGCGATCTTCGGCTGAGCGAAGCGCCGCGCGCGCTCCCGGGTTCCCGGCCACGTCATTGCTACAGTTGGCCAACCGCGGGTACGAGGGGTGCCCGGAAGGAGCGCGATCATGAGCAGCACGACTCCCGGAAGCGACCCGGAGCGTCGCGACGAGCACGCCGACCCGGTCGACGACCGCGACGGCATCGACGACCTCGACCCGGCGCCGGCCTCCACCTCGGCCGAGACCGGGGCCGTCGATGAGCCGAGCCACGACGAGCCCGCGGGAGCATCGACCACGGTCGCGCCTGACCCGGTCGAGCCCGATGGCGGCAGCGACGACCTCGCCGTGACCTCGCGCCTCGACGAGGCGGTCGAGCGGGCGAACGCCCATGCACCGGCATCCGAGGTCAACGGCATCGACGACGCCGACACCGCACCCGAGCCCGTGCCCGCCGACACCGTTCGGCGCGAGACCTACGTGCCGGCCGCGACCGTCGCGTCCGGCACCGCTGCCGGAGCGGCAACGCTCGCCGACGACCGTCCCGAGCCGGTCTTCAGCGGCCAGCAGGCCGGCCCGCAGACGATCTACGTGCAGGCGCCGACCCCGCCGAAGACCAAGGGCAACCGCGGTTTTGGCGTGCTCGTCGCGCTCATCGGCACCGTGGTGTTCGGGCTGCTCTTCGGAGGCATCGCCTACCTGCTCTATCTCGGCTACGGCGCTCCCGCAGGCGAGGCAGTGGGCATCGTCGACTTCGTCGTGCAGCCGATCTTCTGGGTGCCGGTCGTCGCCTTCTTCCTCGGGTTCGCCCTCCTCGCCGCGATCATCAACCGCGGTGCCTGGTGGACCTACGCGGTCTTCGGCCTGTTCGTCGGCGTGCTCGTCTACTTCGCCTACATCGGCGGATCACTCCTCGCCGTGCAGGCCTGGACGCTCACGCTCGACCAGGCGAACGAGTTCATCGCCGAGCGCTGGCTCGACCCGTTCGCGATCGTCGCCGCCGTCATCGCCCGGGAGATCCCGATCTGGTTCGGTGGCTGGATCGCCGCACGGGGCCGCACGGTCACCGAGCGCAACCGACTCGCCCTCGAGGCCTACGATCGCGAACTGGCCGCCGGGCCGCAGTCGCAGCGGTACTGAGCGTCCGCCCTGCTCCCGGCCGGCATCGCGGTCGCGTGCGGTCTATCCGACCGACGTGCAGTCGCGAACCACTTCAGTCGGTGCGGTGAGGTCGATCGCCTCGCCCCAACCGCTGAACGTGAACGAGCCGTCGCCGGTCGAATCCCCGGCGGTCACGCTCATGGGCAGCGGAGCTCCGACGCGTTGCACCTGCATGACTCCTGCCGGCGCGTTCTGGCCGCCGATGACGACCTCGACGAGCTCGGCATCGGGGCTCGGCGACTGCACGCTCACGGAGTCGCTCGACTCGAGGAACGAGGCCACCAGGTCGGCGGGCCGAAGCAGCGGTGCCCACTGCTCGGCGAGGCTCTCGCCCGCCGCGGCGCACACGAACCCCTGCTCGAGCTCGGGAATGCCGTACTGGGCGGCAGCGGCGGCGTTGCCGCGGAGATAGGTGCGGCCGTCGACGGCCACGACCTCGACGCTCGTGGTGCCGGCACTCACCGTCGCCGTGAAGTTGCCGGGGCGGCCCCGGTAGTCGACGCCGAGTGTGCGGCCGGGTACCGGGTCGGCCTCGGGGGAGGCCGCGGTCAGTTCGGTGAAGGTGCCCGTGTACGCGACGGTTCCGGCGACGGTCACGGCATCGACGATCTCGGCCGCGGCGTCGGGTCCGGTCAGGAGCCAGAGCCCGTTGCCGTCGATCGTCGAGGGGTCGAGGTCGCCGAGGGCGAGGTGGGACGGGGGCGGCGGCATCTCGGGAGCCGCCGCGCTGCACCCCGCAAGTGCCAGTACGGCAGCGAGCAACGGGAGCGCGGCGGTGCGATTCACGACCCGGCGTCGGCGATGCACGCGCTCTGGGCGCGCTGCGTACCGAGAGTCTCGGCGTCGAGCGAGACTTCGTCGCTCGTCGCGGTGGGACGCACGACGAAGCAGGTGTCGTTCTCGTAGAGACCGGCTGCGGCGGGCAGCCATGCCTCCGTACCGCGCACCCACTGAGTGAGGTCGGTCATCTCGCCGTCGCCGTGAACGGCGTAGACGCTGTAGGCCGCGTCGGGTCCGCTCCAGTCGAGGTGGGCGTTGCCGCCATCGACGCTGAGCGCGAGTCCGGTCACCGCGACGGAATCATCGTTCAATGCCGAGATGATGAACCACGTGACCGCGCTCGCGAGGGCGACGAACGTGAGGCCGATCGAGACCATGAACGCCGGATGACGCCACCACTTGCGTTCGCGCGCAGGCGCCTCTGCCAACTCGGGGAGCACCGAACCGGCGGTGCCGAGGGGCCGGGTGCGCGCGCCGGGAGGCAGGGCAGTCTGGCCGGGCGCACTGCCGAGGGAGGTGTGCTGCAACGGATCCTCCTTGGCGGGTGCCCAACGAAACGGCCGGCTCGAGCCGACCGCGTACCATGGTATCCCGAACGCCGGGGCACGATTCGTGCGCGACGACAGGAGAGCAGTGGGCAGAGCGATCGGCCGCCGAGCCGTGACGGCCACGCTCGCGCTCGTGTGCGCGGCGCTCGTCCTGCCCGGCGCAGCGGCATATGCAGAGGGCGACGGCGGCACCGAGGCATCCGCATCGGCATCGGGCCCGACCGCGATCGTCGTGCCCTACCTCGGCACCGCGACGATCAAGCCCGGCGACGGCTGGCAGATCACCGACTGCGCAGGACCGAGCGCAGCCACCCCGCTCGTGGTGGCATGCGACGCCACGCAGATCGCGTTGAGCGCCCCGAGCTACGATCCGGCCGCCCCTGCCGTGATCGTTCCCGTGCCCCTGACGAACGGCCGCACCTCGATCCTCGTCGGCTATTCGGTGTCGCTCGGCCCGCCCGAGGCGCCGACCGTGGCCGAGGCTGAGTACGGCTTCCCGGTCGCTGCCGGTTCGACGGTGATGCTGCCGTTCAGCGACCTCGGCATCGCGTGCCCGGTGTGCACGAACGGCGGCGCATTCGACGTGGTCGGGGTGACCCCGACTGCGGCGGGCACGGCCGCATCGAACGGCACCCACCTCGTGTTCCGACCGGCTGCGCAGTTCTCCGGTGATGCCGAGATCCGCGTGCGCTACGCCGACGACTTCGGCACCTGGTCGGCCGACGCCACGATCACCGTCCCCGTGTACACGCCGCGTGCCGTGCTCGTCGCCACGAGCGTGGTCATCGGCCTCGGCGACGGCCCGCAGAGCATCGATCTCGCGCCGCTGGCCCACAGGTTCGGCGAGGGCGACGACGACGTGCGCCTCATCGGGTGCGGGTCGGCGGTGCACGGCACCGTGGTGTGCGCACCCGACGGCACGGCGACGTACGCGCCCTCGGGGGCCGCCGCCGATCAGTTCAGCTACCACGTGGTCTCCGCCGACGGCGAGCAGGCGACCGGTTCCGTGACCCTCGTCGCCGACGCACCGCTCGAGCCGACGCTCGTGCCGGCTTCGGTCGTCACGGCAGACGATGGCGTACCGTCGAAGATCGTGCCGCGTGTGCCGGTCGAGAATGACGGAACAGGCGGCCGCGAAGGGGTCTTCGGGCCGCTCATCGCGACGCTCGACCGAGCAGGTGCGCGATGAGGGCGGCGATCACGACAGAGCCGACCGCGACAGAGAGGTGTGCAGCATGAGCGTTCGACTGACGATCGGCGAGCCGGTCGCGGCGGGCAAGCCGGCATCGTGGCTCCTGAAGGTCGATGAGGCCACGACGGTCGGCGAGGTCGCCGAGTCGCTCGGCGTGGTGCCCAGCGTGCTCGACCCCCGAGCCGGAACAGCGACCCCGCTCGCAGAGTCGGCACTCCTCTCCGGCTCGACCGTTCCCGCCTCCGCCGCGTCGACGTTGCTGGCGCCCGGCACGCTGCGACTCGAAGTCGTCGGAGGGCCGTTCGCCGGCGAGAGCCTGCCGATCGCCCGTGGCGCGACGGTCACGATCGGCAGCGCGGCATCCGGAGGGCTCAGAATCGCCGACCCGGCCCTCGCACCGCAACACGCCGTCCTCACCCTGAACGCCGCTGAAGCGCTCGACGGCGGACGGCCGGCGCCCCTCGCCGCGACCCTCGCGCCTGCCGTCGACGGTGCGCAGATCTGGGTGAACGGCGAACCGGTCGACACTGAGGTCGCCCTCGTTCCGGCGGATCTCTTCCAGCTGGGCAGCAGCATGTTCCGCATCGGCATGGCGCCGGGCTCCGACGCCGACCTCACGCGCGACGCCCTCGGCGGCCGCGGGTTCAACCGGCCGTCGCGCATCCAGCCCACGAAGGCGCAGCCGGTCGTGCAACTGCCGGGTGACAAGCCCGAAGACCCCGATCAGTCGCCGATGCCGTGGCTCTCCGCGATCATCCCGGTCGTGCTGGGCGTCACGATGGCCGTGGTGTTCCAGCGGCCCATCATGCTGCTGATGGCGGCCGCGAGCCCGATCATGGTCGTCGGCTCATTCATCGCGAACCGCAAGCTCGCGAAGAAGAAAGGCTTGAAGACCGAGAAGCAGTGGATCGAGGACGTCAAGGCCGCTGAGCGTCGCATCGTCGAGCTCGCGCGCGTGCAGCGACTCGAGGGCTGGTATCGCATGCCCGACCCCGTCGTCATCGCCGATATCGCGCTGCGGCCGTTGTCGCGCCTCTGGGAGCGACGCAAGAGCGATGCCGATGCCCTCCAGTTGCGCGTGGGCGCGACCGAGGTCACCCTCGACGTGCGCTTCGAGGGCGGCGGCAAGGATCGTTCGGCGCCGGCCCGGGTCGGCGTCACGCCGGAGCCGGTCGCGGCCGACCTCCGCGCCGGTGTCGTCGGTATCGCCGGCCCCGCCGACGCGGTGCGCAACCTGGCCCGTGCGATGATCACCTCCTTCGCCACGATGCGCTCACCGCGTGACGCGGAGCTCATCGTGATCTGCGACGCCGCCGCCGACGCGGAGTGGAGCTGGACGCAGTGGCTGCCGCACGTGCAGGCGGGCGGCACGCTCGCCGCGACCATCGGCAACACCGACGACAGCCGACGTGAGCGGCTCCGTGAGGCCGCTGTCACGCTCGAGACCCGGATGCGCATGTCGGGTCAGCGCGGCGCGATCGTGCCCACCGATATCGTGATCGTCGTCGACGGGGTGCGCGAGTACCGCATGCTGCCCGGCATGGTGCCCCTGCTCGAGCACGGAGCCGCGCACGGCATCCACATCATCGCGCTCGACTCCGAGCGCGCTCGACTGCCCGAGGAGGCGGCGAGCGTCGTGGTCGTCGACCCGAGCGACCCCTCCATCGGGCGCTTCGAGACCGGCAAGGAGTACTTCCCGACGGTGCTGCTCGACGGCGTCTCGCTCGAGGGAGCCGAGCGCATCGCACGCAGCCTCTGCTCCATCCAGCACGTGAGCGGCGTGGGTGACGACGCCATGCTTCCGACCAGCGTGCGCATGGTCGACCTGCTGAAGATCGATCTCGACGATCCCGCCCCCATCGTCAAGCGGTGGACGAAGCAGCCGCGCAACACCTTCGTGGTCGTCGGCGCCAACGCCGATGGCGAGTTCGCGCTCGACATCTCACGCGACGGCCCGCACGCGCTCGTCGCCGGCACGACGGGTTCGGGAAAGTCGGAGTTCCTGCAGGCGCTCGTGGTGAGCCTCGCGATGGCGAACCGCCCCGATGCGCTGAACTTCGTGCTCGTCGACTACAAGGGCGGTTCGGCGTTCGCGGACTGCGAGCGCCTGCCCCACACGGTCGGCATGGTCACGAACCTCGATGCGCGCGAGACGGAACGCGCGCTGGCGTCGCTCGACGCCGAACTCAAGCGCCGCGAACGCGTGCTGCGGGACATGAACGCGAAAGACGTCGAGGGCGCGTGGGCGAAAGACGCCGACACCGCGGCCAAACGCGGACTGGCCCGGCTCATGATCGTCATCGACGAGTTCGCCGAGCTGAAGACCGAGTTGCCAGAGTTCATCGACGGGCTGGTGCGCATCGCCCGGGTCGGCCGATCGCTCGGCGTCAACCTCGTGCTCGCGACCCAGCGCCCCTCGGGCGTCGTCACGCCCGAGATGCAGTCGAACATCAGCCTGCGCGTCGCGCTTCGAGTGACCGACCGGTCCGACTCCTCCGACATCCTCGGTTCCGGCGAGGCAGCGTTGATCAGTTCGTCGACGCCTGGCCGCGGTTTCGTTCGGCTCGGCCCCTCAGCTGCGCCCGCCGGGTTCCAGACGGCCCGTGTCGCCGGTATTCGGCCGGGTGTGCAGCGTGCGGTCAAGTCGCTGCCGCCGAAGGCACCGCTGGAGTGGGAGTCGCTCGGCTTCCCGGCGCGGTACCCGAGCAGCGCGCCGACGCACGCGGGCAACACCGATCACGACGACACCGACCTTCGTGCGCTCGTCGACGTGATCACCCTCGCCACCCAGCAAATGGGCATCGCGAAGAATCCGTCGCCGTGGCTTCTGCCGCTTCCGGCGGTGCTGCCGCTCGAACGGTTCGCCGACCAGCAGGTGGCGCGCACCTCGCTCGTGCTCGGACTCGAAGACGTGCCGGGCGAGCAGTCGCAGCGCAGCCTCACGTGGGACGTGGCGAACGGCTCCCACGTGCTCTTCATCGGCGGCTCGATGTCGGGGCGCACGACGGCATTGCGCACGATGCTCGCCCAGACGGTGCAGCAGTTCTCGCCCGCCGACCTGCACCTCTACGTGATCGACTTCGGCAACGGCGCCCTGCTGCCGATGGCGGATGCCCCGCACTGCGGCGCGGTCGTGACGCAGCTCGATGCCGACCGCCTGCCCCGTCTCGTGCAGCGGCTGCTCGAAGAGCTCACGAGCCGCCAGTCGATCCTCTCGGCGGCGGGCGTCGGCCACATCAACGAGCAGCGCGCCCAGGCCGACCCGGCCGATGCCCTGCCGTACGCGATCATCGCCCTCGACGGCTGGGAGCGGATGCTGTCGACGATGAACGCCGATCAGCTCATCTCCTTCAGAGACCAGTTCATGCGTGTGCTGCGCGAGGGCCCCGCGGTGGGCGTTCGCGTGCTGATCACCGGCGACCGCTCGATCTCCGGCGACAAGGTGAGTTCGTTCATCGATGAGCAGTACGTGCTGCCGCTGCGCGACATCAGCGACTACCGCACCGCCGGCATCATGGCGAAGGACATTCCCCTCGACCTGCCGCCCGGACGAGTTCTGTTCGGCGCGGCCGGCACCGAGGCGCAGCTCGCGGTGCTCGCTCGCGAGACGAGCGGCGAAGCGCAGACGACGGCGCTGCGCCGGGTGGTCGAACACGTGCGCGACCACTTCGACCAGTTCCCGCAGCTCGCCGAACTCTCCCAGCCGTTCCGCGTCGACCCGCTGCCGAACTACATGGCACTCACCGCGGCGTACGAACTGCCCCTGGGCGAGTCCGGTCCGGCCGAAGGCCCGGTCGCAGCAGTCGGTGGCGACCACCTCTCGCGATTCACGCTCGACTGGCCCGCCGAGGGCGGCTTCATCGTCACCGGCGGGCGCAAGTCCGGGCGCTCCTCGACGCTCGCGGCGCTTCTGCACCAGCTCGCCTGGCGCAAGGAGCCGTTGCTCGTGGTGTCGGCGCGCGCCTCGGTGCTCACCGAGGTGGCGGCCGGGCATTCGGTGCCGGTCGTGACGGCAGGCGACACGAGCCCCGCCCAGCTCGACGAGATCCTCGACGCGCTCGGCGAGCGGGTCACCATCGTGGTCGACGACGCCGAGCAGTGGAAGAACGCGCCCATCGAGCACGCGCTCGCGGGAGTCAAGCACCGCGCCGTCTTCATGGTCGCGGCCGACGCCGAGTCGGTCTCGACCCTCTTCGGCGGCCCCTTCGTCGAGGCGAAGAAGGCCCGCCGGGCGCTCGTGCTGCGCCCGGAGTCTGCCGTTATGGGCACCCAGGCGATCGGCAGCCCGATTCCCAAGTTCATGCTCGGCCGCGGCTCCGCCGGCGGGGGAGTCTTCACGACCCCTGCAGGATGGCTGCCGGTGCGGGTGCCCGACATCCGCCAGTGACCGAGGCGGTCGCGCGCCGCCGTACACTGGATGCCGGAACGGGGAACGGATGCCCCGATCTTCGACGAAGGGAAGTTCGCCGTGGCCTCCACGCGTTGCGTCTACTGCGATGCGACCCTGCAGCCCAACAGCATGTTCTGCCTCGAATGCGGGCAGCTCATTCCGCAGGCCGCGAAACCGCCGGTGCCGGCGCAGTTCTCGCCCGGCGCCGCACCCGCCGCAGCACCGCAGCAGGCGGCACCCCGAGCTCCATCGTCCGTCGACCCCGTGCCGCTGCCGGGCACGTTGCCGTGGCAGCAGCGGGGCACAGCCCAGCCTGAGGCCCCCGCGCCCAAGGCAGCACCCGCCGAGGTCAGGCCGCGACTGAACCGTGCCGAACTGGTCTTCTCCACCGGGCAACGCGTCCGGGTCGCCGGCAACGCCGTGATCGGACGCAAGCCGGCGCAGACGGCGCAGGCCACGGGGGCGCAGGCGATCGAGGTCGAAGACGACACCCGATCGATGTCACGCGTGCACCTCTTCCTCGAGCTCAACGAGGGTGTGATGGTCGTCGGCGATGCCGGATCGAGCAACGGCTCCGGTGTCCAGCGCGACGGCGTGCTCGTGCCGCTCGAGAGCGGCGGCACCAAGGTCGAGGTCGTGCCGGGCGACACGGTCTGGGTCGGCGACGTCAACTTCGTGATCCACGCGGCCTGAGCGTCGCCCCGGGGCATCCGTGCCGTCGAAGCGACGCCGAAAGGCGCTCCGCCACGGCATGGGGAGTGCTCCCCATGGGCTGTTCGCCGATCGACGGGTAACGTACAGGGTGTCGGGTCGAAGGTGTTCCAGAAGCGGATGCCGCGGCCCGATGCATGAACCTGAACGTTCCTGTTGATCCCACGGAGGAAACCATGGCGGAAATCCGCGTCACTTCTGACTCGCTGGCCGGCGTCGCCGGGCAGCTCTCGAGCGGCTCGCAGTCGATCGAGTCGCAGCTGTCGAACCTGAAGTCGCTCGTCGAGGGCCTGATCTCAGGCGACTGGGCCGGCACGGCGTCGCAGAGCTTCAACGAGCTGTACTCCCAGTGGGACCAGGCCGGTCTCCAGCTGAAGGAGTCGCTCCAGGGCATCAGCGACCTGCTCAACCAGGCCGCGCTGTCGTACGAAGACAGCGAGAACGCGATCGCCGGCACCTTCAACGGCTGACGAACCCTTTTCTCAGGTGCCGACGCGATCTCCGCGTCGGCGCTTGAGTCGTTCACCCCTCAGGAGCTCGCATGGTCTATTTCAAGGTACGCGCCGATTCGCTCAGCGAGGTGGCCGCGCTCATCGGCAACGTCATCGTCGCGTTCGACGCGAATGTGGCGGCGGTCGACAGCACCGTCGGGAGAACCGTCGATGCGACCTGGGTCGGTGAAGACGCCGACAAGTTCGGTGAGAACTGGGCCTCGTTCGTCGCGCTCTCCGGACAGGTGCGGCTCGCGCTCACCGGCCTGCAACAGGGACTGATCACGGCCGACAGCTCGTACACCCGCACGGAATCGGGCATCGGCGGCAGCTTCAAGGGTGGACGTCAGGGCCTCGTCGCCGTGAAGAACGCATCCGGAGGCCTCGGTGCGCGAGTCGCTTCGGGCGAAGAGAAGGCCGAAGACATGGCCGAGTTCTTCGGTCGCGACTACGCCGGTGACAACGAGGTGGAGCAGTTCGGCGGGGGCATGCTCGGACCGCGGAAGTCGGGCGGGCAGGCGACCGGCGGCGGTTCGGGCGATACCGACGGCGACGGCGATGACGACTCGATCGGCACGGGCGTGTTCCGACTCGGCGCCGACGGCGAACCTGCGGTTGCCGCAGAACCGCTTCAGGCGTTCTCCGAGTCCGGCGACACGGGAACTCCGACCGGCGACGCCGGCACCGAGACCGATGGAGAAGATCGTGGCTGAACAGCAGGCGGACGTCTCGGAACTGCAGGCGCTGATGCAGACGATGAGTGAACTCGTCGCGTACTGCTCGGCGCTGAAGCAGGGCGCGAGCGGATTCGCGTACATGCTCCCCAACGAGTGGCAGGGCCCGGCGATGCAGGCGTTCCTCGGATCCTTCGAGGCCTGGTCGGTCGGAGCCACCACCCTCGAGGGCGCGGCGGAATCGCTTCGCGCGCAAGTGGAGACCTCGCACAACTCGTACTCGAAGACGATCGAGCAGCTGACGACCTCGTGGTCCAGCATCGAAGCAGAACTCGGATAGGGACCTCATGTCGGACACCGTGAAACTCGATCCTGCACGCCTCGTGCAAGACGGCCAAGAGCTCTTCGGCATCGCCAAGTCACTCGACACCGCCATCAGCGTGCTGACGAGCAGCCTCGGGAGCAGCGGGGGCATGGCCGGCGACGACAACGCCGCCGAGGAGTTCTGCCAGGGCGGCGAGGGCTACGACGCGCTCGCGGGGCCGTCGATCGATGGCGTGCGCTCCTTCTCCAACGGCCTGCGCATTCTCGATGCCGCGCTCAACAACACCGCTCGCGCGTACGACGGCGCACAGAAGCCCGGTGCCGGTCTCGACCCGGCCTCGGCGTCTCCCGCGTCCGAAGATGCCCGCATCGATCACAGCACCGCCAACCCGCCCAGTGCGTTGGGCGCAGGCTGGCCCGGAGCGCTCGGCGAGTTCCAGGAGTTCCTCGAGTGGGGTCTGCAGCAGATCGGTGTCGTGATTCCCACGGGCGACGAAGACAAGCTGCAGAACGCCTCGGAAGCCTGGGGAGAGTTCGCGCAGAGCATCCGCAGTGCTCGCAGCCAGGTCTCCTCGAGCATGACCAACGTCGGCGCGATGACCTTCCCGCAGTCGGCGTCGGTGCTGAGCTGCCGGCAGGGCCTCAGCACTGGCCTCCAGAGCATGGTGACGTCCGCCGAGGGCATGCGGGACTGGATCTCCGACTTCCGCACCCAGCTGCGTGCGATGCGTGAAGAGCTCGGCTGGTTCCTCAAGCAGATGGCGATCGAGATCGCCGCCGAGCTCGCCATCGGCGGCCTGCTGACCGTCGTCACTGCGGGTATCGGCGCCATCGCGACGGCCGCCAAGGTCGCAACCACCGTCATGCGCTGGTGCGTCAAGATCGCGAAGCTCATCGAGCGGCTCAAAGACTTCCTCAAGGGCATCCGCGGAATCAAGGGCGCCCTCGTCCGCGGTGGCCTTCGCGCGGCGAAGGAGGGCCTGCAGGCCGGTCTCGCGAGCGCGATCTCGACGTCGATCGTCAACAGCGCGCGTTCCGACGACAAGAACTACAAGCCGCAAGACGTCGGCACGGCGTTCATCTCGGCGTTCGCCGGCGGTGCGGCCGCCTCTCCGGCCTCGCGGCTCCTCGGTGGCAGCGGCGGTCCGGGCTTCCGCCCGGGTGTGCGCCAGATCTCGGGCGAGGCGGGTGCGGGCGCCATCGACGGCCTCGCGAGCTCCGCCGTCGAGTCCGGCATCACCGGCAACGAATTCAACCCGATTTCGGCGATGGTGCTGGGATCGCTGATGGGCGGTAGTCTCGCTGCCGGCGGTCGCGGCCTCAATGCCGCGCTCGGCAACGGCTCCGGAGCATCCAATGGGTCGTCCGCGACGAACAGCGGTGTCAACCCGTCGACCGATGGCACGCCGACCCCCGGATCCGGCACTCCGTCTTCGAACTCGAACAGCAGCGGCGGCACCGCCGTCGACACCGACTCCTCCGGCATCCCGACGCCAGGTGCGGGCGACGCCGGATCGAACGCGTCCGGCGACGGCTCGCCGATCGATCTCGGCGATGGCGGCCCAACGCCCGGCGGCTCCGCCGATGGCGGGGCACCCGATTCCGGGACGCCGAGCTCGCCCGACGTTCCGAGCACGCCGGATGCTGGTACGCCTGATGCGGGCACGCCGGATGCTGGTACGCCTGACGCGGGCACGCCGGATGCTGGTACGCCTGATGCGGGCACGCCGGATGCTGGTACGCCTGACGCGGGCACCCCGGATGCTGGTACGCCTGATGCGGGCACGCCGGATGCTGGCACGCCTGACGCGGGCACCCCGGATGCGGGCACGCCTGATGCTGGTACGCCTGACGCGGGTACTCCGGATGCTGGTACGCCTGATGCTGGTACGCCTGATGCGGGCACCCCGGATGCTGGTACTCCGGATGCTGGTACGCCTGACGCGGGTACTCCGGATGCGGGTACTCCGGATGCTGGTACGCCTGACGCGGGTACTCCGGATGCTGGTACGCCTGACGCGGGTACTCCGGATGCTGGTACTCCGGATGCTGGTACGCCTGACGCGGGTACTCCGGATGCTGGTACTCCGGATGCTGGTACGCCTGACGCGGGTACGCCTGACGCGGGTACTCCCGACGCCGGTACCCTTGACGCCGGCACGCCCGAGGTCGACGCCGACGGCGCGCCGCAGGGCGGTGCTGCCGCTCACGGCGGCGCGAGCTCGACCTCGACGAA
Organism: Agromyces sp. GQ35; assembly: GCF_059758475.1. NCBI lineage: Bacteria > Bacillati > Actinomycetota > Actinomycetes > Micrococcales > Microbacteriaceae > Agromyces > Agromyces sp. GQ35. The sequence goes on along the minus strand of NZ_JCAXEO010000001.1, from coordinate 264,194 downwards.
CACGTCGAGCAGCGAAGCCGATGGCTCCGAGGCAGGCACGAACGATGCAGATGCCGACGGCGCCACGCCTGAGGAGTCGGCCGACACCACACCCGAGCCCGACTCCGACGACGGTGCAGACCTCGGCGACCTCTCGCCCGAGGCAGCCACGGCCATGGCCGGCGCTGGAGCAGCTGCCGCGGCCGGCCTGCTGATGCGCCCGACGTTCGGCGCACCGGGAGCCACGAGCTCGCCGACCGCGCCCGGCAGCGCCACGCCGACGGGTGCGAACCCCGACGGTTCGGCTCCCTCCGCCCCGTCCAACGGCTCGGGAGCGGACGGATCCTCTCCCGACGGCTCGACGCCCGACTCCGCAGGCAATGGCGACAACGGCTCCGGCACCGACGGCGGCACCCCCGACGCCGATGCCACGCCGCAGCAGTCGACGCGCAGCGAAGCCGACATCCGCAAGGCCCTGGCGGAGATCAACCCCAACTTCGACCCGCACAACCCGGCCAACGGATACGCGACGAACTGCGGCAACACCTCGGCGATCCTCAACGACTTCCTCAACGGCAACCCGACGTCGGAGGCGCCCACCGGCACCCTCGACGTGCCCGAGATGGAGGCGCGCACTGGCCTTCCGCAGACGCCGATGACGCCCCAGCAGATCGCCGATTCGCTCACGGCGATGGGCCCCGGATCGCACTGCGTGGTCGGCATCGACCGGTCGAGCGGCGATGGCCACTGGTTCAACGCGTTCTACGACGGCAACCAGGTCTGGACGCTCGACGCACAGACCGGCGACATGTCGCCCTGGCCGCCGAACGAGCCGAACGCCACGAACTGGGATGCCTCGATCACCCCGGAGAACGTCGCCAGTCCTGACGTCGCCAAGCCGGATGGTGCGACCCCGGATGGGGCGACGCCAGATGCGACGACACCCGACGGCGCGACGCCGTCGACCGGCGTCGACGGCGGTACGCCCGACGGCGGAACACCCGAGGGAACGACCGGTGACGGAACCACCGCGGACGCTGACGACCGCGGCCGTCGCTGGCCGAAATGGACGAGTCAGGCGACGGTTGCCCCCGACCATGCGTCCGATGGATCGCAGGGTGCCGGCACCACGTACAACGGCTACGACATCCCCGAGCTGACGCCCGAGATCCGTCAGGAGCTCGATGCGCTCGCGGCGCAGCCGGATTCCCCGATCGTGCGCAACGAGGACGGCTCGTTCTCACTCGCGGAACCGATCGAGGTCGACCCGTTCAACCGCACGAAGGACAACCACGACTGGGCCGAGTTCCAGCGGCAGGTCGGACTGCAGCAGCAAGGGCTCAACAACCTGACCGTGGCCGAGTGGCGACACAACATCGCCTTCTACGACACGTACAACCGGGTCGCACTCACTCAGCAGAGCAATGCGACCAAGGCGCTGTCGGCCGCGGGCGTGCCGTTCACCAAGCCCGCGGTACTGCACGGCCCCGACCAGAGTGCGGGAGGCCGGGCCGACCGCTTCGACGGCGCGGGCGACTCCCATGTCAACAGTTCGCTCGGCCCCGCGTGGAGCGGCCGCCGCATCGACGATCTGAGGGCCGACGTCGCAGACGCTACCCTCTCCATCGACTCGAAGCTGCTCCCGCACATCAAGCCGCAGGTCGAGCTCGGCGCGACGAACGTCGCGACCAATGCCGTGGCGTCGCAGGCCACGCTGAACGCGGCCACACCGGTGACGTCAGCGCCGAGCACGAGTGCGACCACGGGCCCCGGCACGGCAACACCGGCAGGACCGACGAGGTCTGGTGCCGCTGCGTCGCCGGGGACTCCGGCGCATGCCGACGGTGCGCACGACGGGTCGACGCCGAACAACGCCGGATCGGATCCCGACGCAACAGACGCCGACTCCGCATCCGACGGTGCCGATGGCGCATCCGTGCCCGAGCAGGCAACGACGAACCCGGAGTCCGCAGAAGCGAACCCGGAGTCCGCAGAAGCGAATCCCGCGGAGACGGAACCCTCGAACGAGAAGCCGGAAGACGCCGACGGCGCCTCCGAATCCGATCCGTCGGCCACGGAACCAGAGGCGCCAGACGCGGAGCCTGCAGACCAGGCTGTGGTGCCGTCGACGATGCACCACCCGATCCTCGACGCGCACTTCCCTCAGCTGGATGCGCCTGAAGTCCTCAACGTTTCGATCCAGCTGGTCAACGAGGTCGGGCTCTGGGCCGACAGCGGGCGCTTCGGAAACAACTGCCACTTCGTCGTCAACGCGCTCGAACTGCGTGCTCGTGGATACGACGTGGTGGCCAGTCCAACGGTGCTCGCCTCGATCTACGATCAGGCAGCCGGTACGCATGCCGACAGGTTCGAAGGGCGATTCCCGTTTGCGATCTCCGCGGACTGGGTGCAAGCGGATGGCAGTGCCCGCGACTTCGACAACCTCAGCGACTTCGAGGGTGACACGGCGACGCAGGCGTTGAACGACATGACCAGTTCCTGGCCTGTCGGTGCTCGCGGATTCATCACCGGCTACTGGCGCGATGGTGGCGGGCACATCTTCTCATTCGTGAAGGAGGCCGACGGAGTCAGGCTGGTCGACGGGCAGGTGAACAACACCGACGCATCCGCTCACCTCGACGGCATGTTCTTCAACGAACGCGACTCGCTGCCGTGGAAGGACCTCCTCGTGATGCGGGTCGATGACCTGGTGCCGACATCCGAGGTGATCAAGACGTCGAAGCCGCGCACTGATGCCGAGTTGCAGTTGTTGCTGGACTGGGGGCACAACCCCGCGATGCCAGATCGTCCAGTGGTGATGATCGATCGCGAACGGGCAGCGAATCTGCGCTGGCGGGAGCGCAATATCGAACTGATCGAGGAGTGCCGGAAGATCTACGAGGATCCCGCGGCGAGCGACGCCGACCGCGCACGAGCGCTCGGCGAGTGGCAGGCCCTGTACAACCAGAACCAATACCTGACCGAGGGGCTGAAGAGGTTCGAACTCCAAGTCAATCCGCCAGAGGATGCGGTGCCGGCAGATGCGGGTGCGAATGTGGTTGCTGCGGAGACTCCTGAGAACGATCAGGAGCCCACCGGTCCGGTCGCCACCCCTCAGGCGAAGTGAGAGAGACTGGGAACATGGTGACGATCCAAGAGGCACGATCCCTGCTCGAACGGTACTTCGCTTCGCATCCGCCTGCGGTCTCGGGCGAGCTGTACATCGCGCCCGAGTGGTACGAGGACGCTTCCGATTACCTGCCCGTGTGGGGTGCTCGGGAGTTCCTGGTCGATGGGCAGGAGGCGTTCGCGCGGTGGGACAACCGCGTGCTCTTCATCGACAAGCAGACAGGTGAGGTCCACGAGGGATTGCGCAACCTGCACGTCAAGAAGGTCAACGCGATGACGCCGGTTGCGGCTCCGGCGAGCTGAGTGCACCGACCATCGTGAATCGGGTTCCGGTCATCGTGGATTTGGAGGAGTCGTGCTCGAAGCAGCGACCGTGACGTTCGTCGAACAGGCGACCGTTCTACCGCCGGAATCGCTGGCCGAAGCGTTCGGTCGCCTAGTCGCACTGCGACGTCAAGGCGGCAAGGAGGCGAGCCGAGCCGCGGTCCCGTCGGCAGCTGAGAACTCCGAACTCGACCACAAGATTCGCAGCGCCCTGCTTCCGCGCGCTGCCGAACTGGATGCCGTCCACATGGGGCTGCATTCCGATGCGCGAGCGGCGATCTCGACGACGGCTCGCGCCATCCTCAAGCGCGGCAAGCTCGCACCTGAGCAGTACCAGGTGCTGGTCGAGCCGTTCAACGGCCGCGGGGTGGAGATGCCGCCGCATCCGAGCCAGGCCGCGTGATCCCGAGATTCCCGAAGTCGTCGACCCATCCGCAGCCCGCCCGGTTCGACGCGCGACGCCCGCGTGCGACAGGATGGGGAGCGCTCCCCATCGCCCCGCGGCGCGAGGTGTGGTGTCGTGGAAGCCTTCGCCGCGTGGCGCGCGTCGTGTGAAGCCTGCTGAGGAAGGACCGGAATGACCACGTTCAACACGTTCACCCAGGTGGCGCCGATCAGCGAGGAGACCATCGCCCGGTTCGCCGGACAGGTCCCCTCCGAGGTCGTCGACCTGTGGCGTAGCCAGGGTGCGGGCTTCGTCGGTGACGACGGCTTCTTCCGCGCGGTCGACCCTGATCGCGCCGCGCAGATGCTCGAGGGCGTCTTCGCCATGCCCGACGGCTCGACCGTGCTGTTCGCGACGGCGCTCGGCGACATCGTCTTCCACGCCGGGGGCTCCTACTTCGTGGTCAAGTTCCGGTTCGGGGCGATCGACCTGGCGCAGGGCGTCTCGTTCGACGACCTCGTCGCGCTGATCGAAGACGCTCGTCATCGCGACGCCGTCTGGCAGTGGCAGCCCTATCCTGCAGCGCGCGACCGCGACGGCGCCCCCGGGTTCGAACAGTGCTTCGGCTTCGTGCCGTTGCTCGCGCTCGGCGGGCCGAACGACGCCGCTCACCTGCAGCTCGGCGGGCTCTACGAGCACCTCGCGCTCATCACGCAGCTCGCGGGTCAGCCGCGGGTTCGCGGGGCCCTTCCGCTTCCGACGAACGATGCACCGACCGCAGCTCCTGGTTCCGCGGCCGACCGCGACCGTCTCGTCGAGGTCGCCCGTGGCCTCTTCGCGAAGCTGACCGAGGCGCCGAAGCTGAACATCATCGACCTCCCCGATGGCCTCGGAATCTGCGCCGTGCACGCCGTGCGCGGCGGCGGCAAGATCTACGTCGCGCCCGACGAGTCGGCGCTCTTCGTCGCCTCGGCCATGGACTTCGACGCGGGTCTCGCAGCCTTCCGGGCCGGAGAACGTACGCCCCACGTCATGTTCGAACGACGCGACGGCGGGGCGCAGTCGTGACCTCCGCCCTGGAGCAGCGCTGCGAACGTCTGCGGCAGCCCGTGACCGAGCTCGTCGCCGTGAGCATCTCGGCAACTCTCCGGCCTCAAGATCTGCCCGAGCTGCGCGCTGCCATCGCCAATGTGCGCGCGATCCTCAGTGAAGACCCCACTGATCTCCCTGCGGGAGCATTCATCGATTGGCTGCCGACCGCGCTGCGGAACCTCGACCGCATGGACGAGGCGGTCGGCGGGGGCGATGCTGCGACGTCGTACGCGATCCTGACCGATAAGGCCGACGGGTTCATCCGCCTCACCGACGGCTGCGCAGGGTTCCCCGGCTGGGCGGCCGGCTGAGCCTCGGCGCCCACTCCGTCAGCGGCGCAGGAACGGGTCGAGGAATCCGTTGACCACGGTCTGGCTGGCACGCGCGCCGTAGTTGTCGACCGTGAGCTGGCTGATCGCCGCGTACGCGTTCTCGCGCAGGACGACGGGCGGAAGCGCCTGCCAGCTCCCGCCTGACCTGGCCACGACGGTGACGTAGGCCACCGAGTCCTTCGGGGCGAGCCAGACGCCGAAGGTGACCTGCCCGCTCTTCGCGACGGGAACGGGCAGGTAGACCCGCGGGTCTCCGGTCCGGAACCGCTCGAGCAGGGCGACCGCGTCCTGCGGCGCGATGCCGGCGTAGGCATTCACGCTCTGCTTCACCCTCGCGCCGGTCTCCACGCGTTCCCAGCGATACGACCAGGTGGTCAGCCAGACGATGCCGCCGATCACCGCGGCCGCGCTGAACAGCACGAGGCCCGGAGCGACGAATCCGCGCAGGCCGGAGCGTCGACCGTCGTAGGTGGACGACATCTCGACGATCGCGTCGTACTGGGTCAGCGAGACGACGAGCCCGATGACGCCGGCCGCGATGAACGCCGCCGCGGTGATCATCAGCGCTCGGGAACGCACCCGGCGCAGCTCGCCGACGAGGGTGGCCAGCGGCCGTTCAAGCTGTTCCATGGGTGCCCTTCTGTTCGTCGACCGGCCACTTCAGGTCGATCATCGGCCCTTTCCAATCGAAGTATCCGAAGACCGAGGTGAAGGTGCCGGTCGGTACGCCACGACGGGAGGCTTCGTCGACGAGGACTCGAGCGGCGCGGTGCGCCGTTGAATTCTCGATCACCGCGTCGAGCATGAGCGGGATCAGGCCGCGCCGCACGCCGTCGAATTCGTCGAAGAGCGTGACTCGATCGGCACCGGGATCGCCGCCGAACGCGGCCTTCAACTCGGCGCCGTCGCGTACCGCGATCTCGCAGAGCAATGTGCCGTTGCCCGCCTTCAGCGCGGCCGTCGCAAGCGAGCCCGAGAGCGGTAGGCGCTGCATCCGAGCCGAGCGTTCGCGGTCGTCGAGCACGCCGAGAAACACCATGTCGTGCCAGCGGATGAGCGGCGCGCCGGCCAGGCGAACACCGTCGTCGCTGACTCGCAGCGCGAACTCAGCGCCGGTCACGAGCAGCATGAGGGCCCGCCGCCGTCGGAATGCCAGGACGGTCGAGATCAGGCAGGCGCCGGCTCCGAGTGCGGCGATGACGATCGTGAACCAGCCCATGCGCGAACTGATCGCCAGTACGAGTCCTGCGGCGATGAGCACGCCGAGCACAATGCCGACGACGATGAAGCCCGAGTTCCAGCGGCCGACGGTGTCGACCTTGGCGTGGTCGACGGATGCTTCGAAGATCGGCTCGGCCATGGGCTCCTCGTGATCTCACCGAGCCGACGGCCGGCTTCGGGCGCTGACAGCCTACCTCCCGGTCCGGACCGCTTCAGGAGACCGGCGTACTCTCGAGAGCATGGACCCGCGTCGCACGGTTTGGACCGTCGCCGCGTTCGCCGCGGCCCTCGATCTGGCGCTCGTCGTCTGCGCCTTCGGCTTCGTCAGTCTGCTCGCGGGCATCGAAGTGATCGTCGATCCCGAGGCGGGTCGATTCGTCGCACCGGCGGCGGTCGGGGCGTCTGTCGTCGCCGTGCTGCTCACGCTCGCGCACACGCTCCGTCACCCCGATCGGATGCTGCCGAGCGTCGTGCTCTCCGCCGTCTGGAGCTGGTTCGCCGCCGTCGCAGTGGCCGTCGTGGGCTACGCGCTCGCGAGCACCTCGAATACCCTCCTCGCGGCCCTCCTCTTCGGACTCGGATTCGGCATCGGCTGGTTCGGACTGCTCATTCCGGCACTCGCGACACTGACCGCTTCCCTGGCCGTCGTCGTCGCGCGCGGTCGCGTGGCCGGTATGGAACGACCGCGATGGCCGTGGGAACGCGACGGCGACGACGAATGAGGGATGCCGCGGCGCGCCATCCGTCGGTCGCATCGGTGACGGGAGGCTCGCGCGGCACTATCGTGAATCGTGATGCAGGGTTCGATCGAGGCCAGGGTGAGCCACGAGGTCGACCGGTGGCTGGCATGGCTGCCCCGGTGGCGACCCGGCACGCATCGCGCCCGCGTGCGACTCTGCACTCGCTGCTTCGGCTCGCCGATCCTCACCGCGGCCGGCCTCGACGTCGACGTGCCGCATCCCGTGCAGCATGCCTTCTCGATGCGCATGAAGGGCATCATCGATCTCGCCGTCGACGACTACACGGCGCGCAACCTCCCGATGCTGCACCACGAGATCCGGCTCGCCGAAGAGCGCAAGGCCAGGCGCCCGTACCGCGCCGGCGAGGGGCTCGAGCCCGAGTTCCTCGGCCTCGATCTCGACCCCGAGCCTGCCCCCGACCAGCCCTTCCTCTTCACGCTCAGCGGCCTCGAGGCGGCCGCGGCCGCGGAATCCTCCGAGCCGGCGCCGCGCCCGTTCACGATGGAGGAGAAGGAGGCGCTGCGCGAAGAGGTGCGCCTCGCCGACGACTTCGCGAAGCAGCTCGGCCGGCGCATCTGCGTCGAACTCGCCCAGCATCGGGGTCGCATCGGTGACGCGGTGACCGAATTCGTCGAGCCGCAGGTCGAGGACCTGCTGGCCGACCTCGAGCGTGAACTCGATTCGCCGGGGTGGCCCGGTTAAGGCGCCGCGACCGCGCACCCGGTCACGCCCGCAGCGAACGCGGGCGTGCAGCTTCCGCCGTCATTTGACCGCAAGGTTACGTGGCATTACCATTGATCGGGTGTGCGCTTTGACGCGCGCTTGACTCCTGCCCCGAACTTCGAGTGATCGAGGGTCGAGGCATGAGGCTGGCAGCGGCGATCCCACCACTTCATGGGCACCCTCGCGGGTCGCCCCCACGGCATACCCACCACTGAACGGCGCTGCAGTTCTGCAGTGCCGGTGGGTCGTGATGTGAATTCCATCAAACGCTGTCACCGTGCAGCACCAACAAGGAGAAGCAGTGCCAACCATTCAGCAGTTGGTCCGCAAGGGCCGCTCGCCGAAGGTCACCAAGACCAAGGCCCCCGCCCTGAAGGCGAACCCCCAGCAGCGCGGCGTGTGCACCCGTGTGTACACCACCACGCCGAAGAAGCCGAACTCCGCGCTCCGCAAGGTCGCTCGCGTGAAGCTCTCCAACGGCACCGAGGTCACCGCCTACATCCCCGGTGAGGGCCACAACCTGCAGGAGCACTCGATGGTGCTCATCCGCGGCGGTCGTGTGAAGGACCTCCCCGGTGTGCGCTACAAGATCGTCCGCGGCGCGCTCGACACGCAGGCCGTGAAGAACCGCAAGCAGGGTCGTAGCAAGTACGGCGCGAAGATGGAGAAGAAGTAATGCCTCGTAAGGGACCCGCTCCGAAGCGCCCCGTCGTCGCCGACCCCGTCTACGGGTCGCCCGTCGTCAGCCAGCTCGTCAACAAGATCCTCGTCGACGGCAAGAAGGACCTCGCGCAGCGCATCGTGTACGAGGCGCTCTCCAACGTCGCCGAGAAGAACGGTCAAGACGCCGTCGCCACCCTCAAGAAGGCGCTCGACAACGTGCGCCCCACCCTCGAGGTGCGTTCGCGTCGCGTCGGCGGCTCGACCTACCAGGTCCCCGTCGAGGTCAAGCCCCACCGCGCCAACACCCTGGCACTCCGCTGGCTCACCAGCTACGCCAAGGCTCGCCGCGAGAAGACGATGACCGAGCGTCTCACCAACGAGATCCTCGACGCCTCGAACGGCCTGGGTGCCGCGGTCAAGCGCCGCGAAGACACCCACAAGATGGCCGAGTCGAACCGCGCCTTCGCCCACTACCGCTGGTAGCAGGTCGATCGGATGCCTCCGCGTACGCGGCCGGCATCCGATCGGACCCACTCCCGCCGGTAGCAGGCGAGCGGATGCCGCGGCAGGCCGCTGCGGCATCCGCTCACCTCAACCTTTTCGTTCCTGAACATCCCGGAGGAACCCCCGTGGCACAAGACGTGCTCACCGACCTGAACAAGGTCCGCAACATCGGCATCATGGCGCACATCGATGCCGGCAAGACCACCACGACCGAGCGCATCCTGTTCTACACGGGCGTCAACCACAAGATCGGCGAGACCCACGACGGCGCCTCGACGACCGACTGGATGGAGCAGGAGAAAGAGCGCGGCATCACGATCACGTCTGCCGCCGTGACCTGCTTCTGGAACAAGAACCAGATCAACATCATCGACACCCCCGGCCACGTGGACTTCACGGTCGAGGTGGAGCGTTCGCTCCGCGTGCTCGACGGTGCGGTCGCCGTCTTCGACGGCAAGGAGGGCGTCGAGCCCCAGTCCGAGACCGTCTGGCGCCAGGCCGACAAGTACAACGTGCCGCGCATCTGCTTCGTCAACAAGATGGACAAGCTCGGTGCCGACTTCTACTTCACGGTGGACACGATCATCAGCCGTCTCGGCGCCAAGCCGCTCGTGCTGCAGCTGCCGATCGGTTCGGAGTCGAACTTCGAAGGCGTCGTCGACCTCGTCGAGATGCGTGCACTCACCTGGCGCGGTGACGCGAAGGGTGACGTCAAGATGGGCGCCGAGTACGCCATCGAGGAGATCCCCGCCGACCTCGTCGAGAAGGCCGCCGAGTACCGCACCGCGCTGCTCGAGGCCGTCGCCGAGACGAACGACGAGCTCATGGAGAAATACTTCGGTGGCGAAGAGCTCACCGTCGCCGAGATCAAGGCCGCGATCCGCGGTCTCACGGTCAACAGCGACATCTACCCCGTGCTCTGCGGTTCGGCGTTCAAGAACCGCGGCGTGCAGCCGATGCTCGACGCCGTGATCGACTACCTCCCGTCGCCGCTCGACGTGCCCGCCATCGAGGCGCACGACGCTCGCGACGAAGAGAAGGTCGTCATGCGTCACGCTGACGCGACGGAGCCGTTCACGGCCCTCGCGTTCAAGGTCGCCGTGCACCCGTTCTTCGGTCGTCTCACCTACGTTCGCGTCTACTCCGGCCGCCTCGACAGCGGTGCCCAGGTCGTCAACTCGACCAAGGGCAAGAAGGAGCGCATCGGCAAGATCTTCCAGATGCACGCCAACAAGGAGATCCCCATCGAGTCGGTGACCGCCGGCAACATCTACGCCGTCATCGGTCTGAAGGACACCACGACCGGCGACACGCTGTGCGACCCGAACAACCAGGTCGTGCTCGAGTCGATGACTTTCCCCGAGCCCGTCATCGAGGTCGCGATCGAGCCGAAGACCAAGGCCGACCAGGAGAAGCTCGGCACGGCGATCCAGAAGCTCGCCGAAGAAGACCCGACCTTCCGCACGGAGCAGAACACCGAGACCGGCCAGACGGTCATCAAGGGAATGGGCGAGCTGCACCTCGACATCCTGGTCGACCGCATGAAGCGCGAGTTCAACGTCGAGGCCAACGTGGGCAAGCCCCAGGTCGCGTACCGCGAGACGATCAAGCGCGCGGTCGAGAAGCACGACTACACCCACAAGAAGCAGACCGGTGGCTCCGGCCAGTTCGCGAAGATCCAGTTCGCGCTCGAGCCGCTCGAGATCGAAGGCGACAAGATCTACGAGTTCGAGAACAAGGTCACCGGTGGCCGCATCCCTCGTGAGTACATCCCCTCGGTCGACGCCGGGTTCCGCGACGCCATGCAGTACGGCATCCTCGCGGGCTACCCGTTGGTCGGCGTGAAGGCGAGCCTGCTCGACGGTGCCGCCCACGACGTCGACTCCTCGGAGATGGCGTTCAAGATCGCCGGCTCGATGGGCTTCAAGGAAGCCGCTCGCAAGGCGAACCCCGTGCTGCTCGAACCGCTGATGTCCGTCGAGGTCCGTACTCCTGAGGAGTACATGGGCGACGTCATCGGCGACCTGAACTCGCGTCGCGGTCAGATCCAGTCGATGGAGGATGCCGCAGGCGTGAAGGTCGTGCGTGCGCACGTCCCGCTCTCGGAGATGTTCGGTTACATCGGCGACCTTCGGTCGAAGACCTCTGGTCGCGCGGTGTACTCGATGGAGTTCCAGAGCTACGCGGAGGTCCCGAAGGCTGTGGCCGACGAGATCGTCCAGAAGAACAAGGGCGAATAGTCCGATACGCACGAACCTTCCGGTTCGCGTAACATATCAACACAACCCCCGTAGACCACCGGTCGCAATCCAGCGCCCGGGGGTTCTACACGAGTCCTGAGGAGGACCCACAGTGGCTAAGGCCAAGTTCGAGCGGACCAAGCCGCACGTCAACATCGGAACGATCGGTCACGTCGACCACGGCAAGACCACGCTCACCGCCGCGATCTCGAAGGTGCTCGCCGACAAGTTCCCGTCGGCCACCAACGTGCAGCGCGACTTCGCGTCGATCGACTCCGCTCCCGAAGAGCGCCAGCGCGGCATCACGATCAACATCTCGCACGTCGAGTACGAGACGCCGAAGCGCCACTACGCGCACGTCGACGCCCCGGGTCACGCCGACTACATCAAGAACATGATCACCGGTGCCGCGCAGATGGACGGCGCGATCCTCGTGGTCGCGGCGACCGACGGCCCGATGGCTCAGACGCGTGAGCACGTGCTGCTCGCCAAGCAGGTCGGCGTGCCCTACCTGCTCGTCGCGCTCAACAAGTCCGACATGGTCGACGACGAAGAGATCCTCGAGCTCGTCGAGCTCGAGGTTCGCGAGCTGCTCTCGAGCCAGGGCTTCGACGGCGACAACGCTCCCGTCGTGCAGGTCTCCGGTCTCAAGGCGCTCGAGGGCGACGAGAAGTGGGTCAAGTCGGTTCTCGACCTCATGGACGCCGTCGACGAGTCGATCCCCGACCCCGTGCGCGACAAGGACAAGCCGTTCCTCATGCCGATCGAGGACGTCTTCACGATCACCGGTCGTGGAACCGTCGTCACGGGCCGCGCCGAGCGTGGCACGCTGAAGATCAACTCCGAGGTCGAGATCGTCGGCATCCGCCCGACGCAGAAGACCACGGTCACCGGCATCGAGATGTTCCACAAGCAGCTCGACGAGGCATGGGCCGGCGAGAACTGCGGTCTCCTCCTTCGCGGCACCAAGCGCGAAGACGTCGAGCGCGGCCAGGTCGTCGTCGCTCCCGGTTCGGTCACCCCGCACACGAACTTCGAGGGCACCGCGTACATCCTCTCCAAGGAGGAAGGCGGGCGTCACAACCCGTTCTACGCGAACTACCGCCCGCAGTTCTACTTCCGCACCACCGACGTCACCGGCGTCATCACGCTGCCCGAGGGCACCGAGATGGTCATGCCCGGCGACACCACCGACATGACGGTCGAGCTCATCCAGCCGATCGCCATGGAGGAGGGCCTCGGCTTCGCCATCCGTGAGGGTGGCCGCACCGTCGGCGCCGGCACGGTCACGAAGGTGCTCAAGTAGGTTCGCCTGCAGATCACTGATCGCTGAGAGGGGTCGGGCCATTGGCCCGGCCCCTCTTTTGCGCACCCGGACGCACATCGTGGCGCTCGCGCAACCCCTCGCGCGACACCGCTCGTCGTTCTACGCTTGTTCGGATGGCAGTTCCCCCTCAGCCATTCGTTCGTTCGACGGTTCGCCCCGAGGTCCAAGCTCTCCGGGCGCTCGCCGTCGGGGCGGTCGTGCTCCATCACGGTTGGCCCGCCGTCGCGCCCGCCGGCTACATGGGCGTCGACGTCTTCTTCGTCGTCTCCGGATTCCTCATCACCGGCCTCCTCCTCCGCGAGGCCGAGGCTCGCGGCCGCATCTCCCTGCGCACCTTCTACCTGCGCCGAGCCCGCCGCATCCTGCCCGCCGCCCTCGCCGTGCTGCTCGCGGTGTCGCTGCTCACCCTCGCGCTCGTACCGCAGCGCGAATGGCAGGCGTGGTTTCGCGAGATCGTCGCGAGCGCACTGTACTTCGAGAACTGGCAGCTCGCGATCGACTCGCAGGTCCCGGGTCGGGGCGACCTCGAGTCCACGCCCGTGCAGCACTACTGGTCGCTCTCGGTCGAGGAGCAGTTCTATCTCTTCTGGCCACTGCTGCTCATCGCTGCGCTCTGGATCGCTGCCCGCCGAGGCGTCGGCTCGCGGCCGGCGCTGTTCATCATGCTCGGCACGGTCACTGCGGCATCCCTCGCGTACTGCCTCGTGCTGACCGCACAGGATTCCGATCTCGCGTACTTCTCGACGCTCGCTCGCACGTGGGAGTTCGGCGCAGGCGGCCTGCTCGCCCTCCTCGCCGGCGCTCCGCTCCGCGGTCGGCAACGGCTTCGCAGCGTCGTGTCGCTGGCCGGGCTCGTGCTCATCGTCGTACCGATCGTCGTGTTCCGTTCACCGGAGTTCTTCCCGGGGGTGGTGGTGCTCGCACCGGTGGCGGGAACCTTGGCGGTGATCTGGGCGGGAATGCCGACGGCCGCGTGGTCGCCCGCCCGTCTCGCCGCGCTCCCGCCGGTGCAGTGGATGGGCGACGTGTCGTACTCGCTCTACCTCTGGCACTGGCCGATCTTCATGTTCACTCCCTACGTGATCGGCATGCCGAGTCCGCCGTGGGTGATGGCGCTGCTCGTCGTGCTCGCCTTCCTGGTCGCGGGTCTCTCCAAGCGCTTGATCGAGGATCCGTTCCGCGCGCCGCGCGCAGGCCTGCGCGCTCGACCCTCGTTCGTCCTCGGCGGCCTCACCGCGGCCGTCGCGGTCGTGGTCGGCGCAGGAGTCATCGCTCCGGGCATCGCGGCGGAACGCATGGTCGCCTGCGAGCGCAGTGATCGTGAGTGAGTCAGACCGAGGTGCCGTCGATCGTCGTCTCGAGTTCGATGGAGCCGTGCACGCTGCGCGCGACGGTGCAGCCGCGGTCGATGGCTTTCACCATGATCTCGATGAGTTTCGCGCGCTCCGCATCGTCGAGCACCGAGAGGTCGACGAGCAGCTCCTCGTCGATACGGGAGTAGCGGTTCTCGGGCGCGGACGTGCCGTGCGCCCACACCGTCATCTCGAAGTCGTCGCCGAGCCGACGGGCAGCGACCCGGTCGGCGCTCATCCCTGCGCAGCCCGCGAGAGCGAGCTTCAGCAGCTCGCCGGGTGTGAAGTGCCCCTCGGCCTCGACCGGCCCGATCAGCACGGTCGAACCGCGCTCGTTCATGCCCTCGTAGGTGCGGGCGCCGGTGCGCGACACCGAAACACTGCCTGGTCCGATGTGCTCGCTCACCCGGTGCGCGTGCTCGGTCATGGGGCCTCCAAACATGGTCGTCAGCTCGATTCCATCACGGATGCCGCAGGCCCGAGGCATCCCGCTGCTGCGACCTGACTGTGAACCTCTCGGGCGCGACACGCCCGGGTTGCACAGAGGCCCTGATTGTGGCAAACTCGTTGAGTTCAACATTTCGAACGGCGTGCCATGCTGCGTGCCGTTCGAATCACTGCCAGGCAGTGCATAGCCACCCGGTTCTCACGAGAAGTCGTGACGAGCGCGAGGGGTCAGGCTAGGCCGCGGGGAGCAGAACACAACTGAGCCGACAACCACACGACATGGGTGATCTGTGTCTTCACGGGGGTCGGCGAGGGGCTCGAGGTCGAGCGTGTCGAGGGCACCGCGGCGGAGAAGATCCGCTCGGGTGGTTTCGACAGGCTCGATCATCGGCCTTTGACAGAAGAACAGTGGTGCTTCACACGGAGTAGCTACGCGGCGTCCAATGCCCTCGGAAGGGGTAAGACGCCTTGACAGAGAGAGAGTCAGCAATGGCGGGACAGAAGATCCGCATTCGACTGAAGTCGTATGACCACGAGGTCATCGACACTTCGGCGCGCAAGATCGTCGACACGGTGACCCGCGCGGGCGCCACGGTCGTCGGCCCCGTGCCGCTTCCGACGGAGAAGAACGTGGTGTGCGTCATCCGTTCGCCGCACAAGTACAAGGACAGCCGCGAGCACTTCGAGATGCGCACCCACAAGCGTCTCATCGACATCGTGGACCCGACGCCCAAGGCCGTCGACTCGCTCATGCGACTCGACCTGCCGGCCGACGTCAACATCGAGATCAAGCTCTGAGGTAACAGATGTCTTCCGCTACCAAGAACGTGAAAGGTCTGCTGGGCACGAAGCTCGGCATGACCCAGGTGTGGGACGAGAACAACAAGCTCGTTCCGGTCACTGTCATCGAGATCGCCCCGAACGTGGTCACCCAGGTTCGCACGTCCGAGAAGGACGGCTACCAGGCCGTGCAGATCGCGGCCGGCGCCATCGACCCGCGCAAGGTCAACCAGCCCGCGAGCGGCCACTTCGCCGCTGCCGGTGTGACCCCCCGTCGTCACCTCACCGAGGTGCGCACCGCTGACGCCGGTTCGTACGAGGCCGGCCAGGAGCTCACCATCGAGGCCACCTTCGAGGCCGGCCAGCTCGTCGACGTCGTCGGCACGAGCAAGGGCAAGGGCTTCGCCGGTGTCATGAAGCGCCACAACTTCAAGGGCGTTTCCGCTTCGCACGGTTCGCACCGCAACCACCGCAAGCCCGGCTCGATCGGTGCTTCCTCGACCCCCAGCCGTGTCTTCAAGGGCATGCGCATGGCCGGTCGCATGGGTGGCGAGCGCGTCACCGTGCTCAACCTCCGCGTGCACGCCGTCGACGCAGAGAAGGGCCTGCTGCTCGTCAAGGGTGCAGTTCCCGGTGCTCGCGGCCGTCTCGTTTTCGTCCGCAACGCAGTGAAGGGGGCGTAGTCCATGGCTACCGCCAACACCATTGACGTGCTCGACGCGACCGGCAAGAAGTCCGGCTCGGTCGAGCTGCCCGCCGAACTCTTCGACGTGCAGACCAACGTCCCGCTCATCCACCAGGTCGTCGTCGCCCAGCTCGCAGCAGCGCGCCAGGGCACGCACAAGACCAAGACCCGCGGCGAGGTTTCCGGCGCAGGTCGCAAGCCGTTCAAGCAGAAGGGCACCGGCCGCGCCCGTCAGGGTTCGATCCGCGCTCCTCAGATGACCGGCGGTGGCGTCGTCCACGGCCCGCAGCCGCGTGACTACTCGCAGCGCACCCCCAAGAAGATGATCGCCGCTGCTCTGCTCGGCGCGCTCTCCGACCGCGCTCGCGGCGGCCGCATCCACGCGGTCTCCGACTTCGTGGCCAGCGAGACGCCGAAGACCAAAGACGCCGTCGCGCTCCTGGGTGCCATCGCTCCCGCCAAGCGTTTCCTCATCGTGCTCACGCTCGGTGAAGAGCTCGCGCAGCGTGCCGTGCGCAACATCCCGACCGTGCACGTGCTGCGCGTCGACCAGCTGAACGCCTACGACGTGCTCGTCTCCGACGACATCGTCTTCAGCACCGCCGCGCTCGAGGCCTTCGTGGCCGCCAAGACGGCGAAGAAGGAAGAGGTCTCGGCATGACCGCCGCCGCGAACAACAAGGACCCGCGCGACATCATCATCGCGCCCGTCGTCTCGGAGAAGAGCTACGGCCTGATCGACGAGGGCAAGTACACGTTCATCGTGGACCCCCGCTCGAACAAGACCGAGATCAAGCTCGCCATCGAGAAGATCTTCAACGTCCAGGTGGCGTCGATCAACACCCTGAACCGTCAGGGCAAGACCCGCCGCACCCGGTTCGGCCTTGGCAAGCGCAAGGACACCAAGCGCGCGATCGTCACCCTCAAGTCCGGCTCGATCGACATCTTCACGGCTGTCGGCTAGGGAGCAGAGGAATAAGAATGGCTATTCGTAAGTACAAGCCCACGACTCCCGGTCGTCGCGGATCGTCGGTCGCCGACTTCGCGGAGATCACTCGCTCGACGCCCGAGAAGTCGCTGCTC
The DNA here is from genome assembly GCF_059758475.1 of Agromyces sp. GQ35. Lineage (NCBI taxonomy): Bacteria > Bacillati > Actinomycetota > Actinomycetes > Micrococcales > Microbacteriaceae > Agromyces > Agromyces sp. GQ35. The sequence goes on along the minus strand of NZ_JCAXEO010000001.1, from coordinate 247,189 downwards.
CGTCCCCTGTCGAAGACCGGTGGCCGTAACAACCAGGGTCGAATCACGACCCGTCACATCGGTGGTGGCCACAAGCGCCAGTACCGCGTGATCGACTTCAAGCGCAACGACAAAGACGGCATCAACGCCAAGGTCGCTCACATCGAGTACGACCCCAACCGCACGGCGCGCATCGCGCTGCTGCACTTCGTCGATGGCACCAAGCGCTACATCCTGGCTCCGAACAAGCTCTCGCAGGGCGACATCGTCGAGTCCGGTGCCGGCGCCGACATCAAGCCCGGCAACAACCTGCCGCTGAAGAACATCCCCACCGGTACCGTGATCCACGCGATCGAGCTCCGCCCCGGTGGCGGCGCGAAGATGGCCCGCTCGGCCGGTGCATCCGTTCGCCTCGTGGCGAAGGACGGCCCGTACGCTCAGCTGCGTCTGCCCTCGGGCGAGATCCGCAACGTCGACGCGCGCTGCCGCGCGACCGTCGGCGAGGTCGGCAACGCCGAGCAGTCGAACATCAACTGGGGCAAGGCCGGCCGCATGCGCTGGAAGGGCGTTCGCCCGACTGTGCGCGGTGTCGCCATGAACCCGGTCGACCACCCGCACGGTGGTGGCGAGGGCAAGACGTCCGGTGGACGTCACCCCGTCAGCCCCTGGGGCCAGAAGGAAGGCCGCACGCGCAAGCGCGACCTTCCCAGCGACAAGCTCATCGTTCGCCGCCGCAATGTCGGCAAGAAGCGCAAGTAGGAGTTGTAGAAGATGCCACGCAGTCTGAAGAAGGGCCCCTTCGTCGACGACCACCTGCTTCGCAAGGTGATCACGGCGAATGAAGCCAACAGCAAGAACGTCATCAAGACCTGGTCGCGCCGCTCGATGATCATCCCGGCCATGCTGGGTCACACCATCGCGGTGCACGACGGTCGCAAGCACATCCCGGTGTTCGTCACCGAGACCATGGTGGGTCACAAGCTCGGCGAGTTCGCCCCCACCCGCACCTTCCGTGGACACGTGAAGGACGACAAGAAGGGCCGTCGCCGCTAAGCGGTGACGTGAAGGAGGAGAAGAAATGGTGGAGTCGATCGCACGCGTGCGACACATCCGCGTGACCCCCATGAAGGCCCGCCGCGTCGTCAACATGATCCGCGGTAAGCAGGCTCAGGAGGCACTCGCCATCCTGAAGTTCGCACCCCAGGGTGCGAGCGAGCCGGTGTACAAGCTCGTTGCCTCAGCCATCGCGAACGCTCGCGTCAAGGCCGATGCCTCGAACACCTATCTGGACGAGCAGGACCTCTACATCAGCAGCGCATTCGTCGATGAGGGCACCACCCTCAAGCGATTCCAGCCGCGTGCCCAGGGTCGTGCCTTCCGAATCAACAAGCGAACGAGCCACATCACTGTCGTGCTCGCCACGCCCGAGGAGGGTACGAAGTAATGGGTCAGAAGGTCAACCCGTACGGCTTCCGTCTCGGCATCACCACCGACCATGTGTCGCGGTGGTTCTCCGACTCGACGAAGCCCGGTCAGCGCTACGCCGACTACCTTGCAGAAGACATCAAGATCCGTCGTCTGCTGAAGACGTCGCTCGATCGTGCTGGCGTCTCCCGCATCGAGATCGAGCGCACCCGCGACCGTGTCCGCGTGGACATCCACACGGCACGTCCCGGCATCGTGATCGGCCGCCGCGGAGCCGAGGCCGAGCGCATCCGCTCGGACCTCGAGAAGCTCAGCGGCAAGCAGATCCAGCTGAACATCCTCGAGGTGAAGAACCCCGAGGCCGACGCTCAGCTCGTCGCTCAGGGCATCGCCGAGCAGCTCTCCGCTCGTGTGGCGTTCCGCCGCGCGATGCGCAAGGGCCTGCAGGGTGCTCAGCGCGCCGGCGCCAAGGGTGTCCGCATCCAGGTCTCCGGCCGCCTCGGCGGCGCCGAGATGAGCCGTTCGGAGTTCTACCGCGAAGGCCGGGTGCCCCTGCACACGCTCCGCGCGAACATCGACTACGGCTTCTACGAGGCGAAGACCACCTTCGGCCGCATCGGTGTGAAGGTCTGGATCTACAAGGGCGACATCACCAACAAGGAGCTCGCCCGCGAGCAGGCCAACCAGAAGTCGTCGCGCCCCGAGCGCAGTGACCGTCCCCGTCGTGCGCCCAAGGCGCAGGAGCCGGTGGCAGCAGGAGTTGAGGCATAACCATGTTGATTCCCCGTCGAGTCAAGTTCCGCAAGCAGCACCACCCCGGCCGTTCGGGCCACGCCACCGGCGGCACCAAGGTTTCCTTCGGTGAGTACGGTATCCAGGCGTTGACCCCCGCGTACGTGACGAACCGTCAGATCGAGTCCGCTCGTATCGCGATGACCCGTCACATCAAGCGCGGCGGCAAGGTGTGGATCAACATCTACCCCGACCGTCCCCTCACGAAGAAGCCCGCCGAGACCCGCATGGGTTCCGGTAAGGGTTCGCCCGAGTGGTGGGTCGCGAACGTCAAGCCGGGTCGAGTCCTCTTCGAGGTCTCCGGCGTCTCCGAGGAACTCGCTCGTGAGGCCATGACCCGTGCCATCCACAAGCTGCCCCTCAAGGCACGCATCATCAAGCGCGAGGAGGGCGACGCATAATGGCCGTCGGCACCAAAGAGCTCAGCCCCACCGAGCTCGACACCTTTGAAGACGAGCGACTCGTCGATGAGCTGAAGAAGGCCAAGGAAGAGCTGTTCAACCTGCGCTTCCAGTCGGCCACCGGTCAGCTCGAGAGCCACGGCCGCCTCCGGGCGGTCAAGCGCGACATCGCGCGCATCTACACGGTCATCCGCGAACGCGAACTCGGCATCCGGGCCACGCCCGCGCCGGTCGAGCTTCCGGTCAAGGCCGAGAAGAAGACCAAGAAGGCCAAGGCAGAAGCATCCACGGATGCTGCTGCCGAGGCAGAGACGAAGGAGGCCTGAACATGGCTGAGACCAAGAAGGCCACGGCTGCGGCTGCTGCCGAGGTCGACACCGCGGCCGAACTCGTCCGCGGTTACCGCAAGGTTCGTCGTGGCTACGTCGTCAGCGACAAGATGGACAAGACCATCGTCGTCGAGGTCGAAGACCGCGTGAAGCACCCGCTGTACGGCAAGGTTCTGCGCCGTACCTCGAAGGTCAAGGCGCACGACGAGACCAACACCGCCGGTATCGGCGACCTCGTCGTGATCAGCGAGACCCGTCCCCTCTCCGCCACGAAGCGCTGGCGCCTCGTCGAGATCGTCGAGAAGGCCAAGTAAGCCTCGCGCTTACTTGAAAGAAGGAGTTCAAAGTGCTTCAGCAGGAATCACGAGTCAAGGTCGCCGACAACACCGGCGCCAAGGAGCTGCTCACGATCCGCGTGCTCGGTGGCTCGAAGCGCCGGTACGCCGGCCTCGGTGACACCATCGTCGCGACCGTCAAGGACGCGATCCCCGGCGGCAACGTGAAGAAGGGCGATGTGGTCAAGGCCGTCATCGTCCGCACCGTCAAAGAGACCCGTCGTGCAGACGGCTCGTACATCAAGTTCGACGAGAACGCCGCAGTGATCCTGAAGAACGACGGTGACCCCCGCGGCACCCGAATCTTCGGACCGGTCGGTCGCGAGCTTCGCGACAAGAAGTTCATGAAGATCATCTCGCTGGCACCGGAGGTTATCTAAGTCATGGCCAACATCAAGAAGGGTGACCTCGTGCAGGTCATCTCCGGCCGCAGCCAGGCTCGCGGCGGAGATCGCGGCAAGCAGGGCAAGGTCATCGAGGTGCTCGTCGCCCAGAACCGCGTCGTCGTCGAAGGCATCAACTTCGTGACGAAGCACGTTCGCGTCGGCCAGACGCAGCGCGGCTCGAAGACCGGCGGCATCGAGACCCACGAGGCCCCGATCCACGTGTCGAACGTCGCGCTCGTCGACCCCGAGTCGAAGAAGCCGACCCGCGTCGGGTTCCGCAACGAGACCGTGACGAAGGACGGCGTCGAGAAGACCGTCCGCGTCCGCTACGCCAAGAAGTCAGGTAAGGACCTGTAATGACCGATACGGCTACGCAGGCTGGCAAAATCCAGCCGCGACTGAAGACCAAGTACCGCGACGAGATCTCGAAGAACCTCCTCGAGGAGCATGGCTACACCAACGTGCACCAGGTGCCGGGTCTCGTGAAGATCGTCGTGAACATGGGCGTCGGCGAGGCCGCGCGCGATGGCAAGGTCATCGACGGTGCGGTTGCAGACCTCACCAAGATCACCGGCCAGAAGCCGCAGGTCACCAAGGCTCGCAAGTCCATCGCGCAGTTCAAGCTGCGCGAGGGTCAGCCGATCGGTGCCCACGTGACGCTTCGCGGCGACCGCATGTGGGAGTTCCTCGACCGTCTGCTCTCGCTCGCACTGCCCCGTATCCGCGACTTCCGCGGCCTGTCGGAGAAGCAGTTCGACGGCACCGGCAACTACACCTTCGGTCTCACGGAGCAGTCCGTGTTCCACGAGATCGACCAGGACAAGATCGACCGCGTCCGCGGCATGGACATCACTGTGGTGACCACCGCCAAGACCGATGAAGAGGGTCGCGCGCTGCTCAAGCAGCTCGGCTTCCCCTTCAAGGCCGCCGAGTCCGCCAACTGAACCACGGATGCTGCGGGCTCGCGCTCGCAGCATCCGTACCGGTTCCCCGCATCCGCGGGGGCCGACACCACAGGTCACCGCTCGCGTAACGGGCGCTGAAACCTGGTGAACGTGAGGAAATACTCGTCATGACGATGACCGACCCGGTCGCTGACATGCTGACCCGTCTGCGGAACGCGAACTCCGCACACCACGACTCCGTGTCGATGCCCAACTCCAAGCTCAAGGCGCACATCGCCGAGATCTTGAAGAAGGAGGGCTACATCGCCGGCTTCGAGGTGACCGATGCGCGCGTGGGCACGACGCTCACGCTGCAGCTCAAGTTCGGCCCCAACCGCGAGCGTTCGATCGCTGGCATCAAGCGCGTCTCCAAGCCCGGCCTTCGCGTCTACGCGAAGTCGACGGAGCTCCCCAAGGTGCTCGGCGGCCTCGGCGTTGCCATCCTGTCCACCTCCAGCGGTCTGCTCACCGACCGCCAGGCCGAGAAGAAGGGCGTAGGCGGAGAAGTCCTCGCCTACGTGTGGTAGTTCCATGTCACGAATCGGACGACTTCCCATCGACATCCCCGCGGGCGTCGACGTCAAGATCGACGGCCAGGCCGTCTCCGTGAAGGGCCCGAAGGGCGAGCTCGCGCTCACCGTCGCCGCCCCGATCGAGGTCAAGCTCGAAGAGAACCAGGTTCTCGTCACGCGTCCCGACGACGAGCGCAACTCGCGCTCGCTGCACGGCCTGACGCGTACCCTCATCGCCAACCAGATCATCGGCGTGACCCAGGGGTACACCAAGGCACTCGAGATCGTCGGCACCGGCTATCGCGTCGCGCAGAAGGGCGGCTCGCTCGAGCTCGCCCTCGGCTTCTCGCACCCGGTCGTCGTCGAGGCACCGGCCGGCATCACGCTGACCGTCGAGGGCAACAACAAGATCACGGTCGCCGGCATCGACAAGCAGGCCGTCGGCGAGACCGCCGCGAACATCCGCAAGATCAAGAAGCCCGAGCCCTACAAGGGCAAGGGCATCCGCTACGCCGGCGAGGTCGTGCGTCGCAAGGCCGGAAAGTCAGGTAAGTAATCATGGCTGTGAAGACCAAGACGGCTGCGCGTTCGCGCCGCCACACCCGCCTTCGCAAGAAGGTCGTCGGCACCGAGCTGCGTCCGCGCCTCGTTGTCACCCGTTCGGCACGGCACGTGTTCGTGCAGGTCGTCGACGACGCCGCCGGCCGCACGCTGGCATCGGCGTCCACGATGGAAGCCGACCTCCGCGCATTCGACGGTGACAAGACCGCCAAGGCCAAGAAGGTCGGCGAGCTCGTCGCCGAGCGCGCGAAGCAGGCGGGCGTCGAGTCCGTCGTCTTCGATCGCGGCGGCAACAAGTACGCCGGTCGCGTCGCAGCGATCGCCGATGGAGCGCGAGAGGCAGGGCTCAACCTGTGAGTGAGAACACTACGAAGGAGACCGAGGTGACCGAGGCGATCGTCGAGGCACCCGTCGAGACGGCCGCAGCTTCGGAGCCGGCCCGCAACGAGCGCGACAACCGCCGTGGCGGCGGTCGCGACCGCAACCAGGGTGGCCGCGACCGCGGTGGCCGTGACGCCGAGAAGAGCCAGTTCCTCGAGCGCGTCGTGACCATCAACCGCGTGTCGAAGGTCGTCAAGGGCGGCCGCCGCTTCAGCTTCACGGCGCTCGTCGTCGTGGGCGATGGCAACGGACTCGTCGGCGTCGGCTACGGCAAGGCGCGCGAGGTCCCGACCGCGATCTCGAAGGGCGTCGAGGAGGCGAAGAAGAACTTCTTCCGCGTCCCCCGCGTCGGAGCGACCATCCCGCACCCCGTGCAGGGTGAGGCCGCAGCCGGTGTCGTCCTGTTGCGTCCCGCATCCGCGGGTACCGGTGTTATCGCCGGTGGCCCGGTGCGCGCGGTGCTCGAGTGCGCCGGCATCCACGACGTGCTGAGCAAGTCGCTCGGTTCGTCGAACACCATCAACATCGTGCACGCCACGGTCGCAGCCCTCTCGCAGCTCGAAGAGCCGCGCGCGGTCGCCGCCCGTCGTGGCCTTCCCTACGACGAGGTCGCTCCGGCCCGTCTGCTGCGTGCCGAGTCCCAGGCGGCCGAGGCCGCCGCAGCAGCAAAGGCAGGTGCCTGATGGCCAAGCAGTTGAAGGTGACCCAGATCAAGTCCAAGGTGAGCGAGAAGCAGTACCAGCGCGACACGCTGCGCAGCCTCGGACTCAAGCGCATCGGTGCCTCGGTCATTCGCGAGGACACGCCGCAGAACCGCGGCTACGTGAACACCGTCGCGCACCTCGTGAAGGTTGAGGAGATTGACTAATGGCTGACGACAAGAAGGACGTCGCCGCCGAGGCCCCCAAGAAGGCCCCTGCGAAGAAGACGGCCGACAAGCCCGCCACCGCGAAGGCCGCCCCCAAGGCGGCCGAGAAGAAGGCCCCTGCCAAGGCCGCCGCTGCGAAGAAGGCCGATTCGGCCGATGCAGCGAAGGCCCCGGCGAAGAAGGCGCCCGCGAAGGCAGCGTCCACCAAGGCGGCCGCCGCCAAGGACGTCGCCGAGAAGCGCGAGCAGGTGCTGAAGGTTCACCACCTCCGCCCGGCTCCCGGTGCCAAGAAGGACAAGACCCGCGTCGGACGCGGTGAGGGTTCGAAGGGCAAGACGGCTGGTCGCGGTACCAAGGGCTCGAAGGCGCGGAACAACATCCGTCCCGGGTTCGAGGGTGGCCAGCTCCCGTACCACATGCGTGCGCCGAAGCTGCGCGGGTTCAAGAACCCGTTCCGCGTCGAGTACCAGGTGGTCAACCTGGAGAAGCTCGCCGAGCTGTACCCGAAGGGCGGCGATGTCACCATCGCCGACCTCGTCGACAAGGGCGCCGTTCGCAAGAACGAGCGCGTCAAGGTGCTCGGCAACGGCGACATCCAGGTGAAGCTCAACGTCGCGGTCGACAAGGTCTCCGGCTCGGCCGAGCAGAAGATCGTCGCCGCCGGCGGCTCGGTCAAGTAGACCGAAACAGCACTGAACGCCCGAGCCAGTCGGGACCTCGCGTATGATTCACGGGGGTCTCGACTGGCTCGAGCCGCATATGGACTGACTCCACACGGAGCAACAGGAGGACGAGTGTTCAACGCCATCGGGCGGATCTTCCGCACGCCGGATCTTCGCCGCAAGCTCGGGTTCACGCTGGGCATCGTCGCCCTGTTCCGGCTCGGCTCGTTCATTCCCGCGCCCTTCGTGGACTTCGGGAACGTACAGGCGTGTCTCGCCGCGAACCAGGCCGGCGCCGCGGGGCTCTACGACCTCGTCAACCTGTTCTCGGGCGGTGCGCTCCTGCAGCTGTCGATCTTCGCGCTGGGCATCATGCCCTACATCACCGCGTCGATCATCGTGCAGCTGCTTCGCGTCGTCATCCCTCACTTCGAGACCCTGTACAAAGAGGGCCAGGCCGGCCAGGGCCGCCTCACCCAGTACACGCGGTACCTCACGATCGCGCTCGGCGTGCTCCAGTCGACCACGCTGATCACGGTCGCCCGTTCCGGCGCACTGTTCCCGTCCGGCGCGCCCGAGTGCTCGCAGTTGATCTCGAACGACGCCTGGTACGCGATCCTCCTCATGGTCGTCACGATGACCGCCGGTACCGGCCTCATCATGTGGATGGGCGAGCTCATCACCGAGCGCGGCATCGGCAACGGCATGTCGCTCCTGATCTTCACCTCGATCGCCGCGACGTTCCCCGGTTCGCTGTGGTCGATCGGCATCTCCCGCGGCTGGGACGTGTTCGCGATCGTCCTGGCCATCGGCCTCCTGGTCGTGGTCGCCGTGGTCTACGTCGAGCAGTCGCAACGGCGCATCCCGGTGCAGTACGCCAAACGGATGGTCGGCCGCCGCACATACGGCGGCAACAACACCTACATCCCGATCAAGGTCAACATGGCGGGCGTCGTGCCGGTCATCTTCGCCTCGTCGCTGCTCTACCTGCCGGCCCTCATCGCGCAGTTCAACACCCCGGCGGCCGGCGAGACGCCGCAGCCGTGGGTCACCTGGATCACGAACTACCTGACGCAGGGCAGCCACCCGCTGTACATGCTGATGTACTTCCTGCTCATCGTCGGCTTCACGTACTTCTACGTCGCGATCACGTTCAACCCCGACGAGGTCTCCGAGAACATGAAGAAGTACGGCGGGTTCATCCCCGGCATCCGTGCCGGGCGTCCGACCGCCGAGTACCTCGACTACGTGCTGACGCGCATCACCCTCCCCGGTTCGCTGTATCTCGGCCTCGTGGCCCTGATCCCGCTCATCGCCTTCGCCTGGATCGGCGCCGACCAGAACTTCCCGTTCGGTGGAGCCTCGATCCTGATCATCGTCGGCGTCGGCCTCGAGACGGTGAAGCAGATCGACGCCCAGCTCCAGCAGCGACACTACGAAGGACTCCTCCGATGACCCGTGGTGAGGCTCACGACGGCGCGGACTCCGCGCACGTGTCCGCTCGCTTCCTGATCGTCGGGCCCCAGGGATCCGGCAAGGGAACGCAGGGCGTGCTCGTCGCCGAGGCGTTCGGAGTGCCGCAGGTCGCCACCGGTGACATCTTCCGGGCGAACGTGGCAGGGGGCACTGAACTCGGCAAGCGAGTGCAGGCGATCATCGAGGCGGGCGACCTCGTTCCCGACGAGCTCACCAGTGAACTCGTGCGTGACCGACTCGCGCAGCCCGATGCCGCTGGCGGTTTCCTGCTCGACGGCTACCCGCGCAACCGAGGTCAGGTCGACGACCTCGACGCCTTCCTCGAGCGTCGCGGCGAGTCGGTCGACGCCGTCATCGAGCTGGCGGTGCCGCGTGCCGAGAGCATCGCCCGGCTGCAGCAGCGAGCAGCCGACCAGGGCCGCACCGATGACACCGAAGAGGTGATCGCCAACCGTCTCGCGATCTACGAGCGCGAGACGGCGCCGATCCTCGACGTGTACCGCGAGCGGGGCGTCGTCGTGCGCATCGACGGTGTCGGCACGCTCGCCGAGGTGACGCAGCGCATCTTCCAGGCGCTCGCGTCACGGGGGCTGGCTCCGCGTCATCCCGGCCCTGCAGCCTGAGCCACCCGGGTGTTCCGACGTTCGATCTACAAGTCGCCGGCTGAGCTGCGTTCCATGCAGGCGGCCGGTCGCGTGACCGCAGCCGCGCTCGACGAGGCGCGGAGACTGCTGGCCCCCGGGGCGACGCCGCTCGAACTCGACGCGGCCGCTGAGCGCGTGATCCGTGCCGCCGGCGGTCGGCCGAACTTCCAACTCGTGCCCGGGTACCGGCATACCCTGTGCGTTTCGGTCGATGACGACGTCGTGCACGGCATCCCCGGCGATCGACCCTTCCGAGCGGGCGACATCGTCTCGGTCGACGGCGGAGCCGAAGTCGGCGGCTGGAACGGCGATTCGGCGTTCACGGTCGTGCTGCCCGACGGGGCGCGGCCCGATGTCGTCTCCTCGCGCGACGAGCTCAATCGCGTCACCGAGCAGGCGCTCTGGGTCGGCATCGCCGCGCTCGCCCGAGCGACGCACCTCAACGAGGTCGGCGCCGCCATGGAGGATTTCGTGCGCGCAGAAGGCGACTACGGCATCCTGACCGACTACGTCGGTCACGGCATCGGGCGCTCGATGCATGAGGAGCCGCCGGTGTTCAACTACCGGGTCGACCGCCGTGGACCGGCCGTCAAGCCCGGTCTGGTCGTCGCGATCGAGCCGATGATCGTGGCGGGAGCAATCGAGACGTTCACGCGCGACGATGACTGGACGGTGACGACCGCCGACGGTGCGGATGCCGCGCACTGGGAGCACTCGGTCGCAGTGCACGCGGGTGGTGTCTGGGTACTCACCGCGCCCGACGGGGGAGCCGCGGGTCTTGCGCCGTACGGCGTGCGCCCGACGGCGATCGCCTAGCGGGGGAGCGCGCTGCCGAAACTCCGGGCGGTCTCGCGCGGCGTCACGGCTCCATGAGTCGGGCGAGTTCGGCGAGAAGCCCGGCGTAGTCCGTGGATCCGCGCACGAGTCGATCGACGTTCGCACGGTCCGAGAAGGCTTCGACGAACTGGTCGAACACGTCTTGGAACTGCGCGCGGCCGTCTTCCGAGAAGGCGATGAGCGCCACGACGTTCACGCGGGCACCCGACCAGTCCATCGGCGCCTCGTCGATGGCGATGGCGATGGCCGTGCGGGTGGCGGACATCGTCATCGCGTGCGGCACGGCGAGATGTTCGGTGAACGCGGTCGAGGAGAGTCGCTCCCGCTCGAGCGCGCCCTCGATATAGGCGTGATCGATGACGCCGGCGGCGATCATGCGATCACCGAGCAGCCGGATGACCGACTCGGGATCATGACCGCGGAGTCCCCGCACGAAGAGCTCCGGCGCGATGTACTGCGCCAGGGCAACGGCGAGTCGCGCGCGACGCCGTGCGCGCCTGATCCGGGCGGCCTCGGCGCGGATGCGCTCGAGATCGGCCTCGGTCGGAAACACCGCAACCCGTACGAAGTGCTCGACGGGAACGGGGGAATCGAGCACCGAGATGACGAGCTCGGCGGGCAGGGTCGCCCAGTCGACATCGGAATGGCCGACGAGTCCGACGAGTTCGAGTTCGTCGACGAACGCCTCCCCGATGCGCTCGGCGAGGGCGAGATGCACATCGTGGTACGCCGGGGCGACGACGACGGCCCGCACCCGCTCGGCCGACACCCGCCGACGGTCGAGATAGGCGCCGACGTGCATCGCGATGTACGCGATCTCGTCGTCGTCGATGAGGACGTCTTCAGCGAGGGCCAGTTCGTGGGCGATGTAGACCGAGAGATCGTAGATGAGCGGGTAGGCGGCCTTGATCGTGCCGGTGAGTGGATTGCGTGACGGACGATGCTCGGTCGAGCGAGCGACGAGGTTGTCGACGTGCAACGCGAGCCGCTCGATGAACTCCTCGTCGTCGAGCTCGACGAGGTATTCGTCAGCCGCCCGGCCGACGATGGCGCGCACCAGCGCGGATCTCGACGAGGAGGCATCGGGTGCAGTGGCGTCAGTTCTGGCCGTCGTCCGCGTCGCGGCGCGCGTGCCGAGCAGCCTGGTGAGGTGGCCGAGTTCCGCCTCGCCGACGGCGGTGCCGAATTGCGCGCGGATGACGCCGTCGAGCAACCGTGCGAGCTCGACGCGATCGGCCGGTTGATCGGGCGCTGGAGGCGCGTCGTCGGCATCGAGCGGATGATCGTGCCCGACGCGATCGATCGCGATCGCGATGTGCAGGAGCACGTCATCGAGCGCATACGCGTTGGGGGCGTATCCCGCTGCCTCGAGGTCGGCGACGAGGGCGTCGCGGAACGCCGGAAGGGCGGGGAACGCGTCACGGAGCTCGGCTGCCCCGTGCATGCCCCGGGCAGCCTCTTCACGGAACAACGCTCCGAGCAACCGGCGAGTCGCGGACTCCGGGCCCTCGAGGCTCACGCGGGGTCCGCGACGCGAGAGTGAGAGCCCGGTGCCCGCGAGTCGTGCCCGGATGCGCCCGAGGTCCGCCTCGATCGTCGATTCGCTCACATGCAGTGCGGCGGCCGACTCGTAGACGTCGATGCCGGTGTCGGCGTTCGAAAGCGCGCGGATGATGCGGGCAGCGCGCGCCGCCGGGGAGGTCCCTCGTGTCCGGGGGACGCGCGAGGCCAGCGCCACTCGGTCGAGTCGGTAGCCGAGCGGTCCGGATGCCACGACGATCGTCCCGTCGTTCGCCTGGGCGACGTGACTGCGAACGGTGCGGGGCGTCACATCGAGACGGGCGGCGAGCTCGGCAGCGGTCGTCCAGCCGTCGTGCTCGGCGAGCACCTCGACCAGCCGTTCCCACTTCTCGGCCACAGACGCCTCCCGCGTTCGAGCCCGAGCCACTCGGCGGCGGGCGGTGGACACAGTCAACCACCCGTGGACGGCGACCGTGCCGCCGTCGAGAGGAGTTTCCGGGGGAGCGGAAGGGAATGTGCTGGAACGGGGAGGGGCCGCGGGCGGAGAATCGAGTGATCGCAGCGTCGACTGCGGGTGTGACGATCAACGGAGACCGCGAGCGGCGGAGCAAGGAGGCACCGGGTGCGCATTCTCGTGGCCTGCGGCGCCGGAGCGTCGAGCACGTTCGTGGCCGTGCGGATCCGCCGCGCCGCCGACGCCCGCGGGCTCAGCGTGGAAGTGCGCGCGACCGGCGAGTCCCAACTGGATGCCGCGCTCGAGGCCGCCGACGTGCTGCTCGTGGGCGCCCACCTCGGCGATCGTCTCGACTCCGTGCGCGAGCGTGCCGCCGCAGCATCCGTCGCCCTTGCGCTGCTGCCCCCCGACGCGGCCACAGCGGCCGACGGAGACGCGCTGCTCGACCTCGCCCTCGCCGTGGCAGGGGCTCGATCATGAACCGCCGCAGGGTGCCCGCCGCTCCCTCGCCCGTGGCGGACGGCTATGGTGAACGAGGGAACGGACACTCGCGACGGAGGCCGGACACATGCAGGAACAGACAGTTCGAATCGGATCGACGCACGGGCTGCACGCGCGGCCGGCCAAGCTCTTCACGCAAGCCGTCGCAGCATCAGGCGCCACCGTCATGCTCAGCAAGTCCGGCGGCTCGCCCGTCAACGCGGCGAGCATCCTCGGGGTCATCTCGCAGGGCATCGACCACGGCGACGAGGTCACTCTCGTCGTCGAGGGCGGCGATGAGCGCGCCGTGCTCGATCAGCTCATCGAGCTGCTCAGCACCGACCACGACGGGTAGGGCGGGGCATCCGTCTCCATTCGATCCGATTCGGAGAGGCGAATGATGGAGATCACGGGTACGGGCATCGGCCAGGGAGTGGCCGTCGGGCCGGTCGTGCGCATGGCGGAGCGTCTGCCGGAGCCGGTCGACCGGCCGAGTCACCTCGACCCCGAACGCGAAGGCGAACGGGCGAGGGCCTCGCTGTCGGTCGTGGCCGCGGAGCTCGCCGCTCGTGGCACCAGGGCCGGGGGCGCCGCCCAGGACGTGCTCGAGGCGCAGGCGATGATGGCCGAGGACCCGAGTCTCATCGAGGCGGTCACGACGCGACTGGCAACCGGCGCGACCGCAGAACGTGCGGTGTTCGAGGCGTTCGCTTCGTATCGCGACCTGCTCGCCGGCATGGGCGGATACATGGCCGAGCGCGCAACCGACCTCGATGACATCTCGCAGCGAGTCATCGCGCACCTGCTGAAGCTGCCCGCGCCGGGCGTGCCCGACCCGGGTCACCCGTTCATCCTCGTCGCCCGCGACCTCGCACCGGCCGACACGGCGACGCTCGACCTCGACACGGTGCTCGGACTCGTGACCGTCGACGGCGGCCCGACGTCGCACACGGCGATCCTCGCCCGCGAGAAGTCCATCGTCGCGGTGGTCGGGGCGGCGGATGCCGCGAGCCTCGCCGACGGCGACACCGTCGTCGTCGATGCTGCACGGGGTGTCGTCGTCTCGGATCCGAGCGCTGAGGACGTCTCGGCGGCGAAGGCGACCATCGCGGAACGCGCCGCGCAGGCGGCCGCGCCGCTCACTCCGGGCGCCCTCGCCGACGGCACCCCGGTGCCGCTGCTCGCGAACCTCGGCTCGGCCGACGGCGCAGCAGAGGCGATTCGGCTGGGAGCGGAGGGGGTAGGACTCTTCCGTACCGAGTTCCTGTTCCTCGACGCCGACACCGCGCCGAGCGTGCGCGAACAGCAGGCGCAGTACACGCGGCTGCTCACAGCGTTCGGCGGCCGGAAAGTCGTCGTGCGGGTGCTCGATGCCGGAGCCGACAAACCGCTCTCATTCCTGAACGACTCGCCAGAGGAGAACCCGGCCCTCGGACTCCGCGGCATCCGCGCGTTGCGTCGCTCGGAGGCGATCCTGCGCGAGCAGCTCACCGCGCTCGCCGCAGCGGACGCCGCCACCGACGCCGAGCTCTGGGTCATGGCGCCCATGGTCTCGACCGTGGAGGAGACGCGGTACTTCACCTCGCTCGCCAAGGAACTCGGCGTCAAGGTCGCCGGAGTGATGGTCGAGACGCCCTCAGCGGCACTCATCGCCGGTCGGGTGCTCGCCGTGACGGACTTCGCCTCGATCGGCACGAACGATCTGACGCAGTACACGATGGCCGCCGATCGCCTGCTCGGCACCGTCGCCGCGTTGCAGAATCCCTGGCACCCCGCCGTGCTCCGCCTCATCGCGGAGGTCGGTGCGGCCGGTGCCGAACTCGGCAAGCCCGTCGGCATCTGCGGCGAGGCCGCCGCCGACCCGCTGCTCGCCGTCGTGCTCGTGGGCCTCGGTGCCACGAGCCTGTCGATGTCACCATCGGCACTTGCAGATGTCCGCGCCTCCCTCGCGCGGTACAGCCTGAGCGACGCGAAAGCGCTCGCACAGGCAGCCTTGGCCGCTGAGGGAGCGGCCGAAGCCCGAGCGGCGGCAGACGCCGCCGCCACCGACATCACCCCGGCGCGGGAGACCGCGTCGTGAACTCGAGAGAGGCGCCATCATGACAACGACGTCGCACACCGACGCGAAGCGGCCTGGGGGAGCCCGCGTCGCCGTCCAGAAGTTCGGGACCTTCCTGAGCGGCATGATCATGCCGAACATCGCGGCATTCATCGCGTGGGGGTTCATCACCGCACTGTTCATCGCCACCGGCTGGTGGCCGAACGGCATCCTCGGCGGCTTCGGAGACGCCGAGGCGATCGGCTGGCCGGGTGCCATGACCGCGCTCGCGCAGACCGAAGACGGTGCGACATTCCAGCAGTACGTCGGGCTCGTCGGGCCGATGATCACCTACCTGCTCCCGTTGCTCATCGCCAATACCGGCGGCCGCATGGTGTACGGCGAACGAGGCGGCGTGGTCGCCTCGATCGCGACGGTCGGCGTCATCGTCGGCACGAACATCCCGATGTTCCTCGGCGCCATGATCATGGGCCCGCTCGCGGCCTGGATCATGAAGAAGGTCGACTCCATCTGGGACCAGAAGATCAAGGCCGGCTTCGAGATGCTGGTCAACAACTTCTCGGCCGGCATCCTCGGCATGCTCCTCGCGATCGCGGGCTTCTTCGGCTTCGGGCCGGCAGTCGCCTGGATCAGCCAGGCGCTCGGCGCCATCGTCGACTGGCTCGTGGCGCTGTCGCTGCTGCCGCTGCTCAGCATCGTCGTCGAACCGGCGAAGATCCTGTTCCTGAACAACGCCATCAACCACGGCGTCTTCACCCCGATCGGCACCGAGCAGGCGCTCGAGACGGGCAAGTCGATCCTGTTCCTCGTCGAGGCGAACCCCGGACCCGGCCTCGGCATCCTGCTCGCCTTCACCTTCTTCGGTGTCGGCGCGGCGCGCGCGAGCGCGCCGGGCGCGATCGTCATCCAGTTCTTCGGCGGCATCCACGAGATCTACTTCCCGTACGTGCTGATGAAGCCCGCCCTCATCGCGGCGGCGATCCTCGGCGGCATGACGGGCGTCGCGACGAACGCGCTCTTCGGCAGCGGCCTTCGGGCACCGGCGGCGCCGGGCAGCATCATCGCCGTGCTCATCCAAACCGCCAGTGACAGTTACGTCGGCGTGATCCTGTCGGTCGTACTCGCGGCGACGGTCTCCTTCCTCGTCGCCTCGGTGATCCTCCGGGCGGGCCGCAAGCGCGATCTCGAGAACGCGAACGCCGGCGACCTCAGCGCCGCCATCGCGCAGACCGAGGCGAACAAGGGCAAGTCCTCGACCGTGCTCGGCAGCCTCGCCTCGGAAGGCGCCGCCGCAGGAGGAGCGCTGCTCGTCGAGGGAGAGGCCGCCGCGTTCGAGCGGAAGCCCATTCGTACGATCATCTTCGCGTGCGACGCCGGCATGGGCTCGAGCGCGATGGGTGCGACCGTGCTGCGCAACAAGGTGAAGAAGGCCGGCATCGACAGCGTCGACGTCACCAACCGCGCGATCGCGAACCTCACCGACGACGTCGACCTCGTCATCACCCACCAGGACCTCACCGACCGTGCTCGCCTGCAGTCGCCGAGCGCCCTGCACATCTCGGTCGACAACTTCATGAACTCGCCGAAGTACGACGAGATCGTGCACCTGCTGCAGTCCGAAGGCGTTCGCTGAAAGGCCTTCGCTGACAGAAAGGAACGGCCCATGACCGATCAGATCCTCTCTCCCGGGAACGTCCGGCTGGTACCTCGGGCCGCCGAGCGAGACGAGGCGATCCGCGACGCCGGACGCATCCTCGTCGACGCCGGCGCCGTGCGACCCGACTACCTCGACTCGATGCTGGAGCGGGAGGCATCCGTCTCGACCTACATGGGGAACTTCCTGGCCATCCCGCACGGCACGAACGAGGGCAAGGACGCGATCCTGCGCTCCGCGCTCTCGTTCGTGCGGTACGACGAACCGCTCGATTGGGGCGGCGAACCCGTGCGCTTCGTCGTGGGCATCGCAGGGCTCGACAACGAGCACCTCGAGATCCTCTCGAAGATCGCGATCATCTTCTCCGACGACGATGCAGTTCAGGCCCTCATCGACGCCGCTTCGGCCGAGGAGATCTTCGTGCTGCTCTCCGAGGTCAACGACTCGTGAAGGCGGTGCACTTCGGCGCCGGCAACATCGGGCGCGGGTTCGTGGGTCTCCTCCTGCACGAAGCGGGCTACGAGCTCGTCTTCGCCGACGTGAACGCCGCGCTCATCGATGCGCTCGCGGCATCCGATCGCTATACCGTGCACGAGGTCGGTACCGGCGCCCGCGATCGGGTCGTCGACGGGTACCGCACCGTGAACAGTGCCACGGATGCCGCAGCGCTCACCGCCGAACTCGCGACCGCCGACCTGGCCACCACCGCGGTCGGTCCGAACGTTCTGCGCTTCATCGCCCCGCATCTCGTGACCGCGCTGCGGGTGCGAACCGTGGAGGCGGCGCCGCTCGCGATCATGGCCTGCGAGAACGCGATCAATGCGACCGACGTGCTGCGCTACGAGATGGCTGCTCTCGTCTCCGAGTCGGAGTGGCCGACGCTCGAGGCACGTGCGGTGTTCGCGAACACCGCGGTCGACCGCATCGTGCCGGCGCAGGCACCCGATGCCGGGCTCGACGTCACCGTCGAGACCTTCTTCGAGTGGGCCATCGAACGTGCGCCGTTCGGCGCGGTCGCGCCCGAGATTCCGGGTGCTCATTTCGTCGCAGACCTCGCGCCGTACATCGAGCGCAAGCTCTTCACGGTGAACACCGGTCACGCCGCCACGGCGTACTTCGGGTTCCTCGCAGGGCAGGAGCGCATCGCCGACGCGCTCGCCGACGACGCGGTCGCCGCCGCGGTCGAACGCGTGCTCGTCGAGACGTCCGCGCTCATCGTCGACAAGCACGGTTTCAGTGCGACCCAGCAGGCGGAGTACCGAACGGCCATCCTCGAACGCTTCCGCAATTCGGAGCTGCCCGACACCGTCGAGCGGGTCGGACGTCAGCCGCTGCGCAAGCTCGGCCGGCACGAGCGGTTCATCGGTCCGGCGGCGGAGCTCGCCGAGCGCGGCGGCTCCGTCGACGGTCTCCTCGCCGCGGTCGGAGCGGCCCTGCGCTTCGATGCCCCAGCCGACCCTGAGAGTGTCGAACTGCAGTCGATGCTGCGGGCGCGCGACGCCGCGGAGCTCGCGCACGAGGTGACGGGCATCGAGGCGGGGCATCCACTCGAGCCCGCGATCGTCGGCGTGTTCCGTGAGGCGCAACCGCTCCCGTGAGGCGCCGCCGCGCGGCATCCGTGGCCCAACTGGCGAAGCGGGTCGGAATCACCTATAGTTGACCCTTGGTGTTCTACACGCCTGCTTCGGCATGCCTGACGGCGTGCTTCGAAGCGATCCAGCGCAGCTCGAACACCATCGCACGACCAGCATCCCCAACTCCAAGCGATAGTGAGGCTATGGCCAAGAAAGACGGCGTCATCGAGATTGAAGGCTCGGTCACCGAGGCCCTTCCGAACGCGATGTTCCGGGTGGAACTCACGAACGGGCACAAGGTCCTCGCGCACATTTCGGGAAAGATGCGCCAGCACTACATCCGCATTCTCCCCGGAGACCGCGTGATCGTGGAGCTGAGCCCATACGACCTGACGCGCGGCCGCATCGTCTACCGCTACAAGTAGGGCTGGAAAGTAACGGCCCGCGACATCTCGCGGGTACGAAGACAGCGAAACCAAGGAACAATCGTGAAGGTCAACCCCAGCGTCAAGCCCATCTGCGATCACTGCAAGGTGATTCGCCGCCACGGCAACGTGATGGTCATCTGCAAGTCGAACCCGCGCCACAAGCAGCGCCAGGGCTAGTCACCAGATGGCGGAGCCACTGCGCCCCGCTTCCCACAACTGAACAGCACGGCAGTACCAGAACCGCAGCATCCGACGGATGTCGCGGGGACACCTCGGGTCGGAGGCCCGAGCACCGGTGCTGCTCCACACCTCCACTTCGAAACAGGAGAAGCCACACATGGCACGTCTGGCAGGAGTCGACATCCCGCGCGAGAAGCGCGTGGAGATCGCACTGACTTACATCTACGGCGTCGGCCGTACGCGAGCGCTCACCGCACTCGCCGACACCGACATCGACGGAAACATCCGCGTGAAGGACCTCAGCGACGAGCAGCTCGTCGCCCTTCGCGACTACATCGAGGCCAACTTCAAGGTTGAGGGTGACCTCCGCCGTGAGGTGGCCGCCGACATCCGCCGCAAGGTCGAGATCGGCTCCTACGAGGGCATCCGCCACCGTCGCGGTCTCCCGGTCCGAGGACAGCGCACCAAGACAAACGCTCGTACCCGCAAGGGCCCGAAGCGCACCGTGGCCGGCAAGAAGAAGGCTCGCTAGGCCTCGGCCCGGTGATCCAGCGCCTCTAGGATTCAGGAGAAATCATGGCAGCACCCAAGGCGGCTACTCGCAAGCCGCGCAAGAAGGAAAAGAAGAACATCGCCGTGGGCCAGGCCCACATCAAGTCGACGTTCAACAACACGATCGTCTCGATCACCGACACCAACGGTGCCGTGATCAGCTGGGCGTCCTCCGGCGGCGTCGGCTTCAAGGGCTCGCGCAAGTCGACCCCGTTCGCCGCGCAGCTGGCCGCAGAGTCGGCCGCCCGCCAGGCGCAGGAGCACGGCATGAAGAAGGTCGACGTCTTCGTCAAGGGCCCCGGCTCGGGCCGCGAGACCGCGATCCGCTCGCTTCAGGCCGCAGGCCTCGAGGTCGGCAGCATCAACGACGTGACGCCCCAGGCGCACAACGGATGCCGCCCCCCGAAGCGTCGCCGCGTCTGATTCACCCTGCTGGTCGAGTAGGGCGCTCTGCGCCCGTATCGAAGGCCCCGCGGCATCCGCAGGGTTCGATACGGCCCTGACGGGCCTACTCGGCCGGCGACACGTTCTCTCACACAACTCAAGATCCTCGTACTCGCAGGTGTCATATAGCGGACACCCTGCCGAAAGGAATCAACAGTGCTGATCGCACAGCGCCCGACGCTCACCGAAGAGAACATCTCGGAGTTCCGTTCGCGTTTCGTGATCGAGCCCCTCGAGCCGGGCTTCGGTTACACCCTGGGCAACTCGCTCCGTCGCACCCTCCTCTCCTCGATCCCCGGCGCAGCCGTGACGAGCATCCGCATCGACGGCGTGCTCCACGAGTTCTCGACCGTTCCGGGCGTGAAGGAGGATGTCACCGAGATCATCCTCAACATCAAGAACCTGGTCGTCTCCAGCGAGCACGACGAGCCGATCACCGCCTACCTGCGCAAGCAGGGCGCCGGTGAGGTCACCGCCGCCGACATCTCGGCTCCGGCCGGCGTCGAGGTGCACAACCCCGAGCTCGTGATCGCGACGCTCAACGACTCGGCGAAGTTCGAGCTCGAGCTCACGATCGAGCGCGGCCGCGGCTACGTCTCGGCCAGCCAGAACCGCAACGAGTACTCGGAGGCCGGGCAGATTCCGGTCGACTCGATCTACTCGCCGGTGCTGAAGGTCACCTACCGCGTCGAGGCCACACGTGCCGGCGAGCGCACCGACTTCGACCGCCTCGTGGTCGACGTCGAGTCGAAGCCCGCCATCACGCCGCGCGACGCGATCGCCTCGGCGGGTCGCACGCTCACCGAGCTGTTCGGCCTCGCCCGCGAGCTGAACACCGCGGCTGAGGGCATCGAGATCGGCCCCGCGCCGGTCGACGCCGTGCTTTCGAGCGAGCTCTCGATCCCGATCGAAGACCTCGACCTCTCGGTGCGCAGCTACAACTGCCTGAAGCGTGAGGGCATCAACACGGTGTCCGAGCTCGTCGCCCTGTCGGAGTCGCAGCTCATGAACATCCGCAACTTCGGTCAGAAGTCGGTGGATGAGGTCAAGGACAAGCTCACCGAAATGGGCCTGTCGCTGAAGGACTCGGTCCCCGGATTCGACGGCGCCCACTTCTACACGGGCTTCGACGACGAGAACTAGGCAGACCCTCGCGGTCGCCCACCACCCCCCACCTACTGGAGAGAACGAACCATGCCGAAGCCCACGAAGGGCCCCCGCCTCGGAGGCGGCCCCGCCCACGAGCGGTTGATGCTCGCGAACCTCGCTGCTGCGCTGTTCACCCACAAGCGCATCACCACCACCGAGACGAAGGCCAAGCGCCTGCGTCCGCTCGCCGAGCGTCTCGTGACGTTCGGCAAGCGCGGCGACCTGCACGCCCGCCGTCGCGTGCTCGGCGTCATCGGCGACAAGACCGTCGTGCACGAGCTGTTCACGGTCATCGCCCCGCAGGTCGCCGACCGTGAGGGCGGCTACACCCGCATCACGAAGATCGGCAACCGCAAGGGCGACAACGCGCCCATGGCGGTCATCGAGCTCGTGCTCGAGCCCGTGACCCCGAAGAAGCGCGCCGCGAAGCCGGCCGCCGCCGAGGCGCCCGTCGCCGAGGAGGCCCCGGCCGAGGCCGAGGAGACCGTCGAGGTCCCCGAGGCGCAGGCTGATGCCGAGACGACCGCTGACGAGGCGACCGCCGACGAGGCCGAGGCTGCAGAGGCCAAGTAGGTCACGACCCGCGTTCACGAAGGGCCCTGGTGCACACGCACTGGGGCCCTTCGCCGTGCCGGCAACGCCGCCGTCTACGCTTGAGCGGTGACCGAAGTGAACCTGCCGCCGCTCCGCGACCGCATCACGGCACCGAAGGTGCTGCCGAAGCTCGCGCACCCCGACGTGGCATCGTGGCGTCCCGTCGACGAGGAAGATCTCGCTCTGATCGCCGATCTCGAACGCGCGATGGCCGTCGTCGACCATCCCGAGTACACCGTCCCCCGCGAGGAACTCGCCGACGACCTCGGCATGTCGTTCGTCGATCGCGAGCGGGACTCGATCGTGGGCGTCGACGTCGACGGGCGAGCGGTGGCGTGGGGCGTCGTCTATCAGCCGCCGGTGCGGGACACGCTCGTGCGTACGATCCTCGCGGGCGGAGTGCATCCCGAGCTGCGCAGACGGGGCATCGGTCGAGTACTCCTCGCGTGGCAGCGCGCCCGCGGGGAGCAGCAGCTCGCGTCATCCGAACTGCCGCTCCCCGGTTGGATCATGGTCTATTCAGACGACCGTGCCGTTGGGGCCGGCCCCTTGTACACGTCGGCGGGCTTCACGGCCGCCCGGTACTTCGCCGGCCTGCGCCGCCGTCTCGTCGCGCCGATCGACGACGTTCGCGTCGGGGACGGCATTCGCATCGAAGCGCTCCAGGCGGCGAGGGCAGGTGAAGTGAGGGAGGCCCGCAACGACGCGTTCCGAGACCACTGGGGCAGCCAGCCGACCTCGGAGGAGCAATGGCACGCCGTCATCTCGAGCGCAGTCTTCCGCGCCGACCTCTCGGTCGTCGCGGTCGACGAGGTGAGCGATCGGATCGTCGGGTTCGTGCTCGCCGAGGTGAACGAAGACGATTGGGCGGGGCAGGGGTTCTCGAGTGCGCACATCCCGCTCGTCGGTGTCGTGCGCGGTCAGCGCGGGCGCGGCATCGCGAAGGCGCTCCTCGCGGCTCATCTCGAGGCCGCCGCAGCAGCCGGGCTCGAGTACGCGACGCTCGAGGTCGACGCCGCAAGCCCGACGGGCGCGTTCGCCCTGTACGAGCGAATGGGATTCGGGGCGGCGACCAGCGAGACGAGCTACACGATCGAAGCATGATGCTCCGCCCGCATCCGCGGGTACGCGAGACGGCGACGTGGCGAGGGAAACCATAGGCTGGTTCGGTGATCGAACATGCGGATGCCTCGGGCGAGGTGAACGACGGGGGCGCGGCCGGCGTTGCGGCGATCGATGCGTCGTTCGTGCGACTCCGGCTCGCGGTCGCCTACGACGGCTCCGGCTTCAACGGCTGGAGTCGGCAACCCGGGCGGCGCACGGTGCAGGGCGTGCTCGAAGACGCGCTCGCGACGCTGTTCCGGCGCACGGGAGTCGCCCCACGCCTCACGGTCGCCGGGAGAACCGACGCGGGCGTGCACGCGAGCGGGCAGGTCGCGCATCTCGACGTTCCCGCCGACGCGCTGCGGGCCGTGACCCGGCCGCGCCGAGGGCATCCCGCCCAGGCGACGGATGATGCCGGGGTGCTCTCGCGGCGACTGACCGGGATCCTCGGCGCCGGCTCCGACGTCGTCGTGCATCGCATCGACCATGCCCCGGCCGGATTCGACGCGCGGTTCTCGGCGCTGTGGCGGCGATACGAGTACCGGGTCGCCGACGCATCCGCTCGAC
Organism: Agromyces sp. GQ35; assembly: GCF_059758475.1. NCBI lineage: Bacteria > Bacillati > Actinomycetota > Actinomycetes > Micrococcales > Microbacteriaceae > Agromyces > Agromyces sp. GQ35. The sequence goes on along the minus strand of NZ_JCAXEO010000001.1, from coordinate 223,897 downwards.
GCGACCCGCTCGAGCGGCACCGCACGCTGGTCGTGCCGAGGTCGCTCGATGTCGACGCGATGACGACGGCCGTCGACCTGCTCGTCGGGCTTCATGACTTCGCGGCGTTCTGCAAGCCGCGTGTCGGCGCGACGACGATTCGAACCCTGCAGTCGTACCGCTGGGCTCGGGACGCCGACGGTGTGCTCGTGGCGTCACTGCAGGCCGACGCGTTCTGCCATTCGATGGTGCGCGCCCTGATCGGGGCGGCCGTCGCGGTGGGCGAGGGGCGACTCGATGTCGAGGCGCCCGCACGCTTGCTTCGAGCTCGAGAGCGCACGAGCGAGTTCATGGTCATGGCCGCCAAGGGCCTCGTGCTCACCGAGGTGGGGTATCCCGCCGACGACGAACTCGAAACCCGGGCCGCCCTCACCCGGGCGCGCCGCGAACTGCGCATCCACGGCGTCACGGACGAGCGCGCAGAGGCGATGGATGCAGCCGGCGGCGACCCCGGCCGGCAAACTCTGCTAGAGTAGCCCCTTGGTGTCGTCCTCTGCGGCGGCATCCGAAGTTGAGCCCTCCACCAGGGCGTTCGAACGCATCGCGGGCGAACACCCACCGGAGTGGGATTCACGAACCCCTCACTCGAACAGAAAGCAGCACTTCCGTGACGCGCACTTTCACTCCCAAGCCGTCCGACATCCAGCGCGACTGGGTCGTCATCGACGCAACCGACATCGTGCTCGGTCGCCTCGCGAGCCACTCAGCAGCCCTGCTGCGCGGCAAGCACAAGGCGATCTTCGCGAACCACGTCGACACCGGTGACTTCGTCATCATCGTCAACGCCGACAAGGTGGCCCTCACCGGCCAGAAGCTCGAGCAGAAGAAGGCCTACCGTCACTCCGGTTACCCGGGCGGACTCACGGCCGTCAGCTACGCCGAGCTCCTCGAGAAGAACCCCGTCCGCGCCGTCGAGAAGGCGATCCGCGGCATGCTCCCGAAGAACTCGCTCGGTCGGGCCCAGCTCAAGAAGCTGAAGGTCTACACCGGACCGGAGCACCCGCACTCGGCTCAGCAGCCGAAGCCGTACACCCTCACCCAGGTCGCCCAGTAATTCCGGCACCCTCGACGTTCTCGAAATAAGGATTCACACCACCATGGCGAAGATCGCAGACCAGATCGAAGCGGCTCCCGAGAGCTACACGACCGAGAGCACCCCTGAGGCAGCTCCCAGCACCCCCCGCCCCGTGCTCACCGTGCCGGGTGCCGCCGTCGGCCGTCGCAAGCAGGCCATCGCCCGCGCGCGCCTCGTTCCCGGTGCCGGCAGCATCACCGTCAACGGGCGCGAGCTCGCGGCGTACTTCCCGAACAAGCTGCACCAGCAGCTCATCACCGACCCGTTCACCGTGCTCGAGCTCACCGGCTCGTACGATGTCGTCGCCAAGATCACCGGTGGCGGCCCCTCGGGCCAGGCCGGCGCACTGCGCCTCGCCATCGCCCGCGCGCTGAACGAGATCGACCGCGAGAACAACCGTGCGACGCTCAAGAAGTCGGGCTTCCTCACGCGTGACGCCCGCGTCATCGAGCGCAAGAAGGCCGGTCTCAAGAAGGCCCGCAAGGCGCCTCAGTTCTCCAAGCGCTGATTTCGGCGCCCGGTTCTCCGTAGATGCCTCGGCTTTTCGGAACGGACGGGGTCCGGGGCCTGGCCAACCGTGAACTCACGGCTGACCTGGCCCTGGGCCTCGCCCAGGCGGCTGCCGCTGTGCTCACGCAGGGCCGGCATGCCGAAGAACTTCGCGCAGCCGGCCGCAGGCCGGTCGCCGTCGTCGCGCGCGACCCCCGCGTCTCGGGCGAGTTCCTCACCGCCGCCGTGTCGGCAGGGCTCGCGAGTTCGGGCGTCGACGTGCTCGACGCGGGCGTCATCCCGACCCCGGCGACGGCGTACCTCATCGACTCGATCCACGCCGACTTCGGCGTGATGATCTCGGCGTCGCACAATCCCGCGCCCGACAACGGCATCAAGTTCTTCTCCTTCGGCGGCACCAAGCTGCCCGACGAGGTCGAAGACCGCATCGAGTCCTTCCTCGGCCGGCCGAAGCTGGCTCCGGTGGGCGATGGCGTCGGTCGCATCCGGCGCTTCGCAGATGCCGAAGACCGCTACGTCATACACCTGCTCGGTACCCTGCCCCATCGACTGAACGGCCTCAAAGTCGTCCTCGACTGCGCGCACGGCGCCGCAGCCGGCGTCTCGCCCCAGACGTTCAAAGATGCCGGGGCAGAGGTCGTCGTCATCGGGGCCGACCCCGACGGCATGAACATCAACGACGGCGTCGGCTCCACGCACCTCGAGCTGCTGCAGGCCGCGGTGGTCGAACACCACGCCGATCTCGGCATCGCTCACGACGGCGACGCCGATCGCTGCCTTGCCGTCGATGCCGACGGCAACATCATCGACGGCGACCGCATCATGGCGATCCTCGCGGTGTCGATGAAGGAGCGCGGCACGCTCACCGACGACACGCTCGTCGTGACGGTCATGTCGAACCTCGGACTCCGTCGAGCGATGGCCGAGCATGGCATTCGGGTCATCGAGACGAAGGTCGGCGACCGCTACGTGCTCGAGGCGCTCGCGGCTGAGGGGCTCGCGCTCGGCGGCGAGCAATCGGGCCACGTCATCATGAGCGAATTCGCGACGACCGGCGATGGTGTCCTGACCGGCTTGCACCTGGCGGCTGAGATGGCGCGCACCGGCAAGACCATCGCCGAGCTCGCCTCGGTCATGACGGTCTATCCGCAGGTGCTCGTGAACGTGCGCGGCGTCGATCATCACGCACTCGGCGATGATGCCGTGATCGCCGATGCGGTTGCGGCCGTCGAGGCCGAGCTCGGCGATTCGGGTCGTGTGCTGCTTCGCCCCTCCGGCACCGAACCGATGGTTCGAGTCATGGTCGAGGCCGCCGAGCAAGACGTCGCCGAGCGTCACGCTGAGACCCTTTCGGCCGTGGTTCGCGAGCGGCTCGGCTCCGCCTGAACCGGCTCGCAACTGGCTCGCGCTCGCGCCATCGGCCAGCGATCGTCGATGCCTGATTCAGAGCTTGCGCAGCAGCACGCTCGAGACCGTGTGGTCCGAACCCTTGCGCAGCACGAGCGAGGCCCGCGACCGCGTCGGGCGGATGTTCTGCAGCAGGTTCGGTTCGTTGATCGAGTGCCAGATCTCGCGCGCGCGAGCTCTGGCTTCGGCCTCCGTGAGGCTCGCGTAGCGGTGGAAGTACGAGCGAGGGTTCGCGAACGCCCCCCGCTGGAGCTTCAGGAACCGCTCCTCGTACCACCGGGCGATGTCGCTCGTGCGCGCATCGACGTAGATCGTGAAGTCGAAGAGGTCGCTCACCGCCAGGCGGTGACCGGGTCCGGGCGGCTGCAGCACGTTCAGTCCTTCGACGATGAGCACGTCGGGTCGGCGCACGGTGACCTGAGCGTCATCCACGATGTCGTAGGCGAGATGCGAATAGAACGGCGCCCGTACCTCGGCGGCGCCGGCCTTCACCTCGCTCACGAAACGCAGCAGCGCGCGACGGTCGTAGGACTCGGGGAATCCCTTGCGGGCCATGAGGCCACGGCGCTCGAGCTCGGCATTCGGGAAGAGGAATCCGTCGGTCGTGATCAACTCGACCCGGGGTGTGTGCTCCCATCGAGCGAGGAGCTCGCGAAGCAGCCGGGCGATCGTCGACTTGCCGACCGCGACCGAACCGGCGACTCCGATCACGAACGGCGTCGACTCGAAGCGTTCGCGCAGGAACTCGCTCGTGACCTTGTGCAGCGACTTGGTGCCGCCGACGTAGAGGTTCAGCAGGCGGCTCAGTGGGAGGTACACCTCGGCCACCTCGCGCGGATCCAGCGGTTCGCCGAGCCCGCGCAGTTGCACGATCTCGGTCTCGCGGAGCGGCGAGGGGATCGACGGGGCGAGTGCGGCCCAGTCGGCCCGGTCGAGTTCGATGAACGGGGAGATCTGCGCCGCGTGCGATGACGGACTCTGCGGATCGGGCACCGTGCCAGTGTAGTCAGGCCACCGCGGGGGCGGAGACGGCGGTGTCGGCGCGGACGGCGGCGAGCCACGAAGCGTCGGGTGCGATGGGCGGGCAGGTGCACAGGATTGCGCCAGTAGAATCGCACCCATGTGTGGAATCGTCGGATACGTCGGAGAGCGCAACAGCCTCGACGTCCTCATGGGTGGCCTGCGTCGCCTCGAATACCGTGGCTACGACTCGGCAGGAGTGGCGATCGTCGACGACGACGGCGCCATCGAGACCGCGAAGCGCGCCGGCAAGCTGCAGATGCTCGCCGACGAGCTCGACGCGAACCCCCTGCACCGCGGTGGCACCGGCATCGGTCACACCCGGTGGGCGACCCATGGCGGACCGACCGACCGCAACGCGCACCCGCACCTGGGTGACGAGGGACGCCTCGCGCTCATCCACAACGGCATCATCGAGAACTTCTCCGAGCTGCGCGACGAACTGCTCGCCGAGGGCTTCACCTTCGAAAGCGAGACCGACACCGAGGTCGCCGCAATCCTCCTCGGCAAGGAGTACCGGGCGACCGGCGACCTGCGCGAGGCGTTCCGCAACATCGTGTCCCGCCTCGACGGCGCGTTCACGCTGCTGGCCGTGCACCGCGACGAGCCCGGCGTCGTCGTCGGCGCGCGCCGCAACTCCCCGCTCGTCATCGGACTCGGAGACGGTGAGAACTTCCTGGGGTCGGATGTCGCGGCCTTCGTCGAATTCACGAAGCGCGCTGTGGCGATCGGCCAGGACCAGATCGTGACGATCACGGCAACCGACGTCGTGGTGACCGATTTCGACGGGCAGCCGGTCGAGGTCGAGCCGTTCGACGTCGCATGGGACGCCTCAGCCGCCGAGAAGGGCGGCTGGTCGTCGTTCATGCGCAAGGAGGTCTCCGAGCAGCCCGAGGCCGTCGCGAAGACGCTGCTCGGCCGAGTCGTCGACGACCAGGTCGTCATTCCCGAACTCGAGTCGTTCGGCGATGAGGAACTCCGCGGCATCCGTCGCATCACCGTGATCGCGTGCGGCACCGCCGCGTACGCCGGCATGGTCGCGAAGTACGCGATCGAGCAGTGGGCGCGGGTACCCGTCGAGGTCGAGCTCAGCCATGAGTTCCGCTACCGCGAGCCCGTGCTCGACGATCACACCCTGGTCGTCTCGATCAGCCAGTCGGGCGAGACCATGGACACGCTCATGGCCGTGAAGTACGCCCGCGAGCAGGGTGCGCGCACCATCTCGATCTGCAACACGCAGGGCGCCACGATTCCCCGCGAGTCCGATGCAGTCGTCTACACGCACGCCGGCCCCGAGGTCGCGGTCGCATCGACGAAGGCCTTCGTCGCGCAGATCGCCGCGCTCTACCTGTTCGGCCTGCACCTCGCGCGCGTTCGGGGCACGCTCTCCGCCGACGAACTCGCGACACAGCTGCGCGAGCTGCAGGCGGTGCCCGAGAAGCTCGAAACCGTGCTGGCCGAATCCGAGAAGGTCGCGCAGCTCGCGCACTGGATGGCCGACACGCGTTCGGTGCTCTTCCTCGGCCGTCACGTCGGCTATCCGATCGCCCTCGAGGGTGCGTTGAAGCTCAAGGAGCTCGCCTACATCCACGCCGAGGGCTTCGCGGCGGGCGAGCTCAAGCACGGCCCGATCGCGCTCATCGAGCCGGGCCAGCCGGTCTTCGTCGTCGTGCCGAGTCCGCGCGGTTCGGCCGCCCTGCACCCGAAGGTCGTCTCGAACATCCAGGAGATCCGTGCCCGCGGCGCGCGCGTCATCGCCATCGCCGAGGCCGGCGACGCCGCCGTGCTGCCGTTCGCCGACGAGGTGCTGCGCATCCCGCTCGCGGCGCCGTTGTTCGAAGCGCTCCTCGCCGTCGTGCCGCTCCAGATCTTCGCGATGGAGCTCTCGCAGGCGAAGGGCCTCGACGTCGACCAGCCGCGCAACCTCGCGAAGTCGGTCACGGTCGAGTGAGCCCGATGCCGGGGGTCGTGCGGTGATCGCGGGAATCGGCATCGATGTCGTCGACATCGGCCGTTTCGAGCGGTCGCTCGCACGCACTCCTGCGCTCCGTGAGCGCTTGTTCGCCGAGAGCGAACGCGATCGGCCGGCGCGGTCGCTCGCGGCGCGATTCGCAGCGAAAGAGGCACTGATCAAGGCGCTCGGCGGCAATCCGGTGATCCGCTGGCATGACATGCGCGTCGTGCAAGACGCACACGGCAACCCCGATTTCGAACTGTCAGGTGCGATCGCCCAGCTCACCCGCGACCTCGGCATCGATCGGGTGCACGTCACGATGAGCCACGACGCCGGAATCGCGAGCGCGTTCGTCGTGCTCGAGACCGGGGCGGGGGGACCGTCGTGACGAGCGCGGAGGGTGCAACGCGTCACCCGTTCCGTGAAGCGGTCGTCGATCTCCGTGCTGTGCGCGAGAACGTCGCCGTTCTTGCCGAGGCCGTCGCTCCGGCGATGACGATGGCCGTCGTGAAGGCGAACGCCTACGGGCACGGCGCGGTTCCGGTGGCCAGGGCGGCGGTCGCAGGTGGGGCGCACTGGCTCGGCGTCGCCGACCTCGGCGAGGCGCACGAGCTCCGCGACGCCGGTATCGATGCCCCGCTCCTCGCCTGGCTGCACGACCCGGATGCCTCCTTCGCCCCGGCCGTGAGCCGAGGCATCGACCTCGGCGCCTCCTCGCTCGCCCAGCTCCAGGCGATCGCCGATGCCGCGGCATCCGTCGACCGCACCGCAGCGGTGCACGTGAAACTCGACACGGGCCTGAGCCGCAACGGTGTTGCACCCGGGCTCTGGGGTGAAGCGGTGGCACTCGCTGCGCGGCTCGAGCGTGCCGGACGGATCCGGGTGCGCGGCGTGTTCAGCCATCTCGCGAACGCCTCGCCCGAAGAGGATGCACGCCAACTCGCGGCCTTCGAACTCGGACTCGAGCAGGCGGCAGCGGCAGGGCTCCGGCCCGAGGTGCGTCATCTCGCGTCCACCGCGGCCGCGTTGCGCCTGCCGGCTGCCCGCTTCGACCTCGTCCGCACCGGCATCGGGGTCTACGGCGTGTCGCCGTACGACGACGGCACGACGGCCGCCGACCTCGGCCTTCGGCCCGCGATGACCCTGCGCGCACGCGTTGCCGCCGTGCGACGCGTCGAGCCGGGCACCGGCGTCTCCTACGGCCACATCTGGCGGGCCGATCACCCCTCGACGCTCGCGCTCGTTCCGCTCGGCTACGCCGACGGCGTTCCGCGTCAGGCGTCGGGTCGGGCCGAGGTCTGGCTGGCCGGCGCCCGGCGCCCCGTCGTCGGTCGCATCGCGATGGACCAGTTCGTCGTCGATCTCGGCGACGATCGGGCCGAGGTCGGTGACGAGGTCGTGCTGTTCGGCGACCCCGAGCGCGGCGAGCCATCGGCCGACGACTGGGGCGACGCCGCCGACACGATCGGCTACGAGATCGTCACCCGCGTCGGGCCGCGCGTGCCGCGCCGCTATCTGGACGGCGCCTGATGCGGTTCGACATCGTCGACACTCCAGCGATGGAGGCGTTCGGTCGCGAACTCGGTGGTGTCCTGCGCGCCGGTGACGTCGTGGTGCTGACCGGGCCGCTCGGCGCCGGCAAGACCACCCTCACCCGGGGCATCGGCGCAGGCCTCGGCATCCGCGGACCCGTGCAGAGTCCGACCTTCGTGCTCGCGCGAACCCATCCCAGCCTCGTGGGCGGTGCGCCGCTCGTGCACGTGGACGCCTACCGACTCGGCAGCGCGGCGCTGCTCGAGGACCTCGACCTCGACTTCGACCGTTCGGTCGTCGTCGTCGAGTGGGGCGCGGGACTCGTCGAGGAGGTCACCGACTCCTGGCTCGAGATCGTCATCGAGCGGCCGACCGGCGCGAGCATCGCGGATGTCGCGGGCGAGGCGAGCATCGATGCCGACGCTCTCCTCGACGCCGACGAACCGCGCGTCGTCACCGTCGTCGGGCATGGACCGCGTTGGGCGGGCACTCCGTACGCCGTGCCCGCGTAGGCTTGAGGTCATGCTCCTCGCGATCGACACCTCGACGGGCACGAGTGTCGCCGTCGTCGATCGCGACAGTGTCAGCGGTGAACTGCGCTGCCTCTCCGAAGTCGGCACCGACGACACCATGCGCCACGCCGAGGTGATCGGCGGCTTCATCCGCGACGCGCTCGCTGGGGCGGGCGTGAGGTCGGGCATGCTCTCGGGAGTCGCTGCCGGCATGGGCCCCGGACCGTTCACCGGCCTGCGCGTCGGCATCGCGGCGGCGCACGCCTTCGCCCTCGGCACCGGCCGCCCGTTCGTTCCCGTGGTGAGTCACGACGCCATCGCATACACGCGGTACCGCGCCGGCGACACCGGAGCCCTCCAGGTGGTCACCGACGCGCGGCGCCGCGAGTTCGCGGTCTCCGAGTACGACGGTCTCGACGGCGACGGACTTCCCGTTCGGGTCGGCGGCCCGGGTCTCGTGCCCCGAGACGAGGTCCCTGCCGCGCGAGGAATCCGCTTCGACGCCGCGATCGTCTCCGCCGCCGCGATCGGCATGCTCGCCGAACAGGCGTTCGCCGCCGGCCGACTGCCGCTCACCGAGGATCGCCCCATCTACCTGCGCGCCCCCGATGTGACCCCGTCTGCTGGCAAGAAGGTCCTGCGATGAGCGTGTTCATGCGGCGAGCCACGATCGCCGATCTCGAACGCATCATGGTGCTCGAACGCGCGACCTTCGAGGCCGACGCCTGGCCCGAAGACGCGATGCGCCGTGAGATCGAGAGTCCGCACGGCTACTACCTCGTCGCGGTCGATGTCGAACACGAGGCGGAGCGCGCGCCGGGTTCCGGTGACGACCCCGCTACCGGGCTGCTGGGCTACGCCGGTCTCCTCGCGCCGGCCGGCGGCGGGCAGGGCGACATCCAGACGATCGCCGTCGCCCCGTCGACGCGAGGAATCGGGCTCGGCAGGGGGCTCATGCACGCGCTGATCACCGAGGCCAGACGACGGCACGTCGCGGAGATCTTCCTCGAGGTGCGGGCGGACAATCCCGTCGCCCGTGCACTCTACGACTCGCTCGGCTTCGAGCAGATCGGTGTGCGGCCGCGGTACTACCGGGGTGGCATTGATGCCGTGCACATGCGACTGACCGTCCCGCCGGCGATCACCAGGCCGGCCGATGCGCGAAGCGGGAACGCTTCCGAGGTGGGCGCGAGCGCCGCCCTCGGTGCCGTCGACCGCGTCGATCCGGGCTCCGGAGGGGCACCGTGAACCGCGACGCCCCGCTCATCCTCGGCATCGAGACCTCCTGCGACGAGACCGGCGTCGGCATCGTGCGCGGAACGACGCTCCTCGCCAATTCGATCGCCTCCTCGATGGAGGAGCACGCCCGGTACGGCGGAGTCGTGCCCGAGGTCGCCGCTCGCGCCCACCTCGAGGCGCTCGGGCCGACGATCCGGTCGGCTCTCGACGAGGCATCCGTCACCCTTGCCGACCTCGACGCGATCGCCGTGACCAGCGGGCCAGGGCTCGCCGGAGCGCTCATGGTCGGCGTGGGCGCGGCCAAGGCGCTCGCCCTGTCTCTCGAGGTGCCGATCTACGGAGTGAATCACCTCGTCGGTCACGTCGGCGCCGACCTGCTCGACACCGCGGCCCCGCTCGAGACGCCGACCGTCGCACTGCTCGTCTCGGGTGGGCACACGTCGCTCCTGCTCGTGCGCGACCTCGTCTCCGACGTCGAGCTCCTCGGCGAGACGATCGATGACGCTGCCGGCGAGGCGTTCGACAAGGTGGCGCGACTCCTCGGGCTGCCGTATCCCGGCGGGCCGGAGATCGATCGCGCGGCCGTCGGCGGCGACCCGCGGGCCATCCGATTCCCGCGTGGACTCACGCAGCCGAAAGACCTCGCCGCGCATCGCTACGACTTCAGCTTCTCCGGGTTGAAGACGGCCGTCGCGCGGTGGGTCGAGCAGCGTGAGGCGGCGGGCGAACCGGTGCCACGGGCCGATGTCGCGGCGAGCTTCCGCGAAGCGGTCGTCGACGTGCTCGTCACCAAGGCGATCGCCGCGTGCACCGAACTCGGCGTTCCGCGCCTGCTGCTCGGCGGCGGCGTCGTCGCCAACGCGCGGCTGCGCGAGGTGGCGATCGAGCGAGCGGATGCCGCGGGCATCGCGCTGCGCATTCCGCCGCTGTCGCTCTGCACCGACAACGGTGCGATGATCGCCGCCCTCGGCGCGCAACTCGTGATGGCGGGCCATCCGCCCTCGACCCTCGACTTCGGCGCCGACTCGACGCTCCCGGCGACGGAGATCCGCGTGGCGGCCGACCTCGCATAATCCGTGCGCGCCCACGTGCGGCGCGATAGTGTGATCGGGAGAGACCGGATGCCGTCGTCGCCGATGCGCCCGGCGCGCCGGTCATCGTGACGGAGTCGCATCCACAGCCATCGAGGGGAACCCACCGTGACCGATCAGAACCTTCCTGAGCAGCCCGCCGTGCCGCCGGTGCCGCCGACCGCACCCGAGGTTCCGGCCGCGCCCGCTGCTCCGGCTGCGCCGGACTTCGGTACGCCCCCGCCGCCGGCACCCGCCTACGGCACGCCCCAGCCCGCCGCGCCGGCGTACGGCACGCCGGCGCCGGGCTACGGACAGCCCGCCTACGGGCAGCCCGCGTACGCTCAGGCTCCTGGTCCGAAGACCAACACCCTCGCGATCGTCTCGCTCGTGGCCTCCCTCGCCGGGATCATCACCGGCGTGGGCTTCCTCGTCGGCGTCATCTGCGGGCACATCTCGCTCAGCCAGATCAAGAAGACCGGCGAGCAGGGTCGCGGCCTCGCGATCGGCGGTCTGATCACCGGCTATGTCGGCATCCTGATCTCGGTCATCCTCACGGTCATCTTCATCGTGATCTTCGCCTCGCTCGCGGCGACCGGCGCGTACTACGACTCCAGCTACTGATCTCGCGCGCCCGAGTCCGATCTCGGGTGCTCGCACACCGACCACGCAGAAGGGCGAATGCCATGAGTGATCCGAAGAACCCAGACAACCCCGACCTCCCAGAGGTGCCGACGGAGCCCGAGACGCCGAGCGTTCCCGAGCCCTCGATGCCCGATGCGCCCGAGCCCGGCGTTCCGGGTGCCCCGGAACCCATCGTGCCGGTCGACGACGTGGTGGCTGCTCCAGCGGCATCCACGCCAGACGTGCCGTCGGCGCCCGAGCCGCCCGCCGCGCCCGAGCCGCCGGCGCCGCCCGCGCCGCCGGCCCCGCCGAGCTACGGTGCTGCGACGCCGCCGGCCCCGCCCGTGTACGGCGCTCCGGCAGCCGGTGAGTCGGCTCCGGGCTACGGTGCTCCCGCCCAGCCCGCATACGGCGCTCCCGCCCAGGCCGCGTACGGCGCGCCTGCCTACGGCACCACGGCACCGACGAAGTCGACTCCGGTGCTCAGCCTGATCTCGCTGATCGCCGGCATCGTCGGCCTCCTCGGCTTCTTCGTGGTCTTCATCCCGTTCGTCGGCGGTGTCATGCAGCTCTTCATCCCGGCTGCGGCCGTGGTGCTCGGCTTCCTCGGCAAGAAGAAGGAGCCGGCCGCGAAGGGCATGTGGCTCACCGGCATCATCCTCGGCTTCGTCGGCATCGGCATCGCCCTGCTCTCCTTCGTGCTGTGGGGTGTCGCCTTCGCCGGCTACGACAGCTACTACGGGTACTGAGGAGCAGTCCATGGCTGAGCGTGAGGGGGTCTCGCCCGACGGCGAGACCCCCGACCGCTTTCCAGGCGGTTCCGGGCCGAACGCCGTTCCGCCGTCCGAAGGCCCTCGCCATTCGGGCGATGCGAGTGGCGCGGAGGGAGCGGTCCAGAACGGGCCGACCCCGAGCGGCGCGACCGGCCAGCATGCGACGGGCGATGCGCGCATGACACCGCTGGAGCCGCTCGCACCGTTCCAACCCGCCGAACCGACGTTCCGTGCCGATCCTGCGGTGCGCGAATTCGACGTGCCGTTCGACACCGGACAATTGCGGTCGATCTCGACGGGTCAGCTGCTGATCGTGCACCGTCCTGGCATCGACGTGAACGAGGTGGTCGAGGAGCAGACGCAGCGGCGGGTGTACAGCTGGGTCGCCGCCGTCGTCGGCACCATCGGCGCGATCGCTTCGTTGTTCATCGGCTGGATGCTGCCGCTCTCGATCGCGGCGATCGTCTTCGGCGTGCTGGGTCTGCGTCGCGAAGAGCACGGACGCTCGCTCGCCTTCGTCGGCATCGGCACCGGCCTCGCCGGACTCGTCTTCTCGGCCGTGTGGATCGGCTACTACGCGATCGTCTTCGGCGCGCTTCCGCAGTAGCGCGAGACCACGGGCGCGCCCCGCAGGTCGGCTCAGATCCGCTCGACGAGCAGGGCGACGTGCCGGCCCGCTTCTCGCGTCAGCACGATGGTGGCGGATGCCGCGCCGCGGAGCTTCAGTCTCGTGCGCAGGACTGCCGGGTCGATGTCGATGCCCCGCTTCTTGATCTCGAGCGTGCCGATGCCGCGGGCCGACAGCGCCTGGCGGAGTTGGCGTTCGTCGGCCGGCAGTCGTTCGAGCACCCGGAAGCCTCGTGCGAACGGCGAGTCGAAGGCGGTGTCGGAAGTGAGGTACGCGATGCCGGCGCTGAGCATCCAGGCGCCATGCGCCCGCGCGAGGTCGCCGATCAACCGTGCGCGGATCACCGCACCGTCGGGTTCGTAGAGGAATTCGCCGAGCGGCCCGACGGGTGCGTCTTCGCTGTCGGCGCCCGCCGTGAGCTCCTGCGCTGCGTCGCCGCGGATGACGAGCGCGGCACGACGGATGCCAGGCCGCGCGACCGATCCGAACCAGACGCCCAGCTCGACGAGATCGCCGTCGACCGAGACCCACTGCGCCTCGGCAGCGGCCGGAATGACGTCGCGGTCGGTGCCCGGGCCGAGTTTCACGCCGACGGGCATGCGCCCGCCGAGGCCGAAGGCGAACTCGAGCGAGGGCGAGTAGGCTGCGGCATCCGTGATCCTCGTCGTGGTTCCGCCGGCGGTGGTGCGCCGGGCGGGGTCGAGCCAGGCTCCGTCGATGCCCGCGAGAGCGACTCGCTCGGCTTGCTCGTGCAGCACGTGGACACGCGGGAACGGCGTGAGGTTGTAGGCGGCGATCGCCGCGGTCACCTCGTCGGCATCAGCTGCCGTCACCTCGAGGTCCATCGCTGCCATGGCCAGGGCGTCGCCGCCGATGCCGCATCCGAGGTCGGCCACGTGGCCGACGCCGGCTCGCGAGAAGCGCCCGGCGTGCAGGGCCGCGACCTTCAACCGGGTGGCCTGCTCGAGCCCTGTTTCGGTGAAGAGCATGCGGGACGAGAACGGCCCGAACTTGCGCTCGGCCTTCGCGCGGAGCTTGGCCTGGCTGAGCACAGCGGCGACGAGGGTCGGCGCGTGGCCCTGCTTGCGCAGGTCGGCGACGGTCTTGACGATGTCGGCTTTCGAGTCCCAGGCGGGAAGTGCGTCGAGCAGCGTGAGGCCCTCTGGAGAGAGCAGTTCGACGAGTTCGGCACGATCCACCCGGCCACGCTAGCATCGCGCACACGGGGGAGCGGCGCGATGCGCATCCCCACCCGGGCGGCCACGCTAGCATCGCGCGCACGGGGGAGCGGCGCGATGCGCATCCCCACCCGGGCGGCCACGCTAGCATCGCGCGCACGGGGGAGCGGCGCGATGCGCATCCCCACCCGGGCGGCCACGCTGGCATCGCGCACACGGGGGAGCGGCGCGATGCGAATGCCCGCGTTCGCCTGTGGCTGAACGGGCTGGCACTCACGTTGCATGAGTGCCAAATCGCCCCTAGACTCGCTTTAGCACTCTCGCTCTGAGGCTGCTAACCAGTCTTCGTCAAGACAGTTCATTCATTGAGAGTAAAGGGGTCAACCGTGTCGGTTTCCATCAAGCCGCTCGAGGATCGCATCGTCATCAAGCAGGTCGAGGCCGAGCAGACCACCGCATCGGGTCTGGTCATCCCCGACACTGCCAAGGAGAAGCCCCAGGAGGGCGAGGTCGTGGCAGTGGGCCCGGGTCGTATCGATGACAACGGCAACCGCATCCCCCTCGACGTCGCCGTCGGCGACAAGGTGATCTACTCGAAGTACGGCGGCACCGAGGTCAAGTTCGGCGGCGACGACCTGCTCGTGCTGTCGGCTCGCGACGTGCTCGCAGTCGTCGTCCGCTAACGAGCGGCGAAACGATTCATCCGAGGCCCGGATGTCCCGATCGGGACATCCGGGCCTCGTTGTCGTTTCGACGTGATCGTCGTCTGCCGGGCGTAGTCTGTGCTGGTGCCGACCCGCTCCGAACCCGCGCCATCAGCCTCGACGACCTCGGCCGGTGTCAGCCGGTCGGGCCTGTTCTTCGCGATCGGCGCCTACGGGCTGTGGGGCTTCCTGCCGGTCTACTTCATCGCGCTCGCACCATCCGGCCCGTTCGAGATCGTCGGCTGGCGGGTGCTCTTCTCGCTCGTCTTCTGCGCCCTGCTCATCACGGTCACACGAGCATGGCGGCCACTCGCGGTGCTGTTCCGCGATCGCCGCATCGTGCTCACGATGGGCCTCGCCGGCCTCCTGATCTTCATCAACTGGCAGACCTACGTCTACGCGACGCTGTCGAACCAGGTGGTCGAGGCGGCGCTCGGGTACTTCATCAATCCGATCGTCACCGTCTTCCTCGGGGTGTTCCTCCTCCGCGAGCGGCTGAATCTCACGCAGTGGATCGCCGTCGGCATCTCGATCGTGGCGGTCGTCGTGCTCGCCATCGGCTACGGGCAACTGCCGTGGATCGCGCTCGTGCTGGCCTTCTCGTTCGGGTTCTACGGCCTCATCAAGAAGCGGGTCGGCCCCAAGGTCGATGCCGTCTCGGGGCTGACCATCGAGACCGTCTGGCTCGCGCCGCTCGCCGTCGTCCAGCTCGTGTTCGTCGGCATGACCACGGGTCTGACGATCGGCACGGTCAGCGTCTGGCACACGGTACTCCTGCTGCTCGCCGGGGCGATCACCGCTGTGCCGCTCCTGCTCTTCGCTGCGGCCTCGCGGCGGCTGCCGCTCATCTTCATGGGCTTCATCCAGTACTTCGCGCCGTTCATCCAATTCCTGGTCGGCGTCGTGATCCTGCAGGAGCCGATGCCACCCGAGCGCTGGGTCGGATTCGGTCTCGTCTGGGTCGCACTCATCGTGCTGACCGTCGATCTGCTCCGTGGAGTGCGCGCGTCTCGGCGGGTCATCGCCGAACCCGCCTGAGCCGAGCTCGCGGTTCGCCGCGTGATTTCCGGGCGTGATTGCGGCGTCGGTGAGCGGATGGCCCAGACGCTCGTTCCTCGCGTTTGTGCAGGCGTTTCCGCGGAATCCGTGCGTCGAATCGGGTCGAGGTGTCGGCGAGGTAACGATTCGAGCGGTGTTACACGGTTGTGACCGCGCCGACTTGTTTCCGCCTTTGGCGCGGAATACTGTCAATCAACGGCGTCACCATGGCGCTGCATTGTGTACCAATTCCTTCAGTCCCAAGGAGCAACATGAGCGTATTCGCGAAGGCCTCGGCCAAGCGTTCGGCTCGCGCAGCCTGGACGGGTCTCGCCATTGCCGGCGTCAGCACCCTCCTCCTCACTGCGTGCGCGTCGGGCGGCACGCCGTCGGCCGAGACGGAAGAGCCGGCCGACACCGGCGACGCACTGCCCATCGAGGCCGGTGAGCGGAGCCTCGACATGAAGATCGGAACGATCCTTCCGCAGAGCGGTACGCTCGCGTTCCTCGGCCCGCCCGAGGAAGCCGGCGTCGAGCTCGCGAAGCAAGAGATCGTCGAAGCAGACTCGGGCCTGAACCTCGAAGTCGTCTACCGCGACTCGGGCGACACCACGACCGACATCGCCACCGTCTCCGTGACCGACCTGCTCTCGCAGGACGTCTCGGCGATCGTCGGCGCTGCTTCGTCGGGTGTCTCGTTCACGGTCATCGACCAGATCACCTCTGCCGGTGTCGTGCACTTCTCGCCGGCGAACACCTCGCCCGATTTCACCGAGTACGAAGACGCCGGTCTGTACTTCCGCACCGCGCCGTCCGACCTGCTCCAGGGTGAGGTGCTCGGCACGCAGATCGCCGATGACGGTCACTCGACGCTCGGCCTGCTCGTGCTGAACGACCCCTACGGCACCGGCCTCGCCGCTGCCCTCAAAGAGGCGTTCGAAGCAGCCGGTGGCGAAGTGGTCGCCGAAGAGCTCTTCAACACGGGTGACTCGAACTTCGACGCGCAGCTCTCGGCCATCTCGGCCTCGAACCCCGACGCGGTCGCGGTCATCACGTTCGACGAGGCGAAGGTCGTCGTTCCGGCGCTCGTCGGCTCCGGTTACCCCGGTGACCAGCTGTACTTCGTCGACGGCAACCTGTCCGACTACAGCGCAGACTTCGCGCCCGGCCTCATCGCCGGCTCGAAGGGCACGCTGCCCGGCCCGAAGCTCGAAGACGACTTCCGTGATCGACTGCTCGCAGTCGACCCCGAGCTCGCCGACTTCAGCTACGGTCCCGAGTCGTACGACGCGACGATCCTGATCGCCCTTGCGGCGTATGCGGCGAACAGCACCGAAGGTGCCGACATCGCCAAGTACCTCCGCCAGGTGTCGGGCGGCTCGGGCGACGGCGAGAAGGTCACCACCTTCGCTGACGGCGCCAAGCTGCTCGCCGAGGGCAAGCAGATCGACTTCGACGGTCCGTCCGGTCCCATCACGCTCGACGAGCACGGTGACCCGACCGAGGCGACCATCGGCGTCTACGAGTACGGTGACGACAACACGTACACCCGCATCAACTGATTCGGGTTGACGACTGAGAGGGTCCCGGCTTCGGCCGGGGCCCTCTCTTCGTGCGTGCGGGGTGCGCACCCGACCCGCTCACCATCCCGGCGGACGCAGCCGGCCCCTGGCCTGCCCAGTCCGCCGAGAGCCCACCCAGCCCACAAGCCCGGCCCCCAGCCTTCCCATCCCGCAGCCGGCTCCTGCAGCAATTCAGGAGCGCGCACGGCGTGTCATTGGTGAGTATCCGGCGGCACGCCGCACGACACGTCTCCGCTCCTGAATTGGTGCAATGGATGATGGGGAGCATCGGTGGGGGTGCCCCGGAGGGCTCCGAGGACCGGGTCGCAGGCAACAGGAGCACCGGCAGGTCGGGCGGGGACCACGAAGCGCGCGGCGGGTGCGCCCGAGCAGCGAGAAGGGGCGGATGCCGCAGTATCCGCCCCTTCAGTCGTTCTCTTCCGAGTGGGTCAGTCCTGGCCGAGCGTTCCCAGGTAGAGACCGATGACCTTCGGGTCGTTCAGCAGGTCGCGACCGGTGCCCGTGTAGGCGTCGCGGCCCTGGTCGAGCACATACCCGCGGTCGCAGATCTGCAGGCAGCGGCGTGCGTTCTGCTCGACCATGATCGTCGTGACGCCGGCGCGGTTGATCTCCTTCACGCGAAGGAACGCCTCGTCTTGGCGCACCGGGGAGAGGCCGGCACTCGGTTCGTCGAGGAGCATCACGTGCGGACCCATCATGAGCGCGCGCGACATGGCCACCATCTGGCGTTCACCGCCCGAGAGCGAACCGGCCCGCTGGCCGAGTCGCTTGCCGAGCTCCGGGAAGATCTCGGTGACGAACTCGAGGCGTTCCTTCAGCCCCTTGGGCTTCTGGAAGAGGCCCATCTCGAGATTCTCCTGAATCGTGAGCGAGGGGAACACGTTGTTCGTCTGCGGTACGAAGCCGACGCCCTTGGCGACGAGCTTGTTCGCCTTCAGGTTCGTGATCTCTTCGCCGTTCAGGCGGATCGTTCCCTCTCGCACCTTCACCAGGCCGAAGATCGCCTTCAAGAGGGTGGACTTGCCGGCACCGTTCGGGCCGATGATGCCGATGAGTTCACCCTGTCGCGCCTGGAGCGAGCACGCGTTCAGGATGTTGACGCCGGGGAGGTACCCGGCGGTCACCGTATCGACCTCGACGACCATGTCGCCGACGGGCTCGAGCACCGCGCCCGGGGCGGGATTACTGTTCGTCATCGATGAGCTCCTTCAGGACTTCGACGTGTTCCGTGTCGGTCGCGCCGAGATCGGCGTCGTGATGTGCGCCGAGGTAGGCGTCGATCACGGCCTGGTTTTCCATGACGGTGTGCGGGTCGCCCTCGGCCACGATGCGGCCCTCGGCCATCACGACGACCCAGTCCGCGATGTGGCGCACCATGTGCATGTCGTGCTCGACGAACAGCACGGTCATGCCCTGGGACTTCAGGTCGAGGATGTGGTCGAGCAACGACTGGGTCAGCGCCGGGTTCACCCCGGCCATCGGCTCGTCGAGCATCACGAGTGTTGGGTCGCTCATGAGAGCTCGCGCCATTTCGAGCAGCTTTCGTTGCCCGCCCGAGAGGCTCGCGGCGTAGTCGGCGCTCTTGGTGTCGAGCTTGAAGCGGGCGAGCAGTTCGATGGCCTTGGCCTCGATCTCCTCCTCCTGCTTGCGCCAGAGGAACGGCAGCACCGAGCGGAAGAGGTTCTCGCCGCTCTGGTCCTTCGCGCCGAGCTTCATGTTGTCGAGCACCGTGAGCAGGCCGAGCGCCTTCGTCAGCTGGAACGTGCGGATGAGGCCCATGCGGGCGACCCGATAGGCCGGCACGTGCGCCAGCGAACGACCCTCGAACTCCCACGTGCCGGAGTCGGGCTTGTCGAAGCCCGTCAGCAGGTTGAAGAACGTGGTCTTGCCGGCGCCGTTCGGGCCGATCAGCGCGGTGATCGCACCGCGTGGGATCTCGACGTGGTCGACATCGACCGCGGTGAGGCCGCCGAAGGTGCGGGTGACGCCGTCGGCGATGAGAATCGGGTCGACCTTGCGGCATCCGGGTTCTGCAGCGCCGATGTGAAGACCCGTGGTCTTCACCGGCTTGGACGTGGGAGTGACGTCACTTGACAAAGGCCAGCTCCTTCTTGTTTCCGAAGATGCCCTGGGGCCTGAATATCACGATCAACATGATCGCGACGCCGACGAGGATGAACCGGAGCTGCCCGGCCTGCACCTGCGTCATGAACGGGAGCCAGCCCGCCTCCACCGCTCGGGAGATGAAGCCCGAGAAGAAGGAGAGCAGCACCCAGAAGATCATCGAACCGATGATGGGTCCGAGGATCGTGGCGGCCCCGCCGAGCAGCAGGATCGCATAGACGAAGAACGTGAGCGAGGTCTGGTAGTTCGCCGGGACGACCGCTCGGGGCAGGACGAAGATCATGCCGGCGAGGGTGCCGTAGACACCACCGAGGATGAGGCTCTGCATCTTGTACGAGTAGACGTTCTTGCCCAGGGCGCGAACGGCGTCTTCATCTTCACGGATGCCCTTGATGACGCGACCCCAGGGGCTGCGCATGATGAGCCAGGTGAGGAGCGCGATGATGACGACGAGCGACCAGCCGACGATGCGGACCCACCAGTCGTATTCGTTGTACATGAATGGTCCGAAGCCGTAGGTGCCCTGCGGGATCGGGTTGAGATCCGCGAAGCCGCCCTTGTAGCCCTGCAGGCCGCTCGCGGACCCCGTGAGGGCGTCGAACGTGTTGGTCGTGAAGATGAGCCGCAGGATCTCCGCTGCCGCGATCGTCACGATCGCGAGGTAGTCGGCTCTGAGCCGCAGAGTCGGGATGCCGAGGATCAGGGCGAACACGACGGACGCGCCGATGCCGACGAGCACCGCGGCCCAGACGGGCAGATTGAATGAGAGCACCGAGATGGCATAGCCGTAGGCGCCGAGCGCCATGAACCCGGCCTGGCCGAAGTTCAGCAGTCCCGTGTATCCGAAGTGGACCGCGAGGCCGAGGGCGGCCAATGCGTACGCCGCGGTAACAGGGCTGATGAGCTCCTGCGCCGCGTTGGAGAAGATCTGAGTCCAGTCGATCATGGTCGGTCCTCCTTAGCCGATTCTCTCGCGGCGACCGAGGATGCCCTGCGGTCGGAACAACAGCACGAGGATCAGCACGACGAGCGCGCCCACGTACTTGAGGTCGCTCGGCAACCACAGCGTCGAGATCTCGATGAAGAGACCGACGATGAGGGAGCCGACGAGGGCGCCGAAGGCGGTGCCGAGTCCGCCGAGCGTGACTGCGGCGAAGATCAGCAGCAGGATCTGGAAGCCCATGTCCCAGCTGACGCCGGGGCGGAAGTACGCCCAGAGGATGCCGCTGAGGCCGGCCAGTGCGGCGCCGAGCACCCAGACGATGCGGATGACGCGGTCGACGTCGATGCCGCTCGCCGAGGCGAGGCTCGCGTTGTCGGAGACGGCGCGGGTGGCCTTGCCGATGCGCGTCTTCAGCAGGAAGTACGCCACGGCGAGGAGCACCACGACCGAGACGATCATGCTGCCGACATCGATCCAGGAGAGCTGGACGCCGCCGAACGACAGTTCCTTCGGGGCGGTCGCGCCCGGCAGCTGCCGGGTCGCGCCACCGTAGAAGAACTGGTACGTGTACCGGATCGCGAGCGAGAGACCGATGCTCACGATCATGAGCGGGATCAGCCCGACCCCGCGTTTGCGGAGCGGTTTCCAGATCGCCGCATCGAGTCCCCAGCCCAGCGCTGCGCTGAGCACGAGGGCGATCGCGATCGCCAGCCAGATCGGCAAGGCGAAGTCGACTCCGAAGCTCAGCACCATCAGCGCGCCGAAGGTCACCATCTCGGCGTGGGCGAAGTTCGAGAGGCCCGTCGTGCCGAAGATGAGCGAGAGCCCGATGGCCGCGAGGGCGAGGAGCAGGCCGAAGTTCAGGCCGTTGATCGTGCGTTCGAGCAGCTGCGCTCCGAAGGAGGTGGTCGTGCGCTCGCCCTCGCCGAGGAAGAAGTTCACCGCCTTCAGCTTCGTGAGGCCGAACTCGGCGGTGATGGTGGACCCGCCCTCCGCGACGACGACGCCCTCGGGGAGGGTGTCCTCATCGAGCGTGATCTTGTACTCGCCCTCTTCGGGTACGCCGATGCGCCATTTTCCTTCAGCATCGGTCTCGACGTCGGCTTCGAAGCCGCCGCCTTCGACCGTGATCTGCACGCCTTCGAGCGGTTCTCGATCGAATTGCACGTTCCCCGTGAAGAAGTATTCGAACTCTTCGGATTCTTGGGTCGTACTCCCATCCTCCGCCATCGCAGGGGACGCTGCGATGCCGGACAGAGTGAGTGCGGACAACAAGATTCCGAGGAGAACGAGCCACCTCCTTGGAGACCGATGGGCGAGCGTTCGTGTGGGTTTCACTGCACCTCCAAGGGCGCCCCTCAGGCTGGTGGCCGTTCGGGGTTCGGTCCTTACCTGTCAACAACGTCGTTGACAGTACGTGCCGATTATGTCTCAAACGTTTCGCGAGTGAGGCAAACGGCGTTCGATTGTTATCCGGGAATGCCCGGGATGCAAACTCGCTTAAGATTGATACCGCGGACCTGACCGGTGGCTCGCGGCGTTTGAGCAGATCTCGACAAGAGGAGCGACATGGACCAGGCCGACCCGTTCGGACTCACAGGACTCACTTACGACGACGTCCTCCTGCTGCCTGGCCACACCGATGTGATCCCCAGCGAAGCCGACACCACGTCGCGCCTCACCCGCCGTATCACCGTCTCGACTCCGCTCCTGTCCGCCGCCATGGACACCGTCACCGAGGCACGCATGGCGATCGCCATGGCTCGCCAGGGCGGAATCGGCATCCTGCACCGCAACCTCTCCATCGCCGACCAGGCCGACATGGTCGACCGGGTCAAGCGCAGCGAGTCGGGCATGGTCTCCAATCCGGTCACGACGACGCCCGAGGCATCCGTCGCCGATGTCGACGCGCTCTGCGCGACGTACCGGGTGAGCGGCCTGCCGGTCGTGGACACCGACGGGAAGCTCGTCGGCATCATCTCCAACCGCGACATGCGCTTCGTATCGGACTTCGAGAAGCCGACCACCGCGGTGCGCGAGGTCATGACCAAGATGCCGCTCATCACGGGGCGAGTCGGCATGAACCCAGACGAGGCGCTCGCGATCTTCGCGAAGCACAAGATCGAGAAGCTGCCGCTCATCGACGAAGAGGGGCGGCTCACCGGGCTCATCACCGTCAAGGACTTCGACAAGTCCGAGCAGTACCCGAATGCCACGAAAGACAGCGAGGGTCGCCTGCGGGTCGGCGCCGCGATGGGCTTCTTCGGCGACGCATGGGAGCGCGCCGAGGCGCTGCGCGACGCCGGGGTCGACGTGCTCGTCGTCGACACCGCCAACGGCGAGTCGGCCGGAGTGCTCGACATCATCCGCCGGCTGAAGACCGACCCGACGTTCGCGCACATCGACGTGATCGGCGGCAACGTCGCAACGCGCGAGGGTGCCCAGGCGCTCGTCGACGCCGGCGCCGACGCCGTCAAGGTCGGCGTGGGCCCCGGCTCGATCTGCACGACCCGCGTCGTCGCGGGTGTGGGCGTTCCCCAGATCACGGCCGTCTACGAGGCCTCCAAGGCGACGAAGCCCGCCGGTGTGCCGCTCATCGCCGACGGCGGCCTGCAGTACTCGGGCGACATCGCGAAGGCGCTCGTCGCCGGCGCAGACACTGTCATGCTCGGCTCGCTGCTCGCCGGCACGGCCGAGAGCCCGGGCGAGCTCGTCTTCCAGAACGGCAAGCAGTTCAAGGCCTATCGCGGCATGGGCTCGCTCGGGGCGCTGCAGACCCGCGGCCAGAAGACCTCGTACTCGAAAGACCGCTACTTCCAGGCGGATGTCCCGTCGGACGACAAGCTGATCCCCGAGGGCATCGAGGGCCAGGTGCCCTATCGCGGCCCGCTGTCGGCAGTGGCCTACCAGCTCATCGGTGGCCTGCGGCAATCGATGTTCTACGTCGGCGCACGCACGATCGGCGAACTGAAGGCGAAGGGCCGGTTCGTGCGCATCACGCCCGCCGGGCTCAAGGAGTCGCACCCGCACGACGTGCAGATCGTCGTCGAGGCGCCGAACTACACCCGCTAGCCTCGATGGACGACGCGCTCGAGTACGCAGCGATCGCGCAGCAATCGGGCATCGAGCGCGACCCTGTCGTGCTCGAACGGCTCGCGTTCGCGAACGAGCCGGCGTACTTCGAGCGGCTGCAGCGCATCGCGGATTCGGCGGCGACGCGAGCGACCGAATTGATCGCGGCCCGCGACATCGAAGCGACGACGCGAGGCGAAGGGCCCGTATCGAGCCGCGCGGCCGGTCGTCGCGTCAGCGGCGTCATGCTCACCGTGCTCGGCATCATCGGGTCGGTGCTGGCGTTCGCAGCGACCGGAACCTATTCCAAGATCGGCCGCAGCTACCCGACCGGGATCACGGTCGCCGATGTGGCGCCTGCGGTGATCGGATTCCTGCTGCTGGTGGCCGTCGGCTGCGCGCTCGCGCTGCTGCCCCTCGAACCGATCGTCCGCTCCGGTCGCGCAACGCTCATCTGGAGCACGGCGTGTTCCGTGCTGAGCATCGTCATGGTCGTCGCGGCCACCGCCGGCGGAGCCGACCCGACGGTGGTCGCGGCCGGCTGGGCGGCGGCCGCCGCCATCACCGGGCTCGCTCTCGCACTCGCCGTCGGTCGGGCACGGATTCCCGCGGACGTGCGTGAGGCGGTCGCGGCACGGTCCGCGGCCGATGACGACGCCGTGATCGCCGCCGTCGTCGCCCTGCTCGCCGAGGCGCGCCGTGAGGCGGAGGCGGCCCGTGCGGAGCTTCCCCACGATCGACGGATCGAGGCGGAGCGGCAGTTGCACGCCGCCCGGGAGTTGCTTCACGCGCGCAATATCGTGATGCCGCCTTCGGGCGATCCACCCGGTTTCGCGCTCGTCGAGACCTCGGTGAGACGGGCGGTGGCGCAGCGCGTCGGATCGGCGACGTCGACCAGGCTCGTCGCGACGCTCAACGGGCGTCGGCGAGCCTCGTGACGGCTTCGGCGAGCACCTCGGGCGTACACGCGAAGTTCAGTCGCGCGTGCCCGCGGCCGACGCTCGCGCCGAACGTCGGACCGATGCCGAGCGCGACCTTGGCGTGCTCGAGCGCGTAGGCGGCGGGGTCGTCGCCCCAGCCGAGCGCCGTGAGGTCGAGCCAGGCGAGGTAGGTCGCGTCGGGCAGGCGGTATCGCACCCCCGGCAGTTCGTCTGCGATGAGCTCGGCGAGCAGCCGCCGGTTGTCGTCGAGGCTCGCGAGCACGCCGTCGAGCCAGGGCGCACCCTCGCGGAACGCCGCGATGGAGGCGATCGAGCCGAACTGGCTCATGCGCCACTCGACCTCGTAGGGCAGCGCGGCGCGCACGCGGTCGCCGCGTTCGCTCGCGGTGACGATGAGCGCCGCCTTCAGCCCGGCGATATTGAACGCCTTCGTCGCCGCAGTGACCGTTACGCCGTGCTCGCGTGCGGCGTCGGAGACGGTGAGGAACGGCGTGTACGCGACCCCGGGTTGCACGAGCGGGCCGTGCACCTCGTCGGCCACGATCGTGGCACCGTGCCGGGCGGCGACCTCGGCGAGGGCGGCCAGCTGAGCGGCATCCGGAACCAGGCCGATCGGGTTGTGCGGATTGCAGAGCACCATCGCCCGGGCGCCGGCGGCGAACGCCGCGTCGATGCCGTCGAGGTCGAGTGCCCATCCCTCGTCGATGCCGCCGAGCATCGGCACCTCGACGACGCGGCCCGACGCCTCGGTGACGAGGTCGAAGAACGGCGGGTAGATGGGCGGGGTGATGACGACGCCGTCGCCCGGCGCCGTCACCCGACGCAGCACCTCGACGATGCCCATGCTGACATCTGCCGTGCACGTGACGCGCGCGGGGTCGACCTCCCAGCCCAGCCGCGCTGCGGCGAAGACCTGGAACGCCTCGGCCACCGGCCGGCTGCCGGCGATGTAGCCGGTGTCGGAGCGGCGGATCGCGGCGTGCAGGGCGGCGGCGATCGGCTCGGCGAGGGGGTAGTCCATCTCGGCGACGGGCAGCGGCAGCACGTCGTCGGGGTAGAGCCGCCACTTCGCGCTGGTTCGCGTGCGAAGGGCGTCGAGGGGCTCTGCTGCGATGCGTTGCATGTCTCCAGCTTGCCGCAGAACGGCCGCAGGTGGCAGGGGGCGGCGCCGAACCGCTATTCTGGTCGGCTGCCCATCGGGCGGTGCGGAACCGGGCGAGGGCCCGGCCGCGAACCGAACGGGACATTCGCATGGGTTTCATCGACGTCAACGGCGTCTCCTTCTCGCTGCCCGACGGCCGGCCGCTGCTGGCCGACCTCGCCTTCCGGGTGACGGATGGCGCGACCACCGCACTCATCGGTGCGAACGGCGCGGGCAAGTCCACACTGCTGCGTGTCATCCGCGGCGCGCTCAGACCCGACGAGGGCAGCGTGCAGGTCGACGGCGGGCTCGGTGTGATGGATCAGTTCGTCGGCACCGGCGCGACGCTCGAGGGCACGGATGCCACGGTGCATGGCCTGCTCGTCTCGGTCGCGCCGACCCGTATCCGTGCGGCGGCGATCGAGCTCGAGGCATCCGAGAACGCCCTCATCGAACGCGATGACACCGCGGCGCAGATGCGGTACGCGACGGCGCTCGCAGAGTACGCGGAGGCCGGTGGATACGACCAGGAGGTCGTGTGGGACCACTGCACGATCGCGGCGCTCGGCATCCCGTTCGAGCGGGCGAAATGGCGCGAGCTCGCAACGCTCTCGGGCGGCGAGCAGAAGCGCCTCGCACTCGAGGCGCTCTTGCGCGGCCCCGAGCAGGTGCTGCTGCTCGACGAGCCCGACAACTCGCTCGACGTGCCCGGCAAGCGCTGGCTCGAGGAGCAGTTGCGAGCGACGCCGAAGACGGTGCTGCTCGTCTCGCACGACCGCGAGCTGCTCGCCCGCGCCGCCGATCGCATCGTGACCCTCGAGCTCGGCGCGGCCGGCAACACCGCGTGGGTGCACGGCGGCAGCTTCGAGAACTATCACCGGGCGCGCGAGGAGCGCTTCGCGCGCCTCGACGAACTGCGCAGGCGGTGGGACGAGCAGCGCGTCGCGCTGAAGACACTCGTGGCGACCCTCAAGGTCAAGGCGACGTACAACGACGGCATGGCGTCGCGCTACCAGGCCGCGGTGACCCGATTGCGCAAGTTCGAAGAGGCGGGCCCGCCCGAGGAGCGCCCGCCGGCCCAGGCGGTCTCGATGCGCCTGCGCGGCTCGCGCACCGGCAAACGCGCCGTCGTGACCGAACGGCTCGAGCTGACCGGGCTGATGAAGCCGTTCGACCTCGAGGTCTGGTTCGGCGACCGGGTCGCGGTGCTCGGCTCGAACGGATCGGGCAAGTCGCACTTCCTGCGGTTGCTCGCCGGCGGCGGCACCGAACCCGATCGCACGCTCGGCCACATCACCACGGTCGGCGAGACGCTCGCACGGGTGCCGCACGGCGGCAGGGCGGTGCTCGGTGCTCGAGTGGTGCCCGGCTGGTTCGCGCAGAACCACGAGCATCCCGAGTACCGGGGGCGCACGCTCCTCGACATCCTGCATCGCGGCGACGCGAACCGCGACGGCATGGCGCGGGAGGCCGCAAGCTCCGCCCTCGATCGCTACGGGCTCGCGGCATCCGCTCAGCAGGCCTTCGATTCGCTCTCGGGCGGCCAGCAGGCGCGCCTGCAGATCCTGCTCCTCGAGCTCTCCGGTGCCACCCTGCTGCTCCTCGACGAACCGACCGACAACCTCGACCTCGTTTCGGCGGAGGCGCTCGAAGAAGGGCTGTCGCGCTTCGAGGGCACCGTGCTGGCGGTCACCCACGATCGATGGTTCACCCGCGGGTTCGACCGGTTCCTGGTGTTCGGCGGCGACGGCGAGGTCTACGAGTCGGATGCTCCGGTGTGGGACGAGTCACGAGTCGCGCGTGCCCGCTAGCTCTCGGGCTGCGCGGCGAGGGGCGAGCTGGGGACGCACTGAGCGGGGTCACCCGATCGGGTGAGGCGCGAAGTGGGTGCCGACACCGAGACTGATCGGCATGACGAGACAGAGAATCAACACGCGAACGGCGATCGCCGGACCGGCGCTCATCATCGTGTGCACGCTGCATACCGCGGTGGGAGTGTTCGCTTCCGCGCCGGCGCTGGGCGAGGCATTGGCCAACGGCTGGTACGGCGCGATGACGAGCGAACTCGAGGTGGGGCTCTGGTTCGTGATGACCGGATTCTTCGGATTGGTCGCCGGCCTGGCGATGACCACCCTCGAGCGTGCCGGGCGAATGCCATGGCCGGTGAGCATCGCGCTGCTGATGATCGCGCTGATCGGGGTGAGCGCAGCGCCGGTGTCCGGGTTCCTGCTCGTGCTCGTGGTGGCGGTCATCGCCCTCGTGCAGTCGGCGCGCCAGATCCGTCGGCGACCATCGTCTGAACCGCGGAGCGGCGAACCTCCGGCCGGAGCAGTCAACCCGTCGGCGACGGAGGGCACGGTTCTCGAGCACTCATCGCGGTCGGCGAAGGGAACGGCATGAACCCGGTCGAGACCGTTGTCGACCACCGCCCTGAGCGCGTCGGCGTGACATCCGCGTCGACGGCCGTACGGGTGACGGCCGTGCTCGGCATGCTGGGGCTGCTCGCGTTCGCGGTGGTGAACGTGGCATTCGAGGGGACGAACCACTTCGCCAGTGGCCCTCTGGCGGCCTACGCCTCCGGTCTGACCGTCATGAACTGGCTGGTGGTGGGCCTCAAGCTGTTCGGGTTCGTCGTCCTGATGCTCTCGGTGAGCACGCGGGCGACTGCGTTCGCCCCGAACACGATGACGCTGCTGCTGTGGGGAGCCTTCGGCACCTTCGTCATCTACGCGGTCGGCACGATCGGCGAGGCCGTCGCATTGGCGACCGGGATCGCCGGGAGCCCCGACGAGATCGATACGGCCGGCGTCGTGTACCTGCTGGGCGCGGTGTTCTTCGCAACCTGCTTCGGTGTCGTGGCGATCTCGTACTCTCGGCGTACACGCTGGCGGCCGGTCCCGATCGTGGCCGGCCTCCTCGGCGCGCCGATGCTCCTCGCCGGCATCCTGGTGCTCGCGCCGATGCTGCTGGTCGCCCTCGGTGTCATGCCACCGCTGGAGATCAGTGGGGGTTCCGTGGACCCCGTGCTCGTCTCAACCGGCTGAGTATCGGCCGGGTAGGGTTGAGTGGTGACCCAGGAGATCGAGATCGGCCGCTCCAAGCGGGGCCAGCGCGTGTACGCCTTCGACGACATCGCGATCGTGCCGAGCCGGCGCACGCGAGACCCCGAAGACGTCTCGGTCGGCTGGTCGATCGACGCGTACCAGTTCGACATCCCGTTCCTCGCCGCCCCGATGGACTCCGTCGTGTCGCCGCAGACCGCGATCATGATGGGCCAGCTCGGCGGCCTCGGTGTGCTCGACCTCGAGGGTCTCTGGACCCGCTACGACGACCCCGAGCCGGTGCTCGCCGAAATTCGCAACCTCACCCCTGAACGGGCGACGGCGCGCATGCAGCAGCTCTACTCCGAGCCGATCAAGCCCGAGCTCGTCACGCAGCGGCTCGCCGAGATCCGCGCCGCAGGTGTCATTGTCGCGGGCGCGCTCTCGCCGCAGCGCACGCAGGAGCTCTACGAGACCGTCGTCGCCGCGGGCGTCGACCTCTTCGTGATCCGCGGCACCACGGTGTCGGCCGAGCATGTCTCCAAGAACCAGGAGCCGCTCAACCTCAAGAAGTTCATCTACGAGCTCGACGTGCCGGTGATCGTCGGCGGCGCCGCGACGTACACGGCCTCCCTCCACCTCATGCGCACGGGTGCGGCGGGCGTGCTCGTCGGCTTCGGCGGGGGAGCCGCGTCGACGACGCGCGCGACGCTCGGCATCCACGCCCCGATGGCGACGGCGGTTGCCGACGTCGCGGGCGCACGCCGCGACTACCTCGACGAGTCGGGCGGCCGCTACGTGCACGTCATCGCCGACGGAGGCGTCGGCAAGTCGGGCGACATCGTCAAGGCGATCGCGTGCGGTGCCGACGCGGTCATGCTGGGCGCGGCGCTCGCGCGCGCGACGGACGCCCCGGGCGGCGGCTACCACTGGGGCGCCGAGGCGCATCACCCGAAGCTGCCTCGCGGCCAGCGCGTGCATGTCGGCCAGGTCGCGCCGCTCGAAGAGGTGCTCTACGGCCCCGCGCCCTCGGCCGACGGCGTCACCAACCTGATCGGAGCGCTGAAGCGCTCGATGGCCACGACCGGCTACTCCGACCTCAAGGAGTTCCAGCGCGTCGACGTCGTCGTCGCGCCGTACCAGTCGTTCTGATCGACGTCCCGCGCGCTCCATAGCGCCCCGGCGGGCGCTCGGGTAGCGTGGGAAGCGGATCGTGCGGCCCCGCCGTGAGGCCGCGCGGGGATGGGGTACCACGATGGCGAGACTCAAGTCGGTGACGCGTTCGACCAAGCTCGGACCCGAGGAGCGTGATGCCGCGATCGCGCGGCTGAAAGAGAAAGAGCTCGACATCCTCGTGGTCGGCGGCGGCATCGTCGGCACGGGCGCGGCGCTCGATGCCGTGACCCGCGGGCTCTCGACCGGACTGCTCGAAGCCCGCGACTGGGCATCGGGCACCTCGAGTCGTTCGTCGAAACTCGTGCACGGCGGCATCCGCTATCTCGAACAGCTCGACTTCCGGCTCGTGCGCGAGGCCCTCATCGAACGCGGTCTGCTGCTGCAGCGCATCGCGCCGCACCTCGTGAAGCCCGTGCGGTTCCTCTACCCGCTGAAGACCCGCCTCTTCGAGCGCGTCTACGTGGGCGCGGGCATGCTGCTCTACGACATCTTCAGCTACACGGGCGGGCGCCCGCCGGGCGTGCCACACCACCGGCACCTCTCGAAGCGCCAGGTCATGCGAGCCATCCCGTCGCTCGCGAAGGATGCGCTCGTCGGCGGCCTCACCTACTACGACGCCCAGGTCGACGACGCCCGCTACGTGGCGTCCCTGGCGCGCACCGCCTCGTTCTACGGCGCGCACGTCGCGAGCCGCGTCAAGGTCGAGGGCTTCATCAAGGTCGGCGAACGAGTCGTCGGCGTCAAGGCCCACGACCTGCAGACCGACGAGCACTTCGAGATCCGCGCGAAGCAGGTCGTCAACGCCACCGGCGTCTGGACGGACGACACGCAGCGCATGGTCGGCGAACGAGGCACCTTCAAGGTGCGCGCCTCGAAGGGCATCCACCTCGTCGTGCCGCGCGACCGCATCCAGTCGGCCATGGGAATGATCTTCCGAACCGAGAAGAGCGTGCTGTTCGTGATCCCGTGGGGCCGGCACTGGCTCATCGGAACGACCGACACCGACTGGAACCTCGACAAGGCGCACCCGGCTGCGACGGCGGCCGACATCGACTACCTGCTCGAGCACGTCAACGCGCTGCTCGGTGTTCCCCTCACCCGCGAAGACGTCGAGGGCGTCTACGCGGGTCTGCGGCCACTGCTCGCCGGCGAGAACGACCAGACCTCGAAGCTCTCCCGCGAGCATCTCGTCGCGCACACGGTGCCCGGCCTCGTCGTGATCGCCGGCGGCAAATGGACCACCTATCGGGTCATGGCGAAGGACGCGATCGACGCCGCCGCCGATGCGCTCGACGGCAAGGTGCCGAAGTCGACGACGCAGGACATCCCGCTGCTCGGCGCCGAGGGCTACCAGGCCGCGTGGAACAAGCGCGGCAAGATCGCCTCGGCGTTCGGCGTGCACAAGGTGCGCATCGAGCACCTGCTGAATCGCTACGGCACGATGACCGATGAGCTGCTCGACCTGATCCGCGACGACCCGTCGCTCGGCGAACCGCTGCCCGGCGCAGACGACTACCTCGGTGCCGAGGTCGTGTACGCGGCCTCGCACGAGGGTGCGCTGCACCTCGACGACGTGCTGGCCCGTCGCACGCGCATCTCGATCGAGGCGTGGGACCGGGGTGTTTCGGCGGCTCCGGTCGCCGCGAAGCTCATGGGCACCGTGCTCGGCTGGGACGCCGCGCGCGAAGCGCTCGAGGTCGAGCGCTACCTCGAGCGAGTCGCCGCGGAGCGCGCGTCGCAGGAGCAGCCCGACGACGAGTCCGCTGACCGGGTGCGCCTCGAGGCTCCCGACATCGTGAAGGTGGACTGAGCACCGGGGAGTGCGCGCCTAAACTGGAGGACATGCCTCCTGCTGGTCGAACCGCGCCCGTCATGGCGCTGGGCGACTGATGCTGCAGATGATGCTGCGCCCCCGGTGGGTGCTCGCGCTGCTGCTCGCCCTCGGCATCGCCGCCGCGTTCGCGCTGCTCGGGCAGTGGCAGCTCGAGCGTGCCGTCGAGCAGTCGATCGTCGTGGAGCGGCCGACCGAAACGGTGCGCCCCTTCGCCGACGTCGCCGAGCCCGACCGGCCGACCGAACAGGCCGCGACCGCCCAGACCGTCGAGGTGACCGGCACGTTCGTGCCCGGCGACACGGTGATCGTCGAGGGCCGGCTGAACGACGGGGTGGCCGGGTACTGGCCCGTGGCACATCTCGAGGTGACCGATGGGGCGCCGGGCGGGCTCCCCATCGCGCTCGGCTGGGCGGCCGACGAGCAGACGGCACGCGAGGCAGCCGAGCGCTTCGACGCCGACGCCGACCCTGGCGCACCGATCACATTCGTCGGCCGATTCCTGCCGAGTGAAGCGCCGATGGACCCCGGCGACGAGGCCGACCCGTTCTCGATGCAGACCGTCGCCGTGGCGCAGCTCATCAACGTCTGGGCCGACTACGACGATCGCGCGGTGTACTTCGGCTACGTCACCGCGGCCGAGCCGATCGCCGGTCTCGAGGTGATCGTGTCCCCGCCGCCCGAGCAGACCGCCGAGCTCAACTGGCTGAACATCTTCTACGCGGCCGAGTGGGCCGTCTTCGCAGGATTCGCCGTCTACCTCTGGTATCGCCTCGTGCGCGACGCGGTCGAGCGGGAGCGCGACGAGCAGGCCGAGGCCGCCGCATCCGTCGATCGCGCGCCGAGCGGCGCTGCGTAGGGCAGCACCGCACTCAAGCGGTCGACCCCGCCCCCGTGAATGCCTCGGCGAATTCCGCGGCCGGCTCGATGGGTGTGATCACGTCGACGAGCACCCCGCCGGGGTCGCGAACGATCACGTGGCGTTGCCCGAATGCCTCGCTTCGCAGTTCTTGCACGATCGGGACGCCGGCTGCGGCGAGGCTCGCAGCGACGGCGTCGACATCATCGACCTCGAGGTTGACGAGGACCCCGACGGCGGAAGCCCGGTCACCATCCGGGATGGTCTCGTGTGCGGAGTCGAGCAGCGCGAGCTCGGCATGCGGTGGCGTCGGATGGCGCAGGCTCACGTACCAGTCCGCCTCGAACGCGAGCTCGAAGCCGAAGTGGTCGACGTAGAAGCTGGCGCTCGCTGAGACATCCCTCACGCAGAGGACGGGGTAGAGATTCATGAAGCTCCCTCTCGGATACATACAGTGTGTATGTATCGTGATTGACATACAGTGTGTATGTCAAGGCCCGACCGGGCGGCGACGACGTGCCGATGAATGATCGGGGACTCGATGGCGACGAAGGCGCAACAGCGGGAGCGCACGCGCGCCCTCATCCTCGGGCTCGCGGAACGCGCCTTCGCCGAGCGCGGCTACGCCGGAGTCGCGCTCGAAGAACTCGTCGCAGAGGCCGGCCTCACGAGAGGCGCGCTTTACCACCACTTCGGCAGCAAGCTCGCGCTGTTCGCCGCCGTGCTCGAGCACGCGCAAGAGGAGGTCGCCCGCGCCGTCGAGGCCGCCGCGGACGCAGAACCCGACCCCCTCGCCTCCTTCCTGACGGGGTGCCGCGCCTTCCTCGAGGCGAGTTTCGCGCCCGGCGTGCGCAGAATCCTGCTCGTCGACGGGCCCGCAGTGCTCGGCTGGGACGACTGGCGTGCAGGCGACCTCGAATCGAGTGCGCGATTGCTCGACGAGGGCGTTGCCGGACTGGCCGCCGCAGGAGTCATCGCGCCCGAACGACTGCGCACGGTGGCGACGATGATCTCTGGGGCACTCAACGAGGTCGCCGTGGCGGGTGCCGCCGCGGCGCCCGACGGCGCGGCCGAGATCGACTCGAGCATCGAAACGCTCGCCCGGATGATCGCGGGTCTCGCGCCCAGCGGCGCCGCGTAGACTGGTGCAATGCCCCTCGAGCCGAAATCAGCCGATCTGCCGCGCATTCGCGGGGCGCTGAAGTTCTACCAGGTGGCGTCGGTCATCACCGGTGTGATGTTGCTGCTGCTCTGCGCCGAGATGATCCTGAAGTACGCGTTCCATCTCGAGCTCTACGCCTTCGGCGACCAGGGCCTGCTCGCTCTCACCCCCCTGCTCGAAACGGCGACCGGACTCGAGTCGACCGGTACCGGTGCGAACCTCTCGACCGGAATCCTCATCGCCCACGGCTGGTTCTACGTCGTCTACCTCTTCAGCGACTTCCGCCTCTGGAGCCTCATGCGCTGGCCCTTCAGCCGGTTCATCGTCATCGCGCTCGGCGGCATCGTGCCGTTCCTCTCGTTCTTCCTCGAGGCGCGAATCGGGCGCGAAGTCCGTGCATACCTCGACCGCCGCGAGACCCGTGACGCCGCCGCTCCCGTCGCGGCCGCGTCGTCGACTCCCGCGCCATCAGCAACGACCGACTCTTCCGACACCGTGGAGGCCCAGCAGTGACCGATCAGCCCACCGAGCAACGGCCAGTGCTCGTCGTCGACTTCGGCGCGCAATATGCGCAGCTGATCGCGCGGCGGGTGCGCGAGGCATCCGTCTACTCAGAGATCGTGCCGCACACGATCACCGCGGCGGAGGTCGCCGCGCGAAACCCGATCGGCATCGTGCTCTCGGGTGGGCCGTCGTCGGTCTACGAAGACGGGGCGCCGGCGCTCGACGAGGGCATCCTGCAGCTCGGCGTGCCGACGCTCGGCATCTGCTACGGCTTCCAGGTCATGGCCACCCAGCTCGGGGGCGAGGTCGCGCACACGGGCCTCCGCGAGTACGGCGCGACGGCCGCGACGGTGACGGATGCGTCGGGCAACGCGCTGCTCGACGGTCAGCCGGTCGGCCAGACCGTGTGGATGAGCCACGGTGACTCGGTCTCGCGTGCGCCAGAGGGCTTCGACGTGCTCGCGTCGACCGAGTCGACGCCCGTGGCCGCCTTCGCGAACGACGAGCGGCGTCTCTACGGCGTGCAGTGGCACCCCGAAGTCAAGCACTCCGAATTCGGTCAGCGGGTCATCGAGAACTTCCTGCACCGCGCCGCCGGCATTCCCGCCGACTGGAACTCGGGCAACGTCATCGCCGAGCAGGTCGCCCGCATCCGCGAGCAGGTCGGTTCGGCACGCGTGATCTCCGCGCTCTCGGGCGGCGTCGACTCGGCGGTCTCGACCGCCCTCGTGCAGGAGGCGGTCGGCGACCAGTTGACCGCGGTGTTCGTCGACCACGGGCTGCTTCGCCAGGGCGAGCGCGAGCAGGTGCAGAACGACTACGTCGCCGCGACCGGAGTACGCCTCGTGACGGTCGACGCCGCCGACGTCTTCCTCGACGCGCTCGCCGGTGTGAGCGACCCCGAGGAGAAGCGCAAGATCATCGGCCGGGAGTTCATCCGGGCCTTCGAGCAGGCCGAGCGCGACCTGATCGCCGAGGCCGCGGCCGACGGCGAGCCGATCAAGTTCCTCGTGCAGGGCACGCTCTACCCCGACGTCGTCGAGTCGGGTGGCGGCACGGGTACGGCGAACATCAAGAGCCACCACAATGTCGGCGGCCTGCCCGAAGACCTGCAGTTCGAACTCGTCGAGCCGCTGCGCACCCTCTTCAAAGACGAGGTGCGCCAGATCGGCCGCGACCTCGGCCTGCCAGAGGCGATCGTCGGCCGCCAGCCGTTTCCGGGGCCTGGCCTCGGGATCCGCATCGTGGGTGAGGTTACCCGTGAGCGTCTCGATCTGCTCCGCCAAGCCGATGCGATCGCGCGCGAAGAGCTGACGAAGGCCGGCCTCGACGGCGAGATCTGGCAGTGCCCCGTCGTGCTGCTCGCCGACGTGCGCTCGGTGGGTGTGCAGGGCGACGGCCGTACCTACGGCCACCCCATCGTGCTGCGCCCGGTCTCATCGGAAGACGCGATGACGGCCGACTGGACCCGCCTGCCCTACGACGTGCTCGCGAAGATCTCGAACCGCATCACGAACGAGGTGCCCGAGGTCAACCGCGTGGTGCTCGACGTCACGTCGAAGCCGCCGGGCACGATCGAGTGGGAGTAGCCGGCCAGCCGAGAGCTGGAGCCGGAACGACAGAACGGCCGCCCCGAGGGGCGGCCGTTCTGGGTTGCAGCTGGCGGGTGTCAGTCGCCGGACTGGGCGATCGCGAGCATGCGCAGGATCTCGAGGTACAGCCAGATGACCGTGACCATGATGCCGAAGACGCCGCTCCACTCGTACTTCTTGGGGGCGCGGTTGCGCACGCCCTGCTGGATGAAGTCGAAGTCGAGCACGAGCGAGTAGGCGGCCATGATGACGACGAAGACGCCGAGGATGACGCCGAGCGGGATGCCCATGATCTCGATGCTTCCGCGCAGGCCCCACGGGTTGCCGTCGGCGCCACCGAAGATCATGATGCCGAAGTTCACGAGCGAGAAGACCGCGTAGCCGATCATCGCGATGAGGAAGATCTTCGTCGCCTTCTTCGAGGCGCGGATCTTGCCCGAGGCGAAGAGTGCCAGCGTCACGCCGACCACGACGAGGGTCGCGATGACGGCCTGGGCGACGATGCCGGGGTTGATTGCTTCGTACCACGCCGAGATGCCACCGACGAAGACGCCCTGCACGCCCGAGTAGGCGAGGATGAGCGCCGGCGACGGCTCCTTCTTGAAGATGTTGACGAGCGCGAGCACGAAGCCAACGAGGCCGGCGCCGATCCAGAGGAACGGCATCGACTCGGTCGTGACCCAGCCGAGCGCGGCGCCGACCAGCAGCAGGCCGAACGAGACGGCCGCCTTGTGGATCGTGGTGTCGACCGCCATCGTCTCGCCGGGGGGCGGCGTGGTGGGCTGGTTGTACATCTCTTGCAGCTGCTGTGCCGAGATGTCTTGCGCGGCGGCCACGCCTCCCTGGGCGGAGAACGCGGAGTTCCGCGAGAAGGCGGGGTTGTCGAGAGCCATGGGTTTCCTCTGCTTTCGGCTGTGGTCGATGCTCGGGCCGCGGCTGCATGCGGCATCCGTTGCCGGAACCAACCTACCCGAGTTACCAGTGACAACGCCCTGAATTCCTGCGGAATTCCCGCTGGCGGCAGGTCTCGGCTGACTACGCTGGGGCGCATGCTGCACGACGACGACCCGCGCCCGCTCGTGATCGGGCATCGCGGCGCGCCGGGCTACCGGCCCGAACACACCCGTTCGTCGTACGAGCTGGCCTTCGCGCTCGGCGCCGACGCGGTCGAGCCCGACATCGTCGCCACGCGCGACGGCGTGCTCGTGCTGCGCCACGAGAACGAGATCTCGGGCACCACGGATGTCGCGAGCCGCCCGGAGTTCGCCGGTCGCCGCACCACGCGGGAGATCGACGGCGCCGCGCTCACCGGATGGTTCACCGAGGACTTCACCTGGGCGGAGCTGGCGACACTGCGTGCGCGTGAACGGCTCGGTTCGCTGCGGCAGGCGAGCGCGAGCTTCGACGGGCGATACCCGATCATCCGCCTGCGCGAGCTCTTCGAGATCATCGACACAGCCGGGGCCGAGCAGCGCCGCCTCGTGCGCATGGTCGCCGAGTTCAAGCACGCCGCGCACTTCGCTGCGCTGGGTCTTTCGCTCGACGAGCTCTTCGCCGCCGAGCTCGATGCAGCGGGGTGGGGCCGCGGCGACGAGCGGCTCATCATGGAGGCGTTCGAACCCACGCTGCTCGATCGGCTCGCGGCCCGCGGCATCCGTGGCAAGCGGGTGTTCCTGATCGAGGGTGCCGGCGCGCCCTGGGATCTCGTGCTCGAGCACGGTCGGGCCGCCCCCCGATACGACTCGTTCGCGACCGAGGCGGGACTGCTCGGTCTCACCGGACGGTTCGACGGCGTGAGCGTCGGCAAGGCGCGTCTCGTCGGCGGCCCGACGGCGAAGCGGACGGCGGATGCGGCGACCGCGCCGCTCGCCGGAGCGGAACTCGTCGACGCCGCCCACGGCGCCGGACTCGAGATCTACACCTGGACGCTTCGGCCGGAGAACCGATTCCTGGCTGGCCGGTTCCGGCGCGGCGCGTCGCGTGCGGCGTACGGCGACTGGCAGGGTGAGTTCGCCGAGATCGTCGGGATGGGCGTCGACGGGGTGTTCCTCGACCACCCCGACCTCGGTGTGGAAGCGCGGACGGCGCTGGCAGGAGTGCACTGAGCGTGACCGAACACGGGGGAGACCGCGGGCTTCGCCGTACCCGGCGAACGGAGCGCCGGCACCGGATGATCGCGGTGGTGTGCTTCGCACGCGCACGATGGGGCGACCGCATCGGGGGGCGCGCGATGCTCGAGCGGCGCCGGCGCCACGGCATCGAACGGCTGCTCGGCGAGCGGATGCCGCGTGCCGCCCACTACGGGCGGCGCCTCGCGCGGCTCGGGGAGGCACCGGTCGTCGACAAGGCAACGGTGCTCGCCGATTTCGCCGACTTCAACGTGCTGGGCATCACCCTCGAGTCCGCGCTCGCTGCGGCGCGTGCCGCTGAGCAGCAGCGCGACTTCCGAGCCGAGCTCCCCGGCGGCGTCACGGTCGGGCTCTCGAGCGGCACCTCGGGCCGGCCGGGCGTCTTCCTCGTCGACGCTGCCGAGCGGATGCGCTGGGCGGGCACCGTGCTCGGCCGGCTCCTCGACCGGCGCAGCGTCGCCCAGCTCGTGTCGCCGTGGCGGCCGCCGCTGCGCATCGCGTTCGCCTTGCGTGCGAACAGCAATCTCTACGAGTCGGTCGCGAGCCGTCGCCTCTCGTTCGAGTTCATCGATCTCCTCGCGCCGTTCGGGCGGATCGTCGCCGAGGTCGCGGCGGCCCGGCCCGATGTCCTCGTGGCTCCGTCGAGCGTGCTCGTCGAGCTCGCGCTCGCCGAGGGGCGCGGCGAACTGCATCTCGAGCCCCGACTCGTCGTCGCCGTGGCCGAGGTGCTCGACGCGGCCGATGCCCGGCTCCTCGAGTCGGCGTGGGGGCGACGCCCCCGACGCGTCTACCAGGCGACCGAGGGACTGCTCGCGCTCGATTGCGAGTACGGTCGACTGCACCTGAACGAGCAGAGCGTCGTCGTCGAGACCGAATGGGTGGGCGGATCCGAGGCGGCCGCTGCCGGACGGTTCGTGCCGATCATCACCGACTTCGTCCGCAGCACGCAGCTCATCGTGCGCTATCGCCTCGACGACGTGTTGAGGATCGCCCCCGGCCGGGAACGCTGTCGATGCGGCAATGCCGCCCGCGTCATCGAGGCGGTCGAGGGACGGGCCGATGAGGTCATCGAAGCCCGAGGCGTCGACGGCGGCACCGTGCGCGTCTTCCCCGACGCCGTGCGGCGGGCGATGGCGATGGCGATGGCGGGGGCATGGGGCATCCGCTGGTCGCCCGACGTGCTCGAGGTCGAACTCGACCCGCTCGATGCCGAGCACGAGCTCGCTGCTCGGAGCGCGCTCGCTGAACTGTTCGACACGGTCGGGGCGACGCTGCCCGCGATCGGGTTCGGGAGGCTCCCGCAGCGGTCACCGGGTGCGAAGAACGTGCGCATCAGGCGCGTGAGTACCGCGTCGGGGAGCGTGGACGTCCATGGGCGCTGAGCCGGTGAGGATCCTCGTCACGGGCGCGACCGGCTTCGTCGGCGGCGCGTTGCTGCGAGCGCTCCGCGATCGCCCCGATGTCGAGGTGCGCGGCATCGGGCGCCGCCCGGTGCCCGACGCGGACCTCGCGAGCATCGACCTCACCGCGCCGATCTCGTCGCCCTTCGCACTGGACTTCCGCCCCGAGGTCATCGTGCACGCAGCCGCACGCGCGAGCCAGTCGGGGAGTCGTGCCGAGTTTCACGCGCAGAACGTGGTCGCGACCGCGAACGTGCTCGAGCTCGCGCGCCGCACCGGACTGCCACGTGTCGTGTACGTCTCGTCGACCTCCGTCTTCTACCGGCCCGTCGATCAGTTCGGCATCACCGAGGCGACTCCGATCGGTCCACGCTTCCTGAACGACTACGCGCGCACGAAGCACGAGGGCGAACTGCTCGTGCGGGAATACCCGGGCGACTGGGTGATCGCCCGACCTCGCGCGGTGTTCGGGCCGGGCGACACGACGCTGCTGCCGCGCATCATCGAGGCGGCCAGGGCGGGTCGCCTGCCGTTCATCGGCGACCCGTCGGCGCCGGCCGTCGGCGACCTCGTCTACATCGATGCCCTGGTCGACCACCTCATCGCTGCGGCGCTCCGGCCTGGCCTCTCGGGTGCGACCGTGAACCTCACGAACGGCGAGCCCGTGGCGCTCATGCCGACGATCGCCGGCATCCTCAGCGCCCTCGACGTGCCCGTGCCGACCCGGCATCTGGGACGCGGCGCCGCGCTCGGCCTCGCCACCGCCGCCGAGGCCGTGTGGCGGCTCGGCCGGCTCCGTGGCGAGCCGCCCCTGACCCGGTACGCGGTCTGGCTCCTCGCCTCCTCGAAGACCTTCGACGACTCGCACGCCCGGCGGCTCCTCGGGCCGCCGAGCGTCTCGATGGCCGAGGGCCTCGCGCGCACCATCGCGGCCGGGCGCGACGCGGCACGGGTGACGCGATGAAGGGCAGCGACAGGGTCGTCGTCACCGCCGCCGTGGGGTACTCCGCGCTCATGCTCGCGAAGGCCGCGCTCGCCGCCCTCGGGGTCGCCCGGCGGCGCGCACGCCTGCGCGCGGCGTCGGGCGCGGCGATTCCGTCGTCGCAGCTCACGATCGTGCAACCGATCCTCTCGGGCGACCCGCAGCTCGCCGACACGCTCGCGAACACGCTCGCGGTGGCCGCCGACTCGCCTGTGCTGTGGCTCGTCGACGAGGCCGACCCCGACGGGCGCCGTGCCGCGGAAGAGGGGGGCTCGAGGCATCCGCTCGCCGCCGTGCGCATCGTCGACTGCCCGCCGTGCCCTGCGGCCACCGGGCCGAAGACGTTCAAGCTGCACCTGGCCGAGGCGCTCATCGCGACCGAGGCCTTCGCGATCGTCGACGACGACACCCGCGTCACCGCAGATGGGCTCGCCGCACTTCGCGACGGGTTGCGCATCGCGGAGGTGAGCACGGGGCTGCCGTGCTATCTGCCGGGTTCCGGCGTCTGGTCGCGACTGCTCGCGCAGTTCGTGAACGACCAGTCCACCCTCAGCTACCTGCCGACCGCTGCCCTCGGCGACCCGCGCACCATCAACGGCATGACCTGGGCGATGCGCCGCGGCACGCTCGAACGGCTCGGCGGGTTCGCCCCGCTGCTTCCGTTGCTGGCCGACGATCTCGCGGTCGCCCGCCGTGTGCGCGAGGGCGGCGGCAGGATCGACCAGAGCGAGGTCGTGCAGTTCGTCTCCACGACCGTCGACGACGGGCGCCAATACGGCCAGCTCATGCACCGCTGGATGGTGTTCGCCGGGCTGCTGCTCAGGGCCGAGCGTCCGGCATGGCGCGCGGGCATCGTGGCCGGGTACGCGCTGCCCGCCACGTTGCTCGGCGTGCTCGTCGGGGTCACCGCCGTACGCCCGACGAAAGCGGCGGCGGTGGCGCTCGCCGGTGCGCTGCTCGTGCGCTCCACGGTCATCTCGACCGTACAGCGCGTCGTCACCGGGCGGGTGCGACACGACCCCCTGCTCTCCCTCGCCGGCGAACTCATGCTCCCCCTGCAGTTCGGCCGCTCGCTCGCCGACCGGCGCATCGTCTGGCGCGGCAGCCGGTACCTCGTGCACGCCAACGACCACTTCGAGGAGACGCGGCCATGACGCTCAGAGTCTGCTTCCTGACGGGTCGCAGCGATCGCTCGAACACCGCGCTCTCGCCCGTGCAGCTGGCGTTCCTCGACGCCCTGCCGCTCTCGGCGGACGAGCGACTCGACGTGAACTTCCCGTACCGGCCCGCGAGCGGTCCGTGGCGGCCGACGCCGCTCGCGATCGCGAGCGTGCGCAACGTGCGCGACTACTTCGGCTCGCGGCGGGCGGGCTTCGCGCGGGAGCATGCCGCCGCCGTGCGCGCGGTGTTCGCGGACCCCGATCGCACCCTCGTGCTCGCGGGCAGCTGCGGGCTCGAGCTTCTCGCGAACCTCCAGCTCGACGCGCGGGCCCTTGCACGGGTGCACGTCATCGCCTACGGCCCGGTCGCGAGGTCGCGGCCCGACGCGGCTGCGATCGAGACGGTCGCGGGCCGCGGCGACGCGCTCGCCAGGCGATCGACCGGGGCACCCGACCACGAGATCGACGCGAAGCACCTCGACTACCTGTCGTCGCCCGAGTTGCACGCCGTCGTGGTCGCGGCGATCGAGCGACTGCGCATCGAGCAGAAGGTGCACGCATGAGCGGCCGCGTCGAACTCGTCGCCCCGCCGTTCGCGGGTCACCTTCACCCGGTGCTCGGCATCGGGGTCGAACTGGCGCGCAGGGGGGTGCCCGTCCAGGTCGTGAGCACCGCCGCGGCGCGTGCCGAGATCGAGGCGGCGGGCCTCACCGCGGTCGTCCTCGAGTCGGCCGACGACCGGGTCATCGCAGCGATCGCCGACCCGCCCGAGCGCATCGGCGCGAACCCGGTGCTGCTGCACCGGCAATTCCGCGGCACGCTCGGCGTGCTCGGCACGATCAGTGCCGAATTCGACCGGAGATACCGTGAACAGCTGCCCGCCGTCGTGGTCGCCGACTTCACGCTGCCGGTCGCCGGCATGGCGGCGAGCCGACTCGGCGCGCGATGGTTCACCGCGACGCCGTCGCCCCTGGCCATCGGCTCGGTCGACGGCACCCCCGCCTACTTCGGCGGCTGGTCGCCGCCGCGCAGCATCGCCGGCCGGGTGCGCGACGCCGTTGCGCGGGTCCTCGCCCGCACGTTCAAGCGCGGCGTCTTCGCGGTGCATGCCGTACCACTGCGTGCGCTCGGCTTCTCTGGGGTGTTCCGGGCCGACGGCAGCGAGCAGGTGTACTCGCCCGACACCGTGCTCGGCCTCGGCCTCGCCGAGCTCGAGCTGCCGCGCACCTGGCCCACCGCGATGCGGTTCGTCGGGCCGGTGCGGTACACGCCACCGGGCCGGCCAGGGGCGTGGGGCGCGGAGGCATCCATCGCTCGGCGCGACGGCGCGGAGCCCGCGCAGCTCGCTTCGACACCGCGACAGCGGGTGCTGGTCTCGTGCGGCACGCATCTGGCTGGCACGAAGGCCGAACTCCTCGCGACCGTCGAGCGCGTCGCGGCGCTCCTGCCCGGC
Organism: Agromyces sp. GQ35; assembly: GCF_059758475.1. Lineage (NCBI taxonomy): Bacteria > Bacillati > Actinomycetota > Actinomycetes > Micrococcales > Microbacteriaceae > Agromyces > Agromyces sp. GQ35. Next base: position 181,500 of record NZ_JCAXEO010000001.1, on the reverse strand, counting down.
GTGGACCTCGAGATGACGCTCGGCGGCACGCCGGCGAGCGGCGGGCGGAGCGATCGGGTGCGCATCGTCGGCTACGCCGACTACGGCGACCTCAGCGCCTACGACGCGATCGTGCACCACGGCGGAGCCGGCATCGTGCACGCAGCACTCGCGGCCGGCCTGCCCGCCGTGGTGATCCCGGTCGATTACGATCAGCCCGATCTCGCCGCACGCCTCGTGCACCACGGACTCGCCGAGCGGCTCACGCCGTCGGCGGTGGGCGGCGCGGCCGGAGCGGCCAGGCTCGCTGCGGCGATCGAGCGGGCGCTTCTGCCCTCAGGGGAACGCGCTCGCGCGCTCGAGCGCTTCCGCCGGGCGAGCGAACTGCACGACGGAGCGGCGACAGCCGCCGATCTGATCGAGGAGGCCTGGATGTCGGGTGTCGGCGTCGGCGACGAACAGGGCGAGGTGCGAGCATGACGCTGCTCACGGAACGGCCGCAGCGATCGGATGCCTCGCGCTGGACGACCGCCGCACGGATCGCGGGTCTCGGCGTGTTCCTGCCCGAGCACTGGCGGTCGACGAGCGAGACGGAGGCCCGCATCATCGCGGCGAACCCCGGACTCGCGTTGCCCACCGGCATCATCGCCCGTCTCACCGGAGTGCGCGGCGTTCACGTGCGACCCGAAGGCTGGCAGACCTCCGACCTGGCGGTGGCCGCAGCACGTGAGGCGCTCGCCGAGTCACCGGGCTCGATCGACCTCCTCGTCTTCGCCTCTGCGAGCCAGGACCTCATCGAACCGGCGACCGCGCACATCGTCGCCGCGAAACTCGGGCTGACGGCGGCGGTCATGGACGTGAAGAACGCGTGCAACAGCCTGCTCGTCGGCATGCAGGTCGCCGAGGCGCTCATCGCGACGGGGCAGGCCAGGCGCGCCCTCGTGGTGAGTGGCGAGCAGCCCTCGCACGCCGTGCGCTGGAAGCTCGACGGCAGCGCGCAGTTCCTGCGCTCCTTCCCCGGCTACACGATGAGCGACGGCGGCGCCGCCGTCGTGCTCGAGTCCAGCGATGAGCCGGGCGTCGGCATCATCGGCTCCCGGTTCAGCGCGCACTCGGAGTACTGGGACGTCGGCACCCTGCCGACCGGCGGCTCGATCAATCCGCACGCGATCGGCGGCAGTTACTTCGACATGGACGGCCGGGCGCTCGAGCGTGCGTTCCGCCGGGTGGGCCTCGGCATCTTCCACGAAACGCTCGCGGGTCTCGGCCTCCGAGCCGGCGATCTCGACTTCGTGGGCGTGCACCAGGTCGCGCTGCCCATGCACCGGCGCATCGTCGATCTGCTCGGCGTCGACCCGGCGGTGACCGAGGAGACGATCTCGGCGCACGGCAACCTCGCGAGCGTCTCACTGCCCGTGCAACTCGGACGCGCACTCGAGCAGGGGCGCATTCGGCCCGGCAGCCTCATCGCCCTGGTCGGGCTCGCCGGCGGCATCAGCCTGGGCGTCACGGTGCTGCGGTGGTGACGCTCGCCTCGGCGACCGGCCGCTCGGCGGCACGGTGGGAGGAGCGCGTGATGCGCGCGGCGCATCCGCTCGCCTACCCGCTGCTCGCGAGCGTCAGGCGGCCGGTGCTGCGCGTGCCGGGACTCGGCACGGTCGTGACGGATGCCGCGTTGCTGCGCGCCGTGCTCATGGACACGGCGTCGTTCTCCAAGACGGGGCCGGGATCGCCGAGCGAGTTGTGGACGCCCGTGCTCGGGCCGCGGGTGCTGCTGAACATGGAGGGGGCGGAGCACCTCGAGCTGCGCCGCCGGCTGGCGCCCCTCTTCACGCCCGCCGCGGTCGGCGCGATCGTCGAGCGCACGCTCGGCGACGAGCTCGCCACCCTCCGTAGGCGGCTCGCGGCGGGAGAACGGGTCGAGCTCGTCGCCGAGGCCCGGCGGCACGCGAGCGCCGTGATCTCGACGCTCGTCGGCCTGCCGCCGAGCGTCGTCGATGACCGGCTCTTCCGCCGGATCGCGACGGTGACGGGTGCGGTGCGGCTCTCCCGCCCGCGGATGTCCCCCGCGCAGGTGCGGCACGCACGCGCCGTGATGGCTGAGCTGACCGGGCACGCGGCCGAGGCATGGCGCAGCGGGGATCCCGAGACGGTGCCCGGCCGCATGCGCGAGCTGGGCCTCGACGAAGCGGAATCGCTCGGCGCGGTCGGCGCATTCGTGCTCACCGGCACCGAGACCCTCGTCGCCTACCTGCCGCGCCTCATCTGCCTGCTCGCCGACACCGGCTGGCTCGACCGGCTCGCCGGCGACCGCGAACACCTCGACGCGGCCATCGCCGAGGCCCTGCGGGTGACGACTCCGTCGCCCGTGATGCTGCGGAGCGTCGTGCGCGACGCGCGGATCGGCGATGTCGCAGTGCGGGCCGGCGAACGCGTGGTGCTCGCGACGTTCCTCGCCAATCGGGTCGCCCCCGGATTCGACCCGGTCGGAAACCCGGCGGCCGGTCTCAGGCAGCTCTGGTTCGGCGCCGGATCGCACTTCTGCCTCGGTGCGCCGCTCGCGATGGCGCAGATCCGCGGGCTGCTCGCTGCGGTGCTCGATGCCGCCGTCGAGCAGCCGCTCGAGGTGCGCTCCCGCCGGGTGGCGCGGGGCGTGCTGATCCCCGGCTACCGCAGTGTCGTGTTCTCGCCCGCGATTGCACCACCGAGCAGGAACGGGGGCGCGACCCGCGGGATCGGTGTCGGCGGTCGCGCCTAGACTTGAGAGCGATATGACGCTGATCCTCGACCCCGACGAACCGGCCGGCTGGCGCGAGGCCCAGCCCGCGGCATCCGGCGGCCATTCCGGCTCCCGCCTCACCGACGGACTGAACCCCGAGCAGCGCGAGGCGGTCGAGTACCGCGGCCCCGCCCTGCTCATCGTCGCGGGCGCAGGTTCCGGCAAGACGCGCGTGCTCACCCACCGCATCGCGAGCCTCATCGAGAGTCGCGAGGCGTGGCCGAGCCAGATCCTCGCGATCACCTTCACGAACAAAGCCGCTGCCGAGATGCGCGAGCGCGTCGAGGCGCTGCTCGGCGAGGGCGCATCCGGCATGTGGATCTCGACCTTCCACTCGGCGTGCGTGCGCATCCTCCGGCGCGAGGCCGAGTCGATCGGCATGTCGTCGACGTTCACGATCTACGACTCGGCCGACCAGCGCACGATCCTGAAGCGCATCATCAAAGAGCTCGACGCCGACACCATGGGCTTCACGCCCGCGAGCGCCCAGTCGAAGATCTCGAAGCTGAAGAACGAGCTCGCCGACGTCGAGACGTACGCGCGCAACGCGAACACGAACGACCCGCAAGAGGTCATGTTCCTCGAGATCTTCCGCCAGTACACCCGGCGGCTGCGCGCGGCGAGCGCGTTCGACTTCGACGACCTCATCGCCGAGACGGTCTACCTCTTCCGCGCGTTCCCGAAGGTCGCCGCGCTGTACCAACGCCGCTTCCGGCACATCCTCGTCGACGAGTACCAAGACACGAATCACGCGCAGTATTCGCTCATCCACGAACTCACGAGGGCGGTGCCGCGCGAGATCGTCGCCGATCTCGACGAGCACGGCATCCTGGTGCGCGGGCTGACGGACGCCTCGGGGTCGATCCCCGGCGCGAGCCTCACGGTCGTCGGCGACTCCGACCAGTCGATCTACGCCTTCCGCGGTGCAGACATCCGCAACATCTCCGAGTTCGAGCGCGACTTCCCCGGGGCGAAGGTCGTGCTGCTCGAGCAGAACTACCGCTCGACGCAGAACATCCTCTCGGCGGCGAACGCCGTCATCGCGAATAATTTCGATCGCAAAGAGAAGAAGCTCTGGACGGCCGTCGGCGACGGCGACAAGATCACGGGCTACACGGGGTACACGGCGCACGACGAGGCGCAATTCGTGGCCGATGAGATCGAGTCGATGCACCGCGACGGCATCGCCTATCGCGATATCGCCGTCTTCTACCGCACCAACGCCCAGACGCGTGCCCTCGAAGAGATCTTCGTCCGCTCGGCGCTGCCGTACCGCGTCGTGGGCGGCACGAAGTTCTACGAACGTGCAGAGATCAAAGACGCGATGGCGTACCTCATCGCGGTCGCGAACCCCGTCGACGAGCTCGCCCTGCGTCGAGTGCTGAACACGCCGAAGCGCGGCATCGGTCCCGCGACCGAGACCGCGCTCGCGTCGTTCGCCGAGCAGAACGACCTCACGTTCCGGCAGGCCATGCGAGCGGCCGACGGGCTCGGGCTCGGGCCGAAGGTGACGGGTGCGATCGCCGCACTCGCGAACGTGCTCGACGAGGCCGCGGCGATGCTCGTGCCCTCGGCAGAGGGCATCGCGGCCGGCACGAACGTCGGTGCGGCGAAGGTGTCCGACGTGCTCGTGTTCCTCATGGAGCGGTCGGGCCTGCTCGACGCGCTGCGCAACAGCCGCGACCCGCAAGACGAGACGCGAGCCGAGAACGTCGAAGAGCTCGTCGCCCAGACCCGCGACTTCGATCGCGAGAATCCCGGCGCCACGCTCGTCGACTTCCTCACGCAGGTCTCGCTCGTGGCCGCGGCCGACGAGCTCGACGACGCATCCGGCACCGTCTCGCTCATGACGTTGCACACCGCGAAGGGCCTCGAGTACCACGCGGTGTTCCTCACCGGCATCGAAGAGGGGCTCCTGCCGCACCAGATGTCGGCCTCCGAGCCCGGAGGGCCCGCCGAAGAGCGACGGTTGTTCTACGTCGGCATCACGCGCGCCCGCAAGCGTCTCTACCTCTCGCTCGCGATGAGCCGCGCGCAGTTCGGCGAGGTCGCCGTGGCGATGCCGTCGCGCTACCTGCAGGAGATTCCAGAGGGGCTGATCGACTGGCGCCAGTCGCCGGGCATGGCGACGTCGCGCGGCGGCACGCAGCCGCGTGCACTCAACGCCCGCCGAGACGGCGGCGCTTGGGGCACTCGCGATCGCGACCTCGAACGGTTCAGCGTCACGAAGTCGGCCAAGCCGAAGACCGAGTGGGCGAACCGGGTCACCGGCACCGTGCGCGACAACGGCGATCTCACGCTCGCCGCTGGTGACCGCATCCGTCACACGGACTTCGGCGAGGGCAAGGTCACCCAGGTGACGGGTGAGGGCACGAAGCGCATCGCGCACGTCGCCTTCGACAGCGCCGGGCAGAAGAAGCTGCTGATCAAGATCGCCCCGATCGAGAAGATCTGAGCGTCGTCGGCCCGGTCGCCGGCACCGGCCCGAGCACTCGAACGATGGAGCATCCATGACCTGGCCCACGCGCGATCGGCGCACCGTCTACGAGAACCAGTGGATCACCGTCACCGAAGACCAGGTCGTGCGACCCGACGGCAGTGAGGGCATCTACGGCGTGGTCGAGCTGCGCAACGACGCCGTGTTCGTCGTCGCCATGACCGACGACGACGAGGTGCTGCTCGTGACCATCGACCGGCACACCGTCGGTCGATCCATCGAGGTGCCGGCAGGGGGAACCGACGGCGAAGACCCGCTCGAGGCCGCCCGCCGTGAACTGCTGGAGGAGACCGGGCACGAGGCCGCCGAATGGCGCGAGATCGGGCGCATGGCCGCGCTCAACGGTGTCTGTCGTGCCGCAGAGCTGGTCTACCTCGCGACCGGCCTGCGCCACGCGGCATCCGGCACCGAGTCGCAGGCCGAAGAGGGCATCAGCAACGTGCAGGCGGTGCCGTGGAGCGAGGCCGTGCGCATGGTGCGCGACGGTGAGATCAGCGACGGCGAGACGGTCGCGGCGCTCTTCCACGCGGCGGCAGCGCTCGGCCGCATCGGCTGAACGCTGCAGCACGCGGGCCGGAGTCGGGCTCGATGCGAGCCGAAGCCGACCCGACTCGACCAGACCGGCGTGATCAGACGGCGACGCCGAGGAGTGCGCCGATGGTCCACGTGGCGATGAGGGCGAGTGCCCCGCCGATCGTGACCCTGAGCACGGCACGGGCGACGGGACTCCCGCCGATCCACGCACTCAGCCAGCCGGTCAATCCGAGCGCGATGACGACGGCGACGAACGTCGTGGGGATGCGCCACTCGGGTGGCGGCAGCAGAATCGCGAGCAATGGGAGGACTGCGCCGACGAGGAACGACAGCGCGGAGGCGCCGGCGGCGTGCCAGGGGTTCACCACGTCCTCGAGGTCGATGTGGAGCTCGACCTCGAGGTGCGCGGCGAGCGCGTCGTGCTCGGTCAGCTCTCTCGCCACCGTCTCCGCCGTCTCGTGCGACAGGCCCTTGGCCCGGTAGAGACCGGCCAGCTCGGCGAGTTCTTGCGCAGGCATCGTCTCGAGCTCCCGCTGCTCCTTCGCGATGAGGGCGCGCTCGGTGTCGCGCTGACTCGAGACGGAGACGTACTCGCCGAGTCCCATCGAGATGGCGCCGGCGACCACCGAGGCGACACCGGCCACGAGCACGGGACCCACGTCGGTGGTCGCGGCGGCGACTCCGACGACGAGCGCGGCGACGGAGACGATGCCGTCGTTGGCGCCGAGCACACCGGCCCGCAGCCAATTGAGCTTCGCGTGCACCGAACCGTCATGCGGATCTGCGCGATGGATCGGTTCGCTGGTCTCGGCCACATCGACAGTCTCCCAGCGGCAACTGACGGACGCCAGTGTCCGCCCGACGAGGAGCCCGCCGAGGCCGGACCGACGCCGGTTCGGCCGCCCTGAACGGGGGAGTAGCATGGAAGGTGGCCCACTTATCTTGACGTCGAGATTCTTCGGCGCGTCGGGCCGACACCCACCAGCCCCTGTGCGCTTTCGCGCGTGCGGACCGATTGGAAGTAGAGCGTGGATCTTTACGAGTACCAGGCCAGAGACCTGTTCGAGCGATACGGGGTCCCGGTGCTCCCGGGCATCGTCGCCGACACCCCCGATGAGGTGCGCGCGGCCGCCGAGAAGCTCGGCGGCGTCGTGGTCGTCAAGGCCCAGGTGAAGACCGGCGGGCGCGGCAAGGCCGGCGGCGTCAAGGTCGCGAAGACGCCCGACGAGGCCTACGAGGCCGCGAAGGCGATTCTCGGCCTCGACATCAAGGGCCACGTCGTCAAGCGCGTCATGGTCGCGGGCGGCGCACGCATCGCGCAGGAGTTCTACTTCTCCGTGCTGCTCGACCGTGCCAACCGCTCCTACCTCTCGCTGACGAGCGTCGAGGGTGGCATGGAGATCGAGGTGCTCGCCGTCGAGAAGCCCGAGGCGCTCGCGCGGGTCGAGGTCGACCCGATCGCCGGCATCGACGCGGCGAAGGCCCGTGAGATCGCGGTCGCCGCGAACTTCCCGGCCGAGCTCGTCGACAAGGTCGCCGACGTCTTCGTGAAGCTCTACGAGGTCTACAAGGGCGAAGACGCGACGCTCGTCGAGGTCAACCCGCTGATCCTCGATGAAGACGGCAACGTCGTCGCCCTCGACGGCAAGGTCACGCTCGACGAGAACGCCGAGTTCCGTCACGCCGGGCACGCGCTGCTCGAAGACAAAGACGCCGCCGACCCGCTCGAGGCGGCTGCGAAAGAACTCGACCTCAACTACGTGAAGCTCGACGGCGAGGTCGGCATCATCGGCAACGGCGCGGGCCTCGTCATGTCGACGCTCGACGTCGTCGCCTACGCCGGCGAGAACCACGGCGGCGTCAAGCCCGCCAACTTCCTCGACATCGGCGGCGGCGCCTCGGCCGAGGTCATGGCCAATGGCCTCGGCATCATCCTCGGCGACCCGCAGGTCAAGAGCGTCTTCGTGAACGTCTTCGGCGGCATCACCGCGTGCGACCAGGTCGCCAAGGGCATCGTCGGTGCGCTCGCAGAGCTCGGCTCCGCGGCGAACAAGCCGCTCGTGGTGCGCCTCGACGGCAACAACGTCGTCGAGGGCCGCCGCATCCTCGAGGAGGCGGCGCACCCGCTCGTCACCCTCGCCGAGAACATGGACCAGGGCGCCGACAAGGCCGCCGAGCTGGCGAACGCCGCGTAAGTAAGGGATTCAGACATGACGATCTTCCTCAACAAGGACTCCAAGGTCATCGTCCAGGGCATCACCGGCGGCGAGGGCTCCAAGCACACGGCGCGCATGCTCGCGGCCGGCACCCAGGTGGTCGGCGGCGTCAACGCCCGCAAGGCGGGCACCACGGTGCTGCACAAGGGCGCCGACGGCAACTCGGTCGAGCTGCCGGTCTTCGCGTCGGTCGCCGAGGCGATCGAGCAGACGGGGGCGGATGTCTCCATCGCCTTCGTGCCGCCGGCCTTCACGAAGGACGCCGTGATCGAGGCCATCGACGCCGAGATCCCGCTCCTGGTCATCATCACCGAGGGCGTGCCCGTGCAGGACTCCGCGGAGTTCTGGGCGTACGCCAAGGCGAAGGGCGACACGACCCGCATCATCGGCCCGAACTGCCCCGGCATCATCAGCCCCGGTGAAGCGCTCGTCGGCATCACGCCCGCGAACATCACGGGCAAGGGTCCGATCGGCCTCGTCTCGAAGTCGGGCACGCTCACGTACCAGATGATGTACGAGCTGCGCGACCTCGGCTTCTCGACGGCCATCGGCATCGGCGGCGACCCGATCATCGGCACGACGCACATCGACGCGCTCGCCGCGTTCGAGGCCGACCCCGAGACGAAGGCGATCGTGATGATCGGCGAGATCGGCGGCGACGCCGAAGAGCGTGCGGCCGACTTCATCAAGGCCAACGTCACGAAGCCGGTCGTCGGCTACGTCGCCGGCTTCACCGCGCCCGAGGGCAAGACCATGGGCCACGCCGGCGCGATCGTGTCCGGCTCCGCTGGCACCGCCCAGGCGAAGAAGGAGGCCCTCGAGGCCGCCGGAGTCAAGGTCGGCAAGACGCCGAGCGAGACCGCGCAGCTGCTTCGCGAGGTGTACGCGGCGCTCTGATGCCCGCTTCGGCGGAATCCGCTCGACGAACGGCCCTGCAGGCACGCCTGCAGGGCCGTTCTCGGTCGCACCGCGGCCCCCGTGTGCGAGTGGTGATCTCGTGCCAGTGGCCCCCTCGTGCCAGAGTGGGTGCATGAGCGAGGATTCCGCCCGAGCCGCGGAGCACGAACCGCAGTCAGCGTCGGCGCGCCCGGCGCCGGCCACGCCCGCGGGCCGCATCGTGCAGGCCGCGTTCGTCACGGAGGAGTCGGTCTACGGGGTGATCCTCGTGTCGGGCATGATCATCGCGGCCGGCGGTCACGGCGAGAGTTCGTGGAACGTCTTCTGGAGCGTCGCGGCGACCGTCGTCGTCTTCTGGGCGGCGCATGTCTACGCCGGCACGGTCGCCCACCACGGCCTCGACCACGGGCGGGTCGTCGGGCTTCGCGAGTCGTTCGGCATCGCCGTGCGTCGCTCACGCGGCCTGCTGTTCTCGGCGTTCCTACCGCTCCTCATTCTGCTGCTCGGCGCGACGCGCGCGATCCCCGACGCGTTCGCGTTGTGGACGGCGCTGTGGGCCGGCGTCGTCGTGCTCGCGGTGCTCGGCTTCGTGGCGTATCGGCGGCGTGGAGCGGCCTGGCCGATGCAGATCGTCGGTTCGCTCGCGACCGCCGCCTTCGGCGTCGCGATGATCGTGCTGAAGGCCGTCATCCACTGAAGCAGTGCGCTCGCGGGCGCTCGGCGCTATCGTCGTTGGCAGGGGTGTCTCATGGCGCAGACGCGAACGGACACGGGCGGGCTCGAAGCGCGGATCGCAGCGCTCGAGGCGGAGAATGCAGCGTTGCGCGCCGGCATCGATTCGGGTGGCACCGGCGAGGCGGATGCCGCGACATCCGTCGCACCGAGGGCGAAGCGCCGCTGGGGCCGCACGGTCACGGCCGTCGTGCTCGTCGTGGTCGGCTTGCTGCTCGCACCGGTCGCGGTCATCACCGCGTGGGCGCGGCTCGAACTCGTCGACACCGACCGCTTCGTGGCGACGTTCGCACCGCTCGCCGAGGATCCTGCCGTGCAGGCCTACCTCGGCGACGAGGTGACGGCCGCGATCGAGGAACAGGTGGACATCCCCGCACTGACCGCCGACGTCTTCGACGGCATCCGCTCGCTCGACCTTCCCCCGAGAGCCGAGACCGCGCTCGGACTGCTCGAAGGCCCGGCGACGCAGGGCCTGCAGACGCTCGTCGGAAACGTCGTCGATCGCGTCGTCGAGTCGCCGGCGTTCGCCGACGTCTGGGCGTCGGCGCTGCGCATCACGCACCATCAGTTCGTCGCCGCGATGCAGGGCGATCCCGATGCCGCGCTGGCGATCGGCGGCGACGGTTCGATCGCGGTGCAGCTCGGACCGATCGTCGAGGCCGTGAAGCAGCGCCTCATCGAACAGGGCGTGGGGTTCGCCGAGGCGATTCCAACGATCGACCGGAGCGTCGTGATCGCCCAGGACGACGCCTTCGTGCTGATCCGCACGATCTACGCGCTCGCGGTGGGTGCCGGCACCTGGCTGCCGTGGATCGCGCTCGCGTTCCTCGTCGCGGGTGTCGTCGTCGCCCGCAATCGTGCGAAGGCGCTCGTCTGGACCGCCGGCGGCTTCGCGCTCGTCATGGGCATCCTCGCGAGCGGCATCGGCATCGGCCGGCTGTTCTTCATCGGAGCGGTCAGCCCCTCGGTCATGCCCGCCGAAGCTGCGGAGTCGATCTACACGGGGCTCATCGAACTCATGTTGTCCACGATCGTCGCACTGCTCGTGCTCGGCGTGCTCGTGGCGATCGTCACCTGGTTCTCCGGGCCGTGGCGCCCCGCGCGGGCGCTGCGCGGCTACGCGGAATCGGGGTTCTCTTCGGTGCGGCGGACCGCCGCGGCCCACGGCGTGACGACCGGGCGCTTCGGCATCGGGCTCGACCGCTGGCGGGGCACCGTCTACATCGCGATCGCGGTGATCGCCGCAGTCGTGGTGCTGTTCTCCCGGCCCGTCACCACGGGGAAGGTGTTCACCACGCTGCTCGTTGCACTGCTCGCCCTGCTCCTCGTCGAGCTGCTCCGTCGGCCGCAGGTCGACGAGGAGGAGGTCGTCGCCGAGGTCGGTGTCGTCGAGGTCGATGTCGCCGAGACCGATCCGGGCGAGACCGATCTGGTTGCCGCCGGTGACGGAATCGAGGAGCGGAGTCGACCCCGGTCCGCAGGTCCTGCCGACTGAGCGCAGCTGGGCGGGATAAGCTCGGCGTCGGAATGAGACGCACGACGATCGCCCTGCTCGCCGGCCTCGAGGCATCCGTCGCCGCCCTCATCGGCCTCGGCATCGCGCTCGTGCCGCTCATGCTGCTCTGGGCGGTGCATTTCGGCCTCGCCGTCGACGCGACGATCTTCTTCCGAGCTGCGGCCGACGTGTGGCTGCTCGGCCACGGTGTCGATCTCGAGGTGCAACTCGATGCGGTGACTGCGGCGCGCACCGGCCTGCCCGGAGCCGGAGAACCGTTCCCCGTCACGATCGCGCTGCTCGGCTTCGCCCTCATCTCGGTCGCGTTCGGTCGTCGTATCGGCCGGCGTTCGGCGGCAGAGGGGCATTCGTTCACCGGCAGCATCTCCGCGGTCATCGTCTACGCGCTCGCCGGATTCCTGCTCGCCCTGACCGCTGGAGTCGACGGGGCACGCTCGTCGCTCTGGCAGGCCGCCGTGCTGCCGGCGTTCACCATGGCGATCGGGGTGATCGTGGGCGCGGTCATCGAGTCGCTCCGCGACGACCAGGTGGCGGATGCCGCGGGCGGCTTCGTGCGCCGCCGGGTCGCGGCGCTGCCGGTCGGGTTCGTCGACGCGATTCGCTCGGTCGTGCGCATCGGCGCCGGAGCCGCCTTCGGGGTGCTCGCCGTCGCGGGCGTGCTCGTGGCCGGGCTCATCGCGGTCGACTACGCGACGATCGCCGGCCTCTACCAGTCGCTCGGCACCGGCATCGACGGCGGCATCGCGTTGACCGTCGCCGAGCTCGCGCTCATGCCGAACGTGGTCGTGTGGGCTGCCGCCTGGCTGCTCGGTCCAGGGTTCGCGATCGGCACCGGCACCTCGGTCTCGACGGGCGGCGCGCTGCTCGGGCCGGTGCCCGGCGTCCCGCTGCTCGGCGCCCTGCCGACCGAGACGCAGTCGTTCGGCGCCCTCTGGCTCATCGTGCCCGTGCTGCTCGGGTTCGTGGGTGCGTGGCTGGTCGGTTCTGCAGCGCGCGCCGGGGGTCGGTTCGACGACTTCGGCGTTCGCCGACCGGATGCCGCGTGGTGGCGGCCGCTCGTGACGGCTGCGGGCTCGGCCGCGGTCGCTGCGCTCGTGCTCGGGCTCCTCGCGTGGTGGTCGGGCGGTGCGGCCGGCCCCGGACGACTCGCGCAGATCGGGCCGAACCCGTTGGCGGTCGCGGGCGTGGCCGCGCTCACGATCGGCATCGGTGCCCTGGCGGGGGCGTATTCGGCCTGGGCGCGCGACCGTGCCGATGGCGGAGATGCTGCTGCCGCCCGCTCCTTCGGCGGGTTCGACGATCGCGCCTCCGTCGACCCGAACGCCACCGCCGTGCTCGACGGTCCGACCGGCTCGGGCGAGCCCGGGCGGTCGGCGTGACGTCGGGCGGCAGGGGTCGCCGGTTCGTGCTGTCGTCGAGCGGTAGGCTCGAGGGGTGCTGAAGCTCGTCGTCCTGATCTCGGGCACCGGTTCGAATCTCCGTGCCCTGCTCGACGCCTCCGCTGACGCGGAGTTCCCTGCGCGGGTCGTCGCCATCGGCGCCGACCGTGACGCGGACGGGCTCGCTCTCGGCGAGGAGTACGGCGTGCCGACGTTCTCCGTGCCGTATACGGCGTACGCCGACCGTGACGCCTGGGGCGAGGCCCTCATCGAAGAGGTGCGCCGATGGGAACCCGACGTCGTCGTGCTCTCGGGGCTCATGCGGCTGGTGCCGCCGGCCGTGGTGGACGCGTTCTCGCCGAACCTCATCAACACGCACCCCGCGTACCTTCCCGAGTTCCCCGGCGCCCACGGCGTACGTGACGCCCTCGCAGCGGGCGTGTCCCAGACCGGAGCGAGCCTCATCGTCGTCGACAACTCGGTCGATGGCGGGCCGATCATCGCTCAAGAGCGCATTCCGGTGCTGCCCGACGACACCGAGTCGAGCCTTCACGACCGCATCAAACCCGTCGAGCGGCGTCTGCTCATCCAGGCCGTGCTCGACATCGCAAATTCGCATCTCGACCTGAAGGAACTCGCACGATCATGAGCGGCCCCACGCACGACCAGAGCCTCTACCGCGAACGAGACCTCGTACCGGTGCGCCGGGCGCTCATCGCCGTGAGCGACAAGCGCGGGCTCGTCGAGCTGGCCACGACGCTCGTCGGCGCGGGCGTCGAGATCGTCTCGACCGGTGGCACGGGCAAGGCCATCGCCGAAGCTGGCCTGCCCGTCACGCAGGTCGCCGAGGTCACGGGCTATCCAGAGCACCTCGACGGCCGTGTGCGCACCCTGCACCCCGCCGTGCACTCCGGGCTGCTCGCCGACCTGCGCCTCGAGCACCACGAGGCGGAGCTCGCCGGCCTCGGCATCGAGCCGTACGAGCTCGTCGTCGTGAACCTGTATCCCTTCGCCGAGACCGTCGCCGCGGGCGCCGCCCCCGATGCCGTCATCGAGCAGATCGACATCGGCGGTCCCGCCATGGTGCGTGCCTCGGCGAAGAACCACGCGAACGTCGCCGTCGTCGTCTCGCCCGACCGCTACGACGAGATCGCCACCGCGGTCGCCGCCGGCGGCACCACGCTCGTGCAGCGCACGGCCCTCGCTCGTGAGGCCTTCCGGCACACTGCGTCCTACGACGTCGCCGTCGCCTCATGGCTCGGCAGCGTCGTCGCCCCCGATCAGCCGGCCGAGCAGTCGCCCTTCCCGGCATGGGTCGGCGGCACCTGGACGAAGGACGCCGACCTCCGCTACGGCGAGAACTCGCACCAGCAGGCTGCGCTCTACGTCTCGCAGGGGGGTCGTCCCGGTATCGCCCAGGCCGAGCAGCTGCATGGCAAAGAGATGTCGTACAACAACTACGTCGACGCCGACTCGGCAGTTCGCGCCGCATTCGACTTCGAAGAGCCTGCCGTCGCGATCATCAAGCACGCGAACCCGTGCGGCATCGCCGTGGCGTCTGCCGGGGCATCCGACCCGATCGCCGACGCGCACCGCCGCGCGCACGAGTGCGACCCGGTCTCCGCCTACGGCGGCGTGATCGCCGCGAACCGCACCGTGACGCTCGAGATGGCCGAGACGGTCTCGGGCATCTTCACCGAGGTGCTCATCGCTCCGGCATTCGACGCCGAGGCTCTCGAGCTGCTCACCAAGAAGAAGAACATCCGCCTCCTGACGTTGCCCGAGGGCTTCACGCCGACGGCCGTCGAACTGCGCCAGGTCTCAGGCGGTCTGCTGCTGCAGCATGCCGATCGGCACTTCGCGCCGGCCTCGGAGTGGACGCTCGCGGCGGGAGAGCCTGCGGATGCCGCGACGCTCGCCGACCTCGAGTTCGCGTGGACCGCGTGCCGCGCGGTCAAGTCGAACGCGATCCTCCTCGCCTCGGGCGGTGCTTCGGTCGGCGTCGGCATGGGGCAGGTCAACCGGGTCGACTCGTGCAAGCTCGCGGTCGAGCGCGCGGGGGAGCGGGCTGCGGGGTCCGTCGCGGCATCCGACGCCTTCTTCCCCTTCGCCGACGGGCTGCAGATCCTCCTCGACGGCGGCGTGCGTGCGGTCGTGCAGCCGGGCGGCTCGATCCGCGATGACGAGGTCATCGCGGCCGCCACCGACGCCGGTGTCACGATGTACTTCACGGGCGAGCGCCACTTCTTCCACTGAGTCGCCGTCGTCGGCCGACTGCGTGCGCGGCATGAGGCGCGCGGCGGTACCCTTGAATCGAACCCGCGCTCATGAGGCGCAGGGTCAGGTTCCGCCCACGAAGCGGATGAGTCAAGGAGAACGATCGATGACGATCACCCACGCCCCGGCGACCCCCGCAGCCGGTGTCAGTGCAGCACTGCCGACCGATGCACCCGAGCACGAACGGGTGCTCATCACCCACGGCGCCCGCTCGGGCCTCACGATCATCGTGGCCGTGCACTCGACGCGGCTCGGCCAGGCGCTCGGCGGTGCCCGCCTCTGGCGCTACGACCACTGGACCGACGGCCTCGCCGACGCACTCCGCCTCTCGCAGGCGATGACCATGAAGAACGCGGCAGCGGGCCTCGCCCGCGGCGGCGGAAAGTCCGTGATCGCGATTCCCGCGGGCACCACGCTCGACGCCGCGCGCACGCACGACGCGATGCTCGACCTCGGTGATGCGATCGAATCGCTCGGCGGCGCCTACATGACCGCCGAAGACGTCGGCACGAGCGCCGAGCTCATGGCCGTCGTGCATGAACGCACCGAGCACGTCTGCGGACTCCCGCCCGAGCAGGGCGGCGTCGGCGAACCCGCGGATGCCACGGCCGCGGGCGTGCACGCCTCCATTCTCGCGACGCTCGGCCACGTCTTCGGCTCGACCGACGCCTCGGGGCGGCACCTCGTCATCGCCGGCCTCGGGCAGGTCGGCGGCCGCCTCGCACGGAGCCTCGCGGCATCCGGTGCCCGTCTCACCGTGACGGATGTCGCGGAGTCCAAGCGCGCGCTCGCCGACGAACTCGGCGCCGCCTGGGTCGACCCGGCCGATGCGCACCTCGTCGAAGCCGACGTCTTCGTACCGTGCGGGCTCGGAGGCGTGCTCACGCCCGAGGTGGTGCGCGATCTGCGCGTGCGCGCCGTGGTCGGCGCCGCGAACAACCAGCTCGCCTCGAGGGAGGTCGCGGAGGTGCTGCACGAGCGTGGCATCGCATGGGCACCCGACTTCGTGGCGAACGCCGGCGGCGTCATCTACCTCGACGTCGCAAGCGCCCCCGGCGCCGACCAGGCTGCCCTCGACGCTCGCATCAGGGCGATCGGCGACACCGTGGCCTCCGTGCTCCAGGGCTCCCGTGAGGGCGGCATGACCACGCTCGAGGCGGCTGAGCGTCTCGCGCGCACCCGACTCGACGCAGCTCGCTGAGCTTCGAGCGTCGCGGGGTCTCGGCGGTGGGGGCGTCATCTCGAGCCACGGGCGGCGGCCAGTAGGCTCGTGCCATGACGTCCCCCGCCATGCCCCCGACCGCCCCGGCCCGGTTCACGCCGGCGATCACCCCGGGGCGCCGGGTGGCCGCGGTGCTCGCCTCCTCGGCTGCCGTGTCGCTCGCGGCGATGCTCGTCGCACTGCTGGCGTTCTTCATCGGCAGCGGCCAGTCCCCGCAGGTGCTCAGCCAGGTGTTCGGTCACTTCGCGCTCGCGGCGTTCGTCGCGTGGGTGCTGCTCTCGGTCGCCAACGCGGTGGGCGCGACGCGCGCCTGGTTCCTCACCCTGATCACCGGGTTCGCTTCCGGATGCCTCGCGGCGCTGCTCGCGACGACGGTGACGGCGAGCGCCGCCGGCAACCCGTTCTCGGGTGCCGTCTTCCTCTTCGTCGTCGGTTCGCTCGTGAGCCTCAACCTCATCTTCATCATCGCCGTGATCGTCGGTGAGATGATCCTGGCGCCCAGGGTGTACCGGGGCATCCTCGACTACGCACCGGCGGTCGCCGACCGGCGCATCGCGCTCGTGCGCATCCCGGCGTCGAACCTCGACGAGGCCGTGCTCACCCACCGGGAGCGGCAGCCCATCGATCAGGCGCTCGCCGACCGTCAGTGGGACAACTACTGCGCCGCGCTCGTCGCAGAGGGCTGGGAGACGATCGAGGTCGACGCCGCGCCCGAGCTCGCCGATTCGGTCTTCGTCGAGGACATGGTCGTGATGTTCGGCGATCTCGCCGTGCTCACGAGCCCGGGCGCTGAGTCGCGCCGTGCCGAGGTCGAGGCGGTCGAGCGCGCGGTGCGGGCCGTGCCCGGCCTGACGGTCGCGCGGATCGAGCTGCCGGGCACCCTCGACGGCGGCGACGTGCTGAAGGTCGGCTCGACCGTCTACGTGGGCGCGTCGGCGCGCACGAACGCCGAGGGCATCAGGCAATTGCGCACCCGGCTCACTCCGCACCGGTACACGGTCGTCGCCGTGCCCGTGACGAAGGCGCTGCACCTCAAGAGCGCCGCGACGGCGCTGCCCGACGGCACGATCATCGGCGACCCGGCGCTGCTCGACGTCACCAGCCTCTTCCCGAGGTTCCTGCCGGTGCCCGAGCCCGAGGGCGTGGCGGTCGTCGAGCTGTCGCGCGAGTCGCTGCTCATGTCGTCTGCGGCCCCGAAGACCGCGGCGATGGTCGCGGGCCTCGGCTACCGGGTGGTCACCGTCGACATCGGCGAGTTCGAGAAACTCGAGGGCTGCGTCACCTGCCTGTCGGTGCGGGTGCGCTGAGCGCCACCGCACGACCGTCGTGGAGTTCGAGCACGCGGTCGGCGCGCCCGACGAGGGCGGGGTCGTGCGTCGTGACGACCGCGGCAACGCCGCGCGCGTGCACGAGCTCGCCGATGAGGGCCATCACGGTCGCCGCCGTGCCGCTGTCGAGCTGACCCGTCGGCTCGTCGGCGAGGAGCAGTTGCGGGCGCGCGGCGAGCGCCCTGGCGATGCCGACGCGCTGCTGCTGGCCGCCCGACAGCTCGTAGGGTCGCTGCGCCGCGTGCGCGGACAGACCGACGAGCTCGAGGGACTCGGCCACGCGCGCGTCGCGTGCGGCGGGGTCCATGCGCTGGAGGCGGAGCGGCACCTCGACGTTCTCGGCGGCTGAGAGCACGGGAATGAGACCGAACGACTGGAAGATGTAGCCGAGCCGGTCACGGCGCACGGCCGCGAGTTCGTCGTCGCCGAGGGCGGAGAGCTCGTCGTCGCCGAGGAAGACACGTCCGGAGGTCGGCCGGTCGAGGCCGCCGAGCAGGTTCAGCAGCGTCGTCTTGCCTGCGCCCGACGGTCCGGTGACGACGAGCAACTCGCCCGGCCGCACCTCGAGCGTGACGTCGGCGACAGCGTGCACGGCACCGGCCTTCGACTCGAAGACACGACTGATCGATTCGGCGCGCAGGGTGGTCATCATTCGTCCTTCAGGTCGGCGGCAGCGGATGCCTCGGCGGCACGCTCGGCCGCCCGGAGCGCACGCCGGCTCGGTGCCGCGGCGTCGGGCGGATCGGAGCCCGCCGACGCGGTCGACTCGGAGGCCACCGCGGGCGAACGCCGCGCCGCGGCATCCGCTCGCCCTTCGTCGCCCGGCCAGACACCCACGTGATCGGACTCGAGCGCGAGACGCACACGGTCGCGCAGCTCGAGGCTCTGCATGAAGTCGTGCGGCAACTGCAGGCGACCGACGCGGTCGAGCACGGCGAATTCCTCGGCGACGTGCTGCTCTTCGCCGAACTCGTCGAGCCGGGTCGAGCGCAGCACTTCGGTCGAGGTGCGGCCGTCGCGGATCTGCACCGTGCGCCGCACGTGATCGGAGACCGTCGGGTCGTGCGTGACGATCAGGGTGGTCACGCCGAGTTCATCGTTCACGCTACGCATCGCCTCGAGCACGGCGGCGGAGGTGGACTCGTCGAGCTCGCCGGTCGGCTCGTCGGCGAGCAGCACCTGCGGGGCGTTCGCGAGCGCAACCGCGATCGCCACCCGTTGCTGCTGCCCGCCCGAGAGCTCACCGGGGCGGCGGTCGCGCATCTCGCCGACGTCGAGGAGCTCGAGGAGATCGTCGACCCGGGCGGCTCGCGCTGCACCTCGAAGCGTGCCGGCGACGTTCATCGCGAGCGCGACGTTCTCGGCCGCCGTGAGGTAGGGAAGCAGGTTGCGCGAGGTCTGCTGCCACACGAAGCCGACGGTGTGGCGCTGATACTCGACCCGTTCGCGGCCGCCCATCGAGAGCAGGTCGTGGCCGGCGACCCGGGCGACACCAGCTGTGGCGGTGTCGAGCCCCGAGAGGATCGTCAGGAGAGTCGACTTGCCGGAGCCCGAGGCACCGACGACGGCGACCATCTCACCGGGGTCGACCCGCAGGTTCAGGCCCTGCAGCGCCTGCACCTCGACGCCGTCGGCGCTGAAGATGCGCACGAGGTCGGTGCACAGGATGTGCGGGTGGGTGCCGGCCGGCGCAGGTGCCGGCGTCGAGGTCTCGGTGGAGGTCACGGGGTCATCCTTCCTCTTCCTTGCGCATCGCGCGAGCGGCGTTGACGCGACCGTCGATGCGGGATGCCACCGCAGCTGCGACGACCGTCACGAGCACGCTGCCCGCGAGCACCGCAGCGATGAGCCACGGATCGAACGTCACGGCCGGCTGGGCGTCGCCGCCCGTGAACGAGCGCAGATCGATGCCCGCGAGCACCACGAACGGCAGCGTGGCGCCGAGCAGGGCGCCCGCGACGAGCGCGATGAGCGCGACCGGGCCGATCTCCCAGACGACCAGGGTGCGTTCACCCCGACGGCCCAGCCCGAGCGTCGACAGGAGCGGCAGCAATCGGTCTCGTGCCGGACGGCCGACGACGAGCGTGAGCACGATCGCGAGCGCAGTGAGCAGGCTGGCGAGCACGATCGCGACGATCAGTGAGATCACGAGACCCTGCGTGGTGGGCGTGGCGCGCAAGTCGGCGAGCACGTCGTCGGGGGTCGCGACGACGGCCGAGTCGCCGCCGATCGCAGCGAGCGCCGCCGTGATCTCGTCGGCCTCGGCGTCAGCGACACCGGCCTCGAATCGCACGAGCACGGTGCGGGGCACGAGCGTGTCGGTGAACGGCTTCGCGTTGGCACGATCCATGAGCACCCAGTTCGAGCGGGGCGAATACGCGGTGCGTCCGTCGACGACTGCGAGCGCCTCGAACTCCTCGCCGTCGAGCTCGGCGGCATCGGCGTCGGCGACCAGGTCGCCGACCGTGGCGGAGAGCACCACGGGCACGGCATCGGAGCCCGTCGTCTCGAGGCCTGCTGGCAGTGGTGTCGTGACACCACGGCCCGCCTGCACGCGTCGCATCTCTTCGGCATCGACGACGATGAGCGTCGAGGTGCGAGACCGGCCGTCGGCGCTGACCTTCGCGGGGCTCGTCGAGTACACGGGGGCGAGCGCCTCGACGCCGGGGATCGCCGCGAACTCATCGAGCTGCTCGAGGGTGAACGGCGTGCCGCCGACGGAAGCGTCGGCGCCGACCTGGGCGTCGGCGGCCCGTTCGACGCCCGCCTGCACCGTGCCGAGCAGCAGCGACGAGAACACGGCGACCGAGACGCCGACGACGACCGCGAGCACGGGCACGAGGCCCGCCGAGGGGTCGCGCAGCGCTCGAGCCGAGCCGAGGAACGGCACGAGGTCGACTCGGCGCGCCGTGAAGCGCACGAGCGCGGCGAGCGGGATCGGATAGAGGCGGAGCACCACGAGGCACACGAGCAACGAGAGGAGGAGCGGCACCGCTGCGAGCAGCGGGTCGACGCCGGTCGTCGCGGTCGAGGTCGACAGTCCTCGCCGGAACAGCAGCACGACGGCGGTGACGGCGAGCACTGCGACGAGCACTTCGGCGATCCAGCGGAAGCGACCCTCGCCCGTGCGGCCCAGGTCGGCTCGTGCGCGACGCAGCGGGCTGAGCGCAGGCTCAGCGCTCACGAGCAGGGCCGTCGGCGTCAAGGCGAAGAGCGCGGCGACCAGCCAGCCGCCGAGGCCGGCGTCGGCCGCGACGAGCAGGGTGCCGATGACCCCTCCGACGAGCGCGGCCGGCACGCCGATCACGAGTCCCTCGAGCGCGAGGATGCCGCGGAGCTGGCCGGGCGAGGCGCCGCGGGCCGCCGCGAGCTCGAGTCCGATGCGCCGGCGTTCGAAGACGACGCGCGACCCGAGCACGAGCACCGCGACCATCACGCCGATCGGACCGGAGGCGATCGTGGCGAGCACGGCATCGCTCGCGCTCGCCGCGACGGCGGCATCGCCGAGGGCTTCGGTGAGGCCGGTGATGAACGCGACCTCGCCCACCGTGGCGAACCAGTACTCCCACGAGCCGCCGCCGAGCGTGAACATCCGGCTGGTGAACTCGTCGAGTTGCGCCACGAGCTCGGGGGAGTCGGCCGCGCGGATGCGATCGACCTGAGTGGGGAACCACACGTCCATCGACGTCGGCAGTTGCGAGTCCTGCAGGGCGGCCCACGAGGCGGGGTCGGCGAAGCCGAGTCCGGTGACCTCGATGTAGCCGCCAGGCGTGTAGGCCACGGCCGGCTCGAGCGCGACCGGTACGTGTGTCCAGAATCCGTCGTCGGGATCGGTGGCGGCGAACGTGCCGACGAGTCGCACCCGCTGCTCGGCGCTGCCGACCGCGATCATGCGCACCTCGCCCGCCGACCACTCCATCTCGTCGGCGACGGCGTCGGCGAACACGATATCGAGGGGGGCGGTGTTCGGCACCGCGCCGGTCAGGGTCGCGGGCCATTCCCCGCTCGTGAGGGTGATGTGCTCGCGCAATCGCGGGTCGAAGCCGGTGAAGAGCTGATACGAGGTCGAGCCGGGCGCGGCGCCGTCGACGAGTGCGCCCGTCGGACCGGCGACGAGCGAGGCCAGCGGCGCGCCGGTGACATGGCGCAGGAGCTCGGGCATCTCTGCGCGGATGTCGAGCATGCGTTGCTCTTGTGCACCCCACACGGCGTCGACCTCGGGCGACAGGGTCGACTCGCCGTCGGATGCGCCGAGCTGCGGCAGGTTGCGGCTGGCGGTGAGCAGGTCGAGTTCGCGCGCGGGGAACTGCCCGAGCCCCTCCTCGAGCGCCGCGGTGTGCATCGCCGAGACCGCGCGCGGCACGCCGGTCGCGAGCAGCGCACCGCCGAGCACGAGGAGCGCGAGCATGATCGACGGCCCGGGACCGGCCAGGAACTGGCGCCGGAGCAAGCCCGGGGTCGTGAGCCGTGAGTGGTGGCGTGCCCTCATCCTTCCTCCTGCCTCAGGCCGGGGCGGGACGCGGTGCGTCGAACGGCTGCCGCCGCGCCGGCCGAGATCGCCGCAGCGAGTGCCACGAAGGCGCCGATGCCGATGAGCCACGGTGCCAGGTCGAGCCCGAACTCGACCGGGATCACGGCGGGGAGGCCCGCCACCGCCGCCCGGGCGAGCTCGCGAGCGGTGAGCAGCGCCGCGACGAGCCCGACGAGCACGCCGATGACCACGGCGGTGCCGAGCGTCACGGCCAGTTCGGCGAATCGGGCGCGCGACTGGGTGCGGGCCGGCACTCCGAGCACTCGCAGGACGACGATCTCACCGAGCCGGCTGCCGCCGAGGGCTGCGACGAGTGCGATGACCGCGATGAGTGCGAAGAGCAGCGCCCCGGCGGCTCCGGTCCAGAGCGCGACCACCGCCGGGCCGATGAACGGGGCGGAGGAAGCAGATGAGCGGGCATCGGCGACGACCGCCGAGCCGCGGTCGCGGTCGAGTGCGGCGGCGACGCGATCGGGGTCGGATGCCGCGATCCATCGTTCGCCGAACGCCGGTACCCCGGCGCCGTCGTCGAACGCGTACCGCTCGAGCGCGCCGAGATCGGCGAGGAGCCCTCCGGCTCCCGCGGTCGGCACCACCGGCACGACTCCGGCGACGATCGCATCCACCTCGGCGCCGCCGGTGAGTACGCGGAATGCGAGCTCGTCGCCGACCCGCGCCGAGATGCGCTCGGCGAGCTCGGCTCCGAGTACGACGGGGAGCGGGTCGCTGCCGCCCTCGACGAGCGACGCCCGCGCGGTCGGTGCCTTCGCGGTGAGCACGAGCTCGCGTTCCGTCTCGAATGCGGCCACGACGGATTCGCCGTCGAACGAGATCGCTCCGAACGAGAGGCCCACCTCGGCGCCGGCCGCGCCCGAGAGTGCCGCGCCCAGCCCGATGAACCGCAGCCCCGCGGCATCCGGCAGCTCGAGTCGGACCTCACCGCCTCCCGCGGCGACGTCGACGAGCGCCGGAGCGACCGGGGTCGCCGCACCCGACGCAGCGAGCAGCCACGCGGTCACCGACACGGTGCCGGTCGTTCCGGCCGGCGCGTCGAGTTCGACGCCCACCTCGAGCGTCGTTGCACCGGCGGGCAGGTCGACGCCGGCCGCGGCCGCGGAGTCGGCGAGCGCCGTGGCGGCCCGCCCCGTGCCGGTACCAGGCGCGATGCCGTCGATGTCGACGCTCGGCAGGGCGACGATGGTGGCGTGCTCGGAACCCACTCTCGCTTCGCCTCGGAAGACCGGGCCCGCTGCGGTGACCCCGTCGACGTCGGTCAGACCGTCGTCGAGTGCGAGTTCATCGGGCGCCAGCACGACATCGCGTCCCGCCGATGCGACGCGCACCTCGCCGCCGGTGGCGAGGGCCGAGGCGGTGGCGTCGATGCCGTGCCAAGCGCCCGAGAACGCGGCGGTGAGGGTGAGCCCGGCGATGGCGAGCATGGTCACGAGCGATGCGGACGCGTACAGCGCGGCTCGGCGCGCGAGTTGGCGCATCGGCAGCGACGGTACGAGGCCGGGCCGGCCGGCGGCGAGTCGTTCGAGCAGCGCATCGATCGGCCGCGACAGGCCGAGCGCTGCGAGCGAGAGTGCGACGAGCACGAGCACCGGCGCGAGCACGGCGACCGGG
Source organism: Agromyces sp. GQ35 (assembly GCF_059758475.1). Lineage (NCBI taxonomy): Bacteria > Bacillati > Actinomycetota > Actinomycetes > Micrococcales > Microbacteriaceae > Agromyces > Agromyces sp. GQ35. The sequence goes on along the minus strand of NZ_JCAXEO010000001.1, from coordinate 157,987 downwards.
TCGACGTCGAGCGCGCCGGAGGCATTGGCGACGAGCGGCGATCCGTACAACCGGAACTGCCAGAGCGCGACGGCCGCCAGGGCGGCGAGCAGCACGACCCCGCCCGTCGTGAGCCCGCGCGCTCCTCGGCCGGCCTCGTCGCCCGCGCCGCGCACGACGGGCCGGCGGGCGTCGAGCCAGGCGCGACCGGCGACGAGCAGCAGCGTCATGACCACGACGATGCCCGCCACGAGCCCCGCCATGCCCCAGTCACGGGCCTCGCCGGGCCGCGTGATCGTGAGGAATGCCTCGGCGCTTGCGGCGCCCAGGATCGCCGCCGGCACCCCGAGCGCGAGCACCTCGATCATGGTGTCGCGGGCGAGCCGGCCGGCGGAGGCGCCGCGGGCGCGGAGCAGCACCGTCTCGCCGCGGCGTGCGGCACCCAGCAGGCTCGCGAGTCGAGCGAGCGCTGCGAAGCCGGCGAAGGCGAGGAGCAGCAATGGGAGCGGCGCGATCGCGCGCACGGCGTCGAGGCCCGTGAGCAGCCGGGTCAACATGGCATCGAGTCCGCCGAGCGCGCTCAGGCCGTCGGCGCCGATCGCGGGATCATCCCGCAGGGCGGGTTCGACATCGGGCAGTTCCGTGCGAAGCGCGCGCGCCGATTCCGGCGTTGCCGTGGCGGCGTCGGCGACAGCCGTCCAGCGCACCATGATCGCTGCCGGAACGTCGAGTGTCGCCGCCTCGGGCACGAGGAACGGGCCGGCGCCGTCGGTGAGGGTTCCCGTGGCGATGATTCCCTCGCCGAACCAGGCCGGGTCGGTCGGGTCGACCGGCACCCAGGTGCCGACGATCAGCAGCCGCGAGGAGGGGTCACCGGCGAGATCGACGACATCGCCCAGCTCGAGGCCGAGGAACTCGGCCGCGTCGTCGTGCAGGGTCGCCGGCACACCGTCTGCGGTCGAGGCCGCAGCGATCGCCTCGGCGGCGTCGGGCCAGCTTCCTGAGACGAGTTCGGAGCGGTCGGGGGCGTCGGCGTCGGCGAGGAGCACGGCGCCGAAGACGGCGTCGCCGCTCGTCGCCTCGACCGGCGCGGTCTCGACGCTGCGGCCCCAGGTCACGCCGTGCGGCGCGAGCATGCGATCGAGCACGGATGCCGCGGCATCCGTTTGGGCCTCTGGATCGTCGGCCACGCGGATCTGCCAGCGCGCGGCGCCGGCGGTGCCCTGTGCCGATGCGAGACCGGCGCGGATGCCGCTCGCCGACGACCCGGCGAGCGAATCGATGACGGCGGTGCCGAGGCCGGAGAGGAGCAGCACGACGGCGGCGATCGAGGCGAGCACACCGGCACGAGCGTTCGCGCGGGCGAACGCAGTCCGTGCCGCTCCCACTCGTACTCCTCATCGATCGTGTCGTCGGCGCGGGACCGGAAGCCGGAGGGCGTCGCCTCGGGCGCCTGTCGCCTTCGCCCGCACGGCGACGAATCCGCACAGCCTAGCGTGCAAGAGAGCCGCCATTCGAGAGACAACCGCAGGCGATGCAGCCGGAGTCGATGCGGCCCGTGGGCTGCTGCTCGAGGCATTCGATGCCGAGGTGCGTTGACTTCAAGTTCACTTGAGGTCTTACGGTACAGCTATGCGAGTGATGAATCGGATGACCGCCCGGTGGTCGGTCTTGCGCGCCACAGCGATCACCCCATATTCTGTAGGGCTGGCCTCGGAGTGAATTTCGACCGGCCTCGAGATCGAGACGACGACGCAGGAGGACACCATGCAGACAGACACCGACGCCCGCACGATTGCGGTCTCCGGCTCTGCCCGCCCGGCGTCTCCCGCTCTCGGACTCGCCGGGTAGAGCACCCGCCCTCACGCGCAGGCTCCGCCTGCCCCCGCGGTTTCACGCGTTCTCGCGATCCGCGCCACTCACACTCTTCGCTTCCGCCGTTCAGTCCCGTTCCGGGTGTCCGGCGTCTCCATCTGATTGGAACCGGCTGTGTCCGTCTCCCCCCAAACGCCTCCGGCGTCCGATGCTCCCGACCCTGCCGAGTCGGCTCCGAAGGCACCACGCCTGAACACCGTGCGTGCGCTGTGGCGCCTGCGCGAGTACGCAGGGCCGGCGATGCCGGCCTTCGCCGGAAGCATGGCGGCCGCGCTCGTGGCCCAGCTCATCGCCCTGGCGATCCCGCAGGTCATGCAGCAGATCGTCGACGGACCGCTCGCCCGACGTGAGGCCGATGCGGTGATCCCGCTCGCCGTGCTCGTGTTCGTGCTCGGCGCGGCAGAGGCGATCCTCTACGCGATCCGCCGTTGGCTCGTCGTCGGCCCCGGCACGCGGGTCGAGGCACGCATGCGCAACGCGCTCTACGCGAGGCTGCAAGACCTTCCCGTCAGCTTCCACGACCGCTGGCCGAGCGGGCAGCTGCTCTCGCGTGCCGTGAGCGACCTCGGCCTCATCCGCCGCTGGCTGTCGTTCGGTCTCGTGCTGACTGGTGCGAACGTCGTGATCATCGTGGTCGGCGTCGGCATCCTGATGTCGATGAACTGGTTCCTCGGGCTGATCTTCCTCGTCTGCTCGCTGCCGCTCTGGTGGGCGGGCTGGCGTTTCGAGGGCCGCTACTCCGAGATGTCCCGGCTGAGCCAAGACCAAGCCGGCGACCTCGCGACCGCGGTCGAGGAGTCGGTGCACGGCATCCGGGTGCTGAAGGCGTTCGGGCGCGGAAAGCACGCCCTCTCGACCTTCCGCGCGCAGGCCGAATCGTTGCGAGGCACCGAGATCGAGAAGGCGCGCCTCGACGCGAACATCTGGGTGTGGATCATGGTCGTGCCGGCCGTCGCGCTCTCGATCTGCCTCGTCATGGGCGTGTGGCTCGCGGCCCAGGGTCAGCTCACCGTCGGTGAGCTCGTCGCGTTCTTCGCGACCGCGACGGTGCTCGCGTGGCCGATCGAGTCGATCGGCTTCATGCTCGCGTTCGCGCTCGACGCGCGCACCGCGACCGACCGGTTCTTCGACGTCCTCGACAGCGAGAACACCATCGTCGATCCGGCTGAGCCGCGCAACCTCGAACGTCCGCGTGGCGAGCTCGCCTTCACCGACGTGCACTTCCGCTACCAGGACTCACCGGCGCGGTTCGGCGACCTGCTCGACGGTGTCGACCTCGTCCTGGGGCCGGGGGAGACCATGGCACTCGTCGGGCTCACCGGTTGCGGCAAGACCACGATGACCGCGCTCACGACGCGGCTCTACGACGTCACCGCCGGCTCGGTGACCCTCGACGGGGTCGACGTGCGGGCGTTCTCGCGCGACGAGCTGCGCACGCACATCGCCATGGCGTTCGAAGACGCAACGCTCTTCAGCGCCTCCGTGCGCGACAACGTGCTGCTCGGCCGGCCCGAGCTCGCCGGCGCCGACCCCGTGGTCCGGGCGGAGGCCGATCGAGTGCTCGACGAGGCCCTGCGCATCGCGCAGGCGGCGTTCGTCCACGACCTGCCCGACGGCGTCGACACGAAGGTGGGCGAAGAGGGCATGAGTCTCTCAGGTGGCCAGCGGCAGCGGCTCGCGCTCGCTCGCGCCGTGGCGGCCAAGCCCGCGGTGCTCGTGCTCGACGACCCGCTCTCGGCACTCGACGTCGCGACCGAGGCGCGAGTGGAGGCCGAGCTGCGATCGGTGCTCGCGTCGACGACCGCGCTGATCGTGGCGCACCGGCCATCGACGGTCATGCTCGCCGACCGGGTCGCGCTGCTCGAGAACGGGCGGGTGAGCGCCGTCGGCACGCACTCCGAGCTCCTGCGCGAGAGCGAGCACTACCGTTTCGTCATCACGAGCCTCGAAGACGACGAGCGCAGGAACACGGGCGTCGATGCCGTCGACGAACCCGCCACGATCCGAGAGGAGGCGGCATCATGAGCGTCATCGGTGTACAGGGCGAAGAACGCCAGGACTATTCGAAGGCGGAGTCCGCGCAGATCCGTGCGCGTTCGCGGAGACTCCTCGGATCGCTGCTCTCCCCGCTGAAGGCGAAGCTCTGGCTGACGGCCGTGGCGATCATCGTGTCGTCGGCCGCACAGGTCGCCGGGCCGGCACTCATCGCCTTCGGCATCGACCAGGGCATCCCCGCACTGGTGGATCAGAACTGGTTCCCAGCTGCATTCGCGGGCGCCGCCTACCTGCTCACGGGGCTTGCGGGCGCATTCCTCATCTCGGTCTACATCCGGATGTCGGCGCGCATCAGCCAGGCGGTGCTCATCGACCTGCGCACGCGGGTGTTCCTGCACACGCAGAAGCTCTCGCTCGAGTTCCACGAGTCCTACACGTCCGGACGCATCATCTCGCGCCAGACGAGCGATCTCGACGCGATTCGCGAGCTCATGGACGAGGGGCTCACGCTGCTCGTGCGGGGCCTCATGTACATGATCTTCACGGGTGTCATGCTCGTGATCGTCGATGCGCCCTCGGGGCTCGTGCTGCTCGTCTCGCTCATTCCTCTCGCGATTCTGACACGGTGGTTCCAGGTGCGCTCGCAGTCGCTGTTCCGGCGCTCGCGCGTGGCATCCGCGAAGCTCATCGTGCAGTTCGTCGAGACCATGACGGGCATCCGCGCGGTGCAGGCGTTCCGCAAGCAGAAGCGCAACGAGGTGGAGTTCGGCGGCCTCGTCGAGGACTACCGCGACGTCAACGCCAAGGTGCTCGGCCTCTTCGCGGTGTACAACCCCGGCATGGCGCTGATCGGCAACACCGCGGTGGCGGTCACGCTCGTGCTCGGCGGTTTCCGGGTCGTCGAGGGCGACCTCGGCGTCGGCGTGCTGCTCGCGGCCGTGCTCTACACGAAGCGCTTCTTCGATCCGATGGAGGACATGGCGATGTTCTACAACGGGTACCAGTCGGCGTCTTCGGCGCTCGAGAAGATCTCGGGCGTGCTCGAGGAGGAGCCGAGCGTGCCAGATCCGCTGAAGCCAGTCGACCTCTGGAACGCCGACGGCGACGTGCGCTTCGACGGCGTCGAGTTCGCCTATACGAAGGATCGGGTCATCCTGCCGCGCTTCGACCTCGACATTCCGGCGGGGCAGACGATCGCCCTCGTCGGTTCGACGGGCGCCGGCAAGTCCACGCTCGCCAAGCTCATCGCGCGGTTCTACGACCCGAGCGACGGCGTCGTGACGCTCGACGACGTCTCGCTCGCCGACCTGCACCCGAAGGACCTCCGGCGAGCGATCGTCATGGTGACGCAGGAGGCGTACCTCTTCTCGGGATCCGTGGCCGACAACATCGCGCTCGGCAAGCCCGACGCGACGTTCGACGAGATCGTACGGGCGGCCATGTCGGTCGGCGCGCACGAGTTCATCGAGGGGCTGCCGAACGGCTACGACACCGACGTGAACAAGCGCGGCGGTCGGGTGAGCGCCGGCCAGCGGCAGCTCATCTCCTTCGCGCGCGCGTTCCTCGCGAACCCCGCCGTGCTGATCCTCGACGAGGCGACCTCCTCGCTCGACATCCCGAGCGAGCGCCTCGTGCAAGACGGATTGACGAAGCTGCTCGCCGACCGCACCGCGGTGATCATCGCGCACCGCCTGTCGACGGTCGCGATCGCCGACCGGGTGCTCGTGATGGAGCACGGTCGCATCGTCGAAGACGGCACGCCCGCCGAGCTCATCGGCGGCACCGGCCATTTCGCGGCGATGCACGCGGCATGGCGGGACTCGCTCGTCTGAGGCGATCACCCGCGCGGGCACCCGCGGGCCGAACCGGGCGGATGCCCCGCGGGCGAATCCGCGGCGCGGGGCATCCGAACCTTCCAGCATGACCGCTCGACCGCGCAAGGGCATCATGGTTCCCCCTGAAGGGGGAGCGCGGTGGCGACCGGCGCACGATACGCTCACGGAAGGCGGGCAGACCGAGCGGTGACGCCTGCCCTCGAATGGAGGAGCAATGGAGACCGCCCCGCGTGCGCTGCGCGTCGCGATCGCCGACGACGCCCTGCTCCTGCGCGAGGGCATCGCCAAGGTGCTCGCCGATGGCGGCATCGACGTCGTCGCCTCCGTCGGTACCGGCACCGAACTGCTCGAAGTCGCTGCACGCGGCGGGCTCGACGCCGCCGTGCTCGACATCCGCATGCCGCCGAGCCACCGCGACGAGGGCATCGTGGCGCTCGAGGAGATGCGCGCCGCCGGCTCGACGATCGGCGTGCTGCTGCTGTCGATGTATGCGACACCCGAGTACGCGCTCCGCGTCATGGGCGCGGGCAGCGGCACCGGTTACCTGCTGAAGGAGCGCGTGTCCGAGCCGCAGACCCTCGTTCGCGCGGTCGAGACGGTGGCGTCGGGTGGATCGGTCGTCGACCCCGAGGTCGTCGAGCAACTCGTGCAGCGCACGCGCGCCGACGACCCCCTCTCGCGACTCACCGGGCGCGAACGGTCGGTGCTCGAGCTCATGGCACAGGGCTATTCGAACGGCGGCATCGCGCAGAGCCTCTTCCTCGGCCTGAAGACGGTCGAGACGCACGTGCGCTCCATCTTGCAGAAGCTCGACCTCGAGGAGTCCCCCGAGCATCACCGACGGGTGCTCGCGGTGCTGACGCTCCTCGGCGCGAGGTGATGGCGCCCGGCCGCAAGGGCCGGATCATCAGGCGCACCGTCGTCATCACCCTGGTCGTGGCGACGAGTCTCGTCATGGAGATCACGGGGTTCCTCGCGACTCCCGAGTCGGCTCGCCGAGAGCTGTCATGGACGACCCTGCACGCGATCGTGCCGCTCGTGTTCGCGGCGTGCGCCGGCGTGGCGTGGGCGATCGGCCCGTCGCGACTGCCCGCGCGCCTCATGGTCGTGTTCCCGCTGGTCTGGGTTCCGCTCTCGTTCCTGCGCGTGGTCGAACATCTGGCCTGGCTCTGGCCGATCGTCTACGGCCTGCACCTGTGGTGGGCGGTGCTGACCGGCATCCTCGTGCTGGTCTACCCGCGCGGCTGGCTGGTCGACCGAACCGATCGCTGGATCGCGGGCATCGCGCTCTTCGGCTCGGTGGGATACCTGTTCGGCGTGCTCCTGCTCGGCCAGCCGTCGCCCGAGGTCTGCGACTGCGCGCCCAACCCGTATCGCATCGTCGAGGCGCCGGGGGTCTTCGCGGTCATCGACATCGGGTACCGCATCGTCGGCGTGGTGCTCGCGCTCGTGATCGCAGGGCGGCTCCTCGTGCGCTGGGTTCGCGGCAGCGTGCCCGCCCGCACGGTGGCGTTCCTGATGCCGGTCGCCCTCGTCGCCTGGGTCGCCACGCTCGCAGCGCAGGCGATCACGTACGCGGCATCCGCCGCCGCCGATCTCGTGCTCGACACCGTCTCGCTCGTGGCGATCGCCTCGATTCCCATCAGCTTCGTCGCGGGCATCGCGCACGCGCGCAACATGCGCGCCCGGGTCGCCGATCTGATGCGCATCACGCGAGAGGGCGCCGATCGCGGACTCTGGGCCGAGTCGCTCGCCCGCACGTTGCGCGACGCCTCGGTTCGCGTCTTCTGGTGGGACGACGAGCGCGGCCGGTACGCGGATGCCGCGGGGGAGGTGCTCGAGGACGACCCCGTCGATCGGCGCGGCGACCACGGGCTGTTGCCGGTCGCCTCGCCGACCGGAGTGCCGATCGCACTGATCCGCCACGACCGGGTGCTCACCGACAACATGCGCCTGCTCGACGGCGTCTCGAGCGCACTGCGGCTCTCCGTCGACAACGGGCGGCTGCGGTCGGAGATCGAGCGCACGCTCGAGCAGGTGCGCCAGTCGCGCGGCCGGATCGTCGAGGCCGGCGACGAGGCCCGGCGCCGTATCGAGCGCGACCTGCACGACGGAGCGCAGCAGCATCTCGTGTCGCTCGGCATGCGGTTGCGGCTCGCGGCGAACCAGGCTCGCGACCGCGGCGTCGAGCCGCTCGCGGTGGAACTCGACGGCACGATCGGCATGCTGAACGAGGCGCTCAAGGAGCTGCGCGAGCTCGCACAGGGCATCCACCCCTCGCTGCTGTCGTCGGGCGGGCTCGCGCTCGCCGTGCCCGAGCTCGCCGGTCGTTGTCCGGTTCCCGTCGAAATCGACGTGCAGCCGGAGGGACGTCTCCCCGAGGTCGTCGAGTCGACCGCCTATTTCGTCGTCTCCGAGGCGCTCGCGAACATCGCCAAACACGCCAGAGCGACTCGCGCCTGGGTACGGGCCGCCGTCGACGGCGGCGAACTCGAACTCGTGGTCCGCGACAACGGCATCGGCGGGGCTTCCGTCGAGGCCGGCACCGGCATGCTCGGCATCGTCGACCGGGTCGAGGCCGTGGGCGGCAGCTTCATCGTCGAGAGCTCGGTGGGCGCCGGCACGACGATCACCGTGCACCTCCCGCTTCCGCCGGTCGAGTAGGCGCGCCAGCGCCGTATCGAGACCAGCCGACGTCGGGGTCTCGATACGCTCGCTGCGTTCGCTCCTCGGCCGGCGAAGTTGTCAGGCTCGCCAGCGACAGGCGGCGAGGTCGATGCGGTAGCCGTCGTCATCCGAGGTGAGGCGCAGCGGTGTGCCCTCGGCCTCGTAGTGCGCGCGGGCACGCTCGGCATGGCCCGACGGTGCCCGGCCGCCGGCGCGCACGACGCGCCACCAGGCGACGTCGGCGCCGTAGCGCGCCATCACCTGTCCGACCGCACGGGCACCACGCGAGCCGAGCAGGGCGGCGACGTCTCCGTACGTCGCGACGTGACCGGGCGGGATGTCGCCGACGACCACGAGCACGGCCTCGACGAACCCGTCGGCGTGCTGCTGCGGCATCCGATCGGCCGAATCGTCGTTCGAGTCGGCGCTCGTGTCAGAGTCCGAGCGCGCCGATGACGTCGCCGTACGCGGTCTCGCCGACGTCGGTGAAGCCGATGCGGTGGAAGAACGCCTCAGGCCCTTCTTCGCCCGGTTCCCACAGCACGGTGATGCGGTCGAAGCCGCGATGCTTCGCCTCTTCGGCCAGTGCGGTCGCGAGGTAGCGGCCGACGCCCTTGCCCTGCACGTCGGCGTCGACGTTGATGCGCCAGATGCAGGCCCGGAACTCCTCGTGCTCGTTCTCGGGGTCGAAGTTGCCGTGGATGAAACCGACGACCCGTTCGTCGAGCAGGGCGACCCGCTGCCAGGCGGTGGCGGGGTTCACGACGGAGGACTCGGCGGAGTAGGTGACCGGAGCGATGAACTGCTCCTGGCCGGGCTTGAGCGACAACGAGTTCGCCGCCACGATGTTCGACGCCGACAGGTCTTCCAGTCTCAGCTCAGCCATGCAGCCAAGGCTAACCCGTGCAGCGACCGCACAGGTAGCTGAGACGGAAGTTCCCTCCGTTCGTCTCGATGTCGAGCCAGATCTCTTGAAGTCGAGACACTGTCAGGTGACGCGGTAAGCTGGCAGACGGCGTGTCCGACCGCCCTGCAAGCTTCCCGTTTCCCCCAGTAGATCCAAGGAGACATCCACTTGTCCAAGATCAAGGTAGAAGGCACCGTCGTCGAGCTCGACGGCGACGAGATGACCCGCATCATCTGGCAGGCCATCAAAGACACGCTCATCCACCCGTACCTCGACGTGAACCTCGAGTACTACGACCTCTCGATCCAGAAGCGCGACGAGACCGACGACCAGATCACGGTCGACGCGGCGCATGCGATCCAGAAGCACGGCGTCGGCGTCAAGTGCGCGACGATCACGCCCGACGAGGCGCGCGTCGAGGAGTTCGGCCTCAAGAAGATGTGGCGTTCGCCGAACGGCACGATCCGCAACATCCTCGGCGGCGTGATCTTCCGCGAGCCGATCATCATCTCGAACATCCCGCGCCTCGTTCCCGGCTGGAACAAGCCGATCATCGTCGGCCGTCACGCGTTCGGCGACCAGTACCGCGCCACCGACTTCCGCTTCGAGGGCGAGGGCACCCTCACGATGACCTTCACCCCGAAGGACGGCTCGGAGCCGCAGCAGTTCGAGGTCTTCCAGTCGCCCGGCTCGGGCGTCGCGATGGGAATGTACAACCTCGACGAATCGATCCGCGACTTCGCGCGCGCCTCGCTGAACTACGGCCTCTCGCGCAACTACCCGGTGTACCTCTCGACGAAGAACACGATCCTGAAGGCCTACGACGGCCGCTTCAAGGACCTGTTCCAGGAGGTCTTCGACGCCGAGTTCAAGCAGGCCTTCGACGCCGCAGGGCTCACTTACGAGCACCGCCTCATCGACGACATGGTCGCCGCTTCGCTGAAGTGGGAGGGCGGCTACGTCTGGGCGTGCAAGAACTACGACGGCGACGTCCAGTCCGACACCGTCGCGCAGGGCTTCGGCTCGCTCGGCCTCATGACGAGTGTGCTCGCCACGCCCGACGGCAAGGTCGTCGAGGCCGAGGCGGCGCACGGCACCGTCACGCGCCATTACCGCCAGCACCAGCAGGGCAAGCCCACCTCGACGAACCCGATCGCCTCGATCTACGCGTGGACGCGCGGGCTCGCGCACCGCGGCAAGCTCGACGGCAACCAGGAGCTCATCGACTTCTCGCTGACCCTCGAAGACGTCGTGATCAAGACGGTCGAGTCGGGCGCGATGACGAAGGACCTCGCGGCGCTCGTCGGCCCCGAGCAGCCCTACCAGACGACCGAGGAGTTCCTCGCGACGCTGGCCGACAACCTGAAGGCGCGCGTCGCCGCCTAGTCGAACCGCCTCGAGAAACGGGGGTCGGATGCTGCGGCATCCGGCCCCCGTTGTCGTTGACGGAACCTCGGCGCCGATGCCTGAGGGGAGTTGATCACAACTCGATAACGCCACGAGGAATTCGCTGCAGTGTCTTGCGAAGAGTTTGTTCGTAAGGTTTACTAACAAACGTGACTGCAACGGATGCGCAGCGAGGCCCGGTCACTACGGAGCCGACGCCCCCCACCACCCCGGTGGCGCCTGAGCTGCTCGCCGCGCCGGTCGCCTTCGGCCGCTCGCGCGCCCTCCGTCCCAGCGGCAAAGTGCTGCCCGAGCACGCACGCACCCACAACCGGGCGCTCGTGCTGCAGACGCTCTACTCGGCCGGCCCGCAAAGCCGGGCGGACGTCGCGCGTGAGACGGGGCTCACCAGGGTCACGATCTCCGACCTCGTCGCCGCACTCATCGCCGAGGGGCTCGTGATCGAGCTCGGCCAGCGCGAAGACGCACGCCCAGGCAAGCCGGCGACGCTCATCGACATCGACCGCGGCGCATTCCACATCATCGGCGTCGACCTCTCGGAGCACGAGGTGTTCCGCGGCGCCGTCGTCGGCCTCGACGGCCAGATCATCGAACGCGACGAGGTCGCCCGCGACGGCGCCACCGGCGAGGCTGCCGTGCAGCTCGTGGAACGACTCGTCGCGAGCCTGCTCGCGCGCACCTCGACGCCCGTGCTCGGCGTCGGCATCGGCTCGCCCGGCGTCGTCGACCCGCTCGGCGTCGTGCGCTCGGCTCCCAACCTCGGGTGGAGCGACATCGCCCTGCAGGACCGCCTCGCCACGAGGTTCGCGCTGCCCGTGCACGTCGCCAACGACGCCAACGTCGGGGTGCTCGCCGAGCACGGCACGTCCCATCACGACGACCTGCTGCTCATCAAGATCGGCCACGGCGTCGGCGCCGGGCTGATCATCGGCGGTCGGCCCGTCGTCGGCGGCGGCTTCGCGGCGGGCGAGATCGGCCACGTCGTCGTCGGTACCGACGGAGGTCCGCCCTGCGCCTGCGGCAAGGCAGGATGCCTCGAGACCTGGCTCGCGGTGCCGCGCCTCACCGCCCGGCTCGCGGCCGTCGACGGGCAGGGCGCCGTCGCGACATCCGCTCGCGATGACATCCTGCGCGAGGCGGGCCGACGACTCGGCATCGTGCTCGCACCCGTGGTCGGCGCGCTGAACCTCTCCGAGGTCGTGCTGAGCGGCCCGGCCGAATTGCTTGACGGTCCTCTGCACGAGGCGACCGTCGACACGCTCCGGAAGCGGACGATGGCGGAATTGAACCGTGATCTGAGGCTCCGGATGTCCGAGCAGGCGGAGGACATCGTCCTCCGCGGCGCGGCCGTCATGGTCCTCTCCGGACAACTCGGAGTCTCGTGAGGGACTCCAGTGCACCAAGGGCGACAGCGAACCCCCGCTGCCTCCCCACCCCCATGAAAGGAAACGACAAATGAGGAAACTCGGCATTGCGGCGCTCGGCGCGGCTGCTGCCCTGACCCTCGCCGGTTGTAGCGCCGGTGGTGGCAACGAGGCGGCCGACGGTGGCAAGATCACCGTCTGGGTCGTCGGCAGCGACACTCCCGATACGGCTCGCGAATACCTCAAGGACACCTTCGAGTCCGAGAACGACGGTTGGACCCTCACGGTCGAGGAGAAGACCTGGGCCGATGTGAGTGACACCTACGCAGCCGCCCTCCAGTCGAACGACTCGCCCGACGTGGTCGAGGTCGGCAACACCCAGACCGCGAGCTTCGCGGACCAGGGCCTGTTCCTGCCGCTCGACGACTTCAACACCGACGACTACCTCTCGGGCCTCGTCGACTCGGCGACCTACGACGGCGAGCTCTACGCCGCTCCGTACTACGCCGGCGGACGCATCGTGTTCTACAGCGCACAGGTGCTCGGCAGCACCCCGGTTCCCACGACGCTCGACGAGTACGTGGCGACCGGCAAGGCGCTGAAGACCGACACGCGTTCGGGCATCTGGGCGCCGGGTCGCGACTGGTACAACGCCCTGCCGTACGTCTGGGCGCACGGCGGGTTCATCGCCGAGCAGGAGGGCGACGAGTGGAAGGCCGGCTTCTCGAGCGAAGGCGGCATCGAGGGTCTGACCCAGCTGCAGGACGTGTACGTCAACGCCTCCAACGCGGCGAAGGACGGCGACGAGACCGACCCGCAGGTTCCCTTCTGCGCCGGTGAGACCGCGCTGCTCTCGGCTCCCGCGTGGGTGCAGTGGTCGATCACGGCACCGGCCGACGCCGAGGCACCGGGTTGCCCCGACACCTTCGGTTCGGACCTGACGGCGTTCCCCCTGCCGGGCCTTGAAGCAGGCGAGACCGCGCCCATCTTCGCCGGCGGCTCCAACATCGCCGTCGCGACGAAGAGCGCCAACCCCGAGCAGGCTCGCGCCGCGCTCGACATCATGGCCGGCGACGGGTACCAGACGCTGCTCGCCGAGGGTGGCCTGACCCCGGGCCTGACCGCTGCGGCGGCGTCGCTGCCCGACACCGAGATCGCGAAGGCACAGGCCGACGCGCTCGCCAACTCGAAGGTGACCCCGACCACGCCGAAGTGGGCCGAGGTCGAGGCTGCGCAGATCATCCAGGAGGCGCTCGTGAAGATCGCCCAGGGTGGCGACGTGGCGGCCATCGCGGCCGACCTCGACGCGCAGATCGAGGAGATCCTCAACAGCTAGACCGTTGAGCCCAGCGGGGGCGGAGTCCACACATCTCCGCCCCCGTTTCCACGACATCCTCCGGACGGCGACGCCGCCGCGCCCGAGACGTACCATCAGTCACATCCGCGATTCCCCCGCGGCTACCCGAGGAGCAGCCATGAGCGCAACCCTCACCGAGCCTGACGCAGCGCCGCGCACGCCGACGACCCGACCGCCCCGCGCACCGCGCGACTCCGCAGGCGATCGCCCCCGGAAGAAGCCACTGCCCTGGGCGCCCTGGCTGCTGCTGGCTCCGAGCATCCTCCTGCTCTGCGTCATGGTGCTCTACCCGACCATCGTGATGTTGGTGAACTCGTTCACGAACCTCGAGATCAAGAACAAGATGCTCGGCACGGCGCCCGACTTCGTGGGCTTCGACAACTACATCGAGGTCTTCACCGAGTCCGACTTCCCGGCGGTGCTCGCCCGCAGCCTCGCGCTCATGGTCGTGCTCACGGTGCTCATCGTCGTGATCGGCATGGTCATCGCCCTGCTCATGACGAAGCTGTCGAAGGGCTGGCGCCTCGCCGTCTCGATCGGCCTCATGCTCGCGTGGGCGATGCCGCCGCTCTCGGCGACGGTCGTGTTCGGCTGGATCTTCGACACCGACTACGGACTCGTGAACTGGGCGCTCAACACCATCACGGGCACGCAGGACTTCCGCGGCCACTCCTGGCTGATCGACCCGATGTCGTTCATGATGGTGCTCGTCATCATCGTCGTCTGGCAGAGCGTGCCGTTCGCCGCGGTCACGTTCTACGCGGGCCTCGGGCAAGTGCCCGTCGAAGTGCTCGAGGCGTCGTCGCTCGACGGCGCGAGCGCGTGGCAGCGGTTCCGGCTCATCGTCATGCCCTACATGCGGGGGGTGCTGACCGCGGTGCTCGTGCTCGAGACGATCTGGAACCTCCGGATCTTCACCCAGGTCTACGCACTGCAGCAGCAGGGCGGTCTCGCGAGCGAGACGAACATCCTGCCCACCTATCTGTTCCGGCAGGGGCTCGGCGAGTTCGGCGTGACCGCCGCCATCGGCGTGTTCATGGTCATCCTGCTGATGGCGATCTCCTACTTCAATGTTCGTTCCTCCCTGAAGGATGAGGCAGAGCTGTGAGCATCAGCCCAGGAATCCAGATCGCGCAAGAGCCCGCCGATCTCCGTCCCTCCACTCGTGCGATGACCACCGGCGACGACGGCCGCCCTCGCCGCGCGGGTCGCCTCGGCAAGGGCATGGCCGGTCGACTCGGCCTGAACGCCTTCGCCCTCATCGTGATCGTGTGCTCGGTGTTCCCGGTCTACTGGATGGTGAACATGTCGTTCACCCCCCCGAACCAGATCATCAGCCGCAACCCGAGCTTCCTCCCGCTCGATTTCACGTGGAAGAACTACGTGACCGCGTGGACTCGCGAGGCGGCGCCCGGCCAGACCGACTTCCCGCACGCGCTCGTATCGAGCCTCACCGTCGGCCTCGCCGTCGTCGTGGTCGGAGCGATCATCGCGTTCCTCGCGTCGATCGCGATCGCCCGGTTCGCGTTCCGCGGGCGAGTCGTGTTCATCGTGAGCGTGCTCGTGGTGCAGATGGTGCCCGGCGAAGCCATGATGTTCACGATCTACAACATGATCGACGACTGGCGACTCATGAACACCCTGATCGGGCTGTTCATCGTGCACCTCGCCTCGGTCGTGCCGTTCACCATCTGGACCCTGCGCGGATTCGTCAGAGGTGTGCCGGCCGAGCTCGAGGAGGCGGCCCAGATCGACGGCTGCTCGAAGGCGCAGGCCTTCTGGAAGGTCACCTTCCCGCTGCTCGCACCGGGTCTCGTCGCGACCGGCATCTTCGCCTTCATCCAGAGCTGGAACGAGTTCCTCATGGCACTCCTCCTCCTCAAGGGTTACAACCTCACGCTGCCGCCGTGGCTGAACTCCTTCCAGTCGGCGACCGAGGCGACCAACTGGGGCGCGGTCATGGCCGGCTCCACGCTCATCGCGCTGCCCGTCGTGATCTTCTTCCTGTTCGTTCAGGGCCGCATGGTCGGCGGTCTCGTGAGCGGAGCCGTCAAGGGATGACCGAGCTCGCATCGACCGGCCCGGGCACCAGCCTCCGCCGGGACATCCTCACGACCCTGCTGCCCGGCTTCGACGGACTGACGGCGCCCGAGTGGGTGCTCGAGCGGTTCCGCGACGGGCTCGGCGGTGTCTGCCTGTTCGGGCAGAACGTCGAGTCGCCCGAACAGCTCCGCGCGTTGAACGCGACGCTCCGCGCGGCGAATCCCGACGCCGTCATCGCGGTCGACGAAGAGGGCGGCGACGTCACCCGACTCTTCTACGATCGCGGAGCGCCGTTTCCCGGCAATGCGGTGCTCGGCCGCATCGACGATCTCGAGCTCACCGTTCGCGTGGCCAGGGCCGTCGGCGAGGCGCTCGCGGCAACCGGCTGCACCGTGACGTTCGCGCCCGATGTCGACGTGAATTCGAACCCCGACAACCCGGTCATCGGCGTGCGGAGCTTCGGCGCCGACCCCGAGCTCGTGGCCCGTCATTCCGCGGCCTGGGTCGAGGGGCTGCAGCAGACGGGAGTCGCGGCCAGCGCGAAGCACTTCCCGGGCCACGGCGACACCGCCACCGACTCGCACCTCGCCCTGCCGGTCGTCGATGTGCCGCTCGCCACCCTGCTCGAGCGCGAGCTGGTGCCGTTCCGCGCCGCGATCGCCGCCGGTACGCGCACGATCATGACCTCCCACATCCTCATTCCGCAGCTCGATGAGCGGAATCCGGCCACCCTCTCTCCGCAGATCCTCAATCGCCTGCTCCGCGGAGAGCTGGGGTTCGAGGGCGTCATCGTGACCGACGCCCTCGACATGACGGGGGCGAGTGGCGTGCACGGCATCCCCGAAGCCGCAGTGCGCGCCCTCGCCGCCGGGTGCGACCTGCTCTGCATCGGGTCGAACAACAGCGATGCCGAACTCACCGAGATCGTCGCGGCGATCGAGTCGGCGATCGACTCGGGTCGACTGCCCGCCGAGCGGGTGGTCGAAGCTGCGCGCCGGGTTCGCGAGCTCGCCGCGAGCGCACCCGCGATGCCGGCGGGCCCTGTCGCCGCATCCGTGATCGACCCGGTGCATGACACCGACGAGCTCGGTCGCGTGGTCGGCGTCTTCGAGGTGACGGATGCCGCGCGCGCACGTCTCTCGCGTGCCACGCGCATCGGCACCGTCGTGCGGATCGACACCGTCGTGAACATCGCCGTCGGCGATGCGCCGTGGGGCCCGTTCGCCGCTGAGGCGGCGACGGCGACGACCTCGTGGCTCGGCGCCGCCGAGACCGTTGTGGTGTCCGAAGCCCAGGGGCTCTCCGACCCCGCCGCGCTCTCGGGCACGGTGCTCGTCGTGGGTAAGGACCTGCACCGGCATGCGTTCGCGCGGGCTGCGATCGATGCGGTGCGTGCCGTGCGCGGCGACGTCGTGACGATCGACATGGGGTGGCCGTCGAATGACCGCGCCTACGCCGACGTCTCGACGTTCGGCGCCTCGCGTCTGCTCGGCGAAGCGGTCATCGAGTTCGTCGGCGACGCCATGCGGGCCGCGGTGGCGACGCCGTGAGGCTCGGCATCGACATCGGCGGCACGAAGACGGCCGCGGTGGCGATCGGTGCCGACGGAGAGCTGAGCGACCAGGTGCGGATGCCCACGGGCTTCGGCGCCGATGCGGTCGTCGCGACGGCGATTCGCACGGTCGAGCGCATGACCGAGATCGCGGGTGTCACTTCGGCGTTCACCTCGATCGGCATCGGCATTCCCGGCGCCGTCGACAGTGCGACCGGCCGGGTGGAGCACGCGGTGAATCTCGGGCTCGAGGGCCTCGACCTCGGCCCGCGCCTGGCCGACCGGCTCGGCGTCGACGTGCGCGTCGAGAACGATGTGAAGGCGGCCGCACTCGGCGCGCACCACCTGCTCGGCATCGCCGACGGCCTCCGGGCGACGTCGATGGCGTATCTGAACCTCGGCACCGGGCTCGCAGCCGGAGTGGTGCTCGACGGTCGCCTGCTGCGCGGCGGGCATGGCATCGCCGGTGAGATCGGGCACATCCCGGTCGACCCCGCGGGTGTCATGTGCGGCTGCGGGCAACGCGGATGCCTCGAGACGATGGCGTCCGGACTCGCGATCGCACGAACGTGGCCGACGGCGTCCGAGCACCCAGCCCGCGAACTCTTCGCCGAGGCGGCGGCAGGTGACACCCGCGCCAGGGCGGTGCGCGAGGAGTTCCTCACCGGGGTCGCCGCGGCGGTGCGGCTGCTCGCCCTCACGATCGACGTCGACGCCGTGGTGATCGGCGGTGGGCTCGCCGCGCTCGGTGAGCCACTCCTGCACGGCACACGCCGTATCCTGAATCGGTGGGCCGCCGAGTCGGCCTTCCTCGCATCGATCGACCTCGCGGCTCGCGTGCAGGTCATCCCTCTCGGTTTCCCGGCGGCCGCCGTCGGCGCCGCCCTGGTAGGAGAACATCAATGGCTGAAGTCGTCATCGTAGAGAACGCAGATGCCGCCGGCGCGCTCGTCGCCGACACGATCGTCTCGCTCATCCGTTCGAAGCCCGACGTCGTGCTCGGGCTCGCGACCGGCTCCACGCCGCTGGCGAGCTACCGGGCCCTCGCCGGCCGCATCGCCGATGACTCGATCGACGTGCGCGGTGTGCGCGGTTTCGCGCTCGACGAGTACGTGGGGCTGCCCGCCGGCCACCCCGAGAGCTACCGCGCCGTCATCACCCGCGAGGTCGTCGAGCCGCTCGGCCTCACCCCCGAGCTGGTTCGCGTGCCGAATGGCGATCCCGCGTCGATCGAGCACGCGGGCGCCGACTACGAGGCGGCGATCACCGCTGCCGGCGGCGTGGACCTGCAGATCCTCGGCATCGGCCGTACCGGTCACATCGGTTTCAACGAGCCGGGCTCCTCGCTCGCCTCGCACACCCGGGTGAAGACGCTCACCGAGGCGACGCGCCTCGACAACGCCCGATTCTTCGATTCGCCCGACGACGTGCCGATGCACTGCATCACGCAGGGCATCGGCACCATCCTGCGGGCGCGTCACCTCGTGCTGCTCGCGTTCGGGGCGGCCAAGGCGCATGCGGTCGCGGCGGCGGTCGAGGGCGCGGTGTCGGCGAGCCAGCCCGGGTCGGCGATTCAGCTGCACCCGCACACGACGGTCATCGTCGACGAGGCAGCGGCATCGGAGCTCGAGAACCTCGACTACTACCGGCACGCCTGGGCGAACAAGCCCGCGTGGCAGGGCATCTGAGTAACCATCGACGGTTCGAGGATCGCGCGGCACTCCTCGCACCGTCGCTCGTCAGGACCGCTCGAGGTGTGTCGACGGAGTGCCCCGCCGTTCAAGTCGGCGAGCGGTGCGGCGCAGCATCGACGTCACGACGATGGGATGCATGAGCCGCACGGGTGCGAAGTAGATGCGCCCCCGGCGGCCGTTGAGGCGCACGACCGTGGTGACCCGCACGAGCTGCACGTCACGATCGACCCCCACGCCGCAGCGGAAGTCGAGATGGGCGTCATCGGCTGAGACGAGTGCCTCGTCGCCGACGATCTCGCGTACGCGGAAGGTGTCGCGCGGAGACGGGCGAAGCCCGAGCAGCGGCACGAGCACCTGCCGCAGACCCATGGCAACGCGCACCCACGGCGGCATCGACGCGAGCGCGAAGAGCTCTTCGGCCCAACGCCGGGCGTCGGCGGGCGCGTCGTGCGGCAACGGCACGGCGATCACGTCCAGATAGTCGGGGCGCGGGATGTCGCGGAGCGCGCTCGACCAGAAGCCGGGCTGGGTGGTCCTGGTCATGCGATCGCTCCTCCATACGCTGGCGTATGGAAAGACGCTATACGGTAGCGTACGGGAATGGCAAGGGTGGGAAGCAGATCGGCGGCGGACTGGGTCGTTGCAGCCTACGAACGGTTCACAGCGGCGGGGCTCGCCGCGGTTCGGGTCGAAGCGATCGCCCGTGATCTCGGCACGAGCAAGGGATCCTTCTACTGGCACTTCGCCGACCGCCAGGAGCTCATCCGAGCGGTGGCCGAGCGCTGGGAAGCCCGGGAGACCGATCGATTCATCGCCGAGGCGGAGGGGCCCGGCGGTTCACCGGCCGAGCGCCTCGCCCGGCTCTTCGCCACGGTCGCCGAACGCGCTGGAGAGCGAGACGGCGAAGCATCCCTCTACCGCGAGGCCGCGCCGGAAGGGGTGAGCGACATCGTCTGGCGGGTCAGCGAGCGAAGGGTCGCCTACCTCGCCGAACTCATCGGGGCGCTCGGCGCCGAGCGCGCCGAAGCTCGGCGGCGGGCGATCGCCTCGCTCGCGATCGTGCTCGGCCTGCAGCAGCTCACGCAGGCGGGCTTCGAGATGCATGTCGATCAGACCGAACTCATCGCAACGGCGTTCACCATGGCGACGAGCGGTCTCGGGCTCGAATGAGCTCGAGGTCGGAGTCAGTCTGCGAGCTGGCGGCGGCCGTTCACGATGCCGCTGATCGCGGCGACGACGGCGAAGACGATCGCCACGATCGGCTGGCCGAGGGTCCACCACGCGAGCGCCGCCGCCGAGAACACGGCGATCTCCACGATCGCCTTGCCGAACGTGTCGACGCGGAACACGGCCTTCGGTGACACGAAGAGCGCCCAGACGAGGATCGCGAGGAGCGGCGCGCCGATGCCGACGAGCACGCCCGGCCACGGCAACGGGAACGCGAGGAAGCCCCAGATGCCGAGGGAGACGAACGCGAAGAGTTCGAGGAAGAACCGAAGGATGTCGTTCGGCCCGATCTTCAGTTGCTGGCCGCGCTGCTGGTCGCGGTGCTGCTGGTCGCGCTGATGCTGTGCGTCGCTCACGAACCTCAAGCCTACCCGCGCCTCAGCGGAAGATGATCGTGCGGGCGCCGTCGACGAGCACCCGACGCTCGGCGAACCACTTCACCGCCTGGCTGAGCGTGCGGCTCTCTTCGTCCTGCCCGATCGCGACGAGCTCGGCCGGGCTACGCGAATGGTCGACGCGCACCACGTTCTGCTCGATGATCGGGCCCTCGTCGAGGTCGCTCGTCACGAAGTGCGCTGTCGCGCCGATGAGCTTCACTCCACGAGCGTGCGCCTGTCGATAGGGGTTCGCACCCTTGAAACCTGGCAGGAAGGAGTGGTGGATGTTGATGCAGCGGCCCTCGAGTGCGGCGCACAGCTCGGGGGAGAGGATCTGCATGTAGCGCGCCAGCACCACGAGCTCGATGTCGTGCTCGTCGACCGCGGCGAGCACGCGTTGCTCGAACTCGGCCTTCGACGCGGCATCCGTGACAGCGAGCGATTCGAACGGCACCCCGTAGAAGTCGACGAGGTCGCGGAGGGTGCCGTGGTTGGAGAGCACGAGCGGAATCTCGACCGACAGCTGGCCGGCCCGCTGTCGGAACAGGAGATCATTCACGCAATGACCGGCGGTCGAGGCGAGCACCAGGGTGCGCAGCGGCCGGGCGACCTCGTCGAGGTGCCACTGCATGCTCCAACGATCGGTGACCGGATGCAGCGCGGCCTCGACCTCTTCACGGCCCGCGGGAGACTCCACCTGCAGGCGCATGAAGAAGCGGCCGGTGTCGAGGCTCGCGAACTGCTGGCTCTCGGTGATGTTGCCACGGGCGGCGACGATTGCGCCGCTCACGGCGTGCACGATGCCGGGGCCGTCGGTGCAACTGAGCGTGACGACCCAGTGGTGCAGGCGTTCGGTGGGGGCGTCGGTGGTCATCCGCCCAGATTACCCGGGGAGCGAGGTGGCTTCCGGCACGGCCGCGGCGTCCATCTCGGATTCGAGCCACGGCGCACGGGTGGCGGCTGTCGCCGGCCCGGTGCGAGTGCCCGACTGATACCGCACGGTGATCGAATCGGCGAACCACCACCTCGTCGGATCGTTCGTCTCGCGGGCACGTCCACGCTCGTCGAGCACGAAGGTGGTGTCCGCTCTTCCGTCGAGTTCCAACAGCACGGTGGCTCCCGCGTCGCCTTCGAAATCAGCCCGGAAGAGTCGCACGTGAGCGGCCGGCGTTCGGAGTTCGACATCGATGAGGGTTGCGGTCGAGGTGTTCCCGGCATCGTCGATCTGCACGACCTCCAGCACGGTGCGGCCCGCTGGGAGGCCGCGGGGCTCCGCCACCCAACGACCGGACCCGTCGGCGATAGCCATCGTCAGGGGTTCGCCGGGGTCGATCGCTGCATCACCTGCAGGGGAGCCCGCATCGGCGAGCGCCGCGCCGCCCTCGAGCAGCCCGTCACCGCTCATGGTGACGACGATCTGTGCACCGGCTTCCGCGGTGCCGGTGAGAATGGGGTCGACGAGGCCGCCCGCGGTATCGGGCTCGAGCACGACGGGCGGAAGGGCCTCCGTGTCGACGGGGTCGGGATCGGGCGGAGTCGTCGGGGTCGGTGTCGTCGGCGTCGTCGGATCGGGCACCGGGGACGGGACCGGAGCAGGCTCGGGCGCGGGCTCGGCCACGAACTCCTCCGGCTCGAGATCGACCGGGGGAGCCGTGGGGGTCGGAGGTACGACCGGGGGAGCGACCGGGAGCGGCGCCGGCTCGGCGGCCTCCGGAAGCCGGGTCTCGCTCGTGCCGCGGTCCGGCTCTGCGACGACTGATGTCGAGGGCGGCGGCGGCGCTGCGGTGAGGGTCGGCACGATGATGACCGCCGCGACGGCGGCCGCCGCGAGCGCGAGGGTGCCGACGCCGGCTCCGATGACCACACCGGCGCCGCCGACTGCGCCGACCAGGCCGCCGGCCGTCGTGGTGCCGGCCGCCGTGCCAGCGGCACCGGAGCCCGCGCTCGCACCGCCCGCGGTGCCGGAACCTCCGGCCGCGGCTCCGGCTGCGCCGGCCGTGCTGCCCGCGTGCAGGCCGGTGACCACCGCGGGCATGCCTGCCGCGCCGAGGGCGAGGTCGGCGACCGGGGCACCCTGCGAGAGCCACGCCGAGTAGGCGGTCGCGCCGCCGATGCCCGCGGTGAGCGGAAGCAGCACGAGCGCGAGGCGGGAGCCGACGTCGCGAGCCTCGGCCGCCACGATCGTGCACTTGGCGCAGTCGTCGAGGTGCGCCTCGAGGCGTGTCGTCTCGCGCGTGCGGAGCTTTCCGCGCGTATAGCTGCCCAGTCGATCGATGGTCCATTGGCACTCAGGCGCGTTGGAGGGGTTGCGCAGGTGCACGCGGATCCACGCCTGTCGCAGCCCCTCGCGCGCCCGGTAGGCGAGCGCGGCCGTGCTGTTGGCACTCATGCCGAGCAGCGGGGCGATCTGCTGCGGGGTCATGTTCTCGACTTCGGAGTACCAGAGCACCTCCTGCCAGCGGGTCGGGAGCGACCGGAAGGCCTGTGCCGTTGCGCCGCGGTCGAGTGCTTCGAGCGTGGCCGACTCGCTCGACGCCGGGTCTTCGAACGACTCGAGGGTGTCGAGCGTGGTCTCGTGTCGAGCGCGCCCCCAGCCTGCGGCCGTGTTGCGGATCGTCGTGAAGAGGTACGGACGGAACGCGCCGGTCGGCCCGCCGCCGCCGAGGATCGTGCTGTAGATCTTGGTGAACGACTCGGCCACGAGGTCGTCGGGGTCGAGCGAACTGTACGATCGCGCCACCGTGCGCGCCGAGGCGGAATGCCGTGCCCAGAGTTCGGCGTACGCCGTGCGGTCGCCCTGGCGCGTGCGCTCGATGAGCGCGGCGTCGGCCGATCGGTCGGTGCGCAGCGGTGGCACGGTGGCTCCTTCGGGTTCGTGGACCTGCCATGAATTCGCGGGCCCACTGAAGAGACGCGTCACGACGGGTTTCATGACGCGAGTCACGGGTCTGTACATTCCAGCAGAGATTGCTGGGAATCGCGCGCACGAAATTTCTTCGGGATCGCGCGTCATAGATCCCGCACTTCGCCGTCTCTCATGGTGAAGGCGATTTCGCTTTCACCCCCTGCCGTCTCAGGTGACCCGACTCCCGAGACGGATGCCGGCACTGTCGGCACCGAGTGGTCAGCGTCGGGGGAACGACGCGCCGCTCAACCCGGGCGGGGTTTCGGAGGCGATGGGGAACACGCCTCCGAACCCCGGTCCGAGGGTGCGATGGCGGCGTCGACGTTTCGCGGCGCGCAGCGGTCAGGCCAGCCGTGCGCCGGAGCCCCAGACGGCATCGACGCAGAGCTCCGAGTCGAGCAGCACGGCATCGGCGGCGAACCCTGGGTCGAGGCGGCCGAGATCGGCGGCACGGCCGATCGCGGCGGCAGGAGTGACCGTGACGGCGCCCACCGCTTCGTCGAGCGGGATGCCGCAGTCGAGCACCGCCCGTCGGAGGGCCTCGTCCTGCGTGAGGGTCGAGCCCGCGATGGAACCCCCCTCGCGCAGCCTGGCGATGCCATCGGCGACGACGACCTCGAGCGACCCGAGGATGTAGACGCCGTCGGACGAACCCGTCGCCGCCATCGCGTCGGTCACGAGTGTCACCCGGCCGGGTGCCCCGGCGAAGGCGAGCTTGACGACGTCGGGGTGCACGTGGACCCCGTCGTTGATGACCTCGAGCGTGACATGGTCGGCGCGCATCGCCGCAACGACCGGGCCGGGCGCTCGGTGATGGATGCCGCGCATGCCGTTGAAGGCGTGAGTGAGGATCGAAGCCCCGGCATCGAACGCCGCGAGCGCCGTCTCGAAGTCGGCACCGGTGTGTCCGACGGCGACCTTCACGCCGGCCTCGGTGAAACGCCCGATCGCGTCGAGCGCGCCGTCGTGCTCGGGTGCGATCGTGATCTGCCGCAGTGCGCCGCCGGCGGCATCGAGCAGCAGCTCGACGGATGCAAGGTCGGCGGCGCGGAGCAGCTCGGGGTCATGGGCTCCGCGGAACTCGTGGTCGAGGAATGGGCCCTCGAGGTGGGCGCCCAGCACGCGGGGATCGCGCTCGGCGAATCGTGCGATCGTGGTGAGCTCGTGCGCGAGCCGGTCGATGGACGACGTCACGAGTGAGAGCACCGTGCGGGTCGTGCCGTGGGCGTTGTGCACGGCGAGCATCGTCTCGATGGCCGCTTCGCCCTCGTCGGCCGCCGCACCGCCGGCCCCGTGGCAGTGGATGTCGATGAATCCGGGGGTGAGGAAGCGCCCCGCGGCATCCGTCACCTGGGCGGCATCAGTTGCGATCCCATCGCGCCAGTCGTCGCCGATTCCCCGCGCGGCGACCCGGTCGCCGTCGAACCGCACCCACGCGTCGGTGACCGTCTCGGTACCGCTCACGAGACGCGCGGAATGGATGACGACCGGTGGGGTGCTCACCTAAGCAACGATAACGTCGTAGCCCGCATCGGAGAGTCGCTCGCGCTGGTCGTCGGTGGCGCCCGAATCGGTGATGATCGTCGAGAACAGCCGGCGCGGGCCGATCGCCGCGAACGCCCGCTTGTCGATCTTCGACGAGTCCGCGACGAGCACGGCCTGCGTCGCCCGAGCCGCCATGAGCGCGTTGACGGCTGCTTCGCGCTCATCGTGCGAGGTCGGCCCGACGAGAGGATCGATGCCGTTCACCCCGATGAAGGCGAGGTCGAGCGTGATGTTGCCGAGCACGGCGTCGGTGTAGGCGCCCACGAGCTCGTAGGAGCGGGCGTGCACGACACCGCCGGTGACGACCGTCTTGATCTGAGGGCGCATCGCGAGTTGCATCGCGATGTTGATCGCGTTCGTGACGACGGTGAGGCTCGGGTCCGGTGCCGGCTCCATGATGTCGGCGCGTGACATGAGTGCATCGGCGATCGCGGTCGAGGTCGTGCCTCCGCACAGTCCGATCACTGCGCCGCGCGGAACGAGCGCGCTCGCGGCTTGGGCGATCGCCGCCTTCGCCCCCGGATTCTGCTGATTCTTGTAGCGGATCGGCAGGTCGTAGGCGACCGAGTGCGCGACCGCGCCGCCACGGGTGCGGGTGAGGAGCTGTTGGCGGGCCAGCGCGTCGAGGTCTCGGCGGGCCGTGGCCGGCGATACCTCGAGTCGCTCGACGATCTGGTCGACATCGACCTGACCGCTCTCGGAGAGAAGGTCGAGCACGGCGCTCAAGCGCTCCGCACGGTTCATCCGTTGGGGTCCTTTCCGGCGAACAGGCGAAGGAGACGGGTCGCTTCCGCTTCGACGGCCTCGCGGCCGGCGGCGACGTACTTTCGCGAGTCTACGACGCTCGGGTACTCATCGAGGAATCGGCGGATCGCCTCGGTGAACCGGGCGTTCAGGTGGGTCGAGACGTTGATCTTCGTCAGGCCCGCGCGAATGCCGGCGACGATGGTCTCGTCGGCGACACCCGACGACCCGTGCAGCACGAGCGGGACACTCGCCGGCACGGCGGCCCGAAGACGCGCGACGAGTTCGAGGTCGAGAGCGGCGACCCGCTCGGTCATCGCGTGCGAGGAGCCGACGGCGACGGCGAGGGCGCCCACCCCGGTCTCGGCGACGAAGAGCGCGGCCTCGTCGGGGTCCGTGCGGACACCTGGCGCGTGCGCACCGTCCTTGCCGCCGATCTCGCCGAGTTCGGCTTCGACGAGCACGCCCGCGCTCGCCGCGTGTTCGACGACCCGTCGGGTGGTCGCGACATTCTCGGCGAACTCGAGCTTCGCGCCGTCGTACATGACCGAACCGAAGCCGTGGTCGATGGCGAGCAAGGCGAGGTCCGCGTCCTCCGCGTGGTCGAGGTGCACGGCGATCGCCGCGCTCGAGGCTTCGGCGACCGCGAGGGTCGCGCGCGCGACCGGCTCGAATCCACCGTGGTACCGGATCGCGTTCTCGGAGATCTGCAGGATCACCGGCAGCCCGGTCGCCTCCGCGGCGCCGGCGAGCGCCTCGGCCGTCTCGAGATGCAGCACGTTGAACGCGCCGACTCCGCGCCCGGCGGCGACGGCGTCCGTCAGGACGGTTCGGGTGGGGGTCAGGGTCATGCTGGCTCTTTCGGCTCGAGGTCGGCGCTCACGACGATCTCGCGTTCGAGGTCGTGGTGAGCGGGGGAGAGCTCGCCGGCGAGCGGCATGAGCACGGCTGAGGCGGACCACGCGGTCGCTCGGCGGGCGAGGCGGCTTCGCGCGGCCGCGGCCCCCGGCGTGTCTTCGCTCAGTCCTGGCGTCTCCGCCACGGCCGCGGCGATCGCAGCGACCGCGGCATCGCCTGCACCGGTCGCATTGCCGTGCAGGGTGCGCGGCAGGCGGGCGCGGATGCGTGGAGCACCCGCCGTCGCGACCAGGAGGCCCTCGGCGCCGAGCGAGGCGACGACGATTCGTGCGCCGAGCGCGAGCAGTGCGTCGATGCCGGCTGCGGGGTCGTCGAGCCCGGTGGCGTCGCGGAGCTCTTCGGCGTTCGGCTTCACGGCGATCGAGCCGGCGCGGGCGGCCGCGAGCATGCCGGGGCCGCTGGTGTCGACGATGACCGGCGTGCCGGCGATGGTCAGGGCATGCACCAGCTCGCCGAGCTCCTCGGGCCCGAACCCCGGCGGCAGGCTCCCGCAGATCGCGACCACGTCGGCGCCGCGTGCGAGCTCGACGGCGTTCGTCATGAGCGCTGCGCTCTCGGTCGGCGTGAGGGAGGCGCCGCGCTCGTTCAGCACGCTCGTCTCGCCGCTCGCCTCGTCGACGATGGCGATGCTGCGCCGCGTCGCCCCTGCAACGGGAACGAGGCGGTG
This sequence comes from Agromyces sp. GQ35, assembly GCF_059758475.1. Classification (NCBI taxonomy): domain Bacteria; kingdom Bacillati; phylum Actinomycetota; class Actinomycetes; order Micrococcales; family Microbacteriaceae; genus Agromyces; species Agromyces sp. GQ35. The sequence goes on along the minus strand of NZ_JCAXEO010000001.1, from coordinate 130,929 downwards.
CCGGATGCCGCTCGCCGCCAGCTCGGCCGCGAACTCGGAACCGACCGCGCCTCCGGACGTCGTGAGCGCGGTCACCTCGTGGCCTTGCGCGTGCAGTACGCGCGCGACGTTCAGTCCCTTGCCCCCGGCCCGCGTCGACCCGGTGTTGACGCGATGCGTCTCGCCCGCCTGCAGCATGTCGACGTGCCACGTCAGATCGAGGGCGGGGTTCGGCGTCACCGTCAGGATCACGATGCCCGACCGTCTCGGCGCGCGACGGCGAGGTCGCGAGCGGCCAGGGCGGTGCCGAGCAGGCCGGCATCGTCGCCCAACTGGGCATGGAGCAGCACCGGGCGTCGGTGGAAGCTCAACAGCGCGTCGAGCCGTGCGCCGAGCGGCACGAACAGGGCGGGGCCGGCCTGGGCGAGACCACCGCCGATCACGACCGCTTCGGGTGCGAGGTTGGCGACGAGCCGGGCGAGTGCTTCTGCGAGAGCCTCGACGGCGTCGTCCCAGACACGCTTCGCCCGCGGGTCGCCCGCCGTTGCGGCGGCCAGCACCTCGCGTGCGCCGGCGACGGCGACTCCGGATGACGCGGAGTAGCGCCGGGCGATCGCGCCTGCCGATGCGATCGTCTCGAGGCATCCGATGGCACCGCAAGCGCACCGTTCGCCGAGTGGATCGGTGAGGGAATGACCGATCTCGCCGGCGTAGCCGCCTCCCGCGTAGGGGCGACCGCCGAGCACCAGCGCACTCGCGATGCCGGTGCCGATCGCGAGCACGACGACGTCGCCGTAGCCGCGGGCGGCGCCGAGCCGGTGCTCCGCGTCGCCGGCGGCGCGCACGTCGTGGCCGAACGTGACGGGGAGACCGAGCGCCTGCTCGGCGAGCGAGCGGATCGGCGCATCCCGCCAGCCGAGGTTCGAGGCGAACATGCCGATGCCCGCGACCTCGTCGACGAGTCCCGGCACGCTCACGCCTGCGGCGACCGGCACGACGCCGGGCGCTGCGGAGAGATGCTCACGGGCCAGCTCTGCGAGGGACGCCACGATCGTGCCGGCCGGGTTCGTCGGGTCGAGCGGTGTCGGTGAGCGGCGGAGGCCGAGCACCCTGCCTGCCGCATCGATGAGCGCCGACTTCGTGTCGGTGCCGCCGACGTCGAAGGCGAGCACGGCGTCACCCGGGCCGAGGCCCGCCGGTTCGGGAGACGAGTGCTCGAACATCACGCGTCGAGGATGACGGAGCGCGTCAGGTTGCGCGGCGAGTCGGGGTCGAGGCCCTTCGCGCGAGCGCGGGCGAGGGCGACGCGCTGGGCGCGCACGAGCTCGGCCATCGGGTCGAGTCGGCCGGCCTCGAAGTGGGCGCCGGTGGCCTCGACATCGCCGTCGAGGCCCTCTGGTGCCTCGCCGAACTGCCAGGTGACGCGGCCGGGTGCGGCGATCGCGATCGGACCGTGACGGTATTCCATGGAGGGGTACGACTCGGTCCAGGATTGCGATGCCTCGCGCATCTTGAGGGCGGCCTCGTGGGCGAGGCCCACCGACCAGCCGCGGCCGAGGAAGGAGTACTGCTCTGCGTCGGTCAGCACGGGTGCGAGGTCTTCGGCAACGGCACGCTCTGCGTCGGCGATCGCACCTGAGAGGTCTTCGCCGAGGGAGGCGCGGAAGAGCGCGAGGGCGGTCGTGGCGAACCGGGTCTGCACGACCGAACGCTCGTCTGCGAAGGCGAGGGTCACCGCGTCATCGGCGAGCCCGACGAGCGGAGACGCCGCGTCTCCGATGACGCCGACGGTGCGCACCCGGCCGCGGAGGTCGTCGACGAGTTGCAGTACCTCGGTCGTCGTGCCCGAACGGGACAGCGCGACGACCGCGTCGTATCCGCGATCGACGAAGGCCTCGGATGCCGCGAAGGCATCGGTCTCGCCATGACCGCCCGTCTCGCGCAGCCAGGCGTACGACTGCGCGATGAACCAGGACGTGCCGCAGCCCACGACCGCGATGCGTGCGCCGTGCGCCGGCAGCCGCGATTGCTCGGCGCGGAGTTCTGCAGCCCTCGCCCAGGTTTCGGGCTGCGACGCGAGTTCTGCCGCCATGTGTTCTGCGGGGGCGTGTGCGGTGGTCGACGGCTCGGTCAAGAGGGCTCCAGACAGGTGTTCGGCGATCGAAACGGGTGGTCCGCATCGACATGACATTCCCAATGATTGCAGATGAGCGTAGATGACTGCAACGTACTTGCAACGATCATGGAAACGATCGAAGAGATTCGAGTCGATCATCACATCGAGTTTGTGAGGGATCTGAACAAAATCTCATAACGAATGTGTTGCGCGTCTTGACGGGCCCCCGACATCCGACATAGATTTCCAGCGTCGGATGAACGAACATGATCGTTTGCTCGGCGAAACGTTCAGGAAACAGCACTCTGGCACGATCGCAGAAGGCCCGCCCAGAACACACGCACCGTCGCGCGAGGCTCCATCACCGGCGCGGGTGCACCATCCACCACAGTGAGGAAGCATCCATGAAGAAGTCTCTGCGTCTCAGCGCCGCCGTCGCGCTCGCGGCCACGGCATCGCTCACGCTCGCGTCCTGCGGCTTCGGCGGCGGGTCGGGCGACGGCGAAGCCGGCGGCAAGACCACCCTCGACCTGCTCGTGCCGAGCTACTCCGACAACACCCAGGGCCTTTGGGAAGACGTCATCACGGGGTTCGAAGCCGAGAACACCGACATCGACGTCAAGCTCGAAGTGCAGTCCTGGGACAACCTCGAGACGGTGATCGCCACGAAGATCCAGGGCGGCGAAGCCCCCGACATCTACAACGGCGGCCCCTTCGCCGGTTTCGTCGCCGACGAACTGCTCTACCCTGCCGAAGACGTCGTCTCGCCCGAGACCTTCAGCGACTTCCAGGACTCGTTCATCGCGAACGCCGAGGTCGGCGGCACCGCCTACGCACTGCCCCTGATCGCGTCGGCCCGCGCGCTGTTCGTGAACAATGCGCTGCTCACGCAGGCGGGCGTCACGGCGCCTCCCACCACGTGGGACGAACTGCTCGACGCGGCGACGAAGGTCTCCGCGCTCGGCGGCGGCATCGCCGGGTACGGCATGCCGCTCGGCTCGGAAGAGGCACAGGCCGAGGCGGCCGTCTGGCTGTGGGGCGGTGGCGGCAGCTTCGGTGACGCCGACGCGATCACGATCGACGACCCGGCGAACCTGCCGGGCGCCGAGCAGATCAAGAAGATGATCGACGCGGGCGCCACCCAGGCCGACCCGGGCTCGACCGACCGGTCGCCGCTCATGGACATCTTCATCCAGGGCCAGATCGGCATGCAGGTCGGCCTCCCGCCGACCGTCGGCCAGATCGAGGAGAACAACCCCGAGCTCGACTACTCGATCGTCCCGATCCCCACGCAAGACGGCTCACCCTTCACGCTCGGCGTCATGGACCAGCTGATGGCCTTCGAGAACGACGGCGACAAGCAGGACGCGATCACGAAGTTCCTCGACTACTACTACACCTCCGACGTGTACGTGCCGTGGGTGCAGGCCGAGGGCTTCCTGCCGGTGACGAAGTCGGGCGCTGAGGCGCTCTCCTCCGAAGAGGCGCTCGCGCCGTTCCTCGAAGTGCTGCCCGACGCGGAGTTCTACCCGAGCACCAACGAGCAGTGGTCGGCAGCGGATGCCGCGTTCAAGGCGCTCTTCGGACAGCTTCAGACGAAGCCGGCCCAAGACGTGCTGACCGAGATCCAGACCCAGGTCGACGCGGGCTGATCCAGCTCGACCAGCACGCCCGCACGCACAACCCGGAGGGATCGGTGACCGCCGAACCATGAGCACCACGTCCGAAACGTCATCGATCCCCGCGGGGGCGGCCACCGGCCGCCCCCGCCCCGGCGGCACCGCCGATGCGGTCAAGCCCCGCCGAGGAGGTCGCGAGCTCCTCGCGGCCCTGCCCTGGATCGGCCCCGCCCTCATCCTCATCTTCGGCGTCGTGCTGTTCCCGGCCGTCGTCATGTTCTTCAACTCGACCCGCGACATCTCGATCTCGGGTCTCGACAAGGGCTCCGTCGGCTTCGACAACTACATCGAGGTCTTCTCCTTCCCCTACTTCTGGCCGATCTTCGGCCGCACGATCGTCTGGGTGGTGGTGGTCGTCGCGGCCACCGTGCTCATCTCGCTCGCGCTCGCCCAACTCTTGAACAAGGCGTTCCCGGGGCGGCGCATCGTGCGCCTCGCGGTGATCATCCCGTGGGCGGCATCCGTCGTCATGACGACGATGGTCGTCTACTACGGCCTCGAACCGTACTTCGGCATCATCAACACCTTCCTCGTCGACGTGGGCCTGGTAGCGACGCCCGAGGGCTACGGGTGGACCCGCAACCCCGAGACGGCCTTCGCCTGGTCGATCGTGGTCGCCGTCTTCGTGTCGCTGCCGTTCACGACGTACACGATCCTCGCTGGCCTGCAGACGGTGCCGGGCGAGGTGCTCGAGGCCGCCAAGATGGATGGCGCGGGCCCCGTGCGCACCTACTGGGGCGTCGTGCTGCCGCAGCTTCGCAGCGCCCTCGCGGTCGCGGTGCTCATCAACATCATCAACGTCTTCAACTCGCTGCCGATCCTGAAGGTGATGACCGGGTCCATCCCGGGCTACGACGCCGACACGATCATGACGATGATCTTCAAGTACATCCAGAACCAGCACAAGGTCGACGTGGCGAGCGCACTCTCGGTCGTCGCCTTCCTCATCGTCATCGTGATCGTCGCGATCTACGTGCGTGTGGTCAAGCCCATGAAGGAGGTCTGAGCCGTGGCCGTCACCGCACCCGCGTTCGAGACGATCGCCCCGCCCGCGGCATCCGCCCGCAAGCGCCGCTACACCGAAGACCAGGTGCCGCTCGGCAAGATGGTGCTGCGCATGCTCGCGGGCCTCGTCGTGCTGCTCATCTTCGTGCTGCCCTACACGATCATGTTCTTCGGCTCGGTGAAGACGAAGGCGCAGATCCGCTCGGTCGAGCCCACCTACTTCCCCACGGAGTGGCACTGGGAGAACTACATCAACATGTGGTCGACGCCCGAGACGCCGCTCGTGCAGAACCTGATCTCGACGATCGTCATCTCGGTCTTCGCGACCCTGCTCGTGCTCCTGGTCTCGCTGCCGGCGGCGTACTACACGGCGCGATTCAAGTTCCCAGGCCGCATGGTGTTCCTCTTCCTCGTGATCGTCACGCAGATGCTGCAGCCTGCCGTGCTGACGTCCGGACTCTTCCGTCAGTTCGTGGCGCTCGACCTCATCGACACGTGGGCGGCGATGATCTTCATCAACGCCGCGTTCAACCTCTCGTTCGCGGTGTGGATCATGCACAGCTTCTTCGCCGGCATCCCGAAGGAGGTCGACGAGGCCGCGCAGATCGACGGCGCCGGGCGCCTCACGGTGCTCTTCAAGATCAACCTCCCGCTCGTGTGGCCCGGTATCGTCACGGCGATCGTCTTCACGTTCGTCGCCTGCTGGAACGAGTTCGCGGCCTCGCTCGTGATCCTCTCGACGGCCGGCAACCAGCCGCTCTCCGTGGCGCTCACGAAGTTCGTCGGCCAGTACGAGACCTCGTGGCAGTACGTGTTCGGCGTCTCGATCGTGGCGATCGTGCCCGTGGTGATCCTCTTCATGCTCATCGAGAAGCGACTCGTCGGCGGTCTCACGGCGGGCAGCGTCAAGTAGATCCGTCACGACCGGATGCCGCGGCGTCGCCCGCGGCATCCGGGAGCTCTGTGCTCGGCGGGTCGCTGCGCCATCCGGTCGCTGCGCCATCCGGTCGCGGCTCGCGGCCTCCGCTCGCTGCGCCATCCGATCGCGGCTCGCAGCCTCCGCTCGCTGCGCCAGGCGGGCTCGCGGCTCGCGGCCTCCGCTCGCTGCACCACCCGCTCCCTCGCCGTTCAGGCATTAGGCCGCTGCTCAGGCCCGGATCGCTGCGAACTGCCTGAGTACCGGCCTTTTGCCTGAGTCGTGAATCGCCGGCTCCGGGGCGGGAGCCCGGCAGGCCCGCGACTCCGCTCACGCCGCACGATGCAGCCCCACCGCAACCGCATGACGGATTTCCGCCTCCACCAGGTCCCACTCGAAGAGGATCTGTTTGTAGTCGTAGCGGAACACCGTGTACCCCATGAGCATCAGGCGTCGGTCTTGGGCGATGTCGCGTCGGCGCTGCTCAGCGGTGCTATGGAACTCGTATCCGTCGACCTGGTAGACGAGACGATCTCCGATCAGGCCGTCGATCGGGTGACCGTCGATGACCGCCTGCTGTCGCACGGCGATGCCCACGCGCTGCAGTCGGACACGAGGAATCGTCTCGATTCCCGAGTCCGACAGCAGCGCGGCGCCATCTCGAGCACGCTTGGCGGCTGCGCTCCGGAGCGGTAGGCGACCGAGCATCTCGGGTGCGACGGCACCGCCTCGGATCGCCGATTCCCACGTCGCGAGCGCATGGTCGAGCGGACGGCAGTCTGCGATGTGGACGAGCGCACTGACCACCGACTCGACCAGTTCGTAGCGGTGCGGTGCGACCGGGCCTGAGTTCCAGTGCACGGTCGCACCCCCCGGATCGAATCGCGACGCGTTGTGCGGCACCGCGAGGTGGACGCGCCCGTCGTCCAGAGTCCAGAGCCCGTGATGAGCTGCCGCAGTGATGCAGGCGAGCTTCCCGCTGACGGATGCCGCGCGCGACAGGAGCGGCGGGGCTTCGCGAGTGGCGAGCCAGCGACGGACACGGCGGATCTCGCCGGACACGATCGCCGCCCGGATCGCGTATCGCGTGAATCCGGCGCGCAGGGCATCGTCGACATGACGGATGCCGCCGCCACTCGTCACCCATTCGATGATGTTCATCCGAGCAGGGTGACGGACGGGCGCATCGGATCCGATGGGCGGCCGGGTCCGCGTGGACAACGCGGCCATGGGAGCAGCGGTGGAGGACGGGTGGAGCGCAAGTCAGGCAATAGGCCGCCGCTCAGGCTGGAATCGCGGAGTTCATCCCGAGCGGCGGACTATTGCCTGAGCGGCGCGTGCCCGTTCGCCTGGGTGAGCCCGTTCGCCGGAGCGTGTGCCCGGTGGCCTGCGTGCGTGAGCGCGTGCCCGGTGGCCAGCGTGCGCGGCGCCTCACTCGATCCAGGGCACCCCGCCGACCCGGCGGAACGCGACGCCGAGCGCATCGAGGTGCGTGCCGAGCGACGCGAGACGCGCGTGGAAGCCGGCCTCGTCGCGCGCGGCACCCGATGAGGCCGCGGCCGACTCCGACGCCGCCGGTGACCACGCGATCTCGGCGATCGACGCGATGCGCGGGAACACCATGAACTCGAGCTCGGACATGGTGCCGATCGTCTCGGTCCAGACGGGCGCTTCGATGCCGAGGATGTCGGCTTCGTCGAGTCCGGGCACGATGTCGGTGGGTTCCCAGGCGTACGCCTCTTCGAGCGTGGTGGGTCCCTTCGCCCAGTCGAGGCCGAGCCGGCCGCCGAGCGGCCCCTCGGGGTCATCGGGGTACTTCATGTCGAGGTAGGCGACATCGGCGGGGGAGAGGATGACGCGTCCGCCCTGCTCGACGAACGACCTGGTCAGGGCGACGGCCTCTTCTTCGGGCTCCACGAAGCTCCAGTACTGGCCGACGGTGCCGGTCGGCAGTTGCGTCGACGCGCCCATCTCGTGCCAGCCGATCACGGTCTTGCCGGTCGCGGCGCCCGCCAGCGTGATGCGGCGCACGAGCTCGAGGTAGTCGTCGCGCGACGTCGCGAGCGACTCGTCGCCGCCGAGGTGCAACCACGGCCCGGGGGTGATCTCGGCCAGCTCCCGTGTGACATCCGTGAGGAAGCGGTCGGTCGCCTCGGCCCGCTCCGGCGAGGCGCAGAGCGAGGAGAAGCCGACCTCGGCGCCCTCGTACGGCGGGCGGGCGACGCCGTCGCAGTTCAACTCGGGGTAGGCGCTGAGCGCCGCGTTCGTGTGGCCCGGCAGGTCGATCTCGGGCACGATCGTGACGAAGCGCTCTGCCGCGAAGGCGACGATGCGACGGTAGTCGTCCTTCGTGTAGAAGCCACCGCCGTCGCCTCCCACCGAGCTCGCGCCGCCGATGCGGGTGAGGTCGGGCCAGGCGTCGATCTGGATGCGCCAGCCCTGGTCGTCGGTGAGATGCAGGTGCAGCACGTTGAGCTTCAGCAGCGCGATGCGGTCGATGTACTCGAGCACCTCCTCGACGGTGAAGAAGTGTCGGGCGACGTCGAGCATGGCTCCGCGGTACGCGAATCGGGGGGCGTCGACGACGGATGCCGCGGGCACGGTCCATCCCCCTGAAGGCGGTGCCGTGGCATCCGATCGCTCGATGGCGGCCGGCAGGAGTTGCCGCAGCGTCTGCGTGCCCCAGAACAGCCCGGGCGCTCCGTCGGCCTCGATCCGCACGCCGTCGACTCCTGCTTCGAGCGTGTAGTGCTCCCCACCAGCCTGCCGGGCGCCGGCGATGACGAGTTCGATGTCGGATGCCGCGGCGTCGCCGTCGACCACCGGCAGCGGGTACCCCGTGGCAGCCCGGGCCCGGCCGGCGAACGTCTCGGCGACGGCAGCGGCTCCGTCGCCGCTCGTGACGATTCGTGACGCGTCGGTGAGACGGAACGGGGCGGCGTCGGTGCGCAACTCGAGGGTCGCGGGGGCGGGGATGATGCCGGTCACGGCGTCTCCGTTCTCGTGCGGGTCGGCGCTGCAGGCTCCGAGGATGATGGTCGCGGTGACGGCCGTTGCGAGCGCGGCTGCGCGGATGGCGCGGAGGCGTACGCCGAGGCGACGTTCGCCGAAGCGACGCACCCCGCGGAAACGGGTGCCGCTGAACGTGCTGCGTCGGTGCATGCGTCCTCGATGGCCGAGAGTAAGGATTCCTGCCTCTCATAGTGGCACGCCTCAGCCCGTCTGCCGAGCGCAGCGGCGCCCGCCCAGCGCCATCCGTTGCTAAGCTTCGAGGGTCGCGACTGGCGTTGAGATGGATACCATCGGGGAGCGACTGGCACGGATCGACCGCACGCCTGGGCCGGTACGCATACCTCGGCGCTGGCGCGCGCGAGGCAGCACCCCTATGCAGGTCCGTCCGTATGAAGGAGCCAGTCTTGGCCGAGTCCGTTTTCAATGCGCCGCTTTCCGAAGTCGACCCCGAGATCGCCGAAGTTCTCGAGCTCGAACTCGGTCGCCAGCGCGACTACCTCGAGATGATCGCGAGCGAGAACTTCGTTCCCGTCTCGGTGCTGCAGTCCCAGGGCAGCGTGCTCACGAACAAGTACGCCGAGGGCTACCCGGGCCGCCGCTACTACGGCGGCTGCGAGTACGTCGACGTCGCCGAGTCGCTCGCGATCGAGCGGGCGAAGTCGCTCTTCGGTGCCGAGTACGCGAACGTGCAGCCCCACTCGGGCGCGACCGCGAACGCGGCGGTGCTCTCCGCGATCGCGACGCCCGGCGACACGATCCTGGGCCTCGAGCTCGCGCACGGCGGTCACCTCACGCACGGCATGAAGCTCAACTTCTCGGGCAAGCTCTACAACGCCGTCAGCTACGGCGTCGACCCCGAGACCTTCGTCGTCGACATGAACGTCGTGCGCGACAAGGCGCTCGAGCACAAGCCGCAGGTCATCATCGCCGGATGGAGCGCGTACCCCCGTCACCTCGACTTCGCCGCGTTCCGCGCGATCGCCGACGAGGTCGGCGCGAAGCTCTGGGTCGACATGGCGCACTTCGCAGGCCTCGTGGCCGCCGGCCTCCACCCGAGCCCCGTGCCGCACGCCGACGTGGTCTCCTCGACCGTGCACAAGACGATCGGCGGTCCCCGCTCGGGCTTCATCGTCGCGCGCGACATGGAGCTCGCCAAGAAGCTCAACTCGAACGTCTTCCCCGGCCAGCAGGGCGGCCCGCTCATGCACGTCATCGCGGCGAAGGCCACGGCGTTCAAGATCGCGGCATCCGAGGAGTTCAAGAACCGTCAGGAGCGCACCATCCGTGGCGCGCAGATCCTCGCTGCACGCCTCACCTCAGACGACTCGCGCGCCGCGGGCATCGACGTGCTCACGGGCGGCACCGACGTGCACCTCGTGCTCGCCGACCTCCGCAACTCGAAGATCGACGGCCAGCAGGCCGAAGACCTCCTGCACGAGGCGCTCATCACGGTGAACCGCAACGCCGTGCCGTTCGACCCGCGCCCCCCGATGGTCACCTCGGGCCTGCGCATCGGCACGCCGGCGCTCGCGACCCGCGGCTTCGGCGACGCCGAGTTCACCGAGGTCGCCGACATCATCGCGCTGGCGCTCCAGGGCGAAGCGGATGTCGCGGCGCTCCGTTCCCGCGTCGAGGCCCTCACGGCGGCGTTCCCGCTCTACCCCGGCCTCCAGCAGTAGGGCGAGCGCCATGACCGCGATCACCCTCGACGGCGTCGCCACCGCGTCGGCCGTCAAGTCCGAGCTCGCCTCGCGCATCCAACTGCTGAAGGCGCACGGGGTGGTGCCGGGACTCGGCACGCTCCTCGTGGGCGACGATCCCGCCTCCCGCTCCTATGTCGCGGGCAAGCACCGGGACTGCGCCGAGGTGGGCATCGAGTCGATCCGCGTCGACCTGCCCGCGTCGGCCACGACGGCCGACGTGCGCGCCGCGGTCCGCGACCTCAACTCGGCATCCGAGGTCACCGGGTACATCGTGCAGCTGCCGCTGCCGGCGGGGCACGACGAGAACGCGATGCTCGAGCTCATCGACCCCGACAAAGATGCAGACGGCCTGCACCCCACGAACCTCGGCCGGCTCGTGCTCGGCATCGAGGGCGAGCTGCACTCGCCCCTGCCGTGCACGCCCGCAGGCATCGTCGAGATGCTCCGGCGCTACGACGTGCCCATCCGCGGACAGCACGTCACCGTCGTCGGCCGCGGTCTCACCGTCGGGCGGCCCCTCGGCCTCCTGTTCACCCGCAAGGGACTCGACGCGACGGTCACCCTCACGCACTCGCGCACGCAGGATCTGGCCGCCGAGGTGCGTCGAGCCGACATCGTCGTGGCCGCCGTCGGCGTGCCGCATCTCGTGAAGGCCGACTGGATCAAGCCCGGCGCCGCGGTGCTCGACGTGGGCATCACGCGGGTGCAAGACGAAGACACCGGCAAGGGCAAGCTCACGGGCGACGTCGACCCCGCGGTGGCCGGCGTCGCCGGTCATCTCTCGCCGAACCCCGGCGGCGTCGGGCCGATGACCCGCGCGATGCTGCTCGCGAACGTCGTGAAGGCCGCCGAACAGCGCCTGCACCGATAGTCGGCCTGCCGGTCGCCCGGTGTTCACCACGTGTGCACCGGGCGGTCGCCTTGCGCGCGTAGCTTCGCGCCATGGCACGAGTCATCCTCGCCGAAGCGCCCGGCGTCCCAGTCGCCCCAGAGCGCCGGTTCGCCCAGCGAACGGATGCCGCGACTGCGCCGGCCACGGCGATCATCCCCGCCCGTGGTGGGTCGATCGGCCTGCCCGGCAAGAACGTCGCGCGAGTGGGCGGCATTCCGCTCATCGAGCGTGCGGTGCGCGCGGCGCTCGCCGCCGTGCACATCGGTCGCGTCGTCGTCACGACCGACGACGAGACGATCGCCGAGGCCGCACGCGGCGCAGGCGCCGAGGTCATCGCACGACCCGGTGAGCTGGCGACCAGCACGGCGACGAGCGAGTCGGCGGTGCTGCACGCGCTCGAGGTCCTCGGGGCGGCCGCGGAAGCCGCCGGCACCGTCACCGAGGGCCGCTCCGGCACGGTCACGGTCTTCATCCAGGCGACTTCGCCCTTCATCGATCCGGCCGACCTCGATGCGGCGATCGAGACCGTCGCCGGCGGCGAGCGCGACGTGGTGTTCTCGGCGACCCCGACCCACGTCTTCCTGTGGCGAGAACAGCTCGGGGAGGGCGCCGTCGGCGTCAACCACGACGCCGCGCACCGCCCGCGCCGGCAGGACCGCGAGCCCGAGTACGTCGAGACCGGGGCGTTCTACGTGATGCGCACCGACGGGTTCGTCGAGCACGGCCACCGCTTCTTCGGTCGGGTCGGCATGCAACAGGTCAGCGCCGATCACGCCATCGAGATCGACGACGCCGCCGACCTGGTGCGCGCGAACGCGCTTGCGCGGACGATCGTCTTCGCTCCGCGGCATCCGGCGCCGCCGGTGATCGACGTCGACGCGGTCGTCACCGACTTCGATGGGGTGCACACCGACGACACCGTCATGGTCGACCAGCTCGGGCGGGAATCGGTACGGGTGAGTCGCAGCGACGGCCACGGCATCGCCCGTCTCAGGGCTGCCGGCATCCCCGTGCTCATCCTCTCGGCCGAAGAGAATCCCGTCGTCGGGCGGCGCGCCGAGAAGCTCGGCGTCGAGTGCGCGCAGGGCATCGCCGAGAAGGGCTCGGTGCTTCGCGAGTGGGCGGCGCACCGTGGCATCCGTCTCGATCGCATCGCGTACCTCGGGAACGACCACGGCGACCTGCCCGCTCTCGCAGAGGTCGGTTGGCCGATCGCCGTCGCCGACGCGGCACCGGCCGTGCTCGATGCCGCCCGGCACGTACTCGGCCAGCACGGCGGCCATGGCGCAGTGCGAGAGCTCGCCGACCTCGTGCTCGCTGCGCGAGCGGATGCTGCCGGCGAGCCGCTCCAGACCCTCACCGAGACCACCTTCGACACCCCAGGAGTGCACGCATGACGTCAGTTCGTATCGGCCGATCGATGGTCGGCGCCGAGTACCCCGTCTACGTCATCGGCGAGATCGGCCTGAACCACAACGGGGATGTCGAGATCGCCAAGCGGCTGATCGACGTGGCCGTCGAGTCGGGCGCCCAGGCCGTGAAGTTCCAGAAGCGCACTCCCGAGATCGCCACGCCCGAGCACATGCGCGACGTGCAGCGCGAGACGCCGTGGGGCACCATGAGCTATCTCGACTACCGGCGTCGTGTCGAGTTCGGCGAGGCCGAATACCTCGAGATCGCGTCGTACGCACTGCGCGCCGGCATCGATTGGTTCGCCTCGCCGTGGGACGTGCCGTCGGTCGAGTTCCTCGAGGGGCTCGATGTCGTGGCGCACAAGGTCGCTTCGGCATCGGTCACCGACCTCGCGCTGCTCGAGGCCGTCGCGCAGACCGGCAAGCCGGTCATCCTCTCGACGGGCATGTCGACGCTCGACGAGATCGACCGCGCCGTCGAGACCCTCGGCACCGAGCGGCTGGTCATCATGCACGCGACCTCGAGCTACCCGATGCCGCCCGAAGAGGCGAACCTGCGCACGATCGAGACGCTCCGCAGCCGCTACCGGGGGATCCCGATCGGCTATTCGGGTCACGAGCGCGGCCTGCAGATCTCGCTCGCCGCGGTCACCCTCGGCGCGGTCGCGGTCGAGCGCCACATCACCCTCGACCGGGCGATGTGGGGGTCCGACCAGGCCGCCTCTCTGGAGCCGACCGGGTTCGAGCACCTCGTGCGCGACATCCGGGTGATCGGCGAGGCGATGGGCGACGGCGTGAAGCGTGTCTTCCCCGGCGAGGAAGCACCGCGCGCGAAGCTCCGCCGAGTTCCTGCGCTGTGAACGACAGACCTCGATTCGGGCAGGGACAGAGGCAGGGGCTCGACACCGAGGCGGCGGCGCCCGCGGCAGCGGCCACGGTCGCCACTCGCATGCTCGTGATCGCCGACTCGGACTCCTACGTGAAGTGGGGGGCGGCGTTCGCGTCGCGGCTCCCCGACGGGTCGCGGGCCGAACTCGTCGTGCTGCAGACTCCCGTTCGGCCGAGCGAACGTCAGTTGCGTGCCGCGCTCGCGGGAACCTCCTTCGTGTCCGACACGGTGGCGACGATCTCGCTCGACGAACTGCCGGAGCTGCTCGCCGGCACGCGCCCCGACGTGGTGCTGCTCGCGTTGCGCGGCCCGCTCGTGCGGGTCGTCGCACCCATCGTCGCCGGCCTGCCCGATCGGCCGGTGCTCGTGAGCGGCTTTCCGGGCCTCACGATTCCCGCAGAGCCGAAGGCCGTCATCTACCGTGAACAGGTCGACCTCATCGTGCTGCACAGCCACCGCGAGGTGCGCGAGTTCCGAGTGAACGCGGAGCGCCTGGGCGTGGCCGTCGAGTTCGGGCTCGCGACGTTGCCGTTCCTGCCCGACGCCCCCGCGACGGATGTCGCAACCGCCCGGTCACGCGGCGATCTCGTCTTCGCGGCGCAGGCGAAGGTGCCCACCGAGCGCGAGGATCGGGTGCGGCTGCTCGGCTGGCTCGCCGATGCCGCGCGGCGCAGGCCCGACCGGCGCGTCGTGGTCAAGGTCCGGGCTCGCCGCGGCGAGGCGCAGACCCATGCGGAGACGTTCGACTACGCCGAGCTGCTCGCCGATCCAGACGTGCGTCGCGCACTCGGCGGGTCGCTGCCGCCCAACCTCGTCGTCGAGGACGGACCGATGGCGGCGCACCTCGCGAGCGCCGCCGGGCTCGTGACGGTGAGCTCGACGGCGGTGCTCGAGGCGATGGCGTCCGGCCTGCCGGCGCTGCTCGTCGACGAGTTCGGTGTTGCACCGAAGCTCATCAACACGGTGTTCGAGGGCAGTGGGCTGTTCGGTGGTGCCGAAGCGCTGGGCGGCTGGCAGACTCGTTCGCCGCAGGCCGAGTGGCTCGCCGACAACTACTTCCACGGGCGTGAGCACGACGACTGGGCCGAGCAGCTCGCTGCACTGCTCGAGCGGCGGGCTGCTTCGGCGTTGACGCCGCGCGAGCGCGCACACAACCTCACGGGGGGCGCGTTGCGGCGCGCGTTCGAACGCAAGCGAATGCTCGGCGAGCACGACCGCTCGGCCGCCGGGGCCGTGTCGATGCTCGTCGCGATTCCGGCTCGCTGGCTCGTGCGGCGCGCTCGCGCGGTGCGCAAGCGCGTGCTCGGCATGCGGCAGGCGCCGCTCGAGGCGTGAGTCACCGGGCTGCCGGCCCTGCTGGGCTGCATCGCGCAGGCTGCCGGCTCGACGATCAGTCCACCGGTGCCGAATGCTCCTCGACGTGGCGGAGGTAGGCGGCCGCGTTGCGCTGGATGCCGGCTCGCTCGACGTCGCTGAGCTCCCGTCGCACCTTCGCCGGTACTCCGGCGACGAGCGAACCCGGCGGCACGACCGTGCCCTCGAGCACCACGGCACCGGCGGCGACGAGTGAGCCGGCGCCGATGACCGCTCCGTTCAGCACCGTGGCGCTCATGCCGATGAGGCAGTCGTCTTCGACGGTGCAGCCGTGCAGCACGGCGCCGTGCCCGACGGAGACGCCCCGGCCGATGATCAAGGGGTAACCCGCGTCGACGTGACCGACGACGGTGTCTTGCAGGTTCGCGTTCTCGCCGATGATGATCGGCTCGGCCTCGGCGCGCAGCACGGCGTTGTACCAAACACTCGAACCCGGGCTGAGGCGCACGTCGCCGACGATCACGGCACCGGCTGCGACGAACGCCGTCTCGTCGAGCATCGGGGCCCGAACCCCGGCGATGGTGAGGATGCGGGCCGAAGGATCTGCAGGCATGCCGACAGCCTACGCGCGCCCGTCGCGCACCTCGCGGCGCGAGCGGACCCAGCGCGCGATGATGCGAATCACGGCGCCGACGGCGAGCACCCCCGCGCCGGCCACGATCGAGACGAGTGGAAGCGTCGCGACGAGCACGAGGCATCCGATCGCGCCGGCGATCGAGAGGGCGCGCGGCACGCGACGTTCTCGCCGCGGCTGCGTGATCGCCGCGATGTTCGCGACGAAGTAGTAGAGCAGCACCCCGAACGACGAGAATCCGATCGCGCCCCGAAGGTCGCTCGTGATCACGAGCACGATGATGACGAGGGCCACGGCGATCTCGGCGATGTGGGGCACCTGGAAGCGGGGATGCACCGTTGCCAGCGCACGAGGCAGTTCGCCGTCTCTCGCCATCGCCAGGGAGGTGCGGCCGATGCCGGCGATGAGGGCGAGCAGCGATCCGAGCGCGGCCACGGCTGCGCCGATGCGCACGACCGGCTCTGCCCACTGCCACCCTGCCGCACCCACCACGTCGACGAGCGGGGCGACGGATGCCGCGAGCCCGTCGGATCCGAGGGCGCCGAGTGTCGCGGCGCCGACGGCGGCGTACACGAGCACCGCGATGCCGAGTGCGATGCCGATCGCCCGCGGGATCGTGCGCGCCGGCTCGCGCACCTCCTCGCCGAGCGTCGCGATGCGGGCGTATCCGGCGAAGGCGAAGAACAGGAGTCCCGCGGACTGCAGGATGCCGAGCCAGCCGTGGTCGAGCCAGCCCTGATCGAGCAGGCGCGGGCCGAAGAGCGCATCGAGGCCGACGCCGCCGCTGCCTCCCTCGCTCGGGGCGCGGTCGAGGGCGGCGGTGGCGCCGGCCGCGATGACGAGCCCGAGCACGAGCAGCACGCCGACGACGATGAAGGTCGCCGCCCTGGCGGTGCGGGTGATGCCGCGGAGGTTGACGGCGGCGAGGGCGATCACGGCGAGCACCGCGAGCGCGCGCTGCCACTCGACCGGCGCGAGGTACGCGGCGAAGGTCATCGCCATCGCCGCGCAGCTCGCGGTCTTGCCGATGACGAAGCTCCATCCCGCGAGGAATCCCGGCCACTCGCCGAGCCGCTCGCGTCCGTAGCGGTACGCGCCTCCGGACTCGGGATATCGGGCGGCGAGCTGCGCCGTCGAGCTCGCGTTGGCGAAGGCGACGAAGGCCGCGACCGCAAGGCCGATCATGAGGCCCGCCCCCGCCGCCTGCGCCGCCGGGGCGAAGGCAGCGAAGACGCCGGCCCCGATCATGGCCGCGAGTCCGATGGCGACGGCATCGCGGAGCCCGAGGCGCCGGGCGAGGGAGGGCTGATCCACGATCGCACCCTACGCCATGCCGGTGACGCGTCGGAGTGGCCCGGCGTCGTACGATCGACGCATGTCGCAGCCCGCTCACCCCACCGTCGATCGAGTCGTCGCCGCCCTCGCAGAGCAAGGCCTGGCGCCCGAGATCGTCTGGTTCGACGGCGCCGTCACCACCGCGCAGCTCGCCGCCGAGGCGCTCGGCGTCGAGCCGGCGCAGATCGCGAACTCACTCGTCTTCCTGATCGACGACGAGCCCCTCCTCGTCCTGACGTCGGGATCGCACCGGGTCGACACCGAGTGGCTCGGCCGACAGCTCGGGGGCGACATCCGGCGTGCCTCGAAAGAGACGGTGAAAGCGGCGACCGGTCAGGTGATCGGGGGTGTCGCACCGGTGGGGCATCCGGCGCGCGTGCGCACGATCGTCGATGTGCAGCTCGCCGACTACGCCGTCGTGTGGGCTGCTGCCGGGCACGCGAAGACCGTGTTCCCGACCTCGTTCGACGAGCTCGTGCGCATCACCGGCGGCACGCCGAGCGCGGTCGAGCCGGCCTCGGCGGTCGCCTGACGCCGCAGCGCTCAGCTGTCGCGCCGCGCGCCCTGGTCGGCCCGTACCGCGAACACGACCGGCTCGCGGTAGCCGTGCTCGGCGAACGCCGCCAGCACCTCGCGCGTGACGACCGGCACGAGCGCATCGACCAGGAGCGCGATCGCCGAACCGCCGAAGCCACCGCCGGTCATGCGCGCGCCGATGGCCCCGTTGGCCTGCGCGGTCGCCACGACGAGGTCGAGCTCGGGCACCGAGATCTCGAAGTCGTCGCGCATCGACACGTGCGAGGCATCGAGGAACGGCCCGATCGCGCCCGGTCCCTGCTCGCGCAGGGTGCGCACGGTGTCGAGCACCCGTTCGTTCTCGGTGACGACGTGGCGCACCCTGCGGAACGTCTCGTCGTCGAGCAGTTCGGCCGCACGGGTGAGGTCATCGGGCCGCACATCACGCAGCGACTCGGCACCGAGCGCTCGAGCGCCCGCCTCGCACGAGGCGCGGCGCGCCGCGTAGCCGCCGGATGCGTGCGCGTGCTCGACCCGCGTGTCGACCACGAGCAGCGTCAGCCCGTCGGCACGGAACCCGAGGGGGATCACGTCGGCATCGAGGCTCCGGCAATCGAGGAAGACGCCGGAGTCGGCCTCGCCGAGCAGCGACGCCGCCTGGTCCATGATGCCGGTCGGTGCCCCGACGACCCGGTTCTCAGCGAGCTGGCCGACCTTCGCGAGGGTGGGGCGGTCGAGCCCGAGTCCCCAGTGCTCGTCGAGCGCGAGCGCGACCGCGCTCTCGATCGCGGCCGACGACGAGAGCCCGGCGCCGACCGGCACCTCGGAGGCGATGTAGAGGTCGACTCCGCGCACGTGCTCGAGGTCGGCACCGAACTCTCCGAGCGCCCAGGCGACGCCGAGGGGGTAGGCGGACCAGCCGCTCACTGCGTCGGGGGAGAGATCGTCGAGGTGGATCGTGACGGCTTCGGGGGCGAAGCCCGAGGCGACGCGGATGACCCGGTCGTCGCGGTCGCCGAGCGCGACGGCGGTGCGCCGGTCGATCGCGAACGGGAAGACGAAGCCGTCGTTGTAGTCGGTGTGCTCGCCGATCAGGTTGACCCGCCCGGGCGCCGACCAGACGCCGGCGGGACGACGGCCGTACCACTCGGCGAATCCGTGCGCCGCGGTCGTCGTCACGGTCGACGCGGTCGAGGCCGCGGAGGTGTCTGGCGTCTCGCTCATGCCTCGTCCGTTCCGATCGCGGCGCGCAGCGCCTCTGCCTGCGACTCGGGGGTGACGTCTCCGATCCAAGCTCCCATCGCCGCCTCGGAACCCGCGAGGTACTTGAGCTTATCGGCGGCCCGTCGCGGGCTCGTCAGCTGCAGCATGAGCCGCACGTCGCCCCGTCGCTCGTGCGCCGGTGCCTGGTGCCAGGCGGCGATGTAGGGCGTCGGGGTGTCGTACAGCCGGTCGATGCCGCGCAGCAGGCGCAGGTAGAGCGCGGCGAGCTCGTCGCGCTCCTCGAGCGTGGTCTCGGCGAGGTCGGGCACGTGCCGGTGCGGCAGCAGGTGCACTTCGATCGGCCAGCGCGCCGCGAACGGCACGAACGCGGTCCAGTGCTCACCGCTGAAGAGCATTCGGGGCCCGTTGCGCTCTCGCTCGAGCAGATCGGCGAAGAGGGTCGGCCCGTAGGAGTCGATCGAGGCGAGCAGGCGCTCGGTGCGGGGGGTGACGTAGGGGTAGGAGTAGATCTGGCCGTGCGGGTGACCGAGGGTCACGCCGATCTCCTGGCCACGGTTCTCGAACGGGAAGACCTGCTGCACACCGGGCAATGCCGAGAGCGCAGCGGTGCGCTGGGCCCAGGCCTCGATCACGGTACGCGCACGCGAGACCGACTGCGTGCCGAACGAACCCTCGTGCTCGGGGCTGAAGCAGACGACCTCGCAACGGCCGAAGGACGGATGCGTGCGCTCGAGGCCGACGCGACGCAGCTCTGCGAGGGCGCCGGCGCCGGCGGCATCCGCTGCTGCCAACTCGGGGCCGAACGACGGGGAACGGTTCTCGAAGACCGCGACGTCGTAGTTGCTGGGGATCTCCGAGGGGTTGCCCGGTCGCTGCGGGGCGAGCGGATCGAGGTTCGCCGGCGGCAGGAACACGCGGTTCTGCCGGGCGGCCGCGATCGAGACCCACTCGCCGGTGAGCGGGTCCTGGCGCATCTGCGCGTTCGCCGGTCGCGGGTCGAGCACGCGGGCATCGACGGCCCGCTCGGCCGGCAGCGTCGAATCGGCGTCGTCGAAGTAGATGAGCTCGCGCCCGTCGGCGAGCCGCGTCGGGGTGACGGTGATGCGGGGGTCGACATGGGCGCCGGATGTCGTGCCGGCGATGTCGTTCGTGTCGTTCACGCGCCACACCCTACGCGTCTTTCGTTTTGCAAACAAGCTGGTTTCGTATTGCAAAGTCGCCGCTCAGGCCGCATGATTCGGGTATGAGTGCCACCTCTGCGAACAGCACGACCGCGCAGCTCGACGCACCCCGTCGTCGCGAGCTCGCGCTCGCGCTCGTCGCCGAACGCGGGTTCGTGCGCGTCGCCGAACTGAGCCGGGCATTCGGCGTCACCACCGTGACGGCGCGCGCCGACCTCGACGCGCTCGAACGACAGGGCGTCATCCGGCGGGTGCACGGCGGCGCCGTGCCGGTCTCCTCGCCGCTCTCCGCCGAGCGCCCCGATCGCGAACCGAGCTTCGAGGAGGCGCTCGAGGCATCCGTCGAGCCGAAGCGGCGCATCGGCGAACTCGCGGCCTCGCTCGTGAAGAGCGGGCAGAGCGTCATCCTCGACGTCGGCACCACGACGCTGCAGGTGGCCCGCGCCCTGCGAGCACGAACCGATCTCGACGACGTGGTGATCTTCACCAACGGCCTCTCGATCGCGCTCGAGCTCGAGGCGGAGATCCCGCGCTTCACCGTCGTCGTCACGGGCGGCACGCTGCGGCCGAAGCAGCACTCGCTCGTGCATCCGCTCGCGGGCTCGATGCTCGACGAGGTGCACGTCGACCTCGCGTTCATCGGCTGCAACGGTGTCGACCCGCTGCACGGCGTCACGAACGCGAACCTGCCGGAGGCCGAGGTGAAGGCACTCATGCTCCGGGCCGCTGCACGCTCGATCGTCGTGGCCGACGCGACGAAGCTCGGCGAGGCGCACCTCGGGCGCATCGCACCGATCGACGCCTTCGACGCGCTCGTCACGGATGCCGCAGCGCCGCCGCCGATCGTGGCCGAGCTCGTCGATGCCGGACTCGCGGTGCACTCCGCGCGAGACTCTAGAGTGGATCCATGACTCTTCCCACGGGCGAACAGTTCGTCCTCGAGACGTCGACGTCGAGCGGCGACATCAGTGCGACGATCACCGCCGTCGCCGCCGGCATCCGCACACTCAGCATCAACGGCATCGATCTCGTGCCGCCGTACGCCGAAGACCAGTCTCCGCCCATGGGCGCCGGCGTCGTGCTCGTGCCGTGGCCGAACCGCATCCGCGATGGCCGCTGGACCCACGACGGGGTCGAGCACCAGCTCGCGATCACCGAGCCGGCCCGCGCGAACGCGATCCACGGGCTGCTGCGCTACACCGAGTACAAGCCGATCTCCCGCGAACGCGACTCGGTGACGCTCTCGGCGACCGTGTACCCGCAGCTCGGCTACCCGTTCCTGCTCGGCACCGCCGTGCACTACGAGCTCGTCGCCGACGGGCTGCGCGTCACGCACTTCGTCGAGAACCTCGGCGCCGAACCGGCTCCCGTGGCGATCGGCACCCACCCGTACCTGAAGATCGGCGGCGTGCCCACGGCCGACCTCACGCTGCGTCTCGACGCGTCGAGCCACATCGAGGTCGATGAGCGTCTGCTGCCCACCGGCGAGGTGCCGGTCGAGGGCACCGAGTGGGACTTCCGCGAGGGCCGCAGGGTCGGCGACGTGTCGCTCGACGACGCGTTCGGCGAGCTTGCGAGCGAAGACGGTCAGGTGCTGCACACCCTCACCGCGCCCGACGGCCGAAGCGTGTCGATCTGGGCCGACGACGAGTTCGACTACGTGCAGGTGTACACCTCGCGCGAATTCCCGGGCGAAGACGGCGACGTCGCGATCGCCGTCGAACCCATGACGGCACCGGCGGAGGCATTCAACTCGGGCCGCGGACTGCGCTGGCTCGATCCCGGCGAGGAGTGGCAGCTGTCGTGGGGCATCCGCTTCGCGGGCTTCTCCGCCGAATAGGCCGAACAGCCTGACGGCGCGACTGACTCAGCCGACGACGCAGGTCCCCGAATCGACGGTGTCATCGAGGATCGCGGCGTCGCTCACGAACGGCGCGAGCGTCGACGTCGGGATCGCGAAACCGACGTTGTCGACCGACTCGGACTTCGCGAAGATCACTCCGCCCACGGCTCCGTCGCCAGTGAGCACGGGGCCACCTGAATTGCCGTGGTCGACGTCGGCGGCGAGGGTGACGACGTCGCGCGTCGACGTCGTTCCCGCCGCCTGGATCGTGAGCGGACCACTCGACATGACGTTCGCGGGGCGCAGCTCGAACGGCCCGCCGAAGGGGTAGCCGGCGACCGCGACCTCTTGGCCCGGTGCGGCCGCGGCGAGTGCGAGCGGCGGCGTGGCGAGGCCGTCGACCGCGATGAGCGCCAGGTCGTTCGCCGCGTCGAAGGCGACGACCCGGCCGGCGATCGCCGGTTGGCCGGGTGCCTCGACGATGGGTTCGGTGACGCCGGCGACCACGTGCGCGTTCGTCACGATGCGGTCGGGCGTCACGACGAAGCCGCTGCCGGAGAGGGTCGAGCCGCACTGGAATGCGCTGCCGGTGACGCGAACGACGGATGCCGCGGCGCGCGCGAGCTCCGCATCGTCGACGTCGAACGTCGGCAGCGCCGGGCTCTCGGTCGGCCCGTCGAGCACGTCGACGAGCCACGGGATGCCTTCGCCGAGGGCGGCGGTGCGGATCTCGGCGAGCAGCGTGCGGGTCGGCGCCGGGGTGACGGCGTCGAGCGTCTGCAGAACTCGTGAGCCGGCCAGCGCGGGCGAGACCACCGGCACGCCCATCGCTGAGACGCCGGATCCGACGAGGGCGACGACGAACGCCGTGACGAGCAGGTTGCCGATGCCGCCGAGGATGCGGTCGAGCACGCCGAGCTTGACGGCACGGGCGCCGTGTCGCAATGCACGGCCGACCACGGCCCCGAGCCAGGCGCCGAGGCAGAGCAGGAGGACGGCCGTCGCGATCGCGGCCGGGGCCCGCCATTCGGGCCACGGCACGATGCCGGCGACCCACGGCATGGCGAAGTAGGCGGCGATGCCCGCGGCGATGAGGCCGACGAGGCCGGCAGCGGTACCCAGCAGTCCCGCGCGCGATCCGTTGACGACGGCGCCGATGAAGACGATCACGAGCAATACGTCGAGCACGATGCTCCAGGGCACGTGGTCTCCTCTCGGGCGGCTTCTGGAGCTCCAGCCTGCGGCATCCGTCTCGGAGAGTGCTGAAGGCCCGCAGTCTCGTTCGATCACGCGCACACGAACGGCCCCGTCGTCGGGCTGTGCCGCGTGTGCGCCCTTCCGATCGCGCGCACACGAAGGGCCCCGTCGTCGGGCTGTGCCGCGTGTGCGCCCTTCCGATCGCGCGCACACGAACGGCCCCGTCGTCGGGCTGTGCCGCGTGTGCGCCCTTCCGATCGCGCGCACACGAACGGCCCCGTCGTCGGGTCGACGGGGCCGTTCGCCTCAGGTGGTGCTACATGGCGGGCATGAGCACCGTGTCGATGAGGTACACCGTCGCGTTGGCGGTGTGCACGCCGCCGCAGACGACCGCCGAATCGTTGACCATGAGCGCGTCACCGGAGCCGCTGACCTCGACGGTGCCGCCTTGCACCGTGGTCTGGGTGCCGACGACCTCGTCGGGTGACAGCTGGCCGGGCACCACGTGGTACGTCAGGATGCTCGACAGCGTCGCCGCGTCGGTCTTCAGCGCTTCGATGGTCGCCGGGTCGATCTTCGCGAAGGCCTCGTCGACCGGCGCGAAGACGGTGAACTCGTCTCCGTTGAGGGTGTCGACCAGGTCGACCTCGGGGTTCAGCTGACCCGAGACGGCCGCGACGAGCGTCGTCAGGAGTGGGTTGTTCGACGCCGCGACGGCGACCGGGTCGGTCGACATGCCGACGACCGAGCCTGGCCCGTCGGGCACGGCTTCGGCGTAGGCGGCACAACCGGGGCCGACGAGATCTGCTGCGGGGTCGACCTCCATCGCCTCCTCGCTCGGCATGGCTTCTTCGGACATCGTGGGCTCGTCGCTCTCGGCGGCGGTACCGCCGGCGCTGCAGCCGGCGAGGCCGAGCATCGCGACGGCCGTGATCGAGAACACCGCGAGTGCGGTGCGGGTGCTGCGGGAAGTGGAACGCATCGGTCGACTCCTTCGAGGATCTCCGACCCGGGTTGGGCCGATGCGAGGGGTTCGGCGCGCTGCGCCGATCGGATTGGAACGGGTTCGAATCCGGTCGACGGGTGCGTGTCGCCACCGCGACGCCCGACCCGACCAATCGGATCGGCGCTCCGCTGCGAACCACTCGGCGACCCGAGAAAGCAGGAATCCGTGATCACCCTGGCCCTCATCGGTCTCCTCGGAGGCCTCATCACCGGCATCTCGCCGTGCATCCTGCCCGTGCTGCCCGTCATCTTCCTCTCGGGCGGTGCGCAGAGCGCGAGGGGCACGACGGATGCCCCTCAGGCCGGGAGATGGCGTCCGTACCTCGTCATCGCTGGGCTCGTGGTCAGCTTCAGCGTCTTCACGCTCGTGGGCTCGCTGCTCCTCGCCCTGCTCGGGCTGCCGCAGGACGTGCTGCGCTGGGCGGGCATCATCGTGCTCGTGCTGATCGGCGTCGGTCTCATCGTGCCGCGCTTCGAGGAGCTGCTCGAGAAGCCGTTCTCGTGGATCCCGAGGAAGAACGTCGGTACCGAGCAGGGCGGCTTTCCGCTCGGTCTCGCGCTCGGCGCCGTCTACGTGCCGTGCGCCGGCCCCGTGCTCGCGGCGATCACGGTCGCCGGGTCGACCGGGCGCATCGGTGTCGAGACCGTCGTGCTGACCGTCTCCTTCGCGGTCGGTGCTGCACTGCCGCTCCTGGTCTTCGCGCTCGCGGGCCGACGCGTCGCCGAGCGGGTCACGACCTTCCGCAAGCACCAGAAGGCCATCCGCATCACGGGCGGGGTCGTCATGATCGCGCTTGCCGTGGGCCTCGTGTTCAACCTGCCGCAGTTGCTGCAGCGGCTCGTGCCCGACTACACGAGCGCGTTCCAGCAGGAGCTCGCCGACTCCGAGGAAGTCACCCGAGCGCTCGATCTGGGCGGCCTCGTGAACGAGGAGAACGCAGAGCTCGACCGGTGCACGAACGGCGCTGCCGAGTTGGAATCGTGCGGAACGGCACCGTCAATCAGGGGCATCCAGCAGTGGTTCAACACCGATGGCGGTGCCGCGGTCGATCTCGCCGAACTGCGCGGCGAGGTCGTGCTCATCGACTTCTGGGCCTACTCGTGCATCAACTGCCAGCGCTCGGTGCCGCACGTCGTCGCGTGGGACGAGGCGTACCGCGACATCGGGCTCGCGGTCGTCGGCATCCACTCGCCCGAGTACGCCTTCGAGAAGGAGCCGCGGAACGTCGAAGCGGGTATCGCCGCCTTCGGCATCGACTACCCCGTGGGGCTCGACAACACCCTCTCGACGTGGACCAACTATCGCAACCGCTACTGGCCCGCGCACTACCTGATCGACGCCGAGGGCACGGTTCGCCACATCTCCTTCGGCGAGGGCAACTACGCCGAGACCGAGCAGCTCATTCGAGAACTGCTGGCCGATGCCGACCCGGGCGTGGAGCTGCCGCCCGTCACCGAGCAGCTCGACGACACCCCCGAAGCCGGTTCCACCACCCCCGAGTCGTTCCTCGGCACGACGAAGCAGGTCAACTTCGGCGGCGAGGAGCCGTATCGACGGGCGACGACGACCTTCGCGTTCCCGGCGAAGCTCGCCGGCGACGCGTTCGCCCTCGACGGCGAGTGGGCACTCGAGACCCAGTCGATCTCGCCGGCGGTCGACGATGCACGCGTGCGTCTCAGCTACACCGCGAGCGAGGTGCGGCTCGTGCTCGGCGGCACGGGCGCGATCACCGTCGACGACGGCGAGAACTCCCGCGAGATCGAGGTCGGCGGCGTGCCGAGATCGTACGAGCTCGTGAAATCGGATGCCGCGACATCCGGAACCCTCACCGTCACCGTCTCGGCCGGTGTCGATGCCTACTCCTTCACCTTCGGATGAGCCATGCCAACGCGTTGCACTCCCCAACAGCCATGGTCCGAGCGACGGTCGGCGCCGGATCTGACATGCTGGATCGCGTGGCCGACCGCGACAGTGACCTCACTGCGCCGGTGCCCGGTCCGACCGCTGAGGAACTCCTCACGCGAGTCGGCGCGGGCGACCGAGCGGCGTTCGGTGCGCTCTACGATGCGACGGCTGCCCGGCTGTTCGGCCTCGTTCGACGACTCGTCGTCGACCCGGCGCAGGCCGAGGAGGTGACGCAAGACGTGTATCTCGAGATCTGGCAGTCGGCACCTCGCTTCGATGCGACGCGAGGCAGCGCGCTCGCGTGGATGTTCACGCTCGCCCACCGTCGTGCGGTCGATCGCATCCGTGCCTCCCAGGCGTCGCGCGACCGAGATCTGCGCATCGGTGCGCGCGACCTCGACGTGCCCGTCGACACGGTCGCCGAGACCGTCGAGATCAGGGTCGAGCACGAACGCGTGCAGGCGGCGCTCGGGGGACTCAGCGAACTGCAACGCGAGTGTGTTTCGCTGGCCTATTACGGCGGTCTCACGCAGAGCGAGATCGCCGACCGCCTCGAGGTGCCGCTCGGCACTGTCAAGACCCGATTGCGAGACGGCATGATCCGATTGAGAACTGCGCTGGGGGTGACGACGTGACCGGGCCGAACGACCCCCGAGACGATCGCGAGCAGGCAGGCGCAGAGCCGCCGATCGATTCGGTCGAGGCACTCGACGGCCTCGCCGCTGCGTACGCCCTCGACGCCCTCGATGCCGACGAACGCGAGACGCTCGAACGAGCGCTCGACGCCGACCCCGAACTCCGCGACGACCTCGACCAGTACGCGGAGACCGCAGCGTTGCTGGCCGCGGCCACCGACCCCGTTGCACCGCCGCCCGCCATGAAGGCCCGGCTCATGGCTCAGCTCGACGAACTGCCGCAGCAGCGACCCGCCCCCGAGCAGCACATCGCGGAGGTCGCTGCGGACGATCCTGCTCGACCCGGCCGTCACGCCGCGGCGCAGGCCGGGCCGGCGGAGCTGGCAGCTCGGCGCCGCTGGTTCCAGCGCCCGGGCGCCGTCATCGCGGCCGCGGCCGCATCCGTCGTGCTCATCGCCGGCGTCATCGTCGGCGTCGGCTGGTCGGGTCCGAACGGGTGGGGCGCGCAGCGCGAGATGGCGGCCATCGCCGAGGCACCCGACGTGCAGACCGTGACGCACGAGGTCGACGGCGGGGGAGCCATCACCCTCTACTGGTCGGCCGAGCAGGGCCGCTCCGGCGTCGTCGTCGAGGGCCTGCCCGATGTCGGCGGCGATGAGACGTACGAGCTCTGGTACATCGACGATTCCGGTGCCCAGTCGGCGGGCACCTTCGATGTGCGCGGTGACGAGACCTGGCGGGTGCTCGACGGTTCCTTCGCACCGGGCGTCGCCGTGGGCGTGACGGTCGAGCCCGCCGGAGGTTCGCCGCAACCGACGACGGATCCGATCGTCGTCATCGCGACGTAGTCGAACACCGACAACGGATGCCGCCACGCTGCGGCGACTCGGTTAGGGTCTGAGTGCTCGGGGCCGTTCCGCGGAGTGGCCCCATCACCACACACGATGAGGAGTGACGGATGCGCGTCGGAATGTTCCTGAACTACGCCGGCGGCTTCCGCGAGGTCGCCGACGAGGTCGTCGAGCTCGAGCAGGCCGGTGTCGACCTCATCGCGGTGCCCGAGGCGTACTCCTTCGACGCGGTGAGCCAGCTCGGCTTCCTCGCCGCGCGAACCTCGACGATCACGCTCGCGTCGGGCATCATGCAGCTCTACACGCGTACGCCCACGCTCACGGCGATGACCGCGGCCGGCCTCGACTACGTCTCGGACGGCCGGTTCGAGCTCGGCATCGGGGCATCCGGTCCGCAGGTCATCGAGGGCTTCCACGGCGTGCCGTACGATGCGCCGCTCGGTCGCACCCGTGAGCTCGTCGACATCTGCCGCATGGTCTGGCGTCGTGAGCCCGTCGTGCACGACGGGCGTCGCTACCGCATCCCCCTGCCCGAGGGCGAGGGCACCGGTCTCGGCAAGCCGTTGAAGCTCATCAATCACCCGGTGCGCGAGCGCATCCCCATCACGGTCGCGTCGCTCGGACTCAAATCGGTTGAGCAGACCGCCGAGATCGCCGACGGTTGGCTGCCGATGTTCTTCCACCCCGAGCGCGCCGCCGGCGTCTGGGGCGACGCGCTCGCCGCGGGTGCGGCGAAGCGTTCGGCCGAGCTCGCGGCACTCGATGTCTTCGCGAGCCCGGCGCTGGCGATCACCGACCATCCCGAGCAGGTCCTGCCGCTCGTCAAGCCCCAGCTCGCCCTCTACATCGGCGGCATGGGGGCCCGCGGCAAGAACTTCTACAACGAGCTCATCTCGAACTACGGGTTCGAGGCAGAGGCGACGCTCATCCAAGATCTGTACCTCGCGGGACGAAAAGACGAGGCGATCGCGGCGGTGCCCGACGAACTGGTGCGCGCCGTCTCGCTCATCGGTCCGGCCGCGTACGTCGGCGAGCGCATCGCCGCGTTCGCCGAGGCGGGTGTCACGACGCTCGCGGTCACGCCGTTGGCTCGCAGCTCGGCCGAGCGGGTCGCGCTGATGTCGGGGTTCCGTTCGCTCGTCGGCTGAGTTCCCTCGCGCCCTCCTTCCGCCGAGACGACCTGCGGATGTCGCGATCGTGAACGTTCGCGCCGATTCCGAATCCGCCTCTGGCGCAGCGGCCTCGCGCAGGTCTACGTTGAGACCGTACGCACGATGTCGTGGGTACAAGGGACACCTGGGGAGGAGCCGCCATGGCGGGAACGTTCGAGCTCTACGAGGATGCCGGCGGGCAGTACCGGTTCCGGCTGAAAGCCGGCAACGGCCAGACCATCGCGGCATCCGAGGCCTACACGACGAAGGCCGCCGCGCTGAACGGCATCGAATCGGTGCGCAGCAACGCCCCCGACGCGACCCTCGTCGACCAGGTCGACTAGCTCGAGCTCCCGCCGAGGCGGTGCCCGCTCACTGCGCTCGGCCTGCTCAGCGCGCTCGGCCTGTTCACCGGGTTCGGCGGACGATGATCGATTCCTGCGACCGCCATGCCACGTATGCCCAGACGGCGAGTGCGAGCATCGGGCCCCAGAACCAGAGCGGGAGCACGAGCGCCACGAGCTGGGTGCCGATCGGCCCAGTCGGGATTCCGACTGTCGTCACGAGCATCGGACCCGCGGCGATGCAGAGCACCGTTGCGGCGGTGAAACCGGGCACCGCAGCTGCGCGCACCGGAACCCGGCGGCCGCCGACGCGGGGCATCCACTTCGGGAACACGCGGCCCCACGGCAGGATCAGGCCGAGCGTCAGGATGATCGCGGCGGCCGCGCCCGATCCGAGCATGATGCCGATGGCGAGCGTCGCTGCCGGGAGGTCCGAGACACTCGGGGCGAACAACGGCCACGGGGTCAACCAGCTCCCGCGTGCGATCGCATAGGGCACCGGGCCGAGCGCCGCGAGGATCGTGAGCGTTCGACGGTGCCGCACGAGCCAGCCTTCGAATCGGCGACCGCCGGGTGCGTCGCGCATCGTGATGATCGCGAGCGCCGTCCAGGCCCCGGTCGCGGTCACCGACACGATGATCACCCCGAGGTCGGGAAGGTTGGCCACGAGGGTGTTCGTGAACTGCACGGCGGACTCGGCGCTGCCCTCGAGGGTGACGCCGGCGAGCCAGACGGATGCCGCGGCGAGGGCGATGAGCCCGCCGAGCAGTGCGAACCCGAGCCGAGGTGCGCGCACGAGCATCACCGCGATCGTGACGACCCCGGCCACGACCGAGGCGACCCCGAAGAGATACCCCGCGTACGTGATCGTCGACATGCTCCCGAGTGCGAACCCGAGCACCGCAGCGATCGCCGCGGCCCCGATGCCGATCCCGCGCGGTTGTGGTCGCGGGTGACCGGTCGTCGCGCCTCGCGAGAACCCCACGAGCGTGAGCAACACCCCGGCTCCTCCGGCGGCGACGGCGATCACGGCGACCGGTGTCGCGCCGAGCAGTGCGCTGGCGAGGCTCAGCATGTCGGTGCCGAACGGGTTCAGAGCAGGCGCGAACAGCCACACCAGTCCGAGGCCGGCGATTCCGGCTGAGCCGACGAGCGCGAGCAGCGCCAGCGCTCGCGGCGTGCGCGTTGGAGCCGATGGCGGGGCGGAGCCGGTCGCGGTGGCTGGGGTTCGTTGGGTGTCGGTCATGCTCGAGGTCTCCTCGGTGCGGTGCGGTGGAAGCGGGGTGTCCCGTTCACGGGTCGATCGTGGCAGCGCCCGCGAACCACCGCCTCACTCGAACGGGTGAGACGAGACATCCGCGGCGCCGGTAGCGTGGTGCGCAGAATGGATGCCATGCCAGAGCGCTCAGCGACGGAGACGATGTCGACGCGCGCCACCGCTTCGCCAGCGCCGACGCTCGCGGACTGGGCGTGGGCGGCGGCCGGTGCGGCGGCGCTGCTCCCGCTCACGATCGTCGAACTCGTGCGTGCCGTCCGTGCGCCGCAGGGCCTCGCCTGGGCGGTCGTCATCATCGCCCTCTACGTGGTGCTGCACCTCACGGTGGCGCTGCGTCGCCGGTGGCCGCGCGGCACGCTCATCGCGGCATCCGTCGTCATGCTGGCGCTCACCGCCGCGAGCCTGCCGGGTGCCCCGACCGTGGCCGTGCTGCTGCCGAGCAGTCTCGTCTACCTCGTGCTCGTCTTCACCGCGGCCGCGAGCGACGACCGGTGGGCTGATGTGCTCGCGCTCGCCTTCGGCATCGCCGGTGCCGGCATGATGACCGCGGTGGCGATCGCACACGGCGCTCTGACGGCTTCCGCCATGAACCCCGGGCTCGGGCCGCTGATCGCGCTCGCGGGCTTCCTCGTCGCGTCGATCGGTGCCGCGTGGGCTCTGGGCCGATACCGGCGGGAGTCGCGCCGCAAGCGCGCCGCGCAGGAGTTCGGACGAGCGCAGGCCGCCGAGCTCATCGCGCAGCGCGAGCGCGAGGTGATCGCCGAGGAGCGCCGACGCATCGGTCGGGAGCTGCACGACGTCATCTCGCATTCCCTCGCGGTCATGGTCGCCCAGGCGGAGGCGGCGCGCGTGCTCCAGCGGCGCGACGAACCCACCGCCGACCCTCGAGCGCGCGTCGCGATCGAGCAGGTCGTCGCCACCGGGCGTGCCGCCATGAACGACATGCGCGGCCTGCTGACGGTGCTCACCGAGCCGGCGTCGAACAGCGAGCATCTCGTCGAGCCTGCACCTCGTGCACCGAGCCCCGGACTCGCCGATCTCGACGAGCTCGCGCAGCGCGCCTCCGGCCCCGAACGGGTCGTCGAGGTCACCTCGACGGGGGCGCCCGGGGTTCTCAGTCCGGGCACCGCGCTCACCGCGTACCGGGCCGCGCAGGAGTCGCTCACGAACACGCTGAAGCACACGCGTCCACCGACCCGGAGCGAAGTGCGGCTCGACTGGACCGACGACGCGCTGGTGCTGACCGTCTCCGACGACGGTGCGGCCCCGGCGACCGGGCGGCTGCCCGGCAGCGGGCGCGGTCTCCGCGGCATGCGCGACCGAGTGGAGCAGGCGGGCGGCCGGCTCGAGAGCGGCCCGCGCGATGACGGCGACGGATGGCTCACCCGCGCGGTCCTCCCGCTCGAGCCGCACCCCGCCGAACCGGAGCGGCAGGATGACTGACACCGCACGATCCGACGACGAACGGGTCGTGGCATCCGATCGGATCCGTGTCGCCGTCGCCGACGACCAGGAGCTCATCCGGTCTGCCGTCGCCGTCATGATCGAGGCGCATGCCGACCTCGAACTCGTCGCCGAGGCATCCGACGGAGCTGAACTCCTGACGCTGGCGCGGGCGCACCGCTTCGACGTCGTGCTGATGGACATCCGGATGCCCCGGCTCGACGGCATCGAGGCCACGCGCAGGCTGCTCCTCGAGCACCCGCGTACGCGGGTGCTCGTGCTGACGACGTACGACCTCGACGAGTACGTGTTCGCTGCGGTGCGCGCGGGCGCCAGCGGCTTCCTCACGAAGGACGCGTCGAGCGAGGAACTGTCCGCGGCGATCCGCGCCGTGCATCGGGGCGACGCGGTGCTCGCCCCGCGTGCGACGGCGAGCATCGTCGACTTCGTCGCTCGTGCACCACAGCCGCACGACGCCGAGTCGCTCCTCGCACCGCTCACGGCGCGCGAGCGCGACGTGCTGCATGAACTGCTGACGGGCGCCGCCAACGACGCGATCGCCGAACGGCTCTACATGAGCGTCAACACCGTGAAGACCCACATCGCAGCGATCCTCGCAAAGCTCGGGCTTCCCGACCGCGTGCACGTCGTGATCTGGGCGTACGAGCACGGCCTCGCCGGCTGATCGCGGCAGTGCGTGGGTACATGGTGGGCCCCGTCGGGCTCGAACCGACGACCCGCGGATTAAAAGTCCGCTGCTCTGCCAACTGAGCTAGAGGCCCGCCGAACCAGAATAGCCTGCCCGCAGGCCTCATCGGTGCGTCGGGATGAAGTGTCGGTCGTTGCGCCTATTCTTCGAGTCGACGGATGAGGCCGATCGCGTAGAGGAATCCATGAAGACGTGTTCGACGTGCAGGTGCATCCTGCTGCTCGACAAATTCAACATGCGATCGGCATCACCCGACGGACACCAGTCCGTATGTCGGGCGTGCAATCGGGCGCGCTCTCGACGGTAGTACTCTGAGAACCTCGAAAAGCACCGGCGGGCGGTCGCCGCTCAGGTCGCGAAGACCCGCTCCGCGCACCTTGAGCGCATCGGGGCCTACGCTCGCTTGGGCGAGAACTGGCGCAGCCGCGTTCAGTCGCAGAGACCTCTGTCGAATGACCTCGGCTCGGCGGTCTGAGCTCTCCGGGTGACGCTCGGCTCGGGCGAGTAGTGTGTGCGGCGATGCCTTCCGACTTCCATCGCCCAACTCGCTTCCCGTCCGGCAAGTTCGAGGGGTACCTCGGCGCCGAAGATCCGGCGCAGATCAGCCGCGTCGCGCACGACACCGCCGCCGCGCTGCTGGCACGAGTGCGTGCGAACCCCGATCCAGAAGTCATCGCCCGCCTCACCACGTACACCGACGAACACGGCATCGACGCGATCGCCGAGCTCTGGGCGCCCGCGTCGCCGCGAAGCCTGCCGGGCGCGCTGTGGCGCGTCTACCTGCTGCGCACGCTGATCCGGCAGGATCCGCACGGCATCAGCCTCGCGTTCCAGCGCGGCACCGAAGTCTCGCACACGATCGACCAGGTCGTCGCCGGCGCAGCCATCCCTGCCGGTCCCGATGAGGTCCGCGAGCTCGCCGACCGCATCCTGCACGGTCTCTTCACCGGCGACTTCGCCGTTGCGCTCGATCGCGCGTCCGCGTTCGCGCGCGTCACCGCGGTCGGCATGACGAGTCTCGCCGACGATGCCGATGCCACGGATGCCGCGAACCCCGTGCGCTCGGCAGAACTCACGAAGCGCGCACTCCGCCTCACCCAGCTCGCCGAAGCACTCACCTCGTGCGCACGCCTCTGGCGGGCCGACTCGCTCGACTGATCCCGTCTCCCTCGACAGGTCGGCACCGCGCGGCTGATCCACAGCTGCCGGGAATGAAGTGGCACCAGACCTCGTTTACACTTGACGTGGCCGGCCGCAGTAACCCCGGGCTCCAATATTCGCCGCTCCGAGCGGCCTCGCGCCGAGAGGCGTTCTGCGGCCGGCCATTTTCGTCCCTCGGTTCCGGTGGTCGCGTCGATCGGCCACGGCGAGCGGATGTCTCGGGCCGCAGCGCCACGCGGCATCCGCGTAGCATCGGTACA
The DNA here is from genome assembly GCF_059758475.1 of Agromyces sp. GQ35. Lineage (NCBI taxonomy): Bacteria > Bacillati > Actinomycetota > Actinomycetes > Micrococcales > Microbacteriaceae > Agromyces > Agromyces sp. GQ35. Next base: position 97,341 of record NZ_JCAXEO010000001.1, on the reverse strand, counting down.
TGCCCGCGACCGTGACCCTGCTCATCGAACCCGTGCCAGCCGATGCCGTCGGCGTCGATCTCGATGCGACGCTGCGCGAGGTCGACGCCGCCGCGCCGGCGCTGCGCGTCGGCGAACTGTCGACGCAACGCGGCGACGGCGTCTTCGAGACGCTCGCCGTCGTCGACGGGCACGCGCAGGAGACCGGCCCGCACCTCGAGCGACTGCGCAACTCGGCGCTCATCTGCGAGCTGCCTGAACCGAACCTCGCCCAGTGGCGTGCCGCCATCGACCGCGCCGTCGCGGCCCTGCCCGATCGCGGCGAGTGGGCGTTGAAGCTCGTGCTCAGCCGCGGTGTCGAACACGGGCCGACGCCGACGGCCTGGCTGCACGCGGTGCGCGCAAACGACTTCAGCGCCGTACGGGAACGCGGCGTCACCGCGGTCACCCTCGACCGCGGTTACGCCCACGACGCAGCCGCACGCGCGCCGTGGCTGCTGCTCGGTGCGAAGACCCTCAGCTACGCCACGAACATGGCCGCGCTCCGAGAGGCGCACCGCCGTGGCGCCGACGACACGATTTTCGTCTCCTCAGACGGCTACGTCATGGAGGGGCCGACGTCGAGTGTCATCCTGCGGCACGGCGAGGTCTACTCAACGCCGGCGCCGTCCGGCGCCATTCTGCACGGGACGACGCAGCAGAGCCTCTTCGAGCACCTCGCCGCCACCGGGCGAGCGACAGAGTACCGCGACATCCCGGTCGCCGAACTCGGCTCCGCCGACGCCATCTGGCTCGTCTCGAGCGTGCGGCTCGCCGTCGGGGTGACGAAGCTCGACGGAGCGACGTTCACGTACGACGCCGACGAGACGCGGGCGTTCAACGACTACCTGCGCTCGCCCCGCGACTGAGACGGGGCGAGCCGGGGGGTCACCCGAAGCGGCCAGAGACGTAGTCTTCGGTCGCCTTCACCGACGGGTTCGAGAAGATCGTCGTGGTGTCGTCGTACTCGATGAGGTTGCCGGGCTTGCCGGTGCCTGCGATGTTGAAGAACGCCGTCCTGTCGCTGACCCGTGAGGCCTGCTGCATGTTGTGCGTCACGATGACGATCGTGTACTGCTGCTTGAGCTCCTCGATGAGGTCTTCGATCGCGAGCGTCGAGATCGGATCGAGCGCCGAGCACGGTTCGTCCATGAGGATGACCTCGGGAGACACGGCGATCGCACGCGCGATGCAGAGTCGCTGCTGCTGACCGCCCGAGAGGCCCGAGCCGGGCCGGTCGAGGCGGTCCTTGACCTCGTTCCAGAGGTTCGCGCCGCGCAGCGACTTCTCGACGAGTTCTTCGGCGTCGGACTTCGAGATCCGAGAGTTGTTGAGCTTCACGCCCGCGAGCACGTTCTCTTTGATCGACATCGTCGGGAACGGGTTGGGCCGCTGGAACACCATGCCGACCTGGCGACGCACGAGCACCGGGTCGACGTCGGGGTCGTAGAGGTTGTTGCCGTCGATGAGTACCTCGCCCTCGACGCGGGCGCCCGGGATGACCTCGTGCATGCGGTTCAGCGTGCGGAGGAATGTCGACTTGCCGCAGCCCGACGGGCCGATGAACGCCGTGACGCTGCGGGGCTCGATCGCGAGGTTGACGCCCTCGACGGCGAGGAACTTCGAGTAGTAGACGTTGAGGTCGCGGACCTCGATGCGCTTTGACACGGGCTTCCTTTGCTTGCGGGGGTCAGCGGCCGAGCTTCGGCGCGAAGAATCGGGCGACGAGCCTCGCGACGAGGTTCAGCGCCATGACGATGAGGATGAGGGTGAGTGCGGCGGCCCACGCCCGGTCGAGGAATGCCTCGGGCGGGTTGCCCTGGTTGGCGTACTGCGTGTAGACGTACACCGGCAACGACTGCATGCGGTCGGAGAAGAGGTTGTAGTTCACGCTCGCGGTGAATCCCGCGGCGATGAGGAGCGGAGCCGTCTCGCCGATGACGCGTGCGATCGAGAGCATGATTCCGGTGGTGATGCCGGCGATCGACGTGGGCAGCACGACCTTGACGATCGTCAGCCACTTCGGCACGCCCAGGGCGAACGCCGCCTCGCGGAGTTCGTTCGGCACGAGCCGGAGCATCTCTTCGCTCGAGCGCACGACGACGGGGATCATGAGCAGCGACAGCGCAACGGCGCCCGCGATGCCGGTGCGGGTACCCGGGCCGAGGAAGATCGCGAAGAGCGAGTATGCGAAGAGGCCTGCGACGATCGAGGGGATGCCGGTCATGACATCGACGAAGAAGGTGATGCCGCGTGCGAGCCGGCCCCGGCCGTACTCGACGAGGTAGATCGAGGTCATGAGCCCGATCGGGATCGAGATGACCGCGGCCGCACCCGTGATGAACAGCGTGCCGACGATCGCGTGCAGCGCACCGCCGCCCTCGCCGGTGACGTTGCGCATCGACATCGAGAAGAAGTCTGCGTCGAAGCGTGCGGCGCCGAGGCTCACGACCGTGATCGCAAGCGAGACGAGCGGGATCATCGCGAGCAGGAAGGCGCCGGTGACGAGCGAGGTGACCAGGCGGTCCATGGCACGCCTGCGGCCCTCGACGAGGGTCGAGAACAGCCAGATCGAGGGAATGTAGAGCAGTGCGCCGACGAGCAGTGCCCCGCCCCAGTTGAAGCCGGCACCGGAGCCGATGGCGACGACGCCGAAGACGGCGGCCGCGACGGCGACGGCGGCGATGAGGATCGTCCACGGCGCGGACTTCGGAAGTCGGCCGGCGGTGAGCGAATTGGCGATCGGCGCGGCGGCCTCGGGGGGCCGCGTGGTCTGGATGGTCATCAGTTCGCTCCCGAGAATTCCTTGCGGCGGCTGACGATCCAGCGCGCGAGCGCGTTGACCGCGAAGGTCACGATGAAGAGGATCAGGCCCGTCGCGATCAGCACATTGACGTTGAGGCCGTATGCCTCGGGGAAGCTCAGCGCGATGTTCGCGGCGGTGGTGTTCGGGTTGATCGAGGTGATCAGCTGGAAGGTGATGACGGGCGAGGCGGAGAGCACCATTGCCACCGCCATCGTCTCGCCGAGCGCGCGTCCGAGGCCGAGTACCGCTGCCGAGATGATGCCGGGGCGTCCGAACGGCAGCACCGCGGTTCGGATCATCTCCCAACGGGTGGCACCGAGCGCCAGCGCCGCCTCCTCGTGCAGCACGGGAGTCTGCAGGAAGACCTCGCGACAGATGGCCGTCATGATGGGCAGCACCATCACGGCGAGCACGAGTGCCGCGGTGAGAATCGTGCGGCCGGTGGCCGACGGGGTGCCGCTGAAGAGCGGGATCCAGCCGAGGTTCTCGTTCAGCCAGGCGTATGCGCTGACGACGGCCGGCGCGAAGACGCCGATGCCCCACAGGCCGAAGACGACCGACGGCACCGCGGCGAGCAGGTCGACGATGTAGCCGAGCACCGAGGCGAGCCGGCGCGGTGCGTAGTGCGAGATGAAGAGCGCGATGCCGATCGAGACGGGCAGCGCGACGAGCAGCGCGAGCGCTGCCGCCCAGACGGTGCCGAAGAGGAGCGGACCGACGTACGCCCAGAAGTTCGTCGTGAGGATCGAGGCTTCTTCGTTGGAGGCTGCCATTGCCGGCAGGCTCTGCACGATCAGGAAGATGGCCACCGCAGCGAGGGTGACGAGGATCATGGATCCCGCGAACACCGCCGAGCGGGAGAAGACGAGGTCGCCGACGCGGAGCTTCGCCTTGATCGGGGCCGTTACGGACATCTGGTGCGATCCTCGGGTTTCATGTGCCGGATTCGGGAGACGCGATCGTGCCCGACCCCGTCGCGAACGATCGGGGTCGGGCACGAACCTACTACTTGATCGAGTCGATCGCAGCAGTGACCTTCTCGCGGAGCGCGTCCGTGATGGGCGCCGAGCCGGCGTCCGTCGCGGCGACGTCCTGGCCCTCGGGGCTCGCGATGTAGGAGAGGTAGCCCTTGACGAGCTCGACGTTCGCCGGGTCCTCGTACTGGCCGCACGCGATGAGGTAGCTCACGAGCACGATCGGGTAGACGCCGGCCTCTTCAGAGGTGCGGTCGATCTCGATGGCGAGGTCGCCTTCGGCGCGGCCTTCGGCGAACGGCGAGGCGTCGACGATGGCGGCAGCGGCCTCGGGCGAGTACGGCACGAACTCGTCGCCGACCTTGACCGCGACGGTACCGAGGTCACCGGCGCGCGAAGCGTCGGCGTAGCCGATGGTGCCGTTGCCGTTGCTCACGGCGTCGACGACACCCGAGGTGCCCTGGGCGGCTTCGCCGCCCTCGAACGGCCACACGCCGTCGGCTTCCCAGGTCCAGACGTCGGCGGCTGCGGCGCCGAGGTACTCGGTGAAGTTCTCGGTCGTGCCCGAGTCGTCAGAGCGGTGCACGGGCGTGATCGCCAGGTCGGGGAGCGTCGCGTCGGGGTTCGTCGCGGCGATCGCCGGGTCGTTCCAGTTCGCGATCGTGCCGGCGAAGATGCCCGCGATGGTCGCCGCGTCGAGGTCGAGCGAGTCGACGCCCTCGACGTTGAAGATCACGGCGATCGGCGAGATGTAGAGCGGCAGCTCGACGATGGTCGAGTCGGGCGCGCACTTCTTGAAGCCGCCAGCGGCGATCTCGTCGTCTTTGAACGCACGGTCGGAGCCGGCGAAGTCGCTCGCGCCCTCGAGGAACGTCTCACGACCCGCACCCGAACCGGAGGGGTCGTAGTCGATGGTGACGTCGGGGTTCGCGGTCTGGAAGCCGGCGATCCACGACTGCTGGGCGGCGTCCTGCGAGGAGGCGCCCGCGCCGACGAGGTTGCCCGCGAGCGTCGATGCCGACTCCGAGGGGCCGGTGCCGCCTTCGTTCGCGGCACAGGAGCTGAGTGCGATCGTTGCCGTGATGGCGACGACGGCGGGCACGCCGAAACGCTTGAGATTCACGTGAATTCCCTTCCGGGGTTTTCGAATGCAGGGTGTGGGCCGGTGCCGACCCGCATGCGACGCTAATGAGTGCGCCTTACGAGCTTCCGCCACGACGGTAAACAGCAGGTGAACGACCGCTGTCGCACTGGCCTCATACTCGATGACCCGCCCGTGCTGCTCAGGCGCGCGGTGCGTGGGTCTCGATGGCGATGATGCCCGAACCCGGGCTCGTGGCCGAGAGGTGCACGACGCTGAACGCACCCGGCTCGAGGCCCGCGGCATCCGTCACGTAGGCGCCCAGGGGAGTCCCCGTCGCGAGCGCGAGCTCGCGCATGATCTCGGGCAGCACCGGGCCATGGCTGCAGACGATGGCGTTCTTGCCGGCTCTGACTCGCTTGCCCACGATGCGTCGTACCTCGTCGTCGCCCGACTCCCACGCGTCTTGGCTGATGCCCGGTTCGCGCTTGATCTCGATGCCGCTCGCGGCGGCGAGCGGCGTGACGCTCGTCACGCAGCGCACCGCGGGACTCGACACGATGCGTTTCGGTGACCACGCCCCGAGCGTCGACACGAGACCCGCGGCCTGTTCGACACCTCGCTCGGTGAGCGGCCGGCTGGCATCCGTGCCCTTCCAGCCGGAACGGCCGACCGCCTTGCCGTGCCGCACGACGGCGAGCGAGAAGGTCGAGGTGACGTTCTGGTCGAGCAGCTTCGCGAAGGCATCGAGGATCTCGATGTCGGGCTCGTAGCTGAGGTAGCTCCGCGCTCGCTTGACCGTGACCCACTCGAGGGCCGCGACCTCGGCGTTCGGCTTGAACGTCGACCGTTGCACGGCCCGCTCGCTCACCTCGGCCGCCCAGTAGTGCACGATCTTCTCCCGCCCGCTCGGCAGCGGATAGCGGGAGACGCCGAGCGGGACTCCCAGCGCCACCGAGAGCCCGGTCTCCTCGGCGATCTCGCGCACGGCGGTCTGCGGCAGCGACTCGCCCGGGTCGACTTTTCCCTTGGGGATCGTGACGTCGCCGTAGACCGTGCGATGGATCACCAGCACGTGCAGCTTGCCGTCGATGAAGCGCCAGCAGACGGCGCCGGCGGCGTAGATCGCCGTGGTCACCGCCGTTTGCCTGTACGGGTGCGCTGGCCGATCTGCTGCATGAGCCTATTCTGCATGTCGTCGAGCGGATGCCCCGCGGCATCCACCGACTGTCGGGTCCACTCACCCGAGCTGTCGAGCCACCAGGCGCTCGTGGTTTCGGCCATCGCGAGGTCGAAGAGCGAGTCGATCTCGGCGAGGTGCGCGGGCTCGGCGAGCCGTACGAGCGCTTCGACCCGGCGGTCGAGGTTGCGGTGCATCATGTCGGCCGAGCCGATGTACACCTGCGGATCGCCGCCGTTCAGGAACGAGAAGATGCGCGAGTGCTCGAGGTAGCGGCCGAGGACCGAGCGCACCCTGATGTTCTCGCTGAGGCCCGGGATGCCGGGGCGGAGGCTGCAGATGCCACGCACCAACACGTCGACGGGCACGCCGGCGTTCGAGGCCCGGTAGAGCGCGTCGATGATCGCCTCGTCGACGATGGAGTTCATCTTGATGCGGATGCCGGAGGGAAGGCCGGCTTCGGCATTGGCGATCTCGCCCGCGATGAGTTTGAGGAGTCCCTTGCGCAGGTGCAGGGGCGCCACGAGCAGGCGTTTGAACTTCTTCTCGATGGCGTAGCCCGAGAGCTCGTTGAAGAGGCGAGTGAGGTCTTTGCCGACCTGGTCGTCGGCGGTGAGCAGTCCGAGGTCTTCGTAGATGCGGCTCGTCTTGGGGTTGTAGTTGCCCGTGCCGATGTGGCTGTAGTGGCGGAGCACGCCCTTCTCCTGCCGGATCACGAGTGCGAGCTTGCAGTGGGTCTTCAATCCGACGAGGCCGTAGACGACGTGTACGCCGGCCTTCTCGAGCTTGCGGGCCCACGAGATGTTCGCCTGTTCGTCGAACCTCGCCTTGATCTCGACGAGCGCGAGCACCTGCTTGCCCGATTCGGCGGCATCGATGAGGGCTTCGACGATGGGGCTGTCACCCGAGGTGCGATACAGGGTCTGCTTGATGGCCAGCACATCGGGATCAGCCGCGGCCTGCTCGAGGAAGGCCTGCACGCTCGTTGCGAACGACTCGTAGGGGTGGTGCAGCAGCACATCGTGCCGGGAGACGGCTGCGAAGACATCGGCCCGCAGATTGGACTCGCTCGGCTGCAGTTGCAGCGCCGTCGTCGGCACGTGCGTCGGATAGTGCAGTTCGGGCCGGTCGAGGCGGGAGAGGTCGAAGAGACCGCCGAGGTCGAGTGGCGCCGGAAGGCGGAAGACCTCCTGCTCGGTGACATCGAGCTCGCGCACGAGGAGGCCGAGGGTGACGTCGTCCATGTCGTCGGTGATCTCGAGCCGGATCGGCGGGCCGAAGCGGCGTCGCAGGAGCTCCTTCTCGAGGGCCTTGATGAGGTTCTCGGTCTCGTCTTCCTCGATCTCGACGTCTTCGTTGCGGGTGACCCGGAACACGTGGTGCTCGACGATCTCCATGCCCGGGAAGAGGTCGCCGAGATGGTTGGCGATGAGATCTTCGAGCGTGATGTACCGCGCGTCTTCGATGGACTCGTCGGGCTCGACGCGCACGAAGCGGGGGAGCATCTGCGGCACCTTCACGCGTGCGAATTCCTGCCGGCCGGTGCGGCTGTTGCGCACGCGCACCGAGAGGTTCAGCGAGAGCCCGGAGATGTAGGGGAACGGATGCGCAGGGTCGACCGCGAGCGGCATGAGCACGGGGAAGATCTGCTTCGAGAAGTAGTTGCGCAGGTGTGCGTGCTCTTCGTCGCCGAGCTCGTTCCACGTGATGATGCGGATGCCGGATTCGGCGAGCGCGGGCTTGACGAGCTGCTGGTAGGCAGCGGCATGCCGCTCCTGCAGTTCGTGGGCTTTGGCCGACACATCGGTGAGCACGTCGAGTGGGGAGCGTCCGACGTTCGTCGGCACTGCGAGCCCGGTGATGATGCGGCGCTTCAGGCCCGCGACGCGCACCATGAAGAACTCGTCGAGGTTCGAGGCGAAGATGGCGAGGAAGTTCGCACGCTCGAGCACCGGCACCCGCGGGTCTTCCGCGAGCTCGAGCACTCGCTGGTTGAAGGCGAGCCAGCTCAGTTCGCGGTCGAGGTAGCGCTCTGCCGCGAGTTCGGGAGCGCCCTCGAGATCGAACGGCTCGAAGTCGTCGTCGAAGTCGCTCGACGTGCGGTCGTCGAGGATGCTGTCGGCATTCATCCCCTCATCATGCCATTGGCCCGCGACGGCTCGATGAAGCGCGAGACACGTGCACGTGGCGGGCAGACGACTTCATCGTGCGGCGAGGTCGCGCAGCTGCGACCGCAGGGTATCGAGCCGCTCCGTGCCGAACTCGGCCTCCCATTGGGCGGTGAGTCGCCGCGAGATGGCGGCGACATCGCGGCAGAAGCGTGCGCCGGCCTCGGTGAGTTCGACTCGAACGGCCCGGCGGTCACCGGTATCGGGCCGCGTGGTCACGTAGCCGATGTGCACGACCTCCTTGACGAGCGCGGCCATCGCCTGCCGGCTGACTCCGGCACGCTCGGCGAGCGTCGTGATGTTCGTGCCGGTCGACTCGAGGCCCGCGAAGACCGCGATGTGCGATGCGCGAACGAGCGGATGGCCCGTTGCGGCCACCTCGGTGAGCGCTCGCCGGGTGATCGCGGATGCCGCGCCCGTCAGCAGCATGCCGAGATCGTCGTGCCTGAGCTCCGCGATTGCGTCGAGCGCGTCTTCATACATCGATTACGCAACCCCCTTGACAATAAACGCAAGCCTCTTGACAATATAGGCAACCATGTTGCGCAATCCGCGCGACGTCGACAATCGTATCTCGAGGAGTCAGTATGCCCCAGCCCTTCCTTCCCGTCGTCGGTGACGCCATGCCCGAGATCGCCCTGGTCGATGCGCGCGGCCGCACCTCGACGCTCACTGCGGTCAGTGCCGGGCGACGCGCGATCGTGCACTTCATGAGATCGAGCACGTGCCCCATCTGCCTCGCCCATGCCGCGGCCGTCCAGCGTCTGTTCGACGACGGCGAGGTCGCCGGCGCGGCCTTCGTGCTGGTGCCGCCCGGCGGACCCGACGAGGCGACTTCCGCAGAACGGCGGGTTCGCGCCGCGCGAGGCACGCACGCCGAAGTCTGGGCGTCGGGCACCGATCACGGCAACGTGGGGCTCGGCCGGTTCCTCGGCCTCCAGCACAGCGGCACGTTCGTCGTCGACGAGTGCGGTGTGCTGCTCGCCGTGCGCACGAGCGTGCTGCCGACCGGGAACTTCTCGAAGGACGAGGTCGTCTCGGCGCTGAGTGCGGCGACGGATGCGCCGGGCGAGACCGAATCGCGCGAGCTGCGCTCGTGACTAGCGCGAGACGGGGCTCTGCTCGCGGTCGTCTTCCTCGTGCACGTTGAAGCGATAGCCGACGTTGCGCACGGTGCCGATGAGGCTGTCGAGATCGCCGAGCTTCGCACGGAGTCGTCGTACGTGCACGTCGACCGTGCGGGTGCCGCCGAAGTAGTCGTAGCCCCACACCTCGCTGAGCAGCTGTTCGCGGGTGAAGACCCGGGACGGGTGGGCGGCGAGGAAGCGGAGCAGTTCGAACTCCTTGTAGGTGAGGTCGAGGGTGCGCCCGTGCACCTTCGCCGAGTAGCTCGCCTCGTCGATGACGACGCCGGAGGTCTGGATGCGCTCACTCGGCTGCGACGATTGCGAGCGACCGATCGCGAGGCGGATGCGCGCATCGAGTTCAGCGGGGCCGGCATGCTCGAGCACGACGTCGTCGAGGCCCCAGTCGGGCGTGACGGCGGTGAGACCGCCCTCGGTCACGATGAGGATCAGCGGCACGGAGAGTCCGGTGGTCCGGAGGATCTGGGAGAGGGCCTTCGCGCCGGCAAGGTTCGTGCGTGCGTCGAGGAAGACGAGATCGGATTCGGGCGCTCTGACCAGCTGCTCAGGCGAAGCGGGAATGATCCGCGTTCGGTGAGTCAGGAGTGACAGAGCCGGAAGAACGTCATTGTTGGCTGCCGGCGACAAGATCAGCAGCTGCGCCACGCCACACCCTCCAGTAGTAAGGTGCGGTCAATACTACGGGACGCCGAGGGGCGCCCTGTGACACGAATGGGGAGACGATGAGCGGCGACGAGAACACGAGCAGCGGATGGCGCGGCATCGCGCTCGTCTGGGCGGTCGCGCTCGTCGGTGCCGTCCTGGTCGTGACGCTCGCGTACTCCGGAATCGACACCTGGTTCGGCGATGCCTCGCGGCTCGGCGTCTTCGATGCGCTCGGCGTCGTGCTCGCGGCATCCGTCGTCGGAGCGCTCGTCGTGCAATTCGCGACGCGACGGCCCGAGGGGTTCGTGCTGCGGGCGAGCTGGAGCATCGCCGGCGCGGTCGCCCTCGTGGGGATCGCCGCCCTCATGGTGGCGCCCGTCGCGGCGGCGTGAGGGCGATAGACTCGGACCATGTCTGAGCTGCTCGCCCTCGAACTCCTCTTCATCGGCTTGCTGGGTCTCGCGAGCCTCGCGATCGCCTGGGTCAGCGGTGTCGTCGTCTACAAGCTCTTCAAGGGCCAGCGCTAGGTGCTGGTGAAGACGTGGCGATGATCGAGCTGCCCGTCGATCTCCCGGCCGAGCTCGTGCCCCTGTCCTGGCTCCTCGGCGTCTGGGAGGGCTCGGGCGTCATCGACTACAAGGTCGGCGAAGATTCGGTGACGCACGAGTTCGGGCAGCGCCTGAGCTTCAGCCACGACGGCCTGCCGCACCTGAACTACACCTCGTACACCTGGCTGATCCCAGAGGACGACGGCGATCCGACGCCGCTCGTCACCGAGACCGGCTACTGGCGGCTCGCCAGGCCGCGCGGTGACGGCGACCAGGGCCCCGGCATGCTGCCACCGGTCGGCGCGTCGAGATTCGGCGATGTCGAATCGGTCGAGTCGTTGCGCAACGCCGATGGCGGCTTCGACATCGAGGTGGCCCTCGTCCACCCCGGCGGCGTCAGCGAGCTGTACCTCGGCGAGGTCAAAGGGCCCCGCATCGACCTCGCGACCGATGCGGTGATGCGCACGAGCGGGGCGAAGGACTATGCGGCCGCGACCCGGCTCTACGGCCTCGTCGACGCCCACCTGCTCTGGGCATGGGACATCGCAGCCCTCGGTCAAGACCTGCGGACCCACGCGTCCGCCCGACTCGCGAAGGTCGACTGATGACCGCCTCGCCGTTCCTCGCGCTCCCGGGCGCCGTCGCTGCCGACGGTGTCGATGTCGGCGTGGCCGGGCACTACGGCAACCCCATCATCGAGCAACGCCATCTCGAGCGCGGTGACGCGATCGTCGATCTGTCGAACCGCGGTGTCGTGACGGTGACCGGCCCCGACCGACTCACCTGGCTGCACTCGATGGCCAGTCAGGCGCTCGATCGGCTGCCGGCGGGCGAAGGCTCGGAGGCGCTGCTCCTCGACGCCTCCGGCCGGGTCGAGCATGCTGCCCACATCATCGACGACGGAACCACCAGCTGGCTCGTCGTCGAGGGCGATGAGGCAGCTCCGCTGGCCGCGTTCCTCGACCGCATGCGGTTCATGCTCCGGGTCGAGGTCGCCGACGCGACCGCCGGGGTCGCCGTGCTCGGCGCGATGTCGCAGACGGCGCTCGACGCCGCGACACCCGCGTTCGCCCCGGGCGGCGTCGCACTCGACTGGACCGACCCGTGGGCGCACCCTCGCCCCGGCGGGCATCAGTACGCCGCCGACGCGGGGCACCCGGCCTCCGACTGGCGCTGGATCGAGCGCATCGTGACGCGCGACGCGCTCGCCGATGCCGCGGCAGCGGTCAGGGCGGGCCGCGTCGACGTGGCCGGCTCGCTCGCTGCCGAGGCGTTGCGGGTCGCGGCCTGGCGTCCCCGCCTCGCGACCGAGGTCGACGAGCGCACCATCCCGCACGAGCTCGACTGGCTGCGCAGCGCCGTCGACCTCGGCAAGGGCTGCTACAAGGGCCAGGAGACCGTGGCGAAGGTGCTGAACCTCGGCCGCCCGCCGCGCCGACTCGTGCTGCTGCATCTCGACGGCAGCGACACCGTGCTGCCTGCGCCCGGCGATGAGGTCGTCGGCGAAAAGGTGCGCCCCGAGCCTGCGCCCGGTGAAGAGCCCGAACGCAAGGTGGTCGGCCACATCACCACCGCGGTCATGCACCACGAGCTCGGACCCGTCGCGCTCGCCGTCGTCAAGCGGGCCGTGCCGGCCGAGCTGCCGCTCATCGTGCACAGTCACGGCGTCGACATCGCGGCCTCCCAGGTCGAGATCGTGCCCGCCGACTCCGGCGCCGCCATCGAGGTCCCGCGGTTGCCGCGCCTCGGCGTCCACAAGCGCTGACACCGAAACGGGTGAGCACCGCGGACTTCCGCGGTGCTCACCCATGCGATCCCGGGGTGTCGGGGGTTATTCGAAGAGGGAGAGGGTGAGGTTGGCGGTGTAGTCGCCGGGGGTGATGGTGGCGGGGGTGCGGAGGAAGAGGTTCGCGGTGGCGGTCCATCGTCCTTCGGTGGCGATCTCTCCGGAGTCGAAGGCCATGGCGAGCAGTTCCTGGTCGACGAGGCCGACGTTGTTGGGGCCGTCGTCGAGGATGGTGTCGACTTGGTCGCCTTCGGCGACGAGTCCGGAGTCGCCGCCGTCGATGAGGTCTGGGGTCCAGCCCAGGTGTGCGGCGCTGATGGGGTCTTGACCGGTGGCGCCGGTGAAGTCGGTGGAGGAGCCGAGGACGTACCAGGCGGCGCCGTCGGGGATGTCTTCGGGCGTGCGGGTGTCGGTGATGGTGACGGTGGGCAGTGCGCCGGTGAATTGGCGTACGGTCGCGTCGGAGCCGTTCTCGGCGAGGGTGGTGCTGGTGGCGGCGACGCTCATGGCGAGGACGCCGGGTTCGGTGATCTCGGCGATTGCGACGTTCACCGCGACATCCTGTTCGCCGTAGCCTTCTTCGGCCATCGCGATGCCCGCGACGCCGGCGAGCAGCAGTGTGCCGATGGTGACCGCGGCGCCCCTGGCCGCGAACTTTGCCTTACTCATTTCACATCTCTCCTTGCATGATCTCGGCCTTGTCGCGCCGATCGGGTGTGATGGTTTCCGGTCTGGAGGAGGGGCCGGTGGCCCGCCGGATTCGACGGGCCACCGACCTCGACTCAGTTACATGATGCTGCCGCGTACCCGGCATCGACCGACAGCGTCACCGGGACCCCGTCGACGGTCGCAGTCGCTTCGACGGCGACCGTGCCCGCAGGCACGCTCACGGCGCGCGTCGTGAACGAGTGCACGGCGTTCTTGCCGGGCGCGACGGAGGCGAACGACTTGGTGCCGTACGCCGACTCGACCGACAGTGCCACGGGCACCGCCTCGTTGTTCGTCGCGCGCACCGTCACGAGCGCCTTGCCGGCGATGCACCGCGTCTCCGCGACGACCGTCACGTCGAGCGTGGGCTCGGGTTCGGCGGTCTCGAGCTGGAACGAGTCGAACTCGACGACGACCGGAGTCTCCTGCTGCGGCCCGATGGCCATCAGCCCGAGGCCTCGGAGAGGCTGGTCGAAGGTGATCCCGGTCTCCCCGATGGGTGTCCAGTTGACGCCGCCGTCGCTCACCTCGGCCGTGTAGAGGTTGCCGGTCTTCGTGACCCGGAGGTACCAGTACCCGCTCTCGGTGCTGTCGGCGATGTTGAGGTTGCGGTTGCCGATGCCGGCCGCGTTCGCCTCGCCCGCCAGCTCGGCCCGGAGGTCGAGTGCCGCGCCGGGAGCGTTGTAGGCGACGATGTCGGCCTTGACGTAGTTGTCGTCATCCGCCCACATCATCAGGCCCGCCAATTGGTAGCGGTGCTCGAGCGGTGCCTTGAACTTCGTGCTCGCCACCCAGTCGCCCTCGGGCGCCTCGGTGAGGATGAAGTTCCGCGGCGACAACGGGTTGTCGCCGTTGATGTCACCCGGCTGCGTCGTGATCTGCAGGTGACCGTCGGCGACCTTCGCGTGGTTGGAGTCGTACCGCACGCTCTGGGCCCAGCGGCAACCGTCGAGCGCGGTTCCGTCGAACGCATCGCCGGGTGCGATGGGTTCGCCGGCGGCCGGCTCGGGGCTGAAGCGGAACCAGTCCACCGTCGCGGTGACCGGGGTCGCCCCGAGGTCGCCCGCCGCCATGACGCCGATCTTCGCGTTCGGCTTGAGCTGCAGCGATCCGCCGAGGGCGCTCCAGGTCTGACCGTCAGCCGAGTACGCGCCCGTCAACGTGGTTCCGTTGCTCGTGAGCTTCAGCTGGATCGTCGTCGGGAAGCCGGCGGGCAGGGCAGGAGCGGACGGCGTCGTTCGAACACCGGTCGTCTCGCTCTGGAACTCGATGAAGCGTCCGCCGCTCTGGTTCCGAACGAACGCGAGCTTGTTGTACTCGTCGTCGTTCTGGTGCACGACGAGTCCGGCCCACTGCCAGTGCGAATTGTGCGCCAGCGTGATCTTCGTCGTCGCCTCCCATGCTCCGGCCGGCAGCGGCTTGCCCGCGAAACTCACCGGTCCGGGCGAGGCCTCGTTGATGTCGCCGGCGGTCACCGGCAGTTCCAGGGAGCCACCCGACTGGGTGATGGGCGTGCCGTCGGCCGAACGAAGGCCCCACGTCGCCGCGAGCGCGGGTCCGTCGAACTCGTCGGACAGCGGCGCGGAGGTGCACATGAGCGGCTCGAGCGGGTCGACGGGCTCGGGGCCCTGGGGGTCGGTGTCGATCGCGAAGTCCGCGAAGTCGACGGTGCCCGCTCCTGTGGCGTGCGACACGGTGAACATGCCCACGTCCTGCGACGCGGCGGCGCCGGTCAGGTTGACCGTGCCTCCGACCTGAGTCCAGGTCGTGCCGTCCTTGGAGAAGTACGCCGTGTAGTCGGCTCCGACCCGCTTCAGCTTCACCCAGGTGGGGTAGCTCGTGGTGCCTCCCTGAACGGAGGTGTTGAGCTGTCCGTTTCCGTCGGGGTCGGCGAGGAACTCGATGCCGCCGCTCGGCCGGACGCCGACCATCGCGTAGCCCGGCGAACTGCCCGGCAGCGTGATGTCGTTGCGCACGATGAGGCCCGCCTTGGCGGCGCCGTTCGTGTTCTGCTGGGCGTCGATCTTGACGACCGCCTCCCAGTCGTCGTCACCGCCGGCCGGCGCGTACAGGCTCGAGTACTGGTCGATGCCCTGCCACGTGTCGGCGCCGGCGCCGGTGATGCGGAAGCGCCCGTCGCCGATGCGCTCGAAGGTGCCGTCGGCATTCGTGAACGGCACGAGATCGCCGAAGAGCTCACCGACCTGCGCCTGCACGATGCGAGACGTGGTCGACTTGCCCGCGGTGTTCGTCGCGACGGCGGTGAGCTCGTAGAGCCCCTCTTCCGGCGCTGCCCACTCGGCGGCGTACGGTGCGGATTCGTCGACGCCGATGGAGGTTCCGTCGACGAAGAACTCGACCTGCTCCACCGTGCCTGCGGCATCCGCCTCGACCGCGACGTCCTGTCCGGGCTCGAGCTCGACGTCCTGCTGCGGCGCCGTGATGGCGACGGTCGGCGAGGCTTCGGGCGATGCGCCCTGGCCGATCGCCTCGAGGAAGTTGAGCTTGATCTCGCCGCCGCGGAAGACGACGTAGAGGTCGAGCGACTCCTCGGGGAACGCGCTCACATCGACGAGCACGTCGGTGAATCGCGTCGATCCGGTGGCAGGCACCGCGGCCGTCGCGAGGAGTTCGCCGTCGGCAGCGCCGTTGCGAAGCTCGATGCTCGTTCCCGCCGACACGGCCGAGACGCGGAGGGCGAGCTCGTCGACCCGGTAGAAGTTCACCGGATCGAAGTGCGCCCATGCGCCGTCGCCGCCGACGATCACTCGATCGCTCTCGATGCCTTCGACGTCGCGGCTCGGCGCCTTCGTCATCGCCGAGGCGCTGTCGTAGAACTCCGCCTGCTTGCGCTTCGGGAAGACGAGCGTCGTCTGCGAACCCGTCAGCGGGTTGGCACCGGCTTCGCCGCCGCCATCCGTGTAGCGGGCGTCGAGCGCGAAGAAGATGTTCTCGTCGGCCGCGTGACCGCCGAGCGTCGTCTCCGTGGTGCCCGTGAACCCGCTCAGCGGGGTCGTGGGGTGCGCGTGCTCATCGTGTCCGAGCGCGGGCTGGATGATGACATCGTCACCGTTCACGGTGCCGTCCTCAGGGTCCGTGACCGCGACATCCCACGACAGGTCGTCTCCGAAGTCGAAGAACGAGCCGTTTGGCGGCAGTGAGAAGGACACCGAGGGACGTGTGTTGCCGACCGTGATCGGAACGGTCGTCGTCGCGGTCTTTCCATCGGGGTCGGTCACGGTCAGTCGAGCGTTGAACTCGCCGTCGGCCTCGTAGGTGTGCGAGGCCGTCGCCGTCGTGGCGTCGACCGTTCCGTCGTCTTCGAAGTCCCAGGCGAAGGCGAGCTCCGCGTTCTCGGGATCGGAGGAGTTCGAACCGTCGTACGTCACCGCGAGCGGTGCGGGTCCGGAGTCCTTGTCAGCGGTGGCCTGCGCGATCGGCGAGCGGGAGCCCGAGATGTAGTCGATCCGGTGCAGCCCCGAGTTGGGGTTGTCGCGCCCGAAGCCGCCGCCCCAGTCGAGCACGTAGAGCGATCCGTCGGGACCGAATTTCGAGTCGATGGGCGCGAGGAACTGCTCTTGCGGCAGGAAGGGGTTGACCTTCTCCACCTGCGAGCCGGAGGCCGCGGCGGGATCCTTCAGCTGGATCGTGAACATCTTGTTGCGCGCCCACTCGTAGAAGAAGGGCTTGCCGTCGTACGAGGCCGGGAACTTCGTGTCGGACACGAGATCGGCGTCGTAGTCGTAGACCGGGCCACCCATGGGGGCGAGCCCGCCACCCTGCGGGATGACGGCGGGTACCGAGGAACGCTTGTAGCCGTACCACATGTCAGCGGCCCGCGCGGCGGGCAACTGGGTGAGACCCGTGTTGCGCGGCGAGTCGTTGACGGGGTTCGCGCAGTCGAAGAACGCACCGACCGTCACCGGGTTCGTCGTGTAGTCGACGTTGCGGAACGGCTCGTTGTCGCCCATGCAGAGCGGCCAACCGTAGTTGCCGGGCGACGTGATGTAGTTCCACTCCGAGATGCCGGCAGGTCCGCGGGTCGTCGGTGCATCCGTGCCGTTGTCGGGCGAGTAGTCGGCGAGACTTATCGCACCCGTCGACTGGTCCACGGAGAACCGGAACGGGTTGCGGAAGCCCATCGCGTAGATCTCGGGCAGCGTCTTTCCGTCGGTGTCGGCGGCCTCGGGGAAGAGGTTCCCCTCGGGAACGGTGTAGCCCGGCCCCTCGGCGTTCGGCGTGATGCGCAGCAGCTTGCCGCGCAGGTCGTTCGTGTTCGCCGACGTCTCACGCGCATCGTGGAAGGTGTTCGGACGGGTGGAGAGCGGCGCGTAGCCGCCCGACGGCTCGGAGTGGGGGTTCACGTCGTCGCCGACACCGAGGTACAGGTTGCCCGCGGCGTCGAAGTCGAGACCGCCGCCGGTGTGGCCGGGCTCGTCGGGCAGCCGTCGAGCCGGCACCTCGATGATGAGCTCTTCCGAGGCGGGGTCGATCACGCCGTCGACCATCGTGAAGCGCGAGACCCGGCTGAGGAAGTTCGACGGGTCGGAGTTGTTCGGGGCGTCGGGCGAGCGGTAGGTGTAGATGCGCCCGTTCTCGGTGAAGTCGGGGTCGAGTGCGATGCCGAGGAGTCCGTCTTCGCCACCGGAGTAGACGTCGAGCTCGAGGGCCGTCGTGACCGCGTTCGTGGCGGGGTCCCACACGCGGATCTGGCCGCGGACGAGCTCGGTGTAGAAGACCCGGCCGTCGTCGGCGACATCCATCGCGAAGGGCGCCGAGGTGTTCTCATCGAGTGCGACCTTCTCGAAACTGTTCCAGTCGGTGCCGCCGCAGTCGCCCTCGACCTCGCCGGTGGCGTACTGCACGCCGCCGACGATGTGCTCCATGAGGTCCGGTTCCTGGAAGTGCGAGCCGAAGTGTCCCATCGCGGTGGCCCAGGCACGGCCGCCGTCGTACGCCTTGCACCACGAGATCGGGTGGTCGTACCCCATCGCGTTGCCACCGGCGTCGTAGGTGGTCTCGTCCATGGACGCGAGCACGTGGGCGGTGCCCCTGACGTTGTTCGAGAAGTTGTACCACTCGTCGGCGCGGTCCCATCGCGTCTCTTCGAAGTGGTCGGTCGAGGGGTGCGCGTCGTCCTCGATCCGCACGGTGCCGGGCTGGCCCGGGTCGGTGCCCGTTGCTGCGTGCCCCGGCATGAGCGAACCGACGAGTTCGTCCCACCACGGGTAGTTCCCGCGCATGTCGGTGGCGTTGTGGATCGCCACGATGCCGCCGCCGGCCTGCTGGTAGCGCTCGAGCGCCGCCTTCTGGTCGGCGTTCCACGGGTCGCCGGACGTCTGGAACATGATCAGCGCGTCGTAGCCGGCGAGATCGGTGTCGTTGAAGACCGTTGAGTCCTCGGTGTGCGTCACCTCCATGCCCTCGGCCTCGAGTGCGGCCGTGATGAGCGGGGTGCCGTTGTTGATCGCGTCCGTGTGCCGGAACTGCGTCGTCTTCGTGAAGATGAGCACGTGCGAGCCGTCGTGGGCCTGCGCCGGAGCGGCGACCCCCACGACGACCCCTGTGGTCAGTACCGCCGCGAGTACCACGGCGACCAGCCGCGTCACGACTCTGTGAAGCTGGGTGAGCATGAGACCTCCATCGGTTTCAGATGCCGGCGACGTGTCACGCACAACCGGCGCACACGAGTCCGGTCACAACCTAGGGAGGCTTTGATCGCGCGTCAAGCAAAAGTTGGATGCAATGTGACAGATTCCGATCTTCCGATGCCCTGATTCTGCGTATTCAGCGGCGGAATCCACGCGTCATCGAACGCGGTGACGGATGCCTCGCCGCTAGGCTGGTTCGCATGCCACACACCCTCGTGCTGCTTCGCCACGGCAACAGCGAATGGAACCAGAAGAACCTGTTCACCGGTTGGGTCGACGTGCGGCTCAGCGAGCTCGGCACCGCCGAAGCGGCGCGCGCCGGCGAGCTCCTCGCCGAGTCGGGCCTGCTGCCCGACGTGCTCCACACCTCGGTGCTCACGCGAGCGATCCAGACCGCGAACATCGCCCTCGACGTCGCCGATCGCGCCTGGATCGACGTGCGTCGCTCCTGGCGCCTCAACGAGCGGCACTACGGCGCGCTGCAGGGCCTCGACAAGGCCGAGACCCTCGAGAAGTACGGCCCCGAACAGTTCCAGCTCTGGCGCCGCTCCTTCGACGTGCCGCCGCCCGTGCTCGAAGACGACGCCGAGTACTCGCAGGTCGGCGATGCCCGCTACGCCGATCTCTCCGATTCCGAGCTGCCGCGCACCGAGTGCCTGAAAGACGTCATCGCACGCATGCTGCCGTACTGGCAGTCCGACATCGTCCCCGATCTCGCCGCCGGCAAGACGGTGCTCGTCACGGCCCACGGCAACTCGCTGCGGGCGCTCGTGAAGCACCTCGACGGCATCGGCGACGACGAGATCGCCGAGCTCAACATCCCGACCGGCATCCCGCTCGTCTACCGCCTCGGCGACGACTTCATGCCGCTCGGGCCGGGGGAGTACCTCGACCCCGAGGCCGCAGCGGCCGGCGCTGCCGCTGTCGCGGCGCAAGGCAAGAAGTAGCGCTCCTCAGCGCAACGAAGGCCCAGCGGATGTCGCATCCGCCGGGCCTTCGTCATGCATCACCCGAACGGGCGGGCTGTCAGAGAGCCGACTTCTCGGGATCCCAGTCGCCCGTCGCGAGGTACTGCACCTTCTTGGCGATCGACACCGCGTGGTCGGCGAACCGCTCGTGGTACCGGCTCGCGAGCGTGGCGTCGACCGTGTCGACCGCCTGGCCCTTCCACGTCTCCCCGAGCACCTTGTCGAACACCTGCAGGTGCAGTGCGTCGATCTTGTCGTCCTCGTTGCGGATCTCCTCGGCGAGGTTCACGTCTTCGGTGCGCAGCAGTTGGACGAGCTTGCGCGCGATCTCGACATCGAGGCGACCCATGTCGGCGAAGGTCGGTCGAAGCGTCTTCGGCACGACCTTGTCGGGGAAACGGTAGCGGGCGAGCTGGGCGATGTGCGTCGACATGTCGCCCATGCGCTCGAGCGAGGCGCTGATGCGCAGCGCACTCACGACGATGCGCAGGTCTCGCGCGACGGGTTGCTGGCGCGCCAGGATCGTGATCGCGAGTTCGTCGAGCGCAACCGTCTCCTGATCGATGCGGTCGTCATCGGCGATCACCTCCTCGGCGAGGCTGACGTTCGACTCGTTGAACGCACGCGTCGCCTTGTCGATCGATTCGGCCACGAGCTCGGCGAGCTCGACGAGCCCTTCCTGCACCTCGCGCAGTTCCTGCTGGAACACCTCACGCATGTCTGTGGATCCTTGTCTGCTCTGGCCCGTGACGGGCACGGACGTGCCCGGACGCTCCGGCCCCGGGACATCCTCCCGACGCAAGATGAACAACAGGTGCCGGGACATTGAATACTGGTTAACGTACCGCCGCACAGGGGAACAACGGCAGATGGCACCCGAGTGGCTGGTTAGTCTGGTGCCATGGACTCCACGTGGTTGGTGCTCACGGCGCTGGCCTTCGGCATATTCCTCGGCGCCGCATTCATGATCGTGCTGCACTTCGCCGAGCGGCGCGGCTCGAATGCCGCGAAAGTCGTGGCACCCACGATTCCCGACGGCGTCGATCAGGTGCTCGACGTGCTGGAGTCCGCCGGAGTCGTGCTGGATCCTTCCAACAACGTGCTCCGCGCGTCGCCCGGAGCGCTCGCCATGGGACTCGTACGCCAGCAGGCACTCGTGCACGCCGAACTCCTCGAGCTCGTGGCATCCGTTCGCCGCGGCGGCGAGCCCATCGTCGACGAAGTCACCGTCGCGCGCGGACCGTTCGGTGATTCGACGCTGCGGCTGCACGTGCGAGTCGCCCGGCTGGGCACCCGCTTCGTCCTGCTGCTCGCCGAGGACCGCACCGAAGCGCATCGCCTCGACGAGGTGCGCCGCGACTTCGTGGCCAACATCAGCCATGAGCTGAAGACGCCGATCGCCTCGGTGAGCCTGCTCGCCGAAGCGCTCGACCAGGCGGCTGACGAACCGGAGCAGGTGCGGCGGTTCGCCGGACGCCTCTCGGTCGAGGCCGCGCGACTCGCCCACATCACGAGCGAGGTCATCGAGCTGTCGCGACTGCAGGCGAGGGATGCCCTGCGGCCCGACCGGCTGGTGCGCGTCGACCAGGTCATCGGCGCGGCGGTCGACCAGAACCGGGTGGTCGCCGGCGCCAAGCAGGTCGAGGTCGCCGTGAAGGCCTCGGCGAAGGCCGAGGTCTACGGCGACCGCGCGCTGCTCGTGGTCGCGGTGCACAACCTGATCGCCAACGCGATCGCGTACTCGAATGCGGGTGGCCGCGTGGGAGTGGGAGCGAAGGTCGACGGTGACGTCGTGGAGATCGCGGTGACCGATCAGGGCATCGGCATCGAGGCCGACGAGCTCGAGCGCGTCTTCGAGCGGTTCTACCGAGTCGACCAGGCCCGCTCACGGAACACTGGCGGATCGGGCCTCGGCCTGAGCATCGTCAAGCACACGGTGCAGAACCACGGCGGAGACGTTCGCGTGTGGTCGCAGCCCGGGCGCGGGTCGACGTTCATGATCCGGTTGCCGCTCGCCGAGGTGGCATTCGAAGCCGAGCCCGATGAGGGCGAGGCCGCTCGGCGGCTGGAATCCGCCGACCAGAGCACCGCGAAGTCGACCGCTTCAGCACGACCGGCTGCGAAGCTCGCAGTCACCGATCGAGGAGACCGTACGTGACCCGAATTCTGCTCGTCGAAGATGAGATCGCTCTGAGCGACCCCCTGAGCTTCCTGCTCGAGCGCGAGGGATACGAGGTGGAGGTTGCCGCCGATGGCCTGGCAGCGGTCGCCGCGTTCGACCAGTCCGGCGCCGACCTGGTGCTCCTCGACCTCATGCTCCCCGGCCTGCCCGGCACCGAGGTGTGCCGCGAGATCCGCAATCGCTCGACGGTGCCGATCATCATGCTGACGGCGAAGGACTCCGAGATCGACATCGTCGTGGGCCTCGAACTCGGGGCCGACGACTACGTCACGAAGCCCTACTCGACTCGGGAGCTCCTGGCACGCATCCGTGCCGTACTCCGTCGACGCATCGAGATCGAGGACTTCGACGAGGCGGTGCTCGAGGGTGGGCGCGTGCGCATGGACGTCGACCGGCACACGGTCGAGGTCGACGGTGAAGCCGTTCCCATGCCGCTGAAGGAATTCGAGCTGCTCGAACTGCTGATGCGCAATCCGGGCCGGGTGCTCACGCGGGGTCAGCTCATCGACCGCGTGTGGGGCTCCGACTACTTCGGCGACACGAAGACCCTCGACGTGCACATCAAGCGCATCCGGTCCAAGATCGAGCAGCAACCGTCGGAGCCGGTGCAGCTCGTGACCGTGCGCGGGCTCGGCTACCGCTTCGAGGCCTGAGACGAGGCCTGGAGGCAGACGAACGGGCGGGGTGCCGAGGCGCCCCGCCCGTTTCGTGTCAGGTCAGGGGGCGAGCTGCTCGTATTCGGGCAGGCGGCTGTCGAGAACCGGCACGAGCTTCTCGACGCCCTCGGCGCCGTCGTACTGGAAGAAGACGGGCAGGAGCGAACCGGGTTGCGTGTCGATGCCTTCGAGCAGCAGCGGCTCGGCGACATCGGTTCCCTCGACGTCATCGACGCCGAAGGTCACGGAGGACCCGGCCTTGATCTGGATGGAGTGCGTGTCTCCGCCGCCCTCGCCGAACTGCACCCCGAGTTCGATCTTCTCGGAGCCGTTGTTCACGACCGTCATGATGAGGTTGCCGTCGACACCGTCGTCGGAGACGACGAGAATGTTGCGGAGGTCGAGGTCTCCCACGTCTGCCGAGACACCGTCGCTGGCGTCGTAGCGCTCGGTGGTGGCCTGGTACGTGAGCATCGAGCACCCGCTCGCGCCGAGCGCGATGCCGAGAGCCAGAGCAGCGGATGCCGCAAGACGCGCCTTCACAGAACCTCCAAGTGCAAGCAAGCGCGCACGAGCAGCGGCTCGGGCGCGAAGGGAACGAATCCGAGCATATCGTACGGGCGATGCCTCGCCTGAAGGGGGGCGGAACCTTAGCATGATCCGGAATGTGATATCCTGATAGTTGCCGAAAGGACATCTATTCATGCTTTTTGAGGTTGGCGAAACCGTCGTTTACCCCCACCACGGTGCCGCAACGATCACCGAGGTCAAGAAACGCATCATCAAGGGTGAAGAGAAGCTCTACCTCAAGCTGAACGTCACGCAGGGCGACCTCGTCATCGAGGTTCCCGCTGAGAACGTCGACCTGGTCGGCGTTCGTGACGTCATCGGCAAAGAGGGCCTCGACAAGGTCTTCGAGGTACTGCGCGCACCCTTCACCGAAGAACCGACCAACTGGTCGCGTCGTTACAAGGCGAACCTCGAGAAGCTCGCTTCCGGCGACGTGATCAAGGTCTCGGAGGTCGTGCGCGACCTCTGGCGCCGCGATCAGGATCGAGGCCTCTCGGCCGGTGAGAAGCGCATGCTCGCGAAGGCGCGCCAGATTCTCATCTCCGAGCTCGCGCTCGCTGAGAAGACCGACGAAGAGGCGGCTTCGACCGTGCTCGACGAGGTCCTCGCCTCCTAGCGGGTACTTCACGAACGGCGGGCGCGGGAGCGCCCGCCGTTCGTCGTCTCACCGCGCCGGTCGAGGAGCGGCGCCAGCGCGTCCGCCGGTCGAGTAGGCGCGCCAGCGCCGTATCGAGACCCCGCGGCGGCCCGCCGCGACTACGCTCGGATCCGTGAGCTCAACGATCGCCGTCATCGTCGTCGCCGCCGGCAGCGGCACCCGGCTCGGGCACTCCGAACCGAAGGCCTTCGTGCCACTCGGCGGCGGCACCATCCTCTCGACGGCAGTCGATGCCGTACTGGGCATGCGCGAGACGCCGCACCTCGTGCTGGTCGTCCCCGACGACCGCGTCGGCGCGACCCGGTCACGATTCGCGTCCGGCGCGGCGGCGGCATCCGCGCCGCTCGACGTGGTCGCCGGCGGAACCACCCGTCAGGAGTCCGTCGCAGCCGGCCTGGCGGTGCTCCCCGCGTCGGTCGACACCGTGCTCGTGCACGATGCAGCCCGAGCGCTCGCACCGGCACTGCTCTTCGATGAAGTCGCCGGTGCGGTTCGCGCCCGACAGCACGGCATCGTGCCCGCGCTCGACGTCGTCGACACCGTGAAGCGGGTCTCCGGTGACGGCCGAGTGCTCGAGACGGTCGACCGATCGACGTTGCGAGCGGTGCAGACGCCGCAGGGTTTTCCGCGCTCGTCGCTCGATCATGCGTATGCCACGGCCGACGGCGAGTTCACGGATGACGCGGCGCTCGTGGCATCCGTCGGGGTCACCGTCGAGGTGGTGCCCGGAGACGTGCGCGCCTTCAAGATCACGGTGCCGGCCGACCTCGAGCGCGCCGAGCATTTCATCGGCCGACCGCGTGCATCGAACCGCGACCACGGTGTCGGCGCCGCGGGTGCGGCGCCGCGCATCGGCACCGGTACCGACGTGCACGCGTTCGCCGACGACGCCGGCACCCCGCTCTGGCTCGCGGGCCTCGAGTGGCCGGGCGAACGCGGACTCTCAGGGCATTCCGACGGCGACGCCGCCGCGCACGCGATCTGCGACGCACTGCTCGCCGCAGCAGGCCTCGGCGACGTCGGACAGGTCTTCGGCACCGCCGATCCTCGCTTCGAGGGCGCGCACGGCGCGGTGTTCCTCGCGGAGGCCCGCCGTCTCGTCGAGCTCGCCGGCTGGAGGGTCGGCAACGTGACGGTGCAGATCGTCGGCAACCGTCCGAAGCTCGCCCCGCGCCGAAGCGAAGCCGAGGCGCTGCTGTCGAACGTGCTCGACGCGCCGGTGAGCGTGGCCGCGACGACGAGCGATGCGCTCGGATTCACCGGCCGTGGCGAAGGCGTCGCGGCCATCGCGACGGCGTTGCTGCTGCCGAACGTCTGAGCCGTACAGCCCCGCAGGTCACGGACATGCCCGGCCGGTAGGCTTGCCGAGTGACCGTGCGACTCTACGACTCCAAGGCCCAGGCCCTGCGTGACTTCGTGCCCCTCCGTGATGGGCGCGTCGGCATGTACGTCTGCGGTCCGACGGTGCAGTCGAGCCCGCACATCGGGCACTTGCGCAGTGCCCTCGTCTACGACATCATGCGGCGCTGGTTCGCGTATCGCGGCAACCACGTGACCTTCGTGCGCAACGTCACCGACATCGACGACAAGATTCTGAACGCGGCGATCGAGAACTCGAGCGACGAGGAGTGGTGGGCGCTCGCCTACCGCGTCGAGCTCGAATTCACCGCGGCCTATGCCTCACTCGGCATCCTGGCTCCGAACTACGAACCCCGGGCCACCGCGAGCGTTGCACAGATGCAGCAACTCATCACGAGACTCATCGATCGCGGGCACGCCTATGCCGCGCCCGACGACTCGGGCGACGTCTACTTCGACACGGCGAGCTGGCCTGCGTACGGCGAGCTCACTCACCAGACGCGCGACAACATGGAGGCCGCCGTCGACGCGGACCCCCGCGGCAAGCGAGACTCTCGCGACTTCGCGCTGTGGAAGGGCCGCAAGACCGCAGAACCCGAATCGGCCAGTTGGGCGTCGCCGTGGGGTGGCGGGCGCCCCGGATGGCACATCGAATGCTCGGCCATGGCGACCCGATACCTCGGTGCAGAGTTCGACATCCACGGCGGCGGACTCGACCTGCGCTTTCCGCACCACGAGAACGAACTCGCCCAGTCGACGGCAGCCGGAGACGCCTACGCCCGATACTGGGTGCACAACGGGCTCGTGAACATCGGCGGGCAGAAGATGTCGAAGTCGCTCGGCAACTCCGTCTACGCCGCAGAGTTGTTCGAACTCGCGTCCCCGCTCGCCGTGCGCTACCTCCTCGGTGCCGCGCACTACCGCTCGACGCTCGACTACTCACCCGACTCGCTCGCCGAGGCGGAGGCGACCGTCGACCGTATCCGTGTCTTCCTCTCCCGCGTCGAGCGCCGGCTCGCCGGCACCCGATACGCGGGCGTCGGAAGCCCGATCATCCCCGACGGCTTCGCCGCGGCGATGGATGACGACTTCGGAGTGCCGCAGGCGCTCGCGGTACTCCACGACACGGTACGCGCCGGCAATCAGGCGCTCGACGCCGACGAGCTGCACGACGCCGCGGTCGCGCACGGCCAGGTCGTCGCCATGGTCGAGGTGCTCGGCATCGACCCGCGCGACCCGCACTGGGCGGCCGACACCGGCCCCGCAGCATCCGCGCTCGACACACTCGTCGCGCGCCTCGTCGAAGACCGACAGGCTGCGCGCGAGTCGAAGGACTACGCTGCCGCAGACCGCATCCGCGCCGAACTCTCGGCCGCGGGCATCACCATCGAAGACAGTTCGACCGGAACGCATTGGAGCTTGGGATTATGAAGGGCAGCAGCGGAAAGTCGCGCGCCGGAGCCGTGCGGAAGGCGAAGAACAAGCAGGTCGGCTCGGGCGGCCAGGGGCGTCAGGCGCTCGAGGGCAAGGGCCCGACGCCCAAGGCCGAAGACCGCGCCTGGCACCCCGCCGGCAAGCGGAAGGCGGCGCAGGAGCGCTACGCCGCGAGCGGGGGCAAGCGAGTCGCCGGGCAGGGGTCGGGGCAGCGCGCGGGGGCACCTCGCGGTGCATCCGGCGCTGCGCGTCGGTCGAAGACGGGTGATGAATCCGAGATCGTGACCGGGCGCAACTCCGTCGTCGAGGCACTCCGTGCACGCATCCCCGCGACGACGCTCTACGTCGCCGCGCGGGTCGAGATGGACGACCGGGTGCGCGAGGCGATGAAGCTCGCCACCAATCGCGGCATCCCGATGCTCGAGGTCATGCGCCCCGAGCTCGATCGTCTCGCAGGCGAAGGCGGCGTGCACCAGGGCCTCGCATTGAAGGTGCCACCCTACGAGTACGCGCACCCCATCGAACTCCTCGACGAGGTGCTCGCCCGTGACGAGACGCCGCTGTTCGTCGCACTCGACGGCATCACCGACCCCCGCAACCTCGGCGCGATCCTGCGCTCGACCGGAGCATTCGGCGGCCAAGGAGTCATCGTGCCGCAGCGACGCTCGGTGGGGGTGAACTCGGCCGCGTGGAAGACCTCGGCTGGAGCAGCGGCCCGAGTGCCCGTCGCCATGGCGCCGAACCTCACGCAGACGCTCAAGGCGTTGAAGGAACGCGGCGTGTTCGTGCTCGGCCTCGACGGCGGCGGAGACGTGTCGCTGCCAGGGCTCACCTGGGCCGATCGACCGATCGTGGTCGTCGTCGGCAGCGAAGGCAAGGGGCTCTCGCGCCTCGTCGCCGAGACGTGCGATGCGATCGTGTCGATCCCGATCAGCGCTTCGACGGAGTCGCTGAACGCCGGCATCGCGGCCTCGGTCACGCTCTACGAGATCTCGAAGCTCCGCGCCGAAGGCTGAGTGCCGCGCCCGCGGCGCGCGAGGCGGCCGACTCAGGCCGCTCAGACGTTCGCGCGCCAGTCGCCGTCCTCGTCGGGATCGAGGGCGGCGAACGCTGCCGTGTCCGTCGACGGAATGGTCTCGATCGGCATCGTGAACGAGTCGGTCGGCGGGCCGATCACCGTTGCCTCATCACGCCGATGGCGCAGCACCGTGTTGACGTACGACGTGACCGCCTCGGCGAGTGGAATGTCGTGCCCCGCGCGCTGCGCGAGGAACCAGCGGTGGTCGAGCAGCTGGTGGAAGATCTCGGCCGGCTCCAGCTTGCCCCGCAGCTCGAGGGGGATCGCTCGCACGACGGGCTCGAACACGCGCATGAGCCACTCGTGCGCGACCATCTCTTCGTCGAGCTCTGTCTTGCCGTAGGCGGCCCGGTACGAATCGAGGTCGTTGAGCAGGCGTCGCGCCTGATTCTCGCCCGCGTCGAGCCCGGTCAGTCGCAGGAGACGACGCTGATGGTGCCCGGCATCCACGACCTTCGGCTGGATGCGGACGGTCGTGCCGGTCTCGTCGGTTCTGATGGCGAGCTCCTCGATATCGAACCCGAGCTCGTTCAGCCGGTTGACGCGCTCGTTGATGCGCCACCGCTCGGCGCTGGAGAACGATTCGGACCCGGTGAGCTCGATCCAGAGACTGCGGTACGCCTCGACGATGCCGTTCGAGATGTTCACGGGGTCGAGCTCGTCGGCGACCTTGCCGCCTGCCTCCAGGTCGAGCAGCTCGCCGGCGATGTTGACCCGGGCGATCTCGAGATCGTTCTCGCGCTGGCCGTTCGAGAGGCCGCCCTCGTAGAGCTTGCCGGTCTCGGCGTCGACGAGGTACGCCGCGAAGGCGCCGGCATCGCGACGGAAGAGCGTGTTCGACAGCGAGACATCGCCCCAGAAGAATCCGACGATGTGCAGGCGTACCAACAGCACAGCGAGGGCGTCGACGAGACGGGTGGCGGTGTCGGGCCGAAGGGTCTGCGAGAAGAGCGCTCGGTAGGGGAGGGAGAAGCGGAGGTGGCGGGTGACCAGCACCGGCTTCAACGCCTCGCTCTCGGCATCGGTGCGGTTCGTGATGACGGCCACCGGTTCGACGCAGGGGATGTCGAGGCGTTGCAGCGTGCGCAGCATCTCGTACTCGCCCTTCGCCATCTCGGCCGTCGTCTCCTTGATCGCCACGACGTGGGTGCCGAGATGC
Source organism: Agromyces sp. GQ35 (assembly GCF_059758475.1). NCBI lineage: Bacteria > Bacillati > Actinomycetota > Actinomycetes > Micrococcales > Microbacteriaceae > Agromyces > Agromyces sp. GQ35. The sequence goes on along the minus strand of NZ_JCAXEO010000001.1, from coordinate 68,567 downwards.
GCGAAACGCACGAGGTGACGTGAGATGCCCTTGGGCAGCGCGACGATGGTGTCGTTCGGCCAGGCCTCGAGGGGAACGTCCCACGGCAGGTCGAGCAACGCGGGATCGGCCATGGCCGATGTGATGGAGAGTGATCCGCTCATATGCGCTTCAGCGTAGTCGGGTCGGGCGGTGTCGCAGAGACGTGATGCGCGCTCTGGGTGCAGAAACGGCGATGCCGGCCGAGCCGAAGCCCGGCCGGCATCGCCGGCGACGTTACGGGTCAGCTCACCGCGACCTTGCCGCTGAGGCGGTCGCCCGACTCTGCGTCGAAGAGGTGCACGTGGTGCGGCGTGGCCGTGAGGTACACCTTGTCGCCGGCGCTGGGGTGCAGGCGTCCGTCGACGCGAGCGACGATGTCGGTGCGCTTGCCTTCGACAACGGAGTGGCCGTAGAGGTAGCCGTCGGCGCCGAGCTCCTCGACGAGGTCGACCTCGACCGCGAGGCCCTGGCCCTCGACCGGGGAGACGGTGATGTCTTCGGGACGCACACCGATCGTGGCGACCTTGCTGCTCGATTGGGCGAGTGTCTCGCGGTCGACCGGCACGGTGGCGGTGCCGAACTTGACGCCGTCGTCGACGAGCTCGGCGTGGAACAGGTTCATCGCGGGCGAGCCGATGAAGCCGGCGACGAACACGTTCTTCGGTGCCTCGTAGAGGTCGCGCGGGGTACCGACCTGCTGCAGGACTCCGTCTTTCAGCACGGCGATGCGGTCACCCATGGTGAGCGCCTCGGTCTGGTCGTGCGTGACGTAGACGGTCGTGACCCCGAGACGACGCTGGAGGGAGGCGATCTGCGTACGGGTCTGCACGCGGAGCTTCGCGTCGAGGTTCGACAGCGGCTCGTCCATGAGGAACACCTGCGGCTGACGCACGATGGCGCGGCCCATGGCGACGCGCTGACGCTGACCGCCCGAGAGCGCCTTCGGCTTGCGGGCGAGGTAGGGCTCGAGGTCGAGCAGCTTCGCTGCCTCGAGCACCCGAGCGGCGCGCTCGTCTTTGCCGATGCCGGCGATCTTCAGCGCGAAGCCCATGTTCTCGGCGACGGTCATGTGCGGGTAGAGCGCGTAGTTCTGGAAGACCATCGCGATGTCGCGGTCTTTCGGCGGCACATCGGTGACGTTGCGGTCTCCGATGAAGATGTTGCCCTCGTTGACCTCTTCGAGGCCGGCGAGCATGCGGAGCGAGGTGGACTTGCCGCAACCCGAGGGGCCGACGAGGACGAGGAACTCGCCGTCTGCGACTTCGAGGTCGAGCTGGTCGACGGCCGGACGGGTGCCTCCGGGATAGAGGCGGGTGGCCTTGTCGAACGTGACTGACGCCATGATTCTGCTTCTCCTTCACCGGCAGGTACGTGCCGGACGATCCGTAGTGATGGACTTGCGTCGACGGTGACGCCCACTCAGTATCGCATGCGCGCACCCGGTCGGAGCACGAGCGCCTGCCCCGCCCCCAGCCCCCGGTCGGCGCGCACGCAGGTCTCGTTTGGGTGATTCCCAGCCATCATCCCTACTATCGTGTTTGCGTTCGCACGTATACGCGCGCGCCCCCACAGCGACCGGAGTGACCATCGATGAGCAATGGCGGATCGAATCAGCCACGCCCCACCCGTAACGAGCAGCGCGACGCAGCGCGAGAGAAGGCTCGGGTGCTCCGCGAGGAGCAGAAGAAGCGAGAGCGACGCAACAAGGTGCTCATCCAAGGCGGCGTCATCGTCGCGGTGCTCGCGATCGCGGCGCTCATCGGCACCATGATCTTCAACAGCGTCAAGCCGGCAGGACCCGGTCCGGCCAACATGGCGAGCGACGGCATCCTGCTCACCGGTGTCGACGGGGTCATCACCGCGACCGAGACGCCGGCGCTCGCCGCAGGCGCCACCGCGACTCCGACAGTGCCCGACGACAGCGGCACCGTCGCGAACATCGTCACGTACATCGATTACCTCTGCCCGTTCTGCGGCCAATTCGAACAGACGAACTCCGAGTCGATCCGAACCATGGTCGAGTCCGGTGCCGCGACCCTCGAGGTGCACCCGATCGCGCTGCTGACGAACAAGTCGGCGGGCACCCAGTACTCGCTCCGCGCCGCGAACGCCGCAGCGTGCGTGGCTGACAACTCGCCTGATTCGTTCTTCGACTTCAACGCATTGCTCTTCGAGAACCAGCCGGAAGAGACCTCGCCGGGTCTCGACAACGCCCAGATCAAGGCGCTCGCGAAGGAGGCGGGGGTCAGCTCGCTCTCGACGATCGAGAAGTGCATCGACGACACCCAGTTCAAGAAGTGGGTGCAGGATTCGACGACGCGCGCCCTGACCGAGGCGGTGCCGAACTCCGACCTCGAGTCGATCAAGGGCACGCCGACGGTGCTCGTGAACGGCAAGCAGTACGAGGGTTCGCTGACCGACCCGGCGGAGTTCCAGTCGTTCGTGCTGCAGGCGACCGGGGAGACCTTCTCCGAGTCGACCTCGACGCCGACTCCCACACCGACGCCGGCGTCCTGACGTTACGCGTTTCCCACGAAGGCCCGGCCGTGCGCCGGGCCTTCGTGCGTTCACATTCGTCGTCTTCCGGATCGGTAGGATGTCGGAGAGGCAACGCCCTCGCCGGCTTGGCGCAATTGGTAGCGCACCGCTCTTGTAAAGCGGGGGTTGCGGGTTCGAGTCCCGCAGCCGGCTCTTGAATCACCATCCAGTCGACACGCGCCAGCGCGCGCGGAGCGAACCGCTGTCCCATCACCACGCGCACGTCGAGCGGCCGCGAGTCCCGACCTGGATCGCGCTCGTCCTGGCGCTCGTGCTCGGGGCGGGCACAGCCCTGCAGTCGCGAGTGAACGGGCAGCTCGCCGCGTCACTCGAAGACCCGTTCACGGCAGCCGCGATCTCGTTCGGAAGCGGACTCGTGATCCTGCTCGCATCGCTCTGCCTCTGGCGTCCCGGACGTGCCGGCCTGGCGCGGGTCGCGCGCGCGCTCAGGGGCCGGGAACTCGCCTGGTGGATGGTGCTCGGCGGAATCGCTGGCGCGTGGTTCGTCACGACCCAGGGACTCTCGGCGGGCGTCATCGGGGTCGCCCTCTTCACGATCGCCATCGTCGCGGGGCAGACCGTCGGCGGCATCGTGTTCGATCTCGTCGGGCTCGGTCCGGGCGGTCGGCGGCCGCTCAACGTGACCCGCGTGGTCGGGGCGCTGCTGGCGCTCGCCGCGATCGGCTGGGCGGTCTCGGCGCAGATCGCCCACGACGTGCCGGTTCTGCTCATGGTGCTGCCCTTCATCGCCGGCCTCGGAGCTGCGTGGCAGCAGGCTGTGAACGGGCGAGTGAAGGCGGTCGCGGGCAGCGCGCTCACGGCGACCGTCATCAACTTCGCCGTGGGCACGGTCGTGCTCGTCGTGGTCATGCTGGTGCACGCGGCAGCCGCGGGGTGGCCGGCGGCACTGCCGACCGAGCCCTGGTTGTACGTCGGCGGCGCGCTGGGCTGCATCTTCATCGCCGGGCAGGCGATGCTCGTGCGCTCGCTCGGCGTGCTGCTCCTGGCGCTCTGCGGGGTCGCCGGTCAGCTCGTGGCCGCCCTCGCGCTCGACCTGCTCCTTCCGACGGCCGATCGCCCGGTCGACATCGCGACGATCGGCGGCACAGCGCTCGCCCTCGTCGCCGTCGCAGTCGCGTCGATCCGCTGGAGCCGCCGCAAGCACGCGGCGGTGCTCGCAGATCCGTCCCCGGCCGATGGGCCATCGATCAACCGCGTCGAGTGACCGCTTCCCGCCGTGCACCGAGCAGGGCAGCACTTCCGAGGACGACGGACGAGCCGATCACCCACGCCAGATGCAGCCACACCGGCTGCGGCTCGGCCCCCGACCAGTACTCGATGTCCGCACTGGGCATGACCACACCGTAGGCGAGCTGGCCGAAGTGGAAGGTCGGCAGGAACTGGGCGACGTCTCGGAGTACCTGCGGAAGCTCGCCGAGCGGCACGAAGAAGCCCGAGGCGAAGGCCAGCGGTAGGAACACCAGGTTGGCGATCACGGCGGCCGTCCTCGGCCGCGCCAGGAACGCGATCGCGAACCCCAACGTGCTGAACGCCAGGACGCCGGCGAGCATGGTGACGCCGAGTCGGAGCCAGGCGTCGGTCGGCAACTCGACCCCGCCCACCGTGGCCGCGAGAAGCGCGATGCCGGCGACGACCAGCGCGCCGAGTACCAGGGCGTTCGCAATCTTGCCGGCGAGGTGGACCCATGTGGGGAACGGCGTGGCACCGAGCGTGCGGAACCAGCCACGACCGCGCTCCTTCGCGACGTCTTCACCGAATGTGAAGATCGCCAGCGACACCACGCCGTACGCGCCGATGGAGACCGCCATCGCGAGTCCGACGCTCGTGCCGCCCGGCAGGGTGTTCGATGCGTTGGGCAGCCCGAACATGGCGTACAGCAGCACCGGGACGGCGATCGCGCCGATGGCGAAATCGGGGGTTCGCAGGCGGGTGCGAAACTCCGTCGCGGCGGTGAGGATGACGAGGCCCGCTGCTCCGCCGTTCCGCCGCGGCTTGTCCGTTCCGGCATCCGTGGGGCGGGACGGGGGAGTCGAGGTATCGCGAGTGCTCATCAGTCGTCTTCTTCCTGGAGGGCGGAGGATCGCTCCGCGGTCAGCGCGAGGAAGACCTCCTCGAGATCTTCGTCGCCGTGGTTCGTCAGCTCGTCGGCCGTGGCGTCGGCGACCACGCGACCCTGCGAGATCACCAGCACGCGATCGGCGACGGCGGATGCCTCGGCGAGATCGTGCGTGGCGAAGAGCACGGTGGCGCCGTGCTGCACGCTGGCGCGCGCCTGCTCCCAGAACGCGCGCCGGGACGCGACGTCCATGGCAGCCGTGGGTTCGTCGAGCAGCAGCAGCTCGGGCGCGCCCACGAGCGCGAGGGCGAGGAGGAGGCGTTGGCGTTCCCCGCCTGACAGCGTGGTCACGGTGCGTCCCGCTCGCTTCGTCAGTGCCGTGCGCGCAAGCACGTCGTCGACGGCGAGCGACTGCGGGTAGCTGCGCCCGATCAGCCGGACGAGCTCTCGGACGGTCGTCTGCTCCGGCAGCCCGGCGGACTGCAGCATCGCGCCGACACGACGGCGCACGTGCCGGCCGGGCGGCTCGCCGAGCACCTCCACCGTTCCCGACGTCGGGCGGACGAGTCCGAGGAGGACCTCGAACGCCGTCGTCTTGCCGGCTCCGTTCGGCCCGAGCACCGCGACGATCTCGCCGCGATCGATCACCAGGTCGAGCCCGTCCAAGGCTCGAGTCCCGTCGTATTCCTTGCGTACCTCGTGCATCTCGAGCACGGTCATGATCGACTCCTCACGTCGACGACGACGCTACGGAGCACGGTCCATGCGCGGACGTGCCGGTCGGCACTCCTTCGACCCATGACCAATGGCAGGTCCCGAATCCGACCGTGTCTCGTAGCATTCGGGTATGGCGATCAAGGCGGACGAGCTCCTGAGCGCCGTGGCGGGCCTCGCCGCCACCCTCGTCGTCGGCGTCTCCGCGCTCCTGGTCGTGTGGGGCGTTCACGCGGATCCGGCGAGTGTCGCGATCTGGTGGTCTGCCTACCTCGTCTACCTCGCGGTCATGGTCTTCGACGCCGGTTTCCTCCGAATCCGCCCGCCATGGCCCTTCGCCGTGACGGTCGGGCTGTTGCTCGTCACGGGGTCGACGCTGTGGCTCGTCGCGCCGGGGATCGGATGGTCGGCACTGCTCTGCGTGATCACCACCGCCGTGGCGTCATTCGGGCTCGGACCGCGAACCGTCGCGGTACTCATCGTGCTCCAGAGCATCGTGATCGCGGTCGGCGGTGCGAGGGCCGGGTGGGTCGTCGCGGAGGTCGTCTTCTCCACGTTGGCGTACCTCTCGTTCCAGGTGTTCGCTGCACTCGTGATCGCCGGTACCCGGCGTGAGGCGGCGGCGCGAGCGGAGCTCGCGGCCGCTCACGCAGATCTCCGGGCGGCCACGGCGTTGCTCGCCACGTCGAGCCGAGATGCCGAGCGACTGCGGATCGCCCGCGACCTGCACGACGTCATCGGGCATCAGCTGACGGCACTCGCGCTCGAGCTCGAGGTCGCCGTGCACCGCACGGCCGGTGAAGGCCGCGAGCACGTCACCAGGGCGCGCGGCATCGCGAAGGACCTGCTCACCGACGTCCGCTCCACGATCGGTGAGCTTCGCGATGCACGTACCCACCTGGAGCCAACGTTGCGCGCCGTGCTGGAGCGGCTACCCGGACTCGACGTCGACCTCTCGGTCGACGAACGCACCCCGCTCGACGAGGCGCGGACGATCGCGGTCGTGCGGTCGGTGCAGGAGATCGCGACCAACGCGGTGCGCCACGCGCACGCGACCCGCCTCGAGGTGACGGTCGTCTCAGACGATCTCGGCCTCGAGATGCACGCCCGTGACAACGGCATCGGGGTGCGCCACCTCGAGCGCGGCAACGGCCTCACCGGGATGGGTGAGCGGATCGAGGCGCTCGGTGGCGAGCTGCTGCTCGAGTCCGCTCCCGGACAGGGCTTCGGCGTCACGGCGCGGGTGCCGGCGCGATGACGCGCGTGGCGCTGGTCGACGACCAGACCCTGGTGCGCCAGGGCATTCGCAGCCTGCTCGCGCTCAGCGATGAGATCGAGGTGGTGGGTGAGGGTGAAGACGGCGATGCCGCGCTCGAACTGGTCGCGACGAGCGAGCCCGACGTCCTGCTCCTCGACCTCCGGATGCCGCGCCGAGACGGCATCGCCACGCTCGAGGCCCTCGCTGTGCGCGGCTCGACCGTACCTGTGCTCGTGCTCACCACGTTCGACGACGACGATCTGGTGCTGCGGGCCCTGCGGGCCGGCGCGACGGGCTACCTCCTGAAGGACGTGACCCTCGAACATCTGGTGAGCGCCATCCGTACGCTCGCGGCGGGCGGCACCCTGCTCCAACCGGGACTGACCGATCGGCTCTTCCGGGCCGTCACCGCCCGGCCGGCCGGGGTAGGCGGCTTCGAACGGCCCGAGCCCCTGACGGCGCGTGAGACCGACGTGTTGCAGTTGGCCGCCACCGGCTACTCCAATGCGGAGATCGCGTCCGCCCTCCACCTCGCGTCCGGCACGGTCAAGAACCATCTCTCGAGCGTGTTCATGAAGCTCGGGGTGCGCGACCGCACGCGAGCGGTACTGCGCGCGCTGGATCTCGGCCTGCTCGACGACGCCTGAGCGGGCCGGTCGACGTCAGTCGAGCGTCGTCAGTCGAGCGGCGGCGATGCGGTCGGCGCGGGGTGCACCGCGGTGGCCCGCGGGCACACCACCGACGTACAGCCACCCGAGCATGCGCTCGTTGGGCGCGAGGCCGAGCATGTCCGCGACGAGTGGATGCCGCGCGTGCGGGCCCGTGCGCCACATCACGCCCCACCCCGCCTCATCGAGCAGCAGGCTGAGCAGGTGGGCGACACCGGCGGCTGACGCTTCCTGCTCCCACTCGGGCACCTTCGGGTGCCCCGGAGTCGTGACGACGACCATCGCCAGCAGGAGCGGTGCTCGCAACGGCTTCGCGGCGAGCTTGGCGACGGCGTCGCCCTCGGCACCTGCGGCCGACGCGATCGCACGTCCCAGTCGATCGCGCGCGGAACCACGCAACGCGATGACGCGCCACGGCCGGAGTGCGCCATGATCGGCGACCCGGCCCGCCGCTTCGAGCAGCGTCACCAGTTGGTCGTCGTCAGGCGCGGCATCCGTCACCTTGGGCGCCGACCGTCTGGCGAGCATCGCCTCGCGTGCGGACCGTGCCACTCAGGACTCGGCTGAGAAGTCGAGGGCGAGGGAGTTCATGCAGTATCGGTCGCCGGTCGGCGTGCCGAAGCCGTCGGGGAAGACGTGTCCGAGATGCGAGCCGCAGCTCGCGCAGCGCACTTCGGTGCGCACCATGCCGAGCGAGGAGTCCTCGATGAGCTCGACCGCCTCGGGTCGCACCGACTCGTAGAAGCTCGGCCAGCCGCAGCCCGAGTCGAACTTCGTGCCGCTCTGGAAGAGTTCGGCTCCACACGCCGCACAGGCGTACACGCCCGCGCGGTCCTCGTCGAGGAGCTCGCCGGTCCACGGCCGCTCGGTCGCCGCCTCGCGCAGCACGGAGTACTGCTCGTCGCCGAGCTCGGCGCGCCATTGCTCTTCGGTCTTCTCCACGTCGTACGCCATCAGCGGTCCTCCCAGTGCTCGCATCGGTGCCATCCCATGGTCGCAGGTCTCCCGGCGAGTTCCGGCATCGAGTGCAACGTCCGAGCGGGTTCCGATTGTTCCGGCCGCCGCTCGCTCCTGCGGCAGCGGCGCACGCTGCAGCCGAGTCCACCGGGTACACGCCGCCGTCACTCGGCCCCTGCACGGGCGAGCGTGTCTAGGATGACGTGCAGGCGGCGCATCCGGCCCGCCGTGACGGGAGGTCGTATGGGCGCCGAACGCGTGCCGCATCACCCGTCGGAATCGGCACTCGAAGAACGCGACGTGCGCGTGCTCGCCTTCGAATCACGCGCCTGGCAGCACCCCGGCGCGAAGGCCGAGGCGATCCGCGACGAGTTCGGCATCTCGGCCGCCCGCTACTATCGGATCCTCGGCGAGCTCATCGATTCGCCCGCGGCGCTCCGCCACGATCCCATGCTCGTCAAGCGACTGCAGCGGATGCGTGCGGCGCGTGCGGCGGCGCGATCGCGGCGTTCGCTCTCGATCGGCCGACCGCTCGACTGAGCGCGGCCCCGACACGACGACTGGACCCATGGCGCAGAAGTTCCCCCGCGATCGTTTCGACTCGATCCCGCATGGCATCGACCGGGTCGGTGCGCACCGGGCGCCCGCGCGCCGGGGTGCCGCATGGATCGCGTTCGCCTGGGCGGCCGTCGCGACCGTCGTGCTGGTCGTGGCGGGCATCGCCGGCGTGATGCTGTTCAACGATCGCTTGAACTTCGGCAACCCTCCCGCCGCGACGCCGAGCTCGACGCCGGTCGCCACCGCCGAGCCGGTGATCGCCCCCGACATCCCAGTACTCGTCTTGAACGGCACGGCGACCGCAGGACTCGCGGCACGCGCCGGCGAGACCCTCACGGCCAACGGAGTCCCCGTCGGCTCCACTGCGAATGCGGACAACGACACCCTGACCGAAACGGTCGTCTACTACGCGACGCCCGAGCTCGAGGGTGCCGCTCGCGGCGTCGCCCAGTTCCTGCCGGAGGCCGACGTGCGGATGTCCGAGCAGTTCGCCGCCACCGGCAACCAGCTGGTCGTGGTGCTCGGCGCCGACTACGCGGACGCGACCGCGGGCTGATCCCTCCGTCCGCGTCGCGGGTGAATCGTTGCGATTCCGATACCTGCACCATGCACCGGACACTTGTGCGCAGGCGGCCCGTCGTGAGTATCTGGATTCGGTCGCTCCCGCGGTGCGAACACGTCGTCCCTGGCGTGGGTTCGGCACGAGCGGGTCGGCCCGGTACAGGCGACAGGCACGTGCTGATCGACACCTACACAGCAACACGGGAGCAACGCATGGCGAACGGAACCGTCAAGTGGTTCAACGCTGAAAAGGGCTACGGATTCATCACCGTCGCCGAAGACGGTCAAGACGTCTTCGTGCACTACTCGGCGATCGACATGTCGGGGTACAAGGTGCTCGAAGAGGGCCAGCAGGTCGTCTTCGAGGTCGGTACGGGGTCGAAGGGGCCGCAGGCGGAGGCGGTTCGTCCGGCCTGAACCGGCTGCGACCTGATCCGAGCGCGTCGCCGATTCCGGCGGCGCGTCCTCCTGGTTCCGAGGCCCCCGCGGCTACGCTGGCGGCATGGCGCTGCGAGTCCGGCAGGCCTCGCGTCGGCGAGGCGCGATGCTCTGCACACTCGCGGCGGCGGTCGTACTCACGGCGTGTCAGTCGCCGAGTGTCCCTCCGGCCGATGAAGGCGCGCTCGCCCGCCTCGCGGCCGATTCCCCGCCGGTGTCGGTGTCGTTCGCGCCGCTGCGCGGCACGCGTGCAGATGCCGCCGCGCTCGCCCACCCCTCGCTCGCAGCGAAGATCGACAATCACGACGAGGCGCGCCCGCAGATCGCCCTCAATCGCACCGACGTCGTCTTCGAGGAGCTCGTCGAGGGGGGACTCACGCGATACGTCGCGATCTGGCACTCGGATGTGCCCGACGAGATCGGTCCCGTGCGATCGATCCGCCCGATGGATCCCGACATCGCATCGCCGTTCGGCGGCATCATCGCGTATTCGGGCGGCCAGGAGCTCTTCGTGGAGATGATGATGGCGACGCCGTTGGTGAACCTCGTCTTCGACTTCGACGACTCCGATCTCTTCTCACGGGCGGATGAGCGACCGGGTCCGCACGACGTGATCCTCCGCGCCGCTGACGCGGTGTCCCGCAACGCCGCGCTCGCACCGCCGCCCGTGCAGTTCTCCTACGGCGCCGCTGATCCGTTGGCGGCTCCGGCGCTCGCCGCGACGTCGACGTCGCGCATCGATCTCGTCTTCTCCGATGCTCGGTTCCCGGCCTGGGAATGGGATGGCGCGACATCCGTCTGGCTGCGGTCGCAAGAGGGTTCGCCCGATCTCGAAGCTTCGGGGGAGCGAGTGCGCGCGGTCAATGTGGTCACGCTGCGGGTCGACATCGACGAGAGCTACGGCGATGTCCCGAAGACCGTGATGCTCGGCTCAGGCGAAGCGTGGGTGTCGGTGGCGGGTCGCACCGCCCACGGCAACTGGGCCAAGGATGCCGCGGCTTCGCCCATCGCTCTCACCGCCGATGACGGCTCGCCGCTCCGCCTGGCACCCGGCAACACGTGGGTCGAGCTCGTGCCCGGCGACGGTTCGGTGACGTTCACGCCCTGAGCGGACAGCTTCGGGCTCGCTTGCACTCACGACGGTCGAGTGCCAGAATCGTCTTAGCACTCACTCGTTTTGAGTGCTAACCCAACGAATCTTTGAAGACGTCCGGGAAAGGACGAGAGAAACACATGGCAAAGATCATTGCTTTCAACGAGGAGGCCCGTCGCGGCCTCGAGCGTGGCCTCAACACGCTCGCCGACGCGGTGAAGGTGACCCTCGGCCCGCGCGGCCGCAACGTCGTGCTCGAGAAGAAGTGGGGCGCGCCCACGATCACGAACGACGGCGTGTCGATCGCCAAGGAGATCGAGCTCGACGACCCGTACGAGAAGATCGGTGCAGAGCTCGTCAAGGAGGTCGCCAAGAAGACCGATGACGTCGCCGGCGACGGCACCACGACCTCGGTCGTGCTCGCCCAGGCACTCGTGCGCGAGGGCCTCCGCAACGTCGCCGCAGGCGCCGACCCCATCTCGCTGAAGCGCGGCATCGAGAAGGCCGTCGCGGCCGTCGAGGTCGAGCTTCTCGCGAACGCCAAAGACGTCGAGACGAAGGAAGAGATCGCAGCCACGGCTTCGATCTCCGCCGCCGACGAGCAGATCGGTGCGCTCATCGCCGAGGCGATCGACAAGGTCGGCAAGGAGGGTGTCGTCACCGTCGAGGAGTCGAACACCTTCGGCACCGAGCTCGAGCTGACCGAGGGCATGCGTTTCGACAAGGGCTACCTGTCGGCGTACTTCGTCACCGACCCCGATCGTCAGGAAGCGGTCTTCGAAGACCCGTACATCCTGATCGTCAACGGCAAGGTCTCGAACATCAAGGACCTCCTGCCGATCGTCGACAAGGTCATCCAGACCGGCAAGCAGCTGCTCATCATCGCGGAAGACGTCGACGGCGAAGCACTCGCAACGCTGATCGTCAACAAGATCCGCGGCATCTTCAAGTCGGTCGCCGTCAAGGCTCCCGGCTTCGGCGACCGTCGCAAGGCGCAGCTCCAGGACATCGCGATCCTCACCGGCGGCCAGGTCATCTCCGAAGAGGTCGGCCTCAAGCTCGAGAACGTCACCCTCGACCTGCTCGGTCAGGCCCGCAAGGTCATCATCACCAAAGATGAGACGACCATCGTCGAGGGCGCCGGCGACGAAGAGGCCATCGCGGGTCGCGTGTCGCAGATCCGCAAGGAGATCGACAACACCGACTCCGACTACGACCGCGAGAAGCTCCAGGAGCGCCTCGCCAAGCTCGCGGGCGGCGTCGCCGTCATCAAGGCCGGCGCAGCGACCGAGGTCGAGCTCAAGGAGCGCAAGCACCGCATCGAAGACGCCGTTCGCAACGCGAAGGCCGCCGTCGAAGAGGGCATCGTCGCCGGTGGTGGCGTCGCACTCATCCAGGCCGGCAAGACCGCGTTCGAGAAGCTCGAGCTCACGGGCGACGAGGCGACGGGCGCGAACATCGTGCGCGTGGCCATCGACGCGCCGCTCAAGCAGATCGCCCTCAACGCCGGCCTCGAGCCGGGCGTCGTGGTCGACCGCGTGCGCAACCTCCCGATCGGCCACGGCCTGAACGCCGCGACCGGCGAATACGTCGACATGCTCGCTGCCGGCATCAACGACCCGGTGAAGGTCACCCGTTCGGCGCTGCTCAACGCTGCGTCGATCGCCGGTCTCTTCCTCACCACCGAGGCCGTCGTCGCTGACAAGCCCGAGAAGAACCCGGCTCCGGTCGGCGACCCCACGGGCGGCATGGACTTCTGAGTCCGAGCCTCACGCAACACGAACGATGGGCGTCTCCCGTACGGGAGGCGCCCATCGCCGTTCGTCGCGGTCTGGGCGGAGGGCGCGGTGCGCAGTGCGCAGTGCGCCTCAGCGCAGGAACAGCCGGGCGTTCGCCTGCTCGGCATCGGAGTACTGCACGGCGGCGACGCCGAGCGCGCGATTGAGGCCGGAAAGGCTCTCTTCGACCTGCAGCTGCGTCGCGCGCCAGTCGGCCACGGCGCCCTGGAACGCCGCAGAGGCCTGGCCCGACCACGAGGATTGCAGCCCCGTGAGCTGGCCCAGCAACGACGCGACCTCTGACTGGATGCGCCCGATCGTGCCCTGTACGGTCTGGGTCGCTGCGGACACCTGCTCGGCGTCGACCTGGTAGACGGCCATCTCGGCCCCTTTCGTTCGGTGTGCTGCTCACGCTATGAGTGCCCGAGGGCACCGAAGCACCCAGCCCGGCGCAGTTGTGCGCGGCAGCCGTCGTCTGTCGCCTGTCGAGGCGGAGTGGCCGTGGCGGGACCGGCCTGGCGTCAGTCGGTGCCGACGCGCTGCGGCGCGGCAGGCGATCCGGCCAAGGGGAGTGAGACGCGGAACGTCGCTCCACCGCCCGGTGTCTCGACGACGTCGACGGTCCCGTTGTGCGCTGCGACGATCGACGACACGATGGCGAGCCCGAGGCCGGAGCCGCCCGTCTCCCGCGTGCGCGAGGTGTCGGCGCGCCAGAACCGCTGGAAGATCTTCTCGCGGATCTGCGGCGGGATGCCTTCACCGTGGTCGACGACCTCGATCATGGCACGCTCGGTGGAGTCGTCGACCGAGATGCGGATCTCGATGGGACTCTCGGGCGCGGTGAACCGGATCGCGTTGCCCATCAGGTTCGTGATGACCTGACGGATCTTGTTCTCCTCGACCAGCACCACCGTGCGTCGCACGGGCTTCTGCTGGGTCTCGACCGCGGCGGTGCTCGCGGTCGTCGGGGCGGTCGTCGCTGCCGACGCACGGGCGGCACGCTTCGAGGCGGATGTCCCGGAGCCGCCCTTCGTGGAGGCCTTCTTGCCGCTCGTGGTGCCGCCGGCCTCGGTGCGAGGGCGACGTCCGCGCAACCGGGCGAGCGTGGCACCCGCGAACGAGATCGGTCCGGTGACGGTGCCGGCGCGATCGGGAGCCGGCTCGAGTTCGACTTCGAGGTCGGGTGCCGGCGCTCCCGTGGTGTCCGGGGTGCTGAGCTCTTCGGGGGCGATCACCGTGACCACGCGCGCGGGGTGCGCCGCCATGGTGTCGAGGGCGGCGTCACGGGCGAGCGGCACCAGATCGACCTCGGCGAGTTCGAGGGGCTTCGCCTCGTCGAGTCGAGCGAGGGCGAGAAGGTCTTCGACCAGGCCGCCCATGCGGATGGCCTCCTTCTCGATGCGTTCCATCGCCTGCCCGACCTCTTCGGGCGACTGCAACGCGCCCATGCGATACAGCTCGGCGTAGCCCCGCACCGACACGAGCGGGGTGCGGAGCTCGTGCGAGGCGTCCCCGACGAAGCGTCGCATCTGGTCGATCGTGCGAGCGCGATCGCGGAAGGCGCGGTCGATGCGGTTGAGCATCGTGTTGAGCGACCGGTTCAGCCGCCCGACCTCGGTGTTCGGCGTCGCGCCGCCGAGCCGCTGGCTGAAGTCGCCGTCGGCGATCGCCGACGCGGTTCGTTCGACCTCGCGGAGTGGCATGAAGGTCGTGGTGACGAGCATGCGGGTCAGGAGGGCGCCGACGAGCACGACGCCGAATCCGAAGCCGAGGAAGATCGTGAGGTACACCGCGAGCAACTGCTCGGTGTCCTTCGAGGAGACGGCGATGATGATCGGCGCGTAGTTGCCCTGCTGGTCGGCGGTCATGATCGCGGCGACGGCGCGGAAGGTCGGGTTGCCGGCGGAGTCGTGCAACGCGAACACCTCGTAGCCGGTGGCGTTCTTGGCGTTCACGAGCGCGGCGGTCAGGTACTCGGGGAACTCGGGTACCTCCGAGCGTTCGCGATTGTGCCAATTGTGCTTCTCGAACGTGCCGGTCTCCTCGTCGTAGACGGCGACGAAGACATCGAGATCGGACCGGAAGGTGAGGTCGTTGAGGTCGGTCTTGTCGCTCGGCGCGTCACCCTCGTCGGTGAAGTACTTGCGCAGATCGCCCGAGGCGATCGCCTCGAGCTTCTCCTTCGTCTGGTCTTCGACGTACGAGCGCAGCATCGCCGCGGTGCCGATGCCGGAGACCAGCAGCCCGAGCGTCAGCATGAGCACGGTGACACCCGTGATCTTGGTGCGCAGCGAGATGCGGTTCCACCGCTCGGAGATCTGATTCATGGCGGGCCGAGTCTAGGCGGCGAAGCCTGAGTCAGGGCTTGGAGGACTTCAGCATGTAGCCGAATCCGCGCTTGGTCTGGATCAGCGGCTCCGCGGAGTGCTGGTCGAGCTTTCGGCGCAGGTAGGAGATGTAGCTCTCCACGATGCCGGCGTCGCCGTTGAAGTCGTACTCCCACACGTGATCGAGGATCTGCGCCTTCGACAGCACCCGGTTCGGGTTCAGCATGAGGTAGCGCAACAGCTTGAACTCGGTGGGCGAGAGCTCGACCGGCACGTCGCCGACGAGCACCTCGTGCGTGTCCTGGTCCATGGTGAGCTCGCCGGTGCGGATCACGGCATCTTCTTCGGCGTGCATCGTGCGCCGAAGGATCGCCTTGATGCGCGCGACGATCTCGTCGAGGCTGAACGGCTTCGTGACGTAGTCGTCGCCGCCGACGGTGAGGCCGGTGATCTTGTCTTCGGTGTCGTCTTTCGCGGTGAGGAAGAGGATCGGAGCGGTGTAGCCGGCCGACCGCAGTCGCTTGGTGACGCCGAAGCCGTTCATGTCGGGCAGCATCACGTCGAGGATGATGAGGTCGGGCTCTTCCTCGAGCACCGCGGAGATGGTCTGCGCGCCGTTGCCGACCGCTCGCACGGCGAACCCGGCGAAGCGCAGGCTGGTGGTGAGGAGATCGCGGATGTTGGGCTCGTCATCGACGATCAGAATGCGTGGTCCGTCGCTCATGTGACAATTCTCTGCGCATTGGCTGGAACTTTCCTGAACATACTTCGAGGGCCGCGCAACTCTGGTCCACGCGCCGTGCGCGTTGGCCGCCTCGAAGCGAGCGTGGAAGACTCGGCACCATGGCGAATCGCAACCAGGTGATCCGGCGGATCGGCCCGCGTGAATTCGACTTCGCTCGCGAGGTCGCCGTCATGGCGATCGTGAATCGCACGCCCGATTCGTTCTACGACCGGGGCCGCACCGAGGCGCTCGACGCGGCGGTCGACGCGGCCACCCATGCGATCGATCAGGGCGCCGACTGGATCGACGTCGGCGGCGCGAAGTTCGCGCCGGGCCCGCCGATCCCGCCCTCCGAAGAGATCGGCCGTGTCGTGCCGGTCGTCGAGGCGCTCGCCGCATCGGGTGCGGTGATCTCGGTCGACACCTTCCACCCCGAGGTCGCCCGCGCCGCCATCGCCGCGGGGGCGCACGTCGTGAACGACACGACCGGCATCCACGATCCGTCGATGGCCGACGTCGTCGCAGAGACCGGTGCGACGATCGTGGTCACGCACAGCCTCGCGAAGCCGCGCACGCCGTACCCATCGCCGCGGTACGGCGATGTCGTGGCCGAGGTGTCGGCCTTCCTCGCCGAGCGCGTCGCCCTGGCTGAGTCGCGAGGCGTGGCATCCGATCGCATCATCGTCGACCCGGGACACGACCTGAACAAGCACACGCTGCATTCGCTCGAGCTGACCCGACGGCTCGGTGAGATCACGAGCCTCGGGTACCCGACACTGGTCGCCCTCTCGAACAAGGACTTCGTCGGGGAGAGCCTCGGCCGTCCGCGCGAACAGCGCATCGAGGGGTCGATCGCCGCCGCCGTCTACTGCGTGATGCAGGGCGCCCGCATCGTGCGCGTGCACAACGTGCGCGAGACCGTCGATGCGATGCGCATGGTCGAGGCCATCGAGGGCTGGCGCGAGCCGGTCTTCCTGGAGCACAACCGATGAACGCGGGGGAGGCCGTGCTCGATCGCGACGAGCTGCTCGCTGCCTACGCGCCCGCCGACCGCGGCTCGCGGCTGGTGCGCATGAACTTCGTCTCGAGCCTCGACGGCGCTGCCACCCTCGATGGACGCAGCGGCGGCCTGGGCGATGCCGACGACCGGCTCGCGATGCAGGTGCTGCGCACCCTGGCCGACGTCGTACTGGTCGGCGCGGGAACGGTGCGCACCGAGGGATACGGCGGTCTCGCCGTCGGCGAAGCGGATGTCGCGTGGCGGGTCGCCCACGGACTGCCGCCGCAGCCGCGGGTCGCCGTGGTCTCCTCCTCGCTCGGACTCGACCCCGACGGTGCCTTCTTCACGAACGCGGTCGCACGCCCGATCGTCGTGACGCACGCGGCGGCTCCGGACGCGCGGCGGGATGCGCTCGAGCGGGTCGCCGACGTCGTCGTGGTCGGCGAGCAGCAGGTCGACGCACGCGCCCTGCTCGACCGCTTCGCCGATCAGGGGCTGCGACAGGTGCTCTGCGAGGGCGGGCCGCACCTGTTCGGCTCGCTGCTCGACGCGGACCTCGTGGACGAGCTCTGCCTCTCGCTCAGCCCGTTGCTGGTCGCGGGTACGGCGGGCCGCATCGTGCGCGGAACTCCCGAACTGCAGAGGCGGATGCGTCTCGTGCACGCGATTCCGGCGGGTGATCTGCTGCTGCTGCGGTACGTGCGCGGCTGAGGGCGGGAGTCACGTTCTCGAATCTGCCGAGCACGCGTGAAGCGACTTCGTCCATTCACGCTCCTGCTCCGCCTTTCGTGACCTGGCGCGTCGCTTCGCGCCGCGCCGGGTCACGCAGCTTCGAGCGAGTGCGCGTCGAGGATCGTGTAGCTGTAGCCCTGCTCGGCGAGGAAGCGCTGACGGTTCTGGGCGAAGTCCTGATCGACCGTGTCGCGGGCGACGAGCGTGTAGAAGTTCGCGCTGAGGCCCGACTCCTTCGGCCGCAGGAGCCGGCCGAGGCGCTGCGCCTCCTCCTGCCGCGAACCGAACGATCCCGACACCTGGATCGCCACGGTCGCCTCGGGAAGGTCGACCGAGAAGTTCGCGACCTTCGACACCACGAGCACCGGCGTGCGCCCGTCGCGGAACTCCTGGAACAGTCGTTCGCGCTCGTCGACGGGTGTCGCGCCCGTCAGCTGCGGGGCGTCGAGCGCCAGTGCGAGCTCATCGATCTGGTCGAGGTACTGACCGATCACGAGGATGCGCTCGCCGGCGTGCTTGGCCACGAGCTCTTTCACGACGCCGAGCTTGGCGGGCGCGGTCGCAGCGAGCCGGTAGCGCTCGTCGTCGGCGGATGCCGCGTAGCTGAGTCGTTCGGATTGCGGCAGGTCGATGCGCACCTCGTAGCAGGCCGCGGGGGAGATGTAGCCCTGCGCTTCGATCTCCTTCCACGGTGCGTCGAACCGTTTCGGGCCGATGAGGCTGAAGACGTCGCCTTCGCGGCCGTCTTCGCGCACGAGCGTGGCGGTGAGGCCGAGCCGGCGGCGGGCCTGCAACTCGGCGGTGAGCTTGAAGACGGGCGCAGGCAGCAGGTGCACCTCGTCGTACACCACGAGGCCCCAGTCGAGGGCGTCGAGGAGCGCCAGGTGGGCGTACTCGCCCTTCCGCTTCGCCGTGAGGATCTGGTACGTCGCGATGGTGACGGGCTTGACCTCCTTCACCTGCCCCGAGTACTCGCCGATCTCGTCGGCGGTCAGCGAGGTGCGCCGCAGCAGCTCGTCGCGCCACTGCCTGGCCGAGACGGTGTTGGTCACGAGGATGAGCGTCGTGGTCTTCGCGGTCGCCATCGCACCGGCACCGACGAGGGTCTTGCCGGCGCCGCACGGCAGCACGACGACGCCCGAGCCGCCCTCGAAGAAATTGTCGATGGCCTTCTGCTGGTAGTCGCGCAGGTGCCAGTCGGCCTGGTCGAGGTCGATCTGGTGCGGAGTGCCGGGCGTGTAGCCGGCGAGGTCCTCGGCGGGCCAGCCGAGCTTCACGAGCTCTTGCTTGAGTGCGCCCCGCGCCCACGCCGCGACGAGGAAGCTCCGGTCGTCGATGCGCTCGGCGAGCAGCGGTGCGATGCGCTTCGCGGAGGCCACTTCGGTGAGCACGGCGACATCGTCGCTGTGCAGGCGCAGCGCGCCGTCGTCGGTGCGGTCGACCACGAGGCGGCCGTATCGGCCGACCGTCTCGCGCATGTCGACGGCGACGGTCTGGGGCACCGGGAACTTCGCATATCGCTCGAGCGTCGCGAGCATGTCTGCCGCGTCGTGGCCGGCGGCCCTCGCGTTCCAGAGGCCGAGCCGCGTGATGCGGTAGGTGTGCACGTGTTCGGGCGCGCGTTCGAGCTCGGCGAACACGGCGAGGTCGTGGCGCGCGTCTTCGGCGAGCGGGTGTGCGACCTCGAGGAGGACGGTTCGGTCGCTCTGCACGATGAGTGGGCCGTCTGACATAGCGGTCGAGTCTACGCCCGGTTGATGGGAAGGCGTCCGAGCCGGTCGCTCCGAACGTTGCAGCCGACTCCTGCCGCGGGCTGGAAGCGCTCCGATGACCGCTCGAAACGCTCAGGCTCCGGCGGGCGCCGGCGACACCGCGGCGATCGCCGACAGCGGCAGCGTGCGTTCGATGTCGGCCTTTCGGTCGCGGGCGCGCAGGCGCCCGTTCGCGACGCTCGCCGGCGCGAGGAGATAGTCGGCGGTATCGCCACCCGGCATGCGCACCGTGACCGTGAGCGTCTCCTTCGCGCGCGCCGCCGCCTCGAGCTGTCGTGCGAGCCAAGCCTGCTCGGTCGCCCCCGCTTCGCCCTCGGCGAGCACGAGATCGAGCAGCGCCTCGATCGGATCGGGCTTCGGTGCGGGATCGGGAACGTGGGCGAGGTGGTGACGCCGCAGCCGGATGATGTTGCCGGCCGAGTCTTCGGCCGCCACGGGATAGCGGGCGTCGGAGAGTGCCCAGAACACGACTTCGGGCGCGAACCGGGAGAGGAGGCGGTGCGGGCCGGTCTGCCGCAGGCCGACGGCGGCGAGCGACTGGTCGACGGCGAGCGTGCGCACGAGTTGCTCGTCATCGGAGCGGATCGCCGATCGTGCCGGGGCATCCGCTTCATCGGCGACCGCGACACGAAGCGAACCGAACCTCGCCGCGGCTTCGCCCACGAGATAGGCCAGCGGCTGCGGGATTCCCGTGAGCGAGAGCCGCCGCAGGAAGTCGAGGATCGAGTCCGCGGTCTCGCCGGCGGCGAGGCCCCGATTCACGGATGCCGCGCTGACGCGATAGGTCGAGGCGAGGTCGCGACCTTCGACATCGGCGAAGCTGCGAAGGCGTGCGTCGAGCGACGGTTCCAGCGGCCCGGGCGAGACGATCGAGAGGTCGTGCTGCAGGTAGACCTTCTCGACCTGCGAGGGGAAATGCGCGGCGAGCCGGGCGGCGGCCTGGTCGAAGTCACCGGCCAGCACGAGCAGCGCGGTCGGAGCGGGTTCGCCGGCGACGGCGAGTCCGAGCGCCTCTGCCTCGTCGATGAGTCGTTCGAGCCCGTCGTCGAGCCATCGTCCGCCGGCGGGGTAGAACCAGCGCACGTCGTCGCGCAGCGTGCTCGCGGTGAGCGACTCGCTGCGCCGGGTCACGAGCTCGCGCAGCGCTTCGGGGATGCGGTCTCGCCAGCACTCCGCGAGACGTCGCCACCGACCCTCTGCCGATTGCAGCGACCAGGTCGCGCCTCGTTCCGACTCCAGCCAGAACGCGCCCTCGCGCACCACGAGGCCGGCCTCGTCCGCCCGGTGGAAGAGGCGCGGCAGCGCATCGAGGGCGGTGCCGCTCGCCTCGGCGAGGCGTTTCGAGTCGGGCAGAGCGAGGCCTCCCTTCGCGAGTTCGCGAGCGGGTTGCGTGCCGAGCGACGCGAGCACCTCTGCGGTCGCCGCGACCGTTGCGTACGCCGTCTCGGCGGCACGCCGATCGAGGATGGTGCGGTCGACGCGGTCGCTCGCGACGAGCACCGGCGGTGCCGGTGACGCCAGCTCGGCTGCGGTCGGCAGTTCGTCGCCGAGCCGCGGCGCCACGCGGGCGATGACCCCGCTCGGCACGTGCACGCGATCGTCGTCGCGCACGACGAGCAGGAGGTCGGTGAGTGCGTCGAGCAGTTCGCCCGTGGCGTCGGACAGTTCGGCGGACGCCGCGTGCCGCACCAGCGCGCCCTGCACCGCTGCGACCGTGGTGTCGCCGCCGGCAGCGAGGTCGACCGCGGTCACGAGCACGGCGAGTCGCCGTCGGTCGAGGCGGCTCACCGCATGATCGATCGAATCCGGTGCGAGCACCGCCTCGGCGAGATCGAAGAGGTCGCGCACGGCCGAGGGGTCGAAGTCGCGCGAGTGCAGCGCTGCTGCGAGAGAGTCTCGCGACAGCCCGCGGAGTCGTGCGGCGAGTTCGAGCATCGTCTCCGGTCAGCTCGATCCGGCTCGCGAGGAGCGGGCGCGACGCACGCCGTTGACGATGAGCAGCGCGATGAGCAGCAGGAAGGCGATCGGCAGCCCGAACCACGGCAGCATCGTCACGACCGCCCAGAGACCGGTGCCCATCTCTTCTCGGGTCACACCCGAGAAGGTGCCGATCATCACGGCGAAGAAGCAGATGATCGACAAGCCGACGACTGCGGCGAACATATAGGCGAGGACGCGCTCAGCGCGATTGTCGGTGATGGTGCCGGAATCGCTCACACGTCCAGAATAGGCCAGGCGGCCCGTTCTCGGGTGCCCCGAGGCCTAGACTGGGCGGTGGATGGCGCAGCGTTTCAGCGCGCCTGCAGACATGAGCGAGGTTCACACGATGCCCACCGGCAAGGTCAAGTTCTACGACGAGGAGAAGGGATTCGGCTTCATCAGCTCCGATGACGGCCAAGAGGTCTTCCTCCATGCATCCGCTCTTCCCGCCGGCGCGACCGTGCGTGCGGGCAGCCGTCTCGAGTTCGGTGTCGCCGAGGGCAAGCGCGGCGCGCAAGCGCTCTCGGTGCGCGTGCTCGACGCGCCCGTGAGCCTCACGAAGATCAACCGCAAGCCCGCCGACGACATGGCGATCATCGTCGAAGACGTCGTGAAGGTGCTCGACGGCATCGGCGCCGATCTGCGGCGCGGTCGCTACCCCGAGAAGTCGAAGGCACGCACCGTCGCCGCGGTGCTGCGCAAGGTGGCAGACGATCTGGATGCCTGAGCCGACCGATTCCGAGAACACGCCCGTCGTCGTCCCCGACGAGGTGCTGTTGTCGTCGGTGGATCTCGCGAGGCGAGCGCTGCTCGAGGTGACCGCGCCCGAGACCGTCGGTTCGGTCGTCGGGCACATCGTCGAGGGCGAGCACGTGCTCACCCTGCTCTTCGCGTCCGACCTCGGCGGCTACCCCGGGTGGCGCTGGAGCGTCACGCTGTCACGGGTCGACGCCGACGCCGCACCGACGGTGCTCGAGACCGAGCTCATGCCCGGGGAGTCCGCCCTGCTCGCTCCCGACTGGGTGCCCTGGTCGGAACGCCTCGCCGACTACCGGGCGGCGCAAGACGTGCTCGCCGCCGCGGCGGGTGAGCCCGCGGAGTCCGACGACGAACTCGACGACGACGACGCCGACGACGAAGGCCTCGACGACGAGCTCGACGACGATGAGCTCGACGACGACGAGCTCGACGGTGACGATCACGACGATCACGGTGACGATGAGTTCGACGGCATCGACATCGACGCACTCGACCAGTCGGGCGCCGACACCGCGGAAGCGGGCTCAGGCGACGTCGCCGATGAGGGCACCGACGACGATCAGCTCCGTGGACGCTCCGTCGACTGAGTCGACCGCTTGCGGATCACCTGCACCGAGACGAGGCCGATCAAGCCCACGACGATGCCGGTGATCGCGGCGCCCGCGAACCACCAGAGACCCGACGACTCCAGCGTCTCTCGGGCGACGAAACAGGCGACGAGCGCCACGAGCCATCCGATGGTGCCCGCGAGCACGGCCTTTCGGGCATCGGCTCGTGCCGGCACCGGGTCGGGGCGCCGTTCATCATCGCTGAGCCAGAACCTCACGCGGTCAGCCGATCTGCGACAGCACGTAGTCGATCGAGGCCGTGAGCGCCCTGACGTCGTCGGGTTCGATCGCGGTGAAGGTCGCGACCCGCAACTGGTTGCGGCCGAGCTTGCGGTAGGGCTCGGTGTCGACGATGCCGTTGGCGCGGAGCACTGAGGCGAGCGCCGCGGCATCCGTCGACTCGTCGAAGTCGATCGTGACGACCACTTGGGAGCGGTGAGCGGGGTTCGCGACGAACGGGGTGGCGATCGAGGTGCGCTCAGCCCAGTCGTAGAGCACCGAGGATGACTCGCGAGTTCGGGCATCGGCCCAGGAGAGGCCACCCGACCGGTTCATCCACTCCAGCTGGTTCTCGAGCAGCAGGAGCGTCGCGAGCGCCGGCGTGTTCAGGGTCTGGTCGAGCCGGGAGTTGTCGACCGCGTTCTTCAGCGAGAGGAACTCGGGAATGTAGCGGCCGCTCGCGGCGACGCGCTCGACGCGCTCGATCGCCGCGGGGGAGAGCAGCGCGAACCAGATGCCGCCGTCGGACGCGAAGTTCTTCTGCGGGGCGAAGTAGTAGACGTCGAACTGCGTGGGGTCGACATGGATGCCGCCCGCAGCGCTCGTGGCGTCGATGACGGTCAGCGCGCCGTCGTCGCCGGCGACGCGGGCCACCGGGGCCATCACGCCGGTCGACGTCTCGTTCTGCGGCCACGCATACACGTCGATGCCGTCGAGCGCTGCCGGCTCGGCCCGCGAACCCGGATCGGCCTTTCGGACATCGGGTGCTTCGAGCCACGGTGCGGCCGCGGCTGCGGCGAACTTGGCACCGAACTCGCCGAATGAGGCCAGCTGCGCCCGCTGCTCGATGAGGCCGAACGCCGCGGCATCCCAGAACGCCGTCGAACCGCCGTTGCCGAGGACGACCTCGTAGCCGTCGGGGAGGGAGAAGAGCTCGCCGAGTCCGCTGCGCACCCGGCCCACGAGCTGCTTCACCGGGGCCTGCCGGTGCGAGGTTCCGAGCACGGCGGGGCCGAGCTCCGCGAGGTGCGCGAGCTGCTCGGGGCGAACCTTGGAGGGTCCGCAGCCGAAGCGTCCGTCGACGGGCAGCAGGTCACTGGGAATCACGATGCTCGGCATGCGACGAGTCTAGCGATCGGGCGGCGCCCGGTAGGCTGGACGACGGGCTGTGACAACGGGAGGATGGCGCGTGACCGACTTGATCGACACAACGGAGATGTATCTCCGCACGATCCTCGATCTCGAGGAGGAGAACATCGTGCCGTTGCGGGCGCGCATCTCCGAGCGGCTCGGTCACTCCGGTCCCACCGTCTCGCAGACCGTGGCCCGCATGGAGCGCGACGGACTCGTCGTCGTATCTGGCGACCGGCATCTCGAACTCACCGCCGACGGTCGCTCGAAGGCGGTGCACGTCATGCGCAAGCACCGACTCGCCGAACGGCTGCTCGCCGACGTGATCGGCCTCGAGTGGGAGTTCGTGCACGACGAGGCATGCCGCTGGGAGCATGTGATGAGCGAGCAGGTCGAACGCCGCCTCATCGAGATCCTCGGCAGCCCACGCGAGTCGCCCTACGGCAATCCGATCCCGGGCCTCGAAGAACTCGGACTCCCCGCCAGTGATGCCTTCATGACCGGAGTCGTCAACGTCGTCGAGGCGGTCGACGCCAGTGACGCTCCGGTGCGCGGCATCGTTCGCCGCCTCGGCGAACCGGTGCAGTTCGACCCCGAACTCCTCGCGCAGATGCGGCAGGCGGGGGTCATGCCCGGCGCCATGGCGTCGTTCAGCCGCGCCGGCGGCTACGTGCTCGTCGAGGTCGACGGCGTCGACGGCGGACTCGAGCTGCCGAGCGAGGTCGCGAGTCATCTCTTCATCGCTGAATGAGCGGCTTTCGGGCCGCGCCGTAACCAGAATGTGACATTCGAGCACTCGTCGCGTAGTCTCTTTCGAGTCCGCCGGCACGAAGCCAGTCGGAGGACCAGGGTCGAGACGCCTCCCAAGCCCACCGCTCGATCAAGTACCCGTAAGCGCCATCGCGCGCATCCGGTGGGGTGACATCTGATGTCGTGGGGCGACGGAGGTACACGTTTTGGCTCGATTCTCCCGGCGTCGTCTGACCAGGAACCATGCCCGCGGGGCAGCTACGAAGGCGATCATCGCCGCGAAGGCTCCCGTTTCCCCCAGCTCCACGCAGCCCGATGCGGCCGCTCGCGTCGCGTCGTCGACGTTGCCGTCGACCCGCCGGCTGCGCCGTGGCCGGCTCGCGAACGTGCTCGTGATGACGGTCGCCGCCGGCATCGTGGGCACCCTCGCCATTCCCGCGTATGCGTTCGCTCCCGGCTCGGCCGGCCCGCAGTACGCGGAGACCGACCTCACGAAGCTCACGAAGGCCGAAGCCCAGTCGGTCGAGGTGACCGACGACGTCATCGCCGCACCGGTGACGAAAGACGGCTACGCCGCCGTCTCCGGCGCTGAGATCCAAGCGGCAGCCGAGGCCGCTGCGGCAGCGGAGGCCGCCCGCGTGGCCGCCGAGTCGGCCATGACCTCGTATGCGGCCTCCTACTCGGGCCCGTCGGTCGGTGACTTCCTCGCCAACCCGCCGTACCCGAACTTCGATCTCGCGAGCGTCTACAACGTCGCGACGCAGTACATCGGCACGCCCTACGTCTACGGCGGCGCCACCCCGGCCGGCTTCGACTGCTCGGGCTTCGTGATGTACGTCTACGCCCAGTTCGGCGTGGGCATGCCGCACTCCTCGGCGGGGCAGGGCGCCATGGGCACTCGTATCTCCGAGGCCGACGCGCAGCCCGGCGACCTCGTCATCATGCCCGGTCACGATGGCTTCTACGCCGGAAACGGCATGATCCTCCACGCGCCGTACGAAGGGGCATCCGTTCGTGTCCAGCCCATCTGGACGAGCGACTACTACATCGTGCGCATCGGCATCTGATCGATGAACATCGCGTGACACGACACGTGAATGGCGCGCCGGAAGTTCCCGGCGCGCCATTCGTGTTCTAACCTGAGATCCTGACGATCCGAGAAACCGGGCAGGGGAAGCCGATGGTCACGTCGCGCAGCATCCATTCCACGGATGCCCGCGCGCTCTTCGACCAACGGCGTAGTAGTCAATCGAGCACGAACCGGGCGCACGCCCCGACGGGCACTGTCATCACGACGGTGCCCGTTCTCTGTTCTCCGGGCAGCTCGAGCCGCCGGCTGCCGGCGCTGCCCACCCTGCACCGATCCCTCGGAACGCCGATCCGTTCACGCTGCTGGAAGCCATCCAGCACCGATCGAAAGGCACTCCATGCGCACACTCGTGCTCAACGCGGGCTATGAGCCGCTCGCCATCGTCTCGTTCAAGCGAGCGCTGCTCCTCGTCATGAATCACAAGGCCACCGTCATCCAGCACGAAGAGGGCAACCCGGTGTGCGCCGCAAGCGGAGCGTGGCAGCGGCCCAGCGTGATCCTCCTGACCCGCTACGTGCGGGCGCCACGGCTGAGCCAGGCGCCCGTGAGCCGGCGCGGAGTGCTCCGCCGCGATGATCACCAGTGCGCGTACTGCGGTCGCGCGGCGGCAACCATCGACCACGTGCTGCCGCGATCGCGCGGAGGGCGCGACACGTGGGAGAACCTCGTCGCCTGCTGCCTGCGCTGCAACAACACGAAGAGCGATCGCACGCCCGCCGAGATGGGCTGGCAGCTCCGCTTCACGCCTGCGCGCCCGAACGGCCGCAATTGGGTGGCGCGCGGCTTCGAGCGGCCGTTGCCGCAGTGGCACGAGTACCTCGCAACGGCGGCCTGATCGAATCGTGACAAAGGCATGGCGAGTGCCCTATGGTGGTACGAGTCCGGCGTCCCTGAGATCGCCGACACCCGAGAAGCCACTCCGCTCCGGGCTGCACCGCGGCCTCCGAGCGGTGCCCGGAGGTCCAGCTGTTGAACGGTGACGAGACGAACGACGCGCACGAGCGCCCGCGCTCCGAGCGTCGGGCGGCGGGCCACGGCCGAGGTCGGCGAGGCGCTGCAACGGAGTCGGGCCGGTCGAAGCGAGCCAGGGCCCTGTTCGGAGCCAGAGCGGATGCCGCGGCATCCGTCACCGTCGACTCGAATCCCGCTCCGGCAGCCGCCGACCTCGCGGCGACCGTCGCGCGCGCGCCGCGTGCGACGCGTCGCAACGGGCCGATGCGCGTCTTCGCGACCGTGCTCGTGGTGCCCGCCATCGTCGGCACCGTCGCGCTGCCTGCGTACGCGTTCATGCCGGGCGGCGAGACCTTCGCCGCATCCGGCGCCTTCAACCTGACGAAGGCCGAGGCGCAAGACGTCGAGGTCTCCTCGCTCGCCAGCGGTGCCCCGCTCTCCGCCGAGGGCTACGCCGTCACCTCGAAGGCCGAGATCGAGGCGGCCCGTCTCGATCAGGAGGCGGCCGACAAGGCGGCGTGGGCCGCGAACCTCGCTTCGCGCGGCAGCGGCAGTTACGCGGTCCACACGGTCAAGGCCGAGGGCGACGACTACCCCTGGTGGGACCAGACTCCCGACGACTTCGGCGGAGGGCTCTCGCCGCTGCGGTATTACTACCGCGAGTGCGTCGACTTCGTCGCCTGGCGCATGAACCGTGACGCCGGAGTCACGAGCGCTCCGTGGAAATGGGATTGGGGCAACCTCGCGTCGGGCAGTGCGCATGCGTGGGCCGATGAGTGGGCGAGCCGCGGCTGGCCGACGTCGAGTGAACCCGTCGTGGGGGCCGTCGCCTGGTTCCCGTACAATCACGTGGCCTACGTGCAGTCCATCAACGGCGACGGCTCGGTCAACATCGAGGAGTACAACCAGAACTCCGACCACTCGTACCACCGCCGCACCATTCCGGCGGGGTCGGCGCTGTACCTCTACCCACCCGCCTGAGTGAACCCGCCGGTCGAGTAAGCCCGTCAGGGCCGTATCGAGGCTTTTACACCCGCGCCAGGCACGCCGGTGCGGGTGTCTCGACCACTCCGACGACGTCGATCGGCGCGCCGTCGACATCGAGCGCGACGACCGCGATGGAGTCCGACGCCTGATCGGCCACGAGCGCGAACCGCTCGTCGTGCGTCACGTTCAGGTCACGCGGATGCCGCCCGCCGGTCTTCACCGTCGCGACGAGCTCGAGCGTGCGGGCCGCAGCGTCGAAACGCAGGCCGCGCAGTGCATCGGCGTCGCGGTCGCCGATGAGCACGATACCGCCGCGTGTCAGGCGGATCGCCGAGCAACCGAGACCTCGGGGCTCGACGTCGTCGCCGATCGAGAACCAGGCGACCTCGCGGCCATCGACGAGGTCGACGATGCTCGCCGTGCGGTCGAGTTCGTTGGCCGTGATCGCGAGGTCGCCCGCGATCACGAGGTGGCGCGGCCCAGCGCCGCCGTGCATCGTGATGTCCCGCGCTTCGTCGTGGCCGATCGACTCGGGCAGTGCGTCGAGCGGGAGCACCCGCACCCGGTCGGCGCCGAGGTCCGGCACGAGCAGGCGGTTCCTCGCGGAATCGATCACGGCCTGGTGCGGGTGGGCGGATTCCTGGCGTACGCGATTCGGGCCGCTGCCGGTGAAGTCGACCGCGATCACGACGTCGGCCGAGACGTCGGGGGCCGAGGGGTGCACCGAGAGCCGGGCGCCGGAGTAGTTCGCAGCGAAGATGACGCCACCCGACTCGTCGAAGGCGAGATGGCACGGCCCCGACACTCCGGTGGTCCCCGGATGACCGAAGGCCGCGAGGTCATCGCCCTCGATGGTCCACGTCGAGACGCTGCCCTCGTCGAGCTCGTGCACGACACCGAGCACGCCGGTGACGGGGGAGACGGCGAGGAACATCGGGTTCGGTCCGACGTCGACGGGTTCGCCGAGCGCCGCGGAGCCATCGGCGGCGACATCCAACGGACGGATGCCTCGCGCAGCCGACCCCAGCGCGCCGGTGGTGGCTGCGCCGACCCAGAACCTGGTGCTCGTCGACTCGCTCATGCTGCCCCGTTCTGCGGCCGCGCCGCCGTTCACCACGGCGCACGCGCGCCGCAGAACACGCTACCGCGAGCCGGGTAGACTCTCTTGCGGTCAGCCTCTGTAGCTCAATGGAAGAGCAGTTCCGTCCTAAGGAAAGGGTTGGGGGTTCGAGTCCCTCCAGGGGCACCACGGTGCTCCGGTCTCCGCGTGAGCGCGACGATGGCGGGAGCCGGGCGAAGCCCCGCCACCCGCCATCCGTCGCGGTTCAGTGGATCGCTGTGCGCCTCACGCCGAGGCGGCCTCCCACACGAAGCCGTCGGGGTCGGTGAACGGCCCGGTGCTGCCGGCGATCGCGATGCGGTGCGACCCCGCGCCGTCGGCCTCGACGCCGGCGTCCTTCGCGAGCGCACGGCGCTTGTAGAGGCCGAGCTTGAGGGCGCTGGCCGCTGAAGCGAACTCCACGTAGCTGCCGAAGCTCTTGCCGACGGTGAAGCCGTGGTCGACGTAGAACCGCTTGCTGGCTCCGACGTCTTCGGCGCCGAGCAGGAGCGCGATCTGGTCGATGCGACGGGTCGCGGGGCCGGTCTCCTTCTTCGCCGAGGTCGCGACCTTCCAGATCGTGCCGTCGGGGGCCTGGAGGCTGCCGCCGTACCCCCACATCGACTTCTCGACGGGCTTCAGCGGGGTCGCACCGGCGGCGATCGCGGCGTCGAACAGGCTGCTGACGGTCGAGGGCTGGGCGACGATGAGCGAGAGGGTGAAGCCGCGGAATCCCGTCGACGGGGCATCCGCTGCACGTGCACGAATACGGTCGTCGAGCCCGAAGGCGGCGATGATGCGCTCGGCGGCGGCAACGTCGGCGGCCTCGAGCGTGACGGAATCGATGGTGGTCTGAGCGGTGAGTGTGTTCATGCAGATGACGCTATTCGCGGGCCGTGCACCCGTGCTTCTTCGATACTGCTCGATGCCCGGATACCCCGCTCAGCTGCCGAGCAACCCGCGGATGTCGTCGGCCGTGAGCGTCTCGCTGAAGAGCTCGCCGTCGTCCATGAGCGAGGAGACGAGTTTCGCCTTGCGCGCCTTCAGCGCCATGACCTTCTCTTCGATGGTGCCCTCGGCGACCATGCGGTAGACGTTCACGGGTTTCGACTGGCCGATGCGGTGCGCCCGGTCGACGGCTTGCGCCTCGCTCGCCGGGTTCCACCACGGGTCGAGCAGGAACACGTAGTCGGCCTCGGTGAGGTTCAGGCCGAACCCGCCGGCCTTCAGGCTGATCAGGAACACGGGCGCGTCGCCCTCGCGGAACGTCGCGATGACCTCGGCCCGACGCGTCGTCGATCCGTCGAGGTAGGCGTACGGCACGCCCGCGGCCTCGAGCCGTGCCGCTGCCAGCTGCAGGAATGAGGTGAACTGGCTGAACACGATCGCCCGGTGCCCCTCGGCGACGACCTCGTCGAGCTGGTCGAAGAGCGCGTCGAGCTTCGCCGACGGCACCTCCGCGTATTGCTCGGGGTCGATGAGCCCGGCGTGCAGGCTGAGCATGCGCAACAGCGTGAGCGAGCGGAACACGGTGAACCGGTTGCGGTCGAGGTCGTCGATGAGACCGAGCAGCTTCTGCCGCTCGAGCTGCAGGAAGGCGTCGTAGATGCGCTGGTGTTCGGCATCGAGCGAGACGGTCAGCACCTGCTCCTGCTTCGGCGGCAGCTCCGGTGCCACGACTTCCTTCGTGCGGCGCAACATGAACGGTCGGATGCGCCGTCGCAAGGTCGCGAGACGTTCGGCGTTGTGGTCATTCTCGATCGGCCGGGCGAAGCGCTCGGCGAACCCGCGGCCTGAGGGAAACAGTCCGGGCGCGACGATCTTCAGCAGCGCCCACAGCTCCATCAGGTTGTTCTCGACGGGTGTGCCGGTCACGGCGAGCCTGAAGGGGGCACGGATGTCGCGGGCTGCGGCATTCGCCTTCGACGACGCGTTCTTCACGAACTGCGCCTCGTCGAGCACGAGCCCCGCCCACTCGAGGCCCGCGAACTCGGGAGCATCGAGACGGAGGATCGCATAGCTCGTCACGACGATGTCGGCTCGCGCCGCGACATCCGCGAGTCGGGTGCGACTGGCCGCGCGAGTGGCGGTGACCGATTCGACGCGGAGTCCCGGCACGAAGCGCGCGGCCTCGGTGGCCCAGTTCGAGACCACGGATGTGGGCGCAACGACGAGAAAGGGTCTGCGCGCGGCCTCATCGGTCGTCTCGTGCACGTGCGCCATGAGGGCGAGCGTCTGCGCGGTCTTGCCGAGGCCCATGTCGTCGGCGAGGATGCCGCCGAGCCCGTGCTGGTAGAGGAACGCGAGCCAGCGGTAGCCGGCGAGTTGGTAGGGCCGCAGCTCCATCGCGAGCCCGGCCGGGGGCGGGATCTCTTCGACCCGGTCGGCCGCCCGCAGACCCGCCACGGTCTCGCGCCAGGCCACTGCGGTCTCCGACTCGTCGGCGAGGTCTTCGAACTCCGCCCAGAGGCTCGTCTGGTAACGGCTGATGCGCAGCCCGACCTCCCACTCGCGCAGCGACCCCGCCTCTTCGATGAGCTCGCGCAGCGGATCGAACACGGGCTGCTTGAGCGAGAGGTAGCTGCCGTCGATCAGCATCAGCTTCGCCCGGCCCTTGGCGAGCGCGCTGAACAGCGGGCCGAACGGCACTCGCTTGCCCTCGACGGTCACGACGACGCCGAGGTCGAACCAGTCGGTGCGCTCGCTCTCGACGGTCGTGACCGTCAGCTTCGGCGCTTCGACGAGCTCTCGATACGCCGGGGGATCGCCGATCACCTCGACGCGCAGGCGGTCGAGCTCCTGCAGGCGGGGCAGCAGCCGGGCGGCGAACTCGGCGCTCGCAAGGCCGCGGAGCGTCGCCTCGGCGCGAAGCCTCGGCTCGGTTCCGGGCGACACCGCCGGCAGTCCGGCCGGATCGTCGGCGAGCACGGCGGCAGCGGATGTCGCGACGAGCCGTTCACGCTCGGCGTCGTGGAATTCGGCAGCGGGCGCGTCGAGGGCGAATCGTCGCCCGCCGTCGGCCTGCCAGTGCCATTCGAGCCGGACGGTGTGGTGCGGTTCGTGATGCATCGTGAGCACGAGTGTCGCGGGCGGCAACTCGGGCAGTGCGAAGCTGCCGTCGCCGCTCCCGAGCCGCAACGATCGCGCCAGCGGGGCGTACTGCTCCTCGATGAAGGCGGGCACCTCGCTCGACGGCACCACGATCGGGGCGCGACGCCGCACCGTCGCTCGTCCTGCGGCCGTCAGCGGTGCCGCGAGCGGCGCGAGCGTGATCGTGCCGCGAGCGAAGTCGTAGGCGTAGACGCCGTGATCGCCGATGAGCCGCACCTGCTCTGCCGGGTAGGCGAGCTCACCGACGGTGACGGACGGGGTGAGCACGAGGTCGGCGTCGGCAGCGGAGTCGGGCTCGGCACGCCGGGCGTCCAGTCCGATGACCGCGGCACCGGCGACGTCGACGACCGCGCGCGCCGTTCCCCCGACGAGGGCGATGCCGAGACGGGGCGCGGCCTCGAGCAAGGCCCACAGCGTGCGGCTCTCGTACTCGTCGAGCGAAATCCATGCGGAGCCGAACTCGGCGAACGCCGAATGGCGAGCGCCCTTGAGAAGCGAGAACTCGGCGAACCAACGCGCCTGCGCCGGATCGAACCCGCCGGCGTGACCCTGGAACCCGATGTTCTGCCACGTGAGGCTGCCCTTGATCCAGCCGCCGCGGGCGCCGCGGGTCACCGGGCGCACCGCGAGCCGATCAACGGATGCCGCAGATGACGCCGGCTCATCGCGGGCGGACTGACGTCCGCTGCCGCGACGAGCGATGCGCTCGCGCAGCTCGAACTGCAGGGCGAGCGGTTGGCGTGGCGCAGCGTCATCCGATTCGCCGCCGGAACCGCCGCTGCTCCCGGCGAGCGCCGCGAGTTCTCCTCGCCACCCCGCCGCAGCGGCGGTCACGGCATCGCGCGAAGCGGACTCGGCCGCGTCGGCCAGTGCGCGCCGGTTCTGCTCCGCGGCGGCGAGCAGCATGGCGGCCACGTGCTTGCAGTTTCGCCCGACCGGGCAGGTGCAGGAACCGGTGAGGATCGTCGTACGCCCCGGCATGCCGAGGTCGAGCTTCGCGCTCGATCGGTACGGCTCGGCCGCAGTGCCGCGCACGTCGGCGCTCAGCCGGAACTGCGCCGGGTCCCAGGTGAGTGAGACCACGGCTCCGGCTCGTGCCGCCGTGCGGCCCCGGCTGAGGTTCAGCGGACCGACGAACCTCGCGATCGCGAGCTCCTCCACGAACGGGTACGTGTCGACGGGCATCCTTCAATCGTCGCACCCCGCGACGACATGGATGCACATGCGACGTCGTCGGTACCGCCCGCAAGAGCCAGGGCCTGTGGATGCGAGACGGCTGTTCGGCCTCAGCTGCTGTCCGTACCCGCCGGGTGGGTCGCTGCGGCCGCCCGGATGCGCGCGATGCGTCGAGCCGCCCAGCTCCCGCTGATCGGGCCCAACACGATCAGCGACGCCCACGCGTATCGCGCCCAGTCGGCACCGAACAGGTAGGCGATCGGGATGGAGGCGAGGAACACCGCCGGCGTCGTCAGCGTGTCGATGAACTTGATCGTGTCGGCTCGGCGCGGCAGCGGGTCGCGCAGGACGCCGTCGCGACGGGCGACGAAGAACACCGCGGCCTGGGCGAGCACGGCGATGCTGATGTTCACGGCGTAGATCGAGACGGCGAGCGGCTGATCGGCCGTCTCCGCGTCGCTGATGCCCTGCGTCGAGAACGGGATGAGCACGACGAACGCGATCGCCACGAGGTTCGCGGTGATGGTCGCCGGCGTGATCGCACTGAACCCGCCGACGATGCGGTGATTCGCCCGCCAGAACACGGCGATCACCGCGAAGCTGATGCCGAACCCGAGGAGCTGCCAGCCGAGGCCGCTGTCTGCGAGCGTCGCGAAGCTCGACCACTCCGCAGCAGCCGGCGGGTCGATGTTCACGACGAGGAGGGTCAGCGCGATCGCGTAGATCGCATCGAGAAAGGCGAAGGTGCGCGCGAACTCGACGCTGTCGCGTTCGTATCGCCGCGCCTCTTCCACTGCTGTGGCCACGGCAGGATTCTGCGGCACGGCGAGCTGCGCGGGCGTCCGACCCGCCGAGAGTTCTCGACGGGCCCGGATCTCAGTACCAGTCGACCGAGTGCATCCAGCCGGCGATGTAGGCGCGCTCGTTCTCGCCGAGGCGAACGCCGAAGCGCGGAGCGTGCCCCGGATCCAGCTCGCAGAGCTCGTAGATGCGGCGGACGACGACCGCGCGCAGCGGGGCGTCGACGTTCTCGAGCACCTCTCGTTGCAGGGGGCGCTCCAGCATCGGCCACCAGAGTCCGATCGGCGGCATGCCATGGCTGTGGCGGCCGCGCTCGTCGCGGGCCGGTTCATCGAGGATCGAGCTCATTGTGCCGGCTCCTCTGAAGTACGGCCGGTCTCAGGATCGCGCACGACGAGATGTTCGTCGGCGTCGGCATGTTCCTCGGCGTGCTGGTGCTGCTCGGCGGCATCGACGGCTTCGTCGAGTTGGTCCTCCGGACTGGAATCGGTCGGGGATCGGTCGCTCATCGGTATTCTCCTCGGTCGCGTCGGCCACGCCTGTGGGGCCGCCATCATCGAAGCTACGTGTGCGCGGTGCCGAGTGATAGGGATTGACTTTGCCGCAGCGCGTGCTACTCGGCGAGCTGCGTCAGCTCGATGGTCAGCCGAGCACGTCATCGAGGTCGTACGCGACAGGCCGCTCGATCTGCTCGAAGGTGCACGAGCGCGGTTCGCGGTCGGGACGCCACCGTTCGAACTGCGCAGTATGCCGGAAACGGTCGCCCTCGAGCTGATCGAATCGCACCTCGGCGACGAGCTCGGGGCGCAGCTGTACGAACGAGACGTCGCGCCCCGAGGAGAACCGGCTGCGCTCGGTCTCGCCGGTGACGGCGCCGCCGTCGGCGCCACGCTCGACGTACGGCTCGAGTTCGTCGATGAGCTCGAGCCGTCGCGCATTGCTGAACGCCGACATGCCGCCCACGTTCCGCAGGCGACCCTCGTCGTCGTACAGGCCGAGCAGGATCGAGCCGACGCCCGTGCCGGACTTGTGCACGCGATAGCCGAGCGCGACCACGTCGGCCGTGCGGTGGTGCTTCGCCTTCAGCATCACGCGCTTGCCGGGTGCGTACGGTGCAGTCAGCGGCTTGGCGACGACCCCGTCGAGGCCCGCTCCCTCGAACTCCTCGAGCCAGCGTCGGGCGACCACGACATCCGTCGTGATGCGTGTGAGTCGAATCGGGTCGCCGAGCTCGCCGACCAGTCGCTCGAGCGCCGCTCGCCGTTCGGAGAACGGCTCGGCGAGGAGCGAGCGCCCGTCGTGCTCGAGCAGGTCGAACGCGACGAACATCGCGGGGGTCTCGCGGGCGAGCAGGTCGACCCGGCTCGCAGCGGGGTGGATGCGCTGCGTGAGCGCCTCCCAGTCGAGCCGCGCCTGCCCGGTGCGTGCAGTGGAGATCACGATCTCTCCGTCGAGCACGCACGGCCCGGGCAGCAGCCGAGCGAACGCCTCGACGAGCTCGGGGAAATAGCGTGTGAGCGGCTTCGCGCCGCGGCTGCCGATCTCGACGCGCTCGCCGTCGTACACGACGATGCCGCGGAAGCCGTCCCATTTCGGCTCGTAGGCGAGACCGCCCGGCACCGAGTCGGGCTCGGGCACGGTGGGCACCGCTTTCGCGAGCATGGGGGCGACGATCTCGTTGGGCGCCATGCCGACAACGATATGGCCGGATGCTTCCGCAGGCGAGGGCGGCGCTCGGATCACGGCCCCGACAGCGATATGGCCGGATGCTTCCGCAGGCGAGGGCGGCGCTCAGATCACCGCACGGAGCCCCGCCGAGAGCGCGGTGTGGTGCTCGAATACCAGGTTCGTCTCGGTGAGGGCGACGGCCGGGTTCGCCGAGAGGTTCTTCAACACGAACTGCCGCACGTGATCGCTGTCGCGCACGCGCACGTGGATGAGGAAGTCCTCGGAGCCGCCGAGGAAGAAGAGCTGGGCGACCTCGGGCTGCGTGCGCAGTTCGTCGGAGATCTGTTCCATGAGATGGCGCGCGCCCGGCCGTATTCGAACGCTCACGAGCGCCTGCAGGTGATAGCCGAGTGCTGCTGGATCGATCTCCGCGGTGTATCGCACGATGACGCCGCGCTCACGCAGCGACCGCACCCTGGCGAGGCAGGTCGACGGCGAGACACCGACCGCCCGCGCGAGATCGATGTTCGGAATGCGGGCGTTCTCGTGCAGACGGGCGATGATCTGGCGATCGATCGCGTCGAGCACGACCGGAGTGTGATCCACGCCGGGTGCGCTGATCTGCGGTGCGTCGGTCATCGAGACATCCTTCATTCGAATGAGTGCTGCGAATATCGCGACTATACCGAATTCTGTGCGGTTGATCTTTCGGAGAGGCGAATAAGCGGCGAAAATGATCGCGCACATCACTACGACATTCGAACACAGCCATCGGAGCAACCCATGCACATCGGCGTGCCCGCAGAGATCAAGAACAACGAATTCCGCGTCGCCATGACGCCCGCGGGAGTGCACGCCCTCGCCGGGCGCGGCCACTCCGTGGCGATCCAGGCCGGCGCCGGTATCGGGGCCGGCTACCTCGACGCCGAGTACGCCGAGGCCGGAGCGACGATCGTCGCGACCGCCGACGAGGCGTGGTCGGCCGAGCTCGTGCTGAAGGTGAAGGAGCCGATCGCCGCCGAGTACGGCTTCCTCCGCGACGACCTCACGCTCTTCACCTACCTGCACCTCGCGGCCGACCTGCCGCTGACCCGGGCGATCCTCGATTCGGGCGTCACCGCGATCGCCTACGAGACCGTGCAGCTGGCCGACCGCTCACTGCCGCTGCTCACGCCCATGAGTGAGGTCGCCGGGCGGCTCGCGCCTCAGGTCGGCGCCGCCGAGCTGCTCGCGTCGCGTGGTGGGCGCGGAGTGCTGATGGCCGGCGTGCCGGGCACCTCGCCCGCGAAGGTCGTCGTGATCGGCGGCGGTGTCGCCGGTGAGCAGGCCGCCGCGACCGCGCTCGGTCTCGGCGCCGACGTCACGGTGTTCGACATCTCGCTGCCCAAGTTGCGCGAGATCGACGCCCGCTACGACCACCGCATCCACACGCTCGCATCCTCCCCGTACGAGATCGCCCGCCAGCTGAAAGACGCCGATCTCGTCGTCGGCGCCGTGCTCGTGCCCGGAGCTGCCGCCCCCAAGGTGGTCAGTGACGAGATGGTCGCGGCGATGAAGCCGGGATCGGTGCTCGTGGACATCGCGATCGACCAGGGCGGGTGCTTCGAGGGCTCGCGCCCCACGACGCACGCCGAGCCGACGTTCCGCGTGCACGACGCGATCTTCTACTGCGTCGCCAACATGCCGGGCGCGGTGCCCGCGACGTCGACGCCGGCCCTCACGAATGCCACCCTGCCGTACACGCTGAAGATCGCCGATCTCGGCTGGGAGGCCGCGCTCGCGGCGGACCCCGCGCTCGCGAAGGGCCTCAACGCCACCGGGGGGCGTCTCGCGAACGAGGGCGTCGCTGCCGCGCACGGCCTCGAGCTCGCCCTGCACTGACCGTCGCCGCGCGAGCGAGCTCAGGACAGGGTCAGGAAGAGCTTCTCGAGTTCGTCGACGGTGAGGCGATCCGCGGCATCCGTCGCCTGACCGTCTTCCGGGTCGGCGAGGCAGTCGCGCATCGCCGTGGAGATGATCGCGAAGCCGGCCTTGTCGAGCGCGCTCGAGACCGCCGAGAGCTGGGTCACGACGGTGCGGCAGTCAGCGCCGGACTCGACGGCGTCGATGACGGCGTTCAGTTGTCCGCGGGCGCGCTTCAGCCGATTCGCGATGCGCCGCTGCGCGTCGTCGGCCGGCTCCGAGGCGGAGGTCATGACGCACCCAGGGTGACCGGCAGGCCGGCCTGGTACCAGGCCATGATGCCGCCGTCGACGTTCACGGCGTCGACGCCGAGCGACTCGAGGTACTGCGTGGCCTGGGCGCTGCGGCCACCGACGTGGCAGAGCACGTAGACGGTGGTGTCGGTCGGCACCTCGGCCACTCGCGCGACGAGCTCGCCGAGGGGGATGTCGATGGTGCCCTCGATGCGCGCCTGTGCGAGCTCGTGGGGCTCGCGCACGTCGAGGATGACCGCGTCGGTCATCGCGTGCACGTCGTTCGGGGTCGTGGATCGCATCGGTACTCCTGTACTGGACGGACGGACGGGCCGTGCTGGTCGTGGTCGGTGAATGGGTGGGAGTGGCCGCCGGCTCGCCGCTGATGCGGCAGCCGGTATTCAGGCGGCGAGATCCATGCCTGCGAGCGCTCTCGCCCGTCGGCCGTCGCGCCAGGTCAGGTAGCCGCCGTCGAGGTTCACGACGTCGTGTCCGAGGCTCGCGAGCAGGCGCGCGGCGGTGTGCGCGCCTTGACCGACCCGGCAGTGCACGACGATGCGCCGGCCGCCGAACTCGGTGTGCCGTTCCCGCAGCGCCTCCACCGGGATCCAGCGTCCGCCGGGGATGAGCCCCTCGGCGAGCTGCGCCTCGGCGCGCACGTCGAGCAGCAGGGCTCCGGCAGCGAGCTCGTGCTCGAGCTCGTGCCACTGGATCGCCCGATCCGAGCCGTTCGCGAGGTTGCGATCGACGTAGCCGATCATGTTGACCGGGTCCTTCGCAGCGCCGTACTGCGGGGCATAGGCGAGTTCGAGGTCGGCGAGGGCTGAGGCCGTGAGCCCGGCGCTCATCGCGGTGGCGATGACGTCGATGCGCTTGTCGACGCCGGCGGTGCCGACCGCTTGAGCGCCGAGGATCCGGTCGTCGACGCGATCGACGACGAGCTTCAGCGACAGTGGTGAGGCGCCGGGGAAGTACGTGGCGTGCGAGAACGGATGCGTGTGGATGACGCGCACGTCTCGCCCGCGCTCGAGCGCGGTGCGCTCCGACCACCCGACGTTCGCGACGGTGAGGCCGGCGGCATCCACGATGGCGGTGCCGAGGGTCGGCCGTGCGGCGGCGGCATCGCCCGCGATCGCATCGGCGACGGCCCGGCCGTGACGATTCGCGAGGCCGGCGAGGGTCACGACGCGCCCGGCGCCGTCGATCGCATCCTCTTTCTCCGCGGCATCGCCGAGAGCGAAGATCGCCGGGTCGCTCGTGCGGTGGAACGCGTCGACCGCGATGCCGCCGTCGGCGCCGATCGCGAGTCCGGCATCGGTGGCGAGGGATGCCTCGGGCGTCACGCCCATCGCCGCGATCACGAGCGCCGCAGGCAATCGGCTGCCGTCGTCGAGCACGACGCGGTCGGCTCCGATCTCGACGGTTCGGCGTCCGAGGCGCACCTCGATGCCGATGCCGGCGAGGTGATCGGCGACGGGCGCGGTCATCTCCTCGTCGAGCGCGGCGAGCAACTGATCGCCGCGCTGCACCAGCGTGACCTCGAGGCCGCGCCGATGCAGGTTGTCGGCCATCTCGATGCCGACGTATCCGCCGCCGATGACGACCACTGGGCTGCCGGGGGAGACTCCGTCGAGCCCGGTCATGATGTGGTCGAGGTCGTCGAGTGTGCGCAGGGCATGCACGGGCGCACCGGCCGCGATGCCCATGGGCCACCGCGGTGCGGCTCCGGGGGAGAGCACGAGCTCGTCATAGCCGATCCGGTCGAGATGCCCGTCGTCGAGGCGCCGCACCGCGACGGTCTTCGCGTCACGGTCGATCGAGAGCACCTCGTGCCGCACCCGCGCGTCGATGCGGAACCGCGCCGCGAGCCGCTCGGGTGTCTGCAGCGCGAGTTCGCCGCGCTCGCCGATCACTCCCGACACGTGGTAGGGCAGCCCGCAGTTCGCGAACGACACCGCGCCGCTGCGCTCGAGCACGATGATCTCGCGGTGCTCGTCGAGTCGGCGCAGCCTCGTCGCGGTCGACATGCCGCCCGCGACGCCGCCGACGATGACGGTCGTGCGCACGGGCGCCATCGGGGCGTCGGAGACAGGGAATGCGGGCGGGCGACGTGCGGTACTCATCCGTGCGACGGTATCACAATACCCGGGGGGTATCGAAACGCATCCTCCCGCGGCGATGCTCCGTGGAATTCGCGCGATACCACGTATGGTGTCGGTGTGCGGCGGCTCGATCGAAATCACGATGACGAGGAGATCCTCGACTCCGAGATCGATGCTGCCGCGGAACTCCTCACCCCGGAACACATGCGACACGACAACACGAGCCCCGAAGGCCTCAGCCTCGGCGATCCCGAGCTGGTCGCCGGCAACGTCGCCGAGCCAGCCTGGCGCCGCTGGCACACCGAACTCGCCGCCGTCGGCGGACGTTCACCCCTCGCTCGCTTCGTCGACACGCCCCGTACCCGCATCGAGCTCTCGACGACGCATCCGGGCGGCCTGCCGCAGTTCATCACCGGCAAGTCCACCTTGCTCTCAAGCCTGATCCGCGACGAACTCGCATTGCGCAACGCGCGACTCGCGGCCGCCGAGATCACCCAGAAGGGCATCGAGTTGCGCTCGGTGCGCGGCATCGAGTCGGTGCACCTGGCGATCGGGCTCGCCTCGTGGCGCAACGCCGGCGAGGAGTTCCTCGCACCGGTGCTGTTGCGCCCGCTCGCGATCCGCAGATACGGCCGCGACTTCGAGCTGAAGCTCAAGGGTCAGCCGTTCCTGAACCCGGCGCTGGCCCGCGAACTCCGCGAGCAGTTCCAGATCACGCTCGACGCCGAGGCATTCGTCGCGCTCGCCATCACGAACGGCGTGTTCAAGCCGCAGCCGGTGATCGATCGGCTCCGTGGCCTCACGAGCCACCTGCCCTGGTTCCACGTCGCGCCGCGACTCGTGGTCTCCTCGTTCGCCGAGGTCGGCCCCGACATGGCAGCGGATGCCGCGAAACTCGAGCATCCCGTCATCGACGCGATCGCCGGCAACCGGGCCGCGCGCGCGGCGGTCGTCGCCGCGACCGGCGAACGTGTGCGTGCGGTGTCCCAAGACGCGCGTCCGCCATCGACCGACACACTGCTGCTCGATGCCGATCCCGAGCAGGAGCAGGCGGTCGCCGAGATCGAGGCGGGCACCTCGGTCGTCGTGAAGACCTTGCCGGGCACCGGCGGCACGCAGACGATCGTGAACGCCATCGGCGCCCTCGTGGCGAAGGACAAGCGAGTGCTCGTCGTGGGTGCGCGGCGGGCGAGCCTCGACGGCATCGCCCATCGACTCGGGCAGGTCGGCCTCGGCGGAGCGGCCGTGACGACCGCCGGCCTCCGACGCGAGCTCATCCAGTCGATCTCGCGCAACGAGAAGGCCGAGCGCCCGAGGGTCGTCGACGTCGATGACGCTCTCGTACGCCTGCGCAAGGTGCTGCTCGACTACCGCGCCGCGCTCACCCGCGCCGACCCTGAATTGCACGTCTCGGTGCTCGATGCACTCGGAGCGCTCGCGAGGCTCGCGCTCGCGCCAGAGTCGCCGTCGACGACCGCGAGACTCGATCACGGCGCGCTCGTCGCCCTCGCCGACGGCCGCGACGAGATCGCTCGAGAACTCGCCCGTGCCGCAGCGCTCGGCGAGTTCCGCTACGGCCCGGGCGATTCGCCCTGGTACGGTGCGTCATTCACGTCCTCTGCCGAGGCGACCACCGCGCACGACCTCGCGAAACGTCTCTCGGCGAGCGACCTGCCGCGGTTGCTCGATCGAGGCCGTGCGCTCATCGCCCAGACGCGGCTGCGCGAGTTCGAGTCCGTCGCGGAGCTCGGCGTGTTCCTGCGCCTGCTCCTCGATGTACGAGAGACGCTCGATCGGTTCCAGCCTTCGGTGTTCGACCGTCCGCTGGGTGAACTGATCGCCGCGACCTCGTCGCGGCGCGATTCGCCGGGCATGTCGAGTGCGAACCGCCGGCGTCTGCGCCGGCACGCGCTCGAGTTCGTGCGCCCCGGCGTTCACGTCTCCGACCTGAACTCGGCGCTCCGCGGCATCCAGCAGCAGCGAACGCTCTGGCAGCGCTACTCCGACGCGGGGGCGATCCCCGGCGTTCCGGTCGGCATCGACGACGTACACGTCGCCTACCAGCACGTCACCACAGACCTCGCGGCGCTCGATGCGCCGCTCGGCATCGTGGGAACGTCACGTCAACTCGCCGCCCGACCTGTTCGGGAGCTGACGTCGACCCTCGTCGGGCTCGCCGCCGAGTCCGAGGTGCTGACGAACCTGCAGGAACGCACCGCGGTGCTCGCCCGGCTTCGCGACCTCGGACTCGATCCGCTGCTGCTCGACCTGGCCAAGCGCCATGTACCCGAGCGGGCCGTCGCCGCCGAGCTCGAACTCGCATGGTGGCAGTCGGTGCTCGAATCGGTGCTCGCCGGAGAGAAGGCGCTGCTCGGCGCGAACACGACGGTGCTCGACCGTCTCGAAGGGGACTTCCGGCTCGTCGACGAAGCACACGCATCGGCAGCCGGCCCGCAGCTCGCCTGGCGGCTCGCCGAGAACTGGAAGGTCGCGCTCGTCGACCACCCCGACGAAGCGGGTCGACTGAAGCGGATGCTCCGCGGCGACCGGGTGCGCCCCGAGACCCTGCAGGCGGAGACGCCTCACCTCTTCCGGGCCCTCGCACCCGTGTGGCTCGCTTCGCCCTACGACGTCGCTGCGATCGAGGATTCCATCGGGTTCGACACGGTCATCCTCGTCGACGCCGGAGCCACGAGCATCGCCGAGAACCTCGGCGCGATCCGGCGGGCGAAGCAGGTGGTCGCGTTCGGCGACCCCGTCACCCAGACGCCGACGCTCTTCGAGACCGGCATCGACGACGCCGAGCAGTCGGGCGGCCCGTCGACCGAGCACGGCGTCGACGCCCTGCACGCGGATTCCGCACTGGCCCGCCTCGGCGAGTTGCTGCCCACGCTCACCTTGACCCGCAGCTACCGGGCCGGAGGCGAAGATCTCGCCGAGCTGGTGAACAATCGCTTCTACGCCGGTCGCATCGTCTCGCTGCCCTGGGCCGGGAGCTTCCTCGGGCACGGCAGCCTCGGCCTGCACTACGTCGCCGGCAATGGCCTTCCCGACTCCGTGACCGGCACGGTGGAGTCGATCGACACGGAGGTCGCGAAGGTCGTCGAACTCGTCATGGAGCACGCGGTCAAGCGACCGCGGGAGTCGCTCATGGTGATCACCGCGAGCGCCAGGCACGCCGCCCGGGTGCACCAGGCCGTGCTCGCCGCGTTCGCCAAGCGCACCGACCTCTCCGACTTCATCCTGAAGGACCGGGCCGAGCCGTTCACCGTGCTCACGCTCGAGCAGGCCGTCGCGCAGAGCCGCGACCGCGTGATCTTCTCCGTCGGCTACGGCCGCACGCCGCACGGCCGCTTGCTCTCCAACTTCGGCTCACTCGGCGAGCCGGGCGGCGACCGCCTTCTCGCGGTCGGCATGACCCGTGCCCGGCGGTCGATGGACCTGGTCTCGGCATTCCGCCCCGAGGACATCGACGAAGACCGACAGAGCCACGGCGTGCTCGCCCTCGCGAACGTCCTGACCCAGACCGAGGCGCGCGCGGCCGCGGTCGGGGAGACCGGTGAAGCGCCGTCGATGCTGCACGATCTCGCGGCACGACTCGAACGCCGCGGCATCCGGGTGAGCCTCGGTCACCGCGGGCGACTCGCGCTCG
This sequence comes from Agromyces sp. GQ35, assembly GCF_059758475.1. Classification (NCBI taxonomy): domain Bacteria; kingdom Bacillati; phylum Actinomycetota; class Actinomycetes; order Micrococcales; family Microbacteriaceae; genus Agromyces; species Agromyces sp. GQ35. The sequence goes on along the minus strand of NZ_JCAXEO010000001.1, from coordinate 25,072 downwards.
CCGCCGCGAACGCCGGCAAGGCCGTCGTCGTGGAGACCGATGAGGCGCTGGCGGGCCTCAGCCTGCGCGAATCGCTGCGTTTGCGCCCCGACGTGCTGCGCCGGCTCGGCTGGCACTACCTGCGCGTGCACAGTTTCGAACTCTTCGGCAACCCCGAGGCGGTTGCCGCCCGGGTCGCGGCTCTGCTCGGACGGCCAGAGGCCGAACGGCCCGCGGATGCCGCGGCCGCACGTCGATGACCGAGCAACCACGTCAGCGCGTCGAACGCGCGTCCGGCAGGGCGCGTCGTGCCAGGCTCACGCCGGCGCCCGGATCGGATCCGTCGCCCGAGGCGCCCGTTCCGGGCGATGCTGCGGTTCCGGACGACGCCTCGGCTCCGGTCGAGCGCAAGCGGGAAGGCTCCGCCGACGACGAGCGCATCACGCGCGAGCGTCCGCCGCACTGGGGCTGACTCGTTCGGTCAGGACAGTTGGTGCTTGCCCGCCGTCGAATCGCCGGCGCTCGCACGCTGCTCGACGAGCAGATCGCGGATCTGACCGAGCAGCACGAGCTCGGTCTCGGGTGCAGGCTCCGAGGCGTCTGGGGTGCCGCCGCGGGTGAGACGTTCTTCGGCGTGCTTCTTCATCGTGTTGATCGGCAGCACGAAGACGAAGTACACGACGGCGGCGACGACGACGAACGTGAGGATCGCGCCGATGACGGCGCCGAACCTGACCTGTGCGCCGTCGCCTTCGAGGGTCGGAATGGTCAGCACGAGGGCGTCGTCGAGGCTGTCGGCCCTGAAGACCGCTCCGATCAGCGGGTTGAAGATGTTCGTGACGAGGGAGTTCACGACCGCGGTGAACGCGGCGCCGATGACGACCGCGACGGCGAGGTCGATGACGTTGCCCCGCATGATGAAATCTCGGAATCCCTTGAGCATGACGCCTCCTCGGTTCGTGCCGCCCACCACGGCTCAGGCCACGCTAGCCGACGAGCCTGCACCGCTCGTGCTGCCGCTGCCGGATCCGCCCGAGCCGGACCCGCCCGATGAACTCGATGTACCGGACGAGCCCGACGAACCGCTCGAGCCCGTTGAGGATCCTCCGCTCGAACTCTTCGATTCCGACGAGCCCTGGCCGGCGGCGCGTGAATCGGTGCGATAGAAGCCCGAGCCGTTGAAGGTCACGCCGATGGTGTTGAAGAGCTTTCGCAGCTTGCCGCCGCAGACCTCGCAGACGCTCAGCGTGTCGTCGGTGAATGCCTGGTGGATGTCGAAGGCGTTGTCGCACTCGGTGCAACGGTAGGAGTAGGTGGGCATGGAGCTTCTTCCGGTTCTCGGGCGGTGCCGGCGCTGGGCCGGGTCAGAACGCGATGATGCGCGTGGGCGTCACGATGCCGTTCACGGGCTGGTCGTGCACCTCACGCGGCACGGTCTCGACGAACTCGCTGTCGAAGACCACGGCGTACACCGGGGGACATTTTCCCATTGATCCGAGTGTCTTGTCGAAATAGCCGCGACCCCAGCCGAGACGCATGCCGACACCGTCGACCGCGGCCGCCGGCACGACGATGAGATCGACGTCGTTGATGGCCATGGGGCCGAGCAGCTCACCGACGGCTTCGGGCATGCCGTAGAGCCCCAACTGCTCGATCTCCTCCTCGCCGACGGTCCAGTCGAGCAAGCCGTCTTCACGAGTCACGGGGAACAGCACCCGGATGCCGCGGGCCTCGGCCCAGTTCACGAACGGACGGGTGTCGGGTTCGGTCGGCATCGAGAGGTAGCACGACAACGACGTGGCGTCGGTCGAGCCGACGAGCTCCTGGAGTCGTGCAGTGAAGCCCTCGGTCGCGAGCTCCCGCTCGTGTGCGGGCATGTTCTGGCGCCGCTCGCGGAGTTCGGCGCGGAGTACGCGCTTCTGGACGACCGGATCCTCGGGCATGGCACACATCCTAGGCGGATGCGCCCGTCGTCGCCCTTTCACCGAGTGATGCGCGGCGGTGAACGATACGCTGAATCGCATGACCTCACGCATCACGAAGGCCGTCATCCCCGCCGCCGGGCTCGGAACCCGATTCCTGCCCGCGACCAAGGCGATGCCGAAGGAGATGCTGCCCGTCGTCGACAAGCCGGCGATCCAGTACGTGGTCGAAGAGGCCGTCGAAGCCGGGCTCACCGACGTGCTCATGGTGACGGGACGCAACAAGAACGCCCTCGAGAATCACTTCGATCGCGTCGCCGAACTCGAGGCCTCCCTCGAGGCCAAGGGAGACACGGTCAAACTGGCGAAAGTCAACGAATCGACCGACCTCGCCGACATGCACTACGTGCGACAGGGCGACCCCCTCGGTCTCGGCCATGCCGTCCTGCGAGCACACATGCACGTGGGTGATCAGCCGTTCGCCGTGCTGCTCGGCGACGACATCATCGACGCCCGCGACACGCTGCTGACGCGCATGCTCGACGAACAGGGCGCGAGGGATGCCTCGATCGTCGCCCTCCTCGAGGTCGACCCCGATTCGATCCACCTCTACGGCGCCGCGGCGGTCGAGCCGACCGACGACCCTGACGTGGTGCGGGTCACGGGCATGGTCGAGAAGCCGGCGAAAGAAGTCGCGCCCTCGAACTACGCCGTGATCGGCCGGTACGTGCTGAAGCCCGAGGTGTTCGAGATTCTCGAGCACACGAAGCCGGGCAAGGGCGGGGAGATCCAGCTGACCGACGCGCTCATGACGATGGCCAACGACGTCGAAGGCACTGGCGGGGTCTTCGGCGTCATCTTCCGAGGCCGGCGCTACGACACGGGCGACAAGCTCGACTACATCAAGGCGGTCATCCAACTCGCTGCCGATCGCGCCGACCTCGGTCCCGAACTGCGTCCGTGGCTCGTCGAGTACGCCGCGGGACTCGATACAGTCTGAGCATGTCCGCAGCCGCCGTACCCACCCTGCGCGACGGCGACGTCACGCTGCGACCGATCCGCGTCCGCGACGCGAAACCCCTCGAACGGGTGTTGCTCGCCAACCGAGGTTGGCTGCGTCAGTGGGAGGCCACCTATCCCGGCGGCGGTTCGGTGATCGACACCCGCTCCAGCATCCGCAACCTGCTGGCGCACACTCGAACCGGCCACGCGCTCCCGTTCATCATCGAGCTCGACGGCGAACTCGTCGGTCAACTGAACGTGTCGTCGATCACGTTCGGCTCACTCTCCTCGGCCACGATCGGCTACTGGGTGGCGCAGCACGTCGCCGGTCGCGGCATCACCCCAGCGGCCGTCGCGCTGGCAACCGACTACTGCTTCGGGGTACTGCGCTTGCATCGCATGGAGATCTGCATCCGACCGGGCAACGGCCCATCGCTCCGGGTGGTCGAGAAACTCGGCTTCCGCTATGAAGGGTTCCGACGGCGGTTCATCCACATCAACGGCGAGTGGAGCGACCACTTCGCCTTCGCGCTGGTGTCCGAAGAGGTGCCGCGCGGGGTGCTCCGCCGATGGCGTGAAGGCCGGGTGCCCGAGGGGGTCGCCCAGGTGAATGCCGACGACCGCGCGGCATCCGCCTACCCGCTGCCGCTCGCCGATCGGTGAACACGCGGGCGTCGAGTAGGGCCAACGGCATGCCGTGACCTAGCGTTGTCCCATGGACGTGATCGGTGGGGGGCTGCTCGTGGCTGTGGCGGCCGCGCTCTGGGTCGCCTACCTGTTGCCGAGCTGGTTGCTGCGGCGCCAGTACCTCGCCACCGAGCGCAACGCGGTACGCCTGCAGCAGACGCTCCGCATCCTCGCGGAGACCGCCGAGACTCCCGAACCGGTGCGGGTCGAGGCGACGGCTCGCGAGGTCGCGAACCAGCAACGCATCCTCCAACAGCGTGAGGCGGCGGCGCGGCTCACCGCCGAAGCTGCCGAACAACAGGCGCTCTCCGAGCTTCGGGCAGCGGCGGGGGCCGCGGATGCCGCGCGTGGGCGCGCTGCCGAGGCGCTCGTCGCCAATCTCGTCGCCACCGCGCCGATCGCTGTCGTGGCGCCGGCCGACGTGCCGGCGGTCGAGCCCGCGACGGCCGATCGAGTCCGAACGGCGTCGGCTGCTGCCGCTCGGCGTGCGCTTCGGCGCAGGCGCGCCATGTGCTCGCTCGTGCTGCTCGTTTCACTGCTCACCGTCGTCGCCGGCGGCATCGCGGCGGCATTCGGCGCATCGCTCATCGCGCCCGCTGCCGGCGCTGCGGGTGCGATTCTCGCGATCGGCTGCCTCGTCCGGCTCGCGCGCGTCCGTCAAGCGCCGGCCGTCGCGATACGGTCGGCGACAGTGGTGGAAGCCGAGCCCTTCGAACCGATCGATCTGGCAGCGACCGAATCGGTCGTCGAGGGCTGGACCCCGCAACCGTTGCCCAAGCCGCTGCACCTCTCCCGCGGCACGATCGCTGCCACGGCGATGGCATCCATCGAGGCGGCGGCCCAGCTGAAGCGTGCCGAGGTGGGCGACGACATCGCCCGACGAGCGGCAGAGCTCGAGCCGGAACTGCCCGCCATCAGCCCCGTCGTGCCCGCCGCGGCATCCGTCGACCAACGGCGGCAGCCGTCCGAGACGCGGGGTGTCGGCGCGACCACGAGTGCGTATGCGCGCATGGGGATCATCGACGACACGCGCCCGGGCTTCGCCGATCTCGACGCGGTGCTCCGCCGCCGACGGCAGGCGGGCTGAGCCTGCGATGGTCTGAGGCTTCGCATGCGAGATGATAGGCTCTTTCTCGCTCGGGCCCATGGCGCAGTTGGTAGCGCGTCTCGTTCGCAATGAGAAGGTCGGGGGTTCGAATCCCCCTGGGTCCACCACTCGAAATGACAGCCCTGCCGGTGAAATCGGCAGGGCTATCATCGTCTCAGTCGCGTCGTCCGTGTCGTCGGCCGGGAAGAACCGCGAGGCCCTGAGCCGGGCGTATGGTGGAACGGATGTCGCACGCGCCTGAGACCCGGTCGATCACCCTGCCCGAAGGCCACCGGTGGCGTGCCTACTGGGTGTGCGTGGCCGTTGCGGCACTCACGATCCTCGACCTGTCGAAGGTGAACGTCGGCCTCCCGGCCATCGAAGACGCGTTCGGCGCCGGGTCGACCGAGCTGCAGCTGATCGTCGCGGGGTACGTGCTCACCTTCGGCCTGACCCTCGTGCCGGCGGGTCGCATCGGCGACCAGCGCTCGCGCAAGACCCTGTTCATCGTCGGCCTCAGCCTGTTCACGCTGACGAGCCTCGCGGCGGCGCTCGCGCCGAACGTCGGCGTACTGCTCATCGCCCGCCTGTTGCAAGGCGTCGCGGCGGGCATCCAGATGCCGCAGGTGCTCGGCATCATCCAGGAGCTGTTCACCGGCAAGGAACGCGGCAAGGCCTTCGGGCTCTTCGGAGCGACGATCGGCCTCGCGACGGCGTTCGGGCCGACGCTCGGCGGTCTCATGATCGCGATCGGGGGTCCGGTCGACGGGTGGCGCGGCATCTTCTGGATGAACGTGCCGCTCGCGCTCGCCGCGATCGCACTCGCCATCTGGCTGCTGCCCGAGACACGGCGTCCGTCGACCAAGCCGCTGTCGCTCGACCCGGTCGGCCTGATGCTCTTCGCCGTCACGGTGCTCTCGCTTATGTGGCCCTTCCTCTTCACGACGGGCGCGCCGAGCGACAACCCGGCGCGCTGGTGGGTGCTCGTCGTCTTCGTGTTCGCGATCACCGCGTTCATCGCGTGGGAACGGCGGTACGCGGCATCCGGAAAGCACCCGCTGGTGCCGCTCGGACTGTTCGGCGTGAGCTCGTTCCGCAACGGCACGGCGCTCGCGAGCGTGTACTTCGCCGCCATGCCGTCGATGTTCCTGCTAACCACCCTCTACCTGCAGCACGGGCTCGGGCTCGAAGCCGTCTTCGCCGGCATGGTCGGCATCGGCTTCGCCCTCATGAGCGCGGTCGGATCGTGGGTCGGCGGCACGCTCGTGAACCGCATCGGACGCCCGCTGGTCGTGTGGGGGCTCGCACTGCTGCTCGCCGGCATCGGCCTGCTCGTGCTGTTCGCGATCATGACCCCGCCCGAGGTGACGCCGTGGGCAATGGCGGGCGCCATGGTGATCGGCGGGGCGGGCGGCGGCCTCGTCGTGTCGCCGAACCAGACGTTGACGCTCATGGACATTCCGGTGAAGCAGGGCGGCCTCGCGGGTTCGGTCGGCCAGCTCGGGCAGCGTATCGGCACGGCGATCGGCACAGCCGTCACGCTCTCGCTCTTCTACTCCACGATCTTCCGCGAGTCCGAAGGCAAGCCCGACCTCACGGTGTACCACCACGCATACGGCATCGGCATGCTCGCCGTCGCGGTGCTCGTGGCGATCGCCTTCGCGATCGGCGTGGCCGACCTCGGGTCGCGTCGGCGCAAGCGCAGTGCGCTCGGCGGCGAGGAGCCCGCGGCCGCCTGATCCGGTTGCTGCGGGACCGACCACTCAGCGGATCGCGAGAATGCGTGCCCGGTCGAGCTTGTCGTAGTGCTCGATCGCGGCGCGCAGGGCAACTCGCGGCATCGTCGCCGCATGGGCCTCGACGAAGGCGGTCAGTCGCTCTCGGTCGACGTCGCCGGCGGCGCGGAGCACCCAGCCGAGCGCCTTCTGCACGAGCGGCTCCGGATCGTCGGCGAGGGTCTCGGCGAGCGTGTACGCGTCATCGAGCTCCGCGCGGCGGAGGAAGGCGAAGGTCGCAACGAGGGCCGTGCGCCGCTCGGGCCAGAACGCGGAGGCTGCGAGCCGGGTGAGCGGGGCACGATCCCGTTCGAGCAGGTACCCGCCCACCACGTCGCGCGCGGCGAGGTCGACGAGATCCCACTGGTCGATGCGGTCGTGGCGGCCGAGGTAGAGCTCGTACAGTTCCATGCGCCGAGCCTCGGCGGTCTTCGGCCGCGCGGCCGCCTTGCCCATGATGCTGCAGGCGAGGGCGCGAACCTCGTGCGTCGGTTGCTCGAGCAGCCGCTCGAGCTCGGCGGCGGGCAGGTCGAGCGCGGTCTTCGCGAGTTCGAAGACGGCGCCCATGCGCACGCCGATGAACGGTGCGTCGGGATCGGGCGGAAAGTACCTCGTGTACTTCTCGCGCTCCACGTCGCTCGCGAGCCCTTCGAGCGTCGCGATCAGCCCCGCGGCATCCGTCATCGTCGCCTCCCGACTGCGTTCTGCGGCCCGGGCATCAGCGTACGACGGCGGATGCCTCGACGACAGGGGCATCGGAGAAGGCGAGTCTCGGCACGAAGGCGAGGAGCACGGCGGCGACCGCCGCAGTGAGGCCGCAGACGAGCCACACGGTGACGTACCCGCCGAACGCGCCCGCCGTGCCGGTGGCCGCTTCGCCGGCCGCACCGAGCAGCGCGATGCCGAAGACGCACGAAGCGATCGCCCCGCCGACGGTCTTCACCGAGTTCGTGAGGCCGGTGGCGACGCCCGTCTGGTTCCGCGGCGCAGCGGCGGCGGCCGCGGCCGGGAGCGCCGCAACGAGCGCGCCCGAACCGATGCCGGCGATCACCATGTTCGCGAGCACCTGCACGTATCCGTCGTGGAACGGGAGGAAGAGGAGGTAGCCGAGCGCGACGAGCGAACTCGCGCCGATGAGGGCGATGCGCGGGGTGACCCAGCGCGTCGCGAGCGGGAAGAGCATCGCGCCGACGACGAGCGAGAGCACGTAGGCGCCGACGAGGATCGAGGTCTGCCCGGTCGTGGCGCTGAGGCCGAACCCGTACACGGACGCATCCGTTCGGGCGAACGTCGACAGCGGCGCCTGGGCGCCGAGCACGCTCACGCCGAAGAGCCCGGCCGTGAGGAAGACCGGCCAGAGCGTCGGCTGCCGGAACATGCGCACATCGATGAGCGGATCGGGATGCCGCAGTTCGTACCGGGCGAACGGGACGACGAGCAGTACCCCGAGCGCCACGAGCGCCCACGAGAGGAGGTCGGCCGGGCCGTTCAGCCGCATGAAGCTGAGACCGCCCGTGAGAGAGAGGAGTGCGAGCGAGATGAGGATGAGGCCGCCGGTGTCGAGGCGGCCGCCGGCGAGGTCGGGGGACTCCTTCACTCCGAAGAGGATGACGAAGAAGCAGGCGACGACGGCGACCGCCGGTACGAGGAGCAGCAGTTGCATCGGCAGGGCCTCGGCGAGCGCGCCGGCCGAGAGGGCGCCGGCGATCGCGCCGAGCTCGAGCGCGGCGACGAGCAGTCCCGCGGCCTTCCGCGTCATCGCCGCCGGCCGTTCGGCTGAGCGGCTGCGCGACCAGATCAGGGCGATCTCGAGCGGGAGCCAGACGACGTAGAATCCCTGCAACGCCCACGCCACGAGGAACACCCAGAATTGGTCGGTGAAGGCGAGGGCGATCGAGGCGACCGCCGTGATCGCAGTCGACCAGACGAGCATGCGCTTGTGTCCGACCATGTCGCCGAGCTTCGCGAAGGCGGGCACGACGAGCGCCGAGAGCATGAGCTGCGTGCCCTCGAGCCAGTTGACGTCGGCGTCGTGAATGCCGAGGTGGCGGGCGATGTCGGTCAGCAGCGGTGTGTAGTAGCCCTGCAGGATGCCACTCGTGAACTCGACGAAGGCGAGGAATCCGACGATGGCGGCGACGGGTCCGAGTCTGGCGGCACGCAACATCGGCACTCCTTCGGGATACGGGTGGACTCACCTTAGTGGGTCGCCCGTCTCACTCGGGAGCACCTCTGCTGCAGCTGCCCTCCGCGCTCAGGCGGCGAGGTGCGCGGCCGGGGTCATGAGCGCGGCGAGCTCGCCCGCCGAGAGCTCGCGGCCGAAGGCGGGGTGCCCGGGCTCGAGAGCCTCTCCATGGCGCAGGTCGCCGCCATCGACGGGGTCGAAGCCGAGGTCGTCGATGAGTTCGGCGACCACGGCGCGGGCGTCGGGGTCGTCGCCCACGACCGCGAGGGCGCGCCGCAGTGGCGAGCCCGCCGCCATGCTGTCGTCTTCCATCTCGTGGTAGCCGAGGTGGTTGAGCGACTTCACGACGCGGGCGCGCGGGTTGCGAGCGGCGTTGATCTCGCTCGTGGTGCGCGGGTCGTCGTCGATCTCCGCGATGTTGCCGTCGACGGGCGGCCAGTAGTTCATGGCGTCGACCACGATGCGCCCATCGAACGCGTGCCACGGCACGGACCCCGCCTTGCCGAACGGCACCGCCACGATGATGACGTCGGCGGTGCCGGCGAGGGTTTCGGGCGAGGTCACCTCGGCACCGGGGGCGACGACGCCGACGAGGAGATCGAGCGCGGTCTGCCGCGGGGATCCCGCGATCAGCACGCGATGGCCGGACGCCACGAGCAGACGAGCGAGGGCGGTGCCCACCTTGCCCGCTCCGTAGATTCCGATGACCGGTCGATCCGTCACGCTTCGATTCTCCCATTCATCGGCACATCGCCCTCAGCGCACCGAGGTCGATGCGTCGTCATGCATGGTGAACGCGAACGCCGAAGTACGCATTCCCGCGCGTGACCGCGAGAGACCGTGGGAATAGTCTCGACCTCATGAGGGTTCCGCCCTGTGCATGCACACGCATGAAAACGCGGAGAGGAAGACAGGATGCCTGAGCGCTACGAATTCGGACTCGACACCTTCGGCGACGTGACGATCGGGCCCGACGGCAGTCCCCTGCCGCACGCCCAGGTCCTGCGCAACGTCGTGGAGGAGGCCGAGCTCGCTGATCGTCTCGGCCTCGACTTCTTCGGCGTCGGCGAGCATCACCGCGAGGACTTCGCCGTCTCGGCGCCGGAGGTCGTGCTCGCCGCGATCGCCGGGCGCACCGAACGCATCCACCTCGGTTCAGCGGTGACCGTGCTGAGCTCCGACGACCCAGTGCGGGTGTTCCAGCGCTTCGCGACACTCGACGGGGTCTCCAACGGTCGCGCCGAGGTGATTCTCGGCCGTGGCTCGTTCATCGAGTCGTTCCCGCTCTTCGGGTTCGAGCTGAACCAGTACCAAGAGCTCTTCGAGGAGAAGCTCGGCCTCTTCTCCGAGCTGCTGCCGCAGCAGCTCGTCACCTGGACCGGCAAGCTGCGACCGCCGCTCACCGAACAGCGCGTGTTCCCGCCGGTCGAGCACGGCCGGCTGAAGACGTGGGTCGGGGTCGGCGGCAGCCCGGAATCCGTGGTGCGGGCCGCGCACTACGGACTGCCGCTCGTGCTCGCGATCATCGGCGGCAGTCCGGCCCGGTTCGCACCGCTCGCCGACCTGTACCGCCGCGCGCTCGAGCAGTTCGGCCACCCGTTGCAACCGATCGCGATCCACTCGCCCGGCTTCATCGCCGACACCGACGCCGAGGCGCTCGACACGCTCTGGCCGCACTACAAGATCATCATCGACCGCATCGGCCGTGAACGCGGCTGGGGCCCGGTCAGCCGTGAGCACTTCGAAGACGAGGCCGGTCCGAACGGAGCCCTCTACGCGGGAGCTCCCGAGAAGGTCGCCGTCAAGATCGCGGGCGCGATGCGCGCGATCGGGGCGAACCGCTTCGATCTCAAGTACTCGAACGGCGGGCTTCCGCACGAGGCGATGATGCGCGGCATCGAGCTGTACGCGACCGAAGTGGTGCCGCGCGTGCGACAGCTGCTCGAGGCGGCCGACGCCGAGGACGCAGAGCTCCGTGCGGTGGCCGACCTCGGCGCTGCCGATCGGGCGGATGCCGCGGCATCCGCCGAGCTCCCGCACGACTGATCTCGACTGGCGGTCGAGCCGTCGAAACCCGGTCGCAGTGGATGACCGACTCGACCGCCTGGCAGGTGCGAGTCGAGCCCGCCCCGGTCAGGCGACCGTGACCGGCGGCCGGCGCTTCCGCACCGCCGCCCGGAACCACGACGCCTCGGGCAGCCGCGCGAGGAACGTGCCCGCGATGATCGTGATGAGCACGTACGCCGTCGCGAGGGGGGCGAGCTGCGGGGCCACCCCAGCGCCGACCGCGAGGCCGGCGATGACGATCGAGAACTCGCCGCGCGGCGCGAGCGAGAATCCGGCGCGCCACTGGCCGAGCGTGCCGACACCGGCACGGCGGGCGGCGTAGGCGCCCGTCAGCAGCTTCGTGATGATCGTCACGAGTGCAAGGGCGAGGGCGGCGGGCAGCATCGACAGCAGGGCGGACGAGTCGGTCGTCAATCCGAAGAACACGAAGAAGATCGCGGCGAACAGGTCGCGCAGGGGCGTGAGCACCTGGCTCGCGTTCTCCGCGACGCGGCCCGACAGGGCGATGCCCACGAGGAACGCGCCGACCGCGGCCGACACGCTCACTTCGGCCGCGAGTCCGGCGACGAGCATCGTGAGGCCGAGCACGCCGAGCAGCAGCGGCTCGTGCTGGTCGGCCGGGAAGAGTCGCGACACGATGTGCCCGTGCCGCAGCGCGATGTAGAGGATCACGGCGACGACGCCGACCGCGACGGCCACGCCCACCGCGCCCTGCCAGAGGCTCACGCCCACGACCAGTGCCGACAGCACCGGCAGGTAGAACGCCATCGCGAGGTCCTCTATCACGAGGAGCGCGAGGATCGACGGCGTCTCGCGGTTCGAGAGTCGGCCGAGGTCGCGCAGCAGCTTGGCGATCACGCCCGACGAGGAGACCCACGTGACGCCCGCGAGGGCGACGGCCGCGATCGGTCCCCATCCGAGCAGCAGCGCGAGCGCGGCACCCGGCACGGCGTTCAGGGCGGCGTCGATGAGTCCGGCCTTTCGGGCGGACTTCAGGCTCGAGAAGAGCTCGGCGGCGGTGTACTCGAGACCGAGAAGCGCCAGCAGCAGGATGACCCCGATCTCGGCCCCCGTCTGGAAGAACTCCTCGCTCGCGTCGAGTGCGACGAGACCGCCCTCGCCGAAGGCGAGGCCGAGCACGAGGTAGAACGGGATCGGCGAGATGCCGATGACGAGGGCGAGTCGCCCGAGCAGGCTCATGCCGAGGAGCAGCGCGCCGACTTCGATGAGGAGCAGCGTGGTCTCGTGCATTCGCGCGGCCTCAGTCGGGGCCGTTGGCGAGCAGCCGGGCCACTCCGTCGAGTCCTTCGCGTGTGCCGACGACGACGATGACGTCTCCCGCGCGCAGCGCTTCAGCAGGCGTGGGGGAGGGAATGATCGAGCCGTCGCGAACGATGGCCACGATCGAGGCGTGCGTACGGGTGCGGGCCTTCGTGGCGCCGAGCGTGCGGTTCAGGTACGGAGAGTCGGTCGGCAGCGCGATCTGCTCGGTGAAGAGCCCGGCGGTCTCATCGCTGAGGCTCGTCAGGCGACTCAGCATGACCGAGGCGCCGAGCACGTCGGCGAGTGCTGCGGCCTCATCGTCGTTCAGCGGAATGGAGTCACGACAGGCGTCGGGGTCGTCTTGGTCGAAGATGCCCAGGTCGCGCTCGCCATCTCGGTGCGACACCACGCTGATGCGTCGACCGCCTTCGGTGACGAGGTCGTGCCGAATGCCGATGCCCGGCAGATCGACCTTCTCGATGCGAATTCCCACGTCGCCATCGTAACCCCGCGCGGCAGTGTCCCGGCCCGCCGCGCTCAGCGGCGAGGCTGGGCGTGCGTGCGCATGTTGAGCACCGCCGTGCCGGCGTCGTCGCCGACGTCGAGTTCGACGTGGACGGCACCGAGTTCGGCGAGTGAGCCGACGTGGGTGCCGCCGCAGGGGATGCGTGCCGTTCCACCCGGCAGCTCGGCCACCCAGAACCGTCGGTCGGTGAGGCCGTCGCCATCGCGTTCGATTCGCACCTTCGCGTCGGCCTGCGCCCACGCGGCGATCGTGGCCGTCACGGATGCTGCGAGCTCGCCGAGCTGCTCCGTTCCCACCGCAGCGGTGTCGAACCCGGCGCGGCGCAACGACTTGTTCAATCGGTACACGTCGACCGACGAATCGGGACCGATGCGGCTGGAGGTGATCGCGATGCCGTCGAAGTCGGGGGCGCCGAGCGCATCCTCGCGAGCCGGCTTCGACCAGTGCGCGGCGAGTGCGGCGTTGAGCGCCAGCGCGGCCGCATGGCAGGCGGTGTGACCGACCGAGAGGGCGTGCCGGGTGGCGGCATCCGCTCGCACCGTCACCTCGTCGCGCTCGGCGATCGCGACGTCGTCGGCGACGAGGTGCGCGACGAGGAACACCCACCCGTCGGTGCCCTTTCGCACCGGGATGTCGGCACCGAGGAAGAGCTCGCTGCCGTCGGTCGCCGCCACCACGGCATCGACGATCACCACGTCACCGTGTGCGGTGCTGAAGCTGCCGGAGTCGGCCGGCTGGTCGGGCCATGCCGAATCGACGGGGTGGAAGCTCGTCCGGTCGGTGATGACCGCGAATCGCGACCCGCCGACGGGCGCGGCGTGCAGCACGACGGCAGTAGCGTCGAGGGAGCCGTCGGGATAGGTGACGAGCGTGTCGTGCGAGGGCAGTGTCACTGCGGCTCAGACGCCGTCGCTGCGGCCGAGCACGTGGAACGGAACGGCGAGTGAGAGCGAGACGCTCAGGATGCCGCCGAAGAAGAGCGGCGCCTGGAACTCGGTCAGCTCGGGCGCGGTGCCCATCAACCACATGCCGAAGACGAACAGCCCCAGCGAGATGAGGAAAGCGACGACGTTCACAACGACCTCCAGTGATCCGGTGGCGGTCCGCGCCGCCCGGCCAAGTCTACCGTTCGGGGCGCACCGAGCTCGGGTTCACGACTCGAGCGGGCCGAGCCATGCGTTGGCGACGGTCGCGTGCGCGGATTCGTCATCGGAGGGGTGGAAGATGCCCGCGAGCACGTCGCGGTAGAGGCGACCGAGCTCCGAGCCCGCGAAATAGCTCGACCCGCCGGAGACGCGCACCGCCTGATCGACGACGTGCTTGGCGGTCTCGGTCGCGCGCACCTTGACGCCGACGAGCTTCGCGAACCAGAACGAGCCGTGGTCGACGAGCTGGTCGAGGTCGCGGGCGATCGCGAGGAGTTGCGGTTCGATGGCCTCCTGGGCGAGTGCCGCGTCGGCGATGCGCCAGCGGATGTCGGGGTCTTGCGACAGGGGCGCGCCGTCGCGCTTCATCGAGGTGCGCCGATGCGCGGCGTCGACGGCCAACTTCAATGCCCGGTCGCCGATGCCGGCGTAGACCGAGGCGAGCAGCAGCTCGAAGTTCGCGAAGATGCCGAAGATGAGCGGGTCGGCGTTCGGTCCGGGGTCGAGCCGGCGCACGATGCGGTCGGCGGCCGCGAATGCGCCGTCGAGCACGGTCGTACGGCTCTGGCTCGCCCGCATGCCCATCGTGTCCCAGTCGTCGAGGATGCGCACGTCGGGGTCTTCGCGGTCGATGAAGCCGTAGACGATCTTCGGGGCATCGGGCGAGGTGGTGTCGAGGCCCATCGTGCCGAGCCGGGTCCACGCCGGCGACAGCGAGGTGAAGATCTTGCGGCCGGTGTAGCGGTAGCCGCCGCCCTGCTGCGGGTCGGCGCTCGTGTGGGAGCCGAAGAGCATGAGGTCGTTGCCGGCCTCGCTGATGCCGAAGCCGAAGATCTCGCCGGCACCGGCCTCGCGCAGCACGAAGTCGAGCGAGTCGTCACCCCGGTCGCGAAGCACCTTGGCGACCCCCGTCCACACGAGGTGCATGTTGACGGCTAGCGCGGTCGCCGGCGCCGCGCCCGCGAGACGCATCTGGCTCTTCACCGCGTCTGCGAGGCTCCAGCCGAGCCCGCCGAACTCGGTCGGCACGAGCGCCGTCAGGTAGCCGGCCTCCCGGAGTTCGGTGAGGTCGTCGTCGAAGAACTCGTTGTCGCGGTCGTATCGGCTCGCCCGCTCGCGGATGCGTTCGAGCAGCTCGTCGTTCAGCAGGGTCTCGGGAGTCGGCGTCTCTGGCGTTGTCACGCCGCCAGACTACGCCTCGGGCCCGCTGGCGGGCGGGCCCGCGGAGGGGGTCGAGGCGCCGCCGTCCGGTGCGCCCGACGGGGCGACGGGTGCCGTGGCATCCGCTCGCCTGGTTCGCCGCGTGCGCGAGGAAGCGACGACGATCGCCACGACGATGGCGACGATCACGAGTGCCGACAGCAGCCACGGAAGCAGCACGCCGAACGCGACTCCGAGCCAGCTGGCGAAGGCGACGAGTGCCCCCCATCCGGCGAGGAGCCCGCTCCAGAAGTCGTCGGGCGCGGCCTCGGGTGCGACGTCCTCGGTGACGAGGTCGAGCGTGATCGTCGAGAGATCGACCTGGTCGACGAGCCAGTCGCGCTGCTGCGTCAGGCTGTCGAGTTCGGCCTGCCGGGTGGTGAGTTCTGATTCGATGGCGATGAGGTCGGCGATCGTGGTGGCGGTGCCGAGGAGTTCCTGCAGGCGGGCGACCGAGGCGGTGAGCGCGTCGATGCGGGCATCGAGGTCTTGGCGCTGCTGCGTGACATCGGAGGCGTTCATCGTCACGGCGTTGACGGTGCCGAGCTCGCGAAGCTGCGCGATCACGTCGTCGAGGTCGTCGGCGGGAACGCGCATGGTGAGCAACGCGCTCGGTGGCTGGGTCTCCGTGCCCGGAGTCTCGTTGCGGCTGTCGATCCGGCCGCCGGCCTGCTCGGCGATGTCGGCGGCGTCTTCGGCGCTCGCGATCGGGTCGTCGACCGTGACGGAGATCCAGCCGGTGGTGATGACACTGCGATCCGCGTCGGCCTCGGCCGTGAACTCGGTGGAATCGGCGGCGTCGCCGCCCTCGACCGACTGAGGTGCCC
Source organism: Agromyces sp. GQ35 (assembly GCF_059758475.1). NCBI lineage: Bacteria > Bacillati > Actinomycetota > Actinomycetes > Micrococcales > Microbacteriaceae > Agromyces > Agromyces sp. GQ35. The sequence continues at coordinate 9,407 of NZ_JCAXEO010000001.1, read as the reverse complement.
CGGGAGCGATCTCCTGAGTGCCGGGCGCGGACTCGCTCGACGAGCTGCCATTGCCGGCTGAGCATCCGGCGAGGAGGAGGGCGGTGATCGCGGCTGCCGCTGCCGCCGGTGCGATGCGTCGTCTCATGGGCTCACTGTATTCCGCGGGCCGAACCCGATGTCTGGTACCCGGCTGGGAGTCGGATCACGATCGCATTGCGCTTGGCTGTGAGTCGCCGAACGGCCACAACGTTCGCGGCGGTTCGTCCGTACGGCGCGCTCGCCGTGGCCTGCTGCGGCGCCGTGCCGTCTCAGTCGTCGTCGGGATCGCGCCCGGTGCGGGCTCCGGTCTCGAGGGTCGCCATCGCGGCGAGATCGTCGTCGTCGAGTTCGAATCCGAAGACATCGAGGTTCTCTCGGATGCGTTCGGTCGATGACGCTTTCGGAATCACGATGTTGCCGAGCTGCACATGCCAGCGCAGCACGATCTGCGCCGGGGATCGGCGGTGCTTCGCGGCGAGGTCGTCGAGCAGCGGCGTGCCGAGCACTCGGCCGCGGGCGAGCGGCGACCAGGCCTCGGTTCGGATGCCGCTCGCTGCATGGAACTCGCGAAGTGCCGTCTGCGGCAGCCAGGGGTGCAGCTCGACCTGGTTCACGACGGGGGTCACGCCGGTCTCGTCGATGAGCCGCTCGAGGTGATGGGCGTGGAAGTTGGAGACGCCGATCGAACGCACCCGGCCCTCGTCGCGCAGCCGGATGAGTGCCCGCCACGTGTCGACGTACCGGTCGGTCGAGGGAACCGGCCAGTGGATCAGGAAGAGGTCGAGTCGTTCGAGGGCGAGCAGCCGCATGGACTCGTCGAACGCGCGAAGCGTCGAGTCGAAGCCGTTGTCGTCCTTCCAGACCTTGCTCGTCACGAAGAGTTCGTCACGAGGAACGTCGGCCGCGCGCACCGCCTCGCCGACCTCGCGCTCGTTGCCGTAGAAGGCGGCGGTGTCGAGGTGCCGGTAGCCCGCGGCGATCGCGTCGAGAGCGAGCCGCGCGGCATCGGATGACGGCACCTTGTAGAGGCCGTAGCCGAGCTGGGGGATGCTGGCGCCGTCGGCGAGCGGCATCATCGGGGCGGGAGGGTGCGGTCGGGACATCCGGGGCGCCTCTCTGAGCTCTGCTAGCTCGGTTGCAGGGGAACGGGCTCGGTGTCGGGGATCGGGCTCGCATCACGGCCCCTGAGGTCGGGGTGCCATCGCCGACCGAGGACCGGCACGATGAACCCCAGCAGCGCGAGCGCCGCTGCCGCCCAGAACGCGCCCTGCGCGCCGTATCCGTCGATGAGGAATCCGGCGAGGGCCGAGCCGAGGGCGGCGCCGATGAGCTGCCCGGTGCCGACCCAGCCGTACGCCTCGGCCGTGTCGGAGAACTTCACGCTCGCCGAGACGATCGCGAAGAGCACGGCCAGCGCGGGTGCGATGCCGATGCCCGCGATGAAGAGGGTGGCGGAGAGCCACCAGAAGTCCATGAGCCCGGCCGCGAGCGCCGTGCCGGCGAACACGATGAACATGCGGCGCGCCGTCGACCAGGGGCCGATCGGCACGTGCCCGAGGAAGAGGCCGCCCGCGAGCGAGCCCAGCGAGAAGATCGCGAGCACGATTCCCGCTTCCGCGCCGTCGTGACCGAACACGGCGACGACGCCGGCCTCGATCGCGGCGCACGCGCCGATCAGCAGGAATCCGACGATCGTCGCGAGCAGCACCGGCGGCCGGCTCAGCACGACGCCGAACCGACGCTTCGAACGCGGGATGCGGACTCGCCCGAGCTCGGGCGAGGAGATGAACCAGATGCCGCCGATGACCATGAGCACGGCGGCGAGCAGGATCGCCCAGACCGTGCCGATCTGCGTCGCGACGAACGTCGTGACGACCGGCCCGACGACCCAGATGATCTCTTGTGCCGACGCGTCGAGTGAGAACAGCGGGGTGAGCTGACGGGAGTTCACCATCTTGGGGTAGATCGTGCGCACGGCCGGCTGCACCGGCGGTGTCGCGATACCGGCGACGAAGCCGATCGCCATGTACAGGGGAACGGTGAGCGGCAGCACGGCGATCGCGACGACCGCAGCCACGCAGACGACGAGGGTGCTGATGAGCACTGGCCGCATGCCGAGCCGGCCCATGAGCCGGCTCGTCATCGGTCCGGCGATCGCCTGGCCGATCGAGGTGGCGGCGAGCACGAGCCCCGCGGCGCCGTACGATCCCGTCTGCTGCTCGACGTGCAGCAGGAAGGCGAGCGAGAGCATTCCCGACGGGAACCGTGCCGTCAGCTGGGCGGCGATGATACGAGCGACGCCCGAGGACTTGAGCAGATCGGAGTAGCTTCCCACGGTGCGATCACTCTATCGAGGCGGATGCCGCGGGGGCACCTGCCAGGCAGGTGGATCGGGCGGGTCGGGCACGCCGCGGCGGCGAGCGCCGTGCCGATGGCGGGCTACGCCAGCAGCTTCGTGATGCGCTGCAGCGACACGCTCTCGGCGGCGCGCACCTCTTGTGCGAAGAGACTGATGCGCAGTTCCTCGATCAGCCAGCGCGCCCGCACGACGTTCGCCGCGGCATCCGGCGCGAGCGGTATCGTGCCGCCGGCGTCGGCGAACCGCGCGAGCGCGGTCTGCACCTCGTTCATCCACACGCGGTCGCGCCCCGGATTGTCGGTCAGCTTGCCGATGCGCACCGTGACCCCTTCGAGGTAGCGCGGCACGTGCCGGAGACGTTCGAGGCCCGTGCGCGCGACGAAGCCGGGGAACACGAGCCCCGCGAGCTGCTCCTTGGCGTCGCTCAGCGCAGGCAGCAATGCCATGCTCGTCGCCGACTTCACGGTCTTCTCGGCGCTCCGCAGCGCGGTGAGGGTGCGGGCGACGAGGCCGACGGTTTCGAACATGGTGTCCATCACGACGCCCGAGACGCGGTCGCGCACCGTGTCGAACTCGAGCTTCGTGAAGAGCATGCCGTCGTCCTTGACCCGGTAGAGCACGTCGTTGATGCACGCGACGAGACAGTCGGCGAACAGGGCGGTGGTGCTGGGGTACGGACTCGTGGCGAGAATGAGCTTCTCGTTGCCGGTCAGGTGCTGCTGCACGTAGTTCACCGGCGACGGGGTCGCGAGCATCAGCAGGCGACGGATGCCGCCGGGCATCGCCCGCGCCTGCTCTTCGGGCGTGGCGAGCAGCCGGATGCTGACCGTCGCCCCGTCGTCGATGAGCGCCGGATACGCGCGCACGCGGTTGCCGCCGACCGTGGTGTCGACGTGTCGGGGCAGCTCGGCGAAGTCCCAGCTCGTGAGTCCGCTGCGTTCGATGCCGGCGCCCGGTCCCTCGCCGGCCGCAGCGATCGCGGCCGGGGTGGCGGGTTCCGGGCCGTCGACCTGCCGTGGTCCGCGAGCCCCGCGCTCGCCGCGGCCGGCGTGCGCGAAGGTGTCGGCGACCGCATCGCGCGCACGGTCAGAGAGCTGCGCTTGGAGCGCCCGGAGGTCTTTGCCGACGGCGAGCTGCTTGCCGCGCCCGTCGACCACGCGGAACGACATCAGCAGGTGCGGCGGTACCCGATCCATCGCGAAATCGGCACCCGTCACCGGAGTGTGGGTCAGCTGTCTGATCGCGGCGGCGACCTCGTCGGCGAACGACGTGCCGGCCGGGGCATCCGTCTCGTCCAGCTCGGCGACGATCTTCGCGGCCCAGTCGGCCGCAGGTACGACATTGCGCCGGATCACCTTCGGCAGCGCCTTGATCATGGCCGTCACGAGCTCGGTGCGAAGCCCGGGCACCTGCCGGTCGAAGCCGTCGGGGCGGAGCCGGGCGAGCAGCACGAGCGGCACCTGCACGGTGACGCCGTCGTCGGCCGCACCGGGCTCGAAGCGGTAGCGCAACGCGAGGGTCTGGTCGTCTTGACGCCAATTCGGCGGGAAGGCGTCTTCGTCGATGCCCGGTGCGTCGTCGGGGGCGAGCGCGTCGGCGGTCATCGTCAGCAGCTCGGGCGTCTCCTGCTTCGCGGTACGCCACCAGTTCTCGAAGACCCGGGTCGAGGTGACGTCGGCGGGAACACGCGATTCGTAGAAGTCGAAGACGGCCTCGTCGTCGAAGAGGATGTCGCGGCGACGGCTGCGCTCCTCGACGGCTTCGAGCTCGGCGCGCAGCTTTCGGTTCGCCCGGTCGAAGTCGAAGAGCCGGTCACGCCGGATGTCGTTCGGCCAGTCGCCGTCGACGAGCGCGTGCCGGATGAAGAGCTCGCGGGCGTACGCCTGGTCGATGCGCGCGAGCTGGATGCGCCGGCGCGCCACGATCGGCACGCCGTAGAGCGTCACCTTCTCGTACGCGACGGCAGCGCCCTGACGCTTCTCCCAGTGCGGCTCGCTGTGGCTGCGCTTGATGAGGTCGCCCGCGAGCGGTTCGGCCCAGGCCGGGTCGATCGCCGCGTTCATGCGGGCGAAGAGTCGGCTGGTCTCGACGAGCTCGGCGCTCATGATGGCGTCGGGTTGCTTCTTCGCGAGCGTCGAACCCGGGAAGACGAGGAACCGCGACTGCCGGGCGCCGAGGTACTCGCCCTTCGGCTTGCGCCCGCCGGCTGCCGCGCCGCCGCGTGCCGTCGACGGCTGGGTGCTCGCCGGGGCATCCTTCAACCCGATGTGGCTGAGCAGGCCCGCGAGGAGCGCCTTGTGGATGCGATCGGCGTCGGGCGCGGTTCCCCCGCGGGGAGTCGTGTCGTCGATCGTGAGCCCGAGGGGCTTCGCCATCTGCCTCAACTGCCGATAGACGTCGTTCCATTCGCGCACGCGCAGGTAGTTCAGGAATTCGTTCTTGCACATGCGGCGGAACGCGCTCGAGCCGAGCTCGCGCTGCTGCGTCTCGAGGTGGTTCCAGAGGTTCAGCAGCGTGATGAAGTCGCTCGTCGGGTCGGCGAATCGGGCATGGCGTTCGTCGGCCTGCTGGCGACGCTCGAGCGGACGCTCGCGCGGGTCTTGAATCGTGAGCCCGGCGACGATCGCGAGCACTTCGCGGCTCACACCGTGCTGCTTCGACTCCACCACCATGCGACCGAAACGAGGCTCGATCGGCAGTTTCGCGAGTGCGCGGCCGACTTTCGTCAGCCGCGGGCCGGCTCCCGAGCCGGCCGAGGGATCGACCGCGCCCAACTCCCGCAGCAGCTCGACACCGTCTTTCACGCCCCGCGAGTCGGGCGGCGTCAGGAAGGGGAATGCTTCGATGTCGCCGAGCCCGAGGGAGATCATCTGCAGGATGACGGCGGCGAGGTTGGTGCGCAGCACCTCGGGCTCGGTGAACTCGGGGCGCCTGGCGAAGTCCTCTTCGGAGTACAACCGGATCGCGATGCCGTCGCTCGTGCGCCCCGAGCGGCCCGATCGCTGGTTCGCCGAGGCCTGGGAGATCGCTTCGATCGGCAGCCGCTGCACCTTCGAGCGCACCGAGTAGCGGCTGATGCGTGCGGTGCCAGCGTCGATGACGTACTTGATGCCGGGCACGGTGAGGCTCGTCTCCGCGACGTTCGTCGCGAGCACTACGCGTCGGCGCACGCCGGCGACGGTCGATGGCTGGAACACGCGGTGCTGGTCGGCCGACGACAGGCGTCCGTAGAGCGGCAGCACCTCGGTGACGGATGCCTCGCGGCCGGCGTAGTGCCCGCGCACCGCCTCTTCGGCGTCGCGGATCTCGTTCTCGCCCGAGAGGAACACGAGCACGTCGCCGCGTGACTCGCGGTCGAGCTCGTCGAGCGCCTCGATGATGCCCTGCAGGTAGTCCTTGTCGTCGGCCGCGGCCCGGCCGCCGGGGCCCGACGCCGTCGTCTCGTCGGGATCGTCGCTCGCCGATTCCTCCGAGACCAGCGGGCGGTACCGGATCTCGACCGGGTAGGTGCGCCCGGAGACCTCGATGATCGGTGCCGGCGTGCCCGCGGCATCCGCGAAGTGCTTCGCGAAGCTCTCAGGATCGATCGTGGCACTCGTCACGATGACCTTGAGGTCGGGCCGCTTCGGCAGCAGTTGCTTGAGGTAGCCGAGGAGGAAGTCGATGTTGAGGCTGCGCTCGTGCGCCTCGTCGATGATGATCGTGTCGTAGCGACGCAGCATCCGGTCGTGGTGCATCTCGTTCAGCAGGATGCCGTCGGTCATCAGCTTGATGCGGGTCGAGGCGGTGGCCTTGTCGGTGAAACGCACCTGGTAGCCGACGAGGCCGCCGACCTCATCGCCGAGTTCCTCGGCGATGCGCTCGGCGATCGTGCGGGCGGCGAGTCGCCGTGGCTGCGTGTGGCCGATCGACTCACGCCCGAGCTCGAGGCAGATCTTCGGCAGCTGCGTCGTCTTGCCCGAGCCGGTCGCTCCGGCGACGATCACGACCTGGTTCTCGCTGATGGCGCGCGCGATCTCCTCACGCTGCCGGGAGACGGGCAGCTCGGCGGGGTAGGTGATCGCAGCAAGCACAGCCCTCCATCGTATGCGGCGCCGGCGGGCCCGTGGTAGAACTCCCTCATGTCCACGGATGTCGCGGTGCAGGTGGGGTCGACTTCGACGCGCTCTCCGGCGGTCGCCGCCCTCCTCGGTCTCCCGGCCCTCCGGGTCGCGCTCGTCGGGCTCGCAGCGCTCGGCACCTGGATCGCGCTCGCGTCGACGGGCTCACCCGGGCCGTTCCCGCCCGGCATGCTGTTCGCTGCAGCGACGATGCTGCCCGTGAACGTGCTCTCGATCGTGCTCGTGCGGCGGGCATTGCACCGCTCGGGGCAACGGGCGCGTGACCTCATCGACTTCTCGTGGCGACGGCTCGGCCCAGACGTGCTCTGGGGCCTGCTCTGGCTCGCCGTGCTGTGGCTGCCGTTCATCCTCGCGGTGATTGGGGTGATGTTCGCCCTCCACGGCGGTGCAGCGTTCGAGCACTTCGCAACGGTCTTCTACGACGCGGATGCCGCACCGCCCGTGAACCGCGTGGGGCTCACGGTGCTCGCGGTCGTCTCGGTCCTCACCTTCGCGCCGCTGAACGCCCCTGCGGAGGAGCTCGTCTACCGCGGCTACTCGCAGTGGGGACTCGAGCGGCGCTGGCGGCCGTTCTGGGCGATCATCGTGCCCGCCGCGATCTTCGCGCTGCAGCATGTGTTCTACGCGGCGACCCCGGATGCGGTGCTCGTCTACCTCGCGGCGTTCTTCGTGTGGGGCATCGGCTCCGGGATCATCGTGCATCGCCAGCGGCGGCTGATGCCGATCATGATCGCCCACCTGCTCGTCAACCTCATGACCAGTGCGCCGGCCCTCGTGCTGCTGTTCCTCCCCGACTCCGCGCTCGCCGCCTGACGACCCGTGATTTCGGGGCTGGCGAACGCGGCGGCTACGGTGTGCACATGAGCCTGGATGACGTCGAACGCGAGTGGTGCGAGTGGCGGCGGAGCCGCTGGCAGGCGGTGTCGGCGCCGCACGGCACGGCCGCGCTCCGTCACACCCACTGGCTCACGGCGGAATCCGCGGAGTTCGCCGGCGCGCCTGGGCGCTGGCGCGTCCAGGGCGGCGCGATCGTCGGTGAAGCCCAGCCGGACGACGAGGTCGTGCGGCTCGTTCCGGGGGAGGAGCACGAGATCGGCAGCGTGCGCCTGCGCGCATTCGAGCGCGACAGATCGCTCGCGCTTCGCGTGATCGATCCGGATGCCCCGAGCCGCACGCGTCTCGACGGCATCGAGACCTATCCGTTCTCGTCCGACCGGGTGGTGACCGGACGGTTCGCCGCCGCAGACGAGGGCGCGACGATCGAGGTCACCTCGGTCGACGGACACGCATCGGAGGGCAGGCTCGGCGGCGCGATCGAACTCGAGATCGACGGCGTTCCGCTCGCCCTCACGGTCACCCGTGACGGGCACGGCCTCTCGGCCGTGATCGCCGACGCAACGAGCGGAGACGAGAGCTACCGCTTCCGGTTCCTGCGCGTGCCCGAACCTGACGCCGCGGGCCGGGTGGTCGTCGATTTCAATCGGGCGTACCTGCCGCCGTGCGCGTTCTCCGACGAGTACGTGTGCCCGTTGCCGCCGACCGGCAATCGTTGGCCGATCGCGCTGCGCGCGGGGGAGCGAAACGCGTCGCGCCGTGCGCTCGCTGCAGCAGACGTGGCAACCGACCCCATCAGCGACCGGCTCGGAGCGACCGCGGCCTGATTCGCGGCCAGCGAACCTCCTGCCGCAGCGCGCTTCGGCGTGGTGGGATGGAGCATGACTTCTGTTCCCCGCATCCAACTCAACGACGGTCACTCGATCCCGCAGCTCGGCTTCGGCGTGTTCAAGGTCGACCCGAAAGAGACCGAGCGCATCGTCACCGATGCCCTCGAGGTGGGGTATCGCCATATCGACACGGCGCGTATCTACGGCAACGAGGCCGGCGTCGGCGCTGCGCTCGCCGACTCGGGCATCCCGCGCGAACAGCTCTACATCACGACGAAGCTGTGGAACGACGACCAGGGCACGCAATCGGTGCTCGATGCGTTCGATGCGAGCCTCGATCGGCTCGGCCTCGACTATCTCGACCTGTACCTGATCCACTGGCCGGCTCCGGCGAACGACCGATACGTCGAGACGTGGAAGACGTTCGAACAGTTGCGCGAGAGCGGGCGGGTGCGCTCGATCGGCGTCTCGAACTTCCTCGTGCCGCATCTCCAGCGACTGCTCGACGAGACCGACGTCGTGCCTGCCATCGACCAGATCGAGCTGCACCCGGCGCATCAGCAACCGGCCACGGCGGCATTCGCCGAGGAGCACGGCATCGCGATCGAGGCGTGGGGGCCGCTCGGTCAGGGCAAGTACCCGCTCTTCGAACTCCCCGAGGTCGCCGGCGCTGCAGCGGCGCATGGCAAGAGCCCGGCGCAGGTCGTGATCCGCTGGCACCTGCAGCGCGGTCACGTCGTCTTCCCGAAGTCGAACCGGCGAGAACGAATGGCCGAGAACTTCGACGTCTTCGACTTCGAGTTGACCGATGCCGAGGTCGAGGCGATCACCGCGCTCGAGCGCGAGGGCCGGGTGAGCTCCCACCCCGACGACGTGAACTGACCGGATGTCGCGAGATCCCCGTGTTCCGGCGCGACACGCCCGGGATGCATGCCTGATTTGCCGGGGTGCGGGGATCCGCGTAAATTCTTACTCATCGCCACGGCGGTGCGGGAAGCGGCTGAGAGATCAGGGCTTCCCGGCCGAGACGGCGAGATTCTTAGCCAAATAGCCTCGAAGTCGCATTGCGACTCGGTGATTTCAAGCCTAAGATGAAACCCCCACTTCAGAACGAACATGACTCTCGAGTCGTGTTCTTGTTGTGTCAGCATCCGCTGAGTGACTTCGAGTGATCGAAGCCGGCGTCGGAAGTGGTACGGTAGATAGGTTGCCCTGAGGGCAGGCCGGAATGGCTGAAACTCA